>NZ_JAIVAI010000001.1 GCF_020171525.1 Halobacillus yeomjeoni
AGATCCCTCAGAGACGATGAGGTTGATAGGTCCGAGGTGGAAGCGTGGTGACACGTGGAGCTGACGGATACTAATAGATCGACGACTTATCTATCTGATTTAATCGTTCGTGAAAAGCGTAATTGGTTCAACCGTTGAAATGTTTTCCTTATCCGGTTTTGAGGGTTTACCTCAGAATAAAATACGATGTGGTGGTGAAGGCGAAGAGGTCACACCTGTTCCCATGCCGAACACAGAAGTTAAGCTCTTCAGCGCCGATGGTAGTCGGGTCGATCCCCGTGAGAGTAGGACGCTGCCACATCACAGAAGCCTTTGGAAATATTTCCAAAGGCTTTTTTATATTTGAAAGATACTAATCTTTTCATTTGGAAAACATATCCTACTCCTTTATATTGAAGATAGTAGCTATCTCCATTTTAAAAAAAAGTTTCTGTTCATGCTTGTTGTTGTTATGAAGGTATATCAACAATAGATTTTAACAAAGCCAAAAAATTAAAGGTGGGAGTCGATGTCGAACCATAAAGTGCAACTGATGGACTACCAAGATGAGTGGCCTGAATTATTTGAGAAAGAAAAAACAGCGATTAAAAACAAGGTCGGAAATGAAATTTCAGGGATCGAACATAAAAGAAAGGCTCGCATCTTCCTATGCATTTGAACGATCTACATATACGAAGAAAAAAGGACCCTTTATTAAAGAAATCATAGAGAAAGCAAAAAAAAGAAAATCTCTATGAATAAACATAGACACATTGAACATGCTGTGGAATTCCTATCTTATTCAAAGAGGTGTTATACATGGTGCAGTTGGAACGAAAAAGAAATACATATTTAAATTGGAAGTATGCGATTATGCTCGTATGGATTCCGATAGGGTTTTATTTGGCATCTTTAGGGGAAAGCATCTCTCTATTTCAACATATTCTCTATATATCTATTATCCTTTGGCTGGCATTTGTAGGAATCTTTGGGCTGACAAATTCTTATCAAGCCTTAAGAGTATACGGGTATTTATACATTAGCTGCAGTCTATTATTTGCATTTATGGGACTCGTGTTTATTTGGTAAGCCGTGTTCGGTTAGAGGGTGGTATTGTTTTTTCTTAATAAACAGAGATATCTTTTATGCTGGATCGGCCGCTATTCACTCACATAAAGTTCGGGACGAATGAAGGAACAATATACACACAGCTTGAAGCATAAGCAAAAACCGATAATAAAGTTATTGAGTAAGTAAAGCTTGTGATCCCTTCATTTTCTCGTTATAATTGATGCGAATATATGTTCGGAGGGGTTTCAAATCGAACTTGTAAGATGGAGTTATTCAAGAAGGAAAATGGTGCGGGGCTATTTTGACAAATTCCCTAACTCTACGATTTATTTCAGGAGAATAAGGCGTTTTTATATCGTGTACACGCTGGATTGGCATGCAGATGATCCTATGGTTCAAAAAGAGGATAGAGAAAAAATGCAGGAACTGATTAACCGGGAGTTGGGAAGAGAAAGAGAATATCAACAAAGAAAATCGAGAAGCCTATAATGCTTCTCGATTTTTTATTTCGTCGTTCATTTTATTTTAACCCATGGATTCCCACGCTGCGTGCATCCCTGCCACACGTCCGGTAACCATAGCAGATGTGATATTGTATCCACCTGTATAGCCATGGATATCAAGGATTTCACCACAGAAGTAAAGGCCGTGCATTAATTTAGACTGCATGGTGTTCGGTATGATCTCTTTGATTGAAACTCCTCCACCTGTTACGAACGCTTTTTCAATGGGCTGTGTATCTACAACATGAATGCGGAAGTGTTTCAGGTGGGTTACAAGCGATTGTATCTTTTGATTGGAAATATTGGCAGCTTTTTCTTCATGACTGACTTCAATCAGTTCCAGTAAGTGATCCAGAAAACGTTCAGGAACGATACCCTTCATTACATTTCTGAAGGTTTTTTTCGATTGATCGTTTGTAGACTCTATGATTTCTTGTAATAACTCATTTTCTTTCTTGTCAGGCATAGCGTCAATTTCAATGATTACAGGCTTATGCCCCTTCATAAATTCCTTCACGACGTATTGAGAGCACCTGAGTATCGCTGGACCTGATAAGCCGAAGTGAGTAAATAACATATCCATTCTGTGAGTGACGATTCGTTTGTTTTTTGGGTTCATGACAGAAACATCTACGTCCCGTAAAGACAACCCTTGGAGTGTCTTATTCTTGATAAATCGATCGTTGGAAATGAGCGGTACTTCCGTAGGGAATAATTCTGTTATCGTGTGCCCTGCTTTTTTAGCCCATGCATAGCCATCGCCTGTGCTTCCTGTGTGGGGGACTGCTTTCCCACCCACTGCGATAATGACGGATTTCGTAGTAATCTTTTCGTTCGATTGTAATATGATTTGATGTCCTTCATCCCCATAATGAATCGCTTCTACAGGGGTCTTTTTTCTGATTTCTACATTTAACTCATCCATTCGGTTGAGTAAAGCTTGTACCACGTCTTTGGCTTTGTTACTCACAGGGAACATGCGGCCGTGGTCTTCTTCTTTCAACGCCACACCCAAGCTCTCGAAAAAGTCGATGATGTCATAATTATTGAACACAGAAAAAGGACTGTACAAAAACTTTCCGTTTCCTGGAATATGCTTAATCACTTCTTCTTCCGGCAGTCGGTTCGTTACATTGCACCTTCCTCCACCGGATATGGCTAATTTAGTTCCTAATTTGTTTCCTTTATCTATAAGGAGGGTTTTAACCCCTTGTTCTGCTGCTGCAATGGCAGCCATCAGCCCTGAGGGGCCTCCACCTATGATGGTTACTTGATACGTCATGAGGTTCTTCCTTTCTTTTTCTACCGTTCGATTCATTGTTCTACCCCTATCTATGATAAAATAGATGGGGTCGATTCTACAATGATTATGAAGGTGAAGAAATAAATATGTCGAAGATTTTAAAAGGTACACTACTATTGACTGCAGGAACTTTCCTGTCCAAATTTCTTGGTATGATCTATACTGTCCCATTTGAAAATATGGTGGGAGAGGAAGGAACAGACTTGTTTTCTATCGCTTACATTCCCTATACTATTTTATTGAGTTTATCAAGCATGGGGGTTCCTGTGGCGGTCTCTAAGTTTGTTTCAAAGTATAATTCCTTAGGAGATTACGAAACAGGTCGGAGGATGTTGAGTGCAGGTATAAAGCTGATGGCAATCATGGGCGTCCTTGCTTTTCTATTCCTATTCTTTTCTGCTGAACGAATCGCTATGCAGACGTTTGGCAGTAACGAAGAGTTAGTAAAAGATGGAGCCATGGTTATTCGAATGGTCAGCTTTGCATTACTGGTCATTCCACCAATGAGTATCACACGAGGCTTTTTCCAGGGGTACGAGTCTATGGCTCCTACTGCGGTATCTCAAGTTGTTGAACAGATCGTAAGAATCATCTTCTTGCTTGCCTCAGTATTTGTCATCTATCAGATGTTGGAAGGACCTCTTCCTCAAGCGATCGGGTTCGCTACATTCGCCGCTTTTATTGGTGGTATTGCTTCATGTGTCGTCTTGTATAGGTATTGGCGAAAAAGAAAGCCATACCTGGACCGCCAATTGGAAGAGCAGGAATATACGTACGGCCTTACAACAAAAGAAATGTTCAAAGAATTGTTCAGTTACGCTGGACCATTCATATTAGTAGGGATTGCCACTCCTCTTTATCAAGTGGTGGATCAATTTACTTTCTATAAAGCGATGCAGGCGGCTGGTTTAAGTGAAGAGGCTAAAGGGGCCTTTTCTGCCATTAATTTCTTGAGTCACAAGTTAGTGATGATACCTGTAACATTAGGCATCGGACTCTCTCTTGCCCTTTTACCAGCAATTACTCAATCGTTCACGAAAAATAATATGAAACAATTGAATAACCAGGTGAACCAAGCACTGCAGATTGTCGCTTTGTTGATTATTCCTGCTGTGGTAGGATTATCTGTCGTCGCTATTGAAGCGTATGGAACATTCTATGGTGTAGACAAAGTAGAGTTTAAAGGGAACCTCCTGCGTTGGTATGCCCCAGTAGGTCTTTTCCTGGCTTTATACACTGTTACGTCTTCGATTCTTCAGGGAATCAACCGACAGAATTTTGCGGTCATCAGCTTGGGAACAGGTATTTTATTGAAAATTTCCTTAAATACTTGGTTCATAATGATGTTTGGAGCAAAAGGAGCCATTATTGCAACGGGAGTCGGAGTGGCGGCTGCCGTCATATTGAACTTGTGGAGAATTTTCAGTGCCATTGAATTTTCTTATAAACAATTATATAAACGGACATTACTTGTAATGATCCTTACTGCCATCATGGCTTTGTGTGTGTTCTTAGTGAAATGGCTGATGATGCTGTTCCTTAATCCGATAGAGAATCGTCTGGATGCCTTGGTTGTACTGATTTTCAGCATTGGCACAGGTGGAATTGTGTATTTAGTCCTAATCTATAAAACAACATTGCTCGAACGTCTGTTGGGTGGACGCATAAGGGTTTTGGATAAATTTTTAAAACGAACGTAAAAGGAGGGGACTTATATGAGAATTGATAAATTACTGGCAAATATGGGTTACGGAACGAGAAAAGAAGTGAAAGGGTTGTTGAAAGGCGGAAACGTCAGAGTGAATGGACAACCTGAAAAGAGTCCTAAAACTCACATTGACCCAGAGAAAGATTCGGTTACTGTTATGGGAGAGGAAGTCGATTACCGCGAGTTCATATACTTGATGATGAATAAACCGGGAGATTTGATTTCGGCTACTGAAGACGCACATGATACAACAGTGATCGATATACTGCAGCCTGAGGATTTGGTCTTTGAGCCGTTTCCTGTAGGAAGATTGGATAAAGATACTGAAGGGCTCCTTCTGATTACGAATGATGGAAAACTTGCTCATAAGTTGACCTCTCCGAAGAAGGATGTCGGGAAAACGTATTATGCAGTTATTCAAGGGAAGGTAACCGAAGAGGATGTAAGCTTGTTCACCAAGGGAGTCACCTTGGATGACGGGTATAAAACTAAGCCTGCTGAACTTGAAATTCTTTCATCTGATGAACAATCTGAAATCGAGTTGACGATTACAGAAGGGAAATTCCATCAAGTTAAACGTATGTTCGAAGCTGTTGGAAAAAAAGTCCTCTATCTGCAGCGTATCCGGATGGGGGATCTTGAGTTGGATCCTGACTTGGATTTAGGGGAATATCGAGAATTGACGGATGAAGAAATTGACTACTTATTGTCCATAACAAACTTAGAATAGACAAAAAATCACCCGGATCTATGATTCCGGGTGATGTATTATTATTTATGATATTTTAACTTTTTTTTCAGTAGCAGTCCACTTTCCACGGTGCGGGCTCGAGACCAGACCGTTGTATTCCAAAATGCTCAAATCCCTCTGCATAGTTCGATCCGTGATTCCGAATTGATCAGCGAGCTCATTTGTCGTTACCGGCCCTGTATCTCTTATATACAGGTACACAGCTTTGATACGATTGAGCATGCGGGAAGATGGATGATTCAAAAAACCACTCCTTAATATCAGTGTTTGGAAATTGTGGGCAAGTGACTCTATGAAGTTGATTTCATTTTACAATACTGTCGATAGGTAATCTATACTTATGTTCAGATTTTACAGATAATTCACCGAATTTACATAAAATCAAATGAAGGAGGCGTGCAAATGACAGTTTTAAGAAGGTTTTTCTTTAAAATGGTAAGGCTTAACAACACCGTCCTTTTCATTTCAAGTGCAGTACTTGTTTTACTCAGTTCTATTTTAATCGTTCTTGTGGAAAATGATACATTTCCAACCGTATTTGATGGGTTCTGGTGGGTCATGACCACGGTGACGACCGTTGGGTATGGGGATTATTATCCTCAGACCATGGGCGGTAGACTCATAGCCATTTTCTTGTATATTGTCGGGATAGGATTGGTCGGTGTATTGATTGGGAAAATCATAGATGGTATGGCTGTATTTAGAAAAAAACGTCTGGAGGGTGATATTGTGTACAAAGATAGTGGACATTTCATCATAATTGGCTGGTCACAAAAGGCTGAATTTGCTGTACAGGAAATGTTAGAGACAGATTCTTCTTGTGACATCGTCATTATTGATCAATTAAAGGAAGCGCCGATTCTCAAAGATAATATCCATTACATAAAAGGGGATGGATCAGATCTAAATACGTTGGAAAAAGCGAATGTCAAAGAGGCACGATCTGTACTTATCTTCGCCGATGAGCGGTTAAGCTTTGATCAGATGGTAGATGGAAAAACGTTATTGATTTCCTCTTCTATAGAGGCACTTGCTCCTGAAGTGCATACGGTTGTAGAAATAATGGAAGAAAAACATATCAAGAACTTCATGCATGCTAAGATTGATGAATTTATCGTTTCAAACGAGACGATTTCTTCGCTGGCAGTTCGTTCCGCTTTTCGGAAGGGTGTTTCAAAGATATACGGTCAGCTGTTGAGAAGGTCGGTCGGAGAGGACTTATATCATATCCCCTTGAGAAATCACTGGACTATATATCGGGATGCTTTTCAAGAGTTGTTGGACGAAGGGGCTACTTTGATTTCAGACCGCAATGATTTAGCAATCAATCGGAAGTTAGACGAACCGATTCCAAAAGAAGCAGAACTTTATGCGGTTTGTGATAGACCAACATTTGAAAAAATTGTAGGAAAGGGAGCGTCTTCATGAATATCAAAGATCTTTCTCTGAATTATGAAAGTGAGTTTATAGAAAAGGTGAGTCAACTTTTATCTATACCAAGTGTCTATGAAGAGAGTGACGTCTTTCCATATGGCAGACACATCGATGATGTATTAAATGAAATGCTTTCCATTGCAGAGGCAGATGGATTTGTTACCAAAAATATTGATGGACAGGCGGGTCACATCGAGTATGGAGATGGAGAAGAGTTAATAGGGGTTCTCGGTCACCTTGATGTCGTTCCGGCTGGAGACGGCTGGACCACTCCTCCTTTCAAACCAACAATCAGAGATGGGAAGTTATATGCCAGAGGAGCGCAAGACGACAAAGGGCCGGTCATGGCAGCTTACATTGCTATGAAATTATTGAAAGATCAAGGTTTTCAACCTAAGAAGAGGATTCGTCTTATCGTTGGAACAGATGAAGAACGGGACTGGAAAGGAATGGAGTATTATTTTAATAAAGAAGAAATGCCTTCGTATGGCTTTTCTCCTGATGCATCGTTTCCTGTCATTCATGCTGAAAAAGGACTGCTTGACAGCTATATGACGTTCCCATTCTCATCAGAAGAGAATGAGGACCTTGTAAAGGTGCTCACTTTCAATGGTGGGGATCGTTTGAATATGGTTCCGGATGCAGCTGTAGCAATCGTGAAGTCCAATACGGATATAAGAAGTGATTTTCATAGTTTTTTGGAAGAGGATAAGTTTGAAGGAACGGCAGAAGAAGGAAATGAATCAGGAATCTACAAACTTACTCTATACGGGGAATCGGTTCATGCAAGTAAGCCGGAGAATGGAGTGAATGCAGTTGTAGGGTTGTTGAAATTTTTGAAGAAGGTACGTTTGAGCCGTGGACAAAGTGAGCTGATTCATAAGCTGCATGAAGCGTTCACAGATTCAGCGGGAAGCGGACTTGATTTGAAAATGTCCGACGAAGCCTCCGGTGCGCTTACTTTGAATTTAGGGTCAGTATCCATGGATGACCAGGAATGTAAGGTAGGTTTGAACTTGCGTTACCCAGTTACGTCTGAGGGAGAAAGAATCGTTTCTACTCTTAAGGAATTCACTGAAAATCTGGGAGGAGAGTTTTCTGTTTATGATCATTTGAAGCCTATTTATATGGAAAAAGATCATCCGTTCCTGCAGACACTATTAAAAGTTTATAATGATGTGACTAATAAAAATGAAGAAGCCATAGCAATCGGAGGAGCAACGTACGCCCGTTCTCTAAAATCAGGGGTGGCATTCGGTGCCCTGTTCAATGACAGCCCTGACACAGCTCATCAAAAGGACGAGCATGTGAGACTTTCTGATATGATGACGGCAATCCAAATATACGCTACTTCTTTGTACGAATTAACGAAATAGAGAGGTCGACAATATGGCTAAATCAACGACAGAAAAAACATACCGCTTCATTCAGATGTTTTATTTATTCGCATTTTTTGGATTCGGTGCTCTCTTTCCACTGTTGTCCGTATATTTGGAACAGGAAAAAGGCCTGAATCACACTCAAATCGGAATCGTATTATCAGCTCTTCCTTTATTGACCATATTTATGCAGCCTATATGGGGAATGATCAGTGATTATACAAGACGGCCTAAACTTCTTCTGATAATTGCTGCGCTTGCTGCATCAATGTTTGGGCTCATCTACCCATGGATGCAGATATTCCCCACCCTTTTAATCGGTATCATCTGTCTTGCTATGTTCCAATCGGGAATCGTTCCTTTATCAGATAGCTTGTCATTGAGTTTTGTGCAGAAAAACAATAAAGAGTATGGAAACATCCGCTTATGGGGCGCAATCGGATTTGCAGTTGCGGTTTTTGTCGTTGGACGTGTAACCGATCACACCGGCTCTTTAAGCTGGATTTTTTACTTTTTCTCACTTGCTTTATTTCTTTCCATAATCTCATTGCTTCAATTTCCTAAAAGAGCGGATGAGGTTTCAGTTTCCTTTCGAACAGGGTTGAAGATTTTAATCAAACAAAAGCCTTTTTTACTTTTCTTAGTGTCGACCTTTTTAATTTTTGGACCGGTATTGGCAAATAACTATTATTTTGGAACGTTCATACTATCGGTCGGGGGAACGTTATCAGGAGTCGGTCTGGCATTTTTGCTGGCGGCTGGAAGTGAAGCCCCTTTCATGAAGTTTTCTCAACAAATCATCAATCGTTTCGGAATCATATTCGTCATTATTTTCAGTGCATCTGTTTCCTGCGGACGTTGGCTGCTCTATTATTTCGAACCCTCATCCGAAGTAGTCTATGCAACTACCATTGTCCAGGGTATATCGGTGGGTTTGTATATTCCTGCCGCTTTACTCCTTATACGTGAGCTCGCCCCTGATGACGTCCGTGCGACAGCTGTCGGTATCTATTCGGCTGTGGGCAATGGACTTGGGAATGCTGTATTTACTTTTCTTGGGGGAGTCGTCATTGACTTCTGGGGTGTAAATGGGATGTATGGATTTTTCTCAGGAATGACTTTCTTAGGAATTTTACTTGTTTTTAAAGTCAATAGGTGGACAAATTCTTCCAGGAAGGAGTTGACAGCATGAGTCATTACTTTATTGGAATACGTGTCAGCGAACAAATTAAAGATAGTCTGATTCAATGGCAGAAAAAATTGGCAGAATCGTTGGAATATAAGGTATGGACATCACCAGAAGACTTTCATATCACGTTGAAATTTTTAGGTTCTGCTTCAGAAAAAGACGTGGAAACCTATAAAAAGAAGTTGGAAGAACAACATTGGCCTCACCCATTCTGCCTCCAGATCGGTCCGGCTGGCTACTTTGGGAATAAAGAACAGCCACGTGTTTTTTATGCTGATGTAACAAAAGAAGCTCCATTGATGGAAATCAAAGAAAAAGTTGAAGAGATTGGGGAAGCATTAGGGTTTCAAAAGGAAAAACGAAACTACCACCCTCATGTCACCATAGCTAAAAAGAACCTGGGGGGAGAGTCTCCACTTGTGGCCACAGGAGAACCATCCATTTTTCAGGATACTTTTGAACTCAAAGTCTCTTCTTTTTCGATATTCCAAATACATCCAAAGCGTTTCAATAAATATGAGGTTGTCTCTGATATTCCTTTGAAAGGAGAAAGGTAATATTGGCTCAATTGATAAAACTGAGCGATTACATTTCCAGGTATGAATCGAATATCTATCAGTATCCTTCGCAGTATATTCGATTGAAGAAACAAAACTGGAAAAAAATCCATCACTTATTTATGCAGGGGGCCTTGGAACAATCCTATGGAGAAGCTGCTGCTGAGGAAGGCCCGCTTGAGAAAAAAAAGCTTAAAAAATTGTTTCAAAGGCAAAAGGAAGAGGAGTCCGGAAACCGACAAGCCTCACACCAAAGAGAACGAGCCCAGCCTCAAGACATCCATGAATTGAAACAGTACTTTTTAAATGGATTGTACCCTTTTCAATTGAAATGGGCATCTACAACATTAAGAAAGAAGTCTTTTGTAGACCGTGTCTATTATAGCGATGAACGCCTGATGTATTACCTTCAAAGGTTCCCTGATACATATTTTGTCATGTACGAACCTACCGTTGAAATCAAGAAAGCGAAGTTGGAAGCAAACACCATATTGATCGGTCCTTTAGGAATTGAAATCATTCACTATTTAGACATGCCGATGGGGACAATCGTCCATCCTTCAAATAATCATAGTTGGCATATTGAACAGAACGGCATTGGGTCGAAAATCCTGAATCCTCTTCTTGCGCTGAGGCGGACGGAGACCTATGTGAAAAGTGTACTTCAAACCTATGACCTGGATTTTCCTTATAAAAAAGTTGTGTTAGCACCAGAGCTTTCCTTTAAAGAAGTGCAAACACCTTATATGACAGAATTTATTGGACGAGAGCAGTATGACACATGGTTTCAAAAGAAACGGAAAGACGGGTCTCCTTTAAAACATCTTCAGCTGAAAACAGCAGAGTCTTTATTGAAGCATTGTCACACGTCCGCCATCAAAAGACCAGAATGGGATATTGAAGAAGAAAGTACATATGAAGAGTGGTAAGATTTATAGCTAAAGCTCGGAGTTTACTCTGAGCTTTTTCCCGTTTCGCACCGCTGCCTCTGCCTCTTCTCTGTTTTTTTCTTACAAAATTGCTAACTTTACTGTCTCCTCTATTCACGGTGGATGTATGGAAAAGAGAAAGACAAACGTATGTTTTACCAGTATAATAGAATAATAATGGACTTTCGTTAGGAGTAATGCTTATTGTACATCGTCATCATCAATCCAAATGCAGGTTCGGGGAAAGGGAAGCAATTATTCGAGCAGTTAAAAGAAGATGAATTATTCAAAAAGAAGAATTGCCGGACGTTCCTGACTGAATACGAAGGGCATGCGGAGCGTGTTGCAGAGCAAGTTGCTGCCATTCACCATGATGTTATCAAATGTGTCATTGTTATCGGAGGAGACGGAACTTTATATGAAGTTTTAAACGGCTTAAGAAAGCATTCCAATATTACTATTGGGTTCATCCCTGTCGGTACCGGTAATGATTTCGCACGAGGGATTGGTCAGTCCGACAAAGGGGTGGATCTTTTCAGGAAGTTGATTACATCCTCAGAGAAAAAGATGATTTATACTGGAAAGTTTTCCAACAGGCAAAGCAGCCAACAGAGAACTCGTTTATTTATGAATTGTATAGGCTTTGGGCTTGACGGGTATGTAGCTTCGTATGCCAACCGTCCTTCATTCCGGAGATGGATCAAACGGTTTCGTGTAAGACCATTCACCTACCCGATCGCATTGGTAGTAAGCTTGATGAACTATAAACCGATTGAAATGGATATGGAAATAGATGGTGTTAAAAGGTCGATTAAGAAATCTATGATGGTCACTATTTCTAATTCTCCTTATTATGGTGGAGGGATGAACATTGCACCCGGGGCAGATATCAGTAAACCTTATTTCCATGTACTCATTGTCGGACCGATTTCAAAATGGAAGCTGCTATTATTATTTGTAACCGTGTTTTTTGGAAAACACACGATCTTCAAGGAAGTCACTCAAATTAAGGCGAAAAGTGTAAAAATATCTTCACCTCATCCGTTGGTGTATCAGGTGGATGGGCAGGTAGGAAGCTGCTCTGAATGCACCATACAAACAGGGGAGCATCAAAGAGCGATTTTGATCGGATAAAAGTTATTTCTTGAAAGTTAGTAGAAAAATAAGTTAATCTAATTTAAGGTGAGTGAATTGTACGGGAAATGCGCTTTGGAACATGACCAAAGTAGTATATAATAGTATTTAGATAAACGACATGAAGAAATCACAGGAAGATTTGAGGAATTGAAGGTGAATTGGTTGGAACATATACTTGGAAATGATTGGACGGTTACACCAGCAGGCGGCTCTACAGGAGAAGCATATTATGCTCAGACAGAGGGGAAACGTTTATTTCTAAAAAGAAATTCGTCTCCATTTCTTGCTGTGCTCTCAGCCGAAGGAATTGTGCCCAAGCTTGTTTGGACCAAACGTTTAGAAAATGGAGATGTGATTACAGCTCAAGAGTGGCTTGAAGGCAGAGAATTGAAGCCTGAAGAAATGAAGCATCCACGTGTGGCCGCTCTATTGAGTAAAATCCATCATTCCTCAGAACTGCTGGATATGTTGATGAGGCTTGGGAAGCATCCCTTATCACCTGATGAAGTGTTGAAAGACCTGATTGAAAATCAGAAATATATTGATCGTGTGGATTCTAGAATAGAAATTCATAAAGCAATCAAGTTCCTTGAGAACAAGGTTGATAATATCCACCATGATAAACATGTCGTATGTCACTGTGATACCAATCACAACAACTGGTTATTATCGTCATATAATCAACTTTACTTGATCGATTGGGATAATGCCATGGTTGCAGATCCTGCTCTTGATTTAGGAATGCTGCTTTATTCTTATATTCCTGAAGAAGATTGGGAGAAGTGGTTGATGGAATACGGAATTGAGCCAAATTCTCACTTATATGAACGGATGATCTGGTATGCAACCTCTCAAGCTTTATCTTTCATTCAATGGCATCAAATGAGGGGCGAATATGAAGAAGCTGACGTCCGCACAGAAAAGCTTAAAAAAATGATGACGGAACATGGAATCATATGAGCTTAAAAAAACAACCATCGGTCAGCCGATGGTTGTTTCTTTATTATTATGAGATTGTAGGTGTATATTTAAGTTTTTTCTCTCTGACTTCTGAACTCATTTTTTCATTCAACTTCTCAAACGGGTAAATGAACATCGCATAACCGGCAAATAGCAAGGAGAACGTAGCAAGAATCAATGTTTCAAGAATCATTTTCATGGATTTAAAAATCCCTCCGTTTCAATATCAATGCACGTATACTATCTTATCTCGGAAAACGCTTACAACCCAACCCTTCAATTATCTTATATTTGTAGGTAGAAGACAGATATATACGTTGTAAAAGAAATAACTTCCATATCATTACCTTAAGGTGGATTTATGTCTGTATGCGCGTGGATGCATAGATTTTTATAAAAAGTTTTAATTACAATCGACTTCATGGTAACATTTTAACGATAAGTTTTCTGAATCAAGTGTTGAAGTGATATGAGCAAGGAAAGTCAGCTGGTCAGACGAGTGATAGGACCCTGACTTCGTATAGATGGGGAATAAAAGCCATTTGCGTCATTTAACATAGCTGAACGATATGAAGGAGGAATTAGGAACATGCGTTTACGAAATAAACCTTGGGCAGACGATTTTATGCGTGAGAACGATCATATCGTCGTTCAAGAGCCGTTTGAATGGAAAGGGAAGTGGAATAATCAGTTCAATAAACCAGAGCAGCCGCTTCACCTGGAAATAGGCTCAGGCAAAGGCCAGTTCATTGCTGGGATGGGAAAGCAGCATCCGGAAATAAATTTCATCGGAATCGAGATTGTCAAAAGTGTGATTGTCGGTGCCTTGAAAAAAGTGAAACAGGCTGAGACGGATAATGTCCGGTTGGTGAATGAAAATGCTGAAGATCTCAGAGAAATGTTTGAGACGAATGAAGTGGATCACATTTATTTGAACTTCTCAGATCCATGGCCCAAAAATAGACACGAAAAAAGAAGGTTGACTTATCACACTTTCCTTGACCAATACAAAGAAGTTCTAAAACCAGGCGGAGAAATCACGCTTAAGACAGATAATAAAGGGTTCTTTGAATATTCAATAGTCAGTTTTTCACAATATGGAATGATTTTAGAAGACGTTTCCGTCGATTTGCATGCAGATGAAGATCCTCTGAACGTACCTACTGAGTATGAAGAGAAGTTTTCTGCCAAAGGACAGCCGATTTACAGATGTAAAGTAAAATTCACAACATGATAGCGTTTACAATAGCTCTGGTCTGTATGGTAGACTAGAGCTATATTTGTAACGGAGGAGTGTTGACTGTGGAAATGATGGAAATTGGCCGCGCGAAATTAACTTGGCTGAATGGTGGAGTTACCCATATGGATGGGGGAGCTATGTTTGGAGTCGTACCGAAGCCTTTATGGAGTAAAAAATATCCCGTCAATGAGAAGAATCAAATTGAATTGAGAACCGACCCGATATTATTGGAGTTGGATGGCAAAAAAATATTGATAGATTCCGGTATGGGAAATGGGAAAGTGAACGAGAAACAGAAAAGAAATTTCGGAGTAAAGGAAGAATCGTCCATTGATCTTTCTTTGACAAAATTAGAGCTTTCTCGTGATGACATTGATCTTGTGCTCATGACTCACCTCCACTTCGACCATGCCTGTGGGCTTACTATGTGGCAGGGGGAGGATCTTGTTCCTGCTTTTCCTAATGCTGAGATCTACACCAGTTCGACGGAGTGGCAGGAGATGAGAAATCCGAATATACGTTCCAAGAACACCTATTGGGAATCGAATTGGAAACCGATTGAACATCAAGTACATACCTATGAAGATTCAAAAGAAATTCTACCCGGACTTCAAATGATTCACACAAGTGGTCACAGCGATGGTCATTCCATCATCGTATTTGAGGATGAGGAAAAACTTTTTATCCATATGGCAGATATTATGCCGACTCATGCGCACCAAAATGTCCTTTGGGCGCTCGCTTATGATGATTTTCCAGTCACGTCTGTACATGAGAAACAAAAATGGATGAATTATGGATATGAAAGAAAAGCCTGGTATACGTTTTATCATGATGCTTACTACCGAGCATTAAAATTCGATACCAATGGCGAAATCCTTGAGAAAGTTGAGCGGGAAACCTACTCATACAATCAAGGATAAAAAAACTCCCTGTCCTAGGAAGGACAGGGAGTTTCAAGTTTATGCAGTTGTTTCTGCTACATCGACGATTGTTCCTGTTTCTGTATCGATGTAAAATTCAAATTGTGATGTCTCACCATCTTGATTTTTGGAAATTCCTCCACGATAAACATCGTAGTTTATTCCGTTTTTGTTCAACTCTTCTGGTTTCATGTAAATCCATGAACCACTGATAGGTCCCTGCTTCTTAAATGCTTCTTTAGCGATTTTCAAAGCCTTTTCGGGTGTAACCCCTTGCTTGTTGCTGATTTGCTCTTTGACTACATAGCCTGCCAATGCTCCTACACCAGCGGCGATCGCTACTTTTTTCCAATTCATCAAACCATCACCTCAAAACATTTATTTCTAATATTCAGTATACTAAAAATTCCCGATAAAAGGAAATGTAAAACATAACTATCAGATAAGTAGAAACGGTTTCAAAAGTCCGTTAAAATAGAAGAAGACGCATAAAAAGGAGATGTACATAAAATGAATACAGAAACAAAAAATCTTTTTAAGACGTTAACAGAACTGCCAGGCGCACCTGCTAATGAACATTTGGTCCGTCAGTTTATGAAGCAGGAGCTTGAGAAATACTCAGAAGAAGTCGTCCAGGACCGCCTTGGCGGAGTGTTTGGTGTACGTAATGGAAAAGGGCCGACAGTCATGGTTGCAGGGCACATGGACGAAGTGGGATTCATGGTGACTCAAATCACTGAAAATGGTATGCTTCGCTTCCAACCATTGGGAGGGTGGTGGAACCAGGTCATGCTCGCTCAGCGGGTGCAGGTGATCACAGATCAAGGTCCGATCGTTGGTGTGATCGGTTCAATCCCTCCTCACAATTTGACACCGGAACAAAGAAAGAAACCGATGGAAATCAAAAATATGATGATAGATATCGGTGCTGATGATAAATCGGATGCTGAATCAATCGGCATCAAACCTGGCCAGCCGATCGTTCCGATTTGTCCGTTCACTCCAATGTCCAATGAGAAGAAAATTTTAGCAAAAGCGTGGGACAACCGTTATGGGTGTGGATTGGCGATCGAATTACTGAAAGAGCTTCAAGGAACAAAGACGCCGAATAAACTGTATTCCGGTGCCACTGTCCAGGAAGAAGTGGGGCTACGTGGAGCTCAAGTAGCAGCAAACATGATTGACCCAGACATTTTCTACGCATTGGACGCTTCACCGGCCAACGATATGAGTGGAGATAAAAAAGAGTTTGGCCAATTAGGCAAAGGAGCGCTTTTACGTATATTAGATAAATCTATGGTCACTCACAATGGAATCAGAGATTTTATTTTAGATACGGCTGAAACACACAACATTCCATATCAATATTTCATCTCTCAAGGTGGTACGGATGCAGGACGTGTCCATACAGCAAATAATGGGGTTCCATCAGCTGTAGTCGGCATTTGCTCCCGATATATCCACACATCTTCTTCGATCATCCATGTCGATGATTATGCGGCAGCTAAAGAGCTTCTTGTCCATCTTGTCAAAACAACAGATCAAAATACGGTTGACCTGATCAGACAAAACGTATAATATTTTGAAAGTCACGTGTAGCTGGTGTCAGCACACGTGACTTTATGCTATGATTATCATTAATGAATATAGGAGAAAGGTGCATAGTATGGTGAAAATTTATGTAGGTTCTCAAAACCCTACTAAGATTGACTCTGTAAAGCGGGTATTTTCTGAATATGAAGTCATTGGTATGGACGTCGAGTCCAAGGTAGCTGCACAGCCTTTCTCAGACGATGAGACTTTGGAGGGTGCAATCAACCGAGCTCGTGAATGTGCCTTTTTTGATAAATGTGATTTAGGCATAGGGTTGGAAGGCGGGGTCATGGAAATTGAAGGTGACCTTTACCTATGCAATTGGGGTGCATTAGTAGATAGTAAAGAAAATGTCTATACCGCAAGTGGTGCCCGCATCCCTTTACCAGATGAAATAAAAGCGGATTTAGAAAAAGGTAAAGAGCTTGGTGAAGTCATGGATGAATTTGCCAACAAAAACGATGTGCGGAAAAATGAAGGTGCGATCGGTATCTTTACTAATGGAAGTATCCAACGTGAAGAAATGTTTGCACATGTAGTAAAGCTGCTTCGCGGCCAATGGGAATTACAACAGTAATATTGAAAAAGGTGCAGCCCCTTTTTAAGAAGGGCTGCACCTTTTTTTACTCAAAGATGTACGCTAGTACTTCTAAGGCTTGATCAATCGTCTCCACGGTTACATTTGCCTGATTTGATAGTTCTTTCAAAGGATGTACGAGAGATTCTGGTCTAATTAAAATCAAAGGTTTTTTTAGTTGAATCGCTGCACTCGCATCCATTGCTGTATTCCACTGCTTATATTTCTCTCCAAACAATGCAATTACTGCGTCAGACTTCTGTAAAAGGACTTCTGTCCTGAAGTTGTTGATGCTTGAAGCAGCATCATCGCGGTGGATGGAGTTCGGTTGTTCACCAAGGATGTCTTCTCCGATATTGTCCGAGCGTTCATGATTTTCTTGAGGTCCTACGAAATGAAGAGGTAAATCCTTCTGCCTTGCTTTTTCTTTCAATTCATTTCTCCAGTCATCATGAATTTGACCAGCTAAGTATACAGTTAACTCCATTAATAAACCTCCTAAAAATCCGGATAATTCCAGTATGGTATTTTGCCAGGTTTCTGTCCAGTCTTAAGTGGGCGTAGTCAAGAAACGCGTTCTGTGTTTTCAAAGTACCTGGAGGGCTCTTCGTCTATCTGAGTATCAGCATCATCTGATTCTTTGATATTGAATTGACTTACTTCTGAAGAAAGTTCCTGGGACAATGCTTGTAAATTCATAGATGATTGATTCACTTGTTCAATGGAATGGACTTGGTTCTCACTGGAAGCAGCTACTTCCTCAGCTGTCGCTACTGCCTGTTCAGAAATGATGCTGATTTCTTGTAAACGTTGTTTTACCTCATCATTCAGTTCCTCAGCGTTGTAGACTGCCTCGGTCACTTGAACAATTTCTTTATTGATATCTTTGACATGTTCAGTGATTTTGTGGAAAGAAGATTTCGTTTGTGTGACTGCGTCATTCTGGGTTTCTTTGAAAACATTGAATTCTTCTGCTTCTTTATTCAATTGTTCCATTTGTGAAGACATGTTCTCAACCAATATTTGAATGCTTTGCGCTTCATTTTTTGACCGTTCTGCAAGTTTTCTTACTTCGTCAGCTACTACAGCGAAACCACGTCCGGCATCCCCCGCTCTCGCTGATTCAATAGCTGCGTTCAAGGCAAGAAGGTCAGTATTATCCGCTATGCTTTCTATCGTTTCTACAATCTTTCGGACTTCTTTAGATTGTTGAGCAGCCATACTCACTTCTGACGACATATGTGTAGCTAATTGAATAAAGGAACTGGAAGTATGCTCAAGACGATTGACGGTGTTCAAGCCATCATGACTAACCTTTTCAGCTTCATCCAGCTTCTTGCCGATATCCATTGCAGCCGACTTCGTATTATCTATTGCTTCTGCCACTTGACTCATAAATGAATGGCTCTCTTCTATTTTATGAGCTTGATCCTGTGAGCCGATGGCAACCTGATTGATTGCCTCATTCACTTCTTCTGCCTGCTCTGTTGTTTGATCTGATACTTCGGTTAATTGTTCAGAAGAGGTATTCAAGATACCAGTCGCTCTTAAAACTTTTTTTACTGAGTTTTCCATTCGTTCTGCCATATCATTGAAATGCTCTGCCAATTCTGCCATTTCATCTTTAGAATGGGTGTGGATCCGGTGTGAAAGGTTACCGTCCCCTATAGTAGACGCCCCTTCTTTTAAAGTCATGATAGACTTAGAAATCGAACGAGTAAGCAATGTGCCTGTAATGTATAAGGTTAATAAGATTATTACTCCTAAGATTGCAAGAAGGATGAAAATTCCCTGCTTCAAATTATCCTGTGATTCTGTGTTTTGAGCAAGGAGGTCTTCAGAAGTAGTTTTAACAAGATTCACTTGTTCAGTTACGTTAGAGGCAATACCTTCGAAAGAAGTGCGGATATTTTCTGCCTGGTTGTATGTATTATTCATTGAAGTCAACGTCTGTCCGTATTTAAGCAGGGTGCGGTCAAGAGCTTGAGATTCTTCTGTACTTAAAGCGAGTGATTGAACCGATGTCTTGAATTCGTCTGCACTTTGTTTGAATTCATTTAAGTTTCCTTCAGAAGGGGCGTTCAAAAAGGCTTGCTCATTGATTTTTAATTCAAGTAACTTACTTTTCAGACCGGAGTCCCCGACCGTTGTGATAAGAGAATTGAATTCTTGGTAAGATTGATTTATGAACTTATACATCCCTTCATCGTTTGAAAATCCAACGAGCTTATACATATTGACTAATGGGCCTAATTCATTTATGTAATTCTTTGTACTTTCATTTATGTTTGAGAACTGGCCTGCGATTTCAGGATGAGTCTCATATTTCTCGGCGTAAATGGAAGAAGCCTTGTTTACCGTTTGAATCGCTTCTTTAACACCTTCAGCGTTGTCCTGGTTTGGTTGGCTGAAGAACTGGTTTTGAAGCTGCATGGTGCTTGTCATCAACTGCATTATTTCCTGACTATCTGTAAAAGCGCTTTGCAGTGTGTGGCTCTTTTCTGATAAATGGGCTTGTTTATTAATGAAGAATGTAGAAAAGCCGATCAAAACCAGTATACCTACCATGGATAGGTAAAGGATAAAGCGCACCCTGCTTTTTATTGAATGCATATAATTCCCCCTTTAAATTTTCAGAAATTTCGCTTGCATTCCACAATTATAGAACTTTCTGTTTTAGAACACAATAGAATGAAAACGATAACTGAACCTGTGAATTTATGAACAAATATATTTTCAGTGTGTTTACAGCTGTAACCATTATGTATAAAATTAAGTAGATGAAAAGGGGGACATTTGCGTGAAGGCCTTTTTAGAGAAAAAAGGAGTACATATTACTGTACAAGCATATTTGATCACCGCTTTAAGTTATATGGCATTAGGATTATTTTCTTCTTTAATTATCGGATTGATCATGAAAACGATTGGTGAGCAGGTTCAACTTGGGATGTTGTCGGGATCCCTTATTGAAATGGGAACGTTCGCCATGGATACGAAAATTTGGGGAGGGGCTATAGGTGCTGCAATTGCATATGGTTTAAAAGCGCCACCCCTCGTCATATTCGCTTCGTTGTTCAGTGGTGCGTTTGGAGCTGAGGCAGGAGGGCCTGCCGGTAGTTACATAGCAGCATTGATTGCCACTGAATTTGGTAAACTGGTAAGTAAGGAAACCAAGATTGATATCATTTTGACGCCTTTTGCCACTATTATGGTTGGATTCTTCATAGGGTCGTTTATTGGAGCACCTATTGGTGGGTTCATGACCGGGCTAGGAACGATTATTAATTGGGCGACCCTGCAGCAGCCGCTGATTATGGGGATTGTAGTTGCTGTATTGATGGGGCTGGCATTGACAGCTCCCATTTCAAGTTTAGCCATCGCTTTAATGTTATCACTTGAAGGAATTGCTGCTGGAGCTGCTACTGTCGGTTGTGCGGCCCAAATGATTGGGTTCGCTACGATCAGCTACAGGGATAATGGATTTGGAGGCTTTATTGCACAAGGAATCGGAACCTCTATGCTTCAGGTGGCTAACATCGTGAAAAAGCCGATTATTCTGCTGCCTCCTACCATAGCTGGAGCAGTTTTGGCACCATTTGCGTCTGTATGGCTGGCTATGGAAAATAATGCACCGGGAGCAGGAATGGGTACGAGTGGGTTCGTCGGGCAAATCATGACCTTTGAGTCGATGGGCTTTTCATGGCAGATTGCTGGTACCATTTTGGTATTACACATCCTTGCCCCTGCAGTCATCAGTTATATAGTCTATTTGGGACTTTTGAAAAAAGGGTTGATTCAACCAGGAGACATGAAGATTGATTATGAGTGAGCCTGTGCTAAAATGATTGTGGAGGTGACCTCATGATTACTTTAGAATCTGATAAACAGTTAGAGGAACTGATACAGGAACAACCCACCATTTTATTATTTTCAGCAGATTGGTGCCCTGATTGCCGGGTCATCGATCCAGTGCTTCCAGAGTTAGAAAGAAAATTTGACGGATGGACGTTTGTCTATGTCGATCGGGATCAATTCATCCATATTTGCTCAGAGTATGATGTATTTGGAATACCAAGTTTCATCGCTTTTAATGAAGGTGAGGAAGTTGGCAGATACGTTGGTAAGGAGAGAAAAACGCCTGAACAAATTGAAGAATTCTTAACGAAAGTAAGCAAATGAACGAGCTGTGCGACTGCACAGCTTGTTTACTTTTTTATAGACGAATCAATGTGTATAATGAGGTAGGGTAAACGTGGAAACTAAAAAGCTGATGGAATTAAGAACTAAATTTCTTCCAACTGTTTAAGGAGGAAAAACAATGAAAATGACAAGTATCAAAATGAAGAAAAAATTAGAAGAGCGGTTGAAAAACGATGAATGGAAAACTCATTACAATCGTGACAAAGATACATTCAGAATTGAGTGGCGTGATTCTGGAGAAGGAATCACCATCACACTCCCGAACGTGATATCAAAGTACGAAGCACGTGGGGATGAAGCCTTGGACGAGCTTGAGGATCATGTTCAAGAGGCACTCAGGGTGATGAACCAGACCCATCACTTGAGCGGGAAAGAACAACATATCTTCCCTGTCATTCGTGCTGCTTCCTTTCCTACTGAGACCGAAAGTGGAAAGAAACTGGTTTATACCGACCATACCGCAGAAACAAGGATTTATTATGCCTTGGACCTTGGGAAGTCGTATCAATTGATCGATGAAGGGATGCTTGAGAAGGAAAATTGGACCATTGAACGCATGAAAGAAGTGGCAAGCTTCAACGTACGTTCTCTTCCAGTGGAAATGAAAAAAGACACCGTTTACGGAAACGACTTTTATTTCCATTCCACTCAAGATGGGTACGATGCAAGTCGGATCCTGAATGAAGTTGTTTTAGAAGAGCTGAAAGCGGAATGCAAAGGAGAACTGGCAATCAGCATCCCTCACCAGGACGTTATTATATTTGCGGATGTCCAGAACCCGGAAGGATATGATATTTTAGCTCAAATGGCAATGAAATTCTTTGCAGAAGGAACAATTCCAATTACTTCCTTATCTTTCCTATATGAAGATAAGCAGTTGGAGCCGATTTTTATCCTTGCACAGAAAAAACCAAAACAAAACCGAAAGGACGATTAAGCTATGGATGTGTTTTACAATAAACAAGGCATTGGAGACGTTTTGATTATTCCTATCAAAGAGGGAGAAAAGAACTCCATAAGTCACGAATCATATGGAGACGTAGTGAAAATCACAGATGTGAACGATGGTTCTCTTCTTGGGTATAACATTTTCAACGCGTCCAAGTATTTTAATATCGATGGTCAAGGAAAAATGAGATTGACTGAAGAAATGCTTGCACCAATCAAAGACTTGTTTTCTGAAAATGGTTTGAATGATGTGCTGGATTTCGATTTGAGTCCTAAATTCGTCGTTGGCTATGTGACAGAAAAAGGTGCTCATGAGAACGCTGATAAATTGAGTGTCTGCCAAGTGGACGTGGGTGATGAAACATTGCAGATCGTTTGTGGCGCACCTAACATAGATCAAGGTCAAAAAGTCGTGGTTGCTAAAGTTGGGGCTACCATGCCTGGCGGAATGAAAATCAAAGACGCTGAACTTCGTGGTGTCCCTTCCAGCGGTATGATTTGCTCAGCAAAAGAATTGAATCTTCCTGATGCTCCTAAAGAAAAAGGAATCTTAGTTCTTGAAGATGATTATAAAGTCGGCCAGGAGTTTGAAGTATAAGATTCATATTCGAAGCAAAGCAGTGGAAACTGCTTTGCTTTTTTTTGTCCGGTCTTCTTAAAGGCTGCTGTTTATTTTACCAGTCTCTGTTAAAGTCTGTTGTTGATATTTCAAATGATTTCATACAAGACTTGGCGTGGGGGTTTTTTCAGTCAGTTTTGATATCAGAGTGTGGGAGGGAAGGGAAGACAGTCCACTTTCCGTGGGGGGACGCTTTAGACTCCTCGAACTTTTCGTTCTCCGGGGTCTCCCCTTGTTCTTTATTCCCGCAGGAGTCTCACCATTCCCTAGTCCGCCTCACACTACTCCTTTTACGGCACTAGTTGATGTAAGTTCACATGTTAAATAACAACACTAAGCATTAACAGAGCCTTTTACTAAATGATTGTGTAAATAGGGCGGGGGAGGAGAGATATCTATTTTCTGTGATAAGTCATCTAATCATAGTTGAAAATTACTAACTAATCCTAAAGTCACTTTTAAAAAGATTGTAAACCAAAGGAATGAAAAAAACTGTTAAAATAAGAGTAACCACAATAAGACTTACATAGGAAAAGAGAGTGAACGGTAATGTGGAATGACTTTAAGAATAAATTGAAGCAATGGTTTGATTCAAATGAGAACGAATCAAACCAAAAAACTGAGAATGAACTTGAAAGAAGAGAAATGAACGCTAAAACAAAAATGACATATCGCTATCCGAAACAAGGAGAATTTCGTTTTCCTGTAATTCCGGACAGGCAGAAGAGTGAGGAAACTTCTGAACCTCCGAAAAGAGAATTAGAGCAGCGTCCGAGAAGGAGAAAACAACAACCGGAAGTAAACAATTATACAGAAAAGAAAAACAATCCAAAACGAGAATCAACCAAGGATAAAAGGGAGCTTCCAGAAACTTCTTCTGTTCCTTTTACTCCAACAGATGTCCCTTCACCAATTTACGGTTATCACAGCAGGCAGCTTAAAGTAGGCTTGGAAAAGCTGGAGAGTACTGTGGGCTCTTCAAACTTAGAAGAAGACAATGATGAGGAAACAGAAGTTTATGGTATGAATGATGAAGAGTGGGAAGAAATGAGGAGAAGGCTCCGGAGTCGAGTCAGCGAAGGGAATAATATTCATAAACCTTCGGATAATCCGAATGTTGGTGACGAGCAGACGAAAGATGAAAGTTCCGAGCATACTCAATTGGTAAGCGAAGAAGCAGCAACAGTAGAGACTTCTTCTTTACTTGAAAAAAATATCCGGTCTTCCCAAGAAGAAAATGAAACTCTTGGTTATGAAGAAACACAGGTTAATGATGAAATAGATAATAGTTTTAATCAATTCAGCCATCAGATTCATGAAGAGTCAGAGGTCGAGGAAGAGTCGTCTTTCCCTGATGAAGTTGAGGACGAAGGTGATCTTTCACAAACTCAATATTTAGATGAAACGGACTATAATGTTGAAAGTCTTGACCCACATGAAGAAGAAAACTCATATGAAGAAGAAGTAAAAGAAGAATCTGAGTCTATCGTTGAAGAGGGCTTAACCGAAATCAATGAAGATACTGAGGACCTGACCTCAGAAGAAATATCTCTTCAATCGGAAAAAATTAGTGAGGAAAATAACGAAGAAACTCCTTCCTCTGGTGACAGGCATCACTCAACAAAGCGGAGGACTGAAAGCTCTGAATTAGAATCAGGTATCAGCCCTGAAATCAAAGATGATTCTGCGTTAAAGGATGATACGGTATTTGATCATTCAACTCACCTGGAAGAAACAGAAGAAGTTTATAAGGAAACATCTGAAGAAACATCTGAAGAAACATCTGAAGAAACATCTGAAGAAACATCTGAAGAAACACATCCCAAAGACTTTAAATCTGACCAAAGTAATAAGAAAAAAGAAAGATCAGATGAGAAATCACCAGCTAAAGAAAAGAAAAGAACCGTTCCCTTCAATGTCATCATGACACCTCGTGATAAGCGTACACGGGATATGCAGCAAAATGATATTAACAAAAATAAAGAAGCAGTAGAAAAAAAAACGGCACATAATAAAGATCGTCCCACCGATTTAGTGAACGAAAAAGGTCGTCGCACACAAGAGAGGGTAAACTACAAAACACCCCTTCATCTCTTAGAGGATCCAATCAGGAGGACAAACGAAGATGACAGCTGGATTCAAGAGCAGATGGAGTTGCTTGAAACGACTTTAAGGCATTTTCATGTCAGGGCCAATGTAGTCAATGCTATGAAAGGTCCGACGGTCACAAGGTATGAAGTTCAACCCGAACCAGGAGTCAAAGTAAGTAAAATTACCAATCTAGCTGATGATATTAAGCTGAGCATGGCGGCAAAGGATATTCGTATCGAAGCTCCTATCCCTGGGAAGCAGGCGGTCGGTATTGAACTCCCGAATTTAAAACCTCAGATGGTCGGGCTGCAGGAAATTTTTGAATCGAATGCATTTCAAAATGATTCATCCCCGCTCTCTGTTGGTTTAGGGCTGGATATTGGCGGAGACTCCGTCGTTACAAATTTGAAGAAAATGCCGCATGGCTTGATTGCAGGTGCGACAGGATCTGGGAAGAGTGTATGCATCAACACGATTTTAGTCAGTCTGCTTTATAAGGCTCATCACGAAGATGTGAAATTCCTTTTAATCGATCCTAAAATGGTTGAATTAGCTCCTTATAATGACTTGCCACACCTTGTTTCTCCAGTGATTACAGATGTGAAAGCTGCTACCACAGCCTTGAAATGGGCTGTAAAAGAAATGGAGGAAAGGTACGAAAAGTTCGTTGACGAAGGAGCGAGGGATGTTGAGCGGTACAATGAGAAGATGATGAAACAAGGTAGGAAGGACGAAAAACTCCCTTATCTTGTCATCGTCATTGATGAATTAGCAGACTTGATGATGGTATCGCCTCAAGATGTGGAAGATTCCATTTGCCGTATTGCCCAGAAAGCACGGGCATGTGGGATCCATTTATTGCTTGCTACACAGCGGCCTTCAGTCGATGTCATTACAGGTCTTATCAAAGCCAATATACCGACCCGGATTGCATTCAGCGTTTCTTCTCAAGTAGATTCTCGTACAATCATTGATTCAGGCGGGGCTGAGAAGCTGCTTGGCAAAGGTGATATGCTTTTTGTGGAGAATGGTTCAGGACAGCCTCATAGAATTCAAGGGGCCTTCGTTTCTGATGATGAAATTGAAAGAGTGACAAATTATGTGAAGAAAATGGCACCTCCGCAATATTTGTTCCATCAAGAAGAATTGATGAGACAAGTATCTTCTGAAGAAGAGACGGATGAGCTTTTTGATGAAGCAGTCCAATTTGTCGTCAATCAAAACGGTGCCAGTGCTTCTTTACTGCAACGACGTTTCAAAGTAGGTTATAATCGTGCTGCGCGTTTGATTGATCAAATGGAGGACTATGGCATCATCTCTGAGCAAAAGGGGAGTAAGCCAAGGGATATCTTATTATCTGCCCAGCAAATTGAAGATATGATGGACGGACGGTAGGAATTTACTAGATAAACTTGTGTATTGACTCTCAATTTTATATGATTGAAGATGAATGAATTTTATATTGACCTCAATTGTTTAAGGAGTAAAGTCATGAAGGAAATAGAACGTAAATTAAACGGAGAAATCAGCCGTTTGACTAATAAGACATTTAAATTTGACGAACGTGTAGCCGAAGGTTGGTTTTCTGCGGTTTATTTTCTGAAAACCAGGGATATTGTCGAGAAACACCTTCCTGATAACAAGGTTACGATGCAATTCTTTCAAAAAAGTGAAGCGGTGTTGTGTGGAACCGATGAAGCGATCGCTTTGATCCATACCTTCGCCGATCATCCGGAAGAACTTGAAATCCATTCTCTTAAAGACGGAGATAAAATTAATCCATATGAAACTGTTCTGACGATTACCGGTCCATATCAATACTTCGGTTTCCTGGAAGGAATAATTGATGGGATATTAGCGAGAAGAACATCTGTAGCAACAAACGTTTACAACGTCGTGAAAGCTGCACGTTCTTCCGGCAGGCAGAAACCGATTATTTTTATGGGAGATCGTGATGATCACTTTACTCAACAATCCGGAGACGGATATGCTGCGTTCATAGGTGGTTCGACAGCTCAAGCCACTCATGCCATGAATGAATGGTGGGGTAAAGAAGGAATGGGAACGATGCCTCATGCACTCATTCAAATGTTCAAGGGAGATGTTGTTGCGGCTACAAAAGCTTATCAAGATCAATTCCCTAAAGATCAATTGATTGCGTTAGTTGATTATAACAATGATGTCATCACAGATTCCTTGAAAGTGGCCCGGGAGTTTGGTGATCAACTTAAAGGGGTCCGTGTTGATACTTCAAGAAACTTAGTGGATAAATATTTCCTGAGAAATCAACACCTTATGGGAACATTCGACCCTCGTGGTGTAAACCCTGAACTGATTTTTGCACTTCGCCGAGCACTGGATGAAGAAGGATTTAAACATGTGAAGATAGTAGTAAGCGGTGGGTTCACTGAGGATCGGATCCGCTCTTTTGAACAAAACAAAGTTCCGGTGGACTTATATGGTGTCGGAGGAAGCTTATTGAAAATCGGAATTGGTTTCACGGGAGATAACGTTTTTATTGATGGTGAACCAGAAGCTAAAGAAGGCCGCAGATATAAGCCGAATCCTCGCTTAGAATATGTGGAATATCAAATAGATTAAGTTCTTCTGTTATAAGAGGCACATACGAAGCTTTTCGTTCGTGCCTTTTCTTTTTTTGTCGGCTCTTTTAAAGGCTTATGTCGATTTTCTCTCTAAACTTGAACAAGACCCTATGGGTTTACGATTGTTTTTTCTCCGGATCCTATCCAACGTATTCCTCATGTTGAAATTCCTCTTTTTCGATTTAGGAAGGAGGATTTCTTTTTCTCTTTTCTTTTCCGTGGTAAAATAACTTTTGTAGTCCCATCATCTTGTTATGATGGAGACATTCAAATCGCATCTCAACGTTTGTTACATATACTATACTTAAAGTGACCCACTTTATTTTGGAGGTTCTTGTTTATGACAATTTACCACTTCATTGGTATCAAGGGAACAGGAATGAGTTCACTAGCTCAAATCTTGCACGATTCTGGTAAGAAAGTACAAGGATCGGATGTAGAAAAGCGCTTTTTCACCCAAGAAGTATTGGAGTCAAAGAATATTGATGTTCTCCCATTTTCTAAAGAAAATATCCAGGAGGGACTTACTGTTATTGCAGGGAATGCCTTCAGTGATGATCATGAGGAAATTCAGGAAGCCCACAGGCTCGGATTGCCGTTTTATCGCTATCATGAGTTTTTAGGTGAATGGCTGCAGCAGTACACAAGTATTGCCGTAACAGGAGCACATGGAAAAACTTCGACTACCGGTCTCTTAGCACATGTTCTTTCCGAAAATTATCCTACTTCCTATTTGATTGGAGATGGAACTGGAAAAGGGCATGAAAACAGTCAATACTTTGCTTTTGAGGCATGCGAATATCGGAGACACTTCCTTGCCTATCATCCCGATTATGCCATCATGACAAACATTGATTTTGATCATCCAGATTATTTCAGTAGTGTAGAAGACGTTTTCCAGGCGTTTCAGGAAATGGCTAAGCAGGTGAAGAAAGGCATCATCGCTTGTGGAGACGATGAGCACCTGCAGCATATCCAAGCCAACGTCCCTGTATTATACTACGGTTTGGCAGACACCAATGATTTTCAAGCGAAAAATATACAGGAAACCTCTGAAGGAACGGAATTTGACGTATTTGTAAGAGGGACATTTTATGACAGGTTCTTAATTCCTCAATATGGAAACCATCACGTCTTGAATGCATTAAGCGTAATAGCTATTTGTCATTATGAAAATATGTCCACTGAACAAATACGTAAACTTGCTACTTTTAAAGGTGTGAAGAGACGCTTTACAGAAAAGGAATGGAATGAGCAGATTCTCGTTGACGATTATGCTCATCATCCAATCGAAATAACCGCGACGATCGACACGGCCCGCAAAAAATATTCCAACCGGCCAGTCGTTGCTATTTTCCAGCCTCACACTTATACAAGAACAAAAACATTCTTGAATGAATTCGCGGAGAGTTTGAAATTGGCTGATCATGTGTATTTATGTGACATATTCGGATCGGCCAGAGAGAACGAAGGTAAGCTGACGATCGAGAACCTTCAAGAATTGATACCAGATTCGGATATTCTCCACTTGGATGATACCGAACAGCTCAAAGAATTCAATGACGGTGTACTCTTGTTCATGGGGGCAGGGGACATTCAGAAGTTTCAACAAGCTTATGAAAAGCTTACGTAAAACCACAAGTTGAACGTGGGAACAAGAACGTACGGATTAAAAACGATCCGTACGTTTTTTTCACATAAGCTCTATAAAATATGAAAAATTTAAAGGAAATTTCAATCTTTGTATCGAATATAACCAATTAAACAAGACCATTATGTTTAACTTTAAACATTAATGGGAACTTACTAAGATGTGAAATTACATAACTGAAGGAGTGTACAGGAAGAATGGTCGATCTTCTTTATATCGCAGCATTAATCGCAGCAGTAGCATTTGCAGTCCTGGTCATATTTTTGGCAAGGACACTTACAGCAGTTCGTCGTACGATGAATAATGTAGCTGACACACTTGAAGGTGTTGAGAAACAGATGGAGGGGCTCACATTGGAGACCACTGCCTTACTCAACAAGACCAACAAGCTGGCAGAAGACGTAGGCGAAAAATCTCAAAAACTCAACACTTTAGTGGATGGGGTGAAAGGGATTGGAGACTCTGTGCAACATTTCAATCACTCGATTAAGTCACTTTCCAATGGCTTAACCCAGTCCACAAAAGATCCATCAGATCCTGCCGTTCAAGCAATTAAATGGGGGCAGGTCGCCATCAACTTATGGAAGAAAGCAAAAAAAGAAGAAGCTAAATCATCTTAAGGAGGAATAAATAATGAGTGAACAACAAAACAATCAAAACAATGGTAGAGATTTTGTACTTGGATCTGTAATCGGTGGATTGGTAGGAGCGGCAGTAGCCTTACTATTCGCTCCAAAATCAGGCCGTGAACTAAGAGAGAATATCAACAAGAGCTCTGGCGATTTAAGAGAACGTGCTGGAGAGTGGAAAGATGTTGCTTATGAGAAGAGTGGAGAATGGAAAGATAAGGCTGTGGAGTCTTCTAATCAATTTTCCAAGAACGTCTCTGAGCGCTCTCAAGATTTGACTGCTAAAGTGAAAGATAAAACAAAATACTTCCAAGACCGCGTGAAAAACATCCGTACGAACGAGGATGACGAAGCGGAAAAAGCTGCTCAAGAAGTAGCGGAAGCTATTGAAGAAGCAGCTCAAGAATTAGAAAAGCAACAAAGTTCAACAACAACATCCAACCTATAATAAATCCTGAGGTGGTGGAGGCTTAACAGCTTCCGCCATTTTCATTTAACATTCATTTTGGTTTAGATATTCAATCGTGTATTTCGAGATAGGAGGATCGAGTAACATGGAAATAGGAAAAATTGAAACAACTGAACAATTTAACGAAGTGTTAGAGAAGGAGACGGATTTTTTCTTACTCAAGCACAGCTTGACCTGCCCGATCAGTGCTTCTGCTAAAAATCAATATGTGAAGTACAACGAAGATTCTTCCATCCCTTGTTATATTCTTCACGTGCAGGAATCCCGGCCATTATCTGATTTCATAGCAAGAGAGTATGGAATCAGGCATGAGTCGCCTCAAGTTCTATTATTCAATAGCAAGGAGCCTGTGTGGAACGCGAGTCATGGGTCCATCACAGAGCGTAATTTAAAGAAGGTAACCACCCAATAAAAACAAGAAGCAGTCTATAGGGAGACTGCTTCTTTATTTTTTCGCTCAATTCTTCTGTTTCTTGTATATTGTGAATTTTTCTATTCTTTTTTCGTGTAAGCCCTTTCATGGGATGACAAGCAGTAAAATATTAGCTATAATTGTCCCTAATTATCGTAAGATAGTGGATAAAATTCAAAACAAATTCAAGCACAGGGGGACGAGGAAGATGAGTAATCAGCAGCTCGATCATTTACGTAGTCAGCTAGATGAGGTAAATTTGCAGTTATTGAATTTAATCAATAAACGCGGTGATCTAGTAAAGGAAATCGGGAAGATCAAAGAACAGCAAGGGATGAATCGATTTGACCCTGTCAGGGAAAGAGCCATGCTTGATGACTTATCCCAGCATAATAATGGTCCGTTTGAAGACTCGACCATCGTTCATTTATTCAAAGAAATCTTTAAGGCTGCGCTTGAATTACAAGAAGATGATCACCGGAAAGCACTTCTTGTTTCCAGAAAGAAAAAACCTGAGGATACGATTGTAGAAATCAAAGGAGAAAAAGTTGGAGATGGTAAGCCGACTTTCATTATGGGGCCATGTGCAGTCGAGAGCTACGAGCAGGTTTCTACTGTAGCTGAAGCTGTAAAAGACCAAGGCTTGAAGCTTCTCCGTGGAGGTGCTTTCAAACCCCGTACCTCGCCATATGACTTCCAAGGTCTCGGAATCGAAGGGCTTAAGATGTTAAAACAGGCGGCAGACGAAAACGACCTGGCTGTAGTCAGTGAAATCGTAAACCCTGCTGACTTGGAAGAAGCTCTGGATTACTTGGATGTTATTCAAATCGGAGCACGAAACATGCAGAACTTTGAACTGCTTAAAGCAGCTGGTTCCGTGAATAAACCCGTTTTATTGAAGCGGGGAATGTCCGCAACAATATCAGAATTCATAAATGCAGCTGAATACATCATTTCAAGAGGCAACGAAAACATAATTCTCTGTGAACGCGGAATTAGAACTTATGAAAAAGCGACAAGAAATACGCTCGACATATCCTCTGTACCGATATTGAAAAAAGAAACACACTTACCAGTAATGGTCGATGTCACCCATTCCACAGGTAGACGAGATCTTTTATTACCAGCAGCTAAAGCTGCCTTGGCGATAGGAGCAGATGGAGTGATGGCAGAAGTTCACCCGGATCCTGCAGTAGCTCTTTCCGATTCTGCGCAGCAGATGGATATCCCGACATTCCGAACTTTTATGGATGAATTAACAAAATAACCGTTGTATGATAAGTTAGGCTGGAATTATTCAGCCTAACTTATTTTTTGTGTAATTGTAATTCGTTATAATGTTATGGGTATCCTATTAGCAAAGAATAGGCACGAGCATTGCGGAACAAGGCTATCTATCGTATGATTATTTTATTAAGTAGTCGTCCTACAGGATTCGACAAAGGAGGATATAGTATGAATGTAACAATATATGACGTAGCACGAGAAGCGAATGTTTCAATGGCTACCGTATCAAGAGTAGTAAATGGAAACCCTAATGTAAAACCTGCAACTAGAAAGAAGGTACACGATGCCATAGAACGTCTGGGCTACCGGCCCAATGCTGTTGCCAGAGGCCTGGCAAGTAAAAAGACTACAACTGTCGGGGTGATCATCCCTGATATTTCCAGTATCTTTTTTGCTGAATTGGCACGTGGGATCGAAGATATTGCCACTATGTATAATTACAATATTATTTTGAGTAACTCAGATCAGAATAAAGATAAGGAATTGCATTTGATTAACGCGATGCTTGGAAAACAAGTGGACGGACTTGTTTTCATGGGTGGTAAGATTACGGATGAACATATCCAGGCGTTTAAATCCGCCTCCGTTCCTGTAGCATTGGCAGCGACTGTAGATGAAACAGGTGAAACCCCGGCGGTAAACATCAATTATGAACAAGCTGCTTACGAAGCGACAGAATTGCTGCTTTCCAACAACAAGCACGTGGCGTTCGTATCAGGACCGGAAGATACGGTTATCAATAATGAGAAATTAGCTGGATACAAACGGGCGATGGAAGATAAAGGAATTAAGGATGCCGATAAATGGATTGTAAATGGAGACTATTCTTATGATTCCGGAATCGAAGCATTTGATCAATTGAACGAGATGCAGGAAAAAGCCACTGCTGTATTTGTGTCATCTGATGAAATGGCGCTAGGCGTCATTCACGGTGCTCAAGACCAAGGGTTGAAAGTGCCAGAAGATCTTGAAGTCTTCGGATTCGATAATACACGTTTAGCGACGATGGTACGTCCGACTCTATCTACTGTCGTTCAACCGATGTATGATATCGGCGCCGTAGCTATGCGTCTCTTGACGAAATTCATGAATAAAGAAGAGGTAACTGAACAAAATGTAATTTTGCCTCACCGAATTATTGAAAGAAACTCAACTCAGCAGAAATAGTACCGATATAGGAAGTAGCATGTATCTGTACGTAACTGAGGAGAGAGTACAATGAAAAAGACAGACTTAATGACTCCTATAGGTTTGACAGTAGGATTTGCAATGGTCATGTTCGGGATTATGTCCAGTGCAGGTTTTGGGGGGATTGTGTCCTTCATTCAGGCGTCATCCATCGCCATTGTTATAGGTGGATTGATTGCAGCTATTTTAGTTAACTTCAATATCAGTGAAGTCAAGCTTACTTTTAAAGTAACGAAAGAAGCTTTTAAGCAAAATGATATGAATCTAAGAGAATTAATCGCGCTGTTCGTCAAGTTATCAGAGAGGGCGAGAAGAGAGGGATTGCTCGCCCTTGAGTCTGAGATTGAAGGCGTTGACGACCCCTTTATAAAAAAAGGGATTCTTTTAGCTGTCGATGGCATAGAACCTGAAGTGATAACAGACATTATGAATGCCGAAATATTGGCAGTAGAAGAAAGGCATCAGCGGGGAAGAGCAATCATTGAAAAGGCCGGCGAGTATGCTCCAGCATGGGGAATGATTGGAACTCTCATAGGATTGGTTCTCATGCTCCAAAGTTTGTCTACTCCTGAAACTTTAGGTCCTAAAATGGCCGTAGCTTTATTGACGACTTTTTATGGCACATTGTTAGCGAACTTATTTTTCATTCCGATGGCAGGTAAGTTGGAGAACAAAACAGATCAGGAGATTTTCATGAAACAAGTGATCATTGAAGGGGTCATCGGTGTTCAATCCGGTCAAAACCCTAAAGTCTTGGAAGAGAAATTGAGTGCATTTTTATCTGAAGAAGATAAAAGCCGACCTATAGAAGATGATGAAGGAGAAACTCTAGGGGAAGCGGCCAATGAAGCCTAGGAAAAAGAAAAAAAAGAGCGAAGGCTCTCCTAAATGGATGACTACATTCGCAGACATGATTACATTGATTCTAGTATTCTTTATTCTCTTATTCGCTATGTCGCAAATAAATATCGTCAAATTTGAAGCCATTGCGGAGTCTTTCCGTGATCGTGTGATTTTCGATTTTTATCCTTCACCAATTGAACAAAAACAACCTGCAGAGAGCGACACCATTGATAAAAATGATGAAGAAAAAAATCAATATGAAACACCTGCAGAAATACTGGAAGACGCTGAAAAGAAACAAATCATAGAAGAAGAAAAAATGAAGAACCTGGAAAAACTGAAGCAGGCGATCGACGAATACTTAGAGAAAAACCAGTTGAACGATATTATTACTGCAAATCAAACAGAGCGTGGGATCGTGTTGATTTTAGAAGAGAAGCTTCTATTTGAAACGAGTGAAGCGACAATCCTTGATGGAGCTAAACCATTTTTAAGTAAAGTTGGGACCTTGTTGTCCAACATACCCAACTTTGTCAAAGTTGAAGGCCATACAGACAATCGTCAAATCTCCACGTATCGGTACCCGTCGAATTGGGAATTATCTGGTGCCAGGGCAAGTAGTGTGATTCGGTATATTCTATCTAATACAGATGGGTTAGACCCTAAGCGCTTTACTGCTGTAGCTTATGGTGAAACACGACCTGTGGCTCCGAATAATTCAGAGGAAAATTGGAGTAAGAACCGTAGAGTTGAAATCGTCATACTGAATCCTGAATATAGTAATCGTAATTAAAAACTCAGCCACAATCGTGGCTGAGTTTTTAATTGGAATTATATTTCTTTTGATTCGTTATGATCTGCAGGGATTTTTCGAGTAATTGATCGTTCTTTTCCGTAATTTCTTTCCTTCTCGGAATCTCCTTATAACTTCCTTCCGGATCATACCAGTATTTTGGGAGGGGAACAGGGGAATGGTCCTGCCATTTTTGAACCCATTGTTCAGGCAGCATTCCTTCAAAAGGTTGGTCATCCTGCATCACTTTCCATATTTGCGACCACGCTCTCGGGACCACTCTCCAAATGTCATAGCCCCCGCCTCCAAGTGCAATCCATCTGCCTTCACAATATTCATGGGCGAGTTCATGGGCGATCTTTGGAATTCTTTCATATATTTTCATAGTTGAACTCAGGTGGGTAAGGGGGTCCAGAAAGTGAGCGTCTGCACCATTCTGAGTCACAATTACGTCCGGTTTGAAATAATCTACGATCTCTTTCATGGCGGTCTCGTAAACTTTTAAAAATGATTCATCTTCCGTAAATGCATCGATAGGCACGTTGAATGAGTACCCATACCCTTCCTTCAAGCCCCGTTCGTTTACATTTCCAGTTCCAGGGAAGAGGTAGCGTCCGGTTTCATGGATGGATAATGTACATACATTTGGATCATCATAAAAAGCCCATTGGACACCATCTCCATGATGTGCATCCGTATCCACGTAGAGAACTTTGTAATTGTAATTTTTACGTATGTACTTTATACCGACTGCACCATCGTTATATATGCAGAAGCCCGAAGCTTTCCGTTCAAATCCATGGTGTAATCCACCACCTAAATTCAACGCATGCTGGACTTTTCCTTGCAGGACGGCATCTATTGCAGTCAAGGTGCTTCCGACGAGTAACTTAGAAGCTTCATGCATTCCCTTGAACATAGGGGTATCCTCAGTGCCGATCCCATATTCCAACCCTTCTTCTTCTGTAAGTAATCCTCTTCCTGCTTTGTCCACCGCAGAAATATATGCTTTGCTGTGAGCGAGTGCCAATTCTTCTTCGGTCGCATATCTAGGTGGAATAATGAGTTTATCCTCCAATGCGTGTGAAGCCTCTAGGAGCTCTTTTGTAAGGAGCACGCGCATTTGGTTGAATGGGTGGTCATCTGTAAAACGATAATTGACAAATTCATCTGAGTATACAAAACCTGCTTTACAGTTCATGATGACATCCCTGGGTCTTTCGGCCAAAGGACTTCATAGCCTTCCTCTTCCAAGTCTCTTATAGTCGGCAGCGGATTCATCGTTTGTATTCTTATAACAATGATTTTGTAATCAGGATCAGGTTTGTAAGGGTAGATTAAAACCGAGCTGATGTTAACTTTTCTTTTTCCGAACACTTGAGTTACCTGCGGGAGAATACCCGGTTTGTTAATGACTTTTACTTCAATTTGAGAACTTTGAACATTGGTCCCGGTCAATTGAATTAATGTGTATAACATGTCTTTTTCAGTGATAATTCCTTGCAGTACTTCATTCCGAGTCACCGGAACACAAGCGATTTCCTGTTCATAGAAAATGGAGGCCAGTTCTTCAACAAAGTCCAGAGGATGGACAGTTGTCACAGGCGTAGTCATAATGCTTCGAATAGGGTTTTGGAGCTCATCTGGTTCGTTATCTTTTTCGAAGATTGATGGGCTTGCATCCCTGACATCACGATCTGAAACAATGCCTATGACTCTGTTTTCCTCATCAACGATGGGGATATGGCGGATATGGTGTTTGTGTAAAAGCTTTAAAGCCGTCTCAATGGTTTCATCAGGGGAGAGGGTGATTACCTCTCTATTCATGATTTCCTCAACTAACATGCCTTTCTACCTCCTTGACTGTTTGCGGTATCGATGGCGGGTTAAAAAGCGAAGTGTATCAAATTCTTCTATGGACTCCTCGGAAACATTTCTACCGATTTTAACCATTAAGCAGTTGGCAGGATGGGAGATAATTTCAGGATCGTCCGTAGGTGAAGGGGTTAGACCTCCGGATGCCATCATCTTCTCCATCACTTTTCTATAGTCCCATATGTTGAGTCCTGTTCCTTTCAAATCCCAGTGCCAGTAGTATTCAGTAGAAATAATGATATAGTTTTCCATGAATTCATCCATCATGGAGATTTTCAATAAACGTGAGCCTATTCTTTCTCCTCTAAAATCAGGAATGACTTCAATCGCTCCAAGCTCGATCAAATTGTCCATGTTTCCTTCCGACCAACGCTCCAAAGGGTCAGGGTGAAGGAATGTAACGTAACCGACAATATTTTCATTGTTTCGTGCAATGATAATCCTGCCTTCTTCAAAATCAGCGATACTTTTTATTGCTTCAAATTGCTTTTCTGAGGGTCTGAACGAAGTTAGCTTTTTGTCAAATGTGTATTGGCTGAGTTCTTCAGAAGTAAGAGGGCCTTCGACTACTACTGGTCCTTGTTTTGAGTCGAACGCCTCAAAATGATACTTTTTTTCATGTTTCATTCAGTCACCACCTGGTAAAGATTGATTGAAAATTATGGCTATTTCCAATTATACATGATATCTGGATTTTTTAAATTCTAGTGATTAAAAAAAGCCCGGCCCTGGAAAGGCCGAGCTCATCTACTATAAATTAGTCGCCTCCGTTGCCGGAGCCGCTGCCGTCACCGGAGCCGCTGCCGTCGCCGGAGCCGCTGCCGTCGCCGGAGCCACTGCCGTCACCGGAGCCGCTGCCGTCGCCGGAGCCACTGCCGTCACCGGAGCCGCTGCCGTCGCCGGAGCCACTGCCGTCGCCGGAGCCGCTGCCGTCGCCGGAGCCGCTGCCGTCGCCGGAGCCGCTGCCGTCACCGGAGCCACTGCCGTCACCGGAGCCACTGCCGTCGCCGGAGCCACTGCCGTCACCAGAGCCATTGCCGTCGCCGGAACCGCTGCCGTCACCGGAGCCGCTGCCGTCGCCGGAACCGCTGCCGTCATCGGAGCCGTTCCCACCACCGGAACCATTACCGTTACCGGAGCCATTGCCGCCGCTGGAACCATTATCATTGCCTGAACTTCCGTTGCCGGAATTGTCATCATTCTTCTCTTTTGGTTTCGGTTCTGGCGCACCAGGGTTTCCGACCTTAGCTTGACCAGAAAGACCTGAAGAAGCGCCGAAGTAGTCCACAGCTCTTACTGCATAAATGCCTTCGCCACCAGAAAAGCTGAATGATGTTTTAACAGTACTGCCTAACAATGAGAAGGACCCACCAGGTTTTGATGCGCGGAAAATACGGTATCCGACTACATCGTTACTAGCAGATGCTTTCCACGTCAGTGTAGAACCACTTGCATTCACTGTACCTGGAGCAGAAGGAGCTTTTCCGTCATTTTCAATCGTAGATACGGAAGACCCGATTGATTCTGTAGAAGGGAGCGCTACATTTTTCCATTTACTTGTGTTCGGCAGTAATTCTCTTAATACAGCTGGACTCGTATACCCGTTTTCCTTTAGGAATTCTGGACTGAGTGTCACTCCGCCGCCATCGATGATGAATTCTCTAGGTGTATTCGGACCTGCCACAACGAGCTGGTCTTTCACTTTTACAAAGTCTCCACTCATGAGACTGTCATCGACTTTGGAAGGAACATATTTAGCGTTGTAAATATCCGATTTAGCTAAACCGACAGATGAACATAAATCAGAAACCAGAAGTCCGGATGTAGCACAGTACGATCTTCTCACAATGCCTCCTGGACTCTTGAAGTCCGATTTAGGAACCATTAATTCAGGTCTGATTTTTGATACAGCATTAACAACATCTGCCCATGCACCTTGAGTACGACTGCTGTAGCCGGAATCCAGTTTAGCGATTTTATCATAACCGGTCCACATACTTACCGTGACATTCGGGTTTGTGGCTACAAACCAGGAATCTTTGAAGTTTTGGGAAGTTCCTGTTTTACCTGACCAGTCTACGCCAGGATAAGACAGTTGACTCTTAACTCTTTGCGCTGTCCCGTACTCCAAAACATCTCTCATCATATCGAGGGTTAAAAAAGCTGTTTGCGGACTGAATACTTTTGTTTTTTCTGGTTTATTTTCATAGATGACTTCGCCGTCTTTCGTTTCGATCTTTTCAATCATATAGGCATCGACGAAATCACCCATATTACCAAAGGTTGCATAGGCGTTCGTGTTCTCTTCAACAGTCATACCGTATTCAAGGGCACCTAGTGCAGTAGAGTAGTTAGTATAATCATGTTTACGAAGGCTAGAAACACCCATTTTTTCCAAGTAATTTTTAACCGGATTTCTGTTTTTTATTTTGGCATATTGTTTCACAGCGGGCACATTATAAGATTGAGCTAAAGCATAACGAGCCGATACAAACCCATGATAAGTTTTAGAGTAGTTATCAACATAATCATCAAGCCCAGGATATTTATATGGAACATCGGCTATAACTGTGCCCGGTTGAGCCGCCCCCATATCCATGCTAGGTCCATAGACCAATAGTGGCTTCATCGTACTTCCAATAGACCGGTAGGCGTCCGTAGCGTGGTTCAATTGCTGGCGGTCGAAATCCCGACCACCGATGAAACCTAGAATTTTACCAGTCGCATTTTCAATGACCATGCTGCCGACTTCAACCGGAAGCGTTTCTGATACCGTTTCGCCTGAATCTACTTTATAAGAGACTGTCTTCTCCCTGCCGAATCGGTTTCCATAGTCATCCTTCACCTTCTGCATGACGTCGTAAACTTCTTTATCTATGGTGGTATGAATCTTATAACCACCTGAGCTTAGTCTGCGAGATGCAAGAGTCCTATATTCTTCAGCCAGGGCTTCATCTTCTTTCAAATCTTCCTCGGTATGTCCATTTTCCTTCATCAATTTCTTTTTAATAGCTTCTTCAGCACGTTCCTGCACTTCAGGAGTCAAGAAAGGATAAGTACTGTTTGCAGTTTTCGTAGGTTTTGCCAAGTTCTTTTTAGTAATCTTGTATTTTTTCGCTTCTTGGTATTCTTCTTCTGTAATATACCCTGCTTCATGCATACGTTCTAATACCTCATGCATGCGGTCGATACCCGGCTCTAAGCCTTCTTCAGATTTCACCGTGCCATCATTGAGGAACGGAGTGTAAGCGAATGGAGCTTGAGGCAGGCCGGCGATGAAGGCTGACTGAGCGATAGAAAGCTCGTCTGCATTCACACCGAAGATTCCTTGTGCAGCGGTTTGAATTCCCGCTACGTTTTGACCGTTTGCATTACGTCCGAACGGAACAATATTCAAATAGGCTTCTAAAATTTCATCTTTTTCAAAGAATCGCTCTATACGGAGAGCGAGCAGCATTTCTTTTGCTTTTCTCTCAAAAGATACTTCGTTCGTCAGAATCTGGTTTTTAACAAGCTGTTGAGTCAACGTACTTCCACCGGTTTTTACGGAGGAATTGGTCACTTCTTGAACGATTGCTCTCATGACTGCTTTAGGAACGACGCCTTTATGTTCATTAAAGTATTCGTCCTCTGTAGCAATCACGGCATTTTTTAAGTGATCACTCACTTCATTAAGTTTGACCTCTTCACGGTAGAGGTCCGATCGCACTTTCCCTAATTTCGTTTTTTCATCGTTGAAGTACATGACGGATGTTTCCGCATAATTATATATATTGTCCTTCATTTCTTCTTCACTTCGCACGGTTTCATCCTTCACTAGAGAAGCGAAGTATCCAGCGCCGACTCCTCCTGCGAAAAATAAACCGATGACTCCGATAATAATGAAAAACAATAAAATATTCCAGACTACATCAAAGGTGATCCGACTTCCTTTCTGGATCTTCTCTTTCTGCCATAAGGATGTAAAATCCCATTTATTCTGACCGTTCTTCGGGTTATCAGACATAATAATACCTCCTAAAAAATCCACTCAATATTATAACACACCCGGTACTGTTCGGACATAAGAAAGGAAAACGTCTCATAGATTTATGCAATAAATGGGTGAAATACCGCAATAATGCTTTCAAAATACGCAATAGGCGATACGAAAGCTTCAATCCCCGCTTTAAATGTCGCAATACATCCACCAAATGACGCAATGATTAAACAGTCTTTGCTTTTTAGTAAAACTTATGATAAATATAATATTACATAGTTGAATAATCAGAGCAAAGAAGGATTGCAGTAGAAAACAAATCCATGGTTCAGAAAGCTGACGGTTGCTGGAAGTCAGACTATATTTGTTTTTGAATTACGACCTGGAGCTATCTTCTGGTATGAATCAGAAGACGGTATATAAAAAAGCCGTTATCTAATGAAGTGGCACAAATTTGTGCAACAAGGGTGGTACCGCGATAAGACCTCGTCCCTTTCCCAGGGAAGAGGTCTATTTTTGTGGGTAAAACCACTGGAACGGCAAATCAACATGAATATGTAGTAAAAAAGAGGAGTGGTCAAATGGACTTATTGAAAGATTTACATCAGAGAGGTCTGATCAACCAGATTACGGATGAAGAAGGTTTAGCATCTCATTTGGATTCAAATCAGGTGACATTATATTGTGGATTCGATCCCACTGCAGATAGTCTGCATATCGGTCATTTGCTTCCAGTATTGATGCTTAAACGATTCCAGAAAGCGGGCCACCGTCCGATCGCATTAGTCGGTGGAGGCACAGGGATGATCGGTGACCCTAGTGGACGGTCCACAGAACGCCAACTGAACGATGCTGATGTGGTTAAAGAGTATAGTGAAAAAATCAAAGATCAATTGGCTAAAATATTGAATTTTGATGAAGGTGAAAATGCCGCGGTTGCGCGCAACAACTATGAATGGTTATCTGAAATGACGATTATTGATTTCCTTCGTGACACCGGAAAGCATTTTGGCATCAACTACATGCTTGCAAAAGATTCCGTGGAATCAAGAATAGAACACGGGATCAGCTTTACGGAATTCAGCTACATGATTTTGCAGTCTCTCGACTTTCAACAGCTGCATGAGAAAGAAAACTGTACCCTTCAGATTGGTGGCAGTGACCAATGGGGAAATATTACAGCAGGACTGGAGTTGCTGCGTCGTTCTGCAGCAGGGGAAGAAGAAGTCGAAGCTTATGGTTTGACGATGCCGTTGATTACGAAGGCAGATGGTTCTAAATTCGGAAAAACAGCCGGCGGTGCGATTTGGCTTGACCCAGAAAAAACGACGCCATATGAGTTTTACCAATTTTGGATTAATGCAGATGACCGTGACGTCATTAAATTCCTTAAGTTCTTCACTTTCCTGAGTATGGATGAAATCGCAGAGCTTGAAAAAGAAGTGGAAGAGCAGCCGGAGAAAAGGGTCGCTCAACGCAGGCTGGCTGAGGAAATGACGAAACTTGTCCACGATGAGGAAGCCCTTAAACAGGCAGAAAAGATCACAGAAGCTCTATTCAGCGGAGACATCAAATCATTGTCCGGCCAAGAGATAGAACAAGGTTTTAAAGATGTACCTGCTTACACTTCAGAAGATAAAAACCCGCAATTGCTACAACTACTCGTTGATGCAGGAATCTCATCTTCCAAGCGACAAGCTAGAGAAGATATTTCCAATGGAGCTATTTACATCAACGGAGAGCGTAATCAGGATATGAAGCATATGATCAATGAACAAGATCGCATTGAAGATAAATTTACGATTATTCGCCGAGGGAAAAAGAAATATTTCTTAGTTCGTTACCAGTAAGCCGGTAAAATCTGTATGAAGAAGCTGTCGAAAAATCTTCGACAGCTTCTTTTTTTAACAATGGCTCTGTTATAGTCTGTTGTTGATATTTTGAATGATTTCATACAGGACTAGGCTTGGGGGTTTTTTCAGTCCGTTTTGGTATCAGAGTGTGGGAGGAAGGGAAACAATTTTTCCGCGGGGGACGCTGAGCCTCCTCGAACTTTTTGTTCTCCGGGGTCTCACCTTGTTCTTTATTACCGTTATGAGTCTCCCTGTTTTCTCTATTCTTACTCACACTAACCCTTTTACGGAACTAGTTGAAGTAAGCTTACATGTGAAATAACTAAGCATTAACAGAGCCTTATCAATAAATAAAAGGAGTCTATAGTGTTTTACAAGGGAAGAAGTAATTAGAGATGTTGTTCACTAACCATAAAAAAAACCACCGTAAAAACGGTGGTTTTCAGCTCGTTATTAACGAGAGTAGAATTCAACGATAAGAGCTTCGTTGATTTCAGAAGGAAGCTCAGAACGCTCAGGGTAACGAGAATACGTACCTTCACGCTTGTCTTCGTCGAATGTAAGGTATTCTGGAACGAAGTTGTTGACTTCAATCGCTTCTTCAACGACGTTAAGTTTTTGAGATTTTTCACGCAGGCTGATCTCTTGACCAGGAGCTACGCGGTAAGATGGGATGTCAACGCGACCGCCATCTACAGTTACGTGACCGTGAGTGACCAGCTGACGAGCTTGACTGCGCGTACGTGCCAGGCCTAGACGGTACACTAGGTTATCCAGACGAGATTCAAGAAGGATCATGAAGTTCTCACCGTGGATACCTTTCATGTTTCCAGCCTCTTCGAATAGACGACGGAATTGACGTTCAGTCAGACCGTACATGAAACGAAGCTTCTGCTTCTCTTGAAGCTGAAGACCGAATTCAGATAGTTTTTTACGTTGGTTTGGACCATGTTGTCCAGGTGCGTAAGGGCGTTTTTCTAGCTCCTTACCAGTTCCGCTTAAAGAAATACCGTAGCGACGTGATTTTTTCCAGGTTGGACCTGTATAGCGTGCCATAGGAATTTCCTCCTTTATATTTTATTTTGCATAAAATAAGAACCGTGTGTCCTTCTGCCGTTGCTCATTATGTTTTCATGCACCTTCGCCCCAGCAGCAGAGAGTTACGCGATGCACCTCATACAAAGAGGAACAAAATGATAACAACGTTGGATCACATAGGCTGCCATTTATTTTACACAACGACCATTATAATTTTTCTGGTGCAATAAGTCAAGGGAGTCATTCCGATGTTTTTACTTTCTTTTGAAAAGACTCTGTTCATTTATTGTACATTTTCAAAAAAAATGAAACAAGAAGATATCCAGATCTGTTGAAGTCTTTTGGCAGCTTCATGATTGAAATATGGAACAAAATCTCTATATATGTTGAAAAAGTGATCTTTATACCAGTAAAAGGAAGTTAGTAATGGTACAATATACATAACGATTAGAGAGACGGGTGAATGAAGATGACTATGCAACCCTATGACAATCAAATCCTACCTTTATTTAAACAGAACCTATTCAATATGTTTCTCAGCAAGACTGATTTTTCTTTTGATCGATGTGTTTCAGACCTTTCCAGGCATGTGAAGAACACTTTTCAGGCAGAATTTTGTTCATTTTATTTTTTTAACGAATGGACTGGGGATTATCATCTTCATAAAATTGATGACAGATTTTCCGGTTTATTGTGTGACCGTGTAGCGTTTACTGAAAAAGATATGAACGTGGTTAAGGAATGGGAAAAAAGAATCGTCGTCGGAGCGACGGATTTACACATGGTGGCTTTTCCGCTGGGTTCAGATGGCAAATACACAGGATTTATTGTAGTCGGGTTTGATGAAGCCAATCAACGACAGGCGTCACTTTTGAATCTTTCCATTGATGAAATTACAAAATTCGTAAACAAAATGATTCGTTTTTCTGCTTCAATGGAAGAAACCAGGAAAAACGAGCTTTTATATACGACCGCTTCTAAATTCCATTCGTTCATTGATACAAATGAGATTTTGCACGAAATCATAATCACTTTACAACGCATATATCCAGAGTTCCATTATTGTCTGCTGGTTTCACAAGATTACACATTAGACGAAGGATTACCTGTAAAACAACTGGCTTATGATAACGGCTCGAAAACCAGTGCGAGCATGAAAGCTTATTTAAGTGGTGACTTTCAGATAGAAGACCGCACAAGTGAAGGGAAGTCATACTTATTTGCACCTATAAGAGGAAGACAAGGTGTATATGGAGTGCTGCAAGTCGATGCCAAACGGTATTTGAATTTTCCTGATAAGGTCATAGATTTCTTCGTTTCTTTAGCCAAGACAGCAGGGGATGCGTTAGAAAATGCCCATTTGTACCAGCAGTCAAGGAAATTGAATGACGATTTGCAATTGATCAACTCTACTTCGCACCACTTGAATTCGAATATGTGTTTGAATGATAAAATCGAATTTATGTCAAAAAAAATAAAGGATTCATTTCAAGCGGATGAAGTATCCTTCTTCTGTTTCGAAGAAGAAAGTGGAGGATCCAATTACAAAGTGCTGGAAGGTAGCACAAGCTACTTTTCCTCCGTTGAAGCGAAGAGATTCGTTACAAGCATAAATTCTCTCGTAAAAGCACAGAAAGAGCCTTTATTTATTGGAGATTTATCGGAAAGTACAAGCCTTAAATTTATAAACAAATGGTCTGTCATGGCTGTTCCTATGACAGATTATGAACAATTTGAAGGTTTGGCCCTTGTTATTCGAAAAAAGCCTTACTTTTTCACGTTCGATGACTTCAAATTGTTACAATCTCTCGTTCAACATTCTACTCTGGCTTTCGCAAATTCTTTACTTAGAGAAAAGCTTGAAAAGAATATCATTACGGATTATTTGACTCAATTGCATTCGAGGTATCACTTAGACCAATGCATCGAAAAACATTTGTCAGAGGATGACCGAGGTCATTTCTTGTTGTTTGATATCGATAATTTCAAACAAGTCAATGATTGCTACGGCCACCAAACGGGCGATGAAGTCCTCAGGCAGGTAGCAGATGCCATTACAAGAAAATTGGGGTCCGAAGGGCTGGCTGCAAGATGGGGTGGAGAAGAGCTTGCTATTTATTTGCCTCATATGCCTTCTGAGGAGGCAGAAGCCTTAGCTGAAAGTATCCGTAAGGAAGTTTCTGAACATAGCAGTCCTCGTGTCACTGTATCTGGAGGGATGGTTTCCTGGTCTAGAGAGAGTAAGGCTGATGCTAAAGAAATATTCCAAGAAGCTGACACAGCGCTATATGAAGCGAAAAAAACCGGAAAGAATGTAATCGTATTCTCTTGAATTTTTGTATGGTCTAAGTGGTGGAGTGGCCGCTTCCTAATGTTTATTCAAAAGAGATATCGATGTCTTCTGCAGACCCTGCAAGAAATACTGAAATGTTAGATGATTTAATGGTCTTCTAGATTATGAGGAATTTCCTTTAATCTAGGAGACCTTTTTTTATTAACTTATGGAGAGTAAATAATCTGCCGGGAAACATCCCGGCAGATTATTATGAATCATTGTTAATATTGGTTGCTTATAAGTGTGGTATGAGAGTATCGACGAACGCTTTCAAATTGATTTCGTCTGTTTCATCGAAGCGGTCTTTGGACGGACTGTCGATATCAAGGACACCATGGATCTTGCCATTTTTGATGATCGGTACGACAATTTCGGACTGGGTGGCTGCATCACAAGCGATGTGCCCCGGGAATGCATGAACGTCTGCAACACGCTGGACTGCCTTCTCAGCAACGGCTGTCCCGCACACACCTTTGCCGGATGGGATTCTTACGCAGGCAGGAAGACCTTGAAAAGGCCCTAAAACCAGCTGATCTTCTTTCCATAAATAAAAACCTACCCAATTCACATCTTCTAAAAATTGATTTAGTAATGCTGAAGCATTTGATAAATTAGCAATTCCATCGCTTTCATCCTCAATGAGAGCCTTCAATTGCTTTAATAATAAGTCATAACCTTCTTGTTTCGTACCTGAGTATTGCATTTGTTGGAACATAATTGCACTCCTTTATCTATTATTCGACAAATACTTTGCAGGAAGTGTCGGTATTTGGTGTACGTTTATAGCAGGAAAACCCACAGAAACACAGAATTTGTTTCTAAGGGGGAAAAATAATGAACCGACAGAATGTAACACGCGATAAAGTTTTAGATGTAGCTTGCCGCTTGTTTTACAGCAATGGTTTTAAAGGTACATCCGTCAGAGATATTGCTAAAGAAGCAAATGTGAATGTTTCTTTGATTTCCTATTACTTCAATAGCAAACAGGGATTGTTCGAATCCTTGGCTGTCAGTTATTTTGAACCTTACCTTGAAATCTTAGAAAATGAGCAACTATCGGAAGTAGATTTCACAATAGATTCTTTAGTTAGAAAAATACTACATTATAAACAAACCAATTATCAACTATCTTGTTTATTATATAGAGAATTATCTTTGAACACGATATTCGCCAAAGAAATGCTTGTGACTTATTTAGCAAAAGAGAATCATCTATTCTCCCAGCTGCTTTTTCAAAAATCGTCACATCGTGAAATCAATTACAAGGAAAAACTATGTTTACTACAATTCAAAGGTCTGCTTAACGCGCCTTTCATGATGCCTAATGATTTTATGGACCCTTATTTTACGGAAGCCTCCATTAATCACTTTGTTAAGGTGTACAGCGAGTTGATGTCAAACTATAAATCAGTCCAAAAATTAGCGGCTAGAGTGTAGCAGGTCCACATCTATTTGTTCATAACCTTGTTTCAAACCAGACGCGGTGTGTGCGTCAGATCCATAAACTAACGGAATCCCCATTGATGAAGCTTCCCTTGCAAGGTGAACGGGAGGGTAGGTTTCCAGACAATGGGGCTTTTGTGTTCCTGCCCCGTTATAGTCGAGAGAATAATTCATCTCCTTAACGTATTTCATGAAATCGCCGGCCATTGTTTCCCACCCGTCCGGGCTTGGGTAAAGCAATTGGAATTTACGTATGAGAGTCATGTGACCAATGCGAGTTGGTTTATAATTCCCCAGTTCTGCTTCCATTGATTTATATAAGGTTTGGAAATACCTTTCATATAGTGAATGAATGGAACCGAAATCGTTCAGTGCTGCTTGAAACATGGATGGGCTGAAGTCAATGCAGTACCATTGTTCAGCTCCTTTTAGAAAATGGACCGATAATATACTGGCATCTAATTCCGGGCCATACTCATTCAGGAATTTCTCGGTTTCTTTTTCATACCCTTCAATGTAATCCACTTCAAATCCCGCATTAATTTCAATATCTTTCCTGTATTCATATTTCAGCTGCTTGATTTCCTTTAAATAATCGGGTACATCATGGCGGGACATTCCGCTGTCTTTATCAGGAACAGGATCCGAGAAGGATTCTGGCAGCGGCGCATGCTCTGTGAATGTCATGGACTGATAGCCGAGCTGAATAGCCTTTTCGATATAGTCTTTAAAGCTGTCTTTACTTCCATGAGGGCAAAAGGGAGTATGGATGTGACCATCTTTCATAGAGCAGATCTTCCTTTTCGTTAGAATTTTTTGTCAACATACTAATAAATTTGAAATATTTTAGCCAAAAACGTTATTTACATGGTATCATAATAGACAATTAACTAATATTTCGAAACGTAATACATCCGTTGGTTATGTATTTTGTAAGGAGGCTGTTTATGAAGTACGTCGTTGGGGCTATAGTGCTGCTGATAGCACTCATTATCGTAGGATTAATCTGGCGTAAAAAAATCTATGATGAAGTCGATCGTCTCGAGGGATGGAAGATGGACATCATGAACAGGAGGGTTACAGAAGAGCTTTCAAAGGTCAAGAATTTAAACTTGTCTGGTGAAACACAAGAAAAGTTTGAAGCTTGGCGTGAACGTTGGGATGCGATTTTAACGAAGGAGTTACCGGGGTTAGAAGAGGATCTGTTTGATGCTGAAGAAGCGGCTGATAAATACCAATGGAAACGAGTTAAAAAAGTTTTGGCTGAGACGGAGCAGAAACTTCAACTCGTGGAAGCCGACATTCAAAGCATGTTTGAAGAGCTCGAAGACTTATTGGATTCTGAAAAGAACAGTAGAATTGAAATTGAGTCGATTGAACCTGAATTGAAAGATATAGCTAGAAGCCTTATACAAAATCGACACCAATACGGGAATGCGGTGCAAATTTTTGAAGAACGGGTCACCTCATTGCAGAAGGAATTAAAACATTACGATGAATTAACAGAAGAGGGCAATTATATAGAGGCGAATGAATTAGTCCAGTCCATCCGCACAAAATTGCTTGCCCTTCAGGAAGATGTTGAACAATTCCCAGATCGTTATAAAAAAGCTAGATCTGAATACCCTGACCTCCTTAAAGAACTTAAGAACGGATTAGATGAGATGGAAGAGGAAGGATATAGAATTTCTCATTTGAAACTGATGCCTGAAATACATAAGTACGAAGCATCATTGAAATCCTGTGTGACAAGGTTAGAGCAGGGAGACCAAACAGATGTGGAAGACCTGCTTGCTGAAATCGAATCCAGAATACAGGAAATCTATCAAATGTTGGAGAAGGAAGCGATTGCTCACAATTATGTCGAGAAGCAGTACGCTCCACTTTTGTCCCAATTGGAAACGTTGGAGTATGTCATAGGTGAGACGGAAAGAGAATTGGAAGAAATTCAATATGCTTACCAACTGGGAGATGAAGACTTAGAGTCTTATCGTGGGTTGAAATCGTGGTTCAATCAAATGAAAAATAAAATGTACAGTCTTGATCATAAAAGAGAAGATGGTACTACTGCTTTCACAGAAATTAGAGAACAACTGGAGAATACTCAATTACAATTGAGTGAACTTCAGGATAAACATCAACAATTCAATGAACGCGTTCAAAACCTTCGTAAAGATGAGGTGGATGCGAAAAAAACACTCTCCAAAATGGAAAAAGACTTATTGGAGACGCACCGCCGTTTGAAACGCAGCAACATCCCAGGAATTCCTTCCAGCATTTATGAAGATATGAAAGAGACAAGCGATAGAATTGATATAGTCTTTCAGAGTTTAGAAAAACAACCGCTGGATATGACTGAAGTGAGTAAGAATCTAGAAGAAGCAGCGCTTCTTTCTGATCACCTGCACGCCAACGCAGAGGCAGTATTGGAAAAAGCCTATATTACTGAGCGTATGATCCAACATGGAAACAGATATAAAAGCAGATATCCATTGTTGGCTGCTAAGCTTCTGGAGGCGGAAAAAGAGTTTCGATCCTATGAATATGATTCGGCCTACGAATTGACTGTTGAAGCTCTGAAGGAAGTGGATCCCGGAGCTGTGGAACGCATTGAACAAGATGAAAAAGTACTTGTGTAGGAAGTGGTAAGATGAAAAAATGGGTCATAATAGGGATGGGATTTTCTACCATGGTGGTTTGGGTACTTGTTCTGTTCGTGTTGTTTAGACCATTGGAACCTTCTACACTTGCTTCCCTGCACAGCTACTCAGAAGTGTCTTTAACCGTTCACGAAAAAGATGCAGGAAAGATCATGAGTTCTCGATATGACTCTCTTGATAAAGAACAGGCGCCGGAACAGGAAGTACCTACTGTTATCGGAGAACGAATAATCACCGAAAACTGGATCAAGGATGTAACTGAAGATGGGAGATTGAGTATAGATACACTACTGGACTCCCTTCAGTTGAAAGATTCGTAAATGAATTGCACGAAAAAAGAGCAACCCTCGGGTTGTTCTTTTTTATGGTGAGAGGTATTTCTTTTATCGACATGTTATGATAAAATTATGGACTGCAATTTGTAGAAAAGGAGATCGAAACCCATGATCTATTTAGATAACAGCGCTACCACCCACCCTTTGCCTGAAGTACTTGAAAGTTTTCATAAAGTAGCGGACAGGTATTATGCTAATCCGTCTTCTGTCCATCGTTTTGGCAGTGAAGCGGAGTATTTATTACAACAATCAAGGAAACAGGCGGCTCAATTACTGAATGTGGATGTATCTGAGGTCATTTTCACATCAGGTGGTACAGAAGGTAATAATATGGCAATCAAAGGAATTGCATTGCAGCATCAATCAAGAGGGAAGCATATGATTACCTCTAAAGTTGAACATCCTTCTGTAATGGAAGCTTTTCGAGCGTTGGAATCTCTGGGTTTTGAGGTCGATTATTTAGATGTAGATGCTGAAGGAAGAGTAAATCCACAACAAGTTGAATCAGTAATTAGAAAAGATACGATTCTTGTAAGTATCATGTCCGTTAATAATGAACTAGGAACGGTTCAACCGATAGAAGCTATTGGAAGTATACTGAAAGATTATCCTAAAGCCTTTTTCCATGTCGATCATGTCCAAGGACTTGGGAAAATTGATCTCCCACTGAAAGAAGCTGGAGTTGATTTATGCACACTTTCAGGTCATAAGATACATGGACTGAAAGGTACAGGGGCACTTATTGCTCAAAATCATGTTTCGCTTTTTCCTTTGTTACACGGGGGAAGCCAAGAACATGAACAACGGGCAGGTACTGAAAATTTACCTGGCACAGTAGCTTTCGTCAAGGCGCTGAGGTTAATAGAAGAAAATCGGAAACAGAAAATAAATAAACTGAAGTCCTTAAGGCAACACTTATGGAATGAAGTGGAGCGGATTGAACAGGTAGTCATCAATTCACCCAAACAAGGAGCTCCACATATCGTGAATTTTTCCCTTCCAGGTTATAAACCGGAAGTGGTTATTCATGCCTTGGGAGAGAAAGATATATTCATTTCTACAAAGTCCGCCTGTTCTTCAAAACAACCAGACGTCAGTTCAGTCCTGAAGGCTTGTCGTTTAGATCATGACTTGACCACGTCTGCGTTGAGAGTAAGCTTGTCTTACCAAAATACTGAAGAAGAAATCGACGTTTTTATAGATACATTGAAAAAAGTTATTGAAAGACTACAACCCACAATGGAGAGATCGAGATGAATTTCAATCATATATTAATCAGATACGGAGAAATGGCTTTGAAAGGAAAGAACCGTCATCTTTTTGAACAAAAGCTACAAAGCAATTTGGCATCGAAGTTGAAGCCTTTCCCAGCTGCGAGAATTAAAAAAACTCGTGGGCGTATGTATGTTCTACTGAATGGTGAAGACCCTCATGATGTCATGGAGCATTGTCAGCAGGTGTTCGGCATCCATAGTTTGAGCTTTGCTGTTCAAGTAGAAAAAGAAGAGGAACAATTGAAAGAAGCGGTTATGCTGGCTTTCAATGATGCTCAGAATGCAAAGACATTCAAAATATCATCTAAGCGCACAGATAAAGAATTTCCGATTAAATCCGCCGAACTCAACCCTATGTTAGGCGGATATATATTGCGTAACACGGAAGGGGTCACAGTGGATGTTCACGACCCTGATGTAGAAATTAAAGTGGAAGTACGTCATGATGCCGCTTATATTACAGCACAAGATTACCCCGGTGCAGGCGGGCTGCCCGTCGGGACCACAGGAAAATCACTGCTCATGTTATCAGGAGGTATAGACAGCCCTGTCTCAGGGTATTTGACTATGAAACGCGGGGTAGCCATTGAAGCCATTCATTTCCACTCCCCTCCTTACACAAGTGATAGAGCGAAGCAGAAAGTCTTGGACCTGGCTAATGAATTGTCGAAGTATGGAAAGAAGATTAACGTGCATGTTGTACCTTTCACAGCTATCCAGCAGAAAATCCAACGCGAAATGCCGGAAGGATACAGTATGACAATCATGCGACGGATGATGATGCGCATTAGTGAAAAACTAGCCCATAAACAGGATATTCTATCTATTACAACGGGAGAGAGCCTCGGACAGGTCGCCAGTCAAACGATGGAAAGCATGAACACTATAAATGAAGTGACTAACTATCCGATCATCCGTCCACTCGTTTCCATGGATAAGTTGGAAATCATCGATATCGCCAGAAAAATAGGAACCTATGATATTTCCATCCGACCTTATGAGGATTGCTGTACAGTATTCGTTCCGAAAGCACCGAAAACAAAACCGACGCGTAAAAATGCCAACTACTATGAAGAAAAAGTAGATTTTAATGAGGATATTGAAAAAGCCCTTGAAGAAACTTATGTCATACAAGTTAATGAGGCTGAAAATAAAACAAAAGATCAATTTGATGACTTATTATAATTTCTTCCCTGTCACTTACTAGTGGCAGGGGATTTTTTATTAGAGGTGCTCTTTTTCTATTCTCGGTTTCAACGATTCCCTGCTCATAAAGCTTTAACACATTACTGATTGAATTACTCAAGGTGTTCACGTAGCCTTTATGTGGAAAGTGTGATATATGTAGAACTAAATTAAAGAAAGGGTGGATGGATGTGAAACTATGGTATGGTGGGAAAATATACACGATGAAAACAGAAGGTGAATGGGTGGAATCTGTGGTGACTGATCGGGGTACGATTGTTGGAGTGGGACAAACCCAGGAACTATATGATAAATATAAAGATAAAATCGAAACAGAATATGATTTAAAAGGCGCGGTCATGTACCCTGGTTTTACAGATAGTCATCTTCATATAATTGGACACGGTGAGCGGTTGATGCGTCTGGATTTATCTTTCATGAAGTCAGCCGAAGAAGTGAAGCAGGCTTTGAAACAACATACCGAGCAGTTGAACCCCGGGGAATGGATCATCGGTGATGGCTGGAACGAAAATCAGTGGGAGGAAAAGAGAATTATACATAAAGATGAATTGGATGCCATTTCATCCGATCATCCTATGATGCTCACAAGGGTTTGTCGACACGCAGTGCTTGCAAATACAAAAGCCATGAACCTTGCAGGAATCACAAAAGATACAGCAGATCCACAAGGTGGTGTAATTGAACGTGATGATCAAGGAGAGGCGACTGGTTATTTCCATGATCAGGCTCAAGAAATGATCAAAGATGCTATGCCTGAAGTCACTCCTGACTATTTACGAAAAGCCATCAAGTTAGCTGTCCATGATATGCATACGTATGGACTGGTCGGCGGCCACAGTGAAGATTTGAATTACTATGGAGGTTTCAAAAAGACGTACGATGCCTTTACGGATGTCATCCAAAGAAGTGGTCTGAAATTCAGAGCTCATCTACTTGTCCATCACAAAGTAATCGAGGATGTCGATGCTGAAGAACTTGGTTATAAACAAGGGACAGAATTTGTAGAGCTTGGTCCTTTGAAAATTTTCTCGGATGGAGCTTTAGGGGGAAGGACCGCTTGGCTTACAGAGAGTTATTCGGATGCTCCTGATAAATACGGTGTGGCGATCCACACAAATGAGGAACTGGAAGCGCTTGTGTTGGAAGCAAGAAAAAGGGATATGCCCGTAGCCGTCCATGCAATAGGGGATGGGGCGGTAGAAGCTGTAGCAGATGCGATTGCTGCTCACCCGTTGAAAAACGGGGAAAGGGACCGTATTATTCATGCGCAAATCCTGAGACCAGAGCTTATAGAGAAATTAAGAAAAATGGACATCGTTCTTGATATACAACCGACTTTTGTAGCCTCGGATTTTCCGTGGGTCATCGAGAGGATAGGGAATGTCCGCTTGAAAAATTCCTACTCATGGAAAACGCTTCTGGATGCAGGTATCAGGTGTGCGGGTGGTTCGGATGCACCGATTGAAGAAATCAACCCTCTGTTAGGAATCAGAGCAGCAGTCGATCGTAGAGCTACGTATGATAATCAAGTGTATCAGACAGAAGAAAGGTTATCCGTATTTGAAGCCATTTCTCTCTATACTAAAGGTAGTGCACAAGCCATTTCACGTGAAGATTCTCAAGGGATCATCGAAGAAGGATTCAGTGCAGACTTTACGGTACTCGATAGGGATTTATTTGCATTGAAATCACATGAGCTGGCTGATGCTAATGTGACGATGACGGTTGTTGATGGCGATATCGTGTATCAAAGGTAAAAGTTTCGAGCTCTCTTGAGGGTTCAACATCGCCACAAAAGAAGCTTGCGGCACGAATTCATGATTGAATAATAGACCAAAAATAAAAGCCGGGCTTGTATAAAGCCCGGCTTTTTTATCTTATAGGAAAGTTCGTTTGACTCGATCCCAGTAGGTATTGTTTTTAAGTTTTACTGTTCTAATGACATGATCACTAAGTTTGATCGTCAACTCTTTAATGTTACGTATGGAATATGCTTCATTATCCAATCCGATAATCGGATGATCGTTACCATCTTGTCGGACATTGAGGGTTAATGCTCTCTCTCCGCTCAGTATAAAGGACGATCCTAATGTCCGGAAGCGGTTGTTGTTTAGTGAAGCCAGCTCACTTACCTGGAAGCAGGGAAGTTTTGGATCGACAACCGCTCCTTGGACGGATTTGTTGTAACCGGTGCTTCCTGTAGGAGTTGCCACAATCAACCCATCCCCACGGAACGTCTCAAAATGAAGATCATCGATGTAAACGTCGATATCAATCGATTTGATCAGAGTAGAACGGACACTGCATTCATTCAGACAGTGGTAGGTAGATTCATTATTTACAGTGGCTTCAATGACCGGGAATTTTCGTACTTCTACTTCAGCGTTTCTCATGGATGCAACCATCTCATCATGATCATCTATGTCAAAATCGCAATACAAACCGGCTTCATTTTTACTCCGTACGCCTACGTATAGACAATCCTGTCTGAAGCCAGTCTTTCTTACCGCTTGTAAGAAGGTACCATCTCCACCAACAGCAACAATGATATTAGCGTCCTTGGAGTGTTCAACTATTTGGAATTCATTATCTCTCGCCAACTGAAATAATGGCTCGAGCTTCTCATCCAGTTCTTTGTTTGGGTGATAATAAAAGAATAAGTTTCTACGTTGATCAGACACGATTATTCCTCCTTTATAGGTGCTATTTTGCCATTTTATCATTTAAAATATGAAACCGCACACAATTTTCCTAAAAATCTGTATAATACTTGATTGTTGAATAGGAAGAAAGTTTTCGATATGGTTAATATAGAAACGTATGCAGGTGATGAAGGATATTCAATTGGCGCATTCTTGTTTGTCATGAAACGGATGCGTCAATTTGTTTTCAAGATCACGGAAGTGAAGGAGAATAACAAATGAAGCAAGAACATGTAGAAAAATTATTTCAATGGATTGATGAGACCTCTACTACAGTTTCTCACGATATGAACTTAACTTACTTAGAAGCGGTAGCTGAGACTTTAGATGTATTGTTCAATGACCGACCTTTCGAGGATATGAATAAAGAGCTCAGTACCAAACTTACGAATGAGTTGACCAAAATAAATAAAAATGACTTTGAAAAAGAAGAAGTCCGCAAGGCGGTACAGCTTGCCATCCTGAAAGGGATGAAAGGAGCTACCCAGCAACAGCACCTGATCACTCCAGATTCGGTCGCTATGTTTATGGGGTATCTGGCTTCGAAATTATTCGAAGGAAAAGAACAGCTGAAATTATTTGATTTAGCATCTGGTTCAGGTAACCTGCTTACTTCTGTCATGAACCAATTGGAGATGCCGCTGACAGCCTATGCAAGTGAAGTGGACCCTACGCTTATCCAGCTGGCGGTTGCGAATGCGAATCTGCAAAAAAACAATATAGAGTTTTTCCACCAGGATAGCTTACGCCCATTCTTGATGGAGCCGGTTGATTTTGTTTTAGCTGATCTACCCGTCGGATATTATCCTGATGATGTACAGGCAGCGAGGTATGAACTGAAATCGGATGAAGGTCATTCCTATGCCCACCATCTATTCATTGAGCAAGGTTTGAATTATGTCAAAGAAGGCGGCTATCTCATGTTCATCGTTCCGAACTTTTTATTTGATAGCGATCAATCAAAAAGTTTGAATGCTTTCTTGCGGGAACATGCTCATATCGTCGGAATGCTGCAATTGTCCGATTCATTATTCAAAAATGAAAAGCATGGAAAAAGTATCCTGATTTTACAAAAGAAAGGTCCAGAAACGAAAAAGCCTAAACAAGCTTTGCTGGTCAAACTGCCTTCCTTTAAAAACCCTGATGCGATGTCGGATATATTGGCTCAGATGAATCAGTGGTTCAGTGATTATAAAGCGACACAATAGTGAGAAAATAACGAATATAAGAAGTAAACGTTATCATTGCCCGATGAACTTGAAAATGACCAGAACGGGTGATTAAATGGTAATGGTAGAAACACACGAACCTAATCTTTAAGGGGTTGAGCAACTTTGAGTAATAAAATACTATCTATAAATGCTGGAAGTTCATCATTGAAATTCCAATTGATTGAAATGCCTGAAGAAGCGGTCATTACTAAAGGCTTGGTCGAGCGCATCGGCTTAGATGATGCAGTATTCACTATCGAGGTGGATGGTGAGAAGGATAAAACAATTGCAGATATTCCGGATCATGGAGTAGCAGTCAAAATGCTGCTTGATAAACTGACAAGCACCGGAATCATCAATTCACTTGATGAGATCAATGGTGTCGGGCACCGTGTCGTACATGGTGGAGAACGATTCAGTGAATCTGTTCTGATTAATGAAGAAGTCATCAATGAGATTGAAGAAGTATCGGATCTGGCACCTTTGCATAACCCTGCAAACTTGACTGGTATCCGTTCCTTCCGTGAAGTACTGCCAAATGTACCTCACGTAGCAGTCTTTGACACGGCTTTCCACCAGTCCATGCCGGAACAGTCTTACCTTTACAGCCTGCCTTATGAGTACTATGAGAAATATGGCATCCGTAAATACGGTTTCCACGGAACGTCACACAAATATGTATCTGAACGAGCGGCAGAAATGCTGGGCCGTCCTGTAGATCAGCTTCGACTGCTTTCCTGCCACTTAGGTAATGGCGCAAGTATTGCTGCTATTGAGGGTGGAAAGTCCATTGATACATCCATGGGATTCACACCCTTAGCAGGTGTGACGATGGGCACACGTTCAGGCAATATCGACCCAGCTTTGATTCCATTTATTATGGAGAAGACTGGGAAAACGGCGAATGAAGTTATGAATGTATTGAACAAGGAAAGTGGTATGCTTGCTCTTTCCGGATTCTCCAGTGACCTTCGTGATATCGAAGATCGTGCAGAAGAAGGAGACGAGCGTGCTGAATTAGCTCTCGAGGTCTTTGCTGCCCGTATTCACAAATATATCGGATCTTATGCTGCCCGTATGCACGGAATCGATGGCATCATCTTCACGGCTGGTGTAGGTGAGAACAGTACAGCGATTCGTGAACGAGTACTGAAAGGTCTTGAGTTTATGGGGGTTTATTGGGATCCTTCCTTGAACCAAGTCCGCGGGAAAGAAGCCTTTGTGAACTACCCGCACTCACCAGTGAAAGTCATGATCATTCCGACAAACGAAGAAGTCATGATTGCTCGTGACACTGTTGAAAAAGGATTATAATAATTAAAAAAGCAATTGTCAGCCTTTTCTGGTTGGCAATTGCTTTTTTTTGAAGATTCAGGCTACAATTAAAGAAACGGTTTATCGGATGAGGGGAGTGGTCATGATGTCACAACAAAGAGTACATACTGATGTGAAAAAATGGTTGAAGCAATATCAAAATTATCAAGCCAACGATTTTGAAAGAGTTTATGACGATTGGATGCACCAGACGTTTGACAATATGGATCCAGGTATTAAAGAGAAGTTTTTTTCTAAGCTGGATACATGGTTTTTCCACACTCATGCTTTTTTACAAGGGACGTCCTTTCAAATGGATGCTAGGGAACGCATCCTCACACTGGGCAGGGTTTTTGCAGAAAATGTAGATACGATTGAAGATCTTCAATCCGAATTGACGGTTGATCAACTGACTTACATAGCCAATCAACAAATTACACGCGGGAGACTTTACTCATTTGCTCAAGGGGGGCTGACCGGAACAGGAGGATGGCTTTTGCTTGGGCTGGATTACCCTCTGATGATGTTGATGAATATCAGAGCCGTTCAACTGGTAGGCCTGACTTTTGGTCATGAAATGAACCATCCTTATGAAATGATGATTTCCTTGAAAGTGTTTCATGCAGCCACTCTACCAAAACGATTACAGGCAGCTGCCTGGAGAGATTTAATGGATGAGGTTGAACGTAAAGAGAATCCTTTCATATTTGATGGTGATGACCAGCTGACCAATGAAGCCTGGCTTGAACAGCCCATTAAACAAGGGTTCAAGTCTTTATTCATACTGATGTTCAGAAAAAAAATATTTCAAGGGGTCCCGTTCATTAGTATTGCTATAGGTGCCTACTCCAATTATCAGTTGACAAAACAAGTAACTGACTTTGCTATGAAGTTTTATCAATATCGACACTTGAAAATGAAAGAAGGAGAGCTTTAACAATGTCTGTCAGCGAACACAAAAAACAGGCGCCTGGTAGCGTGAGATGTACAGTTATTACAGTGAGTGATACGAGGACATTAAATACAGACAAAAGCGGTCATTTAATGATGGAGTTTTTGGAAGCTGACAATCACCATGTCATTGAATATTCTATAATCAAAGATGATTATGATCATATTGTTGAAACAGTGAAATCAGCTGTCGAAAATTCAGAAGTTGATGCGGTGATATTGAATGGAGGGACCGGCATTTCAAAAAGAGATGTATCGGTTGAGGCCGTTCAATCCGTACTTACTAAAGAAGTTCCAGGGTTTGGAGAATTGTTCAGAATGCTGAGCTATAAAGAAGACATCGGCACTGCCGCTATTTTATCACGCGCTGTAGCCGGGGTCTGTGAAACTACTGCAGTTTTTTCCATCCCTGGTTCAAGCGGTGCAGTAAAACTTGCAATGAACCGCTTGATTCTTCCGGAACTGCCCCACATCATACATGAAATTAAAAAAGACCAGTAAAAACCGCCTTATCATAAGAGAAGGCGGTTTTATATCACTCTTCGGGGGGTTTTTGGTCCGGACGTACAACGAGGACATCACATGTAGCATAACGAGTGATGTGCTCTGACACACTACCGATGAAAAACCGCTCCATTGCGCTCAGACCGGTAGCTCCACAAATAATTAAATCTGCTTTATGTTTCGGAGCCATATCTTTGGCGATTTTAACTTTAGGAGATCCATATTCAATGTCAATCGCCACCTTTGTCACTCCTGCTTTTTCAGCTTTCTGCTGGTATTCGTTGAGGAGGTCCGAGGCATATTGCTCTGCACGCACAGCCAGGGAACGATCATAAGCTTCTACAGTTGCGAAGGCACGTGTGTCGACAACGTGTGCAAGAATCAATTTAGCATCATTACGATTGGCGATATCAATTGCTTTGTTGAAAGCAACCTCAGCCGTTTCTGATCCATCTACAGCAACTACAATATCCTTATACTCAAATGTCATAATGGATGTCCCCTTTCTATTCGCTTACATTTATTATAACATGTTCCAATTCAACATAGACCAACTGTTAACAGCATATTTTGACTGGTTTTGTAAAGATTAATAGCGGAGGTGAAGAAATGGGAAAGAAACCTAAAAATCCGATAGAACAAGAGCTGGCTGGAGAACAACAGCTGCTTTCTGCATTGAATGAAAGTTATCGTTCCGATCAAGAAGTGGAAAGAAAAGAAAAACCAAATAAATAAATGAATCCCCATTACCTTGAAGGTGATGGGGAGTTTTAATCAATCAACGTTAACATAGCCAAAGCGTTTCATAATGAGAGGATACAGTACAAAGATCGATAGAAAGGTCACGAAGCCAGGGGATACTTCATTAGGCAGCACGAAGTAAAGAATACAACCTGTTCCTATTGTGACTAATGCCCACGGGTTGATACCGGTGGTTCTTGTCAATTGTTCTAATGATTTTCCAGTAAGTGTTGATCTTTTTACGATTATATAGTCACTCACAATAACGGCTGAAATGGGGATGATCAATCCGCCTAGTAAAGATATAAAGGCTTCTGCCTCATTTACAAGGGCCGGAAACCCACTTAGAATGACTCCTGAAATCCCAAAAATCATTGCGCTTTTGATCCTCGACAAAGAACTGAAGGTATTCAGCAGACTATATCCACCAGTGTAAGCATTACTGATATTGATAGATATCATTGAAATAATGGCTGTTAGCGTAATAATGGAAATCAAAATGACGGATTCCGTTTGATTGCTGGCTGATACATAAGGGTTTATATTTTGAAATAGATAAGCAGAGGCACACCCGATCACTGCTGTAATAAAGAAGCCGATACTGTTTCCGATAAACAATCCAAAAAAACCATGTTTCGGGGACTTTGCATATCTGGTCATATCAGCTGAAGCACTGACCCCGGACACATATTGAACGAAGGCCAGACTTGAAAAAAACACCATGCTCATTATTGAACCTTCGAATGCGCTGTTGTGAAGCACGTACCATGAAGTGGAGGCTTCGTTTGTAGTAAAGTAAATATAAAGTATAGTCGCTTCTCCAAGAATGAGAAAAGGAAGAAAGTATGTCGTCGCTTTTTTTACTGCATCAAATCCGATGACTGCAAGAAGCACCATAAGGGTTGAGAGCGGAAGAGAGAGGAAAATGAATGGAATTTCATTTCCAGTCATCCTTAAAAATAATTGCTGTAGAACATACGTCCCTCCTATCGTTTGGACGCTGAACCAATAAAGAGAGGTAATACTCCGAATTGGAGAAGATAAAAACCGAGCTCCTTGTACCCCGAGCATCGATCGGATTGCATACTGGGCCGGTATTCCCAAACGTGCCCCAGGTAAAGATAAATAAGAAACGAAAAGGAAACCGAAACATGCTCCGATACTTGTGGCTGTAACCGCGCTCCAGAAAGACAAGCCGCCTTCCAGTACAGCCAGCGCAGGGATCAAAAAGTTGCCGGCATTAGCGGCAATAGCGATCTGAATGAAGGCATATTGATACCAGGCGGTTGTTCTCATATGCTCGGGTACAGCTTCCAGCCCATAGGTTTCAAGGGTTCTTTTTTTAGGTGAAGTTGAGTCAATCATGACTTGCACGTCCTTTCTGCCGAACTAATTGTACAGAACGAACATTACTATGTAAATATATCCGGTTCTCTATATACTCATAAACGTCGTAGGAGGAATGAACAATGAGACATGCCATTATAACTGCAGGGTCCAAAGGATTGGGGAAAAAGGTCACGGAGCGCTTTCTCAAAAATGGAGTGTCCGTAACCATCACTTATAGATCAGATAAAAATAAAGCTTTGAAGCTTTTTGAGGAGTTTTCTTCAAAAAAACATATGATTCAAATTATTCAAGCGGATGTTACTAAGAAAGAAGATTTGAAAAGGATCGTTGATGAAACGGTAAAACGGTTCGGAAGGGTGGATTACTTAGTAAATAATGCCGGTCCCTATATTTTTGAGAGGAAGAAACTGATGGATTATTCCTCAGATGAGTGGGATGCTATGGTCAAAGGAAACTTAGATGCTGTTTTCTATTTATTGAAAGAAGTTGTTCCGCTCATGAGAAAACAAAAATTCGGTCGTATTATCAATTACGGATTTCAGGGGGCAGGCTCAGCCTCGGGCTGGATTTACCGTTCGGCTTTTGCGGCAGCAAAAGTCGGTTTAGTTTCGTTGACGAAAACGATCGCTTTTGAAGAAGCAGAACATGGAATTACGTCCAATATGATTTGCCCGGGAAATATCACTGGAAAATGGAAAGAGTCTGATATATCGGATGCCAAAGGTATAAGGGATGAGGAGACACCGATCGGAAGACCGGGAACTGGTGAGGATATAGCAAAAACTGTGGAGTTTTTGTGTCATGAAGATTCAGATATGATCACCGGAACTGTTTATGAGGTTACAGGCGGTTTGGATGTGATCCACAGATACCGTTAACTGGTGTATTTCTTCGTGTGATTTGTTACAATGAAAAGGGTTTCAATAATTTTTTCTCCCCCTTAGTAATTATTCCATGTTATAGTTTTAGCAGAAGTGGGAGATTTCAATAGAAAGAGTGAATTGGGAGGTTGAAAGATCATGAAAATTGGTGTACCTAAAGAGATCAAAAATAACGAAAATCGAGTAGCGATGACTCCAGCTGGTGTCATTACGCTGAAGAATGCCGGTCATGAAGTGTACGTAGAGACTGAAGCCGGTCTCGGTTCTAGTTTTACTGATGAACAGTACAAAGAAGCTGGCGCTACAATTGTCTCTACAGCTAAAGAAGCTTGGAGTCAGGAAATGGTCATGAAGGTGAAGGAGCCTCTTCAAGAAGAATATGATTATTTTTATAACGGGCTGATTTTATTCACTTACCTTCACTTGGCACCAGAACCAGAACTGACAAAAGCTTTGGTTGAAAATAATGTAGTCGCAATCGCTTATGAGACTGTCCAAGCATCTAACGGGTCTCTTCCATTGTTGACTCCGATGAGTGAAGTGGCTGGAAGAATGGCCTCCCAAATCGGAGCACAATTCTTAGAAAAGTCTCATGGTGGAAAAGGGATTCTCCTTGGAGGTATTCCGGGCGTGCGCAGAGGCCGTGTAACCGTCATCGGTGGTGGTGTCGTCGGAACAAACGCTGCTAAAATTGCCATGGGTCTTGGAGCGGATGTAACAATCATCGATTTGAATCCAGAACGGTTACGTCAATTGGATGATATCTTTGGTTCCGATATCAATACGTTAATGTCCAACCCATTGAATATTCATGAAGCATTATCTGAGTCAGATTTAGTTATCGGGGCGGTACTAATCCCTGGTGCAAAAGCTCCTAAATTAGTTAAGGACGAAACGGTACAGGCTATGAAAGAAGGTTCTGTAATTGTAGATGTTGCGATCGACCAGGGTGGAATTTTTGAAACGACCGACAGGATTACTACTCATGACAACCCTACATATGAAAAACACGGGGTTTTACACTATGCAGTAGCGAACATGCCTGGTGCGGTACCTAGAACTTCAACCATCGGCTTGACTAACGTGACGGTTCCTTATGCGTTGCAATTGGCGAATAAAGGGTACAAAAAAGCTTGTCAGGACAATGAAGCGTTGTTCAAAGGTATCAATACATTGGACGGTTACGTGACTTATAAAGCAGTAGCAGAAGCTCAAGGTCTTGAGTATGCGGATGCCAGAGACCTTATCAACAAGTAAAATGATTGAAGAAAACAGCAGATTCTGATCTGCTGTTTTTTTATTCAAAGGTCTGTTGTTTTTCCAATATGCCTGAGTATATCCTCCTGTATGTGATAGAATGGGAATGAATGAAATGAAAAAAATGAAACCTTAATGAAATTCAACCGTACATACAGGTACACAAGGTCATAACTGAAGGGGTGGTGAAAAGTTGGGTTTCTTTTCTAAGTTGTTTTCAAATCAAAAAAAACAAACGTCTGACGTCGAAGAACGCACTGTACTCAATATTCAAATCGGTGATATCGTCACATTTGATCTTGTGGATTACGAAGTGGTGGGGAAAATCACTTACCGTGATGGTTCCTATGAATGGTACGCGTATCAATTGTTAGAGGGTAACCAAACGAAATGGCTGGCAGCTGAAATGGATGATGAACTGGAATTGGGCATTTATGAAACCGTCAAATTACCGATTGATCAACCTTACCCTGAGAAAGTCGAATATGATGGGGCGGTTTATTTGAAAGACGAAGAGGGAGAAGCGAGAGTGACCGGGGAAGGTAGAAGTAAGAATATCAATGGTCGTACGACTCGTTATGCAGACTATATTTCCGAGGATGAAGAAACTTATTTAAGTGTAGAATCCTGGGGCAGTGAAACAGAGGTCAGTGTCGGTCATGACATTGAATCATATGAGATAAAAATTATTGCAGGTTCAAAATAAGGAGGAACAATATATGTTTAAATTTTTCAAAAGAGTGAAGACAGTCGTAGGTTCAGAGCTTAATGCCATGCTTGATAAAGCAGAAGATCCAGTGAAAATGCTCGATCAATTCATGCGTGACATGGAAAATGATATCCGCGAAGCGGAAAGTGCAGTCGCAACTCAAATCGCGAATGAAAAAATGTTGAAGCGTAAATACGATGATGCGCAAGCTCTTGCTGATAAACGAATGCAACAGGCGGAGAAAGCGATTGAAGCGAATAATGAGGACCTTGCAAGACGTGCGCTGGAAGATAAGAATAACCATCAGGAACAGGCTGCCCAATTGAAAGAATCGTGGGAGCGTGCACAAAAGGATTCTGATCAACTTCGTCAGAAACTGGATGAAATGAAAAAAGAATATCAAGAGATGAAATTGAAGAAAGACTCTTTAAAAGCAAGAGCCGAGTCAGCTAAAACACGTACGAAGATGAATCGCACCATGTCCAATATTGGTGGAGATGAATCCCGTCAAGGATTTGAACGTATGGAAGAAAAAGTTATGAAATACGAAGCAGAAGCAGAAACAAGTGAAGATATGTCTTCTGCCAGCCGTTCACTTGATGATGAGTTCGAGGAACTTGACAAAAAAGATAGTGTAGATGATGAACTGGCCGAATTGAAGAAAAAAATGAATAAGTAAACCTGTGACGAGAGGAATCGTGCCTGACCATTGGTTAGGCACGACTTATTCTGTGAGAAAGGGGGATTTTTCTTGAGAGAATTTGGAGGTATGATTGTCGTAGGAGTCATTGCAGTCATTTTACTCTTTACTATGTTTGGAAATAATGATGATCAAATGAGAGGGATGTCAGGCTCATATACAGAAGATACATACAATGATTTACCAGATGAGCCAAGCCGTGCTGAGATTTTAAAAAACGTTAAAGAATCAAAGGCGAACTCAATCGAGCAGCTGGTCCAAAATAACTTTCCTCTGTTGGATACCATTCGTACAGATCAGGGCATTTCACGGATATACATGACGAGAGAGTTGACCTTGCCGGAAGTTGCAGAAAGTCTAAAAGGCGCGATCAAACCAGTAGAAGTTAGTGAACAGGTAGAAAGCAGACAAGCGCTGATTTATCCTGAACACTTTGTAATCATCCAAGAAAGCCAGGAAGAGCCAGGTCTTGTAACGATAGAACTTGCAAGTGATCAATTCGTAAAAAACAATTACTCTCCCGGCTTTTTCGAAGGCATGCTCGCCTATTATATATTAGATGAAGTGCTGGATGTAGATGATTGGTTCAAAAAACGTAAACGGTCATGTCGGCAGACCGGGGACTGCTACGGCGGTTATGGTATGTATGGAAGTTATAATTCAGGAGGATCCGGATCCCTGCGTGGATCATCAAACCGTGGTGGAGGTCCTGGATCAGGAAAATAATAAAGGAGGGGACTAATAATGGGTCCATTTTTAGCTACATTGGGGTATTTTGCTATAGCTATAGTAGTAGTAATCGTAGGGCTTGTAATATTTGAGTGGATGACTCGGCAATATAAAGACTGGGAAGAAGTCAAACAAGGAAACCAAGCTGTAGCGATGTCGATTTCAGGAAAGATCATCGGTATATGTATCGTGCTGGCATTTGCCATCTATCATTCGTTCACAGTGTGGGACACTTTAATCTGGGGAGCATATGGCGTGTTCCTTCAAATGATTGCCTACATGCTGTTTGAACTCTTTACGAGGAAGTTTTCAGTAGAAACGAAATTGAAAGAGAACAATACTGCAGTCGGTATCATTTCTGTGGGTGTTTCGATCGGTCTTGCCTTAGTCATCGGTGCTTCCATTACATAATGGACATGAGTGAGCCACTATGAAATCTTCATAGTGGCTTTTGTTAAAGTTTTTATAATTGGCTCTGTTAAAGTTTAGTGTTGATATATCCATCAAAAAAAGAGCATTACGAAATGTTTGTATGCGTGTAGGGCTCTGGGAAAAGGTTCGCTTTCCATGGGGCGGGCGCTGAGTCTCCTCAAGGAATAACGCCTTCCGGGGCCTCAACTGCCCCGCACGTCCCATAGGAGTCTCCCGATTCCCCGCAGCCTCTCCGCTCATATCGATATAAACTCTTCAACTATTATGTCCTTATTTTGAAGACTAAATATCAACAATCAACTTTAACAGAGCCTTATAATTAGTAAGCGGGCAGTTGATGGTGAATCTATCCTTGAAACGGACACAATAAAGAATTTATAAAGCTATTCTTGCAAAATGGAGTGAAACGCGTGGAAGCAGTCAACATAAAGAAAAGTCATGTCATCTACTGGGCATCAGGTATTGTTTCCATCTGTGGCATCATTTTTGAGGTGTTATTCGGTGCACTAGGATCTTACATTTTAGGTGATGGTGTTAAACAATATACGTTGACCATAAGTTTATTCTTAACGGGTATGGGGATAGGTGCCAGCATAAGTGAACGGGTAATGAAAAATTTGATCCTCACCTTCGTTTGGATTGAATTTATGGTCGCTTTAATCGGTGGTTTTTCCAGCTTCACTATGTTTGGTATGACCGCCTTTGCCCCCGATGGCACGGATGCCTTGTTTTTGTATCTCATCACTTTTACTATCGGAGCTCTTACAGGGCTTGAGCTTCCTATATTAATAAGGAAAGCGAATGAAATTGGTGAGAAGTTGAACCGAAGTACAGCACGAGTATTATTTTCTGATTATGCAGGTGGATTGATCGGAGGATTGCTTTTCGCCTTTTACCTTAGGCCTCAGATGGGCATGGTGAAGAGTGCATTTTTTGTAGCGTGTATCAACCTGGCGGTGGCTGTAGCCATACTATACTATTTCCGTAATGAAATTAGAAAACTGGGAATCCATATAACTGCAGCACTTATTATCGGTGTATTGTTAGTTGCGGGGCTTTTCTTCGGGGAGGAGATGGCTTTTTCTTTTGAGCAGAAGCTATACAAAGACCCGATCATTCATATGGAGGAAAGCAAATATCAAAAAATAATTCTTACTAAAGAGCAAGGGGACACAAGAATGTTTTTGAATGGTTCCCTTCAGTTCAGTTCGTCAGATGAATATCGTTATCATGAAACACTTGTCCATCCTGCTGTGTCGTATGTTGAGAATCCAAAGAATGTCCTTGTTCTTGGTGGAGGAGACGGCATTGCAGTGAAAGAAGTATTGAAGCACGATGAGGTGGAAAACATTACATTGGTAGACCTGGACCCAGCGGTGACCAGGCTGGCTGAAACAAATTACCACCTTCTACAGTTAAACGAAGGTTCATTGAAAGATGAACGTGTTCAGGTATTGAATAAAGATGCCTTTCGTTTTCTGGAAAAAACAGAAGATTTTTATAATGTCATCATTATAGATTTACCTGATCCTAATAATGAAAGTTTGAATAAATTGTACACTAGAGAGTTTTATTCATTGGTAAGAAACCACCTTCTGCCTGGGGGGGCTGCAATGGTTCAAGCAACCAGCCCTGTCTTTGCAACAGATGTGTATTGGACGATCAGTGAGACGGTAAAGTCTGCAGGGTTACATGTTGAAAATCTTCATGTAGATGTCCCGAGCTTTGGAAATTGGGGCTTCGTAATGGCAGGGAGAGAACCTATAGATTTGACGGAAGTCAATATAGAAACAAAGACTGAATTTTTAACAGATGAGCTGCTGCAATTGATGACAGTGTTTGGAAAAGATGAAGACAGGGAAATCGTAAACATTGAAGGCGAAGTGGTTCCATTGGAGCCTAACACCTTAATCGACCCTCATCTTATTCAAAAATATGAAAAAGCATGGCAGCATTACTAGGTGAGGTCAACTAAAGAAAAGGAGTGGTAGAGTGAAAGTATCTTATCATGGACATTCAGTTGTGAAGGTAGAAGCGAATGGAAAGACCATCTTAATTGATCCATTCATTTCTGAAAATGGCAATACGGACTTAAATGCAGATGAAGTGCAAGCGGATGTGATTTTATTGACTCATGGTCATAATGATCACGTCGGTGATACTTTTAAAATCGCTGAGCGCAATGATGCCCAAATCATCGCTCCTTTTGAATTGGCTACGTACTTAGGTAACAAAGGATTGAATGCACACCCGATGCACATCGGAGGGGGACATCAGTTCGATTTTGGTCATGTCAAGTTCACACAAGCTTTCCACGGTTCAGCTTATACCGAGGAAGATGGCACGATTGTTTATACGGGAATGCCGGCAGGGATCCTTTTAACCATTGATGGAAAAACGATTTATCATGCCGGTGACACCGGATTGTTCTCTGACATGAAGTTGATTGGTGAGCGGAATGATATCGATCTTGCTTTCCTCCCTATTGGTGATAATTTCACGATGGGACCTGAAGATGCACTGACTGCTGCAGAGTGGATCGGTGCGAAACAGACGGTTCCGGTTCACTACAACACCTTCGACTTAATTAGCCAGGATGGTGAAAGCTTTGCAGGAAAAGTGAATGTCGGTAAAGGTTTAGTTATGGAGCCTGGTGATTCCTTAGAGCTTTAATATCAACTAAAAAACCACCCCTCATTGCCTTTGTACGCAATGAGGGGTGGTTTTTTTAGAAATTTATTGGAAGAAATTGCAGTGAATCTGTATCAATTGTATAATAACAATAATACGGATAGTGACTAGTACAGTCAGAAAGTTTGGTGGACAGATGGCTACAAAACACGAACAAATACTCCAACATATTGAATCGCTCTCTGTCGGAAGTAAAATATCTGTGCGTCGGATAGCTAAAACCTTGAATGTCAGTGAAGGTACAGCTTATCGTGCTATAAAAGAAGCTGAAAATCAAGATTTAGTAAGTACGATGGAGCGAGTCGGAACAATTCGCATAGAAAAGAAAAAGAAGGAAAACATTGAACGCTTAACTTTTGCTGAAATTGTCAATGTAGTGGATGGACAAGTTCTCGGAGGACGAGAAGGTCTGCATAAGACATTAGGTAAATTCGTAATCGGCGCTATGAAGCTGGAAGCGATGATGCGGTATACAGAAGCAGGGTCATTGTTGATTGTCGGAAATCGAACGAATGCCCATGAGCTTGCCGTCCAAGAAGGAGCTGCTGTATTAATCACTGGAGGGTTCGATACCAGTGATACAGTCAAGAAACTGGCCGATGAAAAGAAACTTCCTGTTATTTCGACGAGTTACGATACTTTCACTGTAGCTACCATGATCAACAGGGCTATTTATGATCAATTGATTAAGAAAGAGATTGTTTTAGTAGACGATATCTATACTCCTTATGAAAGGGCTAAGTTCCTACAATCAAAGGATACGGTACAAGCGTGGCATGATTATAACCAGGAAACAGAGCACAGCCGTTACCCGGTCGTCGATCAACAAAACCGCGTAGTAGGAATAGTCACTTCTAAAGATGTGATCGGAAAAGACAAAGACGTGCTTATTGACAAAGTGATGACCCGTAACCCGATGGTCGTCCATACGAAAACCTCGCTGGCGAACGCAGCGCACGTCATGGTATGGGAAGGAATAGAGCTGATGCCTGTCGTCGATCATTCCCATAAACTGAAAGGTATTATCTCAAGGCAGGATGTCCTGAAAGCGCTCCAGCAGATTCAAAGACAGCCTCAAATTGGTGAAACGATTGATGATTTGGCGACAAACCGGCTGGAGATCATTGAGACTGGAGAAGATTCTCATTTATTGAAAACTCAAGTGACACCTCAAATGACCAACCAACTTGGAACAATGTCCTATGGAGTTTTCGTATCATTGATTACAGAGTCCTCAAGCAGGTTGTTAAGGAAGTATAAAAAGGGAGATTTAGTTGTGGAAAACATCTCTGTATACTTTATTAAGCCGGTTCAGATCGAAAGTGAAATTGAAATAAAACCCCAGATCCTTGAGGTTGGCAGAAAGTTTGCCAAGGTTGATGTGGAGGTTCATCACGAAGGAGCGATCGTAGGAAAGGCTCTTTTGATGGCTCAGTTGATAGATAGGTAATAAAAAAAGTCGCTGCTTTTATGCAGCGACTTTTCATTAGGATTGTGTTTTAGATTGTAACTTCTGGTACTCTTTCCGGTAATGTTTGCTGGCCTTCCAACCTGATTGAGCTTGGAATATTCCTAAAACCAAAAACAAAAGACCGATGAATAACGAAAGTTTCGTCTGGTAAAACACATATTGATTGATGCCGAAGAAGAAAATGAAACTACCTAAGAATACCTTGGATTTGCTGTTAAGGTAATCTTGAGTCAGCGGGTCCTTCGTACGGATAATCATGACCTTATAGTAAATATAAAGGACTAGTGAAATGACAATGAATAAAGGTAAAATAAACAAGCTAGATCGACTCCCGGAGTTGATTTTTCTCTTCTATATTGTAGCTTGTTTTATTTGAAATGGCTACCTGTAAAGTGAAATCTATGATTTAATGTAAAGACTAAGATAAAAAGGAAGGGTTCCTATGAGTAGAAAAGAAATCGTGAAGCTGATTGAAGAATTCAATACGATCATTATCCACCGTCATGTCAGGCCTGATCCGGACGCATACGGCTCCCAGGGTGGGTTAGCTGAAATCATCCGTTCCAACTTCCCAGATAAAGAGGTGTGGATGACCGGTGAGCAGGATCCATCATTAAGTTTTCTCGCTGTGATGGATCAAGTACCTGATGAGGCTTATCAAGATGCATTGGTCATTGTTTGTGATACAGCCAATCAGGCTAGAATAGATGACCAGAGATATTCGAATGGTCAAAAGCTTATAAAAATCGATCATCATCCAGAAGTGGATTTTTATGGGGATGTACAATGGGTAGATACGACAGCGAGTTCTACTTGCGAAATGATCTTTCATTTATTCGAAGAGTTCGAGAAAAAAGAAGCTTCATTAAGTGAAGAAGCAGCCCGCTTGATCTATGCAGGGATTGTTGGGGACACAGGTCGCTTTTTATTTCCGAGTACAACTCAAAAAACATTGTCAATTGCAGCAAAACTGGTGAATTATGCATTTGACCGACCTGCTTTATATAACCAGATGTATAAGACGCCGATGCATGTAGCAAAGCTGAAAGGATATATTCTCCAGAATTTTGAACTGAATGAAGAAGGCTATTCTACGATAAAACTATCAAAAGAAGTGCTGAAGCATTATGGTGTAACGGCTTCAGAGACCAGCCAATTGGTAGGATTACTTGGAGATATTGAGGGGATTTTATCCTGGGTGTTTTTCGTGGAAGAAGAAGAAACCATACGTGTACGTCTCCGTTCAAAAGGTCCTGTCATTAATGGCATCGCAGCGGAACATAATGGAGGCGGTCACCCTATGGCTGCCGGTGCGAAAGCCTCCACATGGGAAGAAACGGAAGAGATTGCAGCTAAGCTGAAACAGGTTTGCAAAGAATATAAAAAATAGCAGTTACTTACTTAACTCAGTTCTACTCTTTTTATCGTACGATTTTAATCTCTAAATTGAAGTGGATGATTTCAGAAACGATAAGCTTTTTTACTTTTAACTGATAAGTGAAATCATCCACTACATAATTTTTGCTTTCAATGGCCGTGATCATCAAGTCGACTTGATCTGCTACTACTCTCAAATCCTTCCCTGTTACGGATTTGAGCTGGTCTTTGACCAAGGAAGATAATTGATGCTGAGTCAACAAGTCAACTTCGAGTTTCTTAGCATTATCAAATGCCAGAGAAATTTCCAGTACCCTGATGGATTTTACACCTTTCTCCTGACTTTTTTGGTTGAGTAACCCTTGATATTTGGCTTCCAGTTGATTCAACTCTGAAGTAAGGGCGATGTGGTCTTCTGCATATTTTTCTTGTAATTGGCCGTGAATGAATAAAAAAAACATATACCCTGCTATGATTCCCAGGAGTAACCCCGCAAAAAATTTTTTCCATTCTTTTTTTCGGAAGTCTTGGGGGATGTAAATCATGTCACTTCATCCCCAAGTAACCATTGAAACAAAAGAAAAGCGGTTTTAACTCCTCCCATAGCTGCAATAATAATCATGACTTGTTTAAAAATATCAAAAGTCGAACCATCAAATATTCCCTTTTCAAAATTACTGATTGCATCAAATGTACCGCCGATAGCTGCGACAATTGCCCATATTCTCAGGCCCTTGGCAATTCTGTACATGGCTGTAAGAGGTGCTTCCCCTGTCATGAAACTTCCGATGCTTCCGATCAACGTCCCTCCTAAAATCACCCCGAAAGCGATAAAGAAACACTGTAACATCGAAACGATTAAACGATCCTCCATCTTGTCCCTCTTTCCGCCAAGTGATTTTGGTCCTTACGATGAAAATATTCCACAATGAGCACAATTATGCAGAAGGCAAGGCTTTAATGTGCTTATTCAAGTCGCTATAATTTAATTAACAAGAAAGTAGGTGAGAACGGTGTCTTTTACCCATCTAAATGTTCAGACAGGTTTCAGTTTGATGGATAGCACAGTAAAAATCGAACCATTGGTTGAGCGCGCAAAAGTTATGGGATATCGCTCATTGGCTATTACAGATAATGAAGTCATGAGCGGGGCAATAGCTTTTTATGAGGCATGTAAGAGGAATGGAATAAAGCCTCTAATCGGCATGAAAGTACATATACAAAATGAAGGGCAGGGGACATTCCCCACCTTACTTTTCGCCAGAAATGAGACTGGATATCACAACTTATTAAAAATAAGTTCCTGGATTCAGACGAAGCAGCAGTCTATAGATTTAAGAACAATCATCAACTATCAGGAAGGGTTAACGGCTATACTCATGACCGCCCAATCTCCTTGGGCTGAGCAGATCATCAGCGGACAGACCAACGAATTGAACAGAGATCTTGAGGAATGGTTCGAAGTTTTCCCTAAATCAAGATTTTACTTAAGTATTCAAGACAGTGATCTGCGATCCGAAAGACAACTGCACAAACCTTTGAAAGCATGGGCGGAAGAAAAAGAGGTGGGAGTTGTTGCACTCGGGGACGTGAAGTACGTTGAAAGCCAGGATGCTTTGGCTTTTCACTCTCTTAAAGCAATAAAAGAAGGGCGCCGTTTAACAAGTGATACCGATTCTCTATCAACAGACCAATACTTGAAGCCACCTGGTGAGATGGAAGCTTTCTTCAAGGATTGGTGGCCGGAAGCTATAGAAGCTACCCAGGAGATAGCGGACAGCTGTGACCTTCAACTTTCCTTGAATCAGAAATTGCTTCCGAATTATCCACTTCCAGGTGATAAAAACTCGGATGATTATTTGAGAGAGTTATGCTATGAAGCAATAAAGGAAAAGTATCCATCTCCTGACTCTGAGATTTTCAAAAGGCTGGATTATGAACTGGATGTCATCACATCAATGAACTTCAGCGATTATTTTTTAATTGTATGGGATTTCATTTCATATGCAAGAAATAAAGGAATTCATGCCGGTCCTGGAAGAGGATCAGCAGCTGGTTCGATCGTTGCTTTTTTACTGAATATCACCCAAGTCGACCCGATTGAATATCGTCTGCTATTCGAGCGCTTCCTCAATCCTGAGAGAGTGACGATGCCTGATATTGATATTGACTTTCCGGATCATCGAAGAGATGAAGTCATCCAATACGTAGCTGAAAAATACGGATCCCGGCATGTTGCTCAAATTTGTACCTTTGGAACTTTTGCAGCCAGAAGTGTTCTGCGGGAGTTGTTTAAAACGATGGCCATTGATGACAGCGATGCGGCATTCGTACTTAAACATATACCTAAAGGTGCGACAGACTCTTTAGTAGCTCTAGTGCAAAGATCTGAACCGCTGAAAGATTATATTCGAAATTCAGAAACGTTAAAAGCTTTGTTTCAAGTAGCCACTAAACTGGAAGGGCTGCCAAGGCATGTTTCCACGCATGCGGCTGGTGTAATCATTTCCGAAAATCCTCTCGTCCAGCACACAGCCCTGATGAAAGGGCAGGGGAATGTACTATTGACCCAGCTGCCTATGGGGGAACTTGAACATATAGGATTATTGAAAATCGACTTTCTTGGATTGAGAAATCTTACTTTCCTCGAACGGATGGAACAAAAGATTCAAAAACATGAAGATAAAACATTCACTATTCAATCAATCCCCATGAATGATTCGAAGGCTTTTCATTTACTGAAACAAGGAAAGACAAATGGGGTTTTCCAATTGGAGTCTCAAGGGATGAAAAGTGTTCTCAAACGATTGAGGCCTTCCCATTTCGAGGATGTCGTAGCTGTGAATGCTTTATATCGGCCGGGTCCGATGGAGTATATTTCAACTTATATCGACAGAAAGCACGGACGCGAGTCAATTCACTATCCTCATCCAGATATCAAGCCGATTCTTCAACCAACATTTGGGGTATTGGTCTATCAAGAGCAAATCATGCAAGTGGCTCAAACCATCGCAGGGTATTCTTTGGGTCAGGCGGATATCTTACGAAGGGCTGTAAGCAAAAAACAAGCCCGGGTAATAGAAGAACAAAGAGAAGGATTCATCCGGGGAGCAAATGCCCATGGGTATGCCGATGAGGTTGCCCGCGAAGTATTTCAATGGATCGTCAAATTCTCAAACTATGGATTCAACAGGAGCCATGCAGTAGCTTATAGTGTGATCTCATACCGGCTGGCCTATCTTAAGGCCCACTACCCCTCTTATTTCTTAGCGGAATTGATTAATTCCCATATAGGAGACAAGGATAAGCTTGCACAATATATTCGTGAAGCTAAAGAACTGGGGGTAGTAGTAAAAGCTCCTTCGATCAATAGGAGTGGAATTTTTACGAGAGATGATAGAGGAGAAATTCAGATGGGGCTGCTTGCGATCAAAGGCGTAGGCTATCAAGCAGCACAAGCCATTATCGAAGAACGAGAAAAATCTCGTTTTAAGCATCTGAATGATTTTTGTCTCCGAGTCGTTTCCAAGACCGTAAGTCGTTCTGTCATAGAGTCTTTAATTCTGGCAGGTGCTTTTGATGAACTCCATTCCAATCGGGCAAGTTTGCTGGCAAGTATTGATCAAGCTTTGGAGCAGGGTGAATTGTTCAAGGAATTCCAAGACCAGCCCAACTTGTTCGGAGATGGTTTGGATATGGGGCTGACTTTGGTAGAAGTAGAACCATTCCCTATTTTGAAACAACTCTCTATGGAAAAAGAAGTGCTGGGGACATACTTATCAGAACACCCACTTCACATGCATCGGAAACAGTTGAGGTCTGCTGGAGTTTTACCACTGCAAAATCTTTTGCGTGCAACCCACAATAAAAATTTGAAAACAGCTGCAGTGGTGGAAACATTGAGGGAAATTCGTACTAAACGAGGAGACCCCATGGCTTTTCTTACCATTAGCGACGAATCATCTGAAATGGAGGCGGTACTCTTTCCGGATACTTACCGTAGTGCAAGGCGGTGGATCCAAGAGCAAATGCTGGTTTCGTTAAACGGGAAAACGGAAGAAAGAAACGGAAAAAAGCAGATGATCATCAATGAAGTTCATCCATTCAAAATGGAGGAGGACCGGCCTCAGACAAATCAGCGTGTGTTTATTAGAACAGCCAAGTCTGAAGAGGAGGCTTCTTTAGAAAAGGTGAGGGAGGTTTCTACAAATTTCCCGGGTAATACACCTATCTATATCGTCCGAGCCGAAACCAGAACCGCTTACCGGTTGGACGAAGAGTATTCAATTCATCCTTCCCGAGAGGCTCTTAACCTTTTAAGCAATTATTTCGGGAAAGATTCTGTAGCGGTCCGTTCCCATGTTAAAAGCGAAGGATGAGGCTGGGTCAGACCGTTGTTTTGTATTTCTTTACACTCGTATTTCATCTGTTATAATTAAGTAGTTAATGGTGGTCAGACCACTCAGAACGGCGTTAATTCTTATGTTTAAAGGAGCGTGTAGTCGTGTCAAATTTGAGAGATGAAGCACTGCATATACATCGCATAAATAAGGGTAAGCTAGAAACACATTCCAAAGTTCCAGTCCGTAATGCTAAAGACTTGAGTTTAGCTTATTCCCCCGGGGTAGCTGAACCCTGCAAAGAAATCTACGATCACAAAGAAACCGTATATGATTACACGATGAAAGGAAACATGGTTGCAGTCGTGAGTGACGGTTCTGCAGTATTGGGGCTTGGGAATATCGGGCCTGAAGCAGCGCTTCCAGTCATGGAAGGGAAAGCAGCATTGTTCAAGAGTTTCGCAGGTGTCGATGCATTCCCGATCTGCCTGGCAACGAGGGATATTGACCAAATTGTTCAAACTGTAAAACTTATGGAACCGACTTTCGGTGGTGTCAATTTGGAGGATATCGCTGCTCCCAATTGCTTTATCATTGAAGACCGTTTGAAAAAAGAAACCAATATTCCGATTTTCCACGATGACCAGCATGGTACGGCTATTGTAACAGTAGCTGGCTTGATGAATGCGCTGAAGGTGACAGGGAAGTCATTCTCTGACATCAAAGTCGTAGCCAATGGTGCTGGAGCGGCTGGAATAGCAATTATCAAGCTTCTTTATCATTTCGGAGTTCGTGACATCATCATGTGTGATTCTAAAGGTGCTATCTTCGAAGGACGTGAATATGGCATGAATGATGTTAAAGATGAAGTGGCTAAAATTACGAATAAAGATCGTGTTGAAGGTAAATTGGAAGAAGTGATGGAAGGAGCCGATGTGTTCATCGGGGTTTCTGTCGGAGGTCTTCTATCTAAAGAAACGGTTTCTCGTATGAATGATGATTCTATCATTTTTGCTATGGCGAACCCTGAACCGGAAATTATGCCTGAAGATGCGAAAGAAGCAGGTGCGAGAGTCATTGGCACCGGGCGCTCCGACTTTCCAAACCAAGTTAATAATGTACTGGCATTCCCGGGGATTTTCCGAGGTGCCCTGGACGTTCGTGCCACGCGTATTAACGAAAAGATGAAAATAGCAGCTGCAGAAGCCATCGCAGCTTTAGTCAGTGAGGATGAGTTGAATGAAGATTACGTCATACCAGCTCCATTCGACCCACGTGTGGCTCCAGCAGTAGCTGCGAGTGTCGCTAAAGCAGCTATGGAATCTGGAGTGGCCAGACATCACGTAGATCCAGAAGAAGTGGCGGAGAAAACAAGGCAGTTGACTTTAATTGATGAACAATGATGAATAGGAGAAAAGCTCATGAGCTTTTCTCCTATTACATACGTTGAAAAATGTTCAACGAGCTAAAGGGGTGTTAGAACTATCACTGCCCGTTCGCATCATGAAAAAGTATATGAAGGTGTGCTCTATCAGTTAAAGTCATATATAGAGAAGAATAAATTGAAAGCTGGTGACAAACTTCCCTCAGAAAGAGAGCTCAGTGAGCAGTTGAATGTAGGAAGATCCTCGATTCGAGAAGCTCTTCGTGCACTGGAGCTGTTGGGGCTGATTGAAACAAGAAGAGGAGAAGGCACTTTCATGAAGGCATATCGTCCATACTATATGGTCGAATTGTTATCAAATTTTCTCCTGAATGAATCGAGGACAAAATCCGAGCTTTTGACTGCTAAGCATATGCTGGAAAAAGAAGCATTGTTCCTTCTGGCAGGCACACTATCTGAAAATCAGCTTTGCAGGGTTTCTCAAATTCTGAACATTCATGAGAAGAAGCAGAAACACCATGAAGTTTTTCATTATTTATTTGAATTATGTAACCAAAATTTATTATTATCTATGTGGCAGTTCATATCAGGATTCGCTCACACCACCTATGAACTTGAATATGATGAACAATGGTACGAAAAGCTAGTCCATGTATTAGACGAAGGAACCTCTCTCGATGTGATGGATTTATATAATTCGAACACTTAGAGAAACATTCGACAATAATAGTGAGATTATGTACGTGTTTTTTTGTATATTGAAGAGTAAAAGAAGCTTTGTCCCAAAGGAGGAATCACCTTGCTAAGAGATTTTTTCAGCAAGAAAAAAAGGTATGCATCAATTCCTAGTCAGGAAGCGAAACAAGATGTGCCTGAAGGTCTTATGCAAAAATGCCCTAAATGCCAGAAGATTTTTTATAGAAAAGAACTCAATCGAAACATGAGTGTCTGCCCACATTGTGATCACCATCATCGAATCACTGCATATGAAAGAATCGAATACACATTTGATGAAGGTTCCTTCACGGAATGGGACAAGCACATGATTTCAAACAACCCTCTGAACTTCCCGGAGTACGAAGGGAAGCTCGAGAAGGATCGTGTAAAATCAGACTTGAATGAAGCTGTGGTCACAGGTAAAGCTAAAATATCCGGTATGGATGTGGCTGTGGCAGTGATGGATGCACGGTTCAGAATGGGAAGCATGGGGTCAGTTGTAGGTGAAAAAATTACCAATGCTATAGAAAAAGCCAGAAAAGAAAAAGTGCCTTTCATTATCTTCACTGCATCTGGAGGAGCCAGAATGCAGGAAGGTGTACTCAGCTTAATGCAAATGGGTAAAACTTCAGTAGCGTTGCAGCGCCTTCATGCTGATGGAGGGTTGTTCATTTCCGTCATGACACACCCTACTACTGGCGGGGTATCTGCCAGCTTCGCTTCTCTTGGAGATTATAATTTTGCAGAGCCCGGGGCTTTGATCGGGTTTGCTGGTAGACGTATCATAGAACAAACCATCCGTGAAAAGCTGCCGGAAGACTTTCAGACGGCAGAATTTCTATTAGAACATGGTCAGTTGGATCGGGTTGTCCATAGACATGAGATGAAAAATACATTGGAAACAGTGTTGAGTATCCATGTGGCTGGGGGTGAAGAAGAATGAAACATGTCCTAGACTTTGAGAAGCCAGTCATTGAACTGCGCGAAAAAATAGCAGAGTTAAAACGATTGACTGAAAACAGTGAGATGGATCTCACTGAGGAAATCAAAACATTGGAAGAGAGATTAGAAAAGCTGGAAACCGATGTTTACGACCGTATGCAGCCTTGGGATCGTGTTCAAATGGCAAGACACCCTGAAAGGCCGACGACTCTTGATTACATCGATCATTTATTCACAGATTTCCTTGAGCTTCATGGCGACCGTCTGTATGGAGATGATGAAGCGATTGTATCAGGTATTGCTAAATTCAATGGGCGACCTGTCACAGTAATCGGGCATCAGCGAGGGAAAGATACAAAAGAAAATATCCGGAGAAACTTCGGAATGCCTCATCCAGAAGGCTATAGAAAAGCCTTGCGTCTTATGAAGCAGGCGGAAAAATTCAATAGACCGATCATCACGTTTATTGACACAAAAGGAGCTTATCCGGGGAAAGCGGCTGAGGAGAGAGGTCAAAGCGAAGCCATCGCAAGAAACTTGATGGAAATGGCAGGCTTGACTGTCCCGATCATCTGTATCGTTATAGGAGAAGGTGGAAGTGGAGGAGCATTAGGATTGGGTATCGGAGACCGCATCTTTATGCTTGAAAATTCCACTTACTCTGTTATCTCCCCAGAAGGTGCATCTTCAATACTCTGGAAGGATGCCGCGCTGGCTCAAAAAGCAGCAGAGTCCATGAAAATTACCTCTTATGATTTAAAAGCCTTGGAAGTGATTGATGGAGTCGTGCCTGAGATAAGAGGAGGAGCTCATCGGGACGTAGCTGCTCAGTCCGGTGAAATCAGACAAGTGATTTCTAGCTCACTAGAAGAATTAGATGCTTTCGAAGAAAACGACCTCTTGGAAAAACGCTTCGAAAAGTATAAAAATATTGGCGATTATACGTATCTTGATTTATAATAATAGGCGGTTTAAAAAGAATACAACTTTGAAAATTAGGTGAAGTCGCACATATCAGGTGCGACTTTTCGCATCTTGAGCGGATGGTAACGTTATCATTTCTTGTATTTTACAATACACCTTTTATATTCCAGTTAAAGGTACAGACTAAGAATAGAAGTACTTTTCTACTGGTATGCTGAGGTTTCAAATAATCTTTGACTGGGCACAAAATTACTAGTATATTTTTTGAGGTGATGAAAATGAAGAAAATTGGTGTACTTACGAGTGGTGGAGACGCACCAGGCATGAATGCTGCTATTCGTGCTGTCGTACGAAAAGCCATTTATCATGGATTAGAAGTATACGGTATCAAATATGGATACCAAGGACTTATGGATGGAAATATAGAAAAAATGGAACTTGGTTCCGTAGGCGATATTATTCAGCGTGGAGGGACGAAACTTTATTCTGCGCGAAGCGAAGAGTTCAAGACTGAAGAAGGTCAGCTGAAAGGCATTGAACAAATGAAGAAACATGGAATTGAAGGATTGATAGCCATCGGTGGAGATGGTACATTCATGGGTGCCAAGAAATTAACGGAAAAAGGCTACCCTTGTATTGGTGTGCCGGGAACGATTGATAATGATATACCTGGAACTGATTTCACAATCGGTTTTGATACGGCGTTGAACACGATTATCGATGCCATCGATAAAATACGTGATACGGCTACATCCCATGAACGCACATATGTGATTGAAGTCATGGGACGGGACGCTGGTGACTTGGCATTGTGGGCAGGACTTGCAGATGGTGCTGAGACGATCATGATTCCGGAAGCGGAAGATGATTTTGAAGAAGTTATCGATCGCTTAAAGCGTGGTCATGACCGGGGTAAAAAACACAGCATCATCATCGTGGCTGAAGGAGTCGGCAGTGGAGTCGATTTTGCAAGAAGAATTGATGAAGCAGCTGAGCTGGAAACGAGAGTCACTGTTTTAGGTCATACTCAGCGTGGTGGTTCGCCTTCAGCCGCTGACCGTGTGCTGGCCAGCCGGCTCGGAGCGTACGCCGTTGACTTGCTTCTTGATGGAAAGGCCGGACGTATGGTAGGTATACAACAGAATAAACTGGTCGACCATGATATTATTGAAATTCTTAATACAAAGCACCGCATTGATATGGATATGTATCGCCTTTCCAAAGAGCTTTCTATATAAAACTTAGCGTTACAAGAGGAGGAATCATCTATGTTTAGAAAAACAAAAATTGTTAGTACTATTGGACCGGCATCCGAGTCTGTTGAAAAATTGACTCAGTTAGTGGAAGCGGGTATGAATGTCGCTCGTCTGAACTTTTCACACGGGGACTTCGAGGAGCATGGAGCTCGAATCAAAAATATCCGCAAAGCTGCAGAAGCTACCGGTAAAACTGTTGCGATCCTTTTGGATACCAAAGGACCTGAAATCCGTACAGGCACATTGAAAGAAGGAGAAGTCTATCTCGAGAAAGGCTCTACGGCGTATGTAACTATGGAAGATATCGAGGGGGATGCTGAGCGTTTTTCTGTCACTTACCCTGGATTGATCAATGACGTTCATCCTGGTTCGAAAATCCTCCTTGATGATGGACTTGTTGAGCTGCAGGTAGAAGAAATCGATAAAGAAAACAATGAAATTAAGACGACCGTATTGAATAACGGACCTCTTAAAAATAAAAAAGGTGTAAACGTTCCGAATGTGAGTGTCAACTTGCCGGGAATCACTGAAAAAGACGCGAAAGATATCGAATTCGGCATTGAGCAGGGCGTTGATTTTATCGCTGCTTCATTCGTTCGTCGTGCTTCTGACGTCCTAGAGATCAAAGAGTTGTTGGAAAAGCATGATGCCCTGGATATTCAAATCATTCCTAAGATTGAAAACCAGGAAGGTGTCGACAACATTGATGAGATTCTAGAAGTCAGTGACGGACTGATGGTTGCCCGTGGTGACTTGGGTGTTGAGATCCCTGCTGAAGATGTGCCTCTTGTACAGAAGAACTTGATTTCCAAGTGCAATAAAGCAGGCAAGCCGGTCATTACAGCTACTCAAATGCTGGACTCCATGCAGCGCAACCCTCGCCCGACGCGTGCGGAAGCTTCTGACGTAGCCAATGCGATTTTTGATGGCACAGATGCGATCATGCTTTCTGGTGAAACTGCTGCCGGTGATTATCCGGTCGAAGCTGTTACAACGATGAACAACATTGCGCTGAAAACAGAAACAGGTTTGAATTACAAGGCGATTCTTGATGAACGTTCCAAGCATAGTGATATGACGATTACTGATGCAATCAGCCAATCAGTCACTCATACGTCCATTAATTTGAGCGCCAATGCAATTGTTACACCTACAGAGAGTGGACACACGGCACGCATGATTTCCAAATATCGACCGAAATCACCGATCATTGCGATCACTTCCAGTGAAAAAGTGAATCGTAAGCTATCGTTGGTATGGGGCGTATATGCATTGATGGGACCTCGTGCTTACTCTACAGATGATATGCTGGATGTAGCTGTGGAACGCAGTCTGGCATCCGGATTGGTTTCCGGTGGAGATCGTATCATCATTACTGGCGGCGTACCTGTCGGAGAATCTGGTACGACGAACTTGATGAAAGTTCACGTCATCGGTGATGTGCTGGTTAAAGGGCAAGGTGTAGGTCAAAAGAGTACCTATGGACGTGCCATTGTAGCGAAAGATGCTGAAGATGCAATTTCCCGTGTTGAAGAGGGTGACATTCTTGTTACACATGGTACAGATAAAGACATGATGCCTGCGATCGAAAAAGCAGCCGGTCTTGTAACCATTGAAGGCGGTCTAACTTCTCATGCAGCAGTGGTAGGCTTAAGTCTGGGTATCCCTGTCATTGTTGGAGTAGAAGGTGCGCTCGAAATCATTAAAGATGGTGCAGACATTACCATCGACAGCTCTCGTGGAGACATTTATGAAGGGCATGCGAGTGTCCTGTAATTGAAATAAAGGCGGAAAAGTTCAAGCTTTTCCGCCTTTTTGTTTAGCTCTGCTTAATTTTTATCGTTATAATGAAAGAAATGTTATGGAAAGGGACGATACTATGTTTCGCTGGTTGTTACTATTTATCATCATTGTACCAGCACTTGAAATCGGACTATTGGTTATGGCCGGGAATTGGATCGGTCCATGGTGGGTCATCCTTTTGATAATAATGACAGGGATCATTGGCGCCTGGTTAGCTAAACAGCAAGGCTTGGAAACAATCAGGAATGTACAAGAATCCATGGCTCGAGGACAAGTCCCGCAAGATGCTTTGCTCGATGGTGCGTGTATCCTCGTAGGCGGTGCAGTATTACTTACCCCTGGCTTCATTACAGATGCCATTGGTTTTTTACTTCTCCTTCCACCTTCCAGATCCGTTCTGAAACGCTTCATAAGAAAAGCTATTGTGAAGTTAATGGATAAAGGCACAGTAACCATCTATCGAAAATGATTGAACCTCCACATTCAAAAGGGATGTGGAGGTTTTTATTTTCCGAGAATGTAAGATCGTAATGAAGTCCATACCCCTGTGGTGTGAAGAACTTTTACAAACATGATGAATATCGGACTTAGAAAAAAACCATAGAATCCGAAGAATTGATATCCGGCAAACAAGCAAATTAAAAGAATGATAGGTGGGACTCCGAAATGAACTGCAAGGAGCTTAGGTTCCAGCAATTGCCTGGTGACTACTACTACCATGTAAATAATCGATAAACCTATAGTCAGGTCGTATGCGCCATTGAAAAATTGATATATGATCCATGGAATAAAGATGATTCCCGTGCCGATATAAGGGATAATATCCACGATAGCTGCAAATAATGTAATGGTCCATGCATGAGGGACATCTAGTAAATGTAAACCCACTGCAATGAAGCAAGTGGATATCAATACAAGAATCGCCTGTGCTTTCAGTAAGCCTAAAAGAGTCCTTTTAAGCTGTACAGGAATATCTTTGATGGTCTGAAAACTCCAAGCGGGGGTCCACTTTTTTAACATTTTCATAATCCATTCCCAGTCTTTACAAAAGAAGAATGTAGCCAATGAACAAATAAGAAAAAAAGTGACGGAAGAGGGGAGCATAGACAATAGTGTGGTCACCCATTCAAAGAACTTGGCCAAAAGTTCGCCGCCGGCTATGCTTAACTTCTCTTTCATGACCGTGAAGGAGTCCATCAAGGAATGTTGTTGTTGGTTCGTAAGCCCGTGTAAAAATTTTTCACCTTTCATAATCAAAGGTGTAAGCATTTCTTCACCGAGGTTCAAAACAGAGTGGTTGAATTGATCTAAATAGCTCGGTAAAAGCTTGGATAAGTAAAGGATACCCTTGAATAGTTCAGTAATAGCTAAAGTAATCAATGCAAAGGTTAATGATCCAAAGATCAACATGACTGTCAATATAGCCATAGACCTGGGCATCTTTGAAAATTTTTCAACTATGTGAATATATGGCCGCAGGAGCCATGATATAAAGAAAGCGATAATAAAAGGATGTAAATATTTCCATGAAAGTATAATAAACGCTATAATAAATAACCCTGACAAAACTACGATGGATAACCTGGAAATGATTGATGTAATTCGACTCTCCATCATTATTCCTCCATTATTGAGAGGTGGACGACCATAATTTTTTCATTGGGGCATTGTCGTATTTGCCGATAATATGTAATTTTCGATTGAAAATTTCGATAAAATCGCGGTTAATTAACCGGTTTCAATTCACATTCTCTTCAGAATACTTTATAATTGTCTTTGGGGTTAATTTCCTGAATCAATAAAAACGGTTAGTTAAGCGTTTTCTCACCACCAGGGTGAGAAACTCACAGTACTTTTTTCAAAAGGAGAGATTGTATGTCATCAACTAAAGGTCTAGAAGGAATTACAGCAACTGAATCATCCATCAGTTCAATCATTGATGATAAATTGACTTATGTTGGATACGATATTGATGATTTAGCCAACCATTCAAGCTTTGAAGAAGTGATTTATCTTCTTTGGAATAAAAAGCTTCCGACGTTAAGTGAATTGAATGAATTCAAGTCCGAACTTATCTCAAATATGGACGTCCCTAGTGAGGTTATCGATCATCTGAAATCATATGATCTTTCAACTGTCCATCCGATGGCAGCTTTACGTACCACAGTTTCCATGCTTGGGCTTTTTGACCCGGAAGCAGATGTGATGGAAGAGGAAGCGAATAAGCGTAAAGCACTACGTCTGCAAGCGAAGATCCCTACGGTTGTCACCGCATTTTCTCGCATTCGAAATGGAGAAGAGCCTGTATCCCCTAAGAAAGATTTGAGTTTTGCAGCCAACTTCCTATATATGTTGAACGGAAAAGATCCGGAAGACATAGAAGTGGAAGCATTCAATAAAGCGCTTGTCCTTCACGCAGACCATGAGTTGAACGCATCTACTTTCACGTCACGTGTATGTGTGGCTACTCTATCTGATGTTTATTCAGGTGTAACGGCTGCAATCAGTGCTTTGAAAGGTCCATTACATGGCGGAGCTAACGAACGAGTCATGAAAATGCTGACTGAAATCGGGTCTGTTGAGAATGCAATCCCTGCAATTGAGAAAAAGCTTGAAAATAAAGAAAAAATCATGGGGATGGGCCACCGCGTATACCGCCAAGGCGACCCTCGTGCTAAACATTTAAGAGAAATGTCACGTGAATTGACTGAGCTTACAGGTCAATCCAAGTATTATGAAATGTCTATTAAAATCGAAGAATACATCAAAGAAAACAAAGGGCTCCCTGCGAACGTAGATTTCTATTCTGCATCTGTATATCACAGCCTTGGAATCGATCACGATATCTTTACACCGATTTTTGCAGTAAGCCGTGTGTCCGGATGGTTAGCTCATATTCTTGAGCAGTATTCCAATAATCGTTTGATCCGTCCACGTGCCGAATATGTCGGTCCTAAAGGTCAGACGTACAAGCCGATAGAAGAAAGATAAATGAAAAGGATGTATAAGATTCATCCTTTTCTGACGCCTTTTTATTCGTTATAGTTTAACGTATGATAGAAGAGGATGCTTCATCCCTTAAATATGCTTTATACATTTTTTAGGAGGGTTAACTTTGACACAAGCACAAAAAATTTCAGTAGAACAAAATGGAGAATTAAACGTACCTAACCGCCCTGTCATTCCTTTCATCGAAGGTGACGGCATCGGACCTGATATTTGGGCAGCTGCCAGCCGTGTGATTGAAGCTGCAGTTGACAAAGCATATAACAGCGAGAAGTCTATCGAATGGAAAGAAGTCCTTGCTGGTCAGAAAGCCTATGATAAAACTGGAGAATGGTTGCCGGAAGAAACACTAGATACCATTCGTGATTATAAAATTGCAATCAAAGGACCATTGACTACTCCAATCGGTGGTGGAATTCGTTCTTTGAACGTCGCACTTCGTCAAGAACTTGATTTGTTCACATGCCTGCGTCCAGTCCGTTATTTCGAAGGTGTACCTTCACCAGTCAAACGTCCTGAAGACACGGATATGGTCATTTTCCGTGAAAACACAGAAGATATTTACGCTGGAATTGAGTGGCAAAAAGGAACTCCGGAAGTGAAAAAAGTCATTGAGTTTCTACAAGAACAAATGGGTGTACATAACATCCGCTTCCCTGAAACTTCTGGTATCGGAATTAAGCCGGTTTCTGAAGAAGGTACGAAGCGTCTGGTTCGTGCAGCAATCGATTATGCATTGAACGAAGGCCGCAGAAATGTAACACTTGTACACAAAGGAAATATTATGAAATTCACTGAGGGTGCTTTCAAATCATGGGGTTATGAAGTTGCTGAAGAAGAATACGGCGACAAAGTATTCACATGGGCTGAATACGACCGCATCGTTGAAAAAGAAGGCAAAGAAGCTGCTAACAAAGCTCAAGACGCAGCGGAAGCTGAAGGTAAAATCATCGTTAAAGATGCGATTGCTGATATCTTCCTGCAGCAAATCCTGACACGTCCTAAAGAATTTGATGTAGTCGCTACAATGAATTTGAATGGTGATTATGTTTCTGATGCCTTAGCTGCACAAGTCGGTGGTATTGGAATCGCACCTGGAGCGAATATCAACTTTGAAACTGGACATGCGATTTTCGAGGCTACTCACGGCACTGCTCCTAAATATGCAGGAATGGACAAAGTAAATCCTTCTTCTGTTATTCTTTCAGGAGTATTGATGCTTGAGCACCTTGGGTGGAGAGAAGCTGCCGAGCTTATTTCAAAATCCATGGATAAGACAATCGGAAGCAAAACGGTCACTTATGACTTTGCTCGTATGATGGAAGGCGCTACAGAAGTTAAATGTTCTGAGTTTGGTGACGCACTGATCCAGAACATGGACTAAGCGATTAGAAAGGGGATTCACATGGCAATTCGAAGAAATAAAATTTCTGTAATAGGAGCTGGCTTTACCGGTGCCACCACAGCACTGATGGCGGCTCAAAAAGAATTAGGCGATGTGGTCTTAGTGGACGTTCCTGACATGGAGGACCCAACCAAAGGTAAAGCGTTGGATATGTTGGAGGCTAGTCCCGTACAAGGCTTTGATGCTCATGTTAAAGGAACATCAAACTATGAGGATACAAAAGATTCAGACCTTGTGATCATTACTGCGGGAATTGCTCGAAAGCCAGGAATGAGTCGGGATGATCTTGTAAATACGAATGCTAAGATCATGAAAAGCGTTACTAAAGAAATTGTCAAATACTCTCCTGATTGCTTTATTGTGGTGTTAACTAATCCAGTCGATGCGATGACATATACAGTCTTCCAGGAAGCTGGACTGCCTAAGAACCGTGTCATTGGACAGTCAGGTGTCCTTGATACTGCCCGCTTCCGTACTTTCGTGGCGGAAGAATTGAACGTCTCAATCAAAGACGTTACCGGGTTTGTGTTAGGTGGACACGGGGATGACATGGTACCTCTGACCCGGTATTCCTTCGCAGGAGGAATACCTCTCGAGAGGTTGATCTCTAAAGAACGTCTTGATGCCATCGTTGAACGCACCCGTAAAGGTGGCGGAGAAATCGTCGGCCTGCTTGGGAACGGGAGTGCTTACTATGCACCTGCAGCATCTCTGGTGCAAATGGCAGAAGCAATTCTCAAAGATCAGCGTCGAATTCTTCCAGCAATTGCTTATCTGGAAGGTGAGTACGGGTACGAGGGTATTTATCTTGGTGTACCTACCATTCTAGGTGGTAACGGTATCGAAGAAGTTATCGAGCTCGAATTGACGGAAGATGAGAAGAAGCAGTTGGATCAATCTGCTGACTCTGTTAAAAACGTATTGAATGTATTACAATAAGAAGAGAGAAGGATTCGAGGTCCAGCCTCGAATCCTTTTTTACAAAAAAACAGAAAACGCTTTCATGGAGGTGGGTTTATGTTAGGGAAAAAACGTAAACTAGGTAAGAAAATCAAAGATATTAAAGTAGGGGAGACTTTCACTACCTCTTCAAGTGTTGAAGACCGTGATCTACTTATGTACTTAGGGCTTACTGATGATTCAAACCCTCTATATATTCAACATGATTATGCATCCCAAACTCCTTTTAAACGCCCGGTAGTCCCGACTGTAATGGTTTTTGGCATGGTTTCTTCTATCATATCGATGCACTTGCCGGGACCAGGGAGCCACATTACCCATCAAGATTTGTCATACCCTAAACCTGTATATCACTATGCCGAAATAAGGTTCAATGTCGAAGTGGTAGATGTAGACAGGGAGGAGCACAACCTATCCATGCAGGTAGTCGGATATGACGAAGAAGGAGATGTTGTGATCCAGGGGACATTGAAAGTTCAACCTCCTTATGAACCGAAATCTATGAATGCCAGTTCTTTGGAAAATTTTTATTGATCATAAAAAAGACCTGATAAAGGTCTTTTTTTTCGGTTCATTTTGTGGTTTCCAGCCTAATAGAACCGGCTGTTCTATACGACCTTCAAAAGAACAAATAATATCCCCATTCTACTTCCGTTTGTTTTATTTGAGGATTTCTGACAATATTAAAGTTAAGTAAAAATTGTTAAGTTCCGTGTTCAAACTCTAATCTTCATTGTATGATGAAGATAAATTGTTGTAGAGGTGATGGCATTGGCTCAGAAAATTTTAATTGTAGACGATGAAGAATCAATCGTAACATTACTAAAATATAATATTGAACAAGCAGGGTATGACACAGAGGTTGCGTACGATGGAAAAAGTGCTTTAGAAAAAGCTTCTAACACTAATTTCGACTTGATCGTCCTTGATGTCATGCTGCCTGAGATGGATGGGATGGAAGTTTGTAAATCTCTAAGGCAATTGAAAGTCGAGACTCCAATTTTAATGTTAACAGCAAAAGATGATGAATTTGATAAAGTGCTCGGCCTGGAGCTTGGGGCTGATGACTATTTGACAAAACCATTCAGTCCAAGAGAAGTGGTTGCACGAATCAAAGCGATTTTAAGGCGTATTGTCCGGGAACCTGTTGAGAAGGATAACACTCATATACAAATTGCAGACTTGTCCATTTATCCTGAACAATATGAGGCCACAATCAAAGGAGACCCACTTACTTTTACACCTAAAGAGTTTGAATTACTCCTATACCTCGCTCAAAACATTGGCAGAGTCATGTCACGTGACCAATTGTTAAGTGCTGTCTGGAATTATGATTTCGCTGGTGATACGCGAATTGTGGACGTACATGTAAGTCATCTGCGTGAGAAAATTGAACCTGAAACTAAAAAGCCTGTTTATATAAAGACCATCCGTGGGCTTGGTTATAAGATGGAGGAGCCGAAATAGCATGAGATCCAATTCAAGACCCATGATGACTTATACAATTTTAATTATTATCGTGATGGTAGGTCTTGGGATATTATTAGCTCAACTAACCAGAAGTTACTTTATAAACATATTCGAAGAACGCGTAGAAGTTGAAAGTCAATATTTCGCCACTTACCTAAAAGAGTATTCTGAGGACGAAGACCTCGATCGTGCTGAGTTAAGAGATCTCAGTGAGCAGTTGAAAACGGCAATGATCTTCAAGTCAGATGAAGATGGAATTATATTGGATACAGTGGATACACTCGGGGATATCAGCGAAGAAGAGAAACATATAATTATCGATAGAATCTCGTCTGACAATGTAAGTTTGCGTGAAGGGAAACTTATCAATGATGTTTTCTATGTTCCTCTGGACTTTCAATTGCAAGGTAAAGATGGCACCTTGGTGTTCCTTGCACCTGCAAGTTCTTTGACTGATATCACTAAGAACATATGGACTTTGATAGGTCTGGTTTTACTGCTTGGATTGTTGATCATCTTCATGATTGGACATAACATTTTTTCAAAATATATACGACCGATACGAGCAGCTGCAAAAGTATCCAATGAGCTTGCTAAAGGAAATTATAAAGCACGTACCTATGAAGGGCATTTCGGAGAGGCAGGGCAGTTAAGCCGATCGATCAATATACTGGCAAGAAATTTACAAGAAATGACCAGCACTAAAGGCATGCAGGAGAATCAACTAGAGGCGGTCATCAACAACATGGGAAATGGTCTTGTCCTGATTGATGAGCGCGGGTATATCTTATTAGTGAACAAAGCTTTTGTCGATACATTTGGCGGGGATTCCAGTGAGTATATCAGCTATCTATACCACGATGCCATCCCTCATAAAGCGATTCATGACACTGTGAAAAAAATCTACATGTTTGAAGAGACCATCAGTGAGACGTTCCTTCTTCCTGTTCAAATCGATCGTAAACACTTAGAGGTCACCGGAGCTCCTATTTTAAGTGAAGACTATAAATGGAAGGGAATTGTATTAGTCTTTCATGATATTACTGAATTAAAACAGTTGGAGCAAATGAGGAAAGACTTTGTGGCCAATGTGTCGCACGAATTGAAAACACCGATTACGTCTATACGTGGATTTTCAGAAACGCTGCTTGATGGAGCGATGAAAGACGAAGCTATGCTCGAGCAGTTCTTACAAATCATTCTTAAAGAGAGTGGTCGTCTTCAGTCCTTAATTCAGGATTTATTGGAGCTCTCAAAACTTGAAAAAGAAGATTTTCATTTGAATATAGAAGAAATGGACTTTCAACGGTTATTGAACGATTTACTTCCGATTGTCAATCAACATGCAGAAAAGAAAGGTGTAACCATTCATACGGATATCAAAGGAACGACTAAAGTCGAGGGGGACACAAGTCGTCTTAAGCAGGTCTTTATGAATCTCCTGACGAATGCGGTCAATTATACCCCTTCAGAAGGTGAGGTTTCCATAGCCTGCACTGAAACTGAAGATCACATTGTGGTATCGGTATCTGACAATGGAGTAGGAATTCCAGAAGATGAAATCTCGCGGATATTCGAACGTTTTTATAGAGTCGATAAAGCAAGAAGCCGTAACTCCGGTGGTACTGGACTCGGGCTTGCGATCGTTAAACATATTGTAGAAGCGCATCAGGGTACCATCCATGTTGAGAGCACAGTCAATGTAGGTACGACGTTCCAAGTATCCATCCCTAAGAAATTTACAAAAAATTAATGTTGCATTAAATTTATTTTTAAACTTTTTTGGTAAGATAACCATTGAAACCCTTTCATCCAAGGTGTTTTCTCTTTTTGGGCAGAAGCTTCCCTCGCTTCTGCCTTTTTTTTATGGGCAAATCAAAGCTTAAGTATGGCGAAAACTACTGATGCGTAAAGAGCTGGTGCAGGCAGGTGACATACAATACTTGGATTATCTTTCCTCTTGATGATTCCAGTGAAAGTGATGTGTAATTGAATTGAAACTTTTTTAACATAAAATCGTAATGTTAATTAACTACATAGAAAAGGGGAAGCCAGTATGAGTGTTAAGCAGATTTACAAATGGATTGGCTTAGGTATGACTGCTGTGTTGTTGATATTTTTATTTATAACGACATGGTATACAGTAGACGAGTCTGAACAAGCCGTAGTATTGACTTTCGGGGAAGCTGAAGATGGCATTACCGAACCAGGACTTCATTTTAAAATGCCATGGCCGATTCAGGAAGTGAAAAAGATGTCTAAAGAAACGTTCAGCCTGGACTTTGGTTTTAATGAAGGAGAAGATTCAGAAGACAAAGTGACGATGATTACCGGGGACGACAAAATTCTTCAGGCTGATTTGGTTGTACAGTGGAAAATCACTGATCCAGAAGGGTATTTATTCGCATCTGAAAATCCGGAGCAAGTACTATTCAACGCCACATCATCATCTCTTCGCGGCGTAATCGGAAGCAGTGAAATAGATGAAGCCCTGACTTCAGGAAAAGCGGAAATAGAAAATGAAGTCAGAGAGATGCTGGTGTCGTTGATCGATAGTTATGATATCGGCATTTCCATTATTGATGTGAAATTACAGGAAGTGGATTTACCCAATAAAGCAGTTCGAAAAGCATTTACAAAAGTTACGGATGCAAGAGAGCAGAAGCAGAGTAAAGTGAATGAAGCTGAAAAATATGAGAACCAGAAACGTGAAGAAGCCCTTGGTGAGAAAGACGCCATCATCCAGCGTGCAGAAGGGGACAAAGTCGAACGTATACAGGATGCACGTGGTGCGGTATCCAGGTTCAATGCTTTACTTGTGGAATATCAAAACAATAAAGAAATCACCAGGGAGCGTCTTGTAATGGAGACTCTTGAGGAAGTCCTTCCATCCGCAAATGTATATATTATGAATGATGATGGAAATACACTGAAGTATCTCCCATTGAATCAAGGGAATATGCAGACATTAGCACCTGGACAAGCCAGTCAAAAGGAGGATGATGAAGAATGAGTGATGGAACCATTGAATTCAATCAAAAAAAGCCTAAAAACTTCAGGAACTATCTTAAATTAGGAATCACATCTCTCATTATCATCTCTTTGGTTTTGATAGCGTTGAGTTCAATAACTATTGTAAAGGAAGGCGAATATAAAGTGGTCCGGCAGTTCGGGGATGTCATTAAAATTCACGACGAGCCGGGATTGAAATTTAAACTGCCACTCATTCAAGAGGTATCAACCTTATCTAAAAAGAAAATGGTCTATGATGTCGATGAAAAGGAAATTACTACTTTAGATAAAAAGCGGATGATTATCGACAATTATGCAATCTGGAGCATTACAGACCCCGAAAAAATGATCTCCAACGCCAGGACAATGATGAACGCTGAAGCGCGGATGGGGGAGTTCATCTTTTCTATAGTTAGAACCGAATTAGGAAAAATGGATTTCTCTGAAATCATCAACGAAGAAGAAAGCTCAAGAGGAAAATTGAATGAGGAAATCACAGCAAAAGTCAATAAGTTCCTAAAGAGAGATAATTACGGGATTGTCGTCAATGATGTACGCATCAAGCGTTCTGATTTACCAGAAGCCAACGAGGAAGCTGTCTTTACTCAAATGATCACCGATCGGGAGAAAATTGCTCAAGAATACCTGTCTCAAGGGGAAGCTGCGAAAAACAGAATCAGAGCTAAGACAGACCGGGAAGTGAAAGAAATGTTATCTACTGCACGGGCAGAAGCTGAAAAAATCCGTGCGGAGGGAGAACAGCAGGCAGCGGAAATCTACAATGAAGCTTTTTCGAAGGACGAGGAATTTTACCAATTGTACCGTACACTGGAATCCTATAAGAAGACCATCGATGGAGAGACGACGATTATACTTCCACAAGACTCACCGTATGCAAATTTACTATTAGGGTATTTTGAATAAGGAGCACCAACACTGCGTCTTTTTCTTCTCTACTATAAACATGGTAGAATGAAGGAAAAGACGTTTTATATATGTTGAGGAGTGAGCGCATGGCTGAGAAAGTGGTATTGATAGATGGAAATAGTATAGCGTATCGGGCATTTTTTGCACTGCCGCTATTGAACAATGATAAAGGCGTTTATACGAACGCAGTGTATGGTTTTACAACGATGCTTCTGAAAATATTAGAGGAGGACAAACCGGATCATCTGCTGGTGGCTTTTGATGCAGGTAAAACGACTTTCAGACATAAAACGTATGCTGAATACAAAGGCGGACGACAGAAAACTCCTTCTGAGTTGTCTGAGCAATTTCCTGTTCTCAAAGAACTTTTGGATGCTTTTGATGTGAAATACTATCAATTGGAACAGTATGAAGCTGATGACATCATCGGAACGTTAGCTACCCAGGCGGGCGAGAAAGGGTTGGACGTCAAAGTGATTTCAGGGGACAAAGACCTTCTCCAACTCGTGAATGATCAGATCAAAGTATCTTTGACGAAAAAAGGGATTACGAATGTAGATACATATGATCCTGATTTCTTAAAAGAAAAAATGGGTGTACGACCAGATCAAATCATCGATTTGAAAGCTTTGATGGGAGATAGCTCGGATAATATTCCAGGTGTCCCGGGTGTCGGTGAGAAAACAGCAGTGAAGCTGCTCAGCCAATTTGATCGGTTGGAGAATGTATATGAAAACCTGGATGAAGTCAGCGGAAAAAAGCTGAAGGAAAAGCTGGAAACGCACAAAGATGATGCATTTATGAGTAAACAGCTGGTGACGATCGAGAGAGAGGCACCTATAGAAATCAAGCTGGAAGACTTGGCTTATGCAGGGTATCAGACTCCCCAGGTGAGCAAATTCTTTAAAGAACTAGGCTTTCAATCACTCCTTTCCCGCATTCAGGAAGGTGGCGTAGCAGATGAGCAGTCTGAAGAAGAGTTTCCTGAAATCGAAGTTGAGCTCGTAGAGAACGTCACTACTGATATGTTCACAGGAAAAGAAGCCGTGGTAGTAGAAATGCTTCATGATAATTACCATCATTCTCCTGTCGAAGGAATCTCGATCATTAACGATGAGAAGAAGTATGTCTTATCTATTGATCAAGCGAAAGAATCCAAGGCATTTCATGAATGGGCGGAAGATGCTCAACAGGAAAAATGGGTATTCGATGCAAAGAGGACGCTTGTGTCATTGAAGAAGCATGGCATAAACATCAAAGGAATAACGTTCGACTTGCTGCTCGCTTCTTACTTGATTAACCCATCAGAAAATCACCACGATATTCCATCGATCAGTCACCGGATGGGGCATACGGCGGTGAAATACGATGAAGAAGTGTATGGGAAAGGCGCAAAAATGAAGCGTCCGGACGATGACAAAGTATTTTATGAACATATCAGCCGTAAAGCTTCTATGATTCATGAATTGAAAAATAGTGTGGAAGATCAATTGAAACAAAACGAACAAGATGAACTCTACAATGAGTTGGAGATGCCTTTGGCTTTGATTCTCGGGGAAATGGAGCACGAAGGTGTGCAGGTGGACGTGGATCGCTTGAAACAAATGGGTGAAGAACTCGAAGGAAGGTTGAATGTCGTTGAACAGGAAATCTTTGACCTTGCGGGTGAGTCGTTCAACATGAATTCTCCTAAGCAGTTGGGGCCGATCTTATTTGAAAAGCTGGAACTTCCGGTAATCAAGAAAACAAAGACTGGCTACTCCACTTCAGCCGATGTGTTGGAACAACTCGAAAATGAACATGAAATCATTCCGAAGATTTTGTTGTACCGCCAATTAGGGAAGTTGAAATCCACGTATATTGAAGGTCTGCTGAAGGTAGTCCACGAAGATACGGGCAAAATTCATACTCGATTCAATCAGGCATTAACGCAGACAGGGCGTTTAAGTTCTACGGATCCTAACCTGCAAAATATCCCAATTCGATTAGAAGAAGGAAGGAAAATCAGACAGGCGTTCATTTCTTCAAAAGAGAATTGGGTGATTTTCGCGAGTGACTATTCACAAATCGAATTGAGAGTACTTGCCCATATTGCCAATGATGAAAAATTGGTAACGGCTTTTAAAGAAGGTCAGGATATTCATACTCAGACAGCGAGTGAGGTTTTTGGCGTTACTAAAGAAGAAGTGACAAGTGAAATGAGAAGACAGGCAAAAGCCGTAAACTTCGGTATCGTTTATGGCATCAGCGATTATGGTCTTTCTCAAAGCCTTGGAATCACCCGGAAAGAAGCGAAAGCATTCATTGAGAAATACTTCGAAAGTTATCCAGGAGTCAAAGAGTATATGGATGAGACCGTTCAAGAAGCTAAACGAACGGGGTATGTCACAACCTTTATGAACCGCCGTCGTTATTTGCCTGATATTAACAGTCGTAACTTCAATAAGCGTGGTTTCGCTGAGCGTACAGCCATGAACACGCCGATTCAAGGAAGTGCAGCAGATATCATAAAAAAAGCCATGATCGACCTCGACCATCGATTGAAGGAAGAAAATCTGCAGGCGACTATGCTCTTACAGGTGCACGATGAATTGATTCTCGAAGCACCAGAAGAGGAAGTAGAAAAATTAAAAGATATTGTAGCATCGGTCATGGAGGAAACCGTTTCTCTGAATGTTCCATTGAAAGTGGATTATTCATACGGACCTACATGGTATGATGCGAAGTAAGTGAGGGGAATGACACCATGCCGGAACTACCAGAAGTAGAAACGGTCAGAAAAACATTACTGAATTTAGTAGTAAACAAAACGATTGAAGATGTTTCCATTCATTGGGGGAACATTATTAAAAAACCGAAAGACCCTGCAGCCTTTACCAACCTCTTACAAGGACAGACGATTCGAGATATTGACCGAAAAGGTAAGTTTATGATTTTCCATATGGATGATGTCGTTATGGTCTCTCATTTGAGGATGGAAGGGAAATTCGGGGTGTATGACAGCTCTATTGAAAAGGAGAGGCATACGCACGTCATTTTCCATTTCAAGGATGGGAGTGAACTCCGATACAATGACGTTCGGAAATTTGGAACGATGCATGTTTTCAAAAAAGGAGAAGAATGGGCGGAAAAGCCATTGAACCAACTCGGCCCAGATCCATTCGACCCAGAATTTACGATCGATTACTTTTATGAAAAGCTGCAGCGGACAACCCGGAATATGAAGTCTGTCCTTTTAGATCAATCGGTGGTGGCAGGATTAGGAAATATCTATGTGGATGAAGCTTTACACCGGGCAAAAGTCCATCCTGAACGAACAGGGAAGAGTCTGACGAAAGAAGAAGCGGCCCTATTAAGAGAGTCCAGTATAGAGGTAATTATGGAGGCTGTAGAACAAGGAGGAACAACAATCCGTTCTTATCTTAACAGCCAAGGGGAAATCGGAATGTTCCAACAGCAGCTGCGCGTTTATGGAAAGCAGGATTCGCCTTGTTCAACCTGCAGTACTTCAATTATAAAAATAAAAGTCAGTGGTCGGGGGACTCACGTTTGTCCTACTTGTCAAACGAAGTAACACCAAAAGTTTTTGCCCATATACTATTCCACAGCTGATTAAGCAAAGGTGGATGGTATGGGAATTGTCACATTTACTTTTTTATTCGTCATGGCTGTCAGTATTGATAGTTTCGGAATTGGATGTGTGCTTGGAATTAAACAGATCCGATTAGCTGTCCATGGGATCCTTTTTATTGCGTTATTGTCCGGCACAGGCTTTCTGACTTCTTCTTATATAGGCCATCTATTACTGCCTTTCGTTTCTCCAGAATATGCAGAGAGATGTGGGGCGGTAGCCTTAATCTGTATCGGGAGCTACTTTTTGTGGCAGCACTTCCGAAAAGTGGATAGCTCTCAAGCAGTAGAAGAACCCTGGCTTCAGCCGGCTCGTGTTTTGAGTGATCCAGTTGCCGCAGATGTGGATCGATCAGGGGGGATTCGAGGCAAAGAAGTATGGCTGTTAGGGACAGCTTTATCTTTAGACACGATCGGAGCTGGTATCAGTGGTGCTCTGATTGGCGTAGCCCCCTGGACCACTGCAGCGATGATAACGATAGCTACCTTTACAATGTTGTTCTTCGGTATGAAAAGTGGTAATAAGTTAAGTCACAGGGCGGAGAGTATTTCCATATTGCCTGGAGTCTTACTAATCATCATAGGATTGATCAAGTTAACATAAAGGATGTGTAAAATGACTGTCGTCGTAGGTTTGACAGGAAGTATCGCCAGTGGAAAAAGCACTGTTTCGAATATGTTCCGCAACTTAAATATCCCCGTCATCGATGCCGATCAACTTTCAAGAGAAGTCGTAGAACCTGAACAACCCGCCTACGAAAAAATCGTCCGGCTCTTCGGTGAAGAAGTTTTGCATGACGATGGAGCGATCAACCGAAAAAAGTTAGGGAAAATCATTTTCGGAGACGAAGAAAAGCGGAAAGCGCTGAATGAAATCGTCCATCCAGAAGTAAGGAAAGAAATGGTTCACAGACGTGATTTTTATAAAACACAGCAGTATCCTGCAGTCGTTTTGGATATTCCGCTGCTATTTGAAAGCAATCTCACCTCTTACGTTGACCGGACTCTGGTTGTCTATGTAGATGAGGAGACGCAGTTGAAACGGTTGATGGAGAGGGACCAATCGAGCCGGGAGGACGCAGAACAAAGGATAAACTCTCAAATGTCATTGAATGAAAAAGCGGAGATGGCTGATGCGGTCATTGATAATAATGGAACGGTCGATGAAAGTTTTGAACAATTAAAGAGCATACTTGCAAAGTGGAACATCGTATATTAACACGATAGGGTTTCTCAACCCAATCGTGTTTTTTTTATGAAATATTACAAAGCCACTGAAAAAGCGCTTACAATATGTTATACTGTTTTTGAAAAAACGGTTTAAAAGTATATCACATATAGGGGGATGGATCATGGGGAAAACAAAGATTGCCATTAATGGTCTTGGTAGAATAGGTAGAATGGTTTTTAGAAAGGCAGCAGTAGATGAATCCTTAGAATTAGTAGCGGTAAATGCTTGTTATCCAGCTGAGACCATTGCTCATATGTTGAAATATGATAGTGTTCATGGTCGGTTTGACGGGCAGATTGAAGCGGTTGGCAATCACCTGGAAGTTAATGGTCATAAAGTCGAACTGTGTGCAACTCGAAACCCTTCTGAACTGCCATGGGAAGAATTGGGTATAGATATCGTAATTGAAGCTACAGGGAAATTCCGTACTAAAGAAGAGGCATCCTCACACATTGAGGCGGGAGCAAAGAAAGTGATCATTACAGCCCCGGGTAAACAAGTGGATGCAACTATTGTTATGGGTGTAAATGAAGAAACTTATGCTCCTAAGCAGCACGATGTGATCTCAAACGCTTCTTGTACGACGAATTGTCTTGCGCCTGTCGTCAAAGTTTTAGAAGACGAATTTGGTATTGAAAACGGATTGATGACGACTGTACACGCGTTCACAAATGATCAAAAGAACTTGGATAACCCTCATAAAGATCTGCGTCGGGCAAGAGGGTGTACCCAATCCATCATTCCGACTTCCACCGGTGCTGCGCGCGCCCTCGGTGAAGTCATTCCGAGTATGAAAGGAAAACTGAATGGCATGGCACTCAGGGTTCCGACCCCTAATGTGTCCCTTGTAGATTTAGTAGTAGATTTAAAGAGAGATGTCACGGCTGATGAGGTCAATCAATTATTCTCTGATGTATCCAAAAAAGGCATGAAGGGAATTCTTGAATATAACGATGAACCGTTGGTATCTATTGATTATACAACCTCCCCTTCCTCAGCGATTATTGATGGATTATCGACACAGGTAATTGAAGACCGTAAAGTCAAAATACTAGCCTGGTACGATAATGAATGGGGATATTCCTGCCGTGTCGTGGACTTGGCAAAGTATGTCGGAGATTTGATGAAGCAAGAAAAGACTGCGCGAGTTTCATAGGTGGAAATGTTACCCATATGTATCCTATAATAGGAATCAAGTGCAAGGAATCCCTAAATTGATTGGGTGTAAAATTAACCTTGCAAAATGGGGATAAACCGTATATACTTCTTCTTGAACTTCTGAATTTGAATAGTTTTCATGTCTGCTCAAAGGGTTAGGACCTCTCAGGACTAACTTTCCCCCGTGGTAGTACATGACTGTAATTTGGAAGGCAAAGAAGTTAATGTACAAAAGGGGGATCCTAATTATGGATACAATGGGAAGACACGTTATTGCTGAACTTTGGGATTGTAATGAATCGAAATTGAATGATATGTCGTTTATAGAACAGGTTTTTGTTGATGCTGCTTTGAAAGCTGGTGCGGAAGTAAGAGAGGTAGCTTTCCACAAATTCGCTCCTCACGGGGTGAGCGGTGTTGTGATCATATCTGAATCACACTTGACTATTCACAGCTTTCCTGAGCACGGTTATGCAAGTATCGATGTATATACCTGCGGGGATCGCATCGATCCGAACGTTGCTGCAGAATACATCGTTGGAGCTCTGGAGGCCGGCCGTAATGAGACCGTAGAAGTTCCAAGAGGAATGGGCCCTGTCGAAGTGCCGAAGTCCCGTGCTCTTTAATTGTATAGAACAGTCAGCCACATAGGTGAACTATGTGGCTTTTTTGTTTTGGCTGTGCTTTAGCGAAGTGAATCTTAGTTGTCCATGGGTGGGTCTTCCTTTTAAGTTGTCCGCACCCTTTGAATTCACATGTAAAAAAATGAACCTGCTGCTTAAACCTTTGCTGAGACCTCATCCTTGTAATATATCTTTTCTTATTTTGTTTACTCATGTTAAAATAAAGGAAGTTATATGTCGAATGTATTGAAGGGGTTAATGAAGTGAAGGGTTTTATTTCTCGTTATTTTAGTAATCATTCTGAAACAAATGAACACCATAAAGATGAACAGCTTGTTACACACTATTATAAAGCTAAACATGATGACCTTTTCAGAGCGGTTGAAGAACTGTTTCCGTCCCCTTCTGAAGTGGCTGCCACTTCTAAAGAACGAGGGGAAATCACTGTAAAATATAAAGGGAAGCGCCGAGCATTTATTGTGGCTACCGTAATCATGGTCAGACCTTACCGTACAGCCGTCGATTTTTCAGTCACCACCGACTCAGGAGGCCCGGTAGATTTTGGGTTCAGCCGAAATCTAATCATCCAATTTTACAGGAAACTGGATAGTGAATTCTCAAGAATAGATCCATCTTAATTGTAAATGAAATGTCACGATGCGGAGTTGATTGATTTTGAAATGCCCAAACTGCCACTATAAAAGCACAAAAGTGCTGGATTCCCGTCCTATAGAAGAAGGGCAGGCAATCAGGCGCAGAAGAGAATGTGAACAATGTGGCTTCCGTTTTACTACTTTTGAAAGAATAGAAGAAGTTCCTTTGATCGTTGTAAAAAAAGAAGGCACGAGAGAAGAGTTCAGTAGGGAAAAGTTGATGCGTGGCTTAATTCGTGCGTGCGAAAAAAGGCCGGTGGCTGTTGAAGACTTAGAGGGTCTCACATTGGATATTGAGAAAGAATTGAGAAATCGCGGTGTTTCTGAAGTTTTAAGTAAAGACATAGGAGAAATGGTGATGGAACGTCTTTCTTCCATAGATGAAGTGGCTTATGTCAGATTCGCTTCAGTCTATCGTCAGTTCAAAGATATCAACGTCTTTATAGATGAACTGAAAGAATTAATTAAACACGATGAAGACGAATGAGCCTGACTTGGCTCATTTTCTTTTTTCTTCGGTTATGTCAGGAGTAGTGTTATTCATTGTGATATATCAATGTTTGGGAGTGGCAATGGAAGTGTGAGGCTGAGTTCATTTGTTTTACGATCGTAGAGGTCTTACCCATACACATGCTTCCTCCCCATTGCCAGCCTCTCATCATTTCTTTTAACACTACAAATGTAGGGTGCTTTTACAAAATTTTCATTACAAGGCAAGGAGATGGACGATATGAACCAATCTATAGGTAAACTCCTTCCTGTGGACGGTTTTCGGATAGATAAAATGGGAGATCTTACTCGTAATGCTCATCTCTCTCTCTCACATTTATATCAGCCTGTGGTGGGGCAGTTGGCAATTTCACTGTATCAATTGCTTGTATCAGAATATGAGATCAATGAAGAGGGGCAGGTAAAAACACACCACACCTTGATGTCCTTTTTATCTGTACCACTGGACAAAATATATGAAGCAAGACAAAAGCTTGAAGCTATAGGTTTGCTTAGAACGTATTGTTACAAAGAAGAGGATCAACCTGTAGAGTACTTGTACAAGGTTTTTCCACCTTTCTCGCCTGAAGAATTTTTCATGGACAGCATGCTGGCTTTGCTGCTGCATCATGAATTAGGAGAAGACAAATACCACTTACTTAAAGATCGGTTAATTGTCGGTCGGGCTGAAGACAAAACGTATGAAGAGGTGACTGCTTCTTTTGATCAGGTATTCCATACGGCTTTAAATCATTCTTCATCATTCAATAATAAAGATGAGAAGCGGAATCCAGAGCCTTTAAAAAGTCGGGGACCTGTCATTCAAAGTGGCAGAGTGGATTTCGAATGGCTCAACCAAGCCTTGAAGCAGAAAATGTATCCGAGCGAAAAAATATTGACAGGTCAAAATAAACACTTGATATCACAGCTTGCTTCTCTTTATAACTTGACGACATTAGAGTTGGAAAAGGCTGTAACATGGGCGATTGATGAAAATCATCATCTGATTGAACATGAATTGAAAGCTGCTTGTCATGACTTTATGCAGGAAAAACCTTCAAGCAATAACCATAAATCCTTGAATCAACGAGAAAAAGTGAATGATGATTCAAGTTCTTCTCCACAAACGAAAGAGGATCAATTTGTATCCATGCTTGAGCAGATATCCCCTAAAGAACTGCTTGAGGATTTATCGGGTGGAAACCGTGCATCAAGTCAAGATTTAAAGATGATCCGTGATGTCATGACAGAACAAGGGTTGCAGCCAGGTGTCATGAATGTTCTGGTACACTATGTACTATTGAAAACAGATATGAAGTTGTCTAAACCTTACCTCGAAAAAATCGCAAGTCATTGGACGAGGAAGAATGTGACGACTGTGAGACAGGCCATGAACCTAGCTAAAGCAGAGCACCAAAAGTACCAACAGTGGGGCAGGCAGAAATCACAGCGTAGAGGAAAACAGGACGAAGTCATTCCATCTTGGTATAAGAATCGTAAGACTCCTGCGAATAAAGAGAAGCAATCAGGGGAAAAAGTGAATACTGATGAAATTGCAGAACGAATCAAACGCTTAACAGATAAAGGGAATTCATAATAAGGCGGTGTGAAAACATGGAGCCGATCCAAAAATCATTACAAAAATGGATGCGAAATAATAAACAATTTCAAGAACGTATGACACGAATGAAGCAAGAAGTTTTAAAGTCCAAAGAGATTCAAAACTTAATGGCTGATCACCCTTCTATTACAGAAAAAGCTGTTGAGAAACAATTGATCAAGCTTTATGAATATCAAACTCAATCAAAGAATTGTGAAAAATGTCCTTCCAGAGAAGAGTGCATCAATATTCTGCCTGGATATACTCCCCGTCTTGAAGTGGAGGGGGAAGAAATTAAGCTTGCTTACGACAAATGTCGTCGTCAAAAAAAATTGGAGCATCAAAAGAACCAAAGGTCTCTGGTCAAAAGCCTTCATATGCCTAGAGAAATACTGGAAGCCACGATAGAACGTCTTGATTATGAAGATCAGGACCGGGGAGAGGCAGTCATGAAGACGCTTCAGTATATTGAAAGTTTAGATGATGAGCTTCCAAGTAAAGGGTTGTTCTTCCATGGTCCTTTTGGTGTCGGGAAGACATATTTCCTCGGAGCGATCGCGAATGCGTTAAGCTCTAAAAACATTCCTTCCATGATCATTTACATGCCTGAGCTTGTCAGAGAAATCAAATCATCCATCAAAGATGATTCTATGAATGAAAAAGTGGAAGCTTTCAAAGAAACCCCTGTACTCATGTTGGATGATATTGGAGCGGAATCACAGTCTGCCTGGTTCAGAGATGAAATTCTCGGTTCGATTCTCCATTACCGCATGATGGAAAGGCTTCCGGTGTTCTTCACTTCAAATTACAGCCTTGATGAGTTGGAAAAAGTCTTGATGACCAGTAATCGAGGAAATGTAGAGCAAGTCAAGGCTGAGCGGATCACTGAAAGAATACGCCAATTGAGTCAGCCGGTTGAAGTGAATGGGCAGAACCGAAGAAGATAAAATTTTTAATGTAGAGCATGTTTCCCCCTATCCACTCATAAATATAAGATGGAAAAGATAACCTTACTTTTTGGACTACCCATGACTGGTAAGCATATATAGATTCTTGTAAATCGCACAAGAATCTTTTGATAAATAAGGTGAGGAAAGTCGGGATGAGGGGGAGTGCTTGTGATTTGTATTCGATTTTCAAATCGCATAGAAGCTGAGCTCGTTTATAAACTGATCGTCACTGAAGAAAAGCTTTGGTTGTTGAAAGAGTATGAGAAAGAATTTGAAGTTCAATTATCAGTAAATGCTGAATCCCTGCCTTCTACATTTGAAATAAGAAACGCATTATTATCGAGCATACGCATAAGAAAACTTCCTGGATGGATTGAAGGTGTCCTCAGACACCGATATTATTATGAAGATCAACACGAGATCCAAAGGGTTTTAGAAATAGCTCATGAATTCGAAGCTAAACCGCCAGCAGGGTTGAATCTGCCTTCATTGCACAAAGAGTTGGAGAAGGTGGTCAAGTATACGCTTGGCAGCTCTACTTTTATTGATTACGATGATTTTTGTGTGGCTTGTTTGGAGAAAATCCACCCGGTCCTTATTGAGTACACAGGCTATTTAATCGATGACTATAAGCAGGAAGAGGCTTATCAGATGCTTGTGGATTCTTGGAGAAGCAGAATTCACTACAGAGACACGGGCGTTAGTATTCTGCACTTATTAGATCATGGCGGATTGGAATATTACCATGATGAAGGAAATAAAATCAGAAAATCCGAAACGATGGTCTATATGAATCAATATCCAGACACTTCCATTGAAAATTTACAACTGCAATGGTCTGTCACTCCAGCACTAGTCCATGCTCCTGATCAGCTGATCATTTATTCTGATAATCCTAATCATCCTCAACTACAATTGCTGGTCAATATATTTGAAGAAAAAGCGATATGGAAGTCCAGTGAAGAATTTCCTTTCAAATTATCTTGATTTCAATTTCATAAACGGATATAATACCTACATATTACTATTAATGGCATTGAAGAGGACAAGAACACTAAGAGGCGCATGTTTAGAGAGAGGAGTCATCGGCTGAAAGCTCCTTCATGAACGACTTAGCTGTTTACCACCTTGGAGCTCTACTTATGAACGTCATCTAGTATTAAGTAGCGTCTGATCCGCGTTATGGATGAATGAAGCCGCAAAACTTTTGCGGGAAATTTGGGTGGAACCACGAGTGATAACGCTCGTCCCTTAGCATCTATGCTGAGGGACGGGCGTTTTTATTTATTTTAAGAGAAGGAGTGTTAAACATGGCAAATGCAATCCAAATCAAATTCCCTGATGGCAATGTGAAAGAATTTGAACAGGGCGTAACCGGTGAAGATATTGCAAAATCGATTTCCCCAGGGTTGAAAAAGCAAGCCTTGGCCATCAAATTGGATGGAGAGCCTTATGATTTAAGGCGGCCAATTGAAAATGATGGGGAAATTGAAATTCTCACATATAAAAACCCTGAAGGAATAGAAGTGTTACGACATTCTTCAGCCCACCTGATGGCTCAAGCGATCAAACGCTTGTATGGGAATGTGAAACTCGGAGTGGGACCTGTCATTGAAAATGGGTTCTACTATGATATCGATATGGAGGAGTCTTTAACTCCTGAAGACTTGCCTAAAATCGAAAAAGAGATGCAAAAGATCGTAGATGAAAACCTTGAAGTGGAGCGTATAGAACTTTCCCGCGAAGAAGCTAAAGAAAAGTATCATGAAATCGGGGACGATCTTAAGCTTGAATTGATTGAGGATATTCCAGAAGGGGAGCAAGTCACTATTTATCAACAAGGTGAATTCTTCGACCTTTGCCGCGGTGTCCACGTTCCACAGACAAGTAAAATCAAAGTCTTTAAACTGTTGAGTATTTCAGGAGCATACTGGCGCGGTGACAGTGATAATAAAATGCTTCAGCGTATTTATGGTACAGCTTTCGAGAAAAAAGCGGACCTGGAAGAATACCTTCATCTTCTTGAAGAAGCCAAGGAAAGAGATCACCGTAAACTGGGTAAAGAACTAGAGATTTTTACTGTCAATCAAAAAGTAGGGCAGGGACTCCCGCTATGGCTGCCTAAAGGTGCTACAATCCGTCGCACAATCGAGCGGTATATCGTGGATACAGAAGAACGTTTAGGGTATGATCACGTTTATACTCCAGTACTCGGAAGCGTAGATTTATACAAAACAAGTGGGCACTGGGACCACTATAAGGATGACATGTTCCCTACAATGGAAATGGACAACGAAGACCTTGTCCTACGCCCTATGAACTGTCCGCACCATATGATGGTTTATAAGAATCAGCTGCACAGTTATCGGAATCTGCCGGTTCGTATTGCCGAGCTTGGAACGATGCACCGTCACGAAATGTCCGGGGCGCTTGCCGGACTTCAACGTGTAAGGGCCATGACACTGAATGATGCCCATATCTTTGCACGCCCGGATCAACTGAAGGATGAGTTCAAGCGTGTCGTTAACCTGGTGCATGAGGTTTATAAAGATTTCGGCCTTAATGATTATCATTTCCGTCTTTCCTATAGAGATCCTGAGGATAAAGAAAAGTACGTGGATAATGATGAAATGTGGAATAAGGCGCAGGCTATGCTGAAAGAAACAATGGAAGAAATGAATTTGGAATACGTAGAAGCTGAAGGAGAAGCCGCTTTCTACGGTCCGAAACTGGATGTTCAAGTGAAAACAGCACTAGGAAAAGAAGAAACATTATCCACTGTACAATTGGACTTCCACTTACCAGAACGATTCGACTTGACTTATGTAGGTGAAGATGGTAATGATCACAGACCAGTAGTCATCCACCGTGGAGTGGTTTCTACAATGGAGCGTTTCGTTGCATTCTTGATCGAAGAATACAAAGGTGCTTTCCCGACGTGGTTAGCTCCGGTCCAGGCGAAAATCATTCCTGTTTCTGCAGATGCTCACCTTGATTACGCCAAGAAATTGGAAGATGAACTTCGGTTTGCTGGAGTCCGTGTAGAACTGGACGAGAGAAATGAGAAGATAGGTTATAAGATCCGTGAAGCTCAGATGCAGAAAGTTCCATTTCAGCTTGTCGTTGGTGATAAAGAAATTGAAGACCATGCTGTCAATGTCCGCCGTTATGGGGAGCAGGATTCAGAAACGAAATCGGTTGAAAAGTTCATTGAGGAAATCCGAAATGAAATCGACCAGAAGTTAATGAGAAAATAATGGTGTAAACAAGGTCGTTTCCTTGGTTTCTAAAGGCTGTCGAAACTTTTTCGGCAGTCTTTTTACATTTTGATGGACTTTTTAAATGATCAGGAGAGGCAAAGGTGTTGGGAGTCCCAGTAAAATCCTCTTGATTTTCGGTTTGAATTCCTTTATCCTTTTACAAGTAGTCATGGATATGAGTAAAGGTTATTGACAAGTATCCAAAGGCATGCTAGTATTTATTAGGTAACTGAATGAACGGATCTAGAGACAAGTAGAAGCACCCGCTTCTCACCTGATCGACGCACTATGCAGTTGGCAGGTCATGAATCCTTTTGAACTTTAGGATACGTGTGGGTGCATTTCTATGTACCGACACTTTTTTTATGACTTCAAAAGCTTGTCGATGACAGATCGTCAAATAGTTTTCTAAAATATGACGGAGGTGGCTCGATATTAGCAAGGATAATATGAACGTTAATGAAAAAATCCGTGCCCGTGAAGTTCGTTTAATCGATGTAAATGGGGAGCAATTGGGGATTAAATCACGTAATGAAGCCCTGGATATTGCAGCGAATGCAAATCTGGATCTTGTTATGGTAGCACCAAATGCTAAGCCTCCAGTTTGCCGTGTAATGGACTACGGAAAATACCGTTTTGAGCAGCAGAAGAAAGAAAAAGAAGCTCGTAAAAAACAAACGGTCATTAAAGTGAAGGAAATCCGCCTCAGCCCGAACATTGAAGAGCATGACTTCAACACGAAGCTCCGTAATGCTCGCAAGTTCTTGTCTAAAGGGGATAAGGTGAAAGCATCTGTCCGTTTCCGCGGCCGTGCGATCACTCACAAAGAGCTTGGACAAAATGTACTCGAGCGTGTAGCAGAAGAGTGCAAAGATATTGCCCAAGTTGAGACCAAGCCTAAAATGGAAGGTCGTAGTATGTTCTTAATGCTTGCTCCTCTCAACGAGAAGTAAGTAAGTGTATCAAGTAAAAGGAGGAAATTCACATGCCAAAAATGAAAACCCATAAAGGTTCTCAGAAACGCTTTAAAAAGACTGGAACAGGTAAGGTGAAACGCTCCCACGCGTACACAAGCCACTTGTTCGCTAACAAATCTACTAAGCAAAAGCGTAAATTGCGTAAAGATGCTCTGGTATCTGCTGGAGACTACCGCCGCATCAAGCACATGCTTCCGAAAGACTAATATTAGAACGAATATACAGGAGGGATTCCAATGCCACGAGTAAAAGGTGGAACAGTGACACGTCAACGTCGTAACCGTGTCCTAAAACTAGCAAAAGGTTATTATGGTTCAAAACACGCGCTATTCAAGCAAGCAAAACAACAAGTAATGAAATCAGGTCAGTATGCATACCGTGACCGCCGTCAGAAAAAACGTGACTTCCGTAAACTTTGGATTGCACGTATCAACGCTGCGGCACGTATGAACGACATTTCTTACAGCCGTCTAATGCACGGTCTTAAGCTTGCAGGTATCGAAGTGAACCGTAAGATGCTTGCTGATCTTGCTGTTAACGACGAGCAAGGATTCGCAAGTCTTGCAGAGCAAGCAAAATCTGCACTTAAATAAATAGATGAAAAAGTCATTTCCGATCGGTAGGAAATGACTTTTTTTTATACTTGGGTCTGTTATAGCTTGGTGTTGTTATTTCACATGTGAGGTCATATCAGCTCTTTCTGTCCTGGAATTTGTGTGAGGCGGCCTTTTAGAATGACTCCCTTTCCGTGGGGTACCGTGAGCCTCCTCAGGCTACGCCTTCCGGGGTCTCACGATGTACCTTTATCCCACAGGAGTCTCGCCATTCTAAAAGGCCGCCTCTTCAAAGTAGGAGGGTCGGAAAGGCCATCCCATGCTCTGAGTGAATAACAGACTAGACCCCTAAATTCCAGACGGGGACTATTTAGTAATCGTTTAAAATATCAACAACAGACTTTAACAGAGCCTTATACTTATGGAGGTCGATCGATGGAATTTGTACTTATCATCTTGTTGAGTTATTTTTTTGTGATCAACAGCCTTCTATATATCCTTATGTGGTCCGACAAGCGGAAGGCGAGGAAGGAATCTTGGCGGGTGAAAGAAAAGACGTTGTGGACATCAGCTGTTTTGGGCGGAGCACCAGGAGGCTGGATGGCTATGAAGGTATACAAGCATAAAACTCGTCATCGTTCCTTCCGATTCGGTTTTCCTGCATTGGCGATTGTTTATTTGGCAGGCATCGTGTATTTACTGGCGAAGTTCTACCTCTAATTCTTTTGTCATAAGATGTAGACAGGGGGGGAATTGGATGGGCGAGACATCAATGACCATTATGTCATGGTTAGAACATCAGGAAGCCTGGGCACCGCTCTTATTCATAGCTATTCATTTATTGAGACCGTTCTTATTTTTGCCAGTCATGCTTGTCTGCATTACCGGAGGCGTTCTCTTCGGTCCTATTGCCGGGACCGCTTACTCCGTCATTGGTACGATGCTCTCCAGTTTATTGTTTTATAAAACGATACGTCTTGTGCCATCAGGATTAAAAAGGTTGAAATCCTTGAAAGAGAAGTGGATGAGAAAGAACTCACATTTGACCGTTAAGCAGGTGGCAATTCTGCGTTTAGTGCCATTTATACATTTTCATTTGCTATCCTACTGTCTGATAGAAATAAGTTCCGATTTCAAGGATTATACGAAGTCTTCTTTATTTGCTAACTTTCCGCTCGCTGTCGTTTACACATCTATGGGGCAGTGGATCACCTTATTATCGATTCCTTTGATGGTCTTATTCTCTATTGGGTTAGTCATTTTATGTTTCATCGTCCGTAAAAAATATGAAGTGTTCTTGTGGAGAGATTTCTTTCAAACCAGCGGTTGATTGGAGATCATGAAGTATCTGACGATGTTTCTAAGAATCCATTGTAAAAAGCGTTTTCGATGTCACGTTTTACGGAAGAGGAGTACTGATACGTGCCAATATTGATCTATAAAAAAACGTGTCATATAAAAAAGCTGCCACAATCATTGATTGTGGCAGCTTTTTAATCTTGGCTCTAATAGTGGTTGGTGTTGTTATTTCCCATTAGAGTTTGAATCAGTTCTTTGCTTCGTGAAATTCGTGTGTGAAGGCCTTGAGAATGATTCGCTTTCCGTGGTGCACTTTACTGACGCAATCCGGTGTAAAGCGGAGTCCGTAACACCAACTTGGAATGGGAGGGAAGGGAAAGCAGGTAGACTCCTGCGGGAAAAAGGAACAAGTTGGGACCCCGGAAAACGGAGTTTGAGGAGGCTCAGCGTTCCCCGCGGAAAGTGGACTGTTGTTCCCCCACACTCTATTTAAAGTGAGGGCCGCAATACCGCCACCCCTGAAGAGTGGAATTGTAAGAAATCCACAACAGACTTTAACAGAGCCTTAATCTTTTAAAGGTTGGATGATTAAACGGTTTACCGGGTATTTCCAATCAATGGAAGCGTATGGGTAGCGGATCAGTATTTCTTTTTCGAGAAAATACAAATCTTCTCTTTCAATCCCTCTTAGTTTTTCCGGATTTATCGCACTTACACTGATATTGACTACTTCAAATGAGTCATCAGTCGTGCCTAAATATTTTTCACCTTCAAAATCCACGCCTTTGTAAGTAATAAAGAAGTTTTCTTTCGTATCCTCTTTATTGTCATGGAAGTAAAACTCTTTCTTTTCTCTGGCCAGTTCAAGTTTTCTGTTGGGGTTTACAATGAATTTATAAGCTGTGTAAATGATAAAAATCACAGCGGCAATCAATAATAAACGGAAAAGAATGATGATCATAAGTACCTTCTCCCTACCTGGGTTTATAGCATAAGTACGAATGAAGGTGTCGTTTCGTTTCAAAAAATGATACATTATTTATGAATTTTAATTGAAGGAGCTGCGTGGTATGAATTGGGAGACCCTCTATCAAATGCAAAGGAATTTGGATCAGTATATAGAAGATCAGCATCAGATTGAACAGGGGACAAAGGTCGATGAAAAGATCTTAGCGTTCTTAGTCGAAGTTGGAGAGTTGGCGAATGAAACACGCTGCTTCAAGTTTTGGAGTCTTAAAGGACCAAGTAATAAAGATGTCATTCTTGAAGAATATGTAGATGGGCTCCACTTCTTATTATCCGTAGGTCTGGATTGTGGTTTCCGCTATACAGAAACAGAGTATGGTGAGTGTGATACACAGGTAGAGGCTTTTCTGAACATTTATCGTTCTTCAGAAGCTTTCAGGGATAAAAAGACCGCTGCAAACTATCAGCAATTGTTCTCAAGCTTCCTTCAACTCGGCAGAACACTTGGATTTCATGAAGAGGAATCGTTTCATGCCTACTACGAAAAAAACCAAGTGAACTACCAAAGGCAGGATGAGGGATATTAGACAGAATTTTTGTGAAATCGCTTCAAAAGTTATATAATAACACTTGGATACGAAAAGGAGGAAGTTATACATATGGCAAAAAAAGATGAGACATTGACAATGTTGAAAGACCTTACTGATGCAAAAGGTGTTCCGGGTAATGAAAAAGAAGCTCGTGAAGTAATGAAGAAGTACATATCACCGTTTGCGGAGGAAGTGTTTACTGATAATTTAGGGAGCTTGATCGCTAAAAAGACAGGGAATAAAAAAGGCCCAAGCATCATGGTAGCCGGCCATTTGGACGAAGTCGGATTCATGGTCACTCGAATCGATGATAATGGATACCTTTATTTCCAGCCTGTAGGCGGATGGTGGAGTCAGGTTATGTTGGCTCAGCGCGTTACGATCATGACCCGTCAAGGGGATCTGACAGGAGTCATCGGGTCCAAACCTCCACACATACTACCTCCTGAACAGCGTAAAAAACCTGTTGAAATCAAGGACATGTTTATTGATATCGGTGCTTCAAGCAGAGAAGAAGCTGAAGAATTCGGTGTGAAACCTGGTGATTCGGTCGTACCTTACTTTGAGTTCACTCAAATGAAAAATGAAAAAATGCTATTGGCTAAAGCGTGGGATAACCGCATCGGATGTGCGATCGCAATTGAAGTATTAAAGAGACTGAAAGGGGAAAAACACCCGAACGTCGTTTATGGTGTAGGTACAGTCCAGGAAGAAGTAGGTCTTCGTGGAGCGAAAACAGCTGCCAACATGATTAATCCTGATATCGCTTTTGGTGTCGATGTAGGTATTGCAGGTGATACGCCGGGTGTATCCGATAAAGATGCTTCCAGCAAAATGGGCAAAGGTCCTCAAATCATTCTTTATGACGCTTCCATGGTTTCGCACAAAGGCTTGCGTGATTTTGTGACGGACACAGCTGATGAGAAAGAAATTCCTTACCAGTTTGACTCTCTTGCAGGTGGTGGAACAGATTCAGGATCCATCCATCTCAGTCATGATGGTGTTCCTGCACTTTCCATTACAATCGCTACCCGTTACATTCACTCTCATGCCGCGATGCTGCACCGGGATGATTTTGAAAATGCCGTACAGTTGATCGTAGAAGTCATCAAAGGGTTGGATCACAATAAAGTTCAGGAAATTACTTTTCAATAATGAATAAGCCACCCTATGAGGGTGGCTTTTCGTTTTATAGAATCGATTACTGTTGTGGATTTGTTTTTTGGACACATTCTTCCAGCGTTTGCAGCATTTCCTGCTTTTCTTGTTGATCTGATTCTTTCCATAATAATTCAAAAAACACTCCGAGCCCGGGAAGCATCTTTTCTTCACCTTTTTGCAGGGCGTCATCAATCGTCGCTTGTAGTTGATCTGCATTATGTCCGCTTACGTTTGAAAGGATTGCTTGTCTCAAGTTCAAATTCATCTCTAAATTCCCTCCTTTTCTAAGTGAAAATAAAGTTTTTTCAATCTTAGTTTGACCGAACGGGGCTATGCTATGTATGATAAGTTAGAAATTAAAGTGCTAAATGAGGGTTAATGATGCTGACTTCTGTGCAAAATTATAAAGTGAAAGAATGGAAGAAATTACACAAACGTAAATATAGAAATCGCGAAAATCGATTTCTTGTTGAAGGTTATCACTTAGTTGAAGAAGCATTGAAAAGTGATTGGAACGTTGTGGAAATGATTTTAAGGGAAGACATTTCTTATGAGGTTCCGAATGGTGTTGAACCTTTTATGGTAAGCAGCAAAGTATTCGACACTATTGCCGAGACGGAGACACCACAGGGCATTGCGGCAGTAGTAGAGCAAAAGCAGTGGGATTTCAAACCTGCATCTTTGACATTGGTCGTGGATGCGGTCCAAGACCCGGGAAACCTCGGGACGATGATCCGTACGGCAGATGCAGCAGGTTTTGATCAGATCATTTTTGGCTCGGGAACCGTGGATCCATACAATGATAAAGTTTTAAGATCAACACAAGGATCCCTGTTTCATATTCCATTTCACCAGGGAGATCTTAAAGACTTCCTGCCTGTGTTGAAAGAAAATGGAGTGCAAATATGGGCGAGTACGTTAAATGAGAAAGCTGCTCCTTACAATCAATTGTCTGCCCCGAAACAAGCAGCCTTGATCGTAGGAAACGAGGGGCAGGGTGTCAATGAGGAATGGATAGCGATGGCAGATGAGCAAGTATATATTCCGATTTACGGCCAGGCTGAATCATTGAATGTATCGATAGCAGCTGCAGTGATGATGTATCACTTGAAGAACTAGGGTTGCATTATGGAATCACTTTCTCTATAATTTAAAAATAGTTGTATAGAAGTGAATAAATAAAAAGCGAAGAAAGAGCCCAGTAGGCGGTTGTAAATCGATTCAGGGAGGAAGCATCATAGACTGTAAGTGCTTCTATCGTGGCAATTGTTGAACTTTCACTCTGGAGCTGATCATGAAAACTGATCCGGGTATGTATACCCGTTATTGAACACGAAGTGGGCACAATTCATTGTGTCAACAAGGGTGGTACCGCGATTCGACTTTACAAGTCTCGTCCCTTTCCAGGGATGAGGCTTTTTTTATTTCCATTTAAAGGAGGAAGCAAAATGAAGGAGCGTTTGGAGCAATTAAAGCAAGAAGCGTTGGAGAAGGTCACTCAAGCTGAGAATATTCAGAGCTTGAAGGATGTCCGCGTTGAATACTTAGGGAAAAAAGGACCGATTACGGAAGTGCTTAAAGGGATGGGTAAACTGTCCAAAGAGGAACGTCCGGTCATTGGTCAGTTGGCGAACGAGGTTCGTGAAGAAGTGGCGAATGCCATCGAAACAAAGCAATCCCGTTTGGAAGATGAAGCCCTGGAAAGACAGTTGGAAGAAGAAAGTATAGATGTGACTCTGCCGGGACGTCCGGTCCAAGTCGGAGGACCGCACCTTCTAACGAGCATTATTGAAGAAATTGAAGATCTTTTCATCGGTATGGGGTTCGAAATCAAGGAAGGCCCGGAAGTTGAAACGGACTACTACAATTTCGAAGCTTTGAATTTGCCGAAAGGCCACCCTGCCCGAGATATGCAGGATTCATTTTATATTACGGAAGAGCTTTTATTAAGAACTCATACATCCCCTGTCCAGGCTAGGACGATGGGCAAGAAGAATGGAAGCGAACCAGTAAAAATGATCTGTCCTGGAAAAGTTTATCGCCGTGATACCGATGACGCTACTCACTCTCATCAATTCACCCAGATTGAAGGACTGCTTGTAGATAAAAACGTCCGTATGACTGATCTTAAAGGTGTTCTTAATACGTTCGCTAAACAAATGTTCGGAGAGGACCGTGACATTCGTCTTCGTCCGAGTTTCTTCCCGTTTACAGAGCCATCTGTAGAGATGGACATTTCTTGTAAGGTTTGTGGGGGAGAAGGCTGTTCCGTATGTAAACGAACAGGCTGGATTGAAATATTAGGTGCAGGTATGGTTCATCCGAACGTCCTTGAGATGGCAGGCTATGATCCGAAGGAGTACACTGGTTTTGCATTCGGGATGGGACCTGAACGTATTGCCATGTTGAAATACGGCGTCGATGATATCCGTAATTTCTATACGAACGACATCCGATTCTTAGAACAATACCATAAGGCGTAAGGAGGAGATCAAATGCTCGTATCATTGAATTGGTTGCAAGAATATATAGATGTGAGTGCTTACAAACCGGAAGAACTCGCAGAAATCATTACTAAAACAGGAATCGAAGTGGAAAGCGTAGAGCCTGTAGCGGAAGATGTGACAGGTGTGGTCGTAGGCTGTGTCGTATCTTGTGAACAACACCCGAATGCGGATAAGTTATCTCTTTGTCAAGTCGATGTAGGGACAGAAACCCTTCAGATCGTCTGCGGTGCACCGAATATTGCAGAGGGGCAAAAAGTCGCTGTAGCAACACCAGGAGCTGTACTTCCTGGAAACTTCAAAATCAAGAAGACGAAGCTTCGCGGAGAGGTTTCAAACGGAATGATCTGCTCCTTACAGGAGTTAGGTGTTGATGAAAAAGACGTACCTGCAGAATTTTCTGAAGGCATTTATGTATTTCCTGAAGATGCAGAAACCGGAGTCAATGCCATATCTTTATTGAATCTGGATGACATCATCATTGAGCTTGGGTTGACTCCAAACCGCTCTGACGCAATGAGCATGGCAGGTGTTGCGTATGAAGTTGCTGCTGCTATTGACGGACAGTATCAATTAGCGGACGAAAAAGTCACACCAGTTGAAGACAAGACAGAAGATCATTTGTCCGTTCAAGTGGAAGACCCGGAAGCGAACCCTTATTATGGAGCTTTCCTGATTAAGGACGTACAAGTAGGACCATCTCCTTTGTGGATGCAGAACCGTTTGACAGCTTCAGGTGTCCGCCCGATCAACAACGTCGTCGACATTACAAACTATGTCCTGCTTGAGTATGGACAGCCTTTACATGCTTTTGATTACAATCGTTTCGAGTCGAACGAAATTGTTATCCGTTTTGCAAAAGATGGGGAGATCATCAAAACATTGGATGACCAGGAGCGGAAACTTTCCTCCAACCATTTGGTTATTACAAATGGAGAAGAGCCTCATGCCATTGCAGGCGTAATGGGCGGAGCAAAGTCTGAGGTCCAGGAAGATACAAGTGCGATCATTCTTGAGGCTGCCTATTTTGCCCCTTCTGTAGTACGTGAGTCTTCCAAGGATCATGGCTTACGAAGTGAGTCAAGCTCCCGTTTTGAAAAAGGTGTGGATCCGAATCGAGTTGAACGGGCGGGTAAACGTGCCTGTGAATTACTGGAGAAGTACGCCAACGGCAAAGTCCTATCCGGTGTAGCAAGTTTCGATCAGCTTGACCGCTCTGAAAAACAAGTGACGATCCAAACTTCAAGGATCAATGATCGCTTGGGTACGGAAATTTCCAATGAGGAAATTCAAGACATTCTTCGTCGCCTGCAGTTCAGTTATGAACAAGAGGGGGAGGAATTCAAAGTCACAATACCGACGCGTCGTGGAGATGTTGTGTTGTTTGAAGATATGCTGGAAGAGGTCGCGCGGATATACGGTTATGATCGATTACCATTTACTTTGCCGGAAGGATCTTCTCAGGCTGGCGGACTTAGTTTATATCAACAATTGAAGCGGAAGACCAAAGCATATTTTGAAGGAGCAGGACTAAATGAAACAATTACTTACTCCTTGACGCATGAGTCTAAAGCGACCATGTTGATGAGTCCTGAAATCGAACAGGAAGCAAAAGCGCCGGTTGGGCTAGCTATGCCGATGAGTGAAGATCACAGTCACCTTCGATTAAGCATCTTACCAGAAATGTTAGAGTCCTTATCCTACAACGTAGCAAGAAAACAGCACGATATCGCTTATTATGAATTGGGGACGGTTTTTGTAAGTGAAGAAGAACAGGTAACTGCTCAACCAAATGAAGTCCTGCGTGCAGCAGGGGCTTTAACTGGTACTTGGCATACCAACCCATGGCAGCAGGAAAAGAAAGACGTTGATTTCTTTGTTGTCAAAGGAGTAGTTGAGGGCTTGAGTGAGCACTTGAATATTCCTTTCACTTACGAAAAGGCGAAACTCTCTCATATGCACCCGGGCCGGACCGCTGTTGTGAAGGCTGGGGACGAAATCGTAGGGTTCATCGGCCAAGTCCATCCAAAGCTTCAAAAAGAATTAGGTCTTAAAGAAACTTATGTCTTTGATTTAAACGCAGAAAAACTCTTTACTAAATATTCTAAAGAGGAAGCTTTCCAGACCATCCCTCGCTATCCTTCTGTTTCGAGAGATATCGCGTTGGTGGTGGATCGTGAGGAAGCTGCTGGAGATATCGTATCAACAATCTCCGAAGCTGGTGCTCCACTTGTGAAGAACGTCCAAGTGTTTGATGTTTATCAGGGAGAAAATCTGCCTGAAGGGAAAAAATCACTCGCTTTCAATCTTCTTTATCTGGATCCAAACCGTACGCTGAAAGACAAAGAGGTTGAAGAAGCCCATGATAATATCTTAAGTGCAGTTCAAGAAAATCATAATGCAGAAGTCAGATAATATTAAAAAGTGTGTTCCGATTTGGAACACACTTTTTTTGTATTAAACCATCTTTTTCGCTTTTTGGGTGTTGGCAAAATGAACCTTAGCTATTTCTTCCAGCTTTGCTTCGCCGTAGTGCCGGATAACGCTCGCTGCCGCTTGATCCACTTTGGATGAGGCCCCTTTGGGTATCGGAAGTCCTGTGTCGAATTCCAGCTGATTCATAGCCTTTACAAAAGCGGATCGTGCAATGATTGAACCGGTGGCTACAGCAATGGAGTGACTCTCTGCCTTGGTCATGAAGTAGACGTTTTTCTGAAGCTGTAATCCTTCACTCTTCAAGTGTTTTTTGTAAACTTCAGGCTGTGAAAATTGATCCACTAAAATACCTTCAGGTGTTTCAGGTGAAATTTTTTTCAATAGACGATCGAGGGCTTGATGGTGGAGGATCGTTTTCATCTTTCCCTGCGACCATCCTTTTCTCTGCCATTGATTGTACTTGGTATTGTTAAGCCTGAGGAGACTGTATGGTATTTTCATGGCGACGATTTGTTTAGCTAAATCAGTGATTTGAGCATCTGTCAGGTGTTTTGAATCTTTGACGCCTATGGATTTGAGAATAGGTATTTGTTCTTTGGTGACATAGGCAGCGGCTACTGTAATCGGACCGAAGTAGTCTCCTGTCCCGGCTTCATCCGATCCGATATGAGAACTTGTAAATAAAGTGTCCTCTGGATGGTACGCATGATTCGGAGATGAGGTTTTTCCGGTCTTTGTACCTGAAGCGGGGGCTTTCCCCCATTTGTCTGCTTCAACTTGCGGTTGGCTTCCTTGGAATAACACCTTTCCGGAGCGGTAGGCTGTAATCGTACAAGCGCTTGTTTTAGCTGCAAACATCGCATTTGCCGGAGTATTCGGTTTGAGTTGTTTTTTGTAGTACCCTTTCATTTCATTCAATTTGGAAGTGGAGAGTTTCAATACGACTTGGGGCATGTGAATTTCCTTTCTTAACGAAAAATGATATCCACAGTATAGCAAAATCACGGAATGAAGAGAACATTTGTGAAATACATCCATATTGGTTTCCTAATTCAATGCCTTCGTGTTAGTATTAAGTTTAGGATTGAGAAACTAGGGGGTATGGACGTGTCGCAATCAGACCAAAAGAAAAAAAGAATTACAGTGGAGATCAATAAACGTTCTTACACTATAGTTGGTCACGAAGAGCCCCATCACATCCGTATGGTATCCAGTCTTGTGGATCAGAAGATGCGTGAAATACACGAAGCGAACCCCAGCCTGGATACGGCAAAACTCGCTGTTCTGACCGCTGTGAATACAATGAACGAGTATATAAAACTTAAAGAAGAGTGTACGGAACTAATGAACTATATTGAAAAGAAAGAGAAAGAGGACGAGTAGGGTCATGATTGATTTATTGCTGTTGTTTATTTTATTAGTCGGGGTTTTTGTTGGTTTAAGACGTGGATTCATATTGCAGTTATTTCATCTAATCAGCTTTATTATCGCTTTTGTTGTAGCAGTCATGTATTACGATGATCTATCACCTAAATTGACATTATGGGTTCCTTATCCAGAGTTACCTGAGGGGGCATCCTGGGCAATATTCATAGATAGCTTGCCATTAGAGCAAGCCTTTTATAATGCAGTAGCCTTTGCTATATTATTCTTCTCGGTAAAAGTCATCCTACATATAATCGCTTCGATGTTGGACTTCGTATCAGAACTGCCTTTATTGAACTCAGTAAATTCATTATTAGGCGGTGTACTAGGTTTTGTGGAAAACTATGTACTATTGTTTGTTTTCTTATACATAGCTGCACTTGTTCCTTTGGAAATGGTACAAAATGCTTTGGATGGATCTATTCTGGCACAGTTTATCATTGAGCACACCCCTGTGTTTTCAGAAAAGTTGAAAACCCTGTGGATTGAACATGTAGCTGGCTGACGGTTGATGTGATAATGAAGAAAGCCGCTATGATTTTGATCATGGCGGTTTTTTTATTCGGTACAACACTTGAAAGAGGAGACGATACGTATGGCAATTGATAAAAAACAAGTGATCAAATTATTAGAAAAGATAGCTGTTTATTTAGAACTTAAAGGAGAAAATCCTTTTAAAATTTCTGCGTACAGAAAAGCTGCTCAAGCGTTGGAAAGAGATGATCGTTCTTTGAATGAAATCGAAGACTTCAAGAAAATGAAAGGAATAGGAAAAGGAACAGCTGCAGTAATCGATGAATACATTCAAAATGGTGAGTCAGATACCTTGAGGCAATTGCAGGCAGAAGTTCCGGAAGGGCTTGTTCCCCTGCTGAATTTACAAGGTCTCGGCGGAAAAAAACTGGCCAAACTGTATCAGCAGCTTGGGGTCATAGATGCAGAATCTCTTAAGGAAGCTTTGGAAAGTGGAAAAGTTGAACAGCTGGAGGGATTTGGAAAAAAGTCTGCAGAAAAAATGTTGAAATCTCTGGAAGAAGCCAATACAAGACCTGAGCGACTGCCGATTGCGATGATGCTGCCATTGGCAGAAAAGATTGAGCAGTTCTTAGAAAATGCCTCGACTTTTTCCCGTTTTTCAAGAGCCGGCAGCTTAAGAAGAATGAGGGAAACGATAAAAGATCTAGACTTTATCATTGCTTCAGATCAACCATCCAAGACGAGGGATGAGCTGTTGGAATACCCTGAAATTAAAGAAGTTGTCGCTTCAGGAGAAACAAAAGTCTCCATCGTTGTCCATGAAGGCTATGATATTGGAATTGACTTCCGTATTGTAGCTCCTGAAGAGTTTGCCACTACCCTGCATCATTTTACAGGGTCAAAAGATCATAATGTTGCTATGCGTCAGTTGGCGAAACAGCAGAATGAAAAAATCAGCGAATATGGCGTAGAAGATATAGATACTGGAGAGATTAAGACATTCGAATCAGAAGAGAGTTTTTTTGCTCATTTCGGTCTGCATTTTATTCCACCGGAAGCTAGAGAAAACAAAGGTGAAGTGGAACAATTCAAAGAACCTGTCCGTTTATTGGAACAATCAGATATCCGGGGCGATCTTCATATGCACTCTACGTGGAGTGATGGTGCTCAGTCGATTAAGGAAATGGCTGAACAGGCAAAGGCGAAAGGCTATGAATTTATTGCCATCACTGACCACTCAAAGTATTTACGTGTAGCTAATGGTTTAAATGAAGAGCGCTTGAGAAAACAGAGGGAAGAAATACAAGAAGTCAACAACTCTATGAAGGACTTTCATATATTCGCAGGAGTGGAAATGGACATCCTGCCAGATGGATCTCTTGATTTTGATGAAGAATTCCTGAAAGAAATGGATTTTGTAATAGCTTCCATCCATTCGAGTTTTTCACAGTCTGAAGAAAAAATCATGGAACGGATGAACGCAGCACTTGAATCTCCTCATGTTCACATGATTGCCCACCCAACCGGGCGTCTGATCGGCAGGCGTGAAGGGTATGCAGTGAATTTAGAAGAATTGATTCAAGGAGCAAAAAGGACGGGGACCATTTTAGAACTAAATGCAAACCCGAATCGTCTGGATTTGAATTGGGAATGGCTGATGAAGGCTCAGGAAGAAGGGGTTGAAATTGCCATTAACACCGATGCGCACAGTTATCCAATGTTGGATCATATGGAGATTGGTGTTGGTACAGCTCGGAAAGGCTGGATTCAGAAAGATACAGTCATTAACACCTGGACCAAAGAACAGCTGATGAAGAAGTTCGGAATCAAGGAGTAGGAATAGAGGAGGCGGTCGAAGATGAATCAGCGAATCCTTCATACATTAGAATATAAAAAAATAATTGAGCAATTGAGTGAGCAAGCCGCTTCATCGTTAGGGAAAGAAAAAGTGCTTGCATTGAAACCTTCGTCTGATATAACTGAAGTCCGTCAATGGCAGATGGAAACAGATGAAGCCTCCCATGTTTTGCGTTTAAAAGGACATGTCCCTTTGGGGGGGATATTTGATATCAAGCCAAGCTTGAAAAGGACAACCATTGGTGGAATCCTCACAGCTTCAGAATGTCTCGAAGTAGCAAGCACCATCTACGGGGGCAGGCAGTTAAGGCGTTTCATAGAAGATATGGAAGAGCCGGAAATGCCGATATTGAGAGAAAAGGTCACAGAGGTAGAGCCCTTAAGACAATTAGAACAGAAGATTCGAAGCTGCATTGATGAACACGGAGGAATCATGGATGGAGCTTCTGACCAATTACGCAGAATACGCTCAAAGATCCGTACGTATGAGAGCCGTGTGCGAGAAAAAATGGAAACTTACACAAAATCCAAAGCGAAGATGTTGTCTGATGCAATCGTAACGATAAGGAATGAACGTTATGTACTTCCTGTAAAGCAAGAATACCGGGGATCAATCGGTGGGATTGTTCATGACCAATCTTCCTCAGGTGCAACGCTTTTCATTGAACCCCAATCTGTGGTTGAAGTTAATAACCAATTACAAGAAGCGAGAGTACAGGAAAAGCATGAAGTTGAAAGAATCTTGAAAGAGTTATCAGAAGCCATAGCAGAAGAAAATCAAATGTTGTATCACAATGTTACGGTATTAGGGCATATCGACTTTATGTTCGCAAGGGCAAAATTAGCTTCACAAATGAATGCTTCCATGCCGACTATGAATGATGATGGCTACATTAAAATGCAGCAGGCAAGGCATCCATTGATCGCTGAGGATGAAGTGGTTCCAAACGACATAGAAATCGGTAGAGACTTCACATCCATCGTTATTACTGGACCCAATACAGGTGGTAAGACGGTCACCCTCAAACTTGTAGGGCTTTGTACGTTAATGGCACAGTCCGGTTTACAAATACCCGCCTTGGATGGGTGTGAACTCGCGGTGTTTGATGAAGTTTATGCAGATATCGGAGACGAACAATCGATTGAACAAAGCTTATCTACATTCTCCTCCCACATGACGAATATAGTGGATATATTGGACCGAGTGAACGACCGGTCACTCGTCTTATTTGATGAGCTGGGAGCAGGTACCGACCCTCAAGAAGGGGCGGCGCTTGCCATGTCGATTCTGGATGAAGTAGTTCAGAGAAATGCGCGCGTCATTGCTACTACCCACTATCCAGAACTGAAAGCCTATGGTTATAATCGTGAAGGGGTAATCAACGCTTCAGTGGAATTTGATGTGCAGACACTGAAGCCTACTTATCGATTGCTCATCGGAGTTCCAGGCAGAAGTAATGCTTTTGAAATTTCCAGAAGGTTAGGACTTGATGAGTCTATTATCACCTCGGCTAAACAACAGGTGGGTACAGACTCCAGAAGTGTTGAAAATATGATCGCCTCCTTAGAAGAGTCCAAACGTGGGGCAGAGAAAGATTATGAGGAAGCAGAACAAATTCTTAAAGAAGCTGAAGATCTGAAAAAGCAGCTGCAAGATCACTGGTCTCAATTTGAAGAAAAAAGAGAAAAACTTTATGCCCGCGCTGAAGAAAAAGCTGAAAAGGCGATCCAAAATGCAAGGCAAGAGGCTGAAGATATCGTAAATGAAATTAGAAATATGAAATCACAGGCTGAGTTGAAGGAACATGAGTGGATCGAAGCCCGCAAAATGTTTGATGAAGCAAAACCTCAACTGGCCAAAAAGAAAGCAAATCAAAAACAAGAACAATCTCCTAAGCAGGATACGAAAGAATTAAAAGCAGGGGACGAAGTGAAGCTGCTTACCTTGAACCAGAACGGTACAGTTGTCGAACAAACTTCTAAAAATGAATACCAGGTCCAAGTGGGCGTCATGAAAGTGAAGGCAAAACGAAAAGAATTGGAATTCATCAAATCACCTCAACCCTACAAAGAAAAACCTATGGCGAAGGTGAAAGGGAAAGATTTCCATGTAAAAATGGAATTGGACCTCCGGGGAGAGCGCTATGAAGACGCATTGAACCGGTTGGAAAAGTATATTGATGATGCTTTATTAGCCGGATATCCAAGAGTCTCCATCATCCATGGAAAAGGTACTGGTGCTTTGAGACAAGCCGTACAAAATTACGCCAAGAATCATAGAAATATCTCCAGTCACCGTTCTGGAGGGATGAATGAAGGCGGAAGCGGCGTGACAGTTCTCGAACTTAATTAAATGTCGATTCAAGGGAGCGGACGGAAATGAATGGTTTTTGGGAATTCACATTAATCGAGACAGCAGCACGTTACAGTGTAGTCATTCTTTGCTTAATTGTCTTTATGGCAATCTTTGAAATCGTGACCTCCTACAATAATTGGAAAGAAATCAAAGGGGGAAACTTGGCAGTCGCAATGGCTACAGGAGGAAAAATCTTTGGAATCGCGAACATCTTCCGTTATTCCATAGAACATAATGACTCTCTTCTTCAGACGATGGGATGGGGGATTTTTGGATTTGTATTATTACTGTCAGGATACTTCATCTATGAATTCCTAACTCCTTCATTTAAGATTGATGAAGAGATTGCAGCAGACAACCGTGCTGTCGGATTCATATCCTTAGTCATTTCTGTCGGTTTATCTTATGTCATCGGCGCGAATATCATTTGAGGAGATCGATATGGAAACATTAGCGAAAATATTAATGGTCGTGGCAGCATTATTCCTCATTGTCGGGGTGCTGTTCTTTATCTTATGACAAAAAGCGTTCTTCACATCGAAGAACGCTTTTTGTTTTGTCTTTTTTGGGTTTTCGGTCTGATCCTTGCTTAGAGTATGGGAGGGAAGGAAAAACAGTCCGCTTGTCGCGGGGAACGCCGAGTCTCCTCGAACTTCATTCTCCGGGGTCTTCTACGGTCCCCTGCGAAATGGAGTCATTCACGCCTCAAACAAATTCCAGGACAGGAAGAGCTGAGACGAACTTCCTTCTGAAATAACAACACCATGCAATACCAGAGCATTTTGGTTAAGTGAAGAAAGTAAATGGTAAGTGACCATCATGCAACGGTGTTTTGCATCTTCGTTTAAAGTTTTTTTCTTATTTTCAGAGGATTTCCTATTAATCGGTGTAATTTTCTTAAAATTTAAAAATTATATTTCAAATATGACTTGTCTCTCGTTATAATGGAACTAAGACAAAAAGGGAGGCGTTTTGGTATGACAACCTTTAACAGGCCATGGCATGAACATTATCCACCCGAGATCCCTGCAACGATGAACTATGATGAAAAACCTTTACATGAATATTTGGAGGAAAGTGCATCAGTTTATGGAGAAAAGAAAGCGCTTTATTTTTTAGGGAAGGAGTTAACTTATAAGGAGTTGTTTCACCAATCGAAAGCTCTGGCGCGTTATTTACAGGATTTAGGTCTTGAAAAAGGGGACCGGATTTCAATTATGCTACCAAACTGCCCTCAATCCGTCATTGCTTACTACGCAATCTTGATGGCTGGTGGAATCGTAGTCCAGACTAATCCTTTGTATATGGAAAGAGAGCTGGAATATCAAATGAAGGATTCCGGGGCGAAAATGATCATATGTCTTGACCTTCTATATCCAAAAGCTGTGAATGTCAAACCAGAGACGTCTTTGGAGCATATTATTGTGACGGGAATTAAGGATTACCTGCCATTCCCTAAAAACAAAATTTATCCTTTCATACAAAAGCGGCAGTATCAAGTCCTGGTCAAACCAGAACAATCCTATGATACACATTTATGGACACATATCTTAGAAACTAGTGATGGTGAAGTTACACCAGTAGAAGTGGATCCAAAAGAAGACCTGGCGCTCCTCCAATATACAGGCGGGACCACAGGTTTTCCTAAAGGAGTAATGCTCACTCATCATAACCTGGTGGTAAACACCCAAATGTCAAGAAAGTGGTTATACAACTTGGAAGGTGGAAGTGAAAGTGTATTGGGAGTTCTGCCATTTTTCCATGTCTACGGCATGACCTCAGTCATGAATTTTTCCGTCATGACAGGTAATAAAATGATTTTAATGCCAAAATTTGAACCCGAAGATGTATTGAAAGTTATCGATAAGCAAAAACCGACCCTTTTCCCTGGAGCTCCTACCATTTACATCGCTTTATTAAATCATCCTCAATTAAAGAAGTATGATTTATCTTCAATAAAAGCTTGTATTTGTGGATCAGCACCTCTGCCGCATGAAGTCCAGGAGCAGTTTGAAAGAATCACCGGAGGTAAACTTGTCGAAGGGTACGGTTTGACGGAGACTTCTCCTATTACCCATGCCAATTTCGTCTGGGGAAATCGCGTCAGCGGTAGTGTAGGGGTTCCGTGGCCGGATACTGATGCAAAGATTTATAAGATGGATGTCGATGAAGAAGCTGAGTTTGGAGAAGTTGGTGAAATCATCGTCAAAGGGCCTCAAGTCATGAGAGGGTATTGGCAGAAACCTGAAGAAACAGCCCAGGTTCTCAGTGAAGATGGATGGTTCAAGACTGGTGATTTAGGTTACATGGATGAAAAAGGGTATTTTTATATCGTGGATCGTAAAAAGGATATGATCATAGCTGGTGGATTTAATATTTATCCTCGTGAAGTAGAAGAAGTCCTTTATGAACATTCTGAAATTCAAGAAGCAGTCATTGTAGGTGTACCTGATGCTTACAGGGGAGAAACGGTCAAAGCTTTCGTAGTTAAAAAAGCAGGAAGCGATATTACAGAGGATGAACTGGATGCCTTCTGTCGAAAACATCTGGCTTCTTATAAAGTCCCTCGCATTTATGAATTCCGCGATGAACTTCCTAAAACTGCAGTCGGAAAAATCCTTCGCCGTACTTTAGTGGAGGAAGAAAAAAGAAAATTAGAAGGTACAGAAAGCGTATAAAGACGAGTTTTTTTAAAAGTTGACAGAATATTTCCTTGATTGTAGAATAATATATGAATGACCGTTCATTCATTTTCAGAATTGATAAGGTAGGAGATTTCATTGAAAAATAGCAAACCTAAATATAAACAAATTATTGAAGCTGCAGTTGAAGTCATTGCTGAAAATGGGTATCACTCCTCGCAGGTTTCAAAGATTGCTAAAAAAGCAGGAGTGGCGGATGGTACTATATATCTCTACTTCAAAAATAAGGAAGATATTCTTGTTTCACTTTTCCAAGATAAAATGGGGCAGTTCATTGAGAAAATCGAGCAAGAAACCACTTCCAGGCAGACAGCTGAAGAGAAATTGTTGACTCTGATTCAAACACATTTCAAACAGCTGGCTGCCGACCATCATCTAGCGATCGTGACGCAGCTTGAATTACGTCAATCGAACAAAGAGCTTCGGCAGAAAATTAATGGCGTGTTGAAGCGTTATTTGAACGTCATCGACTCCATCATCGAAGAAGGTATGGAAGAAGGGTTGTTCCGGAGTGGCCTGGATCTCCGTCTCGTCCGCCAAATGATTTTTGGTACGCTGGATGAGACGGTGACCAACTGGGTCATGAAGGACCAACGATATAACATAGAAGACCAAGCTGAAGAAGTCCATAGCTTGATTGTCCATGGATTAACCCATAACAGGTAAAAAAGGAGAGAGGAATCTTTGTCGACACTTCACTTACAGGTCAAAAGTAATGTTGCTGAAATTTTGATTCAAAGTCCACCTGCAAATGCTTTATCCAGCAGGATATTGGAAGATTTATCTTCGGAGCTGGATAAAGTCGAGCAGGATCCTGCTATTAAAGCAGTGGTTTTGAAAGGGGAAGGGAAATTCTTTTCTGCAGGAGCAGATATTAAAGAGTTCACTTCTCTCCAAAAGGCTTCAGATTACAAACAATTAGCCCGAAAAGGGTTGAATCTTTTCAACAGAATTGAACACTTCCATGTCCCTGTCATTGCTGCGATCCATGGAGCAGCATTGGGAGGGGGACTGGAACTCGCAATGGCTTGTCATATCAGGTATGTCACTCATAATGCTAAGCTTGGCCTGCCTGAATTGAACTTAGGAATCGTACCTGGCTTCGCTGGTACCCAGCGCCTGCCAAGATTAGTGGGCGCACCTAAGGCGTATGAAATGCTGTTGACAGGAAAACCGGTTTCAGGCGAAGAAGCAGTTCAATTGGGGTTAGCTAATAGAAGCTTCCCGGAGGAAGATTTATTTAATGAAGTTGCACAGCTGGCTCAATCGATTGTGTCGAAGAGCGGTCCAACCATCCACCATATCATGAATTTGATACCTTATACCCATTCTTCAAGGTTCGATGAGGGAATGGATGCGGAAAGTGAAGCGTTTGGAGATGTGTTTGGCAATGAGGATGCGAAAGAAGGCATACAAGCATTTATTGAAAAGAGAAAACCAGAGTTTAAAGATCAATAGTACAGGAGGGCATAGAGATGAACATTTACGTTTTGCTGAAAAGAACTTTTGACACAGAAGAAAAAATTTCCATTAAAAATGGACAGATTGAGGATGATGGAGCAGAATATATCATCAACCCTTATGACGAATATGCAGTAGAGGAAGCAATCAACATCAGAGATGAGCATGGTGGTGAAGTCACTGTCGTTACCATCGGGGATGAAGATAGTGAGAAACAATTGCGCACTGCTCTTGCCATGGGAGCTGACAAGGCTGTCCTGGTAAATACTGAAGATGATTTGGAAGAAGGAGATCAGTTCACAACAGTTAAAATCCTTGAAGCTTTCTTTGAAGACCGGGATGTAGACATTATTTTGGGCGGAAATGTTGCGATTGATGAAGCGAGTGGCCAAGTCGGTCCCCGTTTAGCAGAGCGCCTTGATATTCCTTGTGTGACTACAATTACGAACATTGAAATAGAAGGTAAAAATGTGAAAATTGAACGTGATGTAGAAGGTGATGTAGAAAAGGTTGAAACGACTTTACCTTTATTAGTCACTTGCCAACAGGGTTTGAATGAGCCTAGATATCCTTCCTTACCTGGGATTATGAAAGCTAAGAAAAAACCTTTGGATGAATTGGAAATTGATGATTTAGATTTGGATGAAGATGATGTGGAACCAAAAACAAGAACCACTGAAATTTTCTTACCTCCTGAGAAGCAGGCTGGCAAAGTGCTGGAAGGCGAGGTCGATGACCAAGTAAAAGAATTGGTGTCACTATTGAAGACTGAAGCGAAAGTACTGTAAACAGATAGAAGGGAAGGAGAATCGATATGAGTAAAAAAGTGTTGGTTATTGGTGAATCTAGAGAAGGTTCCTTAAGAAATGTCACATTTGAAGCAATTGCAGCTGCTAATATCATAAGTGACGGCGGAGAAGTCGTCGGAGTTCTTTGTGGAGCTGGAGATATGGAAGCGATGGGGCAGGAAATGGTTTATCATGGTGCTACTCGTGTCATTACTTTAGCAAACGAAGAATTGAAAACGTATACATCAGATGGGTTTAGTCAAGCAATCTTCCAAGTAATTGAAGATGAATCCCCTGAAGGAATCGTTATGGGACATACAGCTATCGGTAAGGACTTGACTCCAAAGCTTGCAAGTAAACTGGAATCCGGGTTGATTTCCGATGCTACAGAAGTAGTGGCTGAAGGTGATAAAATTGTGTTCACTCGTCCTATCTACTCCGGAAAAGCATTTGAGAAGAAAGAGATTACGGATGGAGTTGTGTTTGCTACAATCCGCCCGAACAACATACCGGCATTAGAAAGGAACGAGGAACTTGCAGGTGAAGTGTCTGCCAGAGATGTGGACATTCAAAACATTCGTACCATCATAAAGGATATCATCCGTAAATCTTCCGAAGGTGTGGATCTATCAGAAGCGAAAGTTATCGTAGCGGGCGGCCGAGGAGTGAAAAGCTCTGAAGGGTTTGAACCATTAGAGCAGCTGGCTGATGTACTCGGCGGTACGGTAGGTGCGTCACGTGGGGCATGTGATGCAGGTTATTGTGATTACTCATTGCAAATCGGCCAGACAGGGAAGGTGGTCACTCCTGATTTGTACATTGCGTGTGGAATTTCAGGTGCTATCCAACACTTGGCAGGGATGTCCAATTCTAAAGTGATCGTTGCGATAAATAAAGATCCAGAGGCGAATATATTCAACGTAGCCGATTATGGTATTGTCGGAGACTTATTCGATGTGGTTCCTAAATTAGTAGAAGAAATAAAACAAATGAAAGTGAATGCATAAATTCATTCGTTTACCTTAGGCAATAAGGTAGTATGGTATGAATCATTCAAAGAAGCCTGAGCCGAATTATTTGGCTTTGGCTTCTTTCCATGTTTAAATGAGGTATAAACAAATTGTTAGTCACTAAAAATAGATAGTGATATACTCTAATCAGACTCATTGGTCGAGGAGGAATATATAATGTCAATTGTAAAAGCAACTGATCAAAACTTTACAGAAGAAACAAATGAAGGTTTAGTTCTAGCAGATTTCTGGGCACCATGGTGTGGACCTTGCAAAATGATCGCTCCTGTACTTGAAGAGCTTGATGAAGAAATGAATGATCAAGTTAAAATTGTAAAGCTGGACGTAGATGAGAACCAGGAAACAGCTGGTAAGTATGGAGTTATGAGTATTCCTACCCTGCTTCTTTTCAAAGATGGTAAGGTCGTTGACCAAGTCATCGGTTTCCAGCCTAAAGAAGCACTAGCAGAACTGATTACAAAGCATTCCTAATTGGAGTAAACACTCTAAAAGATGCCGCGTTGCCTTTGCAACGCGGTTTTTTTCTGTATATGTCCTCCCTTATATGATACTTTTGATAATATACTTCTAAATAATGGAGTGAAATTGATGAATTCCAATATAAAGGAAAAATTGGCGGTATTACCTGATCAACCCGGATGCTATTTGATGAAAGATAAGCATGGGACGATTATATATGTGGGTAAATCAAAAGTTTTAAAGAACCGTGTGAGATCCTATTTTACAGGTGCACATGATGGAAAGACTCAACGGCTGGTCAAAGAAATCGTTGACTTTGAATACATCGTCACGACATCGGAAATCGAAGCTTTAATCCTTGAAATGAATTTAATAAAGAAATACGACCCGAAATACAACGTACTTTTGAAAGATGATAAAACCTATCCATATTTGAAAGTTACAGCAGAAAGACATCCTCGATTGATTGTTACCAGGAATGTGAAAAAGGATAAAGGAAAATACTTCGGTCCCTATCCGAACGTCATCGCAGCAAGGGAAACCAAAAAGTTATTAGACAGGCTTTATCCTTTACGCAAGTGTAACACCATGCCCGATCGCGTCTGTCTTTACTATCACATGCATCAATGTCTGGGGCCTTGCGTGTACCCGGTAAGCAAGGAAACCAATCAAGAAATTGTGCAGAATATCACTACCTTCTTGAATGGTGGTCATGCCGAGATCAAAAAAGACTTGAAAAGTAAAATGTATGAAGCTTCAGAAGAGCTTGATTTTGAAAGAGCGAAGGAACTCCGAGATCAAATAGAGCACATTGAATCTGTGATGGAGCAGCAGAAGATGACTATGAACGATCAAGTCGACCGTGATGTCTTCGGTTATTCGTACGATAAAGGTTGGATGTGCGTACAAGTCTTTTTTGTTCGTAGAGGTAAGCTGATTGAAAGGGATGTAGCATTGTTCCCGTTCTTTGATGATCCTGAAGAAACTTTCTTAAGTTATATCGGGCGATTCTACCACCATCAGAACCATCCTTACCCGAAACAGGTTCTTGTACCAGTGGCGACGAATGTGGACGTACTGGACGGAATATTAGATACGAAAGTTCACATTCCTATGCGAGGCAGGAAAAAAGAGCTTGTTGAATTAGCTATGAAAAATGCTGAAATCTCACTGGAGGAAAAATTCTCGTTGATTGAAAGAGATGAAGAAAGAACAATCAAAGCGGTTGAATCTTTAGGAGATTTTTTGAACATAGAAACTCCCCATCGCATTGAAGCCTTTGATAACTCCAATATTCAGGGAGCCGATCCCGTGTCAGCTATGGTCGTCTTTACGGATGGTAAACCGGATAAAAAAGAATACAGGAAATATAAAGTCCGTGACGTTGAAGGACCAGATGATTATGAAACGATGAGGGAAGTGATTCGGAGGAGATATAAACGTGTTTTGAAAGAAAATCTTCCTTTACCTGATTTGATTGTTGTCGATGGAGGAAAAGGCCAGATGTCTGCAGCTATGGATGTACTTGAGAATGAATTAGGGCTGGACATCCCCCTATGTGGACTGGCTAAAGATGAAAAGCACAAAACAAGTGAACTTTTATATGGTGAACCTCCTGAAGTCGTAGACCTTGATAGACAATCGCAAGTTTTCTATCTTGTTCAAAGAATACAGGATGAAGTCCACCGCTTCGCTATATCATTCCACCGCCAATTAAGAGGGAAAGGTGCCATTCAGTCTGAATTGGACAAAATTCCAGGGGTGGGCCAAAAGAGAAGAAGGTTGTTGTTAAGACATTTCAAATCTGTGCCGGAAATAAAGAATGCCAAAATAGAGGAAATTACGAAGCTCGGAATTCCCGAACCTGTTGCGAATACAATTCTCATCCATTTGAATCAAGAACAAATAGAACCAGCTGAAGAATGACAGCTGGTTCTTTCTTTTACCCTTTAATGGCTTTAATTTCTATGATGCTTTCTTTTTTGTTGATTTCTTCAAAACACTCATATGTATGGTCCGTCAGTTTACGTAAGGCTTCAGCCAGAAAGCCGCATTCTAAACGGAAGTCGACTTTAAAGAACTTTTGATGGAGTCTCTTTTCAATGATATGACCAGATAGCTTGAAGTGTAACTCTTTCTTTTTTTCAGTTGCAAGCTCCAGCTCACCCCAGCCCATATACTGGTAAAACTCATATAGATCTTCGAAATCGTAAATCTCAGATTGTCTAGCTATATTCTTTCCCATGAAATAAAGGATATAGGGGGCATCTTTGCCAAGAAAGTCAGGAAGGGTATAGTAGCGGAGCATATCGAATCCGGCTCCAGTCCCTACCAGCGATGAAATGTTGCTAGTGGTTATGTTCGTCGAATCTTTCAAAACGCTCATTCCTTTCTATATTTACATTATCACCCGAAATGGAATTTGGCGCAATAATAATTGTGGCATTTTCCGGAAAGGAAATAAATGTGTATTTATGAGCATTTTCTACAGCCCCTTTCTTGACGCTCCTACTCGATAGAAGTACAATAAACATGTCACAAATTGTGCATTTGTCAGATAAAAAGGAAAAACATAAGGTTTTCCTATTTTTTTCAACCAAAATTAAAGCGCTTTACTATCTGAAAAATGGACAAATTCAATCTGTTATCATCTTGAGGGGGGTAAATATGGCGGGAACACGAGGTTACGTTAATCGAAGACTACATTCATTACTGGGAGTCATTCCCATCGGGATCTTTTTGATTCAGCACTTGACTGTAAACTATTTTGCAACACGTGGTCCAGAAGCATTTAACGCTGCGGCACATTTTATGGAGAGTTTACCGTATCGTTATGTTCTGGAGATTTTTATCATCTTTTTACCACTTTTGTTCCACTCCATTTACGGGGTGTACATCGCATTTACAGCCAAAAACAATTTGGGGAACTTCAGCTACTTTAGAAACTGGATGTTCATGATTCAAAGGGTTACCGGTATCATCACTTTAATTTTCATCGCTTGGCACGTTTGGGAGACCAGAATCGCGATCGGTTTTGGTTGGGCTGAGCTGAATTATCAATTGATGGAAGGCATCCTAACAGAGCCATTCTTCTTCTGGTTCTACATAATAGGTGTGATTTCTACTACCTTCCACTTCTCAAACGGTCTTTGGTCATTCTTTGTCAGCTGGGGAATCACTGTATCTCCACGCTCTCAACTTATGATGACGTATGCAAGTATCGTAATCTTTGTTGCGATTTCTTACGTAGGTGTGCGTACGCTGATTCAGTTTGCCTACGGTATTTAGAACATAATCTAAACGTTGATATATAGTTATTAAGGGAGTGAGCTTCAATCATGACGAATCGAAACATCGTTGTCGTCGGTGGTGGTTTAGCCGGCTTGATGGCAACAATAAAAGCAGCAGAACAAGGGGTTCACGTTGATCTGCTTTCTATAGTACCAGTTAAACGCTCTCACTCTGTCTGCGCTCAAGGTGGTATTAACGGAGCAGTAAACACCAAAGGTGAAGGAGATTCACCTTGGGAACACTTTGACGATACGGTCTATGGTGGAGATTTCTTAGCCAACCAGCCACCGGTTAAAGCAATGTGTGACGCTGCCCCTGGAATCATTCACTTGTTAGATCGTATGGGAGTCATGTTCAACCGGACCCCTGAAGGATTGCTGGATTTCCGCCGATTTGGGGGAACTCAGCACCACCGTACAGCTTTTGCCGGCGCGACAACAGGGCAACAGCTGCTTTACGCTCTTGATGAACAAGTGCGGCGCCATGAAGTAAATGGCCTTGTCACAAAATACGAAAATTGGGAATTCCTTTCAGCTATCGTAGATGACAATGGAGTTGGTCGAGGAGTGGTTGGTCAAAACCTGAGTGACCATGAAATCAAAGCCTTTCCAGCAGATGCTGTAATCATGGCGACTGGTGGACCGGGTATCATCTTCGGTAAGTCTACAAACTCCGTCATCAATACAGGTTCAGCAGCAGGATCCTTGTATCAGCAGGGAGTCAATTATGCCAATGGAGAGTTCATTCAAATCCACCCTACTGCCATCCCGGGAGATGACAAGCTCCGTCTCATGAGTGAATCTGCTCGTGGAGAAGGTGGGCGTGTATGGACTTATAAAGATGGTGAGCCATGGTACTTCCTTGAAGAAAAATACCCTGCTTATGGTAACTTGGTTCCGCGTGATATCGCCACACGTGAAATATTCGATGTGTGTGTAAACCAAAAGTTAGGTATTAATGGTGAGAACATGGTTTATCTCGACTTGTCCCATAAAGATCCTAAAGAACTTGATGTCAAGCTTGGTGGTATCATTGAGATCTACGAGAAATTCGTAGGTGATGATCCGAAAAAAGTTCCTATGAAAATCTTCCCTGCCGTACACTATTCCATGGGTGGTATGTGGGTAGATTACGACCAAATGACGAATATTCCTGGAATATTTGCAGCAGGTGAATGTGATTATACTCAGCATGGAGCGAACCGTCTCGGAGCTAACTCACTACTTTCTTCTATTTACGGTGGTATGGTCGCTGGACCGAACGCTGTGAAATATACAGAAGGCTTAGATGAAATTTCTGATGAGATGTCTTCAAGCTTGTTCGATGCAAAAGTAAAAGAGGAACAAGAAAAATTCGAGGAAATCATGAACATGGACGGCGACGAAAACGCTTATCAAATCCACAAGGAGCTTGGCGAGTGGATGACAGATAACGTTACCGTTGTCCGTGATAATGAGAAATTATTGAAAACGGACGAGAAGATTGTAGAGTTGATGGATCGTTACAAACGCATCAATATCAACGATACTTCCCGTTGGAGTAACCAAGGAGCTATGTTCACCCGTCAGTTGTGGAATATGCTTCAATTAGCTCGAGTCATCACTCAAGGGGCTTATAATCGAAATGAAAGTCGCGGTGCACACTATAAACCTGATTTCCCTGATCGTAATGATGAGGAATGGTTGAAGACGACTGTGGCTAGTTATGATAAAGAAAATAATAAACCGGTATTCCGTTACGACGATGTAGATACTTCCCTGATTGAACCGCGTAAACGTGACTACTCTAAGAGTAAATAAAGGAGGTCTTGAATGATGAGCGAAAATAAGACAATTACGTTTATAATTACACGTCAAGATCACCCGGACGAGCCTTCTTATGAAGAAAAGTTCGAAATTCCATACCGTGAAAACATGAATGTCATATCTGCATTGATGGAAGTCCGCCGAAACCCTGTCAATGCTGAAGGGAAAGATACAACGCCAGTTTACTGGGATATGGGATGTCTTGAGGAAGTTTGTGGAGCTTGTTCTATGGTAATCAATGGAACTCCACGTCAATCCTGTACAGCTCTGGTCGACCAGCTGGAACAGCCGATTCGTCTGGAACCGATGAAAACGTTCCCGGTTATGCGTGATCTGGCCGTTGACCGTAGTCGTATGTTCGACTCCTTGAAAAAGGTCAAAGCTTGGATCCCGATTGATGGAACTCACGATCTAGGTCCAGGTCCTAAAATGGCTGAAAGTAAACGTCAATGGGCTTACGAGCTTTCCAAATGTATGACTTGCGGCGTTTGCTTGGAAGCATGTCCGAATGTGAATGATAAATCAGACTTCATCGGACCTGCTGCTCTATCTCAAGTCCGCTTGTTCAACTCTCACCCAACAGGTGAAATGAACAAGAGTGAGCGTCTTCAAACCATCATGGACGAAGAAGGGTTGATGGGTTGTGGAAACGCACAAAACTGCGTGCAAGCATGCCCGAAAGGTATTCCGCTTACTACTTCAATTGCAGCATTGAACCGTGATACGGCGATTGAATCCTTCAAGAGCTTCTTCGGTAGTGACAAACAGATATAAAATGAATCCAAAAAGCCACTGTACTTTAAGTACAGTGGCTTTTTTTTATCACATGTTAAATGAAACTATTTAAAACAATTGGTAGACTAGTGTTCATTATTAAATACAGGGTTGTCGGAGAATGCATGAGTAGTATAATAGTGATGATTGAAATTTAATAGGGTGGGCATGTATATGAAAAGTTTCAAATGGCCTCAAATTTTGATTTTAATATTTTTTATTATCTCTGCAATATATTTTATTACGATATCAATAACCTATCCATATATAGGGGTAGACCTCGAAAAACAAGAAGGAAGCTGGATGGTGGCTGAAATTGAAAAAGATAGCTGGGCTGACCGGCATGGAATCCCTCTTTACTCAGAAGTCCTTTCTGTTAATGGGAAGCCTCCTGAAGAACATCTCCCGGTTTCTATGTTTCAGGAGCTTGAAAAGGCTAACTCCTTTGTGTTGAAAGCATCAGGAACAGAAATACTATATGAGGATATTGAACAATCCAGTCCAATGCATTGGACCTTGTTTTTAATCGTCCCTGCGCTTTTTTTCATTACCATGCTCAGGATCGCTCATTTAGTACATACAAGAGTTCCAGAGCGCTATTCGGCGCACCAGTTGATTGCTTTTTTCTTATCCATTGCTACCGGATACTTAAGTAACAGCGGTGCTGTCAGGGCGGATTTATTCAGTTTGTTTTTAAATACGACGTTATTTTTAATAGGTCCTGTCATCTTGATTCACTTCCTGTACAACTATTTTAAAGAATTGGACATTTACTGGTTTTCTAAAAAGATCGTATACGTTCTTTACTCATTTACAATTACTGTATCCTTGTTAGAAAGTTATTTTTTAATCACCCGTGACTACCCGGAATTCTTTGACCCTGTACCTGCTTATTTACTGCTGGTTTTGTATATCGTTTTATTCTCAATCATTTACCGGGGGGTATTAAAGAATAAAACAGCTTCGGTAGGTTCTATATTTAAATACATGGCTGTAGGGATGACTGTAGCTTTCTTTCCTTACATTTTATTTTATCTGATTCCAATGTTGACGATGGGAAAGAAAATCATAACTTTGGAAATTGCTGCGGTATTTTTAATTGCGCTCCCTATTACCTTTATGTACCTAATAACGAGAGAGCGTCTAATTGATATTGATTTCGTCATGAGTCGACTGAGGTATTCCTTCATATTGTCGATTCTTCCGAGTTTCCTTCTTACGGCTGCGACCACCTGGGTCGTATCACAACCATTATCAATGATTGAATACGTTCAAATCTATTTGTTCCTTCACTTCACTTTGATTGCTTTTTTATCTATAAAAGAGATGCTTGATTTTCGTCTGCAAAAGTATTTATTCTCTGCAAGATATAGTTACCAGGAAAGTATGCACCGTATGTCTAAGAATATGAAAAGCCAATCCAATGCCGTGGACCTGATGAAGGTGATGAGGGCAGAAGTCAATAATGTGATGAGAGTGAAAAAGATTTATATTTTCTCCAAACACAATCAAAAAAATATGTATTGCGTTTATGACGAAATACCGGAAGACATCCTGTGTCATTTCAAGGAACAGCTCAACAATGATCATTTGGATGTCGGGTCTATCATTGAATCTGAGAAAGGGTTCGGAGTCATTGTAGGATTCTCATTACAAAAAATTACGATGATGTGGTGTGAAGGGAAACGCGATTACACCAACTTAAACAGAGATGAGAAAACTTATCTGCAGACAATATCGCACAATGCCAATATTGCCATTGAAAATATGAATCTAATAGAAGATTTAGTAGCAGAACTTCAAAGGTTGAAAAACGATCAAACGCAGAAATACCCGACTTGGCTTTCCCGTTTGCTATTTACTATTGCTGAAAATCAGCGGAAACAGTTATCCATTGATTTGCATGATACGGTGTTACAAGAACAACTGTATTTGTACAGAAAGATGGATGACCTTATCGGATATAGGAAAGACCTTCCTCCGACACTGCATTCAGAGCTGTTGACTTATAAGGAATCTTTGCTGGACAGCATCCATTTAATCAGGGAAACCTGTAATGAGTTACGTCCGGCTTTCATTGAAGAGTTAGGTTTGGTCCAATCATTGAAAAATCTGATTCATCAATACCAGCTCAGATCTAATTTCACTGTATATTTCACTTTTGAAAGGTTTAACGCCGAACTCGACCAAGAGCATATTCTCGCTATATTCAGAGTTGTGCAAGAGTTATTGACGAACGCGATGAAACATTCTCATGCTAAAATCGTCAAGCTTTCTCTTTCTAATGATGATAAGCAGGTGATGCTTCTATATTCCGATAATGGAATTGGAATGGACTTTTCCTATCAACGCAATTTATTTTCACATATCGGCCTGTCTGGAATTGAGCAGAGGGTGAATGGTTTGAATGGAAACTTGAGTATTGAAACGGAGCCAGGAGAAGGATTTAAAACCATCATTACATTCCCGGTCGATTCGAGAAAGGAGATTAAAGTATGACTAAAGTTCTGATAGTAGATGATCATCCAGCTGTAGGTGCCGGCACGAAAACGATGCTGGAACAAGAAACGGATATGGTGGTGGATGTGGTCGATCACAATGAAAATGTAGAGTCCTTGTTAAAAAACAAAGACTATGATGCATTATTGTTGGATCTATACATGCCAGGCATTAATGGTATAGAGCTTGCAAAAAATATACGCAAAAAAGATCCCGATTTAACTATACTCATATATACCGGGTTTGATTTGAGCACCCATTTCAACATGGTCGTCGAGGCAGATATAAACGGCTTTGTCAGCAAAACGGCTACAAGTGAAGAGCTGGTGACGGCTATTCGATGCGCTTTACGTGATGAGGTGGTCATTCCTCTTCATTTGTTCAAACAGTTGCGACGGACAGAAGCAAGTGTCAGTAGAACGAGTGATGTTCCTGAAAAAGAAGGGATTTCATTGAACGAAAAAGAACAATCGATTTTGAAAGAGGTGGCCTCCGGGTTTACGAATCGTGAGATCGCTCAAACCCTGCATATGTCTCAAAGAAGTGTGGAATATACACTTACAGGTATTTTTAATAAGCTGAATGTACGTTCGAGAACAGAGGCTTTATTCAAAGCGCAGGAACTCGGGCTCGTGTCAAAATCATAAATCCATGACACACGCACGATTCTTTTCTCATACGATACATTGACTAAATAATCCCCCTCAAACATGCTCAGGATAACAAGGAGGGGTACGCTTGTGAAGGAGGACGGTTATCGGCCTACACAGATTCTTACCAAGCGGGAGCGGGAAGTTTTCGAGCTTCTGGTGCAGGATAAAACGACGAAAGAGATTGCCAAAGAGCTTTTCATTTCTGAGAAAACGGTGAGGAATCACATTTCAAACGCCATGCAGAAGCTGGGTGTGAAAGGACGTTCACAAGCAGTTGTAGAACTGCTGCGTATGGGAGAGCTGGAATTATAGTCTCCCTACCTACTACTAAGGTGGAGTCGTTTAGTATCAGAAAGCTCCTTTCAGGTATTGTACGATTCAATACCTGAAAGGTTTTTATTCAAATGACATCGTTTTCCTTGATATTTTTCTGTTGAGAGTTGAAAATGGGCTTTACATAGTATGGATTCATTAGGAGTGCTAGATGTGAATGGAGCAAATGAAACTTCAATGATTGCAGATGTGGAAAAAGAATTAAGATACATATCCGGCATCATTAAACAAAGAGGACGAGTCATCTTAAATCATTATCCTATTACCGCACCGCAGTTTGTCGCTTTACAATGGTTGTTGGAAAAAGGCGATATGACCATTGGAGAATTATCAAAATGTATACACCTCGCCTGCAGTACGACCACTGATTTAGTTGATCGGATGGAAAACAACGGACTCGTCGAAAGAGTCAGGGATCCAAATGACCGTAGAGTAGTTCGGATTCATGTATTATCCAAGGGTGAAGAAATCATACACGAAGTCATACAGAAACGGCAGAATTATTTAGAAGGTGTTTTGGAAGACTTTCCTGATGAAGACGTAGAAACATTAAAACTTATGCTGCGTAAGCTTCATGGGAAAATGATGCATGTCGGCCAAGAAGAAAGCAATCGAGATTAAATGAGGGATGTATTGTGAAACGACCGATAGGAGTCATAGATTCAGGGGTAGGCGGACTGACTGTTGCAAGAGAATTGATGCGTCAATTACCAAAAGAAGCTTTTTTGTATCTGGGTGATACTCAGCGGTGCCCTTATGGACCCAGATCAGAACAAGAAGTGCGTGCCTTTACATGGCAGATGGTCAATTATCTATTGAGGAAAAATATCAAAATGCTCATTGTCGCTTGTAATACAGCCACTGCGTATACGTTGCAGGAGCTTCAGGAAAACCTTGATATCCCTGTCATAGGCGTCATTGAACCAGGAGCTAGAGCTGCCATCAAAGTCAGTCAAAATAAGAGGATAGGTGTCATAGGAACGGAAGGGACCATCCAAAGTAAAGCTTATCCAAGGGCTTTGCAATCGATAGATGAGAATATCCGCATTAATGATTTGGCATGCCCTCCATTCGTTCCGATGGTTGAGGATGGAATGTTATCCGGGCCTGAAGCAGAAGGGATTGTAGCGAGAACATTACAGCCCCTCAAAAATATGAATCATATCGATACATTGATTTTAGGATGCACCCACTATCCCTTGATAAAAGGGTTGGTTCAAAATGAGATGGGGAATCACATTCAAGTCATCAGTTCAGGTGAAGAAACTGCACGTGAAGCAAGCTTGATTTTATCCTATCAGGGCTTATTGAATCAAAGTGAGGAAGATCCGGTTCATGAATTTTACACGACGGGTAACATGGAAAAATTCAGAAGCGTAGCAAACAGTTGGTTTGACCAACCTGTGCAAGTATTAAAAAGGATCAGATTGGACCATGTTCAAAGCTCTGCTATTTGATTATCATAAACAGAACTTCTCAATTGAATAAGCAAGGTGAAACGCTCTGATTTTAATCAGAGCGTTTTTTCAAATCCTTTTACAACTTGAAAGTCTTCCTAAGTTATCTTTTGAGTACAAGGCGTCCAGTAAAAGGTCGGCGAGAATGCGGATTAAAAACCCTTGGTCTATTCCTCCTGATAGCTCGTATACATGGTAGTACAATCTATGTCAGGGGGTAATCGTATGAAAAAATACTGGGTTAAGCCTTTTGTTTTTGCTTTATTCATCTTTTTGGCCATGGTATTATCCGGCTGCTTATTTGAAGGTGAGCAGGCGTTAGAAAAAATGGATACACCTCATGAAGACGTGACCACAGAAGTGGACCCGAATAAAGATGAACCAGCTCCTGAAGGTGAGGGGGAAAGCAGCGGGGATTCAGAGCAGCCAAAAGAGTCTTCAACGGTTCAAAGAGAGATTTACTTAATGGATCGACATGGGATGATTGTTCCAAGGACCATAGAGCTTCCGGCGTCTGCAGAAGTAGCGAAGCAGTCGTTGGAATACATGGTCAAGGATGGACCGGTCACTGAATTGCTTCCAAACGGTTTTCAAGCTGTTTTACCAGCTGGAACTCAAATCTTAGGTTTGAACCCGGAAGCAGACGGAACTCTAGTGGTCGATGTATCACAGGAATTCAAAAATTACGATGCTAAAGATGAACAGAAAATCCTTCAAGCCATGACCTATACGTTGACTCAATTCGATAATGTCAAGAGGATCAAATTGTGGATCAATGGACATGAGCAGGATGTGATGCCAGTTGGTGGAACGCCGATTACGAATGGTGTATCCCGTTCAGATGGAATCAACATCCATGTGGGTGATCATACAGATGTGATCAACAGCCAGGCTGTTACTGTATACTTTCCTTCGCAAAATGGAAAAGAGGTCTATCATGTACCAGTGACAACAAGAGTGAAAAAAGGTGAGGATGTTTACTCCACAGTGGTGCAGGCATTGTTGAACGGTCCTGAAATTGGATCGGCACTCTTGCACCCTTTTAATGAAGGGGCTGAGGTTTTGGACGCGAATGTTCAAAACGGCATTTTATCGCTGTCGTTTAACGAGGCGTTGTTGACAGGACAGGACCTTCCATCATTATCGGACGCTGCTTTATCAAGTTTGGTCATGAGCCTTACAGAGCTTGAAGATGTCGATTCTATTGAAGTTAAAGTGGACGGTTCCGAACTTGTGATGAGTGAATCAGGGGAACCTATCGTGGAACCGGTCAGCCGAGGAGACCTGACACCAGCAGAAAGTATGTAAGATGAAATAAGATAAGCATTCCTTACAAGTATGTAAGGAATGCTTTTTTTGGTTCGTTAAAGTCATTATCTGAAGTGCCTGGGTTTTTGTTTCAACTACCGAGGATATATAAATTGTGTTAAGATGGGCTAGGATAATGGTGAAGCAGAAGGAGGTCGTTTTCGTTGAGAAAAGATCATAGAAATATAAACGAACTAAGAGAAGTGACGATTGAAACAGATTATGTCAAACATCCTGAAGGATCGGTCCTTATCAGTTTTGGTGATACAAAAGTGATTTGTAACGCAAGTGTAGAAGACCGGGTACCTCCTTTCTTGAGAGGGCAGGGGAAAGGCTGGATAACAGCAGAGTATGCCATGCTGCCACGTGCTACTGAGCAGAGAAACATTAGAGAATCCTCAAAAGGAAAAGTGTCAGGTCGTACGATGGAGATTCAAAGGCTTATTGGCCGTGCACTTCGTGCTGTTGTAGACCTCGACCAAATTGGAGAACGGACATTATGGGTGGATTGTGATGTCATCCAGGCTGATGGAGGCACGCGTACAGCTTCAATTACAGGTGCGTTTGTAGCAGTCGTTTTAGCTTTTGGTAAGCTGGTGAAAAACGGCACATTGAAAAAAATGCCCGTCAATGACTTCTTGACAGCTATATCTGTAGGCGTTTTACCGGATGGAAGTGAAATCCTGGATTTATGCTATGAAGAAGACAGCAAAGCTCATGTCGATATGAATGTGGTCATGACAGGTCAGGGTGAATTTGTTGAGTTGCAGGGAACAGGAGAAGAAGCGACGTTCTCTATGCCTCAATTACAAAAAATGCTGAGCTTGGCACAAGAAGGTGTCGATCAATTGATTCAACACCAGGAAAACGCCATCGGCGAGTGGGCGGATGTAATTAGAGGAAAACAAACTTCCGCAGTGAATGATAAGTCATGAAGGAATTAATCGTTGCTACAAAGAATGAAGGAAAAGTAAGAGAGTTCCGTCAGTTATTTTCTGAGTATGGAATAGCCGTGAAGTCTTTGTTGGACTTTGATGAACCTATTGAGGATATAGAGGAAACCGGCACAACCTTTGCAGAAAATGCGACGATTAAAGCAGAAGCGATCTCAGAAGCTTACAACACCCCTGTAATTGCTGACGATTCCGGTTTAGTCGTTGATGCGTTAGGAGGAGAGCCGGGAGTTTATTCTGCACGCTATGCCGGAGAAGAAAAGAATGACCAAAAGAATCTTGAAAAAGTGATAAAAAAACTGGAAGACGTGCCAGTCAATGAACGTACGGCTCGTTTCGTTTGTGCAATAGCAGTAGCTCGTCCTGGGTTTGAAACTTTTGTCAAAGAAGGCTATTGTGAAGGCAGCATAGCTGTTGAGCCTCAAGGTCAACACGGATTCGGATATGATCCAATTTTTATTCCTGAATCTTCTGAACGGACGATGGCAGAACACACGTCAGAAGAGAAAAACTCAATCAGTCATCGCCATCACGCGATTCTTCAATTGGAAGAGTGGTTGAAAAATCAATCATAATAAAAGAGGTGAACAATCTTGCCCAAAGTTTTAATTATGAGTGATAGTCATGGACTGAAAGAGGAAGTCCTTGATATTAAAAAGCGGCATGAACATGAAGTGGATGCTATGATCCATTGTGGTGATTCCGAATTGCCCTTGGAGTCAGAGGAGTTGGCAGGGTTTTATTATGCCAAGGGGAACTGTGACTTTGAACCAGGTATGGAAAATGAGCAAGTCTTCAATGTAGGAGGGGTCACGTTTTTAGTCGTTCACGGGCACCTTCATCAAGTCAAATCCACTTTAATGCCTCTGTCTTATCGAGCGGAGGAAGTAGGGGCTCAAATCGCATGTTTTGGGCACTCCCATATCGTAGGAGCTGAAAAGGTGAGTGGAAAACTTTTCATAAACCCTGGAAGTTCCCGCCTGCCAAGGGATAGAGAAGAGCCCACTTATGCTATTCTTGAATGGAGCGATGAACAAGACATGCACTTACAATATTTCCATGTCAACGGGAAACCGATGTCTGATTTGCAGATGACGACATCAATTGCAGCAAAGGAATAATTCTTTGCTGCAAACCTATTGACTTATTTGGAATATGATACTATAATAATTCTTGTCCGCTTCAAAAGGACACAAAAAATAAATGAATAAATGCGGGTGTAGTTTAATGGTAAAACCTCAGCCTTCCAAGCTGATGACGAGGGTTCGATTCCCTTCACCCGCTCCATACATAATTCTTTTTGTCCCAGTAGCTCAGCTGGATAGAGCAACAGCCTTCTAAGCTGTGGGTCGGGAGTTCGAATCTCTCCTGGGACGCTAACATTTAAACGCTGAATCCTTTCTGTAGCATAGGATTCAGCGTTTTTTCTAATACCTGAATTTTGTATGCAGTCTATTAGATACCTAGTTTGAGGCAGCAATGAGGCAGGATTTTAATCAGTAATAGTTGATATGGTCAGGGAAAAAATTGGTCGTTGAGTGAATAGCGAAATAACAGTATCATTTTAAATTGCAATGGAACTACTTGTGGTATTCCAATTGTAATTTAATTTGAAAGGTGTAGAGAAATTTGGAAGTTATAATTGCAGACGAATTTAGCGTTCCAGGTGAATCTTTACGAAGAATGCCTAACCCTGTAGAACAAGGTATTGATAGTGATGTTCAAGTTTACGAGTTTTATCTTCAGGTAAAGCATATTCATAAATTTGCAAATTTACCTATGGATACGAACCCACGTGAACAACATCTTGGCAGTTCTGTTTCGCAAGACATTCGCAATTCGGTAAGGTCTCCAAACCATAGTTTGTTTCACATCCTCAACAAAGGAATAACTGTTTCAGTTTTTAAAGTGAACTATGACAATAGAACCGGAATGGTAACGTTCTATTTAGACGATCCTAAATATCACGGGAATATTGATGGTGGACATACTTTAAAGATTCTCTTGAATGAAATGGACCACGAACATGCTAAAGAGAAATTCGTAAAAGTTGAGCTTATTACGGGACTTAACAAGAACAACTTTGTGGAAGTAACCCATGCAAGAAATACTGCTGCTAAGGTAGAACAGTTTACAATTGCAGAGCTAGAAGATAAGTTCGACATTATTAAAGAAGGATTAAACAATGAATCATTTTTAGAGAGAGTAACATTCAAGCAATTTGAGGAAAAGGTAAATAAAGATAAAAATATTCCAGTTAGACACATTACAGGTATGTTAAACTTGTTCAATATTGATAAGTATGACAATACTACTCATCCAACGACTACCTATACTGGAGTTGGAAATACCATCAACTACTACCTCGATAATTATAATCATTGCAAGAATGCAAGCGAAAACCCATATTATAAAATGATTCCTGTAATGAGCGATTTCTTTAAGATTCACTCTCTAATTGAATCCAATTTTAAAGAGTATTATAACGAGTACGGTGGTGAAGGAAAAAAACGTGCAAACTATCTAAACCTTAGTTTTGCATCTAGTGATGATAAGACACTACACCGAGTTAAGTACTCTAATGAAGATGAATACATTTCCTACGACGTACCTGATGGCTTAATTTATCCCATAGTAGCTTCTTTCAGGGCACTTTTAGCTGAAAGAAATGGCAAATATTATTGGGTGGTCAATCCTTATAATTTTATGAACAGTGTTATAGATAAGCTCTTTAACCTTACTGGAGAAAAGTTGAGGAGTATTGCAAATAATCCAAGTGCGGTTGGGAAAGATTTTTCTCATTGGTTCACATTATATATGGTTGTAGAACATGAGCTCATGAAATATCAAATGCAGCTTAAATAAATGCCGATCCCCCTTGATTTTACTCAAGGGGGATCGATTTAGGACTTATTAATTTTTGAAGAAAACACTGAAGTACTTAGCTGCCAATTGATCAACTTCCTCTATGTGATGCTCATAGATATCCTTAATTGTACCAATTTTTTATGACTCACTCGGGAACTAATCGATTTAGTGGGAACATTCTGTTGAATTAAGTACGTTACAGAATAATGTCTTAAATCATGAAAATTAATGCCTTCAATCTTGTGACGCACCCTAAACCTTGTCCACCACTGGCTTACACTATCCGGTTTAATTGGCTTACCTAATTCATCAGCAAATAGAAATATACGCTTAGAATCATACTGACGGTCGAGAGTTCCAAGGAACTCTTTCTTCCTTCTACTTTTAATTTTGGTGACCATGCCCAACAATTCCTTCGATATAGATGCAGTTTCCTCCATGCCTTTTTTGATTTCTTTTGTGATCAATAATCCATTTGTCAGTTAGGAGAGCGATTGTTCAAAATTTATGTCACTTTTATCCTCCAATATATGTTTTTCTTCCAGCGCTACAAGCTCACCTTCTCGGCCCCCTGTAACGAAAGCAATCCAGAAAATGGCCTTTACCATAATGTGCTATCCTATGCAATTGGGGCATATACGAGCAACAGTATGAGGGTGATCTGGCCCACCATCAGATAACCTGTTGATATGATGAGCCTCTAAAAATGGTTTGTCATTTACAGTAAGAAAAGGTGCAGGTTCTAGACCAGCTTCACACACTCCCTGTGAGCGAACTAATAGATAAGTCTTTATAGCTTCTGACCTTTGCCTTACGATAACTTTACGTTCTTGATGTGTAGTTGCTTTCGTATTATTTTGAGTAGCTATCTTAAATAACTCATCAAGCTCGAGGGTGGGCTCTAACTAAATATCGTTTGGTTGATCAACAGTCGCACTCTGAGTTCTTTCGAATTCAAAGACAATGATCTCTCTCATTTTTTTGTCGAGACTACGACTAATTTGGTAGCCAATACAGGTTAAGTGCCCCAGAAATTCGTATTTTCCAGAGGGAAGTGTTTTCTCAAAAAAACATCTTTCTCATCTTCAATATGGTCTCTTAATCTTTTGTTCTCTTCTTTAAATGCTTGGCCTCCGACCTTTCCTTCACCGGTGTAGAAATAAGTGATATTATCTTGCCACCCGTCCTCTTAGCCAAAATCTTTTCCTGACTTCCTGTAAAGATGAAAATCATTGGGTGATCTTTTGATGCAGAAATCCCTCGTTACCTATTTCCGCCAAATTCGTCAAGTATATTTTTTCGTCTATAGATTCTTCTAAAATTAAAGGATAGATCGAGCTGGGTGCTAAATACGGTCTTAACCCCCACTTCCCATTGCCTTTACCATTTAGTGCATAGAATAAATCACTTTTGTCGCCTGGAGAACCAGTGAAAATATAGCAATCACTAGAGTGTAGATAAATGTTTTTTCTTATTTGAGCTTTCCAATCTGTGTAACCTCAAAGATTTACTAAGATGCTATTTTCGATTTCTCTGTATATCTCTTTGAGAGTTCCTTCACTACTAAGTTTTTTTAGTGCATTAATAATTGTTTCAGTCCAAAGGTTTCGAGAATCCATTCAAATATCTTCATGTGAGTCTAAATAATTTTAATATCATGTCGAAATTACTCTTGGGTTCTTATTCTTATCGATTGTAATAGTCTAATATTAATAAACAAATTATAGCAAAAACAATAAAATATGTTAAAAGCTATTACGATTGTAGTACTATTTTGTTACAATAGACCCAAAGTTTGGGACAGTAGGAAGAGGTTGGTTAGATGCTTAACATTGAAAAAGTCCTTTCTAGAGCTGATGAGATCACTGTTCAAGAGATTATTGGTACTCAAACGATAAAGATACTGCGGTTAGTAGATGAAAAATACCAGTATAATAATGCTCTTAAGAAAATGGTTCTAGAGATAGAAGGTAAAAATTTGTTATTACTAGATCAATCGTTGCGTAATACAATAATTGATCTGTTGAAACCAGAGGAAGTTAAATTCTTAGGAACTGTTTTAGGTATTAATGTGTCTGAATCTTCTTTAATTAATGGATACGAAAAAATAAAGAAGAAGAAGTTTGCTAGAGGATCTAATGATGAAAGAGAATTGTTCACGTTTTTTGATATGGCACCACCTGACTTAGAAGTAAAGGAAGTTAATCAGGATAAATTACAAACTCAAGGTCATTACCCCTTATTTAAACACCAAAGGGTTGCTTCAAGAAATGTGGAGGATCTACTGAGTGTCTCACCCAAGAAAACATTGCTTCATATGCCTACAGGTTCTGGAAAAACAAGAACAGCTATGAATATCATTGCCGATCACTTTAGAAAGCATGAACCGACCGTTGTTATTTGGCTCGCAGCTACTGAAGAGTTATGTGAGCAGGCGGCTGAAGAATTCGAGAAAGCCTGGAGCTTTCTTGGTAACAGGCAGATTAATGTACATAAATATTGGGGGAATAGGTCCTTGAACCCTTCTAAGTTGGAAGAAGGACTTGTAGTGGCCGGTTTTCCTAAGCTAACTTCTGCAGCTAAGAAGGAAAATGGCCATCAGTTCATGGCTTCATTAGCAAATAGAGTTTCTTTCGTTGTTGTAGACGAAGCCCACCAAGCTATAGCGTCAACTTATAAATTTGTATTAGATTTCATGTTTGATCATGATCACAATAAGAAGTTATTAGGTTTAAGCGCTACACCTGGAAGGACTTATGATGACGTAGAAGCTGATCAGAAGTTGGCGAATTTTTTCTCTAAGAAGAAAGTAATATTAGAAGTGGATGGTTACGAAAATCCCGTCGACTATCTGATCGATGAAGGTTATCTAGCCAGTGTTAATTATACTCAAATGATGTATGATGGCGCTTCGTTCAATGATGTTGATTTCGACAACTTGAAAGAATTTCCTAAAAGTGTATTGAACCACCTTGGGGATGATGAAGACAGAAATATTAAAGTTATCTACGAAGCAATTAGATTATCTAAAAGGCATAAAAGAATCATACTTTTTGCACCTTCTGTGGAATCCTCTGAAAGTATTGCCTTTGTGTTAAGCAGAATGGGGGTCACTTCATACTCTTTAACCGGAAGTACGAATCCCCATAAAAGAAAAACCGTTATAGAGGATTTCAGAAACGACAAGGATGAGGTCAAAATCCTATGTAATTATGGAGTCTTGACCACAGGATTTGATGCCCCTCAAACAAGTGCAGCAATAATTGCACGTCCAACATTTTCCTTAGTTTTATACAGCCAAATGGTAGGAAGGGCGATAAGAGGAGAAAGAGCAGGAGGAAATAAAGAGGCTGAAATCGTAACAGTTGTCGACCGAGGACTTCCTGGGTTTAGGTCTGTTGCTGAATCATTTATTAATTGGGAGGATGTATGGCAATGAACACTGAAACTACAAAAAACAATTCCTTTGTTCCAGCCCATCTAGCTATAGAAGCTATGAGGGATAATGGTTACAGAAATACTGCTTATGCAGTAGCGGAGCTTATAGACAATTCAATTCAAGCGGGAGCTTCTAACGTAGAGTTACTTTGTGCTGAAGAAGAAGTTCAAATGAAAACACGAACAGGGAAGCGTCTCAAAGAAATTGCAATACTGGATAATGGAAGTGGAATGGACTCAGACGTCTTAGCTAAAGCGTTGCAATTTGGTAACGGCACAAGGCTTAAGAAATCCGAAAGAACTGGAATGGGTAGATTTGGAATGGGACTACCGGCTTCTTCAATTTCTCAAGGAAAGCGAGTAGATGTATGGAGCTGGCAAAATGGAATTGAAAATGCTCAAGCTGTTACTTTAGACATTGATGATGTAAGAAAGCATAAAGTAGGAGATATGCCTTCACCAGTTAATAAACCGATTCCCGAAGAATGGCTAGAAGCTGGTAGCGTTTTTGCTGATTCCGGAACTTTAGTTGTTTGGTCTAAATTAGATCGCTTGATGTGGACTAGAGGAGAAACATTGGTTTCTCACTCAGAGTTACTTATCGGTAGAATGTATCGGAAATTTATCTATGATAATTCTGTAAAGATAAACCTCAAGGTTTTCGAATATTACAATCCATCTATGTCGTCTTTCGAGAAGTATACATTGCCTAATGATCCACTTTATCTAATGGAAAACACTAGTTGCTCTGAACCTTTTAATGAAGATGCAATGTTTTTACCTTATGGCGGTATAGAAAATTATGAAAAGAAATTCACCATAGAAGCGGATGGTGAAGAGCATGAGATGACTATAAGACTTTCTCTTGCTAAGGATGAGGCTAGAACTGGGAATGCAGGTAATAAGCCCCATGGGAAACACGCAGCGAGTAATGTTGGTATTTCCATTGTTAGAGCAGGTCGAGAACTAGAATTAGACAATACATTGGTTTTAAAATATGATCCGACTGAGAGATGGTGGGGGGTGGAGGTTGATTTTCCGCCTTCTTTAGATGAGCTTATGGGGGTAACCAACAATAAGCAAACTGCTAGGAATTTCTCTGATATCTTAAGTATCATAGAAGATATCGAAAAAATGCAAAAAAATAATAAGAGCATAAGAGAAATTCAAGCTGAATACGAAGAAGAAGGGGATCCTAGAGCGCCTCTTATCGTAGTTTGTGATTTTATCAATAAGAAAATAAAACAGATGAGAAAGTACGTTAACATGCAGAACAAAGGGACTAGAAAGAAAAGATATGAAGATCCTGATAATGGTCCTGAGAAAAAGGCAACTGACTTCACAAATAAAAGAAAAGACAATGGATATTCAGGGGCTAGTGATGCAGATGAAATAAATCCTCCTGATCGCAGAGAACAGGACATTGAAGAAGGTTTAACAAGTCAAGGCTTAGATGAAAGTACTGCGAAAGAAGTTGCGCAATTTACTGTTAAGCATAATCTTAAGTATTCCTTTACTGAGTTTCCTTTTGAGAGTGATGCTTTCTTCACAGTCCGCCCATGTGGTGGTGCTATTAACATTGCAATTAACAAGGAGCACCCTGCATATAGTAATTTGGTGGAAGTGTTACTAGATAATGGAGATGAGACAGAAAGTGTCGAGAAGTTAAGAGAACGTTTAGCGAAAGCTTCGACAGGTTTGAAATTGTTATTGGCTGCATGGGCAAGACACGAAGATGAAGCTCCAGATGGTCAAAGAAAAGATATGATTCAAGCTATTAGAAGAGAATGGGGGATAGTAGCTAAGAACTTCATGAGAGAAAGAGAAGGTTAATAGGTATGAGTTTTATCCTCCACTCAAAAGAATTCTTAAGCACATTAAAAAAGAATTTGAAAAATACTTTAGATGATTTAGTTGTTGTTTCTGCTTATGTAAAGGTCGATGCGCTAAAGGTGATTGATGAAAATTTAGTGCATCACCCAAGAAAAAAGAGACTATTGGTCCGATTTAGAATGGATGACGTTGTTTCGGGTAGTAGTGATTTTGAATTGGTTAATTACTGCATGGAAAATAACTGGGAGTTGTTCATTAATTTCGATCTTCACTCCAAGATCCTAATCTTCGATAAGTCACAATTTATGTTGGGGAGCGCAAATGTAACCTTGTCTGGGCTAGGATTATCCAATAACCCAAACATTGAGAGTGTAGTCTTAGGTGATTTGGATGAAACTCAAATCAGTAAAGTGAATTCGTTATTTGATAATTCTTTGAGAATGGACAGTGGATTATCCTCGGAGATGCGAGACCAACTTGAAAAATTAATTGATTCAGACAAAGCAAGTGCACCTTTAAAGTGGAACAAGGAGATCATAGATAAACATAATAACCTAACAAATGTTGAGGAGTTGTGGTGTTCTGAAATGTTTTTTAGCAATACACCGTTTGATATGTTTAGCAGTGACTGCTCATTACTAGGAATTACGAGCAGAGACGTTGGTGATGTAGATTTACTAAGGAGGCAGTTTGTAAAAACAAAAGTTTTCAGATGGTTCCTCAACTCATTTGACGATGAGATATATTTTGGCAGACTAACCAAACAATTACATTCTGCACTAATAGACCATCCTGCCCCGTACAGAAAAGATGTAAAGGAGTTTTTATCCAACTTAATAAATTGGATACGTGATTTACAAATCGAAGGGATTATTATTGATCAACCTAATTATTCCACAAGAATTCGAAAAGTATCCTCGCACTTAAATGATCATACAAAACTCTAAGCAAAGGAAGATCCAACATGAATAAAACAGATATAGTAAATCAGGTTACAAGTAAAAGACCATTACAAAAGCTGAGTACAAAAAAAGCTTTAGATAGTATTCCTGATACTTTGACTAGTGAGCTCTCAAATGGCAATAAAGTTCAATTTCCTAATATTGGAACATTTGAAGTTAAAAAAGAGCTGAAAGAAAGGGGAGAAACCCTTAATCAGGGGAGGTACAAATTATTCCTTAATTCAGCCCCAGTGAAGTGTTAAAGAGGGGAGTAAATGACGTCACCTTGCTTGAAGTGCTGAGTCAGAACAACCACTTTAGTGAGAATGAAGAGAAAGTGCTTAAATATGTTATTGAAAAAACAGAAAGAAATGAACTTACTCAAATAGCGTTATAAAATTCTCGAATGATTTAGGTTTTTCATTTGAAGAAGTTAAACGTATAAGTATTGATCTAATGAAAAAGAAAGGAAAATATGGAGATATTGATGTTGTTCATTTGTGAAAGAAATATCATGTCTATCTATAATAATGGTGAATGGAGCAAGCAGACTGTTTCAAACATCTGTTTGCTTCAATATATATGGGGCAGGATTTCATTATTTATGCCCCAGTTGAATCCTAAACAATTACATAGCACGTTAAACAATGTTGATTTATAAGGCTTCCCTCGCATTTAATTATAAGGGATCGTACTACCTCCAACAGCCTTCTAAGCTGTGGGTCGGGAGTTCGAATCTCTCCTGGGACGCTGAGAAGAAAGAGCATTTACATTCAATTGTAAATGCTCTTTTTTTGGCTCTGTTAAAGATTAGTGTTGATTTATTCGTTTTGAGCCTTTGTAAATGTATAGGTACTTTAACCATACTTAAATTTCATTTAAAAGGTTTAATTTACAAATGAGAGTCACCTAAATGGAATGTCGTATTTTTTGGGTCTTCACACTTTTAGTAAAAAAGATGATCTCAAGAGATAATCATCGCAAGGGTGGTCGGAGAAGGGGGAGACTCCCGCGGGAGAAGGAAACAGGCGAGATCCCACAGGGCTTTAGCCCGAGGAAGCTTGCCGGTTCCCCCGCAGGAAAGCGGACCCTTCCCCGACCACCCTGCATTTCATAGGAGGTTTGAATTCATTTCTGTTCATACAGTTTTAGAAAACAGAGAATATCAACACCAGTCTTTAACAGAGTTTTTTGTTTTGATGTTAAAAGTAAAGAAAGTTATTCATCCTATTAGGAAAGCTTCCGAATGGGTGAGTGGTCGACAAAATTCAAAATACATTCAACCAAAACCTGAAAACATTCATACGTTAATTGTATAAGGAGTGTTTTCAATGGTCTTTTTTTATCTGTTGGTTGGATTTATCTGGATCATGTTTAAAAAGGAACCTTCACTTGAAACTAAAGAAGAGCAGGCTGTCTATATGTTTTATATGCTTGGACTGTTGATCTTCTGGCCAATCGTTTTGTTGGTGAAAATATTTCTCAAATTATCTTCCAAGGATAACTGATTTTTCAATGGAAAAAGTAAACAAGGATAAACTCCTCATTCATCCATAAAATAGGAGTGGTCTTAGGACCGAAAAGAATAGGGAGTGAAGAATGATGATGAAGACTGGAAATGTTCAATGGATTCCAATAATTGCGTCCATAGGTATTGGTGCCGCGACTTATAGTATGATGACAGGTCAAGGTGGGCAGCTGCAAAATGTGCTGCCGGGTATAGCAAATATGTCTGGTCAAAATCAATTTTCTCAGAATCCTAATCAAACAAATAATCAATAAAAAAAAGCAGACTTTCGAAAAGAAAGTCTGCTTTTCCCATGCTTTATCTAAACGTTTTCGTTTAAGCCCATGACTTGATGTAGGATTCATGTATGTAAAAGCAATTAATGTTCAGGAATTTCGATAGAGCGCTTATCGATTTCACGGCTGATTAAATTTACAAAATCATCATCTAACTGCAGCTTCAATGACTCAAGGTAAGTTTCCACTAATGTTTGATCATCAAGCATTGACAAGGTAACACAACTCCTTATATTTTCTTCCATATCTCTTCAATACACTTTACTTATTTTAACAAAAAAAACCAGGTCTTCATGAGTCTTTATACCTAACTTTGAATTTTATGGTGGAAGCATCAAAAAAGTTTATAAATCAAGTGCTGGAAGGTGTCGACTATTGACTTGATGTCGGGTTTTCTGTCATTGGATTTATTCAGTAAATCAAAATACACTATTTATTCTTGTTCTCGTGTTACACTGAATCAATATCCTTCAATATAAGAATAATTAGCCGTTATTAAAATAAAAAGTATGTTTTATTCCTCTCAGGATACACTAAAGAAAAAATCTGTTATTAGGAAGGGTGTCTTATGGAAAATAATGAAGGGAACATCGTCATGTTCCCAAAATTGAAGTCAAGTCTGGAAAAGAAAGGTTTACAAGCATGGAAAGAAAAAAGGTATGAGGATGCTGTAAAATCTTTTGAACCTTTGTTGGAGTATGGTGTAGCTAATCAAGATGTAGTTACCGGCTTGTTGATGAGCTGGATTGAGCTTGGCCAATTTGATGAGGCAGAAGAGTTATGCCGTCAAAAAATGAAAGAAGAGGTCGAACAATATTACCATTATTTACATATATACATAACGATCTTATTCCAATCCAACCGCTATCAAGAAATTGTAGATTTGCTGGATGAAGTGTTTGAAATGGAAGACATCCCTCACCAAAGCAGAACTCAGCTTTGGCAGATGTATGAAGTAAGCAGGAAATTGTTGGATGAACATCAAAAGGAAACGGGAAACAAACTGATCAATGATTTTCTGGAGAAGTTAGAGTCCGGGGATATCAATGGGCAGTGGGCCACTGTTCTTCGACTGAAATCTCAATCTCCTGAACCTTTTTTAGAAACGTGTACAGAAACTTTAAAGAGCGAAGCCGTCCATCCGATTATCAAAACTGCATTGATTGAATGGCTGAGAGATTATGAAGTTACGGGGAGTGTTTCAGTACATAAATTCGGACAGTTTTTCAAAATACACCCTGATCAACTGAATCAGATGCACTCAGATTATATTTTGAAGCAGATTCAAATGAGGCTGAGCGGAATAGAACAAAGCAATCCGACTATGTATGAAATGTTGAATCGCCTGCTTACTCACTATTGCTATGTGAGATACCCTTTATATCCGGACGAAAATGAAGTGCCTGCTATTGTGGAAGCATTGAAGCGGCTGGGGCATGAATATCTGCAGCTTCCATATAAAGAAAACGATGCCCTGGAGGAAGTGGAACGATATAAAGAAGAAATAGAATTGTGCGAACAGCATTACTTGATGATTGTAGGGGATGATTAAATTTTTTACTGTTTAGTACAATTCTTGAAAGCATATGGGATTATGTTATAATATAGTGGTTGCAAAAGAGATTCGTATGTAAAAAGAGTCATAGAATCAATGAACAATCGTCTTTGACGAAATCGAAACAATAGATGTTGGAGGGAATTTTTTATGTCAGCAAAATGGGAAAAACAAGAAGGCAATCAAGGTACTTTGACTGTAGAAGTACCTGCAAGTGAGTTCGACCAAGCACTTGATCAAGCCTTTAAAAAAGTAGTTAAACAGGTACAGGTACCTGGATTCCGTAAAGGAAAAGTACCTCGTAAACTATTCGAAAGCCGTTTCGGAGTAGAATCCCTTTATCAAGACGCTCTTGATATCATTCTTCCAAAAGCTTACACAGAAGCTGTTGAAGAAACAGGTATTGAGCCAGTCGATCGTCCAGAAGTGGATGTTAAACAGCTTGAAAAAGGTGAAAACCTAGTCTTTACTGCTGAAGTTACTGTTAAGCCAGAAGTGAAGCTTGGAGACTACAAAGGTCTTGAAGTAGAAGAGCTGAGCACTGAAGTAACTGACGAAGATGTACAAAATGAATTGAAGCAGCTTCAAGAAAAGCAGGCTGAACTAGTAGTCAAAGAAGAAGGAGAAGTTGAAAACGGCGATACAGTTGTTATGGACTTCGAAGGATTCGTTGATGGTGAAGCGTTCGAAGGTGGACAAGCAGACAACTACTCCCTTGAAGTAGGATCCGGTTCCTTTATCCCAGGATTTGAAGAGCAGTTAGTCGGTAAGAAAGCTGGAGAAGAAACAGATGTACAGGTTACTTTCCCAGAAGAATACCACGCTGAGGATCTTGCAGGAAAAGAAGCTACATTCAAAGTGAAAATTCATGAAATCAAAGGTAAAGAGCTGCCAGAACTTGATGATGAGTTCGCTAAGGATGTAGATGAAGAAGTAGAAACTCTAGATGAGTTGACGAAGAAAACCCGTGAACGTCTAGAAGAGCAGAAGAAAACAGAAGCTGAAAACCATAAACGTGATACGTTGGTAAAACAAGCTTCTGAAAATGCTGAAGTAGAAATTCCTGACGCAATGGTTCAAACTGAATTGGATCGTATGGTACAAGAATTTGAACAGCGTCTACAAATGCAGGGAATGACGAAGGATATGTACTTCCAATTCACTGGTCAGGACGAAGATGCATTGCGTGAACAAATGAAAGAGGATGCAGGTAAGCGCGTGAAAACGAACCTTACTCTTGAAGCAATCTCTGAAGCAGAAGACGTGAATGTCACAGATGAAGATGTGAACAGCGAGCTTGAGAACATGGCTTCCATGTATCAAACAGACGTTGCTCAGTTGACTCAAATGCTTGGCGGCAACACAGATATGATCAAAGAAGATCTTAAAGTGCGTAAAGCCATCGACGTTCTAGTTGAAAACTGCAAAGCTGAATAATTTATAACGAAGACAAGGCGTGGATTCCCTGCCTTGTCTTCTCCTATATTTCGTTTAACAAGGAGTATAGGTACCTTAATTCGTGGATATCATGAATGGTACATCCTCCCACTTACATACAATAGTAAAGATATCCTTTTGTTTGACTTATCTTTCACATATCTACATAATTAGGGTGGTGCAATAGACTTCGCACACCTCTAATAGGTATTGCTTTTTTGTTTGAGGTTATTTTGGTATGATGGGCAAAAGAAGCTGAATCGTTTAAGTCATATCTTAAGACTTCAGTCGCAACTATTGCGTCATTTTATTAAGGGGTGAAACGTATGTTTAAATTTAACGATGAAAAAGGACAACTGAAGTGTTCTTTCTGCGGTAAAAGTCAGGAACAAGTTCGTAAACTTGTCGCAGGACCTGGCGTATATATTTGTGATGAATGTATTGAATTATGTACGGAAATAGTAGAAGAAGAATTAGGTAATGAAGAAGAGGTTGAATTCAAAGAGGTGCCAAAACCTCAAGAGATCCGTGAAATTTTAAATGATTATGTAATTGGACAGGATCAAGCGAAAAAGAACCTCTCTGTAGCCGTCTATAACCACTATAAGCGTATTAACGCTGGAGTGAAAAATGATGATGTGGAACTTGCTAAAAGTAATATCTTGATGCTTGGACCTACAGGTAGCGGTAAGACGTTGCTTGCCCAGACACTGGCACGTATCCTCAATGTTCCTTTTGCTATTGCAGACGCTACATCGCTGACGGAAGCAGGTTATGTAGGTGAAGATGTTGAAAACATCCTCCTGAAGCTGATTCAAGCAGCTGATTATGATGTGGAAAAAGCAGAAAAAGGAATTATCTACATCGATGAAATAGACAAAGTTGCACGTAAATCTGAAAATCCTTCGATTACTCGAGACGTTTCCGGCGAAGGTGTTCAACAAGCCTTGCTGAAAATCCTTGAAGGTACTCAAGCGAGTGTTCCACCTCAAGGAGGACGGAAACATCCTCATCAAGAATTCATCCAAATCGATACGACCAACGTACTGTTCATCGTCGGTGGTGCCTTCGACGGAATCGATCAAATCATCAAACGCCGTCTTGGTAAAAAAGTGATCGGGTTTGGCTCTGAACAAACAACGGATGATTCTGAGAAAAAAGAATTGCTTACAAAAGTTCTACCTGAAGACTTGTTAAGTTATGGTCTCATTCCAGAATTCATCGGTCGTCTTCCGGTTATCGGAAGTCTGGAGCAGTTGGATGAAGAAGCACTTGTAGAAATCTTGACTAAACCGAAAAATGCTCTAGTCAAACAGTATCAAAAACTATTCCAAATCGATCACGTCGAGCTGGAAATTGAAGAAGAGGCTCTTAGAGAAATTGCGCGTTTAGCCATTGAGCGTAAGACAGGAGCTCGTGGTCTTCGTTCAATCATTGAGGGAATCATGCTTGATGTCATGTATGAACTTCCATCACGTGATGATATTGAAAAATGTATCATTACGAAGGATACCGTGGTTGCGGAAAATGGCCGCCCGAAACTTATCCTGACAGATGGTACGGTTGAAGATGAGAATAAAGAATCTCCTAAAGAAAGTGCTTGATTTTCTTTAGGTCCCACCTAACTTTTGTCTTGAAGCCGCGCTACAATTAATCGTAGCGCGGCTTATATATTATTGTGGATTTATTTGAACAGGAGAGTATCCCAAACATCTCGATGAACTTAGGATGAAAGTGAGCGAGCAGGCTCATAATATGGATAACATTTGCTGGACTGCCCTTGACCCCCCATGGAGTGAAGGGATTTCAGCGTTGGTATAATACAACATACTTACGTTTACTTTCCAATAATCTTTATATATGATTAGATTACGTATTTGTATAATTCGGAGGTGCACATTATGACAGATAAATCAAGAACTCAAATTCCACTGCTGCCTTTAAGAGGTTTGTTAGTGTACCCATCGATGGTTCTGCACCTTGATGTTGGTCGGGAAAAGTCCGTCAATGCACTTGAACAAGCGATGATGGACGATAATGAAATTTTTCTAGTGTCACAAAAAGAAGTGAACATCGATGAACCTTCTTCCGAGGATATGTACACGGTAGGGACAGTAGCCAGGGTCAAACAGATGGTGAAGCTTCCAAACGGTACAAATCGTGTGCTGGTTGAAGGATTGTATCGGGCTTCAATCAATGAATTAAATGAAGGCGATGAATTTTATCAGGCAAGCATTCAGAAACTTGAAGATGAACATGCCGATAAAAATGAAGAAGAAGCTTTGTTGAGAACTTTGATGAGCCAATTCGAACAATACGTAAAGGTCTCCAAAAAAGTCAGCCAAGAAACATTCAATACAGTGTCTGATATTGATGATCCAAGTCATCTTGCAGATATGGTGACTTCCCACCTTCCTGTAAAGCTGAAGGATAAACAGAAAATATTAGAAACAGAAAACGTAAAAGCCCGGCTTCAAAAATTGATTGAACTGATAGGCAATGAACGTGAAGTTCTTCAAATTGAACAGAAAATCGGTCAGCGCGTAAAGAAGTCAATGGAGAAGACACAAAAAGAGTATTATTTGCGTGAACAAATGAAAGCTATCCAGAATGAATTGGGCGATAAAGATGGAAAGTCTGGAGAAGTAGCTCAGTTGAAAGAGAAGATTGAGGAATCCAACATGCCTGAGCGTGTCGAAAAGATAGCTTTGAAAGAACTGGGCAGATATGAAAAGGTACCTCAAAGCTCAGCAGAAAGTTCTGTTATCAGAAATTATATTGAATGGCTGGTAGCACTTCCTTGGTCAGAAGAAACAGAAGATAACTTGGATGTGAACCATGCTGAGACGATTTTGGATGAAGATCATTACGGTTTGGAGAAGGTCAAGGATCGTGTTTTAGAATATATAGCTGTGCAGAGGTTAACCCAATCCATTAAAGGGCCTATTCTTTGTTTAGTAGGACCACCCGGGGTCGGAAAAACTTCTTTGGCGAAATCGATTGCCAGGGCAATCAATCGGAAATTCGTCCGTATTTCATTGGGTGGTGTCCGGGATGAAGCTGAAATAAGAGGCCACCGACGTACGTATATCGGAGCTATGCCAGGGCGGATCATCCAAGGTATGAAACGGGCAGAGACTATGAACCCGGTCTTCCTATTGGATGAAATCGATAAAATGGCCAGCGATTTCAGAGGAGACCCTTCCTCAGCGATGCTTGAAGTGCTGGACCCAGAACAAAATGGGACATTCAGCGACCACTTCATTGAAGAATATTATGATTTATCAAAAGTCATGTTCGTCGCGACAGCAAACAATATGGCCGCCATTCCTGGTCCTTTGCGTGATCGTATGGAAGTCATAACGATTGCCGGTTATACAGAAGTTGAAAAGCTGCACATTGCCAAAGAGCATTTGCTTCCGAAGCAAATTAAGCAGAACGGCCTGACCAAAGGTCAAATTCAGCTTCGTGAAGAAGCGCTTCTTAAGTTGATTCGCAGGTATACAAGAGAAGCAGGGGTCCGTGGTCTTGAGCGGGAGCTCGCAAGCTTATGCCGTAAAGCTGCCAAAATTATCGTTTCAGGGGACAAACAACGTGTAGTCATTACAGAGAAGCAGTTAGAAGAGCTGCTCGGACGTCCGAAGTTCCGATATGGGCAGGCTGAACTGGAAGATCAAGTAGGTGCTGCTACAGGGTTGGCTTATACGACTGCAGGTGGAGACACCTTATCCATAGAAGTGTCCATTTACCCAGGTAAGGGGAACTTGACTTTAACAGGAAAACTTGGAGATGTAATGAAGGAGTCTGCCCAGGCAGCTTTCAGCTACATTCGATCTCGAGCTGAAGAGTTGAATATTGATCCTGAATTTGTGGAGAAGAATGATATTCACATCCACGTTCCGGAAGGGGCTACACCTAAGGATGGGCCTTCTGCGGGGATTACAATGGCGACTGCTCTGGTTTCTGCGTTAACGGGACGGCCTGTAAGAAAGGAAGTAGGCATGACTGGAGAGATCACTCTCCGTGGACGTGTCTTACCTATCGGTGGATTGAAGGAAAAATCATTGAGTGCTCATAGAGCGGGCCTATCAAAAATCATCATGCCTGCAGATAATGAAAAGGATCTGGAGGACATCCCGGACAGCGTCCGAAAAGGTCTGACATTCATTCCTGTCAAACATTTAGATGAAGTGCTCAAACATGCATTAATGGAGGATATACATGAAAGTTAATACAGCAGATATCGTGATCAGTGCTGCAAGTAAAAAACAATATCCGAAGGCTCCTATTCCGGAAATTGCTCTAGCGGGGCGTTCCAATGTAGGCAAATCTTCGTTTATAAACAAAATGATCCAAAGGAAGAACTTGGCACGGACATCTTCCAAGCCAGGAAAAACACAAACCCTTAACTTCTATATCATTAATGATCAATTTCACTTTGTAGATGTTCCGGGTTATGGCTATGCGAAAGTATCCAAAAAAGAGCGTGCCAAATGGGGAGAGATGATGGAGGAATACTTTGCTGAACGAGAGCAGTTGCGCGCGACTGCTCTTATCATCGATATCCGCCATAAACCAACGGAAGATGACCGCTTGATGTATGATTACTTGAAGCACTTCGGCCTTCCGGTCATGGTCATCGCAACAAAGTTGGACAAAATTAAAAAAGGTCAGCGAAAAAAACAATTGAATATGATTTATGATGTGCTGGAAATGGAAGAGGAAGATTCCTTGATCCCATTTTCCTCTGAAACAGGAGAGGGCAAAGACGTTGCGTGGAGAACGATGCTCAGCCATTTAAATCTATGACCAGGAAACCACTCCTTTATACAGGAGTGGTTTTTTTATTCATTATAAGAGTGTTTTATTGTATTATTATACAAAATCAGATCATATTAGAGCAATTTCATGCATTCTTAAGCATTTGGGCATATTTACAAACCAGACCATATTCACAGAGGTTTTTAGCTGATTTTGTACATTTTTAAATTTTGGGAAAATTTCTAATGGTCGATATAATGGGGTATATGCGAATAGTACATATGATTTACAACTGAGAGAAGGGAAGGATTCTGGGAATGAAAAAACAATTTTTGCTTCTTACGTTCGCGTTGCTGACTGCACTTCTATTGTCAGCTTGTGGCGGGGGAGAAACAACAGAAGAAGAAACAAATGAAAGCAATACAGAAGGGGCCTCAAATGAGTATGGATTGGTTGAAGAAGGGAAATTCACATTCGCGGCTTCTGGAGAGTTCCGTCCTTTCAGTATGACGGACGCAAGCGGTGAAATGTCCGGCTTTGATATTGATGTGGCTAATGCTGTAGCCGAAGAGCTTGGACTGGAACCGAATCCTCAAAAGCAAAAGTTCGCCTCCATTGTTGAGGGTGTAAAGACTGGGCGTTTTGATGCTGCTGTAGCCAGTCATACAATCACTGAAAAACGAGCGGAACAAGTTGATTTTTCAACCCCTTATTATTATTCCGGAGCACAAATCTTCACTCGTCCAGGAAGTGATATTGAATCTTTAGAAGATTTGGAAGGAAAAGAGATCGCTGTATCCAAGGGATCCACTTACAGCAAATTTGCTGAAGAAGTGACAGATAACATTAAAACCTATGACAGTGACGTCGTTGCTCTACAATCTCTTGCTAAAGGCAGACACGATGCTGTCATCACTGATTTCCTGACAGGGAAAGAGGCTAAGGGTCAAGACTTGGAAATTGAAGCCAAGGCAATGATTGAGCGTAGTGAACAGGCAATTGCCGTCGCTAAAGACAACGAAAAATTGTTAGAGGACATCAATGCAGCTCTAGAGACACTTCGAGAGAATGGTAAACTAGCTGAAATTAGTAAAGAATACTTCGGTGACGATATCACTTCCAAGCCAGAGTAACATCTTAATTTTACTAGATCTGAAGTCAAAAAGAGTGCGCTGATTGCGTACTCTTTTTGATATGAATAAGGAGTAGGAGTGGATACCCATGTATTTGAATTTTATCTCATTTTGGGCGAACTTCTGGGATGCGCTGGTAAGTAGTAAAGGGCTGTTTATTGAAGCTTCACAAGTAACTTTAGCCCTTACAGCGGTTTCCATAGTCATCGCCATTTTTATCGGTCTGTTTTTTGCATTAATGAAGTTATCGAACATTAAACCGCTGGAATGGATTGCAAATGCTTATATCTATATCGTTCGAGGAACCCCTCTGATTGTACAAATCTTCGTATTCTATTATGGTTTGACAGAGGTTTGGATGATCAGTGGATTTTGGTCCGTGTCACTAGGTCTTGCATTTCATAACGGAGCATACATAGCAGAAATCTTCCGTGGATCGATTCAATCCATCGGAAAGGGGCAGATGGAGGCAGGTCGATCTCTTGGTATGAGTCATTCTTTGACGATGCGGAGAATCATTCTTCCGCAAGCGTTCAGGCGAGCGCTGCCGCCGCTCGGTAACCAGTTCATCATAGGCCTGAAAGACTCGTCTCTGGCTGCCTTTATCGGAGTTTCTGAAATCTTCGCTGTAGCAACCACCCAAGGCGCCAATACTTTTGACTATATGACTTGGCTTTTAGTCAGTGCGGTATACTACCTGATCCTTGTGTTCATCCTTACAATGGTAGTAGGCTTAATAGAGAAGAAAATGGCTGCTGGTGATGAATAGAGGAGGATAAACAGAGTGAGTAACAATATGATTCAAGTAAATCAACTGCATAAATATTTCGGAGATTTGCATGTCTTGAAAGGGATAGACTTTACAGTAGAAGAAAAAGAAGTGGTCGTACTTATCGGGGCCAGTGGTTCTGGTAAAAGTACACTGCTTCGCTGCCTGAACTTCTTGGAAATGAAAAATGATGGGGATATCTTCATTCAAGGAAAAGAAGTCAACCCTAAGAAAGACAACCTGAACGAGTTTCGTCAAAAAGTCGGAATGGTATTTCAACATTTCAATCTATTCCCTCACAAAACAGTACTGCAAAATGTAATAGAAGCACCTACTCAAGTTAAGCGCGTTCCAAAAGCTCAAGCTAAAAAAGAAGGGAAGGAACTGCTGGAAAAAGTAGGACTTGGAAGCAAGGCGGACGACTATCCTTCCAAATTGTCGGGAGGCCAGAAGCAGAGGGTCGCAATCGCTCGTGCTCTGGCTATGAAGCCTGAAATTATGCTGTTCGATGAACCAACTTCAGCTTTAGATCCAGAGCTTGTAGGTGAAGTACTTCAGACGATGAAGGACTTGGCTCAAGAAGGGATGACGATGGTTGTCGTGACTCATGAAATGGGATTTGCCAGAGAAGTCGCTGATCGTGTCGTCTACATGCATGATGGGAAAATCGTTGAAACTGGTGCCCCTAAAGATATTTTTGAGAATCCACAAGAAGAGAGAACGCAGGCTTTCTTAAGTTCAATATTGTAATAGTAAAAGCCGCCATGAAATATTTGGCGGCTTTTTTGTATGTTCACTTTTACTTTTTCTTAATTAACAGAACTCCATAGACGATTAGAACGAGCGGCCAAAACTTCTCAAGGAAGTGGAAAACTTCCTGTATCCCATTCAGCCATGGAAGATACATGGGGGAAATAATGACGAACAGTCCACTGCCGACTAAGATCAGACCTGGTATCAATCCGGATTTATTTTTTTGATGACTGATCAAGAATGCAATTCCTGGTAATAATAGATACATACCCCAATGATCCGGCCAAATGGACAGCTGTTTACGAGCATAAAAGTGAATACCTAATTCTAGAATTAAGACTCCGGTAAACAGAAAAGAATAGTCTTTTGTGACATAACTATGGAATAGAAATGCAAGGCCGATAATAATAAGTAGAGTAGGCCAAGAGCTGTATTCACTCAAGAATGGCAGTTGAATTTGTTGGAGAAGGTAATAAATTCCTAATGCTAACAACAGGTACCCCAATAAAGAATTTTGTTTTTTCACGATCAATCACTCCCGATACGTAGACGAAAAATGTCGTTCGCTTGCGCTATGTAGCATGTTTTGGTATATTACAAACGGATTAAGATTTTAACTTCTCTTAAAAAACAGGTTCGGTTTTTAAGTCATGTAACGCTATCGTATCATAACGATTTCAAAATCTGTTCATATTTTGGTAAAAATATAAGTGTAGATTCGTGTTATAATGACAAATATATGATTAAGTCAGGAACGTTAATGGGGGTAGATGCAATGCACATTCTAGCTGTCGGTCTCAATTATAAAACAGCCCCTGTGGAAATTCGAGAAAAGCTCACATTTTCAGAAGCTCATTTAAATGACGCAATGCAGCAGCTGAATGCACAGAAAAGTGTATTGGAAAATGTGATTATTTCTACATGTAATCGTACAGAGATCTATGCAGTGGTCGACCAGCTGCATACGGGTCGTTATTATATTAAACAATTTTTATCAACGTGGTTCGATATTGATAAAGAAGAATTTTCACCTTTCCTTTCCATTTATGAAACGGATGGGGCGATTGAACACTTGCTTCGAGTGACATCCGGGCTGGATTCAATGGTTCTTGGGGAAACGCAGATCCTTGGACAGATGAAGCAGGCCTTCCTACAGGCGCAAGAAGCTGGTGCTACAGGAACGATCTTTAATCAGTTGTTCAAACAAGCCATTACAATGGCAAAGAAAGCACACAAGGAGACAGAAATTGGAGAAAATGCGGTTTCTGTCAGTTATGCTGCAGTCGAGTTAGCCAGAAAAATATTCGGCGATTTAGTTCACAAGCATATCGTCATCTTAGGCGCAGGGAAAATGGGTGAGTTGGCAGCGAAGAACCTGCATGGTTCCGGCGTACGAAAAGTCTCTGTTGTCAACCGGACATTCACCAAAGCTCAGACTGTCGCAGAACAATTCAATGGACAGGCGTTGACGATGGAAAACTTGGATGAAGTCCTTGCCGATGCAGATATTGTCATCAGCTCGACTGGATCATCTGAGTATGTGATTACACGTGAACGAATGGAGCCGATTCATCGCAAACGTAAAGGGAAACCATTATTCTTCGTAGATATCGCCGTTCCGCGTGATTTGGACCCGGCGATGGAAACGCTTGAAAGTGTGTTTTTATACGATATTGATGATCTGCAGGGAATCGTTGATGCGAATTTAGCTGCCCGAAAGCAAGCGGCAGAACAAATTGAAATTATGATCGAAGCAGAAATCGTGGAATTTAAACAGTGGCTACAGACCATCGGCGTCGTCCCTGTCATTTCTGCGCTGAGATCTAAGGCTCTTTCCATTCAAGCAGAAACGATGAAAAGCATTGAACGTAAAATGCCGGAGCTTTCAGATCGTGAACGGAAAGTGTTGAATAAGCATACGAAAAGTATCATTAATCAAATGTTGAAAGATCCAATTTTACAAGCGAAAGAATTAGCTGCTCAACCTGATTCAGAAGAAACACTTCGTTTATTTACTCAAATTTTCGGGATTGAAGATCAAGTGCAAGAGGAAATCAAAGATCAGGAAGAGAAGGAACGCGCCTCAAAAAAGCATAAAAAAGAAATGAGCGACTCTATTCCTGTCATCGACCCGATTGTCAATTCATAAGGGTGGACGTCCATATGTTTGAATTCAAATGGGTGTACGAACTCATATTATTGCTTTATGGACTTAGTTTAATCGGATACTTTATTGATTTTGTACAGACTAACCGGAAGGCAAACCGAACAGCCTTCTGGTTACTTAGTATGGTCTGGGGTTTACAGACGTTTTTTTTATTGACTCAAGTATTGATTGAAGATAACTTCCCTATCATGACTGTCTATGACGGCCTATACTTTTATGCGTGGATATTGGTTACCTTCTCTTTGATCATCAACCGTCTGTTTCGCGTCGATTTTTTAGTGTTTTTTACAAACGTATTAGGTTTCCTCGTCATGTTGATTCACATATCAACGCGTGCCCAGAATGATCTGAAAAACCAAGGAGTCCAACTTGTAAACGAAATGCTGGTGGTCCACATCAGTTTAGCGATTATATCCTATGGATTTTTTACACTGTCCTTCATTTTTTCAATTATGTATCTACTGCAATACCGATTGCTGAAAAAGAAAAAGTGGGATACGAAGTTATTCAGGTTGGGAGATCTTACTAAACTGGATTCTTTGTCCTACAGGTCAGTCATCCTCGGGGTTCCATTATTATTGATTGCAATCATACTCGGAATTACATGGGGGTACGTATCTCCTGATCTTTTTTACTGGTATGACTCAAAAACGTTAGGATCCATTTTAGTATTAGTCGTTTATATCATTTATCTACTACTACGAGTAGTTAAGGGCTATCAAGGTCGAACTATATCCCTTTTTAATTCTGCAGCTTTTTTATTTCTATTAATCAATTTCTTTTTATTCGGTTCCTTATCAAATTTCCATTTCTAGGAGGATAATTGTGAGAAAAATCATCATCGGTTCAAGAAAGAGTAAACTAGCCATTACTCAAACGGAGTGGGTCATCGAACAATTGAAGGAGATCGATCCATCTTATGAATTTGAGATTAAGAGAATATCCACTAAAGGTGACCAGATCTTAGATGTCACTCTTTCTAAAGTCGGTGGTAAAGGGTTATTCATCAAAGAAATCGAGCAGGCTATGTACGATGGGGAAATCGATATGGCTGTTCACAGTATGAAGGATATGCCGGCTGTCGTTGCCGAAGGTTTGACTGTCGCATCCATCCCGCTCAGAGAAGATCACCGTGACGCATTCGTTTCCAATGGAAATGTCGCTTTGAAAGACCTTCCTGAAGGGGCAGTAGTCGGGACGAGCAGTCTGCGTCGAGGCTCACAAATCAAAGCGGTTCGCCCGGACTTAGAAATTCAATGGATCCGCGGAAATATCGATACGCGTCTTCGTAAACTGAAAGAAGAAAACTATGATGCGATCGTCCTTGCAGCAGCAGGTTTGAAGCGAATGGGCTGGGATGACGATGTTGTGACCGAATATTTGGAGCCGGAAGTATGTGTTCCTGCTGTAGGCCAGGGGGCTTTAGCTATCCAATGCCGTGAAAATGACTCTGAACTTCGTGATTTCCTTATGAAGTTGAATCATGAATATACGGAAACTACGGTGAAGGCTGAACGGAAGTTTTTACATGACTTGAATGGAGGCTGTCAGGTTCCTATCGGAGGTTACGCGTACCGTAAAGGGGACGAAATCGTTCTTACTGCACTGGTAGGAACTCCTGATGGTAAAACCATCTTACATGAAACTGTAAGTGGTAAAGATCCAATCGAAGTCGGAAAAATGGCTGCTGATCGTTTGAAAGCTCAAGGGGCTCAGGAAATCGTAGATCGCGCTATTGAGGAGTATGAACAATAATGAAGCCACTTGCAGGGAAGCACGTACTCATAACCAGAGGCAGATCCCAGGCAAGAGTGCTATCTAGAATTATAGAAAGAGAGGGAGGAGTAGCTGTTGAGACTCCTCTTCTCTCTTTTCAACTGAATGATACGGATGAGAATCAAGAGATTCTGGGACGACTTCACGAATATCAGTGGGTTTTTATAACAAGCTCCAATGGCGTGAAGTTTTTTTTCGAGTTGGTACAACAATATAATTCAGACCTGTCGGAAAATACTCGTTTTGCGATAATCGGTTCAAAAACGAACCGAATGCTGAAATCATATGGTTATGAAGCTGACTTTATTCCTTCAGTATACAATGCTGAGGTGATGATTGAAGAGTTTTTCGAAAAGGAACGAAATGTCGGAAAGATATTATACGTTAGAGGGAACCGTTCACGGGACCTTCTGCCTGAGGCCTTTCGGGAGCGAGGGGTATTTTTTCAATCGATAACCGTCTATGATACGCTACTTATGAAAGATGCAAATAAAAAAATCAATCGATCATTAACGAAAGGCTCATTAGATGCTCTTACCTTTACGAGCCCTTCCGCCATCCAAGCATATATGGCAATCGTGAAGGGTATGGAAAACAGGGGGCTTTCTGTTCCTTGTTTCTGTATCGGGCCGACGACTGCCAGAAAAGCGGAAGAAGCAGGGTTCGAACATGTTCATATTCCAGAACAGTACACCATCGAGAATATGGTAGAGCAGATGAGGCAATATTTCACGGAAGAAGGAGAACGATAAAATGCAGGACATAAAATTCAAGCGTCACCGCCGGTTGCGTCGCACAGATTCTATGAGAGCACTTGTAAGAGAGACTCATTTAAGAACCGATGATTTAATCTATCCGATCTTCGTAGTCGAAGGGGAAGGGCATAAGAATCCAGTTGCTTCCATGCCGGGCGTGCATCAAGTCTCCTTAGATTACTTAACAGAAGAAATGAATGAACTGGTCCACTTGAATATCCGTTCGGTCATCGTTTTCGGTGTCCCAAATGAAAAAGATGAAATCGGAAGTCAAGCGTTCCATGAGGAAGGTATTGTTCAACGAGCAGTTCGTCAAATAAAGGAAGAACATCCTTCTCTTACGGTCATTGCTGATACGTGCTTATGTCAATACACGGACCATGGCCATTGCGGCGTAGTCAGAGATGGGGAAATTGAAAATGATGAGTCACTGGAATATATTACGAAAACGGCCGTGACTCAAGCAGAAGCAGGAGCGGATATTATTGCCCCTTCCAATATGATGGATGGGTTCGTCGCTGCTATTCGCCAAGGTTTGGATGAAGCAGGATTCAGTAACATCCCGGTGATGTCTTATGCTGTGAAATATGCTTCGTCCTTTTATGGACCGTTCCGTGATGCAGCTCATAGTTCTCCGCAATTCGGAGATCGCAGAGCCTATCAAATGGATCCGGCGAACCGGCTTGAGGCTATTCGTGAGGCTGAGTCAGATGTCAATGAGGGGGCGGACTTCCTTATCGTTAAACCGGCTCTTGCTTATTTGGATATCATGAGAGAAGTGAAAGACCGCTTCAACCTGCCGCTGGTCGCCTATAATGTGAGTGGAGAGTACTCAATGATCAAAGCTGCAGCACAAAACGGATGGGTCAATGAACAAGAAATCGTCCTTGAAAAGTTGACCGCAATGAAACGGGCGGGTGCAGACTTGATTATCACCTATTTTGCTAAAGATGCAGCAAAATGGTTAAACCAATAAAAGAACTGTCGGAAAGGGTGCGAGACTATGAAAAATTTCAATCGTTCATCAGAAGCTTATAAAAAAGCCGTGCAATTGATGCCTGGAGGCGTGAACTCTCCGGTGCGTGCATTCAAATCTGTAGGAATGGATCCTATCTTTATGGAGAAAGGGAAAGGTTCCAAAATGTATGATGTTGATGGAAATGAGTTCATCGACTATGTTTTAAGTTACGGCCCTTTGATCCTTGGCCATGCAGATGAAAATGTAACAGAAGCATTGAAGTCTGTTACGGAGCGGGGAACAAGCTTCGGAACTCCGACTGAAATAGAAAATAAACTTGCTGAGCTGGTTATTGAAAGAGTACCGTCCATTGAGATGCTTCGCATGGTCAATTCAGGTACAGAAGCTACAATGAGTGCTCTACGTGTAGCCAGAGGTTATACAGGAAGAGATAAGATATTGAAATTCGAAGGGAACTATCATGGCCATGGAGACTCTCTGTTGATCAAAGCTGGATCAGGTGTAGCGACTCTTGGTCTGCCGGATTCTCCGGGGGTACCGGAATCTATTGCTCAAAATACGATTACAGTCCCATACAATGATATGGAGAGTGTCCGCTATGTGTTTGAACAATACGGAGATGATTTAGCTGCAGTGATCATGGAGCCGGTATCAGGTAATATGGGAGTCGTCCCGCCAAATGAAGGTTTTCTCAAAGAGCTTCGTACATTGACTGAAGACAACGGTACGGTTCTTATCTTCGATGAGGTCATGACTGGTTTCCGTGTTGGTTATCACAGTGCACAAGGTCACTACGGTGTCACCCCTGACATGACTTGTTTAGGGAAAGTAATTGGAGGAGGTCTTCCAGTAGGTGCATACGGAGGCAAACGTGAAATCATGGAACGTGTAGCTCCAGTTGGAGATATTTATCAAGCGGGTACTTTGTCCGGGAATCCACTGGCTATGACGGCTGGATATGAAACGATTTCCTCCATGACGAAAGAAGCGTATGAATCTATCAACCAAAAGGTCGACCGATTGATTGAGGGTTATACGAAAGCAGCAGAAAAACACAATATCCCTCTAACCGTCAATCGAGCGGGTTCCATGGTCGGGTTCTTCTTCACAAATGAGCCTGTCATTAATTTTGAAACAGCCAACCAATCAGACCTTGATTTATTCACCCGTTATTATCAAGGGATGATTCAAGAAGGGATTTACTTGCCGCCTTCTCAATTCGAAGGGCTGTTCCTTTCTGTGAAGCATACAGATGAAGATATTGATCAAACAATTGCCGCGGCTGAAAAAGTATTTGCAGAAATTAAATAAGCGTTAAAAAAAGCAGGGGATGAAAATCTCCTGCTTTTTTTGTTCTCTGTCCCTGCCTTTTGTGATCAGATGGTCATGTAAGTTTGATCGGCACGTAAAATAAAAAACAGATGTTCTTTTCTGAAGTGGGACAATCAACCTTGTATGAATATGTATGTTCTGTCTCCTTCTTGCATAAGGTTGTAATAGTGGAATGAATTTAACTCTATTATGGGAGGGGACCCTATTTTGCATAAAAATCAAAATGTGTTTTCATTTTATTTAGATGAATCCTTATGGTTCAAGGAAGGACAGGGAGTCAAGGAGCTCGTAGGAATCTCATTAGAGCCTGATATCACTCTGGAAGAGCGTGGCGATGAAGTTTGTTTGAAGGGATCAGTAGCCTTGGTTGGAGAGTATGTCGCTGTGTCTTCAGAAGATAGGCATGAAGATCATCCTCAATTGCAGGCACTGAAATTTATCCATGACGTACAAAGGCAGCAAGATGGTCTATGCGAATTTTCACATTCCTTCCCTGTTGAAATCATTGTTCCTTTAGAGCGTGTGTCGAATTTGAATGATGTGCTGGTCGATATAGACAGCTTCGATTACGAACTACCTTCAAGTCAACAATTGCGTCTCCAGGCACAAATGAATATTAACGGTGTGGAGCAGAAGCAGGCTGAGTCATCAAACTTCAAAGGGTTTGATGATACGAAGACAGCAGGGCCGGTAGACTTCAAGCAGAATAAAGAAGAGAGATTCAGTTTTCCTGAAAGAGAAGCCCCGGTCACTGGGGCGAAGAAGTATGAGAATCCAGAGCCCCAGGATGATGCCGCTGGGCGTTGGAATAGTAAAAAATCGCAGAGTTTATCTGAGTTTTTTGGACATAAACAAGAAGAAGTCACAGAAGCGCAGGAGGACTTCTCTCAGAATATGGAAGTAGAAAGTGCTTATCAAAGCTACGAACAAGAGGAATTACCAAAAGAGGAGTCACAGGAAGGAAAAGGTGAAGCCCCTGGAGGAATGGATGGAATCAAACAAATATTCAAGCACCTTTTTCCTAACCGTGAAGAATCCTTCACTCAAATGAAAATGTATATTGTCCAAGATAATGAAACGCTAGAATCCATTGCTGAAAAATACGAATTGCCTGTCAAACAACTGGAGAGGTACAATACCGATCAAGAAGACCTTTCCCCGGGCCAAATCGTCTATATACCAAATTAAATCCACTTATAACGAAAGGCGAGGAAAAGGCCGATAACAAATCCCAGAATGAAGATATCCAATGTCGTTGGAAGGATGATGGTCCTCAAAGTTTGAAAAATCAGTATAGGAAGAAGCGATTTTTCAATCACATACAACCAATGTCTACACCAGGGAGGTAAGCGATAACGGTATATACGGCTCAACCTGAACGGCCTCCTTTGTAGGTGCTGCAGCCTTTGCTGCAGCTTTTTTTGTGTAATCGCGGAATTTTAAGAAATAGTTGACTAAAACTGATGATTCTATATACAATATGTAATATATACTTCATACGTGAAATGCTCAGATAGGGAAGAGTACATGAATAATACCTTCAGAGAGGAAAACATTTGCTGAGAGTTTTCCAGGATCATTGTTTATGGAAAGTCATCCCTTATGCAGCTTCTTTGAACGATTAGTAGGAGAAGCCGGTTAGAAGCCGTTATTTCAATCGAGTGTACAAGAGTAATCTTGTAAATGAAGGTGGTACCACGGAAATCAATCCCTTTCGTCCTTTTTTAGGATGAGAGGGATTTTTTATTTTTACAATAATCAGAAAGAAGGAGGAAGATCAATGAATCAGGAAGATCTTTCAATGCCAACGAAATACGACCCCTCCTCAATCGAAAAAGACCGTTATCAATATTGGGTAGACGGTAAGTTTTTTGAAGCTGCAGGGGATGAAAATAAGGAGCCTTACACAATTGTCATTCCACCTCCCAACGTAACAGGGAAACTACACTTAGGGCATGCGTGGGATACAACACTTCAGGATATTTTGACTCGTGTAAAAAGAATGCAGGGATACGATGTTTTGTGGCTGCCTGGTATGGACCATGCTGGTATTGCGACTCAAGCAAAAGTGGATGCAAAACTCCGTGAAGCAGGTACTTCCCGCCATGATCTTGGAAGGGAAAAATTCCTGGAAAAGTCATGGGAGTGGAAAAAAGAATATGCACAGTTCATCCGTACCCAGTGGGAGAAGCTTGGATTGGGACTCGATTATTCACGTGAACGCTTCACATTAGATGAAGGGTTGTCGGAAGCGGTCAAAGAAGTATTCGTCAAGTTGTATGAAAAGGGCTTGATCTATCGTGGAGAGTACATTATCAACTGGGACCCTCAAACGAAGACGGCTCTATCCGATATTGAAGTGGAGTACAAGGATGTTCAAGGCGCTTTTTATCATATGCGTTACCCTTTAAAAGATGAGGAAGGTACGATTGAAATCGCTACGACACGTCCTGAAACGATGCTTGGTGATACGGCCATTGCTGTACATCCAGATGATGAGCGATATCAACACTTGATAGGCAAAAAAGCCGTTCTTCCGATCATCGGCCGTGAAATCGAAATTGTCGCAGATGACTATGTAGATATGGAGTTCGGTTCCGGTGCTGTGAAAATCACACCTGCCCACGACCCGAATGATTTTGAAATCGGAAATCGTCACAATCTGGAACGTGTATTAGTCATGAATGAAGACGGCACAATGAACGAAAATGCAGGAAAGTACAAAGGCATGGACCGTTTCGAGTGCCGAAAGCAAATTGTAAAAGACCTGCAAGAGGAAGGAGTTCTATTTGAAATCGAAGACCACCTTCACTCTGTCGGTCATTCAGAAAGAAGCGGAGCTGTAGTCGAGCCTTATCTTTCAACGCAATGGTTCGTGGATATGAAACCTCTAGCCGATGCTTCTATTGATTTGCAGAAAGGGGAAGACGCTGTTCAGTTCGTCCCGGACCGTTTTGAAAAACCTTACCTGCATTGGATGGAAAACACACGTGACTGGTGTATTTCACGCCAGCTTTGGTGGGGGCATCGCATACCTGCCTGGTACCACAAGGAAACAGGAGAAATTCATGTAGGCAAAGAAGAACCGAAAGATCCAGAAAACTGGACTCAAGATGAGGATGTACTGGATACATGGTTTTCATCAGCATTATGGCCGTTCTCTACGATGGGCTGGCCGGATGAAGAAAGTGCAGATTATAAACGTTTCTTCCCGACAGATGTCCTCGTAACCGGTTATGACATCATCGGTTTCTGGGTGAGCCGTATGATCTTCCAGTCTCTTGAATTCACCGGCCGTCGTCCGTTTAAGGATGTACTCATCCATGGACTTGTCAGAGATGCAGATGGAAGAAAGATGAGTAAGTCACTTGGAAACGGTGTCGATCCGATGGATGTCATCGACAAATACGGCGCTGATTCCCTTCGTTACTTCCTGGCTACTGGTTCTTCTCCAGGACAGGACTTACGTTTCCACTGGGAGAAGGTCGAGTCGACATGGAACTTTGCGAACAAGATTTGGAATGCTTCACGATTTGCATTGATGAACATGGGCGGCATGAAATATGAAGAAATCGATTTGAGTGGGGAAAAATCCGTAGCGGATCAATGGATTCTTACACGTTTGAACCAAACAATCGATCAAGTGACTCAGAACATCGATAAATATGAATTCGGTGAAGCGGGTCGTCACCTTTACAATTTCATTTGGGATGACTTTTGTGATTGGTATATCGAAATGGCTAAATTGCCACTTTATGGCGAAGATGAAGCAAGAATTAAAACGACTCGCTCCATTCTTGCGTACACCCTGGACCAGACGATGCGTATGCTTCACCCATTCATGCCTTTCTTAACAGAGGAAATTTGGCAGCACCTGCCACATGAAGGGGAATCCATTACCCAGGCGTCCTGGCCGGTTGTTCGTGAAGAGTTCCATAATGAACAGGCAGTGGCTGAAATGGAGCGTCTCGTTTCCATCATACGTTCTGTCCGAAACATCAGAGCTGAGGTAGACACACCGATGTCTAAAGAAATTCAATTGCTGATACAGGCTAAAGATGATGAAGTCGTTCAAGAACTTGAGAAAAACAGATCTTATTTGGAGAAATTCTGTAATCCTAGTGAACTGACAATCGCTACGGACCTGCAGGCTCCTGAAAAAGCGATGTCTGCTGTGATTACTGGAGCTGAATTGTTCCTGCCGTTAGCCGGTCTGATCAACATTGAAGATGAAATCAAGCGTTTAGAAAATGAATGGAAGAAATGGGATCAGGAAGTGACAAGAGTTCAGAAGAAATTGGCAAACGAAGGCTTTGTCAATAAAGCTCCTGAGCATGTAGTAGAAGAAGAACGTCAAAAAGAAGTTGATTATTTAGATAAGCGCTCTAAAGTAGAAGCGCGTATTGAAGAATTAAAAGCATAAGGAAGTGGGAGAGTATCGTTTGGGTACTCTCCCCTTTTTGAAATGAGGGAGCAACATGGTGAATTATCAAGAAGCTTTAGATTGGATTCATTCCAGAGAAAAGTTCAAAGTCAAACCTGGTTTGAAACGGATGGATTGGATGTTGGATCGTTTAGGGAATCCTCACAAGGATTTGAATGCCGTGCACATAGCCGGAACGAACGGAAAAGGATCCACCCTTTCTTTTTTGAGGCATTTACTGCAAGAGCAGGGTTACAGCATAGGTGCATTCACCTCACCATATATCACCCGGTTCAATGAACGAATCAGTGTTGATGGATATGAAATATCCGATGCAGATTTAGCTGATTTGGTTGGAGTTATAAGACCTATTGCAGAAGAGCTTAAAAAAACCCATCTGGGCGATCCGACAGAATTTGAGATTATTACGACAATAGCAATGCTGCATTTCTCCAGATTGGAGTTGGATTTCGTTCTTTTTGAAACGGGTTTAGGCGGACGTTATGATTCTACAAATGTAATAACCCCGCTATTGTCCATCATTACGAATGTCGGTTTGGATCATATCAACATTCTTGGATCCACGCATGCTGAAATCGCTGGTGAGAAAGCAGGGATTATCAAAAAAGACACGCCTGTTATTACAGGGGTGAAGCGCCGTGATGCTTTAGAAGTGATAGCGCATGAAGCTGAAGGGTTGGATGCTCCTCTTCTTTGCTTTGGCGATGACTTCAATGCGGAACATATCAGGGAAGAGGAAGGGGTGGAAATATTCGTTTTCACTAATAGCGCATGTCGGTCTGGAGAGTTAAAAACCAGAATGAGAGGGGCCCATCAAGTAGAGAATGCCGCCCTGGCCGTTCAAGCCTGTGAAGTACTGAATGATTTAGGATACTATATGGAAAGAAAAAGATACGCATCCGCACTTTATCAAACATCTTGGCCGGCTAGATTTGAAACGGTTGGGAACAACCCATTGACCATCATTGATGGCGCTCATAATGAAGAAGGAACACAGGCACTCGTGGAAACCGTTCGGAGACACTATTCGAATCGTAGAGTCACGTTGGTTTATGCTGCTCTCGAAGACAAACCGGTAGAAAAGATGCTGGGCATGCTTGATCAAATTGCAGATGCCATTTACTTTACGACTTTCGATTTTCCGAGATCTTTGAAGGCTGAACAATTACGGGAGTATTCTTCCATCACAAATAGTTATGTTTACCCAGATTATAGAGAAGCGATTAAACAGGCTTCGTCTCAAGTCGAACGAGGAGAAGTCCTACTTATAACGGGGTCCCTTTATTTCATTTCATTAGTAAGAGATTATTTTGAATTAGTCTGAAAGTTGTGGTACATTTTAATTATCTGAATATTGCCTTGGCAATAGAGTGGTCAGGAAGAGTGGGGTGTGAGCTATGACAAAGAGTAAACAGATTGTGGTTTGGAGCGCTTGGGTACTGTTATGGCCGACGTCATTATTTTTTCTATTCGATGCATTCGGTTCATCATTAGAAGGAAACATGCTTGGGGTTACAGCTTTCATAATACTTGCTGCAATTGTTGCCCTTTTCCCTTTGCAAATCGGTGACAATCCAGTCTTTTTCACTCATGGTATCGCACTCGCCGCTTTTTTATATTTTGGTTTATTTGCTGAAATACTGGTATCTCAAGCAGCGCTCATTATGCTCATGTTTAAACTTCGTGTGGATAAGAGCAGCCTCTATCGGGTCCCGATCAATTTTTTGATGTTTCTATTTTTATCGGTAGTTTCTGCAACGATTTATTATGCTTTAGGTGGAACCCACGGGCCCTCCGTGTTAAGTTCTGGTACATCTGCATTACCGATTATCGCCTATGCTTTGTCTCAAATTCTCCTGAACCAGTTCACAATCAAAGGAATTGCGAAATGGCTTTACGGAAAATCAATCAAGTGGGTGGACCGTGGTTTTATTTGGGATTTGTTAACTGGCTGTTTGGTACTTCCAATCGGTTTAGTCCTTTATATTGTTTACTCAATCGTCGGGGTCAGTGCAATCTTCTTTGTGGGCATTCCGTTCATTTTTATCTCAGGAATGTTGATGCTCTACCACAACAGCAATCAAATGAATACCTATTTAAAGAAGACCAGTAATATTGGTCATGAACTGACTGGTAAATTGGGAGTAAGAGAAGTTCTGGATCTTTTTGTTGAGAGGATCAGTGAATTACTTCCCTTGGATTATGTTTATATCTATGATGTCGTTTCGGAGGATCGTTTGAAATTAATCCGCTTTTTTGATAAGTCGAAGAAGCTTGCATTCCCGCATGTCCAGTTGATGAAAGGCGAATGTATGAGCGGTCATACATGGTGGGAAGGGAAGAGTTTTCATTTCCATAACAGGAAACAATGGGAGCATTTAAGAGGAATTTATACGCCTGCAGATGCAGAAAGCGTATTGTCGATCCCGATAGAGAGGAACAATGAGATTGTCGGTATCATTTCGATATACTCAAAAAAGAAGCGTGCTTTTATGCAGTTCCAATTTATCATCCTGAATATATTGAGCAGTTACTTAGGAGTAGCGATCGACAACGCGAGGCATTATGAACTGAAAAAATCAGAAAGTGAAAGGTGCCCGTTGACAAATTTATATAACTATCGCTTTTTAGAGGGTTATATGCACAAACTGTTTTCCAAATGGACTACCCAAAGCCCACCTATATCCCTGATCCTTCTGGATATTGATCACTTCAAACAAGTGAATGATACGTTTGGTCATGAAAGCGGAAATGAAATTCTCTGTCAATTTTCTGAACGGATACAGAAGTTCGTTGCGAATGAAGGGATTGTTGCACGATATGGAGGGGAAGAATTTGCTGTCCTTCTCCCGGATAAAAACTCAGATGAAGCGGTGAGTTTCGCTGAGAGTTTAAGGCAGAAGATTAAGAGTGAGCCTTTTCAAACCTATGAACACATCTTAAGTAGTAAACTTCCTCAGGCAGTTGATATTACAGCAAGTATTGGTGTAGCGACTTTCCCTGATGATTGCGATGAACCTATGGAACTCATCCGAAGTGCGGATCGTGCGATGTATGTCGGGGCAAAAAGGCGTGGGAGAAATAGAGTGGCAAGCTATAACAATTTAAAAAAATTCGTCCAATGATTTGTCATTGGGCGATTTTTTTCTACATTTTTCTGTTTTTTGAATCTTTCGGAACAAAGACCTAATTTTCTGTTATAATTTAAGTACTATTATTGTGAACGGAGGCCGGTCTAATGACTAAGTGGAAGGAAGAGGAAGGTTTTTCACTTGTAGAAGTTTTGGTGGCTATGGCACTCCTTACGATTACTTTCATCGTCTCCGTTCATCTGGTAATGAACACAGTCACACAAACGACAAAGATCAACAGAAGCTTTTCCAGTGTAGAGCTGGCAGACAGCATTTTAGATGCTTATCAAACCATGCCAAGCGATGAAGTGAAGCAGGGACTGAATCAGACAAAGTCCATTGATATCGCTTCCACACTCGGGTTGGATGCGGATGATCGCTTGACGAAGTATTCAGCTCAAGTAACGGTTACAGAACCTGCCACCATCGAGTTGAAAGAGCATTTGCTAAAAGTCGAAATAATTGTCGAGTCAGAGAACTTAAAAGACGAGCCTGTTGAATTAGAAGGATACGTGGAATTATGAAGGTCAATAATCAAAAGGGTATGAGTTTATTTGAAGTTTTGGCCGCTGTTTCCTTGTCGCTGATCATATTCATTGTCGCTTATCAAGGGTTTTACTTCATCACGAATTCTATAGATCACTCCTCTGCTATGACAGAAATCAGAAAAGAAGCGAACATCTTGATCATGGATTTAGATGATGCTTTAATCAATGTCGATTCAATTGAAGTTGCAGCAGGGCAGAGCTCCGACAGCTTCACAAAGTTTACTGGAGTGATTAAAAAGCTGGATGCATCGAATGACTTATCTTACATAAATGAACAAGTGGCGATAGAAATAAAAGACGGGGATTTACTCATTGATGGAACGAAAGTGAATGCAGATGATATGAAAGTGACAAATACTTATTTTTCCTTAGATTTATTTAAATTAAAAGTTACCCTTGAAATCGAGAAGCAGGATTCCGATGAAAAATATAAGTTAACTAAATTCTATAAATTGGGGAATGAGTAGCCGATGAATAGGTTTCTAAATAAAAACCAGGAAGGCTATGTTTTATTAACTGTACTCATTATGTTTGTCATTGTAAGTATTCTCGGCCTGAGTCTTATGAGTTATACCGTGGGCTCCGTACAGTTCTCAAATAAAAATAAAGAATTCATTCAAACAAAATCTGAGGCTGAAATGAAAGCGCAGGAAGTCAAAAGCTTCATAATTGATGGGGTGGACGAAGTGAATAAAAACATCGACTCCCTGGATATGAATGCTGTGATAAATCGAATTGAAAAGGTGCTGAGCGATGCAGAAGGTTTCGCAGGTGGGGCAGGTACCTTAGAAACCAAAACCATTAAAGATGGTTCAGATGGAGTTTTATTAAAGCAGGTCGATATTAAAATAGGGGCAGATGATTTGAACAGAGACCTTATAAAAACGATCATCATTACGACCATGGCTGATTATCTGTTCTATAATGCCTACACCCCAGGTAATTTTGTTCTGAATGGCTCCACATACTTCACCGGGGATATCCAGGTTGGAAAGGATATAAGTGTAGATGATCAAGCACATTTGACTGAAGAAAATAAATGGGTGGAGACGGCTTTTCCGGGAATTGATGGGAAATTGAATGTCCTAGGAGACTATTACCGTAAGGATAGAAACAGCAATGGTTTTAAATTTGATCCCACACTTGAAAACCTGGAAAAATACTTCAGTATTCCCCCGGATATTAGTAAACGCTCAAGTGGTGCAGACCCACTTGATATCGACGCTATCGTTATCAAACAAAAAAACGTAGCTGAAAAAGTAGGGAAAGGCTTCAATACTCATAAATCTGAATTTGCTCCTGAAGAAGATACGACCTTTGAAGGTGATTATAAATTCAACAAAAGTGTATCCATTGAGGAGGATGTGACGGTCCATGTAAAAGGGGATATGCTGGTCAAAGATGATTTGGAGCTGGAAGGAACTCTTATAGTAGATGGTACGCTTTATGTCCTTAAAAGTGGAACGCTGTCTGGTGAAATTCAAGTTGATGCAGACAGCTATGTATATATAGGGGGAACAGCAACTCTGGAAAATTTAACGGTCAATGGATACATGTATGTGTTGCAGGACCTGCAGATCAATGGACCGCTGCATACGAACGGAGCAATTTACGTGAAAAGTGGTGGTTCCATCAATGTATATGAGAATGACAATGGGAAAGTGATCGTCTATAGTCAAGGACCATTAACGATTGGGAATGATGGGGATGCCGAGGAAGAAGATGAAGAGGAAGATAAAACTTATTCAATCAAAGGATATTTTTATTCCAACCAAGAGTTAATTCTTGATGGCGTTGTCTCAAAATGGGTCATCCATGGTGGCGTATATGGTAAAAACATAACGATGAATGCTGTTAAGGGAAAAACTACAAATGAGAAAGCGGATGATGTTAGTCAGCAAAAAGTAGGGGATTATTACATTGAGACTCCCCAAAGTGCTCTTACCATGGATCAGTCCCGCTTGAAAATTCTCTATGATGAAGACCTTATTCTGAATCCCCCTAAAGGGCTGCCTGAATTTGATGAAATAACAGTCCGAGAGATGGACTCACATTTTTATGATCGATAATGAAAGGAGGAAATTGAATGATTGAACTAATATCGTGGTTGGCCGCTATATCATTTGGTTATCTCATTATAAAATATGTACCTATGAATCTTACTTCTAAGGGGAAAAACATATTGTTCGCCATAGGAGCGATCATAAGTTCACTTGGAATTCTAGCAACAATTTCTTACACATTATGGACGGGGTTGTTGTCCGTCCTCATCATCGGTTTGCTCATATCCTATATGTCTCAAAACAGATTAGAAGGAATATTTGAGCACGACTCCGATAACTCTTCAATGAACGTCAATCATGATTCCGCAATCGCCATGGATTTTTCAGGGTATTCGATGGATAACATGACTACCGTTCCTGATGAGGATTTTGAGCAAGAGTACGACTCCGATACAGATGAAGCTGCAGGTGACTACTTCTTCTCAGAAGATGATGGATTAGAAGAAAATCAAAAAGAAGTAGATAGTGGTTATTCTACAGATGTAGACGATCATCCCCTTAAGAAAGAGGAAGAAACTCCTTACTTAGAATCAGAAGAAGAATTGGTGGAAGGTCGTTTCGATGAAGCAAATGGCATGAACCTGATCGAGGGTGAAGAAGAAAATGATGAATTGAATCCGGTAGAGGATACTAAGGAAACCCTTTTTGACTTAGAAAGAGAAATAGATGAAGAATTGGAAGCTGATGATACGCTTCATCCGTCTTCAACCCTTGAAGAAGATACGGAAAACTGGTTCATGGAAGAAAACGCATCATCTTCTTATCAAGAAGGTGACTTACTGGATAATCTTCAAGAAATCGATGGATTGACAGAGGAAGAACTCTTCTCAAACCGCAATATTGAAGATTTAGAGGACATGGACGAAGAACTTGAGGAGAATGAATTATCTTTGGTCAATGAGGAACTCCAAGAACTGCATAATGAATCTACAGTAGAAGATGTTCATGATAGAAACCCTTCTATACTTGAAGAAGAGGATGAAGATGATTGGGGCTCTGAAATTGAAGAAGAGAAAGTTGAAGAAGAAACAAATGAGGACGAGGTGAATGTTTCAGAACCGCTTGCTGTTGAAGAAGAGACTCCTCTCGTTGAAGACGAAGAATCTATATCTTATGGATTTTCAAATGAGGACCAGTCAACTTTAGATATCCACTCTCTGCAGGAGGAGAAGGATGGTTTGAACGAAAATAGTGAAGAAGCAAGTGAAAATGGTTTTGCAGCTTCTGAAGTAAATGAGGTGGATGACAATTATTTGTCTGAAGCACATGAAAAGCATGAAACGATTGCGGACGAGGCATTACGCAAGCAATTATTGGATTTAATGGTTGAAAAAATTATTTTCATGAAGAATGAAATGTCAACAAAAGACTATGAAGTATATATCAAAGAACATCTGACAGAAAACCTTCCTGATTTGGAATATTATACAATTTCAAAATATTTGATGAACCATTATATTCAGGAAGGCCAATTTGATGTCTTAGATATATTCACAAGACAGTTAATGGATAAGATGGCTGGTTATCCTTTATTGGTTGAAGAGCTGAAAGGATATACTTCCCACTTTTTACAACAGAGTAGACAATAAATACACAATAGGTTTGGTGATATAAATGAAGAAAAGTATTGAAATGTTAGGATTTCCGATTATCAGTATCTCGTCTGGGGAAGAAATCGGTAAAGTGAAATCAATTGTAATCAACCCGGAGAAAGGTTCTGTCGACTTCCTTACAGTTGAGCATGAAGATTGGCAGGTGAGTGTAAAAGCAATCCCTTTCAAGAAAATCATTGGTATAGGGAAATATGCGATTACCGTCGAAAACACCCATTCTATTTTGGATCTGAACGAAATTCCGATCGCCAACCAGTTAATCAATAAGAAGATCAACGTAAATGGCGCGCGCGTAATGACGAGAGTGGGAGAATTAGTCGGAGAAGTGAAAGAGTATCATGTGAATGAAAAGAATGGTCAAATTGTCACAATTGACATCCGTACAATGGAAGAAACTGATGATTCTATTTCTTCAGATTATATTATCACTTACGGCGAAAACCTTCTCATATTGGATGAAGAATTCCAAAAAGAAGAACAAGAGGATGCGCAGCCTGTTGAAAACATGCAAAAAGAAACCCAGGATCTTCAAGCAAAACCTGAAAGTCAGAAATCCACTTTAGAAGATATAGATAGAAAGCAGGATGACTTGCTTAAAGGTAGAGAATTGACAAAAAACATCGTCAATTCAAGAGGGGATATTGTAGCAGAAAAAGGCGCAATCTTGACTGAGCAGAAAATCAGTGAACTAAAACAGCAAGGTCCAGGTGTCATGGTTGAATTGAGTATGAATGTAAAGTAATGGACTGGCTGTAAAGGAAGTGCATAGTCATGAGTCAATCATTGAATATTCGGTTAGTTTCTTTAGTCCTATTGGTAGGATTATCCATGTTTTTGTTTTCGCAAGCAAGCTCAGCTGCTATCCATTTGGTTGTCCAAGATGAAAATGTTCTTCCTAGTCATACCGTCTTAGCATCCGTAGATGTTTCGAATCTCACAAAAGAAGAAGCTGTTGAATTACTGGAGGCGAAGACATCTTCATGGAAGGAAAATAATCCGGTAGTCCTCTTGTTTGAAGAAGAATCTTTGATATTAGATAAAAGTTTCATTCAATTTGATGTCGAGGGATCCATCCAGCGTATCCTTGAAGGAGAAGAAGCTGAAATGGAAGTCACCGTTGATCAATCCTACTTCAAAGACATCAATAATGAGCTTGAAAGTGAAATAGCATCTGAATTTCTGTTTGATCAGTTTGCAAGTGCTGTCACTGAAGATGCGAAGCCGTTACCTGAGCAAGCTCTGGAATATAACGGGTATCACTTTGTGGACCAGAGTTCAGAAGCGCTGAATAAGGCTGTTAGCGAGTATAACATTGACATACCGACGGACACCGATGTCTCGAGGGTGGTACAAATCGTCAACGGAGTGACATTGGATCCAGAATCAACGTTGTCCTATAATAGTTTATTCATTCCAGAAAGTGTATACGATGAAACTTCGTTGAACGTCGTTTCCTCTGCGTTATATGCTGCAGCTTTAAAGGCTGGGTTCATTGCACAAGAGAGGCATATCAGCCATCGTCCTCCTTCATACGTAGAGTTGGGGTTAGAAGCTCAGGTGGATTTGGAGCAGGGACATGACCTGAAGTTATTCAACCCTTTTATCAGCACCTATACCATTTCACTGGAAGTGAGCGGGCAGACTCTTACTGCGAAAATCGTAGGATTACCTACAATATCTGACTTCAATGTGAATATAAGTGACGTAGAAGATATATCACCAAATACGATTATCCATTACTCTTCTTTTGTAACACCTGGTTCTTATAATTTGGTGCAGCAGGGGAAAAAAGGCAGAGTCGTTACTGTGACACGTATGGACGAAAGACTTGAGGATTCTTTCAGCGAGTTTGTCTCAGAAGACTATTATCCTCCAATTAATAGAATAGAAGAGCATTATGATAATCCTGATGGCTCGTCAAACGGTTCAGATTCTGAAAATCTTGTAGATGATGGACAGAATTCGGATAGCAGTGGCACTCAACAAGAAGATGAAGATGGTTCCGGTGGCTCTGATTCCGAGCAGGATCAGGAAGATAGTCCGGAAGACGACGAAAGTTCCGACACTAAGGATGATAAAGGTGATGTGTGGGAACGTGATCCCGATCAAGATAAGAAGTAACTGCAGTTGAAGAGGGTGGTCCGAACGTGAATAAACGAAAACGACTGGGTGATTTATTAAAAGATGCAGGATTGATTACTGAAGAACAAGTGGCAGAGGCTTTAGCAAGTAAAAAAGGAGACCAGAAACTCGGAGACACGCTTGTTGAAAAAGGGTATTTAACAGAGAAACAACTGATAGAGGCTTTGGAATTCCAACTTGGGATTCCTCACGTCTCTCTTTTTCATTATCCTATTGATTCCAATGTCATCAGTATTGTTTCAAAAGAATTTGCCCTAAGGAACTTCCTCATTCCTATAGAACGAAAAGGGGACGAATTGACAGTGGCTATGAATAACCCGATGGATTATTTTGCAATTGACGATTTGCGTATATCCACAGGGTTCAAGATCTCACCAGTCATAGCGACGAGGAATGAAATCCTTCAAGCCGTTAACCGCCATTACAATTTGACGGACAGTGACATAGAAGATGAACAAGAGCAGGATCCGGAGGAAGCACCCGCTATTAAACTAGTTGACCAACTTTTAGAAGCGGGAGTCCAATTGAAAGCAAGTGATATACATATTGACCCTCAAGAGAAAAAAGTATTGGTTCGTTATCGAATAGATGGTGTGCTTAGAACAGAGAGGACACTGCCGAAAAATTTACAAAACAGTTTAATTGCACGTGTGAAAATTTTAGCCAACTTGAATATTACGGAATCCAGATTACCGCAGGACGGCCGAATCAAAATGAATATAAACAAGTCTCCGGTAGATTTAAGGATTTCCATTCTCCCTACAGTTTACGGAGAAAAAGTGGTTATTCGGATCTTGGATCTCTCCAATGCCATGAGTACGATGGAGGATCTGGGCTTCAACAAAATCAATTCTCAAAAATATAAAAACTTGATCGACCAGCCTTCAGGTTTAGTGTTAATTACCGGCCCGACAGGCTCAGGAAAGTCATCAACCCTTTACGCATCTTTGAATCGCCTTAATACAGACGATGTCAATATTATAACTGTTGAAGACCCTGTTGAGTATCAAATCCAGGGATTGAACCAGGTGCAAGTCAACTCTGCTATCGGATTGACTTTCGCCAATGGTTTGAGATCCATCCTCCGCCAAGATCCGAACATCGTAATGGTGGGAGAGATCCGGGATTCTGAAACGGCGGAAATAGCCGTCCGTGCTTCTCTGACCGGCCATTTGGTTTTAAGTACGATTCATACAAACAGTGCGATTGCAACGATTCCGCGGTTGTTTGATATGGATATTGAACCTTATTTGGTCGTATCTTCCTTGACTGGAGTCGTATCGCAGCGGTTGGTACGTAAAATCTGCCGTGATTGTAAAAAAGCACATGACCCCACTCCAATGGAAAGAAGAGTTTTTGAACGAAGAGGCATAAAAACGGATGTCATTTATAAGGGACAAGGCTGTGACAGCTGCCAAAATACGGGCTATCGAGGAAGGATGGCTATTCAAGAAGTGTTAGTCATCGATGATGAAATCCGTAATCTAATGATGAATAACGGAACGATGGATCAAGTGAGAAGGTATTGTTTGAAAGAAGGGATGCTGTTTCTGATGGATGACGGCTTGCTGAAAGCAAAAAAAGGCCTTACAACTTTGGAGGAAGTCTTAAGAGTTGCAAAAGTTGAATAAGAAAGAGGGGTCCTTAGATGAAAAAAGAGCAGTTTGATAAATTATTGACAATTGCTACAGAATATAAGGCTTCTGATATCCATTTGACAGTCGGCGTTCCGCCGGTGTTCAGAATTCACGGGGAACTGAAAAAATACGGAAAACAGTCATTAAAACCTGAAGATACGTTTGGTATGACAAGAGATATATTATCTGATGAACTGTTCGATAAGCTTCAAGAATCGAGAGAAATCGATATGTCCTATGGAATACCGGGGGTTTCAAGGTTCCGTATCAATATTTATCATCAGAGAAATACCGTTTCTATAGCGATCAGGATCGTGCCCGGACATATTCCTTCTATTGAAGAGTTGAAAATGCCTCCAGTATTGAAGAAAATCAGTACGTTTGCACAAGGGTTGGTTTTAGTAACCGGGCCCACCGGGTCAGGCAAATCAACAACTCTTGCTTCAATCATCAACTATATGAATCAGACCGCAAGGAAACACATCATTACATTGGAAGATCCGATAGAATATATTCATAATCATAACAATTGTATCATTGACCAGCGAGAGGTCGGTTTTGATACCCAGAACTTTGCCAACGGTTTAAGGGCATGTCTAAGGCAGGATCCTGATGTCATACTGGTGGGTGAACTGCGTGACTTTGAAACTATAGCCACAGCACTCACTGCTGCTGAAACCGGACACTTAGTATTCGGGACTTTACATACGACCAATGCCCCCGATACGATCGATAGGATCATTGATGTTTTCCCGCCTAATCAACAAGGGCAAATTAGAATCCAGCTGGCAAACGTGTTGCAGGCGATCATATCTCAGCGTTTATTTCAGCAGGTGGATAAGAAAGGGCGAAGGGCAGCGACTGAAATATTATTGAATACGCCGGCTGTCAAAAACCTGATCCGAAACGAAAAAATCCATCAGATCACGAATATTATGCAGACATCAAAAGCCAACCATATGCAGACGTTGGAAATGTCTATTCAAGACCTTCTGGCTGAAAAAGCAATCGATAAACGAGCGGCTGCGCCATACATTCCGGAAGGAGGCGCATAAGAAATGCCCTATTACGTTTATGAAGGCAGGAATATGGTTGGAAAGCTTCAAAAAGGAAGATTGAAGGCTTCTTCTAAAAAAGACGCCGTTTCCACATTGAAAGAAAAAGGAATCAAGATCTCTGAAATCAAAGAGTTGGACAGTATCTTTCTAAAAGATGTTCAATTCGGTAATCCGGTCAAGCCGAAAGATATGGTCATTTATTTGAGGCAATTCGCAACATTGATCAAAGCGGGGATCTCGTTGGTTCAGTCCACGAAGATTCTTGCAGCACAATCCAATAGTAAATCTTTAAGTTCGACTTTATATGAAATCGGTGAACAATTGGAAAGCGGACGCCCTTTCTCAGAAGCAGCTGCCATGCATCCGAAAGTTTTCAGTAACCTTTTCATCAATATGATGAAAGCTGGAGAAGTCGGAGGTAACTTGGATGAGATTCTCGAGCGTTTGGCCGTCTATTACGAAAAACAGTACGATACAAGACAAAAAATCATTTCAGCGTTAACCTACCCTGCTATTGTCGGCGGAATTGCTATCTTAATCGTATTCTTTCTTTTATCATTCGTCGTCCCTCGTTTTGCCAGCATGTTTGCAAATTTAGGGGCGGATCTGCCACTCATCACTGTCATGACATTGGCTTTAAGTGATTTCTTCCAGAATTTCTGGTATGTGGCATTGATCGTACCCATCATTCTAGTGGTCATTTATAAAGGTTTAGCGCTTAAAAATGATAACTTCCAATATTGGGTAGATAAAATGAAGCTGAAAATCCCTATTTTCGGCCCATTATTGCAAAAAGCGGCTTTAGTAAGGATGACGAGTACGCTGAGTTCATTGATATCAAGTTCAGTTCCCATCCTTCAATCACTTCAAGTAACTCAAAAAGTTGTTGAGAATCGAGTGGTCGAAGATGCAATAGCGAAGAGTTATAAATCTCTTGAAAAGGGCGATCAATTATCGAAGCCGTTGCGGGAATTCCCTATCTTTCCTCCTCTTGTCATACAAATGATGGCGATTGGAGAAGAAACAGGGTCGTTGGATTATATGCTGGCAAAAGTATCAGAGTTTTATGATTCAGAGCTGGAGTATACGACTGACCGTTTGAAGACTTTGATTGAGCCGATTATGATTTTATTTTTAGCATTCATTGTCGGTGGAATCGTTGCTGCAATCGCTATACCAATGTTCTCTATTTTTGATCAAATCAATTAAATATTTATAAAAATTTAGTTGAAATTTACTAGTTATCTGTCGATAAAAAGATTATAATGAACACTAAGAGATAGAATTCTTTGAATTTGGAATTTGAAGAAAATATTTCAAGTTCACAATCTATTAAAGGAGTGGAAGAAATGGGGAAGATCAAGAGTTTATTGAGGAATGAGAAAGGTTTTACTTTAATTGAACTTCTAGCTGTAATCGTTATTCTTGGAATAATTGCTGCAATTGCTGTTCCTGCTATTGGTGGTATTATTGGAAATACGAAAGAAGACGCTCATAAACAAAATGGACTTTCATTGATTGAATCAGCTAGGTTGGCTCAGGCTAATGATTTAGCTACCGGAGCTGTTGGAGACGGTGATACAGGATATACAATGACAATCCTAGTAGACAATGGATATCTTGAAGAGGTTCCACAGGATCCTGAAGGTGACGGTGAGTACACGAGTGGGTACGTAGCTATTGATGGTTCAACTTATACTGTACAGTTAGTAGACAGTGACGGTACAGATGTGTGGGATGCTCCTCAATCTAAATCTGACTTGACTGAATAAATCTATATGAATGTCATAAATTGAAGGTTCTGACGATCAGAATCTTCAATTTATGCTCTTAGGGAGATTTTAATGGAAATTATTATACTTACATACATCTTTTTGATTGGTTTGATTATGGGCTCGTTTTACAACGTCGTTGGCCTTCGCCTCCCTAAAAACATCTCATTTACATCCTCACGCTCTCAATGCCCCAACTGTTCCACCCCGTTGAATGCAAGAGACTTGATTCCTCTTTTCTCCTATCTATTGTCAAAAGGGAAATGTCGTCACTGTCAAACGACCATTTCGATTTCCTATCCACTTGTCGAACTTTTGACAGGTGGATTATTTCTTTTTTCGTATTGGATGTATGGGTGGACGCCTGCTTTCCTTGGGGCTTGTTTATTATCCTCACTGGCAGTGATGGTTACTGTAAGTGATTTGAATTATATGTTGATTCCTAATAAATTACTGATTTTCTTTGCAATCATTTTTATCATTTACAGGTCCATCATTCCTTTGGACCCTTGGTATGCGTCAGTCATTGGTGCACTGGCTGCTTATGCTCTTGTTGCCTGCATCATAATTGTTAGCAAAGGGGGAATGGGAGCTGGGGATATGAAGCTGTTAGCTGTGCTGGGTATATTATTGGGCACGAAACATATATTTCTCACATTCTTTTTCGCCACCCTGCTTGGGACTGTCATCAGTTTACTCTTGATTATGATGAAGGTCATCGGCAGGAAGGACCCATTCCCGTTCGGGCCATCGATAATGAAAGCAGCGTTATTGGTCTATTTTTACGGGGAGGAAATCATAAGGTATTACTTACAATCATTCTACTGATAAGGGTGAATCGCAATGTTCAAATTAGGCAAATCGAAAGGCCGGTTGAATTTCACAATAAAAAACCATTTAATCCGTTATGTATATAGTTCTACGAATCATTTGGAGGATATTGAAGATGCAGGAGAAATCCCCCTTCCTTCTCACATTATGGAAGACGGAAAAGTGGTCGATGCAGTAGAGTTCGCACAAATTATAGAACATCACGTAGAAGTCCAGGATTGGAAAAATGCTGATTTATATTTCAATGTTCCGGATCATTCTGTTGTGATCAGGCCTTTTCAAATCCCAAGTTCTTTAGCTGAAGGTGAAATCAAAGGATATTTGTATATGCAGATAGGCGAAACGCTCCATCTGCCTTATGAGAACCCTGCTTTTGACTACAGTATTATGAGCCGGGAAGAAGAACACACGAATCTCCTTCTATTCTCTTACCCCGATGATCAAATACGGATGCTCGAACGGGTTTTCAAAGAAGCTAAATTAAAACCAAAAGCTGTGGATATCAGCGCATTATCCATTTACCGCCTTTATGAAGCGTTAGATTATGCGGATCGTGAAGAACATCTTTTACTTGTGGATTGGAATTTAGATGGATGTGTGTTGACGGTGTTTTACCAGGCTCAGCCAGTGTTCATCAATCATACAAAGAGTCCTCTTCCCTTGAACTTATGGAAACAGGAGGGAGAAAACAGCACCTGGAAAGGAGATACTGCTGACCCGCTTGATTTTACCATGGATCAAATGACTGAAATTGACCGTATTATGGATTTTTACAGATTTTCAGTGATGAATGGAAAAGAAAGTGTGACAAAGGTTTTGTTGACGGGGGACTGGCCTTTGAAGCAGACAGTAAAAGAGGAATATGAAAACCGCTCTCTTCCTGTTCAAATCTTTCAAGACGATGACTTGAGACTGGAAGAGGGTAGATCGATGAATTCGGAATATGTAGACACTGTAGGTCTTGCTCTGAAATCATAGTATTTCGTTAATTTAGGGGGGTGAAGGCATGACCGTGGAAATCAATTTATTAGAACAAAGAGAGAAAAGGAATGTTCTACCACTGCTCATTTTAGCTATGACCGGTCTTATCATTATTATTTCTTTGATTACAATCAGTCTGCAAAAAAACTCTTTAGAAACTAAAGTGGTTGAATTAGAATCTGAAATCGAATCGCTTCAAATTCAACAAGCGACGATTCAACAGTCTTCAGAAGGAAATGATGCCTCCAGCCGTGAAAAATTGCAGGCTTCATTGAATGATTTGGAGGATACGATCATCCCTTCCCTCCCTATTGTAGAGAGACTGGTAAGTTTACTACCTGAACGTGGTTTTTTCGAGTCTTTCGTTTTGACTGGATCTGAAGAAGTGAGTATTGATGTCCGGTTTGACACGATGCAGGAGGTAGCAAAATATACGAAGGCTCTGCAACAACAGGATTTCATCACTAAAGTTGAATTAAATAATGTTAGTACAAATACGGTTGATACGACTGAAGATATCTATGATTATAGACCTCGGTACATAGCGGACTACTTCTTAATACTAGATAAGGCTGTTCTTCTTAATGAAGGAGGGCAGACGCAATGAAATTCGAAGTGAATAAACTTAGTATCATGATGTTCATCGGAGCTGTCCTGTTCAGTGTCTTGTTTATCATCTTAGGAAACAGATTTTTCATTGATCCCCTGGAAGATGAAGTGAAAGGCTACCAAAAAACATTGCAAGCTGAAAGGAAGATTCTTTCTGCCATTCAGGAAAGCCAGAAAGAAGAGCTGAGGAAGCAGTTAATAACATCAAGAACCATCCAACAGCAGTTACCGGTTATTCCACTGCTGGATCAATTATTGATCGGTTTCGACCGAGCTGAAAATTCCACGACAAGCCTCATCCAAAATATCGGAATTTCGGATCGCGAAGCTCTCGTTGCTTTAGGAGAAGAAGAAACAAATCCTGAAGATGGAGAAAATGTCGAAGGTGAAAATGAAGAAGCGGTAGAGTTGGAAATTATCGAGGGGTTACATCAATTGGATTTCTCTATTCAAGTCACCTCCAAAAATTATAAAGAAATGATTTCTTTTCTAGAGGAAATCAAATCTCTTCCGAGGGTTTCTCAAATTGAATCCATTCAATTCGACGCTCCTGATAATGAGAACGAATTAGGGTATACGTTATTATTGAGCACGTATTATCTTCCTGTTTATTCTCACTTAGCTAATGAGGCTCCGCAGTATCACTACGGGGGAAGTTATGAAAAAGTAAATCCTTTTTCTATAGAACAATTAAATGATGAATCTTTCGAAGCGGTTGGGGATAGTGACACCCAAGTGAACGATACAGATGAAAACTTGGAGGAAGACTCGACAGAAGAAAGCGAAAGTAGTGAAGAAACTGAAGAGAATAATGAAAATGAATAGCAAATGTGAGCTTTATTTGACGAAACTGTAACGACAAATTCTACGCTGGTTTTTAAAATCGCTGTGATAAGGTTAGGACAAACCTTGCAGGAGTGATGAGCGTATGGATTCTAAAAACAAAATCTCTATTTCTTTCCGAGAGCAGAATAAAGAAAGCCCAAAAAACGAACTAGTTCCTTATAAAGACGAACAGGCTGCCGCCGAAGAGGTGAAAAAATATGAGCAGCCTGCCACCCTTCAGTCTTATAATCAGAAAAAGAAAGGGTCGTCCTTCTTTAAGGTGAAACAACACACCCAGTCCCCTGTCAAGCATTTAATGGTGACATCATTAACTGCCTTATTGATCAGCTTAGGACTGGGTTTTTTACTTTTAAGAATGTTTGTGAGTTTGACGGATGACGGATCCAGGGCTGTCAATACCATCCCATCGCAAGGCGTAAATCAAGAAAATCCTCAATCCTCAGTCGTCACTTCGGGTTTGGAAGAGATGAATCAATTTGTCATTCAAGCTGGAGTTTTTTCGACCCGGGATAAAGCTGACGAATGGAAGGATATGCTTGCCGATCAATCGGTTGCATCTTTCGTCTGGGAAAGGAACCAGCAATTTTATTTATTCGTGGGAAGTTCCTATGATAGGGGAGAGGCAGACAAGATCGCGAGTGACCTTTATGACAAAGGAATCGAAACTTATGTGAAATCCTGGAGTTACTGGGGTGGAGACAATAATCTTGTGACATCTTCGGATGGCGGTGCAGTTCCTACCCTGCTGAAACATATTAAAAGTGGAACTTTAACCTCCCTTTCTTCTCTGGACCGAGAAAAGCTGAAGAACGATTTGGAACGGTCCGGAGTAGATGCCTCGATTCCACAGTCTCTCAATAACTGGAATGAAAAAGATACGTATAATTTGAACCGGCTTCAATTAATTTATGCGATAGAAAAAGTGACAGAATAGAAATATCCAGCGTCAATCTATAGGGGAAATGAAAGTATATAAATGTATTTCCACTGTTTTGTGGCATTCAAAGTGGAAGAAAAGGATTTTCAGCTAGTCTTTTTTTCGCTGACATTCTTGTAAACTGAACGTACCTCGTGTAAGGGAAAGGTGGCTTTTACATGTGTAATTTGGTCCTTGGGTCAAAATCCCCTCGCAGAAAAGAATTATTAAAAAATATCGGGTATGATTTTATTGTCCGCTCATCAGATGTTGACGAAACCTACCCCGGCAATCTATCTCCGGAAGAGGTCGTATCCTACCTGTCTGAAAAGAAAAATCGAGCGATTTCGATTGAAAGTAATGAAATTGTGCTGACTGCAGATACGATTGTTTCAAAAAATGGTGAGATTCTTGGGAAGCCTCAAGGCGAAGCTGAGGCTCATGATTATCTGCAGTTTTTAAGTGGATCGACCCATGAGGTGTTTACGGGAGTGACGATCCGTAGTGAAAGCAGGTTTTGCTCATTCTCCGTATGTACTAGCGTGACTTTTTTTAACTTAAGGAATGAAGAAATTCACCGCTACATTTCGACAGGAGAATATAAGGACAAAGCCGGGGGCTATGGAATTCAAGGCAAAGGTGCCTTATTGGTAGAAAGAATAGAGGGAGATTATTACAGCGTCGTAGGTCTGCCGGTTTCCCGTGTTGTGAGGGAATTAGAGAGTTTCGGTATCAATCCAATCTGACCTTCCTTACATGAGGAATTGAAAGAGAAGGGTGCGAAAGGATTGAATCAAACCAGTATTCTAATTAAAGATGTACCTAAGGAAGATCGGCCTCGGGAGAGGATGAAAGAGTTTGGTGCCACTCACCTGTCTAATCAAGAGCTGCTGGCTATCCTGCTTGGAAGTGGTACAAAGCAGGAGTCAGTGATGGAACTCTCCCAGAGACTCCTCATCCATTTTGAAGGAATCGGATTATTGAAAGATGCTACAATTGAGGAACTGACGGCTATTCGGGGGATCGGAATTGCGAAGGCGGTATTAATTATGGCAGCTATTGAGTTGGGAAAAAGGATTCAGCAGATGAAGCCCGTCGACCGATATATCATCCGAAGCCCGGAAGATGGCGCAGATTTTGTAATGGAAGAGATGCGAACCTTAAAACAAGAGCACTTCATTTGCCTGTTTCTGAACACAAAAAACCAAGTCCTTCATCGTCAAACCATTTTCATAGGTAGTCTGAATGCTTCGATTGTCCACCCTCGTGAAGTTTTCAAAGAAGCAGTTAAAAGGTCTGCAGCATCCATAATATGCGCCCACAATCATCCCTCCGGAGACCCGACTCCCTCACAAGAAGATATTCAGGTCACTCGTCGCTTGCAGGAATGCGGTAAAATGATCGGTATTGAATTGTTGGATCATCTTGTCATAGGAGATCGGAAATTTATATCATTGAAAGAAAAAGGGTACTTGTAACACTATCTATTTTGAATGTTTTTTCGTATAATTGAATATATGGAATGACAAGCGCCATTTATAGGGTCACTTATAATGGCGCTTCTTGTAATTGTCTATATCAAACAAAGGGAACGACCCCCGCCTGTCACAGAGCGGGCACTTGGAAAGGAAGATAGAATTGGGTCTATTTGGATTATCTCAAGACCTGGGTATTGACCTGGGTACTGCAAATACATTGGTGTTCCTGAAGAATAAAGGCGTCATCGTCAGGGAACCTTCGGTCGTGGCTAAAAATACACAGACTGGAGAAATTGAAGCGGTCGGAAATAATGCCCGCAACATGATTGGACGTACACCTGGATACATATCCGTCATCCGTCCGATGAAGGATGGTGTCATTGCTGATTATGATACAACAGCACAAATGATGAAATATTATATTAAAAAAGCTTTGAAGACGAGATCTTCTTTTGCCAGCAAGCCTAATGTGATGGTTTGCGTCCCTTCTGGAATCACAATGGTAGAAGAGAGAGCCGTCATTGACGCAACAAAACAAGCAGGGGCTAAAGATGCTTATCCGATCGCGGAACCTTTTGCTGCTGCTATCGGAGCTGGACTTCCAGTTTGGGAGCCGACGGGAAGCATGGTGGTAGACATCGGTGGTGGAACCACAGAAGTAGCTATAATTTCATTGGGTGGAATCGTAACCAGTCAATCGATCCGTGTCGCAGGAGATGAAATGGATGATGCCATCATCCAACATGTCCGTAAACGGTACAACCTTATGATAGGTGAAAGAACAGCGGAAGAGGTCAAGATGGAACTCGGTGGTGCTGGTCAATTTGAAAGTAAAGAAGAAATGGATATTCGAGGACGGGATCTATTGAGTGGTCTGCCGAAAACGATAACGATTCAATCTGATGAAATCGTAGGTGCCTTGAAAGATACCGTGGATGCTATTATAGAAACCGTGAAAAACACCTTAGAAAAAACACCTCCGGAACTTTCTGCGGATATTATGGAACGAGGTATCGTTCTGACCGGTGGAGGAGCGTTACTTAAAAACCTGGATACAGTCATTAGTGAAGAAACCCACATGCCGGTATTTATTGCCGATGAACCATTGGACTGCGTCGCGATAGGAACTGGTAAATCACTTGAATACATCCACCATTTCCGGTCACAGCCTAACGTGGCCAGTCGGTCACATATGGACTAGGCGGGATTTGCATGCCTTCTTTATTCCGTAAGCGGAGACTAATGGTTGTATTAATTGGGTTTATCATATTGGTGGCATTGATCGGATTCTCTATAAGAGATAGAGCATCTCTGAGTACGCCGGAGAAATTTCTCCAGGATACGGTAGGATGGATGCAGACGATCATTCATAAACCGATAAGTGTTGTCGATCATACGGTCGATAACATACAGGATATGTTTGCTATATATGAACAGAACAAGGTGTTAAAAGCTCGTTTATCAGAGTATAAAGGTGTAATTAGAGAAAATCAGCGGCTCAAAAGCGACAATGCTGATCTTAGGAAGACCATCGACAAATCTGAGGCTCTGAAAGATTACTCCCCGATTCAGGCAACTGTAATCGCAAGGAGTTCAGATCGCTGGTTTGAGCAGATGACCATAAATAAAGGCGAAGAACACGGGGTCAAGAAAGATATGGCTGTCATGACAAGTGATGGGCTGGTAGGCAAAATCAAGGCAGCAGGAGCGTTCCATTCCACCGTTCAATTGTTGAGTGGTTTCGATCGATCCAACAAGATTTCTTCATGGGTCGTACGTGAAGGGAAAGAAGAAGCTTTTGGACTCATTGAAGGTTACGATGATGAAAGCGGAAGGTTGCTGTTAGAAGGAATCAAGCTTGATGAAGAATTGGAAAAAGGGGATACGGTCATATCCTCAGGTTTAGGTGGGGTCTTCCCTAGTGACCTGCGGATTGGTACCGTGGAGGAAGTCGTCAATGACCAGTTCGGGTTAACGAAAACCGCTTATGTAGAACCATTTGCTGATCTTTTTGATATCAATCATGTCATCGTGGTCGATAGAGCTGCTGAAACGATTGAACCCAAAAATTCAAGCGAGGACGATGATTCATGAGGCGCTATTTTATCGCTCTCATCTGCTTGTTTTTACTGGTTCTTCAAGGAATGGCAATGAGTTTGCTGCCATCAAACCTTGTCTATTCTGACTTATTGATGACCCCTCACTGGATTTTGGGATTTTTGATTTTGATTGCGATTTTTTATGATAGAGACGATACGTATTACTCCGTATGGCATGCGCTTTTGTTCGGCTTATTAGTGGATGTTGTGTATACAGGTGTATTAGGCGTTTACATGGTGACTTATGGAATCGTTACATACATCATTCACCGCCTGAACCAATCTGTCCATGCCGGTTTGGTATCGGCCTCACTTTTGACGATTGTCGGGATTGCATTAGCGGATACCATTTTGTATATCATTTACTCTTTCGTTTCAATTACCTCGATGACCTGGGGAAATTACGCATGGCTGCGGTTGCTGCCTACATTGGCAGCGAATATGATCTTTTTCATACTCTTATACCCATTAGTCAAAGATAAGATTTCTTCCTGGTCTGAGGATATCAATAATGCTTAGAACGTTGGTAGTGTCTAAGGTTGAGGTGACTTTCTTGTGATGACGAATATTCAAAAGATCATGATAAAAGGGACGCGGGATGGATTGACATTGCATTTGGATGACCAATGCTCGTTTCCTTCCATATTAAAAGAATTAGAGCACAAATTATCGATTAACGGGGTGGCGGAAGAAGACCAGCCCATGATTCGTGTAACAATCCAGCTGGGCAATCGTTATTTGACCGAAGAACAAAAAGAACAGTTGATTGCTGTCATTCGTGATAAACAGCAATTAGTTGTCGATCATATTGAATCAAACGTCATTACGAGGCAGGAAGCTTTGGAATGGAAAGAAAATACTGCTATCACTCCAATAGTAAAGACAGTCCGTTCCGGTCAAGTCATCAAAGTTCGTGGTGATTTATTAGTGATTGGTGATGTAAACCCTGGAGGACAAGTCGTAGCTAGTGGGAATGTATTCGTAATGGGAAAACTTAGAGGTGTAGCTCATGCAGGGAATGACGGGGATACGCAAGCCGTAGTAGCTGCTTCTTACATGCAGCCTACTCAACTGCGTATTGGTGAGCATGTCAGTCGTTCACCTGATGCCGGAGCTGAAGGTGTTTACATGGAGTGTGCCTACGTCGAAGTATCACAGGAAAATATATTGATTGATCGATTACAGGAAATTGTGAAAAAGAGACCGGATCTCGCAAGTTTTGAAAGGAGAATGTCAAATGGGTGAAGCGATTGTAATAACTTCCGGAAAGGGAGGGGTTGGAAAAACAACGACAACTGCCAACCTGGGGACCGCTTTGGCCTTGCAAAATAAGAAGGTCTGTTTAATCGACACAGATATCGGTCTCCGAAACTTGGATGTTGTGATGGGGCTTGAAAATCGGATCATTTATGACATTGTGGATGTCGTAAAGGGGCGGTGTAAAACAAAGCAAGCCTTGATTACAGACAAGCGTTTCGATTGTCTTCACCTGTTGCCTGCTGCCCAAACCTCTGACAAGTCAGAGGTTACCCCTGAAGGAATTAAAGCGATTGTTGATGAGTTGAAGCAAGATTACGATTATATTGTCATTGACTGCCCTGCCGGAATTGAACAGGGATACAAAAATGCGGTTGCGGGTGCAGATAAAGCGATAGTCGTTACGACACCTGAAAAATCCAGTGTCAGAGATGCTGACCGCATCATCGGTCTATTGGAGCAGGAGGAAATCGAATCTCCCAAGCTTGTAATCAACCGTATCAGAAACCATATGATAAAAAGTGGTGAAATGTTGGATGTGGACGAGATCGTTTCCGTGTTATCCATCGATCTTATCGGCATAGTCATTGACGACGACGCCGTCATAAAGGGAGCGAACAGTGGAGAGCCGGTAGCCATGAAACCTAATTCGAAAGCATCCATTGCCTACAGAAACATTGCGAGACGTATTTTAGGGGAAGCTGTCCCTCTTCAAAAATTAGATGAAGATGATGGGGTTCTCGCCAAAGTGAAACGTTTCTTCGGCATGAGAACATGATCATCCTTACATGACCTGCTGTTGTAAACAGCAGGTTTTTTTTATATGTCCTCTCCTTTATGTTTTACACATATCCCAACTTTGAAATCCATAGAATGATAGAAAAAGGTGGGAAAGAGAGGGGATTTTTTGTGAAAAAAGATATCCGCCATGTAAGAAAGAATATTGCGGAGCGTAAAAAGAGGAAAGTTCAACAGCCGGGGTCTGCTCAAACTCCAGTCTTCCTCCCGCCCCAGGATGAGGAAATGCATGGCTATCCGCCTCTCATTCAGGGAATGTCAAAAAAGCTTGATAACAAAACTCAAATAGAACGGACAAGCCGTTTAGGCCTGCAGCTGGTCCTATCCGCTTTACTTTTTGCCACTGTAGCTATCGGAAAAAACGCTCCATTCAGTTTTCTGGATAAGCCTGAACAATGGCTCACCAGCCAGATGGAAGAAGAGTTTCCGTTCGCAAAAGTTTCTGCATGGTACAATGAGCGTTTCGGAGATCCCCTGCAAGTCGTGCAGCCGAATGATCGCGAAGCGAAAGAGAATTTAGCGATGCCGGTGAATGGCACGGTCACGACTTCCTTCCAGAATGATGGAAAGGGAATTGTCATGTCTACAGCACATAATACTCAGGTGAAAGCTGTTAAGGAAGGAATCGTTATTTTTGCAGGGAAGGATGGGGAAACGAAGCGCACGGTCATTTTGCAGCATGATGACGGAAGTAAGAGTATTTATGGGTTCTTATCCACGATTGATGTTCATTTGTACGAGCATGTACAAGCTCAAGCCGATTTGGGGGCTGTACAATCCGAAGAGGGGAAGGCTGCTGAGTTCTTCTTTGCTATTGAAAAAGATAAGAAATATTTAGATCCTGTAGAGGTCATCAAAGTGGATGAAAGCTCTTAAGCTGAATCAATTCATACACATCCACCCCCTCTTCTTTTTATTGGCTTTCTCAGCTTTTATAACCGGAGCCTTCTTTCAGTTCGTTATATTGATTACAATCGTTACGATTCATGAATTAGGGCACTTTTTAACAGCTCGTCGCTATAAATGGCGGGTATCGAGAATAGAGTTGTGGCTCTTTGGTGGTGCGGTGGTCAGTGAAGAGCACAACACACGTCCTTTCAAGGAGCAAGTCCATGTCGTATTGGCAGGGCCGGTTCAACACGTCTGGATTTTCTGCATCCTTTTGCTCCTGGAAATGTGGATCGGCCCTCACTCTTTGATTGGTCTTGCACATTTATATAATAAAGTCATCCTCATTTTTAATCTTCTTCCTATATGGCCGCTTGATGGTGGAAAGTTGTTGTTTTATGCCGTGAATCAATTTCTTTCCTTTAGAAAGAGTCTGTATGCGACGTTGGTTTGTTCTATTTTGATTTTGAGTGGTTGTTCACTCTGGCTTGCTGTCGAAGGCAGATGGACGCTTGCTGCATTATTGCTCGCTTCATTTTTAATTGTAGAAAATATTCTGGAGTGGAGAAGAAGGTCTTTTACATTGATGAGGTATTGGATGTACTGCACGTCCAGTGAGCGGGAACGTCTTCCACCAATTTATATGAAGGTGGATGACAAGACGCTCGTCAGGGATGTGTTGAAAAAAATCAGGAGCAACAGGTGTCATTTATATGTATTGAAACAATCCCCATCTTTTTATATAGTAAATGAACAAGAATGTCTCCGAGCTTTCTTTGATAGTAAGAAGGCAGATTTAAAAGTGAGAGATGTTCCTGAAATCATAGGATGATGAGGGATACGATGAGAGAAATTTCAATACATACAAATACAACGGAACATTCCGGGATTGTAATGGAAGAAGGCGAGATACGTGAATATGTCATGGAGCGACCCGGAGATTCTATTCTCACGGGTTCTATTTTTTTAGGAAAAGTGACCAACGTCGATCGCGGGCTCCAAGCTGCGTTTATAGATATCGGACTTGATCAGGCAGCGTTCCTTCGTAACGAGTCGATTCCTTGGTCTGAAGGTGGCATCCAGCAATCGGTTAAAGAAGGAGAATCTATTTTTTTGCAGGTCGTCAAAGAACCTTTAGGTAACAAAGGCCCTCAAGTGACTGCTGACCTCACACTGCCTGGTTCCTTTGCCGTTTATCAACCTTTCGGGAAGCGGGTGTCTGTATCAAAAAGAATTGAAGATGCACGTGCAGAAGAATATCGTGACATGCTGCAGAGGCACCTTGAAGATGAGGATGGGTGTATTGTAAGAACGAGTGCTGCCATTGTTTCAATGGATGAATTAGCTGAAGAAATCGCTCATTTGAGGCAGCGATGGAAACAGATGTTTGAGGGAAATAGAAACGGCAGGCCAAAAATCATTTGGGAAGACCGGATCATTCCCGATCAACTGATAAGAAAGTATCCTCTGGAATCCATTACTTCTATCATTGTAGATGAAGTTGAAACGAGTCGGTATATTAAAGAAACGTTTCCTGCGCTCTCTGAACGAGTTGTATGGGAAAAAAATCCTCGTGTAAATATCAATGGACTCCAAAAAGAGCTGATTCACCCTATCATTGAGGTGGAAGGCGGCGCACAACTCGTAATCGACCGCACCGAGGCCATGACAATCATTGATGTGAATAGTTACAAATACAAAGGGAAAACACTATCCCATCAGCAAGCTTACGAAATAAACTGCCGTGCAGCTGAAGCTGTTCAAAAACAGATTCGATTGAGGAACCTGTCAGGAATGATCCTGATCGACTTCATAAGTATGAATGATAAAAGATCTCAAGAAAGACTTGTCCAATATATGAGGAAACTCATGAAAAATGATCCGGTGAAATCCAAAGTTTTAGGCATGACCCGTCTTGGTATTTTAGAAATGACGAGGAAAAGGGAATGGACAGAACCGTCCCGCTATTTAGCCAAGGAGCGGAAACTTGAGTTCAACGTGCAATCTCATGTCTATCAATTGGAGCGGGAATTGTTATCTAAGAACCGGAATAATGCGGAAGCGATCCTGGTTGCAGTAAATCCGGACATTTATGATTTAAAAAAACGATTGCTTTCTGAACGAATTTCTAGTAAAATTCCACAGGAGCTGTTTGTTAGGCAGGATGATTCCATCCCAGCCTTCCAAATTGAGCTTGAAGGGTCCGAAGACATGGTGCATGAAGCGATTGAACGTCGTGGATACCATGTTGACAACTTGTTTTGATCTGTGGTAACATTGTTTTGTTATTCTAGTAGCACTCCGATGCTACAACCGCACAGAACAGGTTTTAAACCGATTCCGGTACCTGAATGGCGAGTCTGAGTAAATCGAGGAGGTGCAAGTATGTACGCTATTATTGAAACTGGTGGTAAGCAAGTTAAAGTTGAAAAAGGCCAGGAAATCTACGTTGAGAAAGTCAGCGCAGAAGCTGGTGAAACTGTAACGTTTGACAAAGTTCTTTTCGTCGGTGGTGACGACACGAAAGTGGGCGCTCCATACGTTGATGGTGCTTCTGTAACGGCTAAAGTTGAAAAACAAGGTCGCCAGAAGAAATTGACTGTCTTCAAATACAAGCCGAAGAAGAACTACAAGCGTAAGCAAGGTCATCGTCAGCCTTACACGAAGCTAGTCGTTGAAGACATCAACGCGTAAGGGTCATTCCGATGATCAATCTTAAAATGTTTCGATCACAAAATACTTTGAGTGGCTTTGAAATCTCAGGTCATGCTGAGAGTGGTCCGTATGGACAAGACTTGGTATGTGCTGCAGTTTCAGCTGTATCATTCGGTACAGTCAATGCCATTGAAAAACTTTGTGAATTCGAACCTCATGTGGAACAAGGAGGAGAAGGTGGTTATTTGAAGATCACCTTGCCTGAAAACTTGAGTGAAGAGAAATTCTCTAAAGCTCAAACCTTACTTGAAGGCATGTTGGTATCGATGGAAACGATTGAACATGAGTATAACCAATATATAAAAATTTCACACCGATAAGGAGGTGGAGACTCATGCTACGTCTTGATTTGCAGTTTTTCGCCCAGAAAAAGGGTGTAGGTAGTACAAAGAACGGCCGTGACTCTGAGTCTAAGCGTCTTGGAGCTAAGCGTGCTGATGGACAACAAGCGACTGCCGGTTCAATCCTTTACCGTCAACGCGGTACCAAGGTTTACCCAGGCGCAAACGTTGGCCGTGGTGGCGACGACACATTGTTCGCTAAGGTTGACGGTGTCGTTAAATTCGAACGTTACGGACGCAACCGCAAAAAAGTTAGCGTTTATCCTGTAGCACAGGAAGCGTAAACGAATATTTTCAGTATGGTTTCATACGTGAAAGAAGAAGCCGCGCTATGCCTTTCGCATAAGCGTGGCTTTTTTGTGCAATAACTGATATTTATTGAGTGATAAAGAGCGCTTTTTAACGAAGAATGAATAGTAGTTAATCCATCAGCAATGTAAACATTTAGTTTCCTCTACATCTCTGCTATACTTTTTAGTATTATGGGTGAACGAGGGAGTTGAATCGATTGAGTGAAAAAGAGATGATTTCGCTACTAAGACATAAGCGTCATGACTGGATGAATCAAATTCAATTGATCCATGGGTATGCCACCTTAGGCAGACAAGACCGTTTAATGGATCAAATCGATCAATTAAGAGAAGAATCAGAGCAGGAAAGAAGATTGTTGAACAGCCATTCCCACGATTTTTCACTCTGGTTGATCACTTTCAACTGGAAACACGATCAATTCAGGGTTAAGTATTCGATCCATGAAGATATTGATTTATCCCGTCATGACGAAACGCTGACGGCTTATGGCAGGCGGATGATCGATTTGATGAGTTTACACATCACGGAGGAAGCCCTCTACGAAGGGTCTGTTCACATTTATCAAGGGTATGAATCTCAAACGTTAAGTTTGAGTTGGGAGTGGAACGGATTCTTTAAAGATGCAGAGGGACTTAAGCAGCGCTTGAATGAAGAAGGGTTTATTGCGACAGTTTTTGAAAATGAAGAACTTTCAATTGAAATGATGATTGAATAAAGAGGTGAAGAGCATGTTTGTCGATCAGGTAAAAGTTTTTGTTAAGGGTGGCGACGGAGGAAATGGTTTAGTCGCTTACCGCCGAGAAAAGTATGTCCCGATGGGAGGACCTGCCGGTGGTGATGGAGGAGATGGTGGTGACGTCATCTTCGAAGTTGATGAAGGTTTAAACACGTTGATGGACTTCCGATACCAGCACCACTTCAAAGCTAAACGGGGCGAAAATGGCATGAATCAGAAGCAGCATGGTAAAAATTCTCAGCCATTAGTCGTCAGTGTTCCTCCAGGGACGACGGTCAAAGACGCTGAGACTGGTAAAGTCATCGCGGATTTGACTGAACACAAACAACGGGCAGTCATTGCTAAAGGAGGCCGCGGAGGCCGAGGGAATGCAAGGTTTGCCACTGCGAGGAACCCCGCTCCTGAAATCGCTGAAAATGGTGAGCCGGGAGAAGAAATTGACGTAGTCGTTGAATTGAAGCTTTTGGCAGATGTAGGCCTGGTAGGGTTTCCTAGTGTAGGGAAGTCTACATTCTTATCCGTTGTAACAGCTGCCAAACCGAAAATTGCCGACTATCATTTTACTACACTGTCCCCGAACTTAGGAGTAGTTGAAAGTCAGGATCACCGAAGTTTTGTAATGGCCGATTTGCCAGGTCTTATCGAGGGTGCCCATGAGGGAGTCGGTCTCGGACATCAATTCTTGCGACACGTTGAACGTACACGTCTGTTATTACATGTCATTGACATGTCAGGTTTAGAAGGACGTGACCCATATGAGGATTATGTAACGATCAATAATGAACTGTCATCTTATGACGAACGTTTACAGAACCGTCCACAAATTATTGTTGCGAATAAGATGGATATGCCCGATTCACAAGCACACTTGGAAATGTTCAAAGAACAAGTGGGCGAAGACGTGGAGGTCTATCCGATTTCAACAGTAACAAGAGAAGGCATTGATGAACTTCTTTACGCCGTAGCCGATAAATTGGACCAAATTCCTAAACAAGAAGAAGAAGTAGAAGAAGTTGATGAAAGAGTCGTATACAAGTTCGAAAAAGAAGAGGCACCATTTAAGATTACTCGTGCTGATGATGGAGCCTATGTACTATACGGTGAAAAAATCGAGTCCTTGTTCAAGAGAACTGATTTTTCCAGAGATCAATCCATCAATCGATTCGCCCGACAGATGCGTAGTATGGGGGTAGACGAAGCGTTGAGAAAACGCGGAGCAAAAGATGGAGACACAGTAAGGCTTATGGATTATGAGTTTGAATTTGTAGATTAAAGAAGGGGAGAGAATAAGATGGCGGATTATAACGAGAAATATTATTTAGTCCGTAGTGATATCCTCCCAGAAGCGATGAAAAAGACAATTGAAGCTAAAGCTCTTCTCGAAAGAGGTAAAGTGGAATCCATTTTTGAAGCCGTTCAACAAGTAGGCTTGTCACGAAGTGCGTTCTATAAATATCGTGATGCGGTCTTTCCGTTTCAAGCAATGGTGAAAGAACAAATGATCACACTGTTCTTTCACCTGGAAGACCGGACTGGTACGCTATCGAACTTATTGCAGACCGTCGCCCAGTCAGGCTGTAACGTATTGACGATTCACCAAACCATTCCTTTACAAGGGAAAGCGAATGTCACACTATCCTTAAATACCACCGGAATGGTCTTTACAATTGAACAACTACTACAAATGCTGCACAAACTTGATTTTGTGGATCGTGTAGAGATCTTGAGTACTGGAGCTTGACGGGAGGGGAAACCATGACAGGACAAAAAATAGGTTATTTAGGCCCGAGAGGAACATTCACTAAAATGGCTGTAGATTCTTTATTCGATGGGGGATCGTTCATCAGCTATGAAAGCATCCCGGCTTGTTTGGATGCTGTAGAACAAGGGGAAATCGATACAGGCGTCGTTCCCTTGGAAAATGCAATTGAAGGTTCTGTCCACTTGACGATCGATTATCTGGTTCATCAGGTAAATCAATCAATCATTGCTGAGATGACCGTACCTATCAAACAGCATTTATGTATACATCCGGATCATGCGGATGAGCAGGTGAGAAAAATCTATTCTCATAGTCATGCCATCGCTCAATGTCATCAGTATCTGCATAAGAACTTCCCCGATGCCAAGCTGGAATATACCGCATCGACAGGGAGAGCGGCTGAAATCGTCGGTGAGGATGGAAAAGGGACAGCAGCCATCTGCAACGCACTCGCTGCAGAAGAGTATGGGTTGAAGATAGTTGAGGAAAATATCCATGACTATGATAATAACCATACCCGCTTCGCTGTTGTTCAGAAAACCCCGAAAACATTGAAGGTGAAGGATCATCCTGTGAGTAAGCATAAAACTACAGTGATGGTCACGTTACCTAAAGATTACGTAGGTGCCCTCCACCAAGTATTAGCTGCTTTTGCATGGCGGAAGATGAACTTGTCGAAGATTGAATCCAGGCCATTGAAAACAGGTCTAGGAAATTATTTCTTCTTAATAGACGTAGATCAACCTTATGATCAAGTATTGTTCCCTGGTGTTCAAGCTGAATTACAAGCACTGGGCTGTCAATTGAAAGTGATCGGAACTTATCCAAGTTATCAAATTGAAGTTCCGTCACCTGCTCGGAAAATATAAACAAACCCCCGGAAACCTTTTGATATCAGCGTTTTCGGGGGTTTGTTTATATTTTTTGAAAAGAATTATAGGCAAAATCATCAAATTTGTCTCCCTTCCTGCATAGATTGTTATGAAGCTATTATTGTCTTTTTATTCTGAGATTCACAGGAAGGGAGTTGCCATAGTGAGAATTCACATTGTGCAAAAGGACGATACACTGTGGAAAATTGCGAAAAAATACGGGGTAGATTTTGAAGAGTTGAAGGCGATGAATACTCAGCTTTCCAACCCTGATATGATTATGCCGGGAATGAAAATCAAGGTACCGCAAGGGAAAAAGCCGGTCAAAAAAGAAGCTCCAAAAACAACACAGAAAAAAGAGATGCCGAAACAGAAAAAGCCTTCGAATGTCCCTTATCAAGATACTTCACCAAAACCGATTCCAGCTATTGAAGAAGATGAGAAACAACCTGTCACTAAAGGGGCTATGGATAAGCCTATGATGCCAATGCAGCCTGGGCAGATGCAGATGCCTTTCCAAATGCCGAACATCGACCAGCACATGCAAAACTATTATACGACCTTCCATTTACCGCAAATGCCTATGCCTAAAGCTCAACATGAAAAAGAGGATGCCTCGGAAGATTCCGGAGACGAATCCGCTGTGAAATCGGATCAATATCAACAGGGACCTTACCAAGGTGGAGGGTATCCAATGGGCCAGCAGCCAGGCGGAGGATACCCGATGGGCCAGCAGCCAGGTGGAGGGTATCCAATGGGACAGTATCCATCTACGGCAATGAACCAACAGCCTCAGCTGATCAACACCGACTATTATTGCTGTCCGCCTTACCCGGTGATGATGCCTGCTCAAATGCCTATGCAGCATTGCAATGAAATGCCGATGTCTCCTCAAGCTGTAGCGGGAATGCAGGATGAAAGTGACTCATCTTCCATGGAAGGTATGCATCACGGGGGTGATGGTCACGGAGGTATGGGTCCTCAAGGGTATGGACCGATGATGGGTTATGGCGGATATCCACATCATGGTTATGCACCTCATCACCATCCTTATCACCACCACTATGGTGGAATGCAGCATCCTATGGTTGGTGGATATCCATATCATGGTGGTCAGCCGATGGGGTATGGAGGTTGCTGTGGTCCTCAACAGATGGGAGGTTACCCATCCAATCAGTATCCGATGGGCAAAGGGTATGGCCAGGAATGCAGGGACGATGAAGTAGATGAGAGCTAATTACAGGGAGGGCGATTCATATACGGATCGCCTTTTTCAATGGTTAAAATATGATGAAAAACTCCCTATCCTTCTAGATCATAAAATCAAACCGAGAGTCTATAAGGTGAATGTCGATGGTATGCCGAAAATATTGAAGGGTTACACGAGAAGCCAGATTCTCCTCCACCAAATTGAATTTTTTAAAAGCTGGGAGAATGCGGGCACTATTGCAGCGCAGCCATTGCCTTTTAAAGAAAATATTTATACGAAAAGCAAGCTCGGGTGCGAGTGGGGGTTGTTCGAATGGGTGGATGGCAGGCATGGTCGGTTTGAAAATAAAAATGACCGTCAATCAGCCATACAGGTGTTGAAGGAATTCCATGATCAAACGAAGGGGATTGATGTTCTCTCAGTACCGAAAGACCCATTATATATAAAATGGGAAAAACGATTAGAGCAGTTTTCTGCGACCAGGGATGTTTTTGTTGATTATGGGAAGTATCGTCTCTATAAGGAACTGGATACTTTTATGAAAAAAAGATTGGAATCTTTTTCTCGTCATCCCTGGGGTGAAGTAGAAGAAAAGGCGTGGGAACAAAAAGAGTGGCTGCACGGAGATGTTGCCCACCATAACTTTCTCATTGATGATAGTGGGAGGATCAAACTGATCGACTTTGACCTGCTTCATCGAGGTCCTCACCTATATGATGATATTCAGATGGGGCAGCGGTTTCTTCCACATGTAGAACATCGCCCTGATGATTTATTCAAAGGTTTCAAGTACGTAGAGGAGCGGAAAATATGGCTGAAAGGTTTGCTGGTTCCTGCAGACATTTTACGTGAATGGCTTTATGGGTACCGGAGATGTCTTCGAGGAGAAGGGACATTTGCCTACTATTTAAGAAGAACAGAAAAGTCATGGGCCGGCAGACAGAAGTTTGTCCGTTTTACAGAAAATATGCTAAGATAAAGTATCTTATCTGTGAAAGGATGAACAATCCGTTGGAACAAGAAGTGAATAAAATCGTTTCCTGGTTACAGGATCAAGTGGAACAAGCGAATGTTGACGGGTTGCTGGTAGGTGTCAGCGGTGGAATTGACTCGGCTGTCGTAGCCAATTTGATTAAAAAGGCATGTCCAGACCATTCTCTGGGTGTCATTATGCCTTGTAAAAGCCAATCCAGCGATCAAGAACATGCTCAAAAAGTTATTGAAGCGTGTGGCATCGACTCGTTGACAGTGGATTTAACCGAAACACATCAAACCATGTTCCAAACGATTCAAGAACAACTAAAACAGCAGAATTCAATCAATGAAGAACAGACCAAACTTGCAGACGCAAACTTACGTGCACGTTTAAGAATGAGCACACTTTACACGATTGCCACGAACCATAAATATTTGGTTGTCGGTACGGATAACGCCGCCGAATGGTTTACAGGCTACTTCACAAAGTTCGGTGACGGTGGCGTGGATTTAGTCCCGCTCGTTCACATGACTAAAGGTGAAGTCCGTGAGATGGCTGAATACCTTGGGGTGCCTGATGAAGTCATTCATAAACAGCCAAGTGCAGGTCTATGGGAAGGTCAAACAGACGAAAATGAAATGGGAACGAGTTATGCCATGATCGACCGTTACCTCAAAGGAGAAGAAATTCCTACTGAGGATAAGGAGATTATCGAAGCTTTGCATAAGCGTTCGGCTCATAAACGTCAACTGCCTCCTTCCCCTCCACAATAGATTGGGTAATATTAACAGACTAAAACATTCTCCTTGAACCATAGTAAGGGTAAAAGGAGAATGTTTTTTATGTGGAAACTTTTACTTTGTCTTACTATACCTGCTTTGTTTTTGACTGCGTGTAATCAGGGAAATCAAGAAGAAGCTGAAAATAAAGAAGAAAACGTGACTTTTTATCAACCCCTGGAATACACAGAAGGGGAAGCGATTGAGAGAAGAGGGAAGATTCCAACTGGCAAAGACAGCTATTTCAAGCGGACAGCTGAAGAAGAAAACCGTAATGCTAAGTACAATAAAACGAACCGGTCGCATGACAATGATTTCAACAATGAAGATGCCATGGCGATTCTTGATAATATCAATGAATTAAAAGAAGTCACCATGAGTCAGGTTTTCACGACTGAAGATAAAGTTTATGTAGCTGTCATGATCAACCCATATGACCGAAGAAATCACTCCATACCAGGCAAAATTCAATCCAAGGTTGAGGAATTGACAGATAAGAAGGTCATCATTTGGACCAATAATAACAACTGGGATAATATGAAGGATTTGAATGCACGATTAAAAGCATCTCAAGCTCCTGAAAAAGTGAAAAATCGTATCCGTGAATTTTTCAATCAAGGAGCTTCTAATTGAAAAACTGATTGATCAGCTCATATGTTTACACATCTGTTCATATCTTATAAAAAAACGCTTCAGACCAATGGTCAGAGGCGTTTTTTTGTGGAGGGGATCCTCCTTCACCAGAAGATTCATCTATGGTATATTTGTTAAGGAAAAGATTTGCTTTGGAGAGGAGAATGTCCATGGCTGGTCATTCAAAATGGAGTAATATTAAAAGACGAAAAGGCGCTCAAGACGCAAAAAGAGGCAAGCTTTTCATGAAACTTGCCCGGGAAATTTTCATGGCTGCCAAACAGGGCGGTGGGGACCCGGATATGAATCCTAATCTTCGGTTAGCGATTGATAAAGCGAAATCGAATAACATGCCCAATGATAATATTGATCGTGCTGTCAAAAAAGCTACCGGTGATCTTGAAGGCGTCAATTATGAAGAATATACGTATGAGGGTTATGGACCAGGCGGAGTTGCTGTCATGGTCAAAGTGTTGACAGATAACAAAAATCGAACGGCCGCAGATGTTCGTCACGCTTTCAATAAGAATGATGGAAATTTAGGTGAAAATGGCTGTGTATCATTTATGTTCAACCGCCAGGGATACCTGGTGATCGATCGTTCATCTACAGAAGCGGATGAAGAAGAATTGATGCTTGAAGTGATCGAAGCGGGTGCAGATGAGATGGAAACCAGTGAAGAGCAGTTTGAAATATATACAGAACCGGATTCCTTCTCAGAAGTGAAAGCATCACTAGAAGAAAGCGGGTATGCTTTTGAAACGAGTGAGGTTACTATGATTCCTGAAACCTATACTTCTCTCGATGAAGAAGGAGTAGAGAAAATGCTCAAGCTCATCGACATGCTTGAGGATAACGATGATGTTCAAGAAGTGTATCACAACTTGGATGCTGATGAAGAAGTATTGGAGAAGCTATCTTAACTTTCTCTCTTTCTATAATAATAACTTCTGTTCCTGGACACACTAGGAACAGAAGTTATTTTTAGTTAGGGGGAAGGAACAATGAAACGATGGGTTTGGGTTGTTACAATAGTATTCGTATTTACTGGTTGGCAGACCTTATCATTCAATGAGAAGCCTGGACTTTCAGCGTCAGATTCACCGTTACAGAGAACGGTTGGGGCTAAATCAAACGAAGTCGTTCAGCCTACGCTTGTAAGGCCCGAGCCTCTACAACTCACGATTCAGTTGAAAAAATACTATATGGACGGCGTTATAGAAACGGTGAAAAAAGAAGAGACGATCTGGTCGATGATGGACTTTTGGGTGGCATATGAAGGATGGTCCGTAGAATCTCAGGATCTTGATGAAATTGTTTTCCAAAAAGAAGTGGAAGATATCTCACCTCTCACGAAGAAACAAGGCTATTTCGGATTAAATGAAAATGGCGAATTAGCTGTCTATAACGGGGACCCGCAAGAAGGGAACGTCATTGAAGCTTTTCAGCCGATTCCTGTAAAAGCATTAGAGTCGAAGCGGAAAATTGAATTGGAGAATGGTATTAAGATAAAGGATTACCAACACTTTGAACAAGTATTGAAGTTATATTCCGAAGATAAGGAAGTTTGATATACAGCCACTCTCCAAGTGGCTGTTTTCTTGTTTGAACTGTAAGCGGTCAGTAATAATGGTGCCCGGTTCCTCTCGTTAAGCTTCTTCCATGTATGAAAAGCGAGGCAGGTTCTGCATAGGCGAACATGTGCTTGTGTGTTACAATAAAGAGTGCTAGAAATAAGGATTAGAGAGGGATTCTTTAAATGATTACTTATGTAAAAGGACTTTTGACGACAGTGGAAGAAAGTTCAGTCGTCATAGAAACAGGTGGGATCGGTTACGAGATCCTATGTGCGAATCCATACCATTTTCAAGAGGATTTAAATAAAGAAGTTCGAGTTCATACATACCATTATATACGTGAAGATTCACAGAATTTATATGGTTTTAAAAAGAAAGAAGACAAACAGCTGTTTTCACAATTGTTGAACGTCTCAGGAATAGGACCAAAAGGTGCACTTGCCATCTTAGGAACAGTGAGTGTCCCGGAATTCGTGTCGGCTATTGAGCAGGAAGACGACAAATATTTGACTAAATTCCCCGGGGTCGGAAAGAAAACAGCACGTCAGATGATTCTTGACTTGAAAGGAAAGCTCGTTGTCTGGCTGCCGGATGAACAGAATGAAGATACAATTTTCTATCAGGAGGATTTGACGTCCAAGGAGAAACGGGCCCGCATGGATGATGCGATCGAGGCTTTGAAAGCTCTGGGGTATACGGACAAAGAAGTTAAAATGGTCCGTGCTGAGTTAGAAAAAGGGAAACAAGGCTCAGTTGATGATTATGTAAGACAAGGTCTTCAGTTGTTGATGAAGACTTAATCTCATAAGGAGGAGTAGAAATGGATGAACGGATGATTTCCGGCGATCTGCAAGAAACAGATCAAGAAATTGAACTGAGTTTGCGGCCGGAGACGTTAAACCAGTATATAGGTCAAGATCTGACGAAAAACAATCTCCGTATCTTTATAGAGGCTGCAAAGATGAGAGATGAACCGCTGGACCATGCTCTCCTTTATGGCCCTCCAGGTTTAGGGAAAACGACGTTAGCTTCGATCATAGCTAATGAGATGGGCGTTCAATTTCGTACGACCGCTGGGCCTGCCATAGAGAGGGCAGGTGATTTGGCAGCTATTTTATCGTCGCTTGAGCCTGGGGATGTTTTATTCATTGATGAAATCCATCGGCTCCCTCGCTCAGTGGAGGAAGTTCTTTACCCTGCGATGGAAGACTTCTGCCTCGATATTGTGGTAGGTAATGGTCCAAGTGCCCGTTCAGTCCGTCTGGATCTTCCACCCTTTACCCTGGTTGGAGCAACGACCAGAGCTGGATTGCTTTCAGCGCCATTACGGGATCGATTCGGTGTCCATTGCCGTTTGGATTATTACGATACGAACGCGCTCCGCTCCATCGTTGAGCGGACAGCTGAAATTTTTGGAGTGGATATTGATAAAGATGCTGCTGTAGAAGTGGCCCGCCGCTCAAGAGGAACCCCGAGAATTGCTAATCGTCTGCTGAAAAGAGTAAGAGATATTGCGCAGGTGAAGGGGGAAGATGTGGTCTCTAAAGAAACGACTCAGCATGCTCTTGAAATGCTTCAGGTGGATGCAGAGGGTCTCGATTTCATCGATCACAAGCTTCTGAAAGGAATCATGGACGGATTCCAGGGCGGTCCTGTGGGTCTGGATACCATTTCAGCGACAATCGGTGAAGAGTCGCAGACCATTGAGGATGTTTATGAGCCATTTCTATTACAAATCGGTTTCATTCAACGCACTCCACGAGGCAGGGTGGTCACTCCGAAAGCATATACGCATTTTAACAGGGAGGTGCCAGGCTCTTGACGGGGTTCGGCAAAATCTTTATTGTAATAGGGATTGTGTTTATCGTAATCGGACTATTGTGGAGTCTGTTTGGGAAGCTTCCAGGGGACTTGAGCTTTAAGAAAGGCAATGTCACCTTTTATTTTCCTGTAATGACTTCCATAGTCGTCAGCATTGTCTTATCATTGATTTTTTATTTTATCGGAAAAATACGCTAAGGAAGAATAGGGGATTTTTCATGGATATCAAGCAATATGATTTTGAGCTGCCTGAAGAGCTCATCGCACAAGTACCACTTCAGGATCGTGCTTCTTCAAGGATGATGGTACTGAATCGTGAAGAGAAAGCAATTGAACATAAACAGTTTTCGGATATAAAACAGTTTTTGAATCCGGGGGACTGCTTAGTATTGAATGATACACGTGTGCTGCCTGCCCGTCTTTATGGGGCGAAGGAAGGCACCGGCGGCAAGGTTGAAGTGTTACTTCTCCATCAAACTGAAAATGATGAATGGGAAGTACTAGTAAAGCCTGCTAAAAAAGTGAAAGTCGGTACAAAAATCGTATTCGGTGACGGACAGCTTGTCGCTGAATGTACAGAACTCCAGGACCATGGAGGGAGGAAAGTCCGTTTTTCATACGAAGGAATCTTCCTTGAAGTACTGGAGTCATTAGGAGAAATGCCGCTTCCTCCATATATTAAAGAGCAGCTGCCCGATCGTGAACGCTATCAAACCGTTTACGCAAAAGAAGAAGGATCCGCTGCTGCTCCGACAGCTGGTTTGCACTTCACTAATGAGCTTTTAGAGGATCTGCAAGCCTATGGAGTAGAAATCGCTTATCTGACTTTGCATGTCGGTCTTGGGACATTCCGGCCTGTCAGTGTAGACAACATCGAAGAACACGACATGCATGCAGAATTTTATCAAGTCTCTAAGGAGACGGCAGATCAGTTGAACCGGATAAGAGAAAACGGTGGACGGATCATTTCAGTCGGTACGACATCCACGCGTACGCTTGAAACGATTATTCGTGACTATGGAACATTCACTGAGGCCAGCGGGTGGACGGATATTTTCATTTACCCTCCTCAGCAATTGAAGGCGATTGATGGATTGATTACGAATTTCCACCTTCCTAAGTCTACACTGATCATGCTTGTCAGTGCTTTTGCTGGTCGCGACTTTATTTTAGAAGCGTATCATCAAGCAGTAGAAGAAAGGTACAGGTTCTTCAGTTTCGGAGATGCCATGCTGATCGTCTGAACCGTCAACAAGTTTTAAGAATGAAAGGAAAATTATCATGGCTATCACATATGAATTGATTAAAACATGTAAACAGACAGGTGCACGTTTAGGGAGAGTTCATACCCCTCATGGGTCCTTTGAGACTCCTATGTTCATGCCTGTCGGAACACTTGCGACAGTCAAAACGATGAGTCCAGAGGAATTGGAACGGATGGGGGCACAAATCATCCTCTCCAATACGTACCACCTTTGGCTGCGCCCTGGAGAAGATATAGTGGAAGAAGCGGGTGGTCTTCACTCCTTCATGAATTGGAACGGCTCCATCCTGACCGATTCAGGTGGTTTCCAAGTGTTCAGCCTCAGTGATTTGAGGCAGATAGAAGAAGAAGGGGTGCATTTCAGGAATCACATCAGCGGGGAAAAACTTTTCTTGTCCCCTGAAAAAGCGATGCAGATCCAAAACTCTCTTGGAGCGGACATCATGATGGCTTTTGATGAATGCCCTCCTTATCCAGCAGAGCACGAATATATGAAAAAATCGGTGGAGCGCACGAGTCGCTGGGCAGAGCGTTGTTTAGAAGGGCACAAACGTCCTCATGACCAAGGTCTGTTCGGTATCGTCCAGGGAGGCGAATATGAAGACCTGCGTCGTCAGAGTGCCCGTGATCTGACTTCTATGGACTTTCCTGGATATGCCATCGGTGGATTATCTGTAGGAGAGCCGAAAGATGTGATGAATCGCGTCTTAGATTTCACGACACCATTGCTTCCAACCCAGAAGCCGCGTTACTTGATGGGTGTCGGGTCTCCAGACTCCCTGATTGACGGGAGTATACGAGGTATCGACATGTTCGACTGCGTCCTGCCTACAAGGATTGCACGGAACGGTACATGTATGACTTCCAATGGACGCCTGGTAGTAAGAAACGCAAAATTCGCACGTGATTTCAGACCGATTGATGAAAACTGTGACTGTCACACGTGCCGAAATTACAGTAGAGCTTACATCCGTCACCTGGTTAAAGCGAATGAGACTTTCGGCTTCAGATTAACGACTTATCATAATCTTTATTTTCTGTTAAAATTAATGGGGCAAGTTCGTGAAGCCATAAGAGAAGATCGACTCGGTGACTTTAGAGAAGAATTCTTTGAGCAATATGGTTTCAACAAACCTAATGCTAAGAACTTTTAGAAAGGGGGAAGTTAAATGGATACATTAGTCGGATTATTACCGATTATACTAATGTTTGTCATTTTCTATTTCCTATTAATCCGTCCTCAACAAAAGAAACAGAAAAAAGTGCAACAAATGCAGGCGGAGCTGCAAAAAGGTGATAGAATCGTAACAATCGGAGGATTACACGGTACCATTCATGCCGTTGACGAAAATACACTTGTGCTTTCTGTCCAAGACGGAACACAAATGAAATTCGACCGTTCTTCCGTCCGTGAAAAGCTGAATCAAGACTAATTAGTCAAAGACAGACATAGGACACCAAAAAAAGAGTCCATAATGTATGTAATTGATAAATGAGTCAAAGAAAAATCCCGATGCACACATGTGTGTCGGGATTTTTTCATTATCTTTTCGCCGACCTTTTGGGCAGGTTGACTCCGATCATGCCTCCTAACCATGCTGCGAGGATCAGCCCTCCAAAATAACTGAGTTGAGGCAGTGAGACCCATTTGTTTTCGAAAATAAGTTGAAATAATACCATGGAACTGACAAATATAAGTCCGGTCCCAGCTCCGGCCAGCCATCCCTTTTGTTCACCTTTGTATGCTGCAATCATCCCACCGAAAGCAAGGATGCTGATACCTGCGATCAGTGCCATTTGGTTGAGTGTCTCATAATCCATAGTAGTAAATCGGAGAAGTAAGGCAAGGAGAGCTGCAAAAACGATCATCAATACAAGAATTGAACCTACTCCATATCCAAGCACACCTTGGACCATCTTTTTCATAGAAACGCCCCCTTGATTAGCTTGTCATTCTTACTATATGCAAGCAGATTGTAAAGATAGAAGTAGATATTTTCTGTTGGACATGAATAGATATTAATAAAGTCCGTTAAAAGGGGAAGGTCTATGACTACTGTTCTTGCCTTACTTATATTTGTTGCCAGCTATGTCTTAATCATGACTGAAAAGTGGAACCGGGCGCTTGTCGCGCTGGCAGGCGGAGTCCTCTTACTTATGACCAAAGTATATAAATGGGAGGAAGCATTCGGGTTTATTGACTGGGAGACGGTTGCTCTCTTATTTTCAATGATGGTACTGGTATCCATTACGAAAAAAACCGGAATCTTTACCTTCATGGCAATTAGACTTGCCCAGCTGGTCAAAGGGCGGCCGGTGCCATTGTTGGCAGTGACAGCGGTTTTCACTGCTGTTGGATCAGCTTTTTTAGATAATGTAACTACAGTTCTATTGTTTGTTCCTGTTCTTCTTTCCTTGATTGAACGTCTGCAGCTCCCTGCTTTTCCCTACCTATTGACAACCATCTTCAGTTCCAATATCGGAGGAACTGCAACGCTGATAGGAGATCCTCCAAATATCATGATCGGACAAGCAGTGGAGCACTTCAGTTTTCTATCGTTCATGTATCATCTTGGTCCCGTAGTCGTAATCATATTTTTATTGACCTTAACATTCATCATCATGAGGTTCGGAAGTAAATTGAACTATAACCCCGAACTAGCACGCGAATTGATGAATATGGATGCAATGGAACACTTGAAAGTCTCCCGGCTATTGTTCCAGTCATTATCCGTTTTAGTTCTTACTATTATCGGTTTCATGATGCATCCGTTCATCCATATGGATATTACCACTATTGCTGTCAGTGGTGCTTTATTGTTGTTATTCTTAACAGATCGTGAATTGGATGTGGAGCATGTATTCCAAGAGGTGGAATGGGTGACATTGTTTTTCTTCATGGGGTTGTTCATGCTCGTCGGTGGTTTGGAAACGGTTGGTGTCATTGATGAACTTGCAAGAGGAATGGTGTGGATTTCAGGAGGCGATTTGCCGATCACTTCCATGGTCATGCTGTGGAGTTCAGGTTTGTTATCAGGGGTAGTCGATAATATTCCTTTCGTAGCCGCTATGATTCCGGTGGTTCAAGAGTTACAAGGATATGGCATGATGAATGTTGATCCAGTTTGGTGGTCCTTGGCTTTAGGTGCTTGCCTCGGTGGCAATGGTACACTGGTCGGGGCATCAGCCAATGTTGTTGTTGCTGGACTGGCCGCCAGCCATAATCAACCTATCTCTTTCATCAAATTCACGCTGTATGGATTCCCTGTCTTGATTTTATCCCTAGTCGTATCCTCCATTTACGTTTTGTTACGTTATCTACTACCATTTTTATAACGTGTGTGGATTTAAAGTTTGGGAGGGGGAGGGCTAACCTTTCCTCTATTGAAGGATTTATGTCGGTAAATACAAAGGGAAGGAGAATCCATACATTCTCCTTCCCTTTAAATTTGGCACTTTTTTGTCTGGGGTTGCTATTCTTATCGATTTCTTACAAGAGTTCTCCCGGCTTGCCGTTTCGGTGATTCTATTTCAGAAGATGGGGGGGAGGGGGAGCAGTACGCTGTTCCTTCCCGTTCGTATTTGGTGTAACGACTTCACTTGATACTGCCTTTTCGACCCTCCTATATTCCAAAGGCTGCTTCACACGAATTCTGCGAATGAAAGAGCTGAAGGAAGATCACATGAAAAATGACAATAAATCTTTAACAGATCTTAATTTTCTTAAAGATAAATCAGCTAAATACAGCGGCTTCAAAATACTTACTTAGTGACCCGTGCAAAATAATGGCAGTATTGAACATGCAGGTACTCATAAAAATGCGAAATTAGGTGATGTTAAAAAAAGCCAGACCCTAGAAGGAAGGTAGTGGTGGATTGTGCTTTTGTTTTCGCTTATCTTTCGAACGGCCATCACCTATTTCTCGATCTTACTTGTTTTCAGGTTAATGGGGAAAAGAGAGATTGGTGAGTTAAGTGTCATGGACCTCGTCGTTTTTATCATGCTTGCAGAAATCGCCGTATTTTTAATAGAGAAACCAGAAGATCCATTGTGGTTTGCTATCGTACCGATGTCCGTACTTCTTACAATTCAACTCGTCAGTGCCTGGATTTCATTGAAAAGCCAAAAGTTTCGAAATTGGTTTGATGGAAAGCCATCTCTTATTATCCGGCATGGAAAAATTGATGAGAGGGAAATGAAACGCCAGCGTTACAATTTCAATGATTTGCTAATGCAATTGAGAGAGCATGGAATCCAACAAGTAAATCAAGTCGACTATGCTATCCTCGAACCGACTGGGAAGCTATCTATTTTTGAAAAGAAAGAAGGCGAAGAATCAGATTATGCTGTTGTATTGATCGCAGATGGAGAAATTCAGTATAGTGGTCTTCAAACGATTCAAAAAAATAAAAATTGGCTTCTCAATGAAGTAAAAAAACAAGGGTACTCTTCTATAGATCAAGTTTCTTTATGTACCATTTCTCCCTCTGGACAACTTTTCATGGATGAGAGGACAGAGTGAAAAAACCGCCTGTGGAGGCGGTCATTTTTTTGGTAGGATTTTATGCCAAGGGATCATTTTCCACTCATCTTTGTTCAACAACTTAAATGCGAACAACAGTCCGAAGTATAAGACTGTCAGAGTACTTCCCATGACGAGCAATTGGGATAGGGGTTTACCGGGATCCAGCCAATGGTGTTTCCAAGCAAAGCCCACCACCCCTGTAATCGATACGATCATGGTGAAACGGAAGAACAAGCTGAACGGAAACACGATAACTTTCTGTTTGATCAACACTCCTAAATGGAGAAAAGTCACTACAACGATTCCTACTACCATTGCTATGGCAACACCGTGAATGCCGAATTCAGGTTGTGAACTTAAACTGAACAGAACTATGAATTTAATGATAGCTCCTATCAATGTGTTCCACATGGCGGGTTTTGCAAGATCCAAAGCCTGCAGACTTGCCTGAAGTGGAGTTTGGATGTAATGCAGCAGGAAAAAAGGAGCCATGAATTGGAACATGAACGCTGCATCATCCGTGTTATAGATTGTTTTTAATATCAATGCAGGGAAAATCATAAAAACGATGGTGATGACTCCCCCTGATGCCAGTGATAAGCGGATCGACTGCATGATCCGATAATGGATGATGTCATTTTTCCCTTTTGCTCCTGCTTCACTGATCGATGGTACAAGTGCTATGGATAAGGCGTGGGTCAAAAATGTCGGTAAAAACAATAGTGGAAGGATATAGCCGGTCAGCTCTCCATATAGTTTGGTGGATTCTGCAACTGCTATGCCGGCAATCGCTAAACTCTGGGCCACAAGGATCGGTTCAAAAAAATACGTAAGTGAACCGATAAACCGACTTCCTGTCGTCGGCAGGGCAATCGTCATCAATTCATTCAATGTCGTTTTAGCTTTATTCCAGTGCTGACTCCATGATTTTCGTATGTTGAATCGTTTATGGGTGTTGAATTGTTTGACCATATAGATCAGAGATACAAATTCACCAAGCACTACAGCAGCCATCGCACCTGCTGCTGCATATTGGACTCCATAAGGGAACAGCAGCTTGGTCAGAACGATGACACCACCGATGCGGACAACCTGTTCAATGACTTGGGAGATGGCCTGTGGCTTCATATTCTGTCGTCCTTGAAAGTATCCTCTTACAACCGCTGAAACAGCCGTGATAGGAATGATGGGTGTGACAGCCATCAAAGGATAAATGGCTCTTGAGTCAGTAAGAAAATAATGAGCGACCACTGGTGAGAGGACAAATAACCCTATCGTAAATAAGATACTTAATGAGCCCGTGACTGCAAGCGACACGATAAGAATTCGTTTGATTTTCTTTTCATCACCGACGGCTTCAGCTTCGGAAACGCGTTTTGAAATCGCTACTGGAAGTCCGAACTGAGTAATGGTGATAGCAAGAATCAAGGTAGGTAAAGCCATCATGTAGAGTCCAACACCTTCGGCTCCCATGACGCGGGCTACAACAATACGGTTTATAAATCCCAGCAGCCGGGTGATGAGACCCGCTAATACAAGGATGAGTGCTCCATGGAGAAAGGTTTGTTTAGACATATTGAGGATCCGCCTTCTCAAAGAATTGAAATTCAGCTACAATGAAGTATATGCGCATTGATGGACAAGGCATGACAAGGGATTGTACCCGATTCAAAAATTAGTGATATGAGGTGTGCGGCAATGGAGGTAGTAAAGACGGTCAGCCAATGGAAAGACGAAGTAGCCCCGGTCCTTGAGAGTAAGTTGGATGAACTCCATTTACTGGGGTATAATCGTGCGACGAAAAATGAAGTGTGGGAATGTCTGGTCCAAAAAGTCTGGAAGGGTAATCCAGAGAAACGAATTCATGAAGTGGTCCAGGATATTTTCCACTTGAACATCCATACATATGTCAGTTATTTGACGATGTCAGCCTTTCAAAATGAGGATTTGATGGCATCTTTGGAAGCATTGAATGTTGCACCAGATCAATCTTAACCATGTTGACTTCTTTTGACAGAAACTTCTATAATCAATCAAGAGTCGTCATTAGAACGTAAGGTAGTAAAATGAGTGGCATAGAACACAGCGATGAACATCCTCTTTAGATGAAATGGACGTTGTACGGGACATATATGTACATAGGTTTATTGGGGTGTGTCGGTTTAAAGGAGGAAAACGGAATGGTGAAACGTGGTCGAATCGTCGCCTTCTTCATTGTCCTGCTATTACTGGCGGGGACGATAGGGACGACATTGACAGGGATTACGAAAGATATAAGGTTGGGTCTTGACCTCCAGGGTGGCTTTGAAATTTTATATGATGTCGAACCACTCGATGAAGGGCAGGAAGTCAATAGACAAGTGCTGGAGGCTACAGTGGAAGCGCTGAACCGACGTGTCAATACGCTTGGAATCAGTGAAACCAATATAGCCATTGAAGACGGAAATCGAATCCGTGTTCAGCTCGCGGGTGTTGAGGATCAGAAGGAAGCCCGTGATTTATTGTCCACCACAGCTAAACTTTCTTTCCGTGGTGTGGATGATAAGGAATATATGAATGGACAGGACTTGAAGGAAGGTAGTGCACAGCAGAGCTTCAATCCGCAAAATAACAATCCGATCGTAACATTGGAAGTGAAGAGCGCCTCAGAATTTTATGATGTTACGAAAGAAATTGCGAATAAACCGGATGATCCTACTACTCCTTATCTAGAGAACTCTTTAGTCATTTGGCTTGATTATACTGAAAAGACCTCGTTTGCAGAAGAATTTGGTAAAGAGGATCCGAAATATGTGTCGGCTCCTGCAGTCGATGAACCAATTCGAAGCAATACGGTTCAAATTACAGGTAATTTCACTGTAGAGTCTGCGAAACAGCTTGCAGCGATTTTGAATGCCGGTTCTCTGCCGGTTAACCTTGAAGAAACGTATTCTACTTCTGTAGGCGCTCAGTTTGGTGAGCAGGCGATGAATAAAACGATCATCGCAGGAATCATAGGGATTGCTACCATCTTTTTATTCATGATAGCGTATTACCGGTTCCCGGGTGTCATCGCTGCAATTACTCTTACAGCATACATTTATTTGATTTTACTTGTCTTTGAACTGATGAACGGTGTGCTTACACTTCCTGGAATCGCAGCCCTCATCCTCGGTGTAGGTATGGCTGTCGATGCGAACATCATTACTTATGAACGTATCAAAGAAGAATTAAAAGCTGGTAAATCAGTCATGTCTGCATTCAAAGCCGGTAACCGACGTTCACTGGCCACAATCATGGATGCGAACATAACGACTTTAATTGCTGCTACCGTTCTTTTCATCTTCGGTACGAGCTCGGTAAAAGGCTTTGCGACGATGTTGATTGTAAGTATTTTAGTCAGTTTCATCACCGCTGTTTATGGTACGCGTTTATTCATGGGATTATGGGTGAAGAGCCGGTTCTTGAATAAGCGACCGAAATGGTTTGGTGTGAAGCCGGAGGATATCCATGATATTGAAGAGGGAGAAGAAGTTGAGCCGACGGTATTGGGGCGTAAATTCGATTTCGTAGGCCTCAGGAAGAGGTTCTTCACAATTTCCATCATACTCATCGGTGCCGGGATATTGGCCCTGGCTATTTTCAGACTTAATTTAGGTATCGACTTTACAAGCGGCTCTCGTGTCTCCATATTGGCTAATGACAGTATCGAAGTCTCTCAAGTGGAAAAAACACTAAAAGAAGAATTCGATGTAAACCCTAAAAAAGTCGTCATTTCCGGAGATGATAATGAAATTGCTGTCGCTCGTTTTGAAAAAGAATTGAGTAAAGACAAAATCGGGGAGATCCAAACGTACTATGAAGAAAAATTCGGAAACACTCCGAATGTCAGTACTGTATCTCCTGTTGTCGGTCAGGAACTTGCAAAAAACGCTGCACTTGCAGTCTTGTATGCTTCTATCGGGATCATCATCTATGTAACGATCCGATTTGAATTTTACTTTGCTCTTACAGCGATCATCGCTTTGCTGCACGATGCTTTCTTCATCATTGCCTTGTTCAGTATTACAAGGTTGGAGTTTGACATTACTATTATCGCAGCAATACTGACTATCGTCGGTTATTCTGTAAACGATACGATTGTTACGTTCGACCGTATCAGGGAAAACCTCAAGATGAAGAAGAAAGTGAAATCATTTGGAGAACTTGCGAAGGTCGTCAATGACAGTTTAATGCAAACATTGGCTCGAAGTATCAATACGGTACTTACCGTCATTTTTGCAGCGGTTATGTTGTTGTTATTTGGAGCCTCTTCCATTACCAACTTCTCATTCGCGCTCGTTGTCGGTCTAATGGCAGGTACGTATTCTTCCTTGTTTATCGCATCTCAGCTTTGGTTGATTTGGAGAGGTAGAAACATTAAAGATAATCCTATTCAGTTTGTGAAGAAAAAGAATACAGGTGGACCACAGGTCTAAAACAAAAAGCTGTCACTCGTTGGAGTGGCAGCTTTTTTTGGTTCAGCCTTAATTGAGGCGGGTATAGTAGTAATAAGGTATGGTAAAATGGTTCAGTATGAAAGGGGGAATGATTCATGAAGGGACAATCTTATTTGATACTCGCTCTTATATTTGCTTTGATTATTGCTATCTTTGCAGTCATCAATGTGGATCCTGTACAAGTGAACTTTCTTTTCGGCACAGGTGAAGCTCCTCTTATCCTGGTGATCCTTTTATCAGTTCTATTAGGTGGATTAGCAACAGCTTCTGTAGGAGCCGTGCGGTACTTCAAGTTGAAAAGAGAGAACCGAAAGCTTCATCAACAATTATCTGCAAAAGATCAAGAACAAAAGGAATTTCAATCCGGATCGATTGAGGAAGATACACGAACGGATGACGCTGAAAATTCTGCATCTGAAAACGTATAAGGAAGTTTGCCACCCCTGGACCGCTCTTGTATAATAGATGGGTCAGGGGTGAACTTATGTTACAAAGCAGTATGAAATGGAATTTTACATATACAGGAGAAGTGGAATCTGGAGGCAGCTCTGATGGTTTGACTTCATTGACGAAGAGATTATTGGAGAAAAGAAACATCCTCGATCCAGATGCCATCCGTCAATTTTTGAATCCTTCTACAGAAGATTTACACGATCCATTCCTCATGGATGGCATGAGGCGTTCCATTAACAGAGTGAAGGATGCGATTTCTAATGGTGAGTCGATACTCGTTTTTGGTGATTATGATGCAGATGGAGTCAGCTCTACGACACTTATGATTGAAGCCTTAAGAGAAGCAGGAGCCGAATGTGACTTCTATATTCCTAATCGATTTACTGAAGGGTACGGCCCGAACGAAGAAGCTTTTCGCTTTGCTTATGACACGGGCTATTCTGTCATCATTACAGTCGATACTGGAATCGCTGCAATTCATGAGGCTGACATAGCCAAAGAACTTGGTATAGATTTGATTATCACCGATCACCACGAGGTACAGGAAAAGCTTCCAGATGCTTATGGAATCATCCATCCTAAGACATCGAGCGATTATCCTTTTCAGGAACTAGCTGGAGTTGGAGTGGCATTCAAATTTGCTCAAGCTCTCCTCGGATATTTTCCAAAACACCTCTTAGATTTGGTCGTAATCGGTACCATCGCCGATTTAGTTCCCCTTCAGGGAGAAAACCGAGTTTTGGCTTCGATTGGACTGCAAGCCATTACGAATTCCAAAAGACCTGGAATACTGGCCCTTCGTGAAGTGTGCGGTATTGAAGGAGAAATGAATGAAGAAACCATCGGATTCACCATCGGACCGAGAATCAATGCCGTCGGTCGTTTACAAGATGCGTCTCCAGCAGTGGATCTTCTCCTTTCGCCAGATGTGGAAGAAGCGAGAGAAATTGCTAAGTATATTAATCAGCTGAATCAGGAACGGCAAAAAATCGTAGCAGATATTGCGAAAGAAGCTGAGGAGATGCTTTTAGAACGCGATGATAAGGGTAATGTCATCGTCGTTGCTAAGGAAGGATGGAATCCTGGAGTTCTTGGTATCGTAGCATCCAAATTAGTACGTAAACATGACCGCCCGGCTATTGTACTTGGAATAGATACTGAAAAGGGGGAGGCCAAAGGTTCCGCCCGTAGTATTGATGCATTTGACATGTTCACAAATTGTATGGAAGTAAGAAAACGATTCATTCATTTTGGAGGTCATGCTCAGGCGGCAGGGATGACGTTGGACCTTGAACAAATCGACCTTTTAAGAAAAGACTTGAATGAAATTGCTGAAAGAAAATTATCAGAAGAAGATTACCAACAAGTGCTGGATATTGAAATGTCTGTCGCTATAGAGGATATATCGCTTCAACAAATACAAGAAATCGATCAGTTGCGTCCATTCGGAATGGGAAACCCTAAGCCTCTGTTTCACCTGAAAAATACCCCGAAAGAAATCCGCCTGATCGGAAGCAAAAAGAATCATTTGAAAATGCAATTTCAAGAGAATTCTACCCGGGTAGATGGGATTGCTTTTGGCTTGGGAGATCTTTATCCACATATTTCTCCTGCAGATCAACTGGATATCGTTGGTGAATTGAGCATCAATGAATGGAATGGCAGAAAGAATTTACAAATCATGATACAGGATCTTTGTGTGAGTGAGTGGCAGCTTTTTGATCTTAGAGGTTCCAAGCATCTGGAGAAAAACCTGGTCATTCCTCAAGGGCAAGAGTATATAGCTGTCTCCTTCCAAGGCATGGAAGAATCCCCGCACGATGTACCGATCGTTGACTTTAAGGATATAGATGGTAAAAAAGAGGTCGATGGACTTCTATTATTGGATCTGCCAAAGAGCATTTCACAGTTGAAAGAAGTATTGAATAAGATCAATGTAAGCAAATTGTATGCATGTTATCGAATTGAAGACAGCACATTTTTAAAGACTTGGCCTTCAAGAGATCACTTCAAATGGTTCTACAGCATGCTGATGAAGCGCGGCAATTTTGACCTTCATAAAGAAGGTGATCTTCTTGCCCGCCGCAAAGGATGGGATCGATCAATGGTCGATTTCATTTCACAGGTGTTTTTTGAACTTGAATTTGTTAAAATGAAAGATGGACTTATCACCATCAATGCCCAATCTTCAAAAAAGGACTTGAAAGAATCCGTCCTTTATCAAGAAAGGGAACAGCAGCTATATATTGAACAAACGTTGTATTACTCGACATATAAAGAATTGAAGAATTGGATCGATCCACTTATGGACAAGGAGTCAATGCACGTCAAGGAGGAAGTAGTTAATGGATTATAAAGAACATATCGCCATTGTACAAGACTGGCCCAAGGAGGGTATCACTTTCAAGGATATCACTCCGTTAATGGATAACGGTCCTGCTTTTAAAGCGGCCGTTGATGAAATCGTTGAATACGCAAAAGAAAAAGAAGTCGATATTATCGTCGGACCTGAAGCGCGCGGATTTATCGTAGGGTGTCCGGTTTCCTACGCTCTGGAAATCGGTTTTGCGCCTGTACGTAAAGAAGGAAAGCTTCCACGCGAAACAATAAAGGTTGATTACGGTTTGGAATACGGCAAAGACGTATTGACCCTCCACAAAGATGCCATCAAGCCAGGGCAGAGGGTGCTGATCGTAGATGACCTTCTTGCCACAGGAGGAACGATAGAGGCTACGATCGATTTAGTTGAACAGCTCGGAGGCGAAGTAGCAGGCTGTGCATTCCTGATCGAGTTAACCTATTTAGATGGTCGTAAGAAACTAGGCGACAACGACGTTTTGACATTAATGCAATATTAAATGAAAAAGAGTGCCTCAAAGGAGGCGCTCTTTGTTTTACAGGGATTAGGATAGGTGCTGCTTTACATTTTTTATACTTTTTTTGATAATGTTAAGCAAACCGACATTTGAAAGAAAGTTAAAAGAAACTAGGGTGATTGAATGGCGAAAGATACAGTGTTAACTGCTGAAGAAGTCATAGAACAAGCGAGTAAATATTTGAGCGGTTCCGATCTCGAATTCATCCGTCGTGCTTATCAGTTCGCTGAGAAAGCGCATAGTGAGCAATACCGTAAGTCCGGTGAACCCTACATCATTCATCCAATTCAAGTGGCAGGAATTCTGGTGAACTTGGAAATGGATCCTGAAACGGTTGCCGGTGGTTTTCTCCATGATGTGGTAGAGGACACAGATATCACTCTAGAAGAGATTGAAGAAGCGTTTAATACAGAAGTTTCCATGCTTGTAGATGGAGTTACGAAATTAGGAAAAATCAAATACAAATCCAAGGAAGAACAGCAGGCAGAAAACCATAGAAAAATGTTTGTAGCTATGGCTAAGGATATCAGGGTCATATTGATCAAGCTTGCTGATCGCCTGCACAACATGCGTACGTTGAAGCACCTTCCCGCTGAGAAACAGCGGAGAATTTCCAATGAAACGCTGGAAATCTTTGCACCGTTAGCTCACCGTTTAGGTATCTCTACAATCAAATGGGAACTAGAAGATACGGCACTCCGCTATTTGAATCCGCAGCAATATTACCGAATTGTGCATCTCATGAAGCAAAAGCGGAATGAACGTGAGCATTATATAGAAGAAGTCATAGATGAAATCCGGAGCCAGTTGAAAGATGTGAACATTGATGCGGATCTGCATGGCAGACCGAAACACCTTTACAGCATCTATAGAAAAATGGTCATTCAAAATAAACAATTCAATGAGATATATGATTTATTGGCTGTTCGAATCACGGTCAATAGCATAAAAGACTGCTATGCTGTTCTAGGTATCATTCACACATGCTGGAAGCCGATGCCGGGCCGCTTTAAAGATTATATTGCTATGCCGAAGCCTAACTTGTACCAATCATTGCACACAACGGTAATCGGTCCTAAAGGAGATCCTTTGGAGGTTCAAATCCGTACACACGAAATGCATGAAATAGCAGAGTATGGGATTGCTGCGCATTGGGCTTATAAAGAGGGGAAACCAGTATCAACCGAACGGTCATTTGAGGAAAAGCTGACATGGTTCAGAGAAATTCTTGACTGGCAGAGTGAGACGCATGATGCAGAAGAATTCATGGAGTCGCTGAAAGTCGATTTGTTTTCTGATATGGTTTATGTCTTCACACCAAAAGGAGACGTCATAGAGCTTCCATCAGGCTCTGTACCGATTGATTTCGCTTACCGCATTCATACGGAAGTTGGAAATCAGACAATCGGGGCTAAGGTGAATGGCAAAATGGAACCCCTGGATTATGAGTTGAAAACGGGGGACATCATTGAAGTGATGACTTCTAAGCATTCATACGGTCCTTCAAAAGATTGGATCAACCTTGCACAAACCTCTCAAGCTAAAAATAAAATTCGTCAATTCTTCAAGAAACAAAGAAAAGACGAGAATATCACCAAAGGGAAAGAATTGGTGGATAAGGAGATTCGCAACTTCAACATACAGCCTAAGGAAGTGTACACGAGTGATAACTTGAAGAGGGTGGCTGAGAAGTTCAATTTCACGAATGATGAAGATATGTTTGCGGCAGTAGGATATCAGGGGATTACAGCAGCTCAAATCGCTACTAGACTGACGGAAAAAATAAGAAAACAGAAACAAAAAGAGCAGAATTTGGAGCAGACACTTGCTGATGTCAGCACTACAGAAATAAAGACCTCACCAAAACCGAGCAAAAAAGATTCTGGTGTAAGGGTTGAAGGGGTCGACAACTTGCTCGTCCGTTTGTCCAAGTGCTGCAACCCTGTCCCCGGCGATGATATTATTGGATATATAACGAAGGGGAGAGGAGTTTCTGTACACCGTACGGATTGCCTCAACGTCCAGACGGAAGAAGCCCAAACCCGCTTATTACCAGTAGAGTGGGAAACTTCAGCTACTGATTCCAAGCAATATCATGTCGATCTCGAAATCTGGGGATATGATCGTCGTGGTCTCTTGAACGAAGTCTTGCAGGCAGTAAACGAAACCAAAACAAACATTACAGCAGTATCAGGGAAATCAGACCGTAATAAAATGGCGACGATTCATATCACGATATTGATTCAGAATACAAGCCATCTGAGAAAAATAGTAGAACGGATCAAACAAATACAGGAAGTATATACCGTACGACGAGTAATGCAGTAACTTATAAAGGAGTTTTGTTATGAAAGCAGTGGTACAAAGGGCTGTAGACGCCTCAGTGAAAGTCGATGCTGAAGAAGTAGGTTCAATCCAAGAGGGATTAGTCATTTTGCTGGGTGTCACTCATGAAGATACGAAAGAGGATGCCCGTTACCTGGCTAAGAAGATTCCATTTTTAAGAATCTTTGAAGACGATGATGAAAAAATGAATCTGTCTCTTATCGATATAGGCGGCCGCATGCTTTCCATTTCACAATTCACACTTTATGGGGACTGTCGAAAAGGTCGTCGTCCTAACTTTATGGAAGCAGCGAAACCTGAACAAGCTGAAGAGTTATACGAAGCTTTCAATGACATGGTCAGAGAAGCAGGAGTGGAAGTTCAAACCGGTCAGTTTGGAGCTATGATGAACGTACAGCTTACCAACGCGGGCCCAGTAACTTTAGTTTTAGACAGTAAGGAACGGTAAGTGAAAAATCCACGAATTGATTCGTGGATTTTTTTAATGGCTCTGTTATTGCTTAGTGTTGTTATTTCACACGTGAGCTCATATCAGCTCTTTTTGTCTTAGAACTTGTGTGAGGCGGCCTTTTAGTTGCGTGGGGTAACATGAGCCTACTCAGGCTGCGCCTCCGGGGTCTCACGATGTACCTTCATCCCACAGGAGTCCCGCCATTCCCCGCGGAAAGCGACCTTTTTTTCCCTGCCATCCCATTTCTGGTTATAAAACGGACTAAAACCGCAAATCGCGAACACAAAAAGGTGGAGGAAGTCCTGTTGGATTTCCTCCACCTTTTATTTACTAGCAAATGCATTCCTCTTAATTAAGTAATAGAAAGTCGTTATTTGTAGTAGTTGATTAAACCTTGAGCTATTCCATTCACAACTTGATTTTGATAGGTTTCTGTACGAATGGTTTGTTCTTCTTCCGCGTTGGAAACAAAACCGAGTTCCAAAAGAACGGAAGGGTTGCGGTTCTCTCTTAAAACGTGGAAGTTTCCAAAATGCACGCCCCGGTCACGGAATCCTGTAGAGGAGACCATGCCATCTTGGATGGATGCTGCCAAGCTCTTATCCCTTGAATGATAATAATAACTATTCAATCCGCTTGCAATAACGTGCCAAGGTGCACTGTTGTAATGAATACTGATAAAAGCATCTATGGATGCTGTTTTAGAATAATAAGTTCTAAGCGCCAGTGAAAAGTAGGTATCTTTATCACGTGTCATCAGGACTTCGGCACCTTTACTTTCCAACATTTGCTTCAGCTTCTGAGCGGTTTTTAATGTTAACGTCTTTTCGTACGTTCCTGCTCGTCCGACTGCTCCAGGGTCGCGACCTCCATGACCTGCATCAATCATGATCGTTTTTCCCTTTAAGTTTCCTTTTATAGAAGAAGACGGCTGATTCGTTTTCTTCGTATGTTCGGTTACAATCCATCCAGCGACGAAAGCTTCCCCACCGTTGAAGCTGATCTTATACCAACGTCCTTGTTTTTCAATGACTTGAAAATCCTGCCCCTTGCCTGCTCTTCCGACAATTTCATAGCCGGTAGAAGGCCCTTTACGGATGTTCGTTCCATTGTACTGCAAAGTGACAAAAGAAGTTTTAGTACTGGTTTCTGAAGGGACCGTATCATTTTCAACCTTGTTTACAAGCCATCCAGCTACCCATCCGGTTTTGCCGTTTTTGAGGGTGATGTGGATCCATTTGTTTTTTTCGTCTATGTAGTCATAAACTTCACCCTTTTTAATTTGAGTAAGGATATCGCCTTGTATTGAACCCTTCGATCGGACATTTAAAATCGTCGTCCCTACTTTTACTTTACCTTTGACGCTTGAGGGTTCAGGAGAAGGAGCTGGTTTTGATTCAGTTTCATCCTTTTTATCTTTCGAAACAGGTGTTGTTTCCTGCTTTGTTTCTACAAGATAACCGCTATGTACCCAGCCTTCGACTTGGTTATGTTCAATCCGGACCCATTTCCCTTTGCGTTTCTGTACTTCGACTGTATCGTTTTTCATGAGGTATCCTTTGATCGATCCGTGTAAGCCGGCATCAGATCGGATTCTTAAGTAATCCACTTTTGATGAAAAGTTTTTAACTTGTATGACAGGCTCTTTTTTTACGGTCGTCAACCATTTAGCTACCCAGGCATCCTGCCCTTTCCAATTGATTTTCAGCCAATTGTTCTTTTCTTCGATAATTGTATAAGATTGCTTTGAATGGACTTGACCGATGCGTTCATAATTGATTCCTGGTCCGGTCCGGACATTCAAGTAATCAACTTTAATGATCGCTTCATCTGCTTGTACTGATGAAGTATGTCCACATAAAAGTGTAAGAAATAGTATGATGAAAAAGAAAAGGCTTTTTATTCTCATTTGTCCACCTCCTTTACATTGCTAAGTTTCACTATTCGACAAAAAGGGAATATGTTCCTTCCTAGGGGAAAAAAGATTTTAAAAATATTTTTCCATCAATAACTTGACAGGTGAAATGGTGAAGCTATATTATAGAAGTCAATTCTATATGAACGATAAAACCGATGAGGAAAAAAAGTAACTGGAACCCAAATGGACAGAGAAGAAGCGGCACAAGGCTGAAACCACTTCTACATGATGGACCGGTGAAAGACATTTCTTAGGTTCTACACCGAAACGAAGTAGGTGGAGACGTATACAGGCGTTAACTGTTTTGAGTGGAAGCCTATAGGCTTCAATCAGGGTGGCAACGCGGGTAATCCCCGTCCCTTTTTCTGTAATGGAAAAAGGGACGGGGATTTTTTATGGAAAGATATGTATGTTAAGTCTGAAGGAGGAAAATAGATGAGTATTAACGCTCCACGCGGCACACAGGATTTACTTCCCGGCACAACTGAAAAATGGCAATTTGTCGAGCAGCAATTGACAGATTTGTGTCGTCGTTACCATTATAAAGAAATTCGCACACCGATTTTTGAACACACTGAGTTGTTTCAAAGAGGTGTTGGAGACAGCACGGATATCGTACAAAAAGAAATGTACACCTTTGAGGACCGAGGGGGCCGGAGTATTACGCTCCGTCCGGAGGGGACTGCATCTGTAGTCCGTTCTTATGTCCAGAACAAAGTGTACGGATTACCTAATCAACCGACAAAATATTTTTATATTGGACCAATGTTCAGATATGAGCGTCCTCAACAGGGGCGTCAGAGACAGTTTGTACAATTTGGTATCGAGGCTTTGGGTAGTGATGACCCAGCTGTTGATGCAGAGGTTCTGGCACTGGCTATGAGTTCTTACCAAGAACTTGGCTTGAAGTCACTGAAATTGGTATTAAACAGTCTGGGTGACCTAGAGAGCAGAGAGGCTCATAGAGAAGCGTTAGTCAAACACTTCGATCCACATCGTGAAGAGCTTTGTGAGGATTGCCAAGTCCGCCTGGATCAAAACCCTTTACGAGTGTTGGATTGTAAAAAAGACAGAGAGCATCCAGCGATGGAAACAGCTCCATCGATTCTGGAATACTTGAATGATTATTCCAAAGACTATTTCGAAAAGGTCAAAGAATATTTGGATGTCATGGGAATCGAATATGAAATCGATCCAAACCTTGTCCGTGGCCTCGATTATTATAACCACACGGCTTTTGAAATCATGAGTGAAGCAGAAGGTTTCGGAGCCATTACAACATTGAGTGGTGGTGGACGTTACACAGGATTGGTTCAAGAAGTCGGGGGACCTGAAACATCTGGTATCGGTTTTGCGATGAGCATCGAGCGTTTATTAATGGCGTTAGAAGCTGAAGGTGTAGACCTGCCGGTTGATGAAAAACTGGATTGTTATATAGTCGCTCTTGGTGACGAGGCTGAAAAAGCAGCTGTCAGGCTGACTTATCAACTGAGAAAAGCAGGAGTCCAAGTAGATAAAGATTATCTCGGGAAAAAGATGAAAGCCCAATTCAAAGCGGCCGATCGTCTAGGGGCAAAATACGTATTGGTATTGGGAGAACAAGAGTTGGAAAATAACGTGATCAACGTTAAAGACATGGACAGTGGAGAACAACAAGAAATTCAACTTGAAGATGTCATTCAACATATGAGCAGCATACTGACAGGGGGAAAATAAGATGGAACGGATTAAATGTGGATCTTTACGAAAAGAACACTTGGAACAGGATGTAACATTGAAAGGCTGGGTGCAGAAGCGCCGTGACCTCGGTGGATTGATCTTCATCGATTTGAGAGACCGCTCTGGAATAGTTCAAGTCGTTTTCAATCCTGAAATCTCTGAAGAAGCACTGAAAACAGCAGAAAATGTAAGAAGCGAATATGTTCTTGAGATTCAAGGACAGGTGGTTAAACGGGATGCTCAAACAGTGAACAATAACTTGGGTACTGGTGAAATCGAAGTCGTTGCTAATGGAGTTACGATTTTGAATAAAGCGAAGACACCACCATTCATGATTGAAGAACAGTCTGAAGTCGGGGAGGATCTGCGCTTAAAATACCGTTATTTGGACTTGAGAAGAAAAGAGATGCAGGAAACCTTCAAATTGCGTCACCAAACGACTCAAGTCATCCGCAACTTCTTAAATGAAGAAGAGTACATGGAGATGGAGACGCCGATGTTGACGAAAAGCACCCCGGAAGGTGCACGTGACTACCTGGTACCAAGCCGTGTACACGACGGTGAGTTTTATGCTCTGCCTCAGTCTCCCCAACTATTCAAACAGTTGCTTATGATGTCCGGTTTTGAAAAATATTATCAAATCGCACGTTGTTTCCGTGATGAGGACCTGCGGGCAGATCGTCAGCCCGAATTCACTCAAGTGGATATTGAAACATCGTTCATGTCCAAAGAAGACATCATGGCGATGACAGAGCGCATGATGGCACGTGTCATGAAAGAAGTGAAAGGAATCGAAGTTACTACTCCTTTCCCGCGTATGCCATATGAAGAAGCAATGGAGCGTTACGGTTCCGATAAGCCGGACACTCGTTTCGGGCTTGAACTCGTAAACTTGTCTGAGGAAGTCAAGGACTCTGGTTTCAAGGTATTTGCGGGTGCAGTTGCATCAGGTGGACAAGTCAGCGCAATTAATGTAGAAGGCGGAGCTGAGAAGTTTTCACGCAAAGACATTGATAAACTGACTGAAGATGTGAAAGTGTATGGAGCTAAAGGTTTGGCTTGGTTGAAAGTGAATGACGGTACAGTGAACGGTCCGATCGCCAAATTCTTCTCTGAAGAAGAAGCTGAATCCTTGAAACAAAAATTATCTGCAGAAGATGGAGATCTGCTGCTTTTCGTAGCTGACAAGACTTCTGTCGTGCATGATAGTCTTGGGGCCCTTCGCTTGAAATTGGGTCGCCAGCTTGGATTGATTGACGAATCCAAATTCAATTTCCTATGGGTGACGGACTGGCCGTTGTTTGAATACGACGAAGAAGAAGGTCGATACTTTGCAGCCCACCATCCGTTTACAATGCCTGTTGAAGAAGACCTTGAGAACTTACAGTCCAACCCAGCTGATGTTCATGCAGAAGCTTATGACATCGTTCTGAACGGTTACGAATTAGGAGGCGGATCCCTCCGTATCTATCAAAAAGAAATGCAGGATCAAATGTTTGAAGTGCTAGGATTTACGAAAGAAGAAGCACAGGAACAATTCGGCTTCTTGTTGGAAGCCCTTGAATATGGTGCTCCACCACACGGAGGAATCGCTCTTGGTTTCGACAGGTTCATCATGCTTCTTGCCGGCCGTACAAACTTAAGGGACACTATTTTATTCCCTAAAACGGCATCAGCTTCCGACTTGATGACCAATGCTCCAAACAAGGTAAGCGAAAGTCAATTAGAAGAATTGCATTTACAGTTGAATACCAAAAAAGAAGACTAAAGTACCATGGGTGAAAACAGTCATTCATCTTGATAAGGGTATGTAAATATGCTATGATTACCTTACAAAATAAATAGACCAATCCTGATGTGTACGTTGTTACAATGTACGTTTTGACCGAACATTTTTGAGAAGGGAGCTCGACGTTTTCGAGTGGAATGCACGCCTCTTAACCATCATTGATGGGAGGACGCAAGAAGCGCGAAACAGGGCACCCACCTGCCTAGAGCGGGTTCAAAACTCATGATACAACGGCACAATTGGGATTGGTTTATTTATTACATAAGAAAAAGGATCACCTGGATTCAGGTGATCCTTTTTCATTTTTATATGGGTTGCAGCATTACCTTGCTACATTTTCAAGGTTTCCGTTCTTTTCCATTCTGAACTGAGGTTTATACGAATAGTCTTGTTCATCAAACATGACCATTTTCCTTGCACGATCCATGATTTGGATTAATGCTTGATAATCCTCTGACATGGATTGAAGCTGCTTGTTCAATTGCTGGTTTTGTTCCAAAAGATCTCGATTCTCTTCCTCTAATTTCTCAATCTGGTTTTTGACTGCATGGTTTGAGGTCGATTCTTTTTGAAGGTTCGTGAGATATTCAATGACCTGGGAAAGATTGATGTCGTAAGAACGTGAAGGTTTTTCAGCTTTCTTGGTCACTTCTGGCTGCTTGATTTCTTCAAAATAGGAAGGTTCCAAGGTTTCACTTTTCTCAGGTGCGAAATGCAAAGAAGATGGAACGCTTTGATAAACAGGGGCCTGCTTCGCTTCGTTGCGTTTCTTTTCTTTACGTTGTTTTTTCGCCAGTTCCACAGCTTGTTCATACTTTTGTCTGACTTCAGCATTCCACCGGAACCCGCATGCAGCGGAAGTACGGTTCAGTACATCTCCGACTTCATCGAATGCCTTCAATTGAGTACTGCCTTCTCTAATATGTCGTAGAACAGTTTCCGCCAACAATAAATCATCTTCATGAGACCATGCATCTTGTCTTACTTTTGGCATAATGACCACTCCTGTTTTTAACCTAGGTTAGATGGGGGCCTCGTTGAATCTCATTTTGTGAGCATGAACGACCCTTTTGCCTCTTACCTAGAAAAGTAGTTTTTCAGATTTAAAAATAGTTTAGCCAACAGGAGTGGGAAATATACTCTTTACAATTTCCTCTTTTTGATTTTTTGAAAGACTTGGGATAGGGCTTGCTCGAATTTTCCTGTCGTTTTTGGTTTATAGTAAGAACGGTCTTTGATCGTATCAGGTAAATATTGCTGTTCCACCCATCCACTTTCATAATTGTGCGGATACTTGTATTCTAGTCCTCTTCCAAGCTTTGCTGCACCTTTGTAGTGTGAATCTTTCAAATGAGCGGGTACTTCGCCGCTTTTTCCGTTTCTGATATCATACAATGCTTCATCGAGAGCCTTGTATGCACTATTTGACTTGGGAGATAGGGCAAGCTCTGTCACAGCTACGGATAAAGGGATCCTTGCTTCCGGGAAACCGAGTCTTTCAGCAGCTTCTACTGCAGCCATAGCTCTTGGACCAGCTTGAGGGTTGGCAAGTCCGATATCTTCATAAGCGATGACCACTAACCTTCTGCCTATGCTATCAAGGTCACCTGCTTCGATGAGGCGCCCTAAGTAATGAAGGGATGCGTCCACATCGCTTCCGCGGATCGACTTTTGGAAAGCAGAGAGGACATCATAGTGTGCATCCCCGTCCTTATCATGCGAGAAGCTTTTTTTCTGCATACATTCCTCAGCAATTTCCAAGGTGATTCTCACAACCCCTTCTTCATCTTCTGGAGTTGAAAAGGCAGCAAGTTCCAGGCCGTTCAAGGCTGCTCTTAAATCTCCGTTGGCTGCCTGGGAGAAATGGTTCATCGCCTCATCTGAGATGTCTATATTGATCTCTCCCAACCCTTCGACCGTATCATTCAGGGCTCTATTCAAAGCTTGTGTGATTTCAGGTGGTGTCAAACGGTACAATTCAAACAGGTGACAACGGCTGCGAATAGCAGGATTGATAGAATGGTAAGGGTTACTTGTCGTACATCCGATCAACGTTATACGATTGCTTTCCAAATGAGGGAGAAGAAAGTCTTGTTTGGCTTTATCTAAACGGTGGACTTCGTCCAGAATCAGGACAAGTTGACCGTGCATTTTGGCTTCTTCTACGGCGATTTCCATATCTTTTTTCTTATCGGTCACAGCATTCAGTGTTTTGTGAGGCAGTTTTAAACTTTTGGCTAACGCCGTAGCCATAGAGGTTTTACCTGTACCGGGAGGGCCGAACAGGATCATGGATGCCAACCGATGTGCAGTAATCATCCGATGAATGGTTTTGCCTTCCTGGACTAAATGAGCTTGTCCGATAATTTCTTCTATATTTGAAGGACGCATCCTGAATGCAAGAGGTTTTTGATTCATACATCATGCTCCTTTACAGGTTATGAATGTAAGCGTAGATTGTATTTTAATAAAATGCAAGGGTCTTGCCATTCATGCTATAATAGCGTTTGGTATAATAGAGAGAGGAGGTCAGCGATGAAATCAAATGACCTGAATACACGGACAGAAGTCATTCGCTGGAGCTATTTCCTCATTGGAATTGTTATCCTTGGTCTGGGAATTGCCATGACGATGCAAGTAAAGGAATTCGGCATAGGACCATGGGATGTTCTTCATTACGGTTTATATTTACAGTTAGGTTTAACCGTAGGGACTTGGGCCATCATTGCAGGTTTGGTCATTGTGGTCATCCATTCCCTGATTCGAAAAAAATTACCTCAAATCGGTACAGTGCTGAATATGGTGTTTATCGGTGTTTTTATAGATTTCTTCAATTGGCTATTGCCCGAACCTGAGCTTTTTCTTATGGAAGCGGCTATGTTTATCGGTGGTACTTTTGTTATCGCCATCGGTATAGGGGTCTATGTTGCCCCGGACATTGGAGCTGGACCAAGAGATGGCTTGATGCTCATAATTACAGAGGCGACAGGCTGGAAAGTTTCAACAGTCCGAAATGGAATTGAAATTACAGTAGCCGTTTTAGGTTTTTTACTAGGTGGTCCAGTAGGAATCGGGACCGTTTTTATTGCTTTATTTTTAGGAACATTCGTAGGATACACACTTCCTTATGCTAAAGAATCGCTCCAGTTTTTAATTACAAGAGGTGAAATGTATGAAAATATCTACCAAAGGCCGTTACGGTCTAACCATAATGATTGAGTTGGCAAGAAAATATGGCGAAGGCCCTATATCTTTGAAACAGATCGCGCGTGATAACGAGTTATCTGAGCATTATTTAGAGCAGTTGATTGCGCCTCTTCGTAATGCGAGTTTAGTTAAAAGCGTGCGAGGTGCTTATGGAGGTTATATGCTGACCAAGCCTCCTCATGAAATTACGGCTGGTGATGTCATCCGTATTCTTGAAGGTCCGATTACTCCTGTAGAGGGAATCGAAAATGAAGAGCCAGCCAAGCAGGCGCTTTGGAAACGTGTAAGGGATGCGGTGAAAGACGTCTTAGATACGACGACATTGGAAGATTTGAAGGATCATGTAGATGATCAGACCCAAGATGCTTATATGTTCTATATTTAATGAAGATGGAGGTTAACCGGACATGGAAGCTGTATATTTAGACCATGCTGCGACATCGCCAGTACATCCCCAGGTTGTAGAAGCGATGCTGCCTGTCTATCATGAGGTATTCGGAAATCCTTCCAGTGTACACAACTTCGGAAGAAAAGCGAGGAGAATACTGGATGAGGCTAGACGTACGGTCGCAAAGAGTATCAATGCGTCAGAAAAAGAGATCGTTTTTACAAGCGGAGGTACAGAAGCGGACAACTTGGCGATTATAGGCACGGCACGAGCAAATCAAGAAAAAGGCAAGCATATCATTACCACTTCTATTGAACATCATGCTACATTGCATGCAGTCGAAAATTTGGAAAGTGAAGGCTTTGAAGTAACTTATCTGCCTGTGGATGAATCAGGGGCGGTACGCATCGAAGATGTGGAGTCATCTTTAAGGGATGATACCATACTTGTATCGATCATGATGGTCAATAACGAAACAGGGGTCATCCAACCGATCGATGAAATTGCCGATCTTTTGAAAAATCACCAAGCACACTTTCATTCTGATATCGTCCAGGCCTATGGATTGATGAAATGGGATGTTCAACAAGTGCCGGTGGATTTCCTTGCTGTTTCCGGTCATAAAATAAACGGCCCGAAAGGAATCGGGTTTTTATATATTCGTGAAGGAAGTACGATTGAATCTCTCCAATATGGGGGAGAACAAGAAAGAAAAAGAAGAGCTGGTACAGAGAACGTACCTGCAATCAAAGGCCTGCAAACAGCGATTGAGTTGATCGAAGATGAACGGGAGCAATATAAGGAAAATTATCTTCGTTACAAGCAGGCTTTTCTACAGGTTTTGGATGAAAACAAAGTCGATTACTCAGTGAATGGATCCAAAGAGAAATGTGTAGAATCCATCGTAAATATCAGTTTTCCAGGTATGAATGTCGAAGCTTTGCTTACGAATTTCGACCTGTCTGGAATTGCCGCTTCCAGCGGAAGTGCGTGTACAGCAGGGTCCGTGGAGCCATCCCATGTGTTGACAGCTATGTTTGGTAAAGGTGACCCTCGAACAACGAATTCCATCCGCTTCAGTTTCGGTTTGGCGAACAATGAAGACAATGTGAAAGATGCGGCGGAGAAAGTCAGTCAAATTATACACAGGCTGAGTGATTAAGGAAGGTGAAAAAAATGAAAGACCCTAAAGATACCCGTGTAGTTGTAGGAATGAGTGGTGGAGTTGATTCTTCAGTCGCTGCTCTATTGCTCAAGCAGCAGGGATATGACGTTGTAGGTATCTTCATGAAGAACTGGGATGATACAGATGAGAATGGAGTCTGTACAGCCACCGAAGATTATGAAGATGTCATCCGAGTCTGTAATCAACTTGACATTCCATACTATGCGGTCAATTTTGAAAAGCAGTATTGGGAAAAGGTATTCACTTATTTCCTGGAAGAATATAAAGCGGGAAGAACACCGAACCCCGATGTGATGTGTAATAAAGAAATCAAATTCAAGGCATTCCTTGACCATGCCATGTCCTTGGGAGCCGATTATTTAGCGACAGGTCACTATGCGCAAGTACGAGAAAACAATGGCAAGTATGAAATGCTCCGTGGTGTAGATAACAATAAAGATCAAACCTACTTCTTGAACCAGTTATCCCAAGATGTATTGAAAAAAGTCATGTTCCCGCTCGGGCATATTGAAAAGAAACAAGTCCGTGCAATTGCTGAAGAACATGGGTTAGCTACAGCTAAGAAAAAAGATTCTACAGGCATCTGCTTCATCGGAGAGCGTAACTTCAAAGAATTCTTAAGCGAGTATCTGCCGGCTCAACCCGGCAATATGGAAACTCTTGACGGAGAAGTCAAAGGGAAACATGATGGCTTAATGTATTATACTTTGGGTCAACGTCAAGGCTTAGGGATCGGAGGCGCTGGAGATCCTTGGTTCGTCGTCGGCAAAAATGTTGAGGAAAATATCCTTTACGTAGGACAAGGCTTCCATCATGACGCTCTATACTCAGATGGTTTAATCGCAACAAAAGTGAATTGGACATCAGGAGAAACACCTGAGGAACCATTCAGCTGTACAGCAAAATTCCGTTACCGTCAAAACGATAGCGGAGTGACGGTCTACCCATTAGAAGATGGACGCTTAAAGGTCATGTTCGATGAACCTGAAAGAGCAATCACTCCAGGTCAAGCTGTCGTATTCTATAACGAAGAAGTTTGCCTTGGAGGCGCAACGATTGATACAGTATTGAAAGAAGACACCGCGATCACTTATGTCGGTTAAATGGAAGGAGGTCATGTCCGGGTCAAGGGCATGACCTTTTTCATGAGTGGTTTTAGTGAGTGCATTACAAAAAAAGATTGTCGGGGGAATGAAAATGGATAAGCTACAAAAAGGAATTAAAGAAATGCAGGAACATAATTATGAGGAAGCTGCCCGCTTATTTACAGAGGCTATCGATGAAAATCCTAAAGAGCCGGTCGGGTATATCAACTTTGGTAATTTGCTGACACATATGAGCGATTTTGTCCGCGCTGAGCGATTTTTTAATCGTGCGATCGAGTTGGATAACCAAGCGGCAACGGCATATTATGGCCTGGGAAATGTCTATTATGAACAAGAAAAATATACGAAAGCTCAAGAGCAGTTCATCCATGCAATTCAAAATGGATTGGATGAAGCGGATGTACACTTCATGCTTGGGATGACTTTCATTCATCAGGAATATACAAAGCTTGCCCTTCCGTATCTGCTTCGTGCTGCTGAGTTAGCTCATGATGATGTGGATATACAATTCCAGTACGGGTTGTGTCTAGCCCAGAATGGTCAGATTGACCAAGCTGAACAGACGATGAAACATGTGCTACAATTGGAAAATGAACACAGCGATGCTTATTATAATCTAGGAGTCTGCGCACTCCATAAAGAAGATCCGCATACGGCTCTTGAACATTTCAACAAGGCTTTAGAAATCAATTCAGAGCACATGCTGGCTGCTCATGCTAAAGGTCAAGTTGAGCAGGCATTGAACGAGTAAAGACTGAAGGAGAAGGATGGACATGAAACAACAAACGCTCTTTTCTGATTCGAATGAAGAACGTCCATACGTAAAAGGTGAATTGGCCCGGATGATTTTTCATAATGACTCAGAACATTTCTCCATTGCATCGATCAAAGTCCACGAAACCAATGAAGATTTCGATGAAAAGAGTCTTGTAATTAAAGGTCACTTCTCTCCATTGGAAGAAGGGGAGGCCTACATTTTTTATGGCGAATTTCAAAACCATAAGAAATTCGGGATGCAGTATGAAGTAGAGATGTATAACCGGGTCTTACCTGAAACAAAAGATGGTCTGGTGATGTATTTATCGAGCGACTTGTTTCATGGAATCGGAAAGAAAACAGCGGAGCGGATTGTGGATCATTTAGGAGAACAGGCGATTTCTGTCATTTTAGAAGATAAAGAGGCATTGAGATCTGTCCCACGCCTGCCTAAAGAGAAAGCAGATCAATTGTATGACGCGTTAAAAGAACACCAAGGTCTAGAGCATGTTATGATCCATCTCTCTCAATACGGGTTCGGTCTTAAACTTTCCCAAAAAATCTATGAGGCTTTTAAAGACCAAGCGCTTACGATCATTGAAGAAGATCCATACCAGCTTGTTTTCAATGTGGAAGGTTTCGGATTCCATCGTGCTGATGAAATTGCAAAGATACAAAATTTACCTCATGATCATCCGACTCGTATTCGAGCGGCTTGTTTATATATTTTACAGAAAAGTATGTCGGATGGGCACGTTTATTTACCGACAGAAGAATGCCTTGTCCAGGTCGATCAATTGTTGAACCAGGGGGAGGAACCATCCATTGCATTTGAGCAGCTGTCTGAGCAGGTCATCCATTTAGGTGAAGAGCGACATGTGTATGTTGAAGAAGACCGAGTCTACCTACCCTCGTTATTCTTTGCAGAGAACGGATTCTGTCACCACCTACACCGCCTCCTTGAAGAGGAAGTTGACATTGAACATACCCAGGCTGATTTAATGAAAGTCATCGGAGAAATTGAAGAAGATGAGGCGATGAGTTATGGAGAAGACCAGTTCAATGCGATTGAAAAAGCGCTGCACTCAAAGCTTATGATATTGACAGGAGGTCCCGGCACTGGTAAAACGACTGTAATCAAAGGGATTATCGAATCATACGCCCGGTTGAATGACGTTTCTATCGATCCTTCTGAGTATGATTCGGATGAAACATTTCCATTTATTTTAGCCGCTCCGACAGGTCGAGCGGCTAAGAGAATGACGGAGTCAACCGGACTGCCCTCAAGTACAATCCACCGCTTATTAGGGTGGGACGGACATGATTCGTTCGAGCGTAATCAGAACAACCCTCTTGAAGGAAAAGTATTGATTGTTGACGAATTTTCCATGGTAGATATATGGCTGGCCAATCAATTATTCAGAGCCATCCCATCCGATATGCAAGTTCTTCTTGTAGGTGATGAAGACCAGCTGCCTTCTGTTGGACCGGGGCAGGTGCTGGCTGATTTGCTGGCGTCTCGGCAGTTACCTTCAGTCAAATTGACAGAGGTGTATCGTCAGAAAGAAGGGTCTAAAATTATACAGTTGGCACACGATATCAAAAATGATACGTGTTCAGAACATTCATTAGTGAAGGAACATGACTTTAATTTCATACCTGCTCAAGAATCACAATTAAAAGAATTGGTGACCAATATTGTGAATAAAGCGGTAGAAAAAGGGATTGAACTGAAGGAATTGCAAGTATTGGCGCCGATGTATCGTACAGATGTAGGTATTCATAAATTGAATGAGGAAATCCAGCGCATCGTGAATCCGAAGAGTAAACAAAAGCGGGACCTGAAGTTCAAGGAGCTTACATTCAGAAAAGGGGACAAAGTCATTCAGTTAGTCAACCAGCCTGAAGATGGTGTTTATAACGGGGATATCGGTGAAATCGTGGCCATTTTCCGTGCGGAGGAGAACGTGGATGGTGTCGAACAGGTCGTCGTCGATTATGATGGGAAAGAAGTCGTTTATCCGAAAAAAGACTTGAACAATATCATGCATGCGTATTGCACATCCATTCATAAATCACAGGGAAGTGAGTTTTCCATAGTGATTCTTCCTGTTGTCCGAAGTTACCGGAGAATGCTCAGGAAAAACTTATTATATACGGCAATCACTCGTTCTAAACAATCCTTGATCATATGTGGCGATCGTCAAGCATTTCTGGAAGGGGTTCGAACGACTGATACTAATACGCGATATACAAGGTTAAAAGAAAAGCTGCAATCTGAGTCTAAAGAAGAACCGGTCGATGAAGAGGAATTGTCACCTTATGACTTTATGTAAGGCGGAAGGGGAGTGGATCGATGTCGAAACATATGATAGGGATCTCTGGAAGTACAATCATGTCGGATCCGAATCAATTGGAAGAGCTATTCAATCATGATCTATCTCATATCGAAATCGGTGAATTTCCAAATGAAATGGAAGCTGAAAGATTTTTCACACTAGCGAGGGAATATGGAAAGAGTTTCGGTATACACTCCCCTTTAACCCGGGAGGGGAGCAAATACGATTTGATTGACGAAATAAAGATGCCCCCTCAAAAAGCTCGTGTTCTTTTTGAAAGGGAAGTATTTAAAATGGCCAAAAAAGGAGCAGCCTATGTCTTAGTTCACTTTCCCTATTTCAAAAACAAGGTTTCATTTTTTGAAGGCGATATTTATGACGGACTGCGCTTCTTGAACCATCTTCAAAATAAATACGGGATAAGGATCGTTTGTGAGCCGAAGCTCGGCCCTGCCCAATCTCCTCATAATATTCAATATTTACATGACTGTTACGCAAGCTTCTGGCATGACTTCGATCTCTCCATCTGTTTGGATATTGGCGATTACAGGATGGCAGCAGGAGATCAATGGGAGAAATATATAACCCGGCTGCTTCCACACATCAAAGTGGTCCATTTACATAACGTAGAATACAGAGAGGATGGGTATTTCTGGGTACCCCTTCATCCACAATTTGAACAAAATGATCAGCATTACGATATGAAACCTTGTATTGATTTATTGAATCAAGGGGAGAGCAAATATTTCATCTTCGAACACACTCCGCATACAAGACCGACTCCGGAAGTGGTTTCAGAAGGAATACACTGGGTGAACCAACTTTTGAAGTAATGTATGAAAAAAACGCTCATGGACATACTGTTTGGTAAAAAAAGGAGTATGTCAGCTATGAGATGCCCGAATTGCAATAGCAAAAACCTAGGTAAAATAGGAACAGAACAATATTACTGCTGGAATTGCTTCCTTGAACTCTCGTTTGAGGATGGAAAAATGAATATCAATCAAATTGAAGAAGATGGAAGCTTGAGTTCCTTGAATGATATCTTTTATCAACAGGGGTCCTAGAAAATAATGAACGAAAAGACGGGGAAATGGGTCCGAAGGTTCATCATCTTCTTCATCACATTGCTTTCGATGTTAATTTTAGCGTGGTTGTACCCCTATTACGATCATGTCTTATTGATTATCGGAAGAGTGTGCCTCCCCTTCGTCATTGCATTGGTCTTGTCTTTGATTCTGCACCCACTGGTCCGTTACCTGGAAAGGGTGGGCATTCCAAGACTGCTTGCGATTCTCATCATCTTTACCATTTTCTTCACATCGGCTACCTTTGCGATCTATAAAGGTTATCCAAGACTGCTGGCACAACTTAAGCTATTGAATGAACATCTGCCTGAACTCGTTCAATCCTACCAAGATTGGACAAAAGAATTTCATGCTCAGACCGAGCGCTTACCCGATGGCATACACAAAAAACTTAACGATACTTTCTCTAACTTGGAAGAAGGTGCAAGTGAGAGAATCATGTCCTTATTAACAGGCATCAGCGGGTTATTTAATATCGTGGTCCTTGCAGCTGTTATTCCAGTCATGACTTTTTATTTTTTAAAGGATTATAAAGTTCTGGGAAGAAGTATTTTGAGCGTCCTTCCACGTTCATGGCATGAGGAGTCCAGACGGTTGGTCACCAAGTTGAATCATTCGCTTGGAGGGTACATCAGAGGACAATTGTTAGTCAGTGTATTCGTAGGAATACTTGCAAGTGCAGGATTTTGGCTCATAGACCTACCCTATCCCTTAGTATTAGGGTTGGTGGCTGGTGCCACGAATATCATCCCTTATTTCGGGCCATTGCTCGGGGCAGTACCTGCTGTGATCGTCGCTTTGACAATTTCTGTGAAATTGCTCATTTATAGCTTGCTGGTCGTCATCATCATCCAGCTGATTGAGGGGAACTTGCTGTCTCCTTATATCATGGGAAGAAGTATTCATATCCACCCCATTTTTATTATTCTGGCTTTACTCGCTGGAGGGGAATTAGCCGGGGTTGTAGGACTTATCTTAGCGGTCCCGGTCCTTACATGCTTGAAAGTCGTTGTTTCTGAAATTAGAAACGGACGTCTCAACATTGACAGATAACCTCCAGTTATCTATAATAGCGCATATCGAGACTATATGAACGATAGAAAACGTTGAAGGAACTGAGTAGACGACATTCTATATTAGAGAGGCACCTCCTACGGCTGAAAGAGGCGCTATAGACACTGTTGTTGAAAGCTATTCCAGAGTGCGGCTAATCCCCGCCGGTGTCACGCTTCGTTATCAGCGTTTGAGGTGATAGATGTTACGACGTCTATAATCAGGGTGGTACCGCGGATTATTAAGCTCCCGTCCCTGCCATTGGGCAGAGATGGGAGCTTTTTTCGTTTGTATAGACAAAACCATTCTTTTAAAAAATAAAGGAGGCATATGGGATGAAAACATTAACTTCAGCGGATGTTCGACAAATGTTTTTAGATTTTTTCAAGGAGAAAGGGCATAGCGTCGAACCTAGTGCATCATTAGTCCCTCATGAGGACCCTACATTATTGTGGATCAACAGCGGAGTCGCTACATTAAAGAAATATTTTGATGGCCGGGTGACACCTGAAAACCCAAGAATCGTCAATGCTCAAAAATCAATTCGTACCAATGACATTGAAAATGTAGGATTCACTGCAAGGCACCATACATTCTTTGAAATGCTGGGGAATTTCTCTATCGGTGATTATTTCAAAGAGGAAGCGATGGAATGGGCGTGGGAATTTTTAACGAGTGATAAATGGATCGGGTTCGATCCGGAGAAATTAGCGGTGACCGTCCATCCAGAAGATGATGAAGCCTATGCAATCTGGAGAGACATAGTAGGACTGGATGAGGAGCGGATCATCCGTATTGAAGAAAACTTCTGGGATATTGGAGAAGGCCCAAGTGGTCCTAACACAGAAATTTTCTATGACCGTGGAGAGAAATACGGGAATGATCCACAAGATCCGGAACTCTACCCAGGTGGGGAAAATGAGCGTTACTTAGAAATCTGGAACCTTGTATTCTCCCAGTTCAACCACAATCCAGATGATACTTACACTCCTTTACCTAAGAAAAACATCGATACAGGAATGGGTCTTGAGCGAATCGTTTGTGTCATTCAAGGGACAGAAACAAACTTCGAAACTGATTTATTCAAGCCGATCATAGAAGCTACAGAAAAAATGGCGGACTGCAAATATGGTGAAAAACAAAACCAGGATGCTTCCTTCAAAGTCATTGCTGATCACATGAGAACGGTGACTTTCGCAGTCAGTGACGGTGCCCTGCCTTCCAATGAAGGTCGTGGATATGTACTTCGCCGTTTACTTCGTCGTGCAGTCCGATTTGCTAAACAAATTGGTATCGAAAAGCCATTCATGTATCAGTTGGTTCCTGAAGTATCCAATATCATGGTCGACTTCTATCCAGAAGTGAAAGAAAAAGAAGCATTCATTCAAAATGTCATCAAGACAGAAGAAGAACGTTTCCATCAAACATTGAATGAAGGCTTGCAGATTCTTTCTGCGATTATGAAAGAGGAAACGGAGAAAGGAAGCAACATTTTCCCGGGCACCGAGGTGTTCCGACTTTATGACACTTATGGCTTCCCTAAAGAATTAACAGAAGAGTATGTGGCAGAAGCAGGTTTCACAATTGATGAAGACGGCTTCAAATTCGAAATGGAGAAACAAAGAGAACGTGCCCGTAATGCTCGTCAGAAAACAGATTCTATGCAAATTCAGGAAGGTGTGCTCGGGGATGTACACGTCGAAAGTGATTTCATCGGCTACGATAAGATGTCACACGAATCTGAAATTGTCGAGATGATCAAGGGGAAAGATTTCAGTGAGCATGCTGAAGCGGGAGATACGGTTTACGTATTTCTGAAAGAAACTCCTTTCTACGCTGAAAGCGGCGGCCAGATCGCTGATAAAGGGACGTTGAAAAACAATCACGTAACTCTTGAAGTGACGAACGTCCAAAAAGCGCCGAACGGCCAGCATATGCATGAAGCGGTTGTTCAAAGTGGATCCGTAAACAAAGGAGATTCTGTAACGGCAGAAGTCGATCAGCACACTCGTTCATTCATTGTGAAAAATCACACGGCTACTCACCTGCTGCACCAGGCATTAAAAGATGTATTGGGTGACCATGTCAATCAGGCTGGGTCATTAGTGACACCTGACCGCTTACGCTTCGATTTCTCTCATTTCGGTTCAGTATCGAATGAAGAAATAGAAAAAATCGAATCACTCGTCAACGAAAAAGTGTGGCAGTCGATTCCTGTAGCTGTTGAATACAACTCTATACAAGAAGCGAAAGAAAAAGGTGCAATGGCACTCTTTGGGGAAAAATACGGAGACACAGTCCGCGTTGTTCAAGTAGGAGACTACAGTTTAGAACTTTGTGGAGGATGTCACGTCCAAAACACGGCTGAAATCGGTTTGTTCAAAATTGTTTCCGAGTCTGGAATCGGCGCAGGCACAAGAAGAATTGAAGCTGTCACCGCCAAAGATGCTTACCTCTATATGAACAACAAAGAATTAATCTTGAAACAAGCAGGCGAGCTTTTGAAAACGAAAGCAGATCAAGTTCCTGAGCGTATTGAAGTCCTTCATAAAGAAATGAAAGAACTGCAGAAGGAAAACGAATCGCTTAGTGCGAAAATATCCAATATGGAAGCTTCCAGCATCTTAGATGAAGTGGAAGAAGTGGATGGCGTGAATGTTTTAGCTAAGCAAGTGGATGTTAAAGATATGAATGCCCTCCGTTCCATGATTGATGATCTGAAACAAAAAATCGAATCCGGAATTATTTTACTGGCCGCACCAAATGGCGATAAAGTTCAACTCATCGCAGGTGTCTCCAAAGACTTAGTCGAACAAGGCTACCATGCAGGTCATTTGATTAAAGAAGCAGCTACCCGTTGTGGCGGCGGTGGCGGCGGCCGTCCCGACATGGCGCAAGCTGGAGGAAAAGATGCTTCGAAAATTCCTGAAGCTCTAGAGTATGCAAAACAATATGCAAGTCAAAACGCTTAGTTTTTCCTGAAGGAAAAATAGGTATATAATGGAGTAAAGACTAAATTCCGCGAGGTGACTGAAATGAGTTCAATGGATAAAACAATGAGATTCAATTTCTCAGAAGAACCGTTTGATCAAGATGTCCGCTCTGTATTGCTTTCTGTACACGGAGCTCTTCAAGAAAAAGGGTATAACCCAATCAATCAAATTGTAGGCTATTTATTATCCGGTGACCCGGCCTATGTCCCTCGTCACCAAGATGCTAGAAATTTGATCAGAAAAATTGAAAGAGATGAATTGATCGAGGAGTTAGTCAAATTCTATATTGAAAAGAATAAAGAGGATGTTGAATGAAAAAAATAGGTTTGGATGTGGGCGAAAAAACGATAGGCATCGCAATATCCGATGCCCTTGGCTGGACTGCGCAAGGTTTGACAACGTTATGCTGGGATGAAAATGACTATGAGTCAGCCAGAGAGCGGTTGAAAGAAATCATAGAAGAACACAGCATAACCGAAGCTGTGGTCGGATTTCCAAAAAACATGAACGGAACTGTCGGACCAAGAGGAGAAGCCAGCCAGGTTTTCGCCAACTGGATGGAAGAAGAAATGAATGTAAAAGCTCATCTGTGGGATGAGCGTTTGACGACTATGGCTGCTGAACGTGTTTTACTGGATGCGGATGTCAGCCGGAAGAAAAGGAAAAAAGTCATTGATAAGATGGCTGCCGTCATGATTTTACAAAGTTATCTTGATGCAAATCAATAAAGGAGGAAGTCTCTCATGGCACTAGAAAAAGAAGAACGGATTATTATCCCTGATGAAAACGGGGAAGAGCATTTATTTGAAGTATTGTTCACCTTTGACGTTGAACAAACGGGTCATTCGTATATAGCTGTCATCCCAGCGGAACAAAAAGAAGGGGATGAAGTGGAAGTATTCGCTTTCCGTTACGAAGAAAAAGGCAACGAGGAAGACGACCTAGCCCTGTTCCAAATTGAATCTGATGATGAGTGGGAAATGGTTGAAGAAATGCTGAATACTCTTACAGATGAGGATTTGACTTAAAAGGAATGAAAGCCTGTGGCAATGTGCCATAGGCTTTTCTATTTGGCAGGGATAATATCACCTAATGGAAAAAGCTCCCTTAATATGTAGAAATATAGATGGATTTGTAGATAGACGAACGGTTTTTATAGTATAATGTACCGGATGAAAGGAGGAAGTCCGTTGTCCGAATCAAATTTCAAAAACAATTATCGTGAACGTTTGAAAAAACGTACAGAAGAAGCAGGTACGGTTCGAAAAATAGTAGCTATTATACTTACAGCCCTAATCCTAGTCCTTATCATCGGTGGACTTTCTGGGTACTTTTATATCAAGTCAGCGCTTGAACCCGTCGATCCAGGGGATGATTCTGCGAAGAACATCGAAATTCCTCTAGGCTCTTCTACATCGCAGATTGCATCGATTTTGGAACAGAATGAAATCATTAAAAACGATCTTGTATTCAGGTTCTATACCAAGTTCAATAATGAATCAGGTTTCCAGGCAGGAAATTACCAATTTACCCAATCGATGACATTAGATGAAATCATTGAAAGTTTGAAGTCAGGTAAGTTAGTAAAAGCACCTGCGTTCAAAGTGACTGTGCCGGAAGGAAAAACTCTGGAGCAGATCGCAGAAATCTATGCTGAAGAAACCGAATTTACAAAAGAAGAATTCATGGAAAAAGTGAATGACAAAAAATATGTGAAGAAACTGATTGAAAAATATCCTGAACTGCTGAACGAGGAAGAAATTTTAGCAGAGGATGTAAGGTATCCGTTAGAAGGCTACTTGTTCGCTGCAACCTATTCATTTTATATTGATAATCCGTCTATTGAACAAATCGTTGACATGATGGTTAAGAAAACTGATGAAGTTGTCCGTCCATACAAAGACGATTTATTGAAACAGAAAAACATCGAAACGGTTCATGATGCAGTTACTATGGCTTCGCTGCTGGAAAATGAAGCACGTACGAAGGAAGACCGAAAGAAAATTGCCCGTGTCTTCTATAACCGATTCGAAGAGGGAATGCCATTGCAGACAGATCCAACTGTCCTTTATGCGCTGGGCAAACATAAAGAAAAGGTGTTATATAAAGACCTGGAAATTGAGTCTCCATACAACACCTATTATGTAGAGGGGCTGCCCGTCGGTCCAATATCGAACTTTAATAAAAATGCGCTCGTTGCCGCAGCTAATCCAGAAGAAGATGAAAACAACCTCTATTTCCTCGCTGATAGTGAAGGAAACATTTATTATGCTGAGACGTTGAAGGAACATAATAAATTGAAAGAAAAGCATATCGAATAAAATGATTTTTTTGAAGGAATGAATGAGAAAGCTCGCATTCCTTCTTTTTTTTATGTTAAAATATTAGGGTTGTAAAGACTATGTAAATTATGTGTGAAGGGATGAAGCGTGATGAAGCAAGAGCACTACTTAGATTCATTGCGACCAGAGACATCCGAAAAAGTGAAGGAAATGGAAGTCTATGCAAAAGAATATAATGTTCCGATCATGGAACCGCTGGGAATAGATTTTTTAATGCAGCTTGTCCGGATGCACAGTCCAAAAAAAATTCTAGAAATAGGAGCAGCCATCGGATACTCGGCCATACGGATGGCGGAAGCTGATTCAGACAGTCAAATCGTAACAGTTGAAAGAGACTCAGCCCGTTATGAGGAAGCTTGCAAGAACATCGGAGAGTTTCAGCTCGAGCAACGTGTGAAAATTCTTCATGGAGATGCTCTTGAACTTCGTGAAAAGATTGCTGAAGATGGACCGTACGATATGCTCTTTATTGATGCTGCCAAAGGCAAGTACGAGGAGTTTTTCAACCTTTATGCTCCTTTACTTACGGAAAAAGGCGCAATCATATCAGACAACGTATTATTTAAGGGCTATGTAGCAGACGATGAGCATGCTACAAAGCGCATGGCTAAAATCGCCGGGAAAATCCGCACGTTCAATGAATGGCTTGCGAACCACCCGGATTATCACACAACCATCGTGCCAATAGGAGATGGTATAGCCATCACTGTGAAAAAATAAAAGTTGTGCTTACGAAAATAGAACATGTATGGGATGAAAGGAGTACCCACAAAAATGAAAGATAAACCAGTAGTAATCGGCGTAGCCGGAGGAACAGGATCAGGTAAGACGAGTGTCACACGCTCAATCATGCAGCGCTTCTCTGATAAAACAATTTTAATGTTGGAACAGGATTATTATTATAAAGATCAGAGCCATCTTCCTTTTGAAGAAAGACTTCAAACCAATTACGATCATCCTTTAGCATTTGATAATGATCTTCTCATTGATCACTTGAATCAATTAATCGAACAGAAATCCGTTGAAAAACCAACATATGATTATAAGATGCATACACGTTCTGAAGAAACTGTACACGTAGAGCCGAAAGAAGTCATCATTGTAGAAGGGATTCTGGTTCTTGAAGATGAGCGTCTGCGGGATATGATGGATATTAAAGTATTTGTAGATACAGATGCTGATGTCCGGATCATTCGTCGTATGATGAGAGATATCAATGAAAGAGGACGTACGCTTGATTCAGTCATCGATCAATATATCAACGTCGTGAGACCTATGCATCTGCAATTCGTTGAGCCCACAAAGCGTTATTCGGACATCATTATCCCAGAAGGTGGTCAAAACCATGTGGCTATTGATTTAATGGCGTCCAAAATCCAAACTGTTCTGCACGAAAAAGGGCATACTTTCAGTAAATAAATAGTTGAAAAGCTGTCAAAAATCTGGCATAGTTTTCAATAGTAGTTCCAAAACCGTTTGTTCACGGGTGAATTTATCGGTTTGTATTTAGTGACCGTGCAGACGACCGCTCATTTTTATAATTAATGACATTATACTTGTTGGATTAAAGGAGTGTAAGGATTATGGCAGAAGAAAAAAGCTATTATATGACCGAAGAAGGGAAACAGAAGCTCGAGGAAGAACTGCATCAATTGAAAACAGAGCGTCGTAAGGAAGTTGTTGAACGCATCAAGATCGCTCGCGGATTCGGAGATCTATCCGAGAACTCTGAATACGATGCAGCGAAAGATGAGCAAGCTTTTGTTGAAGCCCGAATCACACAGGTCGAAAACATGATTCGTAATGCTGTGATCATCGAAAATGACAATGACAACCCGAACATGGTATCCATGGGTAAATCTGTCACTTTCCAAGAACTCCCTGATGGAGATGAAGAAACGTACAAAATCGTCGGGAGTGCGGAAGCAGATCCGTTCGAAGGGAAAATTTCAAACGATTCACCAATGGCTCAAAGTCTGATTGGACATGAAGTCGGGGAAGAAGTAACAGTTGCTACCCCGGGTGGAGAAATTGAAGTTAAAATCATTACAGTTGAATAACACGGTTGATTAGAAAAGGCAGGGGTGAGCCCCCTGCCTTTTTGTACATAGATTGATGACATTTCCATTGCCTTTTAAACCCCCGTTCAAAAGGGGATTTATCCTCCCTATTGAATGCTGTATAATATAGTACGAATAAAAGGAGGAGAAGCAATGTCTAATGAAAATGAACGGTATTCACGTTCCTCTCGCTTTGAAAAGAAAAGAAGAGGGACGAAGTTGATGAGTTGGCTGATAGGAGTCGGAAGTATCATGCTCATTGTGTTCATTTCTTTAATGGTTTTCGGGGGAGAGGACCAACCAGGAAAAGCTGTAGAACCCGACGGTGAATCAAAGGTAGAAGAAAATACTACTGTAGATGATTCAGAAGACGAATCAGCTCAGGAAGACGTAGACCAAACAACGAATGATGAGAATAAATCAGGTAACGAATCAACAGATAAAAGTAATAATGATGAAGAAACCATGACTGTAGAAGAAAGCAGTGATGAAAACGTGATCCGTATCATCAAAAAAGACTGGGAGCCTGTCCCTACAGAACAAGAAATTCAAGGGCAGCACCAAATCAAGTATGATGATGAAACACAAGACTGGGAAGAGATGCTTCAGGCAGTCACAAAAGCTACTGATTTAAGTAAAGAAGAGATGTACATTTGGCGAATCGGCAGAGGGAATCAACCTCAACAAGCATTAGCTACGGTATCTGACAGCGACAAAACGAATCATTATCGCGTCACTTTGGAATGGGTCGATGGAGAAGGTTATCGCCCAGTTCAAGTAGAGGAAATGAAAGAAGTCGATCGTTATTGGGAAGAAGATGAATAAGAGAGGAAGACGTATATGACCATTGGAATCATTGGAGCTATGGATGAAGAGATAGAATTATTACAGAGCGAAATGAACATTACTGAAAGAAATGAAGTTGCAGGCAGTGAGTTTATTGAAGGAGAGCTTCACGGAAAACCGGTTGTTCTACTGAAATCAGGTATTGGAAAAGTAAATGCCGCGATGTCTACTACGATCCTGCATGAAAGATATGATATAGAAGCGGTCATCAACACAGGGTCTGCAGGAGGCTTTGCAAAGGATTTAGAGGTTGGAGATGTCGTCATCTCAAGTCTGGTTACACACCATGACGTAGATGTCACTGCGTTCAAATATGAATATGGACAGGTACCTGGACTGCCGGCAATGTATGCAGCAGATGAAAAGCTCATTGAACAAGCGCTGGAATCTGTCAAAAAGACGAATGCGAAAGCCAAAAGAGGAATCATCGCTACAGGAGATTCTTTTATGCAAGAGGAGAAAAAAGTAGATTTTGTACGAGGTAAGTTTCCTGAGATGATAGCTGCAGAAATGGAAGCTGCGGCTATTGCCCAAGTGTGCTACAAATATGGCACTCCTTTTGTCGTCATTCGCGCATTATCTGATATAGCAGGCAAGGAATCTTCGGTTTCTTTTGAACAGTTCCTGCCAAAAGCAGCTGAGAATGCTGCGACAATGATCATGTCTATGGTAAGTTCCCTGAATTGATAACAATTACCATCTCCATCACACGAAAGTTATGTTAAAATAATAGTCGTGCAGGAGGTGGAATCATGCAGTCTACCGAATGGTTACAAAAAAAGATTGAAGATTACAAGAGATTCATTGCGACATTATTGATTCTTTCCAGTTATTTATATATGGGAACATTGATCAGCATTTTTGAATACAAAAGCAATGACTACTATTACTTACTGCCATTGACTGTGTCATCGTTGTTGGCAGTCACGATATTCATGGTCAAGATTAATAAATGGCAGCGACAAATAGCAGCTGATGATCATTAAGATAAGCCACTACGATTGATACGTAGTGGCTTTTTTTTATCCGTTTTTACCATTCTTACTTTGCTTGTAAAACTCATGGAAGATTTTCATGAGTGCTCTTTTTTCTATGCGGGATACATAACTTCTGGATATACCAAGTTCTTTGGCAATCTCTCTTTGTGTTTTTTCATCGGTTCCATTCAAACCATATCTGTATATGATCACTTCCCGTTCCCGTCCGTCCAAAATGGTAATAAAATCCTTGATTTTTTCCAATTCCATGTTAAGTTGGATTTCTTCAACGATGTCCACGCCATCCGCCTGGAGAATATCTAATAAGTTAAGCTCGTTCCCTTCTTTGTCGTGACCTATGGGATCCTGCAACGATACATCTTTGTTCATTTTTTTTGTGGAGCGCAGGTGCATCAATATTTCATTTTCTATGCAGCGTGCAGCGTACGTGGCGAGTTTTGTTCCTTTCCCTGTTGAGTAACTCTCTATACCTTTAATCAAACCGATTGTTCCGATGGAGATCAAGTCTTCAAAGTCTTCTTTCGTGTTTTCAAACTTTTTAACGATGTGAGCCACCAGTCTCAAATTATGTTCAATCAATGTGTTCCGCGCGTCTTGACTACCTTCCTGCATCAGTTGGAGTTGTTTAGCTTCTTCTTCTGGAGAAAGGGGGTTTGGAAATGCCTGGTTCTTTACATAAGACATGAACCAAAGAGATTCTTTGAAAAAGTATAGGATCGAGGCGATCAGACTGCTCATAAGACGCACACCTCCACTTATATTAGGCGATTGCCTACATCATACTTATGTGAAAGTTGTGCAGTTTGTGCTTGTCTGCAGCTAATAAGGCTTGTCGAAATTTTATTGAGCGGGAGTTTTTGTGTTGATCGTCTAAATTTGTACATAACATTACTAAATATGAACAAACGACCGTAAAAAAAGCGTGGCTTCCTGAATAGGAAGTCACGCTTACTCTTTACTTCATTTTTTGATTTTTTTCCTCAGCTTTCAAGGCGGTGGCATAATCATCTTTTACGCTTTCGCCCCATAGAGGAACACCGCTGCGATATGCTGCTCGTGCAATCATATGACCAGAGACAGGAGCTGTCAAAAGCACAAACAATATGCTCAATAACAACTTGCCGCTGACAATATCATGCTCGATATAGAGAAAAAGGAAAGCACCGATCATGATACCTGCTACTCCAAGCGTAGAACTCTTTGTGGCAGCATGTAATCTCGTATAAACATCAGGAAAGCGTAAAATACCGAGAGACCCTGAAACGATGAAAAAGGTTCCTACCAGCAAGGATAGGCATATGATGATGTCCAGTACTAGATTAATCCATGTCCCGGTCAATAATAACACCCTTTTCTAAGAATTTCGCCAAGGCTACGGTACCGATGAATAACAAGATACCGATAAGCAAGATGACATCGTTGAATTTTGTCGTCACTAGCATGATGGCGATTAATCCTGCTAATGCCATGACATTGATACCGATAATATCAAGCGATACAGCACGGTCAGGGTTTGAAGGACCTTTGATCGCTCGATAGAGAAGAATGATAATAGAGATGGAGATTCCTAAAATGGAAATCAGAGTCGTCCATTCGATTAATGATTGAGTGAAGTTCAACATCTGCTCCATTATCTCGTCACCTCCATAATCGCTTTCTCAAACGTTTCTTTAATGTCATTGATCGACTGTTCAACATCAGGGATATCCATGGCATGTATATAGATCTTCGTGTGATCTTCGCTGACAGCGATGGATAACGTCCCAGGGGTCAATGTAATGAGATTTGCAAGTAAGGTAATCTCAAAGTTGCTTTTCAACTCAGTCGGCAAAGTAAATATACCAGGTTCGATATCCAATTTAGGCTTGTACACAAGCTTAACGATATCAATGTTCGATAAGATCAATTCTCTGATGAATAAAAGAATCAGTTTGATAAATTTAAATACACGCCTCATGTAGAAGGAATCAGGGATGAATCTTTGAAGAACGAAAAGTAATCCGATACCCAGCAGGTAACCTACAAAGAATGTTGAGAATTCATAGCTTTCACTAAGGAACATCCACATGATGGCGATAAAAATGTTAATTACAATTTGAAATGGCATCAGCTTCTACTCCTTTAATACAGAATCGATGTAGATTTCCGGGTCCATCAAATATTCTGCTATGGATTCGATGGAAGGATAAAACCATTCGGCTCCTACACCCAGCAGGATGGAAAGTGCCAGTAATCCTGCTGCCGGCCAAACCATTCTGGCTGCTTTCGACTTTCGTTCAGGATGTTCAAGTTCTCTTTCCTCACCCCAGAATCCTCTGATGAAGATTCGTATCATTGAGAACAAAATCAACAGGCTTGATATCAGGGCTACGATGACAATCATGATCTCTTCTTCAGCCAGACCGCCACGTAATAGTTGCAGCTTCCCGATGAAACCACTGAACGGTGGTATACCGGCAAGAACCAATGTGGCTAAGAAAAACAGCCATCCCAATACAGGGTAATGGTGGATGAGTCCTCCCATTTTTCTTAAATCAGATGTACCTGCTGCATAGACGATAGCTCCGATCAGTAAGAAAAGTACACCTTTTATGATCATATCGTGAACAAGGTAGTAAATCGTACCACTGATGGAGACCTCAGTGAATATTCCTATCCCCATAAGCATGAATCCGACAGCTGGAATGATGTTATATGCAATCACCAGCTTGACGTTGTTTGTTGATAAAGCCCCAATCACACCGAATAACATCGTGAATGCTGCCAGGTAAATGAAAAGGGTATGCGTCATTTCTACTTCTTGATTGAAAATCAAAGTGAATGTGCGAAGAATCGAATAGATTCCTACTTTCGTCAGTAAAGCCCCAAACAAAGCCGATACGACCGGGTTTGGAGAAATATAAGGGCGTGGAAGCCAATAGTAAAGCGGAAAAACAGCCGCTTTCGTTGCAAAAACGAAAAAGAACAGGATGCCGATGGTCGTCAGTATCCCCTGCTGCTCGACTTCTTTTACCCTCTCAGCGATTTGTGCCATGTTTACTGTACCGACAATCGAGTAAAGAAATGCAATCGTGGTTACAAAAAGCATGGAAGAGAATAAGTTGATCAAAACGTACTTCAACGATTCTCTTAGCTGAGCTTTACCATTACCGAGCACAATCAGTCCATAGGAAGCCATCAATAGTACTTCAAAAAATACGAATAAGTTAAACATGTCACCAGTCAGGAAAGCTCCACTTACTCCTGCAATCAACATGAAGAAAAAGCTGTAGAAATAGTAAGTCTCCTGTTGTTCACTCAGTGATTTCGGAGCGAAAAACACACTCGCGACTGCTACGATATTCGTAGTAAGGACCAGTGTCATCGCCAGCAGATCTCCGACAATGATGATACCGTATGGAGCTGCCCAGTCACCGGTCTCCAATACCAAGCTCCCATTTTGACGTACTTGGATAAATATCCAGCCGATTACGATCAAATTGACGACCGCAATGATTTGAGATGTGATTCTCACCATTGTTTTTTTCTTGTGGATGAAAGCTACCAGTATTCCAGCAAGTAGCGGTAATATGATGGGTAGTACTGCTAAATTACTCATAATCGTTACCTCTCAATTGCTCCATATTATCTGTCCCGTTGATTTTTGATGCACGGTACGCTAATACAAGCAGTAAACTTGTGACACCGAAACTGATAACAATAGATGTCAGAATCAATGCTTGTGGAAGCGGGTCAGTGTAACTTTCAACCCCTTCAGTCAAGATCGGAGGGGCTCCTCTTTCTCCCGTCTTCAATTCACCCATTGTAAGGATGAAAAGGTGTGCCCCGTGAGAGATGAGCCCTGTACCGATAATGATGCGAAGCATCTGTTTTTGAAGGAGGTTATAGATTCCTGTAGTAAATAAAATACCAGCAAGAATGGCCATGATAAATTCCATTATTTAATCCTCCTCCTTATTTCCACGCAGACGGATCATACCGAAGATCGCCATTGCTGCAATTCCTAATACGACGATTTCGAACAATGTATCCAGTCCACGGAAGTCTACTAAAATGACGTTGACGACGTTGTCACCACCGCCCAAGGAGTGGGATTTCTCAATAAAGTAACCAGCGATTGAATCAAACCACTTACTACTGTGAGCAGAGATGGCGATCATCGTCATCATGGCACCGAAGCCTACTGAAATGACTATATTCAGTACGCGGGTGCTGGCCGATTCTTCTTTCTTCCTTAACTTTGGCAGGTGGTAGAACACCAAAAGGAATAAGGCGACAGTAACGGTTTCTATGATCAATTGTGTCAAAGCCAAGTCAGGTGCTCTGAACAAGACGAACAACATAGACAGGCCGTAACCTACGACACCAAGAATCAATATCGCTGTTATACGGTTATTTGTAATGATGGTTCCGACAGCTGCGATGACCATCATGACAGCAACCGAAATTCCAGGAAGTGAAAGGTCCGCTAAATTACTAGTGTCAATGGTGAATCCACCTGTAACCGCCATGAAGGCAAAGGTAGTTACGAGAATAGCGGCCAGGATCAATCGTACATAGCGACCCAGCGAACCATTCATATAACCGTTGGTAATCTTACCAGAATATCGTTCTACACGATCGACAGTTCCATCATAAAACTTGTTCATACTCAGCACTCCAGGGATGAAGCGGTAAACAGGCTGCCAGATTTTTCGCGTAAGAACCAGGATGGTACCGAAAACAACGACCGTGAGTGACATAATTAACGGCGGTGTAATTCCATGCCAGAACTTGATGTGCTTTTCAAACTCTACACCTTTGACGGCATGCGCGGCATGAGCGATGAACGGTTCATTTATCAAATGAGGGAACAAACCGATCACGATAACTCCTAAAACTAAGATGATAGGAGATACGAGCATACCGAATGGTGCTTCGTGCGGCTTCTTAGGTAGTTCTTCAATATTGGCTTTCCCACGGAATGTTCCAAAGAAGAAATACATGGAATATACAAAAGTGAATATACTTCCGAAGACCGCTAAATAAGGCATTGCCATCTGTAACAGCTCTTTGAATCCTTCAGGTGTAACTTTCAAATGTAAGGAAGCATCGAAGAACAGCTCCTTACTGTAAAACCCATTCAAGAATGGAAGTGGTACTCCTGCCATGGAGAACGACGCCAGGACTGCTAATGTAGCCGTAATCGGCAGGTAAGTCATTAAACCGCCCAGTTTTCGTATATCACGGCTTCCGGTTTCATGATCGACAATACCTGCCACCATGAACAAGCTTCCTTTGAAGGTTGCGTGGTTCAAGATGTGGAATACAGCTGCAAATACAGCCATTTTCGTACCGAATCCTAACATGGACATAATCATTCCAAGTTGACTGATGGTAGAAAAGGCTAAAATACCTTTCAAGTCCGTTTGACGGACAGCCATATACGAGCCCCAGCATAAAGTGATAATCCCGAATGTTGATACGATAATAAAGAACCAATCATTTGAGGATAACATAGGGGAATATCTGGCCACTAAATAAATTCCCGCTTTTACCATTGTTGCAGAGTGCAGATAGGCACTTACAGGTGTAGGTGCTTCCATTGCATCCGGCAGCCAAATATGGAATGGGAATTGTGCTGATTTAGTAAAGGCACCTAATAAGAGCAGACATAAAATCAATGGGAAGTATTCATGATTTAAAATCAGCTGCTGCTGATCTATCATTCCTTGAATACTTGCCGTATTGGTCAAATTACTCATGAATACTAGAGCTCCAAGGAGGCTCAATCCACCAAAGACCGTAATCAACATGGACTTTAATGCCCCATACCTGGACGCTTTCTTATGGTTCCAGAAACCGATCAGTAAGAAAGAGGATAGGGATGTAAACTCCCAAAAACTATAAAGGACGAATACGTTGTCCGATAAAACAACTCCAAGCATAGAACCCATGAACAGTAGGAAGTATACATAAAAATTTCCCAGTTGCTCCGATTTATGTAGATAGAAAATCGAATAAAATGCAACCAGGGCACCGATCCCGCTTATCAATAGTACGAATAATAAGCTGAGACCATCCAAATAGAAGACGATATTCATGTCCAATGAAGGAATCCACGAATACTCTCTCGTCACAGGTTCGAAACCTGCCCCGATAAAACGGATGAAATAAATGAAAATGATAACAGGGACGATCGTAACGAAATACCCCGTATGCAGTTTATTTTTCCACTTGCTAAGGAGTGGAATGAATAGTGCAAGAATAAAAGGCAATAATACAGCCACCAACATGTGGTATTTTCCTCCCTCGACAAAAAGTTTCAAATATCTATATGATAGTACACAAACCAGTCCATTCACTCAATTGTAATCAAAAATACGATGAATATTCAACTGTCGAATACTGAATGTAATGGATTGAACTTCTATTAAGTATTCCCCACTATATAAGTAGAGACACAAAATCAGCCTAAATAAGAGTACCATAAAAAAACTCGCTGTTCTAAGGCAGCGAGTCTTTTTATGTATAGTATTGTCTGATTTTGTTGGGTGAGGAATTGTTCACCCCACGTGAGTGACATACTTGTCTAATAAATGCTGAATCGAACGGTTTCTTATTTCTTGTGTGATTTGGTTGATGAATTCATCAGAAAGATTGAGTTCAAGAGCTTTGTGGTAAGATTGTATTAACAGGGAATCAGAAAGTTGTTTCATACCTCTGTCACTCATGTGACAGCCACCTCCCGTTAGATCTTTATTGCAGGTATATGACGTTTTTAAGCTATATTTACCTTACCACGAGGTTCGAATACCCACAATATACCAGTTATCTACAGCAAAATGTAGATAAGTTTTAATAACTTCCATTCATTTGAGTGATAACAAAGGAGTTGTCGTGTGGAAATTGTGTATAAACTTATCCACAGGCTGCGTGTGTCAGTAATTGTCGAACGATTTTTGTTCTTTGTAAATTCATTTTGAAACATGAAAGGATTTTGTTTATGATGAGTAAGGAGATTTTGCCGTTGTGTAGGAGATGGAGTGATTGCGATGTTGAATAATTTTTTACCGAATGAACATTTTTCAAGCGTTCTTGAAATAGATCCGAACCATTTAAAAGAGAAAGGCGTCAAAGGGATCATAACGGATTTAGATAATACTCTCGTTGCCTGGGATGTTCCAGATGCCACAGATGAAATCAAAGATTGGTTTAAAGCTATGAATGATCATGGTATCCAAGTGACGATTACTTCTAATAATAATGAAGACCGTGTAAAACTTTTTTCAGATCCATTGAACGCAGACTTTATATATAGCGCAAGAAAACCTTTGTCACACGCGTTTAAAAAAGCACAAAGACAGATGGACTTGAAAAAGGATGAAATGGTCGTCATAGGGGATCAGCTTCTGACAGATGTGTTAGGAGGAAACCTTGCCGGCTTTCACACCATTTTAGTCGTCCCTATCGTTGAGACGGATGGCTTTTTCACGAGAATCAACCGTAAAATTGAACGGAGAATATTAAATTGGATGAGACGTAAAGGGAAAATTACGTGGGAGAGGAGAGACCAGTCATGATTGATATCCAATGCCAAGGGTGTGGAGCAGATATTCAAACGAAGGACCCGAAACAACCCGGGTATGCACCTGAGTCCGCTTTGGAGAGAGAGGAAGTCATTTGTAAAAGATGCTTCAGGCTGAAGCATTATAACGAAGTGCAGGATGTTCCCTTTCACGACGATGACTTTCTGGAAATGTTGAATCAAATCAGCAGTAATGAAGGGTTAATTGTTCAGCTGGTGGATATTTTTGATTTTAATGGGAGCTTCATATCAGGAGTACGCCGATTGACAGGAAATAACCCCGTCATCCTCGTAGGAAACAAAATGGATGTTCTTCCGAAGTCTGTAAATCCTGGTAAAGTGAAGTTATGGTTGAAAAAAGCTGCTAAAGAACAAGGGTTGAAAGTAGAGGATGTTTACTTAATTTCTGCTGAGAAAAACCAGGGAATTGAAGAGCTCTCAAAAGCTATCGACCAACAGCGTAAAGGCCGGGATGTCTATGTTGTAGGAACGACGAATGTCGGGAAGTCGACATTTATCAATACATTGATCAATAACACTTCTGGAGTGAAAGATGCGATTACTACTTCCTACTTCCCAGGAACGACTTTAGGTTTCATTGATATTCCTCTGGATGAGAACACTTCCCTATACGATACTCCCGGGGTGATCCAGCGTCACCAGATGGCACACTATGTGTCTGATCAGGACCTGAAGGTTATTACCCCTAGAAAAGAAATCAAGCCGAAAGTCTATCAATTGAATGATCAACAAACATTATTCTTTGGAGGTTTGGCACGCCTTGATTTCGATAGTGGAGAGCGAAGCTCATTCATCTGTCATTTTTCAAATGAAATGAATATCCACCGTACGAAACTTGAAAAAGCAGACGATTTATATGAAAACCATTTAGGTGAACTGCTTACACCTCCTAATGAGGAAACACTTGAAAAACTGCCTCCATTAAAAGCGCAGACCTTTAAGATCAAGGATGATAAAACGGATATTGTCTTTTCCGGCTTGGGCTGGGTGACTGTACCAGAAGGAGACATCACTGTTACGGCCTATGTGCCTGAAGGAGTAAAGGTTTCTTTACGTGAATCATTGATTTAGGAGGGAGCACTTTGTTAAAACTCGGTTTGATAGGCTATCCTATCCAGCACTCATTATCTCCATGGATTCATGAACAATTGATGGCACAGCAAAATGTCAAAGGATCCTATGAATTGTTCGAGATTCAACCTGAGAACTTCAATCAGGAAATAAAGTCCTTAAAAAACAGCCGGTTGGACGGTTTTAACGTCACAGTTCCATATAAGGAAAAAATCATTCCCTACCTGGATGAAATCGATGAAAGTGCCCGAGCGTTGGGAGCAGTAAATACGGTGAAATGTAAGGGAGATCAGTGGATTGGTTACAACACGGATGGATTAGGATTTGTGGATTCTTTGATCCATAGATATCCAGAGAGCACAAAGTATGGAAACAAAGCACTGATATTAGGAAGCGGAGGAGCAGCTAGAGGCATCTATCATGCACTAGCTGATACTTCTTTACAGAGGGTTGACTTGGCGAACCGTACGATCGAGAGAGCAGAAGAAATCATTCAAGACAGGCCGGTGACCATCCAGTCCAATGCTCTCGATCTTCATCAAGCGTCAGAACGGATGGTCGATTATGACCTCATCATTCAAACTACAACAGTAGGAATGAGTCCCGACACGAATGTAGTCGTGCCGATAAAAGATTTGAAAGAGGGAGCGGTCGTGTGCGACATCGTCTACCGACCGATTAAAACTAAATTTCTAAAAACGGCTCAAAAACATGGAGCTTCCCTTCACTTTGGTCATGAAATGTTATTGCAACAGGCCGTATACGCTTTTAAAATATGGACACAGACCAAACCGGAGGCAGAGCCGTTATTAAGTAAGTTCGAAGAGAAATTGAAAGGGGTATAGAATGTTAACAAGTAAACAAAAAAAGCATTTACGTGCTGAATCACACCATATTCAGCCAATTTTCCAGGTTGGTAAAGCTGGTGTGAATGAAAATATGACTAAGCAGATCAATGAAGCTCTGGAAAAGAGAGAGCTGATTAAAGTAAGTGTCCTTCAAAATTGTTTTGAAGACAACAATGTAGTGGCCCGGGAAATTCAAGAAGCCACAGATGCCCATATCGTTCAGGTCATTGGAAACACGATCATCCTTTATAAAGAATCAATGGAGAATAAAAATATCGAATTACCATAAAGGAGACCTGAAATGAAACGAATAGGAATTCTTGGCGGGACGTTCGATCCCCCGCATCAGGGTCACCTAGTCATGGCAGAGTTTGTCCGTGACCAAATGAGACTAGATGAAGTGTGGTTCATCCCTTCTCACGATCCTCCTCACAAAGAAGGGGCTGTAGTACCGTCGGAAGCCCGGTTGGAAATGGTGGAAAAAGCTGTAGCCAATAACCCTTTTTTAAAAGTTTGTGATATCGAGTTGAAGCGGAAGGGGACTTCCTACACAATCGATACGATTAAGGAATTGAATAATCTCTACGCGGATGATGAATTTTATTTCATTATTGGAGGAGATATGGTAGAACACCTTCCTAAATGGCATCGAATTGAAGAGTTGAAGAGGATCGTTAAATTCGTTGGGGTAAAAAGACCGGGGTATGAATGGAAGCCTGAAATACCAGTGGAAAGTGTTGAAATCCCTCTGCTGGATATATCTTCGACTTATATCCGATCGAAGGTAGGTCGAAATGAGAGCGTCCGCTATCTCGTGCCAGATCTCGTGAATGATTTCATTAAGGAGCGTGGTCTTTATGGATTTGAATCGTGAAACCGCTCTTGAGTATGTACGACCTTACTTAAAGGAACAAAGGTATGAACATACAGTTCGTGTCGTGGATACTGCGGTTGAATTAGCTGAACGGTTCGGAGCGGATGTTAAGAAGGCGGAGATAGCTGCAGCCCTCCATGACTATGCAAAATATAAGCCTTTAGAAGAAATGAAAAGGTGGATCCATAATGACCGTCGTCTGCCAAAAGACCTGTTGGATTATCACCATGAACTTTGGCATGGTCCAGTGGGTGCACTCATGCTCGAAAGAGAGCTGGGTCTGACGGATCAGGAGGTCTTGTCCGCTATCGCATTCCATACAACTGGAAAAGTTCACATGGGTGTATTAGATAAAGTTGTTTTTTTAGCTGATTACATTGAGCCTGGCCGGAGTTTTCCAGGCGTGGATGAAGTAAGGTCAACAGCAGAAGCCGATTTAGACCGTGCCTGTGCCATGGCATTAAAAAACACGATCACTTTTTTAATTAGTAAAGAGCGAACTGTTTATCCAGACACGTTTCATGCATATAATGATATGATATAACTTTTTCCACAAAAGGCTTTTGTTGATGATTATGGTGGTAAAAGGGTAAGTGTAACAACTTGTATTATCCGTATGAGTTAACAAAAGCTAATACAAAAGAGAAAAAGATATAAAAGGGAGGAACACTATGGAAAGTAAAGATTTAGTTACATTGGCAGCGCAAGCTTGTGATGAGAAGCGAGCTTCAGATATAGTCGTACTTGATATGGCAGACGTCTCGTTGATTGCAGATTACTTCTTGATTTGTGAAGGGTCCAATGAACGTCAAGTCCAAGCAATTGCAAGAGAGTTGAAACAACAAGCGGAAGAGAATGGCGTGGAAGTGAAGCGCATGGAAGGATTCGAGAAGGCAAGATGGATTCTTGTCGACTTGAATGATGTTGTATGTCATATCTTCCATAAAGATGAACGTCACTACTATAACCTCGAAAGACTGTGGGGAGATGCATCCACTGTAGCACTTGAGGGGTTAGAAGGGTAATGAGCTACCGCTTGATGGCTCAGGTCTATGACCAGCTCATGGCTGATGCCCCCTATGATTTATGGGTAGCCTTTACTCGACAAATGATTTCCCGCTTCAATCCTGATGTCAAATCAATATTAGATGCAGGCTGCGGTACCGGTGAAATCACTCATCGGTTAGATGGCAAAGGGTTTTCAATGACAGGTGTAGACTTGTCAGAAGAAATGCTTACCATTGCTCAGCAAAAAAATCCTGCTGCTGATATACAGTGGATTCATCAGGACATTACTCGCTTAGATGGATTTGCGGGTCTGGATTGTATCATCAGCTATTGTGATGTCATGAATTACGTGACAGATGAAGAAAGTGTAAAGAATGCATTCAGTCGTGCTTACAACACTTTGAATGATGCGGGTTTGTTTATATTTGACGTACACTCAATAGAACACATTCAACATGATCTCTATGGTCAGACATTTGCAGAAGTTTACGATGATGTATCCTATATATGGTTTTGTGACCCAGGTGAATCAGAAAATAGTGTCACTCATGACTTGACTTTCTTTGTACAAGAGGGAGAAAAGTACCAGCGTTTCGATGAACAGCATTTTCAACGAGGCTATACAATTGATGCTTTGAAGAAATGGCTTTCTGAAGCAGGGTTCAATATTAACCTGATCAGCTCTGACTTCTCGTTGGAGTCATCCAGTACTGGAGATCGTATCTTTTTTGTCTGTCAAAAATAATATGGGAGAGGAGTCTCGTAAGACGGGACTCCTTTTGTTTTTTATCAGCAGGAATTTGAGTTAAAATGTCGAATTACATATTCACAGGTCAATACTTTCTTTATCTTCTTTATGTTTACGCTGGGTAGCTTTGAACATCTCATGGAATAATTCTCCAGTATGGTCTTCCAGCGCCTGTAAACCCTCTCCAGTCACTCCTCCTTTTACTGTTACTTTTGCCATTAACTCCTCCAAAGTGAATATTTTCTTTGCAAAAAGTTTGCCTAAACCAATCATCATGTTCTCCGTAAGCTTCGTCGCCTGGTCTTCGTTTATTCCAGCCACATCTTCTGCAGCTTGAATCCAACTCCTTAATAAGAAACTGATGAATGCAGGACCGCAGGATACAATATCTGATGCCACACGTATGTGTGCTTCTTCAACCTCAACCGGCTCAGAAAAATATGAGAAAGTATTTTTCAGGGTTTGTTTGTACTGCTCAGATATACGACTGCCAAATGTAAATAAACTGACCCCTGCAAAGGCATGATTTGTAATTGAAGGAACAATTCTTGCAACTTGACACGGCGTAGCTTTTTCCAATTCTTCTACAGAAATAGGACTGGTAATAGAAACGATGCATTGACCTTCGGTGAAATTGTCCTTTAATTCATTCAGGATATCTGAGTAATGATGAGGTTTGACACAAATGAACAGTATGTCAGACTTTTGTTGTATTTCTTTGAGGCTGGAAGCGGTTCTCAGGTCTGTGAACGTTTCAGCAAGCTTCTCGGCTTTTTCAGCAGTTCGGTTAAATATCGTCAATTGATTGGAATGAATGGCTCCACTATTGATCAAAGCGGATGTAAGCATACTCCCCATATTCCCCGTTCCAATTATCCCCCATTTCATTCTGCATCCCTCCTACAAAAAGTATCAACACCTATATATAAGTATTCTTAATAAAAGTAAATATGAAAGAAGGACAAGGGAAATGAAATTTATTAGAAGGTATGGCTGGATTTTTCTTCTTATCATTGTTGGCATAGGTCTATATGTTGTGAAGGCACAAGACCAAGAAGCAGCGGTCCAAATCACTTCTTACCCACAACAGGAAGAGTCTGTAAAAGAGGAGACTAAAATTGATATGAAAGTAGATGTGAAAGGGGAGGTTGTTAAGCCGGGTGTATATACCGTCAATAAAGCCATGCGCGTGCACGATGTCGTAGAAATGGCCGGCGGAATGACACCAAATGCTGATATGACTAGTGTCAATTTAGCTCAAAAAGTACAGGATGAAATGGTTATCATCATACTTAGTAAGCTGCCTGAAAATGGAACGGAAGTTCATCAAGCGGATAAAAAACTTTCGTTGAATCAAGCGACGTTAGAAGAACTTCAGTCTTTAGATGGGATTGGGTTATCTAAAGCCAACGCAATTATTCAATATCGAGAGGAACATGGACCTTTTATCCAAGTTGATGATTTGTTGAAAGTAACAGGGATAGGTGCAAAGACGCTGGAAAGGTTCAAGGAGAAAGTGAGAGTTCCGTAACTGTTTGACGGATGTCACACCTACGGGTAAACTGAATGAAAAATCATACAGGGGGTACATAATGGAGCGAATTACTTGGAATCAATACTTCATGGCACAAAGTTATCTTTTGAAATCACGCAGTACATGTCAACGATTAGCCGTAGGCGCAGTTGTCGTCAGAGATAAAAGAATGATTGCTGGAGGATACAATGGAAGTGTTTCAGGCGGTGTCCACTGTATAGACGAAGGATGTTATGTCGTTGGAGGCCATTGTGTCCGGACTATACATGCTGAGATGAATGCATTACTGCAATGTGCGAAGTTCGGGGTGGCTACAGATGGAGCAGAAATTTATGTCACACATTTTCCATGTGTGCACTGCACCAAATCCATCATTCAAGCGGGAATCAAAGCGATTTATTACAGCGAAGATTACAAAAATGATCCTTATGCAATCGAGCTGCTGCAACAAGCAGGAGTAAGAACGAAAAAAGTGCCGATTGAATCAGACCCCATTTATTTTGAGCATCAGCAATTGATGAACAAGCTCATGAGTAAGCTTGAAAGTTATGAAGACCCAGATTTGGAAGAGTTGAAGCAAGAAGTCGACCACCTTTTTCAATTAACTGAAAAAAGGTGATGTTTAAAGGAACCTTACATATCCCCGTCATCTCATTTGTGTTGGGCGGGGTAATCTCTTATTTAAGCAACACTTCGTTAACGTTCATTTTGTTGATTGTTCTGATATGGCTCTATATGTTTCGCAGGAATTTCATTTTCATGATCTTCATAATCAGCTCTTTCCTATTTGGTTATGTGCACCTGTCTCCACCTTCTCTTCAATCTGTTTCTGAAGACAGCCTCATCCCTTCTTCTCCAGTAAGAATTATTTCCACCCTTAAAAAAACGCCCATGTCTGTTCATATGGTTGTCGAGGATCTGAACACAAAAGAGAAGATGAATGTAACTTTTTTTAAGAAGAGCAGTGAAGATCACGTGCCTGCCACTTGGAAACATGGAGCCACTTGTCAGTGGGAAGGGGAAAAAGAGCGGTTTCAAAACGCCCGGAATCCAGGGGAGTTCAATTTCAAAACTTATATGAATAACCGTGGAGTCTTTTTTCAACTCCGCTTAAAAAACGAAAGGTCCCTGGAATGTCAAGGAAGTTCGATCTTTAGTCATGCTTATGATTTTAGAGAAAAACTAATGCAGCAAACACAAGCCCATGTCGACCCGGCTGCATTTGCATGGATGGCGGCTTTAATTTTTGGTGAGACGGAATGGTTGGATGAAGAGACCCTCCACTGGTTCAGAGAATTCAATTTGTCGCATTTACTTGCTATCTCGGGCCTTCATGTGGGGTTGATGGTTAGTGTTATATATTTGTTCATCTATCGCTCAGGGCTGGGTACAAAAGAACAAGCTATGACAGTCCTATTAGTCATCATACCGTTATTTTGTTTTCTTGCAGGAGCGGCTCCTCCAGTTATTCGTGCAAGCATAATGGTCTTTGGTTTTATTTTGCTTAAACGACTCCGCCTTACAATTTCTTCGATAGACCTTCTTTCAATAATTGCCTTTGGCTTACTTTTTTATTCCCCAACTTTATTCACTCACATAGGCTTTCAATTCTCTTTTATCGTTACATTCAGCCTTCTATTGTCTCTCCCTATATTGAAGAATCAAAAGAATTTCTGGCTCCAGTCTGCACTGATCAGTGCAATCAGCCAATTGTCTATCCTCCCTATTCAGCTTCATCACTTTTTTCAATTCAATCCTGCTTCACTTATTGCAAATCTGATAATGGTTCCATATTTCTCGTTTTTCTACATGCCTGTCCTCTTATTTACGTTCAGTTTAAGCTTATTTGTACCTTCGTTCACCATGGTATTGTCGGGATATTTAAATGATTTACATGAAGGTGTTTTAAAGTTTTGGCAAAGTTGTAGTAACTATATTAATATTCAATGGGTTGTAGGGGAGTTAAGCACCCCTTACATCCTCGGTTATTTTTGTTTGTTTTGTATCATGATGCGTTTTTGGCAACTGTGTCATTTGAATAAAGCATTTTTTATGGGGGTGTATATGGTCTCAATACTTATCGCCTTCAGTTTAAAGCCTTACCTATCTCCTTATGGAACAATAACCATGCTCGATGTAGGGCAGGGGGACGCATTTGTTATTGAACTCCCTTTCAGAAAAGGTGTAGTGATGATTGATGCAGCAGGGCCGCCTGCATTCATCTTTAACGCTGACCTGACGGCTGAAAAAGTAATCATACCCTTCTTGAAATCACGGGGAATTGGGCACTTGCATGCCATTATTCTTTCCCATCAAGATTCCGATCACAGCGGAAGTGTGCCTGCAATCATAAGAAATATTCAAACTGACCAACTCGTCGTGGGAAAGTTCTATCCAGTGATTGACCAAAAAATTAAGGTGCTTCGAGTAGGGGATGGCGATCGTTTGTCTATAGGAGGTCAAGTTTTCGATGTCATAAGCCCTGAAATGGATTATTCGGATGCCAATGACAATTCCGTCGTGTTATATACTGAGTTTGGAGGATTGAGATGGTTGTTTACAGGAGATATTTCTAAGCAAGTGGAGGAACATCTTATGACGGCGTATCCGGAGATGCAGGTGGATGTTTTGAAGGTCGCTCATCATGGAAGCAGGACATCAACATCTGAAAAATGGATGCAGAAAATCCACCCTGTGTACGCATGGATTTCTGCAGGAAAGAATAACAGATATGGACACCCTCACCCTGAGGTTATCGGCAGGCTGGAACAAAAGGATGTCCTTATTTACCAAACCGAAAAAGACGGAGCTGTCCAATATAAATTCTCAGAAAGGGGAGGAACGTTTTCAAGTTATCTTCCGTATAATGCAAGCAGATAATAAAAAAAGACTGCAGATGCAGTCTTCTCATGCTTGCAATTTTTTAATTATTGTCCAATTACTGAAAATACAACTCCGATAAAGAAAATAACGAAGAAGAAGACAAACGAAAATACAAACCCTAAACCAGAGTCGATAACGTCATTAGTTTTGGACTGAATATCCTTCTTGAATTCGTTCATTGTTACCCCTCCTATATCCATTTCTAAGTATAAGCGATTATCATACAAAAATCTACATTCACAGCACAAGGAATTAAATTTCCTTTTAATTCATACCATTGCCACAGCTAGCAAGACTTGTCACAGATAATTCTCACACAAGGGGTCAAACTATACACAAGGGAACAACATCGTCCCCTTCAGAAGTACCCGGGACTTCTGGAATGGCGTTTATATAGATGGTTGATACAGCGGAGGTGTTACTGCTTTTGACATCCATTCAAAAGCACTCTAAAATAGTGACACTGACCATATCATTTGATGTGGCCGCTGTATTCTTTTTTTATTTTGGAAAGGGACGTAAAAATGGGGAAACTAAATCAAGCAAACGTATATTTATTATATGGAGAAGAATCCTACTTAATCCAGGAAAATAAAAATAAAATCATCGAACAAAACCTTCATAAAGAAGATCAGGAATTCAATATATCCCAATACGATCTGGAAGAAGTTCCGATCGAAGACGTGGTGACCGATGCAGAAACATATCCTTTTTTAGGTGATAAAAAAGTGGTGATCGCTTATCATCCAGTGTTCCTTAAAGGGAAACCGGATAAACTTCCTTTTGAACACGATGTAGATGCATTATTGGAATATGTGAAACAACCGGCTGATTACACTGTTCTTGTATTGATTGCGCCTTATGAGAAAGTGGACGAGCGCAAGAAAATATTCAAGAGTTTAAAGAAACAAGGAGAAGTGATCTCCTGCCAGCCTGTGAAAGAATGGGATATCGATAAATGGATTCAAACTTTAGCCCGCGAACTACATATCACGGTTCCCGAAAGTATACATGAATTATTCGCAAATGAAATCGGTACGAACCTTATGGCTCTAAGAAAAGAAATGGAGAAGCTGGCCTTGAATGTTGGAGAAGGAGGCGTAGTTTCAAAAGAGCTTGCGGAACAGCTTTTGTCTCATAGTGCGGAAGCTTCCGGGCTTAAGTTGGTAGATGCTGTCATGGAAAAGGACTTAGGAAGGGCTGTGCGATTGTTCAAGGATTTGGAAAAGTTGAATGAAGAGCCGATCGCTCTGACTGCCCTGTTAGCTTCCCAGTTCAGAATCATCAGTCAGGCAAAAGTTCTAAAGCAAAAAGGATATGGACAAAATCAAATGCGGAGCTACATTAAAGCACACCCGTATGTCATCAAGATGGCGATGAAGAGGGAGCGGTATTTTACAGATCTTGAACTGAATGAAATTATGGAACAGCTTGCGGAGACAGATCATACGTTGAAGCAGGGAAAGATGGAGAAGTCTTTAGCATTTGAAATGCTGTTATACCGATTGATAAACATTAAACAATCACAAACGAACCTTTCATAAAAATTGTTGGTGATTTTTTTCAATAGTTATAACAGCTGCCACTTTCTCAAAAGTCTTGGAACAGTAAAATTAACACAGCCTTCAAAAAAAACCTTCCATCAAAGATGGAAGGTTTTTTTACATGAAAAACGATCCATTTATGTAACGGATCGTCTGTTGGTCATAAATAACGAAAAAGAAATTATAATGCGTTTACTTTTTTAGTTAGGCGTGATTTAGTACGGTTACCATTGTTTTTGTGTAGGGCACCGCGTTGTACAGCTTTATCAATTTTCTTGACAGCTGTTTTTAGAGCTTGTTGAGCGCTCTCTTTGTCAGTATCTTTTTGAGATACAAGCTTTTCAACACGCTTTACTGCTGAACGCATATCTGATTTGAAAGCTGCATTCAAAGCACGAGCATCCGCGTTAACTTGTACACGTTTTTTCGCTGATTTAATGTTAGGCATAGTTTCACCTCCTAGGTAAAAACAAAAGACTCATTCATATCGAACAAGAGACATTTTACCAGAGCACGTAGGTGTTTTCAATAGTTATATGTAGCAAACCCTGATTTTGCATAGTTTCATGATGCATAGGAAAAAATGTGGTAAAGGAGGTCGACGTTGATGGACGAGCAAAATTTCATAACTACACGAACAGACTTGGCCCTTGAAGCGCAGGAAATGAATGTGAGAGACAACCCTTCTTCTTCCGATCATGATGGAGTAAAGGTTGTAGAAAATAAAAAAGATGACATGAAAATCACTTATGTAACGGTAGACGAAGCCGGTGCTGAACGAATCGGTAAAAAAGCGGGACACTACGTCACAATCGAGTCACAAGCTATCCGGAAACAAGACACAAAACTTCAAGCGAACTTAGCTAAAACAATATCCGGCCAATTAAGAGAACTATTGAAAGATACAGGTGTAAAAGATGAACAACGTGGATTGATTGTCGGGCTTGGGAACCATAGAGTCACTCCGGATGCCCTCGGTCCATTGGTCACAGAAAAAGTGATGGTGACAAGTCACCTTTTTGAACTTCATCCAGAGACAGTTGCGGATGGGTATCGGCCTGTTTCTGCTTTCACTCCAGGCGTTATGGGAGTTACAGGAATCGAGACGAGCGACATGGTTCATGGAGTGATAGAAGAAACGAAACCTGATTTCGTCATCGTCATCGATGCTTTAGCATCCAGGTCTATTAACCGTATCAACGCTACTATCCAGTTATCAGATACAGGAATTCATCCAGGGTCTGGAGTAGGAAACAAAAGAAAAGAAATCAGTCGCGAGACATATGGAATTCCGGTCATCTCCATCGGGGTACCTACAGTCGTGGACGCTGTAACGATTACAAGTGATACAATTGATTATGTATTGAAGCATTTCGGCAGAGAATGGAAGGAGAAAGACCGTCCCTCAAATGCCTTGTCACCTGCGATGAATCCTTTTGAGAGAAAAACGCTGACAGAAGAAGATCATCCGAACGAAGAACAAAGCAAAGCCGTATTAGGGATGTTCGGTCAGTTGGAAGAAGCAGAGAAGAAACAATTGATCAAAGAAGTTTTGACACCTTTAGGACATAATTTGATGGTCACGCCGAAAGAAGTAGATGATTTTATCAAGGATATGGCGCATGTCATTGCGACAGGTATCAATGGGGCGTTACATCCAGGGGTGGAAGACGGAGAAGCTCAATCCTATTCCAGATGAATAAAAGGAAAATGATGCGATCCAAAGGTAGAGGAGAAAATAGTTGAACGTCCGCTTTCTATAGCACATGCTCTCCTTGAACTTAAAACCTTGAGCTATACTATTACAAAACTCTCTTTATACATGTATCAGAAGCGTCCGTATATAACCAATAAGCACCAACCTATAATATAAAAGAAGAATGAATAGAGTGGTTCTATTAAAATTCTCTCTCTCATACGATTTACTAGATAGAGTCAGTATGAGGAGAGGATTTTTTTATGGCCATCAACCAGAAGTGGAAAAGAAAACCGAAGAATAAAGTGAAACTCTGGACGCAATGGTTAGGAATTGCTGCCGTTCTTTTATTACTTCTGTTCATAGGAATCGGTCTTTTGACTGGAGCCAAGACGACTTACCGTCTATATTCAAACACGATACAAGAATGGACCACCCAGCTGAAAGGGAGTTCATTCATTTATCTTTTTGAAATGGAGAATAGAGCTTACGGAGCTGCTCATCCAGAAGGTCAGAGGCTCCCTTCCTTTTCTAATTTATCATTTCAAATGCTTACGAGTTTGACCCCTAATGACCCGAGAAGCTTACTAGGACGTGAAATTCCCGGCTTATCATCATATAACTCTCAGATCATCATCGCAGGTGAAGGCACGGATTTTACAAACTTGCCGATTGAATCCGAACCTCCGCTTGAAGTTGCTAGTAAAGGGAAGACAGAGTCGGGAGAAGAGAAGGAAATGGACGAGTCAAAGACTCCTACTGGACAAGAAAAGGTATTTATTTACCACACACATAACACAGAATCTTTTTACCCGCACCTGCCGGATAAGAGTACAGCCTATGATGGTAAGGTCAATATCACTTTAGTGGGTAAACGGCTGGCTGAAAATTTAGAGCGGAGGGGTATTGGAGCTACAGTGGATTTTACAAATATCAGTGAATTATTAAGAGAGAGGGGATTAAAGCACTATCAATCCTATGAGGCCATAAGACCTGTGGTTAAAGAAGCTATGAGCAGCAATGACAGCTTATCTTATTTCTTCGATTTGCACAGGGATAGTCTGCCAAAAGAAAAAACAACCGTTACGATCAATGGAAAAGAATATGGGAGAATCATTTTCGTCATCGGTGCTGAAAACAGTCAATATGAAAAGAATTTGAAATTCGCATCAGATATGCATAAGCGTTTAGAAGAGAAGTATCCGGGGATCAGCCGCGGGGTTATTACGAAAAAAGGCGCCGGAGTAGACGGTGTTTATAATCAAGATTTGAATCCCAACTCCATCTTAATAGAATTCGGTGGTGTCTATAATCATCTGGATGAGTTGTATCGTTCGACGGATGTAGTCGCCGATGTCTTTAGTGAATACTACTTCCAATCCGAAAAAGTCTCAGGAGATTAGGAGGGGAACTATGAAGTGGATAGCGGCCATTTTGGTATGTGCAAGCTTATTTATCTTCGGAGCTCTTTATGGGATTGAAAAGAACAATTTAAAACAGGGTGAAACGCCTGTTCACATTGTTGAGAAGTCTGAGGGAGTGGCAGCAACGAATTGCAGCCCTCCTCCTGCTTCTGAAGATTTTCCTTGGATCGTTGAATTGGCTGGAGGGTTGGGAGAAGGAGTTGCATTTACATTCAATGGAGTGGTTCTGGTTCTATCTGAAATGATCCAGGCTGGATGAATGTTAAATTCAAAGGCAGTTATCGGTTTAAACATTGAATAATAGTGCTCCTATTGCTATAATCAGGCTAGCTTATTGTGTCGAAATCAGTAGGAGTGATTTAAGTTGACTAGTCAAAATAGACAAGAGAGAGTTCGTAACTTCTCGATTATAGCCCATATCGATCATGGGAAATCGACGTTGGCGGACCGTATCCTTGAAAAAACAAAAGCTTTAACACAAAGAGAAATGAAAGAACAATTCCTGGATGCTATGGATTTAGAGCGGGAACGTGGTATTACAATCAAGCTGAACGCTGTTCAATTGAATTATCAGGCAAAAAATGAACAAGATTATACGTTTCACTTGATCGACACCCCTGGACACGTCGATTTTACATATGAGGTGTCCCGGAGCTTAGCGGCTTGTGAAGGGGCGATTCTGGTCGTCGATGCTGCACAGGGAATTGAAGCTCAAACACTTGCCAATGTATATTTGGCACTTGAGAACGATTTGGAAATCATCCCTGTCATCAATAAGATTGATTTACCTGGTGCTGACCCTGAACGTATCAAACAGGAAATTGAAGATGTAATCGGAATTGATGCGTCTGATGCGATACTAGCCTCCGCAAAAGAAGGAGTCGGTATTGACGAGATTTTAGAACGAATTGTTACAGATATTCCTGCTCCAGCCGGAAATGTGAACGATCCGACGAAAGCATTGATTTTTGATTCCTTATATGATTCATACCGTGGTGTAGTTGCTTATACATGCGTGAGAGAAGGCTCGATCAAAGTCGGCGACAAAATTCGTATGATGGCTACAGGGAAAGAGTTTGAAGTCAATGAAGTCGGTGTATTCCGCCCGACTCCGACAAAGCTTAAGGAATTGACTGTCGGGGATGTAGGCTATTTGACTGCTTCCATAAAAAATATTGGAGACTCCCGTGTAGGTGATACGATTACACTCGCGAATAATCCGGCAGCAGAACCTCTGCCTGGTTATAAGAAAATGAATCCAATGGTTTTCTGCGGGATGTACCCTGTAGATGCAAATAATTATAATGATTTAAGAGACGCTTTGGAGCGTTTAGAGTTGAACGACTCGTCCCTTCAATATGAAGCGGAAACTTCACAGGCACTTGGGTTCGGCTTCCGCTGTGGTTTCTTGGGGATGCTCCATATGGAGATCATTCAAGAAAGAATCGAACGTGAGTTCAAAATCGATTTGATTACCACTGCACCAAGTGTTATTTACAAAGTCAAAACAACTGACGGTAAAGAGATGAATGTCGACAACCCATCCATGATGCCGGAAAACCAAAAACTTGAAGAAGTACAAGAGCCGTTCGTAAAAGCGACAATTATGGTTCCGAATGAGTACGTCGGCCCTGTCATGGAAATTTGTCAAAGAAAGCGCGGTAACTTCATGGATATGCAGTATATGGATGACAACCGGGTCAATGTCGTATATGAAATTCCACTTTCTGAAATCGTTTATGACTTCTTCGATTCATTGAAGTCACAGACAAAAGGGTATGCTTCATTCGACTATGAATTGATCGGTTACCGTACGTCGAACCTTGTGAAGATGGATATTCTGCTGAATGGAGATACGATCGATGCCTTGTCGTTCATCGTTCACCGAGATTTTGCATACGAACGTGGTAAACTGATTGCTGAAAAGCTTAAAAAGCTGATTCCAAGGCAACAGTTCGAAGTCCCTGTCCAGGCTGCCATCGGAAATAAAGTCGTAGCAAGAAGTACAATCAAAGCCATGCGTAAAAACGTACTATCCAAATGTTACGGCGGTGACATTTCCCGTAAGCGTAAACTTCTTGAAAAACAAAAAGAAGGTAAAAAGCGTATGAAGATGGTCGGTTCTGTTGAAGTACCGCAGGAAGCGTTCATGTCTGTGCTGGACTTAAGTGAAGAGTAATATAAATGAACAGATCACATAAAGCCGCAGGAGTTGAAACTCTTGCGGTTTTCCTTATGAAAGGTGGAACATCTATGAACATCCCATCCGCATATATACACATCCCCTTCTGTCAACAAATCTGCCACTATTGTGATTTCACAAAGTTCTTTTATAACGAAAGACTTGCAGATGAATATTTAGTCGCTCTGGAAAAAGAGATCCATACGTATATCCCGGAGGGTAAAGCGGAGGTAGAAACGATTTTCGTAGGCGGTGGAACACCGACAGCCGTCAATCATAGTCAGTTGAAAAAGCTTTTAGAGATGATTGATGATCATTTCGATATACAAAATTGTGAAGAATACACATTTGAGGCTAACCCTGGCGATTTGGATATGGAAAAAGTGAAAATGCTGAAAGAATATGGAGTCAACCGAATTTCCTTAGGTGTACAAGTATTCGATGATGCAATGCTGGAAAAGATAGGTCGTGTGCATCGCGTCAAAGATGTGTATACCAATGTAGATCGTCTATTGCAGGTAGGTTTATCGAATGTGAGTATCGACTTGATGTACGGGCTTCCAGGTCAGAGTGTTGAACATTTTGAAAAGACGATTGATGAAGCCATGCAGTTCGGGCTTCCCCATTATTCTTCTTACTCTTTGCAGATTGAACCGAAGACGGTCTTCTATCAAAGGTATAAAAAAGGGAAATTAGTCAAACCTCCTGAAGAAGACGAAGCAGAAATGTATGAGATGCTAAAGAGAAAGTTAGCCGAAGACGGAGTAGAACAATATGAAATCAGTAACTTTGCAAAGCCTGGATTTGAAAGCAGACACAATCTGACTTATTGGAACAATGAATTTTACTATGGAATTGGTGCTGGCGCACATGGATACCTTCCAGGGAAACGGACGATCAACATAAGGCCCTTACCTGCCTATGTAAAACAAGCGATGTCTGACGGAAAACCGATTCTTCATGAAGAACCTGTTGGATTGAAAGAACGAATGGAAGAAGAGATGTTCTTAGGTTTGAGAAAAACGGAAGGTGTTTCATTGGACCGCTTTAATGCTAAGTATGGCAGGACCATTCGAGATGTTTTCGGAACGTCGGTTCCTGAACTGATGGAAAGGGATTTGATTGAAGAAAAAAGCGGGTTTATGCGATTGACTGACCGTGGGCGGATCTTAGGAAATGAGGTATTCAGAGAATTTTTAATTGATGAGTAAAAATGAATGGTTTTACCGTTGACATCTGCACCCCCTTTTGATAATTTATTATTAGATTTAGCACTCAGTTAAAGCGAGTGCTAACAGAGGTGATCATCGATGTTAACTGAAAGACAACTGCTCATATTGCAAGTCATTATTGATGATTTCATCCTGACGGCGCAGCCGGTGGGTTCGCGCTCTATATCAAAAAAGGATGTTGTGACATTCAGTTCAGCAACGATCAGAAATGAAATGGCAGACCTTGAGGAAATGGGCTTTATTGAAAAGACCCATTCATCTTCTGGAAGGGTTCCTTCTGAGAAAGGATACCGTTTTTATGTAGATCATTTACTTTCTCCACTGAGTCTGTCTAATGATGAAATCCGTACGATACGTGACGCATTTGATGACAAGATGTTAGAGTTTGAGCGTGTAGTTCAAAAGTCTGCGGGTATATTGTCTGATTTGACAAACTATACTTCTATCATTCTTGGCCCTGAAGTATTCGAGACAAGGTTGAAACAGCTGCAAATTGTTCCTTTAAGTGCACAATCTGCAATAGCGATTCTCGTTACGAACACAGGGCATGTAGAACACCGTGCCTTTAACATCCCTGTTGAAATCCTTTCTGAAGACTTGGAGAAGATGGTGAACATTCTTAACAGCCGTCTTCAAGGAGTACCTCTGGTGAAGCTTCATGAAAAGCTTCATACAGAAATCAGCGATTTGTTGGAGAAACACACCCAGCATCATGAAAAAGCTTTTTCCTATTTGAAAGCAGCACTGATGGATGAACATTCGACTAAACTTTATATTGGTGGAAAAACCAATATACTCAGACAGCCGGAGTTCAGAGACTTAGAAAAAGTCCGTTCATTGTATGCTACGATTGAAAAGGAAAATGAAATGGCTGATTTACTCCGTTCAGAAGAGGAAGGGATTCACGTCAAGATCGGACAGGAAAATTCGTTTGACGCCATGCAGAACTGCAGCTTGATTACAGCAAGTTACACGCTTGGTGACGATCAAGTAGGGACTATTGCATTGTTAGGTCCCACACGCATGGAGTACAATCGAATGTTTTCTCTTATGAATGTCTTGTCTAAGCACATGACGAACACTTTCCGAGGCTGGTACTAATGATCAGCTAAAAATGAAGATGGGGAACTTTTCCCATCGCTTCTTTTTGTCTATTGCTTTTTCAGGATATTTATTCATGTTATAGTCAGTAACGGTGAAAGGGAAAGTAGGAGGTGGAAGTCATGGAAGAGAACAAACAAGAGCAAGAAGTCATCGACGCTCAAGAAGAGCAAGATGTTGTAGAAGAAGGAAATGAAGAAAACAATGAAGAGCTTGAAACTCTTCGTCAGGAAAAAGAAGAGATCAACAACCGTCTCCTTCGTCTACAAGCAGATTATGATAATTTCCGCCGCCGAACTCAGAAAGAGAAGGAAGCGGATAGGAAATATAGATCCCAAAGCTTAGTCGAAGAACTGATTCCTGTACTGGATAATTTCGATAGAGCTCTGCAGGTCGAAGTGGATGGAGATTCTTTCAAAAACTTTGCTGATGGAATGGAAATGGTATATCAACAATTCAAGTCAGCACTTGAAAAAGAAGGTGTCGAGGAAATTCCTGCTGTAGGAGAAGAATTCGACCCTCATTTACACCAAGCCATCATGCAGGTGGAAGATGAAAATTACGAATCCAATATTGTAGTGGAAGAACTACAAAAAGGATACCGCTTGAAAGACCGGGTCATTCGCCCGTCTATGGTAAAAGTAAACCAATAAATAGATGAATGAAGAGATTGTAAAGGAGGACATTTAACCATGGGTAAGATCATTGGTATTGATTTAGGTACAACAAACTCTTGTGTAGCTGTAATGGAAGGTGGAGAAGCGAAAGTCATCCCTAACCCTGAAGGGAACCGTACAACTCCATCAGCTGTTGCGTTTAAAAATGGTGAGCGTCAAGTAGGTGAGGTAGCGAAGCGTCAAGCTATTACCAACCCGAATACGATCCTTTCCATCAAACGTCATATGGGTACAGATTACAAAGTGGAAGTAGAAGGTAAAGAGTATACTCCACAAGAGATTTCTGCGATCATTCTTCAGTACATCAAGAACTACGCAGAAGACTATCTTGGTGATACTGTAGATAAGGCAGTTGTAACTGTCCCAGCTTATTTCAACGATGCTGAGCGTCAAGCTACAAAAGATGCTGGTAAAATCGCAGGTCTTGAAGTAGAGCGTATCATCAACGAGCCTACAGCTGCTGCACTAGCTTACGGCATCGATAAAGAAGATCAAGATCAAACAATTCTTGTATATGACCTAGGTGGAGGTACGTTTGACGTATCCATCCTGGATATCGGTGAAGGTACATTTGAAGTTGTATCTACTGCTGGTGATAACCGTCTTGGCGGAGATGACTTCGACCAAGTCATTATCGACCACATGGTTGCTGAATTCAAAAAAGAGAACGGAATTGATCTTTCTCAAGATAAAATGGCTAAACAGCGTCTTAAAGATGCCGCTGAAAAAGCTAAGAAAGACTTATCCGGCGTAGCTCAAACGCAGATTTCTCTACCATTCATCACAGCTGGAGAAGCTGGACCACTTCACCTGGAAATGAACTTGACTCGTGCGAAGTTTGAAGAGCTTGCTTCAGATCTAATCGAGCGTTCTATGAAACCGACTCGCCAAGCACTTAAAGATGCTGGCATGAGTGCAAGTGACATTCATAAAGTCCTTCTTGTAGGTGGTTCTACACGTATTCCAGCAGTACAAGAAGCAATCAAGAAAGAGATTGGTAAAGATCCTTCTAAAGGTGTCAACCCGGATGAAGTAGTAGCCCTGGGTGCTTCCATTCAAGGTGGAGTACTACAAGGTGATGTAAAAGACGTCGTACTTCTTGACGTAACTCCACTTTCTCTTGGTATCGAAACAATGGGTGGCGTAACTACGAAATTGATCGAGCGTAACACGACAATTCCGACAAGCCATTCCCAAGTATTCTCTACTGCTGCTGACAATCAGACAGCTGTAGACATCCACGTACTACAAGGTGAGCGTGAAATGGCTCAAGACAACAAAACGCTTGGCCGTTTCCAATTGACGGATATCCCACCGGCACCTCGTGGCGTACCTCAAATCGAAGTATCCTTCGATATTGATGCGAACGGTATCGTGAACGTACGTGCGAAAGACATGGGTACAAACAAAGAACAATCCATCACAATCAAATCTTCGTCCGGTCTTTCTGAAGAAGAAGTTGAAGAGATGGTACGTCAAGCGGAAGAAAACGCTGAAGAAGATAAGAAGAAGCGTGAAGCGATCGAACTTCGTAACGAAGCGGATCAGCTGATCTTCACAACTGACAAGACGATCAAAGATCTTGGTGAGCAAGTCAGTGAAGAAGAGAAGCAGAAAGCTGAATCTGCGAAAGAAGAACTTCAAACTGCTCTAGAAGGTGAAGACCTTGAAGCAATCAAAGAGAAGAAAGAAGCTCTTCAAGAGCAGGTTCAAGCGCTGTCTGTGAAGCTTTATGAGCAAGCACAACAACAAGCAGAAGCACAGCAAGGTGAAGAAGCTGGCGGATCAGATGAAGATGTTGTTGACGCTGATTATGAAGAGGTCAACGACGAGAAAAAGCAGTAATTATAAGGCTGAATGAAAAAGTCAAAGTCAGGTTCTTCTTGACTTTGACTTTTTTCACGTCAGTTGCTTAAAAGTCATAGGTAGTGTTAATATAAACGTTATGTAATAGCGCCCGGGAGAGTGATCGACTAGTGAGTAAACGCGATTATTATGAGGTTCTTGGAGTTTCCAAAGATGCCTCTAAAGACGAAATCAAAAAAGCATACCGAAAACTGGCTCGTAAGTATCACCCAGACGTCAGTGAGGAAGAAAATGCTTCAGAAAAATTCAAAGAAGCTAAAGAAGCTTATGAAACATTAAGTGATCAACAAAAACGTGCGCAGTACGACCAATTTGGTCATGCAGGTCCTAACCAAGGTGGATTCGGGGGATTCGGCGGAGGCGCTGAAGACTTCGGTGGCTTTGGTGATATCTTTGATATGTTCTTCGGTGGCGGAGGACGCCGCAGAGATCCGAACGCTCCTCGTAAAGGTGCGGACCTTCAATATACGATGACTCTTCAATTTGAAGAAGCCATCTTCGGTAAAAGCACGGATATTGAAATTCCGAAAGAAGAAGAGTGTGATACATGTGATGGTTCAGGGGCTAAACCTGGAACCACGCCTGAGACTTGTTCTCACTGTCAAGGAAGCGGTCAAATCAACCAAGAACAAAATACACCATTTGGCCGAGTGGTGAACCGTCGTGTATGTCACCATTGTCATGGGAGCGGTAAATTCATCAAAGATAAATGTAACACTTGCGGAGGAGATGGCCGCGTAAAAACACGCAAGAAAATCCATCTTGATATTCCTGCAGGTATTGATGAAGGACAACAAATCCGTGTCCAAGGAAAAGGTGAAGACGGTGTGAATGGTGGTCCGGCTGGTGACTTGTTCGTCGTCATCCGAGTTCAGCCACATGAATTCTTTAAGCGAGAAGGCGACCACATTTTCTGTGACATCCCATTGACCTTTGCTCAAGCTGCTCTTGGTGATGAAATTGAAGTTCCGACTGTCCGCGGTAAAGTGAAGCTGAAGATACCAGCAGGTACCCAAACAGGTAAAACGTTCCGAATTAAGGAAAAAGGTGTACCGAACGTCCATGGCAGAGGACAAGGTGATCAACATGTGAAGACGAAAGTCATCACACCGAAGAATTTGACTGAAAGACAAAAAGAGTTGTTGCGAGAGTTTAACGACATCAGTGGAAATGAAGCAACAGATGAACAACACGGCAACTTTTTTGAGCGTATGAAGCGAGCGTTCAAAGGCGACTGATTTAAGTTAAAGGAGAGTGTCTGTTACGAAGGTTTTGCAGGTTCTGACTGGAATTACCTATAGATTCGTGCAGGCACTCTTTTCTTTTTGGCTCTGTTATTGCTTGGTGTTGTTATTACACATGTGAGCTTATATCAGCTCTTTCGGTCCTGGGTTTTGTATGAGGCGGCCTTTTAGAATGACTCCCTTTCCGAGGGGTACCGTGAGCCTCCTCAGGTTGATGCCTTCCGGGGTCTCAGCGTTCCCCGCGGAAAGCGGACTGTTTTCCCTGCCATCCCATGCTCGGAGTAAATAAAGGATCGAATACCTAATTCCAGACGGGGACTATTTAGTATTCGTTTAAAATATCAACAACAGACTATAACAGAGCCTTCTTTTGATATGAAAAACAGAAAAAATGGAGTTGATCACAATGAAATGGTCTGAAATCTGTATCCATACTACAAACGAAGCAGTAGAACCGGTTTCCAACGTATTACATGAATCAGGGGCAAGTGGAGTAGTCATAGAGGACCCGAAAGACTTGGAAAGAGAAACAGCTCCTCTTGGTGAGATTTATGAATTAAATCCAGAAGATTATCCGGAAGAAGGAGTCTATGTAAAAGCATACCTTCCTGTAAACAGTTTTTTAGCTGAAACAATTGATGAAATCAAACAATCCATAAACAATTTGAGAACTTATGATATCGATATTGGCAGAAATGATGTAACCATAAGTGAAATCAATGAAGAAGACTGGGCGACAGCATGGAAGAAGTATTATAAGCCGGTCAAGATTTCTGAAAAAATCACTATTATTCCGACCTGGGAAGAATATACTCCTGTTTCAAGTGATGAAATCATCATAGAAATGGACCCGGGAATGGCGTTCGGGACAGGTACGCATCCAACAACCGTTTTGAGTATACAGGCGTTGGAACAATACTTAGAAAAAGATGATCTCGTCTTGGATGTGGGTACAGGGTCAGGAATCTTGAGTGTTGCAGCTGTATTACTCGGCGCCCGTCATGCCCATGCTTACGATTTAGATGATATTGCAGTGAAAAGTTCTCAAATTAACGCAGAGTTGAATGGTGTTGAAAACCAGGTAACTTCGAAGTTGAATGATTTGCTGGATGGAGTAGATATGGAGGCTGACTTGATCGTATCTAATATTCTTGCAGAAATCATCGTTCAATTTACTGGTGATGCTTATCGAGTTGTAAAGCCAGGCGGTTATTTCATTACTTCTGGAATTATATCCGGTAAGAAAGAAGAAGTTCGTGACCGCTTGAAAGACTCCGGCTTTGAAATCGTCGAAACAAATCGGATGGAAGATTGGGTAAGCATCATTGCAAGAAAGCCGGAATAAAAGGTGAACACCAATGCAAAGGTATTTTATTGAGTTAGATAATTGGAAAGAAAATAGTATTTTGATCACTGGTGATGATGTTCATCATATAGCTCGTGTCATGCGTATGACGGAAGGTGATGAACTCGTCTGTGTCCATCCATCAATGGGAGCTGCCGTATGTGAAATAAAAGAGGTTCGTGGTGACCAAGTCCGTTGTGAAATAGTGGAATGGGAACATGAAGACCGGGAAATGCCTGTTAAAGTAACCATTGTGCAAAGTCTTGGTAAAGGGGATAAAATGGAACAAGTTGTCCAAAAAGGAACAGAATTGGGCGCAAATCAATTTATATCCTTCCAAGCGAAGCGCTCTGTGGTGAAGTGGGATGAGAAAAAAGCTTCAAAAAAACTTCAGAGACTGGAAAAAATCGCTAAAGAAGCAAGTGAACAATCTGAACGCAGCCATATTCCTCAGGTTCAGCATGCTTCTTCTTTACAAGAAATTCTGGAAACAGCAAAAGACTATACGCTTTGCTTAATTGCTTATGAGGATGAAGCAAGGCAGAATTCCTGCCAGACCCTCGCAAGAGAACTGCAGAAGGTTCGTGATGGGGATGAGATTCTTATCATTTTTGGACCTGAGGGGGGATTTGCAGACGAAGAAGTGGAAGAATTGAAGAATCACAATTTCTCTCCAGTTCGCCTTGGACCTAGAATTTTGAGGATGGAAACCGCTCCACTTTACTTTTTGTCCAGTCTTTCCTATCAATTGGAAGAAATGCCTGAATGATAAACTAGTGTTTTATACAATTCCTGTGATACAATAGAGGTACGGACAACTTATACATTAGAAAGGTTGATAATAGAAATGGAACAAAATTTAGCGAAAATGATCGATCATACACAATTGAAGCCTGACACAGCAAAAGATAAAATCACTCAAATTTGTGAGGAAGCAAAAGAACACCAATTTGCTTCTGTATGTGTAAATCCTCACTGGGTAACATACTGCCATGAACTACTGAAGGATACAGATGTGAAAGTTTGTACCGTCATCGGTTTCCCGCTTGGTGCTACTACAAAAGAAACGAAAGCGTTCGAAACCCGCCAAGCGATTGAACAGGGAGCAACAGAAGTCGACATGGTCATCAATATTGGTGAATTGAAGTCTGGAAACACAGACTATGTCAAAGAAGATATTGAAACTGTAGTACGCGAAGCTCAAGACAAGGCTATTGTCAAAGTCATTATCGAGACTTCTCTGTTAAGTGAAGAAGAAAAAGTGACGGCTTGTGAACTTGCAAAAGCTGCAGGTGCAGACTTTGTCAAAACTTCCACAGGCTTTTCCGGCGGCGGAGCGACAGTTGAAGATATCAGCTTGATGCGTAAAACTGTAGGCCCTGAAATGGGTGTGAAAGCTTCCGGCGGCGTTAGAGATTACGAAGGTGCAAAAGCGATGATCGAAGCTGGAGCTACTCGTATCGGTGCAAGCTCAGGTATTGCAATCATCAAAGGTGAGCAAGGCACTTCTGATTATTAATGGCTGAAATGATGAACCATTCTTTGCGGGATGGTTCATTTTTTTTAGGGTGTTTGGTGTTTACTTCACTTCTTGAACTAAAAACATGTAGTGGATAAAAATTGAACTTTATCAGAGCCTTTGGTGAAACCAATCATATCTAACTTATTAATAATTCTGTTTTAAGAGGTCGATAAAAAAGTTGACCACACATCCACCATATAATATAATTGGTGAAGGTATGGGGCCTTCCCATACGAGAGAAACAGTTTTTTTGCTTCGGAGGGAGGGAAATTGCATGTCAAATACAACTCGCGTTCGTAAAAACGAGTCTCTTGAAGATGCTCTTCGTCGCTTTAAGCGCGGTGTATCAAAAAGTGGTACATTAGCCGAATATCGTAAGCGTGAATATTACGATAAGCCTAGCGTACGCCGTAAGAAAAAGTCAGAGGCTGCTAGAAAGCGTAAGTAATTGAAGAGGGTGTTTTAATTGACTATTACAGAGCGTCTGACCCAGGATATGAAACTGGCGATGAAAGCGCGGGATAAAGAAAAATTATCCACGATTCGTATGGTCAGAGCTTCATTTCAAAATGAAGCGATAAAACTGGGAAAAGACTCATTATCTGAAGAAGAAGAAATGACTGTTTTATCTCGTGAGGTAAAGCAGAGAAAAGATTCCCTCCAAGAATTCAAAGAGGCTGGACGCGAAGATCTTGTAGAAGGGCTCAATCGCGAATTAGAGATTTTACAAGTATATATGCCGAAACAGCTGACAGATGAAGAACTTGAAGAAATCGTTCAAAATACGATTACAGAAGTAGGAGCAACTTCTAAAGCTGACATGGGAAAAGTCATGAGTGCGATCATGCCCAAAGTTAAAGGGAAAGCCGATGGCTCCAAGGTCAATAAGGTTGTTCTACAGCAATTATCTTAAGTTTAAAGACCTCTCTTATTGTAAGAGAGGTCTTTTTATATTCAGGCTGGATTAAGAAGAATGTTGTGTGACCTGCATTTTTTTTGAAACTTAAATGGCATACATAACGTATATGTACTATTCCATGGAAAGAATACGGATAGGAGGTGTTGTTCTTGATGTCTCAAAAACGTCCTTATTCGCTGTTTCTTTTGTTGGTGCTCTTAAGCTTCTCCCTTTTTCAGGCATGGGATTCTGTAAAAGCTGAAGGGGAAGGCGATCAAGTATACATCATACCTGTGAAGAAAACAGTGGAACAAGGGATGGCGGCTTTTTTAAAGCGAACTACAGATGAAGCTTTTGAAAATGGAGCGGATCATATCATTTTTGAAATTGATACTCCAGGGGGCCGTGTCGACGCTGCCAATGATATTGGGGAAATTTTTCAGGATCTGGACATACCCAATACAGCGTTCATTACCAGCCGTGCTTATTCAGCCGGGTCCTATATCGCGTTGAATGCAGATCAGATATACATGAAACCGCAAGCGACGATGGGGGCATCTGGTGTCATCAACTCGGATGGGACGGCAGCTGATAAAAAAGCACAATCAGCTTGGATTTCTGCAATGGTTGCAGCCGCTGAATCGAATGGCCGTGATCCATTGTATGCCCGTGCCATGGCAGACAGTAGTGTGGATTTACCGAAATACAATGCTGGAAAGGGTAAATTCCTTACTTTGGGTCCCAGAGAAGCTGAAGAAGTCGGATATGCAGAAGGGATTGTCGAAGACCGGACCGAATTACTTAACGAGCTGAATTTATCAGGAGCGACCATCGTCGAAACAAGCCCGACACTTGCAGAAAACTTGGCGCGATTCTTAACAGACCCGGTAGTTATACCGATATTACTTTCGATAGCCAGTTTAGGCTTAGTGGTCGAACTCTACTCTCCGGGTTTTGGAATTCCGGGAATTATGGGTCTGCTGTCGCTCGTGCTCTTTTTCTATGGCCATATAGTCGCCGGGCTAGCTGGATATGAAGCAATCATACTCCTGGTCCTCGGCATCGCTCTGATCATAGCCGAATTGTTCCTGCCTGGAGGAATAGCCGGTATTGCAGGGATTGTAGCGATTGTATCTTCATTGATGCTTTCATCTGCAGATATGGGGCATATGGCGTTAAGTATTGGAATTTCATTGATAGTTACGATTATTGTTTCCATCATCCTGTTCAAAACGCTGGGCATGGAAAAAGGCTTTTTCCGTCATATCATTTTGAATGATGCTACTTCTACGGAAAAGGGGTATGTTTCTTCCGCTTCGCGGTTGGAACTGATAGGAATGGTTGGAAAGACTTTGACTCCGCTTCGCCCTGCAGGCACAGCCGAATTTGATGGAGAGCGTTTAGATGTTGTAACCGAAGGGAACTTCATCGCCGCCAACCAGCGAGTCAAAGTATTGAAGACAGAAGGGTCACGAATTGTTGTCAGAGAGTTCCACGAGGAACAAAATGAGGAGGAGAAAGAATGACATTACAAGAACTTATGCCACTGATTATCGTCGGTGTCATCATTATCGTATTAGCTGTTTTATTTACATTCATACCAGTTATGCTATGGATCAGCGCTTTAGCTGCAGGAGTGAAAATCAACATCTTCACTCTGGTTGGAATGCGTCTTCGTCGAGTCATACCGTCAAGAGTCATCAATCCGTTGATTAAAGCTCATAAAGCCGGAGTCAATGTGAACACGAACCAATTAGAAAGCCATTACCTTGCAGGTGGTAACGTCGACCGTGTAGTCAATGCGTTGATTGCCGCACAAAGAGCGAATATTGAGCTCAGCTTTGAACGTGCAGCAGCTATCGATTTAGCTGGTCGTGATGTCTTAGAAGCGGTACAAATGAGTGTAAACCCTAAAGTGATTGAAACACCATTCATTGCCGGTGTAGCTATGGATGGGATCGAAGTGAAAGCGAAAGCACGGATTACCGTACGTGCAAACATCGACCGCCTTGTCGGTGGTGCAGGGGAAGACACGGTCATCGCACGTGTTGGTGAAGGAATCGTATCTACGATTGGTTCCAGTGAAAACCATAATAAAGTCTTAGAAAACCCAGACTTGATTTCACAAAATGTATTAGGAAAAGGTTTGGATGCAGGTACGGCATTTGAGATTCTGTCCATCGATATTGCTGATATCGATATTGGTAAGAACATCGGAGCTATCCTACAGACAGACCAAGCGGAAGCGGACAAGAATATTGCACAGGCGAAAGCGGAAGAACGTCGTGCGATGGCTATTGCAGAAGAACAGGAAATGCGTGCCCGCGTCCAGGAGATGCAGGCGAAAGTTGTGGAAGCAGAGGCTCAAGTTCCACAAGCCCTTGCAGAAGCTTTGCGTTCAGGAAAAATGGGTGTTATGGATTATATGAATTATCAGAACATCAATGCCGACACAGATATGAGAAATACGCTGGGTAAAATGTCCGGCGAAGACTCAGAAGGTGAAGAAAGTTAATCCCTTTACCTAACAAAGGAGAATAATCATGGGAGAACTTTTCGATCTAATATTCAGTAACTTTTTGATTGTAGCGGCTATTATTGGAGGTATCATCAGTTGGTTCAGGGGGATGTCGAAGGAGCGTGAGGCTGAACAGCCAAATAGACGCCCTTCTCCCCCAACTCCTTCAGCTTCTTCCACTCCTGAAAGAGAAGAGCGTCCTGTCGAGCGTTCCATAGGGGACGCTATGCAGTCAGGGCAGGATAGAATCAATGATTATTATGAAGAAAAACGGAAGCGGTTGGAGGAAGTTTCTGATCGGGAAAATGGAATTGGTTCTTCAGCCGAGGATACTTTCTCTTACGAAACACCGAATAAACCTATTCATACAAGTAGTCACTCCAAAAATAAAAAACAAACAAAAAGTCGAAAGAAATCAACAGATGAATTAGAAATGATTGATTTCAAACAACTGAATAAAAAGAGACTCAGGGAAGGGATTATCATGTCTGAGGTATTAGGTTCACCAAGAGCTTACAGACCTCATCAGTCCCATCCGAGAAAAAGATAATTAAAACGCACGAATTGTAGTGATACAATTCGTGCGTTTTTCGTATAAATGAAAAGAGAGGAGGAGATCGAATGTCAAAATTGCAGAAGCAAATCCGAACTTTGGTTGGACGTTACTTCGATTTACCTTCTGATGTCGTATTGGACTTACCTAGAATAACAACAATTGGTTCTGTCCATTTTTACATAGAAAATCATACCGGTCTTTTACATTTTTCAGATCGTGAGATTAAGATTCAGTATAAACAAGGACATGTACGGATACGAGGAAAAGAATTAGTTGTGAAAACGATGCTTAAAGAAGAGCTGCTGCTGGAAGGGGAATTGCAATCGGTTGAATTCTTTCCAGATTCTTAAAGGAGGGATGAGGAATGGGAAATCAACACGACTTTTTTAAGGGAACGATGAAAATCCGCGTTTCTGGAAAGCTTATAGCTCCTTTTTTACAAGCATGTACGAAAAGGGGTTGTATGATATCGAATATATCATGGGTACGCGAAGACGAAATATTAATGACAATTCGATTAAACGAATGGACAACCATCCGTAAACTCAGAAAAAAGTATAGGTGTAAAGTTTTTATCCTTGAAGGAAAAGGTATGCCTTTCATACAAAAGCGTATGTTTCAACGGACATCCCTCCTCATGGCATTTTTTATCGCAGTGATATTTATTTTCCTATTAGCGAATACCTTATGGTCTATTCGTGTTGAAGGCCTTACACCGGAACTGCAGGCCAATGTTGAACAGAAATTAAAGAGTTATGGGGTGTATCCAGGAAGACTGACATTTGGAATGAATGATCCGAATGAAATCCAGACCAAACTGTTAGACGACCTTCCTGACTTGCTGTGGATAGGGGTAAATAAAAGAGGGACGAGTTATCACTTATATGGTGTAGAGAAGATCAGGCACGATACAGATCTTGACCTGAAGCCGGCTGATTTAGTTGCCCAAAAAAAGGGGATGATTGTCAAGACTTTCATCACCCAAGGGCGTCCTCTTGTTGAAGTCAATCAAATTGTGAAAAAAGGACAACGGCTTGCCGCCGGTCAATTGGTGGAAGATGAAGATATTTATGTGCATGCAGAAGGTGAAGTGGTTGCAGAAACATGGTACAAAGTTGAACAGAATCTTCCATTGCAACAGGTCATTGAATTGACGGATGGGACGATGTCGAAAGAATATCGGTTGCGAATTGGACAAATGAAACTTCCGTTATGGGGGTGGTGGGGTGAATCTAAGAAGGACTTAAGGGAAGAAGAAACAACCAAAAAAATGAGTGTCCTGGGATGGAATCTTCCTGTACAAATCCAGGTTTCAACTTTCTATCAGATCGATCACAGCACCATGAAATTATCCCGGGAAAAATTGCAGAGACTAGGTATAGATACTGGTCGTCAAAGTCTTAAGCAGACCCTGGAGGCTGACGCAGAAATAATGAATGAAAAAGTTTTGCACCAGCGTAGCGAGAATGGTAAAGTTAAATTAATCCTTTTATTTAAGGTTCATGAGAATATCGCAATGACCAAGTATATAAGTCAAGGAGATTGAATATGCCAGAAGATTTGAAGACGATGGACATACAATTGGATAATACGACGGAAGCGCTTGCGCTTTTCGGTACAGAAGATAGAAACTTGAAACAAATTGAAGAACAATTACAAGTGACCATCATATCCCGCGGTGAAAACGTGAGAGTATCCGGTCAACCTGAACATGTGAAGTTGGTAGAGGATATTCTGCTTTCTGTACTCGCAATTATACGTAAAGGATTGACGATTACTGAAAGAGATATCGTTTATGCTGTTGAATTAGCTAAAAAAGGTAAAATCAATCAATTTGAAGCTTTATTCGAAGACGAAATTACGCGGAATACCAAAGGCAAATCGATCAGGGTCAAAACGTTAGGTCAGAGAAATTATGTTTCTGCTATAAAAAACAATGACCTTGTTTTCGGCATTGGACCTGCAGGAACTGGAAAGACATACCTGGCTGTTATCATGGCGGTCAATGCTTTGAAAAATGGTGATGTCAAACGGATCATTTTGACTCGTCCTGCAGTTGAGGCAGGAGAAAGCCTTGGGTTTCTTCCTGGCGACTTGAAAGAAAAAGTCGATCCATACCTGCGTCCACTATACGATTCTCTGCATGACGTGTTTGGTGCCGAACATACAGCACGTCTCATTGATCGTGGCACAATTGAAATTGCTCCCCTTGCGTACATGCGGGGTAGAACCCTCGATGACGCTTTTGCCATTCTGGACGAAGCTCAAAACACGACACCTGAGCAAATGAAGATGTTCCTGACACGTCTAGGATTCGGTTCTAAAATGATCATTACTGGAGATATTACACAAGTGGACCTGCCTAAAGGTGTGAAGTCTGGATTACGAGTGGCCCAAGAACGCTTGAAAGATGTAAAGGGTTCTGCCATCATACACCTTGACCAGACTGATGTAGTACGCCACCCGCTTGTGCAAAGGATCATTCATGCTTATGAAGGTGAACAGTCTTAAGGCCCATTCTGTGGGTCTTATTTGTTATTTATAAGTGAATTATTTCACTCCGTCGATGACATCCTCATTTCCGGATACACTACAAAATAAATGGAATAGGGTTTCAGATACGCTCAGCTCTGTAATTTGAAGAACTGCTTTTATAGGTAGATAACTTAATTAGGAGGTTCATGATGATTCATATCGACTTTCAAGATGAAACCAATTCAGTTGATGAAGCATTTGTTGATCTGATTCAAAGGGTCATTCGTTTTGCGGGAGACAAAGAAGACATAGAAGTGGACGCAGAGGTTTCCATCAGTTTCGTAGATAATGATGAAATTCAGGAAATTAACCGAAATTATCGTCAAAAGGACCAGCCCACAGATGTCATCTCTTTTGCTATGCAGGAAGAAGGTGAAGGAGAGATGAAAATCCTGAACGAAGATATGCCTCTAATGCTTGGCGATATCGTCATTTCGCTTGATAAAGCAAAAGAACAAGCCGAGGACTACGGTCATTCCCTTGAGCGCGAATTAGGATTTTTAGCATTGCATGGTTTCCTTCATTTACTGGGTTATGATCATATGAATGAGGAAGATGAAAAAGCCATGTTCGACAGACAAGAGGAAATTCTGAATGAATTCGGCCTTGAAAGAACCTAGTACAAAAAAGAAATCCGTGGGGTTTCGTTATGCCTGGAAAGGGATTAAGGAAGTATTCAAGACCGAGAAGAACTTCCGTATCCATCTTGGGGCGGGATTTTTGGCGATTCTTGCAGGTTTGATCCTTTCTCTGACTCCTGTGGAATGGGCGGTAATCATCTTAACTATTGCCGTCATCCTGTCTCTTGAAATGGTGAATTCAAGCATAGAACGGATCATCGACTATTTAGCACCGGAAAGGCATCCGATGGCAGGTATGATCAAAGATATAGCTGCAGGTGCAGTGTTAGTGAGTGCGGTGGCTTCAGTGTTTATCGCATTGGTGATTTTTTTACCTAAGGTGCTGTAAAGGCTGGTAGAAGCTGTCACAGTGAAAATGAAACAATCGAAAGTAAAATTTGGAGGATCGAATATGACAGAACAATTCAAGTCTGGTTTCGTCTCTATTGTAGGGCGACCGAATGTAGGGAAATCCACGTTCATGAATCGTGTGATTGGTGAAAAGATAGCGATTATGAGCGATAAGCCGCAAACGACAAGGAATAAGATCCAAGGAGTCATGACGGATAAAGAATCACAAATCATCTTTATCGATACGCCTGGTATTCATAAACCGAAGCATAAACTTGGAGACTACATGGTCAATGTAGCTGAAAACACTTTGAACGAAGTAGACGCGGTTTTATTTATGATCAATGCAGAAGAGGGATATGGACGGGGAGATCAATTTATCATCGATCGACTTCAACGCGTACAGCAGCCAGTCTTCCTGATTATCAATAAAATTGACAGAGTTCACCCCGATGAACTTTTACCTTTGATCGAACAATACAAAGAGAAGCTGGATTTTGAAGAAATCATTCCAATCTCTGCGTTGGAAGGGAATAACGTCAATCATTTGATAGACGTTTTAAAGGGGCACCTGCCCGAAGGGCCTCAGTTTTATCCTGAAGATCAGATTACAGATCACCCTGAGCGTTTTGTCATTAGTGAATTCATCAGGGAAAAGGTGCTGCATCTGACTCGTGAAGAAATACCTCACTCAATCGCTGTCGTCATCGAGGGCATTGAACCGAGGGAAAATTCAAATGCTGTCTATATTCAAGCGGCGATCATAGTCGAAAGAAAATCTCAAAAAGGGATCATTATCGGTAAACAAGGCAGCATGCTTAAAGAAATAGGTAAGCGGGCGCGTAAGGATATCGAATCCCTCTTAGGCAGCAAAGTTTATCTTGAACTATGGGTCAAGGTTCAAAAAGATTGGAGAAACAAACAAATTCAGCTCAGTGATTTCGGATATAGAGAAGACGAATATTAAGAGTTGGAAAAAATTATAACTCATGATTTCAGGTTGAGGAAGCATTCTAAAATTGTAATCAACTTTTAGATATGATTATACGAAAGGCGGTGTTTTCTTGTGCTCGATAAACTTTCATGGAATGTATTCAGGCAGACAGGTAGCGTTGAAACCTATTTATTGATGAAAGAGTATGAGTCCCAAGATCAGAACTCTCGTGAACAAGAAGCTTCCTCAACTGACATTGAATCAACGGATGACCTGAATTTGTAATGTCTAAAGCAGGTGAGCGTTTTGTTGGAGAAAATTGAAGGCATTGTCATACGTACTAGAGATTATGGGGAAACGCACAAAATAGTGACCCTTTTAACCAGGGAAAAGGGCAAAATCGGGATAATGGCACGTGGTGCGAAAAAGCCGAAAAGTCGGATGGCTTCAATCACACAACCATTTATCCATGGAATGTTTTTGATTCAAATAGGGTCTGGGTTAGGTTCTTTGAGCCAGGGAGAAATGATGTCTTCCTTAAGGTCCATCCGTGAGGATATTGTTAAAACGGCTTATGCATCGTATTTGGCAGAGTTGACGGACAAGCTCATTGATGAAAAACAACCAGATCCTTTTATTTTTGAACAATTTCTACAGACACTGGTATGGATGAATGAAGATAAAGATCCTGTCATTTTATCCTTGATGTATGAACTCAAACTATTCAAAAAGGCGGGTTTTGCACCGGTCGTCGATCAATGCGTCAACTGTGGAAATGTAGAAGGTCCCTTTTCATTTTCAATTGTTGAAGGCGGTCTGCTCTGCTTCCGTTGTAAACATAAAGATCCGGAAGCGTTTGGACTTAGTGAGCCTTTACCTAAATTATTACGTTTGTTTTTACATATGGATGCCAGAAGGTTGGGGCAGATATCCATGAAAGACACGAATAAAAAACTTCTCCGTAAAATCATGGATGAGTATTATGATCGTTATGGGGGCTATTTTTTAAAGTCCAAAAAGTTTCTGAATCAATTGGATTTATTCTCAGATTGACAATTCAGTGTGAATTCAGTATGATTTTTTATACCAAATATTACGTTGCGCTGAAGGAAAGTAGTAACTGGAAAATGCAGCTATAGCGAGCTTGTGATGGTGGGAGACAAGTGCTGACGTTTCAGTGAAGGCATTCTGGAGCATCTTTGTTAAAGTGGTCTTCTTAGGAAGGCAAATAGGGTGGAACCGCGGAAACCCCGTCCCTATGTCTATTCAGGCATAGAGACGGGGCTTTTTTACGTACAGCTTGAATGAAGAAATGAATGTATATACCTATGAGGAGGGAAACGTATGAATATTCAAGATATGATCTTGACACTACAAAAGCACTGGTCTGATCAAGGGTGTCTTTTGATGCAGGCGTATGATACAGAAAAAGGGGCGGGGACGATGTCACCGATGACCCTCTTAAAGAGTTTAGGTCCGGAGCCTTGGAATGTTGCCTATGTGGAGCCTTCAAGAAGGCCGGCAGATGGAAGGTATGGTCAAAACCCGAACAGGCTTTATCAACACCATCAATTCCAAGTCATTATGAAACCATCTCCTGATAATATTCAAGAACTATACTTAGATTCTTTGAAAGCATTAGGAATCGATCCTAATAAACATGACATCCGTTTCGTAGAGGATAACTGGGAAAACCCTACATTAGGAGCTGCCGGATTAGGCTGGGAAGTATGGCTTGATGGAATGGAAATTACTCAATTCACCTACTTTCAACAAATAGGGGGATTAGAAGCTCGTCCTGTCTCTGCAGAGATTACTTATGGTTTAGAACGTTTAGCCTCTTATATTCAGGATAAGGAGAATGTTTTTGAGCTGGAATGGACAGATGGAGTAACTGTAGGCGATATTTTCATGCAGCCTGAGTATGAACATTCCACTTACACCTTCGAAGAATCGGATGAAGACATGCTGTTTCAGCTTTTCTCTACGTATGAAAAAGAAGCAGAAAGAATTATGGAAAAAGGTCTCGTTTTCCCAGCTTATGATTACGTATTGAAGTGTTCTCATACTTTCAACTTATTGGATGCCAAAGGTGTGATCAGTGTCACAGAGCGGACTGGTTATATCTCAAGAGTTCGGAACTTGGCAAGAAAAATCGCTAAAACTTATGTAGAAGAAAGAGAGCGACTAGGTTTCCCGATGTTGAAGAAGGAGGATGAAAACCATGAGTAATACAGTATTGTTTGAATTAGGAGTAGAAGAACTTCCCGCTCGTTTTATCAATGATGCCTTACAGCAGTTGGAGTCAAAAACTAAAGCATGGTTCGAAAATCAGCGGATCCCATTCGATGATGTCAAGGGTTTTGCAACTCCTAGGAGGCTGGCTGTCCAAGTAACTGAAGTAGCAGAAAAGCAGCCTGACATAGAAGAAGAGGCTAAAGGTCCAGCTAAAAAAATAGCTTTAGATGATCAAGGTGAATGGACGAAAGCAGCCATAGGTTTTTCCAAAGGTCAGGGGAAAGATGTAGATGACATTTACTTCAAAGAGATCAAAGGCACAGAATATGTGCATGTCAATAAATTTATTGAAGGGGAATCTACAGCAAACCTTCTTAAAGAGTTCCGCTCTGTCTTTCTGGACCTGACATTCGCTAAAAATATGCGTTGGGGGAGTTATGACTTACGTTATGCACGTCCGATCCGATGGATGGTTGCCTTGTTCGGTGAAGAAGTGATTCCGTTTTCCATCGAAAACATCTCGACCGGTAGAACGACCTTTGGACATCGTTTCCTGGGTGAAGAAGTTGCTTTGCATTCAGCGGCAGAATATGAAGACGTTTTGAAGCAGCAATCCATTATCCCTTCCTTAAATGAAAGAAAAAATAATATTCATGAGCAGCTGTTACATTTAGAAAAAGAAAAACAATGGAACTTGGTCATCGATGACGACCTATTGAATGAAGTAACCAATCTCGTTGAACTGCCGACAGTATTCACAGGGGCGTTTAATGAAGAATTTTTAGAAATACCTGAAGAGGCTTTGATTACTTCAATGAAAGAGCACCAAAGGTATTTCCCTGTACGATCCACAGATGGAGACTTGCTTCCTTTCTTTGTAGGGGTGAGAAATGGGGATGACCGCCACCTGGACACTGTAGCCCGGGGGAACGAGAAAGTTCTTAAGGCTCGTTTGAAGGATGCTCAATTCTTTTATGAAGAAGATCAAAAAGGGAGCATCGATGAGAAGCTTGAAAAGCTTACTCGTATGGTGTACCAGGAAGAGCTCGGAACATTAGCGGACAAAGTACAGAGAATCAAGGCAATTACAGGTAAAGTAAGTGACTGGCTGGAGTTGGACGATAAAGAGAAGGCTCAAGCTCAACGTGCAGCAGAAATTTGTAAATTCGATTTAGTCACTCAAATGGTCGATGAATTTACAGAACTTCAAGGTGTTATGGGAGAGAAATATGCACGCTTGTTCGGGGAAGACGAGGCAGTAGCCGTTGCGATCAATGAACATTATATGCCTCGACATGCCAATGGAGAGGTTCCATCATCGAAGGTGGGAGCCATCGTAAGTATTGCGGATAAGATGGATACAATCGTTGGAAGCATCGCTATAGGTATCATCCCTACCGGTTCCCAAGACCCTTATGGGTTAAGAAGGCAGGCCCTTGGCATCCTGCAAACGTTGAATACATTGGGATGGTCACTTCCTGTTGAACAGATTATCGATCTGGTTCATAACTTCTATGTGGAATTAAGTCTACCAACCCGTTCTAAAGAAGAGGTAAACAAAGATTTACACGAATTCTTTAACCTGCGAGCCGCATATTTGCTTCGTGAAGAACAGGTGGACCCGGATGTGGTTGATGCTGTACTAGTGAACGGAATCAATGTTTACAGCACAACTTTGGAAAAAGCGAAGCTCCTCGTAGAAAAGCGTCAAGACGAGACGTTCAAACCTATCCAAGAAGCATTGGGGCGTGTATTGAACTTAGCTGAAAAAGCAGAAACGGATGAGGTCGATCCTGAGCTGTTTGAAAATGAAACAGAAGCGGAGTTGTACAGTACTTTTACTGCGATGCATGAGCCATATGTCGCTGCCTTGGAAAACGAAGATCCCGTCAAAGCGCTGGAGATTCTTTCTGAACTATCTTCGCCTATCCATGAATTCTTCGATCAAACAATGGTCATGGCTGAAGATGTGAAGGTTAAAAACAACCGTTTAGGCTTACTGAAGTCGATTGCCTACGACATTAAGAAGTATGCTGACTTTAATGCCATTGAATGGAAACAGCAGTTTTAAGTATCCTTCTTTTACCCTTTTATAAAAATGAGCTATAATAATTAAATAGTATGTCACATATAGTGATTAGGGTGGTGAAAGATTGGAACTCTCCAACCGGCAAGAACAGATTCTTCAGATAGTAAAAGAAAATGGACCGATTACCGGTGAGAATATTGCTGATCAGTTGAACTTGACAAGAGCGACGCTTCGTCCGGACTTGGCGATTTTAACAATGGCTGGTTTTTTAGATGCAAGACCTCGGGTCGGGTACTTTTTCACTGGTAAAACAGGTTCTGAATTATTGACGGAAAAACTTAAAAAATTCAAGGTCTCCGAATATCAATCGGTTCCGATTGTAGTTGAGGAGGACGTTTCGGTATATGATGCGATCTGCATGATGTTTTTAGAGGATGTCGGTACATTGTTTGTCACCGATGAATCCTCTAATTTAGCGGGGGTATTGTCGAGAAAGGATCTCCTGCGTGCAAGTATAGGGAATCAGGATCTCACATCCATACCGGTTCATATCATTATGACAAGAATGCCGAACATTACGATTTGTAGGCAGGATGACCTTCTCATTGACGCAGCACAAAAGTTGATAGAAAAACAGATCGATGCCCTTCCTGTAGTACATGATACAGATGACGGAATGGAAGTGGTAGGCAGGTTAACGAAGACGAATATGACAAAAGCCCTTGTCGAGCTTGCCAGGGATCAACACCTTTAATAGCTAGGAGGAGCAGCATGGGGAAACCGTTGATTTATGTAGTATCAGACTCTGTAGGGGAAACAGCTGAATTGGTTGTCAAAGCGGCACTCAGTCAATTCGATGATGGTCCTTTTGAATTGCAGCGCATTCCTTACGTTGAAGATAAAGGCACTATTAATGAAACCGTGGCACAAGCGAAGGAACAAGGAGCTATGATCGGTTTCACTCTTGTGATACCTGAATATCGCAAGCACCTGATCGCTGAAGCTGAAAAGCATGGAGTTGAATGTGTCGATATAATGGGACCGATGATGGAAGCGATGGAAAATCATCTGAAAATTGAACCCCGGTTGGAACCAGGACTAGTTCATAAATTGGATGAAGATTACTTCAAGAGGGTGGAAGCGATCGAATTCGCTGTCCGTTATGATGACGGTAGAGATCCGCGGGGAATTGCGAAGGCGGATATTGTTTTGATCGGCGTTTCCCGTACATCCAAAACACCGTTGTCTCAATATCTGGCTCATAAACGTTTGAAGGTTGCAAACGTGCCGATCGTTCCTGAGGTGAGCCCTCCCTCTGAGTTGTTTCGTGTCGACCCGTCTAAATGTATCGGCTTAAAGATAAGTGCTGAAAAGTTGAACGACATAAGAAAAGAAAGGCTGATTTCCCTTGGTTTGGGGGAGCAGGCCAGTTATGCGAACATGAACAGGATCCAACAGGAAATCGAACATTTCAACAGAATCGTCGATCGAATCGGATGTGAAGTTGTTGACGTCTCAAATAAAGCGGTAGAAGAAACAGCAAATGTCATTTTGAATAAATTACGGGAAGATGCTCAAGAATAGTACAAATTGACAAAAGTCGCGCTATGATTAAGCGCGACTTTTGTTGGGAAGAATGAAAATTAGGTAAAATTAGATATAGCATTATAGAAAGGAATGTATTATAATATTTATTTGTGAAAAAAACGATGTTTCATAGTTGGAGTATAGGTCCACGTTATAGAGAGGACGTGAACGTCACGGTTCATAGTAAACGAGAGCTGCAACTTTTCAGAAAAATAAAACATTCATTTTTTAGAAGGATTCTATGATAGATTGTAGAAATACAAATACTATGTCAAATAATATTCCGATCTTATGGGTAGATGCTGATAGTTGTCCGGTTCAAGAGGAAATTATGCAGGTTGGCAGTTCTTATGGAATTGCTCCCAGGTTCATAGCTACCGTCAATCATTATAGTATTGATAAAGAGAAGCAAAACTGGACCTTTCTGGACCATGGCTCTCAAAATGTCGATCTTTATATCATGAATCACGTAAAAAAGAATGACATTGTCATTACACAAGACCTTTCTCTGGCGGTTCTTTTAACAGCCAAAGGAGTTTATGTGTTGACCCCAAGAGGTACACTAGTTAAAGAAGAGGATGCCAATACGATTATGCAGAACAAGCATATTCGTCAACAGACAATGAAAAAAAATAAGAAGTGGAAAGGTCCTTCGTCTTTCTCTGACAAAGACAGGGAGAAATTCCAAACGACCTTACAAAAAATATTGTCTGAACATGAAGGTATTCAGTAGTCTACCTCGAATAATTGTTTAGTATGGTGATGCGTATGGCTGGACATATACCAGAAGAAAAAGTAGATGAAATTCGTCAATCCACAGATATCGTTGATGTCATCGGAGGATATGTTGACCTGAAAAAGCAAGGTAGAAATTATTTTGGGCTCTGTCCTTTCCATGGCGAGAATACTCCTTCTTTTTCCGTTTCTGCTGATAAGCAAATTTTTCATTGCTTTGGATGTGGAAAGGGAGGGAATGTGTACACCTTTCTCATGGAACTGGAAGGCTATACTTTCATTCAAGCTGTAAAGCAATTGGCAGAGCAGTCGGATATCGACCTGCCTGATCAAATTACAGATGATGAGCCTTCTTCAAAACAAAGTCCTGAATCTCAGAGTATACTTGAAGCTCACCAATGGCTCGCAAAGCTGTATCATCACTTGCTCCGAAATTCCAAGGAAGGAAAAGCGGCTTATCAATACTTGATCGATCGAGGCTTCACTGAAGAAACGATTAAAAAGTACCAGATCGGTTTTTCGCCGAACTCGAAAGACTTTGTAGTCACCTTCCTAGAAAAAAAAGGGTTCCATCCACAGACGATGGTGAAAGCAGGGCTGCTCAGCGCCAATGATCATGGTGAATATACAGATCGCTTCAGAGGACGGGTCATTTTTCCACTTAGAAACCACTTAGGGAAAACGGTGGCTTTTGCAGGCCGTGCCATGGGTGAACAGGAACCTAAGTATTTGAACAGCCCCGAGACAGAGCTTTTTCATAAAAATAGAATCCTTTACAATTTCGATTTAGCACGGGCTTCCATACGTAAGCAGAAAACGGTCGTCCTTTTTGAAGGTTATGTAGATGTTATCTCTGCTGATCAAGCAGGTGTTCATAACGGCGTAGGGACGATGGGAACTTCAATCTCCACAAACCAAGCGAATCTGCTTAAGCGCTATGCAGATAAGGTGATCGTCTGCTACGACGGAGACCGTCCCGGTGTAGAGGCCGCTTCAAAAGCAGCAAAGCTGTTGAAGAGTGTAGGCTGTGAAACATTCATTGCACGCGTTCCCGATGGGCTGGATCCTGATGACTTTATACAAAAGCATGGGGGAGACCGGTTCCAAAGGGAAGTAATCGAAACCAGTGATACGTACATGTCCTTCATGATGAGTTATCTCAAAAGAGATTACAACTTACAAATAGAAGGAGATCGAATCACTTATATCGAAAAGATACTACAAGAGGTAGCGATGCTCGACCGAGCTGTAGAGCGGGAGCATTACCTGAATGAAATTGCCTCAGAGTTCGAAATGTCAATCGATACTTTGAAAGAAGATATTCAAAGGATTCGTGGACAAAAGCCTTTGCCAAAGGATAATGAGGGACAAAATCGATATACTAATCGTACTAGTCGTTTATCAATACAAAATAAGTTGCTTCCTGCGTTTCACAATGCAGAACGTAAGCTCATTGCATATATGTTGAAAGATCCTTTGATAGCTGATAAAGTTCAGGAGGAAATAGGGGGCGCATTCAACATATCTGATCATCAGGTGATCGTAACTCACCTCTATGCCTATTATGAAGATGGTAATGAATCGGATATCAGTCAATTTGTAGAAAGACTTGATGATGCGTCGCTGAAAAACTTAGCTGTCGAGTTGGCTATGGCACCCGTCGGTGATGAAGTGTCAGACCAGGAAATCCAGGATTATATATCTCATATTCGAGCAGAACAAAGCGATCGTACGGATATAAAATCATTAGAAGCTGAATTGAAAAGAGCGGAACAGCAGAATGAACCGATTAAAGCAGCAGAAATTGCTATGAAAATCATTCAGCGTAAAAAAGAGTTAAAAAACACTTAATGAAGTTTGTGTAGATATGTTGGAAGGAGGGGGACTTATGGCAGATAAGCAACAACAGCCATCACGTTCTAAAGAAACTGAAAATACAAATGAACTGACACTGGAACAAGCGAAAGACCAGGTGTTAGAAATTGGGAAAAAGCGAGGGGTTCTCGCTTATGAGGAAGTTGCTGAAAAACTTTCAAGTTTCGAGTTGGATTCCGATCAAATGGACGAATTTTATGAACATTTGAATGACCAAGGAATTGAAGTAATCGGTGATTCAGACACAGACCCAAGTATGAAACAACTCAATAAAGAAGAAGAGTTTGACCTGAATGACCTCAGTGTACCCCCTGGTGTCAAAATCAACGACCCTGTACGTATGTACTTGAAAGAAATCGGCCGTGTAAACCTTCTATCTGCCAAAGATGAAATTAGTCTGGCACAGCGGATTGAAAATGGTGATGAAGAAGCGAAACGTGATTTAGCAGAGGCTAACCTTCGTCTCGTTGTCAGTATAGCGAAGAGATATGTAGGTAGAGGAATGCTTTTCCTTGACCTGATACAGGAAGGAAATATGGGATTGATCAAAGCGGTTGAGAAGTTCGACTACCGCAAAGGGTATAAATTCAGTACTTATGCTACATGGTGGATACGCCAAGCAATTACCCGTGCGATTGCTGACCAAGCACGTACTATTCGTATTCCAGTGCACATGGTCGAGACGATCAATAAGTTGATTCGTGTACAACGTCAATTGCTGCAGGACTTAGGTCGTGAACCGACACCAGAAGAAATTGCACAGGATATGGAATTGACGCCGGACAAAGTCCGTGAAATCTTAAAAATTGCTCAAGAGCCTGTATCGTTAGAAACACCAATTGGTGAAGAAGACGACTCTCATCTAGGTGATTTCATAGAAGACCAAGAAGCAACTTCCCCTTCAGACCATGCAGCCTATGAACTGCTTAAAGAACAACTGGAGGATGTTCTCGATACACTTACTGATAGAGAAGAGAACGTATTAAGACTGCGTTTTGGATTGGATGACGGTCGAACTCGAACCCTGGAAGAGGTAGGGAAAGTATTCGGAGTTACTCGCGAGAGAATCCGTCAAATTGAAGCGAAAGCTCTTCGTAAATTGCGACACCCAAGCCGAAGCAAGAGACTTAAAGATTTCATGGAATAAACAAACTTTTTAGCTCAGGGTGCCATCGTTTCTACAAACGAAATGGTAGCCTGAGTTTTATATTATTTCCGGGGTGATGTCATGGCTGATGACCGTAAACAAACGATTATTAATGAAATCAAGTATTGGAAGACAAACCGCCTCTTACCTGCTGAATATTGCGATTATCTATTAGCTTTATACTCAGAAGGCGATGGAAGCCATGATGGGAAACAAGCGGCTGTTTTAGAGAAACCACGCAGCTCTCCTATTAGTGCTGTATTCCTGGTTTTAACCCTGATTTTGTTACCCCTTTCATTTCTTGTCATTTATTTTACTGAAATGGACATGATAATGCAAACAGGGCTTTTGTCGAGTTTTGTATTGATTGCATTCATTCACGCAATCAGGTTAAACTATGCACGTTCAATGTTTTTTCAATTCCCTTTGATTATCGGGCTCTTGATTGCATTACTACTGACTGTTTCCGTCATCAGCCATTACTCAGCGGGAAATACAGCTATCTTTGTAAGTGTCCCCTTCCATAGTTTAATTTGGTTTTACATCGGATGGAAATTGAAGATCAAATATCTTCAAATTTCCGGTGTGATTGGGATGCTTTTAGTTACGATCTTAATTGTTTTATAAGTTTTCACATCTTATCCCTTTAATAAAGAGTGGTTTTCAAGTAAAATAAATATAGTCGAATAGACTCGAATACTATTTGAGGGAATACATAAGGAGGATACAACGAATGAGAAAAAACCCTGTGATTCCATTTGCAATTATTGCTGTTCTAGGTATCGTGACAATGATCATCGTATCTGCAGCTGGTATCAACCAACGAGAAGCCATTCAGAATGAAGAACATGGTGGCGGAGAAAAACAAGAAGAAACAGCAAGTGCCAGTCCTGAAGAAATGTTCCAATCTAAGTGTTCCAGCTGTCATGGTGGAAACTTGGAAGGTGGAGCAGGTCCAAATCTTCAAAAAGTAGGAAGCAGCTATTCTGCTGACGAGATTAAAGACATTATCGTCAATGGTAAAGGCTCCGCTATGCCGGCAGGTCTTTACACTGGCGAACAAGCTGCTAAACTGGCTGAATGGTTAGCAGAGAAGAAATAATAGTTACTTATGAAAGCTTTCTGTCTTATCAGGAAGCTTTTCTTTTTATGAAAGGGTCGAAATTATGAACGTCAATCAACTATCCAATCGGTTAGCCTTAGTGGCTAGTTTCCTTCCAGAGAAATCTAACTTTGCAGATATCGGTTCCGATCACGCTTACCTTCCTTGCTATGTATGCTTGAGAGATGAAAAAGCAAAAGCGATAGCAGGAGAAGTGAATGAAGGACCGTATCAGAGTGCATTGAATGAGGTCAATGCACATAACCTTTCAGATCGGATTGACGTCCGATTAGGGAATGGATTGCAAGTCTTAGAAGAAAACGAAGTGAACCAAATTGTCATTGCAGGTATGGGGGGCCCTTTGATTCGGGACATTCTCGATGAAGGGAAAGACAAATTAGGTGCTGTGGACCGTATCATCGTTCAACCAAATATCGATGCAAGGTCCTTGAGGATCTGGTTTAAAGAACAGGGATATGCCTTAAAGGAAGAAGAAATCCTTGAAGAAAATGGGCATATTTACGAGGTTTTGGTAGCTGAAAAAGGAGATCCCCTTTCCGGATACGAAACTGAGCAAATTGAGAAGGAGTTGTGGCTGGGTCCGCATCTTCTAAAAAAGAATGATCAAACGTTCCATCAAAAATGCAGAGCTGAACTTGAGAAGAAACAATATATTTTAGAGCAAGTCCAACGTTCTTCTCAAGTGGATGAAGAAAAGATTGTTCAATTGAAGAAAGAGATTACTTGGTTGAAGGAGGTTCTTGCGTAATGCAACAAACACTTACTGCTCAGGAAATCATTCGAAAATTCGAACAGTGGTCCCCGAAACATTTAGCATTCGACTGGGACAACGTAGGGTTGCAGGTTGGCTCATTAAATAAACCTGTAAAAAATATTATGGTAACGCTGGATGTATTAGAGAATGTGGTCGATGAAGCTATAGAAAAAGGGATAGACTTGATTATTGCTCACCACCCTCTATTGTTTGTCAAATTGAATCAAATCAACTTTGATACCCCTAAAGGCCGTGTTGTTAAAAAGCTGATTCAACATGATATCACTGTTTATGCAGCTCACACCAATTTGGATGTAGCGAAAGGTGGGGTGAACGATGTGATGGCTGAGGCACTGCAGTTAGAAGAGGTCAGGCCCCTGTTAGAGACAGGAAAGGAAGATTTGGTCAAATTGACAGTCTTTGTGCCTGAAAGCCATGCGGATCTCTTAAGAGATGCAATCAGTGAAGCAGGGGCAGGTCACATAGGCAATTATAGTCATTGTACTTTCCAGCTTTCCGGCGAAGGTACGTTTAAACCACAAGATGGCACAAATCCCTATATAGGCCAAGCAGGTGAGTTGGAAAAGGTTTCTGAGAAAAGAGTGGAAACCATTGTTCCAAAGGCAAAGTTATCAGTTGTGTTACAAGCTATGGAGAATGCGCATCCTTATGAAGAAGTGGCATACGATTTGTATCCTTTATTGAATGAAGGGGAGTCTCAAGGTGTCGGTCGTATAGGATTACTGCCAAATTCAGTAACGTTAAAAGAGTTATGTGAGCATGTAAAAGAAGAATACTCTGTTCCATCCTTGAGGTTTGTGGGAGATGAAAACAAGAAAGTGCAAAAAGTCGCTTTGCTCGGTGGAAGTGGAGAAAAGTATATCCATCAGGCGAAACGCAACGGTGCAGATGTATATATTACAGGGGACATGACATTCCATATGGCTCAAGATGCATACGAAATGGGTTTGAGCGTTATCGATCCCGGACACCACGTAGAGAAGCTTGTATGCCCGGTCATTGGTGAATTTATTGAAAGAGAGTGCAACCAGGACCAGCAATTGAAAGTTTTCATTTCTGAAGCTGATACTGAACCATTTAAATTTGTTTGATGTTCATTCATGAAAAAGGTGCTGGACCTTCGGGGCCAGCACCTTTTAGTGTTATTTTTTAGCTTTCTTTTTAGCTTTGACACGAGGCAGAATTTTCTTTTGTTCTACTTTGGATTCACGGATCCAGGTATCTTCATCCTCGTGATCAAATTGTTCGATGAATTTAATCACTTCTTTTGTAATCGGCGTCGGGGTAGATGCGCCTGCTGTGACTGCCACTTTTTCTACACCTTCAAGCCATTCCAGTTGAATTTCAGTGACATCAGAAATACGGTAGGCTTCTGTTCCTGCTTTTTCTTTAGAAACTTGTGCGAGGCGGTTGGAGTTGTTACTCATAGGATCTCCTACAACCAAGGTTAGGTCAGCTTCTTTTGCTTGTTCAGAAACAGCTTCTTGACGGACTTGTGTAGCCATGCAGATTTCCTGCTGTTTTTCCAACTGTGGGAACTTTTCTCTTGCTTTCTCCATGACGTCATAGACATCCCATTGACTCATGGTTGTTTGGTTTGTAATCATCAGTTTGTCATGATTCAATTCCAAGTTTTCAACATCTTCTTCAGTCTGCACTAAGTGGACTTTTCCTGGTGCAACTCCCATGGCCCCTTCAGGTTCAGGGTGACCCTTCTTTCCTACATAAATGATTTCAAAGCCTTCTGCAACTTTTTTACGAATCAAGTTGTGGGTGTTGGTCACATCCGGGCAAGTAGCATCCAGCGTCATAAGACCTTTTGCTTTTGCACGTTCTTTTACCTCCGGCGATACGCCGTGGGCGGTGAAAATGACTGTCCCGTCATTGATTCCCTCCAACATATCGCTGCGATTCTTACCATCTACAGTAATTATACCTTCATCTTCAAAAGCTTTTGTTACATGAGCGTTGTGAACAATCATGCCCAGGATATATATCGGTCGTGGTAAATTCGGGTCTTTGGCTGCGTTTTGTGCGATGACCATAGCATCTACTACGCCGTAACAATAACCGCGAGGTGCGATTTTGATGACTTCCATGCTATTACGTCCTCCTCTTTTGTACATCCCCATCAGGATCTCTATTCCAATTCCATTTCCCATTATAAAGCCTAAACTACCATATGACAAAGATTCTTCATCTCTCTTCATCGTTTCGTGCATTTCTCTTTAACCTCTATTATAATAAGATAGGGACAATATACATTAAAGGGGTACAATTATGAGTAAACATACATTTGAACAATTCGCTATCACTCCTGTAGTCAGTGAGATGGTAGAGGGTCTTGGGTTCCAAGATCCTACACCGATCCAACAACAAGTCATTCCAGCGGCTCTTCGAGGAGAGAGCCTGATTGGACAATCTCACACAGGATCAGGAAAAACCCACGCTTATTTGCTTTCTCTGTTTTGCCAGCTGGAGGAAGATGCAGATCATGTACAATTTGTCATCACTGCTCCGACTAGAGAGTTGGCCATACAAATACACGAGGAAGTTAAAAAAGCTATTCAGTTTGCTGGAAAAGATCAAATATGGCGTTCGAAGCTTCTTATTGGAGGCACGGATAAGCAAAAAATGGTTGATAAACTATCCGCCAACCCTCCACATATCGTTGTGGGCACTCCAGGACGGATCCTGGATATGGTTAAAGAAGAAGCGATCGACTTGTATCAAGCGAAGAGCTTCGTGTTGGATGAAGCAGATTTGATGCTTGATTTGGGCTTTATCGAAGAAGTTGACCAAATTTTAGTCCGTATGGATCAGGAAGTACAAATCATGGTCTTCTCTGCAACGATTCCTGAACGCCTGAAGCCGTTTTTAAATAAATATTTGACGAATCCGACACAGATTCAAATTGAGGATAATAAACCGTCTCCTGAATCGATGGAGCACCGTTTGATACCGCTGCGTCATAAAGATTATGCAGACGTGATTATGGATATAACAAAAGCGATTCAACCTTACTTGGCCATCATCTTTACGAATGGGAAAGATTTAGCTGATGAGTTGGCAAATGATTTGATCAGCCGAGGGTTGAAAGTAGGCGTTTTACATGGCGGCCTTTCCCCGCGAGAACGTAAACGGATGCTTAAAGAGCTGCAAAATTTACGTTACCAGTATATTGTGGCTACAGACCTTGCCTCACGAGGTATTGATATTCAAGGAGTCAGTCACGTCATCAATGCTCAAATGCCGAAGGAAGAAGAATTTTATATCCACCGAGTAGGACGTACTGCTCGAGCGGGTATGGAAGGAACAGCAATCAACCTTTACTCCGATCAGGATTTGCCATTGATTCAAAAACTCGAGAAAAAAGGTTTAACGTTCAACTTCTATGAAGTGAAGAATGGAGAATGGAAAGAGGTCAAATCCTATAATGAACGTCAGAACAGAGAGCGTACAACATCAGATTTAGAGAAAAAAGCGAAGCAGATGGTCAGGAAACCTAAAAAAGTTAAGCCGGGCTATAAGAAGAAAATGAAGCAAGAAGCAGATAAAAATTTGAAAAAATTGAAGCGGAACAGCTACAGAAAGAAATAAGGAAGGGAATTTCATGGTCAAAATAGGGTCGCACGTATCAATGAAAGGCAAAAAAATGTTGTTAGGAGCGAGCGAAGAAGCGGCAGCATACGGATCCAACACCTTTATGATTTATACTGGAGCTCCTCAAAACACGAGAAGAAAGCCCATCGAGGAATTAAATATTGAAGCGGGCTTAGAGCACATGAAAGAGCACGGGATGGAAGACATCGTGGTCCATGCTCCATATATCATTAATGTCGGAAATACTACGAAGCCGGAAACGTTCCAGCTCGGGGTTGATTTTCTCAGAAGTGAAATTGAGCGTACAGAGGCTCTTGGGGCGAAACAGATTGTTCTGCATCCTGGTTCTCACGTAGGTCAAGGCGTAGATAAAGGACTACCGAAGATCATTGAGGGACTGAACGAAGTGCTCAATAAAGATCAGAATGTCCAAATTGCATTGGAAACAATGGCAGGGAAAGGCTCTGAAATCGGTAGAAGCTTTGATGAGCTTGCACAAATTATAGACGGAGTTACAATGAATGAAAAGCTTTCAGTCTGCATGGATACCTGTCACATCCATGATGCAGGTTACAATGTGAGGGAAGACTTTGATGGAGTCCTTGAGGAGTTCGACCGAATCGTTGGTCTTGATCGCTTGAAAGTCATTCACGTTAACGATAGTAAGAATGAACAAGGAGCTCAAAAGGACCGCCATGAAAACATAGGTTTTGGGCACATCGGATTTGAGGCTCTGCATAAGGTGATCCACCATCCGCAATTGAAAGAACTGCCTAAAATCCTTGAAACTCCATATGTTGGAGAGGATAAGAAGAATAAAAAACCTCCATATCGTTTTGAAATTGACATGATAAAAGAGGGGACATTTGATAACGAATTAAAAGAAAAAATTATGGAACAGTAAAAAGAAGGGTGCTTTGCATCCTTCTTTTTTTATGGGGAAAGCTTTTGCTTTCTTTCATGGAAAACAACAGGGGTGAGAGTGAAATTTTTTTGGGAGGGGATTACAAAATTCTACTTCATGGACTTACCCGGCTCTTTTTTTGCTGGGGGACCATTATTCCAACCAATGGTCTACACCATATTCTTTAGCTAATTTGATGAGTATTTTATTTACAGCTCTTGCGGTGTCTTTAGAAGTGATCGAAGCAAGTTTTCCTAACATCCGCTTCCTTCCATCTGAGTCAAATGGATTTTCTTTGTTTTTTTTCAATGCACGAATAATCGCTTCAGCTTCGGCTTTTGAGATGGGGATATTATACTTTTTACTATAATAAATGATGTCTGAGGTGGTTAGCTGTTTTAATTTTTGGGTAATAAGTTGTTGTGCCACATTTTTCATTGTCTTATGCACCCTTTCCCGATGTCATCTGTACACCATATGATAATTAAGAAACATATGTGTTTTCTCAATATTTATACATAGAGTTTTTCGATTGCAATGGCGAAGGTGTTGGGTTAATATAAGCCAATGGGTCCAGAGGCATATTGGTCGAAAGTATCATTTCGATTCAAAAAGCAAAGGAGTGAGTAGAATGAAATACACCAATTCGTATTTACAAGCGTTTATAGCGTTGATGCTTGTGGTTGTTACTTTTTTCACTGTGGACCAGTTAAAAGAAGAGGACCAGCAAACGCTCGCTGATCGAAATCAGCAACTGAAGGATAAGAATGCGGAGCTGAAGGCTGAGAAAAACCAGTTGGAATCGCAGTACAGCTATATAAAAAAAGAAACGGCTGAGGAAAGTAAGAAGAATGGCTTCTACACGTGGCCGAAAGTGGAAAAGAAAGCCGATCGTCTCGTTCAGGAAAGTGATGGAAAGTTTAAGAAATCGTGGGCTTTATATTTAGTTAAAGAGTCCAAGCGATATGAAATTGATCCATTCCTCGTATACGAACTGTTAAAGGTAGAGACGGGCGGGACTTTCGATCCTGAATTAGTCGGACCAGAGACGAAATATGGCCATGCCTATGGAATGTCTCAGTTTATGAAAAATACTGCCCCGTGGATTGCGGACATGGCCGGTTTACCATATGAAGATGAACTTTTATTTGATCCTTATTATTCCATGCAATTATCTTTAGTTTATTTAGATTTTCTTCATCATGAATATGGTAACTGGGATGAAGCGTTGACAGCCTATCACAGAGGTATGGGCGGATTAGAACAATATAAACAGGAAAATGGTCACGCCAAAAGCTGGTATGCTAAAGAAATTCAAAACAAAGCTGAAACGCATCCAACAGTCGCATTCGTAAACTAGCTCATATTCTTCACAGAGCCCCCATCGTTCAATTAGAACGATGGGGGCTTTTTTGTAAGTATAATGTAACCGTTTATGGGAGTTTAGTCGGGATTAATCCAAGTATCGTATAGCCTGCCATCAAATGGCACTTTAAAAAAAGGAATTACTCATATACTAATCATGATTCTCCAAACAGAAAGTGAGGGAATTCTTATGTATGAACCAGAAAATCCTGTTGAGAATCAGGAAACAGAAAAAGCTCCAGAACATGGAGATGAGCTTGAACAAGTAGCAGAAGAAGTTGATGATCATGGGCGTGGCCCGAATCAACCCGTTTATGGCGAAAGTTACGAAGAAGAGTTTGCTCAAGAAGCAGCAGTAACTCCAATTCATGAGCCGATTAAATCGGAAGAACAAGAAACCACGATGGAAGATGATGTGAAAGTGGGTATGGGGTGGTTAGGACTTACTGCAGCCATTCTATCCTTTTTCTTTGCTCCGTTGATTTTGGGAGCAGCGGGAATCATCTTAGGAATCGTAGGTAAACGACGTGGGGCAGATACATTAGGGAATATGGCGATCATCATTAGTGTGATCTCTATAGCATTTTCTTTATTCTTCGCCCCGATCTATAACTTGATTTAACCATTCTGTTTCAAACAAAATAAAAGTGGACCTTTAAAAGGTCCACTTTTTTATGCGTTTTGCTGTTGTTCTTCTTTTTCTTTACGCTCTTTTTCATAATGTTCCTCAGCCAATTTGTCGACTTCTTTTTTCAGTTCTTCAACCATGATGTCTTCAGGAACTTTACGAATGATTTCTCCGTGGCGGAAAAGTAGTCCTTCGCCTCTCGCACCTGCAATTCCGATGTCAGCTTCACGAGCCTCACCAGGACCGTTAACTGCACATCCTAGTACGGCTACTTTAATTGGAGCTTTGATCGTTTGGATATATTCTTCAACTTCGTTTGCAATTGAAATCAAATCGATTTCAATACGTCCGCAAGTCGGACATGAGATCAGTGTCGCTGCATTAGATGCAAGGCCGAACGATTTCAATAATTCTTTAGCCACTTTGACTTCTTCAACGGGATCGGCACTCAAGCTGATTCGTACCGTACTTCCGATACCCTTACTTAAGATAGCCCCGAGGCCTGCCGCACTCTTTACAGTACCAGCAAATAAAGTACCTGATTCAGTGATCCCCAGGTGGATTGGATAATCGAATGCTTCAGCCGCTTTCTCGTATGCTTCGATTGCCAATTTAACATCAGACGCTTTAAGCGATACGATGATATCGTGGAAATCCAAATCTTCGAGTATCTTGATATGGTGCAGGGCACTTTCAACCATGCCATCAGCCGTTGGATAGCCGTATTTTTCTAGAATATGACGTTCGAGGGAACCAGCGTTAACTCCGATACGAATCGGAATTCCTTTTGCTTTCGCTGCTTTGACCACAGCCTCAACTTTTTCCCTTTTACCAATATTCCCAGGGTTGATTCTGATTTTATCAGCTCCACCCTCGATGGCTTTCAATGCTTTCTTATAATCGAAGTGAATGTCAACAACCAATGGGATGTTGATACGTTTTTTAATTTCAGGAATTGCATCAGCTGCACGGTCATCAGGACATGCTACACGTACGATCTGGCAGCCTGCTTCTTCAAGCCGCTTAATTTCAGCCACTGTAGCTTCCACATCGTGTGTTTTTGTAGTTGTCATGGATTGGATGACGACTTCATCAGCGCCACCTATAGTAACGTCACCGACCCTTACAGGACGAGTATCTTTTCTGTGAGTAATTGCCATTAGTAATCGCTCCTTTATCTATCCATAAAAAAAAGGGTTCTTTATGAATTGCCAATCTTCATTATAAGGGCTTTTGCATGAAATGAGAAGTCAAGTGTATTGAAGTGAGCCCATTTCATATATATTTTGCATCCATTAAAGCTTATCAAATTATATCATGGTCATACAATTTTAAGAAGTCTTTCAAATGAAGGGCTTGTGAAACATTGAACTGACAGTGGGTTGAATGAAGTGAGACATGTATATTAAAGTATTTTTATTATTAAAAACGAAACCGGTGACTATCTAAATACGTACATATAACAGGAATGGATTAGAGAGGGTGATTAATACGTGCTTTCATATGATTGGATGGCTTTCATCATCACATTTTTAGGGACGATGTTCCTGATCGGTGAACTATTGGTGAATATGAGGGGGATTTTTGCTGTACTTGGATTAGGTTTCATCACTGTATTTTTTTCTACCTATCTGGAACCACAAATGATTATTCTGATGATGCTCGTGTACTTCTTTGGTCTTCTGCTCATAGTGATTGATGGTAAAGTGGTCAATGATGGGACTCTTGCAACTATAGGTGCAACGGTCATGATCATAGCAGTAGGGTTCAGCGCACCTAACTGGGTGGCGGGCCTGTACAGTGTCATCGGTGTTGTCTTTGGAGGTTTTTCTTCATTAATATTTTTAAAGGTATTCGAGAAGCGGGATGTTTGGTCGAAGATTACGCTCATGGATCAGTTATCATCTGAAATGGGATATAACTCCATGAAAGATACCTATCAAGAGCTTGTAAATAAGAAAGGGAAAGCACTGACAGATATGAGGCCTGTCGGTACGGTGCAGATTGATAGGGAAGAGTACAGCGCGGTTTCCAATGGCCAATGGATTAAGAAAGAAGATGAAGTCCAGGTCGTGTCTGTTGACGGCACGAAGATTTTAGTAAAGAAACTTTCAAAATAAAAGAATGACAGCAACAGAAAGCAGGTGCCTGAATAGGTACTTGCTTTTTTGTTGTTCAATAACAAAAGGATTTTACCGCAGTATGTAGTAAGTGTAAATTTATTGTAAAGTTCAGATCTATATCTTTACAAAATAAAACTGTTTCGTTAATAATAGGTAAGTGTTTGAATAAAGAGAGAAGAGAAACTTGGATGAAGAAAGGGTGTACATTTTTTGGATATTAATGTTCAACAAATGATTTTTGAATTTATTGGAGGATTGGGGATCTTCCTTTTTGGTATCAAGTACATGGGAGACGGCTTGCAGAAAGTAGCTGGCGATCGATTAAGAGAGATGCTTGACCGTTTCACAAGCAACCCATTAATGGGAGTCATCGCTGGTGCTGTCGTCACTATGCTTGTACAAAGTAGTTCAACGACTACCGTATTAACAGTAGGTTTGGTGAATGCTGGATTCATGACCTTCCGTCAGGCGATCGGTGTCATTATGGGAGCGAACATCGGGACCACTATGACGGCATTTATTATTGGTATTGATATTAAAGAATATGGTCTACCTATCTTGGCAATCGGTGCCTTTTTAATATTCTTCTTTAAGAACAAGCAGGCAACGAATTTCGGGCAGACGCTATTTGGCCTTGGGGCGTTGTTCTTCGGTTTAGAAACGATGAGTGGCGGAATGAAACCTCTTCGTTCTTTGGAAGCTTTCCAAGAATTAACGGTGAGCATGAGTGAAAACCCGATTTTGGGTGTGGTGATCGGAACATTATTTACGGTCATTGTCCAAAGTTCCAGTGCTACAATCGGTATTTTGCAAGGGTTATTCGGTGAAGGGCTTGTGAATTTGGATGCTGCTTTGCCTGTATTATTCGGTGACAATATCGGTACAACAATTACAGCTGTATTGGCGGCTATCGGTGCAAGTGTAGGAGCGAAGCGGGCAGCTTTTGTTCACGTCATTTTCAACGTGTTAGGAGCTACTGTTTTCCTTTTACTTCTAAAACCATTCACGGCATATGTGAGCTGGCTTCAGGGGCAAATGGATCTTGGGCCGGAGATGACCATAGCGTTTGCTCACGGCTCATTCAACATTGCGAATACGATTGTTCAATTCCCGTTCGTAGCTGTTTTAGCGTGGATTGTTGTTAAACTTGTACCAGGAGATGACTCTTTGATTGAGTTTAAGCCTAAACACTTGGATCCAATCTTTATCCAACAGTCTCCTTCCCTTGCCCTGGATCAAGCGAAAGAAGAAGTGGTACGTATGGGTGAATATGCTTATAAAGGATTAGAAGAAACGAGCCTTTATCTTAACAACAAACAACAAAAACATTCTGAAATTGCATTGCAGATTGAGGATGCTTTAAATAACTTAGATAGAAAAATTACAGATTATCTTATAGAACTATCCCAAGCGTCACTTTCTGATGAAGAAAGTCAAAAGCATACCGCATTGATGGATTCCGTACGTGATTTAGAGCGTATTGGTGACCACTTTGAAAATATTGTAGAATTGATCGATTATAGAAATTCCAATAAAGTACACCTGACGGACCAAGCGACAAATGATTTGAATGAAATGTTCAACTTGACGTTAATGACCGTTAAGCAAGCGACCAGAGCCCTTCAAACCATGGATCGGGAAGAAGCCCTTTCTGTTGTCCAAAAAGAGAATGAACTGGACCGAATGGAGCGCACTTTCCGTAAAAAACACATCATTCGTTTGAATGAAGGGGTATGTACTGGACAGGCTGGTATTGTTTTCGTTGATATGTTGAGCAACTTGGAACGTATCGGTGATCATGCTGTAAACATTGCTGAAGAAGTTCTAGGTGAAAAAGAAAGTTTATAAATAGATGAGCAGTTGCTGGCAAGCAACTGCTCTTTTTTTAACCACTATCTATGAATAGATAACAGGTGGCGAGGATGCAAAAAACAAACTAAGAAAAAGATAGGTCTTGTTATATGAAGTAAAAGATTACGTGATACTTGTATATGTACATTTATTCGAAAATAATTGGCAAAAGTCCTTGAAAGGTGTCCTGGTCCATGCTATATTATTTTTGTCGCAAAAAAACGGCTCAAAAAAAGCTGTTGACGGAAAAAGGATACCATGGTATATTATTAATTGTCGCTTCAACGCGACACATACTTAATTCGGCGGTGTAGCTCAGCTGGCTAGAGCGTACGGTTCATACCCGTGAGGTCGGGGGTTCGATCCCCTCCGCCGCCACCATATACATACCTAAACATAAATCATGGCGGTTGTGGCGAAGTGGTTAACGCACCGGATTGTGGTTCCGGCATTCGTGGGTTCGATTCCCATCAGCCGCCCCATGTGGACCCTTAGCTCAGCTGGTTAGAGCTATCGGCTCATAACCGATCGGTCGCAGGTTCGAGTCCTGCAGGGTCCACCACTTATATGTCTACGGAGGAGTACCCAAGTCTGGCTGAAGGGAGCGGTCTTGAAAACCGCCAGGGGGTTAACGCCCCGCGGGGGTTCGAATCCCTCCTCCTCCGCCACTTTCATTATAAGTGAACAAATCAATAAGGCTCGGTAGCTCAGTTGGTAGAGCAACGGATTGAAGCTCCGTGTGTCGGCGGTTCGACTCCGTCCCGAGCCACCATTTAAGTATAACAAGCAGAGGCTTGTTATTTTTTTATGTTTGAAATTCACTAACAAGGGAATTCTTAATAGCGGGAGTTAAAGAAACTTCTTTATTCACTTGCAAATAATTTGCAAGTATTAAGGTCGTTTGATAATGTAAAATTGAGAAGTCATGGAAACCATGATTTACTAGTTTTACATATAACTTTAAAGGAGGAGTTTTACAATGGCTAAATTTGAACTACCAGAATTACCTTACGCTTATGATGCACTTGAACCAACTATCGACAAGGAAACAATGAACATCCACCATACGAAGCACCACAATGGCTATGTAACGAAGCTGAACAATGCTCTTGAAGGACATGCTGACCTTCAAGACAAATCATTAGAGGAGCTTCTTGCAAACAACATTTCTGTTGTACCGGAAGATATCCGTACAGCAGTTCGCCGTAACGGTGGCGGTCACGCGAACCACAGCTTGTTCTGGACAATCATGTCCCCGAACGGCGGCGGTGAGCCGACAGGTGATTTGGCTACTCAAATTAACGATGCGTTCGGCAGCTTTGATCAATTCAAAGAGAAATTCGAAACGACTGCAAAAGGCCGTTTTGGATCTGGCTGGGCTTGGTTAGTCGTAAACAACGGCAACCTTGAAGTCATTGACACGTTGAACCAAGATTCTCCACTGATGGAGGGCAAAACTCCAATCCTAGGTTTAGATGTTTGGGAGCACGCATACTACCTGAATTATCAAAACCGTCGTCCTGACTACGTTTCTGCATTCTGGAACGTTGTCAACTGGGACGAAGTAGCAAAGCGCTTCGACGCAGCTAAATAATCGATTTTACCTGAGAGGCATGGATTTAAATCCATGCCTCTCTTTTTGTATATCTCCTTTTGTTCTGACAACACTAGGAAAGAACACAAAGGAGACATGGGTATGGTGAGTAAGCTGAGGGCGTGGCTGGGCCACGAAAATGTATCAAAAGATTTGTTGTTGCTGCTTCTGATAGGAGGCTTATACTCCCTAGGTATATTTTTATCCAGTACATTTGTGAACATCTACTTATGGAAACAATCCAACAGTTATACGGACATTGCCCTGTACAATCTAAGCATTTATGTATTGCAGCCATTGACCTTCATTTTTGCAGGAAAATGTGCAAAGAAGATCGACCGGGTAATCGTATTGAGGACAGGTGTAACTGTTTTATCCTTGTTTTTTATGACAGTTCTTCTAGTGGGAGAAAGAGCGGCTACGTTTAATATTATGTTAGGTGCATTGTTGGGTGTCGGATACGGGTTTTATTGGCTTGCTTATAATGTACTGACATTTGAAATTACTGAGCCTGAAACGAGAGATTTTTTCAACGGGTTTTTAGGTGTGCTTCAGTCCCTGGGGGGGATGAGTGGACCGATATTAGCGGGGTTTATAATCTCGAGGTTGAATAACTTTACTGGTTATACGGTTATTTTTTCAATTTCATTCAGTTTGTTCATAGTGGCGGTGATTGTGAGCCTTGGCTTATCGAGAAGAAAAGCCAGAGGAAACTTTTCGTTCAGAAGGATTGTCCATGAGCGGAAAAACAACCCGAATTGGAAGCGTATCCTGAATGCCCATGTTTCTCAGGGGTTCAGAGAAGGAACATTCCTCTTTGCTGTGTCGATTTGGATCTTTTTGATGACAAAAGATGAACTGTCGCTCGGGGTATTCAACCTTGTGTATTCAGGTTTTTCTTTTTTATGTTATTTCTTAGTGAGCAGAATCGTCAAACCAAGGAGAAGAAAGAAAGCAATATTCCTGGCAGGACTTTGTCTGTACTTGAATGTGTTGATTTTATTAGTGAGTGATACCATGCCGATGCTGCTCTTGTATGCAGCGATTGCCGGTGTTTTCTTCCCGATGTTATATGTCCCTTATTTATCATTGACCTATGATGTCATTGGGAAGTCGTGGAATGCTGGAGAAATGCGGATCGAGTATATTGTTGTTCGTGAATTGTTTTTGAATTTAGGAAGAGTGGTTTCTATAATCGTCTTCCTATTAGCAATCACATGGATCCCTCCGGAAACCGGAATTCCATATATACTGCTTCTGTTAGGTGGAGGTCACTTCTTGATTTACTTCTTTATCAAGAATGTGGACACTACCCGTATGAATCTTCCTCGTAATTGAAACTTTCTGCTCATGAGCGTCGTCTATTATGATAGGAGGAAAAGATGCTATAATAGTGTCTGGAATTCTTGTTTATAGAGGGAGAGGAGTTTATTGGGGAAAAAGAAAAAAAGCAGCCTTAAGAAAAAATCGCATCTTCCTTTCCGTTTGAATGTTGTGTTTTTTGTTGTGTTCCTATTGTTTGCAGCCATCATACTACAACTGGGTGTCGTTCAAATTCTCAATGGAGAAGAAGCTCAGGACGAAATCGATCGCACAGAGAACACGACCACAAATATACCTGTCCCGCGAGGAGAGATGTATGACCGCTACGGTCGCGTCGTTGTAGATAATCAGCCCTTATATTCCATTACATATACACCTCCAAAAGGGGTACAGTCAGATGACAAGCTGGAACTTGCTGAACAGCTGGCTGAATATATCGACATGGAATATGAAAATAAATTGACGACAAGAGATTTTAAAGAATACTTCTATCTTAAGAATGCGGAAGATGTTAAGGATCGCATCAAATCAGAAGATACGAAGGATTTAACGAATGGGGAAGTATATCAACTCCAATTGGACAGCATCAAAGAAGATGAAATAGATGGTTATGATAACCAGACGAAAGAAGTCATTGCCATTAAGAAAGAGTTGGATAAAGCGTACGCTCTTGCCCCGCATGTTATTAAGAACTCCGATATTACTCAGGAAGAGTATTCGAAGGTGGCTGAGCACCTGGCAAACCTTCCGGGGATCAATGTAACTTCTGATTGGGAGCGGCAGTATCCGTATGATAATACGTTCAGAAATTATATAGGAAGTATTACTTCAAGAGAGCAAGGCGTACCGAGAGAAGACCTGGATTATTATATGTCATTGGATTACAGCAGGAATGATCGTGTAGGAATAAGTGGTCTGGAACAGCAATATGAGAAAGTTTTAAGGGGAACAAAAGAAAAAGTCCAGTATGAAACGGATAAGAACAACAATGTCGTAAATTCTAAAGTGATCCGTGAAGGGCAGCGGGGGAAAGACCTTGTATTGTCGATAGATATCGAGTTACAGAAGAAAGTCGACCAAATCATTCAGGAAGAGTTGCTGAATGCCATAGGCAAAGCACCTTACGACAACCGTTATTTAGAAAATTCTATTGCAGTCGTCTCCGACCCGAACACAGGTGAAATTTTAGCGATCTCTGGTCAAACATACAACCGCAATACAGAAGATGGGGGTTCGAAATTCTCTGACACTTCTTATCAGGCTGTATATAACGCATATACTCCTGGTTCTACAGTAAAGGGTGCCACCATTTTGACAGGTTTACATGAAGGAGCAATAGATACAACTTTCTCCATCAATGATAAGCCACTCACAATTGCAGGTGTTCCTAAAAAATCCTATACACCTAATATAGGATGGGTCAATCCGGAGTCAGCTTTGCAGCAATCGTCCAACGTTTATATGTTCTTTCTGGCTATGAAATTAGGTGGAGTAACAAGCATGGAATATAACCGAAAAGCGCTCAGCTTAAAAGATGGGACTTTCTCTACCTTCATCTATAACTTCAATCAATTCGGTCTCGGAGTGAAGACAGGACTGGATTTTCCTTTTGAAGAAACAGGTTTTCAAGGAGACAATCCGAAGCCTGGTAACATTTTAGACTTTGCCATTGGGCAGTTTAGTACTTACACGGCTTTGCAGTTGAATCAATACGTTTCTACCATAGCCAATGGTGGAGACAGAATCAGACCGCGATTAGTCAAAGAAATCCATGAGCCGTCCAATAGTATCGAAGATTTAGGTCCTGTATCGAAAGATTATGGTCCTGATGTTCTTAATACGCTTGAGATGGACCCTTCATATATAGATCTTGTTCAAGAAGGTTTCAGGCAGGTATTTCAAACAAGACAAGGGACAGCGAGCAGTGTTTTCTCTAAAGAACCATACGCGAAATACCGTATGGCGGGAAAAACAGGTACGGCCCAGTCCAAAAAGTACTTACCCAAACCGGATGGCGACGGGTATTATGGTGTAGACACACTGAATAAAACGTTAATCGGTTATGCACCATATGATGACCCTGAAATAGCATTTTCTGTCATGACCCCATATGTCGGCATTGATGCGACTTCCACTTATAATGTAAGTAATAATATAGGTGCTCGGATAGGGAAAGCTTACTTCGAGCTGAAAGAACAACGTGCCAAAGAGGGGATAAAAAAAGATATAACAGAAGAATCAGAACCATCTTCTCAAGAGTGATACGAAAGTATCCCTCTTTTTTTTCGTCTTTTTTCGCCAATTTACAAAACCTTAACATTTCATTCATATGGAATTAAAACTTATTGGTTACTATAAAAATGTGAGTTGGCCAAGCCGACTAAAACTTTTGAAATAAAGAGTAGGGGGAGAAAGAAATGAAAAACCTTAAGAGCTTATCTCTTACATTTGCATTTATCCTGATCCTGGGTGTTCTTGCTGCGTGTGGCAATGCGCCTAACGATGCAGAACAAGGTGAAGGAAACGGTGAAGGAGCTTCTTCAGAAAATGTTTCTGGCGAAGTTGCGATTGACGGTTCTTCCACAGTTTTCCCAATCATGGAAAACCTTACTTATCAATACAGCCAAAAGAACCCAGATGTTAACGCAACAGTAAACAGTTCTGGTTCTGGCGGTGGATTTAAAAAAGCAACAAAAGGTGAAATCGATCTAAGTAACGCTTCTCGTGAAATCAAAGAAGAAGAAAAAGCAAAAGCGGAAGAAAACGGCATTCAGCTTGAGCCGTTGTCCCTTGCATACGATGGTTTATCTGTAGTAGTTTCTCAAAAGAACGATTTTGTAGACGAGCTTTCTGTTGAACAGCTTCGTCAAATCTTCAAAGCATCATCTGAAGCTAAGAATTGGTCCGACATCAACCCAGAATGGCCGAACGAACCAATTGAAATCTTCAGCCCTGGACATGATTCAGGTACATTCGACTACTTCAATGAAGTAATTCTTGAAGAAGAGCCGATGAAAGAAGGTCAAAACACGACACTTTCTGAAGATGACAACGTTCTTGTACGCGGAATTAAAGACAATCCGAACGCAATTGGATTCTTCGGATATGCGTATTACGCAGAAAATAAAGATGCTCTTAAAGTTCTAGGCATCAAAGACGGTGAAAATGCTGAAGCTATTAAACCGAGTGGAGAAACAATCCAAGACGGTTCTTACACACCGCTTTCTCGCCCGCTATTCACTTATGTAAACGTGAACGCATATAAAGAGAAGCCACAAGTTCGTGACTTTGTTGAGTTCACATTGAACAATGCTGGTAAAGCTGCAGAAGAAGTAGGATATGTAGCGCTTCCAGAAGAGAAATATCAAGAGCAGCTTGATAAAGTTAAAGGTTGGACAGAGTGATTTTTGGATGAAAATCTATCATGGAAGGTGAGACTGTGATTTCAGTCTCACCTTGCCGTGTGGATGAAAGGAGTTTTATTGTATGGACAACAGTTTACGTTCAGAGGGAAACCAATTGAATGTCCAGCAAATGATTGAAGAGAGAAAACAGAAAAAAAGTATAGGGGAACGAATAGAGAAAATCGTCCCATGGTTTTTACTGCTATGTGCAAGTGTCAGTGTTCTGACCACAGTTGGTATTTTATTTACTTTACTTCGCGAATCCATCGGGTTCTTTTCTAATGTTTCTATTTTTGAATTCTATACAGGTACCAGCTGGTCACCGTGGTCAGGTCATTACGGGGTAGCACCTCTTATTGGCGGAACTTTATTGATTACGGTCATTGCTACGATTGTAGCTGTTCCACTAGGCTTAATGTCAGCCATTTTTTTGAGTGAATATGCCAGCGATAAAGTAAGACGTACCATTAAGCCTGTTCTGGAAGTTTTGGCAGGTATTCCGACTGTCGTATACGGGTATTTTGCTTTAACATTCATTACTCCAATGTTCCAAGCGATCATTCCTGACCTTGGGATCTTCAACGCCTTGAGTGCAGGGTTTGTTGTTGGAATCATGATCATTCCTATGGTCGCTTCCCTTTCAGAGGATGCGATGAACTCAGTGCCGAACGCATTACGTGAAGGTGCCTTAGGTCTGGGAGCTACTAAGCTTGAGGTTGTATTCAAAGTTGTACTGCCTGCTGCATTTTCTGGTATTGTCGCTTCCGTCGTGCTGGCGATTTCCCGTGCAATCGGAGAAACGATGATTGTTACAATTGCTGCTGGAGCGACGCCGAACTTGACGATGGATGCAACGCAGTCCGTCCAGACGATGACTGCCTTCATCGTACAAGCGGCTACAGGAGACACAACGTTTGGTTCTACAATTTATTACAGTTTATATGCAGTAGGAATGACACTATTCGTCTTCACTCTGGTTATGAACTTGATTGCACAGTATATTTCACGTAAGTTCAAGGAGGATTATTAATGCTTGGACAAAATGAAAATGGGGTAAAGAAACGTATGGAAAGTCGAGTCATGTTGAATAAAGTCATGATGGTTTTATTCTTCCTGGCTACGACTGTAGGGCTTATATTTTTAGGGCTCTTGTTTTATCGTGTATTGACTCAAGGAATTGGTTATTTAAGCTGGGATTATATCAGAAGCTTTCCAGCACCTTATCCAGACAAAGCCGGGATATGGGCTGGTCTGATCGGGTCCATTATGCTTATGGCAATCGTTGCGGTGTTCTCTGTCATTATCGGAGTTTCAACAGCTATTTACTTGGAAAAGTATGCTTCTAAAAACAAATTTACAGATTTTATTCGAATCAATATTCAGAACCTTGCCGGTGTACCATCCATCGTATTTGGTCTTTTAGGATTGACGTTCTTCGTTTATATGTTCCAATTCGGATACACGCTGATGGCTGGTGGCCTTACTATGGCATTGCTTGTACTGCCGGTCATCGTCGTGGCTGCACAGGAAGCTCTTCGTTCAGTTCCTTCTGAAATAGAACAAGCTTCATATGGGATGGGGGCATCTAAATGGCAGACGATTGCACGTGTCACTCTGCCGGCAGCCATCCCTGGAATTCTGACAGGAACGATCATTGCGCTATCCCGTGCAATCGGTGAAACAGCTCCGCTGATCATTGTTGGTGCAGCGACTGCCATTTACACGCTTCCAGACTCTGTACTCGCTAAATATACAGTTATGCCGATTCAGATTTACAACTGGACGGGTCGACCACAGGAAGAATGGCAGTATGTCGCTGGTGCAGGAATCATCGTGCTTTTAGCCATCTTATTATTGATGAACTCAATTGCAGTCTTGATCAGAAATAAATTCTCAAGACGTCTTTAATCATGGATGAGGAGGGTTTCGTAATGAGTAACGTTACGAAAGTACAAAAAGAGAAGAATGAAGGTACAGCAGTGCCTAAGGTAAATAAAAAAGAGACAAAGAAAGCAGAAAACAGTGTAATCAATGTCAATGATTTGAATCTATGGTATGGTTCAAACCAGGCGCTTTATGAAATCAGTATGGATATCCCGGAAGAACGTGTAACTGCGATTATCGGACCATCCGGGTGCGGTAAGTCAACATTCCTGAAAACGTTGAATCGTATGGTGGAAATGGTTCCAATCGTTAAAACATCTGGTTCCATCAATTACCGTGGAAATGATATCTTCAGCAATAAATATAAGAAAGAATATTTAAGAACGAAGGTAGGAATGGTTTTCCAAAAGCCTAACCCATTCCCTAAATCTGTGTATGACAACGTAGCTTATGGTCCACGTGTACACGGGATCAAAAAGAAAGAAGTTCTGGATCAAATCGTAGAGAAATCTTTAAAAGATGCTGCGATTTGGGATGAGGTAAAAGATCGTCTCCATGAGAATGCTTACGGTCTGTCAGGCGGGCAGCAACAGCGTGTGTGTATCGCTCGTGCCCTTGCCGTTGAACCGGATGTCATCCTAATGGACGAACCTACTTCAGCTCTTGACCCGATTTCTACAGCTAAAGTGGAAGAGCTTGTCCAAGAGCTTAAAGAAAAGTATAGTATTGTTATAGTTACTCACAACATGCAGCAAGCAGCTCGTATCTCTGATAAGACGGCTTTCTTCCTAAGTGGAGAGCTGATCGAATTCGCTGAAACAGATGACTTATTCCAAAACCCTCAAGACAAGCGAACAGAGGATTATATTACAGGGCGCTTCGGTTAAAAGTCTTTTTATTTAAATAGGGGGTAAAAGAATGTCGATTCGTGCACATTTTGAAAGTGAATTGAAAGATCTGAAACAGCAAATCAAGGATTTGGCGATTGAAACTAAAGAATCGTTGGATACAGCCATTCATGTCCTTTATCAGGGCGATGTTGAAAAAGCTCGTGAGGTCATGGCGAATGACCAATCCATCGATGATAAAGAAGAGAAAATCAACGAGGACGCTATTCTGATGCTTGCTAAACAGCAGCCGGTGGCTAGAGACTTGCGTCGTATTATTACTGCGTTGAAGATTTCTTCTGACTTGGAGCGTATGGCCGATCACTCAACGAACATTGCTAAGGCGACTCTTCACTTGGGAGAGAACCATGGCATTGAAATCGATCCGGATTTACGTGAAATGGCTGTTCGCGCAATGGATATGGTTGACCTTGCAGTAATGGCATTCGAGAATGAAGATATCGCTCTTGCTGATAAACTTTCTCAGATGGATGACGAAGTCGATGAAAAATGTGGCAACGTCGTGAAGAGAATGCTTGAACGTACAGCAAACAACCCTGAACAGATCCAACACATCATGCAGATGGCATATGTAGCTCGTTATATTGAGCGTTATGCTGATCACATCACAAACATCGGTGAAAATATCTTCTATCTTGTCAAAGGGAAGTCTTATGACTTGAATTCCTGATAGGATACAGAAAAGAGGATGCCTCAACTAGAGGCATCCTCTTATTTTGTGCTGATTGCTTCTGCTAACTCTTTTTGTGTCATGTCAGAACTGACTTTTACACTTCCGACTAAAATATGCTGTCCGTATTTATTCTCTTTCAAGTATTTAATAAACTTATCAGCATCGGGGATAATCCCTTCTTTTTCCAGCGCTCTGCTGACTTGAACGGCATTTGTGCCATAGGCGATATCAATTGTGTATGCTTTTGTTTCAAGTTGGTCATTTTCTTCTCTTTCCTTCTGATCACTTTTTTCATCGGTGGCAGATGGGGTTGTTTTTGCGCTTTCTTGCTGCAATTCGGAAAAAGCTTCTTCATCCAAGACATGATACCCCTCTTTTTTCAATGTCTCTTTCATATCAGAAATGCTTAGTTCCTCTTTCGAAGGTTCGGCTTCCGTCTGGATGATGTGTGGTTCTTCAAAATAGTAATAAGTGAAGCCGATCAGTAAAGTAGCTGTAAGAATTCCTAAAGAGAAAGCTCGAATCCAATGTCTCACCGGATTCCACCTTCTTTATTCCATTGTCTCACAATGGATTGAATATCATGTTCGCTTAAATCGGTCTGTTTGGCTATGTAATGAGGGGTATATCCTTTTTCATACATGTTTTGAATTGTATGGACTAAATTGGGCTTCCTTACAGGTTGATCAGGCTTATAAGGTTGTTTCAATATTTCTTCAGTGAGATCTTCGGCAAGCAGTTCTTCTTCAAGGACTTTCATTTTTTGTTTGATTTGATAGTTGTTTTGCATCATAGTCATCGTAAGCTGCTCCAGTTGTTCTTCCAATGCTTTAAACCGGTTGCTGACAAAGAACGATAAGATGAATAATAATATACTTACAGAAGCGAGCGTAGATAATACATAGAACATTCCAATCACTCCTTACAACATCCTTACTCATTTATATCATACAATGCTGCCAATGACTATGTACTTTTCAGCATAGAGTGGAAACTTGGACTTGAAAGAGAGGGTTTCTTTTGTTATTATTGTTAAGTCTGATAATGTAAATAAGACAGTGAAAAGATTGATGATTTGGAGGGATTACTCATGCGTGTAAACATTACACTTGCTTGCACCGAAACAGGTGACCGCAATTATATTACTACAAAGAATAAGCGTACAAACCCTGAGCGTCTTGAGCTTATGAAATACAGCCCACGCGTAGGGAAGCACACGCTTCATCGTGAAACGAAGTAAAACAGTAGGTTCTTTCCTACTGTTTTTTTTATACCATTTTATAGGTGGTGGGTTTATGACTAAGAAGAAATTACGTATGCAAGCAAAAGATCGACTGAATAAACTGACAGAAGTTGAAAAAGTACAACTAGAAGAAAGCATATATACTCATTTATTCAACAGTACATTGTGGAAAGAGGCAGAAACAGTCGGAGTAACGGTTTCTCAAGACCACGAATGGTCTACATATCCAATCATTGAAAGAGGCTGGAATGAGCAGAAGAACGTCGCTGTACCCAAGTGTGATCCTTCCTCAAAACAAATGGTATTTTATCAGCTGAATGATTATGAACAGTTGGAAACCGTCTATTTCGGGCTTAAAGAACCTAAGCCTCAAGCTACGCATCCTGTACATAAAAAACAAGTCGATTTACTCCTCGTACCAGGACTCATGTTTGATAAAAATGGATATAGAATCGGCTATGGCGGGGGTTTTTATGATCGGTATATCAATGGTTTTGATGGGGTTACTGTCATGATCGCAGGGGAGCTGCAAAAAATAGATGCTGTCCCTATTGATCAATATGATAAAAAGGTGGATTATATTTTGACTGAAAAGGGTTTTCATAAGACATGAGTCATTCTTGCACATCGAAAAGAACTACTCCATGAAAGTTTGGACAGGGTTATATACAATGAACATGACTACTGAAATAGGGGTGGAGTAATGGAGCATGTCAATCGTGTTGCTTTAATTGGAACCGGAGCTGTGGGTTCCAGCTATGCTTTCGCGCTATTAAACCAAGGGGTAGCGGATGAGCTTGTGATGATAGACCTTAATAAAGAAAAGTCTGAAGGCGATGTCATGGATCTTAACCATGGTTTGGCGTTTGCTCCTTCCAATAAAAAAATCTGGTTTGGAGATTATTCAGACTGTAAACAGGCTGACATCGTCGTCATTACTGCTGGGGCGAACCAAAAGCCTGGTGAAACACGGATTGATTTGCTGGAGAAAAATACGGACATTTTCAAATCCATAGTAGGGTCTGTGATGAAGAGTGGTTTTGATGGTATCTTCATCGTTGCCACGAACCCGGTAGATTTATTGACATATATGACCTGGAAATTTTCCGGGCTGCCTGTACATCGAGTCATCGGCTCAGGGACCATACTGGACACAGCTCGACTAAAGTATATGCTTAGTGAGTATTTTTCCATTGATTCGAAAAATGTCCATGCGTATATTGTTGGAGAACATGGAGATTCCGAACTTCCTGTATGGAGTCACGCGACCGTAGCAGGCAAATCCATATATGAAAGGATGGAAGATCATTCTGACAGGTATAATGAAGGGGACTTGGAAGACATCTTTCAGCAGGTACGTGATGCAGCGTATGCCATCATTGATAGAAAAGGGGCGACCCACTACGGTATTGCAATGGGACTTGTCCGTTTGACGAAAGCTATCCTTCACAATGAAAATTCTGTTTTGACGGTATCAAGTTACGTTGATGGATATTATGATGTCGAGGATTTGTATATTGGTGTACCTGCTATTGTAAATCGTAAGGGGATTGCTGAGGTCATTGAGTTGAACTTGGATAGGAAAGAGAAAAAGCAGTTTCATGAATCAGCGGATGTACTGAAACGTTCGCTGGCAGCTATTCAGCCCAAGCTTTCTGAATAAGATGGAAGGTTCACGTAAAAAATACAGCCTACAATAGATTGAAACGAGGTGGGCTGAGTGCGTAGGATTTTCCAATGGTTTCTTATTATTCTCTCGTTGATTTCCGGTTTATACAAGTATCGGTACAGAGTTCTTGATATCATAACTAAAATACCGGTCTTGCGTAAGTACTTTGTAAGAATTTCAATGAATATACCCTGGGTTCGTAACCGAATGATGTCAAAGTTGTTCAGAAGCCCGTGACATTTGGAGCTGCCAAATCTTTGGCAGCTTTTTCATCGCTTCACGAATTTGTTATGTTGATTGTTACAATACAACATAATAGGTGCCGTGTATCACGCGTGATAAAATGATGGGAAGAGGGAGGTGGGGATATGTTTATCAATCAAGAATATTTCTTTTGGAAACTGACCCATGACTTAATTGTAAATCAAAAATTTCATATACTATATAGTCATATGGAAGAAAGAGAAGTATGGCTTGAAAAAGATTTTAAAGGTACTACGCATGTTGTAAGGTTAAAGCATAAAGAAATGAACTGGCGCAATGAATTGAAGCGTGACCTTGAATTGGTTGATCATCAGCTGAAACAAAATAGAAAACTGTTCCGTGGAGGAAAAGTACAGACTCATGCTCTTTATATATCAGAGTATCCACCAGTAGATGAATGGGAGGATCTCTTGGGTTCTCGTACGGATGGAATGAAGGTCTACTTCATGCATGATGAAAATAAAGATTCTGAACGTAGTCGTTTTTATAAAAAATTCAACATAGAAGATCCTATTGTAGATCAGGACATTGCTGAAAATGAAATGGAAGCGATCATCCCCTATTTGAAACAGCAAATTGTAACCATGCATCAAAAAAGGAAGAAGGAAGCCGAATCGTTATTCCGATTCGGAAAGCCTTTCATGACTATCTTTCTTCTGATCGTAAATATTTTGTTCTTTTTATACGTGGAATGGCAGGGGGATACGACTTCGGTTGAAACGTTAATTGAATACGGGGCAAAATATAACCCTGAAATCCTTTCCGGGGAATGGTGGAGAATCGTTACATCTATGTTTCTGCATATCGGAGTTGTCCACTTACTGATGAACATGCTTGCTTTATTCTATCTTGGTATGGCAGTTGAGAAGATCTATGGAACATTACGATTTACAGTGATTTACTTTATGGCAGGTGTGTTTGGCGGGGTAGCCAGTTTCATGCTTAACCCTCAAATCGCTGCTGGCGCTTCAGGCGCAATCTTCGGGTTGTTCGGTGCCTTGTTGTTTTTTGGTATTCAACACAAACGTTTATTTTTTAGAACAATGGGCTGGAATTTGATCATCGTTATCGGTATAAACATCGCCTTTGGTATCGTCGTCCCCCAGGTCGACAACGGTGCTCACTTAGGAGGCTTGTTAGGAGGATTTATCGCAACCTCCATTACACATCTTCCAAAGAGGAAGAACGTCAAACTTCAGGCATTAGCGACTGTATCTTATGTGCTTTTGATTTCTTTGATGGTATTTTTCGGCGTACAGAATATCTTCAATGGTGGGAATTTTACTAAAGTACAACAAACACAGGAGCTTAACAAGCAAGGAGAATATGATAAAGTCATTCAGATTACCACTGAAGCGTTGGAAGATCCAGGCCGTTTCGAAGCAGAATTGCTGTTTAACCGTTCTTTCGCTTATATAAGAGAAGGGGATGAAGAGGAAGCTCTGAAAGACTTGGAAAAAGTTACTGAAATTTCTCCTGATTTAGCGGAAGCGCATTACAACTTAGCCATTCTGTATCAAAAAAAAGGAAATACAAAAAAAGCAGCTGCTCATGCAAATACAGCTGCCGATTTAAAACCGGATAATGAAGATTTCCAGAGGCTGAAGGACGAACTGGGTCAGTAATATTGTATCAACTGATGTTTCTTTCCGGTATCATCTTCAAACAAAACCATTAGATGTGTTCCTTTTTTATCGAATAGGATTAGAGGGATATAACTTTGTATGGGGTGAGAGGATTCTTTATCGGATATACCTAAAATGTAATTGCGGTATAATCCTTCCCATAACTGCCCTTTAATCCGTTGAAAGTTCCTTGTTGTGGTGCCTGGAAAAGGTCTGCTTTCATATTCGGACAAATCTGTTAAAGGGATTGGAATATACTGGTCCGTAGGTATTTGGTAATAATTGAGCAATTCATCCCATTGGGCCTGAATTTGCTGATCTATGCTGTGATTCAATCTCTTTTTCCACTCCTTTTCTTCAGGAGTGGATGGTTCTTTGAAAGCTGTACGGTCACTAAGTGGAGAATCAATGACATATAATGTGTCTCTGGAAGTAGCTTGTATACTTTTGATCGATTCGTCTTTTTCATGGATTTCCCCATGATGGAAGCTTATCGCTTCATATTTTTTACTATCCTCGCCGTGAATGATTGTCTCTTTTTTAATAATAGAAGCATTCTGTTCCCATTTGCTCATGATCCCCTTTAATCGGCCATTAACATAAAGCAGTGAAACATCTTGTCTTAAATACATAGGCTCATCAGTTTCAGAAAACATTCCCCATTCTACTTCATACTCATCATCGTCTTTGGGTAGAGCCAGCTTTAAGGACGTTTCATAAGTTTTAAACCCTCTTTTGTCATCTAAAGGAAAGTACTTGATCACAGCTTCTTCATTCGTATAATTTGTAATGATGGAAATGAAAACAGCTATAACTAATGGGCCTAACACCCAATATAACCAGACTTTTTTCAACGAAACACCTCCCTGCCCATCATTCGCTAACTCGTGATTATATAAAAATAATATGTACAACCTTGATCGGACATGCCTAAAAATATCAGCTCAGACCACCATGCATGTTTTTATTGAATTGGCAGAAACTAACCTCCAAGAAGCAAAGAGGAGGACCCCGGATGCAGGAGAAGCAACCTCTCTTTCAAGAGTACGAGAAAAATGTAGATTATATGTGTAAGCGGCTGGGTGTAGACGAAAGCTTTGATATGGTGCATTTAGATCTTGTTTATGCGGGCAGAGGAATGTCTTTGTTCTTGGTCGACGGTTTTGTAAAAGATGATATCCTCCATTATTTAATGAAGCTTTTATCTAATCTTCACCCGGATGAACTGGATCCTGACCCATTAATGAAATTGTTAAAAACCCACATCCCATATGTTGAGTTGGATCAAGAGAAAGACTTGAACAAGGCGGCCGATACGGTTTTAGCAGGCCCGACAGCTTTGATTGTGGAAGGTGTCCAGGAAGTCATCCTTATCGATGCCAGAACCTATCCAGTACGAGGACCTCAAGAACCTGATTTAGAAAGAGTCGTCAGAGGTTCAAGAGACGGTTTTGTAGAAACCATTATTTTCAATACTGCGCTTACTAGAAGAAGAGTGCGGGATCGGTCTTTAAGGATGGAATACCTGCAGATCGGAAGAAGGTCTCAAACGGATGTGTGTATTTGTTACTTAAAAGATATTGCAGATCCTGATCGTATTGAGCATCTTCAAAGGGTGTTGTCAGAAATTGACACTGACGCTTTACCTATGGCAGAAAAAACGATTGAAGAATTCATTAGTGGTCAGCATTGGAACCCTTATCCTGTTATCCGCTATACAGAGCGACCGGATACAGCTGCGGCTCATTTGTACGAGGGCCATATTTTATTGATTATCGATGGTTCGCCAAGTGTTATGATCACACCTGCAACCTTCTGGCATCATTTGCAGCATGCAGAGGAATATCGTCAAAAACCTTTAGTCGGCGCTTACTTAAGAGGAGTAAGATTTTTTGCTTTTTTTGCCTCCATATTCATTCTTCCTTTTTATTTCTTAATGTCGATGAAACCAGAATTGTTGCCCGAATCTCTGGCATTTTTAGGACCGGAGGAATCCGGAGTTCTCCCCCTTCTCGTCCAATTTCTCATTGCTGAGATAGGTATTGATATGCTCCGTATGGCAGCTATTCATACCCCTTCATCGCTTGGTACAGCTTTAGGGTTGGTCGCCGCCATTTTGATTGGTCAGGTTGCAGTTGATGTAGGGCTCTTTTCAAGTGAAGTAGTCTTGTATCTGGCACTTGCAGCCATCGGTACTTTTGCAACTCCAAGCTATGAATTGGGGTTGGCAGACCGGATTTCAAGAATAGTACTATTACTTTTAACAGGCATTTTCGGCGTAAAGGGATATGTAATTGGAACAACCTTCTGGCTCCTTTATCTCTCCAGGATGCAGACATTCAAAACTGCTTATATGTGGCCGTTCATGCCTTTCTCATGGAAACCGTTCCGGGATGTGCTGATTCGATCGCCCATCCCTTTAAAAAATCGCAGGCCTGCTTTTTTGCATCCTAAAGACCCTGATCGGTGATTGATCAGGGTTTTGTCGTTTTCATTCCTTTTACCTATTGATATAATAGGAGCGGTGATGAAAAATGAAAACAATTTATGATGTCCAGCAATTGCTGAAAAAATTCGGAACCTTCATTTATATAGGCGACCGTTTGGCAGACTTGGAAATGATGGAAGATGAGATCAGAGAATTACATAGATCTCAATGCGTAACCAACGAAGAATTTCAAATGGCGATTTTATTACTTAGGAGCGAAATCGCTAAACTTAGAGACAAAGAAAAAGGGGAGGAACTCTAAATGAAAGAAACATACTATTTAGGTGCGGATATTGGTGGCACGACAGTGAAGCTGGCGGTCATCAGTGATAATGGGGAAATAAACAAGAAGTGGGAAATTCCTACCAATATTGAAAACAGTGGAGAGTCCATCCCTTCTGACATTCATCAGGCTTTTGAAAAAGCACTGGATGAATTACATATAGAAAAAGAACAAATTGCAGGCATCGGAGCTGGTGCGCCGGGCTTCGTAGATACAGAAACAGGATATATTTTTGAAGCTGTGAACATTGGATGGAAAGACTTCGATTTCGGGAAGAAGCTTAGTGACATGGCCGGGCTTCCCGTGTGGGTCGATAATGATGCGAACTTAGCTGCATTAGGAGAAAATTGGCTGGGAGCAGGTAAGGGCTCACAAAACTTGATCGCTATTACTCTTGGTACAGGAGTAGGCGGCGGAATAATTGCCAACGGCGGAATACTGAACGGAGCGAATGGAACAGCCGCTGAAATCGGTCATATGACGGTCATTCCGGAAGGTGGAGCTCCTTGCAACTGTGGTAAGACAGGATGCTTAGAAACAGAAACTTCTGCTACAGGAATTGTGCGAAAAGCGTCTAACATGCTGAAAAAGTATCCAGATACGTCTATGAGCAGCTTAATCGAAGCTGGTAATCTGACCGCGAAAGACGTCTTCCGGGCTGCATCTGAAGATGACCAAGCAGCAAAAGAGGTTTTAGAGGATGTCTTTGAAGTATTAGGACGTGCGATTGCTAATCTTGCAATTGCCATAAATCCTGAAAAAATTGTAATCGGTGGTGGTGTTTCGCAGGCTGGTGATCAATTATTGAAGCCGTTGGAAGCCGTATATAGAAAATATGCACTTAGAAGAACAGAAGAAGCGACGAGCTTTGGCATTGCAGAACTCGGGAATGATGCAGGCGTCATAGGCGGGGCATTTTTAGTTAAAAAAAACCAATAATGGAAAGCGGAGCCTTTAAGGCTCCGCTTCTTTTACGCTAGTTTTACGGTTGTTTTACGCTTGGATGTATAGTCTTTATTTTCTGGGTTTTTTTTATTATGATATAAAAGGCTGTTTTATTTTTTACAATTACTGTATTTTATATATTTCTAGAAACTTTTGTGGTAAAATTTTCGTCATATATAAAGAGATGGTTTAATATTCATTTTAAGTGGAATTTGTAAAAGGGGATACTTGATCTAATTAATTTTATGTAAAAGTTAGGTCTAGTACGAGCATTAGAGGAGGAACGATTATGCAAATCAGTAAGCTACGTATGCCGCTATTCATACTTGCAACCTTACTGTTTGGTATAAAGACTTATTTTGTATACAGATTCATGTTTGATCTATCGATTGAAAACGCCATGCAAGAATTCATTCTCTTTGTGAACCCTATTGCTAGTGCTTATCTCATTTTTGCCATTAGCGTTTGGTTGAAGCCGAAGAAACAAATGAAATACCTGCGGTGGACTTCCTTAATCGGCTCATTAATCCTATTCTTGAACTTGATTTTTTACCGTAATTTCACAGATTTCATCACGATTCCTGTGCTATTCCAAGGTAACAATGCAGCCGATTTGACTGGAAGCTTCTTGACGTTATTACATTTGGAAGATGTATTGATCTTCATAGATGTCGCACTGATTTGGTATTTGAGTAAACAAAAGTTCAATTTGGATGTTTCATTACCGAAACGAGGGAAAATCGCAGCTACTGCGGTTACTTTCCTGTTACTGGCAGGGAATGTAGTTTTAGCTGAAATGGAACGCCCTATGTTATTTGTAAGAGCATTCGACAGGGAGTACTTGGTCAAGAACATCGGAATTTATAATTATCATATTTATGACGCAACGATGCAGACGAAAACCAAAGCCCAGCGAGTGTTGGCGGATGGCAGTGAAATTAGTGAAATTGAATCATACTTGAAGGAACATTCTCCTGATGGACAACAGAAGTCCTCTGATTTATATGGGGTAGCAGAAGACAAAAATGTGATTTTCGTAAGTGTAGAATCGTTTCAGAACTTCTTGTTTGATGCAGAAATCAATGGTACGGAAGCTACGCCATTCTTAAATGATTTAAAGGAAAGAAAAGATACCATTTGGTTCAAAAACTTCTATCATCAAACAGCTCAGGGCAAAACATCAGACTCTGAGTTTATTGTAGAGAATTCCTTGTACCCTCTGGGGAGAGGCTCTGTGTATTTTACACACGCACAGAATGAATACAATTCATTGCCAGAGGTGTTAAATGAAGATGGATACGAAACGTCCGTATTCCATGCCAATAATAAAAGCTTCTGGAACCGTGATGTCATGTACGACAATATAGGCTATGACCAGTTCTATGATGAGCAGTCGTATCAGGTAACCCCGGAAAATTCCTTCGGGTGGGGACTGGAAGATAAAGCGTTCTTTGAACAATCAATTAAATATTTACAATCACAAAAACAGCCGTTTTATAGTAAATTCATTACTCTGACTCACCATTTCCCATTTGAAATGCCGCAGGATAAAGCGAATATCGATCAATACGATTCAGGGTCCAAAACGCTGAATCACTATTTCCAGACAGCACGATACACGGATGAATCTCTGGAACAATTCTTCCAGCAACTGAAAGATGCTGGTCTTTACGAAGACTCTATTATCGTTTTAATGGGAGACCACTATGGAATCAGCGAATTCCACAATAAAGCGATGAGCCAATTCTTAGGTAAAGAGGTCGATGGTTACGAACATGTTCAGCTTCAACGCGTACCGTTCATGGTCCATATACCTGGCTATGAAAATGGGGAGATTCGTGAAGAAGTCGTTGGCCAAATTGATGTGAAACCTACCTTGTTACACTTGCTTGGCATTGATAATAAAAACGATCTGACTTTTGGCGACAATATGTTTGATGAGAATCGGAGAGATTTCATTGCTATGAGGGATGGAAGTTTTGTGAGCGAAGATTATGTGTTCACAAATGGTACATGTTATGATCGTGAGTCAGGTGAACAAAGAGTGGAAGAAAAAGCGGAAGCATGTCAGCCAATTAAGGAACGAGTCGATCAAGAACTTAATTATTCAGACAACATCATTTACGGAGACTTATTCAGGTTTTACAACTTCAAACAATAAAAGAAGCCGTCAGGACAGCGCATTGTCTTGACGGCTTTTTGTATTCTACACATAAATTTCCTCGGGTGAGGGTAATGATATCTACATACATAAGAAAAAGAAATGAGGTATGTCTATGTTCCGTTTTGAAAATGTCAGTCAAGAACCTTTGAAAGATCTTACTTTTACAATCGAAAAAAATGAAAAGGTTATCCTATTCGGACCATCTGGAGCGGGAAAGAGTACACTGCTGTATTTATTTAATCGGTTACATGACCCTGAAACAGGACGAATTGAGTATAAGGGGAAATCGATTCGCGAACATTCAGTTACTAATTTAAGAAAGAATGTAGGTCTTGTCTTACAGGCTCCGAACTTATTTCCTGGTACAGTTCTGGATAATCTAAAGTATGGCCCATCTTTGTTTGATGAGTGGGACGAGTCGCAGGCAAAAACTCTGCTGGAATATGTGCAGCTGCCAACCTCATACTTGGATAGAGATGTCAATCAGCTCTCAGGAGGAGAGAAACAAAGGGTATCCTTAGCCAGGACTCTGGCCAACTCCCCGGAAGTCCTTTTGCTCGATGAACCTACGAGCGCATTGGATTATCGAACTGCTGAAGAGATTGAAGAAGTGTTAGAACAGCTGATTGATGAACAGCAGTTGACGATGGTTATGGTCACCCATGATATGAACCAGGCAAAGAGGCTTGGAGACAGAGGGTTATTTATAATGGATGGGAATTTACAGGAGGACGGTCGAATTCCCGAAATGCTCGAAAATCCAAAAACAAAATTACTGGCAGACTTTTTACATGATTAAGGATGTGATCTTATGACACCTGAAATATCAAATCAATCGCTGGCCTTTCTGGTCATATTCGTTATCGTTCCATTGACACTTTCCTACTATTATCAACTCGGCTTAAGTAAAAGTGTCATATGGTCTACCATTAGAGGTACATTGCAATTATTTGCCATCGGTTATCTTCTTACTTATTTATTCGACCTTCCTGCTTTGATCGGTATCCCGATTATGGTGAGTATCATGATCATCGTCGCTACATTTCATGCAAGGCAGAAAGGGAAAGAACTTCCATATGCCTGGCCTATCATTTTTGTGGGGCTCATCGCTGTGGAAATCAGTGTTCTCAGCTTGTGGTTGATTACTGATATGGTCCAGTTCAGACCATCAGAAGTCATCCCTATGAGTGGAATGATCATCGGTAATAGTATGGTGGCAATGGGACTGGCTCTTGAGAGGATGAAGAGCGAGTTCAAAGAAAATAACGGGCGCCTTCTGGCTGCCCTTTCTTTAGGGGCCGAACCTAAACAAGCCTCTCACCTTATTGTCCAACGAACGCTGAATGCAGCTCTCATCCCTAATATCGACCAGTTGAAAACCATAGGTCTCGTTAAGCTCCCAGGAATGATGACAGGTCTTATATTAGGCGGTGTGGAACCGGTTATGGCTATCAAATACCAGCTTGTCATCTCTCTGAGTATTTTTTCTTCCGTATCCTTGAGTGCCATGTTTGTGACATTGGCGATGTACCGATTCTTTTTCAATAAAAACAAACAATTGTTGGAAACCGAAGAAGAAATCCGCAGCCGCTCTTAATATTCATATAAAAAAGCTCGCTACTATAGAGTAGCGAGCTTTTTATAGATTTATTAACCGAATAAATTTGAATAAATCGTCATGATGGAGAACCATCCGAACATCAATGCTGATACTGCAGCAAACATTACGGCAAAGAAGTTTTTAGTTTTCATCTCACGGAAAACGGCAATGACACATAGAATTGCTACGAACAAAAGAATAATAGCTGTTACCATATTCAGCACCCCCAATATCCCTTTTCTTTATTATCATCCCCCAATTGAGGATGTTATACTGTATGTAGCGCTTTTCAATCTTTTTTTATTTTATAGCAAAACGCTGAAAATGTCGAGTAATCTATACGTATTTTATAAAATTTGCAAAGAGGTGTCTACTCATTGATTAAAATTTCACGTCTGCCATTAGGTCCTATGGCTACAAACGCTTATATTGTTTATGAAAATAAAGAAGCCCTTGTCTTCGATCCGGGGGGAGATTTCGACAAGCTGCAAGCTTTTCTTGAGGAAAGAGAGCTGGACGTAAAAGCTGTTTTACTTACACATGCCCATTTCGATCACATAGGTGCTGTTGATCAAGTCCGGTCAGCTTATGATGCACCTGTATATTTACACGAGGCTGAAGCGGATTGGCTTGATGACCCATCCAAAAATGGTTCTGGTTTATTTCAAATCGGTCAAATCACTGCCAACCCAGCTGATCGATTCTTCTCCATCGGTCAAATGGAGATTGGGAATTTCACGTTTGAAGTTCGTCATACCCCTGGACATTCACCGGGAAGTGTTTCCTTCGTATTCAGGAATCAACGCTTCACCATTGCTGGAGATACCCTGTTTCAAAGAGGGATGGGAAGGACTGACCTGCCTGGAGGCAGTCGGGAACAGTTAGAAACAAGCATCAGGGAACAGCTGTTCAGCCTGCGAAATGACATGCGTATTTACCCTGGTCATGGACTACCGACGACCATAGAGGAAGAGAAAAACGAAAATCCTTTCTTTACTTGATTGATTATATAAAAAAATCCTGTTATCCATTCGTGGATAACAGGATTTTTTTAGTGTCCACCGAAACTCGGTACTAAAATGAATGATGAATAATACGTAAATCCAATCATGAAAACTGTCAAGTATGAGAAGAATATGTAAACATACATACGCTCAGACAGTTTAAGGTAACCAATAGTAAGGAAAAAAGCCGTTTGAACTAAAGATAATAATGCCGCTTCCATCATATCGCCTGTATAAAACATGACAGCGAAAATACCTGTCCAAAAGGCCAGCACTCGAAACATACGATCCATGCTTTTCCCCCTCCTTCTTCATCGTTAAACTATCATTCATATTATAAACGACCAATAGGTAAATGTAAATAAATCAATGTCTGTTCCTTATTTTTAAGTATCTGAAGAAAAGGTGGGATTATACATTTATTCTTAATTCAAAATAAAATCTTTGATTTTTTCAAGAAATAGGTTTAGAATATTGTACAAAGGTTATACAATAACTGTACAACAAAATTAGACAAAAAAATCATAGAGGAGAGTTAAGCATGGATAAGTTAAAATTCTATAGTTACCCGAGTTGCACATCATGCCGTAGGACTAAATCATGGTTAAAAAGCCAAGGGGTAGATTTTAACGAACAGCATTTGTTCCGTGAAACACCTTCTGCAGATGAGTTGAAAGACATCCTTGCTCTGACGACTCAAGGAATTGATGAGATTCTGGCTAAACGTAGTAAGGAATATAAAGCTTTAGATATAGATGTCAATGAACTTTCATTGAATGAGTTTCTTAATCTGGTGATAGAAAAACCGAAACTGCTTCGTCGTCCAATTCTGACCAATGGTGAAAAACTTGTCATTGGATATAACTTAGAAGGGCTGAGAAGCATTACAGATAACCGGATGGAATACACAGCAAACATCTCATAATCCTTACTAAAGAATGAGGGATTAAATATGGCTGACTTCGCGATTGAATGACCGCTCCATTTCCTTATGGTTAAGGATAAGGAGCGGTTATTTTTTATGGGGATGAGCTCTGGATCTTATAATAAGCAAATAAGGTTTTGGAAGTTCCTTGAGCAGGTGCGACTTCCCACTCACATTTCAAATCTCTTTCATTTTCCGTAGTACATTGAGTGCTTGCGCTCCCATCTGGTGTGGTTAAAGAAAAAGGTGAGGAGGTTCCTGCTTGTGGGTTGTTCAACAGTTCTTTTCGAAAGGCATGGTCTGCTGTATCGAACAGGTTTTGGCGAATCAAGTATGTTTTGTAGGTATCTGTTAATAATAGGTGATTTTGATATTGATCAATACTGGATAACAAGATGTATAACATCAGCATAGAGAGCATTCCCGACCAGGGATAGATCACCCCTTTATTGGAAAACAAAAGCTTTGCGTAAATGCTTTTGATACACCACCCCTCCTTTCATTGTCACCGATATTATAAAGAAGTGATCCATTTCAGCAATTTCTAAAACTTCTACTTCATTCAACAATTCTTCATGACCACTACCGTTCACACGCCTCCTGACCATTCCGCGGTATTTTTCAATTGATGTTGTCCGGTTCAAGGCATCAACAATAATGAGTGTATTGGTAGTTTGGTATACGTCTCTTGAGTTATTGACTTCTTCTTGTAGAAAGCTGAAAAACTGTCTTACTTCTAATTCTTGTTCATAACGTGGAAGTTGCAGGGAAACCAGGAGAGGGTGCGATAAACTGAGGATAATCAGGGTCATGGATAATGTGATGAGTGTTTCTGATAGGGTAAAGCCTTTACTGTTTGACGGCATACATACATATCTCCACTTCAGAAAGATAGGGGTACAATAGCTCTGCGCATCCTTTTATATAGGAGTCTTCTTGGATAAACGTATACAAGGTGGGAGAAGGCGAACTTTTTTTCATTTCAACAGGAAGGTCTACATCATTTTGGCTTACATATTGCAGTTCATCATGAAGTGTGGAAGCCATAGAACGTTCTGCTGACAGGTCATCCATGAAGAGGTAAACCTTCAGTAAGGTGGGGAAGATGGATAGCGTCACAATGATTATTATGGAAAAGGAGAAGAGTGCTTCGATGAATGTAAAGCCTTTATTGTTTCTCAATGTTCAGCCTGCTGATACCGAATGGGAAGGTGACTTTATACGTATGGTTTGGTGAAAAGATTCTCATTGTCCCTGGATTTGTAATCATCCCCCTTGAATTGAAACGTATGGTAGCATCCAATGTTAACATTTCCATCCTCCAATTTTTGGGGAGTTTCCTTATTGAAACTGCATTTTTATTTTTGGTGTCGTATAGGATATATTGGTTTTTGCTTGGTTGGAACATGATTTGATGATAAAGGTGATTCTGCATCGTCAACTGTTGTATAAGTAAAACATCGTCTTCAAGCTGCTTAAGTACTGATTCTGTTTGTATGGTGTCAAATGTGCGGTGATGGATAGGTATCAAACAAGCCATCAATACTGACCAGACTGTTAACACAATAAGCAATTCTACCATTGTAAAACCATCCTCTGCCTTCATTTTAAGGTGCCGGAGGTGTTTGACTAGAGACGACTCCTGTTTGGGTATCCACATTAATGGTATCTCCGTTAGGGCAGGTGGAGGTTTTAATGTAGCCCCCGTTCAAAAGTTCTGTAACTGTAGGGAAAGAGTTGTTCTCAAGATAATAAGACTCAACCTGAGCTTGAGTAGTTACTGTTAAAGCTTCACAACCTTTCTCTCTTACACTCTCGTTATGCTGGGTCAAATTAGGTATCGTGATGATCAAAAGTACAGAGATGACCAATAGGACGATCAACATTTCAATTAAGGTAAATCCTTTTTGGTTTGTCATTATTGAAACTCCTTGGGATTAAATTTCACTCATCCATTGATAGAGGGGAAGCATAATCGAAGCGTATATACTTAGGACAATGAGAGCGATGACAATAAAAAACAATGGTTGAATCCATTGTATCCACTTGTTGATTTTTTCTTGTACATAGTCCATGAGAAAATCGGTCAACATCTCCAACTCATCCTGCAGGGAATGAAGGTCAAGGGATTGATGGAAGAGGTCGGTCAATTCTTTTCTGAACAGGGGACATGTATGAATCGCTTGACTCATGCTTTTGCCTGACTCCAATTCAATCAGTATCTTTTTGCTATACACCGACAAGGTCCCGTATTTGTTATTCTGCTGCATCACTTCCAATGATTGTTTCAACGTCAATCCTGCAGTCAATAAAGAGTGGAGATGTGTGGTGAATAAATAGGATAAGAAGTAGGATTGGTATGTTCTTTGCAGAGGCACATTTTCGTGTAGATACAATCTCTTTTGTGTAGAGATTTTAGGAAAGGCTAGTTTGTATAGGAGTAGGAGGGAGGCGAGTAGTGTGGTTAATAAGAATAATCCGTTGATGAAATAATTGAGGCCTATTAGAAGCCAGAGCGAAGAGTGTTGATCATTGAACAAAAGAATGAAATTAGGTAGAACGGTTTTTTTTATGATTGTGAAAGCAAGGAAGATGAACAGAAATAAAAACACGGGGTAGCGGAGTACTGAAGCAAGCTTCTTTTTGTAATCTCTTCTCATTCTCAATAATTTTTCACACTTTAAAAACATGGCTGGCAAATCGTGGTGGATTCTTCCGAAATATAAGAAATTAATCACTAGGGGGGAAAAATTCACTTTTCTGAAGGCGTTGTCGATTGTCTCTCCCTTGGTCAGATGACGAGTCAGCTCATCAGCGACATACCTTAACGATTCGTCCCAGCCAATCATTTTCAGCCCGTCTAATAAAGGGTAGCCTTTTTGCAAGATATGTGACAAACGGTGGAAAAAGGTTATTTGAAGGTTAGTTGGGAGTTGCTTTTCACGAAGTATGGAGTACTTCATCAGTTGAGATAAAACCGAGAGCATATGCTTTCCTCCTCAGGTCAGAAAAAGAATGAAAGCGGGTGTGGTTGTACGGGGGATGATCTTTGGCCGCTTGCTGTAATAGGGGTCCATCAAGCAGTTCGAGAATAGCTGCCCTCTTTGGTAGTAAGCCGCTGGTATTTAAAGGAATGAGTTGCTGGGATGCTATGGCGATCAGAGTTTGTTCAAGGTCAGCTTGAGGAATTTCCATCTCTTTCAGACGGCGGATAGTGCCAAAAGCATCTTTAGCATGAATTGTACTGATTACCAAGTGTCCGCTTAACGCCGCTCGGAATGCAAATTGAGCGGTTGCCTGATCCCGTATTTCTCCGACCATAAGGAGGTCGGGATCATGTCTTAAAGCAGCTTTCAAGCCTGCATCATAGGTGACACCTGCTCGTTCATTTACTTGTACCTGAATGATATGGTTCAAGTTCTTTTCAATGGGGTCTTCCAATGTAATGGCCTGAAAGGATTTTCTTTGCATTAATGCTTGTAGTAAAGCGTACAAGGTAGTTGTTTTTCCACTTCCGGTTGGGCCGGTAAATAGTATCATGCCAGAAGTGTGCTGGACCCAGCCTTCAATTCGTTTGATTTGTGATGGAAATAAAAAGAGTTGATCAAGTGGAGTTTGGTCCATCGGAGATAAAACACGGATGGCTAAGCTTTCAGATTCGGTAAGTGGAAGTGTAGAAAGTCGTAAATCGAAGGTTTGGTCCTGCAGCCGGTGCTTTATGGTTCCATTTTGAGGGCGTTTCATTTCACCGATATCCATCCCGGATATAAACTTAAAATAAGCAAGAAGTTTTTGATATAGTGGTAGTGGAAGTGAAGCGTGAAAAATTCTTTTTCCGTGGATTCTGAAGTGGATGTTGGTATGGTCCGTAAACGGGGTGAAATGGATATCTGAAGCTGTTTGTTGTATAGCTGCGATCAGATACTCACGAGCTAATGTGGCTATCGATTTCAATAAAGATATCACCTCTTTTCTCTAAGATTACATATTCGACATTATGCGTGGATTCCCTTCTTTTTTAAAAGTTTTGAATGGAGGTTTTTTTATGATTTATCTAATTGGTTTTATGGGCTGTGGGAAGTCCACTGTAGGAAAATTATTGAGTGAGCGAATGAATATAGTGTACATGGATATGGATGAGACTATCGAAGAAAATGAAAAAAAGTCCATTCCCGAAATATTTAAAATTCATGGTGAAAATTACTTTCGTGAATTGGAAACGAATTTGTTGTTAAATATTGATTCAAACATGGTCGTATCTACCGGAGGCGGTGTCATCCTGTCTGAAAAAAATCGGCAGATATTATCTGAGGGTACAGTAATCTATCTCAAAGCATCATGGGAGACCATTAACGAGAGGTTGTCATTAGATACAACCCGCCCACTATGGAAAGGCGATTACTCAGAAAAAAAGGAGCGGTTTGAGGGCCGCCTCTCGATGTATGAATCAATTGCTGACCATATCATACAAGTTGATCACCACACACCTTCAGAGGTGGCAGATGACATCATCGCATGTCTAAAATAAGTCTGCATTGACCATACTATTGTCATCAGCTATTAAAAGAGGGGATTCCATGAATCGAAATGATTATGTGAAGTTTTTGACTGAAGAAATGGTGAAGTATATGCACTTATCCAAGAAAGAGAAAGAAGAGAGAAAAGCTTCAAAACCATCAAAAAAATCCTCGAGTTATTGGTTCGGTATGGTACCATTCGCATTGAAAATGTTCAAAAAGAAAATGAAGACAGGCAATAGCTAAAAAAGCTTAACAGCCGTAACCATTTGGTTACGGCTGTTTTTTCATTAAAAGATGCTGACTGGTCTGCTGGGACATGTAAAAAATTCCGCCATTGATTACTTCAATAGAGAATCGTGGCCGATACCTTGTATCCAGCTGTTCTCTTTCTTGGGTGAACTGATCCAGACCGATATCTTCTGAAGCATAAAAAGAGTCAAGAAGGCTTTTCTCTTCTTCTAATTGGTGAAGGGAATCTTTGATCCAGCTATCATCCAATGTCGTTGTGTAGTTCTCAACAAATTTTTCAATTCTTGAATATGCACTTTTAAGATTAATGACTGGAGTCATTGGGAAGCAATAGTCGGACACTTTCCTGTCAAAATCATGACCATCTAAACATTCCATCATCCCTTTGATCAATGTTCCATGGATTAAGTTCAAGCCGAAAGATAAGGGTTCATCTTTCGTCTGCTTGCCGCGGTAATGCAAAAGGAGGTTGATAACAAGCCAGGGAGTCAGAGCTCCATTTTGAATGGGCTGTTGAATGACTTCGTATAAACGGGCTGTTTTCCCCTTTTCCATAGCCGTCTGATAAATGGTGTGAAGCTTTGGTGTTCCGGCATGCAAAAAGATCCCCCCATCCTGAGCGTGATCTGTATGAGTGAAAGTCAATCGCATGGGGTCACCCGGTCGATTCATTTTTTTCATATAATGCCAATAAAATGGCCGGTTCATAATTTCCTCGTCCATTTGGCTTGTCAGTTGTACTTTCAAGTGATGAGAACTTTCTTCAATAACTGGACATTCATAAGAATTGAAAAACTGACGAAGGAAATCGAAATGAGGTTTTGTATTCAACTGGATTCCCTCCGTTCGTTGATGGAGTATTCGACATAACTGACCAAGTTGTTCATCTTTATTTCTATTTCTCCCTGGCTTTCAGATTGACTCATGATCGATTGTACTTGTTGATCAAAGGATCCGCCGGGTATTTGTTCAAGTATAAGGTCAAGATCACCGACGGCATTTTTGAATATTTCTATCTTTTCGTAGAGCATTTTCATGATGTGGTCCTCGATTGTATTTTCAATGGCAAAATTATATATTTTTACGTTCTTTTCTTGGCCGAAACGATGGATCCTTCCGATTCTCTGCTCTAGGCGCATTGGATTCCAAGGTAGGTCATAATTAATCATCTGGTGACAAAATTGTAAATTGATCCCTTCGCCGCCAGCTTCGGTTGCGATCATGACTTGTGCTTTATTTTTGAATAGCTGCTTCATCCAATCCCTTTTGCTTTTGTTGAATTTACCACTGAATGGGACAGATGAAATGCCGTGCTGTTGTAAATACCACTGCAAATAAAACTGTGTCGCCCTGTATTCAGTGAAGACGATAAACTTTTCACCGGACTGCTCAATGATTTCAGCCATTCTTTTAGCTTTGACATGATGAGGTAATTGTCCGATCTTTTCAATGAAGTAGTCATAAATATTTTCAGATTCAGATTCTGCATTACTCTTCATTTGTTTCAGTGACATGTAACACGCTTCTCTCGATGAACAGAGCTCTTTAGCCAGTGTGAGCCAAGTGAAAGAAGGGTGATTACGTTTCAGAGTTTCAAGCTCTTGATACAAAGCGGCTTCTTCCTCGGTGAATGTCAGCCTTTCATTGACCACCTCTCGTTTGGAAGCGTCCAGTCCGGTATCTTTCCTTCTATTTCGTATCATCATCTTACCGACCAGGGAGTGAATGTGCTCGATGTTCCCGTTGTTTTTCGCATGTGTTTGATATTTCTTTTTAAAGTCGGTCAAATTTCCAAGGTACCCAGGTTTCAGGATGGATATTAAGTTGAAAAGATCGCTTAATTTGTTTTGAATCGGAGTAGCTGTCAGTAACAAGCAGTAGGTTTTTTTCAAAGATTGCACAAATTGATAGTTTTTTGTCTGGTGATTCTTCAATTTATGTGCTTCATCAATAATGATCAGGTCATATGGAATGGAGAGAATTTCCTCACGATGAAGTTCCCTTTTCGCCATATCAATGGAAGTAACGGTTACGTCCCAATCCTTCCAAGCAGCTTGTTTTTTTCTCGGAGATGCAGCTTGAATATAAAACTTCTCATTCAGCTCCTGCACCCATTGGTTAACAAGAGATGCAGGTGTCAAAATCAAAATTTTTTTAGCGATCCCTCTTATCATATATTCTTTTAAAATTAATCCGGCTTCTAATGTCTTACCTAAACCGACTTCATCTGCGAGAATGGCACGACCGTTCATCTGGTGGACAACTTTATTGGCCGCATCCACCTGATGTTCTAAAAAATCGACGTGGGGGAGGTGGTCGAGAGCCAGCAGTCCATCGAATTGAGGGATAGTGGTGAAAGTTGCAGCTTGATATGCAAGCTTAAACCCATCCCAATTTGTAAGTTTGTCAGGATGGTCTAAATGATTGGTCAAAGTTTGGATGAATGATTGGTCCTTTTGAATCTCGATCATTTTCATAAGCCTCCATCTAATTTGAAACAATGTAAAAAGATTGAGAATAATTGCAGAATTTCCATGTTCTTTGACAGATATTCTTGATATAATGGACAAGACTGATAAGAAGTGTATCCATACGTTACAGAATAGTATGCCCTACTAAATCTAATAAAATACCAAAGCGAATGACTACAGGGGGAGAGACTACACTTGTAGCGCCGAAGGAGCAAGCATCGATTGTGAATCTCTCAGGCAAAAGAACCCCTGTAGGACGCGACTCTGGAGAGAGTTTACTACGATGGTAAACCACCCAAGAAGCAAGCGGCAGATATAGAAGGAAGCTTGAAGTCGTGAAACTTTCTGGTGAATGGACAGAGACTCCCGGTAATAACGATGGAGTCTCTTTTTTGTGTTTATTTTAAGTCTTTAGGGAGTGATTGGGATGGCAGAAATAAAACGTACACCACTTTATGAAGAGTACAAAAAACTAGGAGCAAAAACCATTGATTTTGGCGGATGGGATTTGCCTGTTCATTTTTCGAGTATTAAGGAAGAGCATGCGGCAACACGAACGAAAGCCGGCCTCTTCGACGTTTCCCATATGGGGGAAATTCTTATTGAAGGAAAGGACAGTTTAGACTTTCTGCAAAAAATGCTCACAAATGATGCATCCAAGTTAGAACCTGGAAAAGCTCAATACACAATCATGTGTTATGAAGATGGTGGGACGGTAGATGATTTGATTGTGTACCAATTGGCAGAAAATCGTTATTTGTTGGTCGTTAACGCAGCCAACAGAGAAAAAGACTACCAGTGGCTGAAAGACCATCAAGAAGGTGACGTTGTAATAACGGATGTCTCAGATGAATATGTCCAGCTGGCACTACAGGGCCCCAAAGCTGAAGAAATTTTACAAACCTTAACAGACACCGATCTATCTTCTATTAAATTCTTTCGTTTTGAACAAGACGTGGCTTTCCGCGGGGTAGAAGGAAAAGCGATTGTGTCACGCACAGGTTACACAGGAGAAGATGGTTTTGAAATCTACCTTCCTAGCTCGTCAGGTGCAGACTTGTGGCAGATGGTATTAGAAGCGGGCGAATCGTCTGGTGTTATGCCTGTGGGGCTTGGAGCTCGTGATACTTTGCGTTTTGAAGCGAACTTGGCGCTGTACGGTCAGGAGCTCAGCAAAGATATCACTCCGATTGAGGCAGGGCTTAACTTTGCAGTGAAAGTTAATAAAGAAGAAGACTTCATCGGTAAGGAAGTACTTAAAAAACAGAAAGAAGAAGGACCAGAGAGAAAGCTTGTCGGTATAGAAATGCTGGATAAGGGAATTCCTCGCACCCATTACGAAGTCCTGGACGGGGAAAAGGTGATCGGCTTTGTAACCACCGGTACACAATCACCATCCCTCGGTAAAAATGTTGGGCTGGCCTTGTTGGATGAACCCTATACCAAAGAGGGGACAGAGGTGACTGTTCAGGTCCGTAAAAGAAAGCTGAAAGCAAAAGTGGTATCTACACCTTTTTATAAACGATAACAGATTCAAGGGGGATATACGGATGGAATTTCGTTACTTGCCAATGACCGATAGTGACAAGAAAGAAATGCTTGACCGCATCGGTGTTCAAACATCAGAGGAACTTTTTGCAGATATTCCGGAGAACATAAGATTCAAAGGTGAACTTGATATCAAACCACCGAGGAATGAATACCAGCTGACGAAAGAATTGACGCAGCTTGCGGACCAAAATGTAACACTGAAATCGCACACTTCATTTTTAGGTGCGGGTGTATATGATCATTACATTCCTTCCATTGTGGACCATGTCATCTCACGTTCTGAATTTTATACAGCCTATACGCCGTATCAGCCGGAAATTTCCCAAGGAGAGTTACAGGCGATTTTTGAATTTCAAACGATGATTTGTGAACTCACCAGTATGGATGTCGCCAACTCGTCCATGTACGATGGTGGGACAGCCTTAGCGGAAGCGGTCAACTTGTCTGCAGGTCAGACGAAGAAAAAGAAAGTTTTGGTTTCAAAAGCCATTCATCCAGAATCCTTAGCGGTCATCCATTCTTATGCCAAGGGTCCGGGTGTAGAAGTTGTAGAAATCGATCATAAAAATGGTCTCACTGATTTAGATCAATTAGAGAGAGAAATTGATGAAAATACAGCTGGGGTAGTCGTACAATATCCTAACTTTTTCGGTCAAATTGAACCTTTGGCTAAGGTGCGGGAAATTGTGGATACACAAAAGAAAACGATGCTCATTACATCAAGTAATCCCCTTGCATTAGGGTACCTGACTCCTCCTGGTGAATTTGGTGCTGATATTGTCGTCGGCGATGCTCAGGTATTTGGTATCCCTGCTCAGTTTGGTGGGCCGCACTGTGGGTACTTTGCCACTACAAAAAAATTGATGCGGAAGGTTCCGGGTCGACTAGTGGGGCAGACGGTCGATGAAGAGGGGCGTAGAGGTTTTGTACTGACTCTTCAAGCTCGCGAGCAGCATATCCGGCGTGATAAAGCCACTTCCAATATTTGTTCCAACCAAGCATTGAATGCATTGGCATCATCAGTGGCCATGTCATCCCTTGGAAAACAAGGACTTAAGAAGATGTCCTGGATGAACATTCAAAAAGCTGCATATATGAAAAAGCAATTACAAGCCCGTGGCATGAAAGTTGCCTATGAAGGACCGTTCTTCAATGAGCTTGTCGTTAATGTTGGACAAAATGTGACGGAAGTAAATCAAAAGCTTTTACAGAAAGGGTTCATCGGAGGATATGATTTATCTATGACTGATGAAAAACTGGATGGTCATATGCTTATCGCAGTCACTGAGGTCAGAACGAAAGATGAGATTGATGATTTTGTTAAGGAATTGGGGGATATCCATGGCCAATAAAGATTTTCCACTCATTTTTGAACTAAGCCAGGAAACGCGGACCGGGTTCAGTCTGCCTGATTTTGATGTACCAGAAGCGGATATCGACGATATGATCGGTGAAAAGTATGTCCGTTCGAATGACCCGGAACTCCCGGAAGTCAGTGAATTACAAATCATGCGTCATTATACGGCGTTATCTAAACGGAACCATGGGGTGGACTCCGGTTTCTATCCATTGGGATCTTGCACTATGAAGTACAATCCTAAAATGAACGAAGATATAGCCCGTTTGACCGGGTTCAGTCATATTCACCCTTACCAATCTCCTGAAACGGTCCAGGGCGCACTGCATTTGATGTATGACTTGCAAGAGTCTCTGGGAGCGATTACCGGCATGGATACGGTGACTTTGCAACCAGCTGCCGGAGCGCATGGGGAGTGGACAGGGTTAATGATGATCCGTGCTTACCATGAAGCAAACGGGGATTATAATCGAACGAAAGTGATCGTGCCGGACTCTGCCCATGGAACGAACCCGGCTTCTGCTACAGTTGCCGGCTTTGAAGCTGTGACGGTAAAGTCAGACGAGCGCGGATTAGTGGATTTGGAGGATTTGAAACGTGTAGTTGACGAACAGACGGCGGCTTTGATGCTTACAAACCCTAATACGCTAGGTTTGTTTGAAGAAGACATTGAAGAGATGGCAGCTATTGTTCACGATGCAGGAGGGAAGCTTTACTATGATGGAGCCAACCTTAACGCTATACTCGGGTATGCCAGACCTGGAGATATGGGCTTTGATGTCGTTCACTTGAATCTACACAAAACATTCACCGGTCCCCATGGCGGTGGAGGTCCTGGATCCGGGCCGGTCGGTGTAACCGCTGAGTTCGAACCATACTTGCCCAAGCCATTATTGAAGAAGAAGGACGACCTTTACGTTTTTGATTATGATCGACCAAAATCGATCGGTCGCGTCAAACCTTATTATGGAAACTTCGGAATCAATGTTCGTGCCTATACGTACATTCGTACAATGGGCCACGAAGGTTTGAAAAAAGTCAGTGAATACGCTGTAATCAATGCAAACTATATGATGAGAAGACTTCAAGAAGAGTTTGATCTCCCATTCGATCGTCATTGTAAGCATGAATTCATTCTCTCAGGTAAACGACAGAAGAAGTTAGGCGTCCGTACATTAGACATGGCTAAACGTCTGTTGGATTTCGGTTATCATCCGCCTACGATTTACTTCCCTATCAACGTAGAGGAAGCATTGATGATCGAGCCTACTGAAACGGAATCGAAAGAAACTTTGGATGCGTTTGTAGATGCAATGATTCAGATTTCCAATGAAGCGAAAGAAGATCCGGAAATCGTTCAGGAAGCACCTCACACGACAATAGTCAGTCGTATGGATGAAACGCTTGCTGCTCGTAAACCGGTCCTTAGTTATAGCAAAGAATAATATCAAAAGAGCCGAAGCCATTTATCAAAGGCTTCGGCTCTTTTGGTTATCAAGTCAAAATAACACCGGAATTTAACTGAGCTTCGTATAAAAAACTGCAGACAAATCCTGTTTAATGCAGGCGGATTCTAGGGTCTATCCAGCTGTATAATAAATCAATAATCAATATCATAGTTACAAAAGCTACAGAGAGTATCAGTGTAGTAGCCATTATGATAGGGAAGTCATTTGTACTGATTGATTTGACAAATTGATCACCAATTCCAGGAACGGCGAAGATCGTTTCAATGACAAACGTTCCGGTCATCAGCCCGACAGCTAGTGGGCCAAGGACAGTAATTACAGGAATCAAGGAGTTCTTAAATGTATGTTTGAATATGATAATGGAACGATTCAATCCTTTTGCTCTTGCTGTGGTGATGTAGTCAGACCCCAAGACTTCGAGCATCTCCGTACGCATAAACCTGGCTGTTATGGCCATTGGGAAAATAGCTAACGCTAACGTAGGAAGAACAGTGTGAGCAAAGGTCCCCCACATGGCTACTGGAAACCAGCCTAGTTGGACTCCGAGGAAATATTGAAGTAAACCAGCAAAAATAAATCCTGGAATCGATTGGCCGAATACGGCGAATATGGTAGATGAAGTGTCCAGCGCACTATTGTGAAAGATAGCTGATATCATCCCGAGAGCAAGTCCGATAATTGTACCTAAAACCAGTGCCTGCGTTCCAATCTGAACCGACGGCCCTATCCGTTCGCTGATAATGGACGTAACTGCCCGGTTATCAAATTGAAATGATACTCCTAAGTCCCCTGTGGCTAAATCACTCATATACCGGACATATTGTACAGGGACCGGGTCGTTAAGGTGATACTTATTCAGAACAATCGCTTGTTGTTCCTCTGAGAGCTTATCCGCTGCTGTAAGAGGTGTACCTGGAAGCATTTTCATCAAAAAGAATGTGACAGAGGCAATCATAAATACAGTGAGGATTAAATAAAACAATCGCATAGCTATGTATTTCGCCATCAAAGACCTCCTTTTTCTAATAAATACAATATTAATAAAAATTGTCTAATTTTTCAAATAATTGTCGTAAATAAAAAGCCGAACGGATGCTGTCGCATATCACCGTCCGGCTTTTTATTATTTCTTGGATTTAATTTTGCCTGTCCACTTCTTGAATCCTCCATTAAGAATATTCAAGTCTTCATATCCTTTTTTATGGAGCATCATTGCGGCTCTCGTGGAGCGGGTAGCGTTTTGACAATACAGATACACGGGCTTGTCTTTACGAATTTCTATTAAGCGGTTGCGCATTTGTGAAAGAGGTATATTTCGAGCCCCTAAAATGTGACCGCCTTCAAATTCATTCGGTTCACGTACATCAATCAGTTGAGCTTTTCGATACCCTTGACGGAATTCGTCTTCTGTCAGAGTTGTCAGTACTTTTCTTGCTTTGAAGAATCTATACAAACCGAACGCGATCAAGACAGCGACCGCCGCGATTAAGATCCATAAGTCCATGATTGTCCCCCCATTTCTCTTTTCCTCTATCTATTATAGGAGGGAATCGCTTCGTTTTCAAAAAAAATTTTTCTTTCCATAGGTTACAAATTCCATCATAGAAACCTATGAAAAGTTCTCCGATTTGCAACAGATGAAATTGGTCAAAGAGAGTGTATAACGTATTATTTCCTTTATATACCTCTGTGTTTCTCTGATTTACATACAATTATCTGATTGACAAATTTCAACACATTCGTTCAAAAACACTATATATAGAAAAATAAAATATAAATAACACAATATATTGATTAATATTTTGTATATGTGGTATGTTACTAATACAACATATTGAAACAGCAGTATGGATTCTATTAAGGGGAGAGGTTACAAGATGCAGATAACAAAGACGGATGACGTTCATACAAAGATCAACGTGGAACGGTTGAATAGAGACATACGTCAATTCCCACAAGTACATGAAATTACTCCTGAAATGACCATTACACACAAAGGAGTTTCAAGGCTGGTTATGCTTGACCGCTATGCTTTTAAAGATACGGAAAAGCTGACATTGTCTAAAGGCGACTTTGTAGTATTGACAGTCAAAGATGATCCTAAATTTCCAGCAAGAGGGTTTGGCTTCATTCATGAGATGGATTGGGAAAAGCATCAGGCAGTCGTAAAAGTAGAAGATGAATTTTTGAATGTCCTTGATCGTGAAGAGGAAAGAACTACAGGATTGATCACTCGGAATTTAGATACTATTGATAAACCTCTTGAAGTTTTTTATGAGCAGATTGCCCTTCGTAATGCAACAGGACTGGCAGAAGTTGAAGTGGATCCTGAGAAGAAGCAGAAGAGTTTCGAAGAATTTTACGAAGAACTCTCCACATTGAATTTCATACCGGCTGGAAGAGTTTTGTACGGTGCAGGTTCACAGACGGATGTGACCTATTTCAACTGTTACGTCATGCCATATATCCAGGATTCACGTGAAGGGATATCAGATCACCGAAAACAGGTGATGGAAATCATGTCACGTGGGGGAGGCGTCGGCACGAATGGATCGACACTACGCCCTCGCAATACGTTAGCTCGTGGTGTCAACGGAAAATCATCAGGGTCTGTATCCTGGTTGGATGACATTGCTAAACTGACTCACTTAGTTGAACAAGGTGGATCAAGACGTGGTGCGCAAATGATTATGCTGGCAGACTGGCATCCCGATATCCTTGAGTTCATCATATCGAAAATGCAAAATCCCAGAATCCTCCGTTTCTTGATCGAAAATACCGAAGATGAACAAATCAAACAGCTGGCTAAAGATAAACTTAAATTCACACCTCTTACTGAAACTGAGAAGGATCTGTACCAGGGAATCCTCAATTATAAACACATGCCGGGAATGGGTGGCTTCACTGAACAGGGAATATTAGAAGCGGAAGAAAAACTCCATACCGGAGGCACATATACGGTTCATAACCCTGATTTTCTTACCGGCGCAAACATCTCTGTCTGCATCACAAAAGAGTTCATGGATGCTGTAGAGAATGATGATGAATACGATTTAAGGTTCCCGGATGTAGAAAACTATTCTTCTGAGGAAATGGATACTTATAACGACGAATGGCAGGCGAGTGGAGACGTTCGTGAGTGGGAAAAAAGAGGTTTTGGTATTCGGACTTACCGCACCGTCAAAGCAAAAGAGCTTTGGAATTTAATTAACATTTGTGCGACCTATTCTGCTGAGCCGGGAATTTTCTTCATTGATAATGCAAATGAAAAAACGAATGCTACTGCATACGGTCAAAAAGTAGTGGCTACCAATCCTTGTGGTGAACAGCCTCTTGCCCCATATTCAGTATGCAACCTGGCTGCGGTTAATTTAGCTGCAGTGGCGGATAAAGAGAATAAAACGGTTGACTTCGAAAAACTGAAGCGCACCGTTCAAACGGGTGTACGTATGCAGGATAATGTGATCGATGCTACTCCTTATTTCCTGGAAGAAAATAAGGTCCAGGCATTAGGAGAACGACGTGTTGGCCTAGGGGTAATGGGGCTGCATGATTTGTTGATTTATTGTGAAACTGAATATGGATCCAAACAAGGCAATCAGTTGGTTGATGAAATCTTTGAAACGATCGCTGCGACTGCTTACCGGGCATCCATTGAACTGGCTAAAGAAAAAGGGAGTTTTCCTTTCCTGGAAGGAGAAAACGAAGAGGAAACTCTAGAATTACGGAAAAAATTCATCAACACAGGGTATATGAAAGATATGCCGGAAGATATTCGTGAAGGAGTTATGGAGCACGGAATCCGAAATTCACATCTGTTGACTGTAGCACCGACGGGAAGTACAGGAACAATGGTCGGGGTAAGTACAGGTTTGGAACCGTACTTCTCGTTCTCTTACTACAGAAGTGGACGCTTAGGCAAGTTCATCGAAGTGAAAGCAGATATTGTGAAAGAGTATTTAGAGAGAAACCCTGATCAAGACCCGGATAATCTCCCAGAATGGTTTGTTACAGCTATGACGATGAGCCCTGAAGCCCATGCTGATACCCAATGTATCATCCAACGCTGGGTCGACAGCTCGATTTCAAAAACGGTCAACGCTCCTCGGGGTTATTCTGTCGAACAGGTGGAAGAAGTTTATCAAAGGCTGTACCGTGGTGGAGCCAAAGGTGGAACGGTATATGTGGATGGAAGCCGTGACAGTCAGGTCCTTACGCTTAAAGCTGAAGAAAATGATTTCACCGGTGAACAGACTGAATTGCAGTTTGAAGAAGACAAAGGACCACGTGTAGTCCTTATGGATACCGTTCATGAGTTAGGTAAGACGAAAGTGACCATCGGTTCGGAGGTAGGCGACACCTGCCCGGTCTGTCGTAAAGGTACCGTAGAAGATATAGGCGGATGTAATACATGTACCAACTGTAATGCCCAGTTGAAATGTGGGTTGTAAGTGATAACAAGCGGTTCCAGGGACCGCTTGTTGCATTTCTTTCCATGGCGTTTTCTTGTCACGGAGTGAAAACTAGTGTATCATTCTTATGAAACACCTACATAAGAATGGTTATTGGGGGTTTATCATGCCAACGCCAAGTATGGAAGATTATATTGAACAAATTTATATGCTTATTGAAGATAAAGGGTATGCGAGGGTCTCTGATATTGCTGAAAATCTTCAAGTTCACCCCTCCTCTGTAACGAAAATGGTCCAGAAGCTAGATAGGGATCAATATTTGAACTATGAAAAGTACAGAGGGTTGATTCTCACACCGAAGGGGAAGAAGGTGGGGAAACGACTCGTATACCGTCATGAACTCCTGGAACAGTTTTTAGAAATCATAGGCGTGGATCATGAAAATATTTATGATGATGTGGAAGGTATCGAACATCACTTAAGTTGGAATTCTATTGATCGGATTGGGGATTTGGTCCAATATTTCGATGAAAAGCCGGAAAGAGTGGACGAATTAAGGGTTGTCCAACGAAATAACGAAGTTCAGAACGAACAAGATTAAAGACGCATATAAATTATGCGTCTTTTGTTTTTGTTCTAAACTATTCATATCGTTTTTATACTTAATAAAGGTGGGGGTGGGGTAAATGCAAGTCGATGGTGTTTTTTCTGGTGGAGGAATGAAGGCACTTGCTTTCATTGGTGCACTGGAAGAATTGCAGGAACAAGGGTATACATTCGAAAGAATTGCAGGTACGTCTGCCGGTGCTATTCTAGCGAGTTTGACAATTGCCGGTTACTCCGCTAAGGAATTGAAAGAGAAAATCAAAGACATTTCATTTGATGAATTGGTTGACGTTCCGATAACGGATCGTTTGTTTCCATTTACAAAATGGCTGCTGCTTTATTTTAAACTCGGGTTGTATAAAGGAAATAAGCTTGAGTGTGTATTGGAAGAATGGCTCCAGGAAAAAGGAGTTCGAACGTTTGCTCATATCCCTCCAGGTTCATTGAAGGTCATTTGTTCTGATTTGACTCTCGGTCGAATGGTCGTCATTCCTGATGATTTGAAAAAGGTGTATGGAATTGATCCAGCTACTTTTTCGGTAGCGAAGGCGGTACGGATGAGTTCAGGCCTTCCTTATTTTTTCATACCTGTAAAGATTCACGGAAAAAAAGGGAAGTCTGTTATCGTCGATGGAGGAGTGCTCAGTAACTTTCCGATATGGCTCTGGGAAGGTAAAAGTGGAGTACGGAAGCGTCCGATTATAGGTATGAAGTTGACGGACCGTCCTGAACGCCTTCCTGAGCGTAAAATTACAAATGCCATTGCCATGTTTCATGCCTTGTTTAAAACGATGCAGCAGGCCCACGACGCCAGGCACATCTCTCCTAAAACGAGTAAGGACGTCATCTTCATACCTATGGAAGAGGTGGAAGTAACGAACTTTAATATGAGCGAAGAAGAAAAGGAACGAATCATGAATATAGGAAATGATCGAGCTAGAACGTTTTTGAAGCGTTGGAAGCATTAAAAAAATCGAGCCTTTAAAATGAGGCTCGATTTTTGTCTTTGTTTTTGTGGCCCTCAATCACACGGAGGTGACTGGCGCTGGACCGTTTGCGGGGCTTTCTTCCTAGAGGTGAAGATTTCACGGCTGTTTTAGCTATGTTACTTTTTTTAATTGTCGGGGTAGGCTGCTTATATTTCTGTTTGGATTGTTTGACTGCTTGTTTGTATTTTTTCATTTCGTTCTTATTCCCACCACCGCCAAAGCCCCGGTTCCGAAGGAAAAGAAAGTATATAGCACCATATACCAGCACTGCAAATCCGATCATGATCACAATGGAAGTCAGGAAGCTGGAGGTATTGGTAATCAACTGAAAACCTACATAAAACACAGCGAGGCCCATCAAGGTATACATGATAGGTGTCATCCAGTTCCGCATTTGTATTCCTCCCTTCTTAAGTATCTTCCACAATTCATTTTTTCTTCTATATCAATAGTTTACCCACTTTCTGCCCCTCTTGAACATTATTCTGACAGTACTTGTGTATAAAGATGATTTTGAAGAAAAGTGGGCCCATTGGCTGGAAGCTCTATTAAAATTGTCTCCTATTCAACCGGAATTATTCAAGACTATGAGTTGGTGGCATGAGATGCCGTTTTGATTTTACAACTGGTAGATATCCATTCAGCTATTCAGTAAAAAACGGTTCCTTTTTATTGTATGTCCTAAACCAACCAATGCTCTTTTATATCTTCTATTTTACCTGAAATCCGCACTTATCACTAGCGTTTAAATTGTCGAGGGAGGCATGATTTTTGCAAGTTGGTAAAAGATAATCTGTGAGGTGATTATCATGGCAGACAAGCCTAAACAACAAAATAAGCAAGAACCACAACAAAGCGTTTTTTTAAAAGCAATGATAACGGGTTTTTTTGGAGGTATCCTATGGAGTGGTGTCGGTGCTGTCGCATATTATTTTAATTTTACTGAATTGACAGCAGCATCATTCATGTTCCGATCGTTTTTACAAACAGAATGGACCGGTACATGGCTTGCTGAAATATTGGCGATTCTTTTAGTGGGCTTATTATCACTGTTAATCGCGATCCTCTACTATATTTTGTTGAAAAATAAGAATGGGATATGGCCGGGCTTGTTTTTCGGTTTAAGTTTATGGGGAATCATCTTTTTTGTGTTACGTCCTATTTTTCCTGCCATACCTTCCTTTCTGGAGTTGAATAGTGACACATGGGTGACGAGTGGTTGTTTGTTCATTTTATACGGAGTCTTTATCGGATATTCCATCTCCTACGAATACAGGGAATTCAACGACGCAGCGAATTCGTATTCAAAAGAAGGCGGAGTATGATAAACTTGAAATGTATGAGAATTTAGTTAATGGTGGGATGACCGAATGGGGATGAAACGACTGATATTATTGAATGGTCCTAACTTGAATATGCTCGGAAAGAGGGAGCCGGAGACTTATGGTCGTAAGACTCTCAAAGATGTTGTCCGTTTAGTAAAGGATACAGCGTGGGAAAAAGGATATGAAGTGGAAGATTATCAATCCAATCATGAAGGGGATTTAGTGGATCGTATCCAAATGGCAGAAGATAATGCTGCCGGAATCTTATTCAATCCTGCAGCTTATACGCATACAAGTATTGCGCTTAGAGATGCGATCAGTTCTATCAATATTCCGGTCATAGAAGTGCACATTTCGAATGTCCACCAAAGAGAAACATTCCGTCACCATTCTATGTTAGCCCCGGTTTGTGCTGGTCAAATCGTAGGATTTGGCATAGATGGGTATCGATTAGCCACCCTTGGCATGATCGAAAAGATAGAAAATGAAGGGAGAAAATAATACATGACGAAAATAGCGAACTTACGTAAAGCTATCATGACAGAAGAACTTGATGGGCTTTTGATTATGAGCCCTAAAAATAGAAGATACGTTTCAGGCTTCACTGGTTCATCAGGTGCTCTTCTCATATCTAATACCGATGCTGTCTTAGTCACAGATTTCCGTTACATGGAACAAGCGAATGAACAGGCCTCTGATTTTGAAATCGTAGAACATAAAGTGCCGATGCATGAAGAAGTTGCCAAACAGGCGAAGCGCCTGGGACTTGAGAAAATCGGCTTCGAAAAAGATCACGTTACATACAGCCTTTTTGAAACATACGAGCAGGCTTTAGAAGCTGAACTGGTTCCGACATCAGGACTGGTCGAAAAATTACGCTTGATAAAGACTGATGAGGAGATTAGTATATTAAAGGATGCCGTTAAAATTGCTGATGATGCATTTGAGCATATCCTAGGGTACATAAAACCAGGTGTCAAAGAGATTGACATTTCCAATGAGCTGGAGATGTTCATGAGAAAACAAGGAGCAGCCTCATCAAGCTTCGATATTATTGTCGCATCCGGCTACCGTTCTGCTCTACCGCATGGCGTCGCTTCTGAAAAGGAGATTCAGTCCGGGGAGTTAGTTACTTTGGATTTCGGTGCAGTTTATAAAGGTTACTGCTCAGATATAACCAGGACAGTTGCAGTCGGAGAGATCAGTGATGAGCTTAAAAATATTTATAATACCGTCCTTGAAGCTCAATTGAAGGGGATGGAAGGGTTGAAAGCTGGCATTACTGGAAAAGAAGCGGATGCTCTGACACGCGATTATATCAAAGAAAAAGGATATGGTGAGTACTTTGGACATTCTACCGGCCACGGAATCGGTCTTGATGTCCACGAAGGTCCGGGTCTATCATTCCGTTCTGATAAAGTTCTTGAAGAAGGTATGGTAGTTACTGTTGAACCGGGAATTTATGTGCCGAATGTAGGCGGCTGTAGGATCGAAGATGATACAATCGTCACCAAATCCGGAAATGAGTGTTTAAGCCAGTCTACTAAAGAATTAATTACATTGTAAGCATATAAGGAGGAAAAACAATGATTTCAGTAAACGATTTTCGTACAGGTTTGACGATCGAAGTAGATGGAGACATCTGGCAGGTCATGGATTTCCAGCATGTAAAGCCGGGGAAAGGTGCAGCTTTTGTGCGCTCCAAGCTTCGTAACCTGCGGAATGGTAATATTCAGGAAAAAACATTCCGAGGTGGAGAAAAAGTAGAACGAGCTCACATTGAAAACCGGAAGATGCAGTACTTGTATGCCAACGGTGACATGCATGCATTCATGGACACTGAAACATTCGAACAAGTAGAAATACCCGGTGCTCTTATTCAAGAGCAATTGAATTACTTGAAAGAAAACATGGAAGTTCAAATTCAGTCTTATCAAGCTGAAACCATCGGTGTGGAACTTCCAAAAAACGTTGAGCTGGAAGTTGTTGAAACAGAACCCGGCATTAAAGGCGACACAGCAAGTGGAGGAACAAAGCCTGCTAAGCTTGAGACAGGTCTTTCTGTCCAAGTGCCTTTCTTCATCAACGAAGGGGAAGTATTGGTCATCAGTACGACTGATGGAAAATATGTATCACGTGCATAAATAATAGAATAGCATGATAAAGCCCGTTCCTATATCAGGAACGGGCTTTTTTAATAGAAGGAATTCTAGTTTATCTAGTAAATCGTGTCATATAGGCGGAGACTTTACATACATATGAAGTAAACGAATGAAAGGAGTCAGGAATGATGAAGGAAATTATCAGGTTGTTTCCTGATCACTTTCAGACTCTCTTGTTAAAAGATGTGCGCTGGGGTGAAATACAGGAGATCAGACTGCGGGTGCATAAAAGAATTGAAACCCTTGGTGCTGACAGTCATAAGGTGTTGAATAGTCCGTTGTTATCTCCTCAAGATTTATCGCATATTTTGAATCAGATCAGTCAATTCTCTCTCTATCGATTCAAAGATCAACTGAAGGATGGATTTATTACTATTGAAGGAGGGCACAGGGTAGGTCTGGCGGGGAAAGCCAATACCGTCAATGACAGTGTTGAAACGCTTAAATACATTTCGTTCATGAATATCCGTATCGCCAGGTCGAAACCTGGACAGGTAGAACGATTACTTCCATATTTATATCATAATCATAAATGGACGAGCACGTTGATTATTGGTCCTCCACATTCAGGGAAAACGACGATCTTACGAGATCTTGCACGGGCAATCTCATCAGAAAATCAGTTCCATACCTCTTCGAAAGTGGCGATAGTAGATGAACGATCTGAAATTGCTGCTAGTTTGAGGGGGATTCCTCAACTGGATGTAGGCAGCCGGACAGATGTAATGGATGCATGCCCAAAAGTGCAGGGGATGATGATGATGATCCGCTCGATGTCTCCAGATATTCTTATCGTAGATGAAATCGGGAGCATTGATGATGCAGAAGCCATAAAAGAAGCCACATTCACAGGGGTGGAAGTCATTTGCAGTGTTCATGGGAAAGACTTTCAATCCGTCCTGAAGCGTCCATCAACGAAAATATTGATGGAGGAAGGCATTTTCCAGCGTTACGTGATATTAGAAAGGTTAATGCCCTCTCGTCCTCATACGTTGACCATTCTTAATGAGAGAGGAAAGCAATTAGTGCACTTCAAAGGGGAGAGAGAATATGGAGTGGATAGGCGCTGTGATGATCTTGTCCGTAACGACATGGGTAGGATTTGAAGCGGCTTCACGATATAAAAAGAGGCCTGGTCACATTCGTCAGTGGAAAAACGCTTTGCAAATGATAGAGGCTGAAATGGTTTTTGGTCAATCATCTCTTTGGGAAGTGTGTGAAAACCTTTCGAAGCAATTGCCCAGACCCATCAGCCTTTTTTTTGAAAGTGTGTGGAATGAGGAAGAAAGGTGTTCTGACTTTGCTTCTTTATGGAAGGAATCATTGAAAAAACATTGGTCCTCCAACTCACTGAACAAAAATGAGATGGAAATTTTAATACAATTCGGGCGGACATTAGGCCAGCATGACTTAGAACAGCAGCAAAAACACATCCGCCTAGCTCTTCACCACCTTGATCGTGAACTCCAAGATGCACTTGAGGTCGGCGAGCAGTATCAAAAGATGGCTCGCGGGATGGGGGTTTTAAGCGGGTTATTAGTCATTATTTTAATTTTATAAAGGAGGCAGGGTCACTTTGCTTCAAGATGCAACCATCCTATTTCAAATTGCCGGTATAGGGATCATCGTCGCTATGATACACAGCATATTAAAACAGATGGGAAAAGAAGAAATCGCACAAGCCGTAACTTTGACAGGTTTTATCATCGTCTTGTTCATCGTACTTTACCGCTTGGCAGATTTATTCCAGCAAATCAAATCCGTATTTCTATATCAGGGGTAAGGGTATGGATATTATCCAAATCGTCTCACTTGGGCTTGTAGCGACATTATTGATTGTTTTGTTGAAAGAGCAAAAATCATCTGTCGCTTTTTTGCTCCTTTTGTTCACCGTAATCATCATATTTTTGGGTGTTTTAGATCATATCAAGTACATTTTCACCCTGCTTTCTTATATAGCTGGGCAGGCGCAGGTCGAGCCTGTTTATTTTAAAACCATTTTAAAAATCATTGGAATCGCCTACATTGCCGAGTTCGGAGCTCAATTGATCCGGGATGCAGGATTGAACGCTCTTGCTTCAAAAGTGGAACTGGCAGGGAAACTGTTTATCCTGATGCTCGCAATTCCGATCGTAACTGCAGTCATAGAGACCATAATAAATTTCATACCTGGACATTTGGGCTAAGGTCGGGAGGTTCGCAATGAGACATTCATCTTTCATCCTCTTTCTATTTCTAGTCATGTCTTTAATGCCTGTCCATGCTGCTTTAGCCGCTTCACCGGACACCACATCGATGCTGGACCATGTCTCCACAGAAGAGCTCGAAAAAAACTGGAAAGAGCTGCATCAGGAGTATGGGGACTACATGCCTACTTTCAATGTAAACAACTTTCGTGAATTTATTCAGTCTGAAAGTTCTCTTGAATCCTCTGATTGGCTGTCCGGCATCCTGCAATTTTTCTTTCATGAATTGATGGTCAACGGAAAACTTTTAGCATCTCTTTTGTTTTTGACATTATTCAGTACATTACTCCGGTCAATTCAATCCTCATTTGAAAATTCAGTAGTCAGTAAGATTGCGTATATGGTTGTTTATTTAGTCCTGTTGACGCTGGCTTTAGAGAGTTTCCGTCAAGTCATCGATTATACATTGGAAGCGATCGATCGGATGAGCAGTTTTATGATCGGCCTCCTCCCTCTTTTGCTGGGGATCATGGCTTCGTTCAGTCATTTGATGTCGATCTCCTTCTTCCATCCGATCATCATCGCGCTTGTACAATCCAGTGGATTGCTCGTCAAGTTCGTATTGATACCTTTATTTGCATCTTCGGCGCTTTTATTAGTAATTGGCAGTTTGAATGAAACATATAAAGTAGATCAGTTGGCCGAGCTTTTGAGAAAAACCGGGATAGCCATCATGGGGGTTTTCCTAACTATATTTTTAGGTGTTATTTCAGTTCAGGGGACGGTCACGGCTGTTCAAGACGGCGTAACGATGAAAACGGCCAGGTTCGTAACAGGAAACTTCGTCCCGGTGGTAGGAAGACTTTTTACTGACGCTACAGACACAATTCTTGGTGCATCTCTTGTGCTGAAGAACACATTAGGAATTGCCGGGGTTGTCGTCTTATTGGGAATAGCTGTCTTTCCTGCACTGAAAGTCTTCGTCATCGCCTTGATATATAAAATTGCAGCAGCGCTCTTGCAGCCTCTTGGTGATGGACCGATTATTGAAGCGATGTCTGTGGTGAGCAGGCATATCATGTATGTGTTTGCCGCACTATTTATGGTTTCCATGATGTTTTTTTTAGTGATTGTCATAATGGTGGCTGCAAGCAACATTACAATGATGGTGAGGTGATCCATAAGTATGGAAATGTTCACAGAGTGGATTACGCGTATAGTCTTATTCCTCTTGTTAGCGATGGTGGCAGATGCTTTGCTCCCATCAGGTCTTATGAAGAAATATGCACGTTTGGTCATGTCTATTTTATTGCTTTTGATATTTTTGGGTCCGCTGCTACAACTATTGAAAATCAATCCTCACCAGCTTATGAATGCTGCTGAATATCAAATGAATCAACAAATGAATGCCGAAACGATTGAAGAAAATATAGAAAAAAAGAAAAGTGAAATACTCAAAGGACAGGATGCATATAAATTAGAACAGGTCAGCGAGGCTTTAGTTAATGAAATTAAAGAGCCTTTACTCAAAGAACAACAACTTCTTGTGGTCGGCTTGGAAATGACTTTCGAAGGTGATTTTATGGATATGGATTCGTTGGACAAGCTTTACTTCACACTCCGACATTCACCAGAAGATACACCTGTAGAAATCGTCGACATCTCGATTATGGAAGCACCCGTCAAAGAAGATGATGGATCTGATGAAGAAGTTCGAAAATGGATAGCGGAAAAGTTGGACTTGCAATTCGAACAAATCGAAATCCGCTGGGAGGATAAAGATGAGTAATTGGTTGAATAAGCTATTCCAACCTTTGTCTGGGAAAGACGGGAGAAAAATAAGCAAAACCAAATACCTGATCGGATTAGGGGTTCTCGGAGTTCTGATCATGTTGACCAGCAGTTGGTTTCAACCCTCGAGTCAAAGTCCCCCTCCAAACGAAACGATACAAAGCCAGCCAGGTTCTGAAAAAGAGGTACCTGTTTCTGAGGTGACATCAATTGCTCAGTTGGAATCTGAATACGAAAATCAGCTTAAGCCCTTGTTAGAAAATATTGATGGGGTCAGTGATGTAGACATCATGGTCAACTTATCAGCAAGTCATGAAAAGGTGTATGACAAAAATTTAATCATAAGCAAACAAACAACGAAAGAAAACGATAAGAATGGAGGGGAAAGAGAGATTGAGGATTATTCGAAGGAACAGCAGTTAGTGTTAGTCCGTCAGGGAGATCGAGAGGTTCCTTTGTTAGTAAAAACATCAAAGCCTAAAGTGAGTGGGGTGTTCATAACTGCTAAAGGTGTCAATCAAATAAAAGTGAAAAGCTGGGTAGTTGAAGCTGTGTCCAGTGTCCTCGATGTACCAAGTCATCGGATTTCCGTTCTGCCTAAACAATAAGGAGGGTTTTTACATGATAAAAAAGCAAACCGTATGGTTATTGACGATGTTAAGTCTCCTGATCGTTTTAAGTGTTTATTACATGACATCACCGGATAATGGGGAAATGGCGTTCATTCAAGATCAGGACTGGGCGGAAGTCACCAAGGATGAAAAAGGAAATGAAAATGCCGATGGTGTTGTCACAACGGGCGACGGCACTGTGATTTCACAAATTTCGACCGACGAACTGTTCGCCGCTATCAGGTTGGACAAAAGGAATGAAAGGGATCAATTGCAAGAGCAGCTTTCCGAAATTGTAGCGTCCAGCAATTTTACTACCGAAGAGAAGAATGAAGCATTGAATAGAATAGAGACATTGAAGCAGACACAGTCAAAAGAATCCATCTTAGAGAATACGATTCGTGCAAGTGCTCCATATGAAGATGTACTAGTAAGAGCTGAAGAGGACATCGTTCATGTTACTGTAAAATCTGATGAACTGTCCAAAGCTGAAACGAATCAGATTATCCAAATGGTTTCAGATGAATTCGGACAAAAACGAGTCCAAGTCCAGTTCCAGCCTTCTAAATAAAATAAACCTCTCCACATATTTGAGATGTGGAGAGGTTTTTTATTTTGGTTTTTGCTGGAGAAGGAATGGTTGATTTTGAGGTGATATATTAGAAATGAGAAGCTCATCGTTTCTACAACATACATAAACGGTTTCGGATAAGGGTGAACTTTTCCCGTTAAGGTGGTATGTTTAATAAAACGATTAATCAGGTTCACTCAGGTGAGATGTTCTATTTTGACGTGTAGTTTAAACAGGCAGATAATAACGGTTTTAAACCCAAATCCTGTAACAACAGGGGTGCTGAGTGATTATGTTTATGTGCCGAGTTGCAGGGAAGGGCTAAAATGTCGTAGAATGTTAAGAGGAGTTTTTAGTACCAGTTATTAAAAAGTAACTACATAAAGGAGTGCCAGACATGCTAAAGGTACAAGAAATTCATGAAATTATTAAACTAATTGACGAATCCAATATTGATGAGTTCTGCTATGAAGCGGGTGGAACGAAGTTTTCCATGAAAAAAAATAAAGGAGAAGTAGTGGCCGCACAACCAGCTCAGGTTCAGCAGCCTGCTCCTGTTCAACAACCAGCTGCTCCACAACAGCAAGCTCAAACAGAAGGAAATGAACAAGCGAAAACGACGACTGAGAGCAAAGAAACGTCTGCTCAACAAGGCGGCAGTGATTATGATCAGGAGATTACGTCTCCAATGGTCGGAACATTTTATAATTCTCCGTCACCTGAGCAGGATGCATACGTGAAAGTCGGGGATCAAGTCAAAGAAGACTCTGTCGTTTGTATTGTTGAAGCGATGAAATTATTCAATGAAATTGAAGCGGAAGTTTCAGGTGAAATTGTTGAAATTCTTGTCAAAGACGGTGAATTAGTCGAGTATGGCCAACCGTTGTTCCGCGTCAAATCCAAATAACGGGGGGTGTGTCTGTTGATAAAAAAAGTATTAGTTGCCAACAGAGGAGAAATTGCAGTCCGTATTATTCGTGCATGTAAGGAAATAGACATTGCTACTGTAGCTGTGTATTCAGAAGCAGACAAAGAGGCCTTACATGTCCAGCTGGCAGACGAAGCCTATTGTGTCGGACCTACATTAAGTAAAGACAGCTATCTCAACTACACAAATATCTTGAGCCTTGCAACATTGACTGAGACTGATGCTATTCATCCGGGTTACGGCTTTCTTTCAGAGAATGCTGAATTTGCAGAGATGTGTGAGGAATGTAACATTACGTTCATCGGACCATCCTCTTATGCGATTCAAAAGATGGGTACAAAAGATGTAGCACGTGAAACAATGAGGGAAGCGGGTGTGCCGATTGTACCCGGATCCGAAGGAATCATCAAAGATGAGGCAGACGGCATCAAAGTAGCCGAAGAAATCGGCTACCCTGTCATTATAAAAGCTACTGCGGGCGGTGGCGGAAAAGGAATCCGCGTCGCTCGTAATGAAGAAGATCTTAAAAAAGGGATCCGTATGACGCAGCAAGAAGCGGAAACCGCGTTTGGTAATCCCGGAGTCTATATTGAAAAATACATTGAAAACTTCCGCCACGTGGAAATTCAAGTATTAGCAGATAACCATGGCAATGCTGTCCATTTGGGTGAGAGAGACTGTACCATTCAAAGACGTCTGCAAAAGTTGATTGAGGAAACACCTTCTCCTGCCATTGATGAAAAGATGAGAGCCAAAATGGGCGATGCTGCCGTCAAAGCTGCACTAGCTGTGAACTATTCTGGTGCAGGAACTGTTGAATTCATTTATGATAAAGAAGAAGATAAGTTTTATTTCATGGAAATGAATACAAGGATTCAAGTCGAACATCCGGTCACTGAAATGGTCACAGGAGTCGATCTGATTAAAGAAATGCTTCTGATTGCCAATGATGAAAAGCTTACTTTCAAACAGGAAGACATCAAATTCGAAGGCTGGTCTATAGAGTGTAGAATCAACGCTGAAGATCCATTCAAGAATTTCATGCCTTCAGCAGGCCGCATCGATATGTACCTGCCACCTGGTGGTTTCGGCGTTCGTGTTGATTCTGCAGCTTATCCTGGTTATATGATTCCTCCATATTATGATTCTATGGTAGCCAAGCTCATCACATATGGACGTGATCGCGATGAAGCGATAAAGAGAATGAGAAGAGCCTTAGATGAATTCGTAGTTGAAGGTGTTCATACAACGATTCCATTCCATCAACGAATGATGGAGCATGAAATTTTTGTAGGTGGAGATTTCAACACGAAGTTTCTAGAAAAATATTCCATTATGAAAGATGAATAAGACAAGGAGTGGTCGACATGAGTGAAAAACAATTATTGAATGTAACTGATGGTTCTACTCTTGGAAATATTGAGATTGCTCCTGAAGTTATAGAGGTAATTGCTGGAATTGCTGTTTCTGAAGTAGCTGGTGTGGCTGCTATGCGAGGAAATTTTGCATCAGGGGTTGCAGAGCGCTTAGGAAAGAAAGATCACGGCAAGGGCGTTAAAGTTGAATTGACAGAGCAAGGGATTTTAATCGATGCTTATGTTGTCATGGATTACGGTATCTCTATTCCAGATACCGCTCAAAAGATCCAAGATAATACTAGACAAGCTTTGAAAAACATGACTGCTCTTGAAATTAAAGAAATCAACGTCCACATCGTTGGCGTGCAGATGGACGTCAAAGAAGAAGAGTCCGACCTGGAGGAAATGTAACGGGGAGGTTCAGCCGGAAAGGGTTTACACCCTTTCTGGCTTTTTGTTTATCATCAAAACAATAGCATTCTATAAAAGAACGTGAATGGCTTTTATCCATTTTAAATGTTATTATTCAAACGGATATTACTTAAAGGAGAATGAAGATGAAACGACGAACTGCAAGAGAAAAAGCTTTTCAAGCTCTTTTCCAAATTAACAACAATGATATAAATACAGATGAAGCGATTCAACACGTGGTGGAGGATGCAGCTGTAGATGAATTTCTGCATCAACTTGTCCACGGGGTCATTGATCACAGAGACGAACTTGATGAATGGATATCTGACAACCTTGATAACTGGTCGTTCAACCGGTTGCCAAAAGTGGAGAAGACAGTCTTACGTATGGCCGCTTACGAGTTTAAGTACAATGATGATGTACCTGGCCAAGTTGCCATCAATGAAGCTGTAGAGCTCGCTAAAATTTTCGGTGAAGAAGACTCCGGAAAGTTCGTCAATGGTGTTTTGTCAAAAATGATTTAATTTAAAACGGGGGGATTACGAGAATGTCTGCTGAAGTAATTTACGGGAAACAACTAGCTGAAGACTTGAGGCAAGAAATGAAGCAAGAAGTAAGTGAACTGCATAAACAAAATATCTTTCCTAAACTTGTAGTCATTATTATAGGAGAAGATCCTGCTTCTAAGTCTTATGTGAAAGGGAAGCAGAAAGCTTCTGAGAAGATTGGAATGGATTCCGATTTGGTTGAGTTACCTGAGGAGACTTCTGAGGAGGAACTTCTGAATTTGATCGACCGTTTTAATCAAGATCGAACCGTTCACGGAATTCTCGTTCAACTTCCTCTGCCTGAACATATTCATGAACAAAAAGTGATTGAAGCTATAGACCCTTCTAAAGATGTCGATGGCTTTCATCCTATTAATGTAGGAAAAATGCTTACAGGGCAGGATACTTTTTATCCTTGTACACCTTTCGGCATTTTGGTCATGCTCAAGCGTGCTGAAATTGAATTAGAAGGAAAACATGTCGTCATTATTGGCAGAAGTAATTTGGTAGGAAAACCGGTGGGGCAGTTACTCTTAAATGAAAACGCGACAGTAACCCACTGTCATTCCCGGACGAAAAACTTGAGAGATCATACGAAGCGGGCAGACATCATTATTGTTGCTGCAGGGAAACCGGATCTGATTACTGGAGAAGACATAAAAGAAGGTACTGTCGTAATCGATGTGGGAGTCAACAGGGTAGATGGTCAACTGACCGGAGATGTCGAGTTTGAATCAGCCAGTGAGAAAGCTTCTCATATCACCCCTGTACCTAAAGGAGTGGGTCCTATGACCATAACAATGCTCCTTCACAATACGATTAAAGCAGCAAAACAGATTCACAATCATCAATAAGGAGATTTTTTTGTGAATGACCAATACCTTACTGTTACAGCACTGACAAAATATATCAAGCGTAAACTCTCAAGTGATCAACATTTGAAAAGTGTTTGGCTGAGAGGAGAAATATCCAATTTCAAGCACCACAGCCGGGGGCATATGTATTTTTCTTTAAAGGATGAACAGTCGAGAATTCAGGCTGTTATGTTTGCTGGTAATAACAGGAGTTTAAAATTCGCACCGGAAAACGGGATGAATGTCCTGATCAAAGGTGAGATCAACGTTTATGAACCGATGGGGCAGTATCAACTTTATGTCAAAGAAATGCAGCCTGACGGTATCGGTGCTTTGTACATGGCTTTTGAACAATTGAAAGATAAGCTGGAAAAAGAAGGGTTGTTCTCCTTAGAGCGAAAGAAAGAGATCCCTACATACCCGAAGCATGTCGGAGTCATCACTTCCCCGACCGGCGCAGCGGTGCGTGATATTTTAACGACTATCAACCGCCGTTACCCAATTGTTCCTGTATCAATCTTACCTGTGCTTGTGCAGGGAGAGCGCGCGGCTTCATCAGTCGTGAATGCTATTCAATACGCCAATCAACATTTGGATTGTGATGTGCTGATCGTTGGTAGAGGCGGAGGTTCTATTGAAGACTTGTGGGGATTTAATGAAGAAGTGGTAGCAAGAGCGATTGCTGATTCTCATATTCCTGTCATTTCGGCTGTAGGACATGAAACCGATACCACCATCAGTGATTTTGTAGCTGATGTGAGAGCTGCTACGCCAACAGGTGCCGCAGAGCTTGCGGTCCCTTCGATTGTTGAACTGCGCGAACAAGTTCGGGCTCATCAGCATCGTCTACAACGGGCAATGGATAATAAACATCTGGAATCCCGACAGCGCTTGAAGCGGTTGCAGAAATCCTACGCGTTCAAATATCCTGAGCAGTTGATGAGACAAAAAGAACAAGATTTGGACCGCTTACTTGAAAGGCTTTCAAAGCAGATGGTCCATACGCATAATCAAACAAATGAAAAATGGCGGAACCTTCATAACCGATTGCTGCTGCAAGGACCTGATAAACAGATCAGAGATGGATCACAACAATTGAAAAAACAGACGAAGCAGCTTCAAATGAGGTTTCAGGATATCTTGAAAGCGAAAAAGGAACGATTCCATTCCAATATCGATAAGTTAACTTTATTGAACCCCTTGGAAATTATGAAACGTGGATACGCAATTCCCTTTTCAGAAGATGGAGAAGTCATTAAACATGTCAGCCATGTTGAAAAAGGAAGTGCACTATCGTTAAAAGTACAGGATGGATCTATAGAATGTGAAGTCAAGGGGTTGAAGGAGGATGAACATGTCTGAGAAACAAGAAGAACTAAGTTTCGAAGAAGCAATGAAACAATTGGAAGAATTGGTTGAGAAACTTGAGACCGGTGAAGTCCCTCTTGAAAAAGCGATTCAATATTATCAAGAGGGGATGAAGCTGTCCAAGGAATGCAATGAGAAATTGGGCAATGTAGAAAAGCAAATGCAGCAAATCATGAATGAGCACGGGGAATTCGAACCATTTTCCATCCAGGAGGAAGAATAACTGTGCAACTGACCGACTATCTCACTGAGAAACGTAAAATGATTAATGCTCAATTGAAAATGTATGTACGCGATTATTCTACACCAGGAAGAATTCAAGATGCCATGCTTTACTCAATAGAAGCAGGTGGGAAAAGGGTTCGTCCTATTTTACTACTTGCAACTGCAAAAGCCTTCGGTGCGAGCGAGGAAAAAGCACTAGCCGTTGCTTGCAGTTTAGAGATGATCCACACTTATTCTTTGATACATGATGATCTGCCTGCGATGGATGATGATGACTTGAGAAGAGGAATGCCTACAAATCATCGTAAATTTGATGAGGCTACTGCGATTCTGGCAGGAGATGCATTGTTGACATTGAGCTCTTTGGTTATTGCTGAAGACTCCCACCTGACAGATCAAGAAAGGGTTTTCTTAATTCGTGAGCTTTCTAAAGCGAGCGGAGCAAAAGGCATGGTCGGAGGGCAGATGCAGGATATGCTTTCTGAAAACACCGAAGTGTCTTTAGAACAATTGGAGAACATTCATCGAAACAAAACCGGTCAACTGCTCCGTTTTTCAATTATCGCTGGAGCATATGTAGGGAATTCCACTGAAGAAAGCTTGGAGGAAATGACGAGGATGGGGGAAGCCCTCGGACTCATTTTTCAAATTCAGGATGATATTTTGGACGTTACAGGGGACGCCGAGGTGATCGGTAAACCGATCGGAAGTGATGAAGGGAATGCCAAGAGTACTTATCCCAAGCTTCTTGGGCTGGAAGGCGCAAAACGACAGAAAGAGCGATACGTACAGGAAGCACAAGACGCCTTAAGGAATGCTGGTGTGGATCAGACAATTTTATCTGAATTGATTGATTACCTAAGCAGCCGGGATCATTGATGTGACGTTTAGATTGAGGACCAATTCATAATATGGTATATTAGGGTTACAAAAGGAATGGTGCAGTATCCTAGTCGGCCCTCCGTTCCTGAAGGCGGGCCTAAAAATCCGCCAAAGGGCACATCGATGAAGTTCCTTGTGTTGGCTTGAGGCGCCCAGCCTTGGGTCGATGCTGGGAGTTAAGGTCGCAGGGCGATCCACAAAGGCATGTGGGCGTTGACCCTGCTTCCGCGGAGGCCCATCTTTGTAAGAGTCTCTGAGCCAGAGGCTCTTATGAAATGGGGTATGAACCTGCAGCATATGGAGTAATATCTATATGCGCAGCGTAGCCTGCCTTGAGTGGTTTTGAGGGGATTACAGTCATGTGAACATCAAGCAACTTCGGATGGCCACTGAAGTTTTGATGTGTTAACTGTATGAAATCATCACTGCAAAAGAGGCTAAGGAACGGTCAAAGGCTGTCGGGGAAATCCCCTAGGCTGTTCACGTAATGGACATGATACAGGAATTATAGTGCGGACTAAGTGGCAATCTAGTCCAGCTTTCGGAGACGGAGCTGAGTCAAGTTTAAAGGGGAACCGCCAGAGTGGTGACACTCGGTACTTGATTGGGAAAACCTACTAGACCTAAGCCGCAATTTTTACCTGTATCATGACCATTCCTTTCCATACATAAAATAATCAGTTATATATAGAGGTTGAGAATGGACAATAAATTAAAAAAATCCTTAAAATTCAGTTTAAGTATTGCCGTTATCACATTCGTGTTAGCGGCTATTTTTTCAATCATATCTTCTTCCGTCCTTAGCGAAGTCATATGGATTTTCGGTCTGATCATCGTATTCATCATCGTTTTTACCGGGGTCATCTTCGATATGTTAGGGATAGCTGCTACGGCAGCGGAAGAAACCCCTTTCCATGCCATGGCTTCAGAGAAAGTCACAGGAGCAAAAGAAGCGATTACAATCGTGCGTAATGCCGACAGATTCGCTAGTTTCTGTAATGATGTAATAGGGGATATATCAGGTATAGTTAGTGGAACAGCATCCGCCGTCGTCGTACTTCAATTGACGCAGGTAATGGGTTACGGCGAAGGTTCCAGTATTCAAATTGCAATATCAGTGGTGCTGACAAGTATCGTAGCCGCTCTGACTGTAGGAGGAAAGGCTCTAGGGAAGTTTTTCGCCATTCACTCATCAACGAAAATCATATTTTTCGCTGCAAGAGTCATTTCCTGGTTAGAAACCAAGTTGAAGGTAAAACTGTTAACAAATGCTACTACATCCACTAAAAAAACTAGATAAATACAAGGGGGTCCTTTAATGGATCTGAGCAAAATTCAAGACCCTTCAATTTTGAAGGATATGACTACAAATCAGCTAGAAGAAATGGCAGAGGAAGTCAGGCAGTTTCTTATCAAGAACTTAGCCGTTACCGGAGGACATTTAGGTGCAAACCTGGGTGTCGTAGAGCTTACGCTTGCTTTGCATAAAGTATATAACAGTCCAGTAGACCGTTTCTTATGGGATGTGGGTCACCAGTCCTATATCCATAAAATCTTGACTGGGCGGGGCAATCAGTTCGAAACTCTTCGTCAATATCGCGGGTTGTGCGGTTTCCCTAAAAGGGATGAAAGTGAGCATGATGTGTGGGAGACAGGACATAGCTCAACTTCGTTGTCTGCAGCCATGGGTATGGCTATTGCACGCGATTTGAAGGATGAAAAGCATTCCATTCTTCCTATTATCGGTGATGGCGCTTTGACCGGCGGAATGGCCCTGGAAGCCTTGAATCATATTGGACATGAGAAAAAAAATGTAACCGTTATCCTCAATGATAATGAAATGTCAATCGCCAAAAATGTGGGGGCTCTTCACGGTGCATTGGGACGAATGAGGAGTGCAGGTAAATATCATAGAGCTAAAGATGATTTAGAGTGGTTACTTAAAAAAGTACCAGCTGTCGGCGGTAAATTAGCTCAAGCAGCTGAGCGTCTGAAAGACAGCATGAAATACTTCGTCGTGCCTGGCATGTTTTTTGAAGAATTAGGTTTTACGTATTACGGTCCTGTGGATGGTCACGACTTTGAAGATCTTATCGATAACCTGAACTATGCCAAGAAAACGGATGGTCCGGTAATTGTCCATGTCATGACACAAAAAGGAAAAGGGTATCACCCAGCTGAGACAGATGTAAAAGATAAGTGGCATGGTGTAGGTCCTTATAAAATCGAATCTGGAGAAAAAATCAAACCGACCGATGCTCCACCTGCCTGGAGTTCGGTAATAAGTGAAGCCCTTCGTAAAGAAGCGCGGGAGGATTCCCGTATCGTTGCTATAACACCAGCTATGATTCTTGGTTCTAAGCTGGATAAATTCGGTGAAGAATTCCCTGACCGTTTATATGATGTGGGTATTGCAGAACAGCATGCCACAACTTTATCAGCCGGAATGGCTACGCAAGGCATGAAACCATTTCTAGCTATATATTCCACTTTCCTGCAAAGGGGATACGATCAAGTTATTCATGACGTAGCAAGACAAAAATTGAATGTCATATTTGGTATTGATCGTGCCGGGCTCGTAGGAGCCGATGGTGAAACACACCAAGGTGTCTTTGATGTTGCCTTCCTGCGTTCTGTACCGAATATGGTAATCACTATGCCAAAAGATGAAAACGAAGCCCAGCATCTCGTTCATACAGCTGTCCATTATGATGATGGTCCTATTGCCATCCGTTATCCGAGAGGCAATGCTAAAGGTGTAGAGACGGATGAAGAACTACGGACAATTCCGATCGGCAGCTGGGAAGTTCTGAAAGATGGAAATGACGCAGTGATTTTAACTTTCGGAACGACCATAGATATGGCACTTGAAGCCAGTCGCAATTTGGAAAAAACAGGTCAATCGATCCGGGTAGTCAACGCAAGGTTCATCAAACCTATGGATGATGCCATGCTGCATGACATCATGAAATCAGGCATGCCGATTTTGACGGTTGAAGAAGCTGTTTTACAAGGCGGATTTGGATCAAGCGTTCTCGAATTTGCCGAAGAAAATGGTTATACCCATCAGGTTGTCAAACGTATGGGCGTCCCTGATCGTTTCATCGAACACGGCAGCGTCAACAAGCTGTGGGAAGAAATCGGCTTAACAGAAGAAAATATTGTGAAGCATGTGAAGGAATTGCTTCCAACCAAACAGCAAAGGGCATAGCTTATGGGAAGAAAAATTCGTTTAGATGTATTACTCGTTGAAAAAGGATACTTGGAAACACGGGAAAAGGCGAAACGAACTATTATGGCCGGGTTGGTGTACTCAGAGCAAGTCCGCTTGGACAAACCAGGTCAAAAAATCGATGAAGATGCGCCAATCACTGTTAAAGGGAAAGCTATTCCTTATGTAAGCCGCGGAGGATTGAAGCTTGAAAAAGCTTTAAAGAGCTTCCACTTAGATCTTCAGGATAAAATAATGATCGATATAGGATCATCTACTGGTGGATTCACGGATTGTGGCCTGCAAAACGGAGTAAAGTTGAGTTACGCCATTGATGTAGGATACAACCAGCTGGATTGGTCCTTACGAAACCATCCCCAGGTAGTCGTCATGGAGCGTACCAATTTCCGTTATGTAACGGAAGAGGATTTGACTTATGGAGAACCCGAATTTGCATCCATTGATGTTTCGTTCATATCTCTAAAGATTATACTGCCGGTCCTTGCTCAATTGCTTGCTGAAGACGGAGATGTCGCCATGTTGATCAAACCTCAATTCGAAGCCGGGCGTGAACAAGTAGGCAAGAAAGGAATCGTCAAGGATCCTCATGTTCATACAGAAGTACTTAGGAAAATCCTGGACTTCTCCACTGAACACGGCTATTCCATTGAAGGGTTGACATATTCCCCGATTACCGGAGGAGACGGAAATATAGAATTTCTTGCGCATTTGCGTCTTGTTGGCGAAAAAGAAGGAAAAAACAAGACGGATGTCGAAATTAGTGATGTTGTAAAAGAAGCGCATGAAGCTCATAAAAAACACTCATAATGTAAGGAGAAGGGCTTGAAACAGCCCTTTTCTTATCGTTTAGGCTTTTTTTGTTTGGAACGGAGGTTTACTGATGAACAAAGGGCAGCGTCATATTAAAATCAGAGAATTAATTACGAATGATGATATTGAAACACAAGATGAGTTAGTTTCCCGTTTAAAGGGTATGGGATATAACGTGACTCAAGCTACAGTTTCTCGAGACATTAAGGAACTTCACTTAGTTAAAGTACCAATGATGGATGGGCGTTATAAATATAGTTTACCTGCAGACCAGCGTTTCAACCCTTTTGAAAAATTGAAACGGCTGATGATGGATGCATTTGTAAGTATCGATCGAGCAGGTCACTTCATCATCTTGAAAACTCTTCCTGGTAATGCAAATGCTGTAGGAGCTTTGATTGATAACCTGGAATGGGAAGAAATTATGGGTACGATTTGTGGAGATGATACTTGTTTGATTATTTGCCGTAGTGAAGATCAAACGGAAACCATAAGTGAACAATTGCTAAATATGCTATAACTGAGGTGGATTGTTTCATGCTTACTGAATTATCAATTCGTGATTTTGCTATTATCAATCAAATTTCAATTACGTTTAAAGAGGGATTGACTGTACTTACAGGTGAAACAGGGGCAGGTAAATCCATCATCATCGACGCGATTCAACTGCTTGCGGGTGGCCGTGGTTCCGTAGAGTTCGTGCGACATGGTACAAAAAAAGCAGAAATTGAAGGATTATTTACTGTAGATGATGATCACCCCGTTTTTTCTAAAGGTAAACAGTTCGGAGTGGAAATCGATGAGGACGGAATGGTGGTCTTACATAGGACAATCACCCATCAAGGGAAAAGCATATGCCGTGTCAACGGAAAATTGGTGACCTTGGCTATACTGAAAGAATTTGGACATACGTTGATTGATATACACAGCCAGCACGAAACTCAATCCCTTATGGATCCCGATCGGCATATTGAATTATTGGATATGTTTGCAGGTGAAGAACTCGCTGCATCGAAAAGTGAGTACAGTGAGGTATATGGTAAATACAAAAGCTTGATGAAGAGGTACAAAGAACTGAGTGAAAATGAGCAGGAAATGGCTCAGCGTTTAGACCTGCTTGATTTTCAACTGCATGAATTACAAGAAGCGAAACTCCAGCCTCATGAAGATGATGAACTGAGTGAAGAACGTAAAAAACTTATGAATTACGAGAAAATTTATCAAGGAATTCATGATGCTTATTACTCTCTTTATGGTGAACAAAAAGGGCTTGATTGGCTCAGTCATGCAATGACATCGTTAGAAAGTACATCGGATTATGATGAATCCCTGGCAAAGATGTCCGAAGAACTCAGCAACTCTTATTACTTAATCGAAGAAATGACCTTTCAATTAAGCAGTCAAATGGCTGATCTGGAATTTGATCCTGAACGGTTGAACGAAATAGAAGCGCGGTTGAATGAATTGAATCGCTTGAAGAAGAAATATGGAGCAACGGTCGAGGATATGCTGGAATATTCAGCAACAATAGAAGAAGAGATCGATGAGATACGCAATAAGGATTCACACCTTTCTAAAATGGAAAATCAAATTCATGAATTAAGTCAGGACGCTGTCTTAGAAGCGAAAAATATTCATGATATCCGCCTGAATGCTTCTGAAAAACTTTCCGGCTATATCCATGAAGAATTAAAAGACTTATACTTGGAAAAAGCTTCATTTGCTGCAGAGATTGAAGTGAAAGAGGGGCGACCGAACGATCCAGTGTTTGAAGGGCGTCCAGTTCAGCTGAATTCATCAGGATTCGATATCGTTAAATTCCTCATTACGACGAACCCGGGAGAGCCATTGAAAGAATTACATAAAGTCGCTTCCGGGGGTGAAATGTCGAGGATCATGCTTGCATTAAAACGAATTTTCAGCAGGCACCAAGGGGTGACCAGCGTGATTTTTGACGAAGTAGACACGGGAGTCAGCGGGCGCGTCGCCCAGTCGATTGCTGAGAAAATCTATGGCATTTCCCAAGGCTCACAAGTATTATGCATTTCCCACCTGCCACAAGTTGCTGCCATGTCTGATACTCATGTAAGAATAGAAAAAAAAGTGGATAATGACCGGACGTTCACTGCTGTCAAAGAATTGAGTGAAGAAGAAAAAGCAGACGAGCTATCCCGTATGATGACAGGAGCCGAATTGACTGAAACAACATTAGAGCATGCAAGAGAACTATTGGAAATGGCTGAAAAACATAAAAATAAGTAATTTGAAAGCTATTCGCAGCTGAACAAGAAAACGTATGGTGTACACCATACGTTTTTTCTATCTATAGTGTTTTCATGTGTTTAAAAAATATACGATGGTGAATGTTTCAAAACAAGGCAAACGATACTATAATTACTCAGATTATGCTCGTTTAAAAACTCCTCTTGAAGACCACATTATTAGTAAGCCAATTAAGTTGGTATTGGAGTGAGAAGGAGTGTGAACCCGTGAATCAAAGAGATAAAATAAAATATATATGTGGTTCTGTTCTCCTGCTGTTCATGCTGAGTTTACCTATTATGAGCCCCGTTCAAAATTATTTATCAATTCCTACGGAAGTGAAAGTTTCATCCCATAATTCAGCAATCCCTGTTTCGAATGGTCCAGACGAGGCCTGGACTGCATTTTCTTCAGCGAATGACCAACAAGTGTTTTACGAACTTGCAGGTGTACCGCTGAAGAAAACTGAAATCAAGGCAATGAGGGATATTCGTTTAATTCCAGGTGGACAGTCTGTCGGTGTGGAATTACACACCAAAGGCGTTTTAGTTGTAGGACACCACCTTGTCAATAAAGATGAGGAAACACGATCATCTCCCGGGGAAGAGGCGGACGTGCAAGTTGGGGATATCCTTTTAAAGGGAAACGGTCATGAGCTCAATAGCATGGAAGACTTGTCTGAATTAGTCAAACAATCAGGTAAAGGTGGAAAAGCAATTGAGTTTACGATTAAACGTGGAGAAAAAATCCTTACGACCTCTCTGAGCCCTGCATTTAACCGTCAAGAAAATGAATATCAAATAGGTCTGTATATTCGTGATTCTGCAGCTGGTATTGGAACAATGACTTTTTATCATCCGGAAAGTAAAAGATACGGTGCCTTAGGTCATGTAATATCTGATATGGATACAAAAAAACCGATCGAAATTCATGAAGGAACCATTGTAAGGTCCCGTGTAACCTCTATTGAAAAAGGTAGTCAGGGCGTCCCGGGTGAGAAGAAAGCAAGCTTTTCAATGGAAGATGATCGACTAGGTAATATTACCAAAAATACTCCATTTGGAATTTTTGGGAAGCTCGATCATCATATGAAGAATTCTGAATTCCCCAAAGGAATTCCTGTCGGCTATGCTGAGCAAGTCGAAGAAGGGCCTGCAAAAATATTAACTGTTTTAAATGGGGAAGAGATGCAGACTTTCGACGTAGAAATTGTCAGTAACATGCCCAAGCAGACCCCTGTAACAAAAGGAATGATTGTCAAAATCACTGATCCGGAACTGTTGGAAAAAACAGGTGGAATCGTTCAAGGTATGAGCGGTAGTCCGATCATACAAAACGGTAAAATTATAGGAGCCGTTACTCACGTATTCGTCAATGATCCAACAAGTGGTTATGGCGTTCATATTGAGTGGATGCTTCAAGAAGCCGGAATTGATTTGTACCAAAATGAAGAAGAAAAGAAAGCAAGCTAAAGAGCTCAAAAGGGCTCTTTTTTTCATTCGACAATATTCGACAAACATACATATTTTATGTCGAATATTCGTGAATTATTAAGTATTTTTAAGCATTTTGAAGATAAACTCAAATTTCGAAAAAATTTTGTTATAATGAAAAGGGGTAAATATGTTGAATGTCGAATATAACCATTCAAGGAGAAAGAAAAAACTGGAAGAGTTAATACTCTTAAGGAGGAACATAAATGGAAAAGATACAAGTATGTTTGGCTGATGACAATCGTGAATTGGTGAAGCTGTTGGAGGAATACTTTAATGATACAAATGACATTGATGTAATTGGGGTATCCTACAATGGAAAAGACTGCTTGCAGATGGTTGAGGAAAAACGTCCTGAAGTGTTGATTCTTGATATCATTATGCCTCACCTGGATGGACTGGCTGTTTTGACGAAACTCAGAGAAATGGAAAAGCCTCCTGAGGTCATTATGCTGACAGCATTCGGACAGGAAGAAGTAACGAAAAAAGCCGTCGATCTTGGAGCAGCCTACTTCATGATGAAGCCATTCGATCTTGACCATTTAGGAGAACAAGTACGCCAGATCAAGCATGCCGGAGATCCAATCAATCGTGCGATCGGAAGCAGCTATTCCTCTACAAAATCCAAAAAGCCGGATTTGGATACGAGTATTACACACATCATCCATGAAGTCGGTGTACCCGCTCACATCAAAGGGTATCAATACTTGCGTGAAGCCATCACAATGGTCTATAACGACTTGGAGCTTTTAGGATCCATTACTAAAGTTCTTTATCCTGACATTGCTTCCAAGTATAATACGACAGCCTCTCGTGTAGAAAGAGCGATTCGTCACGCGATTGAAGTTGCTTGGAACAGGGGTAATATCGATGCTATCTCTTCCTTGTTCGGTTATACAATTTCTAATACAAAAGCGAAACCAACCAACAGTGAGTTTATTGCAATGGTCGCCGATCGTTTACGCTTAGAGCATAAAGCGAGCTGACGCGGTTTATAGTGATTCAGCTACGCAAATTTAGCGATAAACTGTAAGCTGACTAACGTTACAACGAAAGCCTGTTAAGGCCCTGATTTATCGGTTATCCGATAGAGAGGGGCTTTTTTTTGTTGTGTAAACATATTTAATAACTTCGAATGGTCTTCTTAGTTAAATGGAGGCTGACGCAATCCTTAACAACTTGGATATATAGACATAAAAAAAGGGCGCAACCGTCGAAGAATGGACTTGCCACTCTTGACGGTATGCACCACTAGCCTAAACTAAGTATATCGAAAAAGTTACGGGATTTCAATATTTTACTTCTGTCCAATTTTTGGGAAAGCTCGTTTGAGTGATGCGTCCGCAAATAGAAGGGCACATCCGGTTAAATTATGGAAAAACAAGACTACAAATAGAACTTTTAAGTATACAGAAAGCCTATTGAAACCAGCCAACAGAGAGTTTATCGCAATGGTGCCGTTCGCTTACGTTTAGAACATAAAGCTTCCTAAAAGAAAAAATCTCCGTCTTTTCTTTTGCTCATTTTTGTTCTTCCGGTAAAGATGTGATTAAAGGAAAATTTTATATGACATTTCATCAAGCTATAATCTTTTGTATTGATTCCGCCATTCTTTCATCATCATAAACCCCTCGATCTATATCATTCAGGTATGGGGAAAGGTGGTTATACGCTTGATCATCAATTAGCTCTACGCCGTCCCTTTTCACAATCCTATAACAAAAGGGTAAATCCAAGTATTGTATGATGATATATCGATGACCTGAGCACTTATACGTGCATGTAATTTTAATATCGCTGTTCATCGGGTAGAATCTGCCGCCACCAAGACCATCTCTTCTATATACCAGCACCCGAATCACCACCTTTTTTTCAACATTTTCATAAGAATTCTGACACTATTATACAATACCCGTGAAACAAATGTGAAAACTTAATTGGAAATAATTATTTTTAAATTTTTCGAAATTTTTGGTTCAATTCATTGTCGTATTTATGGTACAATTCTAAATTATTAAATGCTTTTATACATTAATGGGGTGTTGCGAAATGAAAGTAGTCAAGTTTGGTGGTAGTTCTGTAGCTAATGGTGAACAAATTAAAAAAATTACAAATATTATACATGCAGACATTGAAAGAAGAATTGTGGTCGTTTCTGCACCAGGAAAGCGTTATAGCGAAGACGTGAAAGTGACGGACTTGTTAATTCAATTAGGTGAGACTATTCGTGATGGGGGAAAGTATGATGAAGTTTATGATTGGATAATGGGAAGGTTTCAATCGATCATTGATGAACTCGAAATTCCCCAGGAGGTTTATCATACCATCAATAAAAAAATTGATGCTTCGATACAACATGTAATAGAAGAAGGAGAAAGAGGGCTCGATGCCCTTAAAGCATGTGGTGAAGATGGTGCTGCTCTGCTGGTCAGTGCTTATTTGAATCAAAGTGGTTTGGATGCTGCTTATGTTAATCCAAGTGAAGCTGGAATCGTTGTCAGGGATCAACCGGGAGGAGCATTGGTGTTAGAAGAAAGTTTCGAACGACTTTATCAACTGAGAGAGCGCTCAGAAGTGTTAGTCATCCCGGGTTTTTTTGGGTTCACGCCCGAAGAAAAACTAGTCACATTTTCCCGGGGAGGATCCGATATTACAGGGTCCATCGTCGCGGCAGGAGTAAAAGCAGATCTATATGAGAATTTCACTGATGTAGATTCAGTATTCAGTGTAAATCCCATGTTAGTTGATAATCCTCAGCCGATGACCTCTTTGACTTACCGTGAGATGAGGGAGCTTTCTTATGCAGGTTTTACGGTATTTCATGATGAGGCCTTAATTCCTGCGGTAAAAGCTAAAATCCCAGTTTGTATAAAAAACACAAATAACCCTTCGGCCCCCGGTACGATGATTGTATCTGAATTGGAAGACAGGGAGAGAGATGTTGTTGGGATTGCAAGTGATTCTGGATTCTTGAACATTTATGTCAGCAAGTTCTTGATGAACAGAGAAATTGGATTTGGCCGGCGTCTGCTGCAAATTTTAGAAGACGAAGGGGTATCCTTTGAACATGCGCCATCAGGAATAGATGATATGTCAGTAATTTTACGTGAACATCAACTTCCGCCAGAAAAAGAGAGCATCGTTTTGAAAAGGATCAAAGATGAATTGGAAGTGGATACAGTGCTCATTGAAAGAGGTATGGCGCTGATTATGATCGTTGGTGAAGGGATGAACCATAACATAGGAATGGCAAGCCGGGCAGCGACAGCTTTTCGGGAAGCTCAAGTAAATATTGAAATGATTAACCAGGGCTCATCGGAAGTCTCTATGATGTTCGGAGTCAAATCCTCTGGGCTTCCTGCAGCCGTCCGATCTTTATATCGTACCTTTTTCCAAGAAGAAAAAGTGAAGCAGTCATAGACTGCTTCACTTTTTTTGTTGATTGAGCTTGTATTGTAATTCTTCAAGAGTTTGAACTTCTTCTTCAAGCGATTTGGAGAGCAGGAATCGGTACAGCTCTGCTGTCATGATTGCATCATTCAAGGCATGGTGTCGATCTCTTTTTTCTATGCCGAGATGCCTTAGCAATGGATCGAGTTGGTGCCTTACATTGGGAAGCAGCCACTGCGCCATTTTTTGGGAATCAATCACAGGTGGATTGTAGTCTGGAAGCTTCCACCTTTTCAACATCGTTTGTAAAAAACGCATATCAAATTTCGCAGGGTGGGCAACTAATACTGAACCTTCACTGAATTCCATGAAGTTACTGAAAGCTTCAATAAACGGACTTGCATTATTGAGTTGATCCCTCGTTAACCCTGTCAACTTTAACGTGTGATTGTTCACTCGTCGAACAGGACGAACAATTTGGTGGAAGGTTTTGCGATGGCATGCATCTTGACCTTCCAACCGGACAGCGCCTATGGAAATCACTTCATGACCAATTTCAGGGAGAAACCCTGTCGTCTCCAAGTCAAAAATGGTAAAATCTAAATTTTTCAAGTGTTCCTGTCCGATATTTGGGTCAGGTTCATGTGAATTTAATTTCTCTTCTAACTGCTTATATGTGTTCCATTGGAAATAAGGTCTGATTTTCATCTGAAATCTTGGCTTTTCATAAAGAAAATATTTAAAAATTTGTAAGTCGACAGGTAACATCAGACCACCCGATTTCGGTTGTAGCTTAACTCAAGGACCTGCTGCAACCGTTTCGCTATAATCAACGCTTCCCGGAGTGAGCGACGTTCATCTTTTTTCATATGCGTTAACTTCAGGTCATTGGATAGAGGCTCATCGTTTTTTAGTTGGTTCAAATTTTCTTTTAAACGGAACAGCATCAGTCTATGCAACGCAGTTTTAGCATTTTCTACATCACGAGGGTGGAAACGCTCTTGTTCTGCCAACGAATCTAACCGATTAATGGTATTGATGGACTCAATCCCGTACTTCATGCTGTATATGCGAATTGCATTAACGATCTGCATAATGGCAGACTTCTTTAAATTCAGCGTTCTCTTTTTTCCTACTCCGGATATTCTTCCGAATGGTTGCAGGGGTACGCGGAACCTCAACGTATCTTTCATAAGCAGTTGGTGAAGGTTAAGTGATTTCTGAACCCGTTTTGTGACGTGCTTCTTTAACTCGTAAGCTAAAGAGTAATCTCCAAAAATCGGCCTGAAATCCATGAAAATCGTAAAGTCACGGACTTCTTCAGCATCCATTTTTTCGATCCATCGATCCACGCTCTTATACCAATCACTGACTTGTTGGCGCCATTTATCTTCTTTAGCCATAATGCCTCCCGTACAATAAGGGAAGCCACACTCATCAAGCATGCCGTTAATTTTTTTAGCGAACGCCAGGAAATATTGGTCGATTTGCTCTTTGTTTCTTGAGTTGCTGTAGTCAGACAAAATCATCCCATTGTCCTGATCTGTGGAGAACCCTTGTTCTTTACGTCCTTCACTCCCCATGACCAGGAAGCAGTAATTGATTGGAGGAGGCCCGTGTCCCTCCGCGATCATTTCATCTTCGGCGATTTGAACGATTTGTTTATGAATCCGATCGTTGTAATTCGTTATTAATTCAGCGATGTCATAAGCAAACATGTTTTCTTTGATAAGACTTTCAACGAATTGTTGGAATCTTACGTTGTAAACAGGCGCAAGATCTTTGATTTCAGATACGCGCGTAGCATTGGATATGCGGTACGTCAGATCGAAATAGACGGAATTCTTAATTGTGAAAAATGAAGACTGCCGGAGAATCCCTACGATTTTATCTTTATGCAGTACAGGGATAATCTCAGTAGGGTGGTGCTTCAAGTAGCTCAAGGCGTCATAAATGAATTCCTGCTCGTTAATTTCATAGGCTTCTTCTGCCATATAGGCTTTAACGGGATTTCGATGGTCATTTTCGAAATAAGCACGCAAAATTTGTGCGTAGCCGATCATACCAAGCATCGATTGTTGGTCTTCACTTACGATCAACGCTTCAATCTTTTGCTGCTCGAGCATTCGGGCAGCTTTTTCTATGGGCGCGTCAGGATGGATGAACGTCGGCGGCTCCATATAGGCATCGGCTCTTTTTTTGTACAGTTCGCGATCGTCTTGTTCGTCTGTCGTAGAACTTTTGTATTTCACTTCATCATACAAGCTTTTCATCAGATGACTGATTCCATCCATGACCACTTTTGAAAATCGGGTATTTTCAGACATCACTTTCAAGAATGATTCTCTTTCGAAGCACAGGGTTTTGACAGGTTCAAGTGCCTGTACGGAGAAACGCATTTCTCCACTAGTGAGCAAAATCATGACCCCGACTAAATCCCCTGGATAGTAGAAACGTACGGATAACTGCCTTCCAGAAGATCGGTGCATAATATTTTTTGCTAACCCTGAAACTAAAAAGTGGATATCGATTTTATCATCTGTCTCATCTTCATGGATGATAAATTCGTTCGTGCTATATTCTTTCACGACCGCTTTACCGAATACTTCTTCGTACTCTTCATCGGTAAGCAGGTCGAAAGGATATTGATTTTTGAATAAATCAAACTCTGTCACAGAGCAAAACTCCTTTTTTTACAACTATTCCTTCTGTTTAAATCGGCCTTTGGTAAGATTTCTCTTCCGGTCTCTGTGTAATATAAAGCCTCCGATGAATGCTATACCACCGATGACAAATAATACACCTGCGATGCCTTGTAGGGCAATATGAAAATAAATCGGGTGGAACTTCCCGAATAATGCATCCCGGATCAACTTAATCCCATATACAGCTATGATTCCCGGTGTAACTAATAATAGTAAAGCAATTAAACGCATGATGATATCTCCTTTATTTGCAATCATCATTAAGTATATCAAATTCAATAATGTGAGGGAATTAGTTGAGACTTGCTAAATCGTGCAGAATAAAGTAAGATTAAGATACGCAAATTTTTGCAGGGTGTGATGTAATGAAACGTGTGTTAATTGTCGGGGCTGGCAAAGGCGGCACTGCCCTGTTGAAATTGCTTCATCAGACAGAGTGGATGGACATTGTAGCTGTCATTGATAACAACCCTGAGGCAGAAGGGGTCTCTCTTGCTCGTTCGTTCCGAATACCTACAGGATCCAATTGGGAAGAGTGGATACATAAAGAGATCGATATCATTATTGAAGCGACAGGAGATACTGACGTGTTCAATAAAATCAGGGAAGAACGAGATGGAAATACAGTAGTCATTCCAGGATCGGTTGCTTATATTACCTCGGAGTTGTTGGAAGAGAAAGAATCCTTGGTTCAAAAATTGAAGCAGCAGACGGAAAATCAACACTTGATACTTAATAGTATCCATGACGGGATGATTGTCATATCCAGTGATGAAAATATTTCATTTATTAACCGAAGTGCAGAAAGCATACTCGGGATGAAGAGGGAAGATGTTGTGGGTCACCCCATCAACAAAATCATTCCTACTTCAAGGCTGCCGCAAGTATTGAAGTCCAGAAAAAAAGAAGTGAATCAGAAGCTTCATTTAGATAATGGAAAGAAAGTGATTACGACAAGAATTCCTATGATCGGTCAAAACGATCGTGTAATAGGAGCATATGCCGTTTTTCAGGATATAACCGAAGTTCTTAACCTTGCAGAAGAAGTGACGGACCTTAAAGAAGTTAAAACCATGCTTGAAGCGATCATCCATTCTTCAGATGAAGCAATTTCAGTCGTAGATGAAAATGGAAGCGGTTTAGTAATCAATCCGGCCTATACGAAAATTACAGGGCTGACAGAAGATGATATCGTTGGGAAACCAGCGACAGTCGATATTTATGAAGGCGAAAGTATGCACATGAAGGTCTTGAAAACGAGACGTGCTGTGAGAGGGGTCAGGATGAAAGTCGGCCCTTCGAAGAAGGATGTGCTTGTTAATGTAGCACCTGTCATCGTAGATGGAAAGTTGAAGGGAAGTGTCGGTGTACTTCACGACGTCTCTGAAATAAAAGCCCTTACCACCGAATTGAAGAGGGCACGCCAAATCATCAGAAGTTTGGAAGCGAAATACACGTTCGATGATATCATCGGTGATTCCGCTGAACTGACATTGGCTCTTGAACAAGCGAAAGTGGGAGCGAGAACGCCTGCGACGGTATTGTTAAGAGGGGAGTCCGGCACTGGTAAAGAACTATTTGCTCATGCCATTCATAATGAGAGTAAGCGGCGCCATAATAAGTTTATCCGAGTGAATTGTGCAGCGATTGCAGAGTCATTATTAGAGAGTGAACTATTCGGTTATGAAGACGGTGCGTTTTCAGGTGCTAAACGTGGTGGGAAGAAAGGGTTGTTTGAAGAAGCGAATTACGGAAGTATCTTTCTAGATGAAATCGGAGAATTGACCCTCCCTATGCAGGCGAAGCTGCTCCGTGTCCTTCAAGAAAATGAAATCCTGAGAGTAGGCGGGACAAAACCGGTACACGTTGATGTGAGAGTCATTGCAGCTACGAATATTAACTTGGAAAAAGCGATAATGAACAAATCTTTCAGAGAAGATCTTTATTATCGTTTGAACCGGCTGCCGATATATATCCCCCCTCTACGAGAAAGAAAAGATGATTTACCACTATTGTGTGAGCATTTGATACAAAAGCTTAATGAAGATTATGGACGTCACGTGACAAAAGTTAATGAAGCAGCATTTCAAAAGCTTGAAAGTTATGATTGGCCGGGGAATGTCCGGGAACTTGAAAATATTATCGGTCGTGCAATGATTTACATGGAGAATCTGGAAGAAGAGATCCTGCCGAAGCATATTCCGCCTTTAGTAAAAGAAAATGTAGAAGGGGTGGAAACCTCTGAAAAAGGAGTCTCTTGGTTAGGTGAGACCCTTCAACAAGCGGTAGATGAGTATGAAAAGAAACTCCTGGCCGATGCGTTCAAATCTCATGACTTCAATAAAACGAAAACAGCCAAAGCATTAGGGATTTCAATCAGGAATCTATATTACAAGCTTGAAAAGTATAATTTAGATAAAAATAGCATGCAAGATTATTCATAATGCAAAATCCTGCATCGTGAAAACAGGCAAAAAAAGTGTGTGTCCGTGGTTCAGAATTGGCATGATTCTTGCTGTTAATCTAGTGAAGAGGTGACAGAATGAAAACTTTAGATGAGATGCTTCAACGAGTCGATGGCTCCGATCCAAAGACTGTCGCTGTAGCTCAAGCGGGGAATACAGAAGTACTTAAAGCTGTAAAAAAAGCGTTTGAATTAGGTCTTTCCAAATTCCTGCTGGTCGGTAATGAAGATGAAATCAACCAAATGTCTAAAGATATCGACTTCGATTTAAATCAGGAAGGGATAGAAGTAAGGCACTGCCCGGTGGAACAAGCAGCTGAGAAAGCAGTCAGAGCTGTCCACGATCAAGAAGCTCATGTAGTTATGAAAGGGCATATAGATACAAAGTCGCTTTTAAAAGCAGTGCTGGATAAACAATACGGGCTTAGGGCTAAAGGGGCTCTCTCCCATGTAGCTTTGTTCGAAGTGCCTGGAAGGGAACATTTAATCTTTTTAACTGATGCAGGGATGAATATTGCCCCTACATTGGAAGAAAAGGTTCACATAATAAATAATGCTGTAACAGTTGCCAACCGCACAGGTTTAGATAAGCCGAAAGTAGCTCTCTTGGCTGCGGTGGAAGTGGTCAACCCTGCTATGCAGGCGACTCAGGATGCAGCCATATTGACACAGATGAATCGACGTGGGCAAATAAAAAACTGTATCATTGATGGTCCTTTGGCTTTTGACAACGCTGTCGACAAAAGAGCAGCGGAAGAAAAAGGAATTGATTCAGAGGTTGCTGGAGAAGCAGATATACTGGTAGTTCCAACAATTGAAGTAGCCAATGCGTTATACAAATCATTCATGTATTTTGCCAATGCAAAAGTGGCGGCTGTAATAAGTGGAGCAAAAGCACCTATAGTACTGACTTCAAGAGCAGATACAGCCGAAAGTAAAGTTTATTCATTAGCTCTTGCCTTACAATCAAACAATCAATAGGAGGAATTTACAATGGAAATTTTCACTTATATGAAAGAATACGATTATGAGCAGTTGGTATTTTGTCAGGATGAACAATCTGGATTGAAAGCGATCATCGCGATTCATGACACGACGCTGGGACCTGCACTTGGTGGTACACGTATGTGGACATATGATTCCGAAGAAGCTGCAATTGAAGATGCTCTTCGTCTTGCAAAAGGCATGACTTACAAAAATGCGGCTGCCGGATTGAACTTAGGTGGAGGGAAAACCGTAATCATCGGCGATCCTAAGAAAGACAAAAACGAAGAGATGTTCCGTGCATTTGGACGTTACATCCAAGGTCTCAACGGTCGTTACATAACCGCTGAGGACGTTGGAACAACAGTTCAGGATATGGATACGATCCATTCTGAGACCGACTACGTAACAGGGATCTCTCCTGCATTCGGTTCTTCCGGAAACCCTTCCCCGGTCACTGCTTATGGAGTGTACCGAGGTATGAAAGCTGCTGCTAAAGAAGGATTCGGTACAGATTCTCTTGATGGAAAAACTGTAGCCGTACAGGGTGTAGGAAATGTAGCATTTAATTTATGCCGTCATTTACACGAAGAGGGAGCAAACTTGATCGTAACCGATATTAATGAAGAAGCTGTTCAACGTGCAGTAGAAGAGTTCGGAGCTAAAGCCGTAAGCACAGAGGAAATCTACAGTGTTGATTGTGACATTTACGCACCATGCGCGCTTGGAGCTACAATCAATGATGAAACGATTCCTCAATTAAAAGCCAAAGTCATCGCCGGTGCTGCCAACAACCAATTGAAAGATACATCTCATGGGGATATTCTTCATGAAAAAGGAATCGTATATACCCCGGATTATGTCATCAATGCCGGCGGAGTAATCAATGTTGCAGATGAGCTTCACGGGTATAACAAAGATCGTGCAATGAAGCGGGTTGAAAAGATTTATGACAACGTGGAACGAGTTTTTGAAATTTCCCGTCGTGATAATATTCCTACGTACGTTGCAGCAGATCGTTTGGCTGAAGAGCGTATTGAACGCATGCGTCGTTCCCGCAGCCAGTTCCTGCAGAACGAACATCACATCCTAAGCAGAAAATAAGATCACATAACGGAGGTCAAAGACAGTGCGCACACATCGAATACTTGTGATCAATCCTGGCTCTACATCAACGAAAATTGGCGTCTTTGACGATGAGGACGTAGTTTTAGAAAAAACGATTCGTCACCAACCGGATGAGGTCAATCAATATAAGAGGGTCATTGATCAATATGAATTCAGAAAGCAAGTCATTTTAGACGTCTTGGATCAAGAAGGGATCAATATCAGCAAGCTGAGTGCCGTCTGCGGACGGGGCGGCTTGCTGCGCCCGATTGAAGGCGGAACCTATGAAGTCAATAATGCGATGCTTGAAGATTTGAGAAATGGATACAATGGAGAGCATGCGTCGAACCTGGGTGGAATCATCGCTCATGAAATTGCGAAAGGGCTGAACATCGGTGCTTACATCGTGGATCCTGTAGTGGTGGATGAGCTTCATGATCTAGCCCGGGTTTCCGGAGTTCCTGAAATTCCAAGAAAAAGTATCTTTCATGCCTTGAACCAAAAAGCTGTGGCAAGAAGAGCTGCGAAAGATTTACAACAATCATATAAAGAATCGCGTTTGATAGTAACGCACATGGGTGGAGGAATCACTGTCGGCGCTCACGCCAACGGGCGCGTTATTGACGTGAATAACGGACTGCACGGTGATGGACCCTTCTCCCCGGAGCGTGCTGGCACCGTTCCCGCGGGAGATCTTGTTTCCCTTTGCTTCTCTGGTCAGTATTACAGAGATGAAGTGATGAAAAAGCTGGTCGGTCAAGGTGGATTGATGGCTTATCTGGATACTAATGATGCAAGAGAAGTCGAGAAAATGGTCGAGCATGGAGATAAGAAGGCAAAATTGGTTTTTGATGCGATGGCCTACCAAATCGCTAAGGAAATCGGCAGCATGAGTGCTGTTTTGGAAGGGAAAGTCGACGCTATTGCTTTGACAGGCGGTCTTGCTTATGGAAAAGGATTTGTAGAAGAAATTTCGAAAAGAATCCACTGGATTGCTGATGTCCTCGTATATCCAGGAGAAAATGAGTTAGAAGCTTTGAACGAAGGGACACTGCGTATTTTGAATAATGAAGAAGTCCCTAAACAATATCCGAACTTTGCAGAATAGGAAGGAGAATTCCGATGGCTCAAGAGTATGATTTGGTCGTTCTGGGCGGAGGAACGGGTGGTTATGTAGCTGCCATCCGTGCTTCCAAGCTTGGCTTGAAAGTGGCCATGGTAGAAAAACAGGAACTTGGTGGAACCTGCCTCCACCGGGGCTGCATCCCCTCTAAAGCTTTACTAAGAAGTGCAGAAGTATTCAGGCAGACGAAGGAAGCCGAAAACTTCGGCGTAAGTACAGGACAACCAACTTTGAATTTCACAAAAGTTCAAGAGCGGAAGCAATCCATCGTGGACACTTTACATAAAGGTGTTCAAGGACTCATGAAGAAAGGGAAGGTCGACGTTTATGAAGGGTTTGGACGTATTTTAGGACCTTCCATTTTTTCTCCGACAGCAGGGACCATTTCCGTGGAAATGAATAGCGGAGAAGAAAATGAAATGTTAATTCCGAAAAACGTGTTGATCGCAACAGGTTCAAGTCCAAAAACACTACCCGGTCTTGAAATTGACGGGGAACAAGTCATGACTTCTGATGAAGCTCTATCGATGGAAGAACTGCCTCAATCATTAATTATCGTCGGCGGGGGAGTCATTGGCATAGAATGGGCTTCCATGATGGCTGATTTTGGTGTCGAAGTGACCGTTCTTGAGTATTTACCGAACATTCTTCCTACCGAAGATCAGGACATTCAGAAAGAAATGTTAAAACAAATGAAAAACAAAGGTGTCAACATCGTAACGAATGCAAAGGTGATGGCTGATACTTTAGAAAAATCTGAAGGCGTTTCCATTCAGGCTGAGGTGGATGGCGAAATGACCACTTATGAAGCTGAGAAAATGCTGGTGTCGGTCGGACGCTCTGCAAATGTAAAAAATATCGGCTTGGAAAATACCGATATCATCGTTGATAACGGTGTCATCCAAACGAATAAATATTATCAGACTAAAGAGAGTCACATTTATGCAATCGGAGATGTAATCGGAGGTATGCAGCTTGCTCATGTCGCTTCTCATGAAGGGATTATTGCTGTAGAGCATATGGATGACCAAACCCCTCATCCAATGAACCCGGAGCAGGTCCCTACTTGTATTTATTCCAATCCAGAAGTGGCGAGTGTCGGTCTGACAGAAGCGCAGGCAAATGAGCAGGGATACGAAGTGAAAGTAGGTAAGTTTCCGTTCAAAGCCATCGGTAAAGCACTTGTGTATGGTGAAACAGACGGGTTCGTCAAAATCATAGCTGATAAAAAGACAGACGATTTACTAGGTGTGCATATGGTCGGTCCACATGTGACTGATATGATTTCTGAAGCAGGACTCGCCAAAGTACTGGATGCGACACCTTGGGAGATCGCTGAAAGTATCCACCCTCACCCGACGCTTGCAGAAGCGATAGGGGAAGCGGCAATGGCTGTTGATGGCAACCAAATTCATGGATAAGGATCAAAGGAGGGAACAACATGGCTGAAAACCGCCATAAATCATTAGGATTAAGTGATGAAGAAGTATTGGACATGTATCGCACAATGTTGCTAGCGAGAAAAATTGACGAACGGATGTGGTTGTTGAACCGCGCTGGGAAAATTCCTTTCGTCATCTCTTGTCAGGGCCAGGAAGCAGCGCAAGTAGGCGCATCTTACGCCTTGGACCGTGAAAAGGACTATGCACTTCCTTATTATCGGGACATGGGTGTAGTTCTATCTTTCGGGATGACTGCGCAGGACCTTATGTTGTCAGGTTTTGCTAAAGCGGAAGATCCTAACTCCGGTGGACGCCAAATGCCTGGTCACTTCGGCCAAAAGAAGAACCGCATTGTAACAGGCTCATCCCCTGTAACTACGCAAGTTCCTCACGCTGTAGGGATTGCGCTTGCAGGAAAGATGGAAAAGAAAGATTTTGTTTCACTCGTTACTTTCGGAGAAGGTTCATCCAACCAGGGAGATTTCCACGAAGGTGCAAACTTCGCAGGTGTGCATAAGCTCCCGGTCATCTTCATGGTAGAAAACAACAAATATGCAATTTCTGTACCTGTTTCCAAGCAGCTGGCCTGTGAAAAAGTTTCTGACCGTGCTATCGGTTATGGCATGCCGGGACATACGGTGGATGGGAACGACCCACTTGCTGTATATGAAGCTGTGAAAGAAGCGGCGGATCGCGGACGTAGAGGCGAAGGGCCGACACTGATCGAAACGGTTTCCTACCGCTTGACACCACACTCAAGTGATGATGACGACCGGACGTACCGTGAGCGTGAAGAAGTCGAAGAAGCGAAGAAGAAGGATTCGATCGTCACGTTTGCCAATTACCTTCGCGAACAAGGTATTTTGACTGAAGAAAAAGAGACGGAAATGAACCAAGAGATTGATAAGATCGTAAATGATGCAACGGATTACGCAGAAAACGCGGAATATGCAGATGCTGAATCTGCATTGCGTTATGTGTACGAAGAGTAAGGAGGGGGAGAAAAAATGGCTGTAATATCTTATATTCAAGCAGTAACCCAAGCTTTGAGAGAAGAAATGCAAAGAGATGAAAAAGTGTTCGTCCTGGGTGAAGATGTCGGAAAACGAGGCGGTGTATTCCGTGCTACAGATGGTTTGTATGACGAATTCGGAGAAGATCGAGTGTTGGACACACCACTTGCTGAATCAGCGATTGCAGGTGTAGGAATCGGTGCTGCCATGTATGGTATGCGCCCGGTGGCTGAAATGCAGTTCGCCGATTTCATCATGCCTGCCGTGAACCAAATCATTTCAGAAGCGGCTAAGACCCGTTATCGTTCCAACAACGACTGGAGTGTACCGATGACGATCCGGGCACCATACGGCGGTGGAGTTCACGGAGCTTTATATCACTCTCAATCCGTAGAAGCGGTTTTCGCTAACCAGCCTGGCTTGAAAATCGTCATGCCTTCCACTCCTTATGATGTGAAAGGGCTTCTGAAAGCTTCAATCCGTGACAATGACCCTGTACTTTTCTTTGAACACAAACGTGCGTATCGTTTGATCAAAGGAGAGGTGCCGGAAGAGGATTATACATTGCCGTTAGGAAAAGCTGATGTAAAACGGGAAGGATCGGACATTACGGTCATCACGTATGGTCTTTGTGTACACTTTGCCCTTCAAGCAGCTGAAAAGCTTGAAGAAGAGGGAATCGATGCCCATATCCTTGATCTTAGAACCGTTTATCCATTGGATAAAGAAGGCATTATCGAAGCGGCTTCTAAAACAGGAAAAGTTTTATTGGTCACGGAAGATAATAAAGAAGGTGGAATTATCTCTGAAGTTTCAGCGATAATCAGTGAAAACTGTCTATTCGATTTGGACGCGCCTGTTCAACGTCTGGCAGGTCCCGATGTTCCTGCGATGCCGTATGCACCGACGATGGAGAAATATTTCATGATGAATCCAGATAAAGTTGAAAAAGCGATGCGTGATCTCGCTGAATTTTAATGAGAAGGAGGAATTCCTATGGGATTAGAAAAAATTAAAATGCCCCAGCTTGGTGAAAGTGTGACTGAGGGGACAATCAGTTCCTGGTTGGTCAAACCCGGCGATCAAGTGAACAAGTATGACCCAATTGCTGAAGTCATGACAGACAAAGTCAACGCAGAAGTCCCATCTTCCTATACTGGAGTCATCAAAGAACTTATTGCAGAAGAAGGCGACACGCTGGAAGTCGGAGATTTCATGTGTCATATCGAAGTGGAAGGCGCCGGTTCTGCGGATGAAGAAGAAACGAAACAAGAAGAGCCTAAACAAGAAACCGCTCCTAAGAAAGAAACGAAGCCTGCCGCCGAAAAGAAACCGGCAAAGCAGTCTAAAAATGATCAAGGCAGTAAAAAGCGTTATTCCCCAGCTGTCATGACACTTGCACAAGAACATGACATCGACTTGAACCAAGTGGAAGGGTCAGGACGCGGGGGTCGTATCACTCGTAAAGACTTGGAAAAAATCATCGAGAGTGGAGAAATTCCTACAGCTGATCAAGAGCAGGCAGTTGAACCGAGTGCAGCACCACAGCAGCCAGCAGCTTCTGAACAGCCTGCTGCTTCTCAAAAACCTGCAGCACAAACAAACATTCAATCTGCTGAAGGAGATGTAGAGATCCCTGTTACAGGCGTTCGTAAAGCCATCGCCTCTAATATGGTGAAATCCAAAACTGAAATTCCTCATGCCTGGATGATGGTGGAAGTCGATGTTACGAACTTGGTACAACTCCGTAATGCCAAGAAGAATCAATTCAAGCAACAAGAGGGATACAGCCTGACTTACTTCGCTTTCTTCGTTAAAGCAGTAGCTCAAGCATTAAAAGAGTATCCTCAATTGAACAGTCAATGGGCTGGCGATAAGATCATCCAGAAGAAAGCGATCAATTTGAATATCGCTGTCGCTAAAGATGATGAGCTTTTCGTTCCAGTCATCCGGGATGCTGACGAAAAGAGCATCAAAGGAATTGCCAAAGACATCACAGAGCTTGCAAATAAAGCTCGTCAAGGCAAACTGACTTCAAAAGATATGGAAGGTGGAACCTTCACGGTCAACAATACGGGCTCCTTTGGTTCGGTACAGTCCATGGGCGTGATCAATCACCCACAAGCTGCGATACTTCAAGTCGAATCCATTGTTAAGAAGCCTGTATTCCAGGACGGAATGTTCGGAGCTCGTGACATGGTCAATCTATGTCTATCTCTGGACCATAGAGTGTTAGACGGTCTTGTGGCAGGCAACTTCCTTGCGCGAGTTAAAGAAATTCTTGAAAAAATGTCAGAAGAACATACATCCATCTATTAATAACGAGACTGATCCCCCTGGCCAATCCAGGGGGTTATTTTTGCTCACATACGCTTCCTCCATCCCTCTGTACTTCCAGGGAGTAAAAGTGCATTGAGGTAAAGAGGGGACAATTGAATTGAAAGGTAATCAATTACTTGGTAAAATGTTGATAGTCTACATAAAAAGGAGCCATGTAAATGGATTTTAATATCTTCATGAACGACGTAGTTACTAAAGCGAGAGAAGAAATTACACAAGCAGGCTACACAGAGTTGACAACGCCGGAAGAGGTTGATGACGCTTTAAACAAAGACGGTACGACTCTTGTCATGATCAATTCCGTATGTGGTTGTGCCGGCGGTATAGCACGTCCCGCAGCAGCTCATGCCATTCATTATGATAAACGTCCGGATCATTTAGTCACAGTATTTGCAGGTCAAGACCGTGAAGCTACTGACCGTGCCCGCGAATACTTTGAAGGGTACCCTCCATCTTCACCTTCATTCGCTCTACTTAAAGATGGAAAAATACAGACAATGGTAGAGCGTCACGATATCGAAGGATTTGAACCGATGGAAGTGATCGGTAAGCTTCAACGTCAATTTGAAGAATACTGTGAAGAAGTATAAACTTGTATCACTAACGGGACCTTTGTACTGACAAAGGTCCTTTTTTCATCAGAAAACACATGTATAGAGGTGAAAAAGACAATTGAAGATAGGATATAGAACAGTAAAAACTGCTTTAGGAACCCCTTTTGCTATTTGGGTTGCTCAAATGCTGCAACTGAATAATTTCGCCTCTGCAGGAATTCTGACGATTCTTTGTATACAGATTACGAGGAAACGGTCTTTTTTATCCGCCTGGCACCGCGTGGCTGCATGTTTAGTGGCTATGGGATTCTCCTATCTATTCTTTGAGTTTATCGGCTACCATCCTCTATCCATCGGTTTAATGCTGTTTGCTTTCATACCTGTGACCGTTTGGTTGAAAGTAACACCTGGCATTGTCACGAGCTCGGTCATTATTCTTCATTTATATGACTCAGGAGATATTGGATGGGGAACGATTTTTAACGAAACATTATTGATTGTCGTAGGAATCGGCACGGCGTTATTATTAAACCTTTATATGCCTAGTCTTGAAAATAAGCTTGTGGAGTACCAGGAAGAAGTGGAACACAATTTCTCAGTCATCTTGAAAGAAGTATCCACGTACCTGCGTGATGGTACGGATTCATGGGCCGGAACAGAACTGACGGATACAGCCGCATTATTGGAAAAAGCGAAATCCCTCTCTTATCGTGACGTTGAAAATCACGTATTACAGGCTCACAACCGCTATTATCACTATTTTCATATGCGGATGAAGCAGTTCGAACTGCTGGAGCGGATGGTACCTTTAGCAAGTCGGATCTCTTCAAGCTATGAACAGAGAATATTGATCGCTGATTTTTTCGATGATTTATCTAAAGCTGTCCACCCAGGGAATACAGCTGTTATTTTTTTGAAGAAATTAAAAGAATTAAAAGAGTATTTCCGCAATGACAAACTTCCAGAAACCAGGGAAGAATTTGAAGTTCGGGCCAACCTTTTCCATTTATTGAATGAGATTGAAGAATACTTGGTTATAAAACGATCGTTCAGGAAAAGTGATGTATAGGAAGGAATTCCTGGGGGAAACTTTGACTAAAAGAGGGATGGATCATGAAGGTATTTGCCTTGATATTCGTTCTGTTTCTTCCCCCATATGTAAGTGGAGATTCAGTCATTATAGTCAATAAATCAAGCCACGAGTTGGTTCTTTATCAACACGGTATACAACAATTTTCAGCCCCTGCTGCGGTAGGGAAAACGGAAGATTTGACCCCTGAAGGGCGGTTTCAGGTATTAGTCAAAGCAAAAGATCCTTATTACAGGAAAAAAGATATTCCTGGAGGCGACAGCCGCAATCCCCTTGGAAGCCGCTGGATCGGTTTCGATGCACGAGGAACAGATGGAAGGGTTTATGGTATTCATGGAACTAATCAGCCGGAATCAATCGGGAAGTCTGTATCTGCGGGGTGCATCCGTTTAAAGAATGAAGACGTTCAAGCATTATTTGATTTAATACCGATGGGGGCGGATGTTTTCATCGTGAACGATTCATCAACTATGGAAGAGACTTATGAGAAATGGGAAAAGCAGCGACTTCACAAGTTTTTGAATTCGGCCCCATAGAAAAAAGCCGAGAGAAACGATTTCTCTCGGCTTTTATTTTACATCTCCAATTTATAGGAAGAAACTTGCGCCAGCAAGAAGACTCGATAGGACCATGGAAAGAATCATCAGGTAAATGACCACTTTCATCCTGCGCTCACGTTTTGATTTTTTCTTCTTCATCGGTTGTTGTTTGTTCGTAGCCAAGGTTAGAAACCTCCTTCTTAAGCAATCCTATAAATAGTTTACCGAAAAAACAAAAATCGGACAAGTATCGGAGGGATAGAGTTGGAGAATTTACATAAAAAAATCGATCCATCAGTTCCGAAGAAAATTGCTCACATCGGAATCGCCGTGGAAAATCTTGAAGAAGCAATGGCTTTCTATGAGAAATCACTGGGAGTATCTGCAGAGTCCATTGAAAAAGTGCCCATGGATCATGTGGAGGTCGCTTTTTTGAAAGTAGGAGAAACCATGCTTGAGTTGATTCAACCGTTAAACGAAAAATCACCTGTATTTACGTTTATCCAGAAACGAGGGCAGGGCATCCATCATATCGCTTTTGAAATCGAAGACTTACAAAGACGCATCGATATCCTTCAAAACGAAGGAATACGTATGATTGATAATAGTCCTAGAAGGGGAGCCGGCGGACATGATGTGGCTTTTGCGCATCCTTCTTCCTCTTACGGTGTACTATTGGAATACGTCCAGTCTCAGCATAGAGGTGAGTTGTAGTGGACAGCTTTGATAAGTTAAGTCAATTATATGAAAAACGTCAGCAAATCCGCTTAGGCGGAGGAGAAGAACGCATTGCAAGACAACATGAAAAAGGGAAGTTGACGGCAAGGGAACGAATTGATTATTTGCTGGATCAAGATACGTTTGTTGAATTAAACACCCATATGAGGAGCAGAGGCTCTGATGATGACCCATCCCCGTGTGAAGGCGTCGTTACGGGTTATGGGAAAATAGATGGACGGAAGGTCTATCTTTATGCACAGGATTTTACGGTCAATGGGGGATCCTTGGGGGAAGTACATGCACAGAAAATTTGTGCAGTCATGGATTTGGCTGCAAAAACAGGAGTTCCTATCATCGGATTGAATGATTCGGGTGGCGCCCGCATCCAGGAAGGTGTATCAGCTCTGGATGGCTACGGAAAAGTCTTTTACAGAAATGCCATTTACTCAGGGGTCATTCCGCAGATTTCTGTCATCATGGGACCATGTGCAGGAGGTGCTGTTTACTCTCCAGCATTGACTGATTTCGTCATTATGGTGGAGCAGACATCCCAAATGTTCGTGACGGGGCCAAAAGTATTAAAGGCGATTACTGGTGAAGAAATTTCAGCGGAAGATCTTGGGGGAGCGGCAGTCCATAACAAAGTGAGCGGAAGTGCCCATTTAAAAGCTCCTAGTGAAAAGGAAGCGTTGGATCAGGTGAAAGTATTGATTGATTATTTCCCGCAAAATAACCGGGAAACTCCTGGAGAAGATAAGTCTGAAGGTGAAAAAAAGGACCCTACAATGATAGCTTCCATTGTCCCGGAGAATCCAACTCGTCCATATGATGTCCGAAATGTGATTAAAGAAGTTGTGGATAATGATACATTTTTTGAAATTCATCCTTCATTTGCCAAATGCATCGTAGTTGGTTTTGCTCGTATGAATGGTAAGGTCATAGGGCTCGTATGTAATCAGCCGAAGTGTATGGCAGGAGGACTCGATATTGATGCCAGTGATAAAGCGGCACGATTTATCCGTTTTTGTGATGCTTTCAATATTCCACTGGTTACGTTGGAAGATGTAACAGGATTCTTCCCTGGTGTGAAGCAGGAGCATGGGGGCATTATTCGTCATGGAGCGAAACTGCTTTATGCTTTTTCAGAAGCGACGGTACCTAAAGTTACAGTGATATTAAGAAAAGCTTATGGTGGAGCCTATGTAGCGATGAATAGCAAAGCGATCGGAGCTGATCTTGTCTTTGCATGGCCGAATGCTGAAATCGCCGTTATGGGACCTGAAGGTGCTGCGAGTGTCATTTATGCGAAAGAAATACAACAAAGTGATGATCCTGAAACTACAAAACAAAAGAAAATCGAGGAATACCGAAGCCGTTTTGCGACTCCTTACCATGCCGCTGGTTTAGGGATGGTGGATGAAGTCATTACGCCGGAGGAGACTCGAAGCAGCATCATACAGGCTTTGGATATGCTGGAAGGCAAATCCGAGGCACGTCCTTTTAAGAAGCATGGAAACATTCCTCTTTGATTGACACACCTTTGTTCTTTCGCTAACGTACTAAGAGGAATGGGTTTACATATAAGGAGGAAACCATATGCTGAAGATTAATAAAGAACGTCTGCTTGATGAATTTCTGGAGTTGGTTCAAATTGACTCTGAAACCGGAGAAGAATCTGAAATCGCAGAAATCCTAAAAAGAAAATTTGAAGACCTCGGCGTAGAGGTTGTTGAAGATGACGCAAAAAACATAACCGGCCATGGAGCAAACAATCTGATATGTACATTGAAAGGGACGAAAGAAGGAGTAGATACGATTTACTTCACTTCTCATATGGATACAGTCGTTCCGGGTAAAGGAGTCAGTCCATCGATCGAAGATGGTTATGTCATCACAGATGGAACAACCATTCTTGGTGCTGATGATAAAACGGGTTTGGCTGCGATTTTTGAAGCGGTTCGTTCTCTTAAAGAGAATGATGTAGAGCATGGGGATATCCAATTTGTCATCACTGTCGGCGAAGAGAGTGGTCTTGTAGGTGCAAAAGCTTTGGATGCTTCCATGTTGAAAGCGAAATACGGATACGCTCTTGATAGTGACGGTCAAGTCGGTAATATCATCGTCGCAGCACCGACACAAGCGAAAATCAATGCGATCGTAAAAGGTAAAACTGCGCATGCCGGCGTGGCCCCTGAAAAGGGAGTGTCTGCAATTACACTCGCTTCCCGCGCAATCGCTAAAATGCCTCTAGGACGAATCGATGATGAGACAACAGCTAACATCGGAAGCTTTGAAGGTGGTCAAAAGACAAACATTGTATGTGATCATGTAGAAATTCTGGCAGAGGCTCGCTCTTTGGTTCCTGAAAAGATGGAAGAGCAAGTAGAAAAGATGAAAAAAGCATTTATAGAAACAGCTGAAGAAATGGGCGGAGAGGTCGAACTTGATGTTCAAGTCATGTACCCAGGATTCAAGCAGCAAGCGGGTGACCAAGTAGTGGAAGTGGCACGTACCGCCGCGGCTAAAATCGGCAGAGAAAGTGAGTTGTTGACAAGCGGTGGAGGCAGCGATGCCAACATCATCGCCGGACACGGAGTGCCGACTGTCAACCTGGCCGTCGGGTACGAAGAGATTCATACGACGAATGAACGTATGCCGGTAGCTGAATTAGAAAAAACAGCTGAGCTGGTAGCAGCAATCATTCAAGAGGTGGCTGAGCAATAAAGACTGTCAGAGCGGACGGATGTCCGCTCTCTTTTTATTCCTGTATTAGATTTTGTTGTTCGTTCAGACGGTTTTAATCTAATTCTTCTTGTCACTGATAACGGTTTTCCTGCCGTGTTATAATAGAAGAACAAGAGTTCGAGTAAAGGAAGGGTTATTGTGTCGAAGTGGTATCCTAAAAAAGGCCGGGTCATCTTTCATGTGGATATGAATAGTTTCTATGCGTCTGTCGAAATGGCATTTGACCCTTCTTTGAAGGGAAAACCACTGGCGATTGCAGGCAATCCTGAAGAGCGCAGGGGTATTGTAGTCACCAGCAGCTACGAGGCGCGGAAGTTCGGAGTTAAAACGACAATGCCGCTTTGGGAGGCGAGAAAACTCTGTCCGGATTTAATTGTAATGAGACCGAACTTTGAAAGGTATCGAACAGCATCTAAAGAAATGTTTAAAATTTTAGCGGATGTCACTCCCCTCGTCCAGCCTGTGAGCATCGACGAGGGATACATGGATGTCACTGATTGTGCGGATCAGGGATCTCCTCCTCAAATTGCTGAACGAATTCAGAAAAGGATATATGAAGAACTTGATCTTCCGTGCAGTATCGGGATCGCACCTAATAAATTTTTGGCAAAAATGGCTTCGGATATGAAAAAGCCTATGGGAATCACCATTTTGAGAAAGCGTGACTTAAGTCATAAATTATGGCCCCTGCCGATTGAAGAAATGTATGGCGTAGGAGAAAAAACAGGGGAAAAGCTGCGAAAATTAAAAATAGAGACGATTGAAGACTTGGCGAAGCATCCAGTCCTTGATCTTAAAAAAGTGCTTGGTATCAATGGTGAGCGCCTGCAAAACCGTGCCAATGGTCAAGACGACCGCCCCGTGGATCCTGATGCTGTTCATGATTTCAAAAGCATAGGTACATCAACCACCCTGCCGCAGGACACGACAGAAGATACAGAAATTCAGTCGGTACTCCGGCGTTTGTGCAATAAAGTGGAAGCTCGAATGAAGAATAAGAAAGTTCTCACCAAAAATATTCAACTGATGATTCGTTACCACGATCGCAAAACGGTGACAAGAAGCAGGCAGTTAAGTGATTTCATCAGTAAGTCAGATGACTTGTTTCAAGTAGCTCTACAGTTGTTTGATGAACATTGGAATCAAAATCCGGTGAGGCTGCTGGGAGTGACAGCATCCGATTTGGCTGAAAAATCAGAGGTGACCCAGCAATTGGACTTGTTCAATTACGAACAATATGCGGATAAAGAAAAATTGTATCAGGCCATAGACAATTTGACTGAAAAATACGGAAGCAATCCATTCCGCACCATTTCCATGCCTTCTGAAGGTAAGGTTTCCACGAGCTTTCAAAAAGATTTTCTTGATGATTATAAAAAAGATTAAAACCATATTTGGCAAAGATATCATCGTATGCCTCGCTCCCTTTATTTCATACTAAATAGGGAAGGGAGGCTTTTTCTAATGGGCAGAGACCGTCAAGAAAAGAAATTGAAGAAATCGGGGCGAGTAGAGTCTGACAGAAATCAAAGCTTAAGCTACCCTGGTGCCACCACAATGGAGGGACCAGAGGAAGCACGTAAGCGCAGATAGCACCTTCAGAGGAGGATGACCTATGCCGGGCAGAAGAATGGGACCGAAACAACAACGCAGACCGAAGTTGCCGAAATCCCCTGAGCAAGGGATGGGCGAAGCGATGTCTGGTTCACATAAAGTTAAAACAGCGAATCATTCTCGTGACAAACAAAAATCTTCACACGATTTATAAAAGAAAAGGCAGCTGGGATGAGCTGCCTTTTCTTTACTTCTTATCAGGGAGGTGAGGAGTATGCCTGAACGAATAGTAGCAGTCAGAAAAAATGGTCAAGGAAGCATCAAAGAGATGAAATTGTCTTCAGGAACAGTCGTGGATTACAAAACAGCCCACGAAATGGCTAAGAATGGTGAAATTGAACACGTTCAGCTGATAAACGGAAAAGACGGAGAGCTGCACCTTAGAAGTCAGCCTGATGGAGATCCGACGAACAATTTGGATAACATGCCTTCTTTTTGAGAGCCGTCTCAATAACTCTTAACTGATCTTTAACCCGGAACTTGTTTCCGGGTTCTTTTTTTGTGATTACGTAAGGAACAATAGGAAGATTTGGTTTTACATAAAGTCGTTGTAGGTGATGGGATTGTAAAGTAAACTTAAATGAAGTACACATTTTAGTCAAAAATTTAAATGATGAGGGATGAGGCTATGACGATCAACGTGGAGAACGTAACGAAAACCTATGAAAGTGGAGAAGTAACGATTCACGCGCTTAGAGAAGCTACCTTGAAGATTCCCGATCATAAAATCGTAACCATCCTCGGCCCTTCAGGATCAGGAAAGTCTACATTACTCAACGTTATTGGAGGTATTGACCGATTTGATTCCGGAACGTTAGTGGTAGCTGGTCAACAGCTGGAATTTTTGAAAGACCATCAACTGACTGATTTCAGACGCAAATATGCCGGATTCATATTCCAACAATACAATCTCATTCCCACATTAACCGTTCAGGAAAACGTGGAGGTCGGTAGAGAACTGAGCGAAAATCCTCTTGATATGAAAAGCATGTTGGAGAAGGTGGGCATGTATGATAAAAAGGATAAGTTTCCCTACCAGTTGAGTGGTGGTGAGCAGCAGCGAGTAGCCATAGCTAGAGCGTTGATAAAGAACCCACAATTTTTACTCTGTGATGAGCCGACAGGAGCGTTGGACGAGGTGACAGGAAAAAAGATTCTTCGTTTATTAAAGTACGTGAATGAAGAGTTCGGAACAACAGTATTAATCATCACCCATAACCACGGAATCGGTGCAATGGCGCATAAAATCATAAAAATGAGCAGTGGTTCTATCGTTGAATCTTTTGATAATGAATCACCGGTCGATCCTGAGAAGGTGACTTGGGCGTGATACTAAGAAAGTCCATTCTCCGTACAATCAAAGAGAAAAAATTCCAATATATCGGCGTTGTTTTTCTTCTTGTATTGGCGGTGACTTTGTATACATCGTTATCGATGGCCATCAGCACTCTCGACCAACGAAACCGCATATTCAAGAATGATTATAAGCAGGAAACGTTCCATTTTATGACTAGAGAGCCGCTTAAAAACAGTCAACTCCAGGAACTAGAGTCTGAATATGATGTCACTCTTGAAGAAAGAAGATTTCAGGATCTGGATATCGATCAAGACGCTGTATTGCGGCTGTTCAATACTTCTGAGGAAGTGAACGTTCCTTTCGTTTCTCAGGGTGTGATGCCTCAAGGAAAAAACGAAATTGCTCTGGCAAAAGTTTTTGCTGAGCAGCATGGGTACGAAATTGGAGATTCGATTACACTGGCAGGTACAAAAGCTGAAGTGACAGGTTATGTATATCTGCCGGATTACATCTATATGATTCAGCAGCAATCTGATCTTTTGAGTAACCCTGATCAATTCGGGTTCGGGATTACATCAAAGGAAACGCTGGTAAACATTCAAGGGGAAGAACAAATTCAAGTAATTGGATGGTCAGAAACGAATAGTGTTCCTGAGGGCATGCGCGCGAGTGTAAATGAAAAATCGACGTTGCTGCAATTTGTCGGTCATGAAGATAATGCTCGTATTCAATTTGTTGAGAATGAAATCGAAGGAGCACAAACGACGATAACGACACTTCCATTATTCGTTTTAGCATTATCTATAGCGATGGTACTCCTGCTGATGAAGAGGCGGCTTGATTTACAGCGTAAGGAAATCGGGACACTCATGGCTATAGGCTACAGGAAGAATGAATTGATTCGTCATTACTTAGGCTATGCCTGGTTTGTAGGACTTTCAGGCACAGTTTTAGGAACTCTTGCTGGTATCGGTCTTTCGATTCCGCTTTCTAATTTATATGCCCAATTCTTCAATCTGCCTTCCTTATCCTTGTTTGACTGGGATCCGATGGTATTGGTGCTCGGGGTAGCGACTCCTTTAGGGCTTCTGCTTGTGCTGACATTTATAGTGATATGGAGAGCTTTGAAGGTGGATCCTTTGACCCTGCTTCGCCCGAAAGAAATGGCGACCGGGAAAAAGTCATGGCTTGAAAAGCTGCCAGTATTGAACAGTGGAAACTTTATCAAGAGATTCCGTCTACGTCTGATGGTAAGAAGTAAGTGGCGGAGTTTCTATATTTTCCTTGGTGTCATGTTTTCAACTGTCTTATTGTTTTTCGGATTAATCATGTTCAACTCCATGGACCGGCTTGTGGAAACGACTTATGAAGAGATTTATACCTACGACTATGCGATCCATTACAAAACGCTGATGACAGATACAGATGAAACAAAGGATGGCATAAGCCCCTATACCTCAAGTGAAGTGGAAGTCACTACAGAAAACGATACAAACAAAGCTCTTATTTATGGGATCGAACCTGGAACGGAATATTTGAACTTATCTTCAGAAGGTGAAAAATTGAATGATCGTTTAAGCGAAGGAGCAGTTCTCAGTAAACCACTCGCTGCAATCTTAGGAGTCAGTGAAGAAGATGAAATCACCTTGACGAACTCTTTGAATGATGAGAAACGGACGATTGAAGTCGCAGGTATTGCTGATGTCTTTATAGGCACAAGCATCTACCTTCCAAAATCCGAAGTGAATGAATTTTTAGGATTCCCTGGAAATGCCTACACTTCTATATGGCAGGGTCAGAAACCGAAGATGAATGAAAATATATTCATGATAGAAGATAAGCAGAAGGTCATTGAAAGCTTTGAATCCAATTCTGGAGCGACCAAGTCTTCTGTCATAGGAATGGCTGTTTTTGCTGTCATCATCGGAGTGATCGTTCTCACTTTGTTGACGAATTTGATTGTAGAAGAGAATTCTCCTTCGATATCTTTGTTCAAAGTCATGGGCTATCACGATAAAGAAGTTTCAAAGCTGGTTTTGAGCGTATATACGCCTGTCGTAATGCTTTCCTTTTTTGCTTCCATTCCTCTCGCTGTTCTCAGCTTGGAGGGTACGATGAACAGTCTTGTAAAAGAAACAGGCTTTCTTATGCCGACAGAGGTTTCATGGTGGATGGTTTTGATAGGCTTTTCGGTCATTACCTTGACTTATGCTCTATCTTTAACTTTATCGAAACAAAAATTGAAAAAAGTCTCTTTACAAGAGGCTTTGAAAAAGCAGCAGGATTAATAGAAGAACCCCACTCATAGTCGAGTGGGGTTTCTTTATCCTAAAATCCGTTTGATTAAGGCCAGCCCTAATGTTGACCCGGGATAGCGGAAGTTTTGATCGAATTTCGTCGTTTGTTTCATTATGCTCTTCTTATGGGTGAATGTATCGAAACTCGCTTTTCCGTGGTACTGACCAATTCCGCTTTCTCCGACGCCTCCGAATGGGAGGTTGGGGTTCAATATATGATAAAGGGTATCATTGATGCAGCCACCGCCAAATGATATGGAGTTCGTGATTTTTTCCTGTTCCGTTTCATCGTTCCCGAAATAATATAAGGCAAGCGGCTTTGGACGGCGGTTGATTTGTTCTATGACTTCATCGAGATGATCGAAGGTCAAGATAGGCAGGATGGGACCAAAAATTTCATCCTGCATGATAGGGTCTGCCCATGTAACTTGATCGAGAATCGTAGGCTCCATCTTTTCGAATTCTGAGTTCATGCTTCCACCAGAGACGACAGTTCCCGTTTCAAGGTAGGAGGAAAGACGGTCGAAATGTTCCTTGTTAATGATTTTTACGTAATCCGGGTTATCTAATGGACGCTCTCCATAAAATTCTTTGATGTACTTCTTCATAGCATGAATCAATGGAGCTTTCACTTCATGGTGGACAAACAGATAGTCCGGAGCAATGCAGGTTTGACCTGCATTCGTATATTTTCCCCAGACAATCCGTTTTGCCGACAACTCTATGGATGCATCCTTTTGAACGATAGCAGGGCTTTTGCCCCCCAGCTCAAGCGTGACAGGGATGAGTTGCTGGCTTGCTTTTTCCATGATGATTTTTCCGACTTTTACACTACCTGTGAAAAATACATAATCAAGCGGTTCCTCTAACAGTTTCTGGGTGACTTCTTTTCCACCTTCGACCACGGATATGATATAAGGGGGGAAGTAATGTTCAATCATTTTTTTCGTCACCCAGGCGACTGTCGGAGTCAATTCTGAAGGTTTGATGATGACCGTATTTCCAGCAGCAATCGCTCCTATTACAGGAGCAAGCGCAAGCTGAAAAGGGTAATTCCATGGACCGATGACCAGCACAGTCCCATATGGCTCTTTATGTATGAAATTTTTCGTCCCTGTATGCGTAAAAGGGGCTTTCACTTTTTCAGGCGTCATCCAATGCTTAAGATTTTTCAAATGATGATCGATTTCACTTTTCAGAAAAGCGATTTCTGATGCGTATGCCTCATATTCGGATTTGTTCAAGTCGAATTTTAAAGCATTGATAATCGGCTTTTCGAAGGTGTCCAGCATTTTTCTCATCTTCTGCAATTGTTCTTTACGGAAAGAGTATTCCTTCGTGTGTCCTTCACTGAACCATTTTTTTTGCTGCTGTACAATCGGATGCATCATAAAAAAACCTCCTAGTTATTACGTGGAATCGAATGTCTGTAAAAATCGTAAGCGATAACGGTGTTTTTAAAGATTTCTTTTGCTTCAGCTTCCAGTTTTTCTATGGCATCTCCCTGGTATCTGGAAGAAATATGATTGAGAACGAGCTGCTTGACTTGCGCCTCTTTTGCGAGCGTTGCTGCTTGTTGGACGGTGGAGTGATAATAGTCGTGAGCCATCTCTGTTTCTTCACTTGCAAAAGTTGCTTCATGGACTAATACATCAGCCTCTTTCACATGGTGTTTCAATTCCGGAATGTAGCGGGTGTCACCTAGAATGGCGATTTTACGCCCTTTTTTTGGCGGTCCGATCACGTCGTCACGCTGAATGACGCGCCCATCTTCCAATTTGGTTTCCAGCTGACTTTTAATTTTTTGATAGATAGGACCCGGCTGGATTCCGAGCGCTTGTAATTTATCGGGCTGCAGTTCACCGATTTGATCTTTCTCTTTTAGAATATACCCAAAGCTTTCCAATCCATGCTCGAGTTTGACTGCTTCCACAGAACAATTATCATCTTCAAATAGAATTCCTTCATCCACTTCCTTTATATGCAGCGGGTAGCGCAAATGCGTCCCACTCAGTTTTAGACTAATGTCGATATATTCTTTTAACCCTCTTGGTCCAAACACGGTAACCGGAGTTTCCCCGCCCTGGAAAGAGCGGCTGCTCAATAGGCCGGGAAGACCGTATATATGGTCTCCGTGCAGATGTGTGATGAAGATCATTTCTATCCGTCGAGGTCGAATTGGTGTGTTGAGAATTTGGTGTTGGGTTCCTTCTCCACAATCAAAAACCCATGTCGTCCCTCGATCTTCCAGCATGCGGAGGACGAGCGAGGACACATTCCGTTCTTTTGATGGGACACCGGATCCCGTGCCTAAAAAAAATAGTTCCATATGTACAACCTCCTATTATGTACCATCATACCACCCGTACTTGTTCTATACACTCCATAAGAAAAAAAACTGCCGAATTAGATCGACAGTTTTTATAAAGAGTGGAAAATACGCAAAGTTGAGCTGAAATCCTGCAATCAACAGATGAAAATACGCAAAGTTGAGCTGAAAAACTGCAATCACCTGAGGAAAATACGCAATACTTGGCTGAAATCCCGCAATACCTTCTTTACCAAGCTCTCGTATATTGACGTGGACCTTCCAAAGGGAAGTCCATTTCATCTGCGGCCTGCTTCGGCCAGTAAGGGTTTTTCAGTAACGCACGTGCAAGGAATATCAAATCTGCACGGTCATTTTGCAGAATCTCTTCTGCTTGAATACCGCTGGTGATCAGCCCGACTGCTCCTGTAGCAATTTCGGCCCCTTCTTTTATTTGTTCGGCGTATTTCACTTGGTAACCAGGGTAAGGTTCAATAGCCGCCGGAACGACGCCCCCTGAACTGACATCTATCAGGTCGACGCCTTGTGCCTTCATTTCTTTTGAAAAGAAGATGAAATCATCCATCGTGTTGCCATCTTCTTGATATTCGTCGCCGGAAATCCTCACAAACAATGGTCCTTCCCATACTTCCTTCACAGCTTCAATGATTTCCCGCAGGAAGCGGTATCGTTCTTCACGATCACCACCGTATTCATCTGTTCGGTCGTTCGTCAAAGGAGATAAAAACTGATTGATGAGATACCCATGAGCTCCGTGCAATTCAATGATGTCAAACCCTGCTTCCTTCGAACGCCTTGCCCCTTCTTTGAAGGCTTGTATTGTCCGCCTGATATCGTTCTCAGACATTTCAGTCGGCTCTTTCAAAGATTCATTGAATGCTTTTGGGCTTGGAGCGAAAATTTCATCATTCAGATTCGCCTTACGCCCCGCATGAGCGAGCTGGATGGCAGCTTTAGCATCATGGCGGTGAATGGAGGCTGTGATATCTCTTAAACCTTCTATATGCGCATCCTCCCATATCCCTAAATCTTCGTGGGAAATCCGTCCTTCCGGCAGAACAGATGTCGCTTCTGTCATGACTAGGCCGACTTGTCCGGCCGCCCTGCTTTCATAGTGGGCTATATGGAACGGCTGTGTATGACCATCTTGATCATAAGCGGAATACATGCACATCGGTGACATGACGATGCGGTTCTTCAAGGTAACATTTTTTATGGTAAAAGGTGAAAAGAGTTGGTGCTTCAATGATTAGTCCTCCTCATTATTTCGGAAATGCTGCTTCAATTCTTTTAATGTATAACGGCTTCCTCGCCATTCAATCCCTCCACGAATCCACGTCAGAACCAGTGCACGCGCTAACATATACACGAACAACAGGGCGAAAATGGGAAGAGCGAACACGAGACGCAGCGGATAAGTGGTCAGCCGTTTTGTCGATAAGGCATACAAATAAAATAACAAAACGACGTTCAAACCGCTAATGATTTGAACTGCACCAACCGGGCTGAACAGAAACAGGAACGGAAACAGATGGGAGACAAAGACCCCGGCTAAGGCTGTCAGGGCGAGGGGGATGGAGTAATTCAGGCCCGCAAAAGCATTTTTCTCAAAACCTCGCAAAGCCGCTTTTGTATTCGGATACCACTCGACAGACAAGCTGTTCAGAGCTGTAACGAGGTTTTGTCGGTACCCTTTTCTTTTAATACGCATGCCAAGGGCAAGGTCATCGTCAGGACGCATTTTGATCGCTTCATGTCCGCCGATGGACTGATAACAGTCCTGAGTAAGCAGTTGGAATGCGCCTACACCCATTCCGCCTTTATTATTTTTTAGATTCGCTGTCCATGGACGTTTCAAATAATTGAAGCCGAATAGGAAAAAGGAAATGAGCCCTCTCAATAAGAAGGAATTTCCCCTCAAGTCTGGAGCGGCAGTCAAATGGTCAAGCTCTTTCTCTTTCATATAAGTCAAGGCTTTTGCAAGGGCTTGACTTTCGAACTTTATGTCTGCGTCTGTGAAAAGTAAATGAGTACCAGCAGCTGCTGATACTCCACGGGAAAGAGCATGATTTTTGCCAAGCCAACCAGAAGGAAGGTGTTCAATATTCATCATTTTTACATTGGGATAGACCTCAGCTAAATCTTTCATAATTGCACCTGTCTGGTCCTCGGATCTGTCATTGACTGCAATAACCTCCAGGTTGACTTTCCTCTGATTCAGTAATGACATAATGGTTTGTCGGATGGATTCCTGTTCATCCTTCGCAGGGATGATCACCGAAACAAACTCGTCCATTTCTACAGCCTCTACATTATCAATGGAAGGAATTTTCTTAAGACCAATCAAAAAATCGACCAGAATGACGGTCCAAAAGATGGCCAATAACAATAGTAACCAAAACATATACATTATCCTTTTCTATTTTCTTTGTACAACTGTCGATATTCCAGCGCCTGATGGGGAACATCGGTGAAAAAAGCGTCCACGCCGAGTTTGAAGCACTTTTTCATCATCGCAGGTCTGTTGACAGTATAAATTCTTAAGTCAAGCTTTTGTTTGTGACAGCGCTTGACCAGTTTTTTATCTAACAGCCGGTGTTTGACGTGAAGCGCGTCCGTACCGAGTGATTTCGCGTATTGAGGCAGGTTACGCATATTTGTGGATGTGAGAAAAGCTGTCTCGACAGAGGGGTTGATCTTTTTCATACGGGTGAGGCTGTCCGGATTGAAGCTCGAAATGACCGTCCGATCCAGTACATGGTGATCTATCAGACAGTCATATACGATTTGTTCGATGTTCTTATACTCGATGACATTGGTTTTCAATTCGACATTCAAAAACATAGGGTGATTTTTAAACCAACGCAAAAACTCATCGAGTGTTACAATATAAGTGTCAGAAAATTTAGGATTAAACCAGCTGCCGGCATCAAGTAGGCGTAGTTGTGCATATGTATAGTCTTGTACGAAGCCTGTACCGTTTGTCGTCCGGCGTAAATTTTCATCGTGAATGAGAACAGGGACTTGATCTTTGGTCAGTTGAACATCCGTTTCAATTCCCTCGGCACCTGCAGCACAGGCAAGTTCAAAAGCTGGCATCGTATTTTCAGGGGCTAGTTTACTTGCTCCTCGGTGGGCATAAATCATAGTTTTGACCATCGGAAATCACCTCTTTTTTTCCAGTGGGACTTGATTTTGATTGTGTTCGATTATTTAAGAAAAGTCAATGAAGGAGTGTCGCAAATGAGAAAGTGGCAGACGAAGGAACAATTGACCGATCTCCTTTGTTCTCTTGTAGAACATCCGAGTATCACACACAGTAACGCAGAAATCGCAATCATGGAATACTTATATTATATTTTAGAAGATCGTAAATATTATCAAAACCATCCTGAACACTTGAATTTGCATCCTTTGGAAGATGGGCGCCAGTTATTGACAGCTCTTGTGAAAAAAGGCGATGCCAAGGAAACGATCGTCCTCATTGCTCATGCTGATGTCGTCGGTGTAGAGGATTACGGTTCGTTTGAAAACCTGGCTTTTTATCCGAAAGAGCTCACTCAGGAGTTACATAAAATCATTGATGACCTTCCAAAGGAAGCTGCCCGGGATCTTTTGTCCGGTAATTGGCTTTTCGGCAGGGGAACGATGGATATGAAGGCAGGGTTGACGGTGCACTTATCCTTGTTGGAGAAAGCTATGGACGGGGATTTCGAAGGGAACCTGCTTCTTGTCGCCGTACCGGACGAAGAAGTCAATTCGGAGGGGATGCTTGCAGCTCTGCCTGTACTGAAAGAAATCAAAGACCGGGAGAGCCTCGACTATAAAGTTTGTATGAATGGGGAGCCGATGTTCAGTAAATACCCAGGAGATCCTGCTTACTATCTTTATACCGGTTCCATCGGTAAAGTCCTTCCCGGTTTTTTATGTTATGGAAAAGAAACGCATGCTGGTGAACCGTTCGCGGGGTTGAATGCAAACTTGATGGTCAGTTATCTGGCGCAGGAGATGGAGTTGAATGAAGCATTCATCGAGCAGGTTGATGACGAGAGGACACCACCTCCGATCAGCTTGATGCTTCGCGATCTGAAACATGAGTACTCCGTCCAGACGCCGCAGGCAGCGGTTGCCATGTATAACGTGCTGTACATGAAACAAACCATTCAGGATATCAATGAAAAATTATTGCAGGCGGCGCAGAGAGCAAGAGCAAAAATCATCAACCACTATCATCACCAGGCTGCTTTTTACTTAAGTGGAACTCAGACTTCAGCCTATTCGCCCGATATTAGAATTTTAACGTTCGATCAATTGTATAAAGAAGCGGTGATAAGGTATGGGGCACAAGAAGTTGAGCGCCGCCAAAACCGGTTAATCAATCAGCGCGATCAAGGAGATCGAGATTTTTCAACGACACTTGTCCAATCGCTGGCTTCCTTGTGTAAGGATATCAGCCCGATGATCGTTTTATTTTATAGTCCACCTTTCTACCCGTCTGTGTCATCCCATCATGATGAATGGATCCAAGCAGGTGCAAAAGTAGCGATGGACTATGCGAAAGAAAAGTTCTCCGTCGATTTGGCAGAGGTGCAATTCTTTACTGGGTTATCGGATTTGAGCTTCGTCGGACCGGTTCCGAACAAGTCTCCGATGGAAGACTTGTTGAAACAAATGCCGCTACAGGGGAATGGATATGAACTGCCGACGGAGGCGATGGAGTCCGTCACTATGCCGATCATCAATATCGGACCTGTAGGCAGGGACCCGCATCAGTGGACGGAACGGCTGGAGTTGACGTACAGTTTCGAAAAACTGCCTGAAATTATGACGAAAACTATCCAGTATTTCTTTCAAACTAATCAATAAATCCTGGCATTTCACGAAAAGGGCTTCTTTAACAGGAAGCCTTTTTTATTGGCTCTGTTATTGCTTGCTGTTGTCATTTCACATGTGAGCTCATATCAGCTTTTTCCGACCTGGGTATTGTATGAGGCAGCCTTTTAGAATGCCTCCCTTTCCGTAGGGTACCGTGAGCCTCCTCAGGCTGCGCCTTCCGGGGTCTCACGATGTACCTTTCTCCTACAGGAGTCTCGCCATTCTAAAAGGCCGCCTCTTCAAAGTAGGAGGATCGGAAAGACCATAACTGAAGTCCGTTACACCAACTACGAACGGGATGGCAGGGAAAACAGGTAGACTCCTGCGGGAAAAAGGAACAAGGTGAGACCCCGGAGAACGAAGTTTGAGGAGGCTCAGCGTTCCCCGCGGAAAGCGGACTGTTTTCCCTGCCATCCCATGCTCTGAGTAAATAACGGACCGGAGACCTAGTCTCAGACCGGGACTATTTAGTAATCGTTTAAAATATCAACAACAGACTTTAACAGAGCCTTTTTATTAGGAATGAAGTAGTGGAATAGTAAGAGAAAAGAGATTTTATATTAAAATCATGCTACAATAAGTGAATAATGAATGATCATTCAGTGTGTGGAGGATACGTGATGCAGACCATGAAAGATACCATTAAAAAAATCACTTTACCAACGCCTTATGCCGTAGGGGATGTCCATGTATACTTATTGGAAGGGGACCGTCTGACCTTGATCGATGCCGGAGTGAAAACGGATGATGCGTGGCAGGCTCTAGTAAAACAGCTTGCAGAATGTAGCTATACACCGGAAGACATCGAACAAGTCGTTTTGACTCATCATCATCCCGATCATATGGGACTTGTGGAAAAGCTTCCGAATGTGAGCAGTGTAGCCGGACATCCGAAACTACGACCCTGGCTGGAAAGAGATGAAACTTTTTTCAAACGTTACGAACAATTCTTCTATGAAATGTATCAGGAATCAGGGGTGCCGGAACAGTACTATCCTTTGCTGAAACGGTTGAAAAAGCCACTTGAATTCAGTTCCAAAGGATCGCTTACGAAAGAGCTGACGGATGGGGGAGTCATTCCAGGTCACGATGAATGGGTGACAGTGGAGACACCAGGGCATGCTCAAAGTCATATATCTTTTTACAGGGAAGCGGACGGCGCATTCATCGGAGGAGATCATCTGCTCGAGCCCATTTCGTCTAATCCTTTGTTGGAACCGCCTTATGAAGAAGGTGAAGAGCGTCCTCGTCCTTTGCTTCAATACCGCGCATCCATGGAAAAGTTATTGAATTTCGATATTCAGATTGTATATCCCGGTCATGGCAAGGTCTTCGATCAAGCTCATGCATTGATTCGCAGACGCTTGAAAAAGCAGGTGGAACGCGCTGAAAAGGTTTTAAAAATGTTTGAAGACGGTCCTTTAGGTGCATATGAAGTGTGTAAACAACTTTTTCCGAAACATATCGAAAGCCAATTCGGCTTGACGATGTCAGAGACCATTGGTCAATTGGATTACTTAGAACATACCGGACAATTAAAAACGTCTTATTCTGGTCTGCAGAAATTATATTATGTAAACAGGTGATGCTTTTATGAATCGATTGGTAAAAGAGAAGAAAGTGATGATAACCGGAGCTTCGAGCGGAATCGGCCAATTCCTGGCCATCCACGTAGCGCGTCAAGGTGGTGTGCCGATCTTAATTGCAAGGTCCGGGGAAAGACTGCATATCATCTCAGAAAAGATTGAAGAGACGTTTGGTGTATCCTGCTATTGGTATAAGGCGGATCTTTCTAATGATGCAGAATGGAAGGACGTCATCGACCGTATCTGCTATGAACATGGATCGTTGGATGCTTTGATCAATAATGCAGGAATGGCTGTGTTCGATCTTGTTTCTGAAGCGAAGTGGCAGGATATCGACCGGATGCTCTCTGTCAATGTGAAATCATTGTTTCGGGCGACACATCAATTGCTGCCTCATTTCCTACAGCAGGGGAACGGCCACATTGTAAACATCGCTTCACAGGCTGGAAAGATGGCAACACCCAAGTCTGCCGTATACGCTGCCACTAAACATGCAGTCATAGGCTTCACCAACGGATTGAGGATGGAAGTCGAAAAAGACGGCATTTTTGTCACATCCGTCAACCTTGGTCCAGTGAGGACGAATTTCTTCCAACAAGCTGATCCTTCAGGCAATTACGAAAGGGCTGTCGATCGATTCATGCTGGATCCGAATCATGTTGCACTGAAAATCGTCGATTCCCTATTTACGAAACAACGGGAAATCAACCTTCCTGTGTGGATGGATTCAGGGAGCAAAGTTTATTCACTCGCCCCTGTATTGATGGAAAAAGCGATGGGACGACAATTCAATAAGAAATGATGATGAACCATAGACGATTACGTCTATGGTTTTTTATTGCGCAAGGAAACGATTCCCTCTTGAAAATACGAACATATATTCGCATAATAAGGATATACTAAAAATAAAGAGGGGGTGCAGAACGTGAACAATCCGAAGATCGATTATTCGAAATACCCGGACCGTGGCATTTTGTGTGTCGATATGAAAAGTTTTTATGCCAGCTGTGCTGCGGTCGATCGTGGTCTCGATCCGCTCACCTGTCCACTTGCTGTTGTTGCTGATATGAACCGGAAAGGAAGTGTTGTGCTTGCAGCAACCCCTGCGATGAAAAAACAATACGGGATCCGTACCGGGAGCCGGTTATTCGAAATTCCTTCGTCACCGGATATCGTCATCGTTTCTGCGCAAATGAGAAAATACCTGGAAATCTCTACGCAAGTAACCAACCTTTTTCATAAATTCGTACCGAAAGAATCCATCCACACGTACAGCGTTGATGAAAGTTTTTTGGAAGTCGGTGAAAACCGAGGGAAGTTCGGGAACCCGGAAGAAACGGCTGAAATGATCATTCGTGAATTAAAGGAGACGTTTCACCTTGATGCCGCCATCGGCATTGGTCCGAATATGCTTCTCTCTAAACTATGCCTGGATCTTGAAGCGAAGAAAGTCGGTGTGGCTCGCTGGACGTTTGATAATTTCAAAGATCGTTTGTGGCCTGTCGCTCCCCTGGGAGAAATGTGGGGGATCGGTCCGAGGCTTGAATACCGGTTGAATCGAATGGGGATCTGGTCGGTCGGACAATTGGCCAATTACTCGCTGGACCGGTTGGAAAAAACATTTGGTGTCATTGGGAACCAGTTGTTCTACCATGCGAATGGAATCGATTTGTCCGATCCAGGTGCTCCGATCATCCATGGGCAGGTCAGCTATGGAAAAAGCCAAATTCTCCTTCGTGACTACCATCGTCCAGAAGATGTCAAGTATGTCATTCTTGAAATGTGTGAAGAAGTGGCGCGGAGAGCGAGGAAAAAAGGCCACGCCGGCCGTACGATCTCCCTTGGAATCGGCTACAGTAAAGCTGAAGCAGGAGGAGGATTCCATCGATCCATCACAATCGATCACCCGACGAGCATTACGATGGACATCTATCACGCCTGCCTCACCTTGTTCGATCGCTTTTATAATGGAGGTACCGTCCGTAAAATATCAATTTCTCTCGGCAACATTACAGAGGACTCCGATATCCAGCTCGACTTGTTTGATACGGAGCGGGATAAAAAGAGAGATCTCGGTTATGTAATGGATGAGATCCGCGATCGGTATGGACAGGATATGCTGCTGCGCGCGGTTTCCTGGACAGAAGCAGGTACAGCCCGTCACCGAAGCCGTCTCGTTGGCGGCCATTACGCAGAGTAGAGACAAAAGGATTGCGCAAGCGCCCAGGATTTCTTATCATAGAGTCCATAGGAGGGGTGTCCGATGAAATTGAGGATGACCGACAAAGCAAAACAACAATTAGAACAAATGAAAGATCCAAATCGACCGATGATCCGGTTATTCTATGATACAGAAGGCTGCGGGTGTGGCGTTAATGGTCTGCCTACGATCCGGTTGGAGAGCGAACGCCGTGCCACTGACGAGGAGGTAGAAAATGAGGATTATCCCGTCGTCATCGATCACCAGCAGGCCACTTTTTTCAAACCTGACATGAAGCTTGACTTTGTGAAAAACAGCTTCCGCTTAAGCAGTCCTGATGGCATCTTGAATCCGATCATCTCGACGAAAGATGTCAAAGAAGGTGCGACGATATGAGTAAGAAGAAGCAGGAACAAGGTTCCCTCGGAGATCATTTGAATGCGGATGTATTGAAAAAGCTCCGGTCGAAGAAATCAGAGCTGAAAGAACAGGAGGAAGTGCGTCAGGAAGAAGAGCGCAAACGCCGTCTTGAAGAGAAAAAAAGGAAAGAAGCGAATAAAAGCTTTGAAGAGCTGCTGAATGAGAGTGACCTGGACTGGAAATCATATAAGGAATAAGTGAAGAGCGCCCCTCAGTGGGCGCTTTTTTTAATTTTTGTGCCATGAACATTACTATTCACGACGGAAGAACACCTTTTTGGTGAACACGGCGAACTCCAGTTTTTCAATGGTGTCACAATAATGTTCTTCGATGTCTCCTGTATGTCCTTTGCCATCCTTTTTAAAATAAGGGAATACTTTCATATCTTTAAACCAATCCCCGGGTTTGGCTGACTGATGGGTCCAGTCTTCCCAAGCCTTCTCCAATGTCGGGCTGAAGATACGAGGAGCCCCTGCCCCCATCTTACAAGGTTTTTCAGCAGATTCACCTGGTAAAGTCTCTTTTACGTCGTTAAAAACTTCAGGCCAGTAATCTTTGCGTGATCCCGTGTGAGGATGATCTCCAGCCCAAGATACAATGGCCTCTAACTTTTCTGAAAATAACAGCTTATATAGGACGATTCCAATCGATATGCGGTCATGCAGAGACGAAAAGTGGTGGACAGTATCGCCGACCAACTTCGTTTTCTTTTCATCAAACGGAAATAGAATTTGATTCATGTCAAACAAGTCTTGAAGTTTGAATGAAAGAGTCTCAACAACCGTGTCTTTGTATAGGGAATTGTGAACGACACGGTTTTCAATATAGTTTTGCTCGTTGATGATGAGCGCAGTTGTCAATAAGCTGCTTGATTGGTGTTCCCAAAAATGCTTCCAATTCGGAATCATGAATGAGGAAACACCAATTGCCGGAAGCAAATGAAAGAGAGGTGTACCTGCTTTTTTACTTTCGGCATACAACAGTAGTTGTGGATAGGCATCTTGAAAAATAAGCCAGTTGCCTCTTTCCAAAAATACGAAAAAATCAATTTGTTCTTTGCCCGTAATCAGGCGCGGAAGGAATTCCCCTTTCAAGTCCGTCATGTTCCACCCGGCATTTCTGGATACAAGGTGAGCGAGTAGAGCCCAATGGATTTCTCGGTTCTTTAGATAAAAATTCAAATAAGCCATTGTTCTGGTCACATTGTTGCGATTTTCGTTTTGAGTAACAACACGGATACGATTGATCAAAGCTTTTTCTTTCATAGAAAGGGAAGGTGTTTTGGCGGGGTGCTGTAAATAATCCTTCAAATGTTTTTTAAGTTGTTGTATAGGTTTATTCCTCCACATTGACACTTCCTCCTTCTATCAATTGCTCTTGTGAATAAGTATGGGGTAATCAACGATGAAATGGGTGGATAGCAATGATCGAACAGGTTCAAATGGAAATGGACAGATTGGTTCGTCAGCTCCAAGCTGATCAACGCGAAGATGGCTCATGGGATTATGCATTTGATACTGGGATCATGACAGATGCTTACATGATTATTTTATTGCGGATACTGGAAATCGATGACGAAGAGTTGGTTTACAAGTTGACACAGCGGATAGAAAGCAAGCAGGAAGATAACGGGAGTTGGAAGCTTTACCATAATGAAAAAGCGGGGAACCTTTCGAGAACGATTGAAGCATACATCGCTTTACATGTTTCTGGCGTGTATTCAAAAGAGTATCCTGCCCTGCAAAAATCAAAACAGTTCATCATCGCTCATGGGGGTATTGGGAAAGCAGGAGCATTTACAAAACTCCTGTTGATTCTTTTAGGGCAGCGCTCTTGGCCCAAACATTTTCCAGTCCCCATCGGTGCTCTTTTATTACCTTCCTATTTCCCGGTCAATATTTACCGTATTTCTGTTTTCGGCCGTGCCAATATCATTCCTATTCTTCTCTTTGCCCACCAAAAATATCAAGTGGATCTTTCCATTGACTTATCGGACTTACAAGTTAGAAATCATGAAAGTGATCACACAGAATTCTTTCAAATGGAAGAGTGGCGGGGGTATTTCAATTCTGCTATTGATCAGTTCAAGTCCTATTTGCATACTTTTTTTCATTTTAATCAAGCGGCGGTCGACTTCGCCAAAGAGTACATGATGAAAAGAATTGAACCGGATGGCACATTTCTAAGTTATTTCAGCTCGACTTTTTACATGATTATCGCTCTTTTATCTACCGGATATGAAAAAACAAGTCCTGTTATTTTAAACGCAGTTGAAGGACTTAAAGCCATGGAGACGACGATTGATGGGTGGCCTCATATCCAATATACGACGGCAGGTGTGTGGAATACATCCCTGATCAGCAGTGCACTTCAGGAAGCGGGTGTGGAAGCTGAAAATCCTATGATTGTGAAGGCCAATCACTTTTTATTGACACGCCAGCATACCCTGTTCGGGGACTGGATTCTTCACAATACACGGGCGCTCCCTGGGGGATGGGGGTTTTCAAATATAAACATGATCAATCCTGATGTTGATGATACGACTGCAAGCTTAAGAGCGGTTATTGGTCATTCGATCCTTCGTCCTGAATGGATGCAGGCATGGTCCCGGGGGCTGCAATGGACATTAAGTATGCAGAATGATGACGGAGGTTGGCCGGCATTTGAAAGGGGGGTAGGGGATGAACTTTTGAAGTGGGTGCCTGTGAAAGGAGCAGCATTCGTTTTATCAGATGCTTCCTCTGCGGATCTTACAGGAAGAACATTAGAATTTCTCGGAAACACTTCGAAATTGAACAAAGACCACCCTCAAATGATAGCCGGTAAAAAGTGGCTCAAGGAAAATCAACGCGCGGATGGCTCATGGTATGGAAGGTGGGGGATCTGCTATATCTATGGAACGTGGGCGGCCATGACCGGTTTGATGGCCGCCGGGGAAAAACAGACCACACCTGCCGTTCAAAGAGGTGTGGATTGGCTGGAGCGTATTCAAAATAAAGATGGGGGATGGGGAGAGTCTTGTGAAAGCGATCTGAAGAAACAATATGTTCCATTGGAAAAAAGCACACTCACCCATACGGCGTGGGCACTGGAAGCATTAATAGCTGTCTCAGACTTTCCTACTGATCAAATCAATCGAGGGATTCAGTATTTGGTGAAGGAAGGGCAGGGAACAGGATGGGAGTACGATTACCCGAAAGGGCAGGGGATGGGAGGAGAATTTTATATCCATTATCATAGTTATCGTTACATTTGGCCTCTCCAGACGTTAAGTCGGTATATAAAGAAGTATTCATTTCTGTAAAACATTATACAAATATAGCAGGGAATTGACTGGAAAACTCGAATTGTAATAGAAAGGAAACCATTTTCAATTAAGGGTGTGCAGAAATGAAAACACTGATGTCCGAACAAGTGCTGGACCGGTTATCGATAGGCGTGCTGGCCATTGATAATCAATGCAGAGTAACTGAAATCAACACTCAAGGTGAAGAACTTTTACAATTAACAAAAGAAAATGCGCTTGGAAAAAGTATGTTCGAATTGTTTTCTGATGCTCCCGAGGAAGTTCGACACGTGGAAAGGACGATTGAAACTCAAAAAGAAACCAACATTGCAGCAATGCCCTACCATTGGGGAAAGTACGATATGTACTTATCCATAAAAACGAAGCTTTTACGGGACCAGGGTGAAATTGTAGGAGCGATGGTCGAATTTGGCGATGTCACTGGTTTTTATGAAGAGCAGCGGAGATTGATCAACCAGATGGAGGATATGTGTGTAAACATCATACCTTTGTATGATAAAACAGCATTATTTCCTTTACAGCCGGTACTGACGGAGGTTGATTTTTCCCACGTGCTTGACGAAATTTTAAATAAACTTGCTGATATGGATATTGACTCGCTCATTATCGATTTTTCTACAATCTTTCATATCGATCATGTGCTTTTCGATAAACTGAACAAACTTATTCAGTCCATTACTTTGATGGGAGTCCAAGTAGTCGTTTCAGGTATGAAACCAGCCCTGGCTAAAGGGTGGGTAGGTTCCAATATCCCTTCTTTGAAGATGCTGTTTTTCTCTAGTCTGAATGATGCTTTGAAATACCTGGAAAAGGAAGTCGAATAAAGGCCGGAAAGAAAGTTCGGATTTACCTCTAAAAATTCAAGGGGCTGGCTGTTTTTAGCAAGTCCCTTTTACACGTTTATCAGGAAGGAAGTGTATAACTATGACGGTTACAGCAGGGAGAAAAGGACAACACGTAAGCAGCACCATTGAAAAAGAGGGTTTTTCAGGTTCTATTGTTGTGAAGGTGAGCAGTGAAACGCGGTTAGCCCAGGCGAACGGAGATGCGGACAGGGCGAATGGCAGAAGAAATGGAATTGAAACCAGGTTTGGAATCGCCTCAGGGAGTAAGTTGTTTACAGCGGTTGCGATTGCAAAACTTGTAGAAGAAGGTTCGTTATCTTTCGAGACTCCTATTAAGGATATTTTAGGGGATGAGTTTCCGAATTTCCACAAAGATTTAACCGTCCATCACTTGTTGACTCATACATCTGGCATACCGGATTATTTTGATGAAGCAGTCATGGATAATTATGAGGACCTGTGGAAAGAGATTCCCATGTATCAAATAAGAAAAACCGAAGACTTCTTCCCTTTGTTCAAAGACAAAGCCATGATGTTTCATCCAGGTGAGAAGTTTCATTATAACAATGCTGGATACATCATGCTCGGATACATAGTGGAAAAATTATCAGGTATGAATATACAACAGTTTATACAAGAACAAATCTTTATTCCGGCCGGGATGATGGATTCTGGTTATTTCAGGTTGGATCAGCTGCCAGAGCGATGTGCCTGGGGGCACATCCAACTTGATGATGGGCGTTGGAAAACGAATATGTATTCCGTTCCAGTCATAGGGGGTGCCGATGGAGGTGCATTTGTGACTGGCCCTGATATGGTTAAGTTTTGGGAAGCATTCATGGAAAATGCGCTGCTTTCTGAAGAGGTTACCGGGCAAATGTTGAATCCTTTTGTTTCCGTCAAAGAAGGGGTGCAATATGGGTACGGAATATGGATAAATTCAAAGGACAATAAAGTAAGCAAATATCACGTTATGGGGTATGACCCTGGTGTGAGTTTTCACTCCGCGTATTATCCGGAGACAAATGGGATAGCTGTGATTTTATCTAATCAATGCTCAGGGGCTTTCTCCATTACGAAGGCTATTGAAGAATCAGAACGATTATATTAACCAAACATCGTTACAACCAAAAGAAGAGGAGAAACCCAATGAAAAAAGTCATCGAACATAACTCGAAAATCTGGGATCGGAAAGTAGAAGAAAGCGTAACTTACACCCGTGCGGTCTCATCTGAAGTCATTGAAAAAAGCAGACGGGGGGATTGGCAGATTGGAGTGACTGCAGATAAGCAGGTGCCTCGTAGTTGGTTCCCGGAAAGTGTAGAAGGTTTGAAGGTCCTTTGTTTAGCTTCTGGTGGAGGGCAGCAGGGACCGATACTTGCTGCAGCTGGAGCTGAAGTAACCGTGGTCGATATATCAGTGAAGCAGCTGGAGCAGGACCAAGCAGTTGCAGTTAGGGACAACTTGAAGATTCATACGGTCCAGGCTGAAATGACGAATCTTCCGATGTTTGAGGATAAAAGTTTTGATTTAATCGTGCACCCCGTATCCAATGTATTCATAGAGGATGTACACCCTGTTTGGAAAGAATGCGCCCGGGTTCTCAAGGATCAAGGAGTATTGATCTCCGGGTTTATGAACCCTGCCTTATATTTATTTGATGAACAAAAAGAAGATAAGGGGATACTCGAAGTCGCTTATACCCTTCCTTATTCCTCTTTAGATGATGAAAAAGCTGATCCCGATGAAGCACTTGAATTCAGTCATACACTCGAGGATCAGTTGCGAGGGCAGATGGAAGCAGGCTTTGTACTTACCGGTTTTTACGAAGACGATTTTGGAGGCGGCCGTACGATTGATCGTTATATGAAGTCCATGATGGCCACAAGAGCAGTAAAGTTCAGCGTGTAGGGATAAATATTTCATAGAGAGGCTGAAATTATGAAAAAGATGAAAGCGTTTGTAACGGGGTTGTTGGTTACCGGGCTACTTTTTGGATGCCAGTCTGCTGATGCTGTTGGTGACAAAGAAGGGGAAGTGACGGCAGCCGGTTCAGAAGTAATCAACAAACAAAGTGGAAAGATCGATCATTTGACTGAAGCGAACGATGAGCTGAAGTCTCAAGTCAAAGCTTTGGAAATGGAACTTGATTTTACTAAAGAAGAAGTTGAAATCTACAGCGGTATCGCGCGTAAAATGGTTAACGATGCAAATGTCAAAGAGTTGAGTCAATTGGCAGAAATGCTATGGGAATATAAGCTGATGGTCAATGACCAACCCATTCCGAAAAATGGCAAAGTGAAGGTTGATGATGAAAACGTGTCTTTATCGATTGTTCAACAACAGCCTTCAGTAAGTATCCTCCCCAATGGAATGTTGTCAGAAGGAAAAATAAGCGGTGAATACTTTGATCATATCGTGGACATGAATGCAGAACCGGATAACACCTATGGTTCTGATGGAACGTTAGTAACGGGAATGCACTATGATTTTAATCATGTGGAAAAAGAATTCCCGCTTAAGATCATGATCACCGAAGAATTAAAGGAACGGCTTGGGATGACAACTACAAGCATTGTAGTCTCCATCCCTGAATAAAAGAAACAAAGTTTCGTATGAAGAATCTGGAATTTCTTAAACAAGTCGAAATAGTAGTGTGTTCTCTCATGATAGGCTGGGTTTTTTGGACTGATTCTAAAACGAGGAAAGCGGGGGAGAAACAAGTATGAAATTTGCTGTCATCTCTGATATCCACGGCAATGCACCTGCATTGAATGCTGTTTTGGATGAAATCCACCAAATTGGAGGGGTTGGCCACATATATTGTTTAGGAGATATGATTGGAATCGGTCCACATACCAACGAGGTAATGGATATCTTGTGTAACCGAACGGACGTATCGATGATCACTGGTAATCATGATGAGGCTGTGCTTGCTCTTCTTAATGACGAAGATTACCCAGGAAGCCACTCGCATATCAGAGAACATCATGAATGGGTGGCAGAGGAACTCGAAAATTCCTATATGACTGAATTAAATAAGCTCTCCCGAACGATTGAGGAGCAGATCGAAGGTCATTCTCTATTTTTCACTCATTACCAATACCATGATCAAGATGCTCCTATACATAAAGATCCTTTGAGCTCTATTGTAAAACCCAGCTTGAAAAACATGAAAAAGTTATTCCGGAACTGCCAACATACTTTTATCGGCTTCGGCCATCACCACCCGGTTCACTATTATCAAAGTTCAACGACTACTTTTTTAAATGCTGGATCATTAGGGTGCCAAAAGGGCGGCGTTGCACCTTATGCCATCATTGATGTTAAACAGGGAGATATAAAAGTTGCATTAAAGCGAGCGTCCTATGACAAGACGGATTTTCTTGAATCGTATGAAAAGTTGAACGTCCCGGATCGTTGGAACTTGTTGAAAATTTTTCATGGGGTGGGTTAGCTGTTGAACATAGAATTCATTCGATGAAAGTTCGCGCGTTATTATCGCAGTGTGGGGATTTTAGATGCTGTAGCAAACAGGGAGGCTTTCAGGATGATCGCCTTCCTCAAAAATTTCCTTCACATTCTCCCTTTTCCCAATTTCTCCTTAACTTCCGCATCATATACATGCTTCCACTTATAAACTATTTTCTTTGAAGTGAAACCAAACCAAATCTTACACGTACGTATAGTAGATGTAGCAAAAGGGAGAGTGTTTGAGGTGTGGTTCGGTATCATTGGAATGGTAATTCTATTTGTGGGTATGTTCTTCTTATTCAATTGGCTTATGGGTTATCGAAAAGGTCACATACAAATAGATCTAGATGAAAGATATTTCAATCACAAGGAATATATAAAGGCTATACAAGGGGAATTGGAAAAGAGAGGCTACCAAGCGGAGTATCTCGGAAATCATGAGTTTGAGATTGACGGAAAATCTTTTCTCTTCCTGGAAAGGAATGTGAGCATGGGAGGAGTCCCTTTACAGCGTACAATCTTGAAGCCGAACAAAAATGAGAGGGAAGAGAACTTAAATGAACAGCATCGTAACGGCAGTTAAAGATATGGCATTAGACTTGTATGCCATGATCAGAGGCTTTTTATATGGCTTTCTTTTGGTCACTTTATTCATTATAGTCATTGGATTGGTGATCGCAGCGGTAGTTTGGTTGAAAGGTTTAATCTTTTAAAAGAGTTGCTGGTGAAAGGGTACATATCCCTTTCTACTGTATACCGTAATCAAAAATACCCGGAAAGTGTGGAGAAAGGAGAAACAAAATGGACTTTTTCTTCTATATCACTATAATTGTCGCGTTGTCATTCATTTACGGAGCTTATGAAAAAAAGAAGAACCATGATTTGAGGAAAAAAGAGATTGAACTGGAGCATCGAAAACTGGATTTACAGATGATAGATGCAGATCGAGATTCATTTGATAGAAAGTAAAAGGGAAGCCAGCCACACTTCCCGAATTCCTAAAAAAACCTTCATAAAGGAGATGTTCAAATGGGTTTCTGGATTCCGATATTGACCGGTTTGCTTACGGTCATCGGTCTATTCGGTGCATCTCATTTTTATTTCAGTTCAGAAGAACAATCAAACGAAAAAAAGTGAACAAACTTTACTTGTATTAAAAGCTAAGAATATCAATGGTCTGATTTATTTGGAAGAGTTCAAGCAGCCAAGTAGTGGAAGTGTGATCTGTATTAATTTTCGTTATGAGAGAGTCTGAAGCACTTCTTGATATAGGAGGAAAATTCCATGAATTTTATCGTCAACGGTCTGGATTACTTGTTTTCCAATAAAAGAAGACTTATATATATGAGCCTCAATCAAAAAGAGTATTATACGGTCATATCCAAACTGAAGGCTGCAGGTATCAAGTACCGAATCACAACGACTTCAAGTTATTCCGGGGGAGGAATATATAGTGATTATGGTCAGGAGTATAAATTTTATGTCAAAAAGCAGGATGAAGATGAAGCTTTAGAGGCCATACATAAAAAAGTATAATAAAGAGAAGGAATCCGTTTGTTTAAAGCTTGTTATAAATCTGGGGATCCTTCTTAATATAGCTGGTTGCAGTGCTGCATGAAATGAGGAGCATTGGAATGACACAGAAGCGGCTGACATAAATTCCGGAATGAAAAAAAGAGGTAGACATAGAAAAACTTCTATCCATTGAAAGATACAAAGGGGAAACCTTTGTAATATAACGCAGGAGCTCTTGGGACCGCCGAGCCGCCATTCCCTATTGTAAAGGGAAGCACCATACAATAGGGAGGAACGTAATTGAATAAATTCAATCCTTATATATCGCTTTTAATTGGAGTGTTACTTATCTTAACCGTCATTGTGTGGTCCAGTGTTTTTGTAAATCATCCTAAAAATCTCGGAACATGGATTTGGCATACGTCTATCATTGATGATGACCGTGCTGCTGTTATGCAGGCGTTGGAATCAAAAGGAGTTACGGATGTCTTTTTGCAGGTGGATAGGGATATTGAAAAAGAAGTTTATCAATCCTTCATCCGAGATGCAGACAGCCGTAATATGAAAGTACATGCTCTGGATGGCTCTCCTATATGGGTCGCAAGTGAGGGGGATGAAGAAGCATCCCTTTTCTTCAATTGGCTTGGGAATTATCAAAATGAGGTATCCGACTCTGAGAAGTTTAAAGGAATTCACCTCGATGTGGAGCCTTATTTACATGCTGGCTGGAGAGAGAATTACGATCGTACAGTCTCCTCTTATCAATCTTTCATCATGACTGCGGGTAAGCAGGCAGATATTCTCGGAATTCCTTTAGAAGTTGATATTCCATTTTGGTTCGATAAGAAAAACTATAAAAACGACTTTGGTTCTGGAGTCCTTTCTGAATGGGTGATGGAACATACAGATGCTGTGACCATCATGGCCTATCGTGATAAAGCAGAAGGTTCCAATGGAATCATTAAGGTGGTACGCAGTGAGATAGAATATGCAGAGAAGTTGAAGAAACCTATTACTATCGCAGTGGAAACGAAACAGTCCACGGAGTATGATCATGTGTCTTTTCATGAAGAAGGGCAGAGGATCATGATGAAAGAGTTGAAAAAAGTAGAAAAGGAGTATAGGAGCTTCGACAGCTTCCGAGGGATGGCTATACACTCCTATGATCATTGGATGGAGATGAAACCTTAGAAACACGGTTTCAAGTAAAGTCTTGTCTCTTAGGGTGATAAATAGACTGGGTTTTAGTAAATCAGCGATTATACTGCTTGCGACAATTATTGTGTGGAGAGCAGCAAAAGCTATTAAAAAAGGAACTTCCCTGGATAGGGAAGTTCCTTTTTCGTTCATTCATTAAGAAACACGGGCTTCTTCATTCAGATTCTTTTGCATGTTCTTTCTCCGGACCCACTTAGCAATCAAACCGTGAGAAGGACTGAAGAAGAAAGCAAGGCCGAATAGGAATCCGGTCGCAGTCGCCATCGATCCTGCAATGGATACATCCATGACAACAGCAAATCCATAGCCCAACAAAGCTGATACGGCTCCGATAACGGCACTTAAAATGATCATAAGGCCGAATCGGTCTGTCAGCAAGTATGCGGTCGCTCCCGGAACAATCAACATGGCAACTACAAGGATGGCACCGACACTATCGAATGATGCAACCGTTGAAAAAGAAACCATCGACATCAGGAGATAGTGGATGAAGACCACAGGTACACCGATGGAAATCGCCATTTGAGGATCGAATGTGCTGATCTTGAACTCTTTATAAAAGATCAAAATAATCGCCAGGTTGAGAAGAAACACACCGCTGAGCATCCACACCGCAACGGGCCCAGCTTCTTTACCACCCAGGATAAGAGTATCCCATGGCACAAAGGCAATCTCACCCATTAACGCATGCTGCACATCCAAGTGGACACTGTCTCCGATAAAGGACAATAGGACGACACCGAGTGCAAACAATGAAGTGAATACTACTCCGATGGCTGCACCAGATTGAACACCGCTTGAATCCAGAAGCTGAACGAAAAAGGCAGTCAGCATTCCAACAATAGCAGCTCCAATCAGCATAGGAATCCCATTTAGCGATTGCGTGACGAAAAATGCGCCGACGATTCCAAGTAAGACGGTGTGACTGATGGCATCCGCAATCATCGCCATTCTTCTTAAAATGAGCAGGGCACCAGTCATCCCACATGTAACACCGACTAAGACACCGGTCAGGATAATCCAAGCTGTATAGGTCATGTGTGACGTACCCCCTTACTAATGAAGAATCGAGTAATAAGTCCTTTGCTTTTTCCAAAGAGCAAAGATAATAAGAATAGCGCAGAAGTGACGAGAACGATTAAGGGACCGGTCGGCAGTCCTTCACCAATTGTACTGACGGTCGTACCTACAACTCCGGATAATGCACCGATGATGCCTGAAATGAAACTCATCAATCCCAGTCGGTCCGTCCAATAGCGTGCAGCTAATGGAGGAGTGATGAGCAGGGCAGCGATCAGTACGACACCAACCATTTGGATTCCGACAACGACAACTCCGATAACGAGAGCCATGAGAATGGAGTTGATCAGCCCGACTGGAATGCCGAGGCCTTTCGCGTAGTTCGGGTCAAAAACTGCAATCTTGAACTCTTTGAAGAACAAGGAAGTGAACAGGATGATTAAAAACGATCCAACTGCAATGGTTTGTATATCTCCACGAACCATTGATGCAGCCTGACCGAAGATGAAGTCATCCAATCCACTTTGGTTTCCTCCCATATTTTTAGTGATATAGGTGAGGAGAACGATTCCGATTCCGAAAAATACAGATAAAACGACACCGATAGAGGCGTCGGTTTTAATTCTTGAATGTTTGACAATCGCCTGTATGAAATAAGTAGCGAGTAATCCTGTAAGGGCAGCTCCCGTTAAAAAGAGGGGAGTGGACTTAACCCCTGAGATTATATAAGCAATGCAGACGCCAGGCAAAGTCGCATGTGCCATAGCGTCTCCAATCAAACTTTGTTTTTTCAGTAATACAAAACTGCCAATCAAACCACTTGCAAAACCTAACAGGATCGACCCCGTTAACACCCACTGAGTATTTGGGTTGGAGAGAAATTCGATTAAACTATTCATAGTAATCACCCTTCCTGCAAGAGTGTGGACTCTTGCGTAAGGATGGACAATGCCCCTCCATACGTTTCCTGGAGGTTATCATAGGTGAATACTTTATCGGTCGGACCGAATTTTACAGGTGTCTTATTCAATAACAAGCAATGGTCGAAATAATCACGGACGGTCTGCAAATCGTGGTGTACAACAAGAACAGTTTTTCCTTGTTTTTTCCATTCCTGAAGCAGGTTCATTATAGCTTTCTCAGTAGCCGCATCGACACCGGCGAACGGTTCATCCATAAAGTAGATTTGAGCATCTTGAGCCAAGGCTCGTGCAAGGAAAACTCGTTGCTGCTGTCCGCCTGAGAGTTGGCTGATTTGGCGTTTTGCATAGTCTTGCATACCGACTTTTTCCAGACATTCCATCGCAAATTGTTTTTCTTTCTTTCCAGGGCGCTTCAACCAGCCGATATGTCCATAACGGCCCATCAAAACAACGTCAAGCGCGTTAGTAGGGAAGTCCCAATCCACTTCGCTCCGCTGCGGGACATACCCTATCATTTTCCGTTGTTCTTTATATGGTTTTCCATAGACCTTCACGTCACCTGAAAGTTTTGGAATCAACCGGAGGATCGATTTGATCAGTGTCGACTTTCCTGCCCCGTTGGGTCCGATAATCCCGGTCAGGGAGCCTTCCGGTACGGAAAATGTTACGTCCTCAAGCGCCGGCTGTTTATCGTAGGTTACCGATATATTTTTGATCTCTAGGGCGTTCATCAGTCGTTCACTCCTTTATTTCAGTGCTTCAACAATCGTATCGATATTATGGCGGAACATTCCGATGTAGGTGCCTTCCTCTGTATCTTTTGGTCCCATAGCATCAGAGTACAATTCTCCTCCGATGTTGACTTCGTGGCCTTGTTTCTTAGCACCTTCGACAACGGCATTGATGGAACGATCTGATACACTACTTTCAACGAAGACAGCTTTGACATCTCGTTCTGTCAACGTGTTGATGATACGTTCGATGTCATTCAATCCATACTCAGACTCTGTACTCAGCCCCTGCAATCCTTTTACTTCAAGGCCATAGGCTTTTCCGAAGTAATGGAAAGCATCATGGGCAGTTACAAGTACTCGGCTCTGTTCAGGAATTTCCTCGATACGTTCTTTCGCATAAGCGTTTAATTCATCAAGCTCTTTCTTATATGCTTCTGCGTTCTTTTCATAGGTTTCTTTATTATCTGGATCGTATTCACTTAATCCTTTTGTTACCTCATCAACAGCATATTTCCACATTTCAATATCGAACCATACGTGTGGGTCATAAATTTCAGGGTTTTCAGGGTCTGCATCCATCATTTCTTCAGGAACGGCCTCAGCCACAGGATACGTCGGTTTTTGTTTCTTCATCTTTTTGAAAACGGAATTCATTTGACCTTCCAGGTGGTGTCCATTGTAAAAAATGACTTCAGCCTGATCCATCTTTTCAATATCACTGGAAACCGGCTTATATAAGTGCGGGTCCGTTCCAGGGCCCATCAAAGACTCTACGTTTACGTGTTCGCCACCTACATTTTTTACGACATCACCAATTTGTGCAATGGTAGTGACAACCTCGACTTTGCCATCTTCATTTTTAGGCTGTGCGTCTCCAGACTGACATCCTAATAGAAGAACAGGTAATAAGAATAATACAAACATTAATTTTTTCATCTCTACATCTCCTTTACATATACTCAATTAATTTTCCTTAGGGCAAAAAATAGCCTAAAATTTTTTTCCACTCTACTATATGCAATAGTTTAAAGTAAGATACTTAATTTTGACCTCACACCGAAATGTTTCCCTAATGCAAAATATATAGCCTTCTGCACTAAAAGTCAACAGAAATAAGCGTTCTTACGTGTGATTTTTAAAAAAGTCTTTCTAAACATTCTCAGTGGCGGGAAGGAGGAGAGTGAAATTTTTATCATTTGATAATCAACAATCTCTGATCTCGCAATTTATTCAGTTTTTCTCTACTGGCAGTAACCGGAGGTGTAGGCAGTGGTCTTTTAACTCACTTACCCTTTTGAATGTCTATGAATAGAAAGAATTTGTATAGATAAATTACCATACCACTTAGGAAGAGAACGAAACCCTCCAGGATAAAAAAATGCGCCCTATTATGGTGGATAGGGCGCAATCATTCCATTTACTGACCACTGTTCACTTTCTTTTCAGCAATGAAGTCTTCTAGTCTTTCTTTTTGAGCTATTAAATCTTCTAATGATAGTTCTTCTCGTGTAGCAGCTGCTGATTGGAGAGGGTTTAACTGCTGCGTCGCAGGATTTTGGATCAATTGGGATAGCTGTCCTTGGTTTTGTTCATATAACCGATACCCCACAGCACCGACAACTGTTCCTGAAACGAACCCCATGAAAAAGTCTTTATTCATAACCATCTGAAATCCTCCTATAAATTAATGTATTTTATAAAAGCAATTTGCTTTTATTCGCATCATTCAAAAGTTCTAGGACGTTGACTGCCCATGTGACCATGGCGACGTGAAGGATATTGCCTGTTCCGATAGAAAGCATACTGACGATACCGGTAATTACATCAGGGTGTCTTAGTTTATTTTCGCCATGGGAAAGGACGGTGTAAGCGGTGGATATGACCACTGCATAGTCCAGGACTCCCGGAATCTGAACCTTCGTTTTTCTCAGGTAAGCGATAAGTATTAAAAAGCCGGTAAACAGGCTCCTCAAAAAATCCTTTCTCTGTGCGGGAGCGATGTTCACCATAAGGTTATCCAATGGATCGAACCTCGTTTGTTTAAAAAACAGACCCACAAATCGAAGAATCACTTTTTTGTTAATCTGATCCCCGTTATAAATGATTGTCATGGATTGAATGACAGGTTCGATCCGAACATGATCAATGCCATGCATCGAGGAGAACATATCATTGATCTGTCCATGTTCGCGTTTATCTATCAGTGCGGGGACAATTAAGCGGAGTCGACCAGGTATATCGTGGACGATGCTGAAGGTTGCCTCCATTTTGTTCGCTCCTTATCCAAAAGTAGTCGAGTACTATTGAGCACCACACCGATTGTGGCTGCATTGTGAATAGCTGCTCCAATGGTGGGGGTGATCAAACCCAGCGCTCCAAGCAAGATGGCAGCACTATTAACAGCGATTGTAATTGTAAAGTTCTGCTGGATTGTATCCATGGCACGTTTGGATTGTTGGATGACGTCAGCAAGCATGATGGGGTCATCAGAGTTGATGACGAGATCGCTTGCTTCCACAGCAATATCGGTGCGTTTTCCTCCCATCGTTACACCAACATCGGCGTAGGCGAGAGCGGGGGCATCATTGATTCCATCTCCCACCATCATCACCGTATTTCCGGCAGATTTATAGTGCTTAACAAATTCGGCTTTTTGATGTGGGAGGATTTCAGAATGATAGGCATCGAGTTGGAGCTCACGATAAACGTCTTCTGCTACATTCTGTTTATCTCCTGTAATCATGACGATCTCATCAATGCCATTTCTACGGAGTTGATTGATCGTCCGCTTCATCCCTTCCCTGATGCTGTCCTCTATGACGACCACTCCTGCCAATTGATGTTCGATGGCTACATAAACAGAGTTGTTCGATTTATCGATTTTATCCATCAAGGAGAGCCCATTGGAAGCCACTTTTTCATTCGTAAGGAACGCTTTATTTCCCACCAGCACTTCTTTATTGTCAACCCAGGCTTTGACCCCTTGCCCGACGACTTGCTTGATACGTTCATGGTCATGAACAGGCAGGGTGATTTTTCTTTCTGAAGCATAGGCAACGATTGCTTCTGCAATCGGGTGTGTAGAATGTTCTTCCGCAGATGCCGCGTGTTTCAAGACCTCTAATTCCGTAAATCCATCATAGGGGATGATCGATCGTACGATGGGTTTTCCTTTCGTTATAGTCCCTGTTTTATCAAGGATAGCTGTGTCGATTTTCGAAAGTTTTTCTAAGTATTCACCACCTTTGATAAGGGCACCGTTACTGGCTGCTTTACCTATAGATGCGGAGATGGCAGTGGCTGTCGATAGTTTGATTCCACATACATAATCAATGACCAGCATATTCAAAACTCTACTCCAGCTTTTCGTTAAAACATAAGTCATGACCGCCAGTAAAAAGGAAACGGGTACAAGCTGTTCACTTAACTGATCAGCATAGGACTGGATCGGTGCTTTCTTTTCCTGGGCTTCTTCTATCATTTGGACAATACGGGATACTGCCGTCTGGTCTCCTACTTCTTCGACTTCAATCATTAGATTTCCGGCTTTGATGATTGTTCCTGCAAAAACGCGCTGCTTACTACCGACTTCTACTGGGAAGTATTCGCCTGTTATTGCAGACTGATCGATAGACGCCATCCCCTTCATGACATAACCATCAGCTGGAATCTTTTCTCCTTCAAATACAGCAATGTAATCACCCTCAGTGATTTCTTCGAGAGAAACTTTCTGTTCACTGCCATCTGGATTGACTCTCAAGACTGAAGAAACATCAAGGTTCATCATGTCCCGTACGTAATTTCGAGTCTTTTTCGCGGTAAGTTCAGTAATCATTTCACTTAATGTCGACATGACGAGGATGACAAGGGCTGAACGAGGGTTCCCTTTAAGAATAGAAGCTGAAATTGCTGTCATGCTCAGGGTATCAGCGTTCGGACGTCTTGTTTTTAACAGTTGCTGCGTTCCATTTTTAAAAAGAGTCCTTGAAGCAAAAAGACTGGCTATGGATCCTGGTCGCAACAAACATTTCCACCCTGTCAGAGAAGGGACAGGAAAGAGAATGTCTATGAAAAATGCGCTGGCACTTATAAGGAGATCCTTATTCATTTGTACGGTTCTGACATTGGTCTCAACTCGGTTGTCATATACCAGTTGAGTAAGCTGGCACGCTTGTATATCAGACTCATGATGAATCAGCACAGATTTGGTTGCGCTAGAATACTGAGCTGAATAGACGCCGGGAAGGGAGCGGTAAGTGGCTTCAATTTTCCTTTGAGAATCAGAGGAGAAGACTTGAAGCCGCGTTCTTCCCGGCAGAGAATGTAAGATGCGAGGGTGATTCACGAACGGTCACCGTCCCTTGAAATCAAAGTGTAAGCCCAATAAAGCAAGCTGGAAGCAAAAGCAGGGTTCGCTGAGAATCCTGTAGTGCCTTTAAAGAGAAGCCAAAGGGCAAGGAGGGTTTCTGCATCGACTTTTCCGCTTGTCTGTTTTTTTACGAAATCGTCTAAAGAATCCACTCCCTGCTTCATAGAGGTTTTCATCTTAGATTTTATGTGAGGATATGTATCGATAGACGTACGGACAGCAAGTTGGACGATTTCATCGAATTGTTCAGACGTGAGGTGAGGAGTCGTAAATTCCAAAAGCAGACTTCCTGTAATTCCTGAAGCTTGTACATTGTTAATTATGGGAAGTTGTGAAAAGCATTCTTCCAATGCTGCAGCGATTTTATCTTCTTTCCAGTGATTGCTTTGAAGGCGGACACGCCCCGGCATGGCGTGTAGGACCTGTACTTTTTGATCTTTCAAACGTTTCATTAGATTAGGAGCAGCCATAGACACCCCTAATCCGACTAGTGTCTGAATCATTGACGTGCCACTTCTTTCTTGATGACATCGTTGTGAACCCTTTGGACAATATCAAACCATTGTTCAATTTGTTTCTCATCAACGTCAGGGGCAGGATCGTATTCAACCAATAATGTACCCGTTTCTTTGGTGTGATTGACGGAAAGTATTTTCTTTTCGAGCTCCAGCAATGGCTTTAAATGATCGATGATTTTTGAGTCACCAGTCCAATACGGAGAAGATAAACGTACACGGCCTGGAATGTAGTGCATGATTTTAATATGGTAGTTTGACAACATTTTTTCTAGTTTTTTTAAAAAAAGGGCTTGTTTTACTTTAGTCAGCATAGAACGGCTCCTTTAGAAAAAAGAATGATAGTACTATTATCGTATGGGTATTTAGATGCGATAACAAGATGTTTTCGTACCATATTTTGGAACAATATATGAGTGATTTCGACAGTGTATGTACGATATTTTTTGTAGCATGTCGTCTTTTGGGTGATTTCAAAGAAAACGATAGTCTTTAAGTATGGAAGTTTTTAAATGAGAATTATGAACGTGAAAGGAAGATGCTTCTCTGCAACTCATTTTCTAGAGTTGTGTAATAGAAAAATCAGAGGAGTCGGAAAGGTTCCCTTGTACTTTTGTTCCGTACTATAGTTATGAAGGAAATGAAAAAAATCTTAAATTCTTTGTAAAACCTTCCATAAATACTAAAGCTTCACTTCAGCTTGTCGATATAAGACCCAATGTCGAATTTTGTATAAAAATAAAATTAAACATAAAAAACCATGTAAAAATCAGCAAATAATCGCAGCAGAATTTTACTATTAGAAGAAGTTGAAGGAGAGAAAGCAATGAATAAAAAGAAACTATCTACCATTACAAAAGTGGGTTTGGCATCCAGTTTGGTGATCTCCCCGCTTGGTAATTCCGTATCGGCGACGAATTCTCCGAATACATCTTCCGAATGGGATAGTGTCACTTTTATCCCTTATGTAAAGAATAACGGTGAGCTTATATATGACCCAGCCAACGAGCCTGGCATCAGTCCGGACGAAGTTGATTTTGTAAGTGGATACTCAAAAGGATCGGGTGATAAGCCTTCATTTTATATAGCCAGTAACGGGACGGACATGTTCTTTAGAATGAGACTTATGGAGAATCCTTATGATCGAAAAGGAGGTTTTTTATCATCTGTTTGGTTTGTGCAGATTGCTGAAAATGGGGAACACAAAGCGACCGTTGGAATTAACGGGAAATCTCCACATGAAGATTATGTATATGTATCGAACCCGAAAGGCACAACTGTAAATTCCATATACAAGACAGACAGCTCCGGTAGTCATGTCCCGGGGACAAGAGTGGTGGAAGCCGAAAACGGACAATTCTTTTTAGATTTCCAGGTTCCAATCTCTAAGATAACTGAAGTTGCTCCTTCTATCAGTTCTGATTCTAATATCCAATTATTTTTTGGAACTTCAAAAGCTGCGAATTTATCTGTCATTAATAAAGATTATATGGGGCCGGACAGAGGGGGATCTTATGAGGATTCTGCGAGTGTAAAGTTAAGCCCCAGTTTAACAATGGAAATCCCGACAATTTCTATTACAAGTTCCGCGAGCTTTGATTCCAAAACCCCTGTTCTTTCCGGGACAACCACAAAAGCGGCGGAAGGCAGCGAAGTTGAATTAACGATTAATGAAAAGAAATACATAACTACAGTTTCCAATCAATCGTGGAGTATTCCAGTCACGGACCCTCTGACGAACGGGACACATACGGCTACTGTAAAAGTCGTCAATGAACTTAATAATATCGCCACCACAAAGCAGGCGATTCAAATTGGAAAAACGATTACGATTGATGGTGGTGAAACAAGAACGGTAAGCAGCTTCCCTACTACAGTGTCAGGAACGTTTACGAATGATACGGGTGGAAGTAAAAAGATTGAATTTGTAGTGAAAGATTCAAATGGAGACCCTGTGAGTAAGTCATTCAAAGGAATTCAAGTCAACAATAAAACACAAAAGTGGAGCGAAGATATCTCCCTATCGTTACCTGAAGGTACATATACGATTGAAGCGGTGGAAGACGTAAAGAAAAATGATAATTTACCAAAAGCTACACAGACCATTGTCATAGATAACCAAATTGATGTTTCTATTACCAGTCCAGCTGATAACACAACATCAGACAATCCGTTTCCTACTGTAACGGGGAACACGGACCCAAAAGCTGAAGTTTCTGTTTTTATAGATGATCAATTTCATCGAACGGTTTCTGCTGACGATGCGGGAAATTGGTCTCTAACCTTAGGGAAAGCATTGGCCCCCGGCGATCACACGTTCAAGGCAGAAGCGACTGATGATATAGGAAACAAGAAAGAGACATCTGTATACAGCTACAAGGTTTCTTCCCTGGATATAAGTATAATCAATGGATATAAGGTCCAATTAAATGACAATATCCCTACTATTCGAGGAAGGTCCACCGCCCCTGATGGCAGTGAAGTAATAGTTAAAGTAGGAAATCGTAATACGCTTACCACCCAGGTGAAAAATGGAAGATGGTCTGTAGATATCAACAATCCCTTAGATGATGCTACATACTCCATACAAGCAAGTGTGACCAGTGGTGGATTGACGGACTCCTATACCCAGGAGCTTACTATAGATTCCAGCACGTTTGTGAATATCAGCTCACCTTCCAATCAGGCGGTTACTGAGAATAAAAGGGAGTCGATATCCGGTACTGCAGAACCATTTGCTACCATAGGTTTGAATTTTAATAATGGTGAAAAAGTTGAAACTGTCTTTGCAGATGCGGGTGGGAACTGGACCTATACGCCTTCTAGTGATTTATCTTTAGGAAAGCAAGATGTGATTGTGACTGCCTCGGATGTGAACGGGAATGTGAAAAGGGCGTCGACTTCTTTCATTATTAATACTCCAGGGAACTCTGTCCCAGTAATTGAAGATTATAACGAGAGCATATTCAAAGGGGAGAGTAAGAGTGGTCAGGTGACCGCAACAGATAGTGACAATGACCCTCTTACATATAGTAAGGGATCTGAGCCATCCAATGGAACGATTGAAGTTAAAGAGGATGGTACTTATACGTATACCCCTGATAGTGATTATACGGGCACTGATAATTTCACAATAGAAGTTTCAGATGGAAAAGGCGGAGCTGCAACCTCAACCGTAACCATTGAAATAAAAGAACCGCCTAACAAAGTGCCGACAACGGAAGACTATTCAGATGCGACATTTAAAAATGAAACGATAAGCGGAAAAGTCGAAGGTGCAGACGCGGATGGAGATCCGTTAACTTACACTAAAGAAACAGACCCTTCAAATGGAACGGTCACAGTGAAGGAAGACGGGACATGGAGTTACACACCGAATACAGATTATGTAGGAACCGATGTTTTCAAAGTCCAAGTCTCGGACGGAAAAAGCACCGTAACCTCCACAGTAACCATCGATGTAAAAGAGCCGCCTAACAAAGCGCCGACAACGGAAGACTATTCAGATGCGACATTTAAAAATGAAACGATAAGCGGAAAAGTCGAAGGTGCAGACGCGGATGGAGATCCGTTAACTTACACTAAAGAAACAGACCCTTCAAATGGAACGGTCACAGTGAAGGAAGACGGGACATGGAGTTACACACCGAATACAGATTATGTAGGAACCGATGTTTTCAAAGTTCAAGTCTCGGACGGAAAAAGCACCGTAACCTCCACAGTAACCATCGATGTAAAAGAGCCGCCTAACAAAGCGCCGACAACGGAAGACTATTCAGATACGACGTTAAAAAATGAAACGATCAGCGGAAAAGTCGAAGGTGCAGACGTGGATGGAGATCCATTAACTTACAGCAAGGAAACAGACCCTTCAAATGGAACGGTCACTGTAAAGGAAGACGGGACATGGAGTTACACACCGAATACAGATTATGTAGGAACCGATGTTTTCAAAGTTCAAGTCTCGGACGGAAAAGCCGACGTAACCTCCACTGTAACGATTGAAATAAAAGAACCGCCTAACAAAGCGCCGACAACAGTAGACTATTCAACAACGACATTTAAAAATGAAGCAGCCAGTGGAAAAGTGGAAGGGACAGATGATGACAACGATCGATTGACTTACAAGCAAGGCACCAAACCATCTCACGGAAACGTAACGGTGAAAGAAGATGGTAGCTGGGTGTACACTCCGACGATCGATTACGTCGGATTAGACAGCTTTGAAGTGTTGGTGTCAGATGGAGAGGCTGTAGTAATCTCAAAGGTGACCATTGATGTCAAAGAACCTCCGAACGAACTACCATCTGTGAAGAACTATAGTGAAACTACGATAAAAAATGAAGCGGTTAGTGGCAAGGTAAAAGGAACAGATGCGGACAATGATCCATTGACTTATTCTAAAGAATCCAGTCCATCTCATGGCACTGTGACGGTGAAGGAAGATGGAACATGGACATATACCCCGGTGGATGATTATGTGGGAGAAGATCTTTTCAAAGTTCAAGTCTCTGATGGAAAAGCTGAAGTAACTTCAACCGTAACCATAGATGTAAAAGAACCACCCAATCAAATGCCTACCGTTGAAAATTATCAGAAGACCGTAGAACGAAACCAAACGTTAAATGGTGTAATTGAAGGAGCAGATCCTGACGGAGATCCATTGGAATATTCAAAGGGAACATCCCCTCAACATGGGACATTAACGGTTGAAAAGGATGGAAAATGGACGTATACACCCGAGAAAGATTACACAGGGACCGATCGTTTTACCATTTCCCTCTCTGATGGTAAAGGTGGGACAGCTACATCAACGGTGTCTGTAACAGTTAAAGAACCAGCGAACCAAATGCCGACCGCTATCAATTACTATGAAGAAACGGAACAAAACAAACCTGTAAGTGGAAGTGTAGTAGGAAGTGATCCCGATAAAGATGTTCTAACATATAGTGTAGAAAAGCAGCCTTCCCATGGAACACTTGATTTAAAAGATAATGGGGAGTGGACCTATACACCCGAAAAAGATTACATTGGGCAAGACAGTTTTATGGTAAACGTTTCCGATGGAAAAGGTGGTCATGCGACTTCTACAATTTCTGTCTATGTGAAAGAGCCAGTCAACCAATTACCTGTAGTAAGTAACTACAATGAAGAAATGGAAAAAAACACTTCCATAAACGGTAATGTGGAAGGTACAGACCCAGATGGTGACTCTTTGAAGTACAAAAAAGGACGTCTTCCTGAACATGGAGAGGTGGAAGTCACTGAACAAGGACGCTGGTCCTACACACCAGAGCAGGACTATACCGGTACAGATAGCTTCACGGTTATTACTGAAGATGGAAAAGGTGGAACAGCGACCTCAACGATATCCGTTATTGTGAAAGAGCCTGTGAACCAGCTGCCGTCTGCAGAAAACTCCAATAAAGAAACTGAGCAGAATAAGTCCGTCAGCGGAAAAATAGAAGCAATAGATCCGGACAAAGACCCACTGACCTTCAAAATGAAACAGGAAGCATCACAAGGAACGGTAGTATTGAAAGAAGACGGAAACTGGGTATACACCCCAGATAAAGACTATATCGGAGATGACAGTTTTAAGGTGGAAATATCTGATGGAAAAGGGGGGGCTGTAACGTCTACTGTTTCGATAAGTATATTGGAGCCTGTGAACCAACTACCTGTCGTTGATAACTACAATGTAGAAACAGAACAGGGTCAATCAGTAAATGGAAAAGTCGAAGGAACAGATCCTGATGGGGATTCATTACTTTTTGAAGAAGGAAAGTTACCTGTTCATGGTGACTTGAAAGCAAATAGTGATGGAAGCTGGAGCTATACTCCTGATCCAAGTTTTGTCGGACAGGACAGTTTCAGCATCAAAGCTTCAGATGGCAAAGGAGGAGTAGCCACCTCCACCATACTGATCAACGTTAAAGAGCCTGTAAATAGACTCCCGGAAATCAAAAATTATAATGAAACGACTGAGGTAAATAAAGCAATATCCGGAAAGGTAGAAGGGACGGATCCGGATGGTGACTCATTGGTTTACTCGGAAGCTTCAAGTCCCAATCATGGGAGCGTTAATGTCGATAGAACGGGAGAATGGACGTATTCGCCGAACGACAATTTTATCGGTTTTGATAGTTTTACCATAGAAGTATCGGATGGAAAAGGTGGCACAGCGACTACTACAGTAGATATTCATATCAAGGAGCCGGTCAACCAACTGCCTGTAGTCGGGAATTACAAGGTAAAAGCAGAGCATAATCAAAGTGTAAATGGCAGAGTATCTGGAACAGACCCGGATGGTGACTCGTTGACCTACAGCAAGGGTTCATCTCCTTCCCATGGAACTGTAGAAATCCATTCGGATGGGAATTGGTCCTATTCACCATCGAATAATTATGTAGGTGAAGATCACTTTGAGGTTTTGGTTTCTGACGGCAAAGGTGGAACAGCAACTTCGACAGTTTCTATCAACGTGGAGCCACCTGTAAATCTATTACCTACAGTTGATAATTACACAGTTAAAACAGAATTAAATAAAGCTGTATCCGGCAAAGTGGTAGGAAAAGATGCGGATGGAGACCCTTTAACGTATTCTATTAAGACTTCTCCAGGCCATGGAACAACAGAAGTGACGAAAGATGGAAGCTGGACTTATCAGCCGTCAACAGATTATAAAGGGATCGACCAATTTTCCATTGAAGTGAATGACGGAAAAGGCGGAGTTGTAACCTCTTCCATTACGGTAAATGTATCTGAGCCTGCTAATCACGCACCGACAGTTGAAAATTACAATATGACCACTCGGGAGAATAATGCTGTAAGTGGAAAGGTTTCAGGGATAGATAGTGATGGCGATTCTCTTTCATACACGAATGGTTCCGGACCTGAACATGGAAAAGTTTCGGTGAATATAGATGGCTCCTGGACTTATACACCTCTTCAAGGGTATACAGGCATGGATAGCTTTACTATTAATGTATCCGATGGCAAAGGTGGAACTTCCTTTTCGACGATTTCCATCAATGTGTTAGAACCAATCAATCAACTGCCAACCATCAACAATCATAATGAGAAGACTGAACAGAACCATTCTGTCAGCGGTAAGGTAGAAGGAAAAGATTCTGATGGAGATGCTCTTACTTACTCAGCTGGAGAGTCTCCTTCCCATGGAGCAGCAGAAGTTAATGATGATGGAAGCTGGACATATACACCACAAGAAGACTTTTCCGGAACAGATAGCTTTACAATACAGGTGTCTGATGGAAGAGGCGGCGTAGCCACTTCTACCATATTGATCAATGTACTTGAACCTGTGAATAATCTACCTACAGTTTCCAATTATAACGAGGTGATATTCCAAGGTGGTCATATAAGTGGAAGGGTAGAAGGAAAAGATGTCGATGGAGATCCGCTCACTTATCGTCTCGGTAAAGGTTCTTCTCACGGAACAGAAGAAGTTAATGCTGATGGAAGCTGGGCGTATACGCCGGATAAAGACTATATCGGAGAGGATCGTTTCACAATCGAAGTCTCCGATGGCAAAGGTGGAGTAACGACTTCAGAAGTATCCATTTTAATCAAAGAAATCATTAATCACCTTCCGGTAGTTGATAATTACAATGTAGTTACAGAACAAAATCAGCCTCTTGAAGGTAAGGTGGAAGGATCGGATTCCGATGGAGATCCACTCCTATATTCAAAAGCGAAAGATCCTGAACACGGGGTTGTCAAAGTTGATGAAGGTGGAAGTTGGACGTACACTCCATTAGAAGGCTATAGTGGACCGGACAGCTTTTCTGTAAGAGTAGATGACGGAAAAGGTGGCGCTGCGACCTCTACAATTCTAGTCAATGTGAAAGAACCGGTGAACCACATTCCTGAGGTCGGGAATTACAATGTCACAACTGAAATGAACCAGCAAGTCGAAGGTCGAGTCATAGGCTCGGATACAGACGGAGATCTTTTGAACTATTCAGAGGGTAAAGGTCCTTTACAAGGAACCCTTGTCGTACAGAAGGATGGGAACTGGAAATATACTCCTGACCAAGGGTTTATTGGCACAGATAGCTTTACAATCATCGTTTCTGATGGAAAGGGCGGTACAAAAACGTCCACGATATCATTGAACGTAATGAAACCAGTTAATCAACTCCCTGTTGTTGATAATTACAATGAAACAACCCTTAAAAACCAGGCTTTAAATGGAAAAATTGAAAGTACGGACCCTGATGGAGACGAGTTGACCTTCAAGCTGGAAAAAAATCCTCAACACGGGATTGTGAAACTGGAAGAGGATGGTACTTGGGTCTATACACCAGATAGAAGTTATAGTGGTCCGGACAGTTTTGGAGTCATAATTTCAGATGGGAATGGAGGAACGGTGACCTCCACTGTATTAATCAATGTAAAAGAGCCTGAAAATACACTTCCCACCGTCGGAAATTACCAGGAAGAAACAATACAAGATCAAGCAGCTACAGGTAAGGTCGTCGGAGAAGATGCGGATGGAGATAAGCTCAGTTATGCACTCGAATCCGATCCTTCCAATGGGAAAGTGGAAATGAGTGAAGATGGAACATGGACGTACACGCCAAAAGAAGGTTTCATCGGAACCGACGAATTCACCGTCTTAGTGAAAGATGAAAATGGTGGCACCGCCTTGTCTACGATCACATTGCAAGTAAGCGAACCAGAAAATAAGCTTCCGACCGTCGGAAATTACCAGGAAGAAACAATACAAGATCAAGCAGCTACAGGTAAAGTCGTCGGAGAAGATGCGGATGGAGATAAGCTCAGTTATGCACTCGAATCCGATCCTTCCAATGGGAAAGTGGAAATGAGTGAAGATGGAACATGGACGTACACGCCAAAAGAAGGTTTCATCGGAACCGACGAATTCACCGTCTTAGTGAAAGATGAAAATGGTGGCACCGCCTTGTCTACGATCACATTGCAAGTAAGCGAACCAGAAAATACGCTTCCGACCGTCGGAAATTACCAGGAAGAAACAATACAAGATCAAACAGCTACAGGTAAAGTCGTCGGAGAAGATGCGGATGGAGATAAGCTCAGTTATGCACTCGAATCCGATCCTTCCAATGGGAAAGTGGAAATGAGTGAAGATGGAACATGGACGTACACGCCAAAAGAAGGTTTCATCGGAACCGACGAATTCACCGTCTTAGTGAAAGATGGAAATGGCGGTACCGCTTTGTCTACGATCACACTGCAAGTAAGTGAACCAGAAAATACGCTTCCGACCGTTGGGAATTACCAGGAAGAAACAATACAAGATCAAACAGCTACAGGTAAGGTCGTCGGAGAAGATGCGGATGGAGATAAGCTCAGTTATGCACTTGAATCCGAGCCTTCCAATGGGAAAGTGGAAATGAGTCAAGATGGAACATGGACATACACGCCAAAAGAAGGTTTCACCGGCACCGACGAATTCACCGTCTTAGTGAAAGATGAAAATGGTGGTACCGCTTTGTCTATGATCACACTGCAAGTAAGCGAACCAGAAAATACGCTTCCGACCGTAGGGAATTACCAGGAAGAAACAATACAAGATCAAACAGCTACAGGTAAGGTCGTCGGAGAAGATGCAGATGGAGATAAGCTCAGTTATACACTCGAAACCGAGCCTTCAAATGGGAAAGTGGAAGTGAGTGAAGATGGAACATGGTCATACACGCCAATAGTAGGCTTCACGGGAACCGATGAATTTAAAATCAAAGTAGAGGACACTCGAGGTGGAAGCACTGTCTCCACAATTGTACTTCAAGTAAAAGAACCGGAAAACGAGCTTCCGATTGTTGAAAATTATACTGTTGAGACAAAAGAGAACCAATCATTATCGGGAATTGTAGAAGCGAGAGACCCGGAAGGTACCGATTTGATTTATAAGTTGGGTAGCGATGCAGAAAACGGCGAAGTTGAACTTAAAGACAATGGCAGCTGGTTTTACACTCCTGACTCCGGATTTGTCGGAAAAGATCAGTTCAAGATCAAGGTGACTGATGCTCGTGGCGGCTCTTCTATTTCAATGATTAACGTTGATGTCACAGATCTGGATACAAAAATCATTATTGATGGAGGGGCTGAGCTGAAATCTGCAGATCGTACTCCTTTGGTATCCGGGACAGCAGAAGCACCCAAGTTCTCTCAAGTATCCATTGAAATTCTAAACTCGGATGGAAAAATGGTATTGAAGGATTATACAAGCATCCTGAATGGAACATGGAGTTATATGCTTGAGAAAGAGTTGGCTCCGGGTTCTTATGAAATTGTAGCTACCCTCAAAAGTGAGGCAGATGAAAAGCTTAATAAAAGTGTACAGGCACTTGAAGTTGAAGAATCCAATGTTTCTTTAAAATTGACTTCCAGTCCAAAAGCTATTGTAGGGGATGGGAAGACAAAAGCTGTACTAACAGCGATCATTAAAGATGGCAATGGAAACCCGGTCAAAGGGGAAAGGGTGAGTTTCAGTTCGAAGGCAGGAACTCTAGTAAACTCTGAAGCCACCACAAACGATGAAGGAGTAGCCGTGGTAGAGTTGATCTCTCCGGATTTGAGCGGAACTATAGAAAGTCAGCAAAAGGTGATCAGTGCCAAAGTGTCCAACCCTGATAAAAATTTATACGGAGAAAGTCAGATTGTTGTCCAATATGTTCCTGCTTCGGTCAGTGGTGTAATCATTGATTCATCGTCGAAACAACCGATCCCAGGGTCATTGATTGAAGTACGGGAAGACTTTAACGGAGATGGTGTGATTGATTTTGAAGCGACTGCAGTAACGGACTCAGAAGGGGCATACAGTATAGCAGTACCATATGATAATTGGGATTATACGTTGAACGTTACGGCTTCCACAACTTTAGATGGGAAGAAGGTTCCCGTGAATTATAGCTTGAAGGCAAAGGTAGGTGAAATCAAAGGCGTAGGAGAAAATATCAAATCTGAAAAAACCATCTCCGGTCAAGTATTCTTTTTGAACAGGGAAACCAACCTTCCTGAAGAAATGGACAATCAAGGGAAGGATATCAATATTAAACCGGTGGTTTTGAATTCGGGTGATGATGACCTTGAAATCAAGGTGGATAGGAACGGAAAATATGTCATTACCGGTGGCCAAAAAGGAAAATCTTATGATGTCATGCTGAATGTTGAGGTGGAAGGAGAAAACGGTGAAAAGCAGCTTATGGTAGGTAAGAAAATCAAAGTTGATATACCTGAGGATGGAATTTCTGAAGTCCAAACGACCTTGATCGATCCATATGGTGTTGTTACCGATGAGGAAACGGGTCTTCCGATTGAAAATACGACAATGAAGCTTTATTGGGCAGATACGGAATTGAACCGGAACAAAGGTAGAACGCCACATACTTTAGTGAACCTACCAATATTGGATGGTTTTGCACCGAATGATAACCGTGTCCCACAAATTACGAACAGCAAAGGTGAATATGCCTGGATGGTATTTCCGGATGGCGATTATTACATCATTGCTGAGAATGAAAAGTATCACACTTACGATAGTCGCGCAGAAGGCAGAAATGTCAGTGCGAAACCGGGCGAGGATAGCTATATTAAGGATGGCGTCATTCACGTTGGTCAAGATATTGTCGAATATGACTTTTCCATGAAAGCTTTAAGTGATGATGAAGACGTGAATCATCCGCCAAGTTTCAAAGACTATCAGTTCACAGTCAAAGAAAACACAGTCTTGACCGAAAAAGTCACAGCAGAAGATCCAGATGGGGACATGCTTGCTTACAGCCTATATAAGAAGCCTTCCCATGGAAGCTTGACTTTAAAGGATAAGGGAACATTTACTTACGTTCCCAAACCGGGATTCAGTGGCCTGGATGAATTTATTCTGCGTGTTGAAGACGAACATGGTGAGGTTTCTGTTTCTACCGTCAAAGTCACTGTAGAAGGGAATTCTTTACCGGATGCTCCGGGTAACGAAATATTCTTAGAGACTTTCTCTGGTAAGACGATAAGTGGAAATTTAAAAGCTTTGAACATCATAGATCCAGTTACGATTGAGTTGAAACAGCCGGAAAATGGTACCGCAGATGTCAGTTTGTCCGAAATGAACTGGGAGTATCAACCCGAGGAAGGGTTTGTCGGAGAAGATGAATTCAAGGTCCTTTACTATAATCAACAAGGGATTCTTCATACCATTGAAGTCCATGTGCAGGTACATGAAAATACAGTGCCGATCGGAAGCGATGACGAAGATCGCCAAAATACAAACCAAGAGCGAGAAGGAAATAGTGAAGATCATCATAAAGAGGATTTGGATGAGTTACCGAAAACGGGTTCAATATTTGATCGTAACCTTCTATTAGCCATCGCCAGCTTGTTTGGAAGTTTAGGAATCTTGCTGCGAAGGTTCGGTAGGAAAAAAGAGAATGAATAGAAGAAGACTAAGGATGGTTTTGGTTAAATGAAAAAGCTTGGAGGATTGTTCATCCTCTTATCAGTCTTACTGTTTGGTTATATCGGATATGAACAACTGTATTCGTTTTACTTGGAAAAAAAGTTGTTTGCGAATACGGAAGAACTTTCGCAATCGCTCAGAAGTGAAGTTGAAAATGAAAAAAGTGAAAAAGAGATTCCCCAATATAAGGAGAACACCATCGCTGACTTAAAGAATGTGGAATTATCGATTCCAAAAATCGAGTTGGAGACACCAGTGATTGAAGGTACATCCAGTGAAAAGTTGAGAGTAGCGGTAGGTCATTTAAAGGGGACAGGGATATTGGGAGCCATGAGCCAGAACTTTGTCGTCCTTGGCCATCGGTCCCACATCACCGGGAAGTTTTTTAACCGATTGGATGAATTATCTAATGGAGATGAATTGCTTTTCCAATCTCCTGATCAAACGTTAACCTTTCGAGTCATAGATAAAAAAATTATAGAGCCTACACAACTTGAGGTGCTGGAGCCTGTAGAGGGAAAATCGGTTGTTACACTGATTACATGTCATCCTATGTATTCCAATAAAGAGAGGTTGGTCGTCATAGGTGAGAAGATCACTTAAATTTATAAATCTATCTTTTAACAACGATTTAAAACCGTTAAGCATCTATTAGTCTTTGGGGCAGTTCCTATTTAGGGACTGCCCATTTTTTTGCCGAAAATGTTTGTATTATTGACCGGTAAGTGAAAGATTTTTTGTTTTTCTGAAAGGAGGGATTTGAAAGTGGGGAATTGTAATTATAAGTAAGGAGGTGGGGACCAATGGAAGAATTGATTATGAGGGAAATCGATATAGAACAGGATGAAACGCTGCTTTTGAATTTTAGAGAAGATGCACAGTTCGTCAGTTATGGGAAAACCCATTTCGACAAAAGAGCCTATGTAAACCGTTTGAGAGCAAGAATCGAACAGTGGTCTTCCGGTCAGTTGTTCATTCAAGATAGTAGTCAACCTATAGGTCAAATCGGACTCACAACACCTGAATACCAAGGGAGAACGATCGGGTACGCAAACTTATTTTATTTAATTCCAGACTATAGAGGAAAAGGATTCGGAAAACAAATGGTTGATTTTGCTGAGGAAACCTTTAAGAAACATAAGCTTGCAGAACTTCATTTGAAAGTATCACCATCTAATGAATCTGCATTGGATTTTTATCAGCTAAGTGGGTTTAACAGAATATCTCAAAGTTATGGAGAATTTCCTAAATTGAGAATGAGGAAATTCTTATGACAGTCCTTTACATATATATTTTTTAAAAAGGCTCTGTTAAAGTCTGTTGTTGATATTTTAAACGATTATTCAATAGCCTACGTCTGGGACTAGATGTCGGGTCCGTTATTTACTTAGAGCATGGGATGGGAGGGAAAACAGTCCGCTTTCTGCGGGGAACGCTAAGCCTCCTCAAACTTCGTTTTCCGGGGTCTCACCTTGTTCCTTTTTCCCGCAGGAGTCTCCCTGTTTTCCCTGCCATCCCGTTCGTAGTTGGTGTAAAGGACTTCGGTTTTGGTCTTTCTGTCTCTTCTCCTTTGAAGAGGCAGGTTTTTAGAATGGCGAGGCGAGGCGCCTGTGGGATAAAGGTACATCGTGAGATTCCGGAAGGCGCATCGTAAGGAGGCTTCACGGTACCCCACGGAAAGGGAGTCATTCTAAAAGGCCGTCTCCTACAAATTCCAGGACAGAGAGAGATGATATAAGCTCACATGTGATATAACAACACCAAGCAATAACAGACCCATTTTTCAAAGGTGAAGTTAAGTCTGTAGAAGGAGGTTTCATGGTGAGATCAGAAGCAGTAATGATGGATAGGATTTTGTCATTTGCTCAGTTACATGATGAAATTCGCGGGGTGGTTATGAATGGGTCAAGAGTGAATCCAACTATTGAACCTGACTGTTTTCAGGATTACGACATCGTATTTTTTGTGAGTAAAGTCGAACCGTTCAATGAAAAAGAGGATCTCATCCCTTATTTTGGTGAAGTCCTCGTCATGCAGATGCCTGAGGGAGAAGTATGGGGAGTCCCATTAGGACTACATCGAGCTACATATCTTGTTCAATTTATGGATGGTAACAGAATAGATATGCACTTTGTTTCTCTGGAAAGGATGGAAGATTTTCTGAAAGACAGTTTGACAAAAGTGCTTCTAGATAAAGGTGGTCTGCTTGAGGAGCAGCCCGAACCTGACGAATCAAGTTACTGGGTCATCCCCCCTACAAAAAAACAGTTTCAGAACTGTTGTAATAAGTTTTCGTTCTGTCTCGGATCTCATATCCCAAAAACTATATGGAGGCGGGAACTACCCTTACTAAAACAATTGATAGAATCTGACCTTCGGGAGTCATTGATTCAGATGTTGTCATGGAAGATATCTGTTGAAAATGAGAATCCTGTATCGATCGGCAAAGGCGGGAAGAAGCTTGAAGGTTTGTTATCCCCAGATGAATGGCTTCTTTTTTTAGAAACTTATGCAGGAACCAATTATAAAGAATTGTGGAATTCGCTGTCCCGGTTTTATGAATTGTTTATGGAAAGCGGGAGGGTAGTGGCGAGGGCATATAATTTCAGCATCCCTGAAGAATGCGAAAAGGCGAAGCAATTTTTAGAGCGGGTAGAAGCTTTTGATGAATGTGGCAATCCTGACATTTTGAAATGAGGTATATAAGTGAAACCTGCATATAAGTATAGAGATGCATACCTGAAATTGACACGTCTTAACAAAATTGACATACGGTGTTGCAGGAGATATGTTTCGTTATGCCGGTTATGAGACGTTGACCGAAGGTGTTATATGGAACACCCATGCTTCCCTATGAAGGTACTCAGCGGAAAGCTGTGTATGCAAACGGAGGGCACCAGGATTTGCTTTTATATGCTCTTATTATAACTCATCTCTGAGTACTGCAAAAGAAACGTATACACATAAAGAAGCGCATCCAATGGGATGCGCTTCTTTCTTTCATATGAAGAGATTATTGTTCTTCGTCCAGGAAGTATTCTTCCAGGTCGTCGACCATTTTATTTGCTGCAATGTAACCGCCTGCCGTGTTCCAAATGGCATCGCTCACCTTGTGGACATCGCCTTCTTTGGCTACTTCAAGGTTTTGGAACAATGGATCGTTCAGCCATTCTTCTTCAAGGTTAGTTGCAGCGCCGTCACCTGGCTCATAGGTGAAGTAGAATAGAACATCTCCATCCATAGCCGGAATACGTTCTTTCGTCGCTTTTTCCATGAAATCATTGACATCTTGGGATTCAGGGCGTTCAAATCCGATTTCTTCAAGGATTACTCCTGAGAAGGAATCTTTGTGATAGATTCGTACGTGATCAGGCATGAAGCGGATGACGGATACTTTTTGGTTCAGCTTATCTCCGGCTTTTTCTGCAAAGCTGTCCAAACGCTGGTCATACTCATCGATCATTTTTTGTCCTTTATCTTCCATGTTCAATGCTTTTGCATAAGTCATGAAGTTATTCTGCCATTCCCCTCGAAGGGTTTCAGAGAAAACGGTCGGAGCAATAGCGCTCAATTTATCGTAGACATCTTCCTGCCTCATTTTATTTCCGATGATCAAATCTGGTTTCAGTTCAATGATTTTTTCAATGTTTACATTTGTTTCATCGCCTAACACTTCAACGCCTTCCATTTGATCACTGATATGGTCATACCATGGATCACCGGTCCATGATTTAACGGCACCAACCGGTTTCTTACCTAGAGCAAGAAGCGCTTCTGTACCTTCGTTGGTCAAAATAACGACACGCTCAGGCTTCTCTTCTACAGTGGTCGTTCCCATTGCATGTTCTACTGTATAAGGTTCAAACCCGTTCGCTTCTTTCTGCTTATCTTCCTGCTCGGATGTCTCTTCAGAACCTCCACAAGCAGACAAGAGTAGCGCGAATGTGAATACTAGACTGAATAATACTATGTATTTCTTTGACACATGAACAACTCCTTAAATGATTTTGATTCTCAATTGCAATTAGTAGATTATAGCAAAAGTAGATGTAAGTCAACCTTTTTTCAGTAATTAATTGAAAATGATTCTCATATACATTGACAGTATACGCGCGTACACATAGACTGTAAGATATGAGATTTTTGTAAGAGAATGGATTTGAGAGGGTTATCATATGGTTTTAAGATCTAACGTATTAAAAGGTATGGGCATCATCGCTGGACTGATATTATTGGTGCTTTGCACATTTGCAAGTATCGTATTCGGTTATACGGATGTGAATATCAGGGATGTGTATCAAGCTTTTTTTAATTTCGATGAAACAAATCTACATATTATAATAACGGAAGTCAGGTTCCCGAGAGCTCTTATAGCAGCTTGTGTCGGAGCATCCTTGGCCATAGCAGGTGTGTTGATGCAGGCTTTAACACGAAACCCTCTCGCATCTCCGAGTATTTTCGGAATCAATGCAGGGGCTTCTTTTTTTGTCGTGGTGGCTATATCCTACATTCCATCGCTTTCATTACAAGGCATTACATGGCTTGCGTTTGCAGGGGCCGCAGTAGCAGCTTTAGTGGTTTATGGAATCGGATCGATTGGAAGAGAAGGGTTGACTCCTGTCAGACTCACTCTTGCAGGAGCTGCCATTGCTGCTTTATTCTTCTCATTCACACAAGGGCTTCTTGTGTTGAATGAAAAGGCTCTGGATGAAGTTTTATTTTGGCTGGCTGGGTCTGTTCAGGGAAGAAGCCTTGATCATATGCTTCCCGTGCTTCCATATATCGTAGCTGCATGGCTCGGCTCTCTTTTCATCGGCCGTCACATCAATGTGTTATTAATGGGAGAAGATGTCGCTTATGGCTTAGGTTTACGAACAGCCTGGATTAAAGCGATCGCAGGAATTGTAATCGTTTTGTTGGCAGGAGGGGCCGTCGCTATTGCAGGTCCGATCGGATTCATCGGTATAGTTATTCCTCATATTGCAAGGTGGCTTGTGGGACAGGATCACCGATGGGTCATACCCTATTCAGCGATTTTAGGTGCCATCCTGTTGCTCTTGGCTGATATCAGTGCACGATACATCATCATGCCCGAGGAAGTTCCTGTCGGCGTGATGACCGCCATTATCGGAACCCCTTTCTTTATTTTTATTGCTCGGAGAGGGTGGAATGAATCTTGAATAAATACCGTACATTTCGAACCAAAAATGATTTATTTTCGATTTTGATTGAAATTCGGACGCTCATGATTTTGGGAGTGTTGACGCTGATTATGCTGGGGCTTTTCTTAATCTCAGCTTCACTTGGGGAGATCATTGTCCATCCACTTAATGTTTTACAGGTTTTCTTTGGTGGGGGGGAAGAATATGATCGTTTGATTGTGCAGACGTTACGTCTTCCAAGAATTATTATTGCTCTGTTCGTAGGAACAGCTCTGGCTGTTAGTGGAGCTATTTTGCAGGGGATGATCAGAAATCCACTGGCTTCTCCCGATTTAGTCGGTTTAACAGGCGGAGCAGGTGTAGGAGTGGTCGCTTTTCTTGCATTCTTCAGTAATGAAGATCATGCTTTGACGGTAAGTATCAAATGGATGCCGCTTTCTGCCTTTGCGGGTGCCATTCTGATTGGACTTCTCGTTTATTTTCTAGCCTATAAGAACGGACTCTCACCCATGCGATTGATTTTGATTGGTATTGGTATCTCTGCTTTTACTCAGGCAATCATTACGATGCTTATGATTCTTGGGCCTATTTTCCGAGCTTCCCAGGCCAATGTATGGCTGACGGGAAGTGTGTACGGCTCGAATTGGGACGAAGTGAAAATTATTGTTCCAGTAGTCACAGCCTTACTTCTTCTTTCACTCTTATTGGCAAGGCGTATGAATGCACAGGAATTAGGAGATGAAACGGCTGTGGGAATCGGAGTTCATTTGGAACGTGATCGCCGCTTGTTTTTAATTATTGCAACTGCTCTGACAGGGATTGCCGTTTCGTTTGCAGGTGGAGTGGGGTTCGTAGGACTCATGGCTCCACATATAGCGAGGAGACTCGTCGGTTCCAACTACGGGTCTTTAATTCCGATCTCAGCAGTGATCGGAGCTATACTCGTTATGGGAGCTGATTTGATAGGACGCACGCTGTTTCTTCCTTTGGAAGTTCCAGCAGGGGTCTTTACGGCTTCAATCGGTGCACCTTACTTCATATATCTGCTGGTGACAAGCAACAAATCTTCATAGTAAAAAGAATGGTCTGTATGAGGCCATTCTTTTTTTTTGCATTTTTACATAAACCCTAGAAAAAATAACCAAAAGCTAGACACTTGAAAAAAAATTAAATATGAAATACAATTATCTCGAATTAAAAATAATTGGTATTGAGATAAATGTATCGATTCCAATTCAAACACCAAACTAGAATCAACACACTTCACAGAAAGGATGAAATGGAAATGACAAGAGTTTTGTACATTACAGCACACCCTCACGATGATACTCAATCTTACAGTATGGCAGTAGGGAAGGCATTCATCGATCAATACAAAGAGGTGAACCCGGACCATGAGGTCATCCACATCGATTTGTATAAAGAATATATTCCTCAAATCGATGCAGATATCTTTAATGGCTGGGGAAAACTTCAAAATGGATCAGGGTTTGAAGATCTCTCCTCAACAGAAAAAGAAAAAGTGGGGAGACTCTCTGAATTGAGTGAACAATTCATTGACGCTGACAAGTATGTTTTCGTAACGCCGATGTGGAATTTCGCTTTTCCTCCGGTGATGAAAGCTTATATCGATTCTGTTGCTGTAGCTGGTAAAGCGTTTGAATATACAGAGGAAGGTCCTCAAGGTTTATTGACGGATAAAAAGGCATTCCATATCCAGGCCAGCGGTGGAATCTATTCTGAAGGTCCTGCCGCAGGGATGGAAACAGGCCACAGTTACCTGCAGAAAATCATGCAGTTCTTCGGTGTCCCATCTTTTGATGGTGTATTCGTAGAAGGACATGCGATGATGCCGGAAAAAGCGGAATCGATTAAAGAAGATGCGATCGCTCGTGCTAAAGATGCAGCTCATACGTTCTAAACAGGAAAGAGCCAACTCCGGGGACATTACCCACAGTTGGCTCTTTTTTTATAGTTCATGTTCTTCTTTAGGCTTAATTGTCGTATGAGAAATGAATTCGGACCAACCGCGTCCACGTTTGTCCATTAACGACAAAGCCATCGAGACAAAAAACCATGCCCCGTGAGTCACAGCGACTACACCGAACCCGAGGATAGCTCTTGAAAGTATTTGATAATATCTGATTCTTTTTCCTTTATTTGAAACGACGTCCATATTGGTGATTAATATTCCTATCGTTTTACCTCTGAAAAGAAGAGGGACGACGATCATAATTATCAAATGTGCAATCAAGAAAGCCTTCCAAAAGGCTGGATTAGGATCATAACCTCTTCCGGTATTTTGCATTTCGGTATATATAGCACCGATCACCCCGGATAGAATGATTTCAAACATCCCCCCGATTAACCGTTGAGGAATATGCTTCGAAAGTTTTTGTGTTTCCACTAGATGAACTCCTTTTCTATATTTCTAGTTTATTCTATGAAAAAAGAAAGATTTTGATATTCCATGTATTCTTTATCATTTCTCTGTTACTTCAGGGTGAATCGTATGGACTACTTTTGCCAGGTGATATCATAAAAAATCAGAATAGATGATGACCTATTTCACCCTTACGTTAACCTCTGGCTGAATCCATCGGACTGTTTTCATGAATTGAATTGACATTGATAATCACTATCAATTAGTGTACTTCCTAGAGGTACACTTTTTCTAATTCCAGTGATGCACTGTCAGAGGAGGACTTAGTTTTGGAAGCAACACTTACTAACCCAATGGATTATTGCAGTACCGTGCAATCCTATTTAAAACGACAACACCCTCACATGTTTGAAGCATTTCATGAAAATATGAAGATGGCAGAGGAGACAATTCTGCATCAGCTCATTCAAGCTGTCATCAGAGAACAATTGGTGAAAGTTGATTGGGGAATCGATTCCAACACCATCCATGTTCTTCTTGGAGGAGAAGCCTTCATAGAAGTCCCCGTTTCAAAGGTCTCTGCTTTACATAAAATTGAAATCCAAGGAGAGATCGTTCTAATCGATTACAAAGGCAGTAAGGAGCCCTTGGTCTGCCCTGAACAATTATTATCAGTACTTGGTCAACAAAAAGGAATCAGCCAGTTGGATGAAGATGCTCCATTCATTAATGAAATTGAGAACAGTAAAGTGAATTATGCACTCGCTTTAACCGCGGCTGATGAGCGTAAGAGAGAACTCAAAAAAGAAACAGGGTCTGTAGAAGATACGTTCGCCTTCGTATTGGAAGAAAGCAAAAGAGATATTCAATTCAGCCCTTTGAACTTCTTTGAGCAATGGGTCATCCAAGGGCATTCGATTCACCCTTGTTCAAGAACACGTCTAGGAATGGATGTAGAAGCTCTTACCCAATTCGCCCCAGAATGGGCAGGGAGTCCAAAGGTGATTCCGATGGCTGTCGATCAGGATTACTGCAAAATAACCAACATGGAAAAACGTTCCCTGACAGAAATCATTCTTAATGAATATCCGGAAGTAGAACAACAGTTTTATACAATTTTGAAGCAAAAGGGAAAGGATACTGAGCGGTATGAACTGATCATCGTCCACCCTTGGCAATATGAAGAGACGATCAAAGAAAATTATAAAGAGGAAATTAAAAATGAAATGGTCATTCCTTTGGAAAGCGCAACGATTGATACAGCTGCGTTAGTTTCATTCCGGTCGCTGGCTCCGCTTTACGATAAAAATAAACATCATATAAAAACAGCCTTGAACGTGCAGATGACAAGTGCGGTTCGTACGGTTTCCGCGGCTTCGACATTTAACGGGCCGAAAATTTCAAATGCGCTTCGTTCAATCAAAGAAAATGATCCCTATTTGGCGCGTACATTCGGGTTTGCTCGTGAAGAGTCCGGCATTCACTTCGAGCCTCAACATCCGGTGACACCTGAAAGACGTCATTTCTTGCAAAAGAACTTTGCATCCATCATCAGAGAAAACCCTGAATCGGATCTCTATGAAGATGAAGTCGTTCTTCCTGCTGCAACGTTGATTGCCGAATCCCCTTTTACGGATCGAATTTTGATTGAAGAACTGGTTCGTAATTTCGCGCAACGGGAAGAAATGGAATCACTTGGAGAAGCGGCTGAAAGGTTCATGGAAAAGTATGTGGATGTCCTGCTGCCGGGGATTTTGTCGCTCATTACAAAGTATGGAATCAGCATGGAAGTCCATATGCAGAATTGTTTAGTTGTCCTGAAAAAGGGCGTACCTGAAAGGATCATTGTTCGGGATAACGGAGGAATTCGAATTATGGAGGAGCGGCTGAGCAGCCATTATAGTATGGAGAGTCTGGACCCTAGTACAAATTTGACGACAGACGACCGTCAGGAGCTGTTGGATATTTTTTACCATGCCATCATCCACAACCATCTTGGCGAATTATTCGTACCGCTTTCTAGAGAACTGGAAATAAATGAGTGGAAGCTTTGGAAAGTAGTGAAAACCGGTGTAGAAAAAGTCTATGAAACCCTTAAAAGTAAAAACTCATTTTCAATGGATCAATTGGAAGATGAAGACATCATCTTGCAATCTCCTTCTCGTATGAAAGCACTTGTCAGGATGAGGTTGACGGATCAATTTACTGAGAACGCATATGTGGATATACCAAATCCTTTGCGATGGGTCAAAGAGGAGGAAGGAAAATGAGTCTGGAAATGAATCAAGGTTTGACACAACGTTTGGAAGGTTTGTTGGAAGATGAGGTCAGCTGTCTGCGTTTCATACTGGATCATACACCAGCCTACTTGAATCATTACATTGATCATATGGAGAAAGGAAGAAGCGGAATCCTCCATAAACTAGCTTCTTCTATACTAAGAGAAGATGTTGGCCAGGTTTGCAGCCGGTCGATAGATCTGAAGAAAATCGGCCGGGTTCTTGTTGTCAATTTGAATGAAGACAGCACGGAATGGAAAAGTTTCTTCAAAAACATTCAAGAATATCCTTTAAGGGAAGACCTTACTTATAAAGTTTTCCAGAAAGAAGATGAGGTTTATGTATTCCCTGTGTGGGATCAATATGCTTATCATCGTGTGGAAACGACGGATGAAATCCTACGTATTGATGAGTCGGGCGTCCATGTCATAAAACTGGCATCTGAACTTGTGAGAGGGCTGTTTGATGACAACCAGTTTGAGAATTTAGAGACGTTCATGAAAGAGCTTGACAATGGGACGGCGAATTTGACACTGGCCTATATGTATCAGAAAGTGTGGGAAAAAGAAATCAACCAAGAAGCAAAGAAGCTTCAATCGAATTCCACCATCGATTATTTGTTAAAGAAAAGAAAAATGAGCCATCATTTTTCACCGAGCTTGTTCTTAGAGCAGCTCGTCGTCGAAGGACATCAGCTTCATCCGGGAGCCAAAACGAAAACAGGCTTAAAGAAGAAGGATGTCTTTCAATACGCACCAGAGTTTCACCAGACGTTCAATGTACGCTTTGTAGCCGTAAAGAAGAGTCATGTCAGAACAACCGGCGCATCTCATTCTTTGTTAGAGCCGTTTTATCCAGAGGTTTTTGAAACATGTGTTCACCAGTTGGAACAGCGCCAATTAGATCCTCAAAGTTTTGAAATCTTACCTGTACATGAATGGCAATACGATTATGCTATTCCGGATGTGTATGCCAAAGAAATCAATGCGGGTGATGTCATCATGATCGATGACGTTCATCTGCCTGTAGGTGCGACATCCTCATTCCGGACCGTTTACCCAATAAACGAGGAAGGACCTGCGTTGAAGCTCGCTGTAAATAGCCAGATGACATCGACGGTGCGATCAATTTCAACACAAACGGCGATGAATTCTACAGTGTTTACAAATATGATGGAGAAAGTCATGCAGCAAGAGGATCAACTGGATGAATTTCTTCCGTTGAATGAAATCGCGGGAGCTGCTTTTATTTCAGAAGATGAAGTGAAAAGCAGGAATTTGACCATGCTCCTTCGTGAGAGTATTGAAGAGCGGTTGACGGATGATGAAATTGCTGTTGCAGGGCCTGCTTTATATGCGGATTCTCCTGTCAGTGGTCAACCGATGTTGTTTGAGGTTGTCGATCATTACAGCAATACCAAAGGACTGCCAAAAACAGAAACAGCGGTCTCGTTTTTCTCTGAATATATATCCACACTCCTGCCGGGATATTTGACGATGATGACGAAGTATGGAATTGCTTTAGAGGGTCATCTGCAAAATAGTGTTCCAGTTTTCAAAGGTGGGCGGCTGAGCCGCTTTTATTTCAGAGATTGGGGAGGCGCACGGATTTATCGTGATCGATTGAATAAACAAGGGATCTCCGCCGAGTTCATGGAAGGGTCCGTGTCCGTCACAAATGATATTTCTTCTATGCACAATAAGATGTATTATACAGTTTTTCAAAATCATTTTGGTGAATTGATCCGATTACTTGTCTCCTATACAGGATTAGCGGAAAATACATTCTGGTTGTTAGTTAAAAAAGTATGTAAAGAAACCATGGAAGACTTATCGGAACAAAAAGAAATCAAAAAGCAGGTGGAAATCGACAGAGAGTTCCTTTTCCAACCAAAGGTCATGCACAAAGCGTTGACTAAAATGAGACTGACCGACAAAAAAGGGTACAGCTTCAGTGAAGTGAGCAATCCATTAGCGATCAGTGAGGAAATCCATGATTAGTACCGCTTTACAACGATGGACAGCCAGGGAAGACAAGGCCTTGGCATTCTCATCGTTCAGGAAATTTCTCTATGGGAGTTTTATTGTACGCAGTGCTGATTGGATGGATTTGACCATCTTGAACTGGCTTGTTTATCAATGGACAGGATCGGCTGTAGCTCTCGGAATCGTTAACGCCTGCCGGTTAATCCCGATTATATTTTTCAGTCTCCATGGAGGTGTTCTTGCCGACCGCTACGATCGGAAGAAAATATTGCTTATCTGTTATGGGGGGATCATTGTCAGTACGGTCCTGCTCGCTTTCTTAGCTTATATGAAAGTGGCTATCGTATTGTTTTATGGCGCGATTGTGCTTCGGTCACTTTTTATGACGATCGAGGTGCCTGTCAGAAATGCGTTTTTAGCAGATTTGGTGGATCACCGATGTCTCCCGAATGCGATATCTCTTCAAACGATGGTCATCAATCTGGCCAGGATGGTCGGGCCTGCTTTGGCTGGCTGGTTATTGGTCAAATACAGTGCTTCCGAGCTATTTATAGTTGTAGCGGCAGGAATGACAATGATTCTTTTTCTTCTTCCTAAAATCGAAGTGACACAAAACAGGGAATTGGAAAAGAAAATCGTGAAAGAGCAGAAGAATGATTGGAAGGAAACGTTTCGTTATATCCGGGAAAACCGCCTGATCGTATCCATCTTGCTGATTGCGATTGCTCCGATGGTGTTCGGGTTTCCATATACAACGATGCTCCCTTTATTTGCCGATGAATTGATGGGTATGGGACCAGATGGATTCGGTCTGTTGTTATCCGTCTCTTCCATTGGGGCTATCATTTCAACTATGATTTTATCTATAAAAAAACCCACCCACCAAGGGAAAGTCCTTGTTTTATCAGCACTCGGTTTTGGACTGTGTTTAGGTTTTTTCATCCTTTTCAAGGAAAGTTATTTGATCTCTCTTATCCTGATACTTATTGTAGGATTCACAAGTCAACTCTATCGCACGATGAGTAGGATTACTTTACAGATGAATGTAGAAGAAACACTTAGGGGAAGAGTGTTGAGTGTCGCGTTGATGGACAGGGCATACATTCCTCTCGGTTCTTTACTGATCGGATTTATTGCAGGACAGTTCGGTGCGGTTGCTGCAGGGTTGTTTATGGGGATGGGGTGTTTCGCCATCACATTGTTGATCGCGTGGCAGAGACCTGGACTTTGGAAAACATGATTTGGAGGATGCTCAATGATTACTATAGAAAAGAAAGCAACGATCGATGATTATCTTAAGCAGTGGAAAACGGAGTCCGATGAACCTCTTTGTGCTTACTTTTACGATCTAGACCTACTTGAAGAACATGCGAAAACGATCAAACAGAGCTTACCAGTTTTCTGCCGTCTTTATTATGCGGTGAAAGCGAATCCTGAGAAAGAAATTCTTAAGACATTGGAACCGATAGTAGACGGTTTCGATGTGGCTTCCCAAGGGGAAATGGAGAAAATAAAATCCATTTCAAATAAACCGATGTTATTTGGAGGCCCCGGAAAAAAGAAGAAAGAGTTAGAAGCGGCTATGGATTCTAATGTCGAGTTGGTCAATGTAGAAAGTTTTCATGATTTGTATCGGATGGAGGAACTGGCAAAGGTACAACAAATCAAACTCCCTGTCCTGATTCGCGTCAACCTGAGTGAAAATGTGTCAGAAAGTCATATCAGAATGTCCGGGGTACCAAGTCAGTTTGGTGTAGATGAAAGGGACATTCCTCAACTGATTATAGAAGCATTGCAATCGGATCATGTGGAAATTCGAGGGTTCCATTTCCATGCCATGTCCAATAATTTAGATGCAGAAGCTCATCTGCATTTTGTAGAAAGTTGTATTCAAAAGTCGCTGCGTTGGAAAGAAGAGTATCGGTTGAACACGCCGATCATCGATATCGGCGGGGGAATAGGAATCAACTATTGGGACCCTGCATCTCCTTTTGATTGGGCGCACTTTACAGATGGAATGGACCGATTGAACGAGGCATACAGTCAAGAGGACCTCACTTTATTTCTTGAAATCGGCCGCTACATGGCAGCAGAGTGCGGAACCTATGCGTCGGAAGTGCTCGATGTGAAAACGAATCATGGGAAAAACTATGCGGTTCTTCGAGGCGGCTCCCATCACTTGAGGCTTCCGGCAGCTTGGAAAATCAGTCATCCTTTCCAGGTGTACAGCATTGATGAATGGAATGAGCCATTCTCCCGGCCCGGTATAGAAGGTGAAAATGTGACGGTAGCTGGTGAATTATGTACTCCGAACGACGTTCTCGTTCGAGATGAATTTGTGGAGAGTGTTCGAGCCAGGGATGTCATCCTGTTTCACTATGCTGGTGCTTATGGTTGGACAATCAGTCACCATGATTTTCTGAGCCACCCTCACCCTCAACAGGTATTTGTGAAAAACGGAGAATATATAAAAAAGCGATCAGAGTTTTAAAGCTCTGATCGCTTTTTTATGTCATCGAATCAATAAAACGATGAAGAGGGTGGATGTTCTTTAGGTTTTTGTTACAAGTGTTGCTGTTTCGGCAAATGTAGTTGCCACGGGTTATGGATTCCTCTTTAGAAGATTTCTTAACCCTTGTAGTAAACAGATCGACATCTTCCTGTTCATGACAGATGGAACAAATGCCTGGCTTTTGTGAGAAGGTAGTTCGTCCTTCAACCCCAATCAGCTTTCCATCCTTAAACAAGATGATATATTTTTTTCCTGACCCTTGGTCGTTCCAGCCAAAGTAGGATAGTTCATTCCAATCGACAGACTCCAAATCTGGAAGTCGTAGTTTTTTCGCTTTGGGAAACAGGGATTGAATCGTGTCTGTATGAAGTTCAGGGAAGGGAGTGACATGCTGCTTTAAACGGGACAAGAAAAATATCGCTTCCGCTTCGTCTTCTACATGTTGAACTTGGCCGACAAGTTGTTTTTGATCTTCGGACAATTTACCGAATAGGCCGGTCACCTTTTCCTGGGTCAAAGTTTTGATTGCTTCAGTGACAGCTGTGTCATGGGTAGTTAACTTACTCTGCAAAAGGTTTTCAATTTGGCTTTTTATATATTGATATTGATGATTTTGGATAAAGGACTTCAATAGAACACCTCCGTGATGGCTCTTTGAATTTATTATTTCAAAACTCCCCATTGCTAGCAAGAAATTATCCTCTACTGAACGATTGTGAATTTTTCCATTTGTTGAGGAGATGAAAATGGATTGCTTGAATGATAATAAGGATCAAATCGCTCTTTTTCCTGATTGGAAAAGGAGGTTTTGGGTCAGGACAGAGTTTTATATTCGAAAGTGGAGATTGACACGACTATGCTGTTTTGAAATCATTAGAATCGATGTATACATAAAAGGGGGAGAGTAAATGAAGAAAATTCTATTCACCATGATGCTCGGACTCACCATTCTTCTAACCGGGTGCAATACAAATGAGGCAGAAGAGAGTGTTGAAAGCTATTATACATCTTTGATGAATGAAGATTATGATAGCGCATTTTCTCACTTGTTAATTTTTGATGAGCACTACGATGAAGGAACGGATTTGAGTCCGGAAGAAGCGGAAAAGAAATACATAGCAAAAGTCGATTACTTAAAAGAACAAGGTTATAAAATAAAAGATTTTGAAATTCTCTCTGTACACAAGGAAGAGGCTGCACCCCCTTCAGTGAAAAGTGAACTGATATATGAAGTAGATGGTAATGAGCAGAAGGTGGAAGAAATGATTCAAGTCACAGATGAAGGTCTGTTTGTTGATTTGTCAGAAGAGGATCCATATGCGAAATACCGCGATGGTCAAATGGAAGTAAATCTACCGCAAAGTGAATGAGAGTTAAAGAAATCTTTGGCATTTTAGCTGGGATAATATAAGGAGGAAGACATTGAGGAGAATTCAGTTAGCGAATGGAACAACTGTTGAAGTAGAATGTTTAAGCTGTGCCTTAGTCAAAGGGGTCGTAGAACCGGATGGTGGCGTCATTTATGAATCTGATTACTTCCACGCCCATCAGGATGTGGCCTATCCTATTAGAGGACTTGTTATTCTGGCATCCAAGAGGCACGTTAAAAGTTTAGATGAACTGACTGAGGAAGAAAAAATCGACTACATACAAGTGCTGTCCAAAATTAGAGAGGCCCAAAGGAAAGTATTGGGTATCGAGTATGTTTATTATTTTTACAATGAAGACACGACACACCATTTCCATACATGGATGGTTCCGCGATACGAATGGATGTATGATTTTGGTAGGTCCGTTGAATCTGTGCGTCCCGTTCTCTTACATGCGAGAAATGAAATGAACGATGATGAGAATATAGAACAAGTTAAGAAAAGCATTGCCGCTTTGACTGTGGAGTTAAATCGTTAAGAAATGAATAAGTGGAATTCGTTAACCATGACGGTTTGGAAAAAGGAACTTATAGAAGTTCCTTTTTTATTTTCATGACAAAGAGTAGCTGGGTGCGGAAATCCTAAGAAGGATTTTCCTATCACATACTTGAATATAAGTGGGGGTAGAACAAAAAATCAATTGAGGTGACGATATTGGCATCAAAAACTTTTATTGAACTGCAAATGCAGGTCATCCAACTTGTAAAGCAAGATAAACATGGAGAGGCCCTGATGGAAATTGAAGAGGCAAAGCAGTGGTTTCCAGAAAGGTTGGATAGGCTCGGTCATTGGAAAGCGAATCTCTACGCAATCAAAGGGGAAAAGGAAAAAGCGCTCTCTGAATTGAATGAAGTTCTTGAAAAAGGATTATGGTGGAATCCGGATCTTTTGACAAGCGATCCTGAACTGGAAACCATCAAGGATGAGGATGGTTTTAAATCTGTAGTTGAAAAGTGCCGAAAGATTTACAGCAAGCTTCACCAGGAATCTAGGTCTGATCTTATAGTGCAAGGGAATCCTGAGGCGGATCAGATGCTGTTTGCGCTACACTGGAAAGGATCCAATGCCCGTGATTTTGCCCTCCAATGGAAAGATGATCGATTGATCGATACATATAGAATAGGCTTTCCTCAATCATCCCAATTGTTTAGTCATGCTTGCTACACCTGGGATGACTATGAACTCACTAAAAGAGATATCCGCATGACCTTCGCACAGTTTTCTGAAGAGCAGCTTCAATCTGATTTTGAGTCCATTATTGCTGGAGCATCCCAAGGTGGAAAAGTTTCGGTGCAAATGTGTCTGGACAAAGGAATGGAAGAGTTTCATTCTTTTATCGCCATCGTCCCGGCTTTTGATGTAGAAGAAATGAAAACTCTTTTAGAGGACGACTTTGACACGGATGTACGAGGTTGCATCATTACCGGCGATGAAGATCCTTTTTATCAACAAGCTCTAGAAACCTATCATTTGTTGATTGAGGCAGGTATTGAGTGTAAGTGGATCGTCAAAAACGGGATGGGACATGTTTTACCTGAAGACTTAGCGGATGTTATTGATGAAGCTGTTGGATTTGTGTCTGAAGGGAATATGTTGTCTAATAGAGAGTAATGATTGATAAAAGAAGAGGTCTTAATTAGGGACTCTCTTCTTTTATTTTGGCTCTGTTATTGTTTAGTGTCGTTATTTCACCTGTGAGCTCACATAACAATTTCCATAGAAGAATTAGTGTGAGGCGCGGCTTTGGGAATGACTCTTCAAAATGGGTGGAAGGAAAAGGCCATATACCTTTATTAATGAAAGTCCCTTCCCTCCCATACTCTGTGTAAAGAACGGACTTAAACCACAATCCCAGATGGGTGGACTAGTAAGAAATCTTTTAAAATATCAACAACAGACTTTTTTATGTTGAACTAAATCAACAGGCTTTGACAGGGTATGGTAAAAAGGGGGATTGGTCCATGACTGCTAAACATTTATTCTTATTCGGAGGTAGTCCGCCATTTAATGATACTCTAGGTGAGAAGTTTGCAAAATACGCCGGCAATGAAAAAGGAAAAGTTGCCATCCTTTTCATAGAAAGAGAAGGTTGGAAGGAGTATATGAAGATTTATACATCAGTCTTAAAAAGATTTGGTTTGAAAAAATACGAGTATATCGCTCTTTCTTCATCGCCTTCAGAAGAAGACATCGAACAAGTGAAAACAAGCTCAGGAATCATTATTTCTGGAGGAGCAACGGAACTTTATCGATCCTACATCGTCAAAACTGGAATAGGGGTAGCAGTAAAAGAATTATATGAAAATGGTGTTCCAGTAGCCGGTTTCTCGGCAGGAGCACTAATTGCTCCTGAACACTGTGTTATTCCTCCTATAGATAACTCGAAAAATAAGCAGCTGTTTCTTAGTGGTTTAGGATTAATCAAAAACTGTACTATAAGTGTTCACTATACAAAATGGAACGAAGAGCAGAACTTGAGAGCAGCGATTGAAAAGCTCCGTGTCCCCATTGGGTATGGAATCGATGATGAAGGCAGTATATACTTCAGAAATGAGAAGTCCATTGAGTGTGACAGCCATAACTACTATGTACTCTATCACCTTTAAAAAGAGAAAAGGAGACTTAAAATGAAAGATAATAACCCTGTCTTTTATATACCAAAAGAATTGAAAGATTATAGAAAACAAATCGCCTCTACAACGGAACCTTTTATAAAGATTACAACAGAAAAGAGAAACTCAACTCTTGATGGGAGTAAATTTGGCGGGGAACCTTATCTTCCTGAAGGAACGGAGTACCCTGTAAATAAGAAGGGGAATCCTCTGAGATTATTGGCACAAATTAACTTTTCAGAAGTGCCCTTCATTGAGGGAATGCCGAAAGAAGGGGTACTGCAGTTTTACATAGATGCTGAAGATGACTTGATGGGAATGAACTTAGAAGATTTGTGTGATCAAACAGGTTTCAAAATCTTATATCACCCTTCGATTGAGGGAGACCTACCAAAACCCATAGGGAGACAGAAGGAATTGAATGATGATGAATTCTTTCCAGTAGAAGATGAGATGTCTTTATCTTTTCAGCAAGATATTGAGCCTGTCTCATCTGAAGATTTCCGAAACGAAGAATTGTTAGGTGAGATGAAGGAAGAGTTACTGGATTACGATGAGGAAGAACTCGACTTGTGGGAACTGTATTACGAAGCCTTCTCAGGTGAAGGGCATAAGATTGGTGGTTATCCGTATTTCACACAAGAAGATCCAAGACACAATAATCAATACGAGCAGCATAACGTGCTTCTTTTACAGGTTGATACCGATGAAAATGGTATCATGTGGGGAGATAGTGGAGTAGGTAATTTCTTCATCAAAAAAGAAGACCTACTTAACTTGAACTTTGAAAACGTTCTATACTATTGGGATTGTCATTAATAAGAATGCCCAGGGAAATTACCCCTAGGCATTTCATATGAATTCCATCAGTTACCGGCTCCTCTGTACTTCGTCACCCCTACATTCCAAATAAAGATGGAAAGGAAGAAGAACCCGAATCCGACAACAGGCGTCAGAAATGCATATACGTACCAGTCTTCTCTACCTAGGAAATAAGCGGAAGGATAAACGCCGACAAACGCGAAAGGAAGAATCCACGTCAAAATGAAACGGATCACCTTGTTATAAATATCAACAGGATAGCGGCCATAATTACCAATGTTGTACATCATCGGTATGATACTTGTCCGGCTGTCCGACCAGAAGCTGATGCTTGCCAGCATGACGAATATTCCTGCGTAAACGAACGCTCCGCCAATCACCATCAAAATGAAGATGAATGGATCATACCAGCTTATGGATAAATCCAGTCTCATCCCCGCATATACCATGACCGCAATACCGGTAATCATACCAAAGAGGGATTCCAGTTCCATCCGCTCTAATATGATTTGGAATAAGGAGTGGACGGGACGAGTCAGAATCCGGTCCATTTCCCCTTTTACGATATATCTTTCATTAAAGTCCCATATGTTGAAAAACGCGCCAAATATGGCGAAGGGAACGAGGAAAAATCCATAAATGAAAATAATCTCATCCCGCGACCACCCACTTAAAAACTGGGTGTGGCCGAAGACGACTAAAATAAAAACAAGGTTCACGGCCTGAAACAGAAGGTCGGACATGATTTCCATCAGCATGTCGACTCGATAGGTCAGACGTGTTTTCATGTATTGGGAAACATAATGAAAAAAGATCGCTGCATGTTTCATGTTCTAACCTCCTTGCACAATCAGCTGGCGTTTAGCTATGATCCATAAAACTTGGATCGGAATGATGAGTATGAGTGCCCAGACGAACTGGAATAGTAAAGCATCCCATACTTCATTACGGGAGAATCCATCAGTGAAAATCATGCTGGGAATATAGCTGATCGCCTTGAATGGTAAAAAATCCATTACGCTCTGGGCCCATACAGGATAGAAGCTGATGGGTAATAACAATCCGGAGAACAGGTCTATAACGACACGCTTGGCACGTATCAAACCATCGTTATTGAAAAAGAAGAAGGTCATGACTCCGGTCAGTAAGTTGATTTGAGTGTTTACGATAAAACTGAAGATGATTGAGACCATAAAGAAAAGCCAGGTGGACAAAGCTGCTGAGAAATTGATCGGGAAAATAAGGCTGACAATAATCATTCCTGGTACCGAGAAGAAGCCAAGCCGGAATATTCCTTCACCTAAGCCCTGCATCGTCTTCATCGTCAAATAATGATAGGGGCGAATGAATTCTACAGCCACTTTTCCTTCTTTGATCTCCTGGGCGATTTCCCGGTCAATATTATTGAAGTAGAACGCCCTTGCCATCCAGGCCACGGCGATATAAGTCGTCATTTGAATGACAGAAAGACCTTCTATTTCTCCTTTATCTCCATAAATGGCACTCCATAAAAAGTAGTACGCGCCGATATTGATGCTGTAAATGAGGATTCCGCTGTAATAATTCGTCCGGTAGGCGAGCATCATCAAGAAGCGGATCCGAATCATCTCAATATATTTTGCCATCGACAACGCCCTCTTCATAAATGTTACGGATGATTTCTTCTGTTGAAATCTCATGGATCTTCACGTCCGTGATGCGATGAGCAGCCACGACTCTCCCGATGACTTCTGAGATGACGTGTTCTTCATTGACTACATTCGCTACCCAGACATTTTTTCTTTCGCTAGCTGTCCATTCAGCGTCAAGTTCTTTCATCAACGGAGAAAGCTCATCTTTAGTAACTTCTTCAGCAAATTGAAATTCAATTTGCTTTCCTTCTCCCCAGTTGGAGCGGAGGTTTGCGAGTTTACCATCATAAATGATCTGACCTTCATCCAGCATAATGACTCGTTCACACAATGCTTCAATATCCGTCAGGTCATGAGTGGTCAAAAGGATCGTTGTTTTATATTTCTCGTTGATTTCTTTAAGGAAATTACGGATTTTCAATTTGACCAAGACATCCAATCCAATTGTGGGCTCATCTAAAAAGAGGAGCGGCGGGTTATGAAGCAGAGCAGCTGCCAGCTCACAACGCATCCGTTGTCCTAATGATAGTTTCCGGACAGGCTTATCTAAAAGCGGTCCGATATCCAATGAATCGATGACGTGGGTCATGTGTGCTTCATAATCCTCATCAGAGACATTATAAACCTTTTTCAAAAGCTTGAAGGATTCCTGAACCGCAATGTCCCACCATAGCTGTGAACGCTGACCGAAGACGACTCCAATGGAGCTGACAAACTTCTCCCGCTCTTTATGAGGATTCATTCCGTTAACAGTGACAGTACCGTCTGTAGGAGTGAGAATTCCAGTAAGCATTTTAATACTGGTCGATTTTCCGGCACCATTTTCTCCGATGTAACCGACCATTTCTCCTTGTTTCACTTCAAATGATATATCTTTTACTGCTGATATAATTGAATAATTACGGTTGAATAAATCACGAAAAGCTCCTTTTAACCCAGGTCGGCTGGAATGGGACTTAAAGTCTTTTCGTAGATCTTTTACTTGGATTACTTGATCCATGATGTGCACCCCTCCTATGTAAGACCCCATCTAGTTTATCGGATTCGACAGAAAGAAACAATTTTTAAACTCTTACTGAAAGTCCCCAAGAGTGAATGGAAAGGGATTTTGTGTTTTTTTTCTCAATTTGAAATAATTAAAGAGTTGTTGGTTTTGAACAGAGCGAGAATAGGGGGAGACGCTATGGTTGAAATTATAGGTGAAAAGTTGATATTGAAGGAAGCGTCTGAAACGGATATTGACGAACTTTATGATTGGAAGTTCAGTGAAAAAGGGCGGGAAGCCAAACAGTGGAATGGTCCTTATATTCCTGAAGATAAAATGACCCGCAGGGAATATGGATGGATGTGGGCGCTGGACAACAATGCTTTTGCTGATATTCCGGATGCTTTAGTCATTACCGTGAATCAAAAAGTCGTCGGTTATGTCGGAGCTTATTGGGTGGATAAGAATACAAATTGGTTAGAAACAGGGATTGTCATTTATGACTCCCATTATTGGAATGGAGGGTACGGAACAGAAGCTTATCAATTATGGATCGATTTTTTGTTCAATCACAGTGGCCTCCATCGGTTAGGCATGTCTACATGGTCAGGAAACTTACGGATGATCAAAGTGGCTGAGAAGCTGGGTATGGAAGAAGAGGCACGGATCAGACAGGCGAGAGAAGTAAACGGAGAGTATTATGATTCCATCAAGATGGGAATATTAAGAAGTGAATGGAAAGGTTCCAAGAAAAAGCTGTGATAAAAGGGGGAAGAGGCAGAAGTGTACAGAAAGAATAAAAAAACCATCAAAGAAAAAATCTCTGCTTTTATAGAAGAGTTTACGAATAGCTGTTTAAGTGTTGGATGCATTCTGCCCATTTGTTTTTCTGTCGTAGGAATATATCTTTTCTTTATAGCTTAAACCAATCTTTTACATCCCAGTATAATGTCTTAAAAGAAAAAGCCGGGCTAATCGTAAAAAAATCAGGCACATTATCCGCCTGGTGTAGAAAGCACCCACCCTATAAAGCAGAATAAGATGATACATAAAAAAGCATATATGAGAATGCCCCTTTGCTGACTATTAAGAATTCTTCTTATTTATTTCATGGTCCTGGTTTATGGTAAACAACCTCCGTTCTTTTCATTTGGTTTTTGAAATCCAATTCAAGAAAGAAGGTATGCATGTGGCTGTTTTTACATTTGCAATGATATTTGCCGTTATTTTATTAGCTTCGATGGCGAAAACGATTAAGGATCGCCAAAAAAAATAATTTGATATTGAATTTTAACCTCCACAAAAGTGGAGGCTTTTTTTATGAAAAACAAAAAGAAGTTTGAAAGGGAGATAATTCGTTTAATACCGCTAGTACGATACAAAATATCATAACAAAGTAAAATTGAGCGGAGGTATGTATAGATGTGGTCGGTAAAACAGTTTAAAAATGAAATTCCGATGATATCGCTCGTAGGATTGCTTGCTTTATCATTGGTTTTCGGTTGGGTCAGGTATGGTTATGGTTTGCTGCTTCCAAATTTTGAGAAAGAATTTAATTTAAGCGCTTCGACGCTGGGGATCATTTCAAGTCTTTCCTTTTTTTCATTTTTTATCGGCGCCTTACTGGTAACGATATTTATATCAAAATTAGGACCTAAATGGTTTATATTAGCGGGTATCCTTTCAGGGTCTGTAGGGCTCATGGTCTCTGCCCTTGCACAAAGTGGGTTCATGTTTGCGGTCGGTTGTTTCATTTCAGGTTTCAGTCCTGGTCTTTGTTGGTCTTCCTTTTCGGATAGCGTGCGTCAAAATATTAAAGAGTCTCTTCAAAAGCGCTCATTAGCTATTATCAGCACTGGTTCATCGCTTGGTTTAGTTGGAATTGCGGCTATATACCTTCTAATAGATGGAGACGGGTGGCGTTATTTATGGGGGATAGGTGGAGTTATTGGTCTCTTTATCTTTCTTTGGGCCAGCAGAACCATACCTCCAGGAACATTGCGAGATAGTCCCCAATACGATAAAAGTCAAGAGCGGAGCAGCGTCATAAACCATCAATCCATTCCTTTATATATGGCTTCATTTGTGTTCGGAATTACAGAAGCCACCTATTGGACGTTTTCGGCAGACTTCGTTCAACAAACGTTCTCAATAAACGAAGCGAATGCCATTCTCTTCTTAATTACTGGGATAGGAGGGCTTGGTGGTCTGTTAGCTGGGGATTTCATCAACTTAATAGGATTTAAAAAAAGTTTTATTATTACGGTAGTTTTTTATGCGTTAAGTATGTTGATGCTTTTCTTTTCACAGTCGTGGTTGATCATATGTTTATCCGGTTTCTTGTTTGGCCTCACTTTTATGCTTTACGCAGCATTTTTACCGATATGGAGTGCAGAAGTTTTCCCGTCAGCTCCTGCGAAAGGTTTCAGCATAAGTATAATGGTCTTGAATGTCGGTACAATTGCAGGTCCGGCATTATTCGGTGGAATTCTTGCCGTCATGGAGTATAAGTGGATCTTCCTGTTTATGGGACTGATCGCCTGTGTGAAAGTGTTATGGACACCCCGCAGGAGACAGGAGCTGAGTGCGGGAACAACTAACTAACTGTATTAATAAACCTCGCTTGAATGGTTAGGCTAAGCAAAAAGAGGAGTCGTTCTTATGAAAAAAGCACTGGTGATCGTAATACTTTTTCTTCTTTCATTTGCCTTTCCCAGCCTTTCAAGTGCAGAAAAGATGCCCTGTACAGTAGTTTTGGAGCCGGTTTCCGGTCAAAACGAAAACGCTGAAGGTGTGGCACTCATTCATAAAGTGCAATTTAAGCCTCAAGGGTATAAGCGTACAAGTGTAAGTATGATGGCTTCTCACTTGCCGGACCCATCAGAATGGGGAGACTATGATGGCTATGAAGGTTTTGTCACAATCCCAAATGAAATCAGCTGGCGATTTAAACTCTACCCAACACCTGAAGAACTGGGCCCGACTTGGGCGGGAAGATTCGATCAGATTACAGCTGAAATGAAAAACGTGGAGTTGGAAATTCGTCCATCGAACGCACAATCTGAGAAACTTGGCGAAAAGGTATTATCTGGAGAAATCGACATCTGTAAGTGATTTGAATAGTAAGTAAAAAAGGAATGCCTTATGGTATTCCTTTTTTTACTTTTATTTAAATTAAAGTCTCTGTTATTATCTGTTGTTGATAGTTTAAACGATTACTAAATAGTACCCGTGCTGATATAAGCTCACTTGTGAGATAACAACACCAGCCTTTAACAGAGCCAAATTAAAAAATATAATAACAATTCATAGGGGAAGAGTGGTGTAATTGCTGTCTAAACCCCAACCATTCTTTAACGGAGTTTACATGAAAAGTAAAAAGAATATGTAGTTAGGATGATATTCTTTTTTCTACGGACTGATATAATGAATATAAATTGTTTATTATAATGGACAAAGTTTTTTTCATTTGACTGAAAGTTGAATAGGAGGTGAAAAGTTGAAATATATCATGTTTTTAGTGTTATTCATTTTTCTTTTTATGACTGGATGTCAACAATCTGGAGAAGTGAAGGGTCAACAAACACTTAATAATAATGAGGCGCATCTTTTCGAAAGTAAGAAATATGGTCTTTCCATTTCAAAAGACTCAGGCTGGCAGCTGATCGACGAGAAAAATGAAGAAAGACTAAATATAAAACTATCAAATGGAACCTCCTTTTCAATTATAAGTGCAGTATCCACGGAGAAAAGTTTCAGTAAAATTAAAAAGGAATTACTGTATGGGGCAGGAGATGTTGAAATCATAAAAGATTCAAAACATCAAATTTCATTCGAAACAAAGATGAAGGATAAAATTCGTACTGACATCCACTTGTCTCAAAATGAAGAATTTACATATGTGGTTACCTTTGTTACATCGTTGAAGGGTTATGATGAAGAAAGAAAAGACATGGAAAAACTATTGGATCACATCTCTTATGACTAGAAAGGGGTTAATTTATGAAGAAACAAATAGCAGGATTAATTGTAGGAGTAAGTGCACTAACTTTTGTACCACAGGTTATTGCGGATGAAAACGAGGATAAAGTGACACCTGACTCAGAATTTTATGAGACGATACGTCTTATAGAAGAAACCTCGTTAGAACTTACCAAAGATTCTAATGATAGGGCAAAACTTTTAAGTGAACAAGCTGAAAAGAGAGTACTGGAAGTTGAGTCAGCACTGGAAGACGAAGATGAGGAGACAGCGTCGAAACTCCTGGATGATTATGAAGAAATTATAGAAAATATGATGAGTAGCTTGGAAGAGGGGGATGAGTCAAAAACAATCAGTGAGGTAAAGAAATCAACTTTGCGTCTCACCTTACTTTTAGAACGAGAAAACCTCTCTGAATCTGCAAAAGAAGCAATTGAACAGGCTTTAAACAATCAGGAAAAATCATTAACTAAATCTCAAAATGAAAAAGATGAAGAAGAGAATTCGGATGATGAGAAGAATGAAGAAGGAGAAAAAGATCTAGAGGAAGAAAAAGCGGAGCGTGAAGAAGAAAAAGCTGAACGCAAGCAGGAACGTGAAGAAGAAAAAGCTGAACGCAAGCAGGAACGTGAAGAAGAAAAAGCCGAACGTAAGCAGGAACGTAAAGAAGAAAAAGCCGAACGTAAGCAGGAGCGTGAAGAAGAAAAAGCAGAGCGCAAGCAGGAGCGTGAAGAAGAAAAAGCGGAGCGCAAACAGGAGCGAGAAGAAGAAGAAGACCGTGAGCAAGAAGAAAATGATGAAGACGAGGAAGAGAGTCGCGAAGATGATGAGGAAGAATCAGACGACGACGATGACGACGATGATGAACAAGGAAATAATTAATTGAGCACTTCCAAACCCTACTCGACATATGAGTAGGTTTTTGTTTTTTAAACAAAAGGTTTAATAAGTAGACCAGGCATGACTATAATAGAAAAGTATTAATTTTATTAGATGAAAGGGTGAGAAAATGGGTGGTTTATTGTTTATCATATTCTTAGTTGCAATTACTATGATATATCGGAAATATACCAGGTTGAGTTTCATGTGGGTATTACTGATTATTCTTGGAGAAGTTATTCTCGTTTCTGCACTTTCTTTCTTAACTGCTCTTATTCCATTTATTACTGAGAATATAGCCCAAATATTAATTCCTATTTTAATGACCATCGGCTTTATAATCATTGGCTGGATCAATTACAAGAAATTCCCTCCAAAAACATAACACGAAAAGCCTGCTTTCCAAGGATGGAAAAGCAGGCTTTTTTAATGATATGGCTCTGTTAAAGTCTGTTGTTGATATTTAAACGATTACTAAATAGTCCACGTCTGGGTATAGGTTTCCGTTATTTACTCAGAGCATGGGATGGCAGGGAAAACAGTCCGCTTTCCGCGGGGAACGCTGAGCCTCCTCGAACTTCGTCCTCCGGGTTCTCACCTTGTTCCTTTTTCCCGCAGGAGTCTACCTGTTTCCCCTGCCATCCCGTTCGTAGTTGATGTAACGAATTTCGGTTATGGCATTTCTGACCCTTCTACTTTGAAGAGGCGGCCTTTTAGAATGGCGAGACTCCTGTGGGATTAAAGTACATCGTGAGACCCCAGAAGGCATTAGCCTGAGGAGGCTCACGGTACCCCACGGAAAGCGAGTCATTCTAAAAGGCCGCCTCATGCAATATCCAGGACAGAAAGAGCTGATATGAGTTCGCATGTGAAATAACAACACAAAGCAATAAAAGAGCCAATGATATAAATATTTTGACATTTCTTCATAAATCCTGTAAATTTTACAATAGACGAACGTTGTATATTATTATTAAAAAAATATTCGGTTTTAGGAGTGTTCCGATGGATAATGTATTTGATTATGAGGACGTACAACTGATTCCAGCTAAATGTATGGTGAACAGCAGAGCTGAATGTGATACGAGTGTGAAATTAGGTAAGCATAGTTTCAAGTTGCCGGTAGTACCTGCAAATATGCAGACGGTGATTGATACACATATCGCAGAAAATTTGGCGGAACAAGGATACTTTTATATCATGCACCGATTTGATCCGGAAACGCGTCTCGGTTTTGTCATGGATATGAAAGATAAAGGATTGATTGCATCCATAAGTGTCGGGGTAAAAAAAGAGGAATATCGATTTATTGAACTTTTATCCTCAGAACGATCGGCACCTGATTATATCACGATAGATATCGCTCATGGCCATTCCAATGCTGTCATCGACATGATTCAACACATCAAAACACACCTCCCGGAAACTTTCGTTATTGCAGGAAATGTCGGTACTCCAGAGGCTGTTCGTGAACTGGAACGTGCAGGCGCGGATGCCACGAAGGTAGGTATTGGTCCGGGAAAAGTCTGCATTACGAAAATAAAGACAGGGTTCGGCACTGGAGGCTGGCAGTTGGCAGCCCTTCGATGGTGTGCAAAAGCAGCGAACAAGCCGATCATTGCCGATGGGGGGATTCGGACACATGGGGACATCGCTAAATCGATCCGTTTCGGAGCCACTATGGTTATGATAGGGTCTCTTTTTGCAGGGCATGAAGAATCACCCGGCCACACGATCGAGAAAAATGGGCAGCTGTATAAAGAGTATTTTGGCTCTGCATCTGAGTTTCAAAAGGGTGAAAAGAAGAATGTGGAAGGAAAGAAAATGGTCATAGAGCACAAAGGCTCTTTAAAAGAAACATTGGTAGAAATGGAACAGGATCTTCAATCTGCAATCTCCTACGCAGGAGGAACGGGAATTGAAGCGATTCGTCATGTCGATTACGTCCTCGTTAAAAATTCTATATTCAATGGAGACAAACTATAAATAGAAAAAGCGGTTCACCGTAGTGAATCGCTTTTTTTTTTCGTTTTTATACCGCAATGGTTAATAGAAGCACTGGGCGGGTATGGAATAAAGTGAGCAAATTAGTTTTAACCTGAGATATTCCGTGGTATAACACATATGTGGTCAAAAAAAAGACCTCAGGTTTTAGCTGAATTATTCAAAGGAGGCAATACAATGAGTAACAAACGAGTACTAATGGTCGTAACAAACCATGATAAAATTACAGAGGATCATAAAACAGGACTTTGGCTTGAAGAATATGCCGTTCCATACAATGCCTTCAAAGAACAAGGCTACGACGTAAAGGTCACAAGTATCCAGGGCGGGGAAGTTCCACTGGATCCAAATAGTATTACAGAAGAAGAAAAACCAGAATGGAAAGAAGCTCAAGAGCTATTGAAAGACACTCCACAGCTTTCTAAAAAAGATGCGGAAGGTTTTGACGGGATTTTCCTACCAGGAGGTCACGGGACTATGTTTGACTTCCCGCAAAACGAAACGCTTCAATATGTTCTGCAGAAGCATGCAGAGCAGAATAACGTCATCGGTTCTGTCTGCCATGGTCCAAGTGGTCTTGTTAACGCAACTTATGAAGACGGCACACCACTCGTAAAAGGTAAAAAAGTAGCTGGTTTCACAGATTCTGAAGAAATCGGCATGGGCTTAGAAGAGCAAATGCCATTCATGCTGGAAACTGAACTTCGTAATAAAGGTGCTGAGTTTTCTAAAGGGGAAGACTGGTCTGTACACGCAGTTCGCGATGGAAATATGATTACAGGACAAAACCCAATGTCCAGTGAAAGCGCAGCTGAAAAAATGGTTGCTGCTTTAAATGAAAAATAAAAGATAACCCTGACTCCTCTCAGTATTCTGAGAGGGGTTTTTTAATGGGATTGTAACATTTACATATCCTTCGTTCTTTAGTGGATGCTAAGGGAAAATGAAGCGGGTGAATAGAGATGACTCTATATAATCTCGGGTATGTAGCTATGAGTGTGAACTTGAAGAATGCTTCTCCTTCCCAAACGATGACCTTCAAAAGGTTTCAGCAGATACGAGATCGCGAAGCCGCACTGAATAAGTTGGAAAGGATTGCCTCATCCAATATTCAAAACTCCTTAAGATTATTGAAACATAACCTTGCGTATGACATTCGATTTTTTCGTTTGAGTTCCCGGCTCGTCCCATTAGCCACTCACGAAGAATTAAGCGACTGGGACTATCTTTCTCCGATTAAAAATGATCTTGCCGAATTAGGTGCGTTCGCAGAAAAACACCACATGCGCTTGGACTTCCATCCTGATCACTTTGTTGTGATCAATACACCAAAAAAAGAAATATTCAAAACATCTATATCAGTTTTGAAGTACCATTATGTTCTCCTTAAGTCGATGGGGTTCAACCCAGAACACAGAGCCGTTCTTCATTTAGGAGGAAGGTACGAAAATAAAGAAAAGTCGCTTGAAAGATTCATAGACAACTGGGGTTCTGTACCTAAAGGCATTCAAAAAATGATTATCATTGAGAACGATGATAAGAGCTACACACTCGAAGACTGTTTGTATGTTTGTGAAAAATTGAATATCCCTCAAGTGTTTGATATCCACCATCATATGGCCAACCATAAAGAAGAAAACTGGGATCCTCTTTGGGAGAGGGTCGTCGCTACATGGAATGAGTCACCATTACCCATAAAGATGCATATATCAAGTCCGAAAAGTGAGAAGGATTTCAAAAGTCATGCTGATTTTATAGATGTAGATGTATTCTTGGATTTTGTGAAGAGAACTTCAGGGTCCACTGAACAAATTGACTGCATGATTGAAGCCAAACAGAAAGATGATGCCCTGTTTAAATTAGTAGAACAATTAAAACATCATCCACATATTGAGATGCAATCTGAAAGTTCTTTTACATGGAAATAAGAGGGAGAGATTTTTTGTCATGAATTGATCTTAAGAATCATAATTTAAAATCGAAATGATGTTTACTTTAATAAACAACTGAAGGGAGTATTTGTTATATTAGTGGAAAAAAATACCTAACAAACCATGTTTTATGATAAAATAAATGAAAAACATATTATGGGGATAGGAAGGAAGTTGTTTCATTGGAAAGAATTATCGAACTTGAGAAAGTGATTATTGAATTAAGGGAAAAGGAACGCTCAAGCTTCGTCAGGATTAACGAAAAGAACACTTATAAGTCCGCTGATTTTGTGGATGAAAGCGAAAGTAAAATGAAAGAGGCTTTTATTGCATACCTGAAAGCAAAAGGGCTTGCATCCGATTATGAAATCAATACTTACTTAATCCCTTTGGTTCCAACTAAAAATTAAAAACCACCCCTCTGGATTCCAGTCCGGAGGGGTGGTTTTTATTGCTCTTCCAACTCATTAAGCGAAACGGTTTGCTCTCGTTCAGGTTGACCTAAAGGATAGATTCTAGCTGTCCCATTCTGCTCGTCTACATTTTGGATGTAAATTGGCTGACCATTGAATACTACATTTGCCATTTTCGGTGATGTACAAATTTCCTGAGCACGGTTTTTATTCATGATATTAACCTCCTTGATATTATCTTTCCTTTGTGGATAAGAGTTATCCAATTTGTTCAATAAGTATAATAAAGGCTAGTTCTTCCTTACTGATGTAATAAATGACGAAAAGGTTGTAATATTATATCTTTATGTGTAAAATTACACTAAAGCTGAGAAGGGAGTGCTTTTATGCAAATTCTACCTTATGTTTTTTATTTATTCCCAATAACTTCTTTCGTACTTGGAATTATCATATACGCTACTATAAAGAAAAGGTACCTGGCGCCTTTAATTATTTTTACAATCTTCTTTGCTGCTCAATTGATTTTTTTTAACTACACATTTTTCCAAATGGTTTGTATTTATACATTCCTCGCTTTTTCAGGTTCTTTCACTGCTGAAATAGTCATGAAAAAATATGACCCTGGCAAGAGATTGAAAAAAGTCTTAGGGATCGTCATGGCGGGAGGTGTACTCGCTTTATGTGCTGTCATGCTATTATCAAAACCATATCAATCCTGGGTGATGGAACATAAAGTCAAGGCTCATCTAAAAGAAATGGCATACGATGAAAGCGAAATAGAATCAATAGATACGACTTATGAACACAAACGAAACACAAACAGAACAAAGCCTGTGATAGCAGAAGTCGTTTTTACCAATGACCCTGATCATACATACCGCTATATAGAATTAAGACAGAAAAACGAAATCAAACAAATGTGTGAGTATAAAAGTGGGAATGTAATGAAAAGTGAGTACACTGAAGAACGACCGCACATGATCAAGAATTGTTATTGATTTAATTTATAGGAGAGTGGATCGGATGAATCGGGATTTACTGGATAAGATTAAAAAATTGGAAGAAAGCCACTTATCACTCCATGTACGTTCTTCCTCTGAAAAGCTGGGTGAAATTTTAGCGGATGACTTTTTTGAAATCGGAAGCTCTGGTGTAATGTTTGATAGAAAAGAGTGTATGGAAAAAGGCGTCGTTTTATCAGATATGACTCTACACAATTATGAAATTCAACTTCTTTCTGAAGACGTAGTCTTATCCACGTATTTTATTGAAGATAAGACCAGGGATAGAAATACATTACGAAGTTCCATTTGGAAAAGAATTGATGGAGGATGGCAGCTATATTTTCATCAGGGGACGATTACACAACTTCAAGTAAAAGATGTTTTGTGAAAGCCATGCGAATGGGATATAAGCAGGCCTCCATGTCTTTTATCTATGGGATTTTATTAACAGAAGCAATTCTATGAAATAAAAAAGCAGCTTTTAAGCTGCTTTTTTACATCGGTTTACTTTTTCAAATCAGGGTTTTCTCGTTTGGCCTCTTTTACTTTAGGTTTGCGATATCCTCCAGCGATATCAGCCTTTTTGAACTCTTTTGCGTATACGACTTCTTGTGCATCTGAAACATCTTCATATTTACCACCAATAGGTTGGTACTGTGTATTGTTGTTCATAAATTCATTCATCCTTTCATTTAGAATTGGTTATATATGTCCATTTCCTGAAAAGTGTCGATGAAAACATGGAATTAAAAAAAGACTTTAATTATTATATAGAAATTAAAACAGCTGGATGCCATTTCAGGTATCCAGCTGTTTTTCAGAGCTCTCCATCATATATGTTGAAGTATCCAAGCTTGACTGATACCAGAATCACTAAACCTAATGCCGTAAACATGAAAATAGGAAATAACCAATCCTTCTTTGTGACAGTAAACTGGTGGAAATACGTCCTGTTTCTGTTTCCGGTAAAACCCTTCGACTCCATCGCGACTGCAGTCCTTTCGGCTTTGCGAATTGCTCCTGCAAGGAGGGGGATCGCAAGCCGCTTCCACTGCCCCACTTTTCCTTGAATCGTTTTCGCTTGGCTGACTCCCCTTATTCGATGTGCAGCTCTGATTTGTTGGAATTCTGTCTTCAGCATAGGGAGAAAACGGTAGCCGGCTAATACTCCATAGGCAAGTTTGGGAGGAAGCTTCAACTGTTGAATCAAGCTTAAAACGAAGTGCACCATGTCCGTCGTGAAGATAAATAATAAAGATAACACAGCAAATGCAAGCACTCTCAATGATAAGGAAACTGCTATAAACAGATCTTCTCTAGGAAACTCCCACCATAAAACCGCTATAATCTGTTCGGGATTTGAAGGAGCATCCGCAAATGCGAGCGTAGTCCATAGCATACCGAATGCAAATATGAAAAAGGGGCTGAAATAAAGTAAGTAATGCTTTTTATTAAATCTACCAAATAAAAATGTTACGCCAATAACAAAAATTAAATAAAGAAAGGGAGTAATCGGATCAAATAAAAAAGCGAGTATAAAAACAAGACCTGCGATGGTCAATGCTTTTACGCTTGGATTCAAGTCATTTAGATACATAAGGGAGCCTCATCCTTTCGGCTTGGATCCGGGGAGGGAGATTTAAATGGTAGCGGGATAGGTCACCTTGTTTCCATAACTTATCTGGCTTTTTGTCGATCTTCACTTTTCCCTTTTCCATAACAAGAACACGGGTGGCGAATCGATCGACCAGTTCCATGTCATGGGTGATCATCACAATGGTCTTGCCTTTACTGTTTTTATCTTGTAAAACATCCATCAAACGTTCCGTCGTATTCCAATCCTGACCAAAGGTCGGTTCATCTAAAATTAACAGTTCCTGATCCATGACGGTCATCGCAGCAACACTCAGTCTTCTTTTCTGGCCCTGACTCAATTGAAAGGGATTTCTATTCTCCAAGCCTTCCAGGTTGTATTCTTTCAACGTTTGAAAAACAACTTCTCTGACTTCATTCTCTTCTTTGTTGGTTAATTTTAAGCTATATGCCACTTCTTCAAAAACGCTGTCTGTTATGAATTGGTGTTCAGGATTTTGGAACACATAGCCAATGACATTTCTTAAATTATCCTCACGCCATTCTCCCAGAGGTCTTCCTTTAAGGTGAATAGATCCTCGATTAGGAGAGTGTATACCGGCGAGAAGTAGGGAGAGAGTGGTTTTCCCACTTCCGTTCGGACCAACAATCGCTACGAATTCATTTTGAAAAATATCCAGATGGACCGAATCCAAAATCTTCTGCTTAGATGCATGCCATGATAAATTGTCTGTTTGCAACAACTGTTGTCCACGGTATCCGTCAGATGGGTGTACAATTTCAGGTTTGAAAGATAATTCATCAATTGTCATAGGCAGTTTGGAAAGGGGAGAGGCTGTCTTCAAGGCCTCTCTAGTGGCATAAGGCAGCCATACCCCTAATTTTTTTAGTGAACTCGCATGTTCCGTTACTCCATCCCGCAGTGTCCCCTGATAGAACAGCTCCCCATTTTGATTGAGTATGGCAGAATGCTGTACCAGCTCTGTCCATTCCTCTATTTTGTGTTCAATGACAATCAATGTAATCCCCAGTTGTGCTTTTAAACGGTGTAATATCTGTGTGAAAATCTCAGCTGTACAAGGATCGAGGTTTGATGTAGGTTCGTCTAAAATCAATACATCAGGTTTCATGGCAAGGACACAAGCAAGAGCGAGCTTTTGCTTTTCACCCCCGGAGAGTGTGGAAATGTCCGATTTCCGATAATGCTCAAGACCTACGAGCTTTAGAGATTCGGTAATCAGTTCTTCCATTTTTTCCAGGGGTGTGGAGAGGTTTTCTAAGCCAAAAGCAATCTCATCTTCAACTGTCAGCATGCAGAATTGTGTATCGGGATCTTGAAAAACAATACCGATATGCCGGCTGATTTCTCCTGGATGGTAATCTCGAGTATCTTTTCCATTTACATAAACATGGCCAGACATTTCTCCATCCAATTCTCGAGGAAAAAGGCCATTCAAACAATGGATAAAAGTACTCTTTCCTGCGCCGCTTGGCCCTAAGATCAGCCATGTACTTCCTTTTTCAATCGATAAATTTATATCATTGAGAGCCGGCTCTTCAACTTCTTCATAACTTACAGAAAGGTGTTTGGTCATTATGATAGGTTCATTCATGCCGCTCGTCTTCTCCTCATTTCTTTTCCTAGTGCGAAACTCGACAGAACACCAGTCCTCGCAAGTGCATCACTTAAATACTTGCCTAATACACCTGAAATCAGCGCACCACTTACCATTCGTAATACGAGCATAGCAATGACATAACTTGAATCCAGAGCAGCGTATCCAGATCGGAAATACCCCCATGCAAAACTGAACACTGCGGCCATGACTCCTGCAAACATGAGTGTCGCTAAAGTATATTTTTTATATCGGGTAATGGCAAAAGCTGATTCTGCACCTGCGCCCTGGATCATTCCAGCGACAATTAACATCGGACCTACAGCATTTCCGAGTAACACTTCAACGGTTGCCGCAATAGTCTCGGATAAGAAAGCTGCTCCAGGCTTCCGGATGATATAGGCGGCAATGATAGAAACGATGAACCAAATTCCGAAAATAAGATCATAACCAATCGGCCCGAAGAATCCTACAAGGATCTTTCCTATGGGAAGAAAAGCTAAATAAATGACAGCAAAAACGACAGATAAAGTGGACATAACAACAATTTCTTTCAACTTCCAGCTATTCATTCAGATCCTCCTTATGAGAGGGACTGTTAGCAGAAACCGTTACAGTCATGACTGTATGTGGAACTCGGGCTTGTGTTTCACGGAATACCTCTTCTAAACCTTTGAATATATCATGGGTGTCTCCTTCCAGACGGGTGGAATAATGGGCGTGAGCAACGCGGACTCCTTTTTCTTTCATCGCGTCGATCTGTTTATATATCGTGTCCATATAATCCCCGCCGCCTAAAGGATAGAGAGAAAATTTCGAAGCGATGTATTGTCTGATATCTCGGGAGTACCCTTCATTCATCAAATTTGAAGACACATCCATGTATGCATCTCCGGAAGAATCTCCAGGGCAGCCGATGGAAAAAGTGCCTTGAAATGCAACATGAACATCGGTCTTTGCAATATGCAGCAATATCGCCTTCGTTACGTCGAAAACATGCTCGATTGTACCTCTGACCGTGGTCGTAACGTCATCGGTCTCCATCCACACTTTTGTTGTATCGACTTCACTCAAACTATCCTTGATATACTTCACAAAGTCGTCAGCCATCGGGTGCACAGAAAATGAGCAGCCTGCAATGCGTTGATTCCCACATGATTGATTCATATAAAAACACTCCTTGAATTTTGGTACACAAAAAGACTGCATCCCGGGGGAATGCAGTCCACATTTAGAATATGTAGAACCAAAATGGTTCAACGAATGCCGACTGCACTTCCCCACGCTGGTATTATCCAGATCGGGTCGTAAGGGTCGGAAACCTTTCCTCTCAGCCACATTTGATGTTGCAGCTCCCCCAGTGCATGTTCGTTTCATATGCAGTTCTTGTGTTGCTTTTTATATTAGATCATGTGTATAAATTTGTAAACCATTTCTAACCATCTAAATATAGAAAGCTGCAGGTTTCATAAACTTATATACTTTTTCTTTTATTTCTCTCCATACGTATGGTTGTAATGTTCAGAATGTTATGTATAATTCACTCCAATGGATTTAAATAATTCAAAGGGGGACAAAGAATGAATGTGTCTGCTCACAGTTTAATTGAAGAGCTTAAAGAGTTTTTACGGAGTGACCAAATCTCAACGAATGAAACCATCCTCGAACGTCATAGTAAAGATGAATCCTATCATCGGAACAGCTTTCCTGACCTTGTCGTATTCCCGGAAACTACACAGGAAGTAAGTGGGATCGTCCAGATAGCAGATCGTACAGAAACCCCCATTATTCCCTTCGGATTGGGTACCAGCTTGGAAGGGCATGTCATCCCTTATGACAAAGGAATGACCATCGATTTTTCCATGATGGATCAAATCCTTGAAATAAAAGAAAATGATTTTCTTGTCAAAGTGCAGCCGGGCGTTACTCGTTCCCAGTTAAATAAAGCCCTGAAGAAATATGGGCTTTTTTTCTCTGTAGATCCGGGAGCGGATGCGACCCTTGGGGGGATGGCATCTACGAACGCAAGCGGTACCACATCTGTCAAGTATGGAGTTATGAAAGATCAGGTGCATGATTTACAGATAGTTCATCCCGACGGGGAAGTCATACATACAGGAAACTCAGCTAGAAAGTCTTCCTCAGGTTACGATTTAAACCGTCTCTATGTTGGTTCGGAAGGGACACTAGGTTGTATAACAGAACTGACACTTCGGGTGTATGGAATTCCAGAACACATTATGGCAGCACGAGCGACGTTTTCTTCCTTGAATGATGCCGTAAATGCTGTCGTTGCAATTCTGCAGTCCGGTTTGTCCATCGCCCGTGTCGAGTTAGTGGATGAAGACTCGATACGTCAGGTCAATCGGTTCAGTGAGACAAACTTTTCGGAAAAAACGAGTTTGTTCCTTGAATTTCATGGAAACGAAGCTGGCTTAAAGAGTGATTTGTCTTTCATGGAGGATATCGTTAAAGACCATAATTGTGAAGACTTGCAATACGAACATGACCACGCATCAAGAAACAAACTATGGGAAGCCAGGCACAATTTAGCCTATGCTTATGTTCATGGATTTCCTGGACGTAAATTGATGGTTACGGATGTTTGTGTGCCAATATCCCAATTGGGGAGCGCGATTTCATACGGAAGGGAACTGATGGAAAAATGTAGGCTTACAGGAGGGATTCTAGGTCATGTCGGAGATGGGAACTACCACGCGCTGCTAATGATCGACATGCAGGATAAAGACGAAGTGAAAAGAGCGGAAGATTTCAACGAATGGATTGTAAAAGACGCGCTGCAGCGAGGTGGAACATCTACAGGAGAGCATGGAGTCGGGTTCGGCAAAATGAAATATCAGGAGCAGGAACACGGGGCGGCTTTGGAAGTGATGAAAAAAATCAAGAGTTCTCTTGATCCGAAAGGCATAATGAACCCTAACAAAATTTTTCAGAGGAAGGTGAGTACATAATGAAATGGTTGGAAATCGTAAGCAATATGGCTGGAAAGTATTTCGCTTTTTGGGTGGTGGGAATAGCATCGGTAGCTTATTTCTTTCCTGCGCCTTTTACCAATCTGGCTTCATTCATAACTATTCTATTAGGTGTGGTTATGTTTGGAATGGGGCTGACCTTGAAGCCTGTAGATTTCAAGTTAGTGGCTAAAAAGCCCGTACCGGTACTCATTGGAGTATCAGCTCAATACATATTGATGCCTCTAGTGGCTTTCGGAATAGCTTATATGATGGACCTTCCTGCAGGGCTCGCTGCTGGTCTGGTCCTGTTAGGTTCTGTCCCAGGTGGAACAGCTTCCAATGTGATGGTTTATTTAGCTAAGGGAAATCTGGCACTATCTGTTGCCATGACATCTTTATCGACGATGCTTGCACCTGTTTTGACACCCCTCATTCTGTTGGTATTGGCAGGCCAATGGCTTCCAGTCGATCCAATGGCAATGTTCATCTCGATTGTGCAAGTCATCATTATTCCGATTGGTTTAGGGGTAACGTTGCGTAAGTTTTTCCCGAAAACCGTAGAAAAAAGTGCAGCGGTGGTACCGCTTATTTCTGTAGTTGCAATCATCGTCATCGTTTCTGCTGTAGTCTCACTAAATGTAGATAATATTACGAATTCCGGGGTGAGCATTTTCACAGCGGTTATGCTGCATAATATAATTGGTTTGTTCCTCGGTTATATGGTTGCAAAAGGGTTACGTTTGGATGAAAGTAAACGCCGGGCCATTTCCATTGAAGTGGGGATGCAGAACTCCGGCCTTGGTGTCGCTTTAGCATCAGCGCACTTTGGTCCATTGGCCGCTTTACCTAATGTCATTGCAGCAGTTTGGCATAATATTTCAGGTCCTATTCTGGCAACGATATGGTCAAAAAAATCGACAGAAGAGACCGTCCGAACACAAAGAAAACGAATTAAACCTGAAATGCAAAGGACTGGAAATTGAAAGAGTGCCTGACTGGCACTCTATTTTTTTGGGAAATTAGAGAATGTCCATACAACAGTCCGTTGCACAGAATAGATTGTAGAGAACAATTGAAGGGGGAAATCAGTTGAGAGGATTACAGAATTACAGTTTTTGTGCCGCTTTATTGATCCTGGGGCTGGCCGGGATAGGAATCGGCATCGGAATATCTGGAGGTAGAGCGATTGAAGCGGTCGGGCGTCAGCCATTCATTGGTGGAGAACTGACACAATTTTACGTTCAATATATACTGCTTCCAGAATTTTTATTAGCGCTTGTGCTTGTGAGTTTTGCTGTGTATTTCCTGCTTAAGGATGTATGGAATAAAGATGAGTGAAGATATGAGTTATAACTTATGAAGTCCCACTATCCTGGTGGCTTCTTTTTTCTTTTTGGCTTTGTTATTGCGTGGTGTTCTTATTTCACTGTGCGCTCATATCATCTCTTTCTGTACTGGAATTTGTATGAGGCTGCCTTTTAGAATGACTCCCTTTCCGTGGGGTACCGTGAGCCTCCTCAGGCTGCGCCTTCCGGGGTCTCACGATGTACCTTTATCCCACAGGAGTCTCGCCATTCTAAAAGGCCGCCTCTTCAAAGTAGATGGGTCAGAAAGGCCATAACATAAATCCGTTACACCAACTATGAACGTGATGGCAGGGAAAACAGGTAGACTCCTGCGGGAAAAAGGAACAAGGTGAGACCTCGGAGAACAAAGTTCGAGGAGGCTCAAGCGTCCCCCGCGGGAAGCGGACTGTTTTCCCTGCCATCCCATGCTCTGAGTAAATAACGGACCAGCGCCCTTATCCTAGACGGGGACTTTTTAGTAATCATTTAAAATATCAACAACAGACTTTAAAAGAGGCTTCTTTTTAGACCTAATTGTTAAAAGGAATGTAGCACACCCTAAAGGTTTAATGACTAATTTGATATCCTCTTCAGATCATCGCCATAAGTAATTAAAGAAGGTTTTCTGATATGGGGAGGATTTTATATATCCCCGCGAATTTCAGACTTTCTTCGCTTAATAATCTCGTCCATCACATTTCTTAGTCATGAACACGATTCATAAAAAATATTGTGAAAGGGGGAGGTTATTTATGGAAAAAATTAGAGGTTATCCAAGAAGGAAAGTGAGTAAGTGCGTGACCTTTTGTTCCTTGTTCCTTTTAGTTTGTACTTTGTTTTTACCATATTCGCTTAATCTTCCATCAAGTAAAGGTGTAGAGGTACTCGAGACCAAAGTGGTATCTGCTGAGGACACAAGGATCTGGCCAAATGCTGGTTTAACTGGAGGGCAGGATGGGGTTTATAAAAATTTGTCACTCCTTTTAAATGGTGCTGCAAATATGCAGGCTTTTGCAAATGGAACGGTGTACTATCTGCTGCCACAAGAATTTGTAGAGGCAAATATTATTGATCAGATGGATTTTAGTGGAACGTATTCTGTCGATGTTATTGATATAAGTGGGTTTCCAATGACTGAATCTGGAAATGTCTCTGAAAACCAGATGACGATTGATGCAGCAACAGGAGTCATTTCATACAGTCTGGCTGAATTACTTGATCACCCGTATGCAGATACCTCTGAGGGAAGGTTCACATTGTACATGGAATATACAGATGGTCGGTATCCATTTACAGACGACGGTCAATATACTTTCTATGGAGGGGCATATGATTCCATCTCATCTTCTGACACATTGAAAGTCGATGGAGCAAAAACAGAATTACCCGCTCCAGTTGATTCAGATGGAGATGGACTGAGCGATTCGGAAGAGGCGGACTTGGGTACGGACCCTGACAAACCTGATACTGATGGAGATGGATATGGTGATGGTGAAGAAGTGGAGGCAAATACTGATCCATTAAATCCGGAAGACCCGGAAAAAACTTCGGAGCCAAAGCCAGAGCCAGAACCAGAACCTTCCCCTGATGCTGGGGAGGAGGAAGAAGAGCAGCCCGAATCTTCTTTGAATTTTAATAATCCGATAGTACTTGCTCTTGGTCTCTTAGGGATTGTTGCAGCCTTATTCGTATTGAATCACAGAAATAAAGACGAATGATTCTAAAAAAGATCCAAACTTTGTTTGGATCTTTTTTTGGGGTTGAGATGTTATGAATCCTTATTATTGATAATAGACAAGAGGCTTACACTTACCAAGTAAAAGCAGGTGTACACCCGTTCACTGCAATGAAGCAGTCGACTTCCATCCAAGGAATCAAATACACAATGATCAGAAAAAAATAAAGTGGATCACCCGTTCATATTTTCATGTTTTTTGTGGTAAATCTATAAAGAAAGAGTATAATGATAGATTAATCAGATATGAATTGATTGAATGAGATTAAGAGAGGTGGAGGAAGGATATGAAGAGAGGCTGGGAGGTTGCAATACCTTCGCTTTCTCAAGTCACTGTTCATTCAAGCCCGAATAACGGGCCTGTAACCATACAGGGTCACCCGGAAGGACTTCGGTGTATCGGAGTTGGAACCGATGCAGCAGTATTCCAGTACTTAGAATCCCCTCTTTATGCTTTTAAAATCTTTGCAGAAGACAAGCGGAGTAAAGTTGAGATCGAAACGAACATTTACAGGAAACTTGGTACTTCAACATACTTTCCCATTTTTTACGCTTCCACTCCTGAATACTTGGTTTTAAGTTATGAAGAAGGGATAACATTATTTGACTGTGTGCTCCAAGGGGTACACATTCCGTGTCAAGTAGTTGATGATGTGGAAGAAGCCAGAGATTATGTTCGTGAGATCGGGTTGAACCCACGTGATATACATTTGAAGAATATCTTATTACAAAATGGAAGAGCAAAAATCATCGATGTGTCAGAATATGCCCAACCAGGGAATGATTTTCGATGGGAGCATTTGAAAAGAGGTTATGAAAGACATTACCATCTGATTGATGGCAAGTGTGTACCTTACTGGCTGGTGGAGACGGTGAGAAAATGGTATAACCAATGGGATAAACATCACGTTTCATACGAAGACTTTTTGAATAGAATCATGAAGTTCAACCCCTTCAAAAGGGGTTGAACACCGCTGTGCTTGATGGAACTTAACATGTGTGGTGTAAATATTTTTTCAACTTGTACTTGTTACCTCTCCATATTGGTATAATAAGTTTAGAAGAGAATGGAGGGGGATTACAGTAGCAGGAACAATACTAGAAACACACTAAGATTATACGACCAGTCAAATAGTTAATAAAATATACAAAACAGAAAGTGCGCCAACCCTACACATGCTCATGTAGGGTATTTTTTAAACTTCTTTTACATGTTTCCTATCCTCTTTACCATTGAATTTAAATTTAACGTAAGACTGATAACAAAAATTTATAAATAAAGGACGACAAAAAAGTGAACACTTTCAAGGTGTCAAAAGAAATGGTGGAGTATTATTTAATGAGTTCGTGTATCATAGCTCTATTATTCGGAGGAATTTACTTGAGCGGGTGGTTCGTTGGCGTGGATTGGGGGGACTACAATTTGAAATTCTCATGGAACATGTTTAACTCAGAAGAGCTGAGACAATTGGTGGGAATGAAGCCAATGGGTAATGAATGAAGGTTATAAAGTATTTTGTATTTAAACATTAAGAAGGTTGAAGAAAGGAAGCAGTGAAGGTTCTAATGGTTGATTGGATCATTCAATTTATGGAACAACATGGTTATTTGGGTGTGTTTATGTTAATGACCTTAGAAAATTTATTCCCCCCGATACCCTCTGAGGTCATTTTGCCATTTGGAGGTTTCTTGACGACTTATACAAGTTTATCAGCTCTCGGAGTGGTCATTTTAGCAACAAGTGGATCTGTTACAGGAGCTATTCTTTTATATGGTGCGGGATATTTTTTAGGAATTGATAAAGTTGCAGATGTTGTTGACAAGTGGGGTGGTCTTTTAAGGTTAAAAAAAGAAGACGTGTTCAAAACTTTGGAGTGGTTCAATAAATATGGCGTATGGACCGTTCTTTTGTGCCGAATGATTCCACTGGTACGTAGTCTTATTTCTATTCCTGCAGGGATGTCGGGAATGAACTTCACTTTGTTTGTAAGTTTCACATTGTTTGGAACATTTACATGGAATTTACTGCTTGTTACTGCTGGTGTGATTCTTGGTGAGTCATGGTCGGATATTCTTCATTACATGCATATGTATTCGGCTTTGACTTATAGTTTTACAGGTTTCATTTTTCTACTTCTAATGATTTGGATTTACCTTAAACGAAAAAAACTTCAAAAAAGGTAAGGGAGCACATGGAATTAATATCTTTTATTAAAGTAGTGATTCTAGGCATGTTTGAAGGCTTGACTGAGTTCGCGCCTGTCTCTTCCACAGGTCATATGATTATCGTCGATGACATGTGGCTGCATTCTCATGAGTTTTTGGGTGCTTCTGTTGCAAATACTTTTAAAGTGGTCGTCCAACTTGGATCGATATTAGCAGTCGTCGTTGTATTCAAAGATCGGTTTGTTCAATTACTGGGATTGGATACGAACGGAAATGGGGGTAAACTGAAAGCTGGAGGATTAAAATTGTCTCACATCCTGGTCGGATTGATTCCTGCAGCAGCGTTGGGCTTTCTGGTCGAGGACTACATTGACCAATATCTGTTTACGATTGAAACAGTAATGGTAGGGTTACTTCTTGGATCTTTTTTGATGATCATTGCTGATAAATCTTCCAACTCTTTGAATAGGACACAGACGGTAGATCAAATGACTTACAGGCAAGCTTTAGTCATTGGTACCATTCAATGTTTTTCCTTATGGCCTGGTTTTTCAAGGTCTGGTGCTACTATTTCAGCTGGTGTTTTAGTCGGCATGAGCCACCGAGCTGCAGCTGATTTCACTTTTATTATGGCTGTTCCAATTATGCTGGGTGCAAGCACATTATCATTTATTAAGAATATTGAATATTTTACACTATCTTCTTTTCCTTTGTTTTTAGCAGGATTCATCAGTGCTTTTTTATTTGCATTCATCTCCATAAAGTTCTTTTTACGTTTAATCAACAAAATAAAGTTATTCCCATTTGCTATTTACCGTATCGTTTTAGTTGGTGTGCTGTTTATCTTCTATACGAATTAGTGACTGTAAGCATATAATCAAATGACACAGCGTAATATGAATGATCCGAGCCCAAACCAGGTTCGGATCTTGTTTATTTAAATTTAAGGTTTTACCAATGCAGCAAATTCCCATGCCCTGAAAACCTATGGATGATTTGTTATAGTGTTTTCACAAGCTCTAGAGATATTGTGTTCCAGGGTAACTCACTGAAGAAAATCACGGGAGGAAGTGGTGAGTGGATTTGTTCAACTTTTTGAAAAAATTATGGCAGCCGACTGAGATGATTATATGTACAGAAAACCTGACTAAATACTCAGAAGCTAAATGGCTGCTGAGTGAAAATGGAATCAAAACGAAAACAAAGAGTATCCGTGCGGGAGGGAATAACTCACATGGGATGGGTGTGATTGTCTATTATGAAATTCATGTCCCTCGAGAGTCGTTTACAAAAGCCCAACGTTTGCTGTATGGATGATGTTACGAATAGATAAGCAATGAAATAACCTCTATTATGGTTATTATTATAATTGGAAAAAGTGTACAGCGGGAAATTTCTCTGTTAATTTTTAATAAATTGACTTCTATATAGAAAGGGGGAATCTTTGATGGAACTTCCGCTTCTCCTGTCTTTTTTAGGAATGGCAGTCGCTCTGACCTTAATGCCCGGTCCGGATATACTTTTTGTCATTTCTCAAAGCATTTCTCAAAACAGCAGAGCGGGCATTTCGACTGCACTAGGTCTCTGCACGGGACTTTTTGTACATATTACTGCGGCAACTGCAGGTCTTTCTGCAATAATCTATCAATCAGGGATAATATTTTCCCTTATAAAGTATGCGGGAGCTGTTTATCTTCTTTATTTGGCCTGGCAGGCATTCAAGAGTAAAACTAATCGGATAGATATGAACGACCAAGTTCGAAGAAATTATAAATCTTTATATAAAAAAGGGATCATTATGAATGTATTGAATCCGAAAGTATCTTTGTTTTTCCTCGCTTTACTTCCTCAATTCGTTAATGAAGGGAGTTGGAACGCTTCTGTACAAATGTTTACTCTGGGTGTGATTTTTCTTGTCCAGGCATTTGTGATTTTCTCTACAGTCAGCGTTTTCTCTGTAAAGGTCCGTTCATGGTTGATCCACCATGATTGGTTTGCTGAAAGAATGAATTTAATCGAAGGTATTGTGTTGACTATGATCGGGATACAAGTGGCATTAAGTAGTCGTTGATATAGACGGTCGTGCGTTATTTTTGGAGATGCATTGTCCTTTGAAAAAGATTTACTTACGGTTTATTACAACACCTTTCCTAAATACAAGGTCCATCTACGTGTGTAAGAAAATTTGATAATTATTCAAATTCTCCTTTTAGTCATATTTGTGAGTGGGTAAATCCAACTACACCACACATAAATACAGATAAAGGAGTAGTGTACGATGGACAGCAGCAAACTAATCGATTACAAAATCTTCATTCCTGCAATACTAGTCATCATAGCAATAAGTATACCTTTTGCGTTATATGAATCAGAGTCTCTGAAGTTACTAAATATAATATTCAATGAAATTGTAGAAGTATTCAGTTGGGGATATCTTTGGTATGGAATCCTTCTTGTTGCAGCCGGATTGTACTTTTCATTTTCCAAATATGGTGAAGTAGTCCTGGGTGATCCTGAAGAAAAGCCGCGTTTCACACTTTTTGAATATGCCTCTATTTTAATAGCCATGGGGGTCGGGTCCACAATTATGAGGACAGGGATGCTTCAATGGACCTCTGTTGCGAATGACCCTCCTGCCGGCGTGGAAGCTGGATCTCCAGAAGCTCTTTTGTGGGGGAATGCATACAGCATGTTCCTATGGGGGTTTCAGGTGTTTGCGATTTTCGTCATGATTGCTCCTGCAATGGGATATATTTTACATGTGAAGAAACGCCCTTTAATGAGAATATCCGAGTCTTGTCGAATATTATTCGGCGATCGATTTACGGATGGATGGGGAGGGAGAGTCCTTGACATCCTTTTTCTTATCAGTATATTAGCGGGAGCCTCCGTGACTCTGGGTTTAGGTGCGCCAATCATCACTCATAATGTATCTGCTCTTATGGACATTGAAGTCACTTTCGGGTTAACGATAATCGTAACGGTTGTATGGGTTATTCTTTTCTCAGTAAGTGCGTACTTGGGGATAGATAAGGGGATTAAGCGGTTGAGTACATTCAATATGTACTTAGCAGGTGTTTTTGCCCTTTTCATATTATTATTCGGTCCCGGCGTATTCATCATGAATTATTTTACAGACAGTGTATCGTTTCTAATCACACATTACTTGAACATCTCTTTGAATACCGATTCCGTTCATCAAGGGAAAGCGTCTCATATTCAAAGCAACACGGTTTTTTGGTATGCCTATAGTGCCACATGGGCAATGCTTCACAGTGTGTTTGCTGCGAAAATCTCACAAGGGCGGACAATCAAAGAGATGATCCTCACTTATCTGCTTGCACCGACGTTTATTTCCTGGATAGCTACTGGTGTACTCGGGGGATTAGGTGTTCATCGTTTCTTAAAAGGAGACATGGGTGTATTGGAGCTCGTTAAAGAAGATGAGAGAATGGCTGCGATTCCCGATATACTTTCCACCCTGCCCTTGGGTGAACTCGCCATCATGATTTTTATCATCGTCGCGTTGATTTTCTTGACTACGACCTTGGATTCTACTACTTATACCATAGCAGCTTATACAAGTACCAGGGATATGAGTAAGTTTGAACCTCCTAAAATATTACGGATTATCGTAGCTGCGGTTATTACTGGGCTTGCGCTTATCTTAATGCAAATCGGTGGTTTGCCACCATTGCAAGTGATTTCAGGATTGATGGGGCTTCCGACCATCATTATTCAATTTATTCTCATTTATGCTGCGAAACGAATGATGGATGAAGATGAAGCATGGAAGTTTAATATAAGGCAGGAATGAAGTGGAAAATGAAAAAATCAGTTCCCAAGTGAAATTTCTTAGGAACTGATTTTTTTTATCATTTGAAATTTGTCTTTGGTAACGGGGGATACGGTTTCTTTCATAGTAGTTGTTTTGGTTTTTGATTGATAATGTTCAAAAGGGCCTTTCAATCCATAGGCAATACTATTCACAGCTAAAATGGCTAAAGCGAATGCTGTTACAGGTGCAAGGATCATCCATGGAAATGGAATCGCGTATTCAAAATTTTGGCTGATTAAACCTGACCATTCATTTGACATGGAAAAATGTCGGTAAATCGGCTCCCCGGTCTCGATGTCGATATCCATCAAACGTGTCTCTGTACCGCCAATAAAAATATTAAGCAATCCAAGGTGAGCAAAAATGATTAAGGCCTGCCCCACTTGCTGCACGAACATGAGGAGTAACTTCGGTTTTAGAAAAGGAGAAACGTGTTTTCTATAAAGGTGGAAGTGATTGGCACCCATCAGCTTTGATGTGATGACATAATCCTTTTTATATATGAGGTTCAATTCATTTCTTACATACATTGATAAAACAGGTGCACTGACCAAAATTAATATGATGACAGGGTAGATGATCTTAGTCGTCAGATCATAACTCCAACTGAATGTAAGGACTACAGGAGCAATCAATACATAGGTCAGGATAGTGGTAGGAGTGTAATGAAACGCATCCGAAAGATTATTTATTCTTTTATTAAATTGAGAGGGCATTAAAAAAAGAAGGTAACCGCCTAAAAAAGACAAGATGACTCTTCCGAAGGCGATGATCAATGATAATCCAATCGTATACTTTGCCCCATCAATAATTTTCAAGAAAAAACTATTACCATCAATATCACTCCCCAGCGGATATTGAACCGAAGGAGGAAATGGAGCAATGGCAATGAGCTGGTTGTTTTCATCAAATAATAATTTTTCAGGAGGAGTTCGATCTTGTTCAATTACAAATCCGAAAATCATACTAGCTGAAAGGAGAGAAATGAGAAACATCAATCCAATCGCAATCAGCAGCCTATTTGAAAACCAGAATTTTTTCATAAAGTACTCCTTCCTGAAGGAAAGCTGCGGTGAATCGTCCATTGCACAATTGTGAATATGAGGAAAAATGGAATGAATACCATAAACAGGCTGATCGTCAATATTTCTGGATTTAAAACACTGTGCTTATAGACGAACGTCATGAAACCATTGATATTAAAGATGATTTCTAACATTAGAAGATTAGCAAGTAAGAAAGTGAAAATACTTCTAAAGTGGTTAAAAAACGTGAGGATGGAATTTCTTAAGATGTGGATGATCAGGATGTATGATTTACTAAAGCCTTTACTAAAAGCAAACTCGACATATTGCCGGCTTTCTTCTTCTTCGAAAGCCAGTAACAATAATTTATTCATATAGATAGCAGGCAGTAAAGAAAGAATAAATATGGGGACGACGACGGGATCACCATCAGCGGTACTCGTAATATCGAACACTAATAAACCAGTTTTTTTATATGTCCAAATTATAGAAATTTGAATAATTAAAATGATGAAAATGTCCGGGAGAGATTCTAAGAAAAAAAGAATGATTTTAGGAAGTGCCCTGTATTTTCTCGAGAAATACATAACGAGGAAAGTCATAACGAGAGCCAATAGCAAACCAAAGAACAAGCCGAGAATCATATAGGTCATAGACTTTAAAAATAACTCCCATAATTCAGGGAAAATCGGCCGGTAGACTCCTCTATAATAATATTCAGCGTCGCCACCGGTGAAAAGGAGTTTAATCGTTTGGTAGATATGTAGAGTGTATTCTTGAAAGTTGAATACGATGGTGTCATATAAAAATAAAGTGTTATCCAAGGTTTTCATATGTATCATTTTTAAAACCTCTACTTGAGCTTTCATATTAAACAGTAGATAAGGAAGCGAGCCGATCAGCAAAATACTAATCGAAGTCAGTAAAAAATGTAGAAACGTTTCTCTTTTCGTAAATCCATCCATTTGCTTTCCCCTCTCATCACCCTTCGAGTTACCATTAAATACCATTGGTGTTGCTTTATTTCTACAAATACTGATCCAATTCCTTCTTATTCCTTTCTTTTGTAATGGAAGTTTTGGAACAAAGTTCAGCCTTCTTAATAAGAATGAGAGGGAGATTTTACAATAGGAAGGTGGAAAACTTTCGAATAGACTTCCATTTCGCAAGCTTTCCACTGAATAGTATTAAGACATCTTTTTTCCTTTAGAATTATTGAGCGAATTCAATTCGAAAGACAACAACCGGTTATCTCGATACGAATCGATTTCCGGTAATCCAATAACGCCAAGGATAGTCACGCGCTTCGCCAGAATTTTCGATGCCGATTCTCTTTCCGCTAGAAATCGATTCCGGCTTTATCCCTTCTCTTAGATAAAGGGGAGGTTCGGTGTACGTACGTCCATAATCACTTTTTATGATTCCGAGGGCTTTCGTCAATTTACCAGGTCCGTTCGTAAGGTCTATTTCCTTCTTATCACCTCTACGTTTGTACATAAGATCTTTCCCTATCACTGGTTCGACTGCTCGGATGAGTACAGCCTCAGGTTTTTCACTTTCAGCACTGACCACGTTAACAAGACAGTGGGTATGCATCACATAGGTATAGACAGTTCCAGCAGGTCCGAACATCGCTTCTGTCCGCTTTGTCCGTTTGTTGTTAAAGCTATGAGAAGCACGGTCTTCCGGGCCGATGTAAGCTTCTGTCTCTACGATATATCCTGAAGCAGTACCTTCATCCGTTTCTTTGACAAGCTCACACCCTAACAAGTCCCGGGCCAGTTCTAAAGTGGGCTTTTGGAAAAATTCAATCGGTATAATAGACATAGAACGATCACCTTTTCTTTTTTTATTCTTTGTATTATTTTAAAAGAAAATCGATAAAACTTCATCTTAGCAGAACAGGGAGTGGAATTTATGTATGATGTAATCATTATTGGTGCAGGAGTAAGCAGTGTTTTCCTCACATACGAATTGAGTAAACTAAGAGGTGATTTGAATCTTTTGGTTATCGATCGAGGAAGCAAGCTGGAAGAACGGACCTGTGGTACCGATCAAGGAAATTCTTGTACATGTGAAGGACCCTGCAATAAATATATGGGGTTTGCAGGACTCGGGAAATCAGAAGGGAAATTCAATTATACAAATGATTTCGGCGGAGAATTGGGGAGAAAAATCGGTGAAGAAAAAGCATTGAATTTAATGAAACATGTGGACGATATCCTTTGTAGTTTTGGCGCAGATCAGGTCAAAACTTATTCCACTCTGAATGAATCTCTGCAGCTGCGTGCTGAGCGGAAGGGATTAAAAGTACTATCCACTGAGGTCAGACACTTAGGTACAAGGCTGGCTGAAGAGGTTTTCCAAAACATCTATGAATCCATAGAGGAAAAAGTTGATTTCCGTTTCAACACTTTGGTAGAAACTATTATTCCTCAATCTGATGGTTTCAAAGTTATCACCGAGGACAATACATATGAAACGAAAAGAGTCGTGTTAGCAACAGGAATGAGTGGCAGTGAATGGATGACAGAACAACTGGATCAGCTGGGGATCCACCACGGCGAGACACGCCTCGATTTAGGTTTGAGGGTGGAAATGCCGGGAAATCAATTAGCCTCAATTTTACAGCATACGTTTGAAACGAAACTACAACTTGTATATGAGACATACTCCGGGACCACTTACTGTATGAATCCGCGCGGGAGGATCATCAGGAAGTATCAGCATGGACTGGTTATGCCTGACGGTCAAAATCAACATGAAGAGAATTCTCCGGGAAGCAACTTGAATTTTACCTTTTTCGTACCTGAATATTTTCATTCACAGCATGAAGCTATGGATTTTGCCCGTAAAATTATAGGTTCCATTAATCGTGGGAAAGACAGAGTGGTGGTGCAACGGTTGGAAGATTTGATTGGAGTAAAGCCTACACAATCCCTTGAAGGAAATAAAGTCGTACCTTCTTTAATGGCACAGCCAGGGAACATCCATGATGAAGTTCCCGAATGTTACATCCAAGTATTAATGGAATTTTTAAGAAGGTTGGAAGATTTGTTGGAAGAACCTATTGACATGGACAGTTTAATCTATGGAATAGATGCTAAATTCTATGAACCGAAGCTGGTGAGTGATGTTTATTTTCAAACAGAAGTTAAAGGGCTGTATGTAGCAGGGGACTGTTCAGGTGAAACCCATTCACTTTCGCAGGCAGCTGCAAGTGGAGTTTATTTAGCTCAAGTATTATCTAAAGGAAACGATATCTAATAAAGATGAATCATTCATTTTAATTACCATAATTATGAAACTATTCCGCTGTTTGTTCGTACAGCATATAGATGCCTGCTGATAGACCATTCAGGGAATAGGGGGTGCCAAATGAATGATAAGATAGAACAAGAAAGCTTCAACCAAAAGAAAGTAAGACTGAAATCTATGAAAAATTCGTGGTATGGTTTTCTCGGGTTTGTTCTCCTCATTGGATCCATGCAGACCTATTCTAATCCAGTCCCTGTGATCCTCTACCTTTTCATCCTGATTATCTACATTGACTTTATATATCAATCAAAAATGAGTAGAAAACCAAATGATGAATTGTGGGAATTATGGGAATTACGCTGGAGTGACCATAAGCTTCTTTTTCAAATAAGAAACGCATTATCCAATACATTTTGGGGTATTGTTCCGATGGTTTATGACCCTTTATTATGGTGGGTGACCTTGATCATAGCCTTAGGCGGAGGAGTGAAAGGTTTTTTAGATGGTGGTAAAGATTGGGAAGCAAAAAACTATTACTATGAAGAGTACATAGGTAGACAGGCCTGATACAATGTTTTCAATGTTCATTGGATGCAAAAATATTTTTCCACAAAACAAAAAGACCTTAGAAGAATTCGAAGGTCTTTTTGTGTGTAACAATTAACCGATTTGTATCCCCATTTGGGCTAATAAAAAAAGAGAGTCGTAGTATTTATTCACTTGCTTGAATTCTCCCTCTTCCAATTGAATAAAATCACATCCAGGTATTGTTACAGTTGCAGAGTCTTTTTTACATTGGTGTAAAAACCAGAAGATAATCGAATGTATTTTGTGTCACTCGATGGAACAATCACTTCATATAGACAATACGTCAGCGGTAAAGAGCCGAAAAGAAAAGATTTCCCAAAATAAACGGGGTGGTTTAAACAAATACTGTGAATTTGTTTAAAAAAAATCATGAAAAAAAGGAGCATCTAAAATGGACGCTCCTTTTTGAAAGTCTATTCATCTTTATGCAGGGTTTCTTTCATTCTTATCAATACATTCAATCCAGCGAGAAGCGGAAGGAGACCAACCAGACCGATGGCCCAATCGACACTGATTAAGTCAGCGATAAAACCTGCGATCAAAGCACCGAAAGCATATCCGCTATCACGCCAGAAACGATATACACCTAAAGAGGTAGCTCGCCAATTCGGGTGAGCGACATCGCTGACGGAAGCGATGATTGTAGGATAAACCATTGCTGTACCGATGCCCAAGAATAACGACCCAGTCATCCATAATCCAAACCCATCCATAAAAACAATCCACCATAATGATAGGGATTGCAGGGTCATCCCAAAAATGATCAGCCACCTGCGCCCTACTTTATCAGAAAGAGCTCCGGTGAATAATTGAAAGAACCCCCATGCAGCAGGGTAGACAGCCACAACGGCTCCGATCTGTCCGACTGAGAGGCCTCCGGCTGCAAAGAAAATTGGGAATAACCCCCAAGCCATGCCGTCTTTCAAGTTGGTGGTCAAACCTGCAATGCTGCTGCTGGCCAGGTTCTTGTTTTTCCACGAGGTTTTGAAAAATACTTCACGAAAAGAAATCATCTCATCATTTGATTTCTTTTCTGCAGCGCTTTGAACCTTCAAATGCCCTCCTGTATCCTTAGTAAATAAAGAAAGGGCAAACCCAATCAAAACTATGATGATACCAAGATAAAATGGTTCAGGAGTCAATGAATAAGTGGAAGCTACATAGCCGGAAATTGCTGCCATGACAGCCACACCGATGTATCCGGCAAATTCATTGAAGCCTACAGCCAGTCCACGCTCGTTGGCCTTGGCGAGGTCGACTTTCATGTTCACGGTCATCGACCAAGTCAATGCCTGATTGACTCCAAGCAATACGTTGGCGAATACAATCAACCACCAGGTGTGAGCGAATATGACAATAATCGGAACAAAAATTCCGATGCTCCAGCCGATGAGGAGAACTCGCTTACGCCCTGCACGATCTGCCAAATCTCCCGCAAATAAATTCATGATTGCTTTAGAAAATCCGAAACTGACAATGAAGGAAAGCGCAGCACTCGTAGAAGCGATACCGTACTGCTCCTCACCGATCATTGGTAATATGGTTCTCTCAAGTCCCACCATTGAACCTACAAATAGGTTTATTAGGACAAGTAAAGAAAATTGAAGTAAATTTTCTCGTATCCCTATTTTATGAGTATTGTGATAAGCCATGAAACCACCTCGCTATTTATACATTCATACGGTACAAGGTATATGATACAACTGTTTTTTACAAGTGAATTGTTTTTTCTATAATTCTAAACTTCCCTTTAGTATTGATATAAACACTGTATAGATTGAAAAGGTGGCGATGTCTTATTCAGGTGTTATGTTAGGGATATTTTAATGTCGATTTTGAACAGAGAGGAAGACGGAATGATACTACATTTGAAAAGTTTATTAGTTTTCACCATCATATTTTTAGCTGCATGTTCTCAGTCAAATAAAATAAGCATCCCCGTTGAGAGAAAAGAACACGGGTTTATAAATTACGAAACGGTTGAAGCAGAAAAAGCTATACAAGAAATGCCCTTCCACTTTCAGCTGCCAGAAAGCATACCCTTTCAAGCAGGGGTTGAGGAAGGAACAATTTTTGAATCAATAAATGATCCTTTCCATAAAGGAATTACGCTCCGGTATTTCCCAAAAGGATCTAACGTAGATTTGGAAAGAAAAGGACCCATAATAGGTCCTCAAGAGTTTTTAGAATATCGTGTTACCAATTTTGAATTTAATTTCGGTCATATTAAAAAGAATGAAAAATTTGACAAATTAGTAGTGGAAGGTCGGGAGGTTTACTATTCATATAGTAAGGAAATACCAAGTGTTGTCGTCACTTGGACTGAAGAAGGTAAAGAATATTTCTTGTCTTACGTAAAATCCAAAAGTGAATATTCAACAAAAGAATTAACCATGAAAAATAGAATCATAAACGTATACAAAACTCTTGTAGATTAAGGTTGGCCATGAATTGAAAGGTTTACTTACACGAAACAAATATAGAGAAACGAGAAATGGCTGCCCGTGTAAATCAAAGAGCAAAAGGTATCAACCGTGTTCGCGGTGGGCATAAAAGGAGCACTTCCAATAGGGAGTGCTCCTTTTTTGAATATGTATTCCTGACTTCTTTCCATTACATACTCCACATACATATATTACATGCATAAATGACGGAGGGATTACATGGAATGGTACCTGATGGCAGGAGTGTTTGTAGTTTATTATCTTAGTATCTGGTGGGTTGAGAATAAGTGGAAGAAAAATGACCGAAGGACTAAGAACATACCGCCTGTTTCTTCTGTTCAGCGGTGGGGGGAAGCAGTGATTGTTTCTTTTTTATTGTTGGGTGTAATGTACTTTTCTTTTTATGACCCGAATAAAGAATTGTCCCGTGCTTCTTTTTTAGCAGGTTTGACCACCCTTATCACATTCAGAGCATTGATGGAATGGAAGGCTGGGATGGAATTCAAACGTATCATCTTTACAGCTCTTTCTGGTTACCTGCTGGTCCTTATTTTTACTTGGGTAAGTGCTCTTTAACAAAAACTTCGTTTGGTTATATCATCCCTTATAGAGCTAAGATCAGGTATAGTTGCTTATTTGTTAGAATTTTGAAATAATTATACTTAACTTTGACATAAGGGAGGCAATGGATTGATGGTCTTTGAGGCTGCAAGAGATTCGCACTTTCGCACACTCATGACAAAAGCGGTTACCAATATGACACTTATGTTGGTCTTTCCTTTTTTCTTCAATCAGGCGACACATAACATTTGGTTTATCCTTGTTTGGTCTTCTATTTATTTGTTTTTACTTGTATCGTTCATCGTTTCCGTAACTAAAATAAGGTATGAGCTTAACGAAAACTATTTACTAGTCAAAGGCGGACCCATCAGAAGTAAAATTCCATACGACAAAATCATCAGTTATAATACCACAGCGGATATTTATTGCGGATATAGAGTTTTGACCGCTTCAGATGCGATTGAAATATTCTATGAGGGAGGTGTAAGGAGGAGTGTCAAAATCGCTCCTAAAGATCAAGAAACTTTCCTGGAAATTTTGAGAGCTCAATGTCCAAAAGCTCAAATGACATTATAAATATATTAAAGCCGCTCATAAACCAATGTTGAGCGGCTTTTTTTCATACATTTAATATAATTGCGGAAGCAGTTTGGCTTAAAACTTCGATAGAAGAGTGATTCGTCTTGATTTCTGAAAGTTGAAAAGAATAATGAATCTGAGTTTGAGGAGTAATATCAGTATGATCACAGTAGTTGAGGACCAAGGGCTCAACAGTGTTCAAATCAGATACATTTGCTGGAAATACTAATGAAACACCAAAATTCCAAGTTTCTAATAGCACTGGATCTCCTTTATAGGGAGTTTTCACAAGTTGATAGGTGAGCTGTATTTCAGGGTTTTCTCCTAATACTTGATAAGACAAGTTCTGGGAATAATTTAATAACACATGAGGTTGAGGATGTCTGCTGTGAACTTTCAATTCAGCAAGAACAATCGGTCCTTCATTTACTGACCGGTGGACAGGGAGAGTATTCTCAGAAACCTTCCCACATGTGATATACGGCATATAAGGATCATGTTTCATGGGAAACTCCCTCCCCTTTGAATAATTCATATCCCCCGTGACGATAGTTGAATACTTGAGCAGTCAGACTCTTGTTAGATATATCAAATGAAGATTGTACAGACAACCTGGCTTCGACTAATTCCATACGGTATTTGCAGATGGTTTTCGTATATCGATCACAGAAATTGTAGACGAGAGGCTCATTAATATCGGTATCACTTGGAAACTCCCGTAAAAATGGCCATTCCATCAAGACATCACGTTTACCGCTGGGTAAGCATATTCTCACCAAACGAAATTTCAAGTGATTAAAATGATCTTGTCTCAGTATGGATTTTATGAAACTCGAAAATGTGAGAAGAGTCCCCGATTGACTTGTCTTTTGAGTATTCACAGTCACTTCAGCCAATAATACTGGAGCCATCCCTCTATTTAAGCTTTGGGGTAGGACTGGATTGAATGTTTTACCACATCCGATAAAAGGGGGGTTGTTAGGATTTCCATTTTGAAGATGCTGCATTCGGCTGATTTCATAAATGGACGGATGTAATTTAGAAGGGTATCGTCTGACCCTGTTTCCGTTATAAGGGCGGGAAGGTTCACCCTGGCCGCTTATAACAGTAGCGGTAAATGACGTATTCGTTATATCCAATCGCTTAACGTTTTTTCTCTGTATCTCAATGATTTCGATCCGATATGTGGTGCTGTTTTTCCCCTCTTTATCCAGCCTGTCACAATAATTGAGAACAGTAGGTTGGTTTGTGTCTAAATTCCCGAAGTCTTCTTCGGCTGCTGCGAATTGAAATTCCCACTCATTCAAAATTTCTTTCCGATCTTCATTCTTAACCTCTTTGGATAAACGATATGTGATTTTTAGTTTTGGGCTTAGACCGACAAGTGTAAATTGAAAGAATTCCGAAAATTTCAATAACACATGAGGCCGTTCGATAAATTTTGGATTGATGGCCACGCTGCCCAATAAGATTGGCGGCTCGCCTCGTGACCACTGTTCAGGCAGAGTGGGTTGAAAAGTATCACCGCATTGTGCAAATGGCAGGGAGCTTATTTTATTCATGTAATCACCTCGCTATCTCAACTTATGGGAAAATCCTCTACCCATTGTATGCAGAAGAAGCCAGTACTACGAATAGAAATGCTGATCGGATCATGCTGGTTAAACAGAAGCTAAATGTCTCAAAGAAGTTTTTGGTGAATCGTAAAGTCCCATCATTATACAGCAAAACTCAAACAAAAAAAGCCTGTCTAAATACATAGACAGGCTTTCATTCATGACTCGTTTGCTTCTGCTTGGTGTTCTAACGCGCTGTACAAAGATTGGAATCTGTTTTTGATTACTGAAGTATCTGCAAACAGATCATGGACTCCTTGGTGACGCTTTGTGAACGCAACTACCAGATAGGGAAGACCGAAAACAGCCATACTTATATAACGCCCAATGAATTCCCGGAAGATGATCTGGCCGTTGGAAAGTGGTTTACCATTAAGTGATTCCACTGATAAACCACAAATCATTTTTCCTAAAGTCGCCCTGAAATATTTCGTCATCAGAATAAAGTAAAGGAAAAAAATGATGGACGTTAAAATATTTTCAGCACTCAACATCTCGATCCAAAGCTTTGCAGATTCAATATTCAAAAGCCTGAGCAAGGGTCTTATGATAATCGAATTGACACTCCATACAATTAATAAATCAATGATATAAGCGAAGAACCGGATACCAAATCCTGCATAGATCAGCTTTGTAATATCTGCTTTATGTTTATCTATGATAGAAAATTGTGGTTGGTTGTCGATCGTCTCCATTTCAGGTCCCTCCTTATTCACTGTACATATACATCAAAGTCGGCCCTTGACGTTGACTGATTAATTTCTCAATATAGCGAATTTCACTGTTTGGCATGAAGTTTTGTGCGAGTGGGAGGTCAAAGAATGATCCAATGTTGTTTCTGAATTCGATGACTTTGGGGTCTCCACCCACCTTATCCTTCAAAGCTTTCAATGCATCTTCTCTGAAACCGATTTGGTCGATCAAGCCGTTCTCAACTGCTTGAGAACCGGAGTAGATTCTCCCATCAGCCAAGTCATATACTTTCTCTTCAGGAAGTTCTCGACCTTCAACAATAACATCAACAAATTGTTCGTATGATTCGTCTACAAGTTCTTGAATAATTTCACGTTCCGTTTCAGTCATTTCTCTGACCGGGCTCATAATGTCCTTGAATTTACCGCTTTTGAAAGTATTGAATTTCACCCCATACTCATTGGCGAGTTCTTGATAATTGATGCTTTCCATGATGACGCCTAATGAACCTGTGAAAGTTTCCTGGGATGCAAAAATCTGGTCAGCCGGTGTGGAGATATAATAGCCGCCTGATGCAGCAATACTTCCCATGGAAACAAAGATAGGCTTACCAGCTTTTTTAATTTCCTTTAACTTATCGTGAATTTCTGCACTTTCATAAACGCCCCCACCTGGAGAATTCACATAAAGAAGGAGGGCTTTGATCGTGTTGTCTTCTTTTACTTGCTGTAGCTGTTTCATAATATGGTCATGCTGATATCCCCCTCCACCAAATGGGTTGGATGATGAACCCGGAGTATTAATAATGGCTCCCTCAATATTAATTCTTGCTATCCGGCTCATCTCAGATCCTTCCTCGATGACTTTTTCACCTAACTGTTGTTTTCCGGAAAACATTTTTGCTGGATTGTTTTCAGAGAAATCCTGATTGATAAAGAAATTAATGCTTTGAAATGTAAGAGCAACCAATAAAAGGGCGGCTGCAATGATAATGGCAACGATCCTTTTCGTCATTGTTTATCCTCCTTAGTTTAGAAATCAGTTTTTGTAATGAATGCTTCATATGTATACGTAACATTCTCATATAACGTTTCATTACTTAACGTCTAGTACTATTCATCATACAGGTAAAGCGAGGAAAAAACTATAAGTCATGACAGGTAAAAAGAACAAGATGATTAATCCAATTTTTGAAGAATACAAATTATTCCTATACCTCTGATTAATGTTCAAAGAAGGTGTTTTTTGATGGGGGATGCTCTCCAATAATTAAGTACCAAAAATAAAAGCCTCCTGAACGAGGCAATAATTTTTGAAAAACGATTTTATTATCATTTTTTTCGACATTCCTGTACAATAGAATACAAATTTCACTTTATTTTACGAGGTGAAAGGTTAAACGTCGTATGGCAAGGAGTTGGGTTGCTTATGTATGAGCAGTTATTCGTCAATTTGACGATTATAACTACATGCTTATTTTTATATCATCAATTATTCAAAAAAATTCTATACTCATATAAACACAGTTTGAGAGCGAAAATCACTTTAGGTACTCTCACAGGCGTCCTGGCTATTTTGTTGATGCACTTCAGCATTCAAATCAATGGGGAAACTTTAATTGACCTCAGACATATTCCTCTGATGCTGGCGACTTTGTTTGGAGGTTGGGTTCCAACCCTTATTACAGGAATAATGATCATTATAGGGCGCTTCTTTATTGGAGTAAATGCTTCGGCCATGGCGAATTTAATTTTCATAGCTTGTCTTATTCCATCGTTCATATTAATTGTAAAAACGATCAACGGTTTATGGAAAGCTAGTATAACCATGATGGCTGTATCAGTTTTCTTTTTTAGTATCATCGTCTATCAACTGATCGGAAATGCAGCATTTTTGAATGAGCTGGTCTTCATTTATTTAGGGTTCACCTTTGCTGCTGGTATCGTTTCTGTGTACACGAACAAGTATTTAAGACGAACAAACCAATTGATGAAAGAATATGAACGAAATGCTTTTCAAGATCCACTGACGGGATTGAATAATGTGCGGAGTTTCGACCAGACTTTCAACCGGTTAGCAACTAAGGCAATACAGAAAAAAGAAATGCTTTCTTTGACGGTCATTGATATTGATTATTTCAAGCACATAAATGATACATACGGGCACCCTGAAGGTGATGAAATCCTTAAACAAGTTGGGAAGATTTTATTAGAGAAATCAAGAGAGAGTGATTTCGTTTCCAGGAACGGGGGAGAGGAATTCACAGTTTTAATGCCAAAATGTTCTGAGGAAGAAGCGAAGAAGGTGTCAGAGAGAATAAGAAAATCCATACAACAACATTCATTTGACATTCATAACGGTCATACCAAAATAAACCTTACCGTTTCGATTGGAATATCGACATATCCAGGTACTGTAGGAGATACAAGGGATTTATACAGAAAAGCGGATCAGGCATTATATATAGCAAAAAATGAGGGAAGAAACAGGGTGGCATCCGCCTGAGTTCATATAAAAAAAGCAGGTAGTCAAAGCACTATCTGCTTTTTTTTGTGTACTTAATATTACTACCTTTATCTGGGTGTCTGGTTGTGTTAGAGAGTTTGCGTTCCTCCATTTCAGATGTTACCAATCCGATAAAATCAGGCGAGAGGTTCATTTGTTTAGCCTTTACATATGTTTTGACAAGTAAGCTGTTAGTTAACGCTTTCATCATTTTCCCCCTTTGGTAGCTTTGGAAAAATGAGATGATTTCTTATATCATTTATATGGATCCTGCGGAAAAAACCTTCATTGACCAAAGGCAAGAAAATCATCTCTATTGAATTAGCGGTATTATTCTTTACCCTGTATTTAATAGTCGCAATCCGACCATTCGGTAGGGAATGGTAAAAAAATTATTACTGGAAAGAAATTATATGTAGTATTTATCTGTTGGGAATAAAACTACGTTATTTTTATACTGCTTTTGCTTTTTTGTTTTGTTCTTCCACTCAGTAGATCCCATGCTCTTTTCTTTATTTTTAAGAAATTGTTGGAATTCAGTTTTCGTACGACCTGAACCCATAGCATATTCTACAAGATCCAACCACTCTTCGTTCAGTTCATTCTCTTTTTGTTTCATCATATACTCCTCCTTAAAGTATAAGGCTGTTCGCTATTCGACTTTTCTAATCTCATTATATTACATAATTGTTACAATATTAAGCCTTATGATTTAATTATCGTCAGCTACACATGAATATAAATGAGCTTAAAGTCCTTGTTCTTGAAAAAAAACAGGATTTTAGTCAGTCGAACGTTCAATGATTCTTTGTTGCCAACCAGATTACCTCTTTATTAAGAGGAGTATAACAAAATGTGGACTTTTGAATTATGCGTTTCATATTAGTGAACTTCGATCTTGACCAGTAGTTAAGAAATCACATGTCATATGGCATGCTGTAAATGGTGTGTATTAACAGTTAGAGGTTTCTTAAGACCTGTATCGTTAATTATTATAGTTCAATGAATCTATTCTATTAGACTCCTTTAAGAAATCCGTTCATTTGCAAGTAAGCCTTTACAACGATATAATTCGGGACATGTGTTTAAAAATACATAAATTTTCAACAATTTCAGGAGGGTATGTGTGTGAGAAATTCTAAATGGTACATACTGATGTCTACTCTAGCGATGACTATGTTCTTAGCAGCATGTTATGGCGGCGGTGAGAATGGAAGTGAACCAGCGGATGATAGTAAAAAACAAGAAGGAGAGGAAACTGAACAAGTCTTAAACCTTGTTGATGGAGCAGAAATTCCTACGATGAATTCTTCCCTGACAATTGATGCCATTGCCTCCCAATGGCTTGGCTCTACAAAAGATGGACTTTACCGCCTGGGGGAAAACGGTCAAACTGAACCAGGTATAGCGACGGATCACAAAGTGAGTGAAGATGGTTTGAAATGGACCTTCAACCTTCGTGATGATGCGAAATGGACAAATGGTGATCCAGTTACTGCTCATGATTTTGTTTTTGCCTGGCAGCGTGCTGTTGATCCTGAAGTCGGATCTGAATATGGCCCATACATGATGAACGGAGTCGTTCAGAATGCCGAAGCTGTATCCAAAGGTGAAATGGAACTTGACAAATTAGGTGTCAAAGCTGTTGATGATTATACGTTCGAAGTGACGCTTGAGAAGCCTACACCTTATTTTGAATCCATGACGACATTCGGTACGTTCCTGCCGATGAACGAGGAGTTCGTGGAAGAACAAGGTGATCAATATGCCATGGAAGCTGAGAATCTATTAGCTAATGGTCCTTTCAAAATGACAGAATGGAATCATGGAGAAGGATGGACAGTTGAGAAAAACGAAGATTACTGGGATGCAGATAAAGTAAAACTTGATAAAATCAACGTAAAAGTTGTAAAAGACACAGCTTCTGCCGTCAACCTTTATCAGACAGACGCTATTGATCGTGTCAACTTATCCTCAGAATTCGTAGATGAGTACCGTTCTAGTTCTGACTTCCGAGTAGAAGAAGAGCCTGTAATTTTCTTCTTGAAAATGAACCAGCAAAACGAAATTCTTGCCAATGAAAATGCTCGTAAAGCAATACAAATGGTAATCGATCGTAAGAGTATGGTAGATGTAATTCTTAACAACGGCTCTGTACCTGGAGAAGGAAATATGCCTGCGAATTTTGTCAGTCACCCTGAATCCGGAGAAGATTTCCGTGAAATTAATGGGAAGCTTGTAGAAACAGATGTTGAAAAAGCTCAAGAACATTGGAAGAAAGCCAAAGAAGAGCTCAATATTGAAACAGCAAATCTTCGTTTCCTTGGTGGAGATACGGAGAATGCGAAAAATTTAGATGCTTATCTTAAAGATCAACTGGAGCAACTGGAAGGTCTTTCTATCAAACTTGAGAGTGTACCGTTCAAAGTCCGCCTCGAGCGCGATTCAAACATGGATTATGATATTGAGAACTATGGTTGGGGACCAGATTATATTGACCCGAATACATTCCTGAATCTGTGGGTAACCGATGGCGGAAATAATAAAACAGGTTACTCTAGTGAAAAATATGATTCTTTGATTAAAGAAGCCGGAGATGAATTAGCACAGAAGCCGGTGGAGCGTTTTGAAAACTTCTTAGAAGCAGAAAAACTCCTGATTAAAGAAGACGCCGTCCTTGCACCACTGTACCAGCGTGCCAGAGCTCAGTTGTGGAAGCCTTACGTGAAAAATGTGACGGTCAACCCAATGGGGCCGGACTACACTTACAAGTATGCCTACATTGAAAAATAAGATAGGAAGAAGAACAGCCTCTGCATCAGAGGCTGTTTTTTTGTAGTTTTTCATAAAATAACATCTTGATTGAATTATGGTCACTTATAACCCTGGGTATTATCATTCAGGAAATTCTATGACTAAAATGGTTGTTTCCAAAAAAAGTGAAATGTGAAACAATAAGGAAGTATAGAGGTCACATCAGACAAGCTTACTTCATCCATCGCTACTTAAGACTGCATATTTTTTAATTTCTTTTACATGATATACTCCAGGAAATTTTTTATATCATAATACTTAACCGAATACAGGGGGGATTATTTGTCTCATAATTTATAAATATTTCTAGGTTTGATAGCTTTAATCGCTGGTCCATTATTTTTTGCTATGTTGAAGGATCACTTCGGCTTCAACCGCAACCGTTTTTATGGTGATGAAGCAAACAAGAATAAACAATCAAAACGTGAAGAAGCATTTGATCGAATGCCTCATTCTTACGGACGAACTGATGGTACCTACGATGTTGGTGGAAACGATGAGGGTAACGATTAACTATGAAATAGAAGAGCTCCCAGGGATTGGGGGCTTTTTTAATTCCGAAATTTTGTCATAACCTTCTCACCCCTTCAATACTCTTACGTAGAGAAGTTGAAGGAGGTTGACTATGTATCATTTAAAGAGTCGAACACCAATGGGGCAATTAAATAGTTTTCGAAAAGACCCTTTAACATTTTTAGAAAGAGGTTTGGATACTGGAGAAGACGTAGTTAGATTTCGTTTGGCAAACAAGAGAGTGACTTTAATCATGGACCCGGACCTGATTAAGCAAGTATTAGTAGTTAAAGAGGACGCATTTCAAAGGTTTAAGCCGTATAAAGAGCTTGCTCCTTTATTAGGCCAAGGTCTGCTTCTAAGTGAAAAACCTCTTCATAAACAACACAGAAAAATTGTACAACCATCCTTTACCCCTGGTCACATCCTGACTTATGGGGAAGAAATGCGAAGGAAAACTATAGACTCATTAAGAGAATGGGGTAAGAAAGAAAAGCGTTTGTTATCAGATGACTTCATGAGCCTTACTCTTGAAATTATAGCTTCCACGATGTTCGGGGCTGATATGCTGGATGGAAAGGAACAAGTAGGTAGATCTTTGGAAGAAGCGATGGAAATCATCACGAAAAGAGTCCGTTCGTTTTTTAAAGCTCCAAAATTCATTAAGACAAAAGAAAATCAACAATTTCAAAAAGCTATTGATACTTTGGATGAAGTAATCATGAAAATCATACTGAATCGCAAGAAAACCGGAAATCGATCCAATGATTTGCTGGACGCACTCTTATATTCACAAGACAGTGAAGGTCATAGAATGAGTGACAGGCAATTACGTGATGAAGTAATGACCATTTTTCTGGCAGGCCATGAAACAACAGCTACTGCCTTGACATGGACGATGTACTTATTGTTGACCCATCCGGAGGCTTACTTGAAATTACAAGCGGAGGTGGACGAACTTTGTCGTGAAGATGTCCCTACGATGGAAGAAATAAAAGAAATGACTTTTATGAGAGATGTGTTTTTAGAGAGTATGCGGTTATACCCTCCTGCGTGGTTGATCAATCGAATGCCCGTCGAGAATATCCAGGTAGGGGACGTCGGTTTAAGGACAGGGGAAACAATAATGATAAGTCCTTATCTTATGCATCGTCATCCCGCTTACTTTGACAACCCTGAAAAATTTATACCAGCCCGGTTCAAGCAAGGGAAGTTACTTAATGTCCCTGATTTTGTGTACTTTCCATTTGGAGGAGGGTCGAGAATCTGTGTTGGTAAGCATTTCGCTATGACAGAATCGATGATCTTGCTAGGAGCTTTAATCAAGAACTTTCATTTCACGTTATCAGACCCGAAATACATTCCAGAAAAACTTCCTTTGGTCACCTTAAGGATGAAAGATGGATTACTTGTCCATTCAGAGCGTAGATTTTGACGCTACTAATTTGTTCTGACACGTTTTTTTCTGTACAATGACATCATTAAAGTCAGAATGTAAAGGAGTCCTGGATTGAAACACATCATCATTGGAGCAGGCATACTCGGATCTTCGACCGCCTATCACCTCGCTCAAAAAGGAGAAGAAGTTATCATCATCGACCGTGGGGAACCAGGGCAGGCAACGAATGCCGGGGCAGGTATCATTTGTCCATGGTTGACGAATCGAAGTAATCAAGCTTGGTATAAGCTCGTGATGGAAGGGGCGCGTTACTATCCTGACTTGATTCAAGACCTTGAATTACAAGGCGAAACGGATACAGGCTATGCTCAAGTCGGTGCTATCAATATTTTTGATACAAAGGAAAAATTAGAAAAGAAAATGAATATCGCTGAACAGAGGGTTAATCAAACACCTGAAATGGGAAGATTGACTCCGTTAAACCCTTCACAAACACAGGAGATGTTTCCTGTGCTCGCTGAAAATTATCGCGCTCTACATATCAGTGGAGGAGCTCAAGTCAATGGTTCTTCAGTAAACCGTGCGCTGCTTCGAGCTGCTGAACGTCATGGGGCACAAATGATTCAAGGTGACGCTCGGTTACTTATACGGAATGGTGATGTGAATGGTGTTTCGTATGAGGGGGGAGAGATTTTCTCGGATCAGGTTATCATCACTAATGGAGCTTGGAGCCGTGAGCTTCTCGCCCCTTTAGGGTTGAAAGCCAGAGTCAGTTTTGAAAAGGCTCAAATTGTCCATTTGCAGCTGCCAAATACGGATACATCTCATTGGCCGGTAGTGCTGCCGCCTTTCAACCATTATATGTTGACATTCAAAGGTGGAAGAGTGGTCATTGGGGCAACCAAAGAAAAAGGAAAAATGGATGTACGTGTCACTCCAGGCGGGGTCCATCAACTCTTGGATAAAGCTCTCAGGGTAGCACCCGGTTTAGAAAAGGCGGGTTATATTGAGACGAGAGTAGGTTACCGTCCTTTTACGCCGGGTTCTTTACCTGTCCTCGGCAGGCTGCCGGAATTCAGTAATGTACTTTTTGCTAATGGACTGGGGGCATCAGGGCTGACCAGCGGCCCTTTCGTCGGTTCTGAACTGGCAAAACTGGCAGTGGAAGAAAAAATGACGTTGAATCTGGATGATTATCCTGTAGATAAAGCATTTAAATAGATGAAAGCCACCGTTTTTAGACGGTGGCTTTGTTATTTTAAGCATTTCCTGCTTTTTTTGTCCGTTCCATTTCTTTAGCCTCTTCTATTTGTTTCTGCTTCTTAGGCGCGGTGTTTTTCACAAATACAGCTAATAAGATTCCCGCTAACGAAAGAGCTGTTACAACAATGAAAGCGACGTTCACTCCATGGATGCCAGGGTATTCTATAGCAGGTGCATTTTGAGCGTTCTGTGTTGTCGACGTCATGACTGTGACCAGAATGGCCGTCCCTACAGAAGCAGCTACCATCCGCATCGTATTGTTCATCGCTGTACCGTGTGGTATCAATTTTTTCGGGAGCTGGTTAAGACCTGCAGTCGTTACAGGCATCATCACCATTGAAAGGCCGAACATTCTTATTGCGTAAAGTATGGTAATGGCAATGAATGTCGTTTCGATACTCAAAAAGGAAAAGGCAAGTGAAGCTCCTGTTATGATGCAGAGTCCTACAATGGAAAGCATCCTTGCCCCGATCTTATCAAAAATCTTCCCTGTGATAGGAGACATGATCCCTGTAATCACAGCCCCGGGCAGCAGGGCAAGACCGGATTCAAAAGCCGTGAAATCGCGCATATTCTGCATATACAACGGGATAAGAGTTTCTGCTCCGATCAATCCCATGAAAGCAATCATTGCGATGATCGTAGTGATCGTAAAAATTGGATACTTGAAAACACGGAATTCAAGCATCGGACGTTCCATCCGAAATTGACGAAAGATAAATAAGGTAAGAGCCGCTGCTGATACGAGTAACGATGTAACGGTGAAGGTGTGCGTCCATCCTTCATTACCCGCTACCGTGAAGCCATATAATAAACCTCCAAATCCGATAGACGAAAGTATGATAGATAGTGGATCAACCTTCGGATAGGTAAGTTCAGTCACATTTCTCAAAATGAAGGAAGCTAGAATGATTATTATAAGAGCAAGAGGAAGGATCAGCCAAAACAATAGTCTCCAAGAATAAGCAGCTGTCACCCATCCGGACAAAGCAGGGCCGATAGCAGGAGCGAAGGAAATGACAAGTCCTATATAGCCCATCGCTGCTCCTCGTTTTTCAAGGGGGAATATCATTAAAAAGACGGTCTGCATAAGAGGAAGCATCACACCGGCCCCCATCGACTGCACAACTCGCCCACCTAAAAGTACAGGGAAATTAGGAGCTAATCCACCAATCACTGTACCAATCGTAAATATACCCATAGCAGCCATGAATAACTGTCGAGTAGTGAATCTTTCAATTAAGAATGCACTGACAGGAATCATGACGCCGTTGACCAGCATGAATACAGTAGTCAGCCATTGAGCAGAGTTGGCTGTAATCGACATTTCTTTCATGATTGGTGGAATAGCAGTGATCATCAAGGTCTGATTCAGTATGGTTATGAATGTGCCGGCTAATAATAACGCAGCCATCAAAATTTTATTCGGTTCCTGGTTAGGCATAAATCATAACGCCTCCTTTACAAATAGAGAGTAGGCTTGTTTATTATATAGGTCACTGGATAAAAAATAAATCAATGTGATTTTATTAGTATTCGATAATATTGTTATGTAAACAATGGTTCTCAATAAAAATCTCAGACATACCCAGCTGGTTCATTTTTAACAACAAAAAAAGACAGCTAAGGCTGTCCGGAAGGTGGGAAGTAATATTATTCTACAATTACTTTAGAGGAACCCTTTTTGGAAGTGAATAAGTAAAAAGCTCAGCAAATTATGCCACAGAAAAGGGATGTAGGGTTTTTTTATCGAATGGATGTAAGTAGGATCGTAATACCAATTGTAAACGGTTGTTCAAATATAGCTTATATACAATAGTTGTATAAGGATATGAATAGGGGTGTGAAAGTTCGTATGTTGAGTCAAATGGCATAGTTAAGCACTTTTCAAAAGAGACTGTTGACTGATCGCCTTTAACAAAATCATTTTGTCTTTGTGTGTCAGCTTACACCAGATCCCCGCTTTAATGTTCAATGCTCTCTCCTCCTAAGATTGATTTGAAGTACCAGCCATGACCAAACGAACGATATATTCTTGTTATTACTTAGCATATACCGTCATTTGAGCGAACGTAAACCTCCAAACGTTCAACAATCTTCGCTATGAAGGGGTTTTTATACTTTTTTTCAGTAGAGTTTTGTCGAATTGATGAAAGAAAGCTAATCTAACCCCCCTTAAAAATAATAAATACAGGAAAAACATGTCGAAAACTTTTTTTAAATATTATTAAATTTATATGATATTTCTATCACAGACATGCCAGTAAATAGTTAAATATACAAAAACTAAGGAGGATACCCATGATTACATATGAATGCAAACCGGCAGCAGGGTATACGGATAAAATCGGTGAACTTGTTTTTATGTTAGAGCATGTCCGTGCAGTCACAATAAGTGAAATCGAAGCGCTGAGGGTAGAAGATTTGGATCGTATACCTGGACAAGGGGGAAACACAATTGGAGCTTTACTGATGCATATGGCTGCAATCGAAAAAGTCCATCAACTTATTTCATTTGAAAATAGAGATATCAATGAGGCTGAGTTCGAACAGTGGGGGGCAGCCCTGGAATTAGGTGAATTAGGAAGAAAGAACATTCAAGGGAATCCTATTGAATTTTATACCGATTTAATGAAGGAAACGCGTAATCAATCTCTGTGCATGTTGAAAAGAAAGTCAGATGAATGGCTTTATGAACGTAACGAATGGCCGAACGGATTAGGATATAATAATTACTACTTATGGTTTCATGTTTTGGAAGATGAAATCAATCATCGTGGTCAAATCAGAATGATTCAACGTACATTAAGAGGAGTAGACTATGAAATTTAAATCAAAAACCGTACACCATAGGAAAAGACCTATCAAGAGCTCAACCACCACAGTGTCAGTTTAAAGGTCTTTATTCAACTAAATAGTGAAATAAAAGTTTAAAAAATTCAGCTTTATGCAAGGGATGTCTAAGGGAATCGATGTCGAAAGGTAAAAACGTATATCACGAGGTTGTTAAAAAGGGAACTCTGTCATAAGAGTAGCTGGATTATGGATAGGGGGGATAACAGATGAAAGCTTTCACTACTCCAAAAACAATAAAAGAAGTGAATATCCTACAATACCCATAGCGAATGCCCCTAAACTGCTCTCTTTTTCTTCAGGGAGTTCTTCCTTGATGACATTCAATATAATGCCACCTGCCAAAAAGGCCACCAATAGAGATACCATATATTCACTAATATCTGTAACTAAACCGATAAACCAGCCGATAACGATTGCTACGCTCAATATCCACCGGCCGTAACGATCATATACTTCTTTATGTTCAGAACGTAAGTTGTGGTCGACTGTAATGAAGTGAACAAGCATGGCAAAAAAATAAAAGCTCATTCCAAATACACTATGAAACTCCTCCTTGATCAGTAAATAGCCGATCAAAGCATTGTAAAAAAAGAAGGAGGCCACATGTATCCAAAAAGCACTCGATTCTTTTTTTCCTTGTCTGGCTGTTGTTTTTGTCGTTTTTACCCTTTGATCCAAGGCGTAAAATAAAAACAGACCCAATAAAGCTAATAAATAAGCGTGATTTGATAAAGAACTGAAGATGCCAGCTTCGTGTATGACTTCCTGTGATTCACTCACTTCTGGAAGAAGATGCAAGAATACATAAGATACCGCTATTCCTCCAGCCGCCGAGAGGTAACGGCTCCTGGGGATCTCGCTCAAAAAGCTCATATACTTTGCCATATAATGAGCAAGTGCGAATGAAAAGACAAAGATAAGACTCAGCCAGAACATGCGGGCAGCCTCCTTTTTTCAGGTCTAAAGAGATTTATTCCATGCGGATATGGAAGTAAACTTATTATTAGAATAAACAAGTTTCCTTAGCCATAGAAAAAAGCAACCGGGTATGGTTGCTACTCATGAACATCAATAATGAATAAAGACCGGCGTTCCGATAGGGATTGTATAGGCCAGCTCCTCAACATCCTTGTTATACATTCTTACACAACCAAGAGAAACTGCTTTTCCAATCGAACCTGGATCATTCGTACCATGAATGCCGTAATGTTCTTTTGACAAACTCATCCACATCGTACCGAATGGACCGCCCGGGTCAGGGGCTTTATTGATGATAATAAAGTCACCTACGGGGGTCTCATGAAGAATCCTTCCGACAGCGATAGGATATTCTTTGACTAATTTTCCATCCCTCATCAATCTTAACCTTCTTTTCATCAATGAGATATCAATTTGGTAAGGAAGGGTGCTTGTATCTGGGTAACCAGGGATGATGATCGGCTGTCCGGGATAAATCAAGTTCGGATTGATTGTCGGGTTAGCCTGAATGATTGACTGTAATGGAGTTCGGTAATCACGTGAAATTTGATAAAGGGTTTCCCCACGCAGTACTGTATGGATCATAGGAACACCTCCATAAAGTCCATCCAAAAGATGGAACTTTTTATATTTATATTGGCTGTATTCTCGTATAATGAAGGGAATGTTCAAAATGAGAAGAAATTCTTTATTAGGAGGTAGAAGGCGTGGATTACAAAATTATAGATGGTCATAATGATACCGTTTTAAAGATAGCAGAAGAAGGGGTTGAGGCTTTTTTTAATACGAACGGGAAAGGTCACCTTGATCTTTTGCGAGCTCTCAAAGGAGGGATGGGCGGAGGGTTCTTTGCAATTTACACTCCTGACCAAGTCAAAATGCCGAACATGGAGGACCATCAAACAGCCCAAGGGTACGCTCTTCCATTATCACCCCCGGTGGATGAATCGTATAGTTTGGCGTTCACTGAAAATATGATCAAATTATTGAAAGAAGCAGAAAGTCTGTCTGAAGGGTCGTTCGAATTGGTCACAAGCGTACAAAAACTTGTGAATTGTCTTGAAGAAGACCGATTAGCGGGGATATTACATATTGAAGGGGCAGAAGCGATCGATCCTGAGTTCAAGAGACTCCACCATTTTTATGAACAGGGGCTTCGTTCTTTGGGACTTGTCTGGAGCCGTCCTAACATTTTTGGTGAAGGGGTGCCTTATCAATTTCCGAGTTCACCTGATACAGGCCCCGGCCTGACACAAAGTGGCAGACAATTGGTGAAGGAATGTAATAAACTTGGAATTATGCTGGATGTTTCTCATTTGAATGAAAAAGGTTTCTGGGATCTCGCCGCAATAAGTGACGCTCCCATTGTGGCTACCCATTCAAATGCCCATGCTTTATGTCCAATTTCAAGAAACTTAACAGACCAGCAATTAGATGCTATCCAAGCATCCGGAGGTGTAGTCGGTGTGACATATAGCTTAAATATGTTAAAAGAAAATGGTGATATTGATCTTGATGTCCATTTGAGCGAGGTCACCAAGCATATTTATTATATAGCCGACCGCATCGGTATCGATCATGTAGCCCTCGGTTCGGATTTTGATGGTGCTACTATACCGAACACCATCAAAGATGCCGCGGGGGTTCCAAAACTATTCGATCAATTAAAAAAAGAAGGGTTTAAAGAACAAGATTTTTATAAAATTTCTCATCAGAACTGGCTCCGCGTGTTATATCAAACTTGGAAATAATAAAAGTCCCGAGCCTGAACAGGCCGGGACTTTATAATTCAACGATGTTTTTGATAGGTGATCGCAGTGGTCATATCCTTTATTTCACTGTATAACAACTGTGTCATCGGTTCTGACTCTAAAAAGCTCAACGTATCCTCTAATTGCTCCAGTGTGCGTGCCCCGAATACTGCAGTCGCAACTGTTGGTTCATGGAGCACATATTGCAGCGCTAGTGCTGTCGGGGTTCGATGTTGGCTGCCTAATTCCTTCCATTTGCGTGTAATTGACAGCACTTCTTCCTCTGTATAATCGAGAAATCCTCCATCCGCTTTTTCCTGGGCTTTCTCATATCCTTTTGTAGATAGCAATCCCTTGGCCAAAGGACCTCTGGCTAGTACACTGACTTCATTTTTCTCCAGTAACCCTAGGATCTCTTCTTCCGGCCGGCGGTCTAATGCATTATATTGCATCATGACACTTGCAATTTGGGACCTTTTTACATATTCCCGAATGACGTTTGGTCTTATGGATGAAATGCCGTACTCGCGAACCAAGCCTTCCTTCTTCAGTTCATCTAACGCTTCGATCGTTTCATCGATAGGGTCGTCAATTGTTCCACCGTGTAATTGGTAAAGGTCGATGTAATCGGTTCCTAATCTTTTCAGGCTGTCTTTACAAGCTTGTTTGATATGTTTTTTGGACGGGTCCCAAGACCAATCTTCTTTTTCAGCATCGAAATTGTTGCCGCCTTTGCTCCCGATTATCAAATCATCGCGGCGCCCTTTGATAGCCTCACCGACAATTTTTTCATTTTCACCGAATCCATAAAGGTCGGCGGTGTCCAAATAATTGATTCCTGCATCAAGAGCTCGATCGATAATTGATTTCGCTTGTTCTACATCATTCCCAAGAGACATGCATCCCAGGCTGATTTCCGAAACATATAATTCAGATGTACCTAATTTTCGTTTATTCATTCTATCATCCTTTCTATTACTATCTAATAGCATATCGAATTTTTCCACGTATCTTCCACTCCTGTGATAAAATGACGGTAGATTTATAGAGAGGATGTTGGAAGGATGAAAAAATTTGAAGAAAAAACGTATCACACTGAAACAATTTACTCTGGTAAAATTGTTGAACTGAATATTGACAGTGTTACTTTACCCGATGGCAATACTTCTAAACGAGAGCTCATCAAGCATCCCGGCGCTGTAGCTGTAATCGCTCTTACTCCCGATGGGAAACTCGTGTGTGTCGAGCAATACCGTAAGCCGCTGGAGAAAAGTCTGGTGGAAATTCCAGCTGGTAAGTTAGAAGAAGGAGAAGACCCGTATACATGTGCTTTAAGAGAACTCGAAGAAGAGACCGGGTACACTACAAAGCATTTGCAGAAGCTGACTTCTTTTTATACCTCTCCTGGATTTGCTGATGAAATTGTCCACCTATACTTCACAGATGAAGTCACTCCACTCCAAGAGAAAGTTGATGGTGACGAAGATGAGTTCGTCGAATTGATGGAGTTGACTTTGGAAGAAGCAGAGCAAATGGAGAAAGAACAAAGGATCCATGATGCGAAGACCGCTTATGCCCTTTTATTTTTAAAACTACTAAGAGATAAGTAATTCTTCAAATTACATATTTGTTATCTAGTAGTGTTGGTGTTTGGTAATTGAGCAATTTCACTCCAATGATCCTTTTTCATGAAGGCTCTGTTAAAGTCTGTTGTTGATATTTTAAACGATTACTAAATAGTCCCCGTCTGAGATTAGGTGTTAGGTCATTTTTTTACTCAGAGCATGGGATGGCAGTGAAAACAGTCCGTAGTTGGTGTAACGGACTTCGGTTATGGCCTTTCTGACCCTTCTACTTTGAAGAGGCGTCATTTTAGAATGGCGAGGCTCCTGTGGAGTAAAGGTACATCGTGAGATCACGGAAGGCATCAGCTTGAGTAGGCTCACGGTACCCCACGGAAAGGGAGTCATTCTAAAAGGACGCCTCATACAAATTCCAGGACAGAAAGAACTGATATGAGCTCACGTGCAAAATAACAACAACAAGCAATAACAGAGCCTTCATGAAAAAAACGTTGCAGTAAATTTTCTATGGTTGAGGAGATAGTAGTTTATATATATAGGGAATCTCCTTAATAACGTTCATCCAATCTCTTTTCTCGGGATGTCATAGGATAATTATGATATATGCTAGAGTCAATCACGGGCTGTTTAACCAATTGTAGATGCAATTTGAGTTATCTTTTTCTATTTAAAAAGCGTTTAAAGCAGCGGGGACCCTTTTATTTAAATGTGGAGTTCGTGGTCTACTTTATTCTTTTTCTTCATAGATTGGTCATAGACCGGAGAAGAGAAAGGATGAAGTAGATATGCAGCAAGGGATGAGGATGGTCCGTAACGATTTACGTAACCACATGAACATATTCGTGTTTATTTTTGTGCTATTCATAATGGGCATGGTGTTCGGAGCAGTGATTGTAAATAGTATGAACTTCGTCCAGAAGCAGGATTTGTTCTTTTACTTGAAACAATTTTTTGAACAAAACATGGACACAGCCGGTATGACGAAGATGACACTTTGGAAGGATAGTATGTTCTATCATCTCAAGTATATGCTGCTGCTTTTTTTACTAGGGATATCAGTCATAGGGATGCCGGTCATAACAGTGCTGTTATTTGTCAAAGGATTGGTCGTAGGGTTTTCTGTAGGGTTTTTGGTCAATCAGATGGGGTGGTATGGAATGCTTCTTTCAGCCGTTTCCATCGCTCCACACAATTTGATCATCATTCCAATCTATTTAGTAGCTGGTTCATTGGCGTTGATTTTTTCACTTACCCTCTGCCGGCAGCTGTTCATCCGAAAAGTTCATCAACCCATTATTAAAGGATTCGTCCGATACAGTCTATTTTTCGGCGTCCTGATCCTTTTCTTAATGTTATCATCCGTCATTGAAGTGTTTTTTTCTAACACACTTCTGGAATATGTACTCAAATGGATCTATAAATAAGGGGTTATTTATAATTGTTATAATTAATAGATTGTAATAATTATAATTTGACACTCGTTTTGTCTCTGCTTATAATGAAGTTGGTAATACGAGGGAGGGGACGTATGTATGGAACACCGCATTGAGAAAATAAAAAAACAGTTGCACTCGCAGAGTTATAAGCTTACTCCTCAAAGGGAAGCGACCGTCCGTGTGCTATTAGAAAACGAAGAAGATCATTTGAGTGCTGAAGATGTTTACCTCCTCGTAAAAGAAAAAGCACCAGAAATTGGACTTGCAACTGTATATCGTACATTAGAGCTTTTATCTGAGCTGAAAGTCGTTGATAAAATCAATTTTGGAGATGGAGTTTCCCGATTTGATTTAAGAAAAGAAGGAGCGACTCACTTTCATCATCATCTCGTCTGTATCGAGTGTGGGTCAGTGGCTGAAATTGAAGAAGACTTGCTTGGTGAGGTTGAAAGTCAGGTTGAAAATCAATGGGGCTTTGAAGTGAAAGATCATCGATTGACTTTCCATGGTATCTGTAAATCTTGTCAAAAACAGACGGTTGCAGCTACGACAACCACCCATATGGAACAATGATTGTGTTGCCGCTATGAATGTAAAGTAGTGGCATTTTTCATGTCTGTAGGATAGGTTATTATCCTTACATAAATTGGTGTATGAAAGCACGTAAGAATTGTATATCAAATCTATTTACAAACTTTTTTTTATCGTGTACGTTTAACCTAGACTGGACTCTGTTCTTCCTGTGCTGTAAAGGAAGTATATATTCATGGATTTTAGGCATATCCTTTTACAAATAGGTAGTAAAAGGGGAGATGGCTCATGACCAGGGTTCGGAACACATTGCAGGATTTGATAAAAGTTCTTTTCGTATTTACTCTTTGCACCTGTCTCTTTTACTTTGCGTTGAGAATGGTACATGAAGAATATGAAAGACAACATCGATATGATCCACCAAGCGGAACGGCAGTGAAAGTCTATCAACCGGTGGAACGTCCGTGGACGGATCGACTATCGATATTTTTCCGACTAGGGGAGTAGATGGCCGATGCAATATGCGCTAGAGGATTTTTTTCATTATCTAACTGTAGAGCGTGGATTATCCCAAAACACCATTCAGTCGTATCAACGGGATTTGAAACAATATCGAGCATTCCTGCAGGAAGAGGCAGTTCTGAATGACTGGGATCAAGTGACGAGAACGCATATTATGAAATATTTGTATGCTCTAAATGATAAAGGTCGTTCCCCTGCAACCATTGCAAGGCTGCTTTCATCCATCCGTCTCTATCATCAGTTCTTAATCAGAGAAAAAATTACGAATCAGGATCCAAGCTTACATATAGAGACTCCGAAAAAGGAAAGGAAGCTGCCCAAGGTTTTATCTTCTGATGATGTGGACAAGCTCTTGAACATACATGCCAAAGATGCTCTATCCGCGAGAAACAAGGCAATGTTTGAAATGCTCTATGCCACAGGTCTTCGTGTATCAGAGTTAGTCAATCTGAAGGTTAGCGATCTGCATTTGACGATGGGATTTGTCCGTTGTCTCGGTAAAGGATCAAAAGAAAGAATCATCCCATTAGGAGATATGGCGAAAGAAGCTGTCGAACTGTATTTGGACATGGGGCGCGGAGAACTGGTCAAACAGAAGAAGACTGAGGAATTATTCGTCAATCACCGGGGAGGTCCCTTGACACGACAGGGATTCTGGAAGATACTGAAAGCGGTTGCCCTTGAAATGGGAGTTCAAAAAGATTTGACGCCGCATACTTTGCGTCATTCATTTGCGACACACCTCCTTGAGAATGGGGCGGATTTAAGAGCTGTTCAAGAAATGCTTGGCCATGCTGATATATCTACAACCCAAATATATACTCACGTGTCCAAGACACGTTTAAAAGATGTTTACCGCTCTTATCATCCTAGAGCGTAAACACTTTTTTGATTTTTTAGATGTCTGACATCTTACATCTTTAAGGAAAAGCGTAAAAAATTAATATTATGGGAAAGTAATCTTTAGGAGGGATCGATCATGGATTCATTTAAACGCGTATTTTTAGTAGTCATGGACTCTGTAGGGATTGGAGAAGCCCCTGACGCAGAAAAGTTTGACGATAAAGGAGCCGACACGCTTGGCCACATAGCTGAGCATATGGGTGGCCTGAAGATGCCGCATATGGGCTCTCTAGGATTGAGCAATATTCGTGAAATCAAAGGCATCGATGCTGCCGACAAACCGAAAGCTCACTATACAACTATGGTAGAAGCTTCAAACGGAAAGGACACGATGACAGGTCACTGGGAAATCATGGGTCTATACATCGATCAGCCGTTCCGCACATTCCCGGACGGATTCCCGGATGAGTTGCTGGATGAAATCAAGGAAAAGACAGGTCGGGGAATCGTAGGGAATAAACCAGCTTCAGGGACTGAAATAATTAAAGAACTAGGCGAGCATCACATGGAAACTGGAGACTTGATCATATATACTTCGGCTGACTCTGTACTTCAAATTGCAGCTCACGAAGATGTCATTCCTCCGGAAGAGCTTTATGAGATTTGTGAGCTATGCCGGGAATTGACCCTGGATGAAAAGTATATGGTTGGACGAGTGATTGCACGACCATTCGTTGGTGAACCAGGTGCATTCGAACGTACATCCAATCGCCATGACTATGCGTTGAAGCCTTTCGGACGTACAGTGATGAACGAAATGGCTGATGCCGGATACGATGTCATTGCCTTAGGTAAAATCTCTGACATATACGATGGCGAAGGCGTCACAGAAGCAATCCGGACAAAAGACAATATGGATGGCATGGACCAGCTTGTGAAGTCGATGGATAAAGATTTCAATGGCATGAGCTTCCTGAACCTTGTCGATTTCGATGCCAAGTATGGTCACCGCCGAGATCCTCAAGGATACGGGGAAGCCCTTGAAGCTTATGATGAAAGACTTCCGGAAGTATTAGAAAAAATGGAGGATGATGATCTGTTAATCATCACAGCCGACCACGGCAATGACCCTGTCCATCATGGAACAGACCATACTAGAGAGCTTGTACCTTTGATCGTTTATCACAATGGCATCAAAGAGGGGAAAGCGTTGGAGCAGCGTCAGACGTTTGCTGATATCGGAGCTACAGTTTCAGACAATTTTTCTATCAAAATGCCTGAACATGGGAAAAGCTTTTTAAAAGACATTCAATAGAGGTGAGAGAGAAATGTATAAAATGGAAGTGAAAGAAGCAGCAGAAGCCATCCAAAATAAAATTGAGACCCAGCCAACCGTTGGTTTGATTCTTGGGTCTGGTTTAGGTGTACTAGCCGACGAAATTGAAAATCCTATTACGATTCAATATACAGAAATTCCGCATTTCCCTGAATCAACTGTATCCGGGCATAAAGGACAGTTGGTCATCGGAGAACTTGAAGGACGTCAGGTCATCGCTATGCAGGGACGATTCCACTATTACGAAGGCTATGATATGAAGCAAGTCACTTTCCCTGTGAGAGTCATGAAAGAGCTGGGAATTGACACGTTGTTCGTAACGAATGCGGCTGGAGGCATCAACGAAGCCTTTGACCCGGGGAACCTGATGATCATCACGGACCACATCAATAATATGGGTGACAGTCCGCTGATCGGGCCGAATGACGATGAGATGGGTCCTCGTTTCCCTGATATGTCAGAGGCTTATGATCGCGCCTTGATCGATCATGCTAGACAAAGTGCGGATCGTTTGAGCCTTAAAGTCCAAGAGGGAGTGTATGTCGGGAATACGGGTCCTGCATACGAAACAGCAGCAGAAGTACGTATGTTACGCACACTGGGCGGAGATGCTGTCGGAATGTCTACGGTACCTGAAGTCATGGTTGCGAATCACGCAGGTATCCGCGTTCTTGGAATCTCCTGCATTTCCAACATGGCAGCAGGCATCCTGGATCAGCCGTTGACCCATGACGAAGTTATTGAGACGACAGCGCAAGTACGTGAAGATTTCCTAGGTTTTGTCAAAGAATTATTGAAGACGTTACCTGCATGAATAGATAAGAGTAAAGGGTGATCGAGATGAGAATGGTAGATGTAATAACAAAAAAGAGAGATGGCGGGGAATTGACGAAAGAAGAAATTTATTTCTTCGTAGAAGGCTATACGAATGGAGAAATTCCTGACTATCAGGCTTCCGCTTTAACAATGGCCATCTATTTCCAGGGCATGACCCAGGAAGAAACGGCTACTCTGACACAAGCTATGGTCGACTCTGGCGAAACAATTGATCTTTCAGGGATCCAAGGCCATAAAGTCGATAAACATTCCACAGGTGGCGTAGGAGACAAAGTGACCTTTATCGTTGGACCACTCGTCGCTTCTGTCGGTGTTCCCGTTGCCAAAATGTCCGGTCGTGGATTAGGGCACACAGGAGGAACATTAGATAAGCTGGAGTCCATAGAGGGCCTTGAAATTGAAATGACGAAAGAAAAATTCATCGACAACGTCAATAAGCATAAACTTGCGGTAGCAGGTCAGACAGGAAATTTAGCTCCTGCAGACAAAAAGCTGTATGCACTTCGTGATGTTACAGGTACGGTGAATTCACTTCCTCTTATTGCAGGCTCCATTATGAGTAAGAAGCTTGCATCCGGTGCAGACAGTATCGTTCTTGATGTGAAAACAGGCTCTGGAGCGTTCATGAAAACATTGGAAGATTCTGAAAACCTGGCACGCGAAATGGTCAATATCGGAAATAACTTAGGGCGTAATACAGTAGCGGTCATCAGTGATATGAACCAGCCATTAGGTTATGAAGTCGGAAACGCTAATGAGATTAAAGAAGCAGCAAAGATCTTACAAGGGGAAAACGTTGAAGATCTGCGTACTCTCTCTTTGGAGATTGCTTCTCACATGACGGTATTGGCAGAAGTGTTCGAAACTTATGAAGAAGCGTATGAAGCTTTGGCGGCCAATCTGGAGAATGGGAAGGCGTTCAATTGTCTGCGCACATTGATTGAAGCTCAAGGCGGCGATGTGTCGATGATTGATGACATGGATAAACTTCCGAAGGCAAAGTATGACATTGAGGTCAAAGCTGAAACTGACGGCTACGTCTCCGCAATCGATGCCGAATCGATTGGTATTGCTGCTATGTATCTAGGTGCTGGACGTGCGACCAAAGATGATCAAATCAATCACGGGGTGGGTATTACCCTGAATAAGAAGATTGGCGACCCTGTCCAGTCTGGTGAAGCTTTAGTTGTGCTTCACAGCGACGAGGAAGATGCAGCTGCTTCAATTGAGAAAGTTAAATCTGCCTATGAAATTACGAAAGAAAAAGTTGAAAAGCCGACACTGATTCACAACATTATCAAATAATGATGAAAAGCCCCGTATTTTCGGGGCTTTTTTATTTTGTTTCTTATATCGTGTGATAGACTACAGGAGAAGGAGGGGTGAAATGGAAAATTGTGTGTTTTGTCAAACGGATATGGACGGCGAACAAGGAGTGGTGTTCGAAAATGACACGTGTATGTTTCTGCAAAAGGAGCAAAGAATACTGACTGGTTCGGGCTTGATTGTACCGAAAGCTCATAAGGAAACCGTTTTTGACCTATCAGAAGAAGAATGGGCAGATACTCAATCCTTGATGCTGGAAGTGAAACAATGGATGGATGTTACTTATAATCCCGATGGATATAATATAGGGTGGAATTCAGGTGCAGCAGGAGGCCAGCATATCTTTCATGCTCATATGCATATAATTCCCCGTTTTGCAGAGGAGCCTTATGCAGGGAAAGGAATCAGGCACTGGCTGAAACAAGAGTCAAACCGACGGATTACATAAAATGATTAAACTGGCTTACAATATCAGATTTGAATGGTATCTAACAAATGTAGAAAACATATCAATAACCATGATCCGAAAGTGAAATATGAGGATCGTGTAACAGGTGGAAAATCCTGTTACATCCCTTTCAAGAGACTCTGCTAAAGCAGAGTCTCTATTAATTCCTCCAAAATTTGTATAGAAGCACAGCATAAGGGAAAAATAGGAACACTTTGAGCAAACAGGAGGTCATGATGATGAAGAAAACCCTCAGTATCACTTTAATGATGAGCATGTTGTTCACCCTTTTGGTGCCTTTCCAAACGATGGCGGAAAAGAATACATCAGGTCAATTGGTTGAATCGGCAAAAACGGCAATTTTAATGGAGAAGAATAGCGGGATGACATTGTATGAGCAGGACGCTCATAAAAAGTTACCTCCTGCATCTATGACAAAAGTGATGACCCTATTATTGATTATGGAGGCCCTCGATAATAAAAACATTTCACTCGATGAAACTGTCCGGGTCAGTGAACATGCGGCCTCTATGGGAGGTTCGCAAATTTTCCTTGAAGCAGGAGAAGAGATGACAGTCAAAGACTTGCTGAAAGGTGTTGCAGTGGCCTCTGGAAATGATGCCAGCGTAGCTTTAGCTGAGCGGATTGCCGGGTCGGAAGATGCGTTTGTCAAAAAAATGAACGAAAAAGCACAAGAGCTCGGTTTAAAAAACACCCATTTCAAAAATCCCACAGGTCTTCCTGCTGATGGCCACTATAGTACAGCGCATGATATGGCTGTGATGGCCAGGGAACTACTTTTACATGAAGAGATCACGGATTATACAAAGATTTATGACGATTATTTGAGGAAAGGTAAAAAAGATGAGTTCTGGCTGGTGAATACAAATAAACTGATTAAGTCTTATGAAGGAATGGACGGTTTGAAAACAGGGTTTACCAAAGAGGCTAAATACTGTTTGACAGCAACGGCAAAGCGAGGCGATATGCATATGATCGCAGTTATTATGGGAGCTGAGACACCGAAGAAACGAAATGCAGATGTGACTAGTCTGCTTAACTACGGATTTGGTCAATACGAAGGTGTGAAACTGTATTCCAAAGACGATGATTTGAAAACCATGGAACTGACCAGGGGTGAACCTGGAACGCTTCTCTTGCAGCCTGAAAAAGACGTAGTTGTATTAAAGAAGAAAGGGCAGAAGACAGATGAGTATAAAACTCGTCTTAAAGTGGTAAAACAAACCGATTTGCCTATAAGAGAAGGGGCCCACATGGGGTGGTTGATCGTTGAAGACCCGAAAGGGAACCCGCTTACCAAAGTGAAACTGGAGGCATCCGGGTCGGTTGAAGAAGCTGATGTACTCACCTTGTGGGAGCGTTCATGGAGGAATTTGACGAGCTATTGGAAGTTTTAGCGCATTGCCACTAGTCTTGTTTTTCGGCAGGAAAAAGCGGTGAAAAATACGAAAGACTACATGACTCTTATTAAACAGAGGAGGTAACTCATTGAGTCTTCACGTGAATTTCACCATCAGAGATACGGTTTTGATTGTTCGTTTAAAAGGCGAGTTGGATCATCATGAGGCTGCCCAGCTCAGGGAAGAATGGCAGGCCCACTTGAGAAATGGTCGTGTGAGAGATGTCATTGTCAATTTAAAGGATTTGACCTTCATGGATAGTTCTGGATTAGGCGTCATGCTTGGTCGCTATAAAGAAGTACAGGCGATAGGGAACGAAATGATCATCTGTTCCATCTCCCCGGAAGTGCAAAGGTTGTTTGATCTATCAGGCATGTTCAAGATAGTAAGGCTGGTCGACGATGAAATGACTGCATTAGCAATGTTGGGGGTGGAACAATGCGAAATCAAATGACATTGGAGTTCCTGAGTGTGAGTGCGAATGAATCACTTGCACGTGTATCCGTGGCAGCTTTTATCAGCCAGATCAACCCTACGATGGAAGAATTGACAGATATTAAAACGGTCGTTTCAGAAGCTGTTACGAATGCGATCATTCATGGGTATGAGGAACGTCCAGATGAAAAAGTAAAGTTGTTTTGCTCAATTGAAGATGAAGAAATCGAAATTGTCATCCAGGACCATGGTCTTGGAATCGAAAATGTAGAGGTAGCAAGAGAACCTCTCTATACATCCAAACCTGAATGGGAAAGGTCCGGGATGGGCTTTACCATTATGGAAAATTTCATGGACAAGGTGGATATACAATCTGAGCCCGGGGTAGGTACTACGATTCGAATGACGAAGCAGCTGACTTCAACCCGGGCTTTGTGCAATTGAGGGCGCCGTCATGAGCGACGTGACTAAGGAGCGGTTGTCCGATAAGGATGTCAAAGAATTGATCAAAAAGAGTCAAGCCGGTGATCAACAGGCAAGAGATACACTGGTGGAGAAAAACACACGACTCGTCTGGTCAGTCGTACAAAGGTATCTTCGGAGAGGATACGATCAAGATGACCTGTATCAAATCGGTTGTATCGGCTTGATCAAATCCATCGATAAATTCGACTTGAGTTATGATGTCCGATTTTCAACGTATGCTGTTCCTATGATTATTGGAGAAATTCAAAGGTTTATACGAGATGATGGAAGTGTTAAGGTGAGTCGCAGCCTTAAAGAATTGAATCACAAAGTGCGTGTCAAAAAAGAAGAGCTGCTGAAGCAGCACGGGCGCTCGCCTACTGTAAATGAATTGGCGGAAGCTCTTGACCTTTCGCGTGAAGAAATCGTCCAAGCGGAGGAAGTTGGACGAACGCCGCAATCGATTTATGAAACAGTGTATGAAAATGAAGGAGATCCGATTACACTCGTCGATCAAATCGCCGAAGAAGAAAACAATTGGTTCGACCAAATTACCCTCAGTGATATGATGAACAAATTGGAGAAAAGGGAACGCCTGATCATTTACTTACGGTATTATAAAGATCAAACACAAACAGAAGTGGCTGAGCGGCTTGGTATATCACAAGTGCAGGTGTCGAGACTGGAAAAGAAAATTCTTGCTGACATGAAACAGACAATGAATGATACAGGTTAAACTGTGCGAATCACGCACAGTTTTTATTTTTGACCAAAACTAGTGCTGTAATTTCTCCCACTTATCTCTCCATCACAAGAAAACCTCTCCATTTGTATTGAATTTCCCAGAACACACATAATAAGGTCAAGAATCTCGGATAAGGGAGGCGAAGCCAATGGCAACTCCTGTGTATATTCGAATGAAAAAGTCTATATACGTTCAACCAGAAGCTATGTTACGTCTGAAGGACGTTGCAAGGGTAACAGGTCAAAGCCGGTCCGTGCCTGCTCTGGAATCGATGGTCCTTCATGAAGTGACTGATAAAGACCACAATATCGTTGTTATTGACAGTTTCATGGTCGTAGAGCAAGTAATCGCTAAATATCCGCAGGTGGAAGTAGAACTGCTTGGACCCAACCAATGCGTCGTCCATGTTGAAAAAGTCAAAAAGGATCCCTCCATATTCCTAATAGGTGCAATCTGGTTACTGCTGTTCATAGGTGCAGCAATGGCGATTATGAACTTCCACTTTGATGTAAGCATGCAAGCCGTTCAGCAAAAGCTTCATTTTATGCTGACGGGAGATATGGTCGAACATCCCCTGTGGATTCAAGTTCCTTACTCGATCGGTCTCGGAGTCGGGATGATCCTGTTTTTCAATCATTGGTTCCAAAAGCGATTCAACGAGGAGCCTAGTCCGATGGAAGTGGAAATCTTCAACTACCAGGAAGACCTCGACCATTATGTTGCCATTAAGGAGAATAAGGTGGAAAAACAGGATGTGGATGATTGAAGCTCTCATCGGACTTGCATCGGGAATAGCAGTCGGGACAGGTTTTGTCGCTTTTTTGACGGTATTAGGAATCGTTCCAAGGTTGATGCAGCTCAGTCATTCGGAAGAAAAATTACGTCATTATGAAATGGCCGTAATTCTTGGGGTGTTTTTCGGAATCTATTTATCATTTGGAGACTTCCCGATTGAAGTGACGATCGTCGGCTTGATCATATGGGGGCTGCTCCATGGGATTTTCATCGGCATGCTGGCAGCTGCCCTGACTGAAGTTTTGAATGTATTTCCGCTTTTATTCAAACGTATCGGTGTGGATGGATTCCTATTTACTCTATTGATGGCCCTCGTGTTGGGGAAAATAGCGGGATCATTGTTTCAATGGATCATTTTCGTCCGTTAAATAAAGGAGGAAAAAAGATGGCTAAACAAAAATTGAATGAACAGAATTTTGAGAAGGCTACAAAAGAATACCAGCCAAAACCTCCATACCTTATGAATATGTTAAAAGCTTTCATTGTGGGTGGCATCATATGTGTTCTGGGTGAGTTGTTATCAGAAATGTATATACATTGGTTTGATTTTAAGGAAGAGAATGCAGGAAATCCTACTGTCGCTACTTTAATTTTCTTTTCGGCTTTAGCGACCGGCCTTGGTGTATATGACCGCCTCGGGCAGTTTGCGGGAGCGGGTTCAGCAGTACCTGTAACAGGGTTCGCCAATTCAGTAACTTCCGCCGCACTTGAGCATAAGAGTGAAGGGTTCGTACTCGGTGTAGCTACAAACTTATTCAAGCTTGCGGGGTCAGTCATCGTCTTTGGCGTGGTTTCTGCATATTTGTTAGGCATCTTACGCTACGTTTGTACGCAGCTTTTTTAGGAGGAATCATTATGGGAAAGACAGGAAAGCAATCATGGACTTACAATAATCCGGTCTACATCCAGTCTTCTGGAACAGCTGTAGGCCCTTTAGAGTCACAAGGGCCATTGAAAGATACATTTGACCGCATGTATGACAAGCTCCACTGTGATGAGGATAACTGGGAGTTGGCAGAACGGCGGTTGATGTTTGATGCTGTTCATACATGTTTACAGAAAGCAGGGGTTGATGAGAGAAATATAGACCTTTTTCTGGCTGGTGACTTGTTAAATCAAAACGTGACAGGAAATTATGTAGCCCGGCAGCTTGGAATACCTCTGCTTGGGATGTTCGGTGCATGTTCAACCAGTATGGAGACCTTGGCTACAGGCGCAGCGCTTGTAGAAGCTGGTTATGCTGCTCATGCACTTGTAGCTGTGAGTTCACATAATGCGACAGCAGAACGACAGTTCAGGTATCCCACTGAATATGGAGGCCAAAAGCCGAAGACGGCTACGTTCACAGTGACAGGGAGCGGCGCAGCGCTAATCTCGAAGGAACCTTCCCCTGTAAGAATTGAAGGGGCCACGATCGGCAGGGTCATGGATTACCATATTAAAGATCCATTCGATATGGGTTCCGCGATGGCACCTGCAGCCTGGGATACCATCAAAACTCACCTGCAGGACTTCGCTCGCGTACCTTCCGATTATGATGTGATTGCCACAGGGGATCTATCAGCTGTCGGTACTCCGATTCTCAGGGATTTGATGAAACAGGATAACATTGATATCAGCATGGTCCATAAAGACTGCGGTTTGATGATCTATCATAGTGATCAGCCTGTATTCAGCGGAGGGAGCGGCTGTGCATGCTCAGCAGTGGTGACATATGGGAAGCTTCTCAATGATTTGAAAGATGGCGTTTATAAAAGGATTCTTGTCGTTGCCACAGGGGCTTTGATGAGTCCTATGATGATACAGCAGAAAGAATCAATTCCAGGTATTGCACATGCGGTCGTTTTGACAAGCGAGGAGGATGCACAATGAACTTTGTATGGGCATTTGTAGTAGGCGGAGGGATTTGTGTCATCGGTCAAATTCTGCTGGATTATTTTAAGCTGACACCTGCACATGTCATGTCTTCCTTCGTTGTTGCAGGTGCAGTATTGGATACCTTTGACCTTTACGATAATTTAATTGATTTTGCAGGAGCCGGAGCGACTGTGCCCATTACGAGTTTCGGTCATTCCTTAATGCATGGAGCGATGAAAGAAGCTGAAGAACACGGAGTCATCGGGGTCGCGGTCGGAATGTTCGGTTTGACTTCTGCGGGTATAGCATCCGCTATATTATTCGGATTTTTGATCGCTGTTTTCTTCAAGCCGAAAGGGTAATGAGTTTTCAAGGAGTTGAATGATATGCCCACAAAAAAAGCACTGCCGATTGAGGACAGCTTAAAAAAGAATCGCTTGATCCTCGACGAACGTGTCGGAGTTGAGCAATCTTTTGATATTGGCTTCCGAACCCTTCATATCCTGGGGCGGGAAGTCCATATTTATTATGTGACCGGTTTGTGTGAAACACCGATCATCGTCCAGTTGATGCGTCAGCTGTTTGAAATGAATGATTTAGAAGAACCAGGTGAAGATATTTTTCAGCAAATAAAGGGCGACATTCCCCATCAACAAGTCGAAGTGGTAGAATCACTAGATCAATGTATCACTCAGTTGTTATCTGGACTTGCGGTGATCTTTGTCGAAGGTGCGAAGAGTGCCTTGATCGTCGATGTCCGTTCATATCCAGGGAGGACACCTGAAGAACCGGACACGGAAAAAGTCATTCGTGGTTCGCGGGATGGTTTCACGGAAAATATCATTGAAAACACAGCCTTGACCCGCAGAAGAATCAGGGATGAACGACTTCGGCATGAGATATTACAAGTGGGGGAAAGATCAAAAACCGATATTTGTATTTCTTATATTCAGGATGTCGCTGACCCTGGGCTTGTCGATTTGATCAAGAAAGAAATCAAAGATATAGATATAGACGGTTTAAGTATGGCAGATAAAACCCTGGAGGAATACCTTGTCAATCAAGGACGTAACCCATTTCCCCTTGTGAGATATACCGAGCGTCCTGATGTCGCCGCAGCACATTTGTTTGAAGGTCATGTCATGATCATGGTGGATACATCCCCAAGTATGATCATCACTCCGACCACCTACTTCCACCATGTGCAGCACGCTGAAGAGTTCCGACAATCTCCTGCGGTAGGAACTTTCGTCCGCTGGGTGAGATTCTTTGGTATATTCGCTTCTGTCTTTTTGCTCCCTCTTTGGATTTTATTCGTATTGCAGCCGGATTTACTTCCTGAAGCTCTGTCTTTCATCGGACCGAACGAAGAAAGTTCGATACCTGTCATCATACAAATATTAATTGCTGATTTGGGGCTGGAAATGCTTCGTATTGCAGCTATTCACACCCCTACGCCTCTTTCGACTGCGATGGGGTTGATTGCAGCCGTGCTGATTGGACAGATTGCCATAGATGTAGGTTTGTTCATTCCAGAGGTCATTTTATATGTAGCTGTCAGTGCGATCGGTTCATACGCCACCCCAAGTTATGAACTGTCTGTAGCCAATAAGATGTCACGTGTATTGATGGTCATATTCGTTGCCTTATTCGGGGTTAAAGGGTTCATGATTGGCATGACAGCGTATATATTGCTTCTCGCACATACAAAGTCATTCAACACACCTTATTTGTGGCCGTTTCTGCCTTTCAATGGAAAAGGGGCTCTCCAGATCCTTCTTCGTATGTCCATGCCTTCTTTGAAGCAGCGGCCAAGTATCGTCCATCCCCAGAATAATCAAAGACAGAAATAATCATATTGCCCGTTTTCGTACGATGTGATAAATTAATGAAAATGATAAATGTCCTTTATTCAAGGGCATTTTCTTTTTATTCAATTATCATTCTTATTTAGTTTGTAAACTTATAACCAGACTTCGTTACTCATGATAAGATACAGAAATGAAGGGGGGCGTTGATGCTCCCTGTTTAACTACAGAACACACCTTTTTTCTATTTCGGTTGGAAAAGGTTTAGATCCTACTCACTTTCTAAGAATAAAGGCGGGAGACAAGATGAATTATGAGGTGAATGAACAGGGGCAGTTAATGATCGGAGGTTTTACAGCTGAAGAATTAGCCGATCACTACGGTACACCCCTCTATGTGTATGATGTAGAGAAAATACGTGAGAATGCCAAAGCTTTCGTTCAGACGTTTAAGAAACATGGAATTCCGGCTCAGGTGGCTTATGCAAGTAAAGCTTTCTCTTCCATCGCCATGCTTCAAGTAGCAAGCAATGAAGGATTGAGTCTTGATGTGGTTTCACAAGGGGAATTACATACTGCACTCGAAGCAGGCTTCCCTGTTAAGAGAATTCATATGCATGGGAATAATAAAAGTATCAATGAACTTGAAATGGCAGTTGAAGCGGACATCGGTTGTATCGTACTGGATAACTTTTATGAAATTGAACTTCTTGGAGCAATTTTGAGAGAGAAAAATAAATATATGGACGTATTGTTACGTGTAACACCAGGGATTTCAGCACATACCCATGATTATATACTTACTGGTCAAGAAGATTCCAAGTTCGGTTTTGACCTCTCAAGCGGACAAGCGGAGAAGGCTTTTCTGGAAGTATCCAAACATGAACATATAGTCATGAAAGGTCTCCATTGTCATATAGGTTCTCAAATATTCGAGACCAGTGGCTTTGAAATGGCTGCAGAAAAGCTTTTTGAAGCTTTAGTGGGCTGGAAAAAGCGTTTCGGATATACAGCTGATGTCTTGAATTTAGGTGGAGGTTTCGGCATTCGATATACGAAGGACGATGATCCGTTGGAGTTGAATGAATATGTGAAGGCGTTGATTAAAGCATTGGACGGTCTCACAAAAAAAGCCTCATACCCAATGCCTGAGATTTGGATTGAGCCGGGTCGTTCAATTGTTGGAGAAGCGGGTGTGACGATTTATACTGTAGGTTCAATTAAAGAAATTCCTGGTGTTCGTACCTATGTATCTGTGGATGGCGGGATGACAGATAATCTCAGACCTGCTTTATATAACGCGAAATACGAGGCTGTACTAGCAAATAAAATGAATGAGAAGAAACATCAGAAATATTCTGTCGCAGGGAAATGCTGCGAGTCTGGCGATATGCTAATATGGGATGTGGAACTTCCAAAAGTCGAACATGAAGATTTACTTGCAGTTTTCAGTACAGGAGCGTATGGTTATTCTATGGCAAACAATTACAATCGCTTCCAAAAAGCTGCAGTCGTGTTTGTAGAAAACGGGGAACACCACCTCGTCGTACGTCGTGAGTCCTACAAGGAAATGACAAGGCACGATTTGACTTATGAACCATTGAAAGGGGTAATACAAAATGAAACAAGCAACAATCGAGTTTGAAAATGGAGAAAAAATGATTATTGAACTATATCCTGAGGCTGCGCCTGGTACAGTAGAAAACTTTGAAAAGCTTGCAAACAGTGAGTTTTACGATGGTTTGACATTCCACCGCGTTATTCCTGACTTTGTCATTCAGGGAGGATGTCCTGATGGTACCGGTGCTGGTGGTCCGGGCTATACAATCAAATGTGAAACAGAAGGCAATCCACATAAGCACGAACGTGGAACTCTATCTATGGCGCACGCAGGTAAAGATACAGGCGGCAGCCAATTTTTTGTCTGCCATTCCCCGCAGCCACACCTTGACGGCCGTCACACCGTATTCGGAAAAGTGATTGAAGGCGTTGATTCAGTAGATCGTGTGCGCGTAGGTGACGTGATGCAGAAAGTAAGAGTTGAAGACAAGTAAAACCAACTTTCTTAAAGGATGTCTGCCATGGTTGTGACGTTTTTTATATTGATCTTCTTAGTCGCTCCTTTGAGTCTTTTGATTCATGAGATGGGGCATGCACTTACAGCTTTGCTTCATCAGGCAGAACATTCTTCAATAACGATAGGAAGGGGATCAAAACTTTTTTCAGTGAAATTAGGAAGAGTGAAGGTTCACATTCGATGGGTATTTTTTCAAGGAGCACAAACACTCAATGAGCGAAAGAACCCTTTTTCGTTGCGGGAAAAAGCGTGGATCAGTATAGGAGGTCCCTTGTTCAATGCAATAGTGGCTTGGTTTTTTATAGCCATGCCACTTTTGTCCACTTCAAGGACGTGGATGCTTTTCGGTTTGTTCAACGGGTATTTAGCACTCGTCAATAGTATTCCTTTTTGTTTTCGCGGAAAAAAAAGTGACGGATATCGCTTTTTGGAAGGGTTCCGGTGGGGTTCGATTCTGAGGGGTTGACATCCTTATAGATTTCGTTATGCTATTAGCTAGGCGAAAATGAACCACCCACGGGGGAACAATTATGAAGAAAAATTGGATGCTCTTTGCTTTCCTAGTATTATTCAGTCTATTTTGGGGCTTTTATTACTGGTTTGGCATTGTCATGTAAAAAACAGCCTGTAAGGTTGAGGCGAATGAAAGTAACAAACATGAAAAGCGATTAGTCTGGTTGATGATCATTGCAGCGGTCCTATTTTTATCGTCAATGATAGGAAAGCTCTTTTCATAAACGAGGGATAACTATGTTAATACGGTATAAAAAATCTTTTGAAAAAATAGCTATGGGTCTTTTATCTTTCATGCCTGAAGTGTCTGACATTAAAACACTTCAGACGATTATCAAGGAGTATGATTCCAATCCGAATTGGAGTCTGTTTTTGTGGAAAGATGAAGATATCCTTGGAGCGATTGGTGTTCGAGTGGAAGGAACTTCAGCTGTCATCCAGCATGTTTCAGTGAACCCGTCCCACCGTGGGATGGGCATCGGGAGACAGATGATTCAGAAAATCCGTGAACACTTTGAAAACCAATATATTGTTTCTGCCGATGTTTCGACAGAATCATTCTTCGAAAAATGCGAGTCGGAAAGTCCTTCATCGCAGGTTTAAGAAAAAAAGAGGTGTCTGACTGACACCTCTTTTTTTCTTGTTGATAAATAATGAAAATCAATAACAGGCTGTAACAGAGCCTGGAAAGGGATGTAGTTCTAATCGGTTCCTTTATGACGTAACCGATGCTTATGGAGCAGCCATTCATTGTCAAGACTGCTTGGTTTCCCGTAGGTCACGTTCCACTTTTTACATAACTGTATCACTTCCGCTTCTAATTCCCGGTCTGTGATCGGAAGATTTACACTTTCGTAAGGAAGGTTATCATTGATCCTATTTTGGATCAGTTTAATTTTTTGATTTAGAAGGTTGGGACTCAGGCCGAGAGTCGATAACTTTTTAGTATTGAATGACAATTTTTTTTGACATCTTTCAATAAGAATTCCCGCTCCTTTGACATTTCCGCGTCGGTAATGGTACAGGCAGACGGCAAGTTGAATCAATAAAACCCAAACGGAATTTCTGTTTTTGGGATCTATGTCTTTCCAGAGCTCTTCCAACACCTCATGACATTCGAAATAATCACGAGTTCCATGGAAGTGAGCTAAATATTGGATGTATAAGGTTGGGTACATAGGCAGCCTCCACAATAATTATAGTTCCATTGTATAAAACTGCCCGATCGTTCAACAAGTCTTATTAACGGAGTAGATTTTTTTTGGTACGATAGTAGATGGGAGAAGAAGATAAAGGAAGATTGCTATGAGAAGAAGCTACCAAGTTAAAGTAGAGGGATTCGAAGGTCCACTCGACCTTCTTTTACATTTAATCAATCGTTACGAGATTGATATCCACGACATACCAGTCTCACAAATAACCAATCAATACATGCATTACATTCAGACGATGAAGGAATTAGAGCTCGACCTGGCCAGTGAATACCTTGTCATGGCAGCTACGCTTTTAGCAATTAAGAGCCAGATGCTGCTTCCTAATCCGACAGTGGATGATGCAGATGACGAAGAATTGGTTGAAGATCCGAGAGAAGATTTGATGAGACGCTTGATTGAATATCGCAAGTATAAACAAGCTGCCGAAGATCTGAAACAAAAAGAGTTGGATGCAAATCGTATTTATACACGTCCTCCGATGAGTAAAGATGAATTTGAAGGAGAAGCACCTGAGATCAGACCGGGTGAAGCATCGATTTACGATATGATTCAAGCGATGGGGCAGCTGCTTCATCGCAGTAAAACACAAACGAAAGAAGAAACGAAAATCAAACGGGACGAAATTCCGATACAAATGCGGATGGACGAAATTCTCTCTCAAGTCGACTTGCAAAAAGACGGCACGCCATTCTCGCATCTATTTGAAAAGAAGACGCGCCCACACATCGTTGTTACGTTCATGGCTTTGCTGGAATTGATGAAAAGCAACGATGTCATTTGTATTCAACAACAACACTTTGAGGAATTGATTGTGTATAAGATGGAGGATGCACCATGGAGTTAGAAGAAAAAAAAGCGATCATTGAAGGGTTGTTATTCGCCTCTGGTGATGAGGGAATTACGAAAAGGAAACTGGGCACCCTTCTTGAGATGGAACAAAAAGAATTAAAACCGATACTCGAAGAAATGATGATAGAGTATAAAGATAAGGATAGAGGAATTACCATCATGGATTCCCACGGTACGTTACATTTAACTACAAAACCTGAACACGCGTCCTATTATAAACAGCTCCTTGACGCACCCGGTTCAACGCGGTTATCTCAGGCTGCAATGGAGACGCTTGCCATTGTCGCTTATCAGCAGCCGATCACGAGGATAGAAATCGATGATTTACGTGGTGTGAAAAGTGATCGTGCTGTCCAAACGTTGTCAAACCGTGGTCTGATTGAGGAAAAGGGGCGCAAGGATGCGATTGGACGTCCGATCTTATTCGGTACGACAAAAGAATTTTTAATTTATTTCGGATTGACATCCATCGATGAACTCCCGCCTCTTTCTGAATTGAAGGAGCCTGAAGATATCGAAGATGAAGCAGATTTGTTTTTCAAGAAGTTCACAGAAGCTGATGATACGGCAGAGTGAAAAACATGCATTCATGTTTGTAAAAGCCCTGGACGAAAGTCCAGGGCTTTTTGGTGTAATTTAACACCTCAGTGGAGTGTCAAGATTGTTAAAAAAAATAGAATGTTGTTCTCACTTTAATCTTCTATACCTCAAAATCATAAGCTTGTACTTCATTGCATAGAGTTAAGCAAACGATGTGATAGGGAGGAAGCCCTTTTGAGAAAGAGTTTTTGTATATTCTTGGTCATTATTTTACTCCTGCCTATAGGCTGGACCCAGCAAGTAGGGGCGAACCCGGGGATTTCTGTTTCGGCTGCACATGCAGTATTGATGGATGCTGCTTCTGGACGAGTTCTCTATGAAAAAGAAGCCTATCATTCTACTTTAATAGCAAGCACAACGAAAATCATGACAGCGATCATCGCAATCGAGTCCGGTAAACTGGATGAAAAAGTGAAAGTGAGCCGAAGGGCTGTTTATACCGAAGGCTCCTCCATCTATTTGACAGAAAAAGAAAAAATTCCATTAAAAGACCTTGTCTATGGATTAATGCTTCGTTCAGGCAACGATTCTGCCGTTGCAATCGCAGAACACGTCGGTGGTAGTGTAGAGGGATTCACTCAACTGATGAATGAAAAAGCGGCGTGGCTGGGAATGAATGACAGTCATTTTGAGAATCCTCATGGACTTGATGGTGAAACACACTATTCCAGCGCTTATGATCTTGCGCTATTAATGGCTTACAGCATGAAAAACAAGACTTTCAGGGAAGTTACGGGTGCAGAAAAATATCGATCCGAGAACAGGGATTATGCATGGGGAAACAAAAACAAACTTCTTACCCGGTATTATGAGCCGACCAATGGAGGGAAAACAGGCTTTACCAAGAAAGCAGGTCGGACACTGGTCAGCAGTGCAGAGAAAGATGGGATGGAATTGATTGCTGTCACTCTGAATGCGCCTGATGACTGGAACGACCATATGCAGATGTATGAGTGGGGGTTCAAAAACTTTGAAAGTGTAAAACTGCAGAGTGAAGGTACTTTGAAAGTGAACGGAGAAAAATTTTATCTTCCTCGTGACATCTATTATCCTTTGACATTGAATGAACGGGAATCACTGAAAGCGAGCTTTTATAGATCGTCAGAGGATAGTGATATTGCAGGAATTACACAATACATGATCGGACAACAACCTGTTCTTGAGACCCCGGTGTGGAGCGAACGTCCGAAGTTTTCAATTTTTACAGATATAAAACGATTTATGGGCCGGTTGATGGGGGTGGCGCCATGGTCAACCTGATCTGGGCATTATTAGCGGTGACAGGGATTGTTTTCGCTGCATTCAACGGCACGATGGAGGAAGTCAATAAAGCGATTTTTTCCACTCTGGATGAAGCGATTATGATTACTTTAAGTCTGGCTGGCGTGCTCATTTTCTGGCTTGGTTTGATGAAAATAGCAGAAGAGGCGGGGCTTCTTGCCGCCCTGGCGAAGGTGTTCCGTCCATTTGTAAAAAAAATCTTTCCAGATATACCTGAAAATGATCCAGCCCTCGGATACATCCTATCCAATATGACGGCGAATGTTTTCGGTTTGGGGAATGCCGCTACACCTATGGGCTTGAAAGCGATGAAGGAGTTGAAGCGGCTTTCCGGGTCAGAAGAAGCCAGCCGATCCATGATCACATTGCTGGCTATCAATACCTCTTCATTGACTTTAATTCCAACGACGGTGATCGCGATCCGCATGAAATATGGATCAGAGGATCCAACGAGCATTATTGGAGCGACCATTTTGGCGACTTTAATTTCCACTTTTGCAGCACTGCTCATTGATCGATTTTTTTATTACCGTAGAAAACGGTTGTCTGGCTTATGATCAGCATTTGGATGATTCCGGCTATTATCCTGATCGTTTTGGTCACGGCGACCTTAAAGAAAGTACCTACGTATGAAACGTTTGTAGAAGGCAGTAAAGAAGGGCTCCATATAGCGATATCACTGCTCCCGTTCCTTTTAGGAATGATGGTTTCCATTGCAATCTTTCAGGCTTCAGGAGCTATGGAAGCGATACTAAGCATTTTCAAGCCGCTTTTATCATTGGTAGGAATTCCTGCGGATATTTTACCTCTCGCATTCATCAGGCCTATTTCAGGTGCAGCAGCCTTAAGTATGACGACGGAGTTGATCCGGACTTTCGGACCGGATTCTTTTATCGGCCAGTTGGCATCAGTCATGCAGGGGAGTACGGATACCACACTGTATATCATCACAGTATATTTTGGAGCTGTCGGAATTAAAAAAATGGGAGATGCGTTAAAGGTTGGACTCCTGGCCGATTTAGTTGGTATAATAGCATCGATCATCATTGTGATCATCCTATTCGGATAATAGGGTGATTTTTTTGTTCAAATAGAATCGAAGTGTGTATAATGTAGATGAGTTCGCGGCCGCGCTGAATAGGATCAGCGTGGCTTGCTGTTGTATATGGGCATACTTATAACAATGATCGAATTAATAAAAGGTTGGTGAGGTTTCATGGCGAAAATGGAACGACTACAAAAGGTGATTGCACACGCAGGTGTAGCATCAAGGAGGAAAGCGGAACAAATGATCCTGGATGGAAAGGTGACGGTGAACGGAAAAGTCGTCACTGAACTGGGAACGAAAGTGAGTAAAAATGACGATGTGGAAGTGGAAGGAGTTCCGATTGATAAGGAAGAGCCCGTGTATTATTTGTTATACAAACCACGAGGTGTCATCTCTAGTGTGAGTGATGATAAAGGAAGAAAAGTCGTCACTGATTATCTTCCGGAAGTAAAAGAGCGAATCTTCCCTATCGGCAGACTCGACTACGATACGTCAGGTTTGATTATTTTGACCAATGATGGTGAGTTTGCAAATATGCTCATGCATCCGAAGCATGAAGTGGACAAGGTGTATGTAGCTAAAACAAAAGGAATTCCATCGAAAGAGCAATTACAGCAGTTAAAGAAAGGAATGACTGTAGACGGGGAGTATTTGAAAGCGGTGCATGCCAAAATCATGTCCACAGACGGAAAAAAGAATACAGCCATCGTCCAAGTCATTCTTCATGAAGGAAAGAACAGACAGGTACGTCGTATGTTCGATGCCCTGGGTTATCCAGTTGATAAATTGAAACGTGAAAGATATGGATCCCTCGACTTAAAAGGGATGAATGCAGGCGAATACCGTCCTTTGAAGCCGCATGAAGTGAAAGTCCTTCGAGAAATGGCTGAAGAAAATGTTAAATAACGTTCAAATTTTCCGTTTCCAAACAATGTTATAATGATTTGGGAGTGAAATGAAATGAATGAAAAAACCTTGAAAAAGAAGAAAAAACGATTGATCTTCCGGACGGCTATGCTTGCAGTAATGGTAGGCCTTGTCGTTTTCGCATTGATATCCAACAGCAAAGATGACAAGTCCGTCGTTGCAAAAGGAGAACAAGCCCCGAACTTCCAATTGGAAAGGTTCGGTTCGGAAGGTGAAACGATCACGCTCAGTGATCTGGAAGGGAAAGGCGTTATGCTGAACTTCTGGGCCACGTACTGTGAACCATGCAAGGACGAAATGCCTTATATGGAAGAGTTGTATCCGAAATATAAAGAAAAAGGCGTGGAAATTCTCGCGGTGAACTTGGATTCGACGGATTTAGTCGTCAAAAGATTCATGGATACTTATGATATCAGTTTCCCTGTTTTACGAGATAAGAACGGCCAAGTGATGGACCTTTATAACATCGGACCGATTCCATCCACACTTTTCATCAGTCCAGAAGGTGAAATCGTCGAACAGGTGACTGGCGCTCTTACTTTAAGTAAGCTTGAAGGCCACCTGAAAGAAATTGCACCTGAGGAGTAGAGTCTACTTGAAATTGTGAGGTTTTTAGTATGAACGAAATAACCTGTGAATGCGGGCATATCAACCCTGAAGGGACGGTACTCTGCGAATCTTGCGGAAAACCGATAGAAAAAAATCAGCACATTGATGGTAATGACCAAAAAGAATTGCTGAATATGCGATACGACGGAAGTGCTCGTCGCTCGCAGACGTATAACCGTACAATTATTGATAAGATTTGGAACTTCTTCTCCTCTGTCAAAGTAGGAGTATGGTTGATCGTACTGACGTTAATCGCATCTGCTGTTGGAACTATACTTCCACAGGAAATGTATATTCCGCCAAACGTCGATGCAGCTACACATTACCGGGATCAATATGGGCTTCTCGGTCAAATCTATTATCAACTCGGTTTTCATAACTTATTCAGCTCGTGGTGGTACATGCTTCTTTTAGCCATGATCGGTATATCTATAGTGATAGCAAGTATCGATCGCTTTTTCCCATTATATAAAACACTGAAAAAACAAAAGCCCAAACGTCATGAGCTGTTTATGAAAAAACAACGTGTTTTTGGGACAACCGAATCGGATCAGGTCGATGTAGAACGTTTCAAGAAGAACTTGAAGAAAAACCGATTCAAGGTATACGAAGAGAATGGACACATTCTTGCTGAAAAGAACCGCTTCGCACGCTGGGGTCCATATGTGAACCACATCGGCCTGATCATCTTTTTGATCGGTTCTCTGCTTCGATTCGTTCCTTTTTTCTATGTGGACGAATTTGTGTGGATCCGTGAAGGGGAGACGGCAATGATCCCTGGGACTGATGGTCAATATTATATGAAAAATGAGGAGTTCATCCTGGAGACATACGATGAAAGTGATGAGCGGTTCAAAGAAGCGATTCAAAAACAAGGAGGCCCCATCCCGAAAACGTATCAAACGGATGCCGTCATTTATGAACGTACAGACGAATTCATTCCTGGAAAAGAACCAGAGCTGAAAGAAGTAAAGACAGCTTCTGCAAAGATGAACCATCCCATTAAGTTTGATGATTACGCTTTGTATCAGGCGAGTTACCAGCTGAATGAATTCAAGGAAATGACTTTTAAAATTCATGATAAGGAGAATGAGGACTCCAACTATGGAGAATTCACAGTCGATTTGACAAACCCTAAATCAGAATATGAGTTGGAAAGCGGTCATCGTGTCGTCATTGATTCCTATTTCCCTGAGTATGAAATGAAAGATGGGGAGCCGGTATCCGTTTCCAAGTATCCAAAGAACCCGGCTTTTGTCTTCCATGTTTACCCTCCAGGGGAAACCAGCCCTGAAACTAGCTTTCTAGGTATAGGTATGAACATTGATGCTACAGGAGAGAACGATTATAAACTGGGTCTTGTAAACTTTGATGTCCGGGATGTGACCGGTCTTACGGTGAAAAAAGACTTCACGTTACCGATCATCGGGCTTGGAGGTGCGATCTTTATGATCGGCGTTATCCAAGGCATGTATTGGAACCACCGCAGGATCTGGCTGCAGCCGAAAGAAAATGGGGTTTGGATTGCCGGTCATACAAACAAAAACTGGTTTGCTCTTCGACGTGAAATTGATAAAGTGATTGATGGCACGCATATTCAAAAACCCGTCGATCAATATGAAATGAAAGACTAGCATCGCTCATGTCGATGTGTGAGGAGGATGGAAATGGGAGATTTGAGTACTTTAAGTAGTAATCTTCTTTATGCTGCTTTTTTCATCTATCTAATTGCTACGTTCTTCTTCGGAGGAACGATTCGCGATAAGGGAAAAGGAAAAAGCAGAGTTGCTGGTAATATTGGAATCACAATTACAATCATTGGCTTCCTTACCCAGCTTGGATATTTCATAACGAGATGGATTGCAAGTCAACACGCACCTGTAAGTAACTTGTTCGAATATACGACGTTCTTCGGAATGATGTTGATTTTTGCATTTATCATTCTTTACTTTATTTACCGTGTTGATTTGCTCGGGTTGTTCGCATTGCCGATTGCACTTTTGATCATCGCATTTGCGAGCATGTTCCCTACGGAGATTTCTCCTTTAGTCCCATCATTGCAATCGCATTGGTTGTACATCCATGTAACAACGGCGTCGTTAGGACAGGGGATCTTATCGGTCAGTTTCGTAGCAGGTTTAGTGTTCTTGATCCGTCAAGTCGATCAAACTAAAAGGTCTAAGCATACATCCTGGCTTGAATTCGTCATTTATGTTCTGTTTGCAACCATTGCTTTCATTATGGTAACCTCCATCTTCGGTGCTATGGAGTATGAAGCCAAGTTTCAGGCTCCAGTAAACGGACAGCAAGCGGAAATCACCTATGGTGTCCCGGCGATTGCAGGTCCGGCTGATGGGGAAGTGATTTCTGAAGGTGCTATGGGACCATTATTTGAAGCACCTGCTTGGATGAGAGGGCAGGACGCTGCAAAGAAATTGAACACATTCCTTTGGTCCTTGTTCGGTGGTCTCGTAATTTATGGATTGGTCCGTCTCATTTTGAGAAAACGTGTAGCGGCTGCTATTCAGCCATTACTTAAAAAACTTAATCCTGAATTGGTGGATGAAGTTTCCTATCGGGCCGTAGCTATCGGGTTCCCGGTATTTACCTTGGGAGCAATCATTTTTGCTTCTATCTGGGCACAACAAGCATGGGACCGCTTTTGGGGTTGGGACCCTAAAGAAGTATGGGCATTGATCACATTTTTCTTCTATGCCGCATATCTTCACCTGCGACTTTCCAGAGGCTGGCATGGGCTCCGTTCTGCCTGGCTTGCTGTCGGAGGTTTTGGTATTATCATGTTCAACTTAATTGCCGTCAATCTAGTCATTTCTGGACTGCATTCGTACGCGTAATTTCTATTAAAGGCAGGGAGGGGATTTACCCGACCTGCCCTTTGTGTATAGATCTCAACACTTAACATCATGGAGGTTGGATAGGATGGATCAAGAGGCAAAGATACTTGTTGTAGACGATGAAGAACGTATTCGTCGATTGATCAAAATGTACTTAGAACGCGAAGATTATCTCATAGAAGAAGCAGAGGATGGAGAGGAAGCACTTACGAAAGCGATGAACGAGGATTATGATGTTATTCTCCTTGATTTGATGCTTCCTGGTAAAGACGGCATCGATGTTTGTAGAGAGTTGCGTGAAAAGAAAGCGACTCCTGTCATCATGTTGACTGCCAAAGGCGAAGAGTCTAACAGAGTACAAGGTTTTGAAGTTGGAGCGGATGATTATATCGTCAAGCCGTTCAGTCCTCGTGAGGTCGTGCTGCGCGTGAAAGCTTTGTTAAGGCGTGCTTCGACAACAAGGTTCCTGGAAACAGAAACCTCTGCTCGAAATGTGCTTGTTTTTCCTCATATGACTATCGATAATGATGCTCACCGGGTGACGGCTGACGGTAAAGAAGTCGCTCTTACTCCGAAGGAATACGAATTGTTGAATTATATGGCTCAATCGCCGGATAAAGTATTTGATCGAGAGCAGTTGTTGAAAGAAGTATGGCAATACGAATTTTTCGGTGACTTGCGTACGGTGGATACTCATGTGAAACGATTACGTGAAAAATTAAGCAAGGTGTCTGCGAAAGCTGCCGGAATGATTGTGACCGTCTGGGGTATCGGATATAAATTCGAGGTAAGTGGAGACTGATGTTCTGGCGAAGTGTCGTAGGGAAATTGTGGTTTACGATCATTCTCCTCGTTTCCCTCGTTCTAACCATTTTGACGGTACTTCTGCTTGAGTTTTTCCAAAATTACCATTTAATCGAAGCAGAGAAGGATCTTATGCAGGCTGCGGATCGAATTACTGAATTCACAGATAGATACGAAGAGAGTGATCTTTTATTGACGACAACCAGGTGGATCAAGGACCCTGCGAGTCAAGTCGTCATTGTAAGGGATAATGAACAAATGGTGACGGTCGGCAGTGATACCGAGCATCTTCCGCCACTGACAGAAGAATGGTTTAAAACGGACGAAGATTTCTCGCAAGTCTTGAAAAAGGGTCATGATGTAAAAAAAGTAAAAGAGCTTGATCCCCAGAGTGTAAGTGTCATAGTTGTCGGAACCCCTTTGAACGATGGTTCAGGAGGTGTGTTCGTATACCAGTCACTGGATACGATTGAAGAGACGACGGATCAAACGACAAAAATCATATTTCTGTCCGCTGGAATCGCAATCGTTTTGACCACGATATTTGCCTTCTTCCTGTCCACAAGGATCACGTCTCCCCTTATTAAAATGAGGGAAGGAGCCCTTGAACTGGCTAAAGGTGAATTCAATCAAAAAGTACCGATCCTCACCCATGATGAAATTGGAGAATTAGCTATGGCCTTCAATCGTATGGGACGTCAGTTGAAGTTTCACATCAATGCATTGAACCAAGAAAAGGAACAGCTCTCTCGAATTTTGCGCTCTATGGCTGACGGTGTCATAACGCTGAATAGAGATGGTGAAATTCTTATCTCCAATCCCCCTGCTCAACAATACTTGGAAGCAGAAAGTTTTGAAAATGGCGATGGGATCGAAGGAAAGAAAATGAAGGAAGCTCTTCCAGAACCGTTGAAACAACTGTTTGAAGAAGTTATCACTCACGAGAAGGAATCCATGGTCGAAGTTCCTCTCCAGGGACGGTCCTGGGTCATTATCATGACTCCACTTTATGATAATGACAACATTAGAGGCGCAGTCGCAGTCTTGAGGGACATGACAGAAGAACGCCGATTGAATAAATTACGGAAAGATTTCATAGCTAACGTTTCCCATGAACTTCGAACACCGATATCGATGTTGCAAGGATACAGTGAGGCTATTGTCGATGATATTGCAGAATCAAAGGAAGATAAAAATGAATTGGCTCAGATCATTCATGATGAATCCCTTAGAATCGGGAGGCTTGTGAATGAGCTGTTGGATTTGGCAAGAATGGAGGCGGGACATATTCAACTTTACATTGAATCAGTGGCTATTCAGCCGTATATGAATAAAATTATTCGTAAGTTTTATGGTATTGCAGATGAACGAGAGGTTGAAGTAAATCTATCTATTGATGAAGAACTGGATCGTATGTCGTTTGATGCGGATCGTATAGAGCAGGTGTTTACCAATTTAATTGATAACGCCATCCGTCATACAGGCTCAGGTGGAAGAGTCGACATTGCTATTGAAAGCGATGGTGACGATTGGGTGGCCTCTGTACAAGATTCCGGCGATGGAATTGCAGAAGAAGATTTACCCTTCATTTTTGAGCGTTTTTATAAAGCGGATAAATCAAGGAAAAGAACTGATTCTCAAGAGAAGAAGGGAACTGGACTCGGACTTGCGATTGCTAAAAATATCGTAGAAGCACACAATGGTCAAATATCCGCTCACAGCCGACTAGGTGAAGGGACGACATTCATGTTCAGAATTCCAAGGACGGTCAATATAAAAGAGAATTAGTTTGCCAATTTTCTTAATTTAATGTATCTTTAAGGTGGAAGTTCATAAAAGGATTCAGGTGCCATTTCGGCTTGATAGGGAATCTGGTGAAATGCCAGAACTGTCCTCGCAACTGTATGTGCAGACGAAAAGATAGTTCCACTGTGCAACGAAGCACGGGAAGGAATCTTAGTAGAGTGACGCACAAGTCAGTAGACCTGCCTGGTCCGATGTTTCAATGCTTCGGGGATTGAGCGTTTGAGACAACCGATCGGTTTACGTTGAACATATGCCCATCTGGTTTGTCTTAAGCTCGCCCTATTTCATGGGTGGGCTTTTTTTGATGGTCACATAGCATAACCGTAGTTGTCCTTACGTCCTTTCTAGTAAGCAGAATCTTGTAAGAAAGGATGGGAATCGTCATGAAGAAGATTTATGTTTTACTGTTGTCCGTATTATTAGCAGGAGGGGTATTGTCCGGGTGCGGAACAGTGCAGCAAGATGGCAGCCAGGCAAGTGCCAGCCAACAAGAGGAAAAAGAAGAGATTTCTGTTGTAGTGAAAATCACTAAACAAAATGGAGAAGAGAAACTTGTGGACCAGGAAATTTCTGTTGAAGAAGGATCGACATTAATGGAACTGATGAAAGAGAACTTCGATGTTGAAGAATCAGAAGGATTCATCAATGAAATTGAAGGTATATCTATGAACCAAGAGAAGAAGATGGCTTGGATGTACACCATCAATGGAGAAGAAGCAATGGTCGGAGCAAATGAATATCAACTCGAGCAGGGTGATGTGATCGTTTTTGATTACCACTCTTGGGAGTGATGGTTGATGAATACGTATAAAATTACATTGATAGCTATGCTGGCAGCCCTTGCGATTGCGGGCCGAATCGCTTTATCCCAAATTCCAAACGTCCAGCCAGTGACTGCCATTATTATTTTGACCGGTTTTTGGCTGGGCCCGGTTGCAGGTATTCTCATGGCTGTCCTTACAACATTCGTATCGAACATGTTGTTGGGGATGGGAATATGGACAATTTGGCAGATCATTGCGTGGGCCCTTATTGGCTTGGGAGCAGGTATTTTAGGGAAGTATTGGTCGAGACTGCCTGTATGGGGGCTCAGTGTGTATGGCTTTGTAAGTGGATTATTTTTTGGACTGGTCATATCATTGACGATGCGGTCTTTTGGACAGCCTTTTTTGGCGTATTATCTGGCAGGGCTGCCATTCGATATCAATCATGCACTTTCAAACTCAGCCTTCATCTTTGTACTGGCTACAGTCCTCGGACCTTTATTCCAGCAATATAAAAAAAGAAATGGTCTCAAGCCGGCAATCAGAAGTGCAGATGCATAAAAGAATTCAACAAAAGGTCTCTTCAATTTTGAAGAGACCTTTTTTGTTTCGAATAATAATTATAATTCCCTACTTTTACCACGTTAATATTGTTGCGCTTTAACGCCTGTACTTGAGTGAAATTTCTGATAAATCTACAATTGAAGTGTTGTTAATAATTACCTTATATGGTTGTTCAGAAATTTAAGTGCTGGTGAAAGGGATGGTGACAGATGAAAATGATCGATCAGTTTCCAATTGTTCAATACATCAATGAAAATGGAGTATTTACACAAAGCGAATTCGAAGAAGAAATGACACCTGCATTGTTACAGCAATTGTATGAGAAGATGCTGCGGGCTCGTCTTTTGGATCGTAAATGTATCAAATTACAACGCCAAGGAAGATTGGGTACATACGCACCCTTTGAAGGTCAGGAAGCTGCACAAGTAGGGAGTGCTTTAGCTCTTGAAGAAGAAGATTGGATTTTTCCTACCTACAGGGACCATGCAGCTACATTGACATTCGGCCATTCTATGCAGAACTTATTAGCGTATTGGGTAGGACGGATAGAAGGGTCCATCCCGCCTGAAGACAAAAACATCTTTCCACCCGCTGTCCCTATTGCTTCCCAAATCCTGCACGCCACAGGGGTGGCATGGGCTGAGAAGAAGAAGGGGACAAATCACGTTTCCCTCGTTTATTTCGGTGATGGGGCAACTTCTGAAGGAGATTTCCATGAGGGACTCAATTTTGCAAGCGTTTTCAATGTGCCGGTAGTCTTCTTCAACCAAAACAATGGATATGCCATCAGTGTACCGATAGAGAAACAGATGAAATCTAAAACCATTGCACAAAAAGGACTTGCCTATGATATACCGAGTATCCGTATAGATGGAAATGATATCGCAGCTGTTTATATAGAGACGAAAAAAGCTGTTGAGAGAGCGAGAAGCGGAGAGGGGCCTACATTGATAGAGGCTGTTACTTGGCGCTACGGAGCCCATACGACAGCGGATGATCCCACAAGGTATCGCGATCAAACGGAAAGTGACAGCAGAAGGAGAACGACGGATCCTTTATTAAGAATTGAAACTTATTTGAAGAACACCAACGTTTGGGATGAAGATTGGTTATCGAAAATTGAAGATCAGATTTCTGAAGAAATTTCAGGTGCAGTTGATAATATGGAGGGCATGCCGAAAGCTGATATTGACGATCTATTCTCTCATATTTTTAAAGATCCAACGTGGCAGCTTGAACAACAAAGGAAACATCATTTGGCTGTAAAGGGGGGACGCGACTGATGTCTACGTCAGTGCAAATAAAACAACTTACGATGGTTCAGGCGATTACAGATGGAATGAAAGCGATGCTCGAAGAAGATGAGTCCGTACTCGTTTTAGGAGAAGATGTTGGTACAAATGGAGGAGTCTTTAGAGCGACTGAAGGGTTAATTGAATTATTCGGTGAAGAACGAGTCATTGATACTCCTCTTGCGGAATCCGGTATTATGGGGACTTCCATCGGATTATCAGTGAATGGTTTCAAGCCGATCGTTGAAATGCAGTTTTTAGGGTTCATCTATCCAGCATTCAATCAAATTATGACTCACGCATCCCGGATGCGTCAGAGATCGAAAGGGCGTTTTACGTGTCCAATCGTGATTCGCGCCCCTTATGGTGCTGGTGTAAAAGCTCCGGAAATTCATTCAGATAGTTCTGAAGCGATGTTTACGCATATCCCCGGTCTGAAAGTCGTCGTCCCTTCAAATGCTTACGATGCAAAGGGATTGTTGATTGCAAGTGTTGAAGATCCGGATCCTGTACTTTTTTTGGAGCCGATGAGATGCTACCGTTCTACAAAAGTCGAGGTGCCCGAAAACAAATATACTGTCGAATTAGGAAAGGCAGAGTATGTCAAAAACGGAGAGGATGTAACTCTGCTGACATGGGGAGCTATGGTGGGAGACGTGATGAAGGCTGTAGCACCCTTGGAAGAAAAACTTGGGATTACCTGTGATGTAATCGATTTACGCACCCTTTATCCACTTGATAAAGATACGATTGAGGAATCTGTGAAAAAGACCGGGCGTGTAGTCATAGTCCATGAAGCTCCTGAGAGCGGGGGATTGAGCGGCGATATCATCTCGGTCATCAATGATACGTCATTTTTCTATTTGAAAGCTCCCATACAAAAGGTCACAGGTTTTGATACACCAGTGCCTGTGTACTCTCTTGAACAAGAGTATCTGCCGAGTATGGAAAAAATTCAATACGCTGTAAAAACGACATTATCGTACTAAGGGGGACTAATCGTGGAAGTTAAATTGCATGATATCGGGGAAGGGATGCACGAGGCTGAAATTTTGAATTATTTCGTAAACAAAGGGGACCGCGTTCAAAATGACGCCCCGCTTCTGGAAGTTCAAACCGACAAAATGACGGCTGAGCTTACTGCTCCGGCTGAAGGAATCATAGAAGAAATCATGTTCCAACCTGGAGATGTCATAGAAGTAGGGACCACGATCCTGACGTTGAAGACTGAGAAAAAAGAGGGTGAAAGAAAGTCTGAAGGTGAACCTGTCCAAAAGCGTAAATCCCCAATCTTCCGAGTGAAAGCCTCACCTCATACTAGAAGGCTTGCCAGGGAACACGACGTAGATATTGAAAAGGTGGAAGGTTCAGGTAAAGGGGGGAGAATCATTGATGAGGATATATTCTCTTACTTAGAGAACAAAGAATATGATGAACATCCAAAGGCAGATAGAAACGCCGTCTCAAATACTCCTGTTAAGGAAGCAGAAAAGGGAGTAGAAACCATTCCATTCCGTGGGCGGCGAAAGCAAATTGCAAAAAAAATGACGCAGTCGTTGTATACCGCTCCTCATGTTACCCACTTTGATGAAGTGGACATGACGGAATTGTTAAATTTGACCAATCATCTAAAAACTGGCAGTGACAAAATGGGAGGAAAAAAGGTTTCAGCAGCTGCTTTCTTTATTAAGGCTTTGCAATTATCCTTAAAGCAACACCCTGTTTTTAATTCAAAATTAGATGAAGAGCAGGAGGAAATAAAGATTGAACAGACGTATAATATTGGACTTGCTACTGCGACAGAAGAAGGCTTAATTGTACCGGTGTTAAAGCATGTAGAATCACTTTCCTTACTTGAGATCCATCAACAGATGAAGACTTTAACTGAAAAAGCTCAGCAAAACAGCCTGTCCGCAGATGAATTGAATGGTGGTACTTTCACTATCAGCAATGTGGGACCATTAGGGAGTACGGGAGCGACGCCGATTTTGAATTTCCCGGAAGTCGGCTTGATGGCTTTTCATAAAACAAAGAAAAGACCGGTTGTTGTCGACGATGAAATTGTAATCAGAGAAATGATGAATATCAGCCTGACTTTCGATCATCGTGTAGCGGATGGATCACAATCAGTGGCGTTTACAAATCAATTTATAGAATATATCGAAAACCCTCATTACATGTTTGTTGAAATGACATGAATGCCTGTGAATCATCAAAGTAGTTCAATCATGGGATTATATTTAATACAAACAAAGGGCTCTAGGATAGAACCTTGCAATCGGCTTCTATTCACAAGAAATTTGAAAACCAATTCTTCAAAAACAGAGTAATGATGATGAGTTTTACGGAAAGTATAAAAGCACTATTTTTAAGTGTTATGGCAGAAAAATAAACAGAGTATCTTGATCAAATCATTATAAAGAATCGATAGGAGGGCAGTCATGGATACTATCAAAATGCAGGAAATCATACACCAAAATAAAAATCGAACCTTTTATTACTTTTCGCCGGAGGATCCATCAGACCCCCTGCCATTGGTTTTTTGTTTCCATGGAGCCGGCAGCAGTGCCAGACACCATATGAAGATATCACGTTTTCATAAACAGATGTATACATATCCGGCCATCTACGTATTTCCTGAAGCAATTCAAGTTGATGCTGAGCAGCGAATGACGAAACAGTGGAACGAAGGGCGATCAAAAAATGCCTCTTACCAGAATGGAATTGATGATGTCGGGTTTACACTTGAAATCATTAATTGGTTCAAATCGTATTATCCACTGGATGAGAGGCGGGTTTATGCCACAGGATTTTCGAATGGTGCCGCATTCAGCTGCCGTCTCGGTGTGGAGTGTCAGGAGGTTTTTGCTGGGGTCGGGGGTGTCGCAGGCCCGATTGTCCAAGAGATAGCTGAAGGTTGTGAGTGGATAAAACCTATGCCGTTTGTATTTTTTATGGGGACAGCGGATCCAATCGTACCTTTTGATGGTATTTATACTGATGATTATGAAATTGATCAATTGAACTCAGCAGACTCTACAACGGAGTTGTTTGCAGCTTCCTGGGGTGAAAAAGCATTGAAAAAAAAGGAAGAGTCTCTAGATGAGTGCTCTGCTTGTAAAACAAGTTACTATGATCGATATGGTGAAGAAAAAGTACTTCAATATACAATAAAAGGGGGAGGCCACACCTGGCCGGGAGGTCCCCCATCGCAGGCCTCCAATTGGACAGGTGAAGTCTGTCACGGATTGGACGCCAGCATGCTGATCATGGGTCACTTGATGAATTGTAATAATTAGGCTTTGCTACGGATATTTACATTTCATTTCAATATTCGATATATTAGGTTCTCTATGTTTCCTTAGATCTTACTTACTAAATGTGGCCTGCAAGCGTAAATTTCTCATGTTTCATTCAGCCTTCTAACAATCCAAAGTTATAAAGGACCCTTAAAGGTCCTTTTTTTATTGCAGACTACTTGGGGTTCTCGTACGTGAAAGTTCTTTGCAGGATAGAGAGATAAATGGAACTTTAGTGACATTCTATTATTTTTACAGCATGATTGAAGCACGATTTCACATGCATTTTATAACAATATTGATAAACATTGCCCCTATTCACTTTAAAGTATATTAAACTAAGGGTGTAACGTTTTCCATACATAAACGACTAAATGAATGACAGGGAGGGACCTGTAGTGAGATCGTTTTTCGACGAAATATATGAGCGGTATCATCAAGATTTATATCAATTTGTTATCTATATGGTAAAAGATCGGGATTTGGCTCAAGACTTAGTCCAGGAAGTTTATATAAAGGTAATGAAATCATACCAATCTTTCGATGGCAGAAGCAGTGAAAAAACATGGTTGTTTTCCATTGCGAGACACGTCACCATTGATTATTTCCGTAAACAGAAAAGGAAAAGAAAACGGGTGATGGACTTTTTTGATTGGGGGGAGCGGGGCGAACAAATCCAGGATCATGACTCCCTTCCTGAAGAAATAGCTGTTCAGAATGATGAAATGAAAGAAGTTTTTCAAGCTTTGGGAAAATGTACGATGGATCAAAAGAGTGTAATCATATTAAGATTTGTTCAAGGCATGTCCATACATGAAACGGCAGAAATATTGAATTGGAGCGAGAGTAAAGTGAAGACGACCCAGCATAGAGGTATGAAATCATTGAGGGATATGCTATCTAGCCAGGATCAAGGGGGAGTGCAGCGTGAAGCGTAAATCGTATTCAGACGAAGAATTGAAAAACATTCTAAAAGATATGCCGAAAGTTGAAGATCGTCAGTCTAAACATGATTTATACCGCTCTATTCAACCTGAGGTCAATAAATCGAAGCGTAAATTCGCTCCTTGGATCATGCCGGGTGTAGCGACAGCTGCTGTATTGGCGGTATTAGTGATCGTTGTCCCGATGGTCTTCAACTCTGCCAACCAACCACAGTTTGAAAGTGCGGATAGACTTACAGGAGAATCATCAAATCAACCAGAAGTCACAGAGGAGGACCCTCCACTTCCGAAGTTTGAAGAAGAATCAGGAGCTGGTGAAGAAGGAGCTTCTACTAAATCCAATTCTCCCAATGAATTCTCTACCGCTGAGTCAGACTCAAGCCTGCAATTCGAACAAATGGTAATGCACAAGCCCATAGAGGATGTGTCCTTTCAGGCATATACCGGAATGAACGCTGAAGTAGTCATTCCTTTGACTTTAGGACCTGGTTTGGAGGCTTCCGACATCTCTTTAGAGGAGGCCGGTCTAAGTAACATCGATCTCTCTGAATTGACTTTTGAAGTGGACTCCGAGTCTGAAACAGCTACAGTGATTTTTCCCGAAAATTTCACAGTAAGTGGCAGTACTGCCGCTACTATGCTTGTGGAGACCATACGTTGGAAGCTTCAACCTGAGAACTTGACTCAAATTTCCATTAGAACGAAAAATGGATCGAAAGTAGATCTTGGGAATTATGGAATGTTGGATCAGTTGAAGCCTATAGATAACAAGAAATATGCGTATGTAATATATCAATTCAGTCAAGATAAACGACGTTTTCTAGCCCCTGTAGAATTGAAAATCGGATCCATTGAGCAGGCGTTAAATGAAATGAAAGTGGATCGTTCCGAGAAATATTTGAGTTCTTCCGTTCCCGCACATGTTACGTTTACTCAAATTACAAGCGATGGAGATACTCTTGTTTTGGATTTTGAACACGAACAATGGAAAAATGATCAACAGTTGCTTACGATGGTGGAAGCGATTCTTATGACTGCAAAAATACATGGTTACAGCCAAGTATCATTTGAACCGTTAGAAAATCGGATTGGGTTTTATGATTTGAGCGGTCTTGTGGAAGTTCCAAATGCAGCGAATCCGATTATGAACGAAAACTCCCCTTGATTGATGTAAGCATTAACAAAATGGAACTCCTTCCCCTTGCCGGGGTGGGAGTTCTTTTCATATGCACTCCTTCTCGTGTTACTATATAAAGGACGAGATAAAGGAGCGGTCCAAGATGGATAAAGATCAATTAAGAGAAAAAATTTCTGAGAAGATGAAATTGATTCGTGTAGAGTATGGATACACACAAAATCAAATGGCAGAGGTCCTGGGACTTTCAAAGAAAACATTGGTCCAAATTGAAAAAGAACGTACACTTGCAGGGTGGACGACAGTCGTTGCGGTATGTGCTTTATTCCAGGATAGTGAAGTGTTGAAAGGGTTACTCGGGGATGCACCCTTGGAAATACCTGAAACCATTGCTCATCATCAAGTCGAGCGTCCTCGTGGGAAAACGATGGGTGGGAAAGTATGGTGGTCATTGATTGCTGAAAGTGAGGAGTTCATTCTTCAGCAAAATGTTTTGAGCAAGCATTTCAGAATCATAGATCAATCCTATCACCGCTGGCTCTCAACTTTTGATGAAGAGGAAGCTAAAATCAGGTTTGAGGAACTGTCACAAAAATGATCCCCCAACATGGGGGATCATCTGGTCATTCATGCTTTAAGGGATTACCGTCAAATGGTTCATCAGCAACTTTGATGGAATCAGTCGGGCATCCATCAAAAGCATCTTCCATATCTTCTTCTAATATATCAGGAACTTCATAGTTTCCCTTGTTTTGGTCCAGAATGGAATAAGCGATCCCCTCATCATCGTAATCATATATGTCAGGGGCGGCTGCTCCGCATGCGCCACAAGCGATGCATGTATCCTGATCGACCATTGTGTATTTTGCCATGAGTCATGAACCTCCTTATAGTTACGCCTCAAGTTGAACAGGTTCGATTATGGATTGGTACATAGCTATTGTAAATCTCTCCCTATAACTTTTCAACAACTAACCCTAATGATAGAAAGGAGTGAGCCTGTTGTTTAATTGGATTCTATTGACCTGTGTTCATCAGTTGAAAGGAGAGAGGACGATCTCCGGAATTTTCAATTTATTGACAGGTAAACGCTCCTCTCAAACAATGCAGGATGCACGTGGGTATCGGCTTGACCAATTTTTCGGTATCTATAGTCACTTAGGTCGTGAACAGTTGGAACATCGATGTGTACAGTTAAAACAAAAAGACTTAATCATTGTTGTAAATCATGCATTTCCTGTATTGACGGAAAAAGGTAAGGAATACCTTGCTCGTTATGACGGACCGGAATTCAAAAGTTTTGACGGTATGAAGAGTCACAGGATGGTGGAGGAATTCCAAAGGCGTGTCAGTTTGTTGATACAAACGTGGACGAATATCGGTCGGGGGAATAATGGGTTTATCCCATTGGTCGATCATCCTAAAACCCAACGTATGGTGAAACAAATCTATCTGTCTACTAAAAAAGACACATCAAAATGGATTCATTCGATCCACAATGAAGTTCATACATTGCTCAGTAAATTGAGCCCGGTCGAAGCTGAATTATTCGCTTACCGTCTGACAGGAGCAGAAGTGATCGGGATGACGAGAGAACAATTGAAAGAAAAATTTTCGTTGACGGTTGAAGATGTGGATATCTGCCTGCAGCATACGTATTATCACATTTTTCAGGAAGTGAAGAAGAATCCAGGGGATTATCCTGCTTTAACTTTATGTGTTTCTGGATTAGATGCTCAAAAGTTAATTACTGATTCTGCTAAAAGGACTTATCGATACATCGAACAAGGAATGACAATTGAAACGATTACAAGAAAGCGCCGTTTGAAAGAAAGTACGATTCAGGATCATATTGTTGAAGCAGCTTTGGTCCTCCCTCAATTTTCGATTGATCAATTTTTATCAAGTGAGGATCAACAAACAATCGTCAGCACAGCTGATAGGCTCAAAACACAACGATTAAGACATATCAACCAAGAGCTTGAAGGAAGATTCAGTTACTTTGAAATCCGCCTGGCATTAGCCAAGCATCAAATGAACGTAGAGAAAGGAAACCCTTATGCAAACGCATGATTTAACCCGGCATTTAAAAGAAAACTTCGGCTTTTCCGAGTTTCGGGATGGGCAGGAAGCAATCATCAAAGATATAATGGATGGAAGAGACGTGCTGGGCATTTTGCCGACCGGAACTGGAAAATCACTTTGTTATCAATTACCATCGATACTTTTATCCGGTGTCACTATTGTTGTCTCGCCTCTTATTTCTTTAATGGTTGATCAGGTAAAGCAGTTGAGAGCTTCGGGGTTCAAGTCAGTGACAGCTTTGAACAGCTTTATGGACAGGGAAGAACGGCTGGCAGCGATGAAAAACTTAAATAAATTTTCATTGATTTACCTTTCACCTGAAATGCTGCAAAATGATTGGGTCAAACAATCACTTCATTCCATTAAGGTGGATTTGTTTGTCATTGATGAAGCTCACTGCATCTCGCAGTGGGGAGATGAATTCAGGACGGATTATTTGAAATTGGATCAAGTGATCAAGGACTTGAATAGGCCGCCAGTATTGGCACTGAGTGCAACAGCCACACCTGAAGTGCAAAAAGATATCATTGCTAAATTGGACTGCCCTGATATGAAACCCCACGTATATCCAATGGATAGGAAAAATATCAGTTTCGCTGTGGAGCAATTTCCTGACCCCGAAGATAAGATCACACGTATTGTAGACGTCCTCAAACAAAACTTTGCTCCAACAATGATATATTTTTCAAGTCGCCAATGGGCTGAAAAAGTTGCTTTCGCCTTACAGGATCAAGTACAGCAGCGGGTAGCATTTTACCATGGTGGAATGGAACAGACGGATCGTGTGCTTGTGCAGCAACAATTTATGAATGACCAACTGGACGTCATTTGTTGTACGAGTGCTTTTGGTATGGGAGTGGATAAGCCGAATATTCGACTGGTCATCCATTTTCATTTTCCGCCACAACTTGAGTCGTTCATCCAGGAAGTCGGACGAGCAGGTCGGGATGGGGAGCCTTGCGCAAGTCTTGTACTTTTCACTCCAAAAGATCACTACTTACCCCAAATGTTGATTCAAAGTGAACTACCTGAAGAAACAGACGTATCAAAAGTCAGTCGTGCACTTCGATCATATTGGAAAGATGGGACGAATTTACCTGAGGATTCGGCTTTTTCAGCTGAAATGGAACTTTCGGAGTCTCAATGGAGCTTCATGAAGTTCCAGTATGAAAAATATGGAATTGTGGAAGGTAGAGCATTGATCATGGACCCTTCATCAGCTGAAATCCAGCAGGAAATTGTCCGATTCATGAAAGAGCGCTGGACATACAAACAAAATAAATTGACAGAAATATTGCAATGGATCCACCAATCAGGCTGCCGCAGAGAAAGCCTATACCGTTCGTTTCAAGAGCATGTTCGCGAACCATCTGTTGTCTGTTGTGACGCGTGCGGATTCAAGGTGGAGGAGTTGTGTTTCAAAGAAAATCAGGTTTCCTATATCTCTCAGTCTTGGGAAGACCGGCTGAAAGCGGTTTTCGGTCAGGGGGGATCTTATGACGCGTAAAAGCCAAGCCGATCTTATCCATGAAATGACCGACCGGCAGGTTACTGTTCAGTTAATTATCAGTCAACTGATTTTTATTTTGCTGGCAGTTTTCGGTAGTTTGATTTTGTTTGATTCCTTTTGGAGTGATTGGGGACGTTTATTTCAATTTTCCCTGCATCAATGGTTTTGGTATGGATGCATCCCCGGGCTGATTGTTCTTCTCATCGACATAATTCTGGTGTATAGTTTACCTAAGAAGTATTACGACGATGGGGGAATCAATGAAAAAGTCTTTCGTAACCAATCGATTGGAAGTATTTTCGGAATTACACTTCTGATTGCTGTTTGTGAAGAGGTTTTGTTTCGCGGAGTTCTTCATACAGAGTTCGGTTATTTTGCAGCCAGCCTGCTTTTTGCCATCATGCATATCCGGTATTTGAAAAAAATCGTTCTTTTGGTTTCAGTCCTCTTTGTTAGTTTTTTTATTGGGTATGTGTATGAAATAACTGGTAATTTGATGGTTACGATCACTTCTCACTTTATCATTGATTTCTTTTTAGCTTTATGGATACGCTTTGGAAAATGGGGTGGGGCAGATGGGAGAAGAATTACAGCGACAAATCCATCACGAGGATTGGAATAGCTCAGAGAATAATGAGGGGGAGACGAGTGTACTTGACCTCCCTCCGCGTAGTGAACTGCATGCGCAGAAGTCTACTAAAAAGAAAACAAAAAGGAAGCCCAGCACCATCTGGCTTCGTTTTTTATTTTTTGTTTTTATCTTACTCGTTTGTATGATTCTTTCCTACAACTACTGGGATGATTGGATCAAAGAGTTGGACCCCGAACCAGTATCAGGCGAAAAACAACCCCTCCATGAAGAAGTTACAGTGGAACAGAACTCTTCAGACTAGCCGAATTCCTTATATGAGAATTCGGTTTTTTCTTTAAGAAAGGGCACCTAACATAGACCTCAACTTGATCTCTGATTTAAGAAGGAATCCTTTCCATAGATGGAGAAATAATAAGAGGAATAGACTATAGAGAGGTGAATGTATGTTTGTTAAAGGGATTATGAAACCAGCACACAAATCCTATAAAGCTCAAAAGGGTGAGGTGTTGAAGGATATTTTGGAAGTTCTTGAAGAGAATGATATTGAAGCGATGCCTGTAGTTGATAATGGCATCTTTGTAGGGATGGTGTCTAAGGGGATCATTTATCGAGCGTTCTTTAAAAGTGAAAACTCAGATAAAGATGCCTTTTTGAATGAAACGACTGCAGGGGATGTATGCGAACATCCGGATTACTATATTCATGACGAAGAAGTATTTGAACGGACACTCCCTTTATTCAAAGGTTTTCCTGTTTTAGCCGTTACAGACTCCAATCGGAAATTTCAAGGTTTAGTGACCCGTTTTGATGTCATAGAACAATTCCAAAGCGCATTCGGAACGAAGAAGAAGGGAGTGCGTATCGCCTTCACTTCAGAAGAATCTGCAGGAAGAATTGAGCGACTAGGGAATATCATAAAGAGTCACCACGAAAATGTCATTTCGCTTGCGACTTTTGACGAAACAGATAAACTGGCAAGAAGGATCGTGTTGAAAGTCGAGAAAAATGATAATATCAAACAGTTTACAAAGAAGCTTGAAAAAGAAGGCTTCCGTATCCTGAGTGTCAAAGAGGTTTAAGAAACAGGTCCCTTCGGGCGTGTGTTGATGTTATTTTATAAGCAAAAGGACTTTCTAATGAAATACCTGCCTGCTTATTGATCTTTATTACATCTCATTCTTAAAAGGCATTGCTCCTATAAGAAACTTCTGTGTTGAGAGAGCACAGAGCAGATAGCTGACTCCTTATTAATGAAGTTGAGAGGAGTCGGCTTTTTTGTGTTTGACAAAGTATGGTAAGATAAAATTTACAAATTTTTTAAGAGGTGCGGCACATATGTGGCTTGGAGTAGTAGTAATCACACTAATCTTAGGTTTGGTCATGTTCATCTATATGGTGCACAAGGCTCAAAGCGATCAGGTGAATAGAAAAACCATTAAAGCTGCTGAGTATCCATACGAACAACCTATGAACATTTTTTTTATTTCTGATATCCATAACCGAGCCCTCCGGCCCCGAACAATGAATGAAGTCAAGGATGCCGATCTTGTGATCATAGGTGGAGACTTAGTTGATAAACGAACATCTATATCAAGGCTTAAGGAAAATTTAAAGGTTTTGAAGGAGTGGGGGGCGCCGGTTTATTTCATTCCTGGAAACAACGACCGTGAATTGATCGGGGAAGATTTAGTCAAGATTTTAGAAGGGAATGAAATCGTTACTTTATCCAATACTGATGACATCGTAAGTCTATCCAATAACCGAAAAGTAGCCCTCACCGGGATAGACCCTTATTTTATGAAACCTAGAAGAGAAATGTATCATTTGAAAGAGCGTTACCCATTTCAAATCCTTTGTGTCCATGATCCATATGTTTTTTACAACATGAATGAAAAGGATCGTGAAATGTATGACCTTATTTTGACCGGGCATACCCATGGAGGACAGATACGAATATTCGGTTTAGGTCCGTTTACGAGTGGAGGATGGTTCCAAAAGGATGGTAAACCATTGTTGGTCAGTGAAGGATATGGAACGACATTGCTTCCACTTAGGCTGGGGACAAAAGCTGAATGTCATATCATCACAGTAGTGAATGAAGACTGAAAGTTTTGCAAAAGTATTAAAAAAAGTATACAAATTTTACACAAGAAAATAGGTTCGGCTATAATGGATGTAAATCCAAATAGTGGAGGAACGTCCAATGGCTAGTACGAAACCGAAATACAACATAAAAGCCGTCTCACAAATGGTTGGCATTCAACCTGGCACGCTCAGAGCATGGGAGCGACGGTATCGCATGATCAGGCCGACGAGGAATGAGGCGGGACATAGGTTATATACGGATGAACATATTAAAATATTAAAATGGTTGATGGAAAAAGTAGATAAAGGTTTTACCATTTCTCAAGCCGTTTCCTTACTGGAAAGCAGTGATCCTTTCACATCAGGTGGAAATAATGTTGTTGACACGAATCAGCTTGATTCCATCAGTAATGATTTGATCGAAGCATTATTATCCTTTAACGAACAGGAAGCTCAAAGAATCATGGATCACTCTTTCAGTTTATTTACCCCTGAGACAGTCGCCATTGATATCATCGGCCCTATGTTGATGAAGGTGGGAGATTTATGGGAGGTAAACAAGATTACAAGTGCTCATGAGCACTTTGCCAGCCATTTCTTAAGGTCAAGGATGGGGATGATGTTGTTATCCATTCCTGTTGAACCGATTTTACCTAAGGCTTTATTGGTCTGTGGTCCCGAAGAGCGTCATGAACTTGGGCTGTTGATCTTTGCCCTGTACCTTAAGCGCAAAGGCTATGACGTCATATACCTTGGACAGAGCATTATTCCTAAAGATATGGATACGGTCATCAGAGAAGTCGACCCTACCTATTTATTCATGTCTTGTACTCTAAAAAGGAATGTACCCGCCTCCCTTAAGATGGCAGAATCTCTACAGGATTCGTTCCCTGACTTGAAAATTGGTCTGGGGGGATATGCCTATCACAGCTTATCTCCTTCAGAAAAGGAACGTGTACGACCTTTTGAAGTTGGAAACAATAAATCGGAGTGGGATGCCTGGCTGGCTGAAGAAAAGTAAAGAATCGCTTAAAAATGTTTGCCCCTGTAAGATTGGGTCATATATAATTTGAAAAATGGTGCCATATTCGCATAAGCCATCATAAGATAAAGATAACACAGACTGTGACAGGGGGGCGATCATGTGCGAATAGAGAGAATGACCAATGAGAAGTTTAAAATTTTCCTAACCTTTGATGATCTTATGGACAGAGGGTTGTCACGCGATGAATTATGGAGCGACCTGCCCCGTGTCCATAGGATTTTCAGTGATATGATGTATGATGCAGGTGTTGAACTCGGTGTTGAGCTTACGGGAGTTTTACTTGTGCAGGTATATTTATTACAAGCGCAGGGTATGCTCGTCGTGGTCACGCGAACTGAGTCGGAAGACTTAGAAGATGATGAAGACTACATGGAGTTGAAAGTGACATTGGATGAGAGTGAAGAGATGATGTTTTCCTTCGTTGACTTTGAAGATATCATTCAAGCTGGAATACATCTGCACAGACTGGATGTAACTGGGGGAAGCGTTTATCATTATCAGGGTTCCTACTATATGCTCCTCCAAGATGAGGATATCACCCATTTAGACCCTGATCAGGTCATTGCGTTGTTATCTGAATTTGCTTCTGCATCCGCAGCCACTTCTCATCGGTTGATTGAATACGGGAAGAAAATCATGGTTGGAGATGCATGCGAGACCATATATAAATATTTTGCTTAATACGAAAATTGTGAACGAAGCTTATCGCCTCGTTCTTTTTTATTTGGCTCTGTTAAAGTCTGTTGTTGATATTTTAAACGATTACTAAATAGTCCTCGTCTGGAATTTGGGGGCCGGTCTGTTATTCACTCAGAGCATGGGATGGCAGGGAAAACAGTCCGCTTTCCGCGGGGAACGCTGAGCCTCCTCGAACTTCGTTCTCCGGGGTCTCACCTTGTTCCTTTTTCCTGCAGGAGTCTACCTGTTTTCCCTGCCATCCCGTTCGTAGTTGGAGTACTGGACTTCGGTAATGGACTTTCCGCTCCTTCTACTTTGAAGAGGCGGCCTTTTAGAATGGCGAGACTCCTGTGGGATAAAGGTACATCGTGAGACCCCGGAAGGCGAAGCCTGAGGAGGCTCACGGTACCCCACGGAAAGGGAGTCATTCTAAAAGGCCGCCTCATACAAATTCCAGGACAGAAAGAGCGAATACAAGCTCCCAGGCGAAATAACAACACCAAGCAATAACAGATCCTTTTATTTATATCAGCCGGTTTAAAAGCATCAAGTGAGGATCTACCGCGGATTCCCAAAGAAGTTTTAAAACCTGATTATATGAAATGATGAAGGAAGAATGAAAGTGCTTTGTTTTTTAATAGAAGCGTATACATGAACATGTTAAGATGGAAGAGTAATATGATGTAATTTTTTATGTAGAAATGAAATGGAGTGTACCCGATGAAGATTGCTGTTCTATATGGAGGAACTTCAGGAGAAAGAGAAGTTTCTTTGTCAACCGGAAAGGGAATAATACAAGCGTTGAAAAATAAAGGCCACGATGTCGTGGGGATTGATTTTTCACCTGAAAAAATAAGTGAAATATTGAAATTGGACGTCGATATGGTTTTCATTGGATTGCATGGACGTTTTGGAGAGGATGGCAGGATCCAAGGGTTATTGGATATGGTTGGCCTTCCTTATGTCGGTTCAGGGGTTTTGGCGTCAGCTCTAGCCATGGATAAAGCTAAATCCAAACAAATTTTTTCTTCAAAAGGCATTCTTACTGCCAGGAGTGAATCCTATGATGTAACGAAACGTGAAACCTTTGACTCTATTCAAAAACATATTGAAACAACCTTTAATCTGCCGTTTGTCATTAAGCCTAATCAAGAGGGTTCTACGCTCGGTCTTACCATAGTAAAAGAAGCTTCTCAAATTAGACAAGGAATTGAAACGGCAGCACAATCCGATTCTACCATTCTTGTAGAAGAATATATCGGTGGCCGTGAAGTAACTGTTCCAGTCGTAGGTCAAAAAGGTAAGGAGCAGGCTCTGCCTGTTATAGAGATCATTCCAAAGAATGATTATTATGATTTTGACTCAAAATATAAACCAGGTGGTAGTGAACACATCGTTCCCGCTCATCTTGACTTACCTTTGACTGAACGTCTGAAAGAGGAAGCCGTTTTGGCACATCAATTGTTAGGTTGTGAAGTGTACTCTCGAGTAGACTTCATTATCAATGAGAACAATGAACCGATTATTTTGGAAGTCAATACATTACCTGGCATGACCCCGACGAGTCTGTTTCCGGACTCCGCACAAGAAGTCGGATGGAGTTATGATGATCTTATTCAAAAATTCGTTGAGCTTTCCTCGTCTCATAAATAAGTCCCCTCGCAATCGCTTACATTTCGTAGGGGGAAACCTGTATTTTCCTCAATAACCGCTTTCCATAAGTGGTATGAGGGTGTATACTATTGACTGAAAGACGAGCCAGAAAGCGAATGGATGGATATAGGAGGTAAATGGATGGTAGCCGATAAGCCAACAGATTCTGCAAATGAGATTAACGATAAACTTGACGTGTTGAAGTCCACGCAAACGGTGGTCAAAAAAGCGCTTGATAAATTAGGTTATCCTAATGAAGTATATGAATTAATGAAAGAACCTGTACGGATGATGACCGTTCGTATTCCGGTTCGCATGGATAATGACCAAATTAAAATATTCACCGGTTTCCGTGCCCAGCATAACGATGCTGTCGGCCCGACGAAAGGTGGCGTACGTTTCCACCCTAACGTCAGTGAAAAAGAAGTAAAAGCTCTTTCCATCTGGATGAGCCTTAAAGCCGGTATCGTAGACCTCCCATATGGTGGAGGAAAAGGCGGTATAATCTGCGATCCGCGTGAAATGTCATTCCGTGAATTGGAAGGGGTAAGTCGTGGGTATGTTCGTGCGATCAGCCAGATCGTAGGACCAACCAAAGATATTCCTGCTCCTGATGTGTTTACCAACTCTCAAATCATGGCATGGATGATGGATGAATACAGCCGTATCGATGAATTCAATAACCCGGGATTCATTACAGGGAAACCGTTGGTGTTAGGCGGGTCCCATGGTCGTGAAACCGCCACAGCCAAAGGCGTTACAATCTGCATAGAAGAAGCGGCGAAGAAAAAGGGGATAGAAGTCGAGGGCGCAAGAGTCGTCGTTCAAGGTTTCGGAAATGCAGGCAGTTTCTTAGCGAAATTCATGCATGATCGCGGAGCGAAAGTCATCGGTATATCAGATGCTTATGGCGGCTTACATGACCCGAACGGTTTAGATATTGATTACTTACTCGATCGCAGGGACAGTTTCGGTACAGTTACGAATTTATTCAAAAATACAATATCTAACGAAGAGCTGCTTGAGTTGGATTGTGATATTTTAGTCCCGGCAGCTATCGAGAACCAAATTACAGAAGATAATGCTTATAACATAAAAGCGTCTATCGTTGTAGAAGCAGCCAATGGGCCGACAACATTAGATGCGACTCGCATATTATCAGAAAGAGGGATCCTGCTTGTTCCGGACGTGTTGGCCTCTTCTGGCGGGGTCACGGTTTCTTACTTCGAGTGGGTCCAAAACAATCAGGGGTATTATTGGACAGAAGAAGAAGTGGAAGAGAAGCTTCACAAAGTGATCGTCAAAGGGTTTGACAATGTCTATAACACTGCGGAAACACGCCGGGTCGATATGAGACTTGCCGCTTATATGGTCGGTGTACGGAAAATGGCTGAAGCTTCCAGGTTCCGTGGATGGGTATAAGTTGATTTGATCCACATAATCTCCTATCATTTGTATGGTAGGAGATTTATTATGTTTATAAACAAGCTTATCAAAGCTTCTGTCCGGAAAGAGGAGTGTTGAAGGTGCAACAGGAAAAAGTCATTATTATCGGAGGCGGACCTTGCGGGATGAGTACCGCCATTGAATTAAAAAGAGAAGGCATCGATCCATTAATTATAGAAAAAGGGAACATTGTCAATTCGATTTATCATTACCCCACACACCAAACATTTTTCAGTTCCAGTGAAAAACTGGAGATAGGGAATATACCGTTTATTTCTGAGCGTCAAAAACCGGTTCGTAACGAAGCTTTAGCTTATTATCGGGCTGTGGCAGAGCGTGAATCTTTGAGAATTCATGCTTTTGAGAAAGTAGTAGGAGTAACGAAAAAAGATGGGGAGTTCGTCCTTGATACTGAAAAGAAGACAGGTGAAAAAGGGCGGTATACTGCTGGAAGTGTCGTTGTCGCGACCGGGTATTATGATCAGCCGAACTATATGGGAGTAAAAGGAGAAGAGCTGCCTAAGGTCATGCATTACTTCAAGGAAGCTCACCCATACTACAATAAAAATGTTGTTATCATAGGTGGAAAAAACTCCGCAGCCGATGCAGCTCTAGAATTAGAGAAAGCTGGTGCCAAAGTTACGGTTTTATACCGTGGAGAACAATACTCGCAAAGTATCAAGCCATGGATTCTGCCTCAATTTGAGGGTCTTGTGCGAAAAGGGATTGTTGATATGGAGTTTTGTGCACACGTGAAAGAGATTACCGATGATGAAGTCATCTATGAATGCAAGGGAGAAATTAAACGAGTTGCTAATGATTTCGTCTTTGCTATGACTGGTTACCGTCCTGATCATCAATTCTTGAAGAAAATGGGGGTTGAAATCGATCAAGAAACAGGTCGCCCTCATTTTAATGAAGATACAATGGAAACGAACGTCGAAGGAATTTATATCGCCGGTGTCATTGCGGCCGGATACAACAATAACGAAATTTTCATTGAAAATGGACGCCATCACGGCGGTAAAATTGCCAAGGATATGAAACAATAATTGAACATCCCGGGGGTTGGCTCCGGGATTTTTCTTCCTGATCCAAAGAATTGCTCCACGTATACATATGACAAGAAGGGTGGAATTTTGATGAGTAAAGTGGTTTTGTTGACGACTGGCGGAACGATAGCAAGTGTACCTAATGAAGAATCAGGTAAACTGTCTTCAGGAGCCTTGACTGGAGAGGAATTGGCTCGAATGCTGAAATTACCTACAGATATTGATGTCACGATTGAATCTGTGTTTCAAAAACCGAGTATGCATATCGCTTTTGAAGATCTGCTTTTACTTAAAGAAAAAATTGAACATTATTTCCAGGACCCTTCTATTTCGGGTGTCGTTGTCACTCACGGTACGGATTCACTTGAAGAAAGCGCATATTTTTTGGACTTAACCATTGATGCTTCCCGACCTGTGGTTATAACAGGATCTCAGCGATCACCTGGTGAAATGGGGAGCGATGCTTATATCAATCTCCGCCACGCGATTTATTCAGCATGCAGTAAGGATTTGCATGATGCAGGCGCCGTTGTAGTTTTCAACGAACGAATTTTCCCGGCTAAGTATGTTAAGAAAGAACATGCATCCAACATTCAAGGATTCAACGCATTCGGTTTTGGGTACCTGGGGATTATCGATAATGATGAAGTTCATATTTATCAAAAGCCTATCAAGCGTGAAAATTATGATGTCGTCAAAGAAATACCTAGAGTGGATATAGTTAAAACATACTCCGGTGCTGACGGTACATTCATCAAAGCGGCCAGGGAAAGCGGAGCAAAGGGAATTATTTTAGAAGGGGTTGGGCGTGGACAAGTCGCCCCTGGAATGATGCCTGAAATTATAAAAGCTATTGAGGATGGGATTACCCTTGTGGTTACGACAACTTCGGAAGAAGGGTCAGTATACACAACATATGATTACTTAGGGAGTGCCTATGACCTATATAAGCATGGGGTGATTATGGGGGATGATGATGACAGCAAAAAGGCTAGGATCAAGCTTGCAGTCATACTAGCTTCAGATTATGAAGGGGAGATTACTTACTGATCGAGTCCACATCCACCCAAAAAAGTTAAAAAACCCGCTGCTTTTAATAATGGGGTAATCATGAGTGGTAGGAAAGGTATAGATACGTGAATGAACAAATTTAATAGTAAGCATTAACACAACCTATCTAAATAAGACATCCAAATCCTTTACATGGTGTGAATTGGTATTCATTCTATCTTTCATCTCCTCTACGTGGTACGATAAATTGTAGTGGATACATTGAAAGAGGGCTGATGCACTATGGCGATATTAACTGCGGCGATTTCTCCTGCTGTTGCGATCATGACATTCATCTATTTAAGTAAGCGGATCGAATTAGAACCTCTGCCGCTTATCATCCGAATGTTTGTCATCGGAGTCATTATGGTGTTTCCATTGACATTCATTCAATATGCTTTTGAAACGGAAGGTTTATTTCAAACCCCCTTTTTGAAGTCGTTTTTTTTAGCGGGAGCTCTGGAGGAATTTTTCAAGTGGTTCTTTTTACTATTTGTTGCCTTTCGTCATGCGGACTTTGATCACCACTATGATGGTATTATATATGGAGTGGCGATCAGCCTGGGGTTTGCAACTATTGAAAATATATTTTATATCTTATCTAACGGTATTGAAATCGCTCTTCTTCGTGCCATCTTCCCTGTTTCTTCTCATGCCTTGTTCGGATTGATTATGGGCTATTACATGGGAAAAGCAAAATTTATCGATGCTTCAACAAGGTTGTCGCTCTTATTGGCCTTGATTATTCCTGTTTTTTTACATAGTTTTTATGACTATATGATAACAGCTTTGGAACATACCTGGCTTTACTATATCACTCCATTTATGATCGTTTTATGGATTATCGGATTCAGAAAGATCCGCCTCGCCAATCAACATCATGAAAATATGATGAAACTATGACCATGTTTGTCTAAACCGCCGTTACCGGCGGTTTTTTTATTAGGGGGCATGTATAAAGTTCTCAATCAGATAGAAACTAGCGGTATCAATATATTACTTGGTGCAGAGGTGATCTACTCATGATTTGGAAGAAGACGATAATCGTGTTCCTGGGTATGGCCATGTTGATTTTACCTTTCTCCGAATGGGCGACAGTCCAGCCGGTCCAAGGGTTTTCCAATCAAGTCATTCAAAAAGGTGCCGTTGGTGACGATGTCATAGAACTGCAATCCAGGCTTCAATATTTAGGTTTTTATAAGGGTAAGATTGATGGGGTGTTCGGATGGGGTACCTATTGGGCGGTCCGGAATTTCCAGTCAGAGTTTGGATTAGAGATTGATGGTCTCGTCGGGCAGAATGTAAAAGACAAACTAGTCAAGGCCAGCAAATATGATGAAGGTTATGTGAAAGAGCAAATCAGGCAAGGGAACGAATTCACGTATTATGGCGGCGTACCAAAAGAGCAGCAAACGAAACAAACGCAGCAGAAAACACAACAACAAAAAGCAGCTAAACAGCAGCCGCAGGAACAAACTGCTGTCAATGTTCCGAGTGGTTATTCCCAAAATGATATTCAATTGATGGCTAATGCTGTATACGGCGAAGCCAGGGGGGAACCGTACGTAGGTCAGGTGGCTGTAGCGGCAGTTATTTTGAACCGAGTAAGCAGCGCCTCGTTCCCGAATTCGGTTTCCGGTGTCATCTTTGAACCCAGGGCGTTTACCGCTGTCAGTGATGGACAAATTTGGCTCACACCGAATGAACAGGCTAAAGAAGCTGTGTTAGATGCGATTAACGGCTGGGATCCTTCCGGGCAGGCATTATATTATTTCAACCCGAATACTGCGACTTCCAGTTGGATTTGGTCGCGTCCACAAATTAAACAAATCGGAAAACATATCTTCTGTAAATAGGAGGTGGAAGTATGCTGAGGACTATCATCATCATTATTCTTAGCCTTACGACAGTGGGTTCAGCTGTTTGGGGTTATAAAGAAAATCAAGATAAAAACGCCGTTCTGATACAGGCCGAAAACAGTTACCAAAGAGCTTTTCACGACCTCACTTACAATATCGACTTATTGAACGATAAAATAGGCTCGACATTAGCCATGAACTCAAGAAAAAGCTTATCTCCACAGTTGGCTGAAATTTGGAAGATAACTTCTGAAGCCAATACGGATGTAGGACAGCTCCCGCTTACGCTCTTACCATTCAATAAAACTGAGGAATTTTTGTTTGATGTAGGAGATTTCGCTTATCGTACTGCGGTTCGTGACTTAGAGAAAAAGCCTTTGAGTGAAAAAGAAGTGGAAGTATTAAAGACATTGCACAAGCAATCAGGGGAGATACGTAATGAATTGCGCAAGGTTCAAAATGTAGTGTTAAAAGATAACTTGCGCTGGATGGACGTACAGCTCGCGCTTGCGACCAATGATGAGGTCGGGGATAATACCATTATAAATGGGTTCAAAACTGTAGAAAAATCCGTTGATGGGTATACACAGTCTACAATGGAAGCCGGGATGGGAAATCGCGGACCGGAAAAAAGTTTTCGATATTTAAAAGGGGACAAAGTCAGTGAGGAAGAAGTCAAAAAGATAGCCAGCAATTGGCTTGAAAAAGTAGATCCGTCTAAATTGACCATTACGAAATCCGGCAAAGGGGCCGATGTACCAACTTATACAGCCTCTTTCCAATCAGGAGAAAAGAATGGTTACATCGATTTAACGGAAAAAGGCGGACATCCATTGACATTAATGATCAGCCGTCCTCTAAAAGACGCAGAAATCAGTTTACATGAAGCGTCCAATAAAGCGGTAAAATATCTTGGTGGACTTGAAGTCGAAGGTCTAGAGCTGATTGAAAGCAACCAGTACGATAAATTGGGCGTGTTCCGTTTTGTTTACACGAAGGATGGAGTTCGTTATTACCCGGATTCTATTGTCGTGAAAGTTGCTTTGGACAATGGGGAAGTCCTGGGATTGTCAGCTCGTGAGTATTACAATTATCATAATGATCGAGGCTTGAATGATCCTGAGATTTCTGAAGAAGAAGCCAAGACTAAAGTCAACCCGCAATTGAAAATACAAGAAAATTATTTAGCTGTCATAGAAAATGACCTTAAAGAACAAGTCCTTTGTTATGAATTTTTGACGACGATGGATAATACAACCTATCGGATCTTTATCAATGCATCAAATGGAGATGAAGAGAAAATAGAAACTTTGAAAGAGGCTGAAGTCAAATTCAATAAAGATGTTTAATGATGAGACCACTAACTATTAGTGGTCTTTTTATTATGGCGATTTGTTCTTCCTTTTCGTGGTTGAACATGGGATAATTATACTCATACAAAAGGTGTAGAAGGAGCGATTCGTTTGCAGAGGATCAGCGTCGGGATGTCAATTACCCTGGAGGCATTCAATAATCAAAAAAATGAACAGGAAACATATAAATGCAAGTTAGTCGATAAAGACGATCAATGTATTTATATTGATTACCCTGTCAATCAAAACACAGGAAGAACCGGTTTCTTTTTGGAGGGTACCCAGTTCAAGGCAAGTTTCGTAGGAAAAGATAACTCCGTTTACCGGTTTGATACAGAAGTGGTAGCCAGAAAAAAGATGAAAATTCCTGTCATTCTGCTATCATTCCCGCAAGAGAATGATTTAGTTCGTATCCAGCGGAGGAAGTACGTCAGAGTAGAAGCGTCCATAGACATATCGTTAAGAAAAGCCAACCATACATATACGACTATTTCACATGACATCAGCGGTGGTGGAATAGCGCTGGCCAAACGTCCGTATGAGAATGTTTCGGTTGACGAGGAAGTCGAATTGACACTTGTGCTCCCCATGAATTCAGGTGAATATCAATATATAGAGACAAAAGGGAAAGTCGTCCGTTTGTCAGAAGTGAAACAAGGGTCATTAGAAAGGCTTTCGATTGAATTCAAGGATATGACAGAGAAAAAAAGACAATGGATCATACAATACAGTTTCGAGAAGCAGATGGAAATGCGCAAGCTCGGTATGAGCTAGTTATTTTTATGGATTTCAATGAATCGGTTATGTTATTCTGTTGAAGTAAATGGAAACAACTATACTTAATGAAAGCGCGCTTCTATAAACAAGTGCGCTTTTGCACGTAGTAAGGAATGATGGAGGATTATGAAAAAGATGAATACTATGACTATTGCTATTGACGGCCCTGCAGCTGCAGGTAAAAGTACGGTTGCAAAAAAAGTAGCTGAAAAATTATCAATCATTTATGTAGATACTGGAGCAATGTATCGTGCACTTACATGGAAGGCGATTCAAAACAGCATCAATCTGGAAGATGAACAAGCGTTGACGACACTGTTAGAAAAGACAGACCTTGAATTGGTGCAGTCTGATCATGGTCAGCGTGTGATTCTGGATGGTACAGATGTTTCAGATGATATACGGACTCATGAAGTGACCAATCAAGTGTCAATCGTTGCCAAACATAAAAGCGTACGTGAAGAGATGGTAAAGAGGCAGCAGGATTTAGTAAAAAAACAAGGCGTCGTGATGGATGGTAGAGATATAGGGACTCATGTGCTTCCTGATGCAGAGGTCAAGATATTCATGGTCGCTTCCGTTGCTGAACGTGCAGAAAGGCGTCATAAAGAAAATCTTGAAAAAGGGTATGACTCTGACCTTGAGCAGCTGAAGGAAGAGATTAGAAGACGAGATGAAATCGACTCCAACCGAGAGACAGCACCATTAGTCAAAGCAGAAGACGCCATCGAAGTGGACACCACTTCTTTGAACATTGAACAAGTGGTTTCCAAAATCATTGAAATCATTGAAGAAAAAGGATTATTGGAGGCGTAAGAAATGAACCTGTATAAATTAGGGAAGTTTATTTGTACTGTACTTCTATATCCCTTGTACCGGATCAAGGTCATCGGTAGAGAGAACATCCCGAAAGAAGGGCCTGTGCTTATTTGTTCCAACCACATCGCCAATGTCGACCCGCCTGTCGTAGGGATTACAAGCAACCGGGATATTTATTTCATGGCAAAAGAAGAATTGTTTAAAAACCCTGTACTTGGGGGTATATTGAAAAGAGTTCATGCATTTCCAATTAAACGCGGAATGCGTGATCGAAATGCGCTTCGTAAAGGCCTGGAAGTACTTGAGGGTAACAACGCTTTAGGTTTGTTCCCTGAAGGCACAAGGCAGAAGAGTGGAGAAGTTGGTCAAGGGTTAGCTGGAGCTGGTTTCTTTGCGTTACGTTCTGAAGCTTATGTCGTCCCGTGTGCAATCATAGGGCCGTATCGAACATTCAAGCCCTTAAAAGTGGTATATGGGAAGCCCATTGATATGACGGAATATCGACAAGAGAAAGCCTCTGCGAAGGTCGTAACCGATCGAATTATGGAAGAAATCAGACAATTGCATAAAATTCATAGTGAATAGGGCGTAATCACTTGACAAAATCGTCTAAATATTAGAAGTTAGACAAAAGGGCATTTCTGTATTTAAGGTTGTGTCGGAAATTGAAGGAGGTAGCTTGGTATGGATGAAATGAATCAAGAAGTATCTGGAATGCAAGAATTCTCTGCAGGGGACATCGTGACGGGTAAAGTCGTCAAAATCGAAGAAAAACAGGTCCTTGTAGATGTTGGATATAAAGTTGAGGGGATTGTGCCCATTAGTGAATTATCCAGCCTTCATGTAGAAAAAGCTTCTGATGCAGTAAGTGAAGGTGACGAACTGACTCTACAAGTGAAAAAAGTGGAAGATGATGAAATCGTATTATCCAAACGTGCTGTCGATGCTGACAAAGCATGGGAAGACTTAGAAGCTAAGTATGAGAGTGGAGAAATTTTCGAAGCTGAAGTCAAGGATGTCGTAAAAGGCGGTCTTGTCGTTGATATCGGCTTAAGAGGATTCATTCCTGCTTCTCTTGTTGAAACCTACTACGTAGAAGATTTTGAGGATTATAAAGGTAAAACATTGACCTTGAAAGTCGTGGAATTGGATCGTGAACAGAATCGCGTCATCCTATCTCATCGTGCAGTAGTTGAGGAAGAAGAATCTGCGAAGAAACATGAAGTGCTTCAGTCTCTTGAAGAAGGACAAGTTGTGGAAGGGACGGTTCAAAGACTCACTGATTTTGGTGCTTTCGTAAATCTAGGAGGTATTGACGGACTCGTACATATCTCTCAGCTATCTCATCAGCATGTCGAGAAGGCCTCTGATGTAGTAGAAGAGGGTCAGCGAGTAGAAGTCAAAGTTCTTTCTGTAGACCGTGACAATGAAAGGATTTCCCTTTCCCTGAAGGCAACTCAACCTGGTCCTTGGCATGACATCCAAAATAAAGTTTCACAAGGCGAAGTTTTAAATGGAACTGTTAAACGCCTGGTAAGCTTCGGTGCATTTGTCGAAGTATTCCCGGGAGTAGAAGGTCTTGTGCATATATCTCAAATTTCCAACCGTCATATCGGAACACCTGATGAAGTCCTTGATGAAGGTCAACAGGTGGAAGTGAAAGTCCTTGATGTAGATGAAAACGCAAAACGTCTTTCTTTAAGCATGAAGGAATTGGAGCGGGACGAAGCTCGCGAAGAAATCCAACAGTATGAAAAAGAAGAGGACAACTCCGGCTTTTCTCTAAGTGACATGATTGGTGACAAACTGGACAAGTATAAAAAATAAAAGAGTTGGTGAAGGGTATGTCAAGGTCTGAAAGAAAGATCGATCATATCCGCCATGCCTTAGGTCATGACCGCGATTTCCACAATCATTTTGATGATATGGATATCGTTCATCAAAGTTTAGCTCAGCTTGACTTTGATCAACTCAGCATAGATGCACAAGTAGGGGAACTTAATTTAAGTTCCCCTCTTTTTGTTAATGCGATGACTGGAGGCGGCGGAGAGAAAACGGAAGAAATCAATAGAAAAATCGCTGAAGTGGCCAGCAGGACTGGAATTGGTATGGCTGTAGGGTCTCAAATGTCAGCACTTAAAAATCCCGAAGAACGTACTACATACGAGGTGGTTCGCCGGGTGAATCCGGAAGGTGTCGTTTTTGCTAATATAGGTAGTGAGGGAACCATTGAACAGGCGGAAGAAGCGGTGGAAATGCTTCAAGCCGATGCATTGCAGATTCATATCAATACACTACAGGAGATGATTATGCCTGAAGGGGATAGGGATTTCACTCAACGATTGGAGAAAATCGAACGTATCCTTAATGGTATATCCGTTCCTGTGATCATTAAAGAGGTAGGGTATGGAATGTCCAGGGAGACTGTCAAAACATTAAAGTCTCTTGGTGTAAACTATATCGATGTAGGGGGGAGAGGGGGAACGAACTTCTCAAAAGTTGAAAACATGCGAAGGAAAAAGCAGCTGGCTTCGTACAACAACTGGGGAATTCCCACTCCGGTATCGGTTTTGGAAGCCAGGGAAAACCACCCTGATATCCATATAATAGGTTCGGGCGGTATCCGTAATGGGCTGGATGGCGTCAAAGCCATGGTGCTTGGAGCACAGGCCTTTGGAATGGCAGGAGCTTTGCTTAGAGTCCTTTTGGATGAAGGAGAGCAGGCTTTAGAGGATGAGATTCTCCATATCCATCACGAAGTGAAAGTTGCGATGATGCTGTTAAATATTACTGATGTAAATCAATTCAAAGATCAACCGTATGTTTTGTATGGGAAAACAAAGGAATGGGTGGATCAGCGATTGAGTCGCTAGCTTATGACTATAGTCATAAGCTTTTTTATTTGAGATGTTTAAAGAAGGTTTTTTACCCCCATAATAAAGAAGAACTATATTTTTGAATGAATTATGGTTGTAATCGAAATAAATCGGTTTGAATGGCTTTACATATGGGGGGCGATGGAGTCATGGAAGCGGAATTTTATTGGTACAGCTGGGTGATTGTCATTATCCTCTTCTTCTTTACACAAAAAGCTTCAATAAGGAATCCGCTCCTCCTTTTGTGCAGTCTTTTGATGATTACATACAATATTACTCCGTATTTTTCTGAACATTTCATGTATATTCATACCTTTACGATAGCTATTTTTGGTATTTACTATTGGATAAGGAATAAAAAGCGATTTCTCTTACATGTATGGCCATTTGTCCTCAGTATAGGTTATACATCTATTCAATTGTTTTTTCTGGTCAATCCAGTATGGTTGGAGTTTCCGGGGTTATCTTTGTTGGTTTTCCTGCTTCTGTATATTTTTCACAAGTTTTCAGATAGCGTGGAAAGTTTGATAGGAATGTGGTTCTTAGTGAATGCTTGTGGAACTTTATGGTCATACTCAGTCTTCTCGCTTTTTTCTTTAGAAGGGTTGATTGAAATGAACGTTATTCTGTTATTTGTCATACAAGGATTGTTGTGGATTCTGATCCTCAACGGGGTGGACCATTTGAAAGCAAAGGTACAAAAACAAAAGTCGAGGAAGAAAGGGGCTGCTTGGGTGTGAATGAATATACGTACCCGATCATATTCGGAATTATTGTAGGAACCGCAGTGCGCGTTTTTATGCTGAGAAGCGATTATCGTCAATACCCTACGTATTTACATGGTAAAATCATTCACCTCTCCCTCGGCTTTATTGCAGCTGGATTAGGGACAATCGCTATTCCTTCCATAATGGAGAAAGAATTCACAGCAGTTACCTTTTTGACATTGGCTGCTTCCCAATTTCGAGAGGTAAGAAATATGGAGCGGAATACGTTGACAGAAATGGACGCTTACGAACTTGTTCCGAGGGGAAATACTTATATTGAAGGCATCGCAGTGGCTTTTGAAAGCAGGAATTACCTTGTCATATTTACATCATTCACTGTAACCCTCTGTTACTTGGCTTTCAATATTTGGGTGGCAGTGATAGCCACCGTGTTCTGTTTTATACTTTCCCACTTCCTGATGAGTGGTTCGACTTTAGCGGATATCGTTGAAGTAGAACAATCTGAACTTTCGTTCGATGGGGCTGGACTATATGTCGATAACATTTATATCATGAACATCGGACTGCCTGAACGACAGGAAGAAATTCTTAAGTACGGGATGGGGTTTGTACTGACTCCGAAATCTTTCAGTGTCCGGTCTACAATTGCGAACTTGGGACAAAGACAGGCCATTCTGCACGACGTTTCGGTCACATTAGGAGTATTTCGTGATTCTGGAACCCCCGCCCTTGTTCCATTGATTAAAAGAGATTTGAATGATGGACGAATCGGTGTTTTTATTCTCCCACAAGAGAAGGATCCTGTCAGGGCAAAAGAGATCATATCCGCGGTTCCCGTGCTTGAAAATGCTATTCAAATGCCGACCAAGAGGAAAGGGCGGGGGGCAAAAAGATGAAGATGGAAAAAGCGATTCTCGCTACAATAACGACCCAATCCAATAAAGTTTCTGGAGGTACGGCTGTTTTTCATTGTGAAACGAAAGAAGAGATGGAAGCAGTGGCTGCAAACCTTGAAGCCATATTGGATGGGATTGCCCACGCGCTGAATGAGCAATTGTATATCATCGTCAAACATTGATACAAAAGAATTTCAATTGAGTATTCTTCTTATTTTTGCTAAAATAATAAAGTTAATGGCTATCTGCTGTTCTGTGGGATTGAAGGCTGTTCAACAGCATGACCATAGACGGCAGTATTTTTTTCGTCAAAAGGGGAGAACCCCTTTGACGTTTCCTTACTGAAAATACGTGAAATAATGAAATTAGAATGGGGAAAGGATGATCCTTTCATGAGAAAATCAGTAGTTGCTATTGTAGGGCGGCCGAATGTCGGTAAATCGACGATCTTCAACCGCCTTGTAGGAGAAAGAATTTCAATTGTAGAAGATACTCCAGGAGTGACAAGAGACCGTATATATGCTGAAGCAGAATGGCTGACCACTCGTTTCAATGTCATTGATACCGGTGGAATAGAGCTTGGAGATGAACCTCTTCTCGTTCAAATGAGAGAACAGGCAAACGTGGCAATCGATGAAGCTGACGTTATCATCTTCATGGTCAATGGACGAGATGGAATTACAGGTGCAGACGAAGAAGTAGCTAAAATTCTCTATAAATCCAACAAACCTGTTGTACTAGCAGTCAACAAAGTGGATAACCCGGAGATGAGAGAAAACATTTATGAATTTTACAGCTTGGGATTCGGTGAACCTTTCCCGATTTCCGGAACACATGGGCTCGGACTTGGTGACCTGCTGGATGAAGCGGTTAAACACTTTCCAGAGAAAGTACAGGAAGAAATTGATGACGAGACGATCCGTTTCAGCTTGATCGGACGCCCTAATGTAGGTAAATCATCCCTTGTTAACAGTCTCCTCGGTCAGGAGCGTGTCATTGTTAGTAATGTCGCAGGAACGACACGGGATGCCATTGACACACCATTTACTAAAGATGGCCGGGATTTCGTCATCATAGATACTGCGGGGATGCGTAAACGTGGAAAGGTTTATGAAAATACAGAACGATACAGTATCATGCGTGCTCTAAAAGCGATTGAACGTTCAGACGTCGTATTGACTCTGATTGATGCTGAGACGGGTATACAAGAGCAAGATAAAAAAATTGCCGGTTATGCTCATGAAGCAGGAAAAGCTGTCATTATCGTAGTAAATAAATGGGATACGATGGACATCAAAGAGAATACGATGAAAGAATTCGAGGATAAAGTCCGTTCTAACTTCCGATTCTTAGACTATGCGCCGATCGTGTACCTGTCTGCCAAAACTAAAAAGAGAACACATACTTTGATCCCAAGAGTGGTGGAAGCAAGTGAAAATCATGCCAAACGCGTTCAAACGAACATTTTGAACGAAGTGATCATGGATGCTCTGGCTATGAACCCTGCGCCATCGATCAAAGGACAGCCATTGAAAATATTCTATGCAGCTCAAGTTTCCGTCAAGCCGCCAACGTTCGTGGTTTTCGTGAACGAACCTGAGTTGATGCATTTCACCTATGAACGTTTCTTAGAGAATCGTATTCGTGAAGCCTTCGGATTTGAAGGTACACCGATTAAAATTTACGCACGTAAACGTAAGTGATTTCGAGAGAAAGGGAGTAGGTATCATGGAAAAAGTAGCTGTACTGGGAGCTGGGAGCTGGGGGACGGCTCTAGCCATGGTTCTCGCTGACAATGGACATGAAGTGAGATTATGGTCACATCGACAGGAACATGCTGACGAGATTAATGCCACCCATAAGAATGAAAAGTATTTGAAAGGGGTGCAAATCCCTGAAAGTATCCACGCAAGCAACGATTTGAGCAGTGTTGTCAAAGGTGTCAAACACATTATTTTGGTCGTGCCGACAAAAGCGATGCGGGAAGTCTGCAAGGATCTTGTAAATGTGATGGATCAGGAAGTGATTCTTACTCACGCATCGAAAGGGATTGAACCTGAAACCTATAAGCGTGTTTCGGAAGTCATTAAAGAAGAGATTCCGGATAAGTTTTATGAAGATGTCGTAGTTTTGTCAGGGCCAAGCCATGCAGAGGAAGTCAGTTTACGTCAGCCGACGACTGTAACTGTCTCTGCTGCTGATATTAAAGTAGCAGAAAAAGTCCAGGATTTATTCATAAACCGTAATTTTCGAGTATACACCTCCCCGGATCTGACAGGTGTGGAGCTTGGCGGAGCCTTAAAGAATATTATTGCTTTGGGGGCAGGGATCTCGGATGGCTTAGGCTACGGGGATAATGCAAAAGCTGCTTTAATCACCAGAGGTTTAGCTGAAATCGCCCGTCTAGGGACAGCGATGGGGGCGAACCCGCTCACCTTTTCAGGGTTGACTGGAATTGGTGATTTGATTGTGACATGTACGAGCTCTCACAGCCGTAATTGGAGAGCAGGGAACAAGCTTGGCCAAGGAAATGATCTCGAAGAAGTCTTAGAGCAGATGGGGATGGTTGTAGAGGGTGTGCGGACCACTAAAGCCGCTTATCAACTTTCCAAAAATCAAAACGTAGAAATGCCGATCACTTCAGGCATATATCAAATCCTCTTTGAAGGTGCAGATCCTCGCGATGTAGTCGATCAATTGATGACAAGGATCCGTCGCCACGAAATGGAGGATCTGACAAATATTTTAGATGAACAAATGAATGACTGACAAATGACTTCCTCAGTGCATATACTATCCAGAACCTATTGCACGAGGAGGTCAACTGTACATGAGTGATTTTCAAAAGAACATTTTTGATCATTTGAAGAAAAAGGCGGACATTGATCCGGAGGATGTGTTCAATGTCGCGAACTCTGTGCAAAATGCAGATTTCAGTGATGAAAAGACGGTGCGTCGATTAGTTCGTCAACTAGCCAAGGTTGCAAACAAACCAGTTTCAAAGAAGAAGGAAGATAAGATCGTAGAAGCGATCACAAAACAGAATATGCCACTTGATATGAACACTTTAAGCAAGTTTCTTAAAGGCTGACGCAAAGTTGGGCACCTGATGAGGCGGCCATTCATACAATTGCATACAATAACTCGCAGTAATCATTATATATGAGCTGTGCGGGGATTATTTAGTCAACCGGAGCAATACGTTTGCTCCGGCATTTTCTTGTGTTTGACAGCGTGTCTTTATTCTTTGGCTCTGTTAAAATCTGTTGTTGATAGTGTCCGGTCCGTTATTTACTGAGTGCATGGGATGGCAGGGAAAACAGTCCGCTTTCCGCGGGGAACGCTTTAGCCTCCTTGAACTTCGTTCTCCGGGGTCTCACCTTGTTCCTTTTTCCCGCAGGAGTCTACCTGTTTTCCCTGCAATCCCTTTCGTAGTTGGTGTAACGTACTTGGGTTATGGCCTTTCTGACCCTTCTACTTTGAAGAGGCGGCCTTTTAGAATGGCGAGACTCCAGTGGGATAAAGGTACATCGTGAGACCCCGGAAGGCGCAGCCTTAGGAGGCTCGCGGTACCCCACGGAAAGGGAGTCATTCTAAAAGGCCGCCTCATACAAAACCCAGGGAGGAAAGCTCACATGTGAAATAACACCACCAAGCAATAACAGAACAGAGTGTTTTTAAAGTTACTTAATGGATGTGAAAGGTGAAGCCTGGGTCCTTCTTTCTCCTGTCTACCTATAAAAATCTAAAAGGGTGTGAGTAGGGCACCCGTATGGAACTTTACCGGTGCGTTCAGGTTTGAACATGTGGTATAATACCAGAAGCAAATTGTGTATAAGAGGAGGAAAATCATGTCTGAATCAATGCTCAAGATGTACATATCGTTCGCTGGAATCATTTTATTATTCCTGTCGATCGGGCTCATCTTGTTAAGCAGACATAAATTGAATGGCATCCTCGCCGGGGTCGTTGCTTTCATCGCGTGGGTATGCATGATCATCGGTGGATTGATCATTTTTTATATCGTTTTTAGTGGACCGACAGCTTAAGAAAAGGAGGGTTTCAACATGAAGTGGCTGAAATTACTGACCATGCCTTTACTTGCCATTGTGTTAACAGGCTGTCTGTACCCAAGCAATCAGCTTCAAAAAAACCAAGTACCTAATCAGGTACAATTAGATACGATACAAAATGCGGTCGATACTTATAAAGAAAATACAGATGGGTTGCTGCCGATCAAGACGAAACCTCAGGATACACCGGTATTCCAAAAATATTTGCTGGATTTCAGTAAATTGAAGCAGCAAAATCTAATCGGTGAACTCCCTGGTACTTCTTTTGAAAACGGGGGGCATTATCAATACGTAATCATCCATCCTGAAGAAGATCCGACTGTGAAAGTGTTGGATTTAAGAACGACGGAATCCGTACGCTCTCTCCAGGTTAAAATAAAGTTTTACCAGGATAACAATCGATATCCTCCATTAGGCGAACCGATCGCCCGTGGATTTTATAAGCTCGATTATGAAAAGTTGGGAATGGACGAGCCTCCAATGGTTGACAGCCCATATTCTCAGCATAAGCTGCCCGTATATTTGGATGCTCAAGGGAATGTAAAGATTGATTACCGTAAAGACTTATACAATTATCTCCAAAACAAAGAACACTCGTATCAACCTGGAGAGGATATCCGTTACCTGCTGACCGACCATGCTCCGTTCGTGCCTGGATATTCCGATCCTTACACTGTCAAAGATGGAGAACCTATATTCATGAGTGACTATGAATCATGATTATTCCGCTTTCTTTATAGAAAGCGGTTTTTTTTATTGTTCCTGACATTCCTTTCTTTGACTTCACTTCAACCTTTTTTTGAATTAGGATGCCTGCCCCACCTCCAGCTGCGACCTGCAATTCAATTATTAAATCCATGCACTTGGTTTGTTATGTAAAACCAATAACAGACATAAACTAGGCCATAATAAAAGATGAAGATGAAAAGGAGCTGAAATATAACAATACTCTATAAAAATTTGTTTTTAGAATGGAATAGAAGATAGTTTCATAAACTGAGATATGAGCATTCATCCTTGCCGTCCTACTCCTCATATGAAAGAGATTAAATTCTTGCATATTTATCTAGGACAACATCATAGAATTAGATTGTCTAGGCTTGTATGTTGTTGAAATTCAATTTTGGGAGGGGATCCTTTGGAGAAGGTGGATATCTTCAGTGATATCTCCAAAAGGACAAATGGAGATATTTATTTAGGTGTCGTAGGGGCAGTTCGTACAGGGAAATCTACATTCATAAAGAAATTTATGGAGTTAGTTGTCCTGCCTAATATGGAGGAGGAATCCGATCGTGAACGTGCGTTGGATGAACTCCCTCAGAGTGCTGCAGGTAAAACGATTATGACGACAGAACCGAAATTCGTACCAAATCAAGCGGCAAAAATCAATATCGACGACCACTTGGATATCCGGGTACGAATGGTCGACTGTGTTGGGTACGCGGTGAATGGTGCTGTTGGTTACGAGGATGAGCACGGGCCTAGAATGATTCATACACCTTGGTATGAAGAAGCGATACCGTTTCATGAAGCGGCCGAAATTGGAACACAAAAAGTGATCCAGGAGCATTCAACAATCGGAATCGTTGTAACGACCGATGGGACCATTGGTGAAATATCCAGACACGATTATGTTGAAGCAGAAGAAAAAGTCGTCGAAGAGTTAAGAGAGGTCGGAAAGCCTTTCATCATGATTGTCAACTCCGCTCAGCCCCACGCGTCAAGTACAGAGCAGTTAAGGGCTGAACTTCAGGAGAAGTATGATATTCCTGTCCTTGCTTTATCAGTAGAAAGCATGCGCGAGCAGGACGTTCAGAATGTTTTAAGAGAAGCATTGTTTGAGTTCCCAGTCCTCGAAGTCAATGTCAATCTACCGAGCTGGGTCATGGTGCTGGATTCCCGTCATTGGCTGAGGAACAATCTTCAAACTGCCATTGAGGAAACAGTCAAGGATATAAAAAGGCTTCGTGACGTTGATTCAGTCATAGGAAATTTTGATGAATATGAATATATTACCGGTGCTCATATATCCGGGATGGATTTAGGGGAAGGCATCGCCGAAATTGATCTGCAAGCACCTGAGCATTTATACGATCATGTATTAAAAGAAATTGTAGGAGAAGAAATCCGCGGCAAAGATCACCTGCTTGAAATCATGCAGGATTTCGCTCATGCCAAGAGAGAATACGACCAAGTGGCTGATGCGCTGCAAATGGTCAAACAGACTGGATATGGGATTGCAGCTCCAACCCTTGAGGATATGACCCTTGATGAACCTGAAATTATCAGACAGGGCTCACGGTTCGGTGTCCGTTTGAAAGCTGTCGCTCCTTCAATCCATATGGTGAAGGTAGATGTCCAATCGGAGTTTTCTCCAATCATCGGTACTGAGAAGCAAAGTGAGGAACTGGTGAGGTACTTGATGCAGGATTTCGAAGAAGATCCACTGTCCATCTGGAATTCAGACATATTCGGACGCTCACTGAGCTCCATTGTCAGAGAAGGGATTTCAGCCAAGCTTGCGTTAATGCCGGAAAATGCTCGATACAAACTACAGGAAACGTTGGAGCGAATCATCAATGAAGGCTCCGGCGGCATGATAGCAATCATATTATAACGGCTCCGAGAGGGCCGTTTTAATTTTTTTATAAAAAATTTCTCCCGGAAAAGAGGGTTTTATTATAATCATGTCGTATTTACCGTTATAAGGGATTGAAAAGTGCTGTGAATCCCATCATATCAAGGGTTGGAGCAACTTGAACGTTCTTCAGGTTTATGGTACGCTACTCTTGAAATGAAGCGGAATTCAGTCGCAGAAATCGCGTTGTAATGCGATTTCTAAAGGTTTCTCTATTGAATTTCGTAGAAAACTCGTTTAATATAAGGCTTGTCATCAAATGATGACTGTCCATAACACATTTAAAGTGGTAACCAATCCACTTGAATGAGATGAACCCTCTTGGGAGGAGGTGAATGTCATGAACAAAACAGATCTAATCAACTCAGTATCTGAAAAAGCGGATCTTTCTAAGAAAGATGCTACACAAGCTGTAGATTCCGTATTCGAATCTATCATGGATTCACTAAAAGATGGTGAGAAAGTACAACTTATCGGTTTTGGTAACTTTGAAGTTCGTGAGCGTGCGGCTCGTAAAGGTCGTAACCCACAAACTGGTGAAGAGATTGAAATCTCTGCAAGTAAAGTACCAGCTTTCAAACCAGGTAAAGCCCTTAAAGATGCGGTTAAATAATTAACTACATAGGGCTGGAAAAGGGTGCAGTCTGCACCCTTTTTCTTTTTTGCCTCAAACTTGAAATCTCTCTGTTCAAAGATGGCTTTACAATAAATTTTTTTGGATAAACTATAATAAACGTCAATTTTTTGACATGGCTGAACTTGTAAGAGATAGTATTAGTACAAGAGAGGAGCGGATACTTAATGGCTAAAGACAACAATGACTTTTTTGTGATCAAAGCGATGGAAGATGGAGTGAATGTCATCGGTTTGACCAGAGGGACAGACACAAGGTTTCACCATTCTGAAAAACTTGACCGAGGTGAAGTGATGATCGCGCAATTCACGGAACATACTTCTGCTGTGAAAGTACGGGGGAAAGCGGTCATCCAGACGAGCCACGGTGAAATGACCAATGAAGCAGAGTAAAAGCAGGCGCTGTACTCTGCACATACATAAAAGCGTCGAATTGTGATATATGCTATAATAAACGTGGTTTTAATAGCGTTCAAGAAGGGGCCAGGTGATCAAGTTGCACTCATCAAACACTTATATTAAAGACTTAAAACAGAAGATAGCTGAGAAAGTTCGCCATCCTTTTTTGGCAGAATTCATACCTGAGCCGGACATTGACGAAGATAAGTTGGTGATCCTGTCCTCTATAATGGACCACACGAAGTTGAGCTCCGTCAAAAAAGAACAATATGTCATCACTACGATGCTGGTTCAAATCGCGCTCGATACCCATGATTTGGTGACTCTTACCGAAGATGATGATGATCGGGATACTGTCAGGCAGCGTCAATTGACTGTACTGGCTGGAGACTATTATAGTGGCTTGTATTATTATCTGCTTTCTCAACTTGATGATATTCCAATGATCCATACGCTGGCCGGCGCTATTAAAGAAATTAACGAATTGAAGATGGAGTTATATTATAAGGATGTGGAATCGTTCCAGGAATTTTTGAGCGGTGTGAAAAAAATCGAATCTTTATTGATTCAAAGGGTTGCTTCATATGTTCAAAAGACGACGATCAATGATATGGCTGGAGAGTGGCTTCTTGCAAAGAAACTCTTACAGGAAAAACGCAGCTACATGGAAGGGAACTTCTCCCCTTTGATCAATGTACTGATCAACCGGCCTAATATTTCAGGAAACAGCGGACAAGTCCTCCTGAACATTGAACAAATACTGCAAAACCATATCCATAGACTTGAAACGACTGTGTCTCAGCTGCCGATTCACTTCAATTGGCTCAAGTCTTATGTCCATTCAGCGATCCATCAACAATTCAACCAGAGACAGATTGCGGAAGAAGGGTAAATATGCATCCACAAACGAAAGAAGAACGTGTCCATCACGTATTTGAAAAAATATACAATCGATACGATCGCATGAACTCTATCATTTCATTCCAGCAACATAGAATTTGGCGTAAGGATGTCATGAAGCGGATGAACGTGAAAAGAGGAGACCATACATTAGATGTGTGCTGCGGTACAGGGGATTGGACGATGACGCTCGCAGAAGCCGTCGGCAGGAAGGGTAAAGTCATCGGTCTCGATTTCAGTGAAAATATGTTATCCGTCGGTATTAAAAAGAAGCTTGCAAACCGTATCAGTCAAGTTGAATTCCAACATGGAAATGCCATGGAGCTTCCGTTTGAAGACAATCAATTCGATTTTGTGACCATCGGCTTCGGCTTGAGAAACGTGCCTGACTACAAACAGGTCTTAAAAGAAATGCACAGAGTAGTTAAGCCTGGTGGAAAGGTTGTATGTCTTGAAACGTCCCAGCCAACCAACCCCCTATTCAAGACGGTATACTATTTTTATTTCAAGAATATCATGCCTTTGTTCGGAAAAATGTTCGCCAAGAGCTATCAGGAATATAGCTGGTTACATGAATCTGCCAAAGACTTTCCTGGTAAAGCAGAATTGAAGCAGATGTTTCAGGAAGCGGGGCTGCAAAATGTTGAAGTAAAGTCTTACACAGGCGGCGTAGCAGCTATGCATATGGGTGAAAAGTGATAGTTAGGAATGAAATATTATGAAATTAGCTATGATTTATTCTTTTTTAAAACAAGATTTATCTGTGATTGAAAAAGCCGTCAATGAAACGATCCAATCAGATAATCCTGTATTGAGAGAGGCTTCCAGTCAATTATTACAGGCAGGCGGAAAACGGATCCGCCCTGTTTTTGTTTTACTTGCAGGTAAATTCGGGGACTATGACATTGAGAGAATGAAGGCAGTCGCCGTTTCACTGGAACTCATACATACAGCTTCACTTGTACATGATGATGTCATAGATGAAGCGGAGGTCAGGCGTGGAGAACCGACCATTAAATCCCGGTGGGACAACCGTATAGCCATGTACACGGGGGACTATATTTTTGCTCGTTCCTTGGAAAACCTTTCTGCTTTGGATGATCCTCGTGCACACCAAATTTTAGCTAAGACGATGGTGGAACTGTGCCTTGGTGAAATCAAACAGATTGAAGACAAATATGATACCAATCAAAATGTTCGTACTTATTTGCGAAGGATAAAGCGGAAAACAGCTCTTCTTATAGCCGCCAGCTGCCGAATGGGAGCAATTGCTTCAAAAGTGAATGAAGAAGAGGAGAAAGCTTTGTTCCAATATGGATACTATGTGGGTATGTCCTATCAAATCATCGATGATGTCCTCGATTTTACAGCTTCAGAAGAAGAGCTGGGCAAGCCTGCAGGCAGTGACCTCTTACAAGGGAATATCACTCTTCCTGTTCTTTATTCTCTGGAGGATGAAGAATTCAAGCAAGAGCTTGACCACCTGTATTTAAGAAAAGAAGACCTGACTACTGAGGATATTGCTCCTGTCATCAAGAAGATCAAAACAAACGGCTCCATTGAACGTTCATTGAAAATCAGTGATCGTTATTTGGCGAAGGCGTATGAATCCTTATCCAAACTCCCGGCCAACCGTGCGAAGCAGACGCTGAAGGGAATTGCCAAGTATATTGGAAAAAGAAGGACATAATTGTATTGCCATCATCTATTGTTTTTGTTAGACTTTTTATGGCACTTGTTAAAAGCGCTTTCACACAATACATAAGATGAGGTGTATGACATGGAAAAGACTTTTTTGATGGTTAAACCTGATGGTGTACAACGTAATTTGATCGGAGACATCACGTCTCGTTTTGAAAAGAAAGGTTTCCAGCTGGTTGGAGCTAAATTGATGCAGATCCCTACATCTCTGGCTGAAGAGCATTATGGTGAGCACAAGGAAAAGCCATTCTTTGGTGAGTTGGTTGAATTTATCACTTCCGGACCTGTTTTCGCAATGGTATGGGAAGGTGAAGATGTCATCGCAACCGCTAGAAATATGATGGGGGCTACGAAACCAGCAGAAGCTGCTCCTGGCACGATTCGCGGAGACTATGGTGTAATCGTGGGTAAAAACATCATTCACGGGTCGGATTCACCTGAAAGTGCTGAAAGAGAAATCGGACTTTTCTTCAATTCTGAAGAGTTGGTCGATTATCAAAAGAACGATTTGAACTGGATCTATTAAGGTCTAAGAAAACCGCCTGTGCAGGGCGGTTTTTTTATTCATTGACGCAGTTATACTTTCAAGGCTGAACCTATGAATAATCAGTGAGTCATCGCTTGTGAAGAAAGGATTCAAATTTTACTTATTCTATTTGTTCCAGTAGTCTGATAGTGAATGTTCATTATGAAGGGGAACGAATGATGACTGATGGGTACGTTGATTTTATTAGAAGGTTTCATATAAAGACAGGCATTGATTTATCACTTTATAAAGAAGCACAAATGAAAAGGCGCTTGACGACATTAAGAAATAAGCGGGGGTTTGCGGGTTTCGGTGACTACTTTGAAGCTCTGATTACCAATCCACATCTATTGGAAGAATTGAAAGAGAGGATCACAATTAATGTATCAGAGTTCTATAGGAATAAAGCAAGGTTCGAGGTGTTGGAAAATAAGATACTTCCCGTTCTACTTGGTCAAAAACGAAGGCTTAATATTTGGAGCGCAGCTTGTTCAACTGGAGAAGAACCGTATACAATAGCGATGATTTTAAGGAGCTATCTCCAACCTGGTCAATTTAAGATCACTGCAACAGACTTGGATACGGCTTCATTGAAAAAGGCTGAAAAGGGATTCTATCCAAAGCAGCAGCTGAAAGAAGTTTCTCAGACTGCCATGAATCAGTATTTTGAAGAAGAGACGGATGGATACAAGGTAGTGGACGAAATCAAACGAAGTATCACTTTCAAGCAGCACAACCTTTTATCAGAACCTTACCCTGCAGGATTTGACTTGATTGTCTGCCGTAATGTCCTCATTTACTTTACTGAAGAAGCCAAGCAGGAAGTTTATATGAAATTTCATAGAGCGTTGAATAAAGAAGGATTTTTATTTGTAGGAAGCTCTGAACAGATTTTTTCACCGGATCGATTTGGGTTCGCTTTGTTTGACTCCTTTTTCTATCAAAAAAGATGATATATACAAATGTAAGCGTTATATATATAGATAATAAAAAAATTTGAATATTTAAAGAACACAAACATGGAAGCTTATGATATAGTAGTACATAAATTTTCAGCTGAAACAGAGCTGAGGTATCAATTGATAGGAGGGATGAGTCCATGCGCTATTTAACTGCTGGTGAATCACATGGAAAACAATTGACGACGATCATCGAAGGGGTGCCTTCGCATTTACCTCTTCTAAGAGATCAAATCAATGAGTCTTTAATCCGTAGACAAGGCGGATACGGACGTGGCAAACGTATGCAGATTGAAAAAGATTTAGTAGAAATTACAAGTGGTGTGCGTCATGGATATACATTAGGTTCTCCAATAACTTTAGTCGTACATAATGATGATTTTAAGCATTGGACAGATATCATGGGAGAAGACCCTTTACCGGAAGATACAAAGAATATCCGTCGTACTGTGACTAAGCCCAGACCTGGTCATGCGGATTTGAATGGCGGTATGAAGTATGGCCATCGAGACATGCGTAATGTTCTTGAAAGGTCTTCGGCTCGTGAAACAGCTGCCAGAGTTGGTGCCGGAGCCGTTGCCAAAGTACTGCTGAAAGAACTGGGTATTGAAGTGGCAGGTTATGTTCGGGAAATCGCAGGTATTGTAAGTGATGTGGACGAAAACCTGACATTAAAGGAACGAAGAGAGATATCAGAAGCTTCTCCTGTCCGCACTTTTGATGAAGGAGCGGCACAAAAGATGATGGAAGCGATCGATCAAGCCAAAAAAGAAGGAGATTCTATCGGAGGCGTAGCCGAAGTTTACGTAGAAGGGATGCCCCCTGGTTTAGGTTCATACGTACAATACGACCGAAAGCTTGATGCAAAAATTGCAAGCAGTGTAATGAGTATCAACGCGTTCAAAGGGGTGGAGTTCGGCATCGGTTTTGAAGCAGCACGCCGAAATGGAAGTCAGGTTCATGATGAAATTCTTTGGGATGAAGAAAAAGGATATTCCCGCCGTACCAACCGACTAGGTGGATTTGAAGGTGGAATGACCACGGGCATGCCGATTGTCGTCAAAGGAGTCATGAAACCGATCCCTACTTTATATAAACCGCTCCAAAGTGTAGACATCGAAACAAAGGAGCCTTTTTCAGCAAGTATCGAACGTTCGGACTCATGTGCAGTCCCTGCTGCATCCGTCGTCATGGAGCATGTCGTCGCTTTCGAACTGGCCAAAGCGATCACAGAAGAATTCCCGGCTGACTACTTTCCACGCTTGAAACGTGCAGTGGACGATTACCGTGAGGAAGTACGAGGGTTTTAATATGGATGCTCTCCTCATTCAAGCAAGCAATCATGATTATGAGGTCGTTTTTGAAGCGGGGGTTCGCCATCGACTCTCTGAGCATATAAAGAAGGCTTATACGTCGATTCATATCATCTCGGATGAGCAGGTAGCCGGTTTATATCTTTCTTCGATAGTGAAGAGCCTGGAAGCTGATCATCAAGTGCACACTTCTATCGTTCCAGCTGGTGAAGCATCTAAGAGCATGAAACAATATCAATACCTTTTAGATCGATGTGTGGAAAGTAAGATGGATCGCAACTCGCTGATTATAGCTCTCGGAGGAGGTATGATAGGCGACTTGGCTGGCTTTGTAGCATCCACTTATTTGCGCGGGGTGGAATTTTGGCAGATGCCGACGACCATTTTAGCTCATGACAGCAGTGTCGGCGGGAAAGTGGCTATCAATCACCCTGCTGGAAAGAATTTAATCGGAAGTTTTTATAACCCAGCCAAAGTCGTTTATGATATTGAAACCCTGGTTACTCTCCCTGATCATGAGCTTCGCTCAGGGTATGGGGAAGTAGTCAAGCATGCATTGCTGTCAGACAAAGAATGGTTTTTTGACCTTTTAAACAGTAGGATTGACACCCTTACTAAGGATCATATATCAAATGATCTTCGTAAGGGTATAAGGGTGAAAGCGGATATAGTCGAGCAGGATGAACGTGAGCATGGGATAAGAAAACACTTGAATCTTGGCCATACACTGGCCCATGCACTTGAGGCTGAGCTTGGTTATGGAACAGTCACTCATGGAGAAGCTGTTGCAGTGGGAATCTTGTTTGCCATGCAGCTAAGTAAAGATATACTCCATTCGGATTTACCAGTAGATGATTATGTAAACTGGTTGGATGAAAACCACTATCCAATGAAAGTGTTGAAAGAAGTAAGCCCTGAAGTGTTGGTGAAGCGTATGAAATGGGATAAAAAGGCTGTGGATGGAAAGATCCATTATATTCTTCTTGAGCAAATTGGTTCTCCAATCCTCCACCAGATTTCAGATAAAGAACTTCTCAGGCATTTGAATCGTTTTTATAGCGAGGTGGTCTATTCATGATCAGAGGGATACGAGGTGCGACAACTGTTGAAAATAACCATGCTGATGAAATCGTCCAAAGGTCCGCTGAGCTACTAAAGGATCTCGTGCAGCAAAATGGGATCCAGCCGGATGATATAGTTTCTGTATTTTTCACGGTGACTGAGGATGTGACGGAGGCCTTTCCTGCTAAAAGCATACGTGAACTGGAAGGTTGGACGTACGTCCCGGTCATGTGTATGCGGGAAATCCCAGTCCCCGATAGTTTACAGAAATGCATAAGGGTCATGGTTACAGCTGAAACCACAAAGGACCAAGCTGATATCCATCACATCTATCATCATGAAGCACAAGAACTGAGACCAGATTTAAAGAGATGAGAGGAGAATACTTATGAAAGCAAAAGAAATTTTAAAAACGATGAAACCATATAAGCCCGGAAAGGGAATTGAAGAAGTAAAAAAGGAATTCGGTTTGGAGCGAATCGTCAAACTGGCTTCAAATGAAAACCCGTACGGTTTCTCACCAAAAGTTGCTGAAGAACTGCCTAAGCTGATTTCTCATTTGGAAATCTATCCGGATGGGTATGCAGCTGCCATCCGTAAAAAAGTGGCTGATTTTATAAACGTAAATGAGGAACAATTGATCTTTGGTAACGGGTCAGATGAAGTGGTTCAAATCATTTGCCGTGCTTTTTTAGAGCAGGGTGCGAATACCGTCATGGCTACACCGACCTTCCCGCAATACCGTCATAACGCTTTGATTGAAGGAGCAGAAGTGAGAGAGGTCCCATTAGTAGACGGGCACCATGACTTGGAAGAGATGCTTGCACAGATCGATGCCGACACCCGTGTTTTGTGGATTTGTACGCCGAATAACCCTACAGGTGTTCATATCGATCGTGAAACGATGACATCCGTTTTAGATCGCGTACCTGAGCATGTGCTCGTAGTGATGGATGAAGCTTATTATGAATATCTCGAATCTGATGACTACTTGGAATCTCTCGAAGTTCTCGATCAATATCCTAATTTGATGGTTCTTCGTACATTTTCAAAAGCGTATGGCCTGGCAGGACTTCGAATCGGGTACGGGGTGGCTTCTCCAGAAATCATCCATGCCTTAGAGCCGGCGCGGGAGCCATTTAACACATCCACCGTGGCACAAGCTGCCGCTTTGATCGCGATCGACGATCAAGACTTTATTCAAAAGTCAGTGAAAGAGAATAAAGAGAATAAAAAAGCATTGATGCAATTCTGCGATGAGAATGGTCTGACTTACTATGATACTCAAGCGAACTTCTTATTGATTCACCTTCCGATCAGTGGAGACGAAATGTTCAAACACCTATTGTCCAAAGGATTCATCGTCCGTTCAGGTGAGGCGCTGGGACTTCCAAATTCAATCAGGCTTACAATTGGAAAGCGTGAGGATATGGAAAGCATCCAGGAGGAAATGAAACAAAAGATTGCACCAGGCGTGAAATGATGAAAAAGAAAGTACTGTTTGTCGGCCTGGGACTTATCGGCGGCTCCCTTGCCATGAATGCATCTAAGAAAGAAGACGTCTTCATCATGGGCTTGGATGAGAATGAAGATTCTTTGAATTCCGCATTAAAGCATGGAGTCATCGACCAGGCTGTCAGAGATTTCAAAAGAGCGGTAAAAGAAGCAGACATCTGTGTTCTGGCTACACCCATTTCAATTACGATCGAATACTTGAATCTATTAGATACGGTCGATCTACAAAAGCCTTTACTCGTGACAGATGTTTCTTCTGTAAAAAATAAAGTGCTGGATGCTGCCAATCAATTGCAGCATCCGATGATTTCATTTGTTGGAGGCCACCCGATGGCGGGATCTCACAAACAGGGGTATACGGCTGCTAAACCTCATTTGTTTGAAAATGCGATTTACGTGTTGACTCCATCTGTTCATGCTTCAGATAAAGAAGCTGAACAGTTGAAGGAGCTGTTTTCTGAAACGAATGCAAGGTTTTTGACATTTTCCACCCGTGAACACGATGAAATGACGGCTGTCATCTCTCACTTTCCACATTTGATTGCATCATCTCTCGTTCATCAAGCGAAAGACTGGCAGGTGACGCACCCGTATATAGAACATTTGGCGGCGGGCGGCTTTAAGGATATTACCAGAATCGCCTCAAGCAACCCGAAGCTTTGGCAGGATATCTTTTTCCAAAACCGTACGCTGCTCATTTCCATGATTGATGACTGGGTAGAAGAAATGGGGAAAGTACGAACGTTTTTACAAGAGCAGGAGAGCGACCGTACATACCAGTACTTACTTGAAGCGAAACAATATCGGGATGGCTTACCTAAAAAAGAAAAGGGTGCGATTCCATCCTTTTATGACATTCACGTGGATATTCATGATCAGCCGGGTGCGATTCATGATGTCATCGGTCTGCTTGCGCAACATGAAATCAGTATTAAGAACATACAGATACTTGAAATCCGGGAAGGCATCACAGGCGTATTGAGAATCAGTTTTGCAACAGAACAAGATCAACTTGCAAGTAAACATGTGCTAGAGCTCCACCAATATGAAGTTATGCTTCAACAGTAAAGGGGTGAAAGGATGTCTACCATTGAATTGACACCACCGAAAAAAGGAATAAACGGAACGATAGAAGTCCCGGGGGATAAATCGATCTCACATCGTGCGGTCATTTTTTCAGGAATAGCAGAGGGGACGTCGAAAATCACCAATTTCCTGACGGGTGAAGATTGTATGCGGACCGTCCAGGCGTTCCGTCAGATGGGAGTTTCAATCGAACAGCATGAAGATGAACTCACTGTCCACGGGAAAGGAATTCGTTCTTTGAGCGAACCTGTCGCCCCGATCAATTTCGGCAATTCTGGGACAACCGCACGATTGATGAGCGGAGTCCTTGCAGGTCTCCCGTTGTTTTCAACTGCTTTCGGTGATGAATCGCTCTCTAAGCGGCCGATGGATAGAGTCGTCGTTCCCTTACGTGACATGGGAGCGAAAATCAGTGGCAGAAAAAACGGCGGACTGCTTCCTCTTTCTTTTGACGGTAGTCGATTAAAAGGGACTACGCATGAACTACAGGTGAGAAGTGCACAAGTCAAATCTTCATTACTGCTTGCGGGAATGCTGGCTGAAGGTGAAACGAAAGTGATCGAAGCAGGGACAACTAGAAACCATACGGAAATGCTTATGCCTCAATACGGTATCGACTTAGAAGTTGAAGGTCGAGTGATTACAATAAAAGGTGAACAACAGCCAAAGGCGGCTGATTTGAGAGTGCCGGGTGATATTTCTTCTGCTGCATTTTTTATTGTAGGTGCAGCCATTACACCTGGCAGTAGGCTGACGATCCGTAATGTAGGTCTGAATGTCACAAGGAATGGAATTGTCCAAGTGATGAAGTTGATGGGAGCAAATATCACTACAACCGTCCATACTCATATTGGTGACGAACCTGTAGGTGATATCCATGTTGAGTCAAGTACATTGAGTGCCATTTCCATTGAAGGTGATATGATCCCGAATGTGATTGATGAAATTCCTATCCTGGCTTTGGCCGCTACGCAAGCGGAAGGGACGACAGAAATCAAGGATGCCAAAGAACTGAGATTCAAAGAAACGGATCGAATAAAAGCGGTTGCTGAAAATCTTAGAAAATTAGGTGCCAAAGTAGAAGAGAGGGAAGATGGTCTTCAAATCGAAGGGGAAGCATCTCTATCAGGAGGAACGCTTCAGTCATTTGGAGATCACAGAATTGGAATGATGGGCGCGATCGCCTCTCTCATTTCAGAAAATGTCATTTCCATTCAGGATAAAGAATGCATCAATATTTCCTATCCTTCTTTTTTCAATGATTTAAAAAAGGTACTTCTTTAATTTATTTTCATAGTTTCCATATAGCTCTCATACGATATAAAAAGCCTGATGGAGGTTTGTATCGTATGGGAGCTTATTGGTTCAAGGTAGAAAAAGATAGTAAGGAACTTTTTGAAGAATGGACAGTATATGGTCAAAAGTTCGTTAGAGACCGAGTGGGGCAGGAACATTATATGTACATGGATCTATCAACCTTTGATGTGACTCCTGGATTAGTGTTTATGGATATTAATCATCCACTTGAAGGCTCTCCACATCCTCACCAAACAGCGGAAGAATACATAAAAAGAGGATGTACCCTTCTACTGATTCAACACCTAGTGTCTAGCATACGGCATTACCGGGAGGTTTATGACTCTTTATTGAAAAAATTAGAGGGTCTTCCATTGGATTATATGATAATCCCGACGGTGCCGGCTAAGATCGTCCGACCTGAAATGGTCCGCTACTTTGCTAGGAAGGGATGCCCCTTTTTATGTATTGAAGTGAACAATGTAACTGATTTTGCTAATGTTTCTTGGGAATGGCTGGCTCAGGCACAAGGGCACAAGCGGATTCCTTTGACAATATTCGTCAAAGATTCCGAAAATACGAATGAGAACTACCCGGAATTGTGGTCTTCACTTTGCAATCGATATGATATCATTAGACTATCAGACTTACAGGACGATGAAGTGGTATCTGGTCAAAACTTGAAGGATAGTGGGATCTTTCCTCATAAAGGGAGTTTCATCACAGGTGGCCAAGCCGATTACAACTTGTCATTGAAACAAAAGGTTCCATTGTTTGATGAACAAGCCAAATTCAGATATCATGATGCTGTTCCAAATGTTACTGTAATGAATGGAAAAGTGAAGCAAGTGAATCAAAAGGTTGTAGACCGTGAGCCTGGCTCACATCTCACAGTGAAGGTTCATAAGCATTTTGTGTAAGAAAGAAAGGATGTCATCATGGAGGAAATACAAAAAGCCATCCGTCTGATGGAAAGTCAGAAGACGGAAGAAGCAATAGATACACTCACTAAATACCTGCCGGAAGCTGATGAAGAGGAACGGTTTACCATTGCTGAACTCTATCTTCAGTGGGGAATGTTGAATGAAGCGAAAATGATTCTGCAAGAGCTTATGCAGCGCTACCCTAAGGAACAGGAATTGAAAGTCATGATGGCAGAGATCCACATCGACTTGGATGAAGACGACGAAGCGATAGAAATTCTGAATCAGTTTGGACCAGAAGACGAAGATTATCTTCAAGCTCTCGTCCAATTGGCCGATTTATATCAAGCCCAGGGGCTCTACGAAGTAGCAGAACAAAAACTGCTTACCGCAAAAGAGGTGGAGCCGAATTCTGCAATCATCGATTTTGCACTAGGAGAACTGGCTTTTTCAAATGGAGAATATGCTAAAAGCGTACCATACTATGAAAATGCCATGCATCACCAGCCGGTGATCGGTGATATAGAAGTAGCCACCCGACTTGCTGAAGCATACGCAGCCAACGGGGACTTTGAACAGTCACTGGAGTATTTCCAAAAGGTAGAAGAAGAAAACCCCGATGTCATGTTCCGCTATGGATTTGTCGCTTTCCAAGCGAATCGAAATGATATAGCGATCCATGTCTGGGAGCACCTGATCGATAAAGACCCATACTTCCATTCCGTATACCCACACCTGGCTCAAGCCTACGATTCTGAAGGAATGCCGAAAGAAGCGCTTGAAATGGCTAAAAAAGGGTTGGCGAAAGATGAATATAACAAAGAGCTTTACCATCTTGCTGGTACACTCTCTCACAGACAAGGAAATAAAGACGAAGGCTATCAGATGATGCGTGAGGCTGTGGCACTCGATCCTGGTTATAAAGAGGCTGTACTTTTCCTTATCGAAAACTATAAAGAAGACGGGGATTACGAAGCAATTATTGAATTGATCAACCAACTTCTATCCATGGGAGAAGAAGATCCGAATTATTTATGGGAGCTTGCGCAAGCCTATGAAGAAGAAGAACAATTTGATGAGGCCTTGGTTCAATATCAACAAGCTTATCCATCACTCAAAGAGGATTCCGACTTCTTGAAATCATATGGTTACTTCCTCGTAGAAGAAGGCCGTATGCAAGAAGGCTTGCGAACTTTCAAAGAGTATTTAGCGATTGATCCGACGGATACCGAAATTGAAGAATTTGTTGAGAGGCTGCAAGAACAGAACGATTAATAAGGCGCAGGAGGGGCGCATATGCAAACACCTATTTCTGTCGATGAGAAAAAGGATTTTGTCCGCTGGTTTTTAAATCATTATCAATTGAAAAAACGAGAGAGCGTTTGGATTCTCAACTATTTAATGAATCATGAGTCGTTGTTGTCGAGTGTCCATTTTGTCCAGGAAGTGAAGTTCTGCCCCAGGGGAATGGAAATCAGTGCCCAGGGAGTTTCCGATCCTCCGTTCAGGTTTTATAAAGGTCAGGTCATGACGAACGATGCGGAGAAATCCTTTCATGATTTAAGAATGAACCAGGATGAGCCGGTGTACATCCAAATGAATTTTGATAATGCACAGCAGTCCTCCAAATATGCTCTCGTCCTTGAGGAAAACCCTTACCTTCCAAAAGATTATTATTTGAATGATCGCGATCGGAATGAAGCGAACCGTTTGTTAACCCTCAGTCTCTTAAAACATCGGCAAAGGGAAGTGGAAAGTCGAATAGATGAAGCTTTGGTCAGTGGAAATCGCGAACAATTTAAAGTTTTGTGCAAGGAAGTTACGAAAATCAAAAAAGAGATGAGTTCGTTCCTATAATAAAATAAGTAGTCAGGAGCATCGACAGATGTCTCCTGATTTTTATTTTTTACAAAGTTTAGTACAATGTTTATAACAAATAAAAGGATGGATGAATGATGCGCTGGACAAAGACAGATACTACCCAATACTTACCTGAAAAAGAATATGTTGATACAGTGTTGATCCCGTTGATTCCATTCGACCCTGCTTCGGATGGTCATATGGTGAAACAGGCGTATCAAAAGGAATTGAACCACGTTTTCACCAACTTAATCGAAAAAGAATATAAAGGCCGGATTTTCCTGGCTCCGGATTACCATTATTTGAACGGGCAGAATGAAAGGGAATTGGACCGTGTGAATCAATGGATTGCCACTTTTGAAAAGCAGCCGTTCAAACATATTTTCCTGTTCACATTCGATCCGAAATGGAAAAAGCATGAGTTTGATTTAGAAGGGGAATTGATTTGGGTACCCGGGCCGAGTTCGGGGAATATCCAGTCAACAGAAACTCAATCGTTTGTTAAAGAACAAGCCCATCAAATCAGTGAATTGATCCAAGCATATTGGTAAATCGAAAAGTTACGACAAGGTTTGATAATTTATTGACCGCGCCTTCAGATTGCGCTATCATGGTAATGTCCTAGTAAACTGTGTGTAAACAATCCATGTCGCATGGATTCCAGCATAGAGGGGGGAAAAGAATGAGCGATAAAAAACGAGTATCCCGTCGTCAGTTTTTGAACTACACATTGACTGGTGTAGGCGGTTTCATGGCTGCTGGTATGATGGCACCAATGGTTCGATTTGCGATCGATCCGGTTTTGAAATCTCAAGAAGGCGGCGATATGCATTCCGTTGCTTCTATTGATGAAATTACGAATGAACCACAACGTTTCGAGTGGACCATTGAACAGGTTGATGCCTGGTATGAATCAGAAGTTCAAAAGACGGCTTGGGTCTACAAAGATGAAAATGGCGAAGTTGTAGCGTTATCACCAATCTGTACACACTTAGGTTGTACGGTTGACTGGGGTTCCCAGGAGGAACACCCTAATGAATTCTTCTGTCCATGTCATGGTGGACGTTATACTAAAGATGGTGTCAACGTGAAAGGTACTCCACCGACAGCACCTCTGCCGTATTACGATCACAAAGTAAAAGATGGCATGCTTTATCTTGGTGATACAATTTCTAGAAAGGGGGAATAGACATGCTGCAACGAATTTATGATTGGGTGGACGAGCGTGTTGACATTACCCCGTTATGGCGAGACATCGCCGATCACGAGGTGCCAGAGCATGTTAACCCGGCCCACCATTTTTCTGCTTTCGTTTACTGTTTCGGAGGACTGACATTCTTCGTAACTGTTATCCAGATTCTATCTGGTATGTTCTTGACGATGTATTACGTACCTGACATAGAAAATGCTTGGAAATCTGTTTATTATCTTCAGAGAGAAGTAGCTTACGGTCAGATTGTACGCGGTATGCACCACTGGGGTGCCAGCCTTGTAATCGTAATGTTATTCCTACATACGTTACGAGTATTCTTCCAGGGCGCTTATAAGAAACCTCGTGAATTGAACTGGGTAATCGGAGTTCTATTATTCTTTGTCATGTTAGGTCTAGGTTTCACTGGATACTTACTTCCGTGGGATAACAAAGCGTACTTTGCAACTCAAGTAGGTCTTGAAATCGCCGCAGCGACTCCGTTTATCGGAGATGATATCCGTACGTTACTTGCAGGTGATCCAGAGATTGTAGGAGCACAGACGTTGACTCGTTTCTTTGCGATTCACGTATTCTTCTTGCCGGCTGCATTGTTCGGATTAATGGCATTCCACTTCGTTTTAATCCGTAAACAAGGTATTTCCGGACCACTATAAAATGTAAGTCAATAAAGGAGGGAAAGCTGTGCATAGGGGAAAAGGGATGAAGTTCGTCGGTGACTCACGAGTCACGGCGGAACAAAAAGCCAATTTACCAAAAGACTATTCGGAATATCCAGGTCGTACAGAAGCCTTCTGGCCGAACTTCCTTTTGAAGGAATGGCTTGTAGGGTCAGTATTCTTGATCGGGTTCCTTATTTTGACTGCTGCTCACCCATCACCACTTGAGCAACAGGCGGATCCGACAAACGCTGCGTATATTCCATTGCCAGACTGGTATTTCTTATTCTTATACCAATTCTTGAAATATGAATTTGCAGGCGGGGAATTCATCGTACTCGGTGCGATCGTCATGCCTGGTTTAGCTTTCGGAGCTTTATTACTTGCTCCATTCTTGGATGTAGGACCTGAACGTCGTCCTCACAAACGTCCAATTGCAGTAGGACTGATGATCCTAGGGTTCATCGCTACTTTCTGGTTGACGTTTGAATCTGTTCAACATGCTGACTATGAAATGCGTTCTGAAAAATATAGCGTAAACGTTGAAGCAGTTGAATCTGAAATCAACAAAGACCATCCCGGCTACGCTGCTTATGAAGCTAACTGTCTGAGCTGTCACGGCGACGCTCTTCAAGGACAAGGAAACTATCCTTCACTGACGGATACAGAAAAGTCTGTAGAAGAGATCAAAGACATCGCTGTAAATGGTATCGGATCTATGCCTGCCGGTATTTTCAAAGGCTCTGACGAAGAGCTTCAGCAATTAGCTGAATTCATCAAAAATGCTGGTTCCGGTGGTGGCGGCGAATCTGGTGGCGAAGGCGACTCAGAAAAAGATTCAGGCTCCCATTAATTGAACATAATAGTATTGCAACAAGCCGCGCTCACTCGAGTGCGGCTTTATTATTATAGGAGGTGACCTTATGAAAAATATAGTCTCCTACATATTGACCAACCGCACGTTTTTAGTGATTTTGTTTTTCATCAACCTGCTTGGCACGATCTATGGGTATATTTGGTATGAATCACAATTATCGATTACAGAACCGATTTTTCTGATATTCGTACCAGATAGTCCAACAGCAAGCTTGTTTTTCACGATATTTTTAGGTTTCTATATCTTCGGGAAACAAGTTCCTTACGTAGAGGCATTAGCTGTTATTACGCTATTGAAATATGGGGTTTGGGCCGTAGTCATGAATGGTCTCACTTTTATTGAATACGGCAGCCTTCCATGGACGGGATATATGCTTGTCATTTCACATGGGGCGATGGCTGTGCAAGGTTTATTGTATGCCCCTTATTATGCAATCAGGATGAGACACCTGGTTTTTGCAGCCGTTTGGACGCTGCATAATGATGTGATTGATTATGTCTTTGGGCAGATGCCTATTTATCCTGCCATCGTAGACCATATGGATGAAATAGGGTACTTTACGTTTTGGTTGAGCATTTTCTGCATAGGGGCTGCTTATGCTGTGACTCAGCGCAAAACAGCAGCGGTCTAAATTTTGTGATGAATTCATAGACTCTCTGTAAGACCTTTTATGGAGAGGGGAGAAGTGAAGTGGGACGAGCAGTTTTAGTAATTTTTTGTTCCCTTTTTTTCACGCTCACGCCGTTCAACCAAGCATATTCGACAATGTTGGAAGATAAAAATCAATGGCAGTCGTTTACCGATCAATATAGATGGCTTATTGAAGATGGGAAATTCGAGCTGGCAGAACGTATGTTGCATAGACGCCTTCCTCACATGGAACAATATATAAAAACGTTAAAAACAGAAGAGCAGACCGTGTGGAGGGACTTGTTGACCGTTTTGCTTCAAGATGAAGGAACTCCGACTGAAAAGGATGTCTTCCGATTTCAAATGATGGTGAATGTAAGTACAGCTCCTGACCCTATAGTAGAAGCTGGGACTTTTGTTCAGGACTTAAAAGGTGCGCTTGAAAATCCGTTTGCTTCCATTGTGAAAATAGAGTCGCAATGGGAAGTAATCGCTCCAATGCTTGATGCGTATTACGAAAAAGAAGCCGTGAGTGAAATTTCTGAGAAGATAAGAACACTCTCCCATGAAGACACGTTTTATACAAGAGAAGCTGCAATTGAAGCTGTGGGACAACTGCTGGATGCCCCTGAGGAAATTCGTATGGATGCACTTTGGTGGACCGCTTTTTTAGTCGGTGGTACGATAGTTTTGACACTCTTCTATGTAGCTTTGCAGAAGATGAAAGCGAACCAAAGACAATCTCGCTCAAAGAGAAGAGATAATAGTTGATTTTTTTGACTAGTTTGACTAAAATTGACCTATAAAGATCAACATCCAAGACGGAGGAATGAAACATGAGTTTTATTATTTATTTTGCCCTGCTTTTAATTATTCCATTGTGGGCACAGTCGAAAGTGAAAAAAACGTATAAGAAATATTCAAAGGTTCCAACATCATCATCATTGACTGGTGCAGAAGTAGCACGAAAAATCCTTGATGATAATGGATTATATAATGTAGCTGTCGAAGAAGTCAGAGGAAAGTTATCGGATCATTATGATCCTCGCTCCAAGGTCGTCCGATTGTCATCTGACAACTATCATGGGCGCTCAGCAGCTGGAGCAGCCGTAGCTGCCCACGAAGTCGGACACGCGATTCAAGATGCGCAGGATTACGCATTCCTACGCTTCAGGAGTGCGCTGGTACCTGTTGCGAGCTTCGGTTCTAACATCTCTATTTTCCTGATCATCGGCGGTTTCCTTTTCGGCATGATGAACTTGGCTCTGCTTGGAATCATTTTCTTCGCAGCGGCTGTATTGTTCCAACTGGTCACTTTACCTGTTGAGTTCGACGCTTCCAACCGGGCCATGAGCCAGTTGGTTTCAACCGGGATCATTCGTAACGACGAAGAGCGTCAGACGAAGAAAGTGTTGAATGCTGCAGCGATGACTTATGTTGCTGCTGCACTTGTTGCCCTTGCTGAACTGATTCGTTTTATTCTGATGTTTACAGGAATGGGAGAAGAATAATACGAGCAAAACGCCCGATTCATTACGAATCGGGCGTTTATTAGTCTTCCAGTGGTTTTTTATCTTCATCTAATGTGAATCCCTCTCCCATGACATCATGAACGTGGCTGACTGCCACGAAAGCATGGGGGTCAATTTGATCGATGATGGATTTTAGTCTTACAATTTCATTTTTACCAATGACACAATATAACACATCACGTTTCGCACCCGAAAAAGACCCTCTTCCTTCAAGGACAGTGACTCCCCGGTCCATTTCCTTCATGACTTGAGCAGAAATCTCATCACTTTTCTCTGAGATGATGGTCGTTCCCCGGGCGGCATAGGCTCCTTCCTGGATGAAGTCGATGACTCTTGCTCCTACGAAAACGGCTACTAAGGTATACATCCCTTTGATCGAATTCAAATAAGTGATGATGGAAACGAAAATAACAACAGCATCGAAAACGAACATGGCACGGCCCATACTCCAGCCTAAATATTTATGAATCAGTCGTGCAATAATATCGACGCCACCAGTCGTTCCACCATATCTGAAGATGACACCAAGGCCGACACCAATAAAAACGCCGGCGAACAATGAAGCGAGGGTCAAATCGTCGGCCAGGTCAATTTCAATCATATACTCCTGGAAAATTCGGATGAAAACCGACACTCCGACAATACCGATCAACGAATACAAGAATGTATTTCTTCCTAGTATCTTCCACCCTACAATCAGCACGGGAATATTAAGTACTATGTTCATGACAGCCGGATCCCAATCGAATAAGTATAATAGCAATAACGTAATGCCGGTGAAACCACCCTCTCCAAGCTCATTTTGAATATTAAAGTGAACCAGTCCGAAAGAGAAGATCGCTGCACCGATAATAATAAAAATCAAATTTTTCAATCGTAATCCAAAAATTTTCAATCTCTCACCTCCACGATATGGTCAAGTCGCACGATTATTATTATAGAGAACTTCTTTACAACCGGCAATCCATCACATAGAAACCGAAAAATTTGTCAAACAGGTTCCTTTTGGCTACCATTTAGGGAGATACTTATGATAAGGCGGGGAATGACAAAATGAATTTTACGACAAAAGATATACAAAAGCGTGTAGACGAATACATATCTCAATTTAAGGAAGGCTATTTCTCTCCATTAAGTCTGCAGGCGAGACTGACAGAAGAAGTAGGAGAACTGGCTCGTGAAGTCAATCATCGATACGGGGAAAAACCAAAGAAATCCTCTGAAAAGGAGAAAGCGTTAGAAGAGGAGTTAGGGGATGTCATCTTCGTATTGACTTGCTTTGCTAATTCTCTTGATATAGACCTTTCAGAAGCATTTGAACAATCGATGAGCAAAATAGAAACTCGTGATAAGAATCGTTGGACGAGAAAAGAAGGGGAAAATACCAATGAAGGATAACATACGTATTATTGTCGCCGGCCCTAGAGGGAAAATGGGGATGGAAGCTTTGAAAATGATTGATAAGCAGTCGAATTTTTCTCTTGCAGCCTGCATCGACCGTAAAAATGATGGACAAAAGGTAAGCGATATAGATGGACTTCCTGATTTGGATGCTCCAATCTATACTAATCCTGAAAACGCCCTTATGGAAACGGAAGCAGATGTATTATTAGATTTAACAACACCGGAATATGGTTATAAACATGGAAAACTCGCACTGGAATACGGTGTGCGTCCCGTCATAGGAACGACAGGTTTTTCTCAAGATCAATTGGATGAATTGACCAGGCTGGCAGAAGAAAAGGGCATAGGTGCGGTAATTGCTCCGAACTTTGCTGTCGGGGCTGTGTTGATGATGCAGTTCTCCAAATGGGCAGCTAAGCATTTTCCTGATGTAGAAATCATCGAAAAACATCATGATCAAAAATTGGATGCCCCATCAGGGACAGCTGTCAAAACGGCGCAATTAATCCAGGAAGCGCGCGAGCCTCATCAGCAGGGTCATGAAGAAGAAGAGGAGACCTTGAAGGGAGCCCGTGGAGCGGATATTGATGGTATGAAAATACATAGTATGCGCCTGCCTGGGCTGATCGCCCACCAGGAAGTCGTTTTCGGAGGCCTCGGGCAAACGTTGACGATCAAGCATGACTCTCATCATCGCGAGTCGTTCATGAGCGGTGTTAAGTTATCAGCTGAAAAAGTGATGGATTTAGATGTTCTTGTCTATGGCCTGGAACACTTGCTTGATTAAGGGGAGGAATGACTTTGAATATTGCATTGATTGCCCACGACGAAAAGAAAAAAGATATCATACAATTCGCAGTCGCTTACCATCATATTTTGAAAGGTCACACTTTATTTGCAACAGGAACGACAGGTAAACGTATTTCTGAAGAAGCTGATCTGACCATCCATCGTTTCAAATCCGGTCCTCTAGGAGGCGATCAGCAAATCGGAGCGAAGATTGCTGAAGATGAGATGGATATGGTTTTATTTTTCCGAGACCCGCTTACTGCTCAACCTCATGAACCTGATATCACCGCACTCATACGTTTGTGTGATGTGTACCAGATCCCATTGGCGACAAACATGGCCGGGGCGGAAATTTTGGTTCGTGCCTTGGATCGTGGAGACCTTGCATGGAGAAGTATCGTAAAAGATAAGAAGAACAACCAGGAGTGAATGATTATGGCTAAAATAGGAATTACTTGTTACCCCACGGTCGGGGGCTCTGGGGTAATCGCAACAGAACTCGGAAAACTCTTAGCTGAAAAAGGTCATGAAATTCATTTTGTAGCATCTCAAGTACCTTTTCGGCTTAACCGTGTTTACCCGAATATTTACTATCATGAGGTAGAAGTTAACAATTACCCCGTATTTCAACATCCACCTTATGATTTGGCATTAGCTGCAAAAATGGCAGATGTCATCAATAGAGAGGAACTGGATATCCTTCATGTCCATTACGCAATGCCTCACGCAATATGTGCTATTTTAGCCAAGCAGATGTGTAATCGTGATGTCAAAATCATCACTACACTGCACGGAACGGACATTACCGTCCTAGGTATCGATTCCAGCCTTAAAGAAATGATAAAGTTCGGTATAGAAGCCTCCGATCGAGTCACTGCTGTATCAAGCAGTCTGGTTTCGCAAACCCAGGATATGCTGGATACGACGCGGGAGATCGACGTTATTTACAACTTCGTAGACGAGCGGGAATATTACCGTAAAACGAACGAAGAATTGAAAGAACACTATTGCATTCAAGAAGATGAAAAAGTTTTGATCCATATTTCTAACTTCAGAAAAGTTAAACGGGTCCCGGATGTGATACGATCCTTTGCAAAAATTGAGAAAGAAGTTCCGTCCAAGTTGTTACTCGTTGGAGATGGGCCGGAGTATTCTGATTGTTATCAGTTGGTCAAAGATTTAGGCATTGAAGATAAAGTTCTTTTCCTAGGTAAACAAGATAATGTCAGTGATTTGTTGTCCATTTCAGATATGAAGCTGCTTTTATCAGAGAAAGAAAGTTTCGGGCTGGTATTATTGGAAGCTATGGCGTGTGGAGTTCCTTGTATCGGTACTAACATCGGCGGCATTCCTGAAGTCATCGATCATGGAGAAACAGGATACATTGCAGAACTTGGTAACATCGATCAGATTGCAGACTACGCTGTAAAGATCTTGACGGATAATGAGTTATTGAATTCCTTATCAGTAAATGCCAAACAAGTCGTGAATAACAAATTCGCTTCTTCTACAATTTTAGAAGAGTATGAAAGATTGTATGGACAGGTGCTGCACAATGAATCCTACTAATGAAAAAGTATTCCAACCCGCATTTGAAGTCATTGAGAAGATAGAACAAGCGGGAGGGGAAGCATATATTGTAGGTGGAGCTGTCCGGGATTATATATCAGGGAGACCCATCGGTGACATTGACATCGCTACGTCTGAAAAGCCGGGGCGTATCCAAGAGATTTTTGATAAAGTGATTCCAGTCGGGATCGAACACGGAACCGTCATTGTTCGCCATCAGTCCATTTCTTATGAAGTGACGACTTACCGTATTGAAGAAGGGTACGAAGACTTCAGACACCCCGATGAAGTGACGTTCGTTAAAGATATTAATCAGGATTTAGCACGGCGGGATTTCACTATGAATGCAATGGCAATGGATCGTCATGGTAACATCGTGGATCCTTACGAAGGAAAAAAAGCTATTGAGAAGCAATTGATCATTGCTGTAGGGGATCCTGTCATTCGATTCCAAGAGGATCCTCTAAGAATGATGAGAGCTGCTCGTTTCTCAAGTCAGATGAATTTCAATATTGACTTGGGCACCTTGGAAGCTATGAACGAACAAGCTCATCTGCTTCAAAACATTTCAATAGAACGCATAGCAGAAGAGACGGTGAAGCTGTTTTCAGGCCGGGGGTTCGACAATGGGATAAAAGCGCTTGTTCAAACAGGCCTGGTCAATCATCTTCCCTTGATGAATCAGGTGGAAATGCAGCCGAACGCACCGAAAGTACCTCTTCAGTCGTGGCCGGAGATTATCGTTTATGGTATCAGAATAGGTATTGATACAACCATCGGAAACTGGGCTCGTCAATGGAAGCTCTCTAATAAGGTCAAAAAAGAAGCAGAACATCTCTTTTATGCTTTCAGTCAGTTTACTACGAATAAAGAAGTAAGCAATCTACTCGTTTATCGACTCCCGTTTCCTTTATTTGAAGCATTTGACCGTCTTCTTCAAGCTGCTGAAGTGTATGAAGGTTCTCTTGTGGAAGAAATGAAAAATAAGCATGAAAAGCTGCCGATCTTTTCAAAAAAAGATATTGCTTTTCAGGCCAAGGATTTGATACAAATGTATCCTGATACGCCTAAGGGTCCATGGATAGCAAAGGCGATCGATGAAATTGAGCAGGCCATATTAGACAATCGTTTACCTAATGATTATGAAAAGATAAAGGAGTGGGTCGAGAAATGGAATCCACCCGAAAACAACTCATAGAATTGCTGGAAAACCAAGAAGGGTATATATCAGGTCAACAGCTGTCCGATTCTTTGCACATTTCAAGGACGGCTGTTTGGAAACACATGAATGAACTGAAGAAAGACGGATATGAAATCGAAGCCGTGCAAAGAAAAGGGTACAAGATCGTTTCTTATCCTGATAAAATAAGTACGAACACATTACAGTGGGGTCTGGACACGAATTGGATGGGTCAGAATCTGTATCATTATGATCAAGTTGAATCCACCCAGCAAATCGTCCATGAGATGGCGAAGCAGGGAATGCCCCACGGTACGGTCGTCGTTGCCGATGAACAGGTGAGAGGAAAAGGGCGTATGGCAAGAAATTGGCATTCCCCGAAGGGCAAAGGGATATGGATGAGTATCCTGTTACGACCGAATCTGCCGCCGATACAAGCCCCACAGTTGACACTCATGGCAGCAACTGTACTTGCTAAAATGATTTCAGAAGAATCTGATTTGAAACCACAAATCAAATGGCCGAACGATTTGTTGGTTCATCATAAAAAGATTTCAGGTATATTAACAGAAATGCAGGCGGAGCATGATCAAATACAGTACGTCGTTTTAGGAATAGGTATGAATGTGAATCAGGACTTGAGTGAAATTCAACAGGAAATAAGCCATAAAGCCTCTTCTTTAAAGATTGAGTCAGGCAACCATTGGAGTATTCCAAAGACGATACAGTCCATTCTGCGTCAGTTTGAAATTACATACGACCAATATGTAAAAGAAGGGTTCCAACAAGTGAAAAAAGAATGGGAACGGTATGGTTACAAAATTGGAGAGGAAGTTACCATTTCTACAATGAAAAAGACATGGGAAGCGACTCTCATTGGGATTGAACCAGATGGTGCGTTAAAAGCACGTGACCGATCTGGCAATGAAGAAAAACTTTATTCCGCCGAAATTCATTGGGGAGAAGGAGGATATCATGCTTAACAAACACCAGTTCAATAAAATGAAAAATGAAAACAATAAAATTGCAATGATCACTGCTTACGACTATCCTTCTGCCAAAATGGCTGAGGAAGCACAGGCGGATATGATATTAATCGGAGATAGTCTGGGGATGACTGTATTAGGTTACGACTCTACCATCCCAGTCACTTTGGAAGACATGATTCACCATGGAAAAGCCGTGAAAAGAGGAGCACCGCATACCTTCAAAGTTATTGATATGCCTTTTATGTCCTATCATATTTCCATGGAAGATTCCTTGAAAAATGCAATGAAACTTTATCAAGAAACAGAAGCCCAGGCTTTGAAGCTGGAAGGCAGCGGAGAAGTTGTAGGGACGATGGAAAGACTGGTACACGCAGGAATTCCGGTAGTTGGCCATATCGGCTTAACTCCTCAGTCCGTTAATGTACTTGGAGGATATAAAGTACAGGGAAAGGATAAGGATACCGCCAATCAACTATTGGAGGATGCTCTGCAGATCGAAGCAGCAGGTGCTATGGCGCTCGTTCTGGAATGTGTTCCAAGACAGCTGGCCGAATTGATTTCTTCCAAACTTACTATTCCTACAATCGGAATTGGTGCAGGAGCGGATTGTGATGGACAAGTCCTTGTTTATCATGACATATTGAAATATGGCGTAGAACGCCTTCCGAAATTTGTGAAACCTTATTATGATAGTAACAAAGCCTTAGGTGATGCGGTGAAAACTTATGTTCAAGAAGTGAAAGACGGATCATTCCCTGAGGAAAAACATACGTTCACAATGGATCGAGACAGCCTACCTGAAAAATAAGGAGCTTAACAATGGAACTGTACAGTGATATCAAAAAAGTGCAGCAGATGGTATCCAATTTGCATCAACAAGGGGAAACGATAGGATTCGTACCTACAATGGGGTATCTGCATGAAGGGCATGAACGATTGATCCAACGCGCCCGACAGGAAAATGACTATGTGATACTCAGCATATTCGTCAACCCGCTGCAATTTGGAGAAAATGAAGATTTAGATCATTATCCAAGAGATGAAAAGCATGACAGAGCAATCGCTGAAAGAAATGGGGTCGACATGATTTTTTTCCCGACCGTAGATACGATGTACCCAAATCCTCTTTCAGTTGAAATGACTGTGACTAGACGTGCTGATGTCCTTTGTGGCCGGAGCCGGCCTGGTCACTTCGAGGGAGTCGTAACGGTTCTTGCCAAACTATTCAATATATGCCGCCCTACACATGCTTATTTTGGTATGAAAGATGCACAGCAAATTGCAGTGGTAGACGCTCTTATTGAAGATTACAACTTTCCTGTCAAACTGGTGCCGGTCCCAACGGTCAGAGAGCAAGATGGACTTGCCAAAAGCAGCAGGAATGTAAATCTCACAGATAAAGAAAGAGAAGAAGCCCCCGCAATACAGGAAGCATTGCAGAAAGGCAGGGAAATGGTCCAGCAGGGTATAAAAAATCCTCTGACTATTAAAAACGAAATACGAAAGTTTCTTGAAAGCAAAACTCATGGTAAAATAGATTATATTGAGTTATTGTCTTATCCAAAACTGCAAGACGTTCATCATATCGAAGGTCAAGTCATATTAGCCACAGCCGTTTATTATGAAAAAGCGAGGCTGATCGACAATGTTGTCTTTGATGCGGATGGCCAACTTGCTTATGGATAAGAATTCAAGGAGGATATGAACATGTTTCGCACCATGATGAAGTCAAAAATACATCGTGCCAGAGTCACAGAAGCGAATTTGAATTACGTTGGAAGTATTACAATTGATCAAAACCTTATGGATCAAGTGGGGATTCTTCCACATGAGAAGGTCCAAGTGGTTAATAATAATAACGGGGCGCGTTTAGAAACTTATGTCATCGCTGGTGAAAGAGGAAGCGGCGTCGTTTGTCTGAACGGTGCAGCTGCTCGTCTCGTTCAACCTGATGATGTCGTGATCATTGTTTCTTATGCCATGCTGAGTGAGGAAGAATTGGCGGATTTCAAACCGAAAATCGCTTTGATGGGCGAAAACAACCAAGTTGAAGAAATCATCGAAGAAGAACCGCCATTGACAGCCTTACCTTTTTAAACAGCCCTCCTGTAATAGGTTTCAGTAGACTAAGAAAAAGATAAGCAGTGAAGAGGGGATCTTTGCCGGAAAGAAGGCAGGGTCCTTCCTTTTTGTAAAGCTTAGGGAGTTCCCTACAGCTTTTCTACATTGAAAGAGGGGTACTTATGACTACTTTTGCGATCGTCGATTTAGAGACAACAGGGAATGCAGCATCAAAAGGGGACAGGATCATTGAGATCGGAGTCGTTTTGATGCAGTTGAACGGTGAAATTATCCAGGAATTCTCTACTCTTGTGTATCCGGAGAGAGATGTTCCGCCCTTCATCACTTCTCTTACCGGCATCCATGAAGATGATTTGCTTGATGCCCCTTTGTTCTCAGAAGTTACAGACGAAGTTTATCATTTAATGAAAGACAGTTATATTGTCGCGCACAACATCGAATTCGATCTCGGTTTCTTGAACGAGGAGTTCAAAAGGTGTGGATACCCACCCTTACATAATCCGATCATTGACACGGTCGAAATGGCTAGAATTTTATTACCTGGGTCGGCAAGCTTCAAGCTTGGGCAGCTTTCCGAACAACTGGGGCTTGGCCATGATCAGCCTCATAGGGCACTATCTGACGCAAGAGTGACCAGTGATTTACTTAATTATCTGCTCCACCGTTTGAATCAACTTCCGGAGCGGACGTTGGAACACTTGTTAAAGGTGGAAGGAAAACTTAAAAGTGAATGGCGCCCCTTCATTCGGAAGTCCATAGAAAATAATCGTTACGAACAAACAAGCCCATATCCATTTGATTTGTGGCACGGGATCCCTGTTAAAAGAATTACGCAGGAAGAAGTGGTCTCCAATCCATCACTCCCTCCTTTCAAAGAATGGATCGAAAAAGCGTACAAGCATACGGACGGCTTAAAAAAGTTGATCCACAACTATGAAATTCGACAGGGACAGGAAAAGATGACTGAAATGGTCTTTGAGGCATTATCAGAACAGAACCATGCCATCATAGAAGCTGAGACTGGAACAGGGAAGTCAATGGCTTATTTGCTGGCTGCGCTTTATTATTCTATCGTCAACAATGAGCGACTTTTAGTCACGACCCATACGAACAGTTTGCAAAAGCAGCTTCTTGAAAAAGAAATCCCAGCTTTGGAAGAGCTGTTTGGCAGACCTGTACGTGCCGTCTTATATAAGGGACGGAACCATTACATCAGCTTGGTGCATTTCAGTTATGAATTGGAGCAGTCCTATCAGGATAATTACGACATTGCTTTGACTAAAGCTATGATTCTTGTGTGGTTGACTGAGACCACTACTGGAGATATTGATGAAATTCAACTGCCTTCGAATGGGAAACAATTTTGGCATAAGGTCTCGGCTGATCAATCCAAAAAAACAGTAGAGCTTGAAGAGGGTAAAGAATCTTATTACCATTGGGCTGAAAAAGAGGCTGATTCTGCAGATTTAATCATCACAAACCATGCCTTGTTCTGCATGGATCTGATCAGTTCCGAACAACGCCTGCCTGGGTACGACCGCGTCATTGTGGATGAAGCCCATCACTTAGAAGCGGTTTCCAGTCGTTACTTTGGAATACAGCTCAATTATAAAGAACTCCAACGTCAGCTGACCCAATTTGCAGAAATGTTTCAAAAACGGAATTATTCCAAAATACCTCTTTCCCCTTCAGTAGTTACGGAGCTTGAGCGTGCGCAATTTTCCGTAGATGAGGCAAAAGAAGAATTGAATCATTTATCGAGATATTTGTTCCAAAGAATTAAAAGTCATAAGAAGAAAGACAAAACGAAAAGTGATGTAGGACGGATTCAATTTGTTTTGGATGGGAAAGAAGTTGGTTTCCGCAGTACTGCCAATGAAATGTGTCACCGTTTCCTGGCAAGTATCAAGAAGCTGGCGATCGCTATGGAGAAAATTCATGACCAGCTTCAATTGGCTGGTCAATTGAATGAAGATTACCGGATTCCTATACTTGTCTCGCGTTTGAGCAGTCAAATTGAGTTGACAAAATCAATCCGTGATCAACTCGTTGACTATTTCGATATGAGTGACAGCAATGAAGTGAAATGGATTGAAATTGAAGGCGAAGGCGCAACAAACGCCGTATACTTATTTAAGGAACCTTTGAATGTTTCTGAAATATTGCGGGCCCGGCTGTTCAATCAGAAGCGAAGTGTTGTGTTGACGAGTGCTACATTGTCAACGGATGCATCCTTTGATTACATCCGAAAAGTGTTAGGGTTGGAAGGAAATGTAGAAGCAGTCGAGGCAAGCCTGCCTTCCCCATACGACTTTGGACGTCAGGTGAAGGTGATGGTCCCTAACGATTTTCCAAATATCAAAGCAAGTCCCGAAGAATATGTCGAAGCAATTAGTGAAGCGATCTATTCAGTGGCTACTATAACCAAGGGCAGGATGCTGGTATTATTCACTTCCTATGACATGTTGAGAAAAACATACCATTTATTGAAAGAATTCATCGATCCTGAGGAGTTCATGGTGTTTGCACAAGGGGTTTCTACAGGAAGTCGTGATCGCCTGAAAAAAAACTTCCAGGCTTTCGATCAATCCATTCTTTTAGGCACGAGTTCTTTTTGGGAAGGTGTCGATATTCCGGGGGATGATTTGTCATGTCTCATGATCGTCCGTTTACCATTCCAGCCTCCTCATGACCCTGTAACATCCATGCGGGACCAAGCTTTAAAGAAACAACAGCGGAATCCATTCATGGAACGATCCTTGCCGCATGCCATCATCCGTTTTAAACAAGGGTTCGGCCGATTGATCAGGTCCAGTACAGACCGAGGTGTGGTTTTCATATGTGATCAGCGTTTAATGGAAGCGAAGTATGGGAAGTATTTCCTATCCTCAATCCCTGATGTACCCGTTTCTTACCGCTCTACACGTGAATTAGTAGATGAGATCGATGAGTGGTTATAAGTCCGATTGCAGGTTCATTTCTACTTCGGTCCTGTTACCTGTTATAATGTTTACGTATCCTGGTGAGACAAATCATCGAATTTTGGAGGGAACGGAATGGATAAAAAAATAGAAACACTATCAACGGTCAGAATAAAAAAGACCGATGACCTATATAAGCTGGTGGATACTTTGAACCGTACACTGAAAGAAGAAAATCTAATGTTTGGGATGGCGCTGGATGATGAGGATGATCAAACCGCAGTCTTCACGATTTATCGTACCTAGATGGCTGAAATGGTCGATTTTGATCACAGGAACGATTCTATTTCTATGCAGTGCTTTTTTCATTTATATGTATGCAGATATCAATCAGGACCGAACGAAAGGCAACGATGAAGCTGCAAAATTCGCGCTGCAGGAAACCGCATTGAAAAAAGTCGATCAAGTCAGCAACTATCATGGGGATAAGACGGTACATATTGTGAGAGGCGTGACAGATCAACAAAAAAATGGGATTGTATATATTGACCTAGAGAAAAAAGAAATCCTTAAAGAAAGTTTCAGGGAGGACAATCTCTCTTTGGATGAAATGAAACAGGAGTGGATGAACGCTTGTGAAAACTGTGAATTCAAGAATATACAGTTTGCCTATGAAGAAAGCCACCCTGTCTTTGAAATTACTTATATAGATGAAAAGAACAGATATGTACTAGACTATTACCAGTTGAATGGGGAAAAGTTCGATCAAAGGTTCGCATTCAAACAAACTGATTCGTAGGAGTGAATGAAATGGAACTAGCAAAACGCGTTCAATCTTTGACACCTTCCAGCACTTTAGCCATTACGGCAAAAGCCAAAGCACTGAAAGCTGAAGGGCATGACGTCATAGGCTTAGGAGCTGGTGAACCTGATTTTAATACACCTTCATATATCATGGAAGCTGCCAAACGTGCGATGGATGAGGGTAAAACGAAATATACTCCTGCAGGAGGCATCCCTGAGTTGAAGAATGCAATTACTGCAAAACTCCACAGGGACCAGCAATTGACCTATACCAATGAACAAATCATCGTCACCACTGGAGCGAAACATGCGCTTTATTCTTTATTCCAAGTCATATTGGATAAAGATGATGAAGTGATTGTTCCTGCTCCATATTGGGTCAGTTACCCTGAGCAGATCAAACTCGCAGAAGGGAACCCTGTAATCGTATCTGCAGATGAATCAACGGATTTCAAGCTGACTCCAGAACGGCTGAAAGAAACGATAACTTCTAAAACCAAAGCCGTCATTATTAATTCACCAAGCAACCCGACAGGAATGATGTATACGAAAGAAGAGCTTGAAGCTCTAGGTCAAGTATGTGTCGAGGAAGATATTTTAATCGTATCTGATGAAATCTACGAGAAACTGATTTATACCGAACAGCAACATGTTTCCATTGCTCAAATATCTGATGCATTGTACAATCAGACCGTCATCATTAACGGTTTATCCAAGTCACATTCAATGACGGGATGGAGAATGGGTTTTGCCGCAGGGAACAAAGAAATCATCAAGGCGATGTCGAATCTTGCATCACATTCCACATCCAACCCCACTTCCATAACCCAATATGCAGCGTTGGCTGCTTACACCGGTTCAGAAGAAAAGGTGGACGAGATGAGGAATGCATTTAAGGGACGATTGGATGCGTTGTATGATTTATTGATCGACATCCCTGGAATCGAATGTGTCAAGCCTGCGGGAGCATTTTACCTGTTTCCGAATGTCAAAAAAGCAGCGGATGAATGTGGCTTTGATGACGTGGATGGCTGGGTGAAAGCGTTGCTGGATGAAGAGAAAGTAGCGCTCGTTCCTGGATCAGGATTCGGGTCTCCTGACAACGTACGTTTGTCTTACGCCACTTCCATGGACCAACTGGAAGAAGCGGCAGAACGAATTAAAAAATTTGTAAGTAAATATCAATCTTAATGTAAGCTGGAGGTATTATTGTGAAAACGACAATCTCGCAAGTATCAAAATATGTAGGACAAGAAGTCACCATTGGAGCGTGGCTTGCAAACAAACGCTCAAGCGGAAAAATCGCTTTCCTTCAATTGCGTGACGGAACAGGATTCATGCAGGGGATCGTGGTTAAAGCGGATATCGGTGAAGAAAAATTCCAGGAAGCAAAGTCTTTGACTCAGGAGTCTTCCCTTTATGTCACGGGAACTATTGTAGAAGATACTCGCTCCCCACTAGGCTATGAAATGCAGGTGAGTGGTTTCGAATTGATTCACGAAGCCGTGGATTATCCGATCACTCCAAAAGAACATGGTACAGAGTTTCTGATGGATCACCGCCACCTGTGGCTGCGTTCCACACGTCAACATGCCGTGATGAAAGTACGTAATGAAATCATCCGTGCAACATACGAATTTTTCAATGAAAACGGCTATGTGAAAATTGATCCACCAATTCTTACAGGTTCTTCTGCTGAAGGAACAACTGAACTATTCCATACCAAGTACTTTGAGGAAGATGCTTACTTATCCCAAAGTGGTCAGTTGTATATGGAAGCAGCAGCGATGGCTTTCGGGAAGGTTTTCAGTTTCGGACCGACTTTCCGAGCAGAAAAATCCAAAACACGCCGTCACTTGATCGAATTCTGGATGATTGAACCGGAAATGGCATTCATGGATCACGAAGACAGCCTGGAAGTACAGGAACAATACGTTTCGCATGTTGTCCAATCTGTTTTGAAAAATTGTAAAATCGAGTTGGAAGCTCTTGGCCGGGATACAGAGAAACTTGAAAAAATCCAGGCGCCATTCCCTCGCATCAGTTATGATGATGCCATTAAGTTAGTGAAAGAAAAAGGTTTCGACGATATCGAATGGGGCGAAGACTTCGGTGCGCCACATGAAACAGCTATTGCTGAAAGCTATGATAAGCCGGTTTTCATTACCAATTACCCTGCAGATATTAAAGCTTTCTATATGAAGCCTGATCCTGAGCGTCCTGAAGTTGTCCTATGTGCTGATTTGATAGCACCAGAAGGATATGGAGAAATCATTGGAGGTTCTCAACGAATCGATGATTTGGAACTTATGAAACAACGTTATGAAGAACATGGATTGACTGGCGAAGCATATAAGTGGTATTTACAGCTTCGTGAATATGGCAGTGTCCCTCACTCTGGTTTCGGTCTTGGTCTTGAGCGTACAGTTGCCTGGATTGCAGGAGTCGAGCACGTCCGTGAAACGATTCCGTTCCCTCGTCTATTGAACCGCTTGTATCCATAAGTCATCCGAAAAGGAAAACACCGATCAATCGCCACGGGCGTTATCGGTGTTTTTTCCTGAGAGATATAGAAATGAGGTGAAGTGTCATGCCTAAGTATCAAAGCTTTGAAAGTATTTTGGATAATCAGGTGATGATACCGAAGAAACTTTTATGTGATTACATCAAGTTGGGATTGAAAGAAACCGAATTGATGGTGTTGATTCAAATCCACCGTTTTCGTACAGAAGGTAACTTGTTTCCGACGCCGGATGATTTAGCCGATCATTTGAGCATTTCAGGACAAGAATGCTCACAAGTTCTGAGGCGTCTGATACAAAAGCAGATGCTTACAATTGAACAGAAGCATAATGAAGATCAGGTGCTGAATGAATGCTATTCCTTGGAACCGTTGTGGGAAAAACTATACACCTATACGCCTGTTCAAAAGCCGAAAACACAGGAGTTCAATGAAAACATTTTTCCATTGTTCGAACAAGAATTCGGCCGGCCGCTATCTCCATTTGAAATTGAGACGATCAATATTTGGTTGGATGAAGATCAACAGTCTCCTGCCTTGATCAAAGCTGCGTTGAGAGAAGCTGTGTTAATGAGCAAACTGAATTTCAAGTACATCGACCGCATTTTGAGAGAATGGAAGAGGAAAGGCGTACAGACCGTAGAGCAGGCAAGGGAACAAGGAAAGCAGTTCCGCCAAGGTCAGACGACAAGGAAAGAACCAGCTTCATCAAGTAAAAAACGTGATATCTCGCTCTATTACAATTGGTTAGAGGAGGACTTATAACATCTATCATGCTTAATAATTCACAGATTCGCCAATGTCTAGACGTTTTCGAAGAAATGTTTCCAGAGGCTGAATGCGAGCTGAATCACTCCAATCCGTTTGAACTGTTGGTCGCCGTCGTTTTATCTGCACAAGCCACTGATGCCCTGGTGAATAAAGTGACTCCAGGCCTTTTTGAGAAGTACAAAACGCCGGAGGATTATACAGCTGTACCTCTGGAAGAGCTGCAGGAAGATATTAAACGTATCGGTTTGTACCGGAACAAAGCGAAGAATATTCAAAAGTTATCCCGGACGTTGATCGATCAGTTCAATGGTGAAGTCCCTAAAACGAAGAAGGAATTGGAAAGCTTGGCTGGAGTGGGGAGAAAGACCGCGAATGTGGTGGCATCTGTCGCTTTTGATGAACCGGCAATCGCTGTAGACACCCATGTAGAACGAGTTTCCAAAAGACTTGGCATCTGCCGTTGGAAAGACTCAGTTCTTGAAGTAGAAAAAACATTGATGAAAAAAATACCTGAGGAAGAGTGGAGCGTCACCCATCATAGAATGATTTTCTTTGGTCGTTACCACTGCAAAGCTCAACGTCCGAATTGTGAAGAATGCAAGCTGCTTAGTTTGTGCCGGGAAGGACAGAAGCGAATGAAGAAAAAGAGTCATTCGTAAATAAGGTTTTTAGAGCAGGATTATGAGAAATGTAAGTAAACGAATGGTCACACATCAAATAAAAACCAGCACCCGGATTTTAGGGGTGCTGGTTTTTATCTTTATTAACCCTTAGCTTGATCGTTTTAAAGTCTAAAAATAGCTGTAATCATTGAATCCGGCGGGGCTGTAACAAGATCAAACACTATGATCTTGTTTACCATTTACAAATGCTGGTGCCTACAATGATCAATAAGATAAACAGCACAATAATCAATACAAAATTGTTTTTGTAAGGATAGCATCGATACATAGGAGCGGTAGGCATGTGAGGGACATTCGCACCCATGTATGGTGCATTTATATTAGCACCCATGTACGGCGCGTTTACATTTTCCATTTGAAAACTTCCTTTCACTTAGTGGGTTTGTCACTATATAGTACTCCACTTGCATGAAAATGAGCCCGTCAACCTCAAAGATGGGTAGATGTCTCGTATGCACTGTAAAATACCTTGTATAACTTTATTCATACCCAAGTTCAGAGAGATATTGTCTGAATGATATAGAATCCTTATTATGATGGACAATGATTGGGGACGGTTTGTAGAAGTTCCAGCGATGTGGATTGAAGAAGCCGGCTAACTGGTTGTATGAAGGCCTGGTTATTAAGCTTGTCAAATAAGCTGACTGTTTACTGTCAGACGTTCTGTATTTATTAAGCCCCTCAACCATTTTCTTCTCTGTTCTTATACTGAACCCATGTCCAAAAAAAAGGTTATTCTTTAATGCTACAGCATTGACTCCTCTGAACCAGGATGTCTCAGGATCCACGTCCGGATTATTGAAATAGACGACGTCTCCAGGGATATAATGATCCGTAAAAATAGAATGCAGTCCAAGGTCATAATCAGTATTCCAGCTGTACAAGTATAGGTTTTGGAAAATGTAGTCAAAGGAATCACTGCCGATCGTCTTCAAAACGGCATGATAAAAAATAATGACGCAGGAAGTGGCACATTCGAAGCTGTAAAGACCGCTGTTTTCAAAAATGTCGTCAACAGCATCTGATGGTTTCACTTCAGGTTTCAGCAGAAATCCACCCGCTTGGGTTAAATTCCAATATTCAGGGTTACATCTTGCATTTTTAAAGGTGGCAAAGACTGATTCACCTTCATCCATTTTTATAGAACTTTCGATTGTGTTTTTTCTGATATTGATCTCAAACAAGAGCTCTTTCTCTGTAGGAAAAGAGTAGAAGAAAGGGGCTTTCTCTAAAGAGTCAATGATATCATTGAAAACTTTATCAGAATTCCATGAGCTGTCTGGTTCAAAAGGACTCCCGGCCACGTAAATCATAGGATTCCTCCTTATATAGGAAGTCATTTGGTGTTGTTCTTATGGTATTCAAGAATAGGGAGGAAGATGTTAATTCTCATGATGCCCTGACTTCTCTTGGGGAAAAGAAAGTTCAAATCCTCCCATCAAACTAAAAACGAGCAAACGGTGTAGTAAATTTCAGAGAATAGGTGAAAGGGGGATGAACACAGGCAAAAGATAAAAAAAAACGCTCTGTATGTATACAGAGCGTTTTTCACAAGTATGGTTATCTTTAATCCTTCATTATTCATGCTGCAGAGTCAAGTAGACCATTCAATGCAGAGCCGTCGTCAGAGTCAGATCCATCACCAGACCCTTCACCGGAACCGTCACCTGATCCATCTCCGGATCCAGATCCATCCCCGGATCCGTCATTGGATCCGCTTCCGTCACCTTCACCACCTTGATCATTTCCGGGGCTGCCATCATTATTTTGGCCGCTGTCTTGTTCACCATCACCTTGGCTTCCATCATCATTTCCAGTTTCGTTATCTTCATTTTCTTCTTCTTTGTCTTCTTTATCTTTCTCTTTATCCTTATCTTCGTCTTTTTCGTCTTTATTTTCCTCTAATGCTTCGGTTTGTACCTGAACGTTTGCTGAATCACTCTCCGCTGCTTTTCCTTCATCACTTTGAGCTACAACAGAGAATTGATACGTGGCACCTGCTTCGATATTAGAAACATTGAGGCTCGTATCCTTCGTCGTTGTCAGGACTTTCGGTTCGCCGTCATTGATGGAAACTGCGATCCGGAAGGATATACCCTCAGTCTCTCCATAAGACCATGATAAGTCTATGGACTGTGTTTCTTTATTGAATGCGCCTGTTAAACCTTGGACTGGCTCCAATTTCTTATAAACATTGGATACTTTAGAAGGCTGATTATCCACGTGGAAGAGTTCTGTGACGATTTGACTCTCCGGTGTGAATTTACTCGGCAGCTTGGCTGGGCGGGATCCATCTTCGATATCTACCCAGACGACAGAATCTGGTTTTGTGAAGTCTTTCGTTTCTTCACCTTCAGATAATTGAGTCATCAAAGGTTTGAACATCTGCTTCGGAATATCTTTTGCAGCCTGTGAAAGACCTTCGTCGATATCCCCATATCCAGTCCAGATGGATACGGAGTAGTTCGTCGTATAGCCGTTGAACCATGAGTCAGGAGCAATTTGTTTGCCGCCAACTTCACGGTTTGTCGTACCCGTTTTTCCTGCTTCAGGAAGGCCGGGAACATTGGCTGCACGGCCTGATCCTTCAGACATCGTTGTTTGTAACATGTCTGAAATCATGTAGGCTGTGTAGCTGTTCATCGCTGATTTCGGTTCCGGTTTCATGTCGATTGTACCTTCACCAGGGAGTTCAACTTTTCGTACCGTATAAGGTTCGTTGTAGACACCTTCATTACCGAAAGCTGCATAAGCACCAGCCATCTGCACAGGGCTGACGCCAGTACCGGAACCGCCGATTCCATCACTGAGCATCATCTGGTCACCTTCAAAATTAATTCCTAATCCTTCTGCAAAAGATTGAGCTCGATCAATCCCCACTTCTTCAAGTGTTTTCAATGCAGGGATGTTGAGTGACCGGCTGAGTGCATACCTTGCAGATACCCAACCTCTGAAACGGTTGTCAAAGTTGTTCGGTTTGTAACCGCCGCCGAATTCAGTTGGTTCGTCTTTAATTTGATGATACGTCGATATTTTCTCGTTTTGAATCGCCGGTCCGTATGCCGTGATCGGTTTGAACGTTGAACCTGGCTGACGAGTGATGTCTGTTGCAAAGTTGAAGTTCCCTTGTTGATAATTACGGCCACCGCCGATGGCACGTATGGCACCGGTCTGGGTGTCAGTTACTGCTACACCGGACTGAAGTTTTTCGTCAGGCCAAGGGATCTGCCCATCACTGCTCAAAATGTTTTCCACTGAGTCTTGAGCTTTTGGGTCCAATGTCGTATAAATTTTCAGACCGTCTTTGAAGATGTCTGCACCATCCATTTTTTCCTGAACTTCTTTCCGAACTTGGTCAATGAAAGCATCATAAGGGGTGTCCCGTTTTGGTTTTTCATCGACAAGGAGATCCTCGATATTGACTTTTCTAGCTTCATTAGCTTCTTGTTCTGTGATTTTTCCGTGCTGCACCATCAGGCTCAGCACCGTGTTCATTCGGTCTTTTGCTAAATCCGGGTTATCAAATGGTGCGTAAGCAGTCGGACGTTGAGGGAGACCGGCGAGCAACGCTGCTTCAGGTAAAGTCAGCTCACTCAGGTCTTTCTTGCCGAAGTAGGTGTTAGCAGCTTCAGCTACTCCATATGCGCCTGATCCATAATAGATTTTATTCAAATACATTTCTAAAATTTTATCTTTTGAATACTCCTGATCGAGTTTGACGGCCAAGTACTGCTCCTGGACTTTTCTCTCCAATGTCTTATTACTGGATAGGAAAGACCGTTTAACTACCTGCTGGGTAATCGTACTGGCACCTTCTGCACCGAACCCTCTTGTGATGTTCGCCCAGACAGCCGCTACAATTCGCTTAAAGTCGATTCCGAAATGATCATAAAATCTTGCATCCTCTGTAGCGATTACCGCATCTTTCAACACAGGGGGAAGGTCGTTGTAACTCACTTTAGTCCGGCGCTCTTCACCTGAGAGATCAGTGATCAACTCATCATTTTTATCGTAAACTTTTGAAGAAAAAGGAGTAGATAATTTCGATTCATCCAAACTAGGTGCATCGGATACATAATATGCGAAGAGCCCTCCGACACCGATCATCATAATAAGTCCAAGTGTTATGAGGGTCATAAAAATTTTTTTGAACTTAGGTTTTGATTTGCTTTTCTTGTCATTCTTCATTTGTTTTCTTCTTGCTGTACGTGACTGGCTTTCATTTGCCATTTAGTTTTCCTCCAATTCAAAAATAGAGCTTATCCAATGCAGCGGCATAATCGACTCGTGCTTGATAATGAAAAGGGATTTTTTCTCCATGTTCGTGAATAAAAGAATAAGGAATCGATTTTCTGCCACCATTCGATTGTTCGTCCCAATACTCAAATAAGAGGGGGGAAGGCAGTAGATACACTTCATCAAGAGGTGTGAATTTTATGATCATAAATGCGATACCTCCATGTTGATGAACGGCCTTCATATGATCGATCTGGTGCTGTTGCACATTGCTTAAAGGAAAAGATGTTTTATTTTTAGTTTCTTTGGCTTCAAAATCAATGTACCTGCTGCGGTAAACTCCATTAAAGTCGGTAGTGGAAGCTTGTTTGAAGTAAGCTTCTTTTATGACTGCAGCACTTCGCTTCGGATAGTCTACGTTGACAATTTGTACAGGGGTCGGTTTTTTATGGACGACAGCTTTTCCTGCACTCAAGTAGTATTCGTTGGTGACTGATATGTCTTCCTCCAATGACATCCCGCGATTACTGAAGTCAGGTTTAGATTTCCTTCTTAAAGCGTGAGACTGCTTCGTACTCCGCTTTCCATTGGGATAATTCAAACTCCATCCCTCCTCATTTCCATGAGAGTATCATACCAAAAATCGATGTCAAAGGATATATGGAAGCACCAATATATTAGACGTTTTTATGAACGAAAGGTTTCATTAACAGGTTTCTTTTTTCGACATTCATCCAAGTTTTTCGAGTTGAATTTACCCCTCTTTCAAGATTATAAACATCATTTAATGATTTCGTTTAATTTTTCTAATTTTAGGGGGGATATAAAAAAACTGCTGCCCGAATAAAGAGCAACAGTTTGATCCGTTATTTATGTGGCTGGACGGTTTTCACCTTCTAATTTAGGGTTATCCGTTTTTGCTGGTGTAGGCTGCTGTTTCTTCTTCGGTTGTTTTTTCTTTGCCATATAGGTGACCTCCTTTCTGTCGAAGGATTTGTCGATATTGACTTGTTTTGTAGCTTTAGTTCTAGTCTTGTCATGATGGAAGGAGTTATTCTCCGAACATGGAATTTTAATATATCAAGACTAGGAGGAGATTCGGATGGTTAAAACTCGTGTGGTCACCCCTTTAGAGTTTGAGGAACAAATCTTTCAATTGAAAGAGAAGTTTTCTTTATTGGAGCGTCGCCTTTCCCTGAAAGCTGACGAAATAGTATTTACGATGGCGGTAGCCCATAGAAAAGAAATCGATGAGCTGAAAGACGAGGTTTTTCATCTAAGGGAACAATTGAAGACGGTTAAGAAGGAACAGCAGGATCAGTATTTGGAGCGCATTGCTTATCAGGCTAAAAAACGTTCAGTCGTCTGAATATTGATGATGGAAGCTGATACGTGGTAAGGTTGTATAAAAAAGGTGTGAATCATTTTGTCATTGAAGCAACATACAAAAGAATTGAAACAACTCATCGATCGACTTCATCTCCAATTTATTGAATCTGAAGGTCCGGTCGATAAAAAGGATCACGCTTTTTTCAATAAAGTGAAACAAGAGACTGGCCCGATGTTTGAAATCAATGAAGCTTGGAGAGATGAGGCAGAGGTTTTCGTCAAAGAGAGGAAGGCGTCTGTCCACCCGAATCAAGTCAAATCCACTCATGAAAATATAGAGATGATCATTTTGCACAGTTATTACTTGGATGTGGACCGGAAACGGTTTAAGGAACTGTATCAATCTGTCCATTATGTTCTTGATATGATGTTAAATGACCTATCTGAATGATGTCTTTTTCCATTTATAAAGAGAGATCTGCCTAAGTTCGTTTATCATTAAATATTCAGGGTCTATAGATAACATTGTTTAAAATACTTACAGAATAAAAGAAAGCTCCCATTACGGGAGCTTTCTTTTATTGAGCACGACTTACTTTTTTAATGATGAGATAGAATGCAGGTACGAGCAGCAAAGTTAGTATCGTCGAGAACAGGAGCCCCGATACGATGGAAATCGCAAGTGGTTTGAATAGAACATCCCCTGTGAAAATGATCGGCGTGAGGGCAGCAATTGACGTCATTGATGTGAGAATGATCGGTCGAACTCGCGCGCGTCCCGCTTCGATGACTGATTCAAGCATCGTTGAATACTTGTTTCGGTTCTGTTCCATGAACTCTACTAAGATAACCGAATTCCTGACTACGATCCCTGATAATGAAACAATTCCGAGAGTTGCTAAGAAGCTTAATGGCTCCCCGGATACAAACAAACCAATAATGGCTCCTGTAACGGCCAAGAATACTGTTCCAGTAATCAACAGCGGCATCAACAAGGAATTGAATTGTATAGCTATGGTTAAATAGATCAGGAACAATACGATGACAAATAGTTTAGAGACTTCAATGAAGAATTCAGTTTGTGCATCGGTCTGACCGCTTTCCACTAATGTGTAACCTTCCGGTAGTTCTTCTTCAAAGTCGGCAATCACTTGATCGGCTTTTTTATTAAAGGACTGTTCCGAACCCTCCTCGGGATAAGCCTCTATGGTGACCGTTCGTTCGCCATTCAAATGAGGAATGGTTCCTGTTTGTGTAACCTTTTCACTTTCCACGACTTCCTCTAAGGTAAGGACTTCAGGTGGAGCTGCTGTTCTTGAAGGATTGGAAGCCGTTACTTCCAAAGCGTCCAAATTGGGACCTTCAGGATTCCCATCATCCAAAATGACTTCAAATGGAAGAATATTCGTTCCTGTATCGAACGTTCCAAGAGGAACCCCGGTATTTGCGATTTGCAGCTGACCCGTGACTTGTGAAATCGGAATATTGTTTTCAGCCAGCAATTCGCGGTCAGGGGTATATTGAATGTATGTTTGTTCGCTGCCGGCATCAAGTACAGCGATTTCTGCACCTTCAATGTCCAATAGATTGCTTTTCACTTTTTCAGCAGCTTCTAACAACTGATCCAACTCCGGCCCTTGAACCTTTACTTGAACAGGAGGGGAAGGAGGTGGACCTGAGACGATCGTATCCATGAACACGTTTGCTTCCGGGAATTGTTCTCTAAGCGGTCTTTCCCACTCATTGATGAACGTAGTGGCACTTGTCGTTTCACGGTCGATCCGTACCAGCAGCTGGGCTTTGTTTTCTCCGGGTGACATTTGCGTCATGCTGAAGATATTAGGCAGCCCGCTGCCTGTGTATATAGAAGAATCAGTTATATTAGGATCTTTTTCTAAAAGGAATTCTCTCATGTTTTCGGTTCGATCCAGAGATTCTTCAATAGATGTCCCTTCAGGATATACAACGGTGATGGTCACTTCAGGCCGGTCCGCTGAAGGGAAAAACTCAAACGGTATTTTCATGGCCAATAAAGAAAGCGCCACGCAGAGGAGTAAGCCGCATGCAGCGGTCAACCATGGCTTCTTGGTCGTTTTTGGTAAAACGGTATCCGCATAGAACGATTCCAGCCAGTTGAAAAATCCTCCGAGAACACCTGATTTTACTTTTCTCTTCTGCCTCAACTTTCTTGCGTATTGGACGGTCGGAATAAATGTGAGAGCTACGATTGTAGAAGCGAGTACTGTGAATATTAAAACCGCCGGCAGGGCGAGAATGAAATCACCGTTACTTCCAGACAGGAAAGTAAGAGGGAAAAAGCTGAATACAATCATCAACGTAGAGGTGACAATTGATTTTCCAACCTCTCTAACGCCTGTAAGCGCTCCTTCGAAAGGCCCGTCTCCGAGCTGGTATCTCCTTTGGATGTTGTCATTTACAACAATGGCGTCATCGACCAATATACCGATTGCAATGATCATGCCTATGACTGAAATCTGGTTCAAGTCTACGCCGATGTATGGCAGTGGGATAAATCCAATTAAAATCGAAATAGGGATAGCGATACCGACAAGCAATGCAGACGATAACGGCAATCCCAGTACCATAATCAAAATGACAGCAAAGAAAGAAATGGCAAATGAACTGATCAGGTTATCGAATACTTCTTCAATAATCGTACTTTGCGTATAAAAACGGTCCACCGTAACAGACTCAGGCAGTTCATTTTTCAGTTGTGAAACGGTTGTTGTAATTTCATCCTGCAAGGCGGAGATATTGACTCCCTCTTTTGCCAGAACAGTGACAGAAAGGGCAGGAGCACCTTGATAGCTGACGAGATCTTCAACCCTCTCATCAACGATCGAAAGCGTGGCGACATCACTCAGGGTAACAATTCCATCATTTGAACCTTTCAAGGGTAGACTTTTTAACTCATCTAATTGTGAAGCTTTCTCCAAAATCAGTGGGTATCTTGTCTCACCTTCTACTTTCGTCCCTATCGCAGCAGGAGCCATTTCTTTCCTGACTGTATCGACTATTTGAAAAGCAGAAAGTTGATTATCTTGGAGCTCCTGTTGATCCAAGGACAGGGACAACTTTTGGTCAGGCAAACCTTTGATCAGTAAGGATTCCACACCTGAAATAGAAGTTAACTCATCTTCCCAATTTTCCATTGCATCACGTAATGTATATAAAGCTTCGTAGTCGTCTCCGGTTATATGATAAGTTGCGACCGGGGATGTGGTGATGTCAGTATTTACATCCGGATCCTGGACTTCATCAGGGAAGCCGCGGGAGACGTCTGAGACGACCTGTCGAATTTTTGAGTAAGCCGTGTTGGTGTCAGCTTCACCACTTAACGTCACCGCGATAGATCCGAAGCCGTTCGTTGACGTAGAGGTAACTTCATCGACGCCTTTTACGTCCAATAAACGATTTTCCATCGGTGTAGTAATGGTCCGTTCAACCTCCCCAGGAGAGGCTCCAGGATATACGGTGGTTATGGATGCTACATTCACATTGATTTCAGGTAAATCCCTTTTTGGGATTTGTAAATAAGTAAAAATACCAGTGAAGATCAATAATAATATAAAAATCCAAACGATTTTTTTGAACTCCAAAATCTTCTTCAACTAAAATCCTCCTTCAAAAATGGTTATGTATAAATAATGTGTGACATCAGTATAATCCTTTTGCACCTATATTGTCATGAAATACCACTTTTTCAATATGCTTGGGAAGAAATGAAATCGCTTTACACCAACCTTTTTTTCATTTATAATTTATTTCCCAACTAAAGGGAGGGTTAAGGAATGACAGAAGAACAATTGATTCAACAAGCGAAAGAAATAAGAGAACGTGCCTATACCCCATACTCTAAGTTTCCTGTAGGAGCTGCCCTCCTTACAGAAGACGGTACGGTATACACTGGATGCAATATTGAAAACGCTGCTTATCCTGTCACATGCTGTGCAGAACGAGTGGCAATATTCAAAGCGATTTCAGAAGGGCATACCCAATTCAACCAAATTGCAGTCGTGGCAGACACAAAACGTCCTGTGCCGCCATGTGGATCATGCAGGCAGGTTATGAGTGAGTTCTTCAGTGCTGATGTCAAGATTCATTCGACAAATCTGCAGGGTCAAACGAAAACATTGACGATGGATGAACTTCTTCCGTTCTCATTTGCAGCATCAGATTTACCTGAAGAATGAAGAATCAGGAAAAAAAGAGGTGCCCGACACCTCTTTTTATTTTTGGCTTTTATTCCAGGGTACTTGTGGTTTGAAAAAGGGAAATAAGCTGTTGGAAATGGATCATTGCAACCTATTTTCAACGATTCTTGCATATAATTCTGAATAAAAATACTGTAAATCCTTTAGTTTTCAATTTTAAGTTTCTGATTTTCTTTGATAAAAAGGAGAAAAACATCAGACAAATCCTACATATGCCCAGTACGTTACCTCACCTCCGACATACGCTGATAAGGAAGTAAACAAAAGGAGTGAGGTTTCATGCATCACAAATCAATGCATGGTCAATGCGGTCCGGCACAAAACCGAAGACCGATTGTTTGTCCTGTTCAAAATTGTGCCATAGATAATTATTTTGTTGAAAACCAAGATTATATTCATCCTACACATACACTTATTCGTAACCATCATATAATGAACAACTATCACTATTTCCCTAATATGGCCTCTGAAGCGAATGATTTCCAAACTCAAGATTATGCTTATCCACAAGGGTCTTCCCCTGATTATAACTGGATGGAGTTCATGTCACCACAGGAAATGGGGCAGTTTGGAGCCGGTCAGCCTTCAGGACCGGGTGAACAGGTCGCAGGTGTCCAATCTCCTATGATGCCACAGGGTCAGATGGGCGGCGGGCAAATGCCTATGATGCCACAGGGTCAGATGGGCGGCGGGCAAATGCCTATGATGCCACAAGGTCAAATGGGCGGCGGTCAAATGCCGATGATGCCACAGGGTCAGATGGGCGGCGGACAAATGCCGATGATGCCCCAAGGTCAGATGGGCGGCGGTCAAATGCCGATGATGCCTTATGGTAAAGGTCCAGCACCTTACGGCCAGACAGGAAAAGGGAAAGGTAAAGGTCAAATGGGCGATTATGGCGGACAAATGTGCCCTTGCCCAGAATGATTATAGACATTATATGAATAAGCCACTTCAATGTGGCTTATTTTTTTGTGTGATGAAGCTGGTTATTTCAAGGTATGGATTGAAAGAGCTGGTTATCTTACAATGAAGGTGGAGCGTGATAAGAATGAAAACAATCGTCGTGACCGGCTATAAACCGATAGAAATGGGAATTTTCAAGCAGGATGATCCCAAAATACAGTTTATTAAAGAAACGATCAGAAGAAGAATTCTTGGATTCATTGAAGAAGGTTTAGAATGGGTGCTGGTTTCTGGACAGATGGGTGTTGAACTATGGACAGCTGAAGTGGTCATGGATTTAAAGGAAGAGTACTCCATAAATCTTGGAATCCTTCCACCTTTTGAAAATCAGCAGGAACGATGGCCTGAAGACCTTCAGCTACTATATGAAGAAATGACAATGATGGCAGACTTTTTTCAACCTGTATACAAGAAAGGATATGAAGGAGCTTATCAGTTTAAAGCAAAAGATTTATTTTTGGTTGAGCATTCTGACGGATGTCTTGTTTTATTCGATGAGGACACCAAAGGAAGTCCTGAGTTTTTCTTGAGAGTGGCTAAAAAGCATGCTGAAAAAGCTGGTTATTCCATTGTATACATCACTCCATTGGATTTGGAAGAAACTGTGGAAGAACTTAGAATGCAGGATCCTGACTATTGGTCTCAGTGAAATTTTTTCATAACTAAATTGACATTTCAGCCTCTATTTGAAAAAATAACTATAATGTGGAGAACAGAGGTGATGAAAAATGAACTTGCAGCAAAGTCATTTAACGAGTAAAGAAATACTTGAAAAAGATTTCAAAACGTCTATGCGAGGCTATAATCAGGAAGAAGTCGACGAATACTTAGATTTGATCATCCAGGATTATGATAAATTCCACCAGGAAATTGAACGATTGCAACAGGAAAATGAACGCTTGAAACGCATGTCTTCACGTGAATCTTCACGTGAATCTTCACGTGGCGATACAGCAGTTAGATCCAAGACGTCCAACACAAGCAATCATCAAATCAACTACGATATATTAAAACGAGTGTCCAATTTAGAAAAAGCGGTGTTTGGAAAGAAATATGCGGATTGAATTCCTGAAAATCCCATATACATTCAGGCGGACTTCTGCTATAATTGGTAAGTGCGCCTGATTTGGTGCGTATGATTATTGTAATGAATCTCATTTGAATACTCAGGTAATCGCTGCATGACTCGATTATGCAGAGGAAAGTCCATGCTCGCACAAACTGAGATGTTTGTAGTGTTCACGCCTGACGAAATCATAAGTCAGGGTAGTTTTTAACTAACGGCAGGGAAAATTCCTACGTCTTCGGATATGGAATGAATACCTTGAAAGTGCCACAGTGACGGAGCCAAAATAAAAATATTTTGGGTGGAACGAGGTAAACCCCGTGAGCGAGCAACCCAAATTTAGGTAGGGGCACTCTTGGAAGGGAACTCAACCTGAAAAGAGGTCGTTGATACGGCAGATAGATGATTACCACCGGAGTACGAGGTTGACCGCCGTTCGTAGTACGAAGGAACAGAACATGGCTTACAGAGTATTCAAAGGTCATTGATTACTTCAAAGAACACCCTCCTGAAAAGTCGATTGCTTTTTGGAGGGTTTTTTTATTGAGTACATACTATAGATTTGGAGGAAAAGAAATGTCTCAAAAAGTAACCCTGATTGCTACAGCTGCAATGGGACTGGAAGCAATCGTCGGCAAAGAGGTCAAAGCTTTAGGGTATGAGGATATCCAAGTCGAAAACGGCCGTGTTGTCTTCACAGCAGACGTTTCAGCTATACCAAGAGCAAACCTTTGGCTCAGGACCGCTGATCGGGTCAAACTTCTCGTCGGTAAATTCAAGGCTACCACGTTTGACGACTTGTTCGAGCAGACAAAAGCACTCCCATGGGAGAAGTTTATCACTGAAGATGGTGAGTTTCCTGTTGTAGGGAAGTCAGTCAAATCGAAATTATACAGTGTGCCCGATTGTCAGGCGATTGTAAAAAAAGCAATCGTGGAGCGCCTGAAGCAGAAGTATGGGGTCGCTTCCTGGTTAAAGGAAACCGGCGCCTTTTATAGAGTGGAAATTGCTCTGCACAAAGATGAAGCTTTACTGACCATTGATACGTCAGGCAGTGGTCTTCACAAGCGGGGATACCGCGTCGGACAAGGTGAAGCACCATTAAAAGAGACACTCGCCGCTGCATTGGTCCAAGTGACCAACTGGCATCCCGACCAGCCCTTTGTCGACCCGTTTTGTGGTTCAGGAACTATCGCTATCGAAGCTGCCCTCATCGGACAGAACATCGCTCCAGGTTTTAACCGTGAGTTCGCTTCTGAAGAATGGGACTTTATCCCTCAAAAAGTGTGGGATGATGCCTTTCAAGAGGCAGAAGACAGCGCGAATTACGATCAGCCACTGAACATCACCGGTTCAGACCTTGATCCGTCTATGATCAAAATAGCTAAAGAAAATGCTATGGAAGCTGGACTCGGCGAACTGATCACGTGGAAACAGATGCAGGTCAGTGACTTCATGCCAAGGCAGGAAAACGGATATTTAATCTCAAACCCTCCTTACGGCGAACGGATGGGTGAAAGGGAATCCGTCGAAGAAATGTACCGTGATTTAGGCACCATCATGCGTGACCATCCATCTTGGAGCGTGTATATTTTGACTTCCCATGAAGGCTTCGAAAAACTTTACGGCAAACCTGCAACGAAGAAGAGGAAGCTTTTCAATGGTTTCATAAAAACAGACTATTACCAGTACTTCGGTAAGCGGACGAAAAAACCACGGGCGTAAGGAACTTCCTTGCGCTTTTTTTTACCTTTATACAGAAGGTTTTGAAACCCAGGTGAAGAATTTTATATTAAGAGATTGATTAAAGGGAGAGGTTCCATTGACTAAAGCGACAGAAGAAAAATTCATGGCATTGCTGAAAGAGGAAGCTTCTTATGGCGAGGCTATTGGTTTGATGGCATGGGATATGCGTACGAAAGCGCCAAAAAAGGGAATGGATAATCGCTCGGAGGTGCTGGGGGTTCTTGCACAGAAAGTCCATGAAATTCAAACGTCAGATGAAATGAAGTCTTACATAGATGAATTGAAAGGAAATATGCAGGATCCAGTCATCCAGAAATCACTGCAGGAAGCGGAAGAGACATATAACAAAACCGCTAAAATTCCGACCAGTGAGTATCGGGCTTATGTAACCCTTCAATCCAAGGCTGAATCGATGTGGGGAGAAGCGAAAGAAAATAACGATTTTGAAAGTTTTCGTCCTTATTTAGAAAAGCTTGTAGAATATAACCGGAAGTTCGCAGATTACTGGGGTTATGAGAACCACCGTTACGATGCACTGCTGAACAATTATGAACCTGGAATGACCGTAGAAATTCTCGATCAGGTTTTTCCTAAGGTCCGAAAAGCATTGACCAATTTATTGGAAGCGATCAAAAATGCTCCTAATCAGCCGGATCCGTCCGTTCTTGAAGGTCACTTCCCAAAAGAGCAGCAGGAAAAATTCAGCTATGAGATTCTTGAGAGAATGGGATACGATTTCGAAGCGGGACGATTGGATGAAACCGTCCATCCATTTGCTATCGGCTTGAACCATAATGACGTGAGGGTAACGACCAAGTATGATGAACGGGATTTCCGCACCGCTGTTTTTGGCACGATTCACGAAGGTGGCCATGCGCTCTATGAACAAAACATCGATCCAAAATTGTCTTTCACACCACTTGCCACTGGTACATCAATGGGCATCCATGAATCTCAATCTTTATTTTGGGAAAATTTCATATCCCGTAGTGAAGCTTTCTGGGAAAACCATTACCAGTTGTTCCAATCTTATGCTCCTGACAAATTCAATGACATTTCTTTAGATGAATTCTACCGTGCCATCAATGAAGTAAAACCTTCATTGATAAGAATTGAAGCGGACGAATTGACGTATTGTCTTCATATCATGGTCCGTTATGAGCTGGAAAAAGCATTAATTGGCGGAGAGATTGAAGTGAAGGATCTGCCAGAACTTTGGAATAGTAAAATGGAAGACTATTTAGGCGTCAAACCGTCCAATGACTCAGAAGGTGTGCTGCAGGACATCCATTGGTCCGGCGGTGATTTCGGGTATTTCCCATCTTATGCTCTTGGATATATGTATGCTGCACAGTTTGAAAATAAGATGCGGGAGGACCTTGATATCGAATCCATCATCCGCCAAGGTGATTTTGAACAAATCAAGAAGTGGCTCACCAATCATATCCATCAATATGGGAAGATGAAAAAGCCGTTGGAGATATTGAATGAGGTCACTGGTGAAGGGTTGAATGCCGATTATCTCATCAATTATTTAACGAATAAGTACAAGAACATATATCAATACTAACAGTATTAAAACCGGTGCCTAAGAGGCATCGGTTTTTTATTAGAACTTAAGAATTGACAAATAGACCATCTTGCATTACCATCATAATCGATAAAACATATAAAATTACTTGGTTTTAGGGGGTAAAGGAATTGAAAAAAATACTATTCGGATTCATTTTATTGATTACTATGGTGTTAGCAGCATGCGGTTCAAATAACACCGAGGAAGGTCAAACAGGTTCTGAAGGCGAGTCAGCTGAAGGAACGAAAGAGCAGACTCTTTTAGCTGAGATTCAAGAAAGCGGAGAATTGCTGATCGGTACTGAGGGCACGTATCCTCCCTACACCTTCCACAACGAAGAAGGGGAACTGACTGGTTTTGACGTTGAAATTGCACGAGAAGTTACTGAACGTCTAGGTGTAGAGCCTGTATTCAAAGAAACGAAATGGGATGCGATGTTTGCAGGGTTGAATGCTGAACGATTCGATATGGTCGCAAACCAAGTCGGAATTAGACCTGATCGTCAGGAAAAATATTCATTCTCCGATCCTTACATTCAATCGTCAGCAGTTATCGTGACTCACAAAGATAACACAGAGATTGCTGATTTTTCTGACTTAGATGGAAAGAAAACTGCTCAATCTTTGACAAGTAACTATGCGGATATTGCGAGAGACAATGGTGCAGAGATCACAAGTGTCGAAGGTTTTAATGAATCGATGCAGCTGCTCGCTTCCAAGCGTGTGGATGCAACGGTGAATGATCGACTTTCTGTATTGGATTACAAGCAAAAACGTCCGGATGTCCCGGTTAAAATCGCTGTCCGCAAAGATGAAGCTTCTCAAAGTGGTCTTTTGTTCAGACAAGGCAATGAAGAATTAGTAGAGAAAGTGAATGAAGCCTTAGCAGAAATGAAAGAAGACGGCACATACCTGGAGATTTCTGAGAAGTGGTTTGGTGAAGATGTATCTAAGTAATATTTTCACAAACAGTGAAATGCAGGAAAAATATATTGATATTTTTACAAGCTCTTTTCTCCCTTTGGTGAAAGGAGCTTTATATAATACTCTTCCTTTAACATTTATTGCTTTTGGAATTGGACTCGTTCTTGCTGTCATTACCGCATTGATGAGGCTTTCGGGGTCAAAAATTCTCCGTGGGATGGCGAGAGTCTACGTTTCCTTGATAAGAGGAACTCCTTTACTTGTGCAATTGTTTATTATTTTCTTCGGTCTGCCGTCTGTAGGTGTAACGATTAACCCATTAATATCAGCAGTTATCGGGTTTTCCTTAAACATGGGGGCATATAACTCGGAGGTTATAAGAGCTGCCATCCTCTCTATTCCGAAGGGGCAGTGGGAAGCTGCGGAGTCTATCGGCATGTCCCATACCCAAATGTTAAGGAGAATTATTTTTCCTCAAGCGACGAGGGTTTCTATTCCTCCTTTATCCAATTCTTTCATCGGGTTGGTCAAGGACACATCTCTAGCGTCGCTCATTACTTATTCAGAGATGTTTAGGAAAGCGCAGGAGATTGCATCACAAAACTATGAGTTCCTCCTTGTCTATTCAGAGGCGGCCCTCATTTACTGGATAATTTGTGTAGCATTGACGTTCGTCCAAGACAGGGTGGAAAATCGATTAGAACGCTATGTTTCGTAGTAGGAGAGATATAATGATCAAAGTCAGTCGGATGAATAAGCATTTCGGTGATCTGCATGTGTTGAAAGATATTGATTTGGAAGTGAAAAAAGGTGAAGTGATTGTCGTCATAGGCCCTTCGGGTTCAGGGAAAACGACACTCCTCCGTACTCTGAACATCTTGGAACAGCCTGATTCAGGTATCATCAACATCGGTGAGCAAAGCATTGATTTCAGCCAGCCTGTTTCAAAAAAGGAAAAGCTGAAGTTCAGGCAGCAAACGGGGATGGTTTTTCAAAACCATAACTTATTCCCTCATTTAACTGCCATTGAAAATGTGATGGAAGGGCCTGTAACTGTCCAGAAGGTGTCTAAAGATGAAGCAAGGAAAAAAGCATCTGATTTATTAACGAAAGTCGGCCTTGGTCAAAAATTGGATGTTTATCCCCATCAGCTTTCCGGAGGTCAACAACAGCGGGTGGGTATTGCAAGAGCTTTAGCCACAGGAGTAGAAGTGATCCTATTCGATGAGCCGACATCTGCACTCGACCCTGAACTTGTCGCTGATGTGTTGGATGTCATGAAAGAACTTGCCAAGGAAGGGATGACGATGGTTGTCGTCACTCACGAAATGGGATTTGCTCAAGAAGTGGCAGATCAAGTTCTTTTCATGGATGAAGGTAAGATCGTCAACCAAGGGTCACCTGATTATATATTCAATCAAACGGATGAATCACGTACAAGGCAGTTTCTAAAGCGAATTCAATAAAAAAAGCCAGCCGCAGCTTCGCGGTTGGCTTTTTCATTAGGATAGTTCTTTCATCATATCAGGAGCAAACAGTCCTACTTCCTCATACAAGGAACTTAGCTGATCACTGAATTCAGAGAATTTCTCTTCTGCTTTAGACAAGTCCGCTTCTTCAGCGTTCTCTTCCAACTCACTCGCTACCTGCTCATAATAAGCTTGCAGACTTGAAACAGCTTCATTGTATTCCGTTTTCATTTCTTCTGACAAGTCCGCTTCAACACTGTAATTGGAAGCTTTAGCAGCTGCTTCTTCAGCCGCGGCTTTTGCTTCCTCAAGAGCGGATTGGATCGCTTCTTCATCCGGCTCTTCAGCTGCCACTTCTGCTTGGAATGCAGCAATTTTCGCCTGGTATTCCTTGAATGTGTCTTTCATGTTCATTTGAGCGTTCATCAATTCTTTTTTCATTGCCTGCTCGTCATTAGTGTTTTCTTCTTTTTGTTGTGTTTCTTCTGTCTGGCTTTCGTTGTTCGTGTCAGCCGCTTCTTCATTTGTTTCGCTATTACATCCTGCTAAAACAAGTGCGCTCGTACATCCTAACGCAAATAACCATTTTTTCATCTCCATTACCCCTTTCCGTTTTCTCGCGTGTACTAGTGTAATGGAAAAGATTTGAAATGTAAAGAATTTGAAGAAATGTTATAATACAATGAAAATTTAAAATCTTACAGGGGGAATCAACGTGTACTTACCTTCATTTACATTAGAAAATAAACTTGCGGTTGTAACAGGAGGGACAAAAGGGATCGGCAAGGCCATTTCATTAGCCTTCGCAGAATCTGGAGCTGATGTTGTGATCATTGCAAGAAATGAAAAGGACTTGAATGAGACAAAGCAACAAATAGGAGAGTTGGGACGGAATGCCTATACCGTCTGTAAAGACATCAATCAATATGATGAAATCATCGAAGAAGTGGAAGAAATCCGAGACGGGAAAGCGGTAGATATCTGGGTGAATAATGCCGGAATGAACATTCGGAGTTCAGCGGAAGAAGTGACGGAAGAAGAGTGGGACCGGATTGTATCTACCAATATGAAGAGTGCTTTTTTCCTGTCCCAGTATGCAGGAAGGACAATGAAAGAAAAAAAGCAGGGGAAAATCATCAACATTTCTTCGGTGGGAGGACATACCGCTCTTCGAACCGGCGTCGTTTACGCAATGACGAAGAGTGCACTTATTCAAATGACGAAGAACTTGGCTTTGGAATGGGGGAAGTACCAAATTAATGTCAACGCAATCGGCCCCTGGTATTTCCCGACATCACTGACTGAAAAGCTCCTTCAGGATGAAGACTATGTACAGGCGATATTAGAGCGTACACCCTTGAAGAGGATCGGAAAGCTTGAGGAACTCACCGGAGCCGCAGTATTTTTAGCCTCTGATGCCGGAAATTATATGACAGGACAAACCTTGTTTGTAGATGGCGGGATGACGATTTATGGTTTTTAATACATAAAGTTTGTATGTTGAATTTAAGTTGAATGCTACATGAAATCCCTCTCTTTGGAACAAAATAACAAAAAAGGAGGGGGATTATGGCATTTATTTTATCCTCAGGCATCCACCTGGCTGAGCATGATTATCCTCAGAGCCAAATCAAGACATTTGTCGAAGATGTTTTTCCTTTAAAGGCCAATGAAAAAAAGAGGCTGCTTCCGATATTTGAAAATACGAATATAGAACGAAGACAGCTTGCCATGCCTCTTGAATGGTTTGCCCATGAGCACGGGTTAGAGGTAAAAAATGATATCTATCAGAAAAAAGCCATCGAATATACAATCGCAGCAGTTAGATCCTGTCTTGAGGAATCCGTTTTTTTGAAAAAAGAGGTTCGTGTCAACCAAATCGATCACATTATTTTTGTTTCTTCTACAGGCATTGCAACACCTACCATTGATACGTATATCCTGAATGAATTGAAATTCGAAGAAGGGGTGAAGCGGACTCCGCTGTTCGGATTGGGATGTGCTGGTGGTACGAGTGGTGTAGCGAAAGGTTATGAATACTTAAAAGGTCACCCAAAAGAAAATGTCCTAGTGGTATGTGTGGAATTGTGCAGCCTTACGTTCCAGCACAATGACACGAGGGTCAGTAATTTTGTAGGAACTGCCCTCTTCGCAGACGGAGCTTCTGCTGTCCTCCTGGCAGGGGAAGAATCTGAGCTTAAATCCTTAAGTGAGAAGCCGCTGGCCAGAGTCACCCATGCGAGTTCTAAAACAAAATATGATAGTACAGATGTTATGGGATGGCAGGTGGTGGATTCTGGATTTGAGGTCATCTTCAAGAAAAGCATCCCACGGTTGGTGAGGGATTTTTGGAGTCAGCATGTAAGGGAAGTATTAGAAAAGAATTCTCTGGAAATCAAAGATATTCCATTCATCGTCGCACATCCGGGAGGGCGTAAGGTTTTAGAAACCTACCAGGAAATCTTTGACTTACGAGAAGAAACACTCGCATACTCCACAGATATTCTTCGTAAACATGGAAATATGTCATCACCGACAGTCCATTATGTATTGAATCAAGCAATGAAAGGACATCCAGAAAAAGGTACTAAATCTTTTATGACTTCTTTGGGACCAGGATTCAGTTCAGAAATCTGTACATTGGAGTGGGTGTGATATGACAACATTTCTAATTGGCTTATTCGTGTTTCTCATTGTTCAAAGGCTCGCTGAACTGGTGATTGCTCAATCCAATCGAAAATGGATGTTGGAGAGGGGAGCGATTGAAAAGGGAGAAGACCATTACTTTTTGTTTATTGTCCTGCATGCTTTGTTTTTTGTGAGTATATTGATTGAAGCCTCTATACGTCCATATGAAGCAAATTGGATCTTTTACATCGCTTTTCCGTTGTTCCTCATTCTTCAAGGATTAAGAATCTGGTGTATCACTTCCTTAGGGAGAAGGTGGAATACGAGGGTATTGATTTTACCTGATGAGCAGCCGATTCAGAAAGGGTTGTATCGTTACATTCGTCATCCGAATTATGTGATTGTTTTTTATGAATTGCTTATCATACCAATCCTATTCCAGGCTTATTTGACAGCTTTCATATTCCCGATTCTCCATCTGCTTGTATTAAAGGTAAGAATCCCTGTAGAAGAGAAAGCGCTGGAAGAACGAATTTGAAAAGCAACCAGGAGTGAAGTCCTGGTTGCTTTTTCTATTATTCATGGAGCTCTAGAGCTACCGATAGAGGAACGTAGCGAAAAAAGTCGAATTATAGTATTATGGGGGTAGAAGAACCTTTCAAATGAGAAAGGGTTCATGATAAGCTTAGATAGGATTTCATACATAAGTGTTTACCAGTAAGGAGCGAACTATGAATAACGATCATACTTTAGCTTACTTTTTAGAAGATTTATGGACGAAGGGCTTTAAATTGAGTGATGAAGATGTACGATTCATTTATTTTGGCAATAATTCCACCAACGCTCCGGCTTGGAAGACGATTATCGCTGTACGGGTGACATTGAAATTTCAACATACCTTCGATCCAAGCTTTTTTATGAGTGTACTTGAACATATTTCCAACCCTGAGATCGAGTCCAAGCGTGGAGCGTATCACGCACTTGAACAACGAGGGTTATATAACAGGCAGCCTTCTGCATGAAAAAAACCAGGTGTTCAAACCTGGTTTTTTCATTTCTGCAGTGCCTGCCGGGCAAGCCTGTCTGCATTTTTATTCTGCTTATCAGGAATCCATTTGAAAAATACGTAAGAGAAATCTTTTTGCAATTCTATGATTTTCTCAAATAGAGGGATGAATTTTTCGTTCTTCGTAAAATTCTTATCTATCGTGTCCACCACGATTTTTGCATCCGTCCGAATGGATAGGATTTCGCCCGGGTATCGCTCTCTGCACAATTCAAGTGCTTTTATGACAGATAGAAACTCAGCTTCATGGTTGGAGTAAACCCCCAGGAAAAAGCTGTATTCCTCCATTTGTTTTCCACGTTTAATTACGATTCCAGCACCACTTCGGCCTGGGTCGCCGCTTGCTGCCGCATCGGTATATACTTCTATCATTTCTTCAGCTCCTTTGAGATCCAGAAAATTTCATCCGCTTTGCCGCATAGAGGAATGGGGTATCAATGGCAGCCACGACAAATTTGATGATATAAGTGGTGATGAAAATCTCTACGAATACATTGGTTGGATAAAGACCGTAAAAGGCGATCCCGCAAAAAATCGCTGTATCAAGCAATTGGCTGATCATTGTACTTCCATTGTTACGAATCCAAAGCATCTTGTCACTAGTAAATATATTTTTCAACCGAGCGTACAGCCACACATCAAAGTACTGGCTTACGATATAAGCGATCAAACTTCCGATAGCAATACGGGGAACGATTCCGAATAAAGTTTCCAGTGCAGGCTGCGCGATATCATTTGCTCCTGGTGAAAATTGAAGGGAAAGCTGCATGATGATCGTTAAAAGGATCAGGGTGGAAAAACCCATCCAGACGGCTTTTTTAGCATCTTTTTTTCCATACTTTTCATTTAATATGTCAGTGGCTAAAAACGCTGTGCCGTACGTGATGTTCCCTAGAGTGGCGTTCAAGCCGAACAGTTCAATGGTTTTGACGACCTGGATATTTGCAAGAACTGTCGACATTCCGATCCATACAAACAACCCTGATCTTCCAAAAATACGGTACATCGTTAAAAGTAAAGAGAAATTAATGAGTGCAAAAAGAATCCATAACCATTCATTGCTCATGATTTACCTCCTTTCTTATCGCATTTTTATAATGTTCTTCTATCAATATTTTTCTACCAACGGTTCATTATAAGAGTTTCAGTACAAGCTTTCAAGAAAGTGGTGATTGCTGGTTGGATCCTGGGTGAAAAAATGGGGAATAAGATAAGGGAACAGTATCGATTGATAACTTAATGATGAGAACACCGCTCCCACTTTCATAAGGGATCAAAAAAAAGCAACCCCCGACGGAGGTTGCTTTTCTAGTTGCAATTTATTGTTTAACAACGTTAGCAGCTTGTGGGCCGCGGTCGCCTTCAACGATTTCGAAAGAAACTTCTTGACCTTCTTCTAGAGATTTGAATCCTTCTTCTTGGATCGCTGAGAAGTGTACGAAAACATCGTCTCCACCCTCAACTTGAATGAAGCCATAACCTTTTTCAGCGTTAAACCATTTTACTGTACCGTTTTGCATGATACGATTCCTCCTAAAAAACTTACACGTAAGCCGTGAAAATTACAAATAGACGAAAGAAATGGAAAATTCCCATAGCAGCACGGAATAATAAATTCCGAAGCACTTCTATGGGAACTACCTGTCATTTATGATTCCGATCGCCTTATTTGCTTAACTTCAATATATCGTATATGAAAAACAGCGTCAACAGGTTTGAAACGATTTTTGATAGACAAAAAACGACGTTTTTCCCTTAAGTGATTTTAAAGATTCGATGGCTTTTTTACATTTCACTCTTCACTTTCTCGACAGTAGGTTACAATATAAGAAACTGAATCATTTTGAGGAGGAATATCGCATGAAATCCGATATAGAAATTGCATTGGATGCCAAAATGAAACCGATTAAGGAAATTGCGGAACAGCTTAACCTGAATGAAGAAGATTGGGAGCCTTACGGCCATTATAAAGCGAAGCTTTCGGACCATTTATTGGACAAGCTCTCGAATCAACCTGATGGGAAGATCATTTTGACGACTTCCATCAATCCCACTCCGGCAGGCGAAGGTAAATCTACCGTGACCGTAGGGTTGGGGCAGGCGCTGAATCGGATGAACAAAAAAGCGGTCGTAGCTCTGAGGGAGCCTTCGTTGGGGCCGACAATGGGGATCAAAGGCGGTGCTGCCGGAGGCGGATATTCCCAGGTGGTACCTATGGAAGAGATCAATCTTCATTTTACAGGTGATATCCATGCCATCACCACTGCGAATAATGCTTTATCTGCATTTATCGATAACCACATTCATCAAGGAAATGAACTGAACATCGACCCTCGCAGGGTCGAATGGAAACGTGTATTAGATATTAATGACCGGGCTTTAAGGCAAGTGGTGGTCGGGTTAGGAGGACCAGTCAGAGGTGTGCCCCGTGAAGATGGTTTCAAAATTTCCGTAGCATCGGAAATCATGGCAATTCTTTGTCTTGCATCGGATCTTCAAGATTTAAAAACTCGTATCAGTAATATCGTCATAGGCTACACGTATGAAAAACAACCGATAACTGTCTCTCAATTAGGCTTTGAAGGGGCATTGACATTGCTTTTGAAGGATGCAATCAAACCGAACCTCGTCCAGACACTTGAAAATACACCAGCCATCATCCACGGGGGTCCTTTTGCGAACATCGCCCATGGCTGCAACAGTGTGATGGCTACCAGCATAGCGGCAAAACTGGGCGATTACGTAGTAACCGAATCTGGGTTTGGCGCAGATCTCGGCGCAGAAAAATTCCTTGATATAAAGACGAGAGCCGGAGATTTTGAACCTGATGCCGTCGTTATCGTGGCTACAATAAGAGCATTGAAGATGCACGGTGGTTTGGATAAAAAACAATTAGAGAACGAAGACGTAGAAGCGCTTCAAAGGGGCGTAGAGAACCTGAAGAAACATATGGAAACGATTGAAAACTTTAATCTTCCTTATATAGTCGCTATCAATCAATTCCCCGCTGATACTGATGCGGAAATCAATTTTTTACTGGATTGGTGTGAAAAGCAAAACGCTCCCGTTTCCCTCGTAGATGTTTTCACCAAGGGTGGAGAAGGTGGGCTCGATCTCGCTGAAAAAGTGGTGAAGATTTGTGACGAGCAATCCGGTTCTTTGAATTATACGTATGAATTATCGGACGCCATTGAAGAAAAAATTCTAAAAATCGCTAAAAAAGTGTATGGTGCCGACGGGGTTGAATATTCAACCAAAGCTCGAAAACAAATCGAACAAATGAAAGAGCTTGGGTTTAATGAATTACCGGTGTGTATGGCTAAGACCCAGTACTCTTTATCCGATGATCCGTCTTTATTGGGACGGCCGGAAGGTTTTACAATTACAGTACAGGAGATACACGCCTCCGCCGGGGCAGGATTCCTCGTAGCATTGACAGGAGACGTCATGACTATGCCTGGTCTGCCTAAGAAACCTGCGGCGTTGGATATGGATGTAACAGAAGACGGCGTTATCAAAGGACTGTTTTAAATCATCATCCCTCTGCGCGAATCTGGGCAGAGGGTATACTTTTTTGCTAAAATGACTGTAATACATAATAGAAGGGAGGAAAACGCATGAGCATCAACATCGGACTGACAGGATGGGGAGACCACGCTTCTTTGTACACTGACCAAACGAAGCCGGGAAACAAGCTGTCTGAATATGCCTCCCATTTCCCAGTAGTAGAAGTGGATACAGCTTTTTATGCGATTCAGCCTCAAAGCCACTATGAAAAATGGATTCAGCAAACGCCTTCATCTTTCCGGTTTGTTATTAAAGCGTTCAGTCAATTGACAGGGCATGACAGGGAGTCGAGATCGGTCCAGGAAGCCAAGGAATTGGTCAAACGTTACGAAGAGTCCATTCAACCTGTCATTGAAGAAGGGAAACTTGATGCTTTGCTTTTTCAGTTTCCTCCTTGGTTCGATGTGAGGAAGCAGCATATACAAAAGCTGAGGCTGATTCGTGAATGGCTCCACGAGTATCCTTTGGCTTTGGAATTCCGTAACAGAACCTGGTATCAACAGGATTATATAGAACAAACCCTTGATTTTATGAGGGATCACGAATGGATCCATGGTATATGTGATGAACCTCAGGCGGGTACCGGATCTGTCCCCCGTGTTTTAGAGACCACTCATCCAGAAAAGACGCTGATCCGTTTTCACGGTCGCAATGTGCATGGTTGGAATAAAAACGGTCGCAAGGATTGGCGTGAAGTCCGCTTTTTGTACCGGTACAACGAAGATGAATTAAAGGAATGGGCGGAAAGAATAAGGGAATTGGAAGAGAAAACCCCGGAGATCACCGTCTTGTTCAATAATAACTCCGGAGGGGACGCAGCAGATAATGCCAAGCAGCTGCAGTCGATTTTAGACCTAGAGTACGAAGGGTTAAACCCGAGGCAGATGGACTTATTCAATTTTTAGGAGGCGTCATGAACCGTAGAGAACAACTTGAGAGAGTGAAAAGATATGTTGAACAGATCTTCAATAAAGACGCGACCGGGCATGATTTCGAACACATGGAAAGAGTAGCCGGATGGTCCCGTAAACTTGCAAAATTAGAAGGGGCAGACCCTGATTTATGTGAGTTGGCTGGGTGGCTGCACGACATTGGAGATTCGAAATTATTTGAAGCACCTGAAGAGGCAGTAGGCGAATTGAAAGAGATACTCGAAGATCTCGGTTTGAGTAAAGAGGGTTGTAATGAAATCATGGTCGCTATTGATACGGTCGCCTTTTCGAAAGGGATACAGCCGGATTCTCTTACAGGAAAAGTTGTACAGGATGCCGACCGCCTGGATGCCATCGGTGCAGTCGGGATTGCCCGCACTTTCGCTTATGGTGGAGCGAATGGACAAAGTATGTACAAAGAAGATCCAAGCATTCCAAGTTCTTATCAACACTTTTACGATAAAATAGTGAAACTCTCATCGATGATGAATACAGAAGCGGGAAAGAAAGAAGCCGAACATAGGCATCAATTTTTACTTTATTATTTAGAGGAATTTAAGAGAGAACAAAATTGTAACAAAGTGCAGGAGGAAGAGGATGACTATTAACGAACAAGCCTATCTGGATTTATGTCAACATGTATTAAACGAAGGGACGGAAAAGGGAGACCGCACAGGAACAGGCACCTACTCGATTTTCGGACATCAAATGCGCTTCGACCTGTCAGCCGGGTTTCCTTTACTCACGACAAAACGCATACCATTTCGATTGATAGCCAGTGAATTGCTCTGGTTTATCAAAGGGGATACAAACATCCGTTACCTGCTTCAGCATAATAACAACATTTGGAACGAATGGGCTTTCCAAACATGGGTGGAAAGTGATGAATATGAAGGGCCTGATATGACAGACTTCGGAAGAAGAAGTCAACAGGATGAAGCGTTCAAAAAGCAGTATGTAGAACAAATGGAAAGATTTAAAGAGCGGATATTGAATGATGATGCTTTTGCAGAAAAATATGGAGATTTGGGTTCGGTTTACGGGAAACAATGGAGAGAGTGGAAAACTTCTCAGGGAGAGACGATCGATCAATTGAAAAATGTGATAGATGCGATCAAGAAAAACCCTGATTCCAGGAGACACATCGTAACGGCCTGGAATCCTGAAGATGTCCCTTCCAACATGGCTCTGCCTCCGTGTCACACGATGTTCCAGTTTTATGTAGCTGATGGCAGACTTTCCTGCCAGCTTTATCAAAGGAGTGCAGACATATTCCTCGGAGTGCCTTTTAATATCGCAAGCTATGCCCTTTTAACCCACTTAATCGCCCATGAGTGTGGATTGGAAGTTGGAGAATTTGTTCATACCTTAGGTGATGCTCACATTTACACCAACCATTTGAATCAAATTGACAAGCAATTGTCGAGAACACCTCGAGATCTTCCAAAACTGACTTTAAACAAAGAGAAGCAGAGTGTATTTGATTTTGATATGGAAGATATTCAAATTGAAGGGTATGACCCTCACCCAGGGATAAAAGCTCCGGTGGCCGTTTAAATGAAAGATTGCTGTTATGCCGAGAGCATATCACGATGACAAAAGCTTAAATAATAGGAGGAAGAAGATGATTTCATTTATTTTCGCAATGGATCGCAACCGACTGATAGGGAAAGACAATGATCTCCCGTGGCATATCCCTAATGATTTTAAATTTTTCAAGGATACGACATGGGGAGAGACGATCATCATGGGAAGGAAAACCTTCGAATCGTTCGGTAAACCTTTACCGAATCGTGAACACATCGTCATAACGAGCAATGAGAACTACGACAGGGAAGGCTGCACGGTCATCCATTCCATTGATGAGATTCTAAAGCTTGAAGAAGAGCGTCCGGACCAGGAATGGTTCGTTATCGGTGGCAGCGTCTTGTTTGAAAAAATGCTTCCTCACGCGGACCGGATGTATTTGACTTATATCGATGCCACTTTTGAAGGGGATACGTACTTCCCCGATTATGATGAAAGCGAATGGAAACTTCGTTCTGAAACCAAAGGGAAAAAAGATGAAAAAAACCCTTATGACTATTACTTCAGAATATACGATCGAATTGAACGATGAAAAACACCGCTTGCGGGGTGATCATTGCAGGTGGTGGGTCGACCAGGATGGGGCAGGATAAAGCCGGACTCCCCTTAGGTGATTCAACTACAATTGAACGAATCGCAAAAGAAATGAGAAAAGTTGTTCCTGCTGTTGTACTCAATCAAAATCAGCCCCGGGATAGTGCTCTACCTATTATTAAAGATGAGGTGAATGATGCAGGACCACTCGGAGGGATGCATGCCGTTTTGAAAGAGCGGAATGAAACGTGGTTTGCGATTACGGCCTGTGATACGCCGTTCATTCGAGCGGAAGTCTATCGCTATTTACTGCACCAGCGGTTGAACTTCCAAGATGCTGAAGCGATCATACCCGTTTGGGAAGGAAGGAAGCAGCCGCTATCTGGGATCTATCACAGAGATATTTTAGAAAATCTTGAAAAACTGCTGGAAAAAGGGAAAAGACGGTTCTCGGATTTGTTTGAGTGTGTAGAGGCCGTCTATATCCATGAATTCACTGATTTATCAAATGAACATCTTACCCTCCACTTTTTCAATATGAACACACCCGAAGATTATGTAAAAGCAAAACGGATCATGGTTCACTCGAGACATTCCATTTGATTTTTGGTATGATAGATGAGGAATACTTAATTTATGACGATTTTGTGTCTTTGTTTTTTTTCGTACTTAGCTTAGGTACAATAGACACAAGAACACATACAACGAAAGATAAAAGGGAAAAGGGCGGTGAAGGAGATGCTATCCAGTATCGGAATCCCCGGTTTAATTCTGATTTTAACAATTGCACTTGTTATTTTCGGACCGAAAAAGCTACCTGAAATCGGTAAAGCTGCAGGAGAGACGTTGAAAGAGTTCAAAAACTCTGCTCGCGACCTTTCTGATGATACCAAAGAGCAGCCGGCAAAGTCAGAAAATAAATAAACATTCTATGAACCAGTAAGGTGAGGTGAAGTACCATGTTATCCAACATCGGTGTGCCTGGTCTTATCCTGATTTTGATCATCGCATTAGTCATCTTTGGACCTTCCAAGCTGCCTGAAATCGGTAAAGCTTTCGGAAGCTCATTAAAAGAATTCAAGAAAGCGACGGGCGATATCATGTCAGATGAAAACGATAAGAAAAAGAGTAAAGACGAATAAAGAAGGTGTAAGGGTCACACCCCCTTGCATCTTCTTTTTGTCAGGCTGATAAAAGCCTGGAGGTGGATTGGTTGTCAAATGAACAAATGAGTCAAGATATAGAAATGAATTACACCGATCACTTAGGTGAACTTAGGAAAAGGATCATTTGGACGCTCGTATTTTTCATCGCTTTTTTTGTGGCAGGGTTCTTGAATGTAGGATTGATTCAGGATTTCTTTGTGAAAGATCTGCCATTCGAGTTGAATATGACGAGCCCCGGTGAAATCATCTGGATTTATTTTACGATGGCCAGCATCGTGGCGATCGTAGGGGCGCTGCCCGTATTCAGCCTTCAAATTTGGCTTTTTGTCAAACCGGCGCTGACTCCTAAAGAAAGGAAAGTGTCTTTATCCTATATTCCAGCGATCTTCCTGTTGTTTTTGGGTGGATTGACGTTCGGTTATCTCGTGTTCATCGAGATGATTCTGCCATTCCTGATGTCACTGAATGACGGAATGTTCAATGAAATATATACAGTCGAACGTTATTTTAAGTTTTTATTCCGTGTAACCATTCCATTTGCGGTCTTGTTTGAAATACCCGTCATCACGATGTTTTTGACGAGCCTCGGAATCGTCAACCCTGTTTTTCTCGTGAAAGTCCGTAAGTATGCCTATTTCATCCTGATCATTATCGGGACAGTGATATCACCCCCGGATTTCGTGTTACAGCTCGTTGTCGCGATTCCGCTGATCATTTTATATGAAATCAGCATCGTACTTTCACGAATTGTGTACCGGAAAAAACTTAAACAACAACAAGAATTCATGGAAGATGAATCATGATGAAAGAATCCTCGATCAGAGGATTCTTTTTTATCGTTTTCATTTTTGCTGTAAAAGACATTCCATGATAAAACAGTAAGAGAACAGATTGAGAAGGAGACATTCATATGAGGTCGTTTTACCACTACATGATGCGTTACCGCGGGAATCAAAAACAAGATGAAGAGAAACAATTGGCAGATTGGATGTTCGAAGATCATAGTTTTCCAAAACAAGCGAAATCGTATGATGAAATCAGCTCCTATTTGGAGTGGAACATCCCTTTTCCCAGTGCGTTATCCGTATTTGATCGATTGTATGATGCTTATTTAATAGAGGAAGACGAATAGTACAGTTCGTAAGGGAGAGGTCAAAGTGAAACTATTGCATACCGCGGATTGGCATTTAGGTAAGATTGTCAACTTCGTGCATATGACAGAAGATCAACAATATATATTGGATCGTTTCATCGACATAGTCAAAGAAGAAGAACCAGATGTGATTATTATAGCCGGTGATTTGTATGATCGTTCGATACCCCCTAAGCAGGCCGTTGAATTGTTGAGCCGAACTCTGACGACTATCATCCATGAATTGGAAATCCCTGTCTTAGCTATCTCCGGGAACCATGATAGTCCGGATCGGTTGGAATTCGGCAGCCAGATCTTCAGAAGACAAGGTCTTTTCCTGGATACTAAATTAAAAGAGCAAAGACAGCCGGTCACCCTGCATGATCAACACGGACCTGTCCATTTCCACCTTATTCCTTATGTTGAACCAGCGGAAGTGGCACACATATTCGACGATTCTTCCATAAAAACTCATCAGCAGGCTGCTGAAAAGCTACTGGAAGATATAAATGATCGATTCGACATGAAGGAACGCCATGTGTGGATCGGACATGCCTTTTTAGCAGGAGGTATGGAATCGGAATCTGAAGAGCGTCTTTCCATGATCGGAGGAAGCCCTTATATTGACGCTCATTTATTTAAAGATTTTGCTTACGTCGCCTTAGGGCACCTGCATCAGCCTCAGCGTGTGACAGCGGATCACATCCGTTACAGCGGTTCCATATTGAAGTATTCATTTTCTGAAGTGAATCACCAAAAGTCTGTAACGATTGTAGAGATGGATGAACAGGGACAAACCAGTTTTGAAAAAATTCCTCTTCACCCAGTCAGAGATTTTGAGATCGTGGAAGGGTTTTTTGAAGACTTGATGGATGGAAATGCTGCAAAAGATACGAACAACTACCTGCATATTCGATTATTGGATGACGGACAATTAATTGATCCCATGGGTAAATTGAGGAAGATTTATCCTAATATCCTCCACCTGGAAAGAAAGAGGTCCTCAAACAAACAGCAGCTGGATGAGCTGAATAAAGCGAAAGAGCGCCAGCAATTATCACATCAGGATTTATTCGCATCTTTTTATGAAGATATCAAAGGGGATTCTATCCCTGAACATCGAAAAGCACTGATTACAAGTGCTGTTGAATACTTAAGAGAGAAAGAAAGGGGGCAATAACATGAGAGCATTAGCTTTGACGATGAATGCGTTCGGTCCTTACCGCTTAAAACAAACGATTGACTTTACCATACTAGGGGAAGAATCGATCTTTTTAATTACAGGTCCGACCGGTGCCGGAAAAACGACAATTTTTGATGCGATGTGTTTTGCCCTTTATGGACGTGCCAGTGGAAGTGACCGGGACCAAGACACCATGCGCAGTCATTTTGCAGATCCTGGAGAAACGACTTACGTGGATTTTAAATTTGAATTAAGAGGGAAGCAGTACCGTATTGTACGTATGCCGAAACAGGTAAGAAAGAAGGAGCGCGGTGAAGGGTGGAAAGAAGATCCGGCTCGTGCAGAACTTTACCTTACACAAGGGGACGAGGAAAAACTCATCGCTTCTAAAATCAAAGAAGTCAATGATTATATTGAAGAGATTATGTCTCTTGATTATGAACAGTTCAGAAAAATGATCATGATCCCACAAGGAGAGTTCAGAAAGCTCATCTCTGAAAATAGTAAAGAACGGGAAGAAATATTGCAGAGAATCTTCAAAACTCACTTCTATTCAGAACTTACCGAACATTTGAAGCAGCAATCAAAGACGTTGGAAAAGGAAATTAATGAGTTTCAATGGAAGATCGATCAAGCTGTTGGAAAAATCAATTGGGGCATGGAAGTTGAAAGCGTAGACGAAGAACCGGATCAAGTGGTCGAACGTTTGAAAAAACGAATCCTGGAGCAGAAGAATCTATTAAATGAGGAAAATGAGCATCTTCGTGAACTGAATGAAAAAAACGAAAAAATTCAGGAAGAATACCACGCAGCCAAAAATATGCATGAGCAATTCCGGGAAAGAGATGAGTTGAAAAAGGAAGCGGTACGTCTTCAGGAGAAAGAGAAGGATATTTCAGATATAGAAGAAGAAATGAAATGGGCCAAAAAAGCTGCGGATATCCGTCCTTACGAAAAACAGTGGCAGGAACGAAGGCAGGAATTTGAACGATTAAAGGTTTCACAACAGAAAAAAGAAGAGCGGCGGAAAGTGAAGGAGTCCGAGTTTCATAACGTTCAAGAACAGTATCTGCAAGAGGAGAAAAGAGATTCAGAGAGAAAGAAGCTGGAAGAACAATGGACGAAAAAACTTGAAGAACAACAAAAGCTTCAGGAATTTACAACTTTGCAACAACAGTTTGAGAAGCTGAATGGTGATCTTGAGGAAAAAGAACGTAATTTAGCTCACTTGAAAAACCACTACCAGGAGCTCACTAACGAAAAAGAAAAATGGAAGCATGAAATCAAAGATGAGCGTCAAGTAACAAATGATCTAATGGAACATAAAACCCATCTCGATCAATTGAATCAAACACTCGATAAGGTAAAAACATTGTCACATGAATGGCTGACCCTCCAGGATATGAGAAATACTTATCAGCGATTTATGAAGAAGTTCAGAACGATAGAAAACCATTATCAAGAAAGTAAGAAGAAGTATGAGTCGGCACTCGAAGAAATCCGGTCCCATCATGCCTACACGTTATCTGTCCAATTGGAAGAAGGGAGTCCTTGTCCGGTTTGTGGATCTTCTCATCATCCTGAGCCTGCAGGGAAACCAGGCGTTGTAGCTGGCCAGAAGGAATTGGAACAATTGAAACAAGCATTCGAAAAGGCGGACACGGACTATCAAAAAGCAAGGAACGAAGCGGTCGATGTGAAAACCAAAGGGGAAACCCAGCGGCGTGTAACGGATAGTCTGTATAAAGAACTAGCTTCTCTAGTTGAAGAACTTGATGAAAAGTCGATTCAACAAGCCATTGATACGCTCCGGGAACAATCATCAGCCGTAGAAAAGAAAATGATAGAGTTGAGAAACAAAGCTCAGCATATCGATACGGCTTATAAGAAGTTAGATGAGATAGAAAAGGAAATAAACGAGTACAATCAGAAAATCGAAACATCTCAAAAATCGGTTTATGAAAAACAACAAAAACTAATCGAGTTGAAAACCAAGTTGAACACCTTCAAAGAAAACCATTCGTTCGAAACGATAGATGAAGGGCAATTGAATAAAGAAGTAAATGTAGCGGAAAGAAATTATAAAGAGGCAATGAAAAAATGGGAAACCATCCAGAAGACATTCATGCAGGCAAGGGATGATCTTCAGCAAGCCAAAGTTTCAGAAGAAGAGAGTCAATCGTATCTAAAGCAAACGGAAGCAGCCCTCAAACAACGGGAGAAGGAATTTAAACAAACGTTTGATCAATACGGATTTTCTTCAATGGAAACATATAAAGAAGCATTATTGTCTCCGGAAAGCATGAATGAAAAACAAACGATGATCGATCAATATAAACAGAAAGTTGCGGTGGTCAACGAACGCTTACAACTTCTTGAATCTAAGTTGAAAGACCAGCCCAAGCCTGATTTGGAAGCCATTTTGGAAAAGTGGGAAGAAACCAAGGGGAATCTTCATACACAGCAGCAAATCGTGAATGACATGAATGTGGCGGTTAAACAAAACGAAGAAGTCCGCATTACGATGCAGGAGTTATTGAAAGAGCAGGGAGACTTGGCGAAACAATACTATGACATCGCTGAACTCGCAAATCTTGCACGTGGGGACAATCATTTACGGTTGTCTCTGGAAAGGTATGTATTAGCTGCATTCTTAGATGAAATTTTAGTTCAGGCGAATCTTCGTTTCGATCAGATGTCCGATCACCGTTATCAACTGATACGTAGTGATGAGGTTGCCAAGCGCGGTGCACAAAGCGGTCTTGATTTGGAAGTACTGGATCACCACACAGGTCAGCAGCGATCAGTAAGGACGTTATCCGGAGGTGAAGGATTCAAAGCATCTTTGAGTCTTGCACTTGGCATGGCAGATGTCGTTCAAGCTCACGCAGGGGGTGTGCAGTTGGATACACTGTTCATCGATGAAGGTTTCGGAACCCTTGATGAAATATCATTGGAACAAGCGATTGACTGTTTAAGAGGTTTACAAGACGGAAACCGTATGCTGGGCATCATTTCCCATGTATCACAATTGAAAGAAGAAATTCCGGCAAAGCTGCAGATCCAAGCAGGACCACAAGGGTCATCCGTTCAATTTGTTTTTCAATAAAAAAATTCAAGTGGTCAACCTATCCAATTCCCCCCTGTTATATTGCAAGAGATGACACCTGCGTAATTCATTCGACAAAATGAAAATGAGTAAATGTCAGTTTTTGCGCTTACCCGGGAAATTATTTCAGAAAATTTAGAAAATATTCGGAGGGGAGGAGTGTATTATGAAATCTTTCAACAATGATTGGGCCCATTTGCTTCATGCCGAATTTGAAAAATCATACTATCAGAAATTAAGAGAGAATTTAAAAGAAGAATACCAGACGTATAGTATATATCCTGATATGAACAACATATTTGCGGCTTTGGACCATACATCCTATCAAAATACGAAGGTTGTCATTTTAGGGCAGGACCCTTATCACGGACCGGGACAGGCACATGGGTTCAGCTTTTCCGTGAAACCTGATGTTAAAATTCCCCCATCATTAAGAAATATTTACAAAGAGATGGAAGAGGATCTTGGGGTGCGTCCACCGGATCATGGACATTTAGTTTCCTGGGCAGAACAAGGAGTATTATTACTGAATAATGTCTTGACCGTAAGAGCACACGAAGCACATTCCCACCAGGGGCTGGGATGGGAGAAGTTCACAGATAAAGTCATTGAATTATTAAATCAAAGAAAGGTGCCTGTGGTATTTATTTTGTGGGGGCGGCATGCTCAAAAGAAAGGGTCAGCCATCGATCGTTCCAGACACAAAGTGATCACCTCCCCACACCCGAGCCCCCTGTCGGCTCACCGTGGTTTCTTTGGAAGCCGTCCGTTTTCAAAGGCAAATGAATTTCTGGAAAGTATAGGAGAAGAACCTGTCAACTGGGAGCTCCCTGAAAAAAGTGATTTGTAAAGCCCAAACAGGAATGGAAACGGGGCATATGCTAGAGTAATCTTATGTTTCGGAGGGATAATTATGTTCCCTACAGGTCAACCACCTTTTCCACCACCAGGGATGTTCCCTGGAATGCAGCAGCCTCAAGCACAAAGAGGAATGTTCCAAGGGATTCAACAGCCCCAGGCACAAAGAGGAATGATGAAACTCCTTGCTCCTTTTTTAAATAAAGGTGCAGCAGGTAATTCATTTCCGCCAGGCGGTATGCAAGGTTTCAGTCCATTCGGAGGTATGGGAAATGCTCCGGGGTTTGGTCCATCTACCTTTGGAGGTTTTGGATACGGGCCCCAAAGCTTCGGTCCTATGGCTAATATTGCCAATGCTGCACAATCGACTGGCCCGGGGTGGCTCGGCCATATGCAGACGGCTATGAAAGCTGTACAAACGGCAGCTCCCATGGTCCAGCAATATGGTCCCATGATTAAAAATATCCCAGCCATGATCAATATGATGAAACTGATGGGTGAATCTGATGATGAGTCGACAGAAACAGAAGAATCCTCATCATCGACATTGGAGTCATCGTTCAAAGAGTTTGAAAGCTCTTCGTCTTCATCTGAATCAGCACACTTTCAAGGTACATCACAGCCTAAACTATTCTTTTAGACTGTGCATGTGGCTTGATTTTTTTTTGTGAATTAGGAAGAATAGGAGCATACTCCATTATAAATGACCAAAATAGGGGGATGTTTCATGGATAATCAATATCAAATTGCTACGTTTGCGGGTGGGTGCTTCTGGTGTATGGTCGAACCCTTCGATGAAAGGCCCGGAATAGAGTCTGTTATTTCCGGATATACGGGTGGAGTAACGGAGAATCCGACGTATATGGAGGTCATCACCGAAAATACAGGACATAAAGAAGCTGTCCAAATCACTTATGATCCTTCTATTTTTCCATATGAGCGTCTGGTGGAAATTTTTTGGCGGCAGATCGATCCGACAGACCCTGATGGTCAGTTTGCGGACCGGGGAGAATCTTATACTACAGCCATTTACTATCACAATGAAGAACAAAAACAAATAGCAGAAGAGAGTAAGAAACAATTAGAAGAATCAGGGATATTCAAAAATCCTATTGTGACTCCAATTCTCCCGGCAGAAACGTTCTATCCCGCAGAAGATAAACATCAAGATTACTATAAAAAGAACTCTTTCCACTATAAATTGTATAAAAAGGGTTCCGGAAGAGCGAATTTCCTCAAAAATCAATGGGGAATGAAGAAAAACCGAGAAGAGCTGAAACAACGCTTGACGGACTTGCAATATAAGGTCACCCAGGAAAACGGAACGGAAAAGCCTTTTGAAAATGAATTTTATGACCACGAAGAAGAAGGTATTTACGTGGATATTGTTTCCAAAGAACCGTTGTTCAGTTCTAAAGATAAATACGATGCGGGCTGTGGGTGGCCTTCGTTTACAAAGCCGATAGAAAAACAACATGTAAAAGAAGAAATGGATAGGAGCCATGGGATGTTCCGTACAGAGGTTCGGAGTGAGGAAGCTGACTCTCATCTTGGACATGTGTTCGAAGATGGACCGAAATCCCAGGGAGGATTGCGTTACTGCATCAATTCAGCAGCATTGGAATTCATCCCGAAAGATAAAATGGAAGAACGGGGATACGGCTATTTAACCTATTTGTTCAGTTAAACAAGAAAGCCAGGTGGATATAGACACCTGGCTTCAAGTTTATATGATTTGTTGATCGGCTTACTTGATTCAATCATGAATAAAGTCGGCAGGAGGATGCGGCTGGAGCTTAGAACATAATGACAGCGCCTTTATTATAAATTCAGGGGTTATTTTCCACACCTGAACATTTATGGATGATCACCAATTTCAATTATTCAATAAACGGATTTCTCCACTCCGTCAACAATCCATAATTACAAGATTCTTCATCTTCTATGTAATTTTTGATCGGTTCGATCGGAGACCGTCCTGATTTAAGCAGGAAAGATATGACTGGATCATGAATTTCGGAATTTATGACCAGGTTTACATACTCTTCTGGAGTCAACTCTTGGACGTACTTGTGGTAACGGGGCATGCGTGCTCCTCCGATTAACTTTTTCAAGCCCAATTGGACGACTGTTTCATACATGGCTTGCGTCAATTGCCTTCCCAACCCGATTGAACGATAGTCAGGGTCGACGCACAAATCAATCACATACATGATATTCCCGTTAGGATCGTGGGTCTTCATTGTCCCATCGGCCGTCTTTTCTTCCCACGTATGAGATAGATTCTTTTCATCAAAGCTTGTCATCATCGTCGTCATGGACCCTGCTACCACCCCATCCACCTCTATACAGAGACAGCCTTCCGGGAATGTACGGATATGATTTTCCAACTGCTCTTTCGTCCACCATAGTTCTGAAGGGAAAGGGGGAGGAAAAGCTTTCTTTTGAATTTCGATCAGTCGTTCGAAATCTTTTTCTTCATAATTTCTAATATGTAAATAGTTGAACAGGTCATTTTTTCGATCATAACCATAGGTCCACTTATCCACCGGCAACGAGCTCCTTTCAAGATACGGATGATTTAATTTTAACAAGGGAGGAGGAATGAGTCATCTATTTTACTAGAATAATTTATACATATAGTATAGCATTTGTTTTCGGACTGGTATTTAAAAGTATGAACCTCCCTTTGCCATGGATTTTGGGGCCTGTGTTCGGGCTGCTGATGATGAAAATGCTCTTTCGTATAAAAACAACGTCTTTTGCTCCATTGAAAAATATAGGTTTCAGTTTATTAGGAATAGGAATCGGGTTTATGTTTACATCCAAGACTTTTGAACATGTGGTTCCCTATATCCTTCCTTACACGGTACTTACAATGATCCTTATCCTCATCAGTCTATATGCTGCTTATATCATTGCTGAGAAAACGGCGCTCGATAAGCCGACCAGTTTGATCGGAAGTGCACCTGGAGGGTTGTCCGTCATGATTGCTACGAGCGAATCATTGAATGGCAATACGGTACTGGTGACGATTTTCCATGCCATCAGGCTTCTGGCGGTTTTATCAATCATCCCTTATACGGTCATTCATTTCTTTAATAAAACGGAAAATTTTCCTCTCAGATCTGTTTCTGAAAGCGGGGAGGGGCCGTGGTGGCCTCTGTTCATTTATGTGATTTTGTACATGATCGCGTTAATGTTACATAGAAGGATACCAGCTGCTATGGTTTTATTACCGATGATTGCTGTCGGTTGCCTGAGAACGGTATCTTTCCCTCTTTTTGAACTACCTGGGGTACTATTTATACTTGCTCAGTTGATCATCGGAGTTCATTTAGGGAATTCCATCAATATTTCTGATATAAAAAAAGCGGGAAAATACGCATGGATCTATTCAGGTTTATCGGTCATGATGATCATGATTTCTTTCTTATTTGGAGGATTGCTGCATATGTGGACAGGAATGGATGTGGCGACGGCTATTCTCAGTTTAGCTCCTGGAGGCCTGATTGAGATGGGGCTTACAGCTAAAGAAGCTGGAGCTGATGCGCCTTTAGTCAGTTCCTTGCAAATGGTCCGCTTGTTCCTTATCGTATTGGTCCTGCCCGGTTTGTTTAAAAGGATCAATGAATAATTACACCCGGGCTCAAAGCCGATCTTTTGACAATATCTCGAATTAAAGATAAAATTACAACATGTAAAAAGTGTAGGATACTATAACAATATTATGTCTACTTATTTGAAGGAGGAAGGGTCAATGGATATGAAACATGTGTTTAAAAAAGGAACGAATGATAAAGTATTGCTTCTTCTTCATGGCACAGGCGGAACAGAACAAGATTTACTTCCCGTTGCCGAAATGATCGATCAGGAAGCTTCTATACTCTCTGTGAGGGGAAATGTTTCTGAAAACGGCATGCCGCGCTTTTTTAAACGGCTGCGCGAAGGTGTTTTTGACGAGGAAGATTTGATTCAACGTACAGAAGAGTTGAACAACTTCTTGAAAGAAGCTTCTGAAGAATATCAATTCAATCGTGATCGAGTCATTGCGGTCGGATATTCCAATGGGGCCAATATTGCAGGCAGTCTGCTTTTCCATTATAAGAGCAGCCTCAAAGGCGCCTTATTGTTTCACCCAATGGTCCCACGGAGAGGGATAGAGATTCCGTCACAGACAGATGTGCCGGTATTTATTGGTGCAGGAGAAAACGATCCTATTTGTGCACCGGAAGAAACAGTCGAATTGAAGGAAATACTTGAAGGTGCTGGTGCGGAAGTCACGACCCATTGGGAACGTATGGGGCACCGTTTGACTGAATCTGAAGTTATGAAAGGTGCAGGGTGGTACCAGGAACGATTTTCATAGGTTTACTCTGTAGGATTGAGTCCTGGCCGTGTTCATTGTATGATAGGAACACGAAGGAACAAGGAGGCAAACTATGATTCACAAAACTTGGGAAGACAATCCGACAATTAAAAAAATCGAGTGCGTCCATAATGATGCCAAAAAATTCGTTGTAAACAACGTTTTGACACCGGGTAAAGTATACGAAGTGAAAAATGAGAGTGAAGAATTTTACTTTGTCATCGACAACTCTGGCCGCATGGGCGGATTTTACAAAGAATACTTCAAAGAACTATAAGGAAAAACCGGGGGTGACGATTCACTCCCGGTTTTTTCGTTTTCTGTGAAGATTTGTGAAAGATCTTTCTACTGGGAACGCACCAGCCTCATTAAATGAAATTTTTATATCGTGTTCCAACTATAAAATACCTTCTATTTTTTACTGATCATTATTACCCATGTTTATAGTTCGGAGGCATTAGGGTAGAAATGATATAGAAGAAAAGTAGAAGGAGCCGAGGATATGATTATCGATAATGTGAAACTATACACCCCATATGGAATCTATAATGAAGATAAAAAATACGCCGTGGAACTGGATGGAGAAAAGATTGCCGCCATTCATGAAAGCCCATATGATGGAAATGATGAGGAAGTCATGGATGGTGAGGGCCAGGTTATCACCCCGTCGTTCAATGACAGTCATATGCACCTGCTCCGTTACGGCCTCTTGAAAAAAGAGCTCGATTTGACCCAGGTGACGAGCTGGAAAGAAATGAAGGAAGAAGTGGAGAAGCATTATGATTCTATGCAGGAAGGAGATTGGATCTTCGGTAAAGGGTTTGATGACTCCAAATTTGAAGATATCGATCATCTCCTGACGGCTGATGATTTAAGCGAAATTCAAGTGGACGCTTATATTTATTTCATGCATGAAGATGGTCACGAGTGTGTCATAAGTAGAAAAGCTTTGGAGTTACTTGAGAAAGAAGAAGACTTTAAAAAAGAACCGGATGAGTTCAAGGAAAAAGATGAACATGGGAATTGGAACGGGCGATTCAAAGACACGGCAGTTCATTACATCAAACATCACTTTTGGGGCCGTTCCGTGGACGATGCCAAGCTTGCACTTGAAACAGGCATCCCTCATTTGAGTCAGTATGGAATTACTTCCGTTCACACCGATGATATCAATTTCATCGGCACCTATGAAAAGTTGTGGCAGGCGTACACAGAGCTCGAACAGGAAGGAAAGCTTCCTCTTGATGTACACCTTCACCATTATATTTTTAATATCAATGACTTGGAAGAGTACCTTGAGAATAACAAAAAGCGTACGGGGGACGGGACCGACCAAGTAAAAGTAGGTGCCGTAAAGATTTTCCTTGATGGGACTCAGCGACTGTTCACTTCCGCTATGAGAAACCCGTATCCAGTCGAACCCTCGACTCATGGTACGTTGATTTATACACAGGAACAAGTGAATGAAATGGTCCGGGTCGCTTCTGAAAATGGCATGCAGGTTGCTATGCACGCTATCGGGGACCGGGCTGTAGAACAAGCCGTTGAGGCGCTTGAGCAGGAGCAGGCGCAGACCAAATCAATGAGGCACCGGATCATCCACGCTCAAACCTTAGGTCCTGATTTGATCGACCGTATGCAGAAAATCAAACCTTATATTGAAACTCAGCCCTCTTTTTTACTGGGTGAATGGGATAAGAAGGAAAACTGGACACCGAAAGAACTCGTTCCTTATTGTGATGCTTTTAACAGTCTGGTGGGGGCTCATATTCCGATTACTCTGAGTTCAGATCTACCCATCGGAGCCTTGAATCCATTCGTTAGTATATTTACAGCAGTCAACCGTACCGATTTAGAAGGAAATCCAGAAGGCGGCTGGATGCCTCAGGAAAAAATCACTGTGGACCAGGCTTTTCATGGATTCACCGAAAGCCCTGCAGAACTTGAATATAGAGAAGGTGAAAAGGGCAGACTAGAAGTCGGTCATCAAGCGGATTTTGTACTACTTGCACAACACCCGAAGGAAGTGGAACCCGGCGACTTGGATAAGATCGAAGTCACTGAGACATGGTTCCGCGGAAAGCGAGTGTACAAAAAGTGACAATATTCTGTTACTTTCCTTGTCTTTCCCTTCTCTATGGGAGATAATGAAGGTAACATGCAGAAAAGAGGAGGATGGCTGAATGGACAAACTAATTTTAGTTCGCCACAGTGAAACTGAGGGACAACATGAAGACTCTCCATTGACGAAAACAGGGGTCAGACAGGCCCAAGCCCTGGCTACTTTTTTGGAGCAGACCGGATATGACTTCGATCGAATCATATCCAGTCCCTTTCTGCGCGCGATCGAAACAATCAAGCCCTTCGCTATGAAGAAAGGGTTGTCCATCGAAAAAGACGAGCGGCTAGAAGAGCGTATCCTCAGCCATGAGCCTCTGGACGATTGGGAAGAAGTGCTTCATGATACGTTTCAGGATCCTGAGTTGAAGTTGACAGGTGGAGAATCTTCCCAGGAAGCGAAAGACCGAATTCAATCATTGGTGAAGGAACTTGAGGATCATGAAGAGGGCAATGTCCTTCTAGTCACACATGGAAATCTTCTTGCTCTTCTTTTACAAACGTACAATAGAGAAATTGGCTTTCAGGATTGGAAAAGGCTCACAAGACCCGATGTGTTCTTAGTGCAGAAGCAGGGTGGAGAATATACAGTCGAACGGATATGGGACCGATAAGGCACCCCATACTCAAGGTGAATTGAATCGCCATCGAATTTGTTAGAAGAATTGCGATTTTTGTCAAAAGTCGTTATGATAAAGGTTGTGTTTATTTAAGCCATTTAAGGTGAAAATAGAATATTAAGCACATTTAATTTCAAAAAAGGAGGAGATATCAATGGCATTTGTAATAACATCCCCATGTAAAGATGAAAAAGCGGCAGAGTGCATGGATGTATGCCCTGTAGACTGTATTGAAGAAGGAAAAGATATGTTCTATATCGATCCGGCCATTTGTATCGACTGTGGTGCATGTGAAGCCGTATGTCCGGTAGAGGCCATATATATCGAAGATGAAGTACCAGAGGAAGAAAAAGAATACATCGAAATCAACAAAAAGTTCTTTGAGGAACAATAACAAACATAACGAGAACCGTCTCCTGTCTGCAGGAGGCGGTTTTTCTATACCTTCCTCTGATGCATAGAACCCTTAAAAAAAGGGTACATACTTAGTGTAGTACGGGCAAAGGAGGAATGGAGAAATGAACGAATTAACAAAAAAAGCAGCGATCATTACAGGTGCCAGCAGCGGAATCGGTAAAGCGATCGCCCATCACTTAGCTGAACAGGGAGCGGATGTCGTATTGGCAGCCCGCCGTTCTGAACGATTGAAAGAACTTGCTGAAGAAATACAACAAACATATGAAGTGAAAGCTAAAGTGGTTGAAACGGATGTGACGAATAAAGAAGACATGGAAAGGCTTGTCCAAGTCACCAAGGACGAATTCGGACGGGTGGATATTTTCGTAAACAATGCGGGAGTCATGCTGTTGTCGTTTATGAAGAATGACCATGTAGATGAATGGGATCAGATGGTTGATGTCAATATCAAAGGAGTACTCTATGGCATACACGCGTCTCTCCCTACGATGATTGAGCAGGGAGCAGGCCACATCATCAATGTCTCCTCGGTCGCCGGCCACGAAGTCTTCCCTTCCAGTACCGTATACAGCGCTACGAAGCACGCTGTCCGTGCCCTCTCTATGGGATTGGAAAAAGAGCTGTCCCGTTCAGGTGTGAGAGTCACGAACGTTTCCCCTGGAGCTGTTGATACTGAACTGACGGATCATATTACAGATGGTGATGTGATAGACATGTTCAAAAATCGAAGTATGGAACCACTTGTAGCGGATGACATCGCCCGTGCCGTCGCCTATGCGGTGACCCAACCTGAATCAGTCAATGTCAATGAATTGATTGTCAGACCGATGCATAAACAAGACTCGGAATAAGAGAAGGCCGCAGGGAATTTTTCCTGCGGCTCCTGTTCATTCAACGATCTTGAATTTCTTATATCCTTTTTCGGTTTCAGATTCTGTAATATCGATCGCACTTACTTTTGCAAATGGTGATGGACCTTGATTAAGCTGATCGATGAAATGGGAAAGATGATCCGGTTCCCCCTCAGCATCAATTTCTACGGTGCCATCCGATTTATTTTTCACCCATCCTTGAATATTCAATTGGTCAGCGATTTGTTTCGCTGTAGCGCGAAAGCCTACACCCTGAACCCTTCCGTGTACAATCATATGTTTCCTAGCCATATAAGCACCTCCTACATAATGATATAGACATACTTCCCCTGATAACGGGGTTCAAAAACAAAAAAGGAGTGGAATACGTGAAAACAATTTCCATCAACGATTTGTCTGAATTCAAAATCGGCCACACGACGAATGTTCAGGCAGGAACGGGTTGTACGGTATTATTGAGTGAAGAAGGAGCGGTTGCTGGTGTTGATGTCCGGGGAGGTTCCCCGGGGACGAAAGAAACCGATTTGTTAAAATCGGAAAATCTAGTGAATCAAGTGCATGGCATTTTTTTATCCGGGGGTAGTGCGTTCGGGCTGGATGTCGGAGGCGGCGTCCTGAAGTTTCTGGAGGAAAAAAACATCGGTTTTGATGTTTCTGTCGCCAAGGTTCCCATTGTACCGGGAGCCATCCTTTTTGATTTGATGGTCGGGGAACCGAAAACGCGGCCGGACGCTCAATATGGTTATGATGCTTGTATTCATGCGTTAGGCTCTTCTGTGTTCAACTCAGGAAGTGTCGGAGCGGGGACAGGGGCAACGATCGGTAAAGTGCTGGGGTCTGATCACGTTATGAAAGGCGGAATAGGATCGTATGCCATTCAAATTGGGGATTTAAAAGTTGGCGCAGTAGTAGCCGTCAATTGTTTCGGAGATGTGATAGATCCTTCTACAGGGACAGTGATTGCAGGCGTTCAAGCGGATGGAAAACTTTTATTTACCGAAAAGCAGCTTCTTCACCAGACTCACGATGCACAGACGAACCGTTTCAATGGAAATACGACGATTGGATGCATCATAACAAATGCTTCGATGACTAAAGCAGAGGCGAATAAAATTGCCTCTTGTGCCCATGACGGATTGGCACGGACGATGAGGCCCTCTCATGCTTTTGTCGATGGTGACACGCTTTTTGTAATGTCTTCCGATCGAGTGAAAGTGGATTTGAACGGGCTTGCCTCCATCGCTGCGAATGTGGTGGAACAGGCAGTTTTGGATGCTGTCAAATCGGCGGATTCATTATTCGGTATCAAAGCCTATAAAGACATGGAAGGAAAGGAGTGATTCCGGTGAAAGTTTTCGTTTACGGTTCTTTATGCAGAAATATGAAAAACCATCATTACTTAAAGAATGCGACGCTCACTGCAGAACAAGCCTGGACTGAAGGGGAACTTTTCGCTGGGTATTCCTACTATCCTCTTTTGGTAAAGAATCCATCAAAACATACGTTTGGTGAAGTATATGAAATAACGGGGGATATGCTTAGCCATATAGATCTGTTAGAAGGCTATGAACAAGGCGATGAGCACTCGTTATTTGTCCGTGAACGTGTGAAGATCGATACACACCAAGGATCAGAAGAAGCCTACACCTATTTTTATCCTCATGAACCTAAAGGCAGCCCCGTCCCGCATGGAGACTGGAGGGTACATCAACTACTGAAGAAGGATTCTGTATATTATTTTGCTTATGGCTCCTGTATGGATCAAGAACGGATGGAATTGGCGGGAGTCAAGCCGCATTTTCAAAGCATATTAGGAGGAGCCGTGTTGAAAGGGTATAAATTAGGGTTTACACACCATGTCAAAGACGGCGGCAGGGCGGACATCATCGAACAAAAAGGTGAAACGGTTGAAGGTGTGGTATATCAAGTAGGACAAAAAGCTTTGAATTACCTGTATAAAAGAGAGGGAGTATACTCTAATGCCTACCGACCGACTGTCGTACAGGTGATATTAAAAGATGGTAGGTTGGTCCCATCGATTTCTTTTACAGCAACCGTGAAAAAAGAAGACCTGACTCCTCCTCTGCATTATGCTCGGGAGATCCACAGAGGCGGATATTCCTACTTATCAAAAAAGTACATCAAACAATTGGAACACCGGTTTGAACATGAACTATCCGTCGAAAATTTTTCGGAATATCTATCTCATTATAAGTAAAGGAGACTCGTTTTATGGCTCGTACATCGTGGAACACCTATACGGCTAGAGATTTTACGACGTTACAATTCGCATTACACCAAAATTCAATGAATGAAGTGGATACAGCTGTCATCCTTATCCACGGTATTACTGCTGAGCTTCCTCATCAAGAAAAATTTGCAGATGCTCTTCAAATGGAAGCGGATGTCTACCTGCCTATTTTAAGAGGATATGATCAATTGAACGAAAGGGGTGACCTTGAATATATAGGGCAGTATGACGATGACCTTTTTGATTTTGTTCATTTCATCAAAAAGAAAGGGTATAAAAAGCTGCTTTTGACGGGTCATTCAATGGGGGCTGCCAATATATTGAGATTAATGAAGAAGAACCCTGACATCGCAGATCATTACTTTTTCCTCTCTCCTTTTTTTCATCCTAATTTACTCGTATATTACGATGATGCAACGGATCAATTCAAGGATGAAACGAATGTGGATTATAAAGTATATGAGAAAAGAGCCATGATTCTGATGACCTTATATAAATTGAAAGTCCCATATTTATCTCATGAAAAGGTCGCAGAAATTCCTGATGAGTTTGACGAGAGCGGAAGGTTGGATTTAAGTTTCCGGTTAATGGCTTCAAGGTTCCTTGAGGAAATTCCAAATGATATTTTTCATGGAATCGAAGAAAAGGTTCATACTTTTGTCGGTACAGACGATGAAGTGATTCAACCGTTTGAACTGGAGTCATGGTATGAGAATACATTTTCACTTCATTTGAATATCATTCGTGGTACGGACCATAACCATATTCTGCATCATCCGCGATTGCACGAAAGGTTGGCTGCTGAAGTCAAAAATAATGGATAATCGTACACTCCTGATGCCTTCATGCTTAAGCTTATCCTTACTTCCACTTGAGTTAAAGGCAATGTTAAGAGTAAAATAAAAGGGAAACGTCTAGTCAAAAAGGAGTTCGTTCCATGTCTGTCATTACAACAACGAAAGCGGATACACTTTCTCCCTTGTACCGCTATACGAAAGAAAATATCAGTGAAAAACAGAGTGAAAAAATATTAGATATCATAGAAAAATTGAATGGTAAAAAGATGATGGTCGGCTTTGCAGGTCACTTCTCTGCAGGAAAATCAACGTTGATCAACCATCTGCTCGGGCGGGATATGCTGCCTTCAAGTCCAATTCCTACAAGTGCGAATATCGTTCAACTAAAGAAGGGTGATCCATATACCGTCACACACATGCGAGGGAACGACCCTGTCTTATATAAAGGTGAAATAGATTTTGAACAAATTAAGAAAATGTGCAAAGACGGAGATGAGATTACTAGAGTTGAGATCAGCAGACCTGACAGCGGCCTTCCTTCCCACGGTTCGGTATTGGATACCCCTGGTGTGGATTCCACGGACGACGCTGACCGGCTGATCACTGAATCCTCTTTACATTTGATGGATTACCTTTATTACGTCATGGATTACAACCATGTACAGTCAGAGGTCAATTTGCAGTTTTTACTGGATATGCAGGAGCGGGGGACACCTTTTTCCATCGTCATCAATCAGGTGGATAAGCATAATGAAGAAGAGATCGCTTATGAAGAGTTCCAAGCCAGTGTTGTAGAGTCGTTAAAACGATGGGGGATCACTCCAGAGAACATCTATTATACCTCTATGAAACAACTTCATCTTCCCATCAATGAATTCAACCGCCTTAAGGAAGATTTTCAAAGCTTATGGAAACGATCTTATGAAACGATCGAAGACCAGGCTTTAAGGGATGTTGATGCCATCAATAAAGAGTCGGTTGAAATTCTTGAGGAAAACCAGGAAGAAGAGGTTCAACAACTGGAAGGGAAACTCGCCCAATTAGAAAAGGTCCTCGATCAAAAAGAAGTCAACAATGAAGATCTTCTCACCACGGATGAGTGGGTGAAAGGTTTTAAGGATGATTATGAGGATCGAATCAGATCGTTCATATCAAATGCCTATTTAATGCCAAGCGTACTGAGAGAAGATGCGGCTCAATTCTTAGAGGCTCAACAGCCGGGCTTCAAAGTGGGGTTGGTTTTTGCCAGGAAGAAAACGGAGGAGGCCAGACAGGAAAGAGCCCGGACATTTTATTCTCATTTAATGGAATCTCTGGAGAAAAACTTGATGTGGCCTTTAAGAGACCGTTTTTTGAAGTTATTTGAGAAATATGGCGTCAAAGATTCTGAATTGATTCAAAAAGTCCAGGCATTCCATTTCTCGTACGATCAAGATCGGCTTTTTGATCTTATTGAACCTGGGGCTTCAATAACGGGAGAATATATCCTGCGTTATACAGACCAGGTTTCAAAAGATATTCAAAAAGAGATGCGTGCGTTTGCGAATAGTCTTCTACAGGATGCAGAAGACTCCCTGAGAGTGCAGAGAGAAGCATTCAATCAAGAAAATCAGTCTGCTTTACATGCGCGGACCGAGTGGGAAGAAGCTGATCAAAAGCTCCGACGTATGGAAGAGCAAATAAATGAATTCAGAGACCAGATGGAGGCTCTGCTTCAAAAAGAGCCTGAAACTACCGAAAAAGATCTTGTCCATAAAGATCTGGAGCATCGTACCGAACGAATGATTGAAAAGAAGGAAGTTCTCACAGAGTCAGAAGAGAAAGTTTACTCAAGCAGTCGCGAAAATGAAGATGCCACTCCGGTTGAAAAAGAATCCTCCTCGCTGGATAAAACATTAGAGGATGCAGATGAAACGCTTTCCATCATCCATGATGTAGATACGATTGCGGACCTTTATGATCATCTGAAAATGAAAAAAGAAAGATTGGAACAAAGGCACTTCACCGTAGCCTTGTTTGGAGCATTCAGTGCTGGGAAATCTTCATTCGCTAATGCTCTACTGGGGGAAAAGGTGCTGCCCGTCTCACCAAATCCGACAACAGCAACAATCAACAAAATTTCTCCACCGACGTCCGATCATCCTCACCGCACGATAGAGGTGAAACTTAAAACGTCTGCTCATATGCTGGAAGATATGAAAGGGATCTTTGCGCGCCTGGATGTTGATGTTCAAACGGTTGAAGAAGGATACCAAACAGCGAAAGAACTATCGAAGGATGTATGGAAGAAGCTTGACCAGAAGCAATATTCATTTTTAGAGGCCTTTCTTGATGGTTTTATGGACATGAAAGATGAGTTGGGACAAAACATTTTCATTGAATGGGAACAATTCAGAAGCTATGTGGCTGAAGAAAAGAAGTCTTGTTTCGTAGAAACTATGGAACTGTTTTACGATTGCCCTTTCACCCGGGCAGGAATCACTCTCGTGGATACTCCGGGAGCGGATTCTGTCAATGCGAGACATACGAATGTTTCGTTTGAGTATATAAAGGATTCAGACGCTGTATTATTTGTCACCTATTATAATCACCCTTTCTCTAAGGCAGATCAATCGTTCTTGACGCAGTTAGGGCGTGTGAAAGACAGTTTTTCCATGGATAAAATGTTCTTCATCATCAACGCTTCCGACCTGGCGGAATCTGAGGAAGAACTTGAATTCGTTAAAGGGTACGTCCAAGATCAGCTTTTGCAATTCGGTATTCGTCACCCTAGGTTGTATGGAGCGTCAAGCCTTAATGCTTTAAAAGAAAAACATGGCCTAAACGTGCCTCCTTCAGGCATCCAGACCTTCGAAAGTGATTTTGAAAACTTCTTAAAAGAGGAACTCGCACAGGTTTTGATTCAATCGTTGAATCAGGATATGGATCACATTCGATTGACACTCTCCACTTTGATTGAAAATAGCAGACTCGGTGAGGAGGAGCGGAAGCATAAACTCGAATCCTTGAAGTCAGAGCAGACAAAAGCTCTGAAGGTTTTTGAGCAGCAAAACCTCACTGTCGATTCCAAGGTGATTGAAAATAAGGCTGAAAAACAACTTCACTATGCCCATGAGCGGATGATGTTGAATTTCAATGGTTTATTTAAACAACACTTCAACCCTGCCACGATCAAGGGGCAGGGAGAAGAAGTGAAAGACCGGCTGCGCCAGGCCCAAAAGAACTTGCTGGATGAAGTTGATCATGAAATGAAACAGGAACTTCGGGCGATCAGTTTGCGACTCGAACGACTCATACAACAGACCATGAAACAACTGGAAACGAAGCTGGAATCTGAATTGAGGAAGATTCAATCAGGCCTCCACCTTTATTCCAAGGAGTGGGAGGGTTTTGATGTACCGGAATTTTCAATGAATGTGGAACTGAAGAGTTCCGACTTGTCACGAGTTTTGAAAACTTTCAAAAGTACAAAAGCATTTTTTGAAAAGAACGAGAAGGAAATCATGAAAGACGAAATGGCTTCCATCCTACGACCAGAGCTGCAAAGCCGTTTCAATCAGGCTGAAACTCAATTGAACACCTATTATGGTAAAGCGATGAATCAAATTTTCAATGCTTACCGAGATGAATGGAAGCAACAAACGAAACAGACATTCGAACGCTGGATCACCAATTTGCAGGAAACAAAAGATACGTCAGAAATGGAGAAAGCTTATAAAGAATTAGAGAAGCGTTCTAGTTGAATCATGAGCTGCATAAAATGAAACAAATCACCCCGCGTCTAAGGGTTTCTTCCTCCTCCTTAGACGCGGGGATTTTTTGATGATAAAAAAGAACCTGCCGATTGGCAGGCTCTTTCATGATTATATCTTCACTTCAACTTCTGCTTCTTCACGTAGTTCTTTGACCAGTTTTCCGACTGCTTGTTGTTCTTTTTGACTTTGAAGCTGTTGTTTCAGGATAGGCTTCATTTCTTCAAAGCTTTTGACGTCTTCTTTCTGCTTTTTCATCGCTTCATATTGTTGTTTCAATTCTTTTTCGGAAACATCGATTTCTGTGTTGTCTGCAATATATTCGTCAACTTTAATTTGCATTTTCAACTGTTCTTTCACTTCTTCTTCTGTCGTTCCATTGTCTTTTAGAGCTTTTTGTAATTGTTCCTCGTTTTCGAAGCGTTTGGTGAATTCTTCGTATTTTTTCTGTAGTTCTTCATCTGTCACTTCGATCCCGGCATCTTCAGCAGATTGGATCAATAATTCTGAACCGATCATCTGGTCAACGATGCTCTTTTTCAGTTGATCTTCTTTGCCTTCCATGTCCATGCCCATTTGAGAATATTGTTCTTTCATACGTTCCATACGTGTATTGAAGTCTTCTCGTGGAATCTCTTCACCATTTACAACAGCTACAGGGCCTTCAGCTTTACTTTCAGAAGCTTGTTTCTCTGTTTGTTCTGTCTTCTCTTCTTTTTTATCTGATTCCGCATTTTCATCACCTGAACTGCATGCGGTCAATCCGAAGGCAGCTACGGTGGAAATAGATAGTGTCATTAAAAACTTTTTCATGTGTTCATTCTCCTTTGATGTGAGATTTACAGGGAGTGTAGCACATCACTAATTCATTGTAAAACCTTACCTGATAAGTGGTGGTCTATTGAGTGGTCCCCGTGCGTAAACATGATACAAAAGGAGGGGGAAGTGTATGGTGCTCCATCCACCTCAGGGCCCGTATAGACAAATCTATGCTACTCAAACAGCAAAAGCGATATTCAGCAGCAGTCCCATAGCACCAGATTTGAAAGGATCCGTCCATTTTTATCAGATGCCTTATGGTGTTGAAATCTATGTAAATGTAGAAGGGCTGCCTACTTTTACGCGTAAAAAAACAGCCCCTGTCGGTCCCCATGGATTTCATATCCACGAAAAAGGGGTGTGCGAAATCGGAGACGGTAAAAACCCTTTTGCTACCGCAGGAGGACACTGGAATCCTGACAACCAGCCCCATGGAAATCATGCCGGTGATTTTCCTGTATTATTTTCCAATCAAGGGCGGGCGAGGATGATCTTTTTTACCGATCGGTTCAAGGTTGATGATATAATCGGTAAATCCGTTATTCTTCATCAAGGACCTGATGACTTTCAATCCCAGCCGAGTGGCAAATCCGGAAAAAGGATGGCCTGTGGAATAATTGAAAAAACGTAACTTTATGGAATAAAAGGGTGTTGCGCTGTATATACTACAATGTGGGCATGTTAAGAACATTTGCTTGACTTCACCGGTGAAGCATAGTATGATTATGATAATAGTAAAGTATTGCCAATAAATAAGAAAGACTCTCCAATCACCTATTATAAAGAGTGATCAAGTCTTATTGGTACTTTTTATAATATGTGATTTTTTCATTATTGCAAAACGCATATTAAATTAAGACATATTGGAGGATCCATTTCTATGAAAACAGGTACAGTGAAGTGGTTTAACGCGGAAAAAGGTTTCGGGTTTATTGAGATTGAAGGCGAAGATGATGTGTTTGTTCATTTCAGCGCAATCAACGAAGAAGGTTTCAAGTCTCTAGAGGAAGGTCAAGCTGTAGAGTTTGAAATCACGGAAGGTAACCGCGGGCCACAAGCTGCAAACGTTACTAAACTATAATAACCAAATAAAAAAGAGACTGGCTTGTGAGGTCAGTCTCTTTTACATAACTTCAATGTCTTAAGGAGGCTTCAGAAATGGCTTTCGGTAAAAAGAATCAAGCTGAAATAAAGGAAGAAGAAACAAAGATCTGGGTATGTACTTCTGACGATTGCAACTGCTGGATGAGGGATAACTTCCGGACGAATCAGGAAAACAAATGTCCGATGTGCGGAAGTCCGATGGAACAGGAAAACAAAGTCCTGCAAGTTGTGGAAAACAACAGTCTTTACTATAAGCAAGAAGAGAAGTAAGCAGACGGCCGTTTATAGCGGCCGTTTTTTTATGATGAATAGAATTATGTAAGTTCCCCACTGAGCTCAATGTTTGAGAATGAACGCTTTGGAAACAATGATGGATAACAAAAGTAAAAGGCTCTTTTTCAAGTGCAGGTTAGTCAAATCCGATTTGAGACCTGTTTTCTCATGTGCGATAATGATATAATTCTAATGTTTATTACTCGAATACTGGAGGATTATGATTATGCTAAATGTCAACAACGTGAGTCTTCGTTTTGGTGATCAAAAATTATTCGAAGACGTCAATATAAAATTCACACCAGGAAACTGCTATGGGTTGATCGGTGCCAATGGTGCAGGTAAATCTACATTCCTTAAAATATTAAGTGGAGAAATGGAACCTCAGACGGGAGAAGTTTCCCTTAAAAAAGATCAGCGCATGGCTGTTTTGAAGCAGAACCACTTTGAATACGATGAGTATCAAGTACTTGAGACGGTCATCATGGGTCATACCAAGCTGTACGAAGTGATGAAAGAGAAAGATGCCATTTATATGAAAGGTGAATTTTCTGAAGAAGATGGCATGCGTGCTGCTGAACTTGAAGGCGAATTCGCTGAAATGAATGGCTGGGAAGCTGATTCAGACGCTGCCCGTCTTCTGACCGGATTGGGAATCAAAGAAAACCTTCATGATAAAAAGATGGCGGACCTTGAAGGATCTGACAAAGTGAAAGTCCTTTTAGCTCAAGCACTATTCGGAAATCCTGATGTTCTGCTGCTTGATGAGCCGACCAACCACCTTGATATCAAAGCGATTCAGTGGCTTGAGGATTTCCTTATCGATTTTGAGAACACAGTTATCGTCGTATCTCACGACCGTCACTTCCTGAACAATGTGTGTACGCATATCGCAGATTTAGACTTTGGTAAAATCCAAGTTTATGTCGGAAACTATGACTTCTGGTATGAATCCAGTCAGTTGGCTATGAAGATGGCCCAGGAACAGAATAAGAAGAAAGAAGAAAAAATCAAAGACTTGAAAGAGTTTATCGCCAGGTTCAGCGCCAACGCGTCCAAGTCCAAACAGGCGACGTCGAGGAAAAAACTCTTGGATAAAATTACATTGGATGACATCCAGCCTTCTTCCCGTAAATATCCGTACATCGCATTCAAAGCGGATCGCGAAATCGGTAACGACCTATTGACGGTGGAAAACCTTTCAAAAACAGTAGACGGAGTAAAAGTTCTTGATAATGTAAGCTTCACATTGAATAAGGATGACAAAGTCGCATTAGTCGGTACGAATGAAACTGCGAAAACGACATTGTTCCAAATCCTTATGGGAGAAGTTGAGCCGGATGAAGGGACTTATAAATGGGGTGTGACGACTTCTCAAAGTTACTTCCCTAAAGATAATTCCGAGTTCTTCGAAGGTTCTGACTTGAGTCTTGTTGAATGGCTTCGTCAATATTCTCCTGAAGATGAAACGGAAACATTCCTACGCAGCTTCCTTGGACGTATGTTGTTCTCCGGAGAAGAAGCACTTAAAAAGGCAAGCGTCCTTTCAGGTGGAGAAAAAGTCCGTTGTATGCTATCCAAGATGATGTTATCTGGTGCCAATGTATTGTTATTAGATGAGCCGACCAACCACCTGGACTTGGAATCAATCACTTCCTTGAACAAAGGGTTGATCAACTTCAAAGGATCCGTCATATTTGCTTCTCATGACCATGAGTTCATTCAAACGATTGCCAATCGGATCATAGAAATCACTCCTAACGGAATCATTGATAAAGAAATGACTTACGATGAGTTCCTTGAAGATCCTGAAGTGCAGAAAAAATCTGCCGCTTTAGCTGAATAATGAAAAAAAAGCCTGCCCTGAGTGGTAGGCTTTTTTAATTTGTAAATTGTAAACCCATTTAAGAAAACTGGAATTTTGTCGAACGATGATAGACCAGGGAGGATTTTGAAGTAAATTGGGTCTATTTTCATGCATTGTAATATCTATGCAATGTACGTGTTAAGTTTGAAATCAAACTGTTAGCGTCCTGTTCTTAAATAAACCATAGATTCTGTTATTCTTGTAATTGTGATAAACAACCAAGACCAATCACAAGCAAGGCAACTATCAAGAGGAGGCAGAAACTATGAAAAAAACCGTTTTTTCAATTGCCGCTACTGTAGCTTTAACTGGAGCATTCGCCACATCTGTAAGTGCAGAAGAATATAAAATCAATAAAGGAGATACGCTTTGGAGCATCTCCCAAAAATACAATGTATCTGTAGATCAACTTAAATCATGGAACGACCTGAATTCTAATTTAATTTATCCAAACCAACGATTGACGGTATCCAGTGAATCCAGTCAGTCTACGACTAAACAGCAATCAACTTCCAATCATAGTTCAACGTATACAGTGAAATCCGGAGACACTCTATGGGGAATTGCTCAAAAGCATGGAATTTCCGTAGATCAATTGATGGCATGGAACAATTTATCATCTTCACTCATCCATCCCGGTGATCAATTTAAAGTGAATGGTAAAGCGGTCCCGGCATCTCAACCTGCTGCGAACACACAAAACAGTAATTCTACAGCTACTCATACAAGCACAAAATCACAGGCATCAGAGAACAATGTAGTCAAAGAATTCACAGCAGAAGCTACTGCTTATACTGCGTACTGCACAGGATGCAGCGGCGTGACAGCGACAGGAGTCGACTTGAGAGCCAACCCTAATCAAAAAGTGATTGCTGTCGACCCTAACGTAATCCCACTTGGTTCTAAAGTTTATGTAGAAGGCTATGGTACAGCGATTGCAGCTGATACTGGTGGAGCGATCAAAGGCAACCGTATAGATGTATTCATTCCTGAACGGAGCGATGCATTAGCATTCGGTAGAAAGTCTGTTAAAGTACAAGTCTTAAGTAACTAAGTAAATGAATCTATCATCTTTTCAACCTGCGCTTTTCATTAAGCGTAGGTTTTTTATTTTGACATGGTCCCTTTTATTGATAGACTAATAGCAAATAAGCGAATGAAAGGATGGATTTGTATGCGCGCCATAGTACACGAAGGAAAAGAAGGGTTTGAAGGTTTGAGTGTTCAAGAGGTAGAGACTAAGACAATAAAAGCGGATGAAGTTAAAGTGAAGGTACATACAGCTGGTTTGAACCGACGAGATATTGCCGTCGTTACAAAAAGACATAAAGCGGATGATCCAGCGTTGATTCCGGGCTCAGATGCCTCCGGGGTTATAGAAGAGATAGGTGAGGAAGTTACAAAATTCAATGTCGGTGACGAAGTCGTCATTAATCCAGGTTTGAACTGGAAAGAAAAAAGTGATGCTCCACCTGAAGGGTTTGAAATCGTCGGCCTTCCTTTCGATGGTACTTTCTCTGAATTTTATACATGCACTGAAGATCATGTCGAACTGAAACCGGAACATTTGAGCTTTGAGGAAGCGGGTGTCCTGCCTTTGGCAGCCTTGACGGCCTACAGAGCCTTGTTTACCCGCGGGAACCTTAAGCCGGAACAGACGATTTTACTTCCCGGGATCGGCAGCGGTGTCCTTACTTTTGCGTTGAAATTTGCTAAAGCGGTTGGTTCTAGAGTCATCGTCACTTCGAGATCCCAAGATAAACGGGAGGAAGCTTTACGTCTAGGGGCCGATGCAGCCATTGCTACAGAAAGTGATTGGAAAGAACAGCTTGCCGCTGAAAAGGTAGATATGGTTATTGAGAGTATAGGGGAAGCCACGTTCAATAAATCGCTTGGAATTGTGAGAAAAGGTGGTACAGTCGTCACTTTCGGAGCAACGACCAATGATCAAGTATCCATTAATATCAGAGAATTTTTCTATGGGCAATACAATCTTTTAGGGACGACGATGGGAAGTGCGGAAGAATTTCAAGAAATGCTGCGCTTCGTCTCCGAGCATAATATCAAGCCTCAACTGGATCGACTGTTTTCTGTGGAAGAATATAAGGAAGCCTTTGAATACTTACGCGATACTAAAAACTTCGGAAAAATCGGTTTTACCATGGAAAAATAACGTTTTTCCATTATCACTTAAAACTTAGTAGCAACTCAGAAATGATAAAATAAAAAACTCAATAAGCGAACGAATGTGCGTATGATTGGACAAATCATCCATCTTTTATTGTAAAATGTAGGTAAGGCCATTTACATAGGAGGTGGATGATTTTGTCACATAAGAATAATCCTAAGCGCTTCGCTTTGAATATGAGTGCAGCACAGTTTACAAAATTTTATATTATGCATTTGTTACAGATTCATCAACCGATGATCAGCGAACACTTCAAAGGTGAATTCAAAAAATTGACGACCAATTGGATTCCAGCTCCATCTACGTTGTTGGACACGCTTCACGAAATGACAGAGGAAGGGTTGTTGGAACGGCGGGAAGACTATAAATCCCATGAGAAAAAAAGGCAGAAGGTATACTGGTATTACTTGACCGATCAAGGCAAAGAAGAATTCGATGTACTGAAGAAAAAATATAAAATCCTGTTTGAAGAACAATTGAAAATATTAAACCAAATTATGAGAGATGTATACAAGTAGCTGGAAAGAAAGGCGGCAGCAAGATGAAGCTCGGCGTTTTAGACCAAAGTCCTATATCGAAGGGACAAACGGCAGTAGATGCTCTGCAACAGACCATCGAGTTGGCTCAATTTACAGAAGATCTAGGGTATGAGAGGTACTGGGTAGCTGAACATCATAACACGAACGGATTGGCAAGTTCTTCACCTGAAATCCTCATCGGTCAGATCGCAGCGGCTACAAAAACTATCAGGGTGGGTTCAGGAGGCGTTCTTTTACCTCAGTACAGCCCATTGAAGGTTGCTGAAAACTTCAAGACATTAGAGGCTTTTTATCCTGGAAGAATTGATTTAGGTTTGGGGCGTTCCCCTGGTGGTGGTAAAAAAACCCGACTTGCACTGACAGACGGCATTGAAAAACCCTTGAGCTCTTTTTCCAGACAAGTCAGAGAACTTCTTCGTTTTCTATATGATGATGTACCAAAAGGGGATTCCTATTTCGGTGTATCCGCTCGTCCTCATACAGTTCTTCAACCAGAGACGTGGATTCTCGGGTTGACGGAAAGAGGTGCAAGACATGCGGCCGTAAATGGGACCGGATTCACTTATGGTCATTTCATCAATCCAGATCACGGTAAGGAAGCATTAGAAGCTTACCGAAGCAAATTCAAACCTTCTTATGGATTACAAAAACCGAAAACGAATGTATGTGTATTCGTCGTGTGTGCAGAAACGGATGAAGAGGCAGAAGAACTGGCACTAAGCCAGGATCAATGGCTCCTGCAGGTAGAAAAAGGGCTGGACACCCGTGTTCCTTCAGTTCGTGAAGTGAAAGATAAAACTTTCACAACGATTGAGTTGGAAAAGGTAAAACAAAATCGCAGAAGATGTATAATCGGAAGCCCTTCAAAAGTGAAAAATGAATTGATGGAGCTTTCTGAACGTTATGGCATCAATGAGTTCCTCATCATTACGAACATATTTGATTTTCATAAGAAGAAGGAATCGTACCGCCTGCTAGCCGAAGAATTTGAACAATGAATATATAGGCATTTCACCCATTCCATGACACATATCCTACTTTCACCCATACCAACCCATCTTCCTTTACATATATAGAAGTAAAGGGGGGAATTGGAATGAGTAAAGGTTATGGTGGCGGCTTTGCGCTGATTGTTGTATTGTTTATTCTCCTAATTATCGTAGGAGCTTCTTGGTGGTATTAAAATAACGAGGTGCGGCTGATTGCCGCACCTTTTTCATTTCATTGAATCTCTATACAAAGTAATGTTCCCTTTCCCTAGAGGCTTCATGTAAGATATAATAAGTGACATTACGGTTTAAAAAGGTAGGAGAATGTTAATGAACAACCAATACTTGGGAACTATCCAGGAAGCTGAAGTACTAAAAAAGATTACAGAAGGCTTTATAGTTTCTGTTAATGGAACAGAAATTAAACTCCCTGAAGATTACGTAGATGGGGAATTGGAACCCAATCAAAATGTAAAAGTTTTTATCTATAACGATAAAAAAGGACATGCATTGGCTACGATGTTCCTCCCGGAAGCAACAAGAGATTCTTATGGATGGGCAGAAGTGGATGAAGTCGTACCAAATATGGGAGTATTTGTAGACATCGGACTTGAAGAGAGGGAAGTTCTTGTATCGAATGATGATCTTCCTTTATTGAAGTCAGTATGGCCGAAAGAAGGGGATCACCTTTTTGTAAGCCTTGAAATCGATAAAAAAGGACGTCTGCTTGCTGAGCCGATATCTGAGCAGGAAGTGATGGATGACATTGAAAAAGCTCCATCATCGATCCTTCATGACGAAGTGACCGCTCGTGTGTATAAGGCAACAAAAGCAGGAACAGCAGTACTCACCGGGGAAGGCTATAGAGGATTCATCCACCCTCACGAAAGGAAAGAAGAACCGAGGTTGGGGCAGACTCTCACAGCTCGAGTTATTGACGTAAAAGAAGATGGTACCATTAATCTTTCCTTGAGGCCCGTAAAGCAGGAAAGCATGAAGGAAGATGCTGAAGTTATCTATGAATATCTGCAGGAAAACGATGGCGTTATGCATCTGCACGATAAAAGTGATCCCCAGGAGATCCGAGAGACTTTTCAAATTAGTAAAGCAGCTTTCAAACGTGCGATCGGCCAGCTGCTGAAAGAGCGTAAGATCGAACAGAAAGACGGCAAAACAGTAATCAAACACGATTCTTGATTAAAACTTAGTAGCAACTCCGAAATGTTAAAAAAATAATATCAATAAATAATAACAAAACCACCTCCGGCTTTTGAAACCGGAGGTGGTTTAATTAATTATTATAAACTTTTTTCGAACCATCATGGTAGGTGACTTCAAGTGCAAATTTACTATAGGAAGGATCAAGCCCCAGGATTTCAATGACTTCCTCGATGATTTCCGGTTTTGTAGTGTCTTCATCAAAGCTCATTTCCTGGAAGTGTGGAGTCAGTTGATTGAACGCTTCTTCACCTATGACTTTTTGTTGATCAAAATCATTAATTGTAGCGACTATATCATTTAGATCGTGAGAGTAAAATACTTCATAAGTTAGATCTTTTTCATAATCGACGGCTAAATTAAATGACCTGAAATTGAATAACTGCTCATTCTTAACTTCTTCATCGTATGCCGTATTGATAGCTGTGGGATTGTACCTGACTTCTTCATATTGTAGTGGACGTTGATCAGTTCCACAGGCTGCTAATAGGAATACGAGGCAAATGAAGATTCCTATCATACGTGTATCTATCAAAAAAATCCCTCCATTGATGTGATTTTCTATAGGATTTCCAAGTTTTATCGATTTCATAAGTGATTAAAGACAGTTGTGCGAGCATAGTAATTCTTCATTGAAATTTATGGTGGTACAATAAGAATAAGAACCCTTGATTCTCAAACGAGGAGGGAAGGCAGATGAAAAGCAGGATGATGTATGTAGTTATGACACTTATAGTTGTAGGAGTACTCACTTTTGCTGTACAAAGGTTGTCGGGTGAAGAGAAAAAGAGTGAGGATGAAATAACCAACAGTCTGGTCGTTCTAAAATATGACGGAACAGAAGTTTCGTATTCTGAAGATGAGTTGAAAGAGATGCTCACTCCAATTCAATATGAGGTAACGCAAGAAGATGGGACAGAAAAACCATTTGATAACGAGTATTGGGATCATAAGGAAGAGGGCATTTATGTAGATCTCATATCAGGTGAACCCTTGTTCAGTTCAACTGATAAATATAAATCAGGAACTGGGTGGCCAAGTTTTACCAAACCGATAAATGATAATAATATCGTAACAAAAGAAGATCCAGGTATTTTCGGTATGAGAACTGAAGTGAGAAGTAAACATGGAGACTCTCACCTTGGGCATGTGTTTACTGATGGACCTGAGCCCACTGGATTAAGATACTGCATGAACTCAGCTGCTCTTAAGTTTATTCCAAAAAACGAGTTAGAAAATGAAGGTTATGGAGAATATATGAACCTCTTTGAGTAAATAGTAAACCGGGCAGGTCATTTAGATCTGTTCCGGTTTTCTTATTTGATTGAAGTTGTCGTTCATTGGCAGATTCTGTATGATTAACTTATAAGTCTATGCAGAGAAGGAGTTAAATATTTTGATTAAACTCGTACCACTTGAAAAGGAAAACTATGATCTCTACATAAAAGATGAAATACAAAGATACGCAGATGAAAAAGTGAAAGCAGGAACCTGGCACGCAGAAGAAGCAATCAATAATTCTAAAGATGTGTTTGATGACTTATTACCTGAAGGGCAAGAGACGAAACAGCATTACTTCATGTCGATTCAATCAGTTGATACGAAAGAAAGTGAAGGGTACATTTGGTATCATTTCAATACAGAAAATCCTCAAAAAGAGGCTTTTATTTACAACTTTTACATAATTGAAAATGCGAGAGATAAGGGGAAAGGCAGTGTCGCTTTGCAAGAACTTGAAGAATACGTACGTCAGCAAGGTGCAGCTAAGCTCTCCCTGCATGTCTTTGCTCATAACCATAGAGCCGTTCACCTTTATGAGAAAATGAAGTTCAGGACGACAGACATCATGATGTCGAAAGATCTTTAAAACAATCTTTGAGAACGTTGACATCTCCATTGAGAAAGATTATCATTTAGTTAGATTGAAAAAATTCGTAAATGTAGGTGAATGGTATGGTACAGACAAAATCAGAATTAGCAAAAATTATCCGTGAGCGCCGCTCCGTAAAGAATAATTATTTGGATAAAGAGGTTCCACAAGAATTAGTAGTTGAATTGATGGAAGATGCAAAGTGGGCACCAACTCATGGTATGAGAGAGCCATGGAGGTTTATTTTTGTTCCTTCTGAAGAGAAAGAGCAATTTGTTGAGGATTTAGTGGCAACTTTCCCTCCTGATCGTCAGGAGAATCGTCGCAATTACTTCAGTAAGCCGGCAGCATTCTTGATTGCTGTCATGAAGGAAGATCCACGTCAAAAGCAATGGGATGAAAACTTCGGTGCCATCAGCTGCTTCATTCAAAACTTCCAACTTCTGGCTTGGGAGAAACAGTTAGGAGTCGTTTGGAAAACAAACCCTCACATTTATGAACCTCAAGTCCGTGAACTGTTAGATATTCAACCTGGTGAAAAAATTGCCGGATTCCTGCACCTTGGCTTTTTCGATGAAAAACCGAAAAGCAAAGAACGTACGCCTATTGAAGAGAAATTAACGATTTACAAGAAATAAATTCTATGAGCACCAGCCATTACGGCTGTGCTCTATTTTTTTATACTTGTAGACAGTCTGGATTCCAGCCCATACAATGAATGTAATTCTAGCTCAGGAACAGGTGAATGCATGAAATCTATCTATTTGTTGTTGTTGTCCGTCATGATGGTATGGGGATTCAATGTCTCGGCTATAAAGATTCTCGTAGCAGAAATTGATCCTATTCTATTAACATCCATCAGAATCTTCACAGCTGGAGTCGGTGTATTGATTGCTCTCTCTTTTATGAAAATATTAAGACTGCCGACGAAGAAAGAATTATCAACGATTTGTTACATATTCTTATTCAATGTGGTCGCCCATCATGCTTTGATGGGGGTGGGACTTTTATATACCACGGGCGTCAATGGTGGTTTAATTGTCGGGTTAGGTCCGCTTTTGACGATGGTTTTATCTACATTTCTCCTAAGTAAAAAAGTGACGTATATAAAAGGCGCTGGATTCCTCCTAGGATTCACAGGTGTCATCATAACGACATTAGCTGGTCCTGGTGGGGTGAGTGGAATTTCAATAGGAGATCTGTTCGTTTTCTTTTCCATCGCAGCTCAAGCATATAGCTTTATTCTGATCGGAAAACTGAATCCTTCGTTAGACCCACGTTTGCTGACAGGTTATATGCTGGTCATCGGTTCTGTTTTCATTTTTGTAATCAGTATGGTTGTAGAAACTGAACCAGCTCAAATCATTCAGTTATTCAATATGAAAATGATGGGTGTATTCTTATTCAGTGCCTTGATTTGCACCGCTTTTGGACATATGGTCTATAATTTCGCAACAAAACATGTCGGCCCAGCTGAAACAGCGATCTTCATCAATTTCAACACATTCTTCGCTATTTTGGGTGCAAGTCTATTTCTAAAGGAATCGATATATATGGAGCATATCTTAGGCCTCTTATTCATTGTTTCGGGAGTTTTACTTGGTACAGGGGCTGTTGAATATCTCATGAACAAGAGGAAAAGAAGACACCAGACGCTGAAAAAACAGTCCATGTAATTTCATGCTATGATTATAAAGTGGGAGGGGATGAAAATCATGGAATTTGTTTATAAAACTTACATAATTTCTACTGTCGATGAAGTATGGAAAGCTCTGACTGAAGGCGATATGACTGAACAGTATTTCTTTGGACGACGTGTGCATTCTGATTGGGAAGAAGGATCGAAGGTCACATTTTTTACACCATCCGGATCGCTGGATGTTGAGGGTACACTTAAAATTGTTAAGCCTGAGCAGCACTTGTCTTATTCTTGGCTGCATGCATCGGAAAAAGATCGTAAAAAAGAAACTGTCGTACACTTCTATTTAAAACCTATTGAAAATGCTGTTCGATTGACTTTGGTTCATGAGGGATTGAATCCTGGTGATTTTTGTGACGACCCTGACACCTTTTATGGATTGAATAATGGCTGGCCCGCTATTTTAAGTAACATGAAGAGTTTAATTGAAACGGGTGAAACACTCACTGCCATGAACCTTGATGATTAGTTCTCCATCAAAGGAATCTTGAAATATTTGAAGAATAGTAAAGTTAGATGGAAAATCAAGGAGGGTGTTTCTATGGGATATGAACCAAAAACAAAGCCTACTGATCATAGTGTCGAGGAATTCATCGAAAATGTAAATCATGAGAAGAAAAAAGAAGATGCTTACAGACTATTGGATATATTCACAGAGACTTCAGGCTATGAGGCGAAAATGTGGGGACCAAGTATCATCGGCTTTGGCTCTTACCATTACGTTTATGAATCAGGTCATGAAGGGGATGCTCCACTCATAGGTTTTTCACCAAGAAAAGCGAATATCAGTCTGTATTTTCCCGCAGATGATCCTAAAAGAGAAACTTTTCTAGAGAAGCTTGGAAAACATAAGACTGGGAAATCATGTGTTTATATCAATAAAGTCGATGACATTGATGTAGAGGTCATGAAAAATATGATTCAGCATTCCATCGAACATCTAAAAGAAAAGTACCCTGGTTGATAAGGAGGTAATTAAAGTATGCCTATGGAGCAGGAAGTCTACCCCATGCTGGTGGGAGGCTTTGTTGCGTTCATGAGTATCGCAATGATTGTAGTCATTTATTTAAGGATCAAAAGAAAACGAAGGGCGTACAACTGGTTCCTCACCCATTTATTATTCTTTTCAGCAGCCGGTTATTTTCTACTAAAGGCTATGGCTGTACCCTCCGGTGAAGTGATGTCTTCCGAGCAAGCATCCATTCACTTGGGGCAGGCCGGACTTTTATGGGCTGTAAGTATGGTTTGTCTAATGGGTGGTTTTTTGAAAGCAGGGTCCACTGAGAGTAGATAGTCCAGTAAACATAAACAAAGAACGCTTCCTTCCAGTGGACGCGTTCTTTGTTTATATCAATCTTTATGGAATAAAATATAAAGTAGGAGACTGGTTTATGAAGTATGCGATTTCTGTCACAGATACAAAAAAAGTTAATGAAATTGAAGACAAAGGAAAACAAGTATTAAACGCTTTGAATGAATATATTCCAAAACTTGAGCAGTTGACTAAGGTTGAACAACCAAGGGGGATGGTATTCCACGATTTTTCCTCTGCAACAGAACTCTATTCTGAAATTCCTATTCCAGCTTATACATCAAGAGATTTGATTCATTTGAACCCAGAGCCTTCCGTTTGGAAAGAGATTTTCTTTTCAACAGTAGTCCCAGAAAAAATGGGCGAGGTTTATGATTATTATAGTGAAACAAATGTAAGAGAAGTTGCTATGATCGCAGCTCATGAATGGACCCACCATGCAGAGTTCTTCCACGATGATTTTGAAGGTGATGAAGAGAACATGTGGTTTGAGGAAGGAATGTGTGAGTACATTCCGAGAACGTTCATGCTGGATGAGCAGGAACGAGTACGTTTGAGCCGCGTAGAATATGAACTTATTCAATTTTACAAGTCTGAGTTTGGTGAATACCCATTAGTAAACTTCGGACAGGCTGGATATCGGATGGGCAATAATGAGTCTTTCACAGCTGCTTTCTATGATTATTGGAGAAGTGCCTGGGTGGTGGAACGCCTGGTCGAGGATTATTTTGATGGAAGTCTCACACCCTTGATTCAACTCTATCAATCTTGGGATCAGTCGCAGCCGCTTCACGACTTTTTTATCGAAGAGCTGCATATAAGTGATCACACTGCACGTGAACTATGGTTAAAAAGGTAGTCCATAGGGACAAAACGATAGACAATCCTTCGCAGGTCGTTTTACTATAGAGATACATATGTTCGTAAAGGAGACTTGATATGAATTTTGTGGCACTGGATTTTGAGACCGCCAACTCTTCCAGAGGAAGTGTTTGCTCAATCGGCCTTGTAGAATATGAAAATGGAAGATTAAAAGACGAGTACTACCGCTTGGTCAAACCGAAAAAGAATTTCTTCGCTGCGGTCAATGTAAGTATACATGGGATCACGAAGCAGGATGTCGCTGATGCCCATGAATTCGACGTTTTGTGGGAGCAGGAAATTCAAGATCGTCTTGAGGGTAAGTTTTTGATTGCTCACAATGCTCAATTCGATATGGGTGTCCTGCGTTCTGTATTGGATCTATATGATCTGCCTTATCCGATGCTCGCTTATAACTGCACGTTGAATATCTCTAAAAAAACGTGGACGCTACACCGATACAACTTAAAAGCAGTCTCGGATCATCTTGGTATTCAGTTCGATCATCACCATGCTTTGGATGATGCAAGAGCAGCCGCTCACATTTTTCTGCATGCCGCCAATCACTTGGAAGCGTCAGATGCAAAAGAATTGGTGGATAAAACAGGTACCATCAACGGAATGATGTACGATAAGGGATATGAACCTGCTCGCCTTAATAAAGGGAAACGTGCAAGAAAACCTGTGGCCAAGACCTTTACTGCAGCCACCACTGAATTTGACCAATCGCATCCCTATTACGGTGCATCCGTTGTTTTTACTGGAAAGTTAAAAAGCTTAAAGCGTGAAGAAGCGATTCAACATGTCATAGATGCCGGCGGGCGTTGGCAGACAAACGTTGAATCAACGACCAATTTTGTCGTCGTCGGGCCTGGTGTTTATGAGAATTATATGAATGGCAAAAAAACAAGCAAATTAGAACGTGCGGAGATGTTACTGAGTCAGGGTCATTCAATCGAAATCGTATCCGAAGACCAATTCATGAATAAGTTATAAAAAAGATCATCTGCATTCAGATGATCTTTTTTTATAGTCCTTTTGCCTTGATCTTTAAATATCGACGGTCTTTTAAGAGTTCTGGGTGGATCGCTCTTGCATGTGGTGAATAAGAACCTAGATTTATCCCTGAGCCATAATAATAAGCCTGCCAGACAATTTTCGTACAGTATTGTTCATGCCAGTCGAACCCTAAAGGCGTCATGACTCGATAAACTGCTCGGGGATAGGCATCATATAATGCATCTAAAAAACTTGCTGTGTTTCTACCGACATCGGATTCAACAGGTGAAAAAATCGTTATCGATCTGAATTTTTGAAAGTATGCGGGTACTTCGTCTAATGCCAGGCCGGCTGGTATGGAATGCACAACTTTTAAATTTCCATTGACGATGCCGACATGTCCGACATACTTCGATTCACTTTTTCCAATGGGAGTAAACAACAAATCCCCCGGTTCTATTTCAATGTCTGTCCCAGGGTAAAAAGAACCATTTGGGAGTTGGACATTTGAACGCATCCTTGTCGGGGTGATTTTAGATTGAATACCGATCAAACAAAATAGTAAAAACAAAACTCCAGCAGCAATTCTTTTCATAAATTCCTTCCCACCATTTCAATTTACCTTACACATCATTATTTTATATGAAGATCCCTCATTCATTCAAAAATTGTATATTCAAATGAATTTTTGAATGAATTGGTTGACCCTTTGGTGAACAGAGCATACACTATAAATAAACATTCAAACAAACATAAGAATGAGGGTTGTATATATGACGAACCAGAATATGAAGGCGAAATCCACAGATACATGTGATACATTTTGTTACGATGAAGAAGTCGTACAGCGAGTCCAACCTAAAATGGATGAAGTCCTTGGGGTAGAATTGATTTTCAAGGCGTTATCAGACGCGACCAGATTAAAAATCGCTTATGCACTTACTCTGGAGAAAGAACTGTGTGTATGTGACGTAGCGAATATCATCCAGTCCACTACTGCTACAGCATCACATCATTTAAGATTGTTAAGGAATATGAAACTTGCCAAATATAGAAAAGAAGGAAAGATGGTCTTTTACTCTTTAGCCGACGAGCATGTCCATCAGCTTGTTTCTATTGCGATGGCCCATGCTTATGAAGAAGAGTAAAGGAGGGGAAACATGGATGAGACTAATGTGAATTCATGCTGTAATAAAAACGAACAAGAAAATGAATCTACTCAAAATAAAGAGGGGTCATGTTGTAGTGTACCGAAAGAAACTGCAGATCAGCCCTCTCATTTTCAGAAGTTTACCATTCAAGGAATGGATTGCCCTTCGTGTGCGGAGACACTTGAAAAAGGATTAAGCAAGATTCAAGGAGTCGGAGATATACAAGTAAGTTATGCAAGCGCGAAACTTTCTTTGAAGAAAGACTCTTCTGTCCATACAAATAAAATCACTGAAGAAGTGAAAAAATTGGGTTTTTCCGCTTTTCCAGTACTCTCAAATACCATGCAGACATACAAAATCGAGGGGATGGACTGCAGTTCGTGTGCACAGACGCTGGAAAATCATTTAAACAAAAACCCTGATGTCCAGGAAGTCCGCGTCAACTTTTCAACAGGAAAAATGAAGATCGATCATCGGACGACGGTGGAAAAAATCAAAAAAGAAGTGAAACGGTCAGGATTTACCGCTCATTTAGATGAGAAATTACAGGAGGATGCCAACACTTCTAAATTTAAAAAAGAAGTCAATACCATTTTTTCGGGTTTGTTATTAGCCATTGGGTTTGCATTAAGCTTCACTCCTGTACCTGAATGGATCAGTATCGCCGCCTACGCTGGTGCCATACTCACCGGTGGATTCAAACCTGCCCGGAGTGCTTTTTACGCGATAAAAAGTAAGTCGTTGGACATGAATGTATTGATGGCTTCCGCAGCTATCGGTGCCGCTCTTATCGGTGAATGGTTCGAGGGAGCTATGGTCGTCTGGCTTTTTGCTCTAGGAAACACATTACAGGACCGCTCGTTGGAACGAACGAGAGAATCGATCAGAAGCCTGGTAAACCTCACTCCCTCAGAAGCGACAGTCAAAAGAGGGGATCAGTGGGTTCAAATGCCGGTGGAGAACATATCAATCGAATCTACTGTCCTCATCAAGGCTGGCGATAAGATCCCCGTTGATGGAACGGTGATGAAAGGATTCTCCAGTGTCAACCAGGCACCTATTACAGGTGAATCGATTCCTGTAGATAAACATACTGATGATCCTGTTTATGCCGGAACGATTAACGAGAGTGGATCTTTAGAAGTCACCGTTACAAAAAAGGCAGAAGATACGACCATTGCAAAAATCATCCACTTAGTAGAAGAAGCACAAGAAAAGAAAGCTCCGACACAGGCATTCATCGATCGTTTTGCAAATGTTTATACACCGATCGTTTTCGGGTTGGCTTTATCCATTATGATTCTCCCACCTTTGCTGGGCTTTGGATCCTGGGGAGATTGGTTTTATAAAGGCCTTGCCCTTCTTGTAGTGGCATGCCCGTGTGCTTTGGTCATTTCCACTCCGGTAGCCATCGTTTCGGCCATCGGCAATGCTGCCAGGAACGGTGTTTTGATCAAGGGGGGGACCTTTTTAGAAAAGGCAGGCACGATTACAGCCATCGCTTTTGATAAAACGGGGACACTGACCGAAGGAAAACCGAAAGTCTCGCACGTCATTCCGGTGGAGACCGATCCGACGGAGCTTTTACGTATTGTCCGGACATTAGAAGACCATTCCAACCATCCTATTGCACGTGCCATCATAGAGTATACGAATGAAAGAAACATTTCATCCGTTGAAGCTGATGATTTTGCAACGATTGCTGGTAAAGGCGTTCAAGCTACTATAGAAGGCGAAGGATATTTTGCAGGGAAACCTGGCTTATTCAGAGACCACAAAGTCAATTTAAGCCACGTGGCCGAACATATAGAGTCTCTGGAAAAACAAGGGGAGACATTAATATTGGTAGGCACACGAAACCGCCTCATGGGAATCATCTCAGTGGCAGATTCCATCCGTGCCATCACTGTCAACGCCATACAAACCCTTAAAGGGATCGGAATCAATGAATCCGTCATGTTAACGGGGGACCATGAAGGAACCGCTGAGAAAATTGCTGGAGAAGCTGGGATTGACCGTTACTTTGCAGGGTTACTGCCCGAAGATAAAGTCACTTCAGTGAAAACTTTGCAGAAGGAAGGAAAACAGGTGGCGATGGTTGGAGATGGAATCAATGATGCACCAGCCCTTGCGACTTCCGATCTTGGAATTGCTATGGGCGGAGCAGGAACTGATACCGCCATGGAAACTGCCGATATCGTTCTCATGGCAGATAATTTAGAGAAACTTCCCTATACCGTCCGGTTAAGCAGGAAGGCACTTGCGATTATCAAACAAAATATTTGGTTTTCCATACTGACCAAGGTCGCTGCATTGGTTCTTATCTTTCCCGGTCTGTTGACGCTGTGGATGGCCGTCCTTGCTGATACCGGCGCAGCACTTATCGTAATTTTGAACAGCATGAGGTTGATAAGGCAGAAATAAAGAGGCATGATTGCCTCTTTATTTTTTTGAGAGTTTCAAGGGAATGGTAAAATGGATATATGCCTTAAAGAGGGGGTGTCCGTTTGGGATATAAAAAAATATTCCTGTCATTGATCTTATTACATACGATCCTTTTTATCGGTACCAGTGGGTATATGGTGATGGAAGACCTCTCCATCTTCGAGGCCCTTTGGCTGACGATTGTTTCTGTTCTTACCATTGGTTATGGTGACCTCGTCCCTCAGACAACAGGAGGGAAATGGCTGACATTAATCATCATCCCTTTAGCCATCGGGTTGGCGACCTATATGCTGGCCCAATTCGCCGGGGCTATCATCAGTGGGAAACTATCAAATGAAATGAGGAGGAGAAAAATGACGCGCGATATTGAACATCTGCATGACCATGTCATTATTTGCGGTTATGGGCGTGTAGGTCAGCAAGTGTACCAGCAATTGAATAAAGAGGACAAGTCTATTGTAATCATAGACTACGATGAAGCTACCATCGAACATCTTCCGGAGAACGTGCTTCATGTATTAGGTAATGCAACGGTAGACGAAATTCTGAAAAAAGCCGGCATCGAACGGGCAAAAGGGATCATTATTACTCTTCCTAGTGATGCGGATAATGTATTTATTACATTAACGGCCAAAGGGATGAATTCAGATCTTTATGCCATTGCCCGTGCTGAAAGAGACCAATCTGCCCAGAAAATGTACCGGGCAGGGGCCGATTATGTTACCAACACCTCCAATATTGGAGGGAGGCAGATGGCGACAGCTATGACAAAGCCTATGAGTGTGGATTACATGGAAACGATTCTTTATGGGTTAGACACTGAGGATCATATTGAGGAGGTCCTAATTGAAGAAGGCAGCTCTTTAATCGACCGCACTGTAAAAGAAGTTAGAGATAAATATCGGGTCACCATTTTTGCAATCAAACGGGATGAAGAAGTCATAAGTAACCCAGAGGACTCTACCGATCTCAAGGCTGATGATTTACTTATCGTATTTGCATCTGATAAGCAAATACATCGGTTGAGAACTCATTCAACGAATAAATAAAAATAAGAAAAAAATGCTCTTTTCTCTCTACTAGAACGTATGTTCGGTATAATGTAGAGAAGGAGGGAGCTTGGCATGAATATCAATAAACAGCGATCACTAAAGAAACGGAAGTTAACAAATGAGCAAGTGGTTTCTTTGTACGAAAAAGGCGAAAGTACTACGGTTATTGCTGAGAAAGCGAACGTAACACCTCGATACATCAGAGAAATATTGACGAAGGAAAAAGTGGATTTCAGACCCAGGGGTAGCTGGAGAAGAAAATATGAGGTCAATGAGGATTATTTCAAGACTTGGTCGAATAATATGGCTTATATTTTAGGTTTTTTTGCTGCTGATGGTCATGTGCATGAAACGTCACAAGTCATTAGCTTTTCACAAAAAGAAAAATTAATCCTCGATAGAATTCGGAACGAGTTGGGATCAAACCATCCTATTGTGAAAAATAAGAAAACTGGAGTTTATACGCTCAATATTAACAGTAAGATTGTGAAACAAGATATCATCCGTTTGCATGGCATTTATCCTCAAAAATCTCTTACTTTAAAATTCCCACATATACCTGATCCTTTCCTACATCACTTTATTAGAGGATACTTTGATGGTGATGGATATATCAATTACAACAAAAAGCAAGTTTGTATAGTCAGTGGTTCTTTAGGCTTTTTAAGTACAATGCACGAAATAATAAAAATGCTAAATGTTAAGACAATTTTTTCACAAAAAGAGAAGCAATCTCGGTTATTCATTAATGGACGAAAGTCTATAAAAGTCTTTTCTGAATGGATATATAATGACAAAGACCTTTATATAGATAGAAAATTCAAGGAATTTAATAAGGAACCACTTAAAGTTCACCAGTTAAAAGATCGAGAGCACTCAACAACAAGAAATGATGTAATAAAAAGAAAACAGCAATTCATTGAAGATTATAAAAGAACAAAATCCATTGAATTAAGCTGCAAAAATATTGGTATACAAATAAAAACCTTTAAAAAGTGGATTGATACAAATTCGGATTTTAGAGGTACTATAAATAAGTTAAATAACTGAAGAACAAGGGGAGGTGTAATACTTGAAGCCTCCTCTTATTTTCTTTCTCTTTTAGGTTCACATAATATCTATTATAGGTAGCTGTTAAATTAAAATATCTCACGTCTCAATAACTAAGTATACTTATGATACTGAGACGAAATAAAAATTCAAAGGTATTTATCGATTTAAATTCCCTTCATATCTGTAAACAATAATTTCTACCACATATAAAATTGAACTTGCTTGATCTACACATCGATTACATAACTTTCGGCTGCGTTTATATTGATCATTTCTTATATGAATTCTCAAAATCGATTTGCATCAATACTTCTATGGTTAATCGTTCGCTCAATACATCATAAGAATCTCAGTTTGCCGCTGGCTTAGCCTCATGAATTACTCCAGCATAAAGATGCTCAAATGTCATTCCGTTCATTATTTATACCTTTTATATCATGTTGTATTGCTCCAGTACTTAATTAAGCGTATTTTCATTCGTCTTTGTATTGATGGTTTGCTTCTTTTTCACCCTTATTTTATTATTATTGTTTTATTTTTTGATATGGTTTGGAGTTGCTACTAAGTTCGAAGTGAAAACGTTTACTTGGGGTTAAGTGCGGAATTTACGGGGTCGGAACATTTGTTCGCTTATTGTATGTTTGTTATTTTATATTCGGAGTTACTACTAAGTTTTAATAGCGAATCGTTGATGCATCTGATACTGCTTCACTGGCTTTTTCGTAACTGGATCCTCATATAAAATGACTGCTCTATACATAGGAAAAGTCACAGAGCTTTTTACTCTGTGACTTTAACCTTTGACTTTTTTGTGCCTTTCACCTGATTCTTTTGGAACACTTTAAGCGTTTCATGGTAATAATCGAGGATCTGCTCAGAAGGTTTCTGCCAGCTGAACTTTTCAGCCTCCTCCCTCGCATTTCGGCACAAGTCTCGGTATAAATCTTCATCTTCCAGACGTTTAATCGCCTGAATCATACTGTCGGTATTCTCATTTTCAAACAATAATCCTGTTTTCCCGTCGACGACTTGCTCCATCGTCGGGCCACTTTTCGCTGCAATGACCGGCAAACCCGAAGCCATTGATTCCAGTATGACAAGACCCAGTGTTTCAGTCACAGATGGGAAGATCTTTGCATCAGCAGAAGCGAATGCCTGTGCTAATTCCTCTCCATGCAGCAAGCCGGTGAATACAGTATTGGTACCTTTGAAGATGGACTCGAGCTTAGAACGTATTGGTCCATCTCCGACGATAGCCAATGATATATCGTCCCGTTCTTCAAGCAGAGGTTTGATTTTGTGAATTTCTTTCTCCTCTGCCAATCGTCCTACAAAAACGAGCAACTTATTCTCCGTTTTCCCGCCGGAAAGACGCTCTCTCATTTCCTGGTTTTTGTGACGAGGGTGATAATGATCGATCGCTACACCTCTGTCCCATACGCTGACGTTATGGAACCTCTTATCATCAAGCTCTTTCTTGATGGCATTCGATGTACATAAATTAACGTCAGCATAATTATGGAGCTTGCGGAAATACCACCATATTGCAGGTTTTAAAGGATAAAGCTTATAAAAATCCAGGTATTTCGGAACATGTGTATGATAAGAAGCAATCAGTGGGTAATTCAGCTTGCTTGCATAGTAAACACCTGAAACCCCAACTAATGCCGGGTTCACGACATGAACTAAATCTGGATCATGTTTTTGAATAAGTTCCTTGATCCTGCGCTGCGGCAGAGAAAATCGTTTCGAACGGTAATAAGGCAATTTAGTTGTTTTCGCGCCCTCGACAATCGCCCCTTCATATTCCTTAACACCGAGGTCGGGAGCAATGACGACCACTTCATGTTCTTGGCTGCGTAGATATTTGATTGCTTCCTTCAACCTAGTCACGACTCCATCGGTTGATGGGAGGAATGTTTCTGTTATGATGGCGATTTTCAAAGCGGAAAACTCCTTACTTCCAAGTGATTGATGGCAATACGTTTTCTTCAATAATACGATCTTTGTTTTCAATGGCAGTCTTCAGAATATCCCGAATGACATCGTCTGTCAGTAAGTGTGGTTCAAGACCCAGGTCACGAAGTTTCGTATTGACAGCATTGTAATAGTGATCTTCGTTTTCTATACGTGGGTTTTCGATATTCTTGATTTGTGTTTCCAATCCTTCTTCTTTCGCGACTTTTTGGACGCGATCAGCAAGGTCCTGGACAGAGAACCATTCTGTGAATTGGTTGAATACGCGGAATTCACCTTTTTCAGCCGGATTTTCAGCAGCAATCTCGACGCAGCGTACTGTATCTTCAATGTTCAAGAATGCACGAGTTTGTCCACCTGTACCGTAAACTGTAATATCGTGCCCGATAGCAGCCTGATTGATGAAGCGATTCAATGCTGTTCCGAACACACCGTCATAATCGACGCGGTTTACAAGCATAGGGTCCATTCTCGTTTCTTCGGTATGTAGGCCATACACGATTCCCTGGTTCAAGTCAGTGGCACGGATGCCCCAGATTTTACATGCGAACATGATATTGTGGCTGTCATGCACTTTCGATAAGTGGTAGAAGGAACCTGGCTGCTTAGGATATGGAAGCAGATCCTTACGACCTTTATGTTCTATTTCAATATACCCTTCTTCGATATCAATATTCGGTGTACCATATTCGCCCATTGTACCCAATTTGATCAGGTGACATTCAGGTGCGAATTCTTTGATCGCATATAATACGTTCAGGTTACCGATGACATTGTTGGATTGAGTGTAAGCCGCATGCTCACGATCAATCATGGAATAAGGTGCAGAACGCTGTTCAGCAAAGTGAACGAACGCTTCTGGTTCTACTTGACGAAATACTTCACGTAAGAAGTCATAGTGGTTCAAGTCACCGATAAACGTTTTTATTTCTTTACCGCTCACTTCTTTCCATTTAGCTACACGATCTTCCAGTGAAGCGATCGGTGTAACGGAATTGGAGTGAAGCTCCTCATCAATTTTTCTACGTGCTAAATTGTCTACGATGGTTACATCATGTCCTTGCTTGGATAGGTATAATGCCGTTGGCCAACCGCAAAAACCGTCTCCTCCTGCTACGATAATTCTCATAATTTACCTCCTAGTTACATCTAGCAATCTCATATTCCCTTCTATAGAATAACATTCATTGAAAATTGGTGGTAATGATATATTATGTACGACTCAATTTTCAGCTTATTCTACAATATTCGGGAAACTCTTTCGTTTTTGACTTTACCATTAAATCGAGTTTCAAACAATTAATTCAATATTAATTCACGCAAATCCTTTATAAAAAGGGTCTTTCATCTTAAATGAGCCGCTTCAGGTATTAAAATAAGAGGTCTTAAATGTTTAAGACCTCTCTTGTGTTCGTGCGTTTTTCAAAACTATTTAACTAAAAGTATACCCTTCAAATACCTTTAAACCTTCCTCATTCAATACTGGCCCTTCCACTTCAGGTTGTAATGGGCTGTTCTTGAATACATCCCTACAGGAAATCATAATATTGTCCCCGGCGATTTCAGCCAGCTGGTCATGAGTCACACTATAGACGACTTTTCCTAGATTTGACCACACCATAGCTCCTGAACACATCACACAAGGCTCACAGCTCGTATAAAGTGTGTATTCTTTTAAATCTGTGATCTGATTTTCTGAACAGTAATCCCTGATCAACCCGAGTTCTGCATGATAGGAAGGATCATGTTTCGTGTTCACTTTATTTTCACCGATCTTAACGATGTCGTTATCCTTTACCAATATTGCGCCAAAGGGTTCATTTCCCTCTTTTCTCGCCTGCAAAGCTAATTCTATCGCTTTTTTCATAAACTGTTCTTTCATATCAACACCCCTAAACATGGATACTTCTTTTATTTCCTATACCCTTTTAGACTATACGTGTTGTGCCTGTTTTCTGCAAAACTAAAAAACCCCTCCTGGATGAGGAGAGGTTTTTTAGTTATTCAGTCTTTTGACTTTGATTATCTTCTACAGATTCGTTCTTTATGGAAGGAGTTGTATTATCTTCTTTAGAGGCTGCAACCTCCGTTTGATGCTCCTTTTCCTTTTGAACACCTTCGAAATTGTTCACGGCACCTCTTGAGACATAACTCTCAAGCATCGCTTTCAAATCCATACCTGTCGTTTCCTTCAAAGATTCCTGGATGCCGAGCATCGTAGAGGTCACACTGTTGGCCACTTTAGAAGAGCCGCCCTGTGAGTTGGAGCCTCCCATATCAATCACTTTCATATCTTTGATTTGCGAAATCGGAGCAGACACTTTTTCTGCATACTCAGGGAGTACATTGATCAGCATTTCCATGATTGCTGCTTCACCGTATTGTTCCATCGCTTTCGCCATCCGCTCTTTGGATTCTGCTTCAGCAATACCACGCTGACGGATAACTTCCGCTTCGGATTCACCTTTGATCCGCTCATTATCCGCTTCCGCTTCTGCACGTTTCGTCACTTCATAGGCTTCAGCATCTGCAATTGAACGGCGGCGTTTGTTTTCTTCCTGCTCAAGTTCAACGGCACGCTGTTTCTCGATATACTGGACCTTCAATTCTTCTTCCTTGATTTGCTGGGCCAGTTTTTGACGTTCCAGTTCGCCTGCCTGCTCGGCATTCGCTTTTGCCCGGTTGGTGTCTTTCTGGAATTCTGCTTCTTTGATATCTTTTTCTTTTGTAGACTCCGCCACAGCTGTCAGACGACGGTTTTCTTCGTCCTGAGCTTCCTGGTCGTTTTTCGCCTGATAAATTCTTGTTTCTTTAGTGGCATCCGATTCAGCCATGTTGGCCTTCTTCTGTACTTCTGCAATATGCGGTCGGCCCAAAGCGTCGATATATCCGTTTTCAACATCCACATCTTCCACATCGTTCAATGCAAAAGAGGTGATTTCAAAGCCCATGCCTTTCAAATCGGATTCTGCGATTTTCTTCACCTGCGTGTTCACTTCTTTGAAATCATTATAGATTTTTTCAATAGGAAGAGAAGCGATGATGGAACGTAAATGTCCGTTCAACACGTCTTTCAATTCCGCTTCCCGCTCTTTCTGTTTCTTACCTAGGAATTTCTCTGCAAAATTGGCCATGATTTCAAGTTCACTTCCGATACTGATGACCGCTGTACTTGCGACTCGTACTGGAATACCTTCTTTCGTATACGCCTTTTCTGAATTCACCCCGAGTTGGAACGACGTCAAATCGATCGGTGTCGCTGTCTGGAACATACGCAGACGGTAACCTCCACCACGGATGATTTTGACGGATCGTCCGTTATCATCTTCGAATACATTCTTTTCTTGTTCAGGGTCACCGAGTTTCGGTCCTGTCACAATCAATGCCTCATTGGAACTTGCCGTTTTGTACCTCATTCTGAAAATGACGAATGTCACGGCGCCACCTACGAGTGCAATGACCCCGATAATCCCTAAAATCAGTAAAAATAACGCTCCTTCAAACATAAATAAATCCTCTCTTTCTTAATAGATTCAACCCCCTTATAAAAAAGGTAACTATGTAAATAAATAGCAGGTTTCCTTATACGTACCGAAAAGACCCCTCCAAACGTTTCACAAAATCTAAAATTCTTCTCTGTTTCTTGTGAAATTCGTACAATCGTTCATTGGCTGAGCTGTTTCATGTATAATAGAATTGGGATATTTCAGAATATTGGCTAAAGGAGGACTTTCACATGAGTACATATGAAAATGCGTGGACACCTACAGATCAGCAGATACAAAAAACAAGGTTATATCAGTGGATGAAACAACTGGGTTACGAAGATTATGATACGTTCCATGAAGCGACCATCGAGCGAATCGACTGGTTTTGGGATGAAGCCGTAAGCGAACTTGGCATCGAGTGGTATACCCCTTATAACCAAACGGTGGATCTTTCAAAAGGAATTGCGTATCCGGATTGGTTTGTCGGAGGAGAAATCAATGTTGCACATAATGCACTGGATAAGTGGGCCGAGGACAAGGATAAACGAAATGCCGTAGCTCTCTACTGGGAAGGAGATCACGGCGACCGGGTACAGTATACGTATCATGAACTGCAGCAGGAAGTGAACAAAGTCGCGAATGGTCTAGAGAAACTCGGCATCAGTGATGGTGACGTGGTGACATTGTATATGCCTATGATTCCTGAGACATTGATCAGTATGCTTGCTGTTTCTAAAGTCGGTGCGATCTTCTCCCCTGCTTTCTCAGGATACAAAGCGAATGCTGTAGCTACTAGAATTCAAGCTTCCAAAGCAAAAGCTTTGATCACCGCTGATGGCTTTTTCCGCCGCGGTAAGACGGTAGCGATGAAAGATGAAGCGGATATGGCTTCCGATCAGTGCCCTTCTTTGGAACATGTCATCGTCGTCGAACGGGCAAGTTGTGAAGTGGAATGGAATGAACATCGTGATATTCCATGGACGCATCTGCAGAAAAATGAAACCGTTTACAAAACGAAGATCAAAAAGTCAGATGACCCGTTCATGCTCATTTATACATCAGGTACGACTGGAAGACCGAAGGGTGCCGTTCATACCCATTCCGGCTTCCCGATCAAGTCCGCGTTTGATGCAGGTGTCTGTATGGATCTAACAAAAGAGGATACGTTGTTCTGGTACACCGATATGGGATGGATGATGGGTCCTTTCCTTGTTTATGGTGGATTGATCAACGGGTCTTCCATCGTGATGTTCGAAGGTACACCGGATCATCCGAATCCAGATCGTTTGTGGGAATTGGTCGAACGATATCAGGTCACTCATTTAGGTATTTCCCCAACCCTTGTCCGTTCAATGAAAAAGCATGGCGAAGATTGGATCCAGCGTCATGACCTCAGTTCTTTGAAGCTGATCGGATCTACCGGTGAACCTTGGAACCCGGAACCTTGGCACTGGCTGTTCAAACATGCAGGGCAGGGACGTGTGCCGATTTTCAATTATTCCGGAGGAACTGAAATCTCAGGAGGAATGCTCGGAAATGTCCTCATCAAACCGATCCAACCCATCACCTTCAATGCTGCGCTCCCCGGGATGGATGTCGGAGTATTGGATGAAGAGGGACAGCCTTTGACGAATGAAGTAGGAGAGCTTGTTTTGAAAAAGCCCTGGGTAGGAATGACCAAAGGGTTCTATGAGGAAAATGAACGTTACGAAGAGACGTACTGGAGCCGCTTCAAAGATACTTGGGTGCATGGAGACTGGGTCATCCGTGATGAAGATGGTTACTATACGATTACAGGCCGGTCCGATGATGTCTTGAATGTAGCAGGAAAACGTCTCGGTCCTGCTGAAGTCGAATCGGTCCTTGTCGAGCATGCAGCTGTCATTGAATCTGGAGTCATCGGCGTTCCTCATGACGTCAAAGGGGAAGAAGCTGTCGGTTTCATCGTATTAAAACCAGGCTTCAGCGAATCGGAAGAGCTGATGGAGGAAATCAAGCATCATCTAAATCAAAAACTCGGCAAAGCTTTGGCTCCGAAAAAAGTGTTCGTCGTCGATGATTTACCGAAGACAAGAAATGCGAAAGTGATGCGGCGGGCGATCAAATCCGCTTATTTGAATAAAGATTCCGGTGACTTGAGCGCTTTGGAGAACCCGGAAGCTGTGCAGCAAATTCAGAAACTGGGCACTGCTTCATCAGCGCAAAGCTGATAAAAAAATCCTAGATCACAATGATCTAGGATTTTTCATTTCCTTTTATACAGGATAGACGCCGTGTTTCCGTTCAGTGAACGTAACATCTTTATGGGAATAAGCCTCGAACCGGGTAGACAATTCATCTCTCAGACGGTCCGGCTGGACGATATCATCCACCACCATCTCTGATGCCAAACGATAAATGTCGATATTCTCTTTATATTCTTCATGTTTTTCTTTAATGAACGCTGGACGCTCTTCTTCAGGAAGTTCTGCAATTTTATTTGCATAGACGGCATTGACGGCCGCCTCCGGTCCCATGACGGCAATTTGAGCTGTCGGAAGAGCGAGACAAGCATCCGGTTCAAAAGCGGGCCCTGCCATGGCGTATAAGCCTGCACCATACGCTTTTCTCACTACAACAGAGATCTTCGGTACCGTCGCTTCACTCATGGCAGAAAGCATTTTTGCTCCGTGTCGGATGATACCGGCACGTTCGACTCGTGTACCGATCATGAATCCAGGAATATCGGCTAGGAATAAGAGTGGAATATTGAATGCGTCACAAAGCTGGATGAACTTTGCTGCTTTATCCGCAGAATCCGGGAACAGCACTCCGCCTTTTGCACGTGGCTGGTTGGCGATGATACCGACTGAACGGCCGTCGATTCTGGACAGACCGGTAATCAATTCCGGTGCAAATTTTTTCTTGATTTCACAGAAGGAATCTTCATCGATCAAACGGTCGATCAACTGGTACATATCAAACGGGGCATTTTGGTTTTTCGGAATCAGCTCTTCCACCGTTTTATCAAAATCGGCAGGTTCAAGTGAATCATGTCGCTTCGGAAGGTTTCTATAATTAGACGGGAAGTAGCTTAAATATTTTCTGGCAAAAGAAATGGCTTCCTGCTCGTCTTTCGCCAATACATCCCCGCAGCCTGAAACCGAGCAGTGCATGTTCGCTCCGCCCATTTCCTCGAGTGTCACTTTTTCGCCGATGACTTTTTCAGCCATACGCGGAGATCCTAGATACATGGACGCATTGCCATCGACCATCACGACGATGTCACAGAAAGCCGGAATATACGCCCCTCCTGCAGCACTTGGTCCGAACAATAAACATACCTGCGGGACTCTTCCAGATAGTTTGATCTGGTTATGGAAAATACGGCCTGCACCTCTGCGGTTCGGGAACATTTCCACCTGATCGGTGATACGCGCTCCTGCCGAATCGACGAGATACAGCATCGGTAGGTTCAACTTTAATGCTGTTTCCTGGATACGGATGATTTTTTCAACCGTACGTGCCCCCCACGAGCCTGCTTTCACAGTAGAGTCGTTGGCCATGACGCATACCTTTTCGCCATTGATTTTTCCTATGCCGGTCACGACACCATCTGCAGGAAGCTTTTCATCCTGACAATTGGCAAAAAACGCATCTTCAATGTCGATATCATCATCGAACAGAAGCTCAAGACGTTTGCGGACGAACATTTTTCCTTTTTCTGCGTTTTTCTGGTGGTACTTTTCAGCGCCGCCTGAGGCGATTTTTTTAGCTTTTTCTTCTAATGTTTGATTGATCGTCATTGTCTTTTCCACCTCTATTCTCCTTTATACACTGGTTTTCGTTTTTCTTTGAATGCCGTCAATCCTTCCATACGATCTTTCGTAGGAATGGTTTCTTTGTAGCATTCATGTTCGATTTCAAGCCCCTTCACGAGGTCGGTTTCATACCCTTGACTGATCGCTTTTTTCGCTTGTCTTAATGCGACCGGGCCGTTACGAGCGATGGAACATGCGAAGTCACGCGCTTCCTGATGAATGAATTGAGGCTCGTAAATGTATTCGACGAGGCCGATGTTATAAGCGTGTTCAGCCTCTACTGGACGAGCGGAATAAATCATCGCTTTCGCTTTTCCTAAGCCGATCAAGCGTGACAGCCTTTGAGTGCCTCCAGCTCCTGGAATGATCGCAAGCGAAGTTTCTGTCAGACCCACTTTAGTCGAAGTGCTCATCATTCTGAGGTCACAGGCCAAAGCAAGCTCCAGACCTCCACCGAAGGCGACACCATTCATGACCGCGATTGTCGGCATGGGAAGTTCTTCGATTTTGCGGATCGTATCTCCGATTTTTTTGACGGTACTTACAACTTCCTCATCAGACATGCCAGCACGTTCTTTTAAGTCCGCTCCCGCACAAAACGCTTTATTTCCGCTTCCGGTAATCAAAACGACACGGATATCCTGAGAGCGTTGTATTTCATCGACTTTATCAGTGATCGCATCAAGTAAATCATGAGATAACGCATTCGCAGCGTCCGGACGGTTCAATGTCAAAAGCATCACATGATCTTCGATTTCTTCTAATGTTACAAGTTCAGACATCGGTCACACCCTTTCTTTATTCAATACCTGCATTTGATGGCTCGGGAGTGTCTTGTTCAATTTCGATTGGATGAATAATGCCGCTTCTTCCAGCTTTTCCAAATCGAGTCCCGTCTGGACACCCATCTGGTGAAGCATATGAACGAGATCATCCGTCGCTAAATTCCCTGAAGCTCCTTTAGCATATGGACATCCTCCGAGGCCGCCAAGTGAGCTGTCAAAGGTCGTGATGCCATGCTGCAGGGAAACGAGGACGTTTGCGAGAGCCATTCCCCGTGTATTATGAAAATGCATAGCCAAATCGTTGAAAGATAATTGCTGTTTCAATTCTGTAAGGACCGTATCGACCTGTTTAGGATCGGCGACACCGATCGTGTCTCCAAGCGATAATTCATCAATGCCGAGGTCAAGAAGACGCTTACTCACATCCACGACTTGATGAACGGGAATATCCCCTTCATATGGACAGCCGAAAACGGTCGAAACATAGCCCCGGACCGTCTTGCCTGCTTTCTTCGCTTCAGAAACGACTTCTCCGAGTACGGGGTACGTTTCTTCAATCGATTTGTTGATATTCTTTCTGTTATGAGTATCACTCGCAGACATGAAAACTGACACTTCATCGACACCTGTATCGAGCGCACCTTCGAGTCCCTTCATATTCGGGACGAGAGCGGCGTAGGTGATGCCGGGTTTTCTTTTGATTGATGCCGCGACCTCACGTGCATCTTTCAGTTGAGGAATCCATTTCGGATGGACGAATGAACTGAATTCAATATAAGAATATCCTGCTTCAGATAATCGATCGATCCATGCGATTTTATCTTCCGTCGGAACTTCGACGGGCTCGTTCTGCAGCCCGTCTCTCGGTCCGACTTCTTTAATCGTGACGTTTTCAGGTAAATCAAGCATGAAATCCGCTCCTATTTATTCAATAATGGCAATGACGTCGCCCTCATTGACGAAGTCGCCTTCACTGACTTTTAGTTCCTTGATTGTTCCACCTGATTCAGCTGGGATCGGAATCTCCATTTTCATCGATTCAAGGATGGCGATGTCCTGCCCTTCACTGATTTCTTCACCTTGCTGTGCGACAATTTTCCATACGCTTCCTGCCATAGATGCTTTCACTTCGTTCATGATTAGTTCCTCCTTATTGATTCGTAAGTGTTGGTAGATAGTAGTCTTGAATAAATGTTGTTTTCGTTTCGCCTTCTTTGAACTTGTCATGGGTGATGATGCGCTTCAGCATCGTCAAATTCGATTTGATACCTTCGATTTCGTATTCATGAATCGCTTTGGTCAACCGTTCAATCGCTTCTTCTCTCGTTTCGCCGTAAGCGATCAGTTTCGCAATCATCGGATCGTAAAACGGCGTCACTTGTGAATCACCTTTGACGGCAACTTCATGACGGATGCCTTCGCCTTCTGGTAGTACCAGTTTCGTCAGTTGACCCGGTGATGGGTAAAAGGTATTCGGGTCTTCTGCGTAAATACGGACCTCGATGGCATGACCTTGAATCGTCAGATCATTTTGTTTCAACGTCAATTTTTCACCAAAGGCAACCTTCAGTTGTTGTTCAACGAGATCGGTCCCTGTAATCTCTTCAGTCACCGGATGCTCGACCTGAAGGCGTGTATTCATCTCCAGGAAGTAGTAGTTTTCTTCGTCATCCACAAGGAACTCAATGGTTCCAGCATTTTTATAGCCGAGGGTTTGAACGGCCTTCATTGCACTTTCTCCCATTTCCTGCCGTGTTTTTTCCGACAGGACTGGAGAAGGAGCTTCTTCGACGACTTTTTGGTGTCGGCGCTGGATGGAGCATTCCCGTTCAAAAAGGTAGACCGCATTGCCATGGTGATCAGCAAGTACTTGGATTTCGATATGACGGGGATTTTCAATCAGCTTCTCGATGAACATTTCTCCATTCCCGAAAAAGGCTTTCGCACGTTTGGAATTTCCTTCAAACGCTTTTTCCAGCTCCTCATCGTTATAAACCGCCTGCATGCCGATGCCGCCACCACCTGCAGTCGCCTTCAACATGACCGGGTATCCGAACGACTGGGCGACGGATTGGGCCTCTTCTACAGAGGCGATGGCTTCTTCAGTCCCTGGAATGATCGGAACACCGGCCCGCTTCATTTCATTTCTTGCCGCGATTTTATCGCCCATTTGAGCAATGACTCCTGCGTCGGGGCCGATGAAGACGAGCCCTGCTTCTTCAACTTTGCGAGCAAACTCCGCATTTTCACTTAGAAGGCCATAGCCTGGGTGAATCGCTTCTGCACCGGATTCTTCAGCCACTTTCAATATTTTTTCTATGTTCAAATAGGATTCGTTGACTCTCGGTTTTCCGATCAAATAGCTTTCATCAGCCATCTCGACGTAAGGGGCATGTTGATCGGCTTCAGAATAAACCGCTACCGTTTTGACATTCAGTCGCTGGCAGGTTCGGATGACACGAGCAGCAATTTCACCGCGGTTGGCAATTAATATTTTATTAAACATATTGTTAGTCCCCTTCCTTTAAGATTTAATCTTCATCTGTTCCATGGCTTCTTCACGTAAGCGGAATTTTTGAATCTTTCCGCTTGCCGTCATCGGGTATTCGTCCACGAATGAAATGTAGCGTGGAATCTTATGCTTGGAAATCTTGCCTTCACTAAAGGAGCGGATGTCTTCATCCTTAAGGGTCTTTCCTTCTTTCGGAATGATGAAGGCCATGATTTCCTCTCCGTATTTTTCGTCGGGAACACCGACGACTTGAACATCAAGGACATCCGGGTGTTGGTATAAAAACTCTTCGATTTCTCGAGGATAGACGTTTTCACCACCACGAATGATCATATCTTTGATTCGTCCTGTAATTTCGACATAGCCGTTTTCATCCATCACAGCGATATCCCCTGTATGCAGCCATCCATCAGGATCGATCGCGATACTCGTCGCTTCTTCATTTTTGTAGTAGCCTTCCATGACAAGGTAGCCTCGGGTGCACAGTTCTCCAGGTATGTTCCTCTCTGCTTCTTCACCTGTAGCAGGGTCGATGATTTTCACTTCGACATTCGGATGGGCCTGCCCGACGCTTGAGACACGTAAATCGATCGGGTCATTTGCTTTCGTCTGAGTGATGACAGGGGAAGATTCCGTCTGGCCATAAGCGATCGTAATCTCTTCAGCCCCCATGTCATGGATGACACTCTTCATCACTTCCATCGGACATGTCGACCCAGCCATGATCCCTGTGCGTAACGTCGTCGGTTTCAATGATTCATAGTCCGGGTGATTCAGTTCTGCAATGAACATCGTCGGTACGCCGTGTAATGCGGTGCACCGTTCTTCTTTGACCGCTTGAAGCACCTTTTTCGGATCGAACTGTTCCAGGATGACCATCGTAGAGGCTTTCGAAACCGCTGCAAGGGTCCCCAGCACACAACCGAAGCAGTGGAAGAACGGCACCGGGATACATAAGCGGTCTTCTTCGGTCAACTTCATACAGTCAGCGACCTGGTTTCCGTTATTGACGATATTGTAGTGACTCAGCATGACACCTTTCGGGAACCCAGTCGTTCCAGACGTATACTGCATGTTGATGACGTCTTTGTGGTGGAGCGTGGCTTTACGTTCTTCAAGTTCCTTGTCACTGACCGTTTCACTCATATCGAGCAAATCCTGCCATGTGTAGCAGCCATCGTAAGATTTTTCACTCAGGACGATAACGTTTTTCAAAAACGGAAGGCGGTCGCTTTGTAGATCTCCTTTTTCTGAAGTGGAGAGTTCAGGGCAGATTTCTTTCAAAATATCGATATACGACGTACCTTTGAAATCCTCAGCCAAAATCAATGTGGAGGCATCGGATTGTTTCAATAAATACTCAAGCTCCTGGGCACGGTAATTCGTATTGACGGTAACGAGTACGCCTCCCATTTTTCCAGTGGCAAATTGAGTCGTCAGCCATTCCGGTTTATTGTCTGACCAAATGGCGACATTTTCACCTTTTTCAATACCGAAAGCCATCAGCCCTTTGGCTGCTTGATCGGCCATTTCATTAAATTCCTTATAGGATTTTCTCAAATTCTCCTCCGGATAGACGAAAGCTTCATGATCCGGATGCGCTTCTGCCTGCTTTTCCAACAATTCACCTACGGTCAATTCTAGTAGAGACATCTATGATTCCTCCTCTTATTTATTAACAACCGAGCTGACGGGCAATGACCATTCGTTGAATTTCAGAAGTTCCTTCACCGATTTCAAGGAGCTTCGCATCACGTAGGAATCTCTCAACTTCATACTCTCTCATATACCCATAACCACCGTGGATTTGGATCGCCTGGTTGGAGGAGCGGAAGGCCGTTTCAGATGCAAACAGCTTAGCGTAAGCCGATTCCTTCGTGAAGTTTCTGCCTTTGTCTTTCAACCATGCAGATTTCAGTACCATGTTCCGGGCAAGTTCAACTTCCATCGCCATATCCGCTAATTTGAACTGGATGGCCTGGAAGTTGGAGATCGGCTGACCGAACTGCTTTCTTTCTTTAGCGTAAGCTAATGCACGATCCAGTGAAGCCTGAGCAATTCCTACAGCTAATGCAGCGATGGAAATGCGCCCGCCATCCAATGTATAAAGGAACTGTTTAAATCCTTTTTGAGGGTCGCCTAAGATGTTTTCTTTCGGAACTTTCACGTCTTCCAATATGATTTCTGATGTATTGGAGCCACGGACGCCCATCTTGTCATAAGGGCTGGTGATCTTCATTCCCGGTGTGTCTTTCGGAATGATGAAGGCGGATATGATGTTCTTCCCATCGTCCCGTTTCCCAGAAACCGCTGTGACCGTGATGGACCTCGCATATTCAGCATTCGTAATCCAACACTTCTCTCCATTGATCACATAATGGTCGCCTTTCAATTCTGCACGCGTCTTCGTTCCACCTGCATCAGAGCCGGCGTTCGGTTCAGTCAATCCGAACGATGCAAGGCCTTCCCCTTTCGCAAGCGGAGTCAGGAACTCCTGTTTTTGTTCTTCCGTACCGAAATAATAAATCGGGCTCGCACCGAGAGAAACTGCTGCTGCGTAACTGAGACCGGTGGATCCGCAAACCCGGCCGATTTCTTCTACAGCGAGAGCATAGGTGACGGTGTCTCCATCTGATCCTCCGTACTCTTCAGGGAATGGGATGCCGAGCAGTCCAAGTTTTCCCATCTCTTCAAAAATATCTTCAGGGAATTCTCCAGTTTTATCAATGTCAACAGCACGAGGCTGGATGACGTTCTCCGCGAAATCACGGACCATTTTTCTCGTCATCTCTTGTTCTTTCGTCAGTTCAAAATTCATGGTTCTCCTCCTTATAGGGTGGGATGAAGACCGACTGGTTGGTCTGTCTCAACCCAAAAAAATAAATTGTAAGCGTTTACTTAAATTCATAAAAAAAAGGGACATGAAGCATTTGATCGACAAACACTTGTTTCCGCTGGACCGGTAAGAGAAAATGTAAAACCAAATCCGTAAAGACATCCGCGATTTCTTCAATCGAGTACGTGCCATCTCTCTTGTACCATTTGTAGATCCAATTCACCATGCCTAAAATGGCCATGCCGGTAATTTCAAGAGGAAGCTCCCTGCGGAACTCTCCTGTAGCCTGACCTTCTAAGATGACTTGGAATACCATCTTTTTGAATTCATCCCGTTTGAGCTTGATCTGTTCTTCATACATCGGCTTCAAATAGTTACTCTCCTGATAAAAAACCGATATATGTGGTTTGTAGAGATCGAATACTCCTACGAATGATCGTACGATGGATTGGATTTTTTTCGTCGGTGAAGTGTGGGTGATGTTGGCCGCCTGCGCTTCTTGCAATACATATGTAATGAAGGTATCGTGAATGACGAATAGTAGTTCGTCTTTGGATTTAAAGTGGTGGTAAAAGCCGCCCTTAGAGGTCTCCGATGCTTTGACGATCTGGCTCACCGTCACTCCATGGAAGCCATGCTGATCGAATAATTCAAGTGATGTTTGTATGATCCGCTCCTTTAAATCGTTCATAAATCATCCCCTATCTGCTGAATATACGTTCATTTTATCACAGTTTTCAGAAAATACAATCATAGAAATAAATGGAACCAGCAACCACGGTCGGTTATCTTCATGAAAACATAAAAAAGAACCTTATGGCGTAAAGGCTCTTTAAAATGTAAGCTCTGTTAATGTTTAATTCTGCAATTTTTAAAAAGCACCTCTTTTCATTTACTATGTCTTTGTTGCTTTTAGAACGTTTTTTTATAAAACAATGATCAACGACGTCTTTAACACCCCCTATTTTAAGGTTCAGTCTTTTCCTTTGCTGCTGATACAGTCGATAGCCAGATAACCTAATAAGAAGCTGAACAGCATTCCAGCTTCAGTGGAGTAATTTGAGAATAACCTTGTGAATGGAAGGTTCAAGCGCATACCATAATACAAATATGGTGAGCTCAATATATACATAGCTGGAAGTCCTACTCCTAAAAACTTGTTGACTTTGAATCCTTTTGCCTGCTTAAGCTTGATCCGCTCCCACAAACTTGGAAGAGCAAATAAGATTCCTAAAATCAATGGGTAGAACAAACCGAATATGATTGCAGGCAGGAGGTGAAAATTCTGCTCTGCTTGTTCTCTTAAAGACTCTAATTGTTTCAGACATAGAACAAAAACACCGGTCACAAATAATGTATAGACGAAGTGTGCGCCAAATTTTTTAATTGCTCTTCTCCTCCTTAAAGAATGGGATTATTTGATTTTGATAACCATTTACCTATGCTCGTGAGTTTGCCACATTCTTCAATACATACGTAAGAACTTTCAGTTTCGTTTCATAATACCAACAACGAACTTCACCATAATTAAACTTTAAGGTTATACTCCCTATTGAAATTATAAGTGTCCAGCCATTCCTCCGCTTGTTGGATGATCCACACACCAAAGCTTTCTAAAAACTCCAGGACTTCATCAGGATCAGTGACCGGTTGTACGGCGTAGGATAGCGCGGCTTCCATCTCTTTTTCTTTTGAGGGATAATGCTTACGGAATAAGGAAAAAGCGGGGGTAAGATCTCTTGTATATTGTCTTTCTTCAACAATGGTAAATGCGAGACCACAGCGGATAATGTTCTTCATAATCCATGTACAACAATCTTTGATGTCTTCTACATCCTCATTTCCCACGAGATCGGATTTTGCTTGATTAATCTGAGAGCTTGTATGATATGGTCGTTCGCTAAAGCTTCATTTATAGGATAAGAAGGCAGCTTTGATTGAATATTCTCCCCATATACACAAAGACTGTGTGTCTTGATCATGAATGGAATGATAGAGAATCGATCTGTGTTCAAAACCATGTTCTGAAGAGTATAAATTCCAATCTCTACACCATTTACATATGGGAATAGATTCAAGATTTCTTGGTTTATAGGAGATATGATTTCTCTATAGTTAGCCTCTTGGTCTGAATCTATTAATACGATGGCATCAATATCTGACACGTGCTCAACCCCAAGCCCTTTGGGAAGGGAACCTCTGATGTATATACTATGTATATCTTTTCTTACATTTTTAAGCAGCAGTTCGACCAATCTTTCAACCGCTTTTTGAAAATTGCGGTTCATACATTTCCAATTGGATTCATTTCTTATGTTTCCTTCTTCATCCACTTTACAAAAATATCCGATATTCTTTATGTGAGTCACTGAATTCCCCCTTTTTAAATGGCTCTGTTATAGTCTAGTGTTGATTTTTTACTACTCACCCGATTTTGGTTCAGTCAGTTGTTTGCCCAGAGTACAGGAGGGAAGGGAAAACAGTCCGCTTTCCGCGGGGAACGCTGAGCCTCCTCGAACTTCGTTCTCCGGGGTCTCACCTTGTTCCTTGTTCCCGCAGGAGTCTACCTGTTTTCCCTTCCCTCCCATCAAAGTTGGTGTAACGATTTTATAATAAAAATTCATGGACTATCCGTTTTACCTATCTTGAAGAGGCGGTCTTTTAGAATGGGGAGACTCCTGTGGGATTAAGGTACTTCGGGAGACCCCGGAAGGCGTCAGCCTGAGGAGGCTCACGGTACCCCACGGAAAGCGAGTCATTCTAAAAGACCGCCTCAAACAAATTCCAGGACGGAAAGAGTTGAGACGAGCTCACTTGTTAAATAACAACACCAAGCAATAACAGAACCTTTTAAATTAAAGCCCGCACTCCCGGAATAGGGATGCAGGCTTGAAATGGTGTATAGTTTTATTGATTTTTTTACCCTTCAGGCAGCAGAATGATTTTACCCATTTTTCCTGCTTGTTTGAAGTAGGTCTGTGCTTCACGTGCTTGTTCAAGGGGATACGTCCGTTCGATGACGGGCTGGATTTTCCCTTCTGATATTGCCTCAAGCATTCGCTTGAATTCATCTCTTGTACCTAATACAGAGCCGTATAAAGTAATGTGTTTCAAGTAAAGAGTTCTGAAATCAAGTTCTGTTTTCTGACCACCGGCAGAGCCTGATGTACAAAACTTTCCGCCTTTTTTCAAAACTTGTAGGGAGGTTGAGAACAGGGCATCACCTACGACATCTAAAACGGAGTCGATCGGACCTCCGTTTGCCTCCAGAATCTCTTCACTCAGGTTATCCGACTTATAAGATAGGACATGAGTGGCACCAAGTTCTTTCATTTTTCCTTCCAAAGCAAGGTCTCCCACAATGGCAATAACATCCGCTCCGAATACTTTGGACGCTATTTGCACGTTCAATGAACCGACACCACCATTGGCCCCGGTGACCATGACCGTTTCACCAGGCTTGGCCTGAATTTGTTCGACCATATGCCACGCTGTCATTCCACTTACAGAAAAGGCTGCACTTTCAGTATAGTCGGAAAGCGGCATATCAAAGCAAAGGTCGGCCGGCCACACGACATACTCGGCGTAGCCGCCGTCATATTCGGAACCGATAAAGCTCATATCCTCAGCTATATGCTCCTGTCCTTCAGGTCCACTTGAAGTGAAAGGAAAGACTACGATATCTTTTCCAAGCATTCCTTCTTCCACTTCTTCTCCCAATTTTACTACTTCCCCTGTGATATCTGAGCCTGGGACTCTTGGAAACTGGACTCCTTCTGGTCTCCATCCAGACTTGGAACCTGTACCATAAGCTCCTTCTCTCATCCAGATTTCTGTATTGTTGATTCCACAAGCTTTGACTTTTATAAGTACTTCATTGCTTTTTGGTTCTGGTATTGATTTTTCCACGACTTCTAACTTGTCGACATCTCCATATCCTGTTACGTGGACTGCTTTCACACTTACCACTCCTTAGTTGACTATGTCTAATTCATTATTATCATAATCAAATATTGAATTGCAATTCAAATGATAAGGGTTAAAGGATCAGGATCTCGACTCAAAATGTTATGTGAGATTTGAGTTATAGAAGTGTTTGATCAAATAGCAATCCAAAACCTCTTCACGACATTACCGTCTTCCTCCCCAAAGTCTGTATCCGCTACACCGCCATTCTTGACGATGGTTTTGTAAGAGGCTGTATTCCACTCATCACAAACGACCAAAACCTTTTTGATGTCCAGAGCTTTCGCTTTTTCTAAACTTAACGCTAATAATTGAGTGGCATAGCCTTTCTTCCGTTCAGAAGGACGGATGCCATAACCGATATGACCACCGTTGTTTCTGATAAAATCCGTCAACTCATGACGGAGATTGACGACACCTAATACTTTATTGTTTTGGTCGATCAACCAATACGTCGAATCAGGAATCCATCCTTCGGGAAGATTTACACCATTTGCGTTGTCTTCTAAAAACTGAACCATAGCTTCGAAATTACCGGGGTCTTTTTCAATGACCCAGGGGACCATGGATTCTCCCGTTTCTTTCCATTCATTGTAGAAGGATATGTATTCTTCTTTCAGATCGATGGTAGGTTTGATCAGTTGCAATCGTTCATCCATTTTTCAAGTCTCCTTCAAAGTAAATTTTTCCTATTCTATCATACCTGCGAAGGAAAGTAAGGAGGAATGAAGAAAACTATTTACAATATTTTTTCCATGCGGATATCTGCCCACATCTGATCTTTCCAAAACGTGAAATCCGCAAGCCGGGCAATTTCCTTATAACCCATCTTAGAATATAGCTTCCTCGCTCGTTCATTAAACTCGAATACACCTAATTCAATCCGATTCAACCCTGCTGATTTGATTTGTTCTTCTAAATATCGGATTGCTTCAACCCCCACACCTTTCCCACGGCCTTCCGGTTCTCCGATGGTGATACCAATCCAGGCGGTGCCGGGAACTTTTTTATGTAAATGCGGCGGATCGATCATAAAATTCATTTCCCCGATCAGTTTATCCTCAAGATAAATTAAGTAAATATCGTGATTATAAAAGCGGTCGGATAGACCTTCCAGAGTAACTGTATGATAGGCTTCAAGTTCCTCCTTATTTCTATGTACCCTAGTATACGGAATTAGGTCCGGGTCATTTTCCCAGTGCTCCAGTTTTTTTACGAGCTCCTGTGTCGGTTTCTCAAGCTTTTGAATATTTAATTTCACTTCGTCTCCTCCTCTCCAGCGCTTTCTACATATCTAAGCTTGACTATCTTTGCTTTGCTGTTGTTCTAATTGATCCAATCGTTCTTCCAGTTTTTTGATTCTCTCCTCGCTTTGTTTATGACGATCCAGTTGTTTTTGACTTCTGGCTCCCATTATTAAAATCATAAAAAAAGCAATCGTAAGTAATATCCCCATAGTCGTTCCCCCTTGCATATATAGTTACTTCTGTGTTCAGAACACCTTTAGATGCTTTTTGAGCTTTTTTGATTGAGAGGTAGGATATTTGTCTTGCACGACTACCCAACCGTTGTGAGAAAGCTTCTCTCTTATTTAAAAAAGGAACTTTATCACCACTTCAGATGATTCTAATATCGTATTGTGCTTTTAATATAAGGAAGGAATACAGGTGTTTATGGTTGCTAATTTCCTCTTTTTTCATTGTAAATCTTTAAGAAAGAATAACATATTTCACCAATCAGGGAGATTAGTTGCTGAAAGATTGAAGAAAAAGGTAACTTTTTTAAATTCTTATTACATCGCCTCGAATTTTGTCAAAATAAATTAAAAACGTTTTATAATACATACAGTCAGGTGCTTTCACCACAACATCGCTCATTAAAATTAATGGAAATCAAAGTCAACAAGGAGTAATTAGAAATTGAAAAAGATTGTTCTATTCATCACGACTTATCTAATCATCACTATTTCAAGTGCTTATCCAACAGAAGCTGAGGAAAAGCCCTCCACACCAATCATTAACAGCGAGTCTGCCATTGTATTAGAGGCCAATACAGGGAAAGTCATTTATGAAAAGTATGCAGACTCTGAATTGTATCCAGCAAGTTTAACGAAAATCGCTACCGCCATTTATGCTATTGAAACCGGTGATTTGGAAGATTCCGTGACCGTTAGTAAAAATGCATACGAAACAAAAGGATCGAGTGTTTATCTGAAAGAAGGAGACGAAGTTAAACTTCGACAATTGGTAGAAGGTTTGATGATCAACTCGGGGAATGACGCTGGGGTAGCTATAGCTGAGCATTTGAGTGGAAGTGTGGATGAGTTTTCTGAAGACATAAACGAATATCTCAAAGAGGTCATCGGAGTGAAGAATACAACCTTCAAAAATCCCCATGGACTCTTTGATCCTGGTCACACCACCACGGCTAAAGATTTGGCAGAAATCACGCAATACGCCATGAAAAATTCTACATTTAATGAGATTTACAGTACAAAGAAGATGGAATGGAAAAGTGAATCATGGGATGCGACTCTTTATACACACCACAAATTGATGAGAGAAGACCCTTACGAAGGGGTAACCGGTGGAAAAACAGGATATGTCCGGGAATCAGGCTTCACTTTAGCTACGACATCTTCAAGAGAAAATACGACGTTGATCGTCATTACGATGAAAAGTGACAGAAAGCAGCAGGTTTATGAAGATACGAAAGATCTGCTTGATTACGGTTTTGAAAACTATGAAACCACGTCCTTTGCCGAAGGTACGACTTTTGTAAGATACAACAACCAATATCGTGTGCCTGAAACCGTTCATTTCACTCACCTCAAAGAGGAACCCATCAATTATGAAGTGACTAAAACGGGAGAGATGACCTTTTTCACATATGAGGGTGAAGCTCTAACCACCATTCAACTGTTGAAAGTTAGTCCCCTTTTGAACCACTACTATCTCCCGTTTACCGAGTGGAGTGTGAAAAAGGAAAACTTGCGAGCGCATTCTGAAACAGCGTGCAAAGGTGAACTTTTCCTAACGTTCTCCTGCCTTCCAAAATTATAGGTGGGATTCTCCCCTTTTAAATGAAGAAAAACCCCGTTTCCGTAGAAGCGGGGTTTTAATAATATTCAACCAATTAATATTGAACAGCGTCTAGTGAGTTGATCAAGCCATGCTCGAAGTAGTATCCTGTTCCACTAATAGGATCAGCTGTCTGCTCGATCGCTGCACGAATGTTGGAATTCGAACGTCCTTGAGAAGCAAGTAAGGCAGCAAGTCCAGCTACATGAGGCGAAGCCATGGAAGTTCCGGACTTATAAGCGTATCCATTATTAGGTGTTGTAGAAGCGATGGATACCCCTGGAGCCGTTACGTCCACCCATGTCCCATAGTTTGAGAAGGAGGCTACATTGTTATTGCTGTCAACAGCACCAACAGCGATGGCGTTAGCATAGGAAGCCGGCTCGAAAGTGGTCGAAGTACCGTCATTTCCTGCTGCAGCAATCACGACAGAACCACTGTTCCATGCATAGTCTACGGCATCTTCAAGCGTTTGAGTATCGCAATTACAACCAAGTGATAGGTTAATCACTTCAGCTCCGGCATCAGCGGAGTAACGGATAGCATCTGCAATATCATTCAAAGATCCACTGCCTTGAGCATCCAATGCACGGACCGCAAGAATTTGTGTGTTTGGAGCCATACCAGCTACACCTCTTGCATTATCTGTCTCAGCAGCCGCTGTACCAGCTACGTGTGTACCATGACTGTTCAAGTCCATTGGATCGTAATCATTGTCTACAAAGTCATAACCCAGGATAGTCTTATCATCCAAATCCGGGTGGTAGTAATCGACTCCGGAATCGACAATAGCGATTTCCTGGCTGCTGCTGCCAAGTGTAATGTCCCAGGCAGCTGGTGTATCTGTATTTTGAGGACCATACTGGTAACCACTATAATAAGTATCATTTGGAGTGAACGTCGCATCGAATATATAGTTTGGTTCAGCGTACTCCACATTCGGGTTGTTATTCAATGCATTCACAACCGCTTCTACATTTCCGACTTTAAGTAAATTGAACTCAGATGTTACTACAGCCTGGTTATCCTCAAACAGTTCGGCACCTAACTTTTCCAACTGTTTGTCTGATAGATTTTTCCCATCCTTGAACTTGACCACTACTTCCCCTTTAGCATATTTACCAACTTCCTCAGTCATGTTGATGCTGGTGTCATTTTTCAATGCATCTTCCTGAGGGGCAGCCAGGGTAGACCCTGTGGTTGGCAGAACGGCTAGAGTGGCAGCGATGGACAGTGTAGCGAGTTTCTTGAATTTCAAAATACATTCCTCCTTAAAAGATATACTCTACGTATTCTGATAAAAAGGATAAATACCTCCTGATTCGGGGTTGTGAAAGGTAGTAGGAATAACTCCCTTAAAGGCGGATATTCACGCTCTCTATTCCCAAGTCAATTTAGATAGCTCCTGCTTTACTACTTGTGTTATTTTGTGATAAATTTGAATATTCTGTTATTTATCCAACCCCCTAAAAGAGTCAAAGAAATCGACTGGCCTTTAAAATTCCCCATCCATTCACATAAGGTTTCGATACAAATGAATCAACAAAAAAAGAGCTCAATGCTGGATATTAAAATCCACATTGAGCTCTATCTATTATTGATCAATCAGGATTCTTGTTGATCATCTGCGTCAAAGGGCTTTTCGTAAACTGGTTTCTTCCAGGCTTCTTCTACTTTCCCTTTTTGATCGATATCCATGACATAAGAGCCATTACTGTATCGATCATTGGCCTTGAAGTCCATTGTGTTGACGGTCAACGCTTCATCTTTGTTCGTTTTGAGAATGATTTGATCGTCCCGGTCGACGAGATGAACGTCTATCAATCGGTGAGGATCTTTTTTCAATTCTCTCAGCATTAGAACACCACGTTTCGCTCTTGAAGTCCTTTCAAATTCTTTCAGTTTCATCCTCTTCACTGCCGCGCGGTGCGTAGAAATCAGAATCGAAGGATCTTTTTCAGGGTCGAAAATCTGACCGGAAACGACATGTTCTCCGTCTTTCAAGTGAATCGCTTTGACACCTGCCGCCCGCTGACCGACAGGATTGACTTCTTCTTCCTTGTACCACAATCCATAAGCTTTGTTCGATGCAATAAAGATATCTGAGTGGCCATCTGTCAAATAGATATCGACGACTTCATCATCACCCTTCAAATTGATGGCTACCAGGGCTTTGGAATGACGCTGGGCCTGATACATCTTCAACTCACTCTTCTTGACCATTCCATTTTTCGTGAAGAAGAGAAGATATTGATCTTGATCGAAGTTACGCACAGGAATGGCTTCGACGATGTATTCTCCTTTTTCCACCTGAACGATGTTGGAAATATACTGACCAAGGTCCTTCCAGCGGATGTCCGGCAGCTTATGCACCGGAATAAACAGGTATTTCCCTAGATTAGTGAATATGAGAATGGTGTCGGTCGTGTTGACTTCATACATCCTCAGCAGATGGTCCCCGTCTTTCAAAGCGAAATCTTCTCCATTAGAGGCAGCATAAGACCTCAAGCTGGTCCGTTTGATGTACCCATCCTTCGTTACGGTGACAAGGACGTCCTCACTGGCGACAGTGACTTCGAGGTCCACTTTGAGTTCTTCTACCTCTTCTTCGATATTCGTCATACGAGCATCATCGTATTTTTTCTTCATAGAACGAAGGTCCGCTTTGATCACTTTCATCAATTCATGATCGCTTGCAAGAATTTTTTCTAAGTATGCAATTTGTTTCTGCAGCTCTTCGGCTTCTGACTGAAGTGCTGTAATATCCGTGTTAGTCAAACGATAAAGCTGCAACGTAACGATCGCTTCCGCTTGTTCTTCAGTGAATTCGTACTGTGCCATCAATTGGTTTTTCGCATCTTGTTTATCTTTTGAACTGCGGATCGTCGCAATTACTTCATCGAGGATGCTGATGGCTTTGATCAACCCTTCTACGATGTGTGCGCGTTTTTTCGCTTTATTCAAATCAAAAATGGATTGGCGCGTCACTACTTCTTTCTGGTGCTTGATGTAGGAATCCAGCATCATCGGAAGGTTCATCAAAGTCGGCGTACGATCGTGGATGGCAACCATGTTAAAGTTGTAGGAAATCTGCAGGTCGGTGTGTTTATACATGTAATTGAGCACACCTTCACTGTTCGCGTCCTTCTTCAATTCGATGACGACACGCAGGCCGGTTCGATCCGTTTCATCACGGACTTCTGCAATGCCCTCCACTTTTCGGTCGATACGCAGTTCATCCATACGTTTGACCATACTTGCCTTATTGACTTCATAAGGAATTTCATCAATGACAATCTGCTCACGTCCGCCGCGGAGCTCTTGAATTTCGGCCCGGCCACGGAGAACGATCTTCCCTTTACCGGTTTCATACGCTTTCTGGATCCCGTCTACACCCTGAATGGTACCTCCAGTCGGGAAGTCTGGCCCTTTCAGTTTATCCATCAATTCTGGAACCGTCGAATCAGGCTTGTCGATTTTCATAATGACGGCATCAATGACTTCACCAATGTTATGAGGAGGTATTTCTGTCGCGTAACCTGCCGATATACCTGTAGATCCATTGACCAATAAATTCGGGAATTTAGCTGGTAAAACCGTCGGCTCTTCAATGGTGTCGTCGAAGTTGGGAATATGTTCGACGGTCTCTTTTTCAATATCTCTTAATAGTTCAGAAGAAATTGCAGAAAGACGCGCTTCGGTATAACGCATCGCGGCTGGCGGGTCTCCGTCGACACTTCCGTTGTTTCCGTGCATTTCAATAAGCGGTTTTCGCACTTTCCACATTTGACTTAAACGTACCATCGCATCATAAACGGAGGTATCTCCGTGCGGGTGGTAGTTCCCGATAACGGTACCCACTGTTTTCGCTGATTTCCTATAAGCTTTATCATGTGTATTCCGTTCCTGGTGCATCGCATATAAAATACGGCGCTGGACAGGCTTCAGCCCGTCCCTCGCATCAGGAAGCGCACGTTCTTGGATGATGTATTTACTGTACCTTCCAAAACGGTCTCCCAGTACTTCTTCAAGTGGTAAATCTAAATACTTCTCTGCCTCTGCCAACAGAAGGTCCCCCTTTTACGCTTGAATTTTGTCGTTTTCTAGTATGTTTGCCTCGTCTTCTAATCCGAAAGCGACGTGGGATTCAATCCATTTACGGCGAGGTTCTACTTTATCGCCCATCAAAGTGGTCACACGGCGTTCAGCACGTGCAAGATCATCAATCGTGACCCGGATCAACGTTCTTGTTTCAGGATTCATTGTCGTTTCCCAAAGCTGATCGGCGTTCATTTCACCTAAACCTTTGTAACGCTGAATCGTATACCCATTCTTGAATTCTTTCAATAATTTCTGCATGCCCTCTTCATCCCAGGCATATTCGGTCTTTTCTTTCTTCCCTTTGCCTTTGGAAACTTTGTATAAAGGCGGAAGGGCGATGAATATTTTCCCTGCCTCTACCAACGGTCGCATATAACGGTAAAAGAACGTCAGTAACAGTACCTGGATGTGCGCGCCATCCGTATCGGCATCTGTCATGATGACAATTTTATCGTAATTGCAATCTTCCAAGGTGAAATCTCCTCCGACTCCAGCTCCGATCGTATGGATGATGGTGGAGATTTCTTCATTTTTGAAGATGTCTGCAATTTTCGCTTTTTCTGTATTGATAACTTTTCCTCGTAAAGGAAGCACCGCTTGGAACTTCCGGTCCCGGCCCTGTTTGGCTGAGCCTCCAGCAGAGTCACCCTCAACCAGATAAAGTTCATTCTTTTGTGGATTCCTTGATTGAGCCGGGGTCAATTTTCCGCTCAGCAACGTATCTTTGCGTTTCTTTTTCTTGCCTGAGCGGGCGTCCTCACGTGCTTTTCTTGCCGCCTCCCTTGCTTCCTTCGCCTTGATCGCTTTCTTGATCAGCATGGAAGCGACATCCGGATTTTCTTCAAGGAAGTAGGAAAGCTGTTCAGCCACAACGGCATCTACAGCAGATCTAGCTTCTGAGGTACCGAGTTTACTTTTCGTCTGTCCTTCGAACTGCAGCAGCTCTTCTGGAATCCGGACGGAGATGATAGCTGTAAATCCTTCTCTGATATCGTTCCCTTCCAAGTTCTTATCTTTTTCTTTCAACATTTGGGCGCGTCTGGCATAATCGTTGAACACACGTGTGATTGCGGTTTTGGCGCCGGACTCGTGTGTCCCCCCGTCTTTGGTACGCACATTGTTGACGAACGATAAGATGCTTTCCGCAAAGCCGTCATTGAACTGGAAAGCGATATCCGCTTCAATCTCAGAGTGACTCCCTTCAAAAGAGACGACTGGATGAAGCGTATCTTTTTCTTCGTTCAAATAGGCGACAAAAGATTCGATGCCATCATCGTATTGGTAGACTTCTTCAACTCTTTCCTTTCGTTCATCAACTAAATTGATCCGGAACCCTTTGAGGAGGAAAGCAGCTTCTCGCAGGCGTTCAGAAAGGGTTTCGAAATTGAATTTGGTTACCGAAAAGATGGTTGGATCAGGCTTGAAACGAATCGTCGTCCCCGACTTCCTGGTCGCTCCCTTATGTTCGAGGGATGTTACAGGAACACCACCGTTTTCAAAACGTTGGTAATACCGTTCTCCATCACGGCAGATCTTCACTTCCAGCCATTCGGATAAGGCGTTCACGACAGACGCCCCTACACCGTGAAGACCGCCACTGGATTTGTATCCCCCTTGTCCAAACTTTCCTCCGGCGTGGAGGACCGTCAAAATGACTTCCGGTGTCGGTTTACCGGTTTTATGCATTCCGGTAGGCATTCCACGTGCCTCATCCTCTACGGATACGCTTCCATCTTTATGGAGAGTGACAGTCATTTGCTGGCCGAATCCGGCTAACGCTTCGTCTACTGCATTATCGACGATTTCATGGACTAGATGGTGCAGGCCGCGGTGATCGGTGGATCCGATATACATCCCCGGTCGCTTCCGCACGGCCTCCAATCCTTCAAGTACTTGTATAGAATCATCTGAATAAGTTTGATTATGATTCGACAATTTACCATCGGCTCCTTTCTCGTCAACAACATATAACTCAATATTAGAACAAACGTTCGCGTATGTAAACGTGCAAAATAAAAGAATCGCTTGTTATATTGTAGCGATTTTACACGTTTTCGCAAACATAATTCTTCCAAGTCATAAGAAAAACCCCTAACTTAGATAGGGATTTCAGGCTCTGATTACCTATATCTATCTCTATTTTACCATAATTTCATACAAGCTTACTTATCTGCTTGGAATATCGTAAGGAAAAACCTCTTAAAATAGAACACCATTCCATTTCAAAACAAGGCGGAACCATTAGTTTCCAAACACAAGGTTACCAGTATAAAGCTGGGTGAAAAACCGTCTCGGATTACCTTTTAGAGAGTAACTACCCATCAAAAAACTGCCGACAGGAAATGTCGGCAGTTTCGGTACGGGTGCTTAACGATAGATGGCTTGAGCTACTTTAATGCACATATCCATTATCACTAGTTGATCGGTCCCTTGGAGGATATCCGGAACCTCATTATGGAAAACACCCTGCTGGGCCCAGAAAGCTTTTGCATCCAAACCAGACGCTTCATGAGCGACTTCAGGAAGATGCTCTGATCTTCGAAAAACATTGATGATGTCAATCGGTTCATCAATATCTTCCAGACTGGCATAGGCTTGTTCACCGAGTGATTCCTGAATCGTCGGATTGACCGGGATGATCCGGTACCCGGCTCTCTGCATCGCTTCACTAACCTGATAGGATGTTCTGTGGGGTTTATCCGACAACCCCACGACAGCAATCGTTTTTGATTCATCAAGCAGCTCTTTGATCTTATCTTTAGATGGATTTTGGAAATTCATCGTTACAACCTCCTATTCTTCTATCAAACCTTCACTAATCAAATAATCATGAGCCACATCTTCAGGATCTGCATCTTCAAAGCTTACTTTATAATTCATTTCACGCATCTGATCCCCGGTGATTTTACCACCAAGCTTATTCAGTACGTCCAATTCAGGATAACGATCCAATGTTTCCTGTCTCATCAGAGGTGCTCCTTGATAAGGAGGGAAAAGGTTCTTCGGATCTTCGAGCACTTTCAAATTCAAGTCAACCATGTATCCGGCTGTTGCGTAAGCATCAATGATGTCAACATCACCCGATTCAATAGCTCCCTGTCTCAAACCAGGATCCATCGTCTCCACATCACCAAGATTCAAGTTATACAACTCTTTCATACCTTGGTACCCATCTTTACGGTCGTTGAACTCCAATGTGAATCCGGCTGTGATTTGGTCTTCGACTTTTTTAAGGTCTCCGATCGTCTCCAAGCCATAACGTTCAGCAAGCTCCTGAGTCGTGGCTACCGCATAGGTATTATTGAATTTCATCGGCTCTAAAAAGGCCATGTCGTATTGTTGGGCCATTCCTTTTTTGGCTTGCTGATAAACTTCATCAGGGTTGTTGCTCACGGCTTGTTCATTCATCAATGTAACAATTGCCGTCCCTGTAAATTCAGGGTAGATGTCGATACTGCCTTCCTCAAGAGCGCTGAAAACAAGATCCGTTTTCCCAAGATTAGGCTTCAACCCTACATTGATATCCGTTTCCTCTTCAATCAAAAGTTTGTACATATTAATTAGTATGGCAGGTTCAGAACCTAACTTTGCACCAATCACGATATCTTTTCTGTCTTCACCTGCAAAAGCCAGTGGTCCTACAGCTATTAAAGCTGCCACAACTAAAAGGCTCACGAGTGATCGGAACCCTGACTTCGCTGAAGTCCGTTCAAAAAGGCGGAGGATGAAGTCCAAAATGATAGCTAACAATGCTGCGGGAATTGCACCTAATAAAATCAGGTTAATGTCCCCGCCACGGTCCAAACCAAGAAGAATCAAATCTCCCAGACCACCCGCTCCGATTAAAGCTGCAATTGTGGTCGTTCCCACAATCAAGACCATTGAAGTACGTATTCCCGCCATGATGACAGGCATCGCCAGTGGCAGTTCAATTTTTGAAAGACGGCGGAAGGAACTCATTCCCATCCCGGTCGCGGCTTCTTTCAGTGCTGGATCCACTTCTTTGATTCCGGTGTAGGCATTCCGCAGAATCGGTAAAAGTCCGTAAGCGGTCAATGCAATAATGGCAGGCGTCTGGCCGATACCGAAAAACGGAATCAAAAAAGCCAGTACAGCCAAGCTTGGAATCGTCTGCAGAATAGCCGTCACTCCTATGATGGGCTCCGCAACTCTTTGATATCGGGTCAATAAAAGTCCGAGAGGGACAGAGATCAGCGTCGCAATGACAAGAGCGATAATGGAGATTTGTAGGTGCTCCCAAATCTTCTCTACTAGAACATCTTGTCTTTTAGCAAAAACCTCTATAAATGTGTTCATGGCTGCACCACCCCGTTTTCTTTAGAATGTTCTTTGAGGTAGAGCACGATATCCTTATGAGAAAGGGTTCCTATCAATTGGTCACCCTTTTTTACAGGAAGAAGTTGATAATCGTTTTGTTCGAAAACCTCAGTTGCTTCTCTTAACGTCATGCCATTATCCAGAGCAGGCAGATCGACTTTGTCTCCATTACTAAAGCCAGTAAGATATTTTCCTTTATCATCTTTGACGACATGTGTGCCTTGTGACGGCACATGTCCGGATTCCAGCTGTTCTTGAGTAAATAATTTGCTGCTCGTTTGATCCATGATGACATCCACCGCTGTCTGCCATGGAGTTTTACGGCTTCCGATAAAGTCTCTTACAAAGTCGTTCGCAGGTTGTAAGATGAGGTTTTGAGGGGTATCGAGCTGAACGATTTCTCCTTCTTTCATTAGACAGACACGATCTCCAAGAGCCATGGCTTCATCCATATCATGCGTTACAAAGACGATGGTTTTTTGGATTTCCTGCTGTAATTGTCGAATATCTTTCTGTAACTGCTCACGACTGATCGGATCCAAAGCACTGAATGGCTCGTCCATTAAAATGATATCAGGGTCAGCAGCCAATGCTCTGATGACTCCTACCCTTTGCTGCTGTCCTCCCGAGAGTTCGCTCGGTTTTCTTTTTCGGTGCTTTTGAGCATCGAGGCCGACCATATCCATCAATTCATCGATTCGATTGGATAGATCTTTTTTCTTCCATTTCTTCATTTCAGGTACGACTGAAATATTTTCTTCAATTGTCATATGGGGAAATAAAGCAATTTCCTGTAATACATAACCGATATTCCATCGTAACTCGTGGATATTATAATCGCGGATGTCTTTATTATGTATTTTGATCGTCCCTTCGGACGGCTTGATAAGACGATTGATCATTTTCATCGTCGTCGTTTTTCCGCAACCACTCGGACCGATGAGAGTGAGCAACTCGCCTTCCTGCACTTCCAGGTTGATGTTTTTCAAGGCTGTAGTCCCATCTGGATACGTTTTGGTTACGTCGTTGAACGTAATCATGATTTTCCCCCTTTAATCTTACAAACCAAATTCTTTAATACATTACCAGATTTCCACAATTCGAAACATTTTGCAAAAGATATGGTTCTCTTTCCGCCTCAACACCGACAAATCTTATCTGTAATTAAATAGGCTTACACAGGAAGGAAGAGCAAATTAGTATTTACTCTTGTCACCAGGTCATAAATTGGTATAATAAATAGTTGTTGTGTATTGTCAAATTGAATCATAGATTTTAACGAAATTTTCATAGACTGTACATCCTATCAGATACGATGAGTTCTATCATTTAACTACTCATGATAAAATAGAAGAAAGACGTAAGGAGTTGAATAACGTGGAGTATGCCTTATATATTATCCTCGCTTACCTGTTAGGGTCGATTCCTTCAGGGCTGATCGTTGGAAAACTAGGATATGGCATCGATATAAGAGAGCATGGAAGCGGAAACCTCGGTGGAACGAATACGTTCCGTGTTTTAGGTAAAAAAGCCGGGTTCATCGTGACCATCGCTGATATCCTGAAAGGTACGTTAGCTGCCGCACTTCCTTACTTCTTAGGTGCAGATGTCATTGCGTTGATTGTCGGTATCTTTGCTGTCGTCGGCCATATGTATCCTGTATTTGCAAGGTTCAAAGGTGGTAAAGCTGTGGCCACTTCAGGTGGAGTCATTCTCGGGGTCAATCCACTTGTTTTTCTTATTCTGATTTTATCCTTTTTCATCATTTTATATCTGAGCAAATATGTCTCCCTTTCTTCGATGTTGACGGGGATTGTCGGAATCATTGCAACAGTGATTTTTAAAGATTACGGGTTGACGGTATTAATTTCACTCTTTACTTTGTTTGTCATATACCGCCACCGTTCGAACATCAAACGGATCATGAACAAAACGGAACCAAAGATCACCTGGATGTAAGGGAGAAGCCTGTGTTCGTTCACATAGGCTTCTTTTTTGAATGAAATTGCTAACAAGCCAGAACAAAATCCCCCACCCAATTAAATATGAAAAGAGCTTTTTTATTAAAAACAAACTTCTTTCCATTAATGTGTCTGGTTTAAACCAAAACTAAAGAATAATCCAGTCTATGGATAATAAAAAGCACAAAAGACAATCTAAGACTACCTTCACTAAATATCGACACATTCGAATGTGCATAAAGCTGTATAATTGTCGATACATAATGTATACTTTGACGTAGAAAAAGGCCTGAAAGGAGTCCTTGATATGAACAAAACTGAACTCACACAAAATAAACAGCTGCCTTCAAAAGAAGAGCGACACAAATTATTCGGCTCTGTCAAACCAGGTCCCCGGACGAAACCGGTTGATAAAGCAGACATGGCTGATTTACAGAATTCAAAAAAAGACTTTCTTTTTGATATAGATATGGTCGGGATTTCCAATGTGAAACACCCGATTCGTATCCCGAGCAGTATGACACCTGAGATCCAGACGACCATCGGTACGTTCTCCTTCGGTTCTTCTATTGCCAAAGGTAGTAAAGGCACGAATATGAGCCGTTTCACCGAGCAGTTGGACAAGTATCACAATGAAGGTTTTGCGGTTGATATCGAAACCATGAAAGGTTTCACTGAAGAACTAGCCGGGCGTTTGAAACAAAAAAATTCAGAAGTAGAAGTATCTTTCCCTTGGTTCTTCGAGCGGAAAGGACCATATTCTGATCTTGCCGGCATGAACCACGCGGATGCTACGATTCGTGTCGAATATGAGGAAGAAACCGGCCACGATGTTACCGTTACCCTTACAGGGACCATTACCACCCTTTGCCCATGTTCAAAAGAAATCAGTGAATACAGTGCTCATAATCAACGGGGTAATGTAACGATGGAAGTTAAATTGACGGATGATTTCAATGAACAGGAAATCGACTGGAAAGCTGCTCTTCTTGAAGCTGCGGAGAGTAACGCCAGTGCCCGCATCCATCCAGTGCTGAAACGTCCAGATGAAAAAATGGTCACAGAACAAGCGTACGAAAACCCGCGTTTCGTCGAAGACATTGTACGCCTTGTAGCTGCAGATTTATATGAATATGACTTTGTCGAGTCATTCAAAGTCAGCTGCAGGAATGAAGAGTCCATCCACCTGCATGATGCTGTAGCCACGTTGAGTTACGATAAAAAAGAAGAAAGTAAATAAGTGTCATCATGAAACACATCATGATCTGGATCATCCAGTTTTACAGAAAAGGGATCAGCCCTTTCTTCCCGCCCTCCTGCAGGTTTCAACCGACTTGTTCTGAGTATGGATTGGAAGCCTTCAGGCGGTTCGGATTTTTCAAGGGGCTGTATCTGACCATTAAGCGGATATTAAAATGCCAGCCTTTTCATAAGGGCGGTTTCGATCCTGTCCCTGAAAAACGGAAAAACTCATAAAGAAATCCCAGACGAATGACGTCGGGGATTTCTTTCTATTATGTTTACATCTCCTGAACATGAGGAATCAAAAGAATAGACAGCAACCGTATGAATAGGAGCTGATAAAATGGATTTGACAGTAACCGAACAAGCAGCACAATGGTACGAAGAAGAATTGGAAATCAATAAAGAAACACATTTACGCTTTTATGTCCGATACGGGGGCGTCGGAGGATTGCAGCCTGGATTTTCATTAGCGATCAAACTTGAAGAACCAGCAGAACCAGTTGCGCAGACAACGGTCGGTAAAATCACCTTCTTCGTGGAAGAAGATGATGAATGGTATTTCGATAACCATTCGTTGAAGGTTGAATTTGATGAAAAGTGGAAAGAACCCGCATTCAATTACAATGAATAGAATCTTGAAGAACTTCCTGACAGGAAGTTCTTTTCTTTTAACCTCACCTGCTTAAATCCAATAATAAAAAGCTCACCTTCAATGTAAAACTCATCCTCTCTCTAGTGCCCATCAAAAGAAAAATGGAATTCCACCCTTTTCCCTTGTAATATACTCTAAGAAATCGAATGAAATAAAAGAAGGAAACGCACTTTCGTACGTTTCCTTTTTTCTTACATCTTCTTTATGCACCGGCCTCTTTCAAGTAGGTGAAAATCGTGTCTTTGATGGGAAAATCCACTTTGCCATTCAGAGCGTCAACAGCTATGATGTCGTATTGCTGCTTCCGATCCTTCGTGTAACCGATCCAATAAGGTACATGCACCAGCCACTGGTCTTGGATCACGACTTTAATTTTATGTCGTTTCTTTTCCTTTGAAAAAAGTTCCCAGTAGATTGCACTTTCGGCGTGCTTTTCACTCAATATTTTAGAAGCGCTAGGGAACGTGGTTTCTCCTGCCTGCTGTACCGGGTACTCCATCGGCAAAATCGCTTTGATATGATTGACCGGATCAATTGCAATTCTACCTTCCATCCCTTCCGTGACAGAATGGGCTTCAGCATAGTAATCGAAGCACCAGAAGGGGATATACATTTTTTCGACAGACACAAGGGTTTTATTCCTTTTAAGTCTTCTCAACCATTTTGACTGAACATGGGTGTTCATTTTTGAAATGGCCTCTTTTCGGTTCAACTCAGCCTGTAAATAGTGACTGCTCATTGTTCCACCTACCTACATATTTTGTAGCCAAAGCAAGAAAGCGATGACACCGAAGAAGTAAAGAACGAGATAAAGGGGCCATTTTTTGGTCTTTTTCTCAATCAGTGATTCATCTTCCACAGAAACAGCAGCTTCTGCTCTTGCCGATAAGCTTTCTTGAAGTTCTGCGTCATTTCTATGTATAGTCAATCCTTCCACCTTTTCAGAAGCTGGAGCCTCCGTAAATCTGCTGACTAGAATACCAAAGCCAATGGCAACCACTGCTCCCACTAAATTGTTATACAACCACGATACTTCAGCGAACGCTGTTACCGCCCAAACAGAAGCCATGCCAGCAATAACGCCTATGAAGGCTCCTGTTCCATTCACCCGTCGAGTGAAAATGGCAAGGATGAAGACACCTAAGAGAGCGCCGTAAAAATAGGATCCGACCTTATTGACCGCCTCGATCACCGGACCTAAATTGCCGGCGAAGAAAGCGAAAATCGTTGCGTAAATTCCCCAGAATACCGTCGCATATCGTGATGCCTTCAGGTAATGTTCCTCAGAGGCATTTTTTCTGTAAAACTTACTGTAAAAATCCCGGATCGTCACGGCTGAAAGAGAGTTGAGTGCAGAATCCAGACTGGACATCGCTGCTGCGAAAACTCCAGCGATAATCAATCCTGATATCCCGATTGGCAGTTCATTGACGACAAATCTAGGGAATAATTCGTTTAAGTTGTTGATATTCGGATCTCCCGCATATTGATAGTAAATGTACAAAAGAACACCGATCAGCAAGAATAAAAGCATTTGAGGGATCATCAATACCCCACTCAAAACTAAAGATAACTTACTTTCGCGGATCGATTTACTCGTCAGGACACGCTGGATTTGACTTTGATCCGTTCCAAAGTACGCGGCATGAAGGAAGAATCCTCCGATGACACCAGCCCAAATACTATATTCCACGGACAAATCAATAGAAAAGTCGATGGAGTTCAACATCCCGGTTTGTGAAGCCGTATTCAACACTTCCGTCCATCCTCCAGGGACATCTTGGAAAATGATAAACACACTCAAGCCTGCTCCGATCCATAGGACGAACATTTGAATGACGTCGGTCCAGATGACTGCACTGATTCCACCGAGAACAGTGTAGGAAACCGCGATGACCGCCATGAGAATGATCGTTATGCTGACATCCATTCCCGTAACGACCGATAGAACAAGCGCCGGAGCGTATAAAACGACTCCCGTAGCCAAACCACGAGCAATTAAAAATAATGCTGCAGTCAAAGTCCTCGTCTTCACGTCAAATCTCCGCTCTAAATACTCATAAGCGGTGTAGACTTCGGTTTTATAAAAGAATGGAACAATGGTAGCGATCAAAAATGCCATGGCCAGCGGTACATTGACAAAGGTGACCATCCTCGTCAAGCCGCCTTCATATCCCCATCCCGGGGCACCGATGAAGGTGATGGCACTGGCCTGGGTCGCCATGACAGAAAGTCCGATCGCCCACCAAGGAATGCTTCTTCCACCTAAGAAATAATCTTTCGTCGATTTTTGCTTTTTCCCGAACATGGCACCGATCGCAGCAGTACCCAGTACATAAACGATAAAGATGATGTAGTCGATCACTGTAAAGCTACTCATCTACTCCACTCCTCTCCAGGTTACATGTGATAAACTTCCATAAAGCGATGACTAGCTTTTTTACACAATTCCTTCCCTCTACTCATAGCTTCTTCCAGACTCATCGGCTCATCTACGATCGGCAGGATGACATTCAAGCCTTCAGACTTCGCTGCATGCAAGTCCCCTTCAACTTTCCCAGTCAAGGCTATACAGGGTACCCCGGCCTCTTTCGCCATTTGAGCTATACCAACGGGAACTTTCCCATAAAGCGATTGACTGTCCATCTTCCCTTCACCTGTGATGACCAGATCGGCATCGGCAAGGTGACCTTTGAGATCACTCCATTCAGCGATCAGCCGGAACCCACTCTCTACTTCAGGTTGATCCAACAAGCTGAAGAGGGTAAACCCGAATCCTCCTGCCGCACCACTTCCGTTTATATGACGACATTTTTTTGTAGTGTGATCTTCTACTACAGAAGCATATTGAGTCATCTTCTGTTCAAAGACAGGCAGCTGTTCTTGTGTAACGCCTTTTTGCGGCCCGAAAACCGCCACGGCACCCTTTTCTCCTAATAATGGATTAGTCACGTCAGATGCAATGGTCCACTCCACTTCATTCATTCTCGGATGCATAGAATCAGTTTCAATTTTTGACACTGAGGATAATGAATCCCCACACATGTCAAGCTTCTCCCTTTCTTCATTCAGGAAATGGACCCCTAACGCTTGGAAGCATCCTGTTCCTGCATCGACTGTCGCACTTCCACCGAGACCTAAGATGATTTTTTCTGCTCCTCGCTCCAAAGCATCCGCAATCAACTGTCCCGTTCCGTAGGTGCTGGTTTCCATAGGATTCAGCTCCTGGGTATCTAGTAAAGGTAATCCGGAAGCCGCAGCTGTTTCTACTACAGCTGTTTTTGTATGGTTGATCCATCCATAGGAAGCCGTTATCTCACGGCCTAAAGGATCAAACACTTCTTTTTCAATCCGTGTTCCACCCAAAATCGATAAAAGCGCATCCACCGTACCTTCTCCGCCATCAGCCATCGGAATCGTTTTGACAGTCATATCTGGATCATAAAACTGCAGACCTTTTTTGATTGATGCTGCGGCTTCTGTGCTTGACATGGAACCTTTGAACGAATCAGGAGCGACTATCACTTTCATTTTTATGCCTCCTTCAGCCACATCACTTGATATGGAGCAAGCTCTATGTTTGAACTTTGCAAGGAGATGGTGGATTCTGTTATCAGGTCATGGACATTTTCAACACCAACCGCTTTTTGGACAGCCTCCGTATCTACATCGACTTGCTGGTCCGACACGTTGACGAGTACAGTGATCGTCTCACCAGATTTTTCGTTGCTTCGAATCACAGAAAATACACGATCATCAAGGAAAAGCACTTCCTGCTCTGCGTTCGGATGGAAGGCTGACTCTTGTGTACGTTTCTCGATACGGTTTAAATACGTATCAAAAATCATTGAACGCAGGCTTCCATCTTCATCCAACTCACTTTCAAGTCGGTCACGGTTCAATTTTTCCCGGTTGATGGAACGATATCGCCCTGTCTCATCCACTCCTTCCTGATCATTCAATGACCCAAGCAGACTATGGATATAAATCCCCGGAACACCTTTAACAGAAAGAAGGATCATTTGCGCAGCGAGGAAGCGAGCTACATTCTGGTCTGTCTCATCTTCTGGTTTTGATAATGCACTCAAGTAATTGACATTCAATTCATAAGGACTCTGGGTTCCATCGCCGTTATCTTTATAGGACACATACCCGTGATTGTCTTTGACTTGATCGACCATTTTCTGCACTTCTTCTTCTGTCAAAATTCCTTCTACCGGCCGAAGACCTATGCCGTCATGGGAAGCAAGGAAGTTGAAAAACGTCGTATGGTCGCTTGTAGGTTCTAATGAATCGGCCCACTCAGATAAGTGCTTGGCATTTCCGGACATAAATGCATTCAGCGTCAATGGAGGAAGAGGGAACTGATAAACCATATGCGCTTCGTTCGTTCCATCTCCGAAATAGCTGATGTTGTCTTTATGCGGCACATTCGTTTCTGTAATGATGATCGTTCCAGGAGAAATCTCTTCAAGGACATCTCTCATCACCTGGACGATTCGATGGGTTTCTTCCAAATGGATGCTGGATGTATTCAAACGCTTCCATAAAAAGCCGATGGCATCGAGGCGCAAATATCTTGCTCCGTGCTTGACGTACTGGACTAAGATATCCAGGACTTCCATAAAGAGTTTCTCACTCTCATAATTCAAGTCGATCTGGTCTTCACTGAACGTCGTCCATACATATTTTGTACCTTGTGCATGCTCGACTTTTGTCAGAAGAGGCAGGGCACGCGGGCGGACGATCGAACTGTAATCTTCATCTGGATCTGCTTCGACGAAGTAGTCCTGGTAGTCTGGATCCCCTTCCAAATAGTTTAAGAACCAGTCACTTTTACTGGAAATATGGTTGATGACCGCATCAAACATTAAATCGAATTGTTCGGACAACTCGTGGACATCCTCCCAGTTTCCGACTTCCGGATTGACTTTCAAGTAGTCCTGCACGGAAAATCCGTCATCGGATGTGAATGGATAGAAAGGCAGAATGTGAACAGAATTGATCGTGTCCCCTACGCGCTCTTTAAGAAAGGAATTCAACGTCTGTAGAGGATTCTTTTCCTCGCTCTTGATCGTATCCCCATAAGTGATTAACATAACATCTTTCTCATCAACCCACTGTTTGGATTTTGGTTTCGTTTTTCCCTTATACGATTCAATCAAGTGTTGAACGGACTCGAAAATCCGCCTTCCTTTTTCTTCACCGTAAACAAACTCAAGGTTGTTTATAATTTTGTTCATTTTTTCTTTATTGAAGTTCATATTAAATTCTCCTTTTTGGGTGTTAACGCTATCATAGGAAATTATTTTACAAATTACTATAGTACAGAAACTAAATAGATAGGGTTTATCATCATTATATTTTGTTCTCCATAACAAAAAGACATCGATCACGATGTCTTTTTGTTGATTCTATTAAAACTGACAGCCACCTGCAAAAGTGTGGAATCCTTGATATCACGAGGGTCATAGCCTGTCAGTTCTGCAATTTTCTTTAATCGGTATTGTAAGGTATTTTTATGAATGTGCATCATTTGTGCAGCTTCAGTGACAGACCCTCGACATTGGAAAAATACCTTCATCGTTTCAAGACTATCGGGAATTTTCATCAACTGATCAGGCTTCAAGATACGTTCAACGAAATCTTGTCTGACAGAAGCAGGCAGGTCATACATAAACGATTCAACCCCTAAATCATCAAAAAAGGATAGGTTTTGATCATGGTCGGAAGCATACTGGAGTGAACGTTCAGCTTCCTCCAGTGATTTCCACATATCTTCAGGGTTCGTACAGAGTCCGCCAATTCCCATGACGATTTTCTGCCGGTATGTAAAATCAAGAGCTTCCTTAATTCTACTTAACCTGAATAGAATTTTGTTTTTCTGCTTCTCTTTTTCATCTTCAGGATTGATTGAAAGGAGCAGGATATACCTGGAGCTGCCATCTGGAATGAGAAGGTGTTCGTGTCGTTCTGGGAAATGCTGAGTGATCAAGTGTTCAATGTCTCTCCGATATCGCTGTAAATGGACTTCTTCCTTCATATCAACCTCAGCATTTTCCATTCTTTCATACCAATACTCCTGAAATCCAGCGAGTTCCAAAACGACGGCCGCGCGTGGTTTATGAATATTGATCCCAAACATCCAGCCTCTCGTAGCCAGAAGTTTTTCATCCTCATACTTTTGGTGAACCCACTCAGTGATGAACGTTTCCCGCGCCTGCTTCTCCAATTCCACCTGGTCATCCAAGTAAGCTTCCTTTATCAAAATCTCTGTCATTTTCTTGAGCAGTTCTCCGAGCTGATTCACCTCTGAAGGTTTGCCGGTAATACCGATCACGCCGACAACTTGATGATTCAACCGGACGGGAAGGTTGATTCCTGGTTTGGCTCCTTCATACTCCTCCCCGGTTGATATGATGACTTTATTTTCAGTCCGGAGTACTTCTCGAGCACCTTCATGAAAATCACCGATTCTCTCAAAATCCATACTCGCTATGATTTTCGCATTATGATCCATAAAATTGATATTCTGCTTTGTAATCGCCTGCGTTTCCTGAACGATTGATTGTGCGACTTGCTGTGAGATGTGCATAACTGATGTCTCTCCATTCTTCTATTACATTTCCGACTCTCCTTTCTCTATCTTACCATTTTTCACTATGACTCTCTCCCTATTGGACAACTACACAAACATGAGTGTATCGGATACATAAGATAGGTATAGAGAGGTTGTGTCTTTCAACCTCCTTACTTCGTAGAGAGGGGGAAATCTCATGGGATACGGATATGGAGGATTCGGTGGTTATGGTTACCGTGGTAACCAATTTGTGTTGATCGTCGTTCTATTCATTCTTCTGATTATCGTTGGAGCGGCTATCGTCAACTAAAAAAAAGAAACCTCCCCTTTATTAAGGAGAGGTTTTTCCATATTTGCAGTTCTTATTGAAAATAAAATTTCTCTGATGTATGACAGAATGGAATAATTATTCTCCTTTATTAATAGTTGACCTATTGATATTTTCTTTAAGTATCTGTCATAACCCCTTCATTAAAATAGGCCCCCTGATTAAGGTGGCCTATTCTTCATTTATTTTTTCTTTTTGGTCATTTTCTCGAGATCTGCGAGATCTTTAGGTACTTTTCCGGTTATGATAGCTTTGACGAGCATTTCTTCTTTTTCTTTAGAGACAGGCTTATTGGCGAGTTTGGACACTTTTTTTATGACGTTCCTTACTGTTTTTTCATCTTTGAAGTTGGCACCATTCAAAGATTGAGCAAGTTTCATCACTTCTTCCATTTTTACACCTGTCTTTTTTTCCAGATTACCGAACATTTTGGAAAACATCGTTTTCTCTCCCTTGTTATGAAACTATAAATAGCTTATGGAGAGAAAAGAAAAGCGTATATGCATCCGCCCTGTTCGGACATTAAAAAAGCTGACTTTCTTTTGAAAGCCAGTTTTATCACCCCTATTTACGGAGAATTCCGATAGATGGAACCAATTGTGCATTGTATAGGGTCCGGGAACGGGGCTGTGCGGCCGGAGTTTTGATCTATGCCCATCAGTATCTGTTCAAAAATTTCGAAGCGTCAACCTTCCGCCTACCAATTAAGCTTGTTTTGAGTGAAAACCCAGATTCATTACAAAGTAAAAATCTAATCTTTTTTTTTCGAATAAAGTGTCTGCATTCAAACTAGTTATTAATCGGAAACTTATCTACATAAGTTCCACTGGCAAGGTCACCTAACCTTTTCCTATCAGAACTTATTAACATTACTATAATTTCAATAAACCATATTGCTAGAAAAAGGTTTCTAAAGAAATATTTAATTGTATTAAGCTTTTTTGTTTTGGAATACACTTTTAGTCCCATAATGCGCTTTCCCAGACTTCTTCCTTTAAGTATATCTTTACACAAATACAAAATTACTATTGCTAGTGTAAAAACTATCCCTAGATATAAGTTGTTATTTAATCTATCTAACCCTATAAATGCAATAGACAATAACATAACCAACATTAAACCGACAAAATCAATAATATAGGCTAATATCCTTAAACCTAAAACGTTATTTTGTTTCATTTTTAAAACCCCCCATAAAATCAGTGCTTGACCCCTGCTTCGATAAAGCGTTAACGTAACGGGGGGCCATTTAGTGATGCTTCCCTTTAATTTTTAACATGAGGTGCTATGCACCATTTATCAAGAAAACCAATCGTCATTCTCATGTTTTATATTATAAACAACCACTATTACGAAAATGCTTATAATAAACAGAAGCATAAGAATAAAACTCCCTATCTGCAAGTAATTTTGCAGAGGGTCTTCTAGAAAAGGAGAGATGATATTCGATATTGAAGCAATATTCAATACTATTAAAAAATAAATGTAGTATCGTTTTGATTCTGGCTTTTTCCATATCATATAAGAAAAGGAACCATTAAAAATAAAGAATCCTAATATCCCCCAGATGTATAACGGAATACTGTTCATATTTTTTTCTCCTCTCTTATTCTAACAAACCATATATACAATCACTGTATCTCTTTTCCAAGAGCTCCTTTTTGTGATCCATTTGCAGCACCTATATATTGAGAGACAAAAATAATAAATCGTTTAATATTAAAGTTCAAAATTGATAATTACTTAACTGACTCATGTACTTTAATATTCTTTGAACGCTCTTTAATTTCATTTATCAAAGTTGAATCTCGAAAATCATGCAACCATATAATTTCATTTTTATTATTTTTCAACAAATAGTTAGAAAATAATTTACTTTTACTTCTTGTTAAATATCTAACTTCATCCCATTCCCATATAATCGGCTTTTTGAAAGGTAATGGATAAAAAACAAAATAATCAGTTGTAATTTCCACTTTTTGGAATTTGTTAAGGATTATCGCAAAAAATGCTAGGGTGAATAAAATAACGAGAGACCCTAGTATTACCATTACTATCAAATCCACGAAGTTTTTATGGTCAAAATATGCTGCCAAAAAACTTGATGTCACAATGATTATGATGACTAGAAATTTAAGAGCAAGGATTTTTGAAGTGTAAAATTTTAAGTTCATTCTAATTTCTCCTATTTCACTAAAAAGTCCCACTTTTTATACAGGCTTGTTTGATATCTAGATATTTGATAACCTACATAGTCTGAGTCTTCTAGACCACCTACGAATCCTACGACAGAACCTATTCCAGGGAACAATGCTGTTCCTCCAATAGTTGCCCCTGATGTAATTAAAGACCCCGACACTCCACTGGCTACAGCACCTCCAACAATAATTCCAGATTTACCAATTTTTTGTCCGGTTGATAAATTATCGTTGCGCAAAGATTTATCTATGTCGGCCAAACCCAGCACAGAACTTCCCCATGTTCCCAAAAATTTTAAATGTTTTAAAGGATTCGCCATGAACTTATATAGTTATCCTTTTCGTTTGTCCAAATCCTCTTCAACAACTTTTTCGGAAGCACCACCACCAACAGCTGCTGCACCATCTTTCCTAATATCAGAATATCAGTGCCTGACCCCCGCTTCGATAAAGCGTTAACGTAATGTGGGTCAGGCACTTTTTTCTAATGAAATAATCTTTTATTTGGCTTTTATTGTTTAAAAATTTTCACTCTTCTTAGGTGGCAAAAAGTAAATACATAAACTTATTACAACAAATCCAATTGCTACTATATGGTTATAAATGGGTATTTCGGGTATTTTAAAATAACTAATAATAAATAGAAATATAAACAATACTACGCCACCAGTTATTCTCCATGGGAGAATAAGATGAGAATAAAAATATAACGAAGAGAGTAAGGAAAAACATAGCGCTCCAAATGTTGAGAATAATTAATCATTCTGCAGAAAAAATACCATTAAAAACAAGTTACTTCCAATAATTATTAAATATAAGAGATGCTTTATATATTTCAACAGTTTCCACCATCCTACCATCCTAGTTTTCTAAAGGCTAAATTTTTCAGCTCACTTATACCAGTGGAAGCGGCCCCACCAATAACAGCTCCACCTAAGGGGGGAGAGTTGCTACTGCAACAGAGGGAATGGCAGCACTGGCCCCTATAGCTATACCAGAAATCGCAATTTTACCAACAGTCTGCCACCCAATCAATCCCTCATAATAGTTGGGGTTCACAAATTCCGTTGCAATTGTTACCGCTGAACCGGCAATACCTACAGGTTTAGCATATTTCATAAGTGGCTTGGTAGTGGAAGTTCGAAACTGGCGAATAGACCGATTTGCATTATCAGGATCAGGTTCTTTATGCCTGTATACTGATACTTTCTTTTCCATTGCACGTTTACCACTACCAACTGTACCTTCTATAGCACCTCCAATAATTGAACGTGTCATTGTTGATTCTTTGGAAGGTGCGGAACTTTCTGTATTTGATTTAGGATTTGCTTCGTAAGTTTGATCTGGAACAAAGACATACTCATCATTCACTTCTATAGCTTTTATTGAACAAGTTTTTGGTGTATTAACACCATTATTTAAAGGGAAGAAACACCATTTGGTGTTTCTTCCCTTTATTTTTTAACATGAGTTGCTATGCACCATTTTTAAGAAAACCAATCGTCATTCTCATGTTTTACATTATAAACAACCACTATTACGAAAATGCTTATAATATAAAGAAGCAAAAGAATTATATTTCCTATCTGCAAGTATTTTAGGAAAGGCTGTTTAACTAAAGGTGAAATAATGGCAGATACAGAAGAAATATTCAAAACGATTATTGAATAAATGTAATACGGTTTTGATTCAGGTTTCTTCCACAGATAATAACCAAGTACTCCATTAAACCCAAAGATACCTAATACCCCCCATACATATAATGGAATACTATTCATATTTATACTCCTCTCTTACTCTAACAACCCATATATACCATCGCAGTATTTTTTTCAAGTAGTGGATTTATGCCATCCGTTTACGGCTCCTGTAAGTAATCCTACGGCAACTCCAGCTCCAACTTCTCCTAAACCATTTGGGTTAGCCATCAGCCCAGCTGCTAAAAACCCAGATGCTGCTCCTAAGAATAAATTATTTGGTGCTGCATCTCGCCAACTATCAACATGTAAAACACCCCATAGAGTTCCTATTCCAAAACTGACAATAATTCAGCACATGACTTCTAAATAATTGGAAATTATGTTATTTCTATAAATATCAACACCAACGTTTAACAAAGCCAAAATAAAAAGGAATATCCAAAAGTGAAGAACTTATCCCCTCCTAGACAGCCCTTTATTTGTATATTGCTCCAGGTCTTTTACATCAATTATATTTGTTCTCTTTTCTTTGGTGGTAAAGAGTAAAAACAAAACATTATTATCACAATTAATATTAGTTGTATAAAATAATGCACTCCAAATTCAAAATGTATTGTGATGAAAAAGAGTAGAAACATTACTATAGAGCCCATAATTCTCCATACAATAGTAATATGTGAGAAAATATAGAACAAATAAATCAAAGAAGCAGTAAAAGAGCTAATTGTAGAGGATAATAAACTATCCCTATTCTCTATAGATACCATTAATAAAGTGCTAGCTCCAATTACTATTAGAAACAATACATGCCTAGCATAGTTCAATATTTTTACCATCCTAAAAACCAAAATGTCTAAATGCCTTTTGTTTAAGTTTATCTATTTCATAAGAGGCATATCCTCCCACAATACCTCCACCAAAAAAAAGAGAGATCTATTATATCTCTCTTCTCATTATGTAATTTAATTGTAATAAAGATGTCATAAAGATTAAATGCAATATTGTTTCCTGCTGTTCCAGTGTTTTTCATTGATGTTACTGATTAAATATCCAGGTAATAAGTTCTTCCATATTAAGATCTTTCATTGCTATGTAATTTCTGCTAATCTTAAACAATAATAAAATTAAACATAAAAAAAAGCCTGGCTTCCTTTTGAAAGCCAGGCTTTTTATCACTTTTTACGGCGGATTCCGATCGTTCTTCCTGCCTGTTTTGGTTTTGCTTTATTTTCATCCTCGGAATAGATGGCATGAATCGTCCGTTCTACCGGTTCTGGGAACGGGGCTGGACGGCCGGAGTTCTGATCGATGCCCATCAACATCTGTTCATATGTGGCGATTACATCACCGTTTTCATTTTCCATGAAAGAGATTTGATGAATCCGCTTCTCATCGACATCAAGCAACTGACTATTAATGGCCAGCGGCTCTCCTTCATGCGCTTCTTTCAAATAGCAGGTATGGGTTTCCAGGGTGAAAATGGTGTAAGAATGCTCTCTTCGTCCATTCTCATCCAAACCGATGAAATCCATGAAAGCATCTGTTGCAAGACTGAACGCACGGACATATTCTGCGTCATTCATGTGACCATTGTAATCGACCCAATCCTTTTTGACGGTGAATGGATAATGAAAAGGAGTCGTCATCCTTTACACCTCCGTAGTTTCTTTCTTCTTGCTTTGATCTTCAGGCCAGTATTCCTGGACAAGGTCCATCAAACGAACGAGGAACTCATTTCGGTTTTTGTCCAAGTCTGACATGGACATGTCGCCGGATTGATGTTCACAGCCGGAAACGACTTTATCATACAGTTCGTCCGACAATTCAGGAGCAACAAGTTTCGTCCAAGGCTTTTTCAATGCAGGGCCGAATTGTTTCAACATATGGCGCATGCCGCCTTCTCCACCAGCCAGGTGGAACGTAAGGAATGGTCCGTACTGGGCATAACGCATACCTGCACCATAAATGAAGGCCTGGTCGACTTCTTCTGTTGTCGCAATTCCTTCATTGACGATATGAAGGGATTCACGCCAAAGCGCTTCGATCAAACGGTCCGCGATATGACCTTCGATTTCATTACGGACTATCAATGCTTTCATATTCAAGCCTTCAAAGAACGTTTTTGCACGATCCGTATTTTCTTTCGTCGTAGATTTTCCAGGAACCACTTCGACGAGTGGAAGGATATAAACAGGATGGAAAGGGTGTGCCACGACGAATCGTTCAGGGTTTTCAAAATGAGCCTGCAGTTCAGAAGGCATGATTCCTGAAGTACTTGAGCCGATCAACGCATCCGGTTTGGAATGACGGTCGATGTCTTGAAGGACTTTCTGTTTCAGATCTTCCACTTCCGGTACGTTTTCTTGAATGAAATCCGCCTCTTTTACGGCTTCTTCAAGATTGTCTGTAAAAGTGAGCCTTTCTTTGGAAGCACCTTCTGCAAGGCCAAGTTCTTCGACATACGGCCATGACTGCTCTACAGCTTTGTGCATTCTTTCCTCGGCACCTTCAGCGGGATCGGTGGCGATGACGTCATATCCTTTAGCTAGAAAACGGGTGATCCACCCATTACCAATGACTCCTGTTCCGACTACGGCTACTTTTTTGATCTCTGCTGTCATTTTACTTCCCTCCATGTGGGTTGCGTAGTTTGAAATAGTCCCTTGCTTCCTGTGGGCTCATCGGTTCCATGTCATGAGCGGATAGTTGCTGGACGGCTTTATCGACAAGCTGTTCATTGCTTGCTAGTACCCCTTTGGATAAATAAATGTTGTCTTCAAGACCGACACGGATATTTCCACCAAGCTGTGCCGCCTGCGCTGCCATCGGGAACTGCATGCGACCGATTCCGAACGCAGACCAATGGGCATCCTCAGGTAGACGATTCTTCATATACATCATCGTTTCAGCATCAGCTTCAGCTCCCCAAGGAATTCCAAGGCAGAATTGGAACATTGGATCACCATCAACGAGACCTTCATGGATCAGCTGCTTCGCAAAACGGATATGACCGGTGTCGAAGCATTCCAGTTCAGGTTTCACACCACTTTCCTGTACAAGTTTCGCCTGTTCGCGAAGCCAGTCGGTCGGGCTCATATAAATCATGTTGCCGAAATTGGTACTTCCACAATCCAATGTGCACATTTCAGGAAGAAGTTCACCTACAGGCTCATGACGTTGTTCCGGTGTCTGAATGTCCGTGCCGTCCCCCCCAGCTGCTGGAGTTTGAAGGCTCGGGATGAAATCTCCACCTCCGCCAGAAGTGATATTTATGATGACATCCGTTTCAGACTCACGGATTCGGTCGACAATTTCACGATAGTGTTCGACATTATGACTGATTCCTCCAGTCTCCGGGTCACGCGCATGGACGTGAGCGACAGAAGCTCCAGCTTTTGCAGAAGCAATTGCGGATTCAGCAATTTCTTTCGGTGTCACAGGGACATTCGGGTTCTTTTTCACGGTATCCCCGGCACCTGTGACTGCTGCGGTTAACAATACTTTGTTTTTCATGCGTAATTCCTCCTTGAAGTTTTTTGTATAACTATTTTCGAATGCGTTTGATCAATACCAGTTGAAACTATACCATCCGGACTGTTTATTTTCAACAGCTTATACAAATCTTTTTTTAGTAGAAAATCATTAGTATAAAGCCCGCTTATATCTCCACCTGATCTCACAAGTTTTCTTTGCTGCACCTTTAATACAATATAGAATATTCCGCTCCATGCGAGCGCAATACACCACAGTCGTCCAGGGAGGACATTTCACACAGAGACGTCTATAACTAAACCTGGACTATCGCTTGATTTTAAACCGTCTGGATTGTATAGTATCAAATTGGGTTACCTAGTTCCTGCGAAAAACATTAACTTTCCATATTACTTTACTCATTCGTTTACTTTTAAATTGAAAGCCCTATGTGCTAGTGGTAATATATGGTGAGATTAATTACAAATAAAGCGAGGGATCATCAATGCCAAGACAATCGAAAAGGAATAAGATTCTAGAAGCGGCAGCACTCATCGTTCACAACCGGGGCATTGATGCCCTCACACTCGATGCTGTCGCCGAGGAAGCAGAGGTCAGCAAGGGAGGACTTCTTTATCACTTCAAAAGTAAGGAAGCGTTAATTGAAGGGCTCGTCCTGCATATGAATAACATTTATCGGACCAATGTTGAAAATGCCGTCACTGATGACATCAACTCCAAAGGGAAATGGACACGCGCTTTTATAAAAGCTACGTATGATCAAAGTTTAAAAAATACGGAAACGAGCGCAGGGATGCTGGCGGCCCATGGAGTAAACTCCGACTTACTCAAACCTTTGCAGCAAACGTACAATAACTGGCAGGAAAATATAGCAAATGACGGAATCGACCCCGTTCAGGCGACCATTTTACGACTGGCAGCCGACGGCTTATGGTTTTCCGAAATTTTCGGTCTGGCCCCGCTGGACGAAGATTTGAGAAAAGACGTTCTGGATCACTTATTGAAACAGACGTACCCACCTAAACAGAAAAAATAAGACACCCAAGAACAGGAGGCTAACGTTGACAACCGATCGTTACCAAAAAGGATTAGATAAACTGAACGAATTCACATTATCATCAGATGATGGGGTTTCTACTCACCATAAAATTTCAGAAGAACTTGGTGAGATTGCCCCTGACATCGGAAAATATATCATCGAGTTCGCTTATGGAGATATTTACTCCAGACCAGGACTTGATAACAAACAAAGAGCACTCGTCACTTTATCATCATTGATCACTCAGGGCAGAGAACCTCAAATTGAATTACACGTGAACACAGCATTGACCTCAGGTCTTACACCTACTGAAATCGTGGAATCTATCCTGCACTTGATTCCATACACAGGTTTCCCTAGTGTTTTGAACGCTCTCAAGGTTACGAAGAAAGTGTTCGAGCAGCGTGAAGTGGAAATGCCCGGTGCCATGGAAAAAGTGATGGCCGGTTAATAAAAAAAAGCCCGATTCCTCTATTTGGAATCGGGCTTTTATTAATTATCCAATGAAAACCGTTCGATCTGGTCCCATTTTTCTTCTTTTTTCAAGATTTCATACTGTCTTTCGCCGAATAAGTCAAAGTGAGGAAAACGCGGGTCGTAATGAATCCATCCCGGGTGCAATCCATACTGGGCTCCCCATTTTCGCAACTTTTCGATGTCGGAGCAGCCTACTTTCGTGACAGTGTCACATCCAGGGAATCGATCATCGATCCAAAAATGGGTCAAAATCGCAATTTCTCCAGATTGCACACGTTTTTTCCAGTCCATCAATTCTTCCCTCTTCACACCGAAAGCCATCAGGAATCAGACTCCATCGCGCTCACGTAAGCTTCATGCCATTCAGGAAAACTTCTCCGTATTGACACCGGCCGGAAGTTGTCTTTCTTAACAATCACGTGTTTCGTTTCACCAGAAACCGCCGTTTGACCATTCTCGTGCACGACTTCATAACCATATGTGACTCTAAGTCCATCATAGCTCTCCACCCAGGTTTTCACATGGACAGGGTCGCCATATCGAACCGGGTTTTTAAAACTGACATTCGCATCAATGACCGGCGAAACGACCCCTTGATTTTCGATTTCCGCATATTTGAACCCAAGGGATTCTATGAATGATGTACGACCGATTTCAAACCACACTAAATAGTTGGCATGATAGACGACCCCCATCATATCTGTTTCCTGGTACCTAACTTGAATCGGAATTTCTACGACTTTCATATCAGGACTCCCTCCGTACTGCATTCCACGCTTTTTCCAAATCGACGAGCTCTAATTCATTCATATCATCCACTTCATCTTCCATGACGCGGATCGCCTGGTATTGAATCGCTTCATTGACGAGGTTATTGATAAACCGTCCATTGCCACGGACGTTGTGATCCGTGTATTTTTCAAGAAGGAAGGATTCAGCCCACTCATTGAAATGATAGCCATACTGTTCCGCTTGGTAATGCGTCATTTCAAGCAGTTCCTTCTCTTCGTAGTCAGGGAAGTGGAAGTATTTTTTGAAGCGGGATGACAGCCCCGGATTACTTTCTACCAATTGTTCCATTTCTCGTTGGTATCCAGCTAAAATGACGACAAGATTTTCATTATGCCTGGTCATTTCGTCGACGATCGTCTCTATCGCCTCTTTTCCGAAGTCATCCCTTCCACCGTTGTACAAGGAATATGCTTCATCGATAAACAGGACGCCTCCCAGCGCTTCCCTGATTTTCTTCTTCGTTTTCATAGCCGTTTGACCGACATAGCCCGCGACAAGATCACTCCTTGAAACGACAACCATATGCCCACGCTTCAAGAGGCCGCACTCTTTCAATACGTCCGCATAAATCTCTGCCACCGTAGTTTTACCTGTTCCAGGATTTCCTGAAAATACTGAGTGCAGTTGGATCGGTACGACGGGATATCCGCGTTCCTTCCTCTTTTGCTGCGCCTGGACGAAAGAGGATAATTTACGAACTTCCTGTTTCACATTTTTCAAGCCGATCAATTCATCCAAGCGTTCCATCGGTGACCTCTCGTTTTCATCTGAATGTCGATCCCACTCAAGGTCATCCACATCAATACGCATGTGATCCAGCCAGTGATGTTTGTCCCTCTGCGCTTCTTGAGCCCCTTTTTGGAACACTGTTTTCATGACAAGGTTTTTCACAGTCCTCGCATTGCCGAACGAGTCATCCACCCTTTCACGATCAATCAGGGAATTGAATTCCGTCAGTGCTTCCTCAGTGAAAAAGAAATCATTATCGATAGCCGCTTGTTCTGCAATGGTGATCAATTCATCCATTTTGTAATCCGGCAATTGAATGTGGTTCTGCTCAGGGAAACGGCTTCTCAGTCCAGGGTTCGACCAAAGGAATTGACGCATCTCCTCAGGATAACCAGCTAAAATGACAGCGAATTTGCCTCCATATTCCTTCCCTGTCATCGCTGATACCAGCGTATCGATGACCGCCTGGCCATAATCATTCCCCGTCTGCCCTTCGCGTTTCAAGCTGTAGGCTTCATCGATGAATAGAACACCACCGATAGCCTGCTTCACATAATTCATCGTGTTCTCCTCACTTTGACCGACGTAGGAACCGACCAAGTGAGAGCGATTCACTTCCACAACTTCTTTCGTATCTAAAATTCCAAGTTCGTGATAAATGTTCGCCAAGAGACGAGCAATTGTCGTTTTACCAGTTCCCGGATTTCCGGTAATGATCATGTGCAGCCCCGGTTCATCCACCATGGAAAAACCGAAGCTTTTTCGTTGCTGCTGGTATTTCAAAAAGTGGTAATACCTTTTGATATAAGCTTTTACATCGTGCAAACCGACCATTTGATCGAAGGATTCCAACGGATTTTGATTGGATCGATCAGTTAAAAACGATGGAAGCTTTTTATACAATTCATCCCGATCATCGGAAAGCTTGCGCGTACGTTCATTTATGGCGCGGACAGGAATCCGGATACGACGGTTTTCAATCGATGAAATCGCCTCATCCAGCATTTCTTCCAATTCCGTCAATTGCTCAAAAACATCCTTATATAAATTCAGCCGGCTGGTGGCATCGACGATCGTTTTTTCTGCCAGATCCTGATTCCACTGTTCTCTCAAGTCCTTCACATCCGAGTAGATGGCTTTGGCTTTCTTCGCTTTCGCCGAATCATGATCGGTTTCGTGGAGAACCCATTGCTCCAACGGCGTGCGTTTCAATAAGGTATAGGCTTGCATCATTTGTTTCGATTCATATAAGTCATTGACTATAGAGTTATGTTTATCAATCGTTCTTGCTTCATCTATGAACTGATCCGCTAAGGAATCTTGTTCGGGATGACGTTTGATTCGATGATAGGCAAGCGTTACGTATAATAGTGCCTTCAATTCTGAGTCTTCAACTTCATGGTCATTCAAATATCTGAGTGCTTCCACCTCAGAAATCGGTGGTTGCTGGTTTAAACTTGTCCATTGCTTCAGTGCTTCGTTCATCACAATCACTTCCTTTCCTATCACCGTTACTCATTTTACCATATTCAGCTGATGATGTAGACGGACTTGATTGCAGAAAAGGGTTATGTAAAAACCGCCCCATTAAAGGAGCGGTTACTAATGACTTGTTTAATATTGTTGATTTCGCGCTTCATCCTTGATTTCTTGGCGCATGGCTTCAATCGATTGGTTTCTACGTTTGTTTTTAGCTTCGATGTTCTGTTTTTCTTCTTCAGTAGCAAACTGCATGGAATCATGTGACGCTTCAATATTCTCAATTGTGTTCGTCACCTTTTCCTGTAATTTATCTACGTTATCTGCCCGGTTATCCGGATTCGGTTTTTGGTTCGCCATGTGTTGTTGTTTATGGGACATGTCGTCAGCCTCCTGGAATTGAAATCGACTCAACAAATTAAGCGAGTCATCGGTTACTTTTCCCTTGAACGATGGTTTTATTCTTTGAAAAACGGATGCCAGGAATTGTTGTGAGTCAAGTGGTTACACATGATGGATGACCGGAAATGACCGTGAGTGATTCTGGAAAAAGATGACCGGTTCTTAACGTTTATGGGTGCGGTTGGTGTTTTATGAACGATTGAAAGTTTGTGGTTGTTTATATGTGAAATGTTTTTTTTGTTCATAAACCTTCAAACCGAATAAAGAATAAAATGGCTCGTAAGTTAAGCAGATACAAAAAAGCAAATCCCACCAGGTTATGATGGGATTTGCTTGATTTTATCATAATGACGTTTTTCAATTCGCTCATCGATGGCATCCATCAATTTCTGATCTTCTTTGATGGAACGGATGTTTTCTTTCACACGTTCTTCGAAAGATATGGATTGAATTTTTCTCATGGGAATCTCTCCTTTTTATGATAAGGATTCCCAATAAAATGAAAATTATTCCTAATTTAACTTTTCCTTCATTTCAACCATAAAATCATATGTCATCGGACCAACTTTTCTTGGCTGCTGAATGACACCATCTGTACCTATAAAATACGTTGTCGGTATGGAAATCGCTTGATAAATTTGATTCATTTCAAGATCAGGGTCAAGCAGAATCGGGAATGTGTATCCACCTTCCTGCACATAAGATTCTACCTTTTCAATGTTCTTTTCAGCCCCTGTTGAATTGATAGCCAACACTTCAACTTCATCCCCGTACTCTTGATGGAATTTTTCCATTTCGGGCATTTCCTCACGACATGGCGGACACCAGGTCGCCCAGAAATTAATGAATACTTTTTTCCCTTTCAACTCCGAAAGGTTCACGGTTTCCCCATTCAGCGTTTCTAGTGTAAAGTCCGGAGCTTTTTCCCCGACTTTCAATCCTTCGGGCGCATTCGGGGAAACCATACCTGCCCCTTTAGATGAAGATCCGTCTTCTTCTTGCTGAATTTCCGCTTCATTATCTGCTTCTGTACTTTCAGATTTCTTCTCATCCAGCAAACTATATACAGCTACTGCCAAAAGACTAAGCAGCAAAACTCCAGCGAGGATTCTTTTGACCATATTCTTTCCTCCTATGACTCCTCCCGCATGAGAGAAGTCTAAATAAACGATACATCTGAATAAATTATCCTTTATAATTATTGCTTGTCCAAAGAATTGAGGGACGGACAAAACACTAAGGATTTGTCACCCTCTTGTCCTTCTAAATTTATTTCCCTACGTCCACATCCATTTTATTCTATACTTTAAGAATATAGAAGCATCAATGATTTTGTAAAGGTATTCGTTTCAAAAGCAATAAAATGTTCAAAAAATAAAAGCTGCCCTTTAAGGGCAGCTTTATCAGCATTTCTTAGTTCAATTTGTTACGTAGAACCATTTGAAGGATACCACCATGACGGTAGTAGTCTACTTCAACTTCACTATCGAAACGAGCGACGACTTCAAATTCTTTCTTATCTCCATCTTCGCTTGTCGCAGTGACTTTGACAAGGTCATGAGGTTTAACGTCTTCACCAATTTCAACACCAAACGTTTCACGTCCTGTCAATCCAAGGGATTCAACGGAATCCTCATCTTTGAATTGAAGAGGTAGAACTCCCATCATAACAAGGTTTGAACGGTGGATACGCTCAAAGCTTTCAGCGATGACAGTCTTGATACCGAGTAGATCGGTACCTTTCGCCGCCCAGTCACGGGAGCTTCCCATACCGTAATCGTTACCTGCAATAACCATCAATGGTGTATCATCTTGTTGATACTTCATGGCAGCAGTATAAATCGGCATGACTTCTTCTGTCGGCCAGTAAGTGGTGAAGCCACCTTCTGTACCAGGAGCCAGCTCGTTACGGATACGGATGTTGGCGAACGTACCACGCATCATAACTTCGTGGTTACCACGGCGGGAACCGTAAGAGTTGAAGTTACGTGGACTTACGTTATTTTCCTGCAAGTATTCGCCGGCAGGCATATCCTTAGGAATCGCACCTGCTGGAGAAATGTGGTCAGTCGTTACAGAATCACCGAACTTCCCAATTACGCGCATTCCATTAAGCGGTTTGACCGTTTCAGGATCGCTGGATAAACCTTCGAAGAATGGTGGATTCTGAATATACGTAGAGCTTTCATCCCAATCGTACAACGGCTCATCTGTCGTATCGATTTCATTCCATTTCTCATTGGAGTTGAACACGCTTTCGTATTCTTTACGGAAGATTTCCGGTGTAACGACACGTGAAATTTCCTCTTTAATCTCCTCCTGAGATGGCCAGATATCGTCGAAGTAAACGTTGTTTCCATCTTTATCTTTTCCAAGCGGATCGTTTTTAAGGTCGATATCCACTGTACCTGCAAGCGCATAAGCGACAACAAGTGGCGGTGATGCCAAATAGTTCGCTTTTACGAGCGGGTGAATACGTCCTTCGAAGTTACGGTTACCGGAAAGGACTGATGAAACAGTCAGATCACTGTCTGCAATCGCTTTTTCAATTTCAGGCAGTAGTGGACCGGAGTTACCGATACATGTCGTACAACCATAACCTACAAGGTTGAATCCAAGTGTGTTCAAGTAATCCATCAGACCGGAATCTTCAAGGTAGCGTGTAACTACTTTCGATCCTGGCGCCAAGGATGTCTTCACGTATTCAGGAACGTCTAGGCCTTTATCAACCGCTTTTTTCGCGACAAGACCCGCGCCCAGCATAACGTGAGGGTTGGAAGTGTTTGTACAGGAAGTAATCGCAGCAATTGCAAGTGCACCTGTTTTCATGACCGTTTTATCGCCATTTTCAAACTGTACTTCTACTTCTTTGTCAAACTCAGATTTATCCAGTCCAAATCCGTGGTTACCAGCCGGGCCGGTGATCGCTTTTTCAAAGGACTCTTTCATCTGAGATAGAGGAATCAAGTCTTGTGGACGTTTTGGACCGGACAAGTTCGGTTCCAGTTCCTCAAGATTGATTTCAACAAGTGAAGTGAATTCTGGATCCTGATAAGAAGGATCATACCAAAGACTGTTCTTCTTGCAGTATTCTTCTACAAGTTGAATCTGTTCTTCGCTGCGCCCAGTCAGGCGTAGGTATTCAAGTGTTTCTCCATCAATCGGGAAGAAACCACAAGTCGCACCGTATTCAGGCGCCATGTTTGAGATCGTCGCACGATCCGCCAACGGCATTTCCTGAAGACCAGGTCCAAAGAATTCGACAAACTTGCCTACAACATTTTGTTCACGCAGTTTCTGCGTTACTTTCAATGCCAAGTCCGTCGCTGTCGTGCCTTGTGGGAAGCTTCCATTCAGTTTAACACCGATGACTTCCGGAGCCGGGAAGTATGAAGGCTGTCCAAGCATTCCTGCTTCTGCTTCAATACCACCAACACCCCAGCCAAGGACACCAAGACCATTGATCATTGTAGTATGTGAGTCGGTACCGACGAGTGTATCTGGATAAGTATCATGTGTGCCGTCGCCATTTTCTGCAGCATGAACGACATTGGCGATGTATTCAAGGTTTACTTGGTGAACGATTCCAGTTGCAGGTGGAACCGCACGGTAGTTATCAAAGGCTTTCTGAGCCCAGTGAAGGAATTCATAGCGTTCTTGGTTACGTTCGAATTCTAACTCCATGTTGATGTTCAAAGCATCAGGAGTCCCGTATTTGTCTACTTGTACAGAGTGGTCAATGACAAGATCGACTGGAACTTCCGGGTTGATTTTATCCGGGCTGCCACCCATATCAACCATCGCTTTTCGCAAGGATGCAAGGTCGACGACAGCTGGAACACCAGTGAAGTCCTGCAAAATTACACGAGAAGGTTTGAATGGTACGTCTTCCCCTTTAGAGTTTTCAGTCCCCCAGTTTGCTAGACTCTCTACGTGCTCATCCTTGATGACACGTCCGTCGTGTTGACGTAAAAGAGATTCCAGAAGGATACGGATGGAGAAAGGCAGACGGGAAATCTTACCGTGTCCCGCATCTTCTAAGGCTTTCAAGTCGTAATAGTTGTACGTTTGGCCGTTTAGGTCAAATTGTTTGCGAGCATTATATGCATTGCTAGCCATATTCCTTTTTTACCCCCTCATCAATATTCAATGGGTGAACACGTTTGAACGGTTCCCCATTCCCCAAATTCTACAATTTGCGCTTTATTCAGCAACAAAGTCACAAATCCCAACTTTTATTGTAAATGAAAACGATTTATAAGTAAAATGAATGTGTAGAATTTTTCTGAAAATCCGGACTACGCTTTCCCCTCTCCCCCCTTTCGTGCAGCTATGCTTGTATTTCCGAGATGTACCTTTTATAATTGATTTAGATTAAAATCTTTACTTAGAAAATGAAACAGGTGATCATATGTCAGGTGGGTTTGCCCTCTTTATCGTCGGGTGGATCGTCATCATGGTCGGGCTGATGAGTATTGGCGGATATTTCATGTTCCGTAAGTTTCTCAAACGCCTGCCGAAAGAGGATGGAAAATCAATTATCGACTGGGAAGAATATTACGTCGATCAGACGCGAAACATGTGGTCCCAGGAGCAAAAAGACTTATTGGAAGAACTGGTTTCCCCGGTACCGGAAATATTCCGGGACGTTGCCAGACAAAAAATTGCGGGCCGGATCGGTCAAATTGCATTGGAAAAGAAGAAAAAGAAAATTACACAAGATATTCTGATTGAAGGATATATAAAAGCGACTCCGAAACGCGACCACAAGTTTTTGATAAAAAAACTCGAGGAAAAAGAGATCGATTTCGAGCCTTATGAATCTTTATTAGAACGTTAAAAAGGACCTAGCCGTTAAGCTAGGTCCTTTTTCCTTTGCAGCTTTTTTTCAAGTTGTAAGAATTGCTTCAGCATCGCAATCCTCCAAGTCAAAATCATACCGAACGCCAACAAGAAAAACATTCCGCTCGTTTCACCGAATGAGACGGTTTGTCCGATGACCAGTTTCAGGACAATCCTCAAGATCAGTAAGCCGAACAGAATAAAGATAAATGCTCTCGAAGGCTTCAAGTAAATATGATCCCCACGCACTTCAAACTTGGAGGTCCGAATCAATAAAAATGAAAACAGAACGCCTACAGAAAACGCTTCAAGCACTTGGATCCATTCTACCCGGAACATTGGAATGACGAACATCAATGCTCCCGTACTCATGAACATAGGAGGCAGGATGATCTTTCTGACACTTGCAGGACGTTTAGCAGCCCTCAGCCTCAAAAAAATCATTCCTGTAGCCATACAAGCCGCTCCGATCGTACTTATAATCAACCAAAACATATCATTTCACTCTTTCTATTCTGTCCAAATCCCAAATTTAAAGGCATACCATAATGATATGCCTTTTCGTTACTCATGATCGTTGGCAATGGTCAAGATAATCGTCATCGTCACACCGATAACAGTTAAGTATACACCTAAGTCGAATAATAAAGCAGTTGCCAACTCCGTCTTACCTAGGACCGGCAATTGGAAATAAGCAAACGTTTGACTCAGGAACGGTTGGCCGAATACAAAGGATCCAATACCTGTGGCCAGTGCAATGATCAATCCGACAGGGATGACAAAGCGGAAATTGATTCGTAGAATTTTTTCCATCGCTTTAAACCCATAGGCCATATACATCAGCACGAATGCAGCAGAAGTCATCAAGCCCCCGATGAAACCACCACCAGGTGCATTGTGTCCTGCAAAGAATAAGTAAATGGAAAACCCTAGTAGTATAAAGGCGATTAGTGTTGTCGTAGCTCTAAGAATGATGTCGTTTGTACGGGTCATACCTATACTCCTTTTTTCTTTATCAATAGTTCTATCATAATATAAAATCGTTCAGAAATCCATGATTCAGAACCCTTGGAATCCACCAAACAAACCGATGAGATAAGAAGTGAGTTTGGTCATCCAATCAAAGTATAACGCGATTCCCATAAAAATCATAATATAACCGCCAATTTTGACGATTTTCGAGCTGTGTCTTTTGATCCAATTCATCTTTCCTATGAAGAAAGACATAATCAAGAATGGAAGCGAAAAGCCCATTGAATAGGAAAGCATCATGACCAAAAACAGATCAGGGCTGTCTGCGGCAAGGACGAGCACGGCGGATAATATCGGCCCTGTACATGGGGTCCAGCCTAGTGAAAAAGTGAGACCGATCAGAAAAGAACCCAGATAACCGGCCGGTCGGTTTTTGAATGTGATTTTGCGATCTTTCATCAAGAATTGGAAATTGAATACGCCGATGATGACAAACCCGAAAAAGATAATCAGAATTGCACCTAAGCGGCGAATGATCGTTTCGTTTTGAATGAGAAATTGAGATAGAAAGGATCCTGAAAATCCGATGATTAAAAAGATGGTCGTGAAACCTAACAAAAACAGAATGGTATGAATCAGGCTCCGACGCTTCAACATGCCATTATCTTCTGTCAATTCATTGACGCTCATTCCTGTGATGTAGGAAAGGAACGCTGGGTACAAAGGCAGGACGCATGGAGATATAAAGGATAGAAACCCTGCTCCGAACGCTAAAAATATGTTGATATCTGACATAGGTCAATCCTCCAATGCTAATCTAGAAATCCATTGTACCAGACATCTTCTTGAAAAACGATGAACGTACTGTGAACTTATGTGATATATCGCGTTTCGCTTATACTTTCATATTTGTTGTGAATTCACGTTTCCCCTAACTGGAGGATGGATGATTAGGACGATAGCTCCATACAAAGTTTGTGTACTCGTTATGGGCCATGTTTATGCGGAAGAAAGATTGAAAACCTGACAGAGCTTGTGAGACTTCCTCCATAAAAAGAGGTGTGTAAGAGCCCCTCTAACAACATCGAAAAGAGACCTTAACCACCTCTTAGTACAATTTAGGAGTATGATTTTACGTGAAGACACCCTTTTTTATGAATTTTTTTCTTTCAATTGAAACCCGATCCGCCTGGCAGGTTCATTTTGCTCCTGTTTCGGAAGGGACATTAACAGGAAGCTGATTTGACTGACATGTTGAATCAATTCAACTTTTGCTCCACTTTCTAAATATCCATAAAACGTAATCAAGCTGGGGTTTTGGTAACTGAGACCTTGGATGTGGAATTGTACTGCTTGACCAAACGAAACCAGCCTCGCCCCCACTTCATGATCAGGGTCCAATTCTTTTTCAAAATCACAAATCATACGGACGATCTGCTCATAAAACCTGCTTGCATACTGATTTTCAGCCAATACTTGCTGAATTGGTTTGACGGGCTTGGTACCGGGCAGACCTAAATGATATTCCATACAAATCCCCCCTTCTTTTACATTATTAAATTCGACAAATATTGAGGATTTCCTCCAGAGAGTTTTGTTAACGTATGCTGGCTTACAAAATAAAAAAACCACCTTTTCTCAAGATGGATGAGAAAAGGTGGTCGGGTTTCAGATCCAGTCTTCCTTAGGAAAACTGTACTATTATTTCATTTGATTGTTCATGGAACGCATCATTTGATTGATTTTCTTCTGTGAAGGCTTCTGCCCCATCTGCATCATCAATGTGCGCAGCATTTGTTCGTTGATTGGCGGGTTTTTCTTAAGATAGTTCATCATATACTTTCTTGCGATGAAAAAGCCTAGCGCGGCTCCACCGACAAGGGCTAAAAGGGCAATGATGATAACCCAAACGATCCCCAAAGTCATGTCTTCGTCTTCCTCCTTCGTGTTGTCTCCCATAACAGTATAGTAAAACGTTCACTGAAATACAATAGGGGTTTTACGATAATAACCTCTGACCGACTTTTGGAGAGATCCATCCGTAATACTCACCGGTAGCTTCCATGATGTAAAATGCATGGGAAGATTTCCGCAAGGGATCAAACACCATTTGTTCTGCCTGCAGAAGGTTATCACACTGAAAAAGACAACAGTAGTTCTTTGGCTCCATTATACCATAGGGAAGAGCCTTCTCGAAAAGAGATGAACGATAAGACATCTTGTTTTTTAACTGTTTTTTCACAGGGGAATGCTCTTCTAACCACTCTTGGAAGGGAAATAAATCCGTAATATAAGATAACTGCCGTATATAGATGAATGATTGTGGATTATTTAAAATCTCTTCAAAAAAACGCTTCATCAAATCTACTTTATAGTAATATTGGCTGGCAATCTCTTTTTTGATAGAAAAAATAATGAACTGCATCGGTCTTCCCTCCCCTTTTCCGTATTATAACGAGAGTCGTTACAGGTTTTCTGTCACTTTATGCTTGTTCAAGGATTCGTTTTTTGTCGAAAGAACCAGAGCCGTCTTTTTTAAGCTACTAATAAAAAATAAGCTGCCGGTATACCGGCAGCTTATCATCATATTACTTCATTAAGTTTTCCGCGTGTTTAACAACATTATCAACAGTGAAACCGTAATTTTCAATTACAGTGTTTCCTGGTGCAGATGCACCGAACTTATCGATTCCGATCACGGTACCGTCCAGTCCGACATAACGCTCCCAACCGAAGGAAGCAGCCATTTCGACGGCCAGACGTTGACGTACGCTTGATGGAAGTACTTTTTCTTTATACTCCGCATCCTGTGCTTCAAATCGGTCGAAGGATGGAACACTTACGACGCGGACGTCATAGCCATTCTTCTTCAACTGCTTTTGAGCTTCAACGATCAATTGCACTTCTGAACCAGAAGCAAGAAGGATTGCATCCGGTTGTTCTTTATCTGAATCGCTCAAGATATAAGCGCCACGTTTCACACCTTCGTATGCGTGCTCTTCTGTACCTTCTAGTGTAGGCAGGCCTTGTCGAGTCAATACAAGTGCGTTTGGAGTCGTGTTGGATTCCAGCGCGACTCTCCAAGCAGCACTTGTTTCATTTCCGTCCGCTGGGCGGATGACAGAAAGATTCGGCATCGCACGTAGAGAAGGCAGCTGTTCGATCGGCTCGTGGGTAGGGCCATCTTCACCAACCGCTACAGAATCGTGGGTGAACACATAGTTAACCGGAAGATTCATCAATGCGGATAGACGAAGCGCTGGGCGCAGGTAGTCACTGAAGACGAAGAATGTTCCGCCATATACTTTCAGACCACCGTGAAGTGCCATACCATTCAAAGCAGCAGCCATGGCAAATTCACGTACACCGAACCAGATGTTACGGCCGGCATAATTTTCTCTTGTAAAGTCTTCTTCTTCTTTCACCATCGTCTTGTTTGAACCTGCAAGGTCTGCACTTCCACCGAAGAAATTCGGTACAGCTTTAGAAAGACTGTTGATTACATCACCAGAAGCTGCACGGGTCGCAGGACTGTCTTCCCCGGTTTTGTACGTCGGAAGTTCGCCAGTCCATCCTTCTGGGAGTTCACCATTGATAGCTGCTTCGAATTCAGCACCAAGTTCAGGGTAAGCTTCCTTGTATTGTTCAAGCAGGGAGTTCCATGCTTCTTCTCTTTCTTCTCCGTTTTGTTGTACCTTTTCCTTGAAGTCTTGATATACTTCATCCGGCACATGGAAAGGCTCATGGTCCCATTTGTAGAATTCTTTCGTTTTAGTTGCTTCGTCTTCACCAAGTGGTGCACCGTGTGAAGCGGACTTACCAGACTTGGTAGGAGCCCCGTAACCAATTACTGTTTTCACTTCGATCATTGTCGGCTGTTTCGTGTTTTGCTTCGCTTTTTCAATTGCCGCAGCGATTTCTTCTGTATCCGTACCATCTTCGACACGGATGACCTGCCAGCCATAAGCTTTATAACGGTCTTCTACGCTCTCACTGAAGGAACGATCCAAGTCACCATCAAGAGAGATGTCGTTGGAATCATAAAGGACGATCAATTTTCCTAGACCAAGGTGAGCAGCAAGGGAGGCAGATTCCTGGGATACCCCTTCCATCAAGTCTCCATCACCGCAGATCGCGTACGTATAGTGGTCGACCATTTTATAGTCATCACGATTATATTTAGCTGCAAGATGAGCTTCCGCCATTGCCATACCAGTGGCCATGGAAATTCCTTGACCTAATGGACCTGTCGTTGCTTCGACACCATCTGTATGCCCGAATTCAGGGTGCCCTGGTGTTTTAGAGTCCCATTGACGGAAGGATTTCAAATCATCCATTGTCACGTTGTACCCTGAAAGGTGGAGCAGGCTGTATAAAAGCATGGATCCGTGGCCTGCCGATAGCACGAAACGATCACGATCGAACCAGCTGGAGTTTTTCGGGTTATGGTTCATGAATTTAGTCCAAAGCGTATAAGCCATTGGAGCTGCGCCCATCGGCATACCTGGGTGTCCGGAGTTGGCTTTTTCTACTGCGTCAATAGATAAAGTACGAATAGTGTTGATTGATGTTTGTTCAAGGCTGTTTGCCATATACATTTTTTCCCCTTTCATTTCCTGAATATGTACCATGTATTATCCTATAATGAAAACGCTCAAGACACAAGTGATGTAAAGATTCAAACGGAATCTAACCTAATTTTCCCTTATATTGAATTTTTAAACAACAAAACCCGTACTTCTCGGAGTACGGGTATCATTTTAATTTTTCTTTTCGTTTTTCTGCATTTCTCTAAGCTTTTTAGGTGTCACATCGTTTCCTTCAGGATCGACGACAGTCACACCTTTCAATTGGTTCTTGAATGACTTGCGAGCGCTCTTCAAATACTCCTGGCGAAGTTTTTGCTGCTCTTCTTTTTCTGATTTAGTCAAATCTTCTTTCTTGGATTTATTGGCCAATTCATTTATACGGTTAATTTTGTCTTGAGATAGCATGGAACATACCCCTTTTCATTAGGATGGGTTAATTTACAAGAAAAAGACAAGTGGCCTGTGACCCTTGTCTTCTCTATCCTAACTTTCTTATTCATTATTTTCAAGTGAAACGTACTCTTGATACCTTCGATGGACAGTGGCTTTAGATACATCATACCCAAGCCCCCTCAATGTAGCTGCAATATCATGGAAGCTAAGCTTACTATTTCGAAGGCGGACGACTTCTTCTATAGGAAACTCTTTTCTTTCCCTGCCCGGGGCATGGTGTTGATTAGACAAGTTGGCAGCGGGATTATACCCTTCCTGAACAGCCTTCCTCATGCCCCGGCGAATTTTCATATTATGTATCTTCCTTTGATATTCTTCAACGACCCCTACTATTTGCAAAACCATTGAATCTGACTCCGACATCTCCAACTCCCCTTCGTGGGATAAGGAATATATAGAAATTCCAAGTTTATTCAATTGATGGAATAAGGCGATTTTCGTGTTCCCCCGTCCAAGCCTCGTTTCATCCTGAATAAACAGGGTATCCGCTTCCTGGTTGGAGAAATATTCAAGTACGCGGTAGATCCCTTCGCGTTCGATATCATACCCGCTTGCTTGTTCTTCAATACAATCGATGATCTCCATCCCATGTTGTTCGGCCATTCTTGTCAGTTCAAGCTTTTGTCTATTCAATGAAGATACTTGCGTTTCTTTTTCCGTGCTGACTCGGCAATACAGGATTACTTTCATGATGACTGGTCTCCTCTTTTCATAGTACGACTAAAAGGATAATACAAGTTATCCGGTTGTGACCATAGAAAAGTATAGTAATGCTAAACTCGCTACGAACAATACTAGATAAGTGACATCAAGTTTTGATAGTTTGTTGAACATTTGATAGACCCTCCATTTTTTAGAACGAACGTTCCTGAGAACTTCTGTTCGCCTTTTGTTAACTCCAATTATATACGAACATAGGTTCTTGTCAACCGTTTTTCTCGAACGCTTGTTTGTATTTATAAAATATACATGGTACAATGTGGTTACTATAATTCTATGTACGAGGTGGCATTCTATGAGCAAACTTTCGAAGCGGCAGCAAGAAATACTAGATTTTATAAAAGAGCAGGTATTATTGAAGGGGTACCCACCTTCAGTACGGGAAATCGGTCAATCCGTCGGTCTCGCATCCAGTTCTACAGTTCACGGTCATCTATCAAGACTTGAGAAAAAAGGGTACATCAGAAGAGACCCGACAAAACCGAGAGCGATCGAAGTCATTGAACTGGAGGAAGACCACAGTATCCCTAGAAGTGAAGCAGCCTACGCACCGGTAATCGGTAAAGTTACCGCCGGTTCGCCTATTACTGCAGTTGAAAACATAGAAGAATATGTGCCGCTTCCAGATACTTTGGCTGGGTCAGAAGAAAATACGTTCGTATTGATCGTACAGGGAGAGAGTATGATCGAGGCAGGTATTCTTGACGGTGATATGGTCGTTGTGAGGCAGCAGCAGACTGCTCAGAACGGAGATATCGTCGTTGCTATGACTGAAGATGAAGAAGCGACAGTCAAACGTTTCTTCAAAGAAAAGAACCATATTCGTTTACAGCCTGAGAACGCCACCATGGAGCCGATTATCTTAAATGATGTTTCTATACTAGGAAAAGTCGTCGGCCTCTACCGAACAGTCCATTAATAAAAGAGAGGAAGCAATGCTTCCTCTCTTTTATTTTTTGCATCAAGCCTGGGTTTTATGCTTCATTATCCCGGCTGGTCTCTTGCTTAGCACCTTTTTCACGCTTTAGAGCCTTCAGGTCCTGTTTACTTTTGTTCTTCGCTTTTTTACCCATAAATATCCCTCCTTCTTCTCTAGTTTGTTTTATTTTTGAGATCTGATTACGTAACATCCACTTTTTAATAAGCATTTATGCAGCACATATTCTGTCATGACACTGGTGTATAGTGATTTTTAAAAAACGTCTGCTCATGATTTTGATGGAGCATTTACTCTCGGAGCTAAGACATAGCTCAAAGCATAAAAAGCAGGTTTTTATAAAGGATACTATAGTGAAACCGAATTGGAATCCACCCCCATCTGCTGGTAGTCTGACACTTTTTTTATGACAGACGTCTGCAGGATTCCCCCTGATATGAGAAGGATAGCAACAGTGATAAATAATCCACTACCATCAATTGCTGTCATCAGTAACCCTCCTAAAAAAGGCCCTGTGGATCTGGATATATCCCAGTGCAGCCCGAAAAGAGCGAAATATTTTCCTTTCAATTGATCAGGTGCCAGAATGCTGACTTGTGTTTGCATCGCATTCAAAGTGAAGATTGCTCCCAAACAGAACATAAGCTGTGATAAAATAAAACCCACTATGTGATAGGACAACCCAAATCCAAGTGACGAAATACCGTAAAACAAGTATCCCATTTGAATCACTCGAATCCTTGGCATCGGTTTCACTAATCTCACTAATAACACTTCAAACCCGATGAATATAAAAGTGCTCAACGTCTCAAGTAGAGAAAAAACAACCAGGTAATTCAAAAGGTTCTCCTTTAAGAATATCGGCCAGTTCGTTTCCAACTGGGCATGGTAAAGACTTATGGGTAACATCGCCATCCCCAGCCACCATAATATTTTAGAGGGGGATTGGCTTTTTTCCTGATTGTTGGAAACCTTTTTCGAATTCTCACCTTCTTCCCTGGGAAGGAAACGGAAACATAGCAGCCAATAGCCAGCTAGGAGCAAAGATGAGACCACAAACAATAACTGGTGGTTGAATTCCACAAACCCTGCACTGATTGCCGGTGCTGTCAAAGCACCTATACTGGATGCGGTACTTAATAAGGCGAAAGTTATTGTTTGTTTATGTAAAGGCACAGATTGTGAGATGTGTGCTCTTGAAGCTGGAATATACACAAACCGGCCGATCCCATTAAGAACCGCCAATACCACAAACATCCATAAATCTTCGGCGAAAACATAACCTGAAATGGCGACAAACTGGAAAAGCAGTGAATTCAATAACACCGTCCTCCTCCTCCAGCGATCGATGACACCACTGAGAGCTATAGTGAGGACAATCTCCGTCAGGGGCTGCACACCGATCACCAACGTTGTAAGCAGCAAGTTTTCATCAAAGTGCTCGTACATATATAAAGTAAGGAAGGGTAAGAGCACAATGGAATTGAAAGACAGCAGCCCATGACCTATTGAATGAAGCCAAATGATTCTTGAAACATCTTTAAAGTATGATATCAAACGAACCCTCTCCTTTTTCCATATCAGTAACCTAAAGTGTATGGAAAAAAAGACGTTCACTCTATTCACTTCTTGCCTGATGACAGGCAAATCTTGCGGAGGTGGTCAACACATTGGAATTGCGTCTAGACTTAAACCACACAGGCGTCTTATTGTTCGATCTACATAATGGAGAAGCAGATGAAGCTCATACACACGACCACTTTCAAATGAGTGTACCGATTTCCAACGAACTATCTGCTTTTCACAACTATAAAAAACAGACACTGGCTGAAAATCAGTCCCTCCTCGTCCCTCCTGGTGATCGCCACCAGCACGAAGCTAAAGGGGACCATAATCGAATTATGTTAATCAGTTTCAATCAACATATTTTGTCTAAAGTGTATGAACACCACACAGGTGACGCACTTAGCGTGGTAGACTTCCATCCCATCCAGGACACGCCTCCTCCTTTATTGAAGGCCGCTTACGGAATGTTTCAATCCGCTTCAATGGAAGGTGTGGATTCGGCTTTCTCCTTAGAGGAAAAGCTCGCTTTTTTATTGTTGGAACATACCAAAGGTTCTCACTCAAGCCTCTGGGAAGCCAACCAACGTACATCGGTCCCATCAAACAATGAGGTCGCGGCCAGACTGAAGGAATATATACAGAGTCATTATGATGAAGAACTGTCTCTCGATCGTTTGGCATTAAAAATGAACATCAGTAAATACCATTTGCACCGCTTATTCAAAGCATCTGAACGAATGACTCCTCTGGAATATTTGCACTTGATCCGGATCCAGAAAGCCGGTGCTCTCATTAAAAATCATTCCTATGACATGTCTACAGCAGCGTATGAAGTCGGTTATCAATCCTTAAGTACATTCAATCGTGTGTTCAAAAAAATTCACAATGTCTCCCCTACTCAGTTCAAACGAATGAACCGCTGATAAGCTGTGAGTATTCAAAAACACCACTCTTCGATGGGGTAGTTTTATGTATTGAAATGAGACTAAGGTTGCTTTATTGCTTCATAGCTGTCAAACTAAGGTGGAATAGGATTCGTTGCAGGAAAGCGCAGGTGACTAACATGATCGAAATCAAAACAACGGCCCTTACAAATGAAGATGACTTCAGTCGAGGCGTATTTGCGAAAAGAGATATTTCCAAAAGCGAGTTGATCCACGAAGCTCCTGTCATTCCATATCCGAATGAGCAGCACGATAAGATTGAAGAGACATTATTAGCGGATTATGCCTTTCAATATGGCGAACACCATACCGCTTTCGTCTTAGGGTATGGCATGATGTTTAATCATTCATATACTCCGAACGCCAACTATAAAATCAATTTTCAAAATGATATGTTCGAGTTTTATGCATATAAAGACATTCCAGCCGGAGAAGAAATTTTAATCAATTATAACGGCGAAGTTGAAAATGATTCCCCGTTATGGTTCGACGAAGATGAAGAATAAACAGTAAAAGAGCACCCTTCCCGGGTGCTCTTTTTTTGTCTATCCGTGACTATAGAAAATTGAACATAAAAAAAGACTTCCCGTTAAGGAAGCCTTTTGGTTCGTATTTATCTTTGAACGTTTGCTGCTTGTGGTCCACGGTTACCTTCGACGATTTCGAAAGATACAGTTTCGTTTTCTTCAAGAGTTTTGAAACCTTCGCCTTGGATTGCAGAGAAATGTACGAATACATCGTCTTGACCTTCTACTTCAATAAATCCGAAACCTTTTTCAGCGTTGAACCATTTAACATTACCTTGTAACATGTTGTTACCTCCTGCGTGGAACTCATTCCACATGATATTACTATTTTTGCTCTGCATATTCATTCAAGACAAAAGTCACTTACTCGTTCCTTCTTCTTTCATTCCTAAACGAACAAGAATAATTAATTACAACTCTACATCCTTTATTTGGCAAAGTCAACCCTACAAAGAATTTTTTTCAAGCTCAGCAATTTTTGTTATATCTCTCTAAAATCTATTGTGTTTATTGATCTTTCCCATACCAACCCTTCTATTGTTGTATGGTTTTAAATTACCTTTATATGACATATATAGATTATTTTAGTTTATGGCGGGTATTGAATAAGTGAGAGACTTATTCAAAGGAGGATTTTTATCTATGGAAAAGAAAATTATTGGCGGAGTTTTTTCTCATGTAGGAGACACAGAAAGAGCTATTCAGCAATTGAAAGAACAAGGCTTTGAAGCGAAAGACATCTCAGTTTTTGCGAAAGATAAAAACAAGGTGAATGTGATTGAAGATGAAACAGGTACCCAAGTTACATCCAATAAAGGTGGGAGAGGAAAAAATTCCGGTAAAGGGGCAGGTCTTGGAGCGGCGTCAGGCGGAGTCCTGGGCGGCCTTACAGGATTAGTTACAGGCCTTGGATTACTGACGATCCCTGGAATCGGTCAACTGGCAGCTGCCGGCCCTCTTGCAGCGACCCTAACTGGTGCTGGAGTCGGAGCTGGTGGCGGAGGAATAGTCGGTGCCCTTGTAGGTGCAGGGATGTCTGAGGAAGACGCTAAACAGTATGAAAAATATTTGAAAGACGGGAAAACCATCGTAATTGTAGAAACGGATCAAAAACATGAAGATAAAGTGTACCGTACATTCTTATCGAACAAAACCGAAAATGAAAATATGTATCCTCGGGAGGCTGTCCAGGAAGAAACAAGCTCCCATCGAAGATAATAGGAATTAAAAAGTGAGGTGCTTTCTATCGCATCTCACTTTTTATTTTTCACCATACATTCCATCCGCTCTCTCCCACGCAGGTAATCTCGGGACTCTACACTGATTTAAAGCCAAGTTCACAGATCTTGTTTTGCATTCCCATTTCTATGAATTCTCTTCGATCATCTCAACACGATTACCGAATGGATCTCTGAATTCAAAGCGCTCGAAGCCTGAAATAGGTACAGATTCGTAGATTTCAATGTCATTTTCCTCAAGTACTTCTCTCCAATATGTAATATCATTGACCTGATAAGCGACATGAGCTTTCGTTTTCAAACGATCGAAATCATCTTCTGTCCCCACATGAACGTCGCGATCCCCTACATTCAACCAGAAGCCACCTCGGCCTTTCAGCACGTCAGGCTTTTCCACTTCTTCCAAACCTAAAAGATCACAGTAAAATTTCTTCCCTTCTTCTTCAGCACCCTTAGGAATTGTAATTTGAACATGATGGACTCCTTTGATCATATGTTGAACCCTCCTTGTATTTTTCTATATAAACTCCTCTAATGCCATTCATGTAAGCTTCTTATAAAAACCTGTCGCCTTACCTTCAAAGCCCCTATTTGAGTAATAAAGATGGGCATCTTTTCTTTCCGTCCGGTTTCCACTGTTCAACACGAGCATATCAGCATCTCGACTCCTGGCCCACTCTTCAGCTGCTTGCAGTAAACCTGATCCGGCCCCTGATTCCGAAAATCTTCATCTACTACAAAAGCCACATTTCGTACGTAAGGATTGTTGCGATTGTATGGGAGACCAAGAACCATACCGACCATTCCGACTACAAGACCACTCACTTCCGCCACTTGAGTGTGATAAGTGGATGTCATCGATATGTTTTTAAATCTATGCTCCATTTCTTCTACGGTTGTCGGGTACCCGAGGTGGCCCATCAATACTGACATCGGTTCGATGTCGCGTGCTTCCGCTTCTCTTATCAGCTGCAACACCTCCCGCTGCAAATATTTAAAGGTGGAAACGAGATCAAACGCTGTTTAAAAAGAATGAGTGATGGATGCTTCCCCTTCTTCATTGAGTTCAATGAAGTTCCCTCCGTTCACCTTAATCTTCAGAGGGTGAGTTTCAGCATGCTGCTCAGAAAAAATCCACCTTCTTCCTTGAGGTCCAAGCAACAGGAAAGCACCACTTTTGGTTTCACCTAAAAAGTTCAAAGTGTCCATTTCTAACGGCTCTCCTTCTCTCACAGGTAAGCCCATACCTTGAAGATGCCTTCCGACTGTCAATACATCGTCTGTCGTCAAACTCATTTCACTGATATTTAACAGGCGGGTTGGATGAAAACCCTCTTTTTTGTCAACAGGCGAGAGGGACTGCCTGGCGATCAGTTCCACAATGTTCCCTCCAGGATCCGTAAAATAGAAAGCCTTGGACTTTAAAAAATCAAAGTAAACGTCATCCTCCCCCTCCTCTTTGGACAAGGATACTTTCGCCTTCGCCCATTGCTTAGCATCTTCGAATTTATTGGAAGGGAGGTTGAAAGCAAAGTGATAGAAAGGCTGGCGATTCTTTAGTGTAGAATGGAACACCATTCTGCTGGAGCCTATTTTCATCTCAAAACTATGATCATTTTCAGATACCAATTCAAATTCAAGCTTCCTTATGTAGAAATCTTTCAGTTCATCCATGCGATTTGTGTATAGATGGACACGATCGATATGCATAATGACCCCCTCCTTTTCGTTATTTATTCAATGGGTGCCAAACTAATTAGCTCTTAGTTTGATTGCGCGCGACACCCTTCTCCAATTTGTATCTTCGAGACGATCCTAACGCATCAGCAGTAAGCCGTCTTCATTTTTTTAATCAAAAAATCCCCTCTTTTCAGGAGGATAGATGCCAATCAAACCAGCGACCATGACCATCTGTTTCCCCCATCACTTGTGAATGTTCATGCCCTTCTATTATTGAATCCACGTGCAGTTTCCGGTCATGAATATTGTTATACACATGAAAAATATCTCTTCTCCTGCCAATCTCCTGAATCGTTTTTAACAGCTTTTCTTTGACGAATTCAGGCATTTGATTTGCCACATGGGTATGGTAAATGCACAGTACACTTCCTTCCGGCGCATGACTCGCTTCTTCTTTTAGCAATGCCAGACCATCGCCTTCCAACAGTCTCGGCGAATGTTTCTTGAATTGGTCCACAGCTTGCTCAAACAGAACTCTCCGCTCCTCGTGTTCAGGCCAGATTAAAGCTTTTAACCATAGGCATTGTTCGGGATCCATCAAATCACTGATGTGTAAGTCGATCCCGACTCGAGAAGCCACTGGTGGACTTCCTTTCCTGAAGTGAGGCCTGGAACCGCGCCGGACCTCCGAGGCCAGATGGACGGGTGAATGTGGGTTCCCATAGGATTGCCCGTCCCCATATGAATAGCAATAGTGATCCCATAGCATTTGAAGTCCGGCGCTCGATCCGATTTCAATCATAGATAATGGAGCTCCCGTCTGCTCATGAATGTGACAAAACACTGGATAAAGGTAAGCGCACCTTCTGACTTCATTGGTCTGTACACGTTTTGTCTTCAGCAGGTTCTGAATCTCATTTTCATATTGCCGGCAAAAATCTTTGAAATGGGGAAAAGCGTCTTCTTCCTGTAAAGGACTTTCAACGAGGCTTTTATAATACCTCCTCAATGGATGGTGCGAATTATGTAATAAATAATGGACCGCGCCGAAGAGCAAATTCGGAACAGGCTGACCTTCTTTGGCGTTGGAGCATAATTCCAGCAGATCAGGATCTGAACCAACTTCCATCGATAGAGCTTTATATAACGGACTGGAACCATCACATTCCAGTCGCGCAAATTCAATGAAACGATTCGATAAGGCTGCTTCCATCTCCCACCCTTCCTCCCGCAAATAAGTTTTCAAATCTTGCATTAGAGTTGAATATCAGAATCAAGATCGATGCTTTGGAGTTTATCAACAATCATTGGAACCAGTACGTTATAGCCCTTTTCACCGAAATGAAGCCCATCATTGAGTGAGCCGTGAAGAATCTCTTTGTAGTCATTCATAGAAATCATTTCCGAAAAAAGATCGATACAGTCGCTCCCTGTTTCTTTTGACACTTCCTTCACTGCTCTCCCGTAGATTTCCAATTCATCATTCGTCCTTGCCACTTGCATATCTTCGTCAACAGGAGGAGGAGTGATCAATATTGATTTTGCCGGTTGGAGTCTCCGGACGATTTCTATGAGGTTGGCTTTATATGTATCGAGGTCTACCATTTTATGAAAGGCTGCATCGTTGCTGCCGAATAGAACGGTGACGACATCCGGGTCATGCTGTTGGACATCTTCTATGCGCTGAAGTGCATCACATGTATCTCCGCCTGACTTCCCTTCATTGAAAACTTCGAACGTTTCTAGCTGTTCAGCAAGTTTCGTCGTGAGCATGGATGTTGAAAACCCTTCTCTCCTCGCGGTAATACTGTCACCGAAACAGACTAAACGTGCCACTGTACCCCTCCTTTACCATTTTATTCTAGTATAAGTATTTCAAAGTTTTTACGGTTTCACAATCAAACCGCTCTTTTTAGTAAAAAAGAACCCTCTTCCGAAATGAAATGAGGGTTCTTGGGCTTAATCTGACTTATGATCATGCTCCTATATTCCGTCCACGTTTTTGAACAGGTAAAACAGACAGAACGTTTTCCTTTAAGAAACTTCTGACTTGGCGTTTTGAAAAACAATAAGCGAGGATGTGACTATTCCGTACTTCTATGATGCGCACCGTCCTTTGTGAAAGTTCCCCCTGTTTCGTCACATAGATCATTTCTAGTTTTATCTTTTCTTCCATGGACCGTTTATATAGTGTTTCCATTTCCACTCACCTCTTATCACGAACATTTGTTCTTATTTTTATTATATGAAAGAAGAGGTCGTTTGTATACTGACAATATGTAGGAATGAATTCTATTATATTTCACACGAAAAAAACCTCCGTCAGCATCCGCTGCGGAGGTTTAGTGAAATCAATACATTTGTAAATACTGTTCGCGCTCCCAAGGGTGCACTTGAGTACGGAACATATCCCATTCGATTTCCTTCGCTTCAATGAAGTGTTCAAACAGGTGCTCACCTAGAGCTTCGACCATGATCGGATCTTGCTGAAGCTCTACCAATGCATCGTAAAGAGTCGCCGGAAGGTCTTTGACCCCGTGAGCTTCACGTTCTTTTTTGTCCATGACATAGATGTTGCGGTCCACTGGAGTAGGTGCCTGCAATTTATTTTCAACACCATCAAGGCCTGCTGCCAGAAGTACAGCCATTGCTAGATAAGGGTTGGCAGAAGGATCGACGCTCCGGACTTCAATACGTGTACTTAAACCACGTGACGTCGGTACACGAACGAGTGGGCTGCGGTTACGTCCGGACCAAGCAACGTAACAAGGAGCTTCGTACCCCGGTACCAAACGCTTATAGGAGTTTACTGTAGGGTTGGTAATGGCAGTGAAATTTGTAGCATGCTTAATGATTCCTGCCGTAAATTGATATGCAACCTCAGATAGTTCCTTGTCTCCTTTTTCATCATAAAAAGCGTTTCCATTTTCATTAAATAAAGACATGTTCGCGTGCATTCCAGAACCGTTCACACCAAAAAGAGGCTTCGGCATGAATGTTGCATGAAGACCATGCTTTCGAGCAATCGTTTTAACAACAAGCTTAAATGTTTGAATGTCATCACAATGCTTCACCGCATCAGAATATTTGAAGTCGATTTCATGTTGACCTGGCGCCACTTCATGGTGGGAAGCTTCAATTTCAAAGCCCATTTCTTCAAGTTCAAGCACGATATCGCGGCGGCAGTTTTCACCAAGATCGGTTGGTGCAAGGTCGAAATATCCGCCTTTATCATTCAATTCCATAGTAGGTTCGCCTTTTTCATCCAATTTGAACAGGAAGAATTCCGGTTCTGTACCAATGTTGAAAGCAGAAAAACCAAGTTTCTCCATTTTCTTCAGGTTTCGTTTCAGATTATAACGAGGGCAGCCTTCAAATGGAGTCTTGTCTGGGTTGTAAATATCACAGATGAAGCGAGCCACCTTCCCTTTTTCAGAAGTCCATGGGAATACTACAAACGTATCGATATCCGGAACCAAATACATGTCAGATTCCTCAATACGTACAAATCCTTCGATGGATGAACCATCGAACATCATCATCCCTTCAAGCGCTTTGTCCAGCTGGCTTAAAGGAATTTCTACATTTTTAATCGTCCCCAACATATCTGTGAATTGCAAACGGATAAATTTTACGTTTTCCTCTTCAATCTTTTTATAAATCTCTTTTTTCGTTAAACCCATTCCACTTTCTCCTCTCAACATGATTTAATGGAAAAATCGAGATAATTCTCCCTGTCTGATTCCTAATTTCTTGTGATTTCCCGCGGTGAAAAGTTCTTGTTGCAGCATCCGACGAAGTTCTTTCTCAGATAGTTCTTTGTGAACCTCCTTGACACGACCTTCGTCAAACGTTTCATTCTCCGGCTGATCCTTCATCTTGAGGACTTGTTTAATCCCCGCCATATTGACGCCTTGTTCGATAAGATCTTTGATTTCCAAAAGCTTATCGACGTCATTGAAGGAAAATAAACGGCGGTTCCCTTCAGAACGAGCAGGATTAACAAGTTCATGCTGCTCATAATAACGGATCTGCCGAGCTGTAAGATCGGTTAATGATTGAACAATCCCCATCGGGAATAATGGCATAGAACGACGAATCTCATCACTCATCGATGTGCCTCCTCCCCATAAGAAATGATACTTTATATTATACGTCAAGCAGGAAATATGTCAACGAATGTAAGGAAAGTTTACATAAAAGGCGAATGCCTACAGTGTGGCTATAATCGGGGGAAAATCCCTCAACAGGATTACCCCTTTACGGTTTTCAACTTAACGACTTCTTCCTTTACGAGGCGCTCTACCGCTTGAGTGACAGCAATCTTGACATGCGCGTAAGTAAGCCCACCCTGAACAAAAGCCGTATAGGGTGGACGGATCGGTCCATCCGCTGTCAACTCAAGGCTCGCACCTTGAATGAATGTGCCTGCTGCCATGATGACATCATCGTCATAACCAGGCATAGGGCTCGGCTGCGGCAGGACGTGGGAATTGACAGGCGAGGCTTGTTGGATCGATTGACAAAAACGAACCATTTGATCAGCCGTTTCAAAATTGACGGATTGGATCAGATCCGTCCGCTTCGCGTCATAAGCCGGATTGGTGTTGAAGCCAAGAGAATCAAGGAACTTCGCTGTGAAAATGGCACCTTTCATCGCTTCTCCGACAACGTGAGGGGCCAGGAAAATCCCCTGGTACATCTCCTGCAGACTGTTCAAGCTCGCTCCTGTTTCCTTACCGAGGCCAGGAGCAGTCAAACGGTAACCGCAAAGCTCAATCAAATCTTCCCGCCCTGCAATATATCCTCCCATACGGGCAATTCCTCCGCCGGGATTTTTAATCAAGGAGCCTGCGATCAAATCTGCCCCCACTTCAAGCGGTTCACTTGTTTCCACGAATTCTCCGTAGCAGTTATCGACAAATACGATGACATCCTTCTTCACGTCACGAACCTTTTGAATCATCTTCTCAATTTCATCGATTGTGAAGGATGGGCGGTCTTCATACCCTTTCGACCTCTGAATCGCGACGACTTTTGTCTTCTCGTTTATCGATTGTTCAATGGCTTGGACATCAAAATCTCCTTCAGTCGTCAAAGGGACAGCTCGGTAACTCACTCCGAAATCCTTCAATGAGCCCGTATCTTTTTTTCCTTCTTTTCCGATGACATCATGTAACGTGTCATAAGGCTCCCCTGTGATATACAGTAGTTCATCCCCTGGACGTAACACACCGAACAAAGCGGTCGTAATCGCGTGTGTACCAGAAATGAGCTGTGGCCTGACCAGCGCATCTTCAGCTGAAAAAATTTCAGCATATAAACGCTCCAGCGTGTCCCTACCAAAATCGTCATACCCATAACCGGTCGTCGGATTAAAATGGGAATCACTCACACGAAGCTGCTGAAAGGCACGGAGAACCTTTTCCTGATTCGTTTCCACGATGCGGTTCACTTCTATATGCTTAGGTGCAATGTGTTCTTCCGTTTGTTGTTTCAATGTTTGTATATCCATGCTGTTGTTCCTACCTTTATAAAATCTGATGTTTGAGTGGATGCTCTGGATGGATGAATCCATGTAGAGCATATCCTTCTTTGTCTTCTAAAAAGTTCATCGAAGTGATGAGCGTATCCTTCTTGAATGTTTGAAGCCGCTTCCCTTCTGAAGCTGGTATGAAAAGATCATACTCATCCCATTCATCCTTCAAAACCAATTCGATATGATTCAAGATCCGCTTCAAATCAATGGGATCATGGACACTGACGGTGAGGGATGGATGGGCATCCGGAATGAAATCACCCTGAATCAAGTCCTTCTTATTATAAACCGTCAGCATCGGGAGGTGAGTGGCACCTAAATCATCCAATAGTTTCAGCACCGTCTTTTCCTGCTGAAGATGATCAGGGTGTGAAGCATCGACCATATGAAGGATGAAGTCCGCTTCCGTCACCTCTTCTAATGTTGAACGGAACGCTGCGATCAACGTCGTCGGCAGATCCTGGATGAATCCGACGGTGTCAGATACAAGCGCCTGGAATCCTGACGGGAGTTTCATCTGCCGTGTCAAAGGATCCAAGGTCGCGAACAGCAAGTCCTCTTCGAAGGAATCACTTTCTGTGACCCGGTTGAAGAACGTCGACTTCCCTGCATTGGTATAACCTACGATAGCGATTTGGAACGCGCGGTTCTCTTTGCGGCGGGAACGATATTGATCCCGTTGTTTTACGACGGAATCGAGACGTTTTTTGATGTCGTCAATTCTTCTCCGGATATGTCTGCGGTCCGTCTCAAGCTTCGTTTCACCAGGACCTCTCGTTCCGATACCTCCTCCAAGACGAGAAAGCTCCGTTCCCTGTCCAGCAAGGCGGGGGAGTAAATACTGTAATTGAGCAAGTTCCACTTGAAGCTTACCTTCTTTGGTGCGTGCGCGGCCTGCGAAAATATCCAGGATCAATTGACTCCTGTCGATAACCCTACGCTCCACGTAATTGGAGACGTTTCTCAACTGACCTGGAGAAAGCTCGTCATTGAAGATGATCACGTCAGCTTCGACTTCTTCAGCAGCTTCTTTGATCTCTTCCAATTTTCCTTGGCCTAAATATGTAGCCGGGTGGACCCGGTCGCGTTTCTGAGTCATGATTTTACGCACTTCTCCGTTGGCCGTCTCCGTCAACGATTGAAGCTCCTCCAAAGAAGACTGAAAACGCTCTTCTTTTTCCTGGGGATCTTTCCTTGCTACAAGTATGACTTGTTCTTTTTCCTTCATGCTAACACCTTCTTTTCTGCACCTGCATTCCTTTCCATCATACCAAAAATCAGGTCCAATAGACATCACGAACCATTAATGGTTTGTATTGGTATGGTTTAGATCAGAGAAATCCTCGACATGGAGCGTCATGAGTGCCGATTTTTTTTGATCCAGACTGCAGATCACGCGCCACGCATGCTTGCGGATGGCTTCCTCAATCACATTCCTCACATACCTTGCATTCGAAAAATTTCTTGAAGAATGATGGCACACAAAAGACAGATGCTGGTGAAGCTTACGTTCTGCATCTTTGGTAAGGCAGTATTCCCTTTCCTTCAGCATTTCTTGTGCGATGGCCCCCAGTTCACTGGCATTATAATTGGAAAAGGAAAGCTGGATGGGGAATCGGGAGGCTAAACCGGGATTGATTTTTAAAAAGTCTTCCATTTCTTCAGGGTACCCGGCCAATATGATGATCAATTCATTGTGGTGATCTTCCATGCATTTGACGATCGTATCGATTGCTTCCTTTCCGAAATCCTTTTCTCCACCTCTCGCCAAAGAGTAGGCTTCATCGATAAATAAAACACCACCGAGCGCTTTTTGTATCAAATCTTTCGTCTTTTGAGCTGTGTGGCCTATATATTCACCTACAAGATCGCTACGGTCCGCTTCAATGAAATGCCCTTTTTCGAGAACGTTCATCTCACTGAAGATTTGAGCCACCATACGTGCCACCGTCGTCTTTCCAGTGCCCGGGTTGCCCTTGAAGACCATGTGCAGTACTTGACGGTTGGACTTCAGGCCGATTTCTTCTCTTTTCTTTGCAATCAGGACCTGCGCATAAATTTCTTTTATTCGAACTTTCAAATCTTCCATACCTATAATAGTAGAAAAGAATTCATCGATTCTACGAAAGGGAGTGGCCGTTTTGGGTTTAGGTTGTGCTTGCGGGAGCTCAGCGGCTGCCGCTCGTGATTCATTCAACACGATGTTGATCTTGCCGGATCTAGCTGATTTTGCCTGCGATTGCACTTCTATCCCTCCTCGTTTCCATTCATCATACGCACGTGGAGAAATACCTGTGACAATTGCCCAGGGGAAATTATTGAGAAAATTCCTGCATCCCTCGTTTAAATGGAGGTTCATCAGATTGAGTCTCTAGTGAAAAAGGAACCCACAACGGGTTCCTCTTTCTGGTTTAAGCATATTGCAGGGAAACTCCATATTTCTCTAACGTTTCCTGTATTTCCTGCTGTAATTCTTTTGACGGCAGATCCATCGGAAGTCTTAAGACAGGTTCGATTTTGCCCATCATCCCCAGCGCCGCTTTCACAGGGGCCGGGTTGGTATCCTTAAATAAAACGTCGTTCAGTTCCATGAGTTCATAGTGGAGCTTTTGTGCTGTTTGGACATCTCCTTCGAACCAGGCATCATGCATTTGAGCCACTTTTCCAGGTAATACATTCGCGGTGGCGCTTACGGAGCCGACTCCGCCAATGGCAAGCATCGGATAACAGAGAAGTTCGATCCCCGAGAATAGAAGGAAGTCCCTCCCACACCTCTCGAGTACGCGATTGACATGTTCAAAATCCTTATTCGACTCTTTCACGCCGATGATGTTCGGACAATCCCGGTTGAGTTTTGCCAATGTATCCACATGAAGGTTGGTTGCCGTCCGCCCCGGGATGTTGTAAATGATAATGGGGATTTCGACGGAGTCAGCCACCGTTTTGAAATGTTTATAGAGCGCTTGCTGGTTGGGTTTATTATAATACGGGACTATGACCATCGCTGCATCAGCACCCAATTCCTCCGCTTTTTTAGTCAACCGCATCGTTTCCTGATGATTGGTCGATCCTGTTCCAGGCACAAACGGGACTCTGCCATTGATGGTTTTCATCGCTGTTTCCATCACCTGTTCTCTTTCTTCCAAGGTGAGGGAACTAGGTTCTCCGGAAGTTCCAGTTACGGATATTCCATGCGTACCATTTTCCAATTGAAATTGTATCAATTCCGCAAAACGATCATAATCGATATCATGGTTTGATTTGAATGGTGTAATGACAGGGGTGATCGAACCTTTTAGTCTTGATTTGATTTCAGTATAATCTTTCATTCTATTCCTCCTCAGCACTCCATTTGGTCTTCAAATCATCTGCTTATATTTTCCTTCAAAAAAAGTCAGGGGTTCGCCATCCTTGAGACTAAGGTTCATGACTTCTCCGACGTAAAGGGTATGGTCACCAGCTTCAAAAGTTTCATAGACGCTGCAAGCCATACTCACTAACGAATTCTCAATTACCGGCAATCCTTCAAAAATATCGAAATCGACTTTCCGCTCTTCTTTTATTTGTCCGGAAAAGATCATAGACATTTCCTTTTGAGAGCCTGACAAGATATTAACCGTAAACTTTTGAGATTCTTGTATGATTTTGTTCATTTTCGCGTCAGTCCCAACCGATATCAAGACCAGCTTCGGGTCTAAAGAAACAGACATAAAGGCATTCGCTGTCATACCGTGCACTTCTCCATCCAGTTCCGAAGCGATGACAGTCACTCCTGTAGCGAATTTCCCCATGGCCGTTCTGAACATGCGGTCATCCATATTGATCACCTCTTGCTTCATTTTTTCTTCCTGAGGTCATATAACAAATGTCGGTTTCCTCTTCTTCAACTTCGCTTTCTTTGTTTCTACTTTTTCAGCAGTGTGGACATTCAATACCTCCATCGCTTCATCAAACCAGCTATCCGGAGCCTCATGTCCCCAGAACGTCTGCCTCATTGGATCGTTCAAGTCCCATCGTACAGGCTTGAAGTCCGGATCACCGGTGAAATAATCTCCATTATAGAGTTCAATCCGATGCCCGTCCGGATCACGCACATAAAGGAAGAAGGCGTTGGAAAGTCCGTGCCGCCCTGGCCCCCTTTCGATATTGGGACCATATCCTAAAGAAGCTAAAACATCGCAGCCATGAATCAAACTCATAGGATCATTCAGCCAAAATCCTATATGGTGAAGTCTTGGTCCGGGACCATTCATGAAGGCGACGTCATGGACGCTTGGTTTCCGATGAAGCCAAGTAGCCCAGATGTTATCTTCTTCACTGGCCGTGTATTCTGAGCAGGCATACCCCAGTTTTCCAATATAATAGTCATGGGCCTGCTCCACATCTGATACCATGCAGTTGAAGTGATCGATCCTCTGCACTTTCGCCCCTTTATACAAATGATACTGTTGAAGCTTCCTTTCAACACTGTCCATTTGTGCATAGAATTCAACTGGTAATCCGGAGACGTCCTGATAGCGAAATGCTTTCCCTACCGCTTTTTGTTCCCCTTTATCCATCCACCTGATTTGGTTCCCCTCCTGCTCGAGTTTGGAGGCCAGGAATTCCAAATCCTCGTCTGATTTCACTTTGTAACTGATGACTTCAACGGATGGCGTATCTTTTTTCTTAAGGAGCAGGCTGTGGTGGTTGTGTTCTTCCAACCCTCTTAAATAAATTTCCGAATCGGTACTTTCTGTCTCAATAAAACCGAGGGCATCATAAAATTTTCTAGACTCTTCCAAATTGGTTACATGGAGTACGGCTCTGCCTGAACGAATAATATCGAAACTCATCGAATTCCCTCCTCACACTCTCGAAAGATTTGTTTTTGAAGGTTTTATATTTTTCAAGAAATCCTCTACATAATTTTTCATAGGTTCTTTGTCAAACTGGTCAAAATAGGTCATTCCCATTTTGACTGGGTCACCAAAGAAGTAATATTCATAATGGGTCTGCCTGTTCCCGAATGCACTCATCGTGACATCCCAGGCTAGACGGAACAACTTGACACGGTCATACCCGTTAAGGTTTTTCGATTGAAGAGCTCGGTCGATCAGAGGACCGATTTCTTCATGATGGAAGTCTGCTTCTGTAGGAATACCCATCATACCGGATGCCCCGAGGATACGAAGTATCTCTGTCATTCTTGGATAAACTCTCGGGTACCAGTTCCTCGCTGCATTCAAGGCTTCAAAATCCGGAGTCATCGTACCCCATCGATCCAGCTTCGCATTATGCTCCGCTTTGAATAAATGAGATTTCATATTTTCGAGGATGAGCATCACTTCAGTTCCTTTGTCCATGACGTGTTGGAACTTATCGATTCCGATCGCCTCCATGACACTCAAGATGACGCCTAGGACGAATTCGGTTTTGACGATGTTTTTAGCGACGACCTGGTGAGACATATGGACCACAGCATTCGTTTCCTGGAACGTGCGATTACATATGGACGAGTTCCCACAAACAAACACTTTCTCCCATGGCACAAAAACATGATCGAAATAAACGATGGCATCCCCTTCTTCAAACCGGCTGCTCAATGGGTGATCCCATTCATTTCTTCCATAATCAAACGACTCACGACTTATGAATTTAAGACCGTCAGTGTTGTTTGGCACTACGAAGGCTAATGAATATGGATCATCCAGCTCTCCAGCTTTTTTTACCGTTGAAGGGAATACGAGAATCTCATCTGTAATGCCGCCCTGGGTGGCCAGCAGCCTAGCGCCATCCACGATGATCCCATCCGAACGTTCCTCTACCAAATGCAGCGCAACATTAGCGTCTTTCTGCTCATGCTGGGCTTTTTCGCGGTTGACTTGGGGATGAATCAACGTATGGGTCAAGCTGATATCATTTTCGCGCGCATAGTCATAATAATTTTTCGCATTTTCAGCAAACATCGGATCCGCTTCTGCAAATAAATCGTTGGCTACACCCATCGCCATCACTTCTGCGTTCAAATAATCCGGGGACCGCCCCATCATCCCGCCTGATAGCCTGGCCCACTCCTGAATGGCTTCTCTCCTTTTGATCAAATCCTCAATGGACTCTGGACGGTAAAAGGTCATCCCTACTTTGTCTCCCGTTTGAGGCGACGTGTAAAGCATCTTCTCCGGTTTTTCATACTGCTTGTCATATAACTTCGCCATCGATTGGATCACATTTTTAAAAGCTGGGTGAGTTGTTGGATCATCGACTCGTTCCCCATGGATGTAGATGTTGTTTTTGGCTTTTTTTAAACGTTCGATATATTCAGCACCTGTTTTCGCTGGCATGTCATCTCCTCCTTATAAATGCTTTTATTTTCCAAACTGAGGGATCGGGTGTTCTCCTAAGGCGACGTGGATGACCTGTGTTTCTGTAAAGAATTCGAACGCATAGTACCCACCTTCGCGGCCGATCCCGCTATGTTTCGCACCACCGAACGGAGTACGCAGATCACGGACATTCTGAGAATTGATCCACAACATGCCTGCATCCACAGCTTGTGCGACCCGGTGGCCCCGCTGTAGGTCTTTCGTCCATACATACCCGGCCAATCCGTAACGGACATCATTCGCCTTTTCAATGACTTCCTCTTCATCTCTGAAAGTCATGACAGTAAGAACAGGTCCGAATATCTCTTCCTGAACCACCTTCATAGAATTGTCAGCATTCAAAAGAATCGTAGGCGGAATAAAATGACCTCGGCTGTATTCTTCTGGTACTTTCCCTTGGAAGACCCTGCACCCTTCTTTCTCAGCAAGCTCGATGTAACTGTTGACCTTCTCGTAATGATCGTTGTGAATCAAAGGACCAACTTGAGTCTCTTCATCCAATGGATCGCCGACCTTGATCTTGCTTACTCTTTCTTTTAAAGAGTCGATGAACTCTTCTGCTATATTTTCATGGACATACAACCTCGAATTGGCCGTACACCGCTCTCCATTGAAGGAGAATATCCCCCACGTACAAGCATCCAAGGCTCTCTCCAAATCCGCATCATCAAAAATGATGATCGGTGATTTCCCGCCAAGTTCCATCGAAAACCGTTTCAGTGAATCCGCTCCATTTTTCATAATTTCCGAACCCGTACTCGTTTCTCCTGTAAAAGAAATCAACTCCACATCTTCGTGGGCAACTAAAGAAGCGCCGGCTGTTTCCCCAAAGCCGTGGACGACATTGAAAACTCCCTCCGGAAGACCGACTTCTTCGTCGATGATTTGAGCAAGCTTGTCAGCGGTCAGCGGCGACCATTCTGCCGGTTTTAAAACTACTGTATTGCCTGTTGCCAGCGCAGGAGCGATCTTCCATGTTTCCAGCATGAATGGCGCATTCCAAGGCGTGATCAGACCTGCAACTCCTACTGGTTTATGGATGGTATAATTCAGAAAATCATCATCTACCCGGTAAGCATCCCCGACCATACGCGCGGAAACCATTTCGGCGTAAAACCTGAAGTTTCTGGAAGCACGACTGACCATTTTCTTCGTGAGAAAAATCGGCAGACCGGTATCATACGATTCCAATGAAGCCAGTTCATCGACATGCCGATCGATCGCATCAGCAATACGATAGACATAATCCAGCCGTTTTTGTAATTTCAAACTGCCCCATTCCCCTTTGAATGCTTTTCTTGCGGCTAGAACAGCTTTGTTCACATCTTCTTTTTGACCAGAAGCGACGGCATTGATTTTTTCATTCGTGAAAGGCTCCAAGTTTTCGAACTGCTCCTTGGATTCTGCGTCGACGAACTTTCCATCGATATATAGTTTGATATCCTTCGTACTCGTCTGAAGTGTTTGACGCAAGTCATGTTCGACATTTACACGGCTCATCATCTTCCTCCTCCTCGCATTTTGTAAGCCCCTACATTTATGTTTGCGAAAATTCAATAAACTCTGTATATTCAAATTATCACAGCCAAAAATATATTAAAAATATCTATAATATTGGATTTTTATATTTTTTTCATATACTCAAGGAGGTCTCGAATAAGGGATGGATTTAAAACAATTGCGTTATTTTCAAGCGGTTGCTGATGAGAAACAAGTGACGAGAGCTGCAAAAAAATTACATATGGCACAACCTCCATTGAGTCAGCAAATCAAACTGATGGAAGAAGAATTGAACATGAAGTTGTTTGATCGGCAGGGTCGTAGACTTGAATTGACCAAAGCAGGGGAAGCTCTATATAAAAAAGCTGCTGACTTGATCTCTTCATTTGATGAGGCAATCATTGAGGTGAAGGAAACGAGCGAAGGGATACGGGGAAAGATTTGCATAGGTGCCAACAAATCCTGCTTTTCCTACCTCCGTTCTGTTTTGAACCAATTCACCTTCAATTACCCTTCTATTACATACCAATTGCGTGAAGGGGATACGTTCCTTATGGAAGAATCGATCCGAAACAGGGACATAGAATTGGCTGTAGTCAGACTCCCGTTTCAATCGGAAGACTTTCACACCTTCCCTCTACCTTCTGAACCTTACGTCCTTGTAGTTCCAGACTCCTGGGAAATCAAGCAGACAGACGGGCAAGTAGGATTTGAAGTGTTAAAGGACATGCCTTTGATGCTACTTCATAGAGTCAAAGGTTCCGGTCAGTTCGAGCTCATCTTAGATGAAATCCGAGCGCATGGGGTTGAGCCTCATGTCGTATGTGAATGTCCAGAACCGACTATGCTCCTATCTTTGGTCTCTTCGGGCATGGGGGCTACGATCGTTCCATCATCGACTCTCAAGGCTTTCGAATTCAGCAATCTGAAAAGTTATCTCTTTATGGATATCAACATCAAAGCAGAGTCCGTGTTGATCTGGCACAAAGACCATTACACATCAAAAGCGTCTCAAAAGTTCATTCAAACTTTCAAAGACCGATATGATGGGAAATCCACCTCCAGCATAAAAGAACCGCAAGCCTCATATGAATGAGACTTGCGGATTTTTAACGCTCAGCAATTTTTTGATGGGGCCATTCTGTTCGAACGTGTTCTGTCTTGGTCTTTGTTTTCAAACTCACAATAATAAAAACAACGGTGGATAATGTAAGCGAATAGACAAGTGGATCGATGTGGGTCCACGGAAAAGGCAGCAAATAGTCTTTTCCGAAAAGGGCTTTTGACAGGCCGAACGCTGTCGACTGACTGCTTTTCAGAAATAAGAATCCAAACATGCTTGCACTGAATCCTGCGATAATACTGGCTTCTGCCCCTCTCTTGGACGAACCTTTCCAGAACATAGCACCTACGAGCGAAGGCAAAAATCCAGCGGCACAGATTCCGAACCAGAATGCTGTCGCCTGGGCAATAACTCCTCCCGGAAGAATATATGCGAGCATTATAGCTGCCACGATGCCGATCATTACACCAAGCTTTGCTGTATTCATTTTAGCAACTCTTCTTTTGAACCCTAACGTCCGCAGAATATCCTCACTGAAAGCAGCGGACTGGACGTGGATCAGTGAACTGACGGTGGAAATGGTGGCAGAAATCAAGCTCAAAGTGAATAAATAAACAAACCATTCCGGCATCAAGGAATTGATCAACTTCGGAATGACAAGGTCGATATTCCCACCCGCTGCTTCCATCGCCAGCTGACCTGATGTTTCCATGAAATAGACATTACTCAAAGGTCCGATCATATAAGCGGAACCAGCCATGAAAAAAATGAAAACTCCGCCTACGAGCACCGATCTGTATAAGGATTGATCACTGTTGACGGTCATGGAACGCAACACCAATTGAGGTTGAGCTAATACACCGATCCCGACTCCAAGAATAAGCGTACTGATCAATGTCCACCACATCGGTGAACCCGTATCCGGCATACTCATCCATCCATTATGTCCATTTTCAGCCAAAGCCTCCGGAACCTGATTTGTCAATGCTCTTAAAGCATGATGGCCATCCAATACACCGCCCACAGCATAATATGTAAGAACAAGGAAGACCGCCATACCAGCAAGCATGATCAACGCCCCGAAGGCATCTGTATACATGACTGCTTTTATTCCACCGGTGATGACATAAACACCAACAATGAAAGCGATCAGTAACAAAGCAATGTTGTAATTCAATGAGAGGCTTTCCTGGATGAACCTGCCTCCACCAATCAGTACGATACTCGTGTAAGCAGGCATAAAGATGAAAATCATGAGGCCTGAGAAAATGGTAATGAACTTCGACTCATAGTATTTTCCAAGGAAGGTTGAAAACGTGCTGGCGTTCATATGCAAGGACATTCTTCGAATCCTTTTTCCAAAAACGGCAAACGCGACAAAAATGCCTAATACAATATTCAGGAAGGCCAGCCAAAGCAGCCCCATGCCATAAACGGAAGCCACCCCTCCAAAACCGACCATTGCAGACGTACTGATGAAGGTAGCTCCATAAGATAATGCCATGATCAGCGGATTTGTGTTCCTTCCGCCAATCAAATAATCTTCCTGGGTAACCGTCTTTTTATAACCATAGTATGCGAGCAGGGACATGACGCTGATATAAACGATCAGAAGAGGAATGAGGATAGACAGATTCATGAATCTTCTCCTCCTTTCCCCCATATATAACATCCGTAAATGATACAGCCGATTGGTGCTGTTATCGTACCCAACCATGCAAAAGCGACCCAGTAATCTTCAATACCCAGCATGATACCCCTCCAGATTTTTATACAACACTTATAACCGACGAACAGTTGGTAAAGAAACAAAGAATAAGCTCGGCGCACACTCATGCAGGTACGGTGTTCAGCCTAACCAAAAGACACCCACTTCATAGTAAGCGTTTTCATTTTATTGTTTGTGATATGAAGGAAAAGGCTACTTGAAACGCTGGTGGATATTATTCCACTTGTATGTCGGACGTTGGAACTCAATCATTTCAAGTGATAATGCCAGATAATGATCCGTTACGTAATCTTGAAAATGCTCTTTCATCGTGCTGAGAATATTCTCACACGTATTTTCGATAACTTCTTCGCTTCGTCCTTTTCCTATTTTAACGATCGCATGTACAAACGCATCGTCTTCTTTACCATCAGCAATACAGTAATGACTGGTTTCATAAGCTCTGACCCTTATACCTCCTGTCGGGAAAGTATCGTTCTTCTCCACCAGTATTTGATTCACTTTTTCAACCAATTGCTGGATGTCTGTTCGGGATGACAGGTTATTTGTATATTCTAAAATGACATGCGGCATAAGCTCTCTCCCCCTATGCAATAACCGTATTTTTAAGCCTACCAAGCCCTTCGATTTCGGTCACGACTTCATCCCCGACTTTCGTATCGACTGTCCCCTTCGGTGTTCCCGTCAAGATCACATCATTCGGTTGTAAGGTCATGAAATCACTCAAATATTCTATTAATGTGGGAATATCAAAAATCATATCCTTGGTCGAACCTTCTTGAACGATTTCACCATTGATATAGGTGCGCAGCGTCAAATTCATCGGATTATCAATATCGTCTCTGCTTACGAACCAGGGACCCAACGGGGTACTGTCATCCCTGTTCTTCACACGGAGATTCGGCCTGTAGTAATTCTCCAAATAGTCACGGAAGGCATAATCATTGGCGATGGTATACCCCGCCACATAATCCCAGGCATCTTCCTTTGAAACATTTTCTGCTTTTTTGCCGATGATTACTGCTAATTCACATTCATAATGCATGTTGGTGACGTCTGCAGGTCGTTTTGTAAAACCGCGATGTCCGGTGAATGTGTTCGATCCCTTTAAAAAAATGAGCGGTTCTTCCGGTGCCTCAAAAGAAAGTTCACTGGCATGATCCTTGTAATTCAACCCGAGTGCAAAGCAGGTATGTGGTTCAACAGGGGGAAGCCAGACCACTTCATCCTCCTGCACGGACTTCCCATTTTCCAATTCCAATCCTTTATCAGTGATTTTCGCGTAATGAACGTGCCCTTGGTAGGCTACACGCGCTGTTTTCATTGACAGACCCCTCCTCACTACACCTTTTTTTGAATCCTGTTTTCTAAGACACCGATGTTTTCGACTTCAATTCTTATGTTGTCATTATTTTCAGCGGCAGGAGGATTTTCCGGCACCCCCACCATAAGAACATCCCCTTCATTCAAGGTCATGAATTCGGTGACATCCTGAAGCAGTTCCTGTACGGATCTCACCAAATTCCTGGTTGAATTGTGCTGCTCCAGTTGACCATTGATATACACTCTAGTTTCAACATCATTGATATCAGGAACAGCCGTTCTTTCAATGACCCAGGGACCTATCGGACAAAAACCGTTACGCGCCTTTTCTTTGACAGCCGGCCTGAAAACACTTTTGTGAGGAAGGCCGACATCATTCACAACCGTATATCCTTCCACATAATCGAACGCCTCTTCTTTTTTGATTCGGGCAGCTTTTTTACCGATGACGATCCCTATACTTGCTCCGATCACAACTTCATCTGCATCATTAGGCAGAGGGATGATTCCTTTATGTCCTAAATAAGTGTTTTCCGGCTTGATATAAAGAATCGGGGCTTTAGGCGGGGCTTTATATGGAGGTTCGTGAAGTTCATCCCTCATCTGTTCTAAAACCCCTTTATAGTTCAGGAGTGTTCCGTAGACCATTCCTGTCACCGGAGGATTACAGATATCTTCTTCTATCTGACTTTCTTCAGAAAGAACTTCTCCAGCATCCAGCTGGATGACTGAATTTTGTCGGGTTCCTCCAAAGTTCGCTCTGGCATTCGGCATATAATCTCCCCTTTTTATTTTCAGAAGTATCTGATAATAACCTAACACCCTTGAAGACATATATGAAATATGTATTAAGTACGTTGTATATATGAAAAAAGTATACAAAAACCCCGTTCGGAGCGTGTACAAAATCGTATACGTTCCAAACGGGGGAATAAACCTTTTAACTTTCGGACTTTTCTTCGTGAATCGACGTATATAATGCATGAATCTTTTCATAAAGATCACCATCACCGTTCTTCAACTGGTAAACGATGTCAGTAGACTCACCGTTTTCAAAGCTGACTAACAGGCCTTCTCCAGAATCGGTTACGTCCATGAAAAATACATTCTTACTGTTCTCCGAATTTGCCACAGTGATGGTCAGGTATGTATCGTTTCTTTCATATTGCCTATGCCACTTTTTTATTTTTTTGTATTCCACCTTTGATAAATGCACATCTTTAACAATAGACTCAAACCTATCTATGAACGCTTGTCTAGTTGTTTCCGCTTTTTCCGAAGCATTGTGCTGGAATTTATCCTGCGTGATTTCCAATGAACCGATTGGCTTCTTTTCTTCCACCATACTCACCAATGGAAGAGTCTGAGCATCTTGGCTTTCACACCCCGTAATGAACGCTGTACAAACCAGCAAGAACAAAAACCGGATACACATTCGATCCACCTCCTTTTGAAAGATCAGAAATATAAATATTGGCTCTCGTTATTGATATTTCAAACGATTACTAAACAGTCGCCGTTTGGGATTAGGGGTCCGGTCTGTTCTTTACCAGGAGTATGGGATGGCAGGGAAAACAGTCCGCTTTCCGCGGGGAACGCTGAGCCTCCTCGAACTTCGTTCTCCGGGGTCTCAACTTGTTCCTTTTTCCCGCAGGAGTTTACCTGTTTTCCCTGCCACCCCGTTCGTGGTTGGTGTACCGGACTTCGGTAACGGCCATTCCTACCCTTCTACTTTGAAGAGGCGGCCTTTTAGAATGGCGAGACTCCTGTGGGATAAAGGTACATCGTGAGACCCCGTAAGGCGCAGCCTGAGGAGGCTCACGGTACCCCACGGAAAGGGAGTCATTCTAAAAGGCCGCCTCATACAAATCCCAGGACTAGAAGAGCGGATACAAACTCCCATGTGAAATAACAACACCAAGCAATAACAGAGCATAAATAAAAAGCGGACGCATAATGCGCCCGCCTCCTATGTAAAGTCACTTAACGACTTTTATTCCTTATCCAAGGAAACATTTTTCGCTGGTGCGAAAGTCGAAATGGCATGCTTGAAGATCAATTGTTGTTTCCCGTCAGTTTCAAGCAAGACCGTGAAATTATCAAAAGCTTTAATGACACCCCTTAATTGGAAGCCATTCAGCAAGAATACAGTCACCTGCATACGTTCTTTTCTTAATTGATTCAAATAAGTGTCTTGAATATTTACGGATTGAGCCATGGATGTTCCTCCTCTTTTCTATCTGTATTTACTACCATTCTATGTTTTACTCCATCATTCCTGCTAAATCGGCTAAAATTGTTGCAAATTTATCATGATAATTCTCTTCAGACACTTCGTACCAGCTGACATCCATCTTATTTTTAAAGTATGTGTACTGTCTTTTCGCATACCTTCTGGAGTTCCTTTTTAGCAGTTCGATGCCGCGCTCTAAATTGTATTCCCCTTTGAAGTATGGAATCAACTCCTTGTAGCCGATCGCTTTCATGGATTGATGATCTTCAAGACCTTCCTCATAAAGGCGGCCCACCTCTTCTACCAGTCCTTCTTCCACCATTTGATCGACACGCTTGTTGATGCGTTCATACAACTCGCTCCGATCCATTTCCAAGCCGATGACGATCGGGCGGAAGGGTGATTCCCCTGTTTGCTGCTCCTGGTAATCACTCATCACTTTTCCTGTTGTTTCATAGACTTCAAGTGCCCTTAGAATACGCCGTTCATTATTCGGATGTATTTTTTCCGCCTGGGGTGGATCGATGGATCGCAGCCGTTCATAGAGACCCTCTAATCCTATACCTTCCTTTTCTTGTTCTAAACGCTTAATGATCGATGGATCTTTCTTTTCCTTAGAAAAATTGAAATTATATAAAGTCGCCTGTATGTATAACCCGGTTCCTCCGACAATGACCGGAAGCTTCCCTCTTGCGTCAATTTCATGAATCAAACGCTGAACTTCGTACTGGAATTCAGCTACAGAGAACGATTCATCGGGCTCTTTGATATCGATCATATGATGCGGGATGCCCTGTTTCTCTTCATCCGTCACCTTTGCCGTGCCGATATCCATGGTTTTATAGATCTGCATCGAGTCTCCACTGATGACTTCTCCATCGAACCTTTTGGCGATTTCTACACCTAATTTCGATTTTCCGACCGCTGTCGGTCCAACGACAGAAATAACTCTCGGTTTCATTCGTTGCCCTCCTTTTCCACTGTACCCTATTATACATGAATCCCGCTATAATCATACATCCAGCGGCTTACTAACGGAAATCGTTACCCTTACTAACGGAACCCGTTACAAAAATTCAAAATATTCGTTAGTTTTGCTATCGAGTTTCGTTAGTATGTGTTATAGTATAAAAAAGGAGGCGTCAAACAGTGGTTCATGAAAGAATTCGTTCTCTTAGAAAAGATAGAGGTTTCACACAAACGATGTTAGCTGAAAAAGTCGGAGTGTCTGCCCAGGTCGTTTCAAATTGGGAAAGGAATTACACCTCCCCGGATTTGACTGATTTAACGAAGATCGCTCATGCCCTTCATACCACTGCAGATTATCTTCTTGGCCTCAGTGATGAGATGGAAGATGAAATGCGCGAAATCAAACAACTCCTGGAAACGAAAGGATACGACAAACCAGTATTCTTCGATAAAAAAGCCTGGTTCGGAATCCAGCCTGATGAAATCAAACAGATTGATAATTATTTCAGATTCCTATTGCAGCAAAAAAATATATCTTGAGCCCCTCCCCTACTCCCGGAGAGAAGGACTCAGGCCAAACCATCCTCACTTGAACATAAACATATTATGTCAACATGGATGGTTTATTTATGTTCTCGAAGTGGTATTCCATTTAAAGGAAGTCTTTTAGTCTAGAAATGAAATGGAGGGAATACTTGTATGGATGCCAAAGAAAGACTATCTGGACAGAAAGTGGAGTTCGACTGCCCTTATTGTAACTACACAATGGAAATTGCCGCACAGGTCATTTTCGAAGATAAAGAAACTGTGACGTGCCCCAATTGTGATTCCGACATTTACTTGGAAAACTCAGAAGCGCTCAGCAAAATAGAGAAACAATGGAAAGGACTCAAAAAATGGACACGCTCTTGAATGAACAAAAATAAGCTCCCTACCAGGAATCAGGTAGGGAGCTTATTTTGTTACATCACCCGCTTAAACATTTTCTCCATTTCATATTCAGAGAAAAAGACGATGATCGGACGGCCATGCGGGCAGGTGAATGGATCCGTCGATTTTCTTAAATCTTCAAGCAGCTGGAACATGTCAGATTGATTCAAGTAATGGTTGGCTTTGATCGAGCGTTTGCAGGACATGAGAATAGCTGCTTCCTCACGCAGTTTCAATACATCGATCCGCTCTTCATTCATGAGCTGCTCGACCATTTCATGAATGACTTCTTCCTCGAAACCTTTCGGGAACCATTGCGGGTGGCTTCTGACGATGAAACTATTGTCTCCGAACGGTTCAAAGAACAAGCCGACTTTTTCCAGCTCTTCCTTGTATTCTTCAATTCTAAGTGCTTCTTGTCTTGAGAAATCAAAGGTCATCGGAACAAGGAGTTCCTGGACTTCATGGTCGACTTCGGCAAGCTTGTCACGGAAATATTCATATTTTATCCGTTCCTGAGCCGCGTGCTGATCCACGATATACATCCCTTCTTCATTTTGAGCAAGGATATACGTCCCATGAAGCTGCCCGATCGGATACATCGTAGGTACTCTGGAAGTGCTTTCTGGTTCTTTGACCACCTGATCCAATTCCGGCTCTTGTTGAACAGGTTCATTCACATCTTCCATTTCCTCTCTCATTTCACGGATGACTTCATCCTGTTGATCGGAATAAATGGATTCCCGTTCAGGTTCGGACGCTTTTTCACCTTCATTTACTAATTGTTGGAACGTTTCTTCCCTTTTCCGATGCGCTTCTTCTTTATGGTCATTGTTGAAGTCGAACGACTCCTGCGTCGTCTTTTCTTTTTTCGGTTTCGGAGGTGCTTGTGACACATTCGGAATCAGAGTTTCTTTGCGGAATGCCTTTCGGATCGAATCCTCAAGTGCTTCAAACAGTTCTTTTTCCTTACTGAAACGGACCTCGAGTTTCGAAGGATGCACGTTGACATCCACTAAAATCGGATCCATCTCGATATTCAAAACGACGATCGGACTTTTCCCGATTGGCAGCAGGGTATTATAACCGTTCATGACCGCCTTATTCAAGGGGATATGGCGGATAAAACGCCCATTTACAATCGTGGACATATAGTTTCTGGATGCCCGGTATACTTCAGGTTTTGCAATATACCCTTTCACTTTGAAATCGAGCGTTTCCGTTTCAATCGGAATCATTTTTCTTGCGACATTCACACCATAAATATTGGCGATGACTTGCAGCAGATCCCCGCGCCCGTTGGTTTTGAAAATCTGTTTTTCGTTATGGACGCAGGTGAATTTCACTTCCGGATGCGCTAATGCCATCCTGTTCAAAACATCGGTAATATGACCCAGTTCCGTGTGAATGGTCTTCATATATTTCAGTCGTGCAGGAGTGTTGAAGAAAAGCTCTTCCACAGTGATATCCGTCCCTTGCCGGGCATCGCTTTTCCCACTGTGGATCACCTTTCCCCCTTCCAGATCGAGCTTCGTACCTGCTCCTTCTCCGGTCGACGTTTGGATGCTCAGGCGGCTGACGGCTGCGATACTCGCCAGAGCTTCCCCTCTGAATCCAAGCGTACGTACGTGGAACAGGTCGTTTTCATTTCGGATTTTACTGGTGGCATGGCGGTAAAAGGCCCGTTCACAATCTTCTTCTTCCATCCCTTTTCCATTATCCGTAATCCGGATCCGTTCGAGTCCTGCTTCTGCGAGTTCGACGCTTACCCACGTGGCACCTGCGTCAATGCTGTTTTCCACCAACTCTTTGACGACAGAGGCTGGACGCTCCACGACTTCACCGGCCGCTATTTTGTTTGATAAGTGATCGGGCATGAGTTGGATTTGCGCCATCTCTGTCCCTCCTTTTTATGACTTGATTCGTTTTTGCAGTTGATACAGTTCGTTCATCGCATCCATCGGAGTCATTTCCAACAGGTTCAAGCTTTCCAGATGTTTTTCAAGCTCGTTTTCTCCTGATGGTGCTTCTTTCTTCTCGGTCTTCGGTTCTTCGACGAAGAGGCTCAATTGTTCTTCATCTGTTGATGAAGCAGCCACCTCTGTTTTGGCATTGTTGTTTTCCAAATGCTCAAGAAGAGAGGTCGCTCGATCGATCAACGTTTCTGGAAGGTCGGCGAGCTTTGCTACATGGATACCGTAACTTTCATCAGCCGGCCCATCTTTGATTTGGTGCAGGAAAACGACATTTCCTTCGTACTCCTCAGCACGGACGTGAACGTTTTTCAGACGCTTAAGATCTTCCTCCAGTGACGTCAGTTCGTGATAGTGTGTGGAGAACAGCGTTTTGGCCCTGATATGCTCGTGTATATGTTCGACAATCGCCTGCGCCAAAGCCATGCCGTCATACGTACTCGTCCCACGTCCGATTTCATCCAGCAAGATCATGCTGTTTTCCGTCGCATGACTGAGAGCGTGATTGGCTTCCAGCATTTCAACCATGAATGTACTTTGACCTGAAACGAGGTCATCCGCTGCACCTATCCGTGTAAAAATCTGATCGAAAATCGGAAGTGACGCTTCTTCACAAGGGACGAAACAGCCCATTTGGCCCATGATCGCTGTCAATGCCAGCTGCCTCATATACGTACTCTTACCAGACATGTTCGGTCCTGTAATCAATAGAACATCCGTTTCTTCATTCATATAGATATCGTTCGGAACGAATGTTTCGCCTTTGAGCACTTGCTCGACGACAGGGTGACGCCCCTGCTTGATATCAATGATCCGGTCCGTGTCGTAGGTCGGGCGGACATAACTGTTCGACTCTGCGACCTGCGCAAAGCCTTGCAGGACGTCGATCCGGCTGATTTGATCCGCAAGGTGCTGCAGTTGTTGAACATATGCTTTCACTTGATCCCGAACTTCAAGGAAAAGCTGATACTCAAGGTCGACACTTTTCTCCTGCGCTTCTAAGATGATCGACTCTTTTTCTTTCAACTCAGGGGTGATGAATCGTTCCGCATTGGTCAATGTCTGCTTACGCTCATAGGTACCTTCAGGCAGATAGCGCAAGTTGGCTTTCGTCACTTCGATATAATAACCGAAGACGCGGTTATATCCGATTTTCAACGATTTGATTCCTGTCGCCTGACGTTCTTTCTGTTCAAGTCCAGCTATCCACTGCTTCCCGTTACGTGAAGCGTCGCGGTACTCGTCGAGCTGCTCGTTGAATCCATCTTGAATCAATCCACCTTCTTTGATTGTCATCGGTGGATCGTCAGCGATACTCGTTTCCAACAGTTCCTTCACCTCTTCAAGAGGATCGATTTTTTCATACAGTTCATGTATGGAAGGGTGTTTAAACTGTTTTAATGTCGTTAAAATTTCAGGGATTTTTCGCAATGAGTTTCTCAGCTGTATCAAGTCACGCGCGTTAACATTTCCATAAGCGACCCGACCGGCGAGGCGCTCCAAATCGTACACGGAAGTCAATTGACCCCGAAGGGTTTCCCTTTCCATAAATTGATTAAGAAATCCTTCGACCTGCTCGTGGCGGGTCTTGATGGCACTTGGCGTAAGGAGAGGACGCTCCATCCATTTTTTCAGCATTCTTGCGCCCATGGATGTGATCGTTTTGTCGATGACAGAAAGCAGACTGCCCGACTTCCCTCCTTTGCGAAGAGTCTCGACAAGTTCAAGGTTCCGTTTGGAATACATATCGAGCGTCATGTATTGTTTCAGCTCGACCACTTTGACCGGTTGTAGATGGTCAAGTGTCCGCTTTTGTGTTCTCTGAATATATTGAAGCAGGCGTCCGAAACCGACAAGGAGCTTTTCTTGATGGACGTCCTCGACAAGAGACTTGAACGCTTCATCAACTTCCGTTTCATCCTCGAAGGAAACTGTGTAACCCAATCGTTCTTTGAGCATATCCTGATGTTCTTCATTGAATTCACTTGATACGACCACTTCTTTGACAGGACGGCTGTACAACTCACCGAGCGCAGCGTCAAAGCCACCGGTGATCAAGGCCACGCTGTTTTCACCTGTACTCAAATCATTGTAACTGACAGCAAACGTCCCATCTTCGAAAGCACTGAGAGAAGCGAGAAAATTGTTCTCCTTTTCATCCAGCATGCTTCCTTCCATGACGGTCCCTGGTGTAATCAACTGAACGACTTCACGTTTTACGACGCCTTTCGCTGCTTTCGGGTCTTCCACCTGCTCGCATATGGCCACTTTATAACCTTTTTCCACGAGCTGCTTTATGTAATTTTCAGCAGAGTGATAGGGAACTCCGCACATCGGAATGCGGTCGTTCGAGCCACCATCCCGGCTCGTCAATGTGATTTCAAGTTCCTGTGATGCTTTTGTCGCATCTTCAAAAAACATTTCATAAAAGTCGCCTAAACGGAAAAACAGAAAGGCATCTTTCTGTTCGGCTTTGATCTTCAAATATTGCTGCATCATTGGTGTATATTGTGCCATAAGGTAAATCCTCCAAAACGGTCTGAATTATGCTGTCCCCATTATAGCACACAAATCAAGGTTAAAAAGCGGGATTGCCTGGAAGTAATCCTCGCTGCCCAGTCCTCTGCCTTAAGAGAATTTTTCCCCCATCCACCTTTTTATATCTATAATCTCATGCTGAAACGACGAAGCCCTCACGCTGGTCGTGAGGGCAAAAAGAAATCCTCGCTGAGCGCAAGGACTTGTTATTAATCGTGGTCGTCGTCACTACTACTGCTGCTGGATGAGGAAGGTAAGAAGTCCGTATCAATCGCTGAAAAATCATCAGATGACAAATCATATTCATAGTCATCATACTTGTCACATCTTTTCGGATCCACTTTTACACAAAGCTTCGTTTCACCTATGACATCGACGGTGAATTCTCTCTCTACTTCCACTGTAATCTTCTGACCATTGGAAGAAATGTTCGCTTCCAGGCAATTCGGCTGCTGAACAACTTTGGCAATGACTTCGAAGTCGTCATGGAGACAGTGCTCATCTTTGATGTGCAGCCTCACATGGTCACAATAACTGACTCGTTCTGTCACGACTTCTGTTTTCGTATTATCATTATACGAATACCAGACGTTGATGTCGTAACTGCCGTAGACTTCTACATCGTCACCTTTCTTCTTGGCGTTGTAGATGTGGTTGATGACCCAACAACCCAAGATACTGGTGGGACGGTGCGAAGGGCTGATCGTGTGTGTCGATTCCGTGAACTTCTTCCCTTTCCCGATTACAGCTTTTGTAATGATCTCTCTGTAATCTTGCTCAAAAAATGACATAGGGTTTCATTCCTCCTTATTCTACCACCCATCCTATGTTGGGGTTGGGCGAAAGTGACTACATGATATTGGCCTAAGGACGTGTTTAATTCATTCTATGCAAGAGCCTAGAAAATTGTACGAAAAAAAATCCGACAGAGGGAAAAACCTCTATCGGACGGGTGTTTAAACGTGAAATTTTATTATATTTTTCTCTAGCAGACGTGCTTTTTAGTGGCAGCTTCCACTTTGTTGGGATTTTGAACCAGTTTCGCCTTTTAAGACATCACCTTCGGTAGAACGGATGATTTCATTCGTCACTTCACGAGAAATCGTACTGGAAACCATCTGCAGAATGTCGTTGATGACGGTTTGTGTTTCCTTGAATTCAGAAACGACCGGAATTTCATCCAATTCATTCTGAAGGCGGTCGATTTCACCCTCTACTTTTTGTAGAGCTTCTGTTTTTCCGTACGCCTGGAAGTTGACGGCTTGTTTTTGAAGCGCCTTGATTTTCTTGATATGTGCCTGTACTTTGATGTTTTCATTCAATTTCGCTTCCAATTGCTTGAAACGGTCGATCTCTTCGATGTCTGCCATCATTTTTGCAAGCTTACGAGCTTCTTCTACTACTTCTTTACGTGTATATTGTGCCATTTCATTTCACCTCTACGTTGGATTCAACCAATTCCCCATCCAGGGACCAGGTTTTCGCTTTTGTTATTTTGACTGGTAAGATTTTACCGATCGTTGATTTCGGTGCTCGGAAGTTGACGAGTTTGTTCCGTTTGGTGTAACCCGCGAGCACATCAGGAAACTTTTTACTTTCGCCTTCGACGAGGACATCTACGATTTCCCCTTCATACTGCTGCATGGCTTCCTTCGCCTGAGCATTGACGATTGCGTTCAAGCGATGAAGTCGATCTTTTTTCTCTTCCATCGATACATTATCTTTCATTTTCGCAGCCGGAGTATTTTCTCTCGGCGAATAGATGAAGGTATACGCATGCTCAAAGCCGACTTCTTCGACAAGAGAAAGTGTATCTTGGAACTGCTCTTCCGTTTCATTCGGAAAGCCAACGATGATATCCGTCGTCAATGTTGCCCCCGGCATCGCTTCCCGGATTTTCCGGACAAGCTCTAAATATTCTTCTCTGGAATACTTACGGCCCATGATTTTCAGAATATCTGAATTTCCTGACTGTACAGGCAGGTGGATGTGATCCAGCATGTTGCCGCCTTTAGCCAGCACTTCAATCAGACGATCATCAAAGTCTCTCGGGTGGGAAGTCGTGAATCGCACACGAGGGATGTCGATGTAACGGAGTTCATCCATCAAATCCCCTAATCCGTATTCCATATCCAAGTCTTTACCGTAGGCATTGACGTTTTGACCGAGCAGGGTTATTTCTTTATACCCTTGAGCTGCCAAGTGGCGCACTTCCTGGATGATATCTTTCGGCAGGCGGCTCCGCTCTTTCCCCCGCGTGTAAGGGACAATACAGTAGGTACAGAATTTATCGCACCCATACATGATGTTGACCCACGCCTTGATTTTCCCTTTACGGGAACGCGGAAGGTTTTCGATGATATCTCCTTCTTTGGACCATACATCGATCACCATCTCTTTTCCGAACATCGCTTCTTTCACGAGTTGTGGCAGTCTGTGGATGTTGTGCGTACCGAAGATCAAGTCGATGAACGGATGCTTTTCAAGGATCCGGTTGACGACGGATTCTTCCTGGGACATACATCCGCATACACCAAGGATCAAGTTCGGATTTTCCATCTTCAACGGCTTCAAGTGGCCGATTTCGCCGAACACTTTGTTTTCCGCATTCTCGCGGATGGCGCACGTATTCAACAAGATGATGTCGGCTTCTTTCGTATTCGAAGTGGACTCATATCCCATCTCTTCCAGGATTCCCGCCATCACTTCTGTATCGTGCTCGTTCATTTGGCACCCATATGTACGGATCATATACTTCTTCCCTCTGCCGGATTGATCCATATCTTCTGGAATTTCAAAATCATAGAGCACATCGGTTTCTTTTCTTTTCCGACGTTGAGCATCCCTCATGTTGGGAGGCTGATATGTCGTTTCAAAATATTTCATAAAGTCTTCGCTGGACTTTTGTTTGATTCGATTCAAATTATCTTGATCAGAGGATGTCTGTTCCTGTTCTGTTTGACGAATCTGTGACATCTCTTTTGGTTGTTGTTCGTTCATTTCGATCTCCTTTCGAATCGATCCTGCTAACTTGCTTATTATATCAATTTTCATGAAAAAATTAAATGCATTCCTTGATATCCATCATCCTCATCAAAGGGTACCAAAATTTCATAAAAAAGACCACTATGACAGATCGTCACAGTGGTCGGACTCCGTTAGATGATGCCAAGCTTTTTACCGACAGTTTCAAAAGCGTCAAGAGCTTCCTGCAATTCTTCTTTGGAATGTTCCGCTGTTACAATTGTACGGACTCTTCCTTTTCCACGCTGAACCGTAGGGAATACGATGCCTTGAGCGAATACGCCTTGTTCGAATAACTCATCAGAGAATTTATGGGTCATCGCATCGTCCCCGATCATGACAGGCGTAACCGGAGTTTCACTGATGCCGGTATCAAATCCGAGTTCGTTCAAACCGTCTTTAAAGAATTTCGTATTGTCCCAAAGCTTTTCAATCAGTTCAGGCTCATTCAACAGCACATCGATGGCCGCATCGTTAGCCGCTGTCACACTTGGTGGGTGAGAGGTACTGAACAAGAACGGACGTCCTTTGTGAATCAAGTATTCTCTCAATGTTTTCGTACTTGCGACGTAGCCGCCAAGGACACCGATCGCTTTACTCAACGTTCCGACTTGAATGTGCACGCGGCCATCCAAATTGAAGTGGTTGACTGTTCCACGTCCGTTATCCCCGAGTACACCGCTCGCATGAGCATCGTCGACCATGATCAAAGCGTCATATTTTTCAGCGAGTTCGACAATTTCAGGAAGTGGTGCAATGTTTCCGTCCATGGAGAAAACGCCATCCGTAACGACAAGGCGTGTGCGGTAGTCGGCACTTTCTTTCAAGGCGTCTTCAAGAGACTGCATATCTACGTGCTTATAAATTTTACGGTCCGCTTTCGTCAAACGGATTCCGTCGATGATGGAAGCATGGTTCAATTCATCAGAAATGACGACATCCTCTTTTCCAAGGATGGAAGAAAGAACCCCTTGGTTGGTGGTAAATCCGGACTGGAAGACAAGTGCCGCTTCTGTATGCTTGAATTTTGCAAGCTTCTCTTCGAAATCTTCATGCATTTTCAATGTACCTGCAATCGTACGGACCGAACCAGTTCCGACACCGTATTCTTCGTTCGCACGTTCTGCCGCTTCTTTCATTTTCGGATGGGAAGTGAGACCAAGATAGTTATTGGATGATAACTGGATGACCTCTCTCCCTTTGATCGTCACTTTCGACCCTTGTGCAGATTCAAGTGGAATCAGCTGGCGGAATGTCCCCTGATCTTTCATTTCATCTAATTGTTCTTGTAAGTATTCAAAACCTTTCATGAAATCCCTCCTCAAAATGTTATGGGTGTAATACCACTTTTCCACATTTTCCTTGATTCATCAACTCAAACCCTTTTTCAAACTCCTCCAATTTCAAATGGTGAGTGATCATCGGTTTGACGTCTACTTGTCCTGAATTCAGCAGTCTGGAAACCTGCTGCCATGTTTCATACATTTTACGACCAGTAATCCCTTGGACCTCGACACCTTTGAATACGATATCATTGGTCACATCAAGGCTGACTCGTTTGGTCGGGAGACTCAGGATCGATACACGGCCTCCATTGGTAATCATTTTGAATCCTTGATCCATAGCCGTCGGATGTCCACTCATTTCACATACGACATCGACGCCGTGGCCATCCGTCAGTGCACGCGCTTTTTCAACAGGATCCTCTTCCCCTGAGTGAACGGTCACAGTCGCGCCCATTTGCTCTGCCAATTCCAGGCGGTAAGGGTTCAAGTCGAACGCAAGCACCTGGGAGGCACCTGCCGCTTTCGCAACACCTACAGCCATCAGTCCGATCGGGCCGCACCCGATAATCGCAACGGATTTTCCGGCGACATCGCCGTTCAATACGGTATGGACCGCATTCCCCATCGGCTCCTGGATGGATGCGATATCAGTCGGAAGATCCTCAGGGTTTTTCCAAAGGTTGCTTTCCGGAAGTGCTACATATTCCGCAAAACATCCTTGCGTATCGACACCAATGATTTTAGTGTTTTCACAAATATGGAATTTACCCGTCAGACATTGAGGACAGTGACCGCAGATCAAATGCGTTTCAGCACTTACATAGTCCCCTTCCTTGAAGTTGGAGACTTTACTTCCTACTTCCACGATTTCACCGGCAAATTCATGCCCGAAAACGTAAGGAGGATTGACCCGGCTCGCGGACCATTCATCCCAGTTATAAATATGTACATCTGTCCCGCAGATGGACGTCGCTTTCACTTTAATCAACACTTCATCTTCACGGATGGAAGGGATCTCTACATCTCTCAATTCCGCTCCCTCACCACGATGATGCTTAACAATTGCTTTCATTGTTCCATTCACTACGAACACTCCTAATCTTAATAAAGGCTTATTATAGACAATTTTATCATGTATAAAAATTATCGCAACCTTGTTTGTCCACTCCATAAACACATTTGCATATAAACGAGATTTTTTCAGCGAGTTAAAAGGAATAAGGTTTTTTGTTCCATAGATAAAATAAAAGAACCACCTGTGACAGGAGGTTCTCTTTCGGTGAAAATGAATTAGTGTTTATAAAACTCATTTTTCAAGCTCGATGTACTCTTTTAACAATTTCCACCCACCCACTTCATTTCTCCATACGAACATACACTGGGCAGTAAACGGCTTACCGTTGATGGTGTTTGTCTCTTTACCTAAAATGACATACTCATCTCCATCTTTTCTTTCGTTTACGGATACAGGTTCAAAGGTTTTTTCAGCATTGTCCATTTGTTTTAATACAGTATCCAGGTCGTAATCGTAATAATAGGGTTCAGGTTCCTGAATACCTGAGTGGGACCAGTAGCCTACGAAATCTTCAGACATATATTCTCTAATTTTGTCTCCGCTTTTCGTTTCAAAGCCTTCATTCCACGTTGAAAAATAATTGTTCAGAACTTGTTTGATTGCATTCACTTGATGGACCCCCATTCTTTGATCATTTTTTTCGAGAATACTTTGCCGTTTGCTTGAAGAATCAATAAATATGTAAAAATGCTTCCTTCATTATGCACTTGACTTGAAAGTCTCAGCGACTATATTGCTGAACTCTCTGAGGTAATAAAGATAATTACCATCCCCGTAGTTGTATCTTTTGTTGTACATTTTTGCTACGACAACATTGTATTTTGGTATAACTAACAAAGTAGGGCCTGTCACCCCTAAGATTTGATAGGAACCAGCAGGAACCTTTTCACCTAATTCGCTTTTATCTCTTGGAACATCTTGCACAAACCAGAACATACCATTACGTGGATATTCCTTAGATAAATGCATAGGGCTTTGAATGCTGACCGCTGATTCAATCACCGGCTGCGGAACAATTTGCTCGCCCTTGAATCTACCCTTATTTAAAAAGAGGTTTCCCCATAAGGCAAGCTCCCGGGTTGAAACGAACAGATTGGACTGCGTTCCGTCTCCTCTCGTACCAAATGTATCTTGCCCAGACTGATTCGGGTCGATGATTACTTTCACTAATTCATCATGCTCTTCAGTCTCCCATTTCGTCCGCTTCAACCCCATAGGCAGGAACACTCTTTTATGCAAAAGTTCAGGAAAAGATATCCCGTATACTTCTCGTATGAGTTGAGTCATCAGTCGAATGTTGATCCCTCTATATGCCCAGTGCTCACCAGCGGGAAATTCTCTTATGATTTCTCCAGATAGCGTTTCATCCAGACCGTGTGTATGAGTTACCAAATGTCGAATCGTCGTATGACCAAAAATGTCAGGATCTATATTTTTGAAATAGTTACATGCCAGATCATCAAGGCTTCCTATTTTCCCTTCATGTAGTGCAAATGCAATCGTCAGGCCCAGATAACTTTTCCTTACAGAGGCTACATTGAACCTGGAGGATTTGTTTACAGGTGTTGCATCGTAGGTGTTCGAGTGTGTCCCATTGTAATGTTCAAAGACAACCCTATTGTTTTGCATAACTGTAAGGGCAGCGGCAGAACTTTTATTTCTTTCTTTGATGTCCTCTACCCATGAAACCATATTTTCATAGTTTACATTCATTCTGTTCCCTCTCCATCCAACGTCTTAGAAATATTTTAGTACCAAACCATTTTACTTAACTTCGGATAATCGTATTTTAAATCCATTCATTACCATGGGTACGTATGAACTCAATATCCTTGCGGTAATGCTCCACATGTCCCTCATCAACCATTTCTTGAAAAGCTCTATCTCCTTCTTCAGCTTTTCTTTGTATTGTTTGGGTCAGCCCTTCCAATCTCAACAAGACCATATCTATGTAGTCCTTTTTCATAGCCACACCGTAGGATTTAAAAAACAATTGAACTCTATGTTTGATATGTCGAGCATGCAGCGAGGGTTTATAGGGGTAGGCCTCACCTGATTCAGAATAAAACACTCTACTTAAAGGAACACAAGTATATAAAGTATAGGCAATATCCCACAATCTCGGCCCTGGACCAGCAACGTCGAAATCGATGATTCCTACAGGCTTCTCATCCTTAAAAATGATATTGTATATCGCAAAATCATTGTGGCATAGCACTTCAAATGGTTGAGGTGTGTGATCAATGGGTGCCCAATCTTCTTCAATGTGGAAATCACTAACACTATCATGATAACGACGCAGCATTCTTGCTATTTCAATCAAGTTACCTTCAGACCACATGTATTCCTTATTTGGATCATTGCCGGCTTTTCCTTCAATGAAAGTTAAAATCTCTCTTCCCTTCTCATCAATACCTATATACCTCGGAGCATATGTAAAACCTTTGTATTCTAAATGCTTTAATAGTTTATGCACCTTTCGACTTTCCGGTTTCAACTCCCGTCTAACGGTGGCTCCCACGCGATAAACATCCGAGACATTCCCACCTGCCAGCCTTTCTTCATTGTCGTAGTGTGGCATCTTTCTAATCTCCTTCATGGCTCTTAAATCAAGACAAATAATCACTTATTTTGATAACGAAGAATAACGTTTCTTAAAATCCGGACTTAGTTCACTCCAAACATCAAAAGCATTGGAATCTAAATCATAAAACACAAAATTTCTGCCAGGATGCCCACGATCCTCAATATCTTTTAAATCGACTTCATTCTGCTTAAGATAGTTGTGAAGTTCTATTAAGCTATCTAATCCATCCACTTCAAAAGTCAGTGAAAAATGCTCATTTCCATGTTGGTCAGTAAATTGATTATTTTCTCCACCTTGAGATTTCACGAGGAAAAAGCTCTGATTTGCGAATTCAAGAATTGCTTTCTCCTCGTCCTGATAATTCTCAATAGCACCTAACTTCTCTTGATACCAATTTGATGAAGATACAACATTAGAAACCGGTATATAAGCTGCACCCACACGCTTTAAATAATGGTTCATATTACAACTCCTTTTTAACTTTCATACTGATCACCCCACCAATTGGCTAAAGAGAGAAAGGCTGATAAAATACAAATTCAGGATGCACAGCTGTCAGGAATTTAAATATTTCAGCAAAGGACCGGATCACACAGGTCTACGTGATCTTCTTGTTCTGTCCATTTTGTATAGATTTCCAGAGTCCACTCATTGGGTACCCTTTCATATCTATGCTCCTCTATCCATTTGTGCAAATCGGAATAGACTTGATGGATGTTTGATGAACGCCCTTTATAGTTTAAAACAGCATATGTATTGGCAGGGATAACAAGACTCACCATGCCTTCAGGAACCTCTTCAACTTCATGGACCTCGTAACACACCCAATATCCATCACCCTGTTCTGAAGTTTCTGCCGCTTTGAATGCCCCGATCAGTTTGACCGGCTCTACTAATTGGTTGATTTCATCTTTCCTTCGCTGTAGGGCCATGGATGCCTCTGGAATCGCTTGACCGTAACCTTCCATAGATGCACAAATGACACGAAAGCCTACTAACTTCTTATCACCCATTTTTCTTATACCACTCATTTCCTTAATCTCAACCCACTCCTCTATATAAGGCTTTAAATATCACTTTCTGGAAAAGTATGTTATTTCCTTCTTTTTTATTTGTTCATTCTTGTAGATTAATTTAGGGAAGACAAAGATTCTTGAGTAAAATACTTGAGTTTGAACATGAATGGTATAGGATTTATCATTTGAATTGAAATTTAGTTCTAAAAAAAGAACATATCATGTCAGGGAGGAATAATAGCTTTGAATAAAACGTTCTTACCATTTGTAGTCTTAGCTTCATTTATGCTTTTAGCTGCTGGTTGTTCAGATTCCTCATCTGAAACCAATCAAAACAGCGGTGAAGAATCTTCTACCGTTTCTACCGAAAAGGATAGTGGTTCTGTTTCTAAAGACAAAGAAACCATCCGCACTTACTTGGAATATGAGTTCACCGGGCCGACCAAAGAGCTCAGCCAAGCTTACGAGAAATTTTATGCAGATGGATCCGACCGTGACCGTTCCATATTAAAGACTTATATTGATGACCATTATAAACCTCTTGTGGCTGAAAATGATTACCCCGAATTTGTAAACGTCGGTCATGTTCTTGAGTGGCTGGGAATGGCACAGCGAACGGGGTACGAACTGAAACCAGCAGACATCCGAATTGTAAAAGATGAATCTGGAATGAAAGATGCTTACACTTACACTTTCCAAGTCAGAGTGGAATACAGTAAAGAGGGAAAAACCGACACAGCCATGGTTACAGGAAACATTCATTTGAATGAGAACAACCGAATTTCGTTAATTGGAAATGTAAGTGACAGATCATTGAGGTCAGGAATGCTGTCATCTTTTAAAAACTGATTCGAGCTTAAGAATTTGAAATTAAATTCTAAAATTCTTTAATAAGGTCAACCCAACCAAAGGGTTGACCTTTTTTAATTGCAAGTTTTCATGGGTTTATAATCCTCATAATATAAAAGAACTCTCTAGCCAGAGAGTTCTTTAAAACCTTTCATTTTTAAAACGCACACTTATATTGGGGTTGCAGTTCTATTTATATGCCTTTGAAAATGTCGAAGGTGTAAATGAAACTTTATATTTTCCCTCAAGTTCTTTCTGTAATTTCTCTGTTAGTTTCAATCCTTCTTTGTTATGATCTTCTTCAAGTTCAATGCCATTAGGGACTATTCCGTCTCTTTCCCAATCAATCCATTCACCATACTTTCCGATCCATTCCATTAACTCAAACTTCAAATCGCGTCTAATTGGAATCTCTTCAATGTCAAAATTACAATTACAGCGATGGCACCAAACAGGGTCTGCCCCCACATCTCCCTTAACTTTCAATTCTTTGATTTCTTGAATTTTACATAGACATCTCAAATTGTTTTCCATCTCCATTTATAAAAATAAACTATCCCTTAAGAAAGATAATCTACCCAGCAATTACCTTCATTCTTTGAAAAATCATTGCTGGTTTTTCATTATTTGTGCATTTATAATTTGTGTACTTAAGTGAAAGGGGAAGGTTAGGTCATATAAATGGAGATAAGTAGTATGGATTCCAGCTATTATGACGATTATTATTTAGGATATGGAATCTCTACTCTTGAGCTTAATCCACAGTAAATTCAGCAGCAAGCTGTTTCTTGATATCAGTATCCTTTGCTTTCAATGGTTGAACTACTCGATACTTCCCTTTGTCTAAACCCCAGTCTTCCAGATGAATTTGCTGTATAAGAACTTCTCCTGGCGACAATTCATAACCTATGTCCTCAACAGAACGAGTAAGATTAATCGTCTTCCAGTTCCCATCCTTATTCTCCTGAATAAAATAATCCTTCCCGAAGAATAGCCAGGTAGGTCCCCAATTTTCTACTTTTAACGTTAGGCGTTTAGCGGTTTGTTCTTCAATGGAAACTTGGGCGTTTAATTCACGAGGGGGCACGTAGTACATTACAACATCTGTATCCAGAACTTCTCCTTCATCACCTAATATCTCCTGGCTGTAGGAATACAACACACCATTTTCCTCAGGTAACTGAACCGTAAGTTTCTCTCCTTCTGTAAAAATTTCCTCTCTTACGATCCGCAGCTTCTCCAATTCTCTATTTCTTTCCACTAACTGGACTCTAACTTTTTGTTCAGGAAAGACTTCAAAGGAACCCACATCTTCCTTCGGTTCTGCCATGAAGAAAGGGTTATTGATGAACAACCCTTTAAAATACTTTCCTGTAAACGGCTCATATCCCGTTTTTGCATAGATATCATCCGACGTCCAAGGGCGGTGATCTGAAAAGCTCAACTCATTATTCGGAGACCCAATTTTACTTGGAATCACTTGAGATGCCATTTTTGTATTTCCGGAAGAGCACCCAATTGTAATGACAATCAAGCAAACAAATACAGCTATCCTTTTCTGCAAAGACATCCCCCCTCCGTTCTAGAAAATGTAATCAATACATTGATTTAGACGAACTCCCCGGTTGGGAGTTACAAAAAAAGTAAGAACATCCAAGAGTTTCTCCCATTCTTATTCACACTCGTTACTATTCGTGACTTATGTATGATTTTAAAAATTCCATTCTCTTTTGGTTGTTTATATAAGACTTCGATGTATCGAAGGAGACTCTTAGCTGATGTACCTTCTATTCTTTTATGTAATTCAATTAACTTTTAAAGCTTCTGCCTCATGTTTAACCTTAGATATCACATCTTCCTCATAAAATTCTAATGCCACTTTGTCACCTTTAAGCCGGTCAATCATTTCACTAATTTCATACCACTCTATCAAATCATCAGGATAGTATAGTTCTGTCGCCACAACATGGAAGATTTTTTCAGTTAAATAAACGAGATCAGAGTAATTATCAGATTTAATTATTTCATTTGCTAGATGTCCTATATGAGCTCTCGCACAAACTTCAAAGACAGGCTGTTGAACTTCCAGCTCATTCAGGGCTTTTTTAAAATATTCTTCTACTTCAAAGATATTATCTTTAATAGTAAAAGAAGCAATTATGTATAATGATGGTGAATACACGCTTTTCTCTAATAAACTGTGTGACCAATGAATATAGTCTTCAACTAAAACGGTCTCCTTATGGATTTTATAAAATAGAGCATTTGTCTGCATACGTTACCCCCTTAAATAGTTAAACCATTGAGTGTTTTGATCCGTTGAATAAAAACGTTAATTCATTCAAATCATGGATGACCACATCAGCTTGAGAAAGCTCTTCTGCTTTTGCGAAATCAAAATGGCATCCGATTGCTTTGAAGCCATTACCTTTGGCAGCATGGATATCTGAAAGACGATCTCCGACGACCGCTCCATCTCTAATATTGTGAGTTTCAGCAATTTCTTTTACCAAGTCCGTTTTATTCAAGCTGTCGATCTGTTCTATACTGTACGTTTCAGAGACCCATCGATCCAATTGATAATACTCGACAATGGCATTCAAATATTTTTTCAATCCGTTACTGGCTATGTAAATATCGAACTGATTCGCTTTCAAATGGGTGAATACCTCCGTAACATACGGATACAATTCCCCTTTTCCCTCTTTGATATTTGTTACTAAACTATCAAGAAAATACGAATCCACTTGCGACCTATGTTCAAGGGTAAATTCAGGTAATAACGTTTCCCACACTTCAGGTAAAGGTACTCCCATAATTTCACGGTATTGCTGAAGAGGAGTTTCCGCACTCCATAAACCTCTCTTCCTTAAGTCATCGAACGTGTCATCCAGAGACAATTCTAAAATTTTCGCCGTCTGGAACAGCGTACCGTCCATATCAAATATGATTGCTTGAGTCATATCGCATTCCCCTTACTAATTAAAAAATGATTAAATCAGGTCATCTTCGCCTTTTAACCTTTTCACTTCTTTTTCGAGATACCCTAAACGCCGCTGTATTCTATAAAAAATGGGAACATAAGCAATTACCAGAATGATCATCCAGACCATTCAAACCGCCTCCTTTCAATGAGTTTCATGTCGTCTTACATTACTACAACCTCCATTTATTTTCCATACAATGTTAAGAGATCATCAAATCTATCTATCACTTCATCGTACTGTGGTACCTGTCCAAAACCATACGCTGCGTAGACAAACGGAACGCCCGCATATCTGGACGCCTTGTAATCGCCTTCTGTATCTCCGACATATACAGGATGGGAAAGGTTATTTCTGTCGATGATCAATTGAATGTTCTCCCCTTTAGAAAGTCCTGTCCGTCCTGGATTTTCAAAGTCTGAGAAATAGTTTCCAAGCTTGTGATAGGCATAAAAAGATTCTATGTATCCATCCTGGCAGTTGCTTACGATAAAAAGCTTGTACTTTTTTGAGAGTTGATTCACCACCCTCTCTGCATTATGGAAGAGAAGTCCACCTTTGTCCCTTAAGAAATCTTTCTCCATATCCCCACACTCCTGAATCAATCGCCTTTGATGATCCTCATCTGCTTCGGGGAAGAGAATTCTTCCGACCTCGTCCATTTGAAGGCCCATGATTCCCTCTAAATCTGTTCGTGTCAATTCTTTTTGAATCTGATCCGATTCTCTTATTCTGCTATTCCATGCTTCCAGGACGGTATCGATCGGGTCCCAGATCGTTCCATCCAAATCAAAAATGATACTATCCATTCGTAAGCTCCCCTCTACATATGTTTTCGAAATGACCGACCATCCTTTTCAGAAAGGATTGAGTTTGATGATCGACGGCGTTATGAGATATGATCCATTCCATTTCCCCATTTAAAAGTGCTGCTATCTTCATCACAGCTTTTTCATGTGATGAAGGGTTCACAGACTCATAAATATCTTTAATAGACTCTACTTTATCCAACGGAAGATGATTGGTTACGGCTTTCAACCCGAGGCGTGAACGATCTTTTTCATATCCATAAAGCATGACATTGGAAAAACTGCTCATGGTATAACGCAGCATTTCTGCGGCCCAAAGGTGATTCCCTCGCTCAGAGGCCTTTTTATATTGAAATAGAAACCATGCTATATCCATGACATAATCTTTGAATTCTGTATCAGAGAGTGTAAGTTTACCATCCGTAATGTATTGTTCCATCATATTCTCCGGGTCATATAGAACAGTGAAATAATCTTTGTTTTGAAAGGTTTCTTCGGTCACTGTAAAAAGGTCGACGTGCAGATAATCGTCATATACAGCGATGACCTGAGGAGCGATAATGAAAATGTCATCATAAAAAATGATTTCCCTGTAAGCTTTCAAGTGGGTGGATCTTCTTGAGAGAAAGTTCTCTTTATCTTGTTCATGAATGAGACAATATAAATCGACGTCGGAATGGGAGTCGTGTTCATTCCTTCCCATGGACCCCTTCAGGAATATACTTCGCACCGCAGGATCTTCTTTAAGGCTTTCTACAATTTTATCCACGGCTATTTCTTGACGCATGATTTCCTCCCCCTTATTGGTAAAGATAAACATTACGTCATTTTACCGATTTTTCTTAAAATTTTCAACAATTTATTTGACATGAGGGAATAAGTGTAACTTTCAAGCTTACCTTAGAAGTCTTGATCCTATAAAGCCTTGCAAGACGTCTCTCAACCAGGCGAGTTTTTACAGTAGATCAGGTTATCCGTCCACTCTCCAAACTCATAAATGAATCCTTTTCTCGTGCACTCATACTCCAAGCCCACACGCTCTGCAAGCTTAACCGAAGCAGGATTATCTAGATTGATGTGGGCTTCTATCCGGTGAAAGCCAAGCTGTGTAAAAGCAATGTTCAACGCCGCTTCAACAGCTTCTTTTCCGTATCCGTTCCCCCAATGCTGATTATGTATAGAATATCCGATCCTTCCCCACTGGAAGTTGTCCCGACCTAAAGTTGAAAAATCCACCATTCCTAGATGGACGTCATCTTCCTTTCTGAACACACCAAATATATGAGCGGAATCGTTTAAGGCGAACTGCTGGTGTTTCTCTACTAAACTGTTGAACCAATCCACTGTGCATTCCGTCATATCCAGTTTTCCTTTGTCATGGCGATGCATAGATGGATAACGGTTTTTAAATTCCGTCAGCCAATTTTTATAGTCCGTTTTTAATAGAGGTCGAATGACCAACCTTTCTGTATTCACTTCTAAATGAAATGCTGTTTCAAGATCCAATTCACCAGCTCCTATTCATCTATTTTTTTACATAAAATTCCCATGCCTTAAGGTTATCAGAATCGATGAGTTTCTCCTAGTACACCAATAAAAAAAGTGTACCCAGTAATGAGTACACCCAAGAAATAACATTCATTGTTGTTTTCTTAATTCAGCAGTCAGGTTATTGATTTCCACGATGACACAGATTAACAGGCCAGAGATGACCCCAAATAAAGTAGAAAGGACTAACAGACTTTCTGAAGCATACCCTGCACCAGCGAACATCATAAAGGTCATATAACCAAATACAGCTCCTAAAACGATTCCTGATATAATTCTTAACAACATGTAATTCCTCCAAGAACATTCAACTATTAATAGAATTTATGTAAAATTCCCTGTCCATTGTATCAGAGTCATTTGATTATTGCCGCGTTCATTCCCTGCAGAACTAAAAAGGCCGCACTCGTTGAAGAGTACGGCCTTTGTTGTTTGAAGGTTATGGAACTATTGACTGTTAGCGAGGCTCGACAATCAGCTTGATTGCCGTACGTTCCTCCTCCTCAATCATAATGTCGGTAAAGGCTGGAATACAAATCAAATCCAATCCACTAGGGGCTACAAATCCCCTGGCTATGGCAACGGCTTTAACTGCCTGATTCAAAGCTCCAGCTCCGATCGCTTGAATTTCGGCGGTACCGCGCTCTCTCACCACATTTGCTAAGGCTCCTGCTACTGAATTAGGTACGGATTTTGCTGATACTTTTAAGACTTCCATTACTAGTTCCTCCTTCAATCACTATAGTTGTTCCATAACTACTATATTCTTGGAGATGTAGAATATTACCTTTTCATTATGAAGGAATTTGTCGCAAAATTCAAACTTTCACTCGAAGAAAGGATGGTCGTCATTGATAAGTATACGCTGGACTTTCTTCGCTTTTCCGGTCTCATTGTCTACATCTACCAAAAATCCGCTTAGTTGTGTCCTACCCTTTTTTGGAACTTCAAAACGTACTGGAAGATTTGTGAGGAATCTTTTTAGGACAGCTTCTCTTTCCATACCTAATATCCCATCATAAGGTCCTGTCATACCTACATCGGAAATGTATGCGGTCCCCTGTGGAAGAATCCTGTCGTCTGCCGTTTGGATATGGGTATGCGTGCCCACATTCACACTTACGCGGCCATCCACATACCATCCCATCGCCTGCTTCTCACTTGTGGCTTCAGCATGGAAATCAAGGAAAATGAACTTCGTACGCTTTTTGGCTTCTTCAATCAGTTCGTCGATTTTCCGGAATGGATCGTCATTCGGGCTCAGGAATGTTCTTCCCTGGAGGTTGATGACGGCCACTTCAGCTTTTGGAGTTTTGACATAAGTAATGCCCTTACCCGGCGTGCCTTCAGGAAAGTTAGCAGGGCGGACGAGATATTTAGCATCATCTATAAAATCAAAGATCTCTTTTTTATCCCATGCATGGTTTCCAAGCGTGACCGCCTGTGCACCTTTTTCAAGAAAACGACGGTAAATCTTTTCAGTGATCCCTTTGCCGGATGCTGCGTTTTCTCCGTTAATGATGGTCACTTCCGGCTGGTATTTCTGCTTCAACTTAGGTACATATTCATCTACCATATCTCTACCTGGAGAACCTACGACGTCTCCTATAAATAATATTCTCATAATCGGACCCTTTCTATTTTTCGTAATCAAAATAATCCTTACTAAGTACTCTGGTTATATCGGAAAGAATGTACTCTGCCTTATACATTTTTTCCTGATCTGAGAGTTTCAGTCAAAAATAAATGAAGCGACCGGAACTGGCCGCTTCATCGTATTATTTCGCGTACTCCACGGATCGTGTTTCACGAATCACTGTCACTTTAATATGGCCTGGATAATCGAGTTCACCTTCGATACGGTTTCGAATATCTCGAGCCAGTTTGTTTGCTTCAAGATCATCAATTTCATCAGGGCGAACCATAATTCTTACTTCACGACCAGCTTGGATGGCGAAGGATTTCTCTACTCCATCGTAAGATTCAGAGATCTCTTCAAGCTTTTCGAGACGTTTGATATAGTTCTCGAGTGTTTCACTTCTAGCTCCAGGGCGTGCCGCTGATAGGGCATCGGCTGCAGCGACGAGTACAGAAATGATGGAAGTCGGTTCTTCATCACCATGGTGAGAAGCGATTGCGTTAATGACTGTCTCATTTTCTTTGTACTTGATCGCAAGTTCTTTACCGATTTCTACGTGGCTTCCTTCAACTTCGTGGTCGATCGCTTTACCGATATCATGCAGCAAACCTGCACGACGTGCGAGCACTTCGTCTTCGCCAAGCTCGGCAGCAAGTAAGCCGGATAAGTAGGCAACTTCTGTCGAGTGTTTCAGGACGTTTTGACCATAGCTCGTACGATATTTCAAGCGGCCAAGGATTTTGACCAAGTCTGGATGAAGACCGTGGACACCAACCTCAAACGTAGTTTCTTCACCCACTTCGCGGATGTAATCATCCACTTCACGACGAGATTTATCGACCATCTCTTCGATTCGAGCCGGGTGAATACGTCCGTCTTGTACAAGTTTCTCGAGTGCCATTCGTGCTGTTTCTCTTCGGATCGGATCGAAGCCGGAAAGAATGACAGCTTCTGGCGTATCATCAATAATCAGATCAATTCCTGTCAACGTTTCCAGTGTACGGATGTTACGGCCTTCACGACCGATGATCCGACCTTTCATTTCATCGTTAGGCAGGTTGACAACAGAAACGGTCGTCTCTGCGACATGGTCAGCAGCACAACGTTGCAAGGCTAGTGAAAGAATGCTTTTCGCTTTCTTGTCTGCTTCCTCTTTCGCACGGTTTTCGGCTTCTTTGATCATGATAGCTGATTCATGCGATACTTCTTGCTCCACTCGTTCTAAAATGATTTGTTTCGCCTGGTCTGATGTCAAGCTTGAAATGCGTTCAAGCTCAGTTTGCTGTTCTTGAAGCATAGCTTTCACTTTGCTTTCCATTTCTTCAATTTGTTGTTGTCTCTCGGCAAGAGTTTCCTCTTTCTTCTCGAGTGATAGATCACGCTGGTCAAGCGTTGCACTCTTACGATCAAGATTCTCCTCTTTCTGTGTTAAACGATTTTCAGTTTTCTGCAGTTCTACGCGGCGTTCGCGGATTTCGTTCTCCGCTTCCTGGCGAAACTTCTGATTCTCTTCTTTCGCTTCAAGAAGAGCTTCTTTTTTGGCTGATTCAGCATTTCGTCGACCTTCTTCTACGATTTGCTTTGCAAGTTCTTCAGCACTTGAAATTTTCGCCTCCGCGATCGATTTCCGAATAAGATAACCAACAACAGAACCGATGATAAGGGCAAGCAAAATGAAGATGAGCGAGGATATCAAATCCATATTTTCACCTCCTCTTGCTATGAACTTGGTCCGTTTGTCGGTAATTACAAACGTTTCATTTTCAGTTTCATTTCATTAAATTAAGGGTATAAAGATGAAAATGATACACATTCATTTTATGCTTGACCATGCATAATGTCAAGGAATCGTCATATTCCGGCCATCACTATTTTTAAATATTTGAAACTATCTGTCTTTTCTATCAGGCTAAATCCTTGTGCCTATCGACTTTTACAACCTTCGACATCCGCTGACATTTTTTAAAATAAATATGTAAAAAAAGGCAGCACCTTTGATGGGCGCTGCTTTTTTTAATCATTTAAAAGAGTTAAACATCCAAAGTCTCTTGATTTTCAGACTTAGAATCTGCTGCTTCTTCAGGGTCTGACTCCATCTTATAGTGATCGCGGATGAGACGTTTCACTTCTTCATACACTTCCACATTCTCTTTCAAGAATTGTTTCGCATTCTCACGACCTTGACCAAGTCTTTCATCATTATAAGAGTACCAGGAACCGCTCTTCTGGATGATATCCAGGTCGGTACCGATATCCAGCAGTTCCCCTTCACGGGAAATACCTTCTCCGTACATGATGTCTACTTCTGCTTGTTTGAATGGCGGGGCTACTTTGTTCTTCACGACTTTTAGACGCGTCTTGTTCCCGACCATTTCGTTCCCTTGTTTCAATGTTTCTGCACGGCGGACTTCAAGACGCACGGAAGAATAGAACTTCAGTGCACGACCGCCAGGAGTTGTTTCAGGCAAACTCTATAGATTTTCCATTTCTATAGTGTGGACTATATCTTCATCTCGATCCTAAATCGAGAGCCTTGCACTTCCAGCAGCAGCCTATCTTCTACTGTACCCTACTCAGTTGACTCATTAAAGAATCCTTTTCGGTAGTCTCTACACCTTCCTAAAAATAGGCTTGGCACGGTATTACCCTTAAGTAATGGGGGGCTCCACCGTTAGCAGCTTTTAAAGCTACACCCTTAGGCAATAAGGTTCACAAGGTTTTTTGCTTGCTATCGCTAGCAAGGGAAACCCTTAGTAAACTCTTTAATCTTCTGCAATACTATATCTTTTTGTGCTAATTGTTCCTCATGGATTACTAAGTAATAATACCCGTGTGATTTTAAATATGCCTGCTTTCTTTTATCGCGATCTTTAACTTTAGGAATAGAATGGGACCAACTTCCATGTACATCTAAGCAATGCTTTCTGCCTAAATAAAAGTCAATCGACCATTTATTAATTCTTTTTTGCTTAAGATAAGCAAGGTCCATTTCAATTAGAAACTTTTCAACTTTTTGCTCTATAAGGGTGTCATAATTCTTCCTTCTAACTTGAATCCCGAGTTGTTTTCTCCGCCTAGCTACACAAGCATCAGTAACTCCATACTTGGCAGCAATTTCAACATGAGAGAGGTAAGGGTTTTTTAATTCCTCCAGGACTTCACTACTTTTTGGAAGGTATAACTTCCAATGCCTTGTTCTTTTCAACCCTAATAAATTGATTATTTCTCCAACTCTCCTGTAATCAACACCTATGGCAGAAGCAATTTCGGTTAGCTTTAGTTGATAGTTCTCTTTGATATAGTCAACTTGCCATTGTTCTATATTCCTAAATGTTCGGTTCGCAATTTTCACAGGCATTTACCACAACTCCATGTAAGCAATTTAGCCAGCGAGATACGTCATTCAGTAGATTAAGCAACTAATTGTTGATTTCCGAACATGACTCCGACCTTTTCGCGAATTTGGTTGATGAAAATGGCCGTCGTTTTCGATTTGCTGATGGCACCAGAAAGCTTACGAAGGGCTTGAGACATCAAACGTGCCTGCAAACCGACGTGGGAGTCTCCCATTTCACCTTCGATTTCTGCCTTAGGTACAAGGGCTGCTACGGAATCAATAACAACCATGTCTACTGCTCCACTACGAACGAGGGCTTCCGCGATTTCTAACGCTTGTTCCCCTGTATCCGGTTGAGAGAGTAATAGTTCTTCGATATCGACACCAAGTTTCCGTGCATAAACAGGATCCAGGGCGTGCTCTGCATCGATGAATGCGGCCGTGCCACCTTTACGCTGAGCTTCAGCTATCGCGTGCAGGGATACGGTCGTCTTACCGGAAGATTCAGGACCATAAATTTCTACGATTCTACCTCGTGGATAACCGCCGACTCCCAGCGCGACGTCCAAGGCTAGTGAGCCACTTGGAACGGTGTTGACTTTCTGTTCCGCTCCATCGCCCATTTTCATGATGGAGCCTTTACCGAACTGTTTTTCAATTTGGCGTAACGCCATATCTAACGCTTGTTTACGATCACTCATACTATACCGCCTTTCAAAATTTCTACTCCTATCATAACTTGTTTTTTACCGTTTGCCAACTAAAAAGCGAATATTTGTTCCCTATTTTTCTAGGTGAATAAAAAAGGGAATTTTCAAGTTTATCAGATGTAAATTTGAAAATTCCCATTGGTTCTCTTAGTTGTTTTTCATCTTTAAATAATAGAATAGAAGCTCATAACCTTTTTTCACGGCCCGCTTCCTCACTTTATCACGCCCACCATCGAAATGATAGCTTTCTACGAACGAATACTCTGAACCAGCCTGCAAGGCAATGTAAACGGTCCCCGGCTCATGACCTTCGCTTGCGTCAGGACCTGCCACGCCCGTAAAGCTGAGCGTGACATCTGCATTCAAACGATATCCTGCATTTTCTGCCATTGTCTCTGCACATTCCGCACTGATGGTGCCATAGGAATCAATCAAGGACGCCGGCACTCCCAATACGTGTTGTTTCGCCTCGGGTGTATAGGTCACAAGAGCGCCTTTACAAACGTTTGAAGCTCCAGGTAAAGAGATGATTGCTTCTATGAACTTTCCTCCTGTCAGACTCTCTGCTGAGCCTACAGTAAGCTTCTGTCGTTTGAGCAGGTCACGAACCGTCTCTTCAATGGTCACCTCATCACTGCCATAGTAGAACCGGCCGACGCGGTCTAAAACGACCTTTTTCATTTCTGAAACATTGTTGATGGCTTCTTCATGACTTTCCCCTGTCGCTGTAATCCGTAAACCCACTTCTCCTTCACCGGCCAACGGGGCCAAAGTAGGGTTGGTTTGATTAGAAATCAAATCACTGAGCTCATCTTCCAAAGAAGACTCCCCAATCCCGATAAAACGCATCATTTCTGAAACGATTTCGGATTTTAGGTCATATGTTTTACGGAGGTGCGGGAGGACATATTCGGTCATCAACTGTTTCATCTCGGATGGCACTCCCGGAAGGAAGACCCACATCGTCCCCTCATGTGTAACGATTTGACCTGGAGCCATACCTTCATCATTCTGCAGTACCTGGGCATGTTCGAACACAAGTGCTTGTTTTCGGTTATTTTCTGTCATGGGCAAGCGATTTTTCTCATAATACGAAGAAATCCTGTCCATCGATTTTGGATCTTCAATCAGCTTCTGCTGCAGAATCATTCCAGCAGCATCCCTCGTCATGTCATCTTCTGTAGGACCAAGTCCACCAGTGATGATGATGACTTCTGAACGTCGCTCAGCTGTTTGAAAAGCGTCCTGGACTCTGTCCATGTTGTCTCCTACTACATGGTGATGATAAACAGGCATCCCGATTTTAGCCAGCTGCTGGGAGATCCATTGGGCGTTCGTATTCGCAATCTGACCGAGAAGAAGTTCTGTACCGACAGCTATGATTTCTGCGTTCATTTGGAATCCCTCATGACATGCCAGTTTTTCTTAAAGTAATCGTAACCGGAATACACCGTTATAATTAAGGCCAGGTATAAAGCAATGGTGCCTAACGGGAAACCGATGAATGCGAGCGGCCAATTGTGAAGCAGCAAGAGGGAAATCGCGACGATTTGGATCCATGTTTTCAACTTGCCCATTTGACTTGCAGCAAGCACACTGCCTTCTCCTGCAGCCACGAGACGCAGGCCTGTGACCGCAAACTCACGGCTGATGATGGCAATCACGATCCAAGCGGGAGCAAGCCCGATTTCCACAAGTAAAATCAATGCGGCACTGACAAGAAGTTTATCAGCCAGCGGGTCTAAGAACTTCCCTAGATTGGTAACAAGATTGTACTTCCTTGCAATATAACCATCAATCCAATCGGTTGTCGATGCAATGATGAATAAAAGCGCACCTAAAAAGTGGGAAACAGGCAGTTCACGTTCCCCCATTTGAAACGCTCCCCAATCAAAAGGGACACTCATTAAAACGATGAAAACAGGGATTAATAAAATACGGGAAATGGTTATTTTGTTTGGCAAATTCATGGGTTCACTCTCCTAAAATCAAATACATAAAGGCTGTCCAACACTAGACATAAGGACAACAGCCCCTCTATATCCATGCTCTGGACAGCCTTATCTTAAACTTCTTACTGGAAATTCAGCAAGAGTTTTTGAGTAGAAATGTTCGGTTTTGGAAATTCAACAGGCTGCCCGTTCACGTTGACGACTACGGCAGGAGCGTTTCCTGTCTTCACATGCAGTTGTTCTTTTCCTGTCATATCAAGTTCAATCGGTGAATCTTCTGCCGTGTACTCGATCGGGCTGATCAAGCTTTCGCCACCTTTAGGAGCTTTCACTTCTAAATACGTACGGCCTGTAATTTCTATCGTCACTTTGGGATCTTCAACACCTGATATTGTGTACACGTGCTCAGGGAAAGATCCTGAACCTTCCTGGACAAGCTCTGCTTGTAATTCTTCAGCAGGCTCCTCCTCTTTTTCTTCTTCATCAGAGCTGCCTGAATCTGAGGATTCCCCCTCTTTATCAGAGGACTGATCACTGTTACCTTCCTCTTTCGGTTCTTCTTCATCCGCAGGCTCTTCGGTCTGTTCAGGAACGCTGATATCATCACCGCCGGTTTCCGCCTGCCCTTCGGTGCCGCCTCCATTAGAATCGTTCCCATTCAATAAGAAAGCCCACACCATAAACAGAATACCGACCACAAGGAGGACCGTCATAATGCTTGGAAACAATTTGAAGGCTTTCGAGCTCTGGGCTGCATTGTTCGTTTTGGCTTTATTGACACGACTATACTGCACGAACCCTTCATCTTCGAATGTCGGCAGTTCACTTTCATGCTCCTCCATGACCTGCTCGGGATCCAACCCCACAGCTGAAGCATATTCACGGATAAATGCCCTTGTGTAAAACTTGCCAGGGAGAACACTGAATTCATTTTTTTCAATCGCTTGTAGGTAACGTTTTTGAATTTTTGTCGTCTCTTGTACTTCTTCTAAGGACAACCCTTTGGATTCACGGGCTTCCTTCAGTCGTTGTCCGATCTCCATATCCATGTCAACACCATCCATTACTTAAAAATCAAACATGGAAAACCCATCATTCATGGACATGCTTGGTTTTTCCACGGTCTCATAGGTTATTTCTTCATCATCGTTATTGCGGAGTTCAATAATGTAATCAAAATCATCCATGGAATATTCGGTTTCCTGAACAAAAATATCTGGATGTTCAATCACTTTTGTAGCAGGCAGTCGCATAATTTCCCTCACCAGCTGCCAATGTTGTTCTGTAGCACGCCTGGCAGAGACGACACCATCAATGATATAAAGGTTGTCCTCACTGTATTCATCCTCAATCAATTGATTTCTCACGGTCTGTTTCAAAAGCGTGCTGGATACGAACAACCATCTCTTGTTCGCACAAACACTCGCGGCTACGACAGATTCTGTTTTCCCTACTCGAGGCATTCCCCGGATTCCGACGAGCTTATGCCCTTCTTTCATGAACAATTCTGCCATGAAGTCTACGAGGAGACCCAGGTCTTCACGGTTGAAACGGAAAGTCTTTCGATCGTCAACATCACTATGTATATATCTTCCGTGCCGGACAGCCAATCGGTCTCTCAGTTTAGGTTTTCTCAGTTTGGTCACTTTGATTGTATCCATCGTATTCAGGATCGACTTCAACCTCGTGATCTGCTCTTCATCCTGGCACAAAAGAAGCATGCCGCGGTGAGAGTTTTCCACCCCATTGATCGTTACAATATTGATCGCCATCATACCTAACAACGAAGAAATATCTCCAAGAAGTCCAGGGCGGTTGTATTGTATTTCATATTCTAAATACCATTCCTGTTTCTCCATAACACAACTCCTCTGGAAAATGTCAGATTTTGTCTAGGTCATTCGATAATTGCAATTCCTATTCTTTATCTATCATAAAGGATTTCAATTCAATAAGAAAGGGTGAAGCACAGAATACAAAAAAATTCGGCAAGCAGACTGCTGTTTGAATATAAAAACCGCACAGAATGTCCTGTGCGGTGATGTCGTGCTACTGCTGCTGCTGTGTGCCTTCGTTTCTGACCAGTTTAACCATCATATTGGCGATGGCATGCTGTTCTTTTTCATCCGCTACGTTCCAAAGATCACGAAGAACCGCTTCCTGATCGTTTTTAGCATCAACGGATGTAGCCAAGTAATTTCCGATTTCATAAGCCAAATCAGAAACCGCCCTTTGGTCCATGCCTTGACCTTGCGCTTGATGTAAACGGTCGCCTAAAAAGTCTTTCCAAGTATCAAAATTGTCTAAAACAGACATCACTGTTTCCTCCTCTGAAGTGGTATTCATGCTTAGTATGAGAGGTCACAGCTTTTTTATGCAGAGAATTTTCAGGACCAGCCACCGTTGACTTTCAAGATGTGACCGGTAATATAGCTCGATCGATCTGACAAAAGAAACTCGATGGCATCGCCCACTTCTTCCGTCCTGCCAGCACGGGAAAGTGGAATTTCTTCTTCCACCGCTCCGAATTCTTCTTCTGATAGCTCCTCATTCATTTTAGTCGCAATCAGTCCTGGAGTCACAGCGTTCACACGGAGGCCGCTTGGCCCCACTTCTTTAGCCAGGCCTTTCACAAAACTGATCTGTGCACCTTTCACAGCGCTATAGGCGACTTCCATGCTTGCACCCTCTTCACCAAACAAAGAAGAGACAACGACGATATTCCCTTCCCGATTCCGGATCATAGAAGGAAGGAGATGCCGGGTGATCAGCCACGGTGCTTTGACATGCACCCTGTATAAGGCATCCATGTCCGCTTCTTCCATATCTTGAAAAAGGCCTTTCCATAGGTGGCCGCCGGCAAAGACGACACTATCCCAATCAGAGTCGATCATATTAATGAATGAACGGATGCCCTCGTCAGTGGAAAGATCCGCTTGAAAAGAGCCTAAACGCTGTGCAGGTGGAATGTTTTTATTCAGTTTATCGATCGATTTCGCATTCGAGTGATACTGGAGACCGACGGAGTATCCCTTTTTGACGAGGGATAACACCGTCGAGGATCCAATTTCACCACTGGCGCCGATAATCAGGCAGGTTTTGCTCATGTGGTTTGAGGCTTCACCTGGAAGACGGAAATCGCTTCGTCTTTGATCCAGTGTTTCAAATATTCATCGGCATCCTTCGTAGTCAATGATTCAATGACCGGCAGCACATCAAACAAGTCGACACCGAGTGTGTGGTAATGCGTGAACTGGTTGGCGATGAATTCCATGGAGTTCAAGGCACGCATGAATTGACCGATTTTTTTACGTTTCATCCGGGTGAAATCTTCTTCAGAAATGCTCTCGACTTTCAGTTCGTGCAGCATTTCCTTCACGCGTTTTGCCATAGCATCAGGTTTCCGGGAGTCGCCGCCTAAAATCGTGAATCCGAACTGGCGGTCCAGCTCCGTTTCATATTGGAAGCTGTCGTCAATCAGGTCTTCTTTATAAAGCTCTTCATAGAACTTTCCGCTCTTGGAGAAGTAATAATCAAGGATCATGCTCGATAAAAGTTCCGCTCGAAGCAGCTCTTTTCCAGAAAGCTCAGAGACGTTTTCTTTAACTCCTACCATAGCTTTAGCGGTTGTCACCGGCATCTCAATGGAGTTCTCAGCTTTGTATACAGAGGTCGGTTCCTCCGGATAAGAGCGGTTGATTTCTGGAGCAGGAGGAAACTCCTTGCTGTTTTGGTTCTCGCGGATCAAATTCATCATCGCTTCGGGCTCGAAGTTTCCTGCTACGAACAACACCATGTTGGAAGGGTGATAGAACGTTTCGTAACACGTATACAAATCGTCTTTCGTAATTTTTTGGATCGAATCGACCGTCCCTGCAATATCCACTTTGACAGGATGCTCGTGATACAGACTTTGAATCGTGCCGAAGAATGAACGCCAGTCCGGCTGATCATCATACATGCGGATTTCTTGAGCAATGATCCCTTTTTCTTTCTCCACGGATTCTTCAGAGAAATATGGATCCTGCACGAAGTTCAATAAAATTTCTACGTTTTTTTCAATCTGGCTTGTCGCCGAGAACAAGTACGCTGTTTTCGTAAACGATGTGAAAGCATTCGCTGATGCGCCAAGCTTCGTGAAATCCTGGAACACATCCCGGTCTTCTTTTTCAAATAGTTTATGTTCTAAAAAGTGAGCGATCCCTTCAGGTACTGTCACTTTTTCATCTTTACCGATCGGCGTGAACGTTTGGTCGATAGAACCGTAATTCGTTGTAAAGATCCCGAATGTTTTCGCCATTTCAGGCTTGGATAATAGGAATACCTGCAGGCCATTATCCATCGTTTCTTTATATACTTTTTCTTTCATCTGCTGATAGACTAATTCTTCCACTTTATTCCCCTCCTTCTTTGCTTGTCAGGAAGTAAACCGTATCCAACTCGATTTTGTTCGCCATTTCGATGACATCTTGTTTGGATACTTTTTTGATATGGTCGATCAATTCATTGGCAGGCATTTCTGCACCTGAAATCATTTGGTGGTAAAGCACTTCGATCAAACCGTTCGCATTATCCATCGTCTCCTGCAGTTGGTTGATCACCTGCTGTTTCGTTTCTTCCACTTGTTCTTCAGAGAAATCCCCATTCTTCATAGCTTCCATTTGTTCTAAAATAATGGACTTCGCCTGATCATAATCTTTCGGATCGATTCCGCTGAACACCAGTAGAAGCCCCTTATGGCTTTCAAATCTTGAAGCGGCGTAGTAAGCGAGGCTGTGCTTTTCACGTACGTTCATGAATAACTTGGAACTTGGGAACCCTCCGAAAATGCCGTTGAAAATCTGGAGCGCATAATAGTCATCATCGCCGAATTTTGTATACGTGCGGTAGCCCATATGCAGTTTACCTTGGTTGACTTCCTCACGCTCGACGACTTCGTTCACCTGTTTCACCTTTTTAATAGTAGAAACTTGATCATTGTCTTCATTCTGATCTCTCGTGAAGTAATCGTCAGCCACTTTTTCAATGAAAGATTCGTCCAAATCTCCGATGACATACACATCCAGCATGTCGCCGGCAATCATTGACTGGTAATACTCATACAGTTTCTCAGGTGTGATTTCAGGCATATCCTCGAGATAACCGTGGACATGAAGCGCATATGGTTCTTCTTCACACATGTGATCCATCAGCCGCATGTTCGCATAGCTCATTTTGTCATCCTTGATGGAGGTGATTTTCTGTTCTAGCGTCTGTTTTTCCCGGTTGACGATCTCAGGGTCGAAGCCTTCTCCGACTTTTTTAGGATCGAACAACACTTCATTGAATAATTTCAAAGCTTCTTCCAAGATCGGTTCCTGGTCATTCAAGTACGCTTCGTTGACGACTTCCATCCGGAAGCTGATCACGTGGTTTTCACCTTTCTTAGAGCCGTCACTGGATAATGCAGTGCCATAGAGGTTTTCTAAAGCGGATTGCAGCGAGCGGACATTCGGATGCTCATTAGTCGCCTTTTGCAGAACGTGGGGGAGCAGTGCTCGCTCTGTAATCCCTTCCCTTTTTAAAGGTGCTTTGAATTTAGCGACAATCGTGATGGTCTTATACTTTTTCGTCGGTAGAATATGTAAACGATATCCTTGTTTATTCAACAACTTTTCTTCCGTAATCTTCATGTTTCATCCTCCTCTACGTATCTTTTTCTATTATAAACCCATATTGGTGGATTCATCCATATAAGCTATGTCTTATGCTACGGTAAATGCAGCAAAAAGTAAAAAGATTGATTGAAGACGATAATCAATAATTCATCCGCACCATAAAACGCTTGAACCCTTTGAAAGTTCAAGCGTTAAAATGGTCGGATCCAGAAGCAGTTCTTCTCCTGCTTGTAGTCATCACCCTCGATATTTAAGCGTCAATCCCTTTAAGAAATTTCTCGCGTATTGATCGCCGAACACTTTGTAGTTTTTGTGTCCTTCTTTCCTTAATAATGCACTTACTTCTCCTTTTGTTATCTTAACGCCTGCTTCTTCTAATATGTCTATAATATCTTCACTTGTTAATTTGAGAGCGATTTTCACTTTTTTCAGCATGACATTATTCACACTTGAGTAGTTTTTAATCATCCTGTTCGGCTTCTCAGGCTGCCCTGGTTTCGTTTCCTGAGGACCTCTTTTAAACGTAATCAAGCCATTCAAGAATGATTCCAGCATGCTGTTGGTACATTTGATGTGATGTTCGTCTTCGAATTCTTCATCGGACTCAGCATCGGCATCATCGTCTGCCTTAGTAAGGATTTTCTGGACTTGTTCTTTCGTAAAATCATGACCGCCCAGTTTAAATATTTCCACCATATCCTGATCCTTTATATCGAGTGCATATCTCAGCCTGATTACTATATCGTTATTATCCATTTGTAAACCTCCATTTTTTAACCTGCCCCACTTTAGAAGGGGCCACTCAATCTCAAAAGAGCATTATATCACAAAATCTACAGTCTCCGCTTTCAATTATGATGATCTTCCCCGCTTTTCATTATGTATCTGCACCCAGTGCTGTCCAATGAAAAAGCCCAGTACAGTTTGTACTGGGCTGAAGATTCACCGATTGCCTTTGACATAAGGCTCACCGAGAGATTTTGGTGCTTCCGCACGACCGATGAATCCGGCCAGAGCGAGAATCGTCAACACGTAAGGAGCGATCAATAGGAAGATTTGTGGTACATCTTCCAGGACCGGCACACTTGAGCCTACGATACTTAAACTTTGAGCAAATCCGAAGAAGATGGCTGCTCCGAGTGCACCTAATGGGTGCCATTTACCGAAGATGACGGCTGCGAGGGACATGAACCCCTGCCCTACAATGGTTGCATGGGAGAAGTTCAACGCGATCGTCAAAGCAAAGACTGATCCACCAAGTCCACCCATCGCCCCCGATAACATAACAGCGACATAACGCATTCCATAAACATTGATTCCGTTCGTATCCGCAGCCATCGGGTGCTCACCGACTGAACGCAGGCGCAGTCCGAATGGCGTTTTGAATATGATGAACCAAGCTACGAAGGCAAGGATGATCGCAAGGTAAGATGTCAAATACATACCGGAGAAAAAGAGATCTCCGATAACCGGAATTTTGCTTAAGACAGGAATATCCGTTGTATAGAAAGGTCGTTCGACCATATCCGTCTGTCCTTTTTCATACCATTGTTTCGTCAAAAACAGACCGATTCCCAATGCTAAAAAGTTGATCGCGACTCCACTTACCACCTGGTCGGCACGGAATGTGATGGATGCCACCGCATGAACCAAGGCAAACAATGCAGATACGATCATGGCTACGATAATGGAAATCCAAGGAGTGGCATCACCGAATGTTTCATGGAAAGTCAAATTGAAGACAATCCCCACAAAAGCCCCCATGACCATCAACCCTTCAAGTCCGATGTTGATGATCCCGGACCGCTCACTGAATACTCCACCGATCGCAGTGAAAATAAGAGGGGCTGCAAAGAATAACGCTGCTGGAATAATCGAAGCTAATACATCAATGAATCCCATTTATTTCCCCTCCCTTTTGAAACGTAAAATAATCCAACGAATCATGTAACTGGATGCTACGAAGAAAATGATCAACGCAATGACGATTTCTACGAGCTCTGTCGGGACTCCCGCTTCTGTAGGCATATTCAATGCACCAATTTTCAGTGTACCGAATAGGAATGCAGCTAAAACGACACCGAATGCTGTATTCGCACCAAGCAGGGCGACGGCGATTCCGTCAAAACCGATATTTGTGAATCCTGATTTCACGGACATGTACTCGAAGGTCCCCAAACCTTCCATCGCACCCGCAAGACCTGCGAATGCACCTGAAATGACCATTGCGAGTACGACGTTCTTCCCAACGCTCATCCCAGCATAATTGGATGCGTTCTGGTTGAATCCTACTGCACGGAGTTCGAAGCCACGTGTCGTTTTATTCAAGACGAACCACATGACGAAAGCCATCGCAAGGGCGATGAGCAATCCCCAGTGAAGCCTCGAGAAGTACGTCATACCGGCAAGCCAGTCAGAGGCTAAAGAGGCGGATTTTGCGACTTTGTCCGTTTGGTCGCTTCCATCTGTCAAAACGTTTCGTACAAGAGAGTTAGAAATATATAAGGCAATATAGTTCATCATAATGGTTACGATTACTTCGTGAACGCCGAGTTTGGCCTTTAAAATACCAGGGATGAATCCCCAGAATGCTCCAGCAAGAGCGGCCGCAAGTACGGCGAGCGGCAGGTGGATGATCATCGGCAGTTCAAAGGATATACCGACCCACACCGACGCGATCCAACCGACGAATACTTGACCCTCTACCCCGATATTCAAAAGTCCTGTCCGCAATGCGAATGCCACGGCAAGCCCTGATAGGATATAAGGAGTCACTTGTCGTAAAGTTTCCCCTAGGAAATAAGCATCTCCGAATGCTCCATTCCACAATGCAGCATAGCCGGCAACCGGATTATATCCGAAAGCCACCATAATGATGGCACCGGAAAGTAAACCCAATACGACCGAAATGATCGGGATCAGGATATTTACTGTTTTGTTTGAAAACATATCACTGGCCACCTGCCTTTTCTTCTTTATTACCAGCCATCAGTAAACCGAGGTGCTGCTCGTTCGTTTCTTCCGGCTTCACTTGTGAAACGATTTGACCATCGAACATGACCGCAATCCGATCGCTCAAGTTCATGATTTCTTCAAGTTCGAATGAAAGAAGCAGTACGGCGCGGCCTTTATCTCTTTCTTCGATCAATTTTTTATGGATGAACTCGATCGCACCGACATCCAACCCTCTTGTCGGCTGAGCGGCGATGATCAAGTCAGGAGAACGATCGACCTCACGACCGATGATCGCTTTCTGCTGGTTTCCTCCTGATAAGGCACGAGCCTTCGTGTAAGCATCAGGCGTCCGGACATCATATTCATCAATCAATTCCTGCGCTTTTTTATAGATGTTCTTGAAGTTCATGACGCCATTTTTTGAAAAAGGCTCCTGGTAGTAACTTTGCAGGACCATATTCTCTCCAATCGGAAAGTCGAGCACAAGACCGAACTTATGACGGTCCTGAGGAATATGGGAAACACCGGATTGCGTGACCTTTCGTGGCGTCAGGTTCGTAATCACTTTTTCATGAAGCTGAATTGTTCCAGACTCACTTTTCCTGAGCCCCGTAATCGCCTCGATCAATTCAGACTGACCATTCCCGTCGACGCCGGCGATTCCGACAATTTCTCCTGCTTTGACTTCCAGGTTCAAGCCTTTGACCATTTCAACGCCACGGGCATCCTTCACTCTAAGGTCTTTGATGGATAAGAAGGTTTCTTTAGGCTCTGCAGGTTTTTTTTCCGTGGAAAAGCTGACTTCACGTCCGACCATCAGGGAGGCTAGTTCTGTCGGATTGGTTTCTGACACATCGACCGTGCCGATTCCCTGACCTTTACGGATAACTGTACACCTGTCACATACTTCCATGATCTCTTTCAATTTGTGAGTAATCAAAATGATTGATTTGCCTTCTTTGACCAAGCTTTGCATGATTTCAATCAATTCTTTTATTTCTTGAGGTGTCAGGACAGCTGTCGGCTCATCAAAAATAAGGATCTCAGCTCCACGATACAGCGTTTTCAAAATTTCCACACGTTGCTGCATGCCGACAGAAATATCCCGGATTTTCGCTTTAGGATCGACATTCAATCCATAACGTTCGGAGAGTTCTTTGACTTCTTTCTCTGCTTTACGAATGTCGACGGTCCCGACTTTTCTCGGCTCACTGCCTAGGACGATGTTTTCTGTGACCGTAAACGTATCTACGAGCATGAAGTGCTGGTGCACCATCCCGATGCCGAGGGCATTGGCAACATTCGGGTCCGTGATGTTCGCTTTATCTCCACGGACTTTTATTTCCCCTTTTTCAGGCTGATACAGACCGAAAAGCACGTTCATCAGTGTCGATTTGCCGGCTCCGTTTTCACCTAGCAGGGCATGGATTTCCCCTTTTTTCACTTGCAAGTTGATATTATCATTGGCGACAATACCCGGAAATTCTTTTCGGATATTGAGCATTTCTATCACATAATCCATCAATTCCCACACTCCCTGGATGTATAGATTTACCAAAAGCGTCGTACTCTCAAGAAAATCATCAAACGAAGAGGGCCGGCTTAAGCTCTTCATTTGATGATTTTCTCTTTGAGTAGAAAAAGGCTGGCTTGTACCAGCCTTTTTCACATCACCTTATAGAGAATCCACGTAAGTTTTCAGATCGTCTCTGTTACTTGGAACTTCAACATCACCATTGACGATTTTCTCTTTCCAATCTTCAACAGCAGCGATGATTTCCTCGTTCAGAGCCTCTTCGTTCGTACGCGCAATGCTGATTGCATCATCATCAAGACCATATTCAAGGACCTTACCACCTGGGAATTCACCCTGTTTAGCTTGGTTGGCAACATCTTGAACAGCGATATCTACACGTTTGACCATGGAAGTAAGGGTAACGTTCGTATCTTCGATCGCACCTTCTTCATATTGGTCACGGTCAACACCGATGACCCAGTAATCTTCATCAGGGTTGTTTTTCTTCAAGTCTTTCGCTTGAGCGAATACGCCGTTACCTGTTGCACCTGAAGCGTGATAAATGACGTCGATTCCTTTTGAATACATGTTAGAAGCAATCAATTTCCCTTTGTCTGCCGCAGCAAAGCTTTCAGCATACTGGACATCCACGTCGATATCAGGGTTGACGGATTTAGCACCAGCGACATACCCTGCTTCGAATTTGTTGATCAAGTCTCCATCGACTCCACCTACAAATCCAATTTTATTCGTCTTTGTCTTCTTGGCAGCAGCTACTCCTGCCAGGAAAGAACCTTGGTGTTCTTTGAAAGTTACGCTTGCTACGTTGTCACCTTTAGCAACTGAGTCTACAACACTGAACTTTGTATCTGGATACTGTGCAGCAACCTCTTCAATAGCCGGCTGCAACAGGTAACCGATACCGAAGATCAAGTTATAATCTTGACGCACAAGACGGTTGATGTTCGTCGTATAATCTGCGTCACTCTCGGATTGTGCGTAGTCAAATCCTTCTCCCTTACTCAAGCCATGCTCTTCACCGAAAGCCTGCAGGCCTTCCCAAGCAGACTGGTTGAAGGACTTATCGTCGACTCCACCCACATCCGTAACCATCGCAACAGAAAAGTCTCCGTTACCTTCTCCAGATGTTTGCTCTTTTTCCTCTTTTTCGTTCGTATCTCCGCCTGCTTCTCCTCCATCTTCAGAAGAACCGCATGCGCCTAAAATCAACCCGATCGCCAATAGTAAAGAAAACATTAAAAGAAAACGACTTTTGAACAAAACCAATACCTCCTATGTTAGTTAAGTATTCATTTCTCAGAAACTGTGGTTCTTTCCTTCAGAGTACTTGCCTCACCTCCTTAAATGTATAGAACATTCTGTTTTGTAAGCCCTTACACTCTTTTTCGTAAGACATGAAAGCTGAACTTATCTGCCCTGAAATAATTGGATGATAACAGTAAAGGTTCGTCTTCCTGGGTATAATGCATCTGTTTCAATAGTAATAACGCCTGGTCAGGCTCACAGTTCAAAACCGGTGAAATCCGTTCGTGGTAGCCAATCGGTTCGATGTCTGTGACGGCATACGCTACTCTTTTTCCGGTATACTGCTCTAAAATATGGAACATTGATTTCGCTTCCCTGATCTGTTCTATGGGAATCAAGCTTTCTGGAATCTTGTCCTCACAATAAACGACCGGCTGATCATCAGCTGTTCTTACTCGTTCAACTTTGGCGATCCTATGTAAATCAGGATTTGTAAAACGCCTGCGATCGTCTTCACTTGGTTCTACAAGATCAGCAGATAAGTATTGTGTACCGGGTTTCATCCCTGATTGCATGATCATGGATGTAACACTGCTTAACTCTTCTATGCCTGAGGTGAAAATCGGTTTCGGATTGACGAAAGTTCCTACCCCATGACGCCGGGTCACTACCCCTTCTTCCTCCATAAGTCGTAGAGCTTCTCTTAGTGTTGCCCGAGAAACGCCCAATGATTTAGAAAGTTGGAATTCTGAAGGTAGTTTTTCTTTTTCTAAATAGATACCGCTTTCAATATCCCTTTTGATTTGTTCAATCACCTGTAAATACAGGTGTCGTGTATCCTGCCTTATGGACATTCGATTTCACTCCAAGTCTATTAAACTACGATTAGAGATCTGACATCTGACGTTAGACACATCACATTTTGAAATAAATATAACACTATTCCATGGATAAATAAATAGAATTAGGTCATTTTTCTGAGTTTTGTTACAAAAACATTTCAAAAGCGACAAAAAAGCTACTGCTTTTGCAGTAGCTTCTTGTAAATCAGGAAGATTGTTCCTCAGATTGAGAGACGAGAACTGAACGCGGTTTACTTCCTTCATATGGTCCGACAATGCCGTTATCTTCCATCGCATCGATCAAGCGGGCGGCACGTGTGTAACCGACCCGAAACCTGCGTTGAAGCATGGAAACACTGGCACTTTGCATTTCAATCACCATTTGGACCGCCTCCGGATAAAGGTCGTCATCCACCTCTTGTTTCACTTCGCTCTCTTCCTCAGGAATCATCTCTTCCTGGTATTGCGCACGCTGTTGTTCCACACAGAAGTTGACGATTCGTTCGACTTCATCATCTGATAAGAAAGCCCCCTGTACACGAGTAGGCTTATTGGCCCCCACAGGGGTGAAAAGCATGTCTCCCCTGCCGAGCAATTTTTCCGCTCCACCGGAATCAAGAATCGTTCTCGAATCGGTCTGCGAAGATACGCTGAAGGCAATCCTTGAAGGGATGTTCGCTTTGATGACTCCTGTAATGACATCCACAGAAGGACGCTGGGTAGCAATGATCAGATGGATACCTGCAGCACGTGCCATTTGAGCAAGTCTCGTGATCGCATCTTCCACCTCATTGGATGCCACCATCATCAAGTCGGCCAGCTCATCGACGAGCACGACGATGTAAGGTAGCTGCGGCTGCGTGTCTTCATTTTCATTATTGTGCTTTTTGATGTACTCATTATAGCTTTCGATGTTTCTCGTTCCAGTATCAGAGAAAAGATCATACCTTCTCTCCATTTCCGATACGACTTTCTTCAAAGCGCGGGAAGCCTTTTTCGGATCAGTGACGACGGGAGCCAATAAATGAGGAATGCCATTATAGACATTCAGCTCCACCTTTTTCGGGTCGATCATCATCATTTTCACTTCGTGAGGCTTCGCCCTCATCAAAATGCTGGTGATGATTCCGTTGATACACACACTCTTCCCGCTTCCGGTCGCACCTGCAACAAGCAGGTGAGGCATTTTGTTCAATTCAGACATGACGGCTTCACCTGAAATATCGCGTCCCAAAGCAAAGCTTAGTTTAGCTTCAGGGCTCGATTTTCCTGTTTCAAGAACTTCCCGCAAGGAAACCATGGAAACCTCTTGGTTCGGCACTTCAATTCCGACCGCCGACTTTCCTGGAATCGGAGCTTCAATCCTTATATCTTTCGCTGCCAACGCAAGCGCCAGATCATCATTCAAGTTGACGATTTTACTTACTTTGACACCGACGTCCGGATATACTTCATACTTGGTAACCGCCGGGCCGACGTGGACTTTCGTCACTTTCGCTTTGACACCGAAGCTTTGGAAAGTCTTTTCAAGCTTTTTCACTGTCGCCTGGATGTGTGAACGCCCTTGACTCTGTGGACTGGACGACGGCTCGTCCAACAAGTCGAGGCCGGGAAGCTGGTAATCGAAGTTTTCCAACTCTGCTGTCGGCATCGACCTTTCCAGGCTGACCTCTTCCTCTTCACCTGATGTCTGAGGAGAAGGTGTCGATGGAGTTTCTGGCGGCTCCGGTTTGTACTGGTTTTCTGTAAAGTCCTGAATCAGTGGTTCTTGATAGGAAGATTCATCGTCAGTCTCACTTGAATCATTCATATCACTGATTTCATAGACGACTTCTTTATCAGACTCATCCGCTTCAGAAGTTTTCTTTTCCGGCTTACCTTCCTTGATTCTTTTCATTTGATCCTGTCCGAGCGCTTTCAGTTTCATTCCTGCTTTAGAAACCAAATCTCCGATCGACCTTTCGCTGATGAAAATAACTCCGATCACGAGCAGGAAAAAGGAAAGAATAGCCGCTCCGGCTCCGGAAAATAAATAATAAGTGACGGACAATAGCAGAGCACCTGCCAACCCACCGCCGATGCTGTAATAGCTTGCATCTCCACGCATCATTTCAGTGACGCGGTCCCAGGTCAGCGCCATGATCGACGGACTCCCCTGAGCCAGCTCTTCCGATAACGTTTCTAAATGGGTGAACAGAAGAAGAGCTGTAATGATGATATAAATGCCAAGTAAACGTTTATGTAAAAATGTCGGCCATTTTCTTTTCACCATTAAATATATACCTACCACGAGAAAGAATATGGAGGCGATAAAATACCAGACTCCAAACAAAAACTGCCACAACCGTTCAAGTCCCCCTGGAATCGCTCCATCACTGATCGCAGAAGCTCCGCTCCCGAATACAGCGATCAAAACAAAAAAGAGACCGATAATCTCAAATTTGACCTGCTCTTTTAAACCTTTCGATGCAGCTTTTTTCTTGGATTTCGTTTTTCTCTTTCGAGCCATATAATGAACACCTCCCAGTGCGTTGCATATTTCATTACCATTGAGTATGTAGTCAAGCTTTTATCTTTCAGGCGAACCCATTTGAACTGGAATTTTCAAAAAGAGAAGGATGTCGATTGCCTCTTCCATGAGAAGAACACAAGTTCGACATCCTGACTGACAGTTGTATTTATTATACCATATCTTTCCGAGATTTTACGAGTCCAACCATTGTCCCGGTTGGAGAGAAGGGTCCATGTAATGGGCAGGGTCCGTGGAGAGGACTTGAACGATTTGTTTCCTTCCATCTTCTGTATCCCTGCACTTCACATGACAGTTTTTCGATTGATGAAACATCACAGACTCTTTTTTCTCTTCGTTTGGAAAAATATCAAGTTCACTTAAGGGGGTGTAATGAATCATTGGACCACCTGGCTGTCGGAGTCTTTATCTTTTCCAATCAACTCATTCAATTTGGCCATCGCTTCTTTTACTCCGCCCACAGCATCGATCAGCCCATGATCGACAGCGTCCTGCCCGACCACATTCGTTCCGATATCACGGGTCAGGTTTCCTTTTTCGAACATCAATTCTTTGAACTTATCTTCTGAAATATTGGAATGGCGGGTGACAAAGTTGACGACTCTATCCTGCATCTTATCCATATATTCGAATGTTTGAGGGACACCGATGACAAGACCGGTCATACGAATCGGGTGAATGGTCATCGTCGCTGTTTCCGCAATGAAAGAGTAGTTTGCTGACACGGCAATCGGCACTCCGATCGAGTGACCTCCACCGAGGACGATGGATACGGTCGGTTTCGACAGAGAGGCAATCATCTCTGAAATGGCAAGCCCCGCTTCAACGTCTCCACCTACCGTATTCAACAATACGACCAGCCCTTCGATTTTCGAGTTCTGCTCGATAGCGATCAATTGTGGAATCAAATGTTCATATTTTGTCGTTTTATTTTGAGACGGAAGCTGTACATGCCCCTCCACTTGTCCGATGATCGGAAGTACGTGAATATTGGAATCCGCCGGCTGTGGGACACTGGACTGTCCTAGCTGCTGGATTTTGTCTACGATCGAGGGTTTTCCTTGGTCTTTTTCTTGTTCTTGAGGAGATTCTTTCATCTGTAAAAACTCCTTTCGCTCTTTTCTCGTAGTATGACTCAGAAAACAAGTATCATACCTAAAAAAGCGATAGGAGATGGATCGTATGTTCATGGTTGCTCGCTCAAGCTCAACGGGGACATCTTTGTACAAAAGTTGGATATATGGCTTAACAACTAAAAACCCGGAGGGACCTACATCCCCAGCCGGGTTTCATCACTTCTTCATTATGATTGAAACAGATTTCTAACGTCATTCTGCTGGTCAGGATTCAAGGGAACAAGGGGTAATCTTACAGAACCTGTGTCAATCCCTCTCAGCCGCAACGCTTCCTTGACCGGAGTGGGCGATGGTGCACTGAACATTCCGTTGAAAACGGGGAGTAGTTTTTGGTGCAGTTCCGCCGCTTCCTTCCTCTTTCCTTGTTCATGTAAGGCGAGCATTTTCTGCATTTCTTTCCCGACTACATGGGAAGATACAGAAATGATCCCACTTGCTCCTATTGTATAGGAAGGCAGAGTCAAATTATCATCTCCGCTGTAAAGGCTGAAACCGTCCTCGGTTTTGGAAATGATGGCTGCCATACTGTCCAAGTCCCCTGTCGCTTCTTTGACTGAAACAATGTTCGGAATATTGGATAGAGCAATTATGGTTTCTGGTTCAATTTTCACGACTGCACGACCGGGGACGTTATAGATCATAACCGGGATTCCTACAGCTCCAGCTACGGCTTTAAAATGTTCATAAAGACCATTTTGACAGGGTTTATTATAGTAAGGGGCTACGACCATGACGGCATCGACGCCTATTTGCTCTGCCTGTTTTGATAATTCGACACTGGCTCTCGTATCATTGCTTCCAGACCCGGCAATAACCGGAACGCGCCCTCCGACTACCTTCACCACGTGCTTCCAAAGGGAGATTTTCTCATCTGTACTCAGTGTAGGCGACTCTCCCGTCGTTCCAGCGACAACCAGCCCATCACTTCCGTTATCGAGCAGATAGTCGATCAGTGTGGTCGTCGTATCAAAATCGATGTTTCCTTTTTTATCAAAAGGGGTCACCATTGCGGTCAACACTTTCCCGAAGTTCATGTCATCGTCTCCCCTTTCAGGGCATCTTTGTTGAGCTCGAATGCGTCATGGAGTGCGTTTACAGCAGGTACCAGATCTTCTTCTTTGATCAATACCCAAATCGTCGTATGGGAATCCGCCGATTGAAGGATTTGAATTCCGGAGTCGGTCAACGCCTGCACAATTTTAGCTGTTACACCAGGATACCCGGCAATACCTGCACCGACGGTTGACACTTTTGCACAGCCTTCTCTGATTTCCGGTTCATAACCGAGATCTCTCAAAATCCGTTCTGCTTTTTGTGTGTACAATTTATCGATCGTATACACGACACCACTGGGAGAAATATTGATGAAGTCTACAGAAATGTTGGCAGAGGCCATCGATTTGAATACATCGGATTGAAGAATGGAAGGATCATCTTTCGATTGGACTTTGATTTGTGTGATGCCGAGCATATGAGCGATTCCTGTGACAGTACGGTCAGATATATCCTGCCCTTCTTTCACTTGTCTAAGCCCGGTTACAAGCGTCCCTGGGAGGTCTGAATAAGTGGATCGTACACGCAATGGTACTTTCGCATACATGGCAATTTCAACCGCTCGAGGGTGAATGACTTTGGCACCCTGATAAGCCAGATTACAAATCTCATTGTAAGTGATGGTGTTAATCGGGCGGGCAGATTGAACAAGCCGTGGATCGGCGGTCATGATTCCATCGACATCGGTGAAAATATCGATGAACTCAGCAGACAGGGCAGCTCCAAGTGCGGCTGCTGAGGTATCACTTCCCCCACGTCCGATGGTTGTGGTTTCACCATCTTCCGTTTGTCCTTGGAAGCCTGCTACGACGACGACATCTTTAGTTTTCAGTTCTTTGAAAATACGGCTTGGATTGACACGGAGAATTTTTGCTTTTGTGAAGTCTTTATTGGTTACAAAACCTGCTTGAGCACCTGTCAAAGACACGGAAGGGATTCCTTCTTTTGAAAGTTCATGCGAGAAAACGATGGAAGAAATCGTCTCCCCGCATGACATGAGAAGGTCTTGTTCTTTAGAGGAAATGGTACCATTCGGATAGTCGATCAAGCTGAGGAGCGTATCTGTTGAATAAGGATCTCCAAGCCTCCCCATCGCCGACACCGTGACGACCACCTTATACCCTTCCTGCCTTGCCTTTTTGACATGAGCAATCGCCCGGGATCTGCCTTCAGCGTCCCGGACGGATGTGCCCCCAAACTTTTGAACAAGTAGCTTCATTCGGCCACCTCAACTCATAAAAAAGTTTTACAGCCATTCATTCGATACGATTCGTTCAGCGATTTGAACCGAGTTCCATGCGGCTCCTTTCAGCAGGTTGTCAGATACGACCCACATATGGAACCCGCGCTCATGGTCCAAATCTTTACGGACTCTTCCTACAAAGACTTCCCTCTTCTCGGCTGCACTAAGTGGAGTAGGATAGGTTTGTGTGGAAGGATCATCCTCGAGAACGATTCCAGGTGCATGAGCCAGCAAGTTTTGTATATCTTCGACCGTGACTCCGTCTTTTTCGATTTCTACGTATACACTCTCTGCATGTGAAGTGAAGAAAGGTAACCGCACACATGTGGCTGCAACAGAGAGGTCTGGCATATGCATGATTTTTTTCGTTTCGTTGATCATTTTCATCTCTTCGTAGGTATAACCATTTTCTTGGAACACATCAATTTGAGGAAGTGCATTGAAAGCGATCGGTGAGTGTTTATTGTCGCCTTTGACCGGCAGGATGTTCGCTTCCAGTTCTTCCCCATTGAGAAATGCCTGGGACTGCTCCCTCAATTCTTCCGCTGCCTCTGTACCTGCGCCGGAAACGGCCTGATAAGTGGAAACGATGATGCGCTTCATACCTAAAGCCTTTCTTATCGGCTCCAGAGCTGCGACCATTTGAATCGTGGAGCAGTTCGGGTTGGCAATGATTCCTTTATGAAGTTTTATATCTTCTTCATTCACTTCGGGTACCACAAGAGGTACATCCTCCGCCATACGGAACGCACTGGTATTGTCTATGACTACAGCCCCGCGTTTGACAGCTTCATGAGCGAATTTTTTTGATACGGAACCCCCTGCGGAAAATAGGGCGATATCGATGCCTTCAAAGCTTTCTGGTGTTGCTTCTTCCACTGTTTTTTCCTCGCCTTTAAAGCTCATTTTCAAACCGGCTGAACGGCTGGAGGATAATAGTTTCAGTTCGTTGATTGGAAAATTGCGATCTTCAAGTGTTTCAAGCATTTTCTGTCCGACGGCTCCTGTTGCTCCGACGATAGCTACGTTGTAAGTTTTAGTATGACTCATGAGAGGATCCCCTTTCTCTATGAATAGTTTTTTGAATAGTAAGTCATGTCACTATTTTTGTAATTCTATCATACTTCATCGAGATACAGGAAAATTTTTAAGAAGTCGGGTATCTTTCTATCAGAACAGGCTGGATCTGCTTGCCATCTAAAGCGCTCTCAATCGTTTTTGGAATTAATGTCATATCAGCAACGAGTGAATTCGGTTTTTTGAATGGGTGGTCCTGCCCGAGTGGAACAAAATAGATATTTTTGGTCGCCATCAAGCGCATCACATTGACTCCGTTCAACCCTAAAGCATCATTCGTCGATATCGCTACGACTACCGGGCTTTCATTCCTTAAGGTCGCTTTAGCTGCCATCAATACCGGAGAGTCGGTGAGGGCATTGGCGAATTTACTCGTCGAGTTCCCCGTCATAGGTGCAATCAGCATGCAGTCCAGCGGTCTTTTCGGACCAAGAGGTTCTGCATCCGGTATCGTCAGAATCGGTTCTTCATTCGTAATCTCTTTGATCGTTTTCAAATGATCGGCAGCATCCCCGAATCTTGTATCCGTTTTTTGGACGGTATAGGATAAAATCGGAATCACTGTCGCTCCCATTTCGACTAATTCTTTCATGACTGGAAAAACTTCGTGGTACGTACAATGAGATCCTGTCAGACCAAATCCGATGACCTTTCCTTTTAAACTACTCATCTTCAGTCTCCTTTCCTTGCTGTTCCAATAATAGGCGGTAAACGACATCAGCAATGATCCTTCCTGCCGTCTTCGGAGCGACGATTCCGGGCAGTCCAGGGGCAAGCATCGCTTTGATGCCTCTTTTGTCAGCAAATTGAAAGTCTGTGCCGCCAGGTTTAGAAGCTAAATCTATAATAAGTGCATGAGCGGGAAGTTGTTTGATCACAGACGCATCTACCACCAAGTGAGGAACGGTGTTCAGTAAAATGTCGCATTCCATATTCGCTTTCTGCATCTCATTCATATCGATAGGTGTCAATCCCATTTCATAAACACGGGCGATATTCTGAGAGGATCTGACCCCTACCGAGACATCTGCCCCTAAATTGCTGAACGTCCGGGCAAGCCCCATTCCGACCCGCCCGAGGCCGAGCACAATCACTTTCGAACCATGAATCGTTATATCTGTGTGTTGAATCACTAATAATATTGTGCCTTCTACAGTAGGAATAGAGTTGTATATGGCAACATCATCACGATCCATCAAAGGAATAAGCGTACGATCCACTTTAGCTGCTATATTCACGAGAAAAGGTTTCGTAATTCCAGTAAGGATCAGACAATGTTTTGGTGTTTTTTTCAACCAATCTTCGGATAATTGGATCAATTGATTTGAAAAAATCCCCTCAATTTTCCCTTCGTCATCCGTGCCGGCAATAGGTAGGATGATGGCATCCAGTTTCTCCACCTGTTTGCTGTCAAAATCAAGATCGATCGCTTCTGTGAAGCTCTCATTGAGTTGATCGAAACCGGCTATATATACCGTTGCATTCCATTTATTCAACCGCCGGATGATTTCGATTTGCCGGGCATCGCCCCCTATTACCGCTACATGATATCCAGTTAACATGGCGGATGTCTCCTTCTTTTATGATGTAATCTCTTTGTATCCTATGCCGAAGCAGAAAGTTAGTGATTTCACTGAAAATAAAAAAACACCCCAGTTTTCACTGTGGTGTAGGTTATGATTTTTTCAATAAAATGGTGTCTTCGCCTATCGTCGCAATCTGTTCCCAATCAATGATCAATGCTTTTTTTGAGGATCCCATACTCATGAGGCCTTGGTTCATGATCACTAAGGAACGGATATTCCCTGTTTCAGGCTCAATGATAAGGTCTGCCTTTCCTAAAACTCCTAATTTCTGTCCTGTTTCCACATCTATGACTTCCTTGTTCGCAAGGTTCTTCAACCTCATGTCGTTCCTCCTCTTTAACGCTCTTCACTTAACAACGTCGGAAGCGTTCCGATACGGTAACCTTCCTGTCTTATGGCATCGATCAATGCAGGCAGGCTTTTTTCCGTCACTTGTGTCGGGTGCATCAAAATGGTAGCCCCGTTATGAAGCTTACCCATCACCCTTTCGATGAGGACATCAGTGGTCGGCTTTTTCCAATCTACAGTATCCACTGTCCATAGGATGGTTTCCATACCCATGTCATGCGCAGCTTCTACTGTCCCTTGATTATAACTGCCCGCGGGTGGTGCGAAATATTCGATTTTTGTTTTCGTAAGAGCGAACAACAAGTCGTCCGCTTGTTCCAGGTTTAATTTTGCCTGTTCCTTGCTCATCCTCCCCATGTCTTTATGCTTATATCCATGACTGCCGATCAGATGTCCCTGCTCTTCGATCATTTGCACATGATCGGTGAATTTCTCTGCAAATGCTCCATCAATAAAGAAATTGGCTTTCACTTGCTTATCCGCTAATGTCTTCAACATTCCCGGCAGATATTCTTCCCCCCAGGAAACATTGACTAAAAAAGCGACCATTTCTTTCTTGGGATTTCCACGGTAAATCGGTGAAGGATCAAGATCCTCCATGGACCTTTCCGGTTTGATGGATTTGTACACCAAAAGCTTCGGATCGAATTTCCCTTTTTTCTTCATTTTTTTGTAAGAAGCATCGACATCCACTTCTCTTCCTTCAATGCCCGGGGTCTTTTTCCAAACTGAATCGATTCGGGCATTCTCTGGTTTCCACTCATATTGTGCTTTCCTTGATTCAATCACTTCATATAAGTCCGTAGTTTTACTTACAGGACTCAGCTGCTGCTGTGTTTCCATGAAAGCCAGTCCAAATCCGAGACAGATAAAGATTAAGACACTCCAAAGGGCCACCACCCGTAATCTCATAAGCATCCTCCCCCAGTAAAAGTCTATGGTTGAGGAGGGAGAAGTAGACCTTGTACATGTATGTTTAATTTGAATAATATAAATTACAATGTGCTTTTCTCTTTTCGTTTATACTCACTTTCTTATTCCTTTGGAGCATGTTTCGAGATCCTTGATGAGAAGGATGGGGCTTTAGAAAACGGCTCGCTTTCCGTGGGCATGTGGTGAGCTTCCTCAAGGCAGAGCCTTTGCGGGATCTCACCGATCATGTACATCCCACAGGAGTCTCCCCGTTTTCTAAAACCCCATTACGTTAATGATACACTCGAAACATTCCAATGACAGCCACGCCCTCTTGCTATGAATACCAGACAACGGTGATTACGAGAATATGATAAAGAAAAAGGAGCCCAAGAAGGGAGGTAATTTTCAGGAGAAGTTAACAAGTTCTGGTCCACAGGGCTCAAGCTCTAGGCACCTTGCCGCCTCCAGGGGGAGCGAACCCTTCCATGCCGCTTACGTTTGAAACTAAGCTTTCCTCATCACTTTTTTTATTTTTAAATTAGGCTCTGTTAAAGTTTAGTGTTGATATATCCATCAAAAAAAGAATTCATTACGAAATGTTTGTATGCGTGTAGGGCTCCGGGAAAAGGTTCGCTTTCCATGGGGCGGGCGCTGAGTCTCCTCAAGGAATAGCGCCTTCCGGGGCCTCACCTGTCCCACACGTCCCATAGGAGTCTCACCGTTTCCCTCCGCCCTTTGCTTCATCAGAGTGCCTCGAAACAAGATCTTTTAAAAGAAATACTTCACCTTGATGGGAGGAAGTATAAAATCTTAAAACCAAGATGCTGTGTTTCATTCTCTTAGGAGTGGCATAAGGACCGAACGATCTTGATAATAGGCCTTTTTTACATAGATGTCACAGATTTTATAATGCAAAGGGCGGAGGGGAAGGGGGAGACTCCCGCGGGAGAAGGAAACAGGCTCTGTTCCCACAGGGCTTTAGCCTGAGGAAGCTTGCAGGTTCCCCCTCTAGGTGCGCGGACTCTTCCCCGACGCCCCTGCACTTCATAGGAGGTTTGAATTCATTTCTGTCCAAACAGATTTATAAAACAAAGAATATCAACACCAGCCTTTAACAGAGCTTTAAATTAAACCAAAAAAAAAGAAACTGGCGGGCCAGATTCTTTTCTTTGCTCCTCCGCTCCATATTAAATGGAGCTTTTGGAGGCGTTTATTTTTCTTGTTTTACTTCTTCTTCTTTTTTCTCATCAATGATGACAGCTTTACGGGAAAGGTTGATACGTCCCTGGTTGTCGATCTCTTTGACTTTCACTTTAAGAGAATCACCGATTGAAACGACATCTTCGACTTTACCTATACGCTCTTCAGCCATTTCAGAGATGTGGACAAGGCCTTCCTTGCCTTTGAACAATTCAACGAAAGCACCGAATTTTTCGATACGTTTCACTTTACCGTCGTAGACTTCTCCGACTTCTACTTCACGGACGATATCTTCGATGATCTTTTGGGCAGTGGCATTCATTTGAGCATCCGTAGAGGAAATGAACACTGTACCATCCTGTTCGATATCGATTTTAACGCCAGTATCATCAATGATCTGGTTGATTTGTTTTCCGCTTGGTCCGATGACATCACGAATCTTATCAGGGTTGATCTTCATCGTCATGATCTTCGGAGCATACTGGGACAATTCGCTACGAGGCGATTCGATGGTATCCACCATGTGTCCAAGAATATCCAAACGTCCTTTTTTCGCTTGAGCAAGAGCTTCTTCCAGAATCTCGCGGGAAAGTCCTTCAATCTTGATGTCCATTTGAAGGGCTGTCACGCCTTTTTCAGTTCCTGCTACTTTGAAGTCCATGTCTCCAAGGGCATCTTCCATTCCTTGAATGTCTGTCAGGATCGTATAATCTTCTCCAGATTTGACCAGACCCATGGCAATACCAGCTACCGGTGCTTTGATCGGTACACCTGCATCCATCATCGCAAGCGTACTTGCACAAATACTCGCCTGGGAAGTGGAACCATTGGATTCAAGTACTTCGGACACAAGACGAATCGTGTACGGGAACTCATTTTCAGAAGGAATCACTTGTTCAAGTGCACGTTCACCGAGAGCACCATGTCCGATTTCACGACGGCCAGGTCCACGGATCGGGCCGGTTTCCCCTACAGAGAATTTCGGGAAATTATAGTGGTGCATGAAACGTTTGGATTCTTCTAGATCCAAACCATCAAGGATCTGAACATCTCCAAGCGCACCCAGCGTACAAACGCTCAAGGCCTGCGTTTGTCCACGAGTGAACAAACCGGAACCGTGTGTACGTGGAAGCAATCCTACACGTGATGTCAGCGGGCGGATTTCATCCACTCCACGGCCATCAGGACGAATTTTATCTTTTGTAATCAGGCGGCGGACTTCTGTTTTGACGATGTCATCAAGAATAGATCCGACTTGCTTAAGCGTTTCTTCGTCTGCTTCTTTTTCTTCATAAGAAGCCATGACGTCCGCTTTCGCTTGATCGATCGCATCTTCACGAGCTTTTTTCTCTTCGGTCTTGATTGCGGATGTGATCGCTTCTTTCGCTTCCGCTTCGACTTGATCCTTCAGCTCCTGATCAAGGTCGAACAACTGGACTTCCATTTTCTCACGGCCGACCGCTTCAATGATCTCTTCCTGGAAAACCACCAGGCGTTTGATCTCTTCGTGGCCGAACATGATCGCTTCCAACATGTCTTCTTCAGATACTTCCTGCGCACCTGCTTCTACCATGTTGATAGCATCCTTGGTTCCTGCGACCGTCAAGTCGATGTCACTTTTCTCCTGTTGTTCAACAGTCGGGTTGATGACGAATTCACCATCTACGCGTCCAACGATGACGCCTGCAATCGGTCCCTCAAACGGGATGTCTGAAACCCCAAGGGAAATGGATGAGCCGAGCATCGCTGCCATTTCAGATGAACAATCCTGATCCACACTCATGACTGAGCTGATGACTTGTACATCATTACGGTAACCTTCCGGGAAAAGTGGACGGATCGGGCGGTCGATCAAACGGGACGCAAGCACAGCTTTATCACTTGGACGCCCTTCACGTTTGATGAAACCTCCAGGGATTTTACCGACCGCATATAAGCGCTCTTCGTAGTTTACTGTCAATGGGAAGAACGGTAAATCTTTTGGTTCTTTTGAACCTGTTGCGGTTGAAAGAACGGTTGTATCTCCGTAATGGATGAGGGCAGCACCGTTTGCCTGTTTAGCTAATTCGCCGATTTCAACAGAAAAAGTGCGTCCGGCTACATCAATTGAGAACACTTGTTTTTCTTCTGCCATAAAGAACTTAACTCCTCTCGAATAACTCTATAATTCATATCATATCAAGGGTCTATTGTCAGTTTACACCCTTATGTATGTAAACATACAGAAAAAGCGGGAATACTCCCGCTTTTCCGAAACTACATTAACGACGCAAGCCAAGACTCTTGATCAACTCACGGTAACGTGTAATGTCTTTATTACGTAGGTAGTTCAATAGATGACGACGGCGACCTACCATTTTAAGCAGTCCACGACGAGAGTGGTGGTCTTGCTTGTGCATACGCAGGTGCTCGTTCAAGCTCGTGATTTGCTCAGTCAGTACAGCGATTTGTACTTCTGGAGAGCCAGTGTCATTTTCATGAGTTTTGTACTCATTGATTAGTTCCTGTTTACGTTCTTGTGTGATAGCCATGTTTAGCTACACCTCCTGAAAAATATTAAATTCCCTATCGCCGAGCGGACGTCGGAGTCTCGCTCCGCCAAGCGAAGGTTCCATACTAAAGCGTACATTTTTTTGGGCTGAAATGCAAGGAAAACCTTCAATTTTTGCGGAAAAAATCGCGGATTGTCGCTTCGTCCTGTTTCAGTTGTTTGATCAATTCTTCCACACCATTGAATTTCTGCTCATCGCGGATCATTCTATGAAAATGAACCTTCAAAGTCTGGTCATAGAGATCTTCATCGACATCAAACAGATGTACTTCCAGATTCGGCTGATCGGCGGTTTCATGGAAGGTCGGTTTTACGCCTAAATTCGCCATTCCATAATAAGTGAAATCTTTATGATCGACAGATACGGCATAAACTCCGACCTTCGGAATATAGTAGTCCGGGCTCACATCCACATTGGCAGTCGGAAAACCGATCGTTCGCCCGCGCCGGTCCCCTTGGATGACATTTCCTGTGACCGTGAACGTACGGCCGAGAAGCTGATTCACTTCTTCAACCTCACCTCGGTCCAATAACGAGCGGATCCGGGTGGAACTGATTTTCTCTTCATCTTTTTCCACTTTTTTAATCACGGTCTGCTCCAACCTGCCTTTGGCGAATTCCGGCAGGTTATCCATAGATCCCTGCCCTTTATGACCATAGCTGAAATCAAAGCCGGCTACGACATGTTCCACGTGGAGACCGACGAAAAACTCATCCACGAACTTTTGCGGGGATAAGGAAGCAAGGGACTGGTCGAAAGTGATGACAAATAGATAATCGATTCCCATATCTTCCAGGATCTCCTGTTTGAGAGGCAGTGGAGTAATATAGTGGGCGTGCTGTTTTTCTTTTTTCAAAACGACAGAAGGATGAGGATCGAACGTCATGACAGCACTTTTCAAACCTTGCTCCTGCGCTTCGCTTTTAGCGGTCTCAATCACTTGCTGGTGCCCGCGGTGGACCCCGTCAAAAAAACCGACGGCTGCAACGCTCGGGTCCAGTTTAAGGTCTTTGGTCCTCGAAGACTCAGTAAGACGAAACGTTTTCAATTCACTCACCTGCTTTGCTGCTTAGTATCAAAACACACGTACGGGTTTCACCTTGCCAGCTTTACTCGGATGTGGTTGGTAAATGGCCAATACTTCTCCATTACATTGGACTGTGAAGACATCCGCCTTCACATGTTCCGGCTCATCCAGTACCCGTCCATGCTTGATCAATGGTTTAAGATCTTCATTCACCGTCCATGTCGCCAAGTGGGATAAGCCTTTCGATATAGGAAGAAGCAGTTGTTCACCGTGCCCTTCATCGACTTTTTGCTGTACCTCGTCGAATGTATAACAATCCGCTCTCTCGATATCAGCGGTCCGTGTTCGGACCAGTGTATCCATATGTGCAGGGTAGCCTAACGCCTGTCCTATATCTACACAGAGGGTGCGTATATATGTACCTTTAGAGCACACGACCCGGATAGAAAAAGTTGCTGTGCCCTCTTCATGGTGAACCTCATCACTCAGTAGAGTCAATTCTTTGATCGTCACTTGACGTTCCGGTCGATCCACTTCCAATCCTTCTCTTGCATACTCATAAAGTTTTTTTCCTTTCACTTTGACTGCTGAGTACATCGGAGGTACTTGAGTGATTTCCCCTCGGAATCCTTCAAGTATTTGTTCGATTTCCTCCAGCTGTAAGGAAGGATTTACTTGTTCTGTGGCAAGGACTTCTCCAGTCGCATCTTCTGTTTCTGTGGAAAACCCGAGTTTCACCTTCGCTTCATACACTTTATCCGTATCCGTCAGAAATGGAACGATTTTCGTCGCTTTCCCGACACAAAGTGGAAGCACCCCTTCGACATCAGGGTCCAGCGTACCGGTGTGACCGATTTTTTTCGTCCTTAACATTCCACGTGCTTTACTGACACAATCGTGGGATGTAAATCCTTTCGGCTTCCATAATGGAAGTATACCATCCATAAATTCCACCTCAAACTTCAAGTAAGATTGGATACAGATAGAATCCGTGCTCCAATGAGCACGGATTCCAAGTCTCTTAGCTGTCTGTATCGTTAAGGTCACGAAGGATCGTTTCAATGCGGTTCCCTCGTTCGACGGCTTCGTCCACCTCAAACATGATTTCAGGTGTTTTGCGAAGACGAATCCGCTGACCGATTTCTGAACGGATGAACCCTTTCGCTTTGGCGAGACCTACCAGGGTATCATGCTTCTGTTTGTCATCTCCTAAGACGGAAATGTACACTTTGGCCTGCTGAAGATCTCCGGTCACTTTGACTTCTGTTACCGTAACGAAGCCGACACGTGGATCTTTGATTTTTTTACTGATGATGTCACTCATCTCTTTTTTCATTTGCTCTCCGACACGGTTAGCACGTAAATCATTCATGTTTCTTCACCTCTTCTAAACAAAACGTCACAGCCATTCCAGAACTGTATCAGCACGCTCCAGTTCTGGAAATGAATCGATAAAAGAAAGCGTTCTTTGTATCGTTTGTTCAGCTATGACTTTATCACTGGCTACCGTCACTATTCCAATACAAGTACGCTGCCAGAGGTTTTGATAGTCCAACTCACTGACTGAAACGTTGAAATCGTTTTGGATTCTAGTGATCACTCGTTTTAAAACGGAGCGTTTTTCCTTTAAAGACTGCGCGTCATAGATGATGCATTCCACCTCAGCGCTTAAGATCATGTGCGTTCGACTTCTTGCATTTCATAAGGTTCGATGATGTCTCCGACTTTGATGTCGTTGAAGTTCTTGATTGTAATTCCACACTCATATCCTTGCATTACTTCTTTCGCATCATCTTTATAACGTTTCAGTGCATCGATTTCACCTTCATAAATGACGACGCCATCACGGATGACACGGATACCGGAATTACGTGTGACTTTTCCTTCTGTTACATAAGAACCAGCGATGGTACCGACTTTAGAAACTTTGAAGATATCACGAACTTCGACTTGTCCGATGATTTTCTCTTCAAATACAGGATCAAGCATCCCTTTCATAGCCGCTTCGATTTCTTCCATCACTTTATAGATGATGTTGTGCAGACGAATTTCAACGTCTTCAGATTCAGCTGCTTTTCTAGCATTCCCGTCTGGACGTACGTTGAAACCGATGATGATTCCATTAGAAGCGGATGCAAGTGTGACGTCGGATTCTGTGATCGCACCGACACCCGTGTGGATGATTTTCACTTTCACGCCTTCCACGTCGATCTTTTCAAGAGATCCTGCCAATGCTTCGACAGACCCTTGTACGTCACCTTTGATGATCAGGTTGATGTCTTTGATGTCGCCTTGTTTGATCTGTTCGAAAAGATCATCCAGGCTTACTTTTGCGTTGGCACTACGGTTCTCTTCCAGCTGTTTCTGTGCACGAGCTTCACCGACAGAACGAGCTTTCTTCTCATCTTCAAAGACAAGGAAACGATCGCCCGCCTGCGGTACGTTGTTCAGTCCCGTGATTTCAACCGGCGTAGACGGACCTGCCACTTTGACACGGCGTCCGATATCATTGACCATCGCACGTACACGACCGAATGTATTTCCTACGACCAGGGAGTCACTGACATTCAGAGTACCGTTCTGTACAAGAAGCGTCGCAACAGGGCCGCGGCCTTTATCAAGCTCAGCCTCAATGACCGTACCGTATGCCGGACGGTTCGGATTCGCTTTCAATTCTTCCATTTCAGATACAAGGACGATCATCTCTAGAAGTTCATCGATTCCTTCGCCTTGGACAGCAGACATTTTGACGAAAATCGTCTCTCCACCGTAATCTTCAGAAATCAATTCATACTCCATCAGTTCCTGCATGACACGGTCAGGGTTCGCCCCTTCTTTGTCCATCTTGTTGACAGCAACGATGATCGGAACACCTGCTGCTTTCGCGTGACTGATCGCTTCTTTCGTCTGTGGCATGACGCCATCATCCGCTGCTACGACTAGAATAGCGATGTCTGTGACCTGAGCACCGCGGGAACGCATGCTTGTGAATGCCGCGTGACCTGGTGTATCCAGGAATGTAATCTTCTTATCATTTTCTTCAATCTGGTAAGCACCGATGTGCTGGGTGATTCCACCAGCTTCACCCTCTGTAACTTTCGTATCACGGATACGATCGAGCAATGTCGTTTTACCGTGGTCGACGTGACCCATGATGGTAACGACTGCCGGGCGCTCCTGCAAGTCTGCTGGATCATCTTCGAAGGTCATGTTTTCAATATCCGTTTCATCAACGATGACTTCTTCTTCTACTTCAACGCCGAACTCTTCACAGATCAGTTCAATGGAATCTGGGTCCAGGTCTTGGTTTTTCGTAGCCATGACACCAAGGAACATCAATTTCTTGATGATTTCAGAGGAATCTTTATTCAGCTTTTCAGCAAGTTCGCCGACCGTCAAGCTGCCGGAATAAGTAACTTTTTCCGGTGTCTGTTTTTTGTTCTTTTTCGGCGGCTGCTGTTGCTGTTGGTTTTGGTTGTTTCTTTGTTTATTTCTGTTGTTCTTTTGATTCGCAGGCTTTTGATTGTTCTTGTTAGAAGACTTCTTCTCATTTTTAGGTTTGTTATCCTGTTTCTTTTCAGGAGCCTTCTCTTTACCGAATGTCTGGTCCAGCTTCTTCGCTACATCATCATCCAATGTAGACATATGGTTTGAAACCTCTACATTCATTTCTTTGAGTTGATTGATAACTTGTTTGCTTGTTACTTCGTTCTTTTTGGCATATTCATATACGCGCATTTTACTCATATGTTCACCCCCGAATAGATTCATCGAGTAGCGATTGCAACTTTTTCGCAAATCCTTGGTCAAGAACTGCGATCGCGACTCTCCCTGCTTTTCCAATGGCGTGTGATAATGTTTCTCGATCATCCACCACATAGCAAGGTATATGATAGAAGCTGCACTTATCTGTGAGCTTCTTTTTCGTTTGTTTCCCCGTATCTTCTGCTATGAGCACGAGCTTTGCTCTGTTTTTTTGGATATCCCGGACGATTGCCTCTTCTCCGAGCGTGCATTTTCCCGCCCGCATCGCAAGTCCGAGCAGATTCAAGTAGCGTTGGCTCATTGTGGCTCGTCCTGGACTTTCTTTTTTAATTGTTCATAAATCTCAGGTTCCACTTGTGCATTCAAATGACGGTTCAAAATGTTTTGCTTCTCCGCTTGTTCGATGACGTCCAAGTCTTTGGAAAGATAAGCGCCTCGGCCGTTCTTCTTTCCGGAGTCATCTACAAAGACTTCTCCCTCTTTGTTACGGACGATTCGTATCAATTGTTTCTTAGGCAGCATTTCCTGTGTCACTACGCATTTGCGCAGTGGTTGTTTTTTAGAACGGGACAATTGGACCCCTCCTTACTCTTCAGACCATTCTTCTTCAGTTTCAAAATCGTCTTCTACTGCTGCGTCTTCACTTAACAAACCTTGCTCTCGAGCTTCACTTTCACTCTTGATATCAATCTTCCAGCCTGTCAGTTTCGCAGCAAGACGAGCATTTTGTCCCCGTTTACCAATGGCCAGCGACAGTTGATAATCCGGTACAATGACTGTCGTCGCTTTCTCTTCTTCGTCCACCAGTACTTCAACGACTTTGGACGGGCTCAGAGCATTGGATACATATTCGACCGGATCTTCAGAGAATTGAACGATATCGATCTTTTCACCTTTCAATTCGTTGACGATCGCTTGTACCCTTTGTCCACGCTGTCCTACACAAGAACCGACCGGATCGATTTCCTGATCTTCTGCATAAACGGAAATCTTCGAACGGTCACCAGCTTCACGGGCAACGGACATCACTTCTACTGTTCCATCGTAAATCTCTGGTACTTCCATTTCGAATAGACGCTTAAGCAGTCCTGGATGTGTACGTGACACGTAAATATGAGGTCCTTTGTTGCTGTTTTCCACTTTTGTGACAAAAACTTTCAAACGGTCATGGACTTCATAGGTTTCCGTCGGCATTTGTTCGCCCTCAGGAAGTCTTGCTTCAATTTTACCTAGATTCACATAAACGAAGCGTGGGTCTTTTCGTTGGATGATCCCAGTCATGACGTCTTCTTCACGATCCACATACTCCCCATAAATGATGCCGCGCTCTGCTTCACGTACACGTTGAGTAACGACCTGTTTTGCGGCTTGAGCTGCAATGCGGCCAAAATCCATCGGTGTAACCTCAACTTCGATTACATCCTCGACTTCATAGTTAGGATCGATTTCCTTCGCATTTTCAAGGGAAATTTCCTGCTGCGGGTCCATGACCTCTTCAACAATGTCTTTCCTTGCGAAGACTTTCATTGTTCCTTCTTCTTCATTGATATCCACGCGTACATTCGTCGCAGAATTGAAGTTTTTCTTATAAGCACTGATCAACGCTGCTTCAAGCGCCTCCAGCAATAGGTTCTTGTCGATGCCTTTTTCCTTTTCCAAATAATTCATGGCATCAAATAGTTCACTACTCAACAGTTTCTCCCCCTTAATTGAACGTAACAGCCAAGTTCGCCTTCGCGATTTTTTCGAACGGAACTTCAAGCTGTTTTTTACGTGTTTTGATTCGAATTTCAACGACGGCTGTTTCATTTTCAAAAGAAACGAGCGTACCTTCGAATTCTTTTTCCCCATCAATCGGCTCATATAGTTTCATATAAACATGTTCGCCGACATATTTCTCAAAGTCTTTTTGTGTCTTCAATGGACGCTCGGCTCCCGGTGAGGAGACATCCAAGAAATAGGCCATATCAATGGGATCTTCCTCATCGAGCTTCTCGCTCAATTTTTCGTTGACGATCCCGCACTCTTCGATATCCACACCGCCTGGTTTATCGATGAATACACGCAGAAACCAGTCCTGGCCCTCTTTTTTATATTCGATATCAACGAGTTCTAAATTCATTTCATCTAAAATAGGTTGAACCAGCTTTTCTGTGACGGATGTGACATGATTGCTCATGCTCTTTCCCTCCTTTTTTACGATTTTCTCCAATTAATCGCGATTTTAATACGATATCCACTTGTTCATCTTGTCGTTAAGTATGGATCAAAGGAAAAAGATGGGCCCGATAGATGTCCACGGAAAACCGCTATGACAAGAATCATAGCGGTTCGGTCGCGCGGCCACTCCGGCCCTTATCAATCAAATCTTTCCTGACTAACATCAGCGCTGAATATAGACGAAAGAGTGGGTTGCCCCACTCTTTCGGTCCGTTCCTATCGCTCTTGTCACCATAAAAAATATACCATAGTTGCTTATTTTATGCAACTGACAAAGGGAGGCGCTGAATCACTCCAGCATCAGCCCCCTCTTTTTTAGCTTGTCAGGTTGTATCTATGATCAGAAAAGGGAAAGTTGGTTTTCATCCGGCATGCCTTCGAGACAGCCGAAGTCATCCAGATATTCAAGCACTGTCTTCGAGATCCGGCTTCGTTCACGTAAGTCCTGCTTCGAGAGGAATTCCCCTTCTTCCCTTGCATTCACGATGTTGATGGCGGCATTCGTTCCGAGGCCGTCGACCGCGTTGAATGGAGGAATCAGTTCGTTTCCATCTACGATGAAGTTCGTAGCGCTCGACCGGTAAAGGTCCACGTTTTTGAATCCATAGCCTCGTTGACACATTTCCAGAGAGAGCTCAAGCACAGTCATCAAGTTCTTCTCTTTTGGTGTGGCGTCGAGTCCCTTGGCCTGTATTTCCTCAATACGCTTTCGGATGGCATCTGCGCCTTTGACCATCGTATCCAGTTCAAAGTCGCTTGCACGTACCGTAAAGTATGCGGCATAGAAATAGATCGGATAATGTACTTTGAAGTAAGCGATTCTAACAGCCATCAGTACATAGGCTGCCGCGTGTGCTTTCGGGAACATGTACTTGATTTTTTTACAAGAATCAATGTACCAGTCCGGGACGCCGTGCTTCTTCATTTCCTCGATCCATTCATCCTGCAGGCCACGCCCTTTACGGACGAATTCCATGATTTTGAAGGCAAGGGAAGGTTCAAGACCTTTATGAAGCAGATAGACCATGATGTCATCACGACACCCGATTACTTCGGGGAGTGTACATATGCCGTCATTGATCAGCTGATCCGCGTTTCCGAGCCATACGTCAGTCCCGTGGGACAGGCCGGAAATGATGACAAGTTCAGCGAATGTACTCGGTTTGGTATCCTCAAGCATCTGCCTTACGAATCGTGTACCGAACTCAGGGACCCCGAGTGTTCCGGTTTTACACAAAATTTGGTCTGCTGTCACTCCTAAAGCTTCAGGACCACTGAAAATCTTCATGACTTCCGGGTCATCGACCGGTATTTCTTTTTGGTCGATTCCGCTCAAATCCTGAAGCATACGGATCATCGTCGGATCATCGTGTCCGAGGATATCGAGCTTCAGTAAGTTATCATGGATGGAATGGAAATCAAAGTGAGTCGTCCGCCACTCTGACTTCGTATCATCTGCCGGGAATTGAATAGGAGAAAAGTCGAAGATCTCCATATCATCCGGCACTACGATGATACCACCCGGGTGCTGACCAGTCGTCCGCTTGACGCCCGTACAACCTTGTACGAGACGGTCGACTTCTGCGTTTTTATATTGGATCTGGTGGTCACCAGCATATCCTTTTACATATCCATAAGCGGTCTTCTCAGCAATCGTACCGATCGTACCCGCACGGAAGACGTTATCTTCACCGAACAGTTCTTTCGTGTAATTGTGGGCACGAGGCTGGTATTCCCCTGAGAAGTTCAAATCGATATCGGGAACCTTATCCCCTTTGAAACCAAGGAAGGTTTCGAAAGGAATGTCCTGACCATCTTTTTTCATCGGCGTCTCGCATTTCGGACAGGCTTTTTCCGGAAGATCAAAACCACTACCGACGGAGCCGTCATTGAAAAACTCGTGGTACTGACAGGAAGGACACACGTAATGTGGCGGCAGCGGGTTCACCTCTGTAATGTCCGTCATCGTCGCAACGAAAGATGAACCGACAGAACCACGGGAACCTACAAGATAGCCGTCTTCCAGTGACTTGGTCACGAGTTTTTGTGAAATCAGATAAATGACGGCGAAACCGTGTCCGATGATACTGGCCAGCTCTTTCTCCAAACGTTTTTCTACAAGTTCAGGAAGCGGAGCACCATAGATGCTTTCTGCTTTCCTGTAACTCATCTCACGAATCTCCTGGTCGGCTCCTTCGATATTCGGAGTGAAAAGATCTTCTTTGACAGGTGTGACTTCGCCGATGCGGGATTTGATCTCATGGGTGTTCGTCACGACCAACTCTTTCGCCTTTTCTTTCCCCAGGAAACTCAATTCTTCGATCATTTCATTCGTCGTCTTGAAATGGACGTCAGGCAGCGTCTGGCGATTCAAAGGATTTCCGTTTTGAGAGGAAATCAAAATCTGGCGGTATTGACGTTCATGGGGATCCACGTAGTGGGCGTTCCCTGTAGCCACCACCGTCTTTCCTAAACGCTCTCCCATCGCCACAAGTCGTTTCAGAATATCATAAATCTGTGCTTCATTCTGGACCAGGTCTTTTTCAATCAAGTGCTTATAGTTGCCCGGGGGCTGTATTTCAATATAATCGTAAAAGTCCGCCGTTTTTTCAGCTTCTTCTTCTGATTTCTGCATCATCGTCTCGAACACTTCGCCCTTGTCACAGCCGCTTCCGACCAGAATGCCTTCTCGAAGCTTGGAAAGGCGGGAGCGTGGGATCCGGGGAACCCGGTAAAAGTAATTCACATGCGATTCCGACACAAGACGGTACATGTTTTTCAACCCCGTACTGTTCGTCGCAAGCAATGTACAGTGGGAAGGTCGTGAACGTTGATACGCTTTCCCTTCTCCCATGTAATCATTCAAATTCTTGTGATTGGTGATTCCGCGTTCAATCGCCTTCTTCAACAATTTCCAAAGAAGATAACCGGTCGCTTCAGCGTCATAAATCGCCCGGTGGTGCTGGGTAAGTTCGATATCGAACTTCTTACAAAGGGTGTTCAAACGGTGGTTTTTCAATTCGGGTACAAGCAGACGTGCGAGTTCCAGTGTATCGATGACTGGGTTTTTCGACTTTTCATAATCGATGGCCTGAAACCCGGCGTTCAAGAAACCCATATCGAAACTGGCGTTGTGGGCAACGAGAATATCGTTTTCCATCCATTTATGGAAGTCTTTCAACACATCTTCGATTTCCGGTGCATCCCTCACCATGTCATCCGTAATTCCGGTCAAGTCCACAGTCGTCTGGGAAAGTGGCTGGTGAGGATTGGCAAACGATTCGAAGCGGTCGATGATTTCGCCGCCCTGAACCTTGACGGCTGCAAGCTCAATGATCTTGTCATAAACTGCTGAAAGTCCGGTTGTCTCAACGTCAAACACGACGTACGTGTCGGATTCGAGGTCACGATCCTGTTCTTCATAAGCGATGGGTACGCCATCATCGACAAGGTTGGCTTCCATGCCGTATATGATTTGGATTCCGTTTTTTTCACCGGCTGAATGTGCTTCAGGATACGCCTGCACGACAGCGTGGTCCGTAATGGCGATGGCCTCATGTCCCCACTCCGCGGCTTTACTTATCAGACGTGAAGGGGCAACGGGTGCATCCATTTGACTCATTGTGGTATGGGCATGCAGCTCGATCCGCTTCTCCCCTTCAGGAGCATCATCTTTTCTGAGATTCGGTTTGAATTCATTGATATCATTCGCCATCATCGTCAGTTCATGAGTGAAGTTATCGGTCTGGATCGTTCCACGTGCTTTGATCCACATCCCTTTTTGAATTTGTTTGAACATCTCTGCATGATCGTCTCCGCGGGAAAACATCTTGATGGAGAAGGAATCCGTGTAATCGGTCGCTTTAAGCAGCAGCAAGTGCCTGCCAGAGCGCAGTTCTTTCACTTCGACATCAAAAACGTAACCTTGGACGATTTTCCGGCGTTCTTCTTCCTGGATGTTTTCCATCGGTTCTGCATCCTCTTGGATCTTATAACCGATTTCCACCGGACCTTTCGGCTTGTCATCGCCTTTATCTTTGGCACGTTCTTCCTGCTCTTTCACAGCTTGCTGGACGAGAATTTTATCTTCTTTCTGACGTTCTTCCTGGAACTTCTTGATTTGTTCCTGCTCTTCCTTCACTTCTGTCGAAAGCATCAATGGAGGAAGTCCGCAGCTTAGACAAAAGTTCTGCAGTGGCTGTTCCAGCTTTTTCTTGACCGCATGACTCTCAGCTAAGTTTCTACAAGTTAACATAATCTTATTTCCGGTAACTTCAGGTTTCTGCTCCATCAATAGATCTTTGTAGCTCGGAGTCAAATTGGTCATCGTTTTGATGAAGCCCTGCCAGTATTCGATGATATCCTGAGCATCGACTTCTTTGTTCTCCGTTTCTATCGTCCAGTGCACTTCTGCAATGGAACGGAACGTGCTTTTGAGCTTTGCAGAAAATAACTCATAGACGGAGGGTGGCAGAGGCTTCGGCATCCAAAAATGGAAGTGCCACTCCTTCTTTTCACGATAGACCACCAATTTTTTCATTGTACTTTCTTTGAAATGAGGTTCAATCAGATCATGTGGGAATTGGATTTGCTCCAATAAATAATGCATTTTTTCCTGATTGCTGACACCCAATGTGATTCCTCCTCCCGTTTCCCCTGTTTCAATTCCGCTCATGAGTATACCCTTGCTCCTAGTTAACCAGCAAGGGTATCCATTCGGGACTTATTTCAGGATGTATACCAATTTTTTATATAATCGACGATTTCTGATTGATTCAACTCATCTTGTTCACCTGTCGACCGTTCTTTGACTTCTACAATCCCTTCAGAAGCTTTCTTGCCTACCGTGATGCGGACAGGGACACCGAACAAGTCGCTGTCAGCGAATTTGACACCGGCACGTTCTTTACGGTCGTCATATAGAACTTCAATTCCAGCGTCCAGTAATGTCTCATAAATCTCATCCGCCAATTGCTTTTGATCTTCTTTTTTAGGATTCATAGAAAGTAAGTGTACTTGATAAGGGGCGATATTTTTCGGCCAGGTGATTCCACGGTCATCGTGATACTGCTCTACGATTGCCGCAAGCGTTCGGGATACGCCGATTCCATAAGAACCCATGATCATCGTCTTCGCTTTCCCTTGATCGTTCAGGAAGGTCGCATTCATACGCTCTGAGTAAAACTCTCCAAGTTTGAAGACGTGTCCGACTTCGATTCCACGAGCAAATTTGATGACACCTTCCCCGTCCGGACTCGGATCGCCTTCTTCGATAAAGCGGAGGTCTGCATACTGCGTCACTTCAAAATCGTTACCTGGTGTGACATTGGTAAAGTGATACCCTTCCTCATTCGCTCCACAGGAAACGTTGACTAAGGATTCGACAGCAAAGTCAGCGATGACATCGACTTCTTCTGGTACGTCGATCGGTCCAAGAGAACCGAAGCCGGTACCAAGTAAGCGTTTTGTATCTTCTTCACTTGCCAGTTCAACCATGTCTGCGTCATAAACGTTCTTTACTTTCACATCATTCACTTCATGATCTCCACGCGTCACAACCATGACGAAACGTTCATCCACCTGGAATAGCAGTGATTTAAGACCTTTGGCCAGATCATGTCCAAGATAATCAGCGACATCCTTCATTGTTTTTTGCCCCGGTGTCGCCACTTTTTCTTTTTCTTTAGGTTGTTCCGTGGACTTTTCGTACGTCTTTACAACCGGAGCCATTTCAATGTTAGCTGCATAGCGGGACGTATCTGAATAAGCGATGACGTCTTCTCCGACTTCAGAAAGCACCATGAATTCATGGGTGTCTTTACCACCCATCGCTCCAGAGTCCGCGATGACGGCACGGAAATTCAAGCCGCAGCGTCTGAATACGTTGGAGTAGGCCTCGAACATTTTGTCATAGGTTTCATCGAGGCTCCCATAAGAATCATTGAAAGAATAAGCATCCTTCATCAAGAATTCACGGCCTCTCAAAAGCCCGAAGCGAGGACGCGCTTCATCCCGGAATTTATTTTGAATTTGGAAAACCGTCAATGGAAGCTGTTTGTAACTTTTCACTTCATTCCTGACTAAGCTGGTAATCACTTCTTCATGAGTCGCTCCAAGTGCAAACTCGCGCTGATGACGATCGTTGATCCGCATCAATTCAGAACCGAACGTCGTCCAACGGCCTGTCTCTTTCCATAGTTCAGATGGCTCCAAAGCAGGCATGATCATTTCATGCGCTCCGATCTTCTCCATTTCTTCACGGACGATATCTTCGACCTTCTTCAATACCCGGCGGCCGATCGGCAGGAAGCTGTAGATTCCTGAAGCGATTTGGCGTATGTATCCCGCACGTACGAGAAGCTGATGACTTTTAATCTCAGCATCGGCTGGGTTTTCTTTCAGTGTTGGAATTAGCATTGTACTTTGTCTCATGTACTCGCACCTCTATTCTTTGAATTGAAAAGCATAAGCGCCCTTGTGAGACAGGAACAGCATAAGCAAAACCACGATGCGGCTTTTCAGCCACACGATGGTTTTGCTTATGAATCATTGTCCGGGCGCTGAAGCTGATTGATCATTTTAAACAAGCTGGAAGCCTAAGGAGAGCTGTCGTCTCAAATGGCTTCCAGCTCTTCATTTTACAAAAATAGTCGTTGGATGTCATTCCAAGTGACGACGAGCATCAACAGCATCAGTAATGCGAAACCGATGAAGTGGACGATCCCTTCTTTTTGTGGATCGATCGGTTTGCCTCGCACGCCTTCAAGTCCTACAAATAAAAGACGTCCCCCATCAAGGGCTGGCAATGGAAGCAAGTTGACGATACCTAAGTTGATACTTAAAATGGCCGTCCACATCATGAAGTTGGTGAATCCGGTCCGGACAACCTGATCCGTAGCGTCGTAAATGCCTACAGGACCTGAAAGCATATCAAGAGAAAATTGTCCTGTGACAAGCTTTCCTAAGTTGGTCAGTATCAGTGCAGACCATTCATACGTCTGTGTGAATCCAAAGGTCAGTTTTTTGACGAAGGAATCTTCAAATGCGCGGGCTACACCAACCTGGCCGATCGTTTGATCCTGGCTTTCGATGGCTGCCGGGGTCACCTGGATGTTTTCGTTCTGTCCTTCCCTTTCTACAGTCAGGGAAATTTCCTTATCCGGGTGTTCCCGGACGATGAACGTAAACTCTTCCCATGTGGAGACGGGTTCTCCATCGATGGCTACGATCCGGTCGCCTGCCATCAAACCGGCTTTCTCGGCTGGAGAATCGGCTTGGATTTTTCCTAATTCCGCTTCATCCGAAGGAACACCTTGAATGAATCCTAAAATCATGAAAAGGACGATCGCCAATACGAAGTTCATCAATGGGCCTGCAAATAACTGCATCGCACGCTGTGGTACCGTCTTCGATGAAAACTGACGGTCATAAGGAGCGATTTGAGTTTCTTTTTCGTCCATGACGAACATCGCTTTTGGATCGACTTCAAAAAACAATTTTTCATCTTCATCAATTTCATAACCTTCGATGACAAGACGGTGATCCAGATCTGCTCTCTCAACTTCAATGACCCGGGCATGAGGATGCTTCGATTTATTGTTGACGATGATTTTGCTCACTTTACCGTCTGCGTTGAATTCCAAACCGACGTGATGACCGGCTTTCAACTCAACCAGTTCAGGGTCTTCTCCTGCGACTCTCACATAACCGCCGATCGGCAGCAGACGAATCGTGTACAACGTTTCATTTTTTGTAAATGCAAAGATCTTCGGTCCGAAACCGATGGCGAACTCACGAGCAAGCATACCGGCCCGTTTTGCAAAAATGAGATGCCCCCACTCATGCACAAAGACGAGTAAACCGAACATGAGTATAAATGCAATCACTGTAGTCAATTGAAGCACCTTCCTTTTAGTTTAGCTCTGTTAATCTCAACTGTTGCTTTCATAAAGGTAAAAAATCAAGGAGCCGGAGAAGATGGTGCACTTGCTGATATCACAGGTAAGCCTCCACGTTTTACTGCGGGAGCTCTCCCGCTTTTACCGCAGGAGCCTCTCCATTTCCACCGCCTCCTTCTGACGTCATGGAACATTGTCTTTAATTTAAATGGAAACGGACACGATTTCTTGTTTCCTCATCAATAGAAAGTATGGTAGACAAGTCCGGGTTATGAATCCGATCGTGATTTTCCAAAGCTTGTTCAATCCTTTTTTCAATATCCAGGAAAGATATTTTCCCTTCCAGGAACAACTGAACTGCTTCTTCATTTGCTGCGTTCAATACAGTGGTCATGGAACCACCGGCCCGTCCAGCTTCATAGGCCATACGCAGACACGGGAAACGCTCCATATCCATTTTTTCAAAATGTATTGTGGCGATTTCTTCAAGATCAAGCTGTTTGGTCATCGGCAGATCCAGCCGGTCCGGGTAGGTCAATGCATATTGGATAGGTACTTTCATATCCGGAGTTCCAAGCTGTGCCATGACACTCCGATCGACGTATTCAACCATCGAATGGATGACACTTTCTCTATGAAGAATAACATGAATCCGGTCATAGGGTACATCAAAAAGCCAGTGAGCTTCGATGACTTCCAACCCTTTATTCATCATGGAAGCAGAGTCGATGGTGATCTTTGCACCCATACTCCAGTTTGGGTGATTCAGTGCATCTTTAACCGTCACACCGACAAGTTCTTCTCTCGTTTTGTCACGGAAACTTCCTCCCGAAGCGGTGATGATCAATTTGTGGATGTCACTTTTCTTTTCCCCGTTCAGTGACTGATAAATCGCAGAGTGCTCACTATCGACCGGAAGCAGTTCCACACCATATTTCTTCGCTTCTGACATGACGAGATGGCCTGCCGTGACTAACGTTTCTTTATTGGCGATAGCGATGATTTTCTTCGCCTGGATCGCTTTCAATGTAGCAGGAAGGCCGATACTACCCATGACAGCGTTGACCACGACATCGACCGGATCAGCGACACTTGCTTCTACCAGTCCTCCACGTCCGCTCAGAATGAGATCGTGATCGATTTGTTTCGATAGTTTTTCTTTCGTTTCTTCGTCTTGAACGACGATCATCTTCGGTTGAAACTCTTGGATCAAAGGTAAAGCCTTTTCAATATTCCGCCCGAAAGCAAGGGCATATACGGAAAATTCATCAGGGTGCAGACGAATCACATCCAGTGTTTGAACGCCGATCGATCCTGTCGCCCCGAGTAATGCAATTTGTTTCATGATCCCTTCTCCTTTCAGGATGGCTATGACCCTCCCTCATTGTATCTCTGGGAGATGGTCATCAGAGCATAGTATTAAATAAAGTTGATTAGATGAAGGATCGGTAAAATGAAGATCAAACTGTCAAATCGATCTAAAACTCCCCCGTGACCCGGGAGAATCTTTCCCGAGTCTTTGACGGCGTAATGCCTTTTGAACGCTGATTCAACAAGGTCTCCAATCTGGCCTGCGATTGAAATAAGAACCGTTACCACAAGAACAATCAGCATTGAATGATCAAGAGGGGCGACCAGTTGGAAGATCACAGCGGTGATACACGCGAGCACGATCCCGCCGACAGATCCTTCAATCGTTTTTTTAGGACTGATTTGCGGCCATAGTTTGTTTTTACCAAAGGCACGTCCGAATAGATAGGCTCCTGTATCCGTCGCCCAGACGACGAATAAGGCAAAGAATAAATATTCCAGGCCCCCATCTCTCGTTTCGATCAAATAATTGAATCCCATTCCGATGTAGATGACGGATATGAGTAAAAAACCGGCATCATCGAATGTGAAACGGTTTTTTACGAGTACGGTATAACTCAACAGGACCAGGACCGCAAGCAGTGTAATTTCGGATTTTGTTATCAGTTCTGTAATATCGATATCAAACTTCATCAAATGTTTGTAAGGGAACATGAGTGCCCACATCAATAATAACCCTAACCCGGAAGCGACCGAGTATCGGGAGATTTTTTTCATACGGATCAGCTCAAGCAGTGCGATACTTGCAATCACATAGACGAAGAGCTGAAATACCCAGCCTCCGAAAATGACGATCGGTAAGAATATCAGTGCCGCTACTACGGCTGTGATCGTTCTTTGCTTCATAACTTTCCACCCTTATACCCCGCCATATCGGCGTTTACGGTTTTGATAATCATATAATGCTTTTTCAAAATGACTTTCATCGAAGTCCGGCCAATATACTTCAGTAAACCAAAACTCTGCGTAAGCGAGCTGCCAGAGCAGGAAATTGCTCAACCGCTGCTCCCCGCTCGTCCGAATCAACAAGTCTGGTTCGATCAAGTCTGATGTGTACAATTGGGAGGAGAAGAGATCCTCTGTAATATCACACGAAGTAAGCTCCCCATCCTCAACTTTCGCTGCTATTTGCTTCACTGCATTGACCATTTCGAACCGACTTCCGTAATTCAGTGCAAAGTTCAAGATCAGGCCGTCGTTGTGCTTCGTTCGCTCAATCGCTTCATCGACAGCTTTCTGTGTGTGGGGAGGAAGGACATCGAAATCCCCAATGGTTCTGACTTGAACATTTTTTTCAATGAGTTCAGGCAAATATGTATTTAAAAAGTCCACAGGGAGCTTCATTAAGAACTCGACTTCATTCTTTGGACGCTTCCAGTTTTCAGTGGAGAAGGCATAGAGAGTCAGCACTTTGACGCCGATACCAGAGGCGTGGCTGACGATTTTCTTCACCACATTCATTCCTTCTTTATGGCCGGCAATCCGTGGCATTCCTCGGTTTTTGGCCCACCTTCCATTCCCATCCATGATGATCGCTACGTGTTCCGGAAGCTGATTATAATCAAGACCCACCGTTTGAGGAACGGGTTGTTTTTTATTTTTAGTAAATGGAAACTTGATTGGCATGTTTAATCCTCCAGTGCGTTTGTTCCATCTTTCTATTATATACTATTATCCTACACCATGCCTCCCCTTTCGTGAAAGGTATAGCGAGGAAATGTTGTTCGGAAGGAAGGTCAGCTGCAAAATAAAAACCGCGCTGCCAAACATCTACAGCGCGGCTTTATACACCTTATGGCATATCGAATTATACTTCCATGATTTCTTCTTCCTTGGTTTTCGCAAGCTTGTCGATTTTGTCGACATGCTGATCTGTCGCTTTTTGGACGTCGTCCTGATAAGAGCGTAGTTCGTCTTCAGTCAATTCTCCGTCTTTCTCAAGCTTCTTCAGACGGTCGTTGGATTCACGACGGATGTTACGAACCTGCACTTTCGCTTCTTCAGCATAGCGGCCGACGACTTTAGACAAGTCTTTACGACGCTCTTCTGTCAAGGCAGGAATGTTGATACGCACAATATTTCCATCACTGGAAGGTGATAAGCCAAGATCCGCTTTTTGAATGGCTTTTTCAATTTCAGCGATCGCAGACTTGTCATACGGTGTGATGACAAGCAGACGAGGTTCTGGTGCAGAAACCTGAGCCAGTTGGTTCAATGGCGTAGCAGCACCATAGTAATCCACATAGACATTATCCAAAATGTTCGGTTTAGCACGGCCTGCTCTTACTGTAGCAAGCTGACGAGAGAAAGCTTGGACTGCTTGCTCCATTTGTTGTTTCGTTTCATTAATCACGGCATCTGACATGATTATTTCCCCCTTACAATTGTTCCTATATTTTCGCCCATTACGGCTTTTTTGATATTACCTTCTTCAGTTATAGAGAATACCAGTAAATCGATGTCGTTGTCCATACATAAGGAAGAAGCAGTGGAATCCATGACTCCAAGTCCTTCGTTCAATACGTCCATGTAAGAGAGCTGATCGTATTTCTTGGCGTCTTGATTGATTTTCGGATCATCCGTATAAACACCATCTACATTGTTCTTCGCCATCAAGATGACATCAGCCTCCACTTCAGCAGCACGTAGTGCAGCCGTTGTATCTGTGGAGAAGTATGGATTCCCAGTTCCTGCAGCAAAGATCACGACGCGTTTTTTCTCAAGATGACGGATCGCTTTTCTGCGGATATAAGGCTCTGCGACCTGCCTCATTTCAATAGAAGTCTGCACACGGGTTGGAATACCCAAGTTTTCTAAACTATCTTGGAGAGCAAGTGAGTTCATCACTGTAGCCAGCATACCCATGTAATCGGCATTCGCCCGGTCCATTCCCATTTCAGCTCCGACTTTTCCGCGCCAAATATTGCCGCCTCCGACGACTACGGCGACTTCCACACCGAGTTCGGCCACTTCTTTTACCTGACGTGAGACGGATTGGATGATGCTTGGTTCAAGGCCGTAACCAGCTTCCCCACTCAAAGCCTCTCCACTTAGTTTTAGTACAATACGACGATAGCGAGCAGTAGTCATAGTAACCTCCCGTGTTTTTCATTTCTTCTTGGTGAATTTGTGCTGTATGTAGCATCATTTTTGAAAATAGGGAACACGCTGAAGGTGTCCCCTATTCCAAAACATCATTATTTTTTAACTTGGCTCATGACTTCATCAGCAAAGTTTTCTTCGCGTTTTTCCATGCCTTCGCCAACTTCGAAACGGTCGAAACCAGTGATCTTACCACCAGTAGATTCAACGAATTTCTTCACTTTTTGGTCAGGATCTTTAACGAAGTCCTGTTCAAGCAGGCAGATCTCTTGGAAGAACTTGTTCAGACGGCCTTCTACCATTTTTTCAACGATATTTTCAGGCTTTCCTTCGTTCAATGCTTGTGTTTTAAGCATTTCACGCTCGCTGTTCACTTCTTCTTCAGAGATTTGATCTTGAGATAGGTAACGAGGGTTGACAGCTGCTACGTGCATAGCAACGTCTTTAGCCGCCTGCTCGTCTGTAGATCCTTCAAGAACTGTAAGGACACCGATGTTACCACCCATGTGAAGGTAAGCACCGAATGCGTCGTTATCAGTTTTCTCTTTGATTACGAAACGACGTAGAGAAATCTTTTCACCGATCTTAGCGACTCTCTCAGTGATGTAGTCGTTAAGAACTTCTCCCTCACCGTGCAGCTTCTGTTGAAGAGCTTCTTCGACAGTTGCAGGCTTTTGAGAAAGCAGGTGCTGACCTAGGTCTTCAAGCAGTTGTTTGAACTGATCGTTCTTCGTTACGAAGTCTGTTTCACAGTTCACTTCGAAAAGCACAGCTGTGTTTCCGGAAACTTTGATTGCTGCAGAACCTTCAGCAGCAATACGGTCTGCTTTTTTAGCAGCTTTGGAGATTCCTTTTTCACGAAGCCAATCGACAGCCTTTTCCATGTCGCCGTCAGTTTCAGTTAGTGCTTTTTTACAATCCATCATTCCAGCACCAGTTTTTTCACGAAGTTCTTTTACCATTTTAGCAGTTACAGCCATTTGAAAGCCTCCTTAATAAATAAACGAATGATTCTGGACGATCATGTCCTTTTTCTTTTAAAAAAGGTGATAAAAGGTATACCCCCTTATCACCTTTGAACACTCTTACTCAGCAGCTGTTTCTACTTCTGCTTCTTCAGTTGTTTCAGTTTCTTCCCCTTGCTTCGCTTCAAGAACAGCGTCTGCCATCTTGGAAGTAAGCAATTTAACCGCGCGGATTGCGTCGTCGTTCGCTGGGATCACATAGTCGATTTCATCTGGATCACAGTTTGTGTCGACGATTCCTACGACAGGGATGTTTAGTTTATGAGCTTCAGCAATAGCGATACGCTCTTTACGAGGGTCGATGACGAACATTGCATCTGGTAGACCCTTCATTTCTTTAATACCGCCTAGGAATTTCTCAAGACGATCTTTCTGCTTAAGCAGGTCCATGACTTCTTTTTTAGGAAGTACATCGAACGTACCGTCTTCTTCCATGCGCTCAATGTCTTTAAGACGGTTGATACGCTTACGGATTGTGTCAAAGTTAGTCAATGTTCCACCCAACCAACGCTGGTTGATGTAGTACATGCCGCAACGAGTTGCTTCGTCACGTACTGTATCTTGTGCTTGTTTCTTCGTTCCTACGAAAAGGATGTTTCCGCCGTTTTCGGCTACCTCTCTTACGTAGTTGAACGCTTCATCCACCTTTTTAACTGTTTTTTGCAGGTCGATGATGTAAATTCCGTTACGCTCCGTGAAGATGTATTTTTTCATCTTCGGGTTCCAGCGACGGGTTTGGTGTCCGAAATGAACACCAGCTTCTAGTAGCTGTTTCATAGAAATAACTGACATGATAGTTCCTCCTGTTTGGTTTTTTTAGTATCCTCCGCCTCGTTCATCTCTTTCTACAAACTCTTGTCCAAGAGCAACCTGTAGAAAAATCCGAAGGCGTGTGTATTGACACCGACAGTAAATATACCACAACCCCATCCTTCTATCAAGGTGTTCAGAGATTTTTTTGGTGGAATTTTAATAGAAGTTCCACCTCTGTTTTACCCCGGTCCAATTTTTTTGCGATTTCATCTATAGAATATCCCCTGTTTTTCATATCCATGATCTGCGACTGGATCGAAGGTTGGTATCCACCCATTTGTTCTGGTTCCGGTGGGGAGTATTCCGACGCAGGGGATTCCCCTTGAATATTCCTGGGTCTCTTTGGAGTCGGCGGAGTGTATTCTTCCTGAACGTCCCTGGGCCTATTTGAAGTCGGCGGGACATATTCTTCCTGAACATCCCTGGATCTATTCGAAACCGGCGGAACATACTCTTCCTGAACATCTCTTGTTCTCCTTGGGATAGACGGGGGTGTATACCCCTCCGCTTCAAGACCTGAGCTCCTGGAATGCGCTGTAAAAGAATAGGAACGGTGTTCAGGCTGTGAATCAGCCTTGAGCATTTCACTCATCTTCTGATTTTCCTCTTTGATTTCGGTCAAATAGGAAGTGAATAAATCCTCAATTTCACGCGCTACTTCATTTTGTCTCAACTCTAATTCTTCTGTCTTTTTGATTTTGGTCATCAACGTAAAAAGTCCGATGATCAGTACCCCATCAATGATAAAACTAAGTACCAATAAAAAAATCGTCATTTAAATTCAATCACCCACTGTAATCAATCTTTTTCCCTAAAAAAGGATGTTCCAAGCTTTGTTCTTCCTTTTTCTTTCCATTGTTTCGTACATAAGGGAGGTTACTGGACTCTTCTCCTAATCTTCTATCCTCCACATTGTCCTGTTCATTTACGGTTTGCCGCTTCTTCTCATCTGTTTTTCTCTGTTCCTGGCTGATCATCTGCTGCATTGTAGGGTTTCGTTGGGCGATCTGTTCCTGAAGTTTGGCTGCGTCCAGTACTCGTGGCAAGGCGACTTGCAGTTCAACAGATTTCCAACTCATTCCTACACGCCCTCTCTTATGTATGATTCGGTTTGATGACGATTCTACCTTCTTCTAAAACAGCAAGAGCATACTTGTATTCACGGTGAATCCTTCGACTTTCTTTACCGAAGGATAATTGGACATTTCCAAACAAGCGATGGTTGGCTTTAATAAAGCAATTTTGATTATCGCCTTTGGTGGCATTCACAGATTTCAATTCTTCTTGGATGGAAGTGATATCTTTGTTCAACTTTTCTATTGAACTTACAATTCTTACGAAGGTCAGCTGTTGATCTCCCTGCAGCTTCCCTTGCACTTTCTTGATTTCTTTTATTTTATCACGAATCGTCACAAGCTTCTTCATTTCATTATTCTTTGTTTCAAGGTCTTTAATGAGAGCTGATTTTTTCTCTTCTGCAATGAAGACATTTTCAATATGAATACTCGTAGCGACATTCATAGAATTACCGATCTCTTTCGCCTCTATATTGAATCCTGCCCGAATACTCCCCCCGATGATATTCCCTCTCTGGCAGAATACACGCTCCTCAGCGTGGCAGTGGCTGTGAGTAATCGAGTTTTCCACAAATAGGTCTTGTCCGGCCGTGACATGCGCCTGATTGATATATCCCGTCCTAACATCCAGAGCAGCATTGACATTCGCTCTTCCAAGGCCTGATATTCCCTCGGTTATAAAAATGGAGCCATTTGCATCTAAATGGGCTCCTTCAACAGTTCCATTAACCGTAATATCCCCTTTCGCTTTTACGCGATAGCCCGTGGGAACATCTCCATTGATGACTACCGAACCGATGAAATCGACGTTGCCGACTTTCATATCCAAGTCCCCATGAACCTGGAAAACAGGCTGAACACGAATGAAACGTTCATCTGTATGCAGTCTGCCATCTACTTGAGCGTAAAAACAACGGTCTGTTTCATTATAGATAGTATTTTTACCTGCCCGGACTTTAGGCATCTTTCCTTTTAAAGGCTCGATCACCTGCCCTAATACATTCTTTCCGGGCTTTCCATCCGTCGGCGGGTGCAGTCTTGCAATTTTTTCATTTTCTACGACGGACGGAATTGAAAGTACGTCCCGAAAATTTACTTTATCATGGTTATCAATCTTCGGATGATATTCTTTTTCGAATTCCACACTCCCGTCTACACCGCTTACTGCTTTTTCACCTGAAGCGATGACAGAAGGGAACGTGAATGTATCCGGGGAGTTCACCAATTGCTCTACCTTTTCATTCAAGATACCAAAAACGATCCCCTTTTCTTTTAATGCATCCATTACTTCTTCTGTGGTCACATTGTTATCGAAATGCGAAGTTTTATTGATTTTTCCTTCCATTTTATCATGAGATATGGACACGAGGAATTTTTTGGGATTTTCCATGGTGTATCCCCCTTATCATTGAGAGTAAACGATGTCTTTCAGGGCATCTTTCAGTTTGAAAATCGCTTTTGCATGAATTTGAGAAATTCTTGATGTCGTCAGCTCCATGACCTGGCCTATTTCTGTGAGCGTCAGTTCCTCATGGTAAAAAAGAGTGATGACCATCTGTTCTTTTTCATTCAGTGCCTGGATCTGATCAGCCAATTCATTCAAGTTTTCCGTTTTTATGACGGAATCAGAAGGTGACATCGTCTGATGATCGGGAATGGAATAACCGATTCCCTCTTTATGTTCATCGCCTGAATCTTTCGGTTTCTCTTCCATGGAAAGGACATTCGCATACAGGGAATCTTTGACGGTTTCTTCCACTTCTTCCGGTGTCAAGTCCAATTCTTTGGCGATTTCCTTGGAAGTCGCAGGTCGAAGATATTTCTGTTCTAATGCCTCTGCCACTTGTTCGATTTTTTTCGTTTTATCCCTCACTGACCGTGGAAGCCAGTCCTCTTTCCTCAACCCATCAATAATGGAACCTCTGATTCGGAATGAGGCATATGTATCGAATTTAAGGTCGCGTTCCGTGTCAAACTTTTTCAAGGCATCATACAATCCATACATCCCAAGACTTCTTACATCGTCTTTACTAACACTTCTAGGTAAATGTGCAGAAATCCTCTGCACATGATAATTCACTAAATACTCATACATATGCACCAATTCATTCGCAGACTCTCCATCACGCTTATTCGTCCATTCATCCCATAATTTTTGTTCGTGAGGAGATAAACAGTTTGCCATCAATATCCTCCTCCGTCCTTATAAGTTTCATAGAATCATTGATTGTTATCTTCACCTAATAGAGATTTGATCACCTTTGAAGTTTCTTTTGCGGTATCTTCAGCCATTTTCTGTTTCCCAGGCTCTACTTCCGGGGATTCTTCCGCTTCTTTGGAATCCTCTTGTTTTATGAGTATATACCACCAAATCCACCTGAGGATAAACCCGATCAGAAAGAATAAGAAAAAACTCACAGCTCCCCGGATGACCGATGTCTGCCAAAGGTTCGAGGATAAAGATACCAGGAAGGTGACTAAAAAACCTGTAACCGCCATGTATAGATTCCAATAAAGAGTTCCTGCCATCATATAAAAAATGCTCCTTCATGGACTTTTTTAATATGTAGAAACTTTGTTGTAGGATCGAATCGTATGGTTCTTCCTGATGCTCCCCCTACATCTTCACTGATCAGGGGAATGGAATACCTTTTCAACGCTTCCTTTACAGCCCTGATATTCCGGTGACCGATCCGCATGTCTTCGGATGCGGTTCTAAGAGGGTACATCTGGGCTCCTCCGGCGATTTTGGCTTTCAAACGATGAACAGAGGCCCCTTTTCTTTTCATATCATGGACTAAATCAAGTAAGGCTGTATCTGCATATTTGCTCCGCTTCTCCTTATGCACGTGCATACCTGGAGAGAACGGCAGCATAATGTGAGCTACGCCGGTGATCGGTTTTTGCTCATCATAGATTACAAGGCCGATGCAGGACCCTAAGCCTGTGATCTGTACCTGTATTGAATTGTCAACGACGAGGGACTCCCCCATCCTCACATGGACAAAGTTCTTTTCGTTTGAAAGAAGATTCATATGTTCTTCTGCTCGATCCGTTCTAATTCCTGAACTTCTTCGACGGATAAGACTTTTTTCAGATTCAGCTGGATCAAGAGTCTTTCTTCTAATTTAGCGACACTTTCTATAAACTCTGTCGGTAAGTCCCCGATCACTTTCGGAGGAGGCTGCATATCTTCGTCACTGATATCAATGACATCATAGGCAGCATCTACGATGAGACCTACATCGACATCGCCGATGGTGATCATCAGAATACGTGTTTCATTCCTGTAGTCCTCCGCTTTCATATTAAAGCGTTCTCTCAAGTCGACGACAGGGGTTACTTTGCCTCTTAAATTGACAACCCCTTTGATGAAAGAGTCTACCCCGGGAACTCTTGTAAAAGGCATCATCCGCTCAATAGAATTCACTTGATGGACCGAAACCATATATTCTTCATCCTTCAATAAAAAAACGACAAATTTGGAATAATTCTTGCCCTCTTCTATCAAATTTCTTCCTCCTCTCATTCACCAATCAAAGCATGGGTATCTATGATCAAAGCTACCTGTCCATCACCGAGGATGGTTGCTCCTGATATCGCAAAGGGCTCAGACAGATAAGTTCCCATCGATTTCAGAACCACTTCCTGCTGTCCTTCGAATGCATCGACCACAAGTGCAGCCTTCCTGTCTCCCGCTTTAATAATCAGCAGCGAATATGTCATTTTTTCAGTGGCATTACCTGGTATTTTAAAAACCTCTCCCAAAAAAATCAGCGGAATGATTACCCCTCTGTAATCGATGACCGGGGTGTTATGCGTATAGATGACTTCATCTTCATTGATCCTGGTCGTCTCGACAATTGCAGAGATAGGGATCCCATAGCGCTCACTCCGGACTCGGACCAGCATGACAGACAGGATCGACAATGTCAGCGGCAGTTGGATCGTGAAAACACTGCCTTGGTCTAGTTGTGATTCTACTTTGATATGCCCACCAAGGGATTGAATTTTACTTTTGACTACATCCATACCTACCCCACGGCCGGATACATCAGATAGCTCATCTGCAGTGGAAAATCCACTTTCCATTATCAATCCGTACACTTGCTCATCCGTCATGGTCTGAGCTTCATTTTCAGAAATGACATTTTTTTCAACGGCTTTTTCAATCACTTTCTCCCGGCTTATTCCTGCTCCGTCATCTGATATTTCTATAAAAACATGATTTCCGCTGTGATAAGCTTTCATTTCGATCTGACCGGCAGAGGGCTTCCCTTTCGCTTTTCGCCTATCCGGTTTTTCAATTCCGTGATCGAGTGCATTCCGGATCAAATGGACAAGAGGATCTCCGATTTCATCGATGACGGTCCTGTCCAGTTCTGTCTCTGCTCCTGTAATGGTCAGCTGGACTTCTTTTTCCAAATCTTTGGCCAGTTGACGGATCATTCGAGGGAAACGGTTGAATACCTGTTCAACCGGAACCATTCGCATTTTTAAAACGACATCCTGCAGGTCACTGGATATTCTCCCGATATGTTCCACCGTTTCTTTCAAAGCGTCATCGTTCAATGTAGAAGAGAGGTCTTCCAGTTTTCCTCGATCGATCACAAACTCTTCAAAGAGATTCATCAATCGATCTAACCGATCGATTGGAACGCGGATCGTTTTACTTGTTGTTTCACCCTTCTTCGTCGCTTCTTCGCTGGTTTTGGTAGAGGGGGTGGGTATCTCTTCTTGGGAAGGCTCATCCTTCACTTGTTTAATCCCCTCTACACTAAACTCTGTTACGTTTACACGCTCAATTTCGGATATCTTTCCGACTTCCTTCTGAACGGTTTCTTTATCTGCATCTGAGATCAATAAAACGATAAAATGATTTTCGAATTCCTCATTTTCCAGACGCTCAACCTGCGGAGCGGATTGAACGACTTCCCCCAGCTGCTGTAAAGCTTCAAACACCATGAAAACGCGGGCAGCTTTCAGAAGACAATCGCTTCTCAGCTCTACTTCAACCTTTAAATTCAAAAGGCCTTGTTCTCCAGACTGATTCAACACCGCTTCAGTGTATTCATCGATGGTCAGCGATAAAGACTTTGAAGCGGTGGACGCCTTTTGTGATGGTTCTTCACTTTGAACAGATTCGCCTTTTTCCACGGCCTGAAGCACAGAAACCACACTCTCCACATTGCGTTGGCCGGACCCACCACTTTCAATATCCATAATCATAGCTTCCAGATCATCGACCGCATTAAAAACGATGTCGATCATCTCTTCATCTATAGTGAGCTTCTCATTTCTAACTGCGTCCAAAACGTTTTCCATTTGATGAGTCAAATCAGCCAGGTCATGGTACTCCATGGTGGCAGCCATCCCTTTAAGTGTGTGTGCGGACCGGAAGATTTCATTAACTATCGTCATGTCCTGAGGATTTTTTTCTAAGGCCAGAAGCTGGTCGTTGATGGCTTGTAAATTTTCTTTGCTTTCTTCTATAAAAAGATCTAAATATTGATTCATTTTCCGCCAAGCTCCCTCCTCTGCTCCTTTAGATGATTTATGATCCGTTCAGGCATTGAAGTGATTGGCAGTACTTCATCAGCAAGTCCTGACCGAACAACCGCTTTAGGCATCCCGTAAACAACACAGGTTTTTTTGTCTTCAGCTATACAATAGACGGAAGGATGCTTTTTTTTGAGTTCGATCATCCCATCCGTACCATCCGCTCCCATCCCCGTCAAAATGATGGACAGGACCGGGATGGATGGGAAGGAAGCCAAAGAGTTCAATAAGCGGTTCACGGAAGGGCGGTGACCTCCGATCGATTCGGAGTCATCCAGTTCAATCAAAAGTGTGCCTTCCCTTTCGATGACACTCATGTGCCTGCCTCCAGGGGCAATATAAGCGGTACCATTTAAAAGAGGTTCATATTGTTCTGCCTGTTTGACATGAAGAGCGGAACATTCGTTCAGGCGGTCTGCCAAAGACTTCGTAAACTTCTCTGGCATGTGCTGGACGATTACTACCGGTGAATTCAAATCCTCCGGCAGTCTGGATAACACCGTTTGCAGGGCTCTCGGTCCTCCTGTTGAAGTCCCGACCGTCAAGATCTGTTTCACTTCAGACGTGTTTGTGACCACACCAGTTCGTTCACCTTTTGGATTTTCCACCCAGCCTCTCTTGAAATGAACCTCTGGTCTCGCATGACTTGCTGCTATTACTTTATCAATCACTTGTCGGCCGACTTTTTTCATATCCAGGGAAATCGGCCCGGAAGGCTTCTCAATGAAGTCGACCGTCCCGCTGGTCATAGCGTGAATGGTCCTTGCCACATGTTCCTGGGTGAAAGTGGAGACGACGACAACAGGAATGCGGAAGTCGGACATGATGACAGCGAGCATCTCTAAACCGTCCATCACCGGCATCTCGATATCCAAGGTTATGACATCGGGCTGAAACTCTTCCGCCTTCTCCAACCCCTCTACACCATTTCTCGCTGTGGCAACCACTTCAATTCTTACATCTCTTTGCAGGATATCCTTCAAAACTCTCCTCATGAAGGCCGAATCATCAACCACAAGAACCTTGAGTTTCTTCATCATTTATCTTGGAAATACCAATCTTCTTAGTTTGGCGAAGAAGGATTCGTGCGTGAACGATTCTGGTGCCTCACCTTTATCTGATATGTATGTGCTTGTGATGGTTTGGAGAGCACGTGATGCTTTTGAATTCGGGTGTTCAAGCACAAAAGGAACTTGTTTGTGAACAGATTGTACAACCGCTTTGTCATCAGGAATGATGCCGAGCAGGCCGATTTGTATTTCCAGGAAACTGCCCACTACTTTTTGCAGCCGGTCGAAAGCTTGTTTACCCGAATGTTCATCAATCGGTCGATTGACAAGAACAGAAATCGGAATCTCCTTGTCCCGGTAACTTAAATGTTTGATCAAAGAGTAGGCATCCGTGATTGAAGTCGGTTCCGGCGTCGTGACGATGACCGCTTCGTGCGCTGACGTGATGAAGTGCAGCGTATCCACGGATATGCCGGCACCCATATCGAATAAAATATAATCATAGTCTACTGCCATTTCTTCAAACTGGGTCTGGAATAGATTGAATTTCTCAAGATCCAGCTGGAAAATATCAGAAAGTCCCGTACCACCTGCAATATAAGAAAGACCATTCGGCCCGGTTTCGATGATCTCCTTCAGGGTCAATTCTTCCTCAAACATATGAATGAATGAATGCTTTGGAGAAACACCCATCAAAATATCAATGTTCCCCATCCCTATATCCAAATCAAAAATCAAAACCCTTTTCCCCTGCTCTTTCAGCTTCAAGGCGAAGTTGATGGTAAAGTTTGATTTTCCAACTCCGCCCTTTCCACTTGCAATCGCCATGATTTTGACTTCACGTTGGGAGTGAAGTTGTTTGATTCGATTTCTTAAGCGTTCAGCTTGATCGTTCATCTGCATGAGTGAATCCCTCCATCAAATTTCTCGATAGATTCAAAGCTGAAGCTTCGAAGATGTCATCGGGAACGTTTTGTCCGTTCGTCATGAACGCGATTCCCACTTTCTTTTCTATCGACATTGTGATTGCACTGCCTAACCTCGGTGTTTCATCTGCTTTTGTAAAAATTAATTGGTGAATCGGAATACTTTCGAATTGATCGAAGATTTCATCCATGTCCTTATATTTACTTGTCAGAGACAGGACAAGATACGTATCTGTAAATTTGTTGAAGTTGACGACTTTCTTAAGTTCATTCACGTATTTAGGATCTCTGAAATTCCTTCCCGCCGTGTCGACGAGGACGAGATCGTACCCTGCGAACTTTTCCCTTGCAGCTGCATAATCTTCGAGGTTATAAGCAACCTCCACCGGGATTCCTAGGATTTTGGCATAGGTTTTCAATTGTTCGATCGCGGCGATCCGGAATGTATCTGTCGTAATCAACCCGACTCTCAGGTGATGATTCAACACGGCGTCCGCTGCTATTTTTGCTACGGTCGTCGTTTTCCCTACGCCTGTAGGACCGACGAGGTGGATGAAAGGCTTTTGGAATTTCTTATGTCCGAACTCTAATGGTTCCATTTGTTCATAAAGCTCATGGGTGACCCAACGCTTCACTTCTTCAAGTCGGATCGGGTAGGCAGAATCGACATATTTATCTTGTATATTTTTTATCAGTTTTTCTGCTGTTGCCGGCTCCAATTCCTGGTCGATCAAGTGCTGGTAGGTTGCACTCAGGACGGGGGGCATCGTTTGGACTTCCTCTTTTTTCAACATCGCCTTCAGCTGCTTCAGCTCTTTCATGATGACTTCACTTTCCACGTAAGATTTATTTTGTGACTCCTCTCTCTTAGGAGGAGCCGGTGGAATGGGAGCTTCTCTGGGTCTTTCTTGTCGTTTGGCAGCTGCTGAAGGATCGATCGCTGCAATCACTTCTGTCTGATTCTTTTTGAACATCCCCATGAATCCACCGGTCTTGATGACCTTTGAATTGAGAATGACTGCATCAGGGCCGAGTTCTGTGCGTACTTTTTTCATGACTTCCGGCATTGTGGCTGCTTGGAATTTTTTTAGTTTCATGCGACATTCACCACTCCTACACTTTGTACTTCAACCATTGGATCCAGTTCGTTGTAAGAAAGCACCACGACCTGCGGTAAGAAGCGATCGAGCAATTGCTTTACATACATCCGAACGGCTGGTGAGCAAAGAAGAATTGCTGTGTCTTCCTGTAAGGTCATTTGCTCGACTTGCTCCGCGACCGATTGTATGATCGTCTGTTGACTTTCCGGATCGAGGGCAAGGTAGCTCCCATGTTCCGTCTGTTGAATATGCTCAGCGACCATTTTTTCTACTTTGCCTGAAAGGGTGATCACCTTGACGGTTCGATCTTCTTTCATATACTGCTGAGTGATTTGAGCAGCTAACGATTGACGAGCATATTCAGCTAATAATTCCGTGTCGTTCGTCATTTTTCCAAAGTCTGCTAACGTTTCGAAAATGACGGGAAGATTCTTGACTGAAACGTTTTCCCTTAACAGCTTAGCCAATACCTTTTGGACATCCCCGATCGAGAGAGGGTCGGGGGTGACTTCATCAACGAGAATCGGATAGGATTCTTTCAAATGATCGATCAATGCCTGTGTTTCCTGACGTCCAAGTAATGCATGTGCGTGTTGTTTGATTACCTCTGTAATATGAGTACTGACGACAGAAGGTGGATCGACGACTGTATAACCGGAAAGTTCTGCTTCATCTTTCTGGTCGTCGGAAATCCATTTAGCCGGAAGACCAAAAGCAGGTTCTTTCGTCTCAATCCCTTCAATCAGATCACTATCATCTCCTGGACTCATCGCCAAGTAGTGATCGAGCAGCAATTCTCCTTGTGCGACTTGATTTCCTTTGATTTTCAACCGATATTCATTGGGCCCGAGTTGGATATTGTCCCGTATGCGGACGACTGGAATGACGATTCCCAGTTCAATGGCCAACTGCCTTCGGATCATGACGATCCGGTCCAGCAGGTCCCCACCCTGACTCGTGTCTGCAATCGGAATCAAAGCATACCCGAATTCGAACTCGACAGGGTCCATGCTGATGAGGTTGACGACATTTTCGGGTGATTTCATTTGATCGCTTTCTGTTTCATCTGTTTCTTCAGGCTCTTCCCATTCGGTTTCAGGCTCTTCACGTGATAACCAATAGCCACCGAAGGCAAGAACGGATGCAATCAAAGTTGTCAGGAAGAACGGGATCGGGGTAAGCCCCAATAAGAAAATGGTCGCAGCTGCAATGTACAATAGCTTCGGATAACGGAGCAGCTGGCTCGTCACGTCTGTGCCCAGGTTTCCTTGAGAGGCCACACGGGTGACGACGATTCCTGTAGCCGTGGATATCAGTAAAGCCGGAATTTGACTGACCAGACCATCCCCGACAGTCAAACGCATATATACATCGATCGCTTCATTGAACGACATTCCCATTTGAACCATTCCGATAATCAAACCAAAAATGATGTTGATCAACACAATGATGATTCCAGCGATGGCATCTCCTTTTACGAACTTACTTGCACCATCCATCGCTCCATAAAAATCTGCTTCCTGTTCAATTTTTTCCCTGCGCTGTTTCGCCTGTTGTTCATTGATCATCCCTGCATTCAAATCTGCATCGATGCTCATCTGCTTACCGGGCATCGCATCCAATGTGAATCGCGCTGCCACTTCAGATACTCGCTCGGCACCTTTTGTAATGACTAAAAATTGTATAATGACTAAAATGACGAACACGACGAATCCGACAAGCGGATTTCCGCCGATGACAAAGGTGCCGAACGTAGCGATGACCCCACCGGCTTCGGCCTCAGATAGAATTGAACGAGTGGTAGAAACGTTCAACCCGAGACGGAATAAGGTCAGTAATAGCAGCAAAGTGGGGAATACGGCAAACTTCAAAGCTTCATCCATGTTCATGGAAACTAAAATGACGATCAAAGCGAGTGAGATATTGATCAGGATGAAAAAGCTAAGGAGCCACCCTGGTAGTGGTATGACAAGCATGATGATAATCAAAATCACACCGACTATGACGGATAAATCTCTTGCTGACATGAGGGCTCCTCCTTTCGTTTACATTTTTTTCTCCAATTGATAAACATAAGCCAATATTTCAGCGACAGCCTGGAAGTACTGCTCTTCAATCGGATGATCCAGTTCAGAGTTTTTATATAAGGCTCTTGCCAATGGACGATTTTCTACGGTAATGACGTCGTTCGCTTTGGCGATTTCCTTGATTTTCTGAGCGATGAAGTCAACACCTTTCGCCACCACAATCGGGGCTTCGGACTTCGATTCATCATATTTGATCGCAATCGCGAAGTGCGTCGGGTTGGTGATGACCACATCAGCCTCAGGAACTTCACTCATCATCCTGGATGCAGACATCTGCCGCTGTTTTTCCTTGATCTTGGCTTTGATTTGTGGATCTCCTTCGATGTTTTTATATTCATCTTTAATATCTTTTTTGGACATCCGGATATTTTTTTCATGGTCGTACCGTTGATATGTATAATCCAGAACCGATAATACTAATAGAGCTAACGCTGAAGCCAGCCCCATAATGATAGTTATCGTTCCGAAAAAGCTGAGAGCACCTTCGATGGACTTTTGAGACATCATCATCATCTGGTCTTTGTTCACCCATATGATTGCAAATGTAATCGAACCGACCATCGTGATCTTCAGCAGGGATTTGACGAGCTCGACGATCGCACGGGCTGAAAAAATCTTCTTGGCCCCTTTGATTGGGTCGAGCTTCTTCAAGTCCATCTTCAGCGGTTCTCCTGTGAACATGACGCCGACCTGGATCAAGTTCGAGGTGACTCCTGCAATGATGGCCACCCCCATGATCGGGGCGACGACTTTGCTGATTTCCCAAGTCATTTCCGTGAAGATCGTATGAACGTGATTTTCAGTCAAATCCCAATGGATATACTCTTGAAAGGCATGTTCATACATCCCCGTCATTGTAGCTTTCATCGGAGCACCGAGTAAGAAAAGGGCACCGAACACGAGCAGCAGAAGAAAGCCGGTGTTGACGTCCTGACTTTTCGGTACTTGACCTTTCTTTCTCGTATCCTGCCTTTTTTTCGGGGTCGCTTTTTCCGTTTTTTCATCTGCTGCAAAATATTGAAGATCCAACTTCAAATAAAGCATAGGCTCAACCTCCGAATAGCTGCATCAACCCACGCATAGTGGTGAGCATCGTTTCAAACAAATTTTTGATCAACATGATATAGAAAGTCATAGCAATCACCAACACTGCGAGGGCGACAAAAATTTTCAAGGGAAGGCCGACTACGAAAACGTTCAATTGAGGGACTGTTCTCGCTACGATTCCTAATGCGATATCGACCAGGAACAAACACCCGACAATCGGGACTGCCATTAAAAAGGCGATGATGAACATTTGATTGAATGATTGGATGATATATAGAATCCAAGATTCATCCTGCCAGGGCAGGAATTTATCCAATGCAATGAATTCATAGCTGTAAAAAACACCGTCGATAATCAGATGGTGGCCATTAACAGCCAAAATGAACAAAAGCGTGATGATATAAAGGAACTGGCCGATCAACGGGCTTTGTGCTCCTGTCTGAGGATCGATGACATTCGCGATGGCAAACCCCATCTGAAAGTCGATAAACCCTCCAGCGATCTGAATCGCTGCAAGAACGATATAAGCCAGAAGGCCGACAGCGATTCCAACGGCAGCTTCTTTGAATAAAAGCAGGAAATACTCTCCATCTATAAATACATCCGGAATCGGTACAGTGTAATACATTAATAAGGCCAGAAAGAAGCTGAATCCTACCTTATGCTTGGTAGGGACATTCCGGTAAGAAAAAATGGGTAGAGTCGCGAAAAATGCCAGAATCCGGGTCATAATCAGTAGAAAGGCTGGTATGTTTGCGAAATTGATCGTTTCCAGCATCGTTTATCCTACCAAAACATTCAAATTACTGAAGACGCTGGCGGCAAACTCCACCATATGCGTCAACATCCAAGGACCGAAGAAAATCAGACCGATCATGACAGCCACGATCTTCGGGATGAATGCAAGGGTTTGTTCCTGTATTTGAGTCGTAGCCTGAAAAATACTGACCAACAGTCCGACGGCAAGTGCAAGGACAAGTAAAGGTCCAGATACGAGTAAGACTGTATAAATGCCCTCTTTAGCAAACGAAATGACCATGTTACTGTTCAACCCAATCCCCTCCTATCTAAAATCCTTCTAACAGGGACTTTGAAATCAAGAACCAACCATCGACGAGTACGAATAATAATATTTTGAAAGGTAGTGAAATCATGACCGGCGGCAGCATCATCATCCCCATGGACATGAGCACACTCGCTACTGCCATATCAATGACGAGAAAAGGAACGAAAATCATGAACCCCATTTGAAAGGCTGTCTTCAATTCACTGATGGCAAAGGCCGGGATCAGTGTCGTCAGGGGAACATCCTGAATCGTTTCCGGTTTCTCCGCACCCGAATAATTGAGGAAGAGTGCCAGATCCTTTTGTCTCGTATGTTTCCCCATAAATTCTTTCAATGGGACACTTGCTTCTTCATAGGCTTCATCCAGTGTGATTTCTTCATTGAATAATGGCGTAAGAGCTTGATCGTTCACTTCCTGGAAGGTGGGAGCCATGATGAAAAAGGTCAAAAAGAGAGCGATCCCGACCAGCACTTGGTTTGGAGGCATCTGCTGAGTGGCCAGTGACGTCCTTACAAAAGACAAGACGATCAGTATCCTTGTAAAGCTCGTCATCAATATCAATAGCCCCGGAGCTAAAGATAAAATGGTCAGTAAAAGTAATAGTTTCACCGATGTAGCAATACTCTCAGGATCTGAACCGGAGAAGATATCGACAAATTCATTCATCGTATCGATCCTCCCGTCCCTTTTGATTCAAATTCTTTCTTTTTTCTTTCATATCATTGAGCTGATTTTCGAATAACTGCTGAAATTGAACCGATGATGGTGTCGAGTTCGAAATATCCTGTTGTGTTTTCTTCTTTTGTCTGCGTCCGCCTTTACGTGCCCGGTTTCCGACGAGCTGATCCAACCCGAAAGGCGATTGGATATTCGAGTGGTCATTCTGTTCCAACAACGCCTTTTTAGTGGATTCATCTTCAATTTCAGTAATCATTTGAACCGATTCACCAACACCTAATATGTACACTTTTTCACCGATTCTCACGGCTTGTACCGAACGATTGGGAGCTAATGTCATCCCACCTAAGTTTTCCATTGTCCGGTTGCGGTTGAATAACTTATTCTTCTTATTGAAAAATTTCAATAGGCCATAGATCAATGCCAGGATGAACAACAAAACCAAGATCAGTCTCAAAATTGTCCATACGAGAGAAGGGGACGACTCTGAATTCTCCAGCCCTTCTACAGGAACTTCGTCTGTTTCTCCCGTTGAATCAACCGGCTCACAGCCTTCCAATTCAGGATCTTTAATACACTCTTCAGCAGACGGCGATCCGAAAGTGATTTCAGGCGAAAATAAAAGAGTCAGAAGAAAAAAACCCAGGAAAATCGTTGTCACTCTTGTTGTACGATGCATAAGAACCATCATTTTAGTTGAGCGCTTTTTCAATCGCTTCAATGACTCTGTCCGCCTGGAATGGTTTGACGATGAAATCTTTCGCCCCTGCTTGAATGGCGTCAACGACCATCGCCTGCTGGCCCATTGCTGAACACATGATGACTTTGGCTTCCGGATAGTTCTCTCTTATTTCTTTCAAAGCAGTAATTCCGTCTTTCTCAGGCATCGTGATATCCATCGTTACGAGATCCGGCTGCTGCTCCTCGTACAATTTAACGGCATCATGTCCGTTTTCAGCTTCGCCCGCAATTTCATACCCATTTTTCGTCAAAATATCTTTTACCATCATTCGCATGAATGCGGCATCATCTACAATCAAAATACGCTCTTTCATCTTTCTTCCTCCCCTATCGTAATTGGCTCAATCGCTCTCTCTGGCTCAAAATATCCGTCACTCGTACACCGAAGTTTTCATCGATGACGACCACTTCCCCTTTAGCCATCAGTTTGTCGTTGACAAGGATATCCACTGGTTCCCCTGCCAATTTATCCAGTTCCACGACCGAACCTTCTGAAATCTCAAGAATTTCCTTGATTGTCCGTTTCGTTCGTCCGAGTTCCACCGTGACTTTCAAAGGAATGTCCATCAGCATATCCAAGTTCCTTTGTTCCACGTTGTTCAGCTGAAAGGAATCGAAGTTTTGGAATTCGGCCGATTGTATATCAGCATCGTCTACGGTTTGACCACGCCGGCCCCCTACATACTGCGGACGCCCTGCACTTTTTTCCTGATCATCCTGAGCTGACCGCTTAGGCTGCTGCGTTTCTGTAGCCGTTTGAGTCGGCTGCATGGTGTCCCTCGGCTCTTCCTTTTGTGGTTTTGACACCGGCAGATCTTGTTCTATAGAAGGTTCTGAAACTTTTTTCTCTTCTTCTTCAGGCGGATTCATCAACTCCTCCACCAGCTCTTTAGCAAAATCGATCGGAATCAGCTGCATGATTTTCGAATTGATCAAATCTCCAACTTTGATTTGGAAGGCCACTTTGACGAGAATATCTTCATTCGGAATCTGCTCTGTTCCTTCATTTTCATCGTAATTCAAAACATCAATAGTGGGAGGAGTGATATCCACCTTTTTATTGAAGATTGTAGACATGCTTGTCGCCGCAGACCCCATCATTTGATTCATCGCCTCTTGGACGGCACTCAGGGCAATCTCATTCAAATGATCATCCGGAGATGAACCATCTCCTCCTAACATCAAATCGGCAATGATTGAAGCATCTTCAGACTTGATCACCAATACATTTTCCCCTGTGAACCCTTCCGTATAGGTAACACCGACGGCCACATGAGGTTTAGGAAATTCATTCGGTAATTGTGACCGGCTGACGACCGAAAGTTCGGGCGTTGTGATTTCCACCTTCTGGTTCAATAAAGAAGATAATGCGGTAGTCGAGTTACCAAAGGATATGTTTCCGATTTCGCCCAGCGCATCTTTTTCCAGGCTGGTCAATTCTTTGGTGTCATTCTCCGACGAGTCCTGTTCGTCATCGGTTGCATTCAACAATGCGTCTATTTCATCCTGAGATAACATATCGTCACTCATCTTTCATCCTCCCCTCGGTACTCTTCCAACACCTGGACCGCTACATTGTTCTTCGTTTTTCCAGGTTGAATATAAAATTTCTTTTCTTGATCTATTTTCATAGTCAGTGGTTGATCGATCGGTTGATTCAGCTGAATGACATCATCTTTCTTTAAACCGAGCAATTGTTCAATGGAAATGTCAGCTTCGCCAAGAATTGCACTGACATCGACGGCTGCTCCGCGGATCGTTTTCGAAATAGCCTCTACTTCTTCATCATTCCTTTGTTTCGGTTGTTCTTTCTGCATCCAGTAATGGACGGAAAGTTTCGGAATGATCGGTTCGAGAACTACATGCGGAATGCATATGTTGATCATGCCGCTCGTCTCTCCGATCGTCGTGTTCAACGCAATGACGACCACGGTTTCATTCGGAGATACCATCTGCAGGAATTGAGGATTGATCTCGAACTCTTCTAAAATCGGGTCGACCTTGACGATGGATCCCCAGGCTTCCTGATAGTTTTCCAGTGATCGTTCGAATAAGTGGGTCATGATCGTCGTTTCTATTTCTGTCAAATTATCAATCTTACTTGTGCCGTTCCCCTTTCCGCCTAAAACACGGTCAAGCATCGCATATGCGATATTCGGGTTCGCTTCCATCAGGATACGTCCATTCAAAGGTTCGACACTGAAGATGTTCAGAATCGTCATTTGAGGAATGGAACGGATGAACTCTTCATATGGCAGCTGGTCCACAGAAGCGACTTCGATATCGACATATGTTCTTAAGTGGGCCGAAAAGTAAGTGGTCAATAATCTGGAGAAGTTTTCATGTATTCTTGATAAACTCCGGATTTGATCTTTAGAAAACCGCAAAGCTCGTTTGAAGTCATAGACGCGGATTCTGCTTTCTGGTTCTTCTTTCTTCAACTCTTCTGCATTCATTTCTCCAGTGGAGAGCGCGGATAACAAAGAGTCGATTTCGTTTTGTGAGAGGACCTCTTCTCCCATCGGCCTCACCTCCTCTTACGTACCAAGCGGTCATTGAAGAACTTTATCAATGGTGTATACATCTGTGACTTTCCCTTCAGTCATGAATTCGTTCAGCTTCAACTTCAATGTTTCTTCCAAAGTGGATAAACCGGTTTGGAAAGTTTGTGTCTCCATCTTGGCCATCTCTTTGATTAAAATGTTTTTAACTTGGAAATCCCTTTTTTGTAATTCTTCCACCGCTTTCTTCTCATCGGTCACAATACGGAATTTGATTCTCACATAGTCGCCGGACTTCAAGTCCGTGGTGATTTCCTCCGTTTCATAAGAAGCTTCTACGATATCGTCGATGGATCTTTCTGTACTCGCTTCATCTGACCCCTTGAAATTCAACACTAATATGAGGGCGACCACCCCCATGACGGTCAGTGCGCTTAATATGATTATCATCGTTTTGAACATCTTGTTTTTAATTGTCCTCACCTGCTCTGTCGATCACTCTCAATAAACCGACCTCCCGGTAAAATTGTCTGATCCGTTTGATGACAAGTTCTTCTTCTTCCCTTACGACAAACTTCCTACCTTGTGTGGTAGTAATCGTCGTATCAGGATTCGATTGGATTTGTTCTATGTAAAGCGCGTTGAAGGTGAACGCTTCACCGTTTAATCTAGTCAGAGAAATCATAGATTTTGAGGGAGACCTATCAAAGGGTCTCCCCTGCCCCCTTTAATTATCGTTTCAAGTTTACAAGTTCTTGTAGAATTTCATCTGAAGTAGTGATGATTCTCGTATTGGCTTGGAAGCCTCTTTGTGCAGTAATCATTTCTGTGAATGATTCAGCCAGGTCGACGTTGGACATCTCCAAAGACCCCGCAAGCATTGAACCTGTGCCGTCTTGACCAGCTACGATCAAATCGTTCAAACCGTTGAAATTCCCGTCATTGTTGGCTGTATAAATTCCAGCGTTATCCGTGTTTTGAAAGGCATTTCCACCCACTTTTTTCAACCCGCTTACATTAGAGAAATTAGCCAGGCGGATTTGTCCAGCCACCTGGGTTTCCCCGTTCGTATCGATATATTTCACCTGCCCATCACTTTGTACGCTGAAGCTTTGGGCATTGTTCGGGATGGTAATCGGGCCGAGCGATCCATTCAATGCACCATTAGCCGCTTGCTCACCCAGCACATACTTTCCTTCGTTGTTCACAATTGCACCGTTATTATCCAAATAGAAGTTCCCGGACCTTGTGAATGTGGTATTGACTTGAGAAAGGTCAGCAATTGCTGCAGTAGGGTCAATGCTTCCGTTGTTTCCACCTTCTCCTAAGACGAACATTCCATCACCTTCGAGAGATAAATCAAGTGGACGGTTTGTCGTCTGCCGACTACCTTGTGTGTGGATTGTATCAATCGAGCCCATTTGTGAACCAAGGCCTACCTGGGATGGATTGATGCCTCCCCGTACATTTCCCGGTCCGACACCGGCATTTTGGTTGGGGCCTTCTGCGCCTGATACCGTTTGACTCAGCATATCCTGAAACGTCACTCTGCCCTTTTTGTATCCATAAGTGTTGACGTTAGCAATATTATTTCCGATCGTATCTAATTTGGTTTGAAAACCTTTCATTCCTGAGATTCCTGCATACATTGAACGTAGCATTTGATCAACATCCCTTTCGGTTTTTAAAGTTCAGCCGCTTCGGTCAGTCAGCGGGCTGTAAAAGGCCTCCCTTTCCGGGTCCAGCCTAATCTTCCATAACAATCGTTCCATTGATATTCGTAAAAATCTTCGACGAAGCTTCTTCACGATCCAAAGCTGTGACCACGGTATGGTTTTTCGTACTTACCACTAATGTCGCTTGGTCAGTAATGATGAGGGAATCCGTAACACCTTTGTTTTTTGCTTCCGACATTTTGTTCGATATTTGTTCCCATTTCCTTTCACTGATGTGAATGTTCCGGTCTTGAAGACGCTCTCTGGCATGTTTGCTTACAGTCAATTTCTCTGCTTCTTTCAGTACTTCATGGAATGCTTTCGCAGGTTTGATTGAAGCCTTTTTGGATGGTGGCGTCGGAAGCGGCTGATGTAATTGATGAATCCTCGGGTTCATATTACATGCCCACTTTCTTTAAATTTTTTGGCTCACTTTCGTGATTTGTTCTACGGGAATCGTCTCCCCTGATGGAAGTTCCACAGCGGTTTTCCCTTCTTTTTGCTTCACGGATTGGACTATGCCTGATTTAAAGCCTTCCTCTGTTCCATCACCCTCACCTTCAACAGGATATGTGATTTCCTTCCCTATTAAACTGCTGTACTGAATGATAGGTGGTAGACTTTGAGATTTAGTATAGGCTTGAAAAGATTGAGACATATTCGTCATTTGTTCCAGGCTTGAAAACTGTGTCATTTGGGATACGAATTCTTTATCCTTCATAGGGTCCAATGGGTTTTGATTTTGGATTTGGGCCATTAGGATCTTCAGAAAATCATCTTTTCCGAGGGAGCTGTTGGTTGAACCTCGTTTTTGCTGGTTTTGCAAATATAGAGTAGGATCGATTTTCATATAGGATACACCTACACTTTCTCATTCATTAAGATTTCGTGAAACGATTGTTCCGGTTCGTTTTCGTCATCTTTCTGTTGACGCTCTCGCCCTGAATCTTCCTGGCTGCTTTGATCAGATTCTTCATCAAATTCGGACTCTTGGTGGAACGATTGCTGAGTCAGGACGCCTTCATTTTTTTCGATGATTACTTGTTGAGGTGAAAACATATGTCTCAGTTGAGTCATATTTCCTTCCATCATCTCTTTGGCAGCTTGAGTACTGACTAAAATCTTCACAGCCATTTCTCCGTTGACTACAGCGAATTTCACAGTCATATCACCAAGGTTGGCAGGTCTCAGCCTTAACAATAACTCCCGATTTCCAGCTTGATTAACTTGGAAGCGGCTGGATTGAAGGATTCGTTCAAACTCCTGAATCAATTGTTTTTGGGCAGAGTCAGGACTCTGATTCTGATTGATGTGAATGACGTATTGTTCCACCTTCGTCATCGGCATCGATTGTGGAAATGTATGGACTGAAGTGGTGGTTTCCCCTAGACTGTTTTGAACCATTGACTTTGAAACCCACTTCGCTATGTCCTTTCCACTTACCGGATGTTGTAGATGATAAGATGCAGGGGCTTTCTGCCTGTTTCGAAAGGAGTTCAAGAGATTCTGAAATACTTTCTGCTCCTTTTCAGCTCCCTCTTTTGTCACTTTTGCCACCAATGCTTCCAATTGCTTTTTATTCTCTAACGGAAATTGGTCCATCAGTTTCGTGAATTGTTCTAAAACATTCTTTATTGCAAGAGATGTTTTACTGTCGATTTGAGTTGGGGTTATAGACTCCATTGATGTCAGAGGCTGAATCAATCTTTGGAACTCCTGCCAAAGGTCTTTCAACTGCTTTTCCATTTGAGCCAGATTCTCACCAGCTTGCACATTCATTGATCCGAGAGCTGCTTCGAGCAATCCTTCTACATTAACGTTTTTGGAATCTGACACCTTATGAGTCACTGCATCTTGGAAAAGTGCTGTGATTGATGCCGCCATCTCAGAATCATTTTTTGGAACATCAGCGTCCCCTTTCTGCAAATGCCCTAACATCTGTTGAAAAGTTTCAGCTGCTCCCTTCGCTTTGGGCGTGCCTTTCCCAGGTCCCCCCATCTGCAGTGCTTTAAAAATATTTGATGTGACGGTCTGCAAGTATGTTCACCTCCTTTCCCTTTATATCGGTTCATTCAGAGGAAGAATCAAGAATTAAACTTGCAATTCCAGCAGCAGTTTCAGGATTCATTTTCCCGAGAATTTCTCCTCGTTCTTCACTTGTTACTTTTTCAAGAACTTGAACAGCGAGGCTTTGGTTCATGCTCTCAATAATAGTGGCCGCTTCTTCAGGCTTCATTTCCTCAAATGAAACTGCTAATTCAGTGACTCTCTGGTCTTTTTCTTTATCTTCTTCACCGGCTTCGGTTGCAGTTCTTAAATCGGCTTCCAGTTTCACAATTTGTTGTTTCAACTCATCAATTTTCGCTTCTTTGGATGCGACTGTCCCTTCAAGCTCTTCAATCTGCGCCTCATTGTTTGCAATCTTTGCTTGCAGACGGTCTTTTTCTCTTGTCTGTTCTTCCTCCGCCTCGGTGTTCACGACTTGTGATAAACCAGGCACTTTATTTGCATATTTTTCTGCCTGTTCAAAAACGTTCACACCCATCAGAGTAAAGACGATCAAAGCGAGAGTGATGGCAAAAACAATAGGAATGATGACAACGAAGAAAAACCATTGAAGTTTACTTCCATTGTCTTGGTCCGCCCGGTCTTTTTTTGCCATACGATCACCTATTCTTTGAATTTAAGTATTGATTCATGGATAGCTCATCCATCTGCTTGTTTTCTTCCTGTTTCCGCTCGAATTTTTCATTTTCAAGCTTGTTTTCAATCAACTTCTCATACTTCTTCACCTGGATATGGGCATCCGTCAGCTTTTGCTGGGATACCTGCATCTCCGTCCTGGCTTTTTGGACTTCCGGTTGAAGTTCGTTTATTTTTTGTTCGAGTCTGTCTATGTAATGTTGATGCTGAATAAACGTCATCGCCTGGATGGATTTTGTGCTGAGCTGTGATTGAAACTGCTCTTCAGCACTTTCTTTCTGTTTCAACGCCTCACAAAGACGAGTCGCTCGATCTTCAAAGACTTCCACATGATGCTGGTAGTCTTTCTGCTTTTCCTTTTTCTCTCTTTCATGTAAATCTTTTATTTTATAGAAGGTTTGCAAGCCGGCCATTTACATTCCCTCCTAATTGAATAATTCTTCAAGAAGTTGTGTTGATTGTTCAAACCTCGAGGGTTCGTGCACTCCCTGCTTTAAAAACTTGATGATCGAGGGGTGGTATTGAATGGCCTGATCGATCTTTGGATCGCTGCCTTTTTTATATGCGCCTATTTGTATCAACTCACTATTATCTTCATATGTAGCAAGGAGGGATCGTAAGCGTCCTGCTGATTGCTTATGTTCTTCTGTAGTGATTTGGTTCATGACACGACTGATCGATTTCAATATGTTGACAGCAGGGAAATGACTCTGTTCAGCCAGCTTCCGGTCCAGCACAAAATGCCCATCTAAAATCCCTCGTACGGTATCTGAAATCGGTTCATTCAAATCATCCCCGTCCACCAGCACCGTATAAAAAGCTGTAATCGTTCCATGGCTGCTCGTACCTGTCCGTTCCAGCAACTTTGGAAGATGAGCAAAGACGGAAGGGGTATAGCCTTTAGTGGTCGGGGGCTCTCCGGTAGCAAGGCCGATTTCGCGCTGCGCCATAGCAAAGCGAGTGACAGAATCCATCATCAGATTTACATGATAACCAAGTTCACGGAAGTATTCGCTGATGGCAGTCGCGGTATAAGCGCCTTTCATCCGCATTAAAGCCGGTTGATCTGAGGTGGCCACGATGACGATGGAATGCTTCAACCCTTCTTCTCCGAGGTCGTTTTCAATGAACTCCCTGACTTCTCGTCCACGCTCTCCGATCAATGCGATGACGTTCAAGTCAGCGGAACTATTTCTCGAAATCATTCCCATCAGTGTACTCTTTCCAACACCGCTCCCTGCAAAAATCCCCACCCTCTGTCCTTTGCCTACTGTCAAAAGTGTATCGATGGCGCGTACTCCGACTTGGATAGGTTCCCTGATCGTCGGCCTTGATAAAGGGTTCGGTGGGTCTTGTTCTGTGGGATATGCCTTCAAACCCTTAGGAAGAGGCTTCCCATCCAACCGCTGTCCGGTCGCATCCAATACGTGACCGATCAATCCGACACCCGCTTTGATTTTCAGAGGTTCACCTGTCCCTTCCACCAGACTCCCAGGGCCGATATCGCGGATTTCCTTATACGGCATCAATAGGATATTTTCATTATTGAAACCGACAACTTCCGCTTTGATCGGTTCTTTATGAGTGGACGGGTGTATGTAACAGAGATCTCCGATAGAGGCTTCCGGACCTTTGGATTCCACCATCAGCCCTACGATTCTATGAATTTTCCCGTACCGTTTGTATGGATCTGTACGATCAATCACATCAAGAAAAGCTTGTTTATCCATGACCCACCGCCTCATCGATCATTTCAAAGATTTTCTGTCTGAGTTCATTCAGTTGACTATCAATTCCTGCGTCCACTCTCCCGAATGGAGATTCAATGATACAAGACATAGGACGAAGATCCTCCTTGACGAGAATCGATACATCCGTTTTCGTATCCGTCACCATTTTCAATTCTTCCCTTTGTATGTTCACCGTCTCGAATTGATCAGGGTGAACATAAATAGTGACGTCCGGCTGATCTTGAACTTCTTTTGTCGCTTTTTTGACTAAGGAAAAGAAAGATTGGGGGTCTTCCTGTATCTGCATAGCTAATATTTTCTCAGCACATCTCAAAGCAATTTCTGCAATCGATTCTTGAGAAGCATTCACGATCGAACGGTGTTCTTCCTTCGCCTGGCCGATGATATCATTGGCTTGACTCAGTTTTTCGAGATATTCTTCATAGCCTTGATCTTTCCCTTGCTGTAATCCTGCCACGTAACCTTCTTCCTTAGCCTCTTTTACAAGGTTCTGTCGTTCTTCTTCCCAATTCTGCCTTGCGTTTTTTATTTGGTCCTCTGCTTCTGCGAGCATCTTTTCTGCTGCTTCACGTGCTTGTTCAAGCTCTCCATCAGCCTGATCCATTATTTCCTGTGCTTCCTGCTTTTGTTGAACTATTTCATCTTTCAGTGATGTCTGGTCTTCTTGATCATTATTCAAATGTATCGGTTTGATCTTAATAACTCTTGAAGAAGAATGTTGATTAGACAATGATGTCATCTCCTCCACCACGAGCAACAACAATCTCGCCCACTTCTTCCAGGCGACGGATCGATGCAACCACCCGTGTTTGTGCTTCTTCTACTTCCCGCAGTCTGACCGGCCCCATGACTTCCATTTCATCTCTGAAGGTCTCAGCCATACGATTGGACATGTTGTTGAATACAAGTTCTTTAACTTCTTCACTGGATACTTTCAATGATAGACGTAGGTCTTCACTGTCTACTTCCCGTATGATTCTCTGGATAGCTCTATTATCAAGAGTGACGATATCTTCGAAGACGAACATCCGTTTCTTGATTTCTTCTGCCAAATCAGGATCCTGAATTTCAAGTGAATCCAAGATCGTTTTTTCTGTACTGCGATCTACACCGTTAAGCACTTCAACAACGGCTTGGATTCCACCCGTCTCGGTGTAATCCTGGAAAACCGTTGTCGAAAGCTTCTTCTCGAGGATCTGCTCTACTTGATTTATCACCTCAGGCGTCGTGGATTCCATAGTTGCGATTCTTCGCGCTACGTCCGCCTGCAATTCCTGGGGAAGCTGAGAAAGAATCTGCCCCGATTGATCTGAATCCAGGTAGGATAAAACGAGCGCAATCGTTTGGGGGTGTTCATTCTGAATGAAGTTCAACACTTGGCTCGGGTCTGCTCTCCTTGCAAAGTCGAAAGGCTTCACCTGCAATGAAGAAGTCAACCGCCCGATGATGTTGGATGCTTCATTCTCTCCAAGTGCTTTCTCCAGGATTTCCTTGGCATACCCGATCCCACCCTGGGTGATGTAATCCTGCGCTAATGCAATTTGATGGAACTGTTCAAGGATCTCTTCTTTTTCTGTTGAATTGACTTTTTGAACCGAAGAAATCTCCAGTGTCAACTGTTCTATTTCTTCTTCACTCAAATGTTTATAGACCTGGGCAGCTACATCAGGACCAAGAGAAATGAGAAGGACAGCGGCCTTTTGCTTTCCTGACAATTCTGTATTTTTAGTCGCCATCTCTAATTCCCTCCTTAATCATCAGCGATCCATGACCGTAATAATTTCGCGAAATCTTCCGGGCGGTCTTTCGCCATTTTTTCAAGCTGTCTTTTCTTTTGGTTCGCTTCGGTCGCTGGTTCCTTGTACGAATCTATGTCAGGAACTTCAGCCTGGTACTCTTGATAGGATTCTTCATAGACTTCTTCTGTGTCCTTACGTTTTCTGAATGCCATGACGATAAGGACGATCAACAACGCAGCGAGTACTGCTCCTCCTGCGTACATCCAGATCGGTACACCTCCACCAGAGTCTGGGAATTCAGGCTGCCCGTTGAATTCCTGGAAAACAATCGACACTTTTTCATCCGGGTTGATTTCTCCGTAACTCTCGTTGACTGAAGTCGTAATCATCGAATTCAAAATCGATTGGACACTTTGTTCGACTGTTTGTTGTTCTTCAGCACTTAGGTATTGAACGGTGCCTTCTTCATCGACACCTTTCGTATTGTCAATGGCGACTTGTATTCCTAAGTCTCTGACCTTGTAAGGGCTCTCTTCAATGTTCTTCCGAATCCTGTTGAACTCATTGTTGATCGTTTCCTTGGTCATGCTGTAATCCCCACCGGCCCCATCAACTCCAGCCGGGTAATTGGCGACGTCGTCTTCACCTGCTCCAGGAACGCCACCCTCAGGAATTCCACCTTCATAGGTTTCTTCAATCCGTTCTACACTTACTGGTAGTCCTTCCATCTTTTCAGGGTCCACAGGTTCAATGAGTTCTTCTACTCGATTTTCTTTCGTGAAATCGATATCCGCCGTAACAGTGGCGACTACTTTCTGCTGACCGATCATCATGCCGAGCATGCGCTGCACACGCTGTTTGATATCGCGTTCAATGTCCTGTTTGACGTTTTGTTGATATGTATAAGCATCTTGTTCCCCAGAATAATTGGAATCTTTTATGTCAAAATAATTAAAGTTCTGATCCATGATGACGATATTATCATTAGTCAGGTTTGGAACAGATTTTGAAGCTAAATTATAAAGAGCCTCAATTTGATTGTTTTCCAGTTTATATCCTGGTTGGACATTCAACACGATCGATGCAGACGCTTCTTGAGGCGAAGCAGAAGCAAAAATCTGCTCCTCAGGCATATTGATCATCACCTTGGCATCCTGAATGCCACCGATACCTTTCATCAAATTAGCAAGCTCCGTCTGCATAGCATCTAATTTGATAACATCGAATTCATTGTCTGTCATTCCCCAAGATGTATTGGCACTGAAAAATCCGTAATCGATGGATCCGCTGTCAGGAAGCCCTGAAGCTGCTAAATCGACAAGCAGTGTTTCTGCTTGCGTTTCAGGGACCATGATCGTCGTCCCGCCTTGATCCAGCTCATAAGGAACACCCCGTGTATCAAGCTCGGTCTTGATCTGTCCGATCTCCTGTAATGTGAGGTCACGGTAAAGGGGAACCATTTTTGAACTTGACGCTACTACGCTTGCCACAATAAGAATGACAAGAAGTGCAGCAACTGATCCCAGGATCAACCCTTTTTGTCCTTTACTCCTCTCCCCCCAAAACGTTGAAAATTGATTTTTGTATGTCAAAAGTTTTTCTTTCATAATTGCCCCCAAAAAAAGCTCGGTCTCTTAGAAGTATTTAATAAAAGTCGTCCAGCCATGAATTTATACTTGCATCCGCATAATTTCTTTATAAGCTTCGATCACTTTACTTTGGACTTCGACAGTCGTCTGCATCGTGATGCTTGCTTTTTGTGATGCAATCATTACATCATGCAGGTCATCGATCTCTCCTCGAGCTAATGCTTGTGTTTTTGAGTCCGATTCAACTTGAGCTTTGTTGACCCCGTCAATCGCTTGTTTCAATTGACCAGCAAAGTTCGCGTGTACTTCACTCGGGGAAAGTGAACGGTTTCCTTGAGGGGATAGAGAATTTTTGAAAATGGCCGGTTGATCAGCCGGCGAGTAGATTCCTTTCATCGCTATTTCTCCCTTCTATCATCATTTTCCGATTTCCAAAGCTTTCATCAACATACTCTTTGATGCATTCAATGAAGTGACGTTCGCTTCATAAGATCTTGTGGCACTCATCATATCCACCATCTCCTGAAGAGGGTCGACATTCGGTAGTTGTACATATCCACTTTCATCTGCATCGGGGTGATTGGGATTGTAGACGGATTTGAATGGATTCTCATCTTCGACGATTTCTGTTGCCTTCACACCGCCTCCATACCCTCCTTGAGCTTGAGAAGCTTTGTGCAGGAATGATTTGAAGCTTGCACCTTCTTGTTGAAACACAACCATTTTCCTACGATATGGATCCCAGGTTCCGTCTTCGTTCAGTTGAGCTCTGGTGGAATTGGCATTGGCTATATTCGACGAGGCGACGTCCATTCGCAAGCGTTGGGCCGTAAGTCCGCTCGCGCTTGTATTCATAGAATCAAAAATCCCCATGATTAATTCCCACCTTTAATGACAGATTGCAGACTTCTGAACTTTCCATTCATCCGGTCCGCAAGTGCCTGATAATAAATTTGGTTCTGGGCCAAATCATTCATCTCTTTATCAATGTCGACATTGTTTCCATTGTGGTTGTAGGTAGTGCCCGGTCTTGTCATCGTACGGTATGAGGATTCATGCCCTCTTTGAAAGTCTATGTGCCTCGGGTCTGTCCGCTTTGCAGGCAGTGTCGAAAGTTCACGATTGAGAACATCTTTAAAGACCACATTTTTCGCCTTATACCCCGGCGTATCGACGTTAGCTATATTGTCCGATATGGCACGGTTCTTAGCTGAAGAATAATCTAAAGATCGCTCCAAAGCTGTGAATGTGTCATTAAATAACTTCAAAGGAACTCCCCCATTTCCGAAATTATCCTTTACTACTTCTCTTAAGTTTAAAAAAATTTGTTCATTATTGTCTACGAATTGATAAAAATTTTAACAAGAGTATAACAAACAATTCTTTCGAACTAGTTCGATTTACCTTGCGTTTTTCCACCCTGTTCCAAGCGTCGAAAATACTACTATAGTGAACATTATTACACACTTTCATGTCGAAATAAATCAGTTTTCAGACTATTTTATGAAAAAATCAATTTAATGATAAGGATGGGATAATTTATGTATTTGGCTCTGTTAAAGTTTAGTGTTGATATACCCATCAAAAAAAGAAACCATTACGAAATGTTTTTTGCGTGTAGGGCTCCGGGAAAAGGTTCGCTTTCCATGGGGCGGGCGCTGAGTCTCCTCAGGCTTCGCCTTCCGGGGCCTCACCTGTCCCACACGTCCCATAGGAGTCTCACCGTTTCCCTCCGCCCTTTGCTTCATCAGAGTGCCTCGAAACAAGATCTTTTAAAAGAAATACTTCATCTTGATGGGAGGAAGTATAAAATCTTAAAACCTAAATGCTGTGTGTCATTCTCTTAGGAGTGGCATAAGGACCGAACAACCTTGATAATAGGTCTTTTTTTACGTAGATGTCACGGATTTTATCATGCAAAGGGCGGAGGGGAATCGGGAGACTCCTGCGGGAAGAAAGTGCTTGGTGAGACCCCACAGGACGAAAAGTCCGAGGAGGCTCACCGCGCTCCCGCGGAAAGCGAGTGATTTCCCCCCCCCGCCCCTCCGCACATATCGATATAAACTCTTCAACTATTATGTGCTTATTTTGAAGACTAAATATCAACAATCAACATTAACAGAGCCATGTATTTAAAATGAAGCTTTTGTAAAGTGGTGCAGCTTATTAACACTTCCTTTTGTTGAATTTATCAGAGCAAACAAAAAGCCGCTCCTGAATGAGCGGCCTTTTTTCAACTATTAGTTGGAACGGAGTTTCTGCAGTTCCAGTAGGAAGTTGTTGTTCAATACTTTGATATAAGTTCCCTTCATTCCAAGAGAGCGGGATTCGATGACACCTGCACTCTCAAGTTTACGCAATGCGTTTACAATGACAGAACGAGTGATTCCTACGCGGTCAGCTACTTTAGAAGCTACTAGTAAACCTTCGTTGCCTTCAAGTTCTTCAAAGATATGCTCGATAGCTTCCAACTCACTGTAGGATAGAGAACTGATAGCCATCTGTACGACAGCTTTGTTACGTGCTTCCTGCTCAATTTCCTCCGTCTTTTCATGTAGGATTTCCATGCCGACTACGGTTGCACCATATTCAGCAAGTAGTAAATCATCTTCATTGAAGTTCGTATCCAGGCGGCTCAGAATCAATGTACCCAGACGTTGTCCCCCTCCAATGATCGGAACGATTGTGGTAAGACCATTTTCAAACAGGTCACGGTTTTCTACAGGGAAAGCCGTGTACTCACTGTTGATATCAATGTCTGGAGTCGTTTCTTTGATGTTGAACAAGTTTTGAGTGTACTCCTGTGGGAAACGACGCTCGGAAAGCATTTCTTTCATACGCTCATTTTCAATCTCCTGGTTGATAGCGAAACCTAACAGCTTACCACGGCGGCTGAGGACGAACGTGTTCGCCTCGATGACATCACGCAGGGTCGCTGACATGTCATTGAAGTCCACCGACTTTCCAGTTGTTTTCTGTAACATCGCGTTGATTCTTCTTGCACGGTCTAATAATTTCATTTTTGTTTCCTCCTTGTAGTAAATACTATAAAATGAATCTACTTAAATCCTTATTCTTAACAATAGAAGATAGTTTGCTGTCTACATATTGTGGTGTGATTTCGATTTTTTCCATCGTCACGTCCGGTGCTTCGAATGAAAGATCCTCCAACAGCTTCTCAAGGATCGTGTGCAGACGACGTGCACCGATGTTATCTGTCTCAGCATTCACTTCCTGTGCTATTTCTGCGAGTCTAGTAATAGCATCGTCAGAAAATTCAACCTTTATACCTTCAATTTCAAGTAATGCTTTATATTGCTTCAACAACGCGTTGGAAGGTTCGACTAAAATGTTCTTGAAATCTTCCACGGTCAATTTATTGAGCTCAACACGGATCGGGAAACGGCCCTGGAGTTCAGGGATCAAATCAGAGGGCTTCGCCATGTGGAAAGCACCTGCCGCAATGAACAAAATATGATCCGTTGACACGGGACCGTATTTCGTCACCACTGTGGATCCTTCCACGATAGGAAGAATATCACGCTGTACACCTTCCCTTGATACGTTGGCTTGGTTATCACCCTTCGCAGCTACTTTATCGATTTCATCGATAAAGATCATACCGGACTGCTCCACTTTCTCCACAGCTTCCTGACCCACTTCATCCATATCGACAAGCTTGCCTGCTTCTTCCTGAGTTAGCACTTTTCTCGCCTCAGAAACAGACAGTTTCCGCTTCTTCTTTTTCTTAGGCATGAACTGACTGAAGGCATCCTGCATATTCATCCCCATTTGTTCCATACCTGATCCTTGGAGCATGTCAAACATAGAAGATTGCGATTCTTCCACCTCGATGGTTACCATGCGGTCTTCAAGCTCCCCGAGATCCAATTGATGGCGGATGCGGCTGCGTTTTGTCTCGATTTCAGCTTCTTCTTGATCTGAACTCGTGTCCTGCTCCTGCTGGGTACCTTGATTGAACAGCATTTCAAATGGATTTTTGAAATTGTTGTTTTGTTTTTTCTTGGAAGGTACGAGCAATTTAACGAGACGTTTATTCGCCTGTTCCTCAGCACGGTCTTTGACTGATTCCATTTTCTCTTCTTTGACCATCCGGACCGCCATTTCGACGAGGTCACGGACCATGGACTCCACATCTCGTCCGACATAGCCGACCTCAGTGAATTTCGTCGCTTCTACTTTAACAAACGGTGCCCCTACCAATTTTGCAAGTCGGCGTGCAATTTCCGTTTTACCTACGCCGGTAGGACCCATCATCAAAATGTTTTTCGGTACGATTTCATCACGGATATCGCCCTCAAGCTGCATACGACGATATCTGTTTCTGAGAGCAATTGCGACAGACTTTTTGGCACTGTTCTGTCCAATAATATATTGATCCAGCTTTTCTACTATTTGTTTAGGTGTCAAATTCAGTGACATGTCCTGCCTCCTTAATCGAGAACCTCAAGTATGATTTGATCGTTAGTAAACACACAAATCTCCCCTGCAATCTCCAAGGCTGCCTGTGCAATTTCCTCAGCAGATTTTTCAGGAGAATATCTTTTTAAAGCACGGCCGGCACTTAGAGCGAAGTTTCCACCTGAACCGATGGCTAAAATGCCATCGTCCGGTTCTATTACTTCCCCTGTACCCGAAACAAGAAACATCTTCTCCTTATTCATTACGATCAGCATGGCTTCAAGCTTTCTTAAAACTTGATCGCTTCTCCATTCTTTAGCAAGCTCTACCGCAGCTCGCGCCAGGTTTCCATCATAAGACTCAAGTTTTCCTTCAAACTTTTCAAATAATGTGAATGCATCTGCGACTGAACCTGCAAAACCGGCTAATACCTGATCATTAAACAGACGTCTGACTTTTTGAGCTTTATGCTTCATGACTACTTGGTTACCAAGGGTCACCTGCCCGTCCCCACTCATGGCGCTCTGCCCATTATGCTGGACGGCGAATATCGTCGTGGCATGAAATTGTTGGTTCATAACTTCACCTCATTTATTAGCTCTTGGATGGCTATTCATATAAACTTGCTGCAATCGGTCTTTTGTTACGTGCGTATACACCTGTGTGGAAGATAACTGCTCATGCCCAAGCAACTCTTGGACAGACCGCAGATCAGCCCCCTCATTCAGCAGATGGGTGGCGAACGTGTGCCTCAATTTGTGTGGATGTATATCCACCGTCAGGGCTGCCTGCTCCACCATTTTATTAAGAATCAATCGCAGACCCCTGGCTGTCAAAGGGCCGCCCCGTGCATTCAAAAACAAACGGTTGGTGGGCGTTTTCCCTTTCGCTGCCAATTGAGTACGACCATCCTCGATATACCTCCTGAGCGCACGTGCCGCGAATTGACCAAACGGAACATACCTCTCTTTATTGCCTTTACCGTGGACGAGAAGGGTTTCCAGGGAGAGGTCAAGATCAGGCAGTTCAATGCCGGTACACTCACTTACCCGTATCCCGGTTCCATACAGGAGTTCGATAATCGCTTGATTTCTTTGTCCCAATGGGTCGTGTAAGTCACTCACTGTAAATAATTGTTTTAATTCCTCTTCATAAAAGAATTCAGGAATTTTATGATCGGACTTCGGCATAGACACATTTACGAAAGGGTTCTGCTTGATGAACTCTTCCCGGTCTAAAAACCGGTAGAAGCTGCGCAGACTGGAGATTTTCTTGGAAACGGATCTCCTCGAAAGCTGTTCTGTGTGGAGTTTGGACAGAAACAATCTTACGTTCGCATATTCACATTCAAGCAGAGAAATACCTTCTGCTTTTAAGAAGTCCCCAAATAAATCAATATCTTTACTGTATTGGCTCACCGTCAACGGAGATGCATTTTTTTCAATTTGTAAGTACTCGATGAACAGTTGTTTATAAGTTTCAAAAGGTTTCATCTTTCACCTCTCAAAGGCGTTTAAATTTTATCACATTTAAAAACTGCATGACAATTGATTTAATTAAAATGTAACAAAATTCTGAATTGTTTCCAAGTGATATTATTCAAAATTAAAGATTTCCGCCTCTATGCATGCTGGCGCGACCTTAAGGTTTCCAGAACCTGTCAAGTACAGACCCTTACCAAACCGTAATTATAGCGGTCTTGTCGAACCGTGTCAATTCATAATTTTTATAAAATTATCCTCTGTGAAAATTCAGCAAGGAATGAGGCTTAAGGAAGCTCACCACATCCTCTCATTATTAGTCTCGAAATCAATCAACACAATACAGGAACAAGTAAAGGAGCCTACAACTTAATTTAGTCGTAGGCTCCACCTATAATTACTACTGCGGTTCTTCTTTATAATCGCATTCCGTACACTGAATTTGATTTCCTTTTTTCGACTTTTTCTCAACGAGCAGTGAGTCACATTTCGGACATGGACGGCTGATCGGTTTATCCCAGGAAATGAAATCACATTCAGGATATTGGTCACATCCAAAGAATTTCCGGTTCTTTTTACTCTTCCGCTCGACGACTTCCCCTTCCTTACATTTCGGACAGGTGACGCCCACTTTTTTGAGGATCGGCTTCGTGTTCCGGCAGTCAGGGAAGTTGGAACATGCGAGGAACTTGCCGTAACGACCCATTTTATAGACCATTTCGTGTCCGCATTTCTCACAATCGATGCCTGCTGGTTCATCTTTGATCTCTATTTCTTCCATTTCTTTTTCAGCCTTCGTGAGACGAGGTTCAAAGTCTTTGTAGAAATCTTTAATGATTGAAACCCAGTTTTCTGTTCCATCTTCGATCGCATCAAGGTCATCTTCCATTTCTTTCGTGAAGTCGACATCGATGATTTCAGGGAAATATTCTCTGAGCTGGTCTAACACAATTTCACCTAGCTCGGTAGGGATAAAGCGTTTATTATCCAGCGCTACATAACCTCTCCGTTGAATCGTATCCAACGTCGGAGCATACGTAGACGGACGTCCGATTCCCAGTTCTTCCAGTGTTTTGACTAAACGCGCTTCCGTATAGCGTGGAGGCGGCTGTGTGAAGTGCTGGTTCGGTTTGATTTCTTCCGCCTTTACGGTCATGCCCTCTTCGATATGAGGAAGAAGTTTATCTTTTTCTTTTTTATTGTCGTCCCGTCCTTCGACATACACTTTCATGAAACCCTTGAATTTCACTTCAGAGCCTGTTGCACGGAATTCGACACCCTCGTTATACATGTGTACCGTCATCGTATCCAGTACGGCCGGTGCCATTTGACTTGCGATGAAACGGTCCCATATCAATTTGTAGAGACGGTATTGATCTCTTGAAAGCTTACTCTTCATCGACTTAGGGTCTCGAACAGCACCTGTCGGACGGATTGCTTCGTGAGCATCCTGTGCCCCTTCTTGCTTTTTCCCACTTTTACGATTACCAAGATATTCTTCCCCGAAATTTTCTTCGACGTACTGCTTGGCATCTTCTTTAGCGGAATTTGATAGACGAGTAGAGTCCGTACGCATGTATGTGATCAAACCTGTCGTCCCTTGCTTTCCGCCGAGGTCGATTCCTTCATACAATTGTTGAGCGATCATCATGGTTTTCTTTGCTCTGAAATTCAGCTTACGTGCTGCTTCCTGTTGCAGGGAAGACGTTGTAAATGGAAGGGACGGGTTACGTTTGCGTTCCCGCTTGTTGACTTTCTCTACGGAAAAGTCCTTCCCTTTCATGCGCTGTTGGATCGCTTTGACATCATCTTCTGTCTTCAATTCTTGTTTTTTCCCATCAACTCCGTAGAAGGAACCTTCGAATTTCTCTTTATCTTTCAGGAAGTCTCCTTCAATCGTCCAGTATTCTTCCGGAACGAATTTTTTGATTTCATTTTCACGGTCGATGATGATTTTCACTGCGACAGACTGGACACGGCCCGCACTCAAGCCTTTTTTAACCTTTTTCCAAAGGATCGGGCTGATGTTATAACCCACAAGTCTATCCAGAATACGGCGTGCCTGCTGTGCGTCTACGAGATCCGAATTGATCGTTCTTGGTTGCTTGAAAGAGTCTTTGATGGCTTCTTTCGTAATCTCGTTGAACACGACTCTGCATTCTGACTTGTCATCAATATCCAAACTATGCGCCAAATGCCATGCAATCGCTTCCCCTTCCCTGTCGGGGTCGGCTGCAAGATAGACGCGTTTCGCTTTTTTAGCGGCTGTTTTCAATTCTTTCAAAACGGGACCTTTCCCGCGGATCGTAATGTATTTCGGTTCAAATTCATTTTCAACGTCAACGCCCATTTGACTTTTCGGTAAATCGCGGACGTGTCCGAGTGATGCTTTTACTTTATATTTCTTTCCAAGGTATCGTTCAATCGTTTTAGCTTTTGCTGGTGATTCAACGATTACAAGATAATCTGCCATATAGGTTCCTCCCATAGAGGTGTTTTCTCTGTTTAGTACATAAAATAAATCTTCCCTATTATTGAATACAATAAAACCGTTTGTCAAACGGAAGCGGTTTATTTTTATCGGTTACAAGTCGATTCTACCCCCTGACTGTAACACTTTTGAAACAAAATATTCAAATTTTTCCTACCCATCCTTCTAAAATATCCTCGTGGGTATGTACGAGTGTGGCTCCATCATTGATCATCTTATGGCACCCTTCGCTCGTTTCAAGACCAGCGAGACCGGGCATGGCAAATACGTCTTTTCCCTGCTCCAATGCCTGATCGACAGTAATGAGCGAACCGCTTTTCAACCTTGCTTCTACGACAAATGTGGCAGGTGTCAAACCTGATATGATCCGGTTACGTTCAGGAAATTGGAATTTTCTTGGTGGACGTTCTGGAGGGTATTCACTGATCACCAGCTGATGACGGGCCATATGCTGATACAATGCTATGTCATTTCTGGGGTAAATATGATGAAATCCGGACCCCAATACAGCAATAGTCTTTCCATTTCCATCAATAGCTAGACGATGCGCGCATTGATCGATGCCTTCAGCCATTCCGCTGACGATGGTAAAACCCGCATGTATGAGCGGGGAAAGAATCTTTTTCAGCGGAGGGTAGGCAAATTTCGAAGGCGACCGTGTACCTACAACAGAAAGGGATAAGGGGTTTTGAAAGAGCGATAAATCCCCTATTGCATAAAGGACATAAGGAGGATCCGGAATCATTTTTAAAAGTGGCGGATAACCCTGGTCCCATAAGGTTAAACAGTGAAAATCCATGGATTTTTTGTCGAGTTTCTTCATTATATAAGGGTCTTGGATGAACCGGACGATTGCTGCACTTCTTTTCAAGGGGATATGGAACTGATGAGAAAATTTTTCAGGAGATAAATCGAAGGGGGATTCTAGTTGAGGGTCGCACTCCAGCAAGCGTCGCATCAGTGGTCTGGTCATTTCTGGAGCACGGTGCAATAAGATTAATCGTTCTCTTTTTGAATGCATCACATACCTCTTTCCATAGAGGGAAAACCGTGCCCATACCGAGCACGGCTTTCTCTAAAATATTTTGTTCACCTTAGTTTAGTGAGTTTTACACTTGTCATAGATTCCTTGATCCTTCAATACTTGAATCAATGTTTCACCCATGACTGATGGCGTTTCAGCGACTTCAATTCCGCATTCGTTCATGACACGGATTTTTTCGTCAGCTGTCCCTTTACCACCGGAAATGATGGCACCAGCGTGCCCCATACGTTTTCCTGGAGGTGCTGTACGTCCTCCGATGAAGCCGACAACAGGTTTGTTCATGTTTGCTTTCACCCATTCAGCCGCTTCTTCTTCTGCCGTACCGCCGATTTCTCCGATCATGATGACCGCTTCCGTATCATCATCTTCATTAAACGCTTTCAGGACGTCGATGAAATCGGTCCCATTGACAGGGTCTCCACCGATACCTACAGCTGTAGACTGGCCGATACCTGCTTCTGAAAGCTGGTGTACAGCTTCATACGTCAATGTACCAGAACGGGATACAACGCCTACATGGCCTTTCTTATGGATATAGCCAGGCATGATTCCGATTTTGCACTCTTCTGGTGTGATGACTCCTGGACAGTTTGGTCCTACCAGGCGAGTCTTTTTGCCTTCCATATAACGCTTCACTTTTACCATATCCAGAACAGGGATATGTTCAGTGATACAAATCGCCATGTCCATTTCTGCATCCGTCGCTTCCATGATCGCATCTGCTGCAAAAGGAGCCGGAACGTAAATGACAGAAGCATTCGCACCTGTTTTTTCAACGGCTTCAGCAACCGTGTTGAAAACTGGAATTCCTTCGACTTCTGTACCACCTTTACCAGGGGTTACTCCGCCGACGATTTGTGTACCGTATTCCACCATCTGCTTCGTGTGGAACAAAGCTGTAGAGCCTGTAATACCTTGTACAATTACTTTTGTATCTTTATTAATATAGACACTCATCTGATTTCCCCGCCTTTCTTACTTGACTAGTTCAACGATTTTTTGAGCACCTTCTGCCATGGAGTCAGCAGAAGTGATATTTAGTCCGGACTCTTCAAGAATCTTCTTACCTGCATCAACGTTCGTACCTTCTAGACGAACGACTAGAGGCAGTGTAAGGCCGATTTGTTTCGTCGCTTCTACGACACCTTCAGCAATGACGTCACACTTCATGATGCCGCCGAAGATGTTAACGAAAATTCCTTTGACATTGTCATCGGATAGGATGATTTTGAATGCTTCTGTAACTTTTTCAGCTGTTGCACCGCCACCAACGTCAAGGAAGTTAGCTGGGTCACCGTTATAGTGTTTGATTGTATCCATCGTTGCCATCGCAAGACCTGCACCGTTAACCATGCAGCCGATGTTTCCATCAAGTGCGATGTAGCTTAAATCAAATTTGGAAGCTTCCACTTCTTTTGGATCTTCTTCCTCAAGATCACGAAGCTCCATGATGTCTTTTTGACGGTAAAGTGCATTATCGTCAAAGTTCAACTTGGAGTCTAGAGCCAATACATCTCCATCACCTGTCGTGACAAGCGGGTTGATTTCAGCTACTGAACAATCTTTCTTCACGAACACGTCGTAAAGACCAAGCATGAACTTGACTGCTTTCCCTACCGCTTCTTTAGGGATGTTGATATTGAATGCCAGACGACGAGCCTGGAAAGGAGTCAGTCCGGTTACTGGATCGATGACTTCTTTGAAAATCTTTTCAGGAGTTTCAGCGGCCACTTCTTCGATTTCAGTTCCGCCTTCTTCAGATGCCATCATCGTGACACGGCTTGTTGCACGGTCAAGAACAAGTCCGACATAATACTCACTTTGGATGTCGCACCCTTCTTCGATAAGTAAGCGCTTAACTTCTTTGCCTTCAGGACCCGTTTGATGGGTGACAAGAGTTTTCCCTAGTATTTCGTCTGCGTATGTACGCACTTCGTCAAGATTTTTAGCGATTTTTACTCCACCGGCTTTCCCACGTCCGCCTGCATGGATTTGTGCTTTGACGACTGTAACATCGCTACCTAATTTCTTCGCTGCTTCTACAGCTTCATCTACGGTATATGCTACGTGGCCATTCGGCACGGAAACGCCAAAATCACGCATGATTTGTTTGCCTTGATACTCGTGAATGTTCATGTTTCATCCTCCCATCAATTTTCACTGCATGTACATTGTATAAAAAAACGCTATCAATTGTCCATACCAGACTAGATTTCTGTCGAAAAATTACAACAGATTCACTTACACTATATTATGTAAACATAATTGTCGGTTTATTGCAAAAAAAAGCTGACGACTGTCATGTCGAGGATCCACGCTCCTCCAGGAACATTCGTCAGCTTATTTTTTCATCGAATTACTATTTTTCGCTTGCTGGTCCGTTTGATAAATAAAAGCAAAAACTTCCGCTACTACATGGTACAATTCTTCAGGAATCTGTTCATTGATGTTCAATTGGGACAAAAGTTCGACCATGGATGCATCTTTTTGAATCGGAATATTATTCTCTTCCGCTTTTTTCAAAATGTTATCCGCTATATATCCTTTTCCTTTTGCCGTCACTTTCGGTGCCGATTCTTGATCGGCCTCATAATTCAAAGCGATAGCTTTACTCGGCTTTTCATTCATATGCGGAGATCCACTCCTTCCTTCGAGCTTTCTTTATGCTCTTGAGGTGAAACAGGTCCGGGCTCTGGTTTCAAGGTTCTCACATTGAGGGAGTTCAACTCATAGCCGAGAGCTTCCAATCCTTCCGCAAGCTTATTTTTAAATGAGTGGACCACCGCCTCTATGCTCTGGTCCTTATTCATGACCGTCACGCCTACTCTGCGATCTGAAATCGATAAATCGACAATGGTTTCATTCAAATGTTCCAAATTCAAATAAAATAAAATATGACAAAAGTCAGGGTCTATTTCCCCTTTCGGCGTCTTCCTTCCCTCCATATTCATATGAACATCCTCAGATGATCCGACAAAACTCCCTGGGAATTGTAATGTGGCCTGAAGAGTTTGTTGTGTTTCCTGAAGGGCATTCAGTTGAGTCCCGTTCAAAAAATGAAGCAGTGGACGGGCGGTGTCAGCACGCATCGGGCCCTGTCCTTCTAAAGACTGCAGGAGGATCGATTTTAATGATGTTTCTTTTGCCATGGGTGAGTCGCTTTGAAGCGCAGATTTTAATAAAGATTCGTCCTGCATCCCCGACAAATGTATCATCGATTTGATTTTCATGAGCATCGCATTCTTTTGTGTAAGATCAGGATATTCGCCGGACAGACGGCTCACCCACTCCACGAGTGAAGGCTGAAGATTCACGTCGATTTGTCTGGACGCCAAATGTTTAAGGCTTTGAACAAGCTGCTGCAAAGAAGAGCTTCTATCTTGAAAGAGCACCTCAGGATTGTTGGTGATGGATTTCAACGTGGAAGCATCAGCCTCTGTCAGAAATGGAAGCAACTTTTGCAGTACCGCAGTATTTTGGAGTTTTTCAAAATTCTTCAATAACCCCTGTTGGAACGTATCCGGCAGGGCTTTCCTTTGTCCTGCAGGAGTGGAAATTATACGTTCCAATTGATTTACCCATTGATTCCACGTCTGCCGTTCTGTATTCGTGAAAGGGAGTTGATCATGGAATAATTTCTGCATGGACCCTGCTATACCTTTAAACGCACCTGGCAAAGGGGGATGGGTTTCTTTTGATTGAACTGACCATTCTTTCCAACTGTTTTGGAATTCTTTGAATGAATGGGAGGATTCAATCAGCCCTGCCTGTTTGAACAATTGGTAGGTAGATGGGTTCCCGGTTCTCACTTCGCTCATAATCTTAGTCACAGATGTATCCATTAAAGAATGAGAGGGTCTCTCCCCTTTCAGCTGAGCCAATAATGTACTGGTCTTCATGTCCAACTGTTGTGTTGAGGCAGTTTCCATCGAGCTTGACCAAGTGGAATTCAATCGACTATGTAAAGCATCAAATACGGCTGCTTTTACCGGCAGCTGCTTTTGGAACATCTGTAACAGAACTTCTTTTGCTGCAGTTTTATTCCAAGCCCCCTGCAATATCGATAACGCTTCCTTAAGATCTGCTACTTTAAAAGAAGCTTGTTGATCGATGAGCTGCCTCAAAAATTGGAGATTCGTTTTTGAGACTTTTCCCCCTGATTGTCTAAGCAGATCTGAAAGGCCTGCTGATACCGGTGCCTTACTTTGCTGAGAAGAAAGCACCTTTAAATGCAGCATCTCTTCATTGGAAACGACCTTGAACAGGTATGTCCGCCCTTTGGTCAGGGGTGTCTCCAGCTGGGCGTTCACTTGCTGCTTTCCAATTTGAACCGTAGCTCGATTATCAGGATACAGCTGTTGCACTTTTCCTGATAATACATGGCCTCGTTTCGGTTGATTGGAAACGACATTGGATTCCAACAGTTTACCCAGACTAGAGATAATATTTTTCACAGGTTCCACTCCTTACACGTAGGTGTACTCTTTGACGGGGGCGAAGCTTTTCCGATGAAATGGCGATGGTCCATGTGCTTTCAGTGCATCCACATGTTCCTTCGTTCCATATCCTTGGTTGGAACTGAAACGATACATCGGATATTGAATATCATACTCTGCCATCAAATGATCACGGGTGACTTTGGCAATCACACTGGCCGCTGCAATGGACACACTACGTTGATCACCTTTGACCAAATTGGTTTGGGGAAGATCGACTTCCTCGAGGTCCACTGCGTCAATCAGTAAATGGTCCGGATTTTGGTTCAATGAAGCTACTGCTCTTTGCATGGCAAGCTTTGTTGCATTGTAAATGTTTATTTCATCTATTTCTTCGTTGGTGACGATACCTACACCATAGTCTGCATCTTGTTTGATACGTTTAAAAAATTCTTCACGCTTTGCAAGCGAAAGCAGTTTTGAGTCGTTCAACCCTTCCAGGTAATAGCCATCAGGCAGGATTACGGCACCTGCCACCACAGGGCCGGCCAACGGACCTCTGCCTGCTTCATCGATGCCTGCAACCAGCTGACACCCTCGCTGCCACGCATGCTTTTCGAATTCTTTCATTTCTTCATATTTTACTTTCTGCAGTCTTTGTTTTTCCTGAGCTGCATCATATTGTTGGATAAGCTTCTGAACGCCCTTCCGTCCATCTTGACGCAGCGCTTCTATCTCTGTCTGCGTAAATTCCTCATCCTTCATTTTTTGTTTCACTTCTGATATTGTCATCGATGCCATTCTTCACGTAACCTCCGTTAGTTCTATTATCGGTTGGAAAACACGTATATGTAGGTGGTCTTCATCCTCATTTTCGATTCACCTTCAATTTATCATACTCTTACGCTGCCTTCACTCAAATCTGTACTTTAGCACTCTACTTTAAAGGGCAAAGTCAAATAATGATGAACGGGTTTTCCCTTCATCTATGCCGGGGATGGTCGGGAACAACTCGCTTTCCTGCGGGGAGGCGGCAAGCTTCCTCGGCTACGCCTGTGGGATCTTGCCTAGCCCCTTCTCCCGCGGGAGTCTCGCTGCTTCCCGCCCGTCCCTTCAGAGTAAGTATAAACCCTTCTCTATAAAAAGCGGATTCGGCTGTTCTATAGCCATGGATTGATGGCCCAGGAAGCAGACCACTATCCAGTCAACGCAATCATAATTTATATCATTACTTCCTGCACAGTTAACGTATCTTCAATAAACATGCTGAATCATTCTTGATAGATGCTTTATTTGAGTACACTTTGAGGGAGGGAAGGGAAAACAGTTATACTCCTGCGGGAAGTGCAGGTTAGGCGAGACCCCGCAGTGCAACGAGGAGGCTCGGCAGCTGCCCGCGGAAAGCGGACTGTTTTCCCTTCCCTCCCGGTACCGTAAAAAATATTAGTAAAATGCTTTAACGACAAACCTAAAAACTTTATTAAAAAATATGAAAAAACGCAAGGCGACAGCGTCACTTTGCGTTTCAATGATTATTCAGGAAGTTCAAAGCTGACGTGGCCTAATTTTCCGCCACGCAAGTCCTGTAGAACGATATCAGACACTTTATCGAAATTGATATGCCCTCCACTTTCCAGGCATCCCCTTTTCTTACCGATCGTCTCAAAAGCGTCCATGATGTCATCATACCCGGAAAATCCGTATCTCTCTTCCAGCATAGTGGAATAGTGATTCTTCATGTAGTCCAATACATATGCAGCGACATCTTCTTTCGGAAGGATTTGATCCTTGATCGTCCCGATAGCTGCTAAACGGTATCCGACTTCTTCCTCTTCGAATTTCGGCCACAAAATCCCCGGAGTATCCAGGAGCTCGAATTCTTTTTTAACCTTGATCCATTGCTGTTGTTTCGTAACACCAGGCTTATCACCCGTTTGAGCGATTTTCTTGTTCGCAAGACGGTTGATCAACGTCGATTTTCCGACATTCGGAATACCGATGATCATGGCTCTGGAAGCACGGGGCCTTACCCCTTTTGCTTTCAGTTTTTCCATCTTTTCTTTCCCCAGTTCTTTCGCCATATGGATGACTTGCTGGACATCCTGTTTTTTGTTCGCTTCTATCGCTATGGATGGAATACCCTGCTTTTTAGTCTTCTCCAACCATTGCTTCGTCACATTCGGATCAGCAAGGTCTTTCTTCATCATGACCATCATCTTCGGCTTCTCTTGCAGAATCTCATGAAGCATAGGATTCTGGGAAGATAACGGGGCTCTTGCATCTACGAGTTCAATGACAAAGTCCACGAGTTTCAACTTTTCTGCTACTTCACGTTTCGCTTTTGCCATATGTCCCGGGAACCATTGGATCGCCATGTGCACACCCTCCTAGTTGATAAATTGAATACGGTCCATCGGCCAATAGGCTATAATGGCTTCACCGACGACCTGCTCCATCGGAATCATTCCAAGCATCCGACTGTCGGTCGAATTATTCCGGTTATCTCCAAGCACAAGAATATGGCCTTCAGGGACTTCTTCATTCGCGCCTGGGAGTTGTTCAATCGTAAAATTTCTAGTGTCGAACTGACCGTTTTCCGATTCTGCCCCGGCTTCATCAAAGAATGGCTCTGACATTTTCTCACCATTCACATATAATTGATTATTTTCATAGGACACATGATCACCGGGGAGCCCTATGACTCTTTTTATGTAATCTTTCTTTTCTGTCGCATGGAACACGACGACATCGAAACGTTCTGGGGAGCCTACTGTATAATTGATCTTGCTCACAATCAGGTGATCCCCGCTATGTAATGTCGGGAGCATAGACGGACCTTCGACTACGACTGGTGCAAACAAGAATACTCGAACAATGATGGCAAGCACGGCTGCGATGATAAAAGCTTTGATCCAATCGAGCCACTGTTTTTTCATTATTATTCCCCATTCCCTGCTAATGATTAGAAAAAAGGAGCTTGACGAATGCAAGCTCCTTTCTACTAAATTAGATGATTTCTTTGATTCGAGCTGCTTTACCGCGTAGGTTACGCAAGTAGTAAAGTTTCGCACGACGGACTTTACCGCGACGAGGACGCTCAATTTTAGCGATTCTTGGTGAATGTACTGGGAATGTACGCTCAACACCTACACCGTAAGTAATCTTACGGACAGTGAATGTTTCGCTGATTCCACCGTTTTGGCGCTTGATGACAACACCTTCGAATACCTGGATACGCTCACGGTTACCCTCGACAACCTTAACGTGTACTTTTACAGTATCACCAGGACGGAAGTCTGGGTGGTCCGTACGAAGCTGTTCCTTCGTAATGTCATGAATAAGTTGCTGCATTGTGTTTCACTCCTTTTTAACTAATGCTCTTGTCTTCTAAGAGGCAGCGGAACATCGTTTTCCACTTAAACCGAACGTTTAAGCACAAAGTTTAATATACCATAAACAGCTGTTCACCGCAAGGGATCTCAGCTATTTTTCCACTCTTCGATCCATGCTTTTTCCTGAGGGGTGAGTTCCCTGTCTTCCAATAAATCCGGACGTCTTTCAAACGTCCGCTTCAATGATTGGTAATGTCTCCATTCATCGATTTTCGCATGGTTGCCGGATAACAGGACGTCGGGGACTTTGTGACCTCTGAATTCAGCAGGCCTCGTGTAATGGGGGTGTTCGAGCAATCCATTGGAAAAAGAATCCTGCGGGGCGGATTCCTTATTCCCTAACACACCAGGAATCAATCGGATGACGGAATCCATAACCACCATGGCTCCGAGTTCTCCCCCTGTCAACACATAGTCTCCAAGAGAAATCTCGTCTGTAACGAGCTCTTGACGAATCCGTTCGTCATAGCCTTCATAATGCCCACAGATGAAGATCAAGTGATCCTCCTGAGCCAGTTCTTCCGCTTTCTGCTGTGAATGCGGTTCGCCTTGAGGGCACATCAATACCACTCGTGGCGGCTTTTCGCTTTTCTGCTTCAATTCATCGATGGCATCGAATATCGGCTGTGGAGTGAGGACGAGACCTGCTCCACCCCCGTAAGGATAATCATCGACTTTATTATGTTTACTTGTTGTATAGTCTCTGAAGTTGACGTACTGATAACTGAAGGCGTCTCGTTCTTGAGCTCGTTTCATGATCGATGTATTCAATACACCATCAAACATATCAGGAAACAAAGTCAAAATATCGATATGCATTAGTCTAACAGCCCCTCTATTGGATCAATGATGATTTTTTTCTGCTCCGGGTCCACTTCTTTGACGACCGGTTCAATATAAGGGATCAGAACATCAGACTGACGGTGACGCTGCACCACCCATACGTCATTTGCGCCGGGGGTCAATATTTCCTTTACAGTACCGACTTCTTCTCCTGATTGCAGATAAACCTTACATCCGATGATTTCATGGAAATAAAATTCATGCTCGTCCAAATCCTCCTGGTCTTCTTCCGTGACCATCAGCATGCCATTTTTATAGCCCTCCACATCGTTAATGGAAGGGTGGTCTTCAAACGTCAGCAGATCGAACCCTTTATGGATGCGGTGGGAACGTACGACTAACGGCTTCGGATCTTTTCGATCATTCACCCAATACAATTGCTGGCCAGGTTCAAAGCGTTCTTCGAAATCGGTGATCCGTTGAACCTTCACTTCTCCTTTGATGCCATGTGTATTGATTATTTTTCCGACATTGAACATTTCTTTCTTCATGTCTACCTTACCTCGCTCGTATGACTATTCCGTCCTTTATGATCATTTGCTGATCTCGGATCATTTCATTCCACGAATCGCCTTCATTGACCTCAATCAACGCGTCGACCTCATCCGTTTCCAGCTCACTGCCGTCGGGAAGGATCTCCAGTTGATTCAATTGGTATTCAATCCAGCGCATTTGATCTCTACGACGGCTGATTTCTTTGGAAAAACGGCGTTCGACTTCCTGTCTTGAGACGCCTGGTTTTCTTTCCAACTTCTTTTGTTCGAATGATAGTTGACGACACTCTCGGTCTAATCGAGCGATGCGTTCATCGAAGCGGTCCTTCAATTCAGCACGGCTGGATTGTGTAAGTATTTGCTTCACAGGAATTTTCCTAATGATCTGCATTCATCGCCCGCCTCTCCACGTATCATTTTGGATTGTAAAAAAGGGAAAGGTTAGCCCTCTCCCTTCTTACATGATATCCAAATAGATTCGTTTTTCAGAATCAGATCCTGCCGCGTAAACGACAGTTCGAATCGCCTTTGCAATCCGTCCGTTTTTTCCGATCACCTTACCGACATCATCGGGATGGACGGTCAGATGATAGACCACTTTGTGATCTTCCTCTTTCACATCAATCTTGATGTCCGCAGGGTGATCGACGAGCGGAGTGACGATTGTTTCAATCAAGGCTTGCATGATATCACCACTACTTTATTATTGGTTTTTCTTTTCGTGGAACTGCTTCATGATGCCTTCTTTAGAGAACAGGTTACGAACTGTGTCGCTTGGCTGTGCGCCGTTGGACATCCAGTCCATTGCTTTTTCTGCATCAAGCTTAACCTCTACTGGGTTGGAAACCGGGTTATAAGTTCCGATCTGCTCGATGATACGTCCATCACGTGGTGAACGAGAATCTGCTACTACTACACGGTAAAATGGGTTACGTTTAGATCCCATACGTTTAAGGCGAATTTTTACTGCCATATTTAACAACCTCCATATTTCTTAAATGTTTCACACAAATTTAGATTTTAGCAGAACTTCATTTATGTGTAAAGTGTTTTTCCATTACATGAACGGAAATTTCATTCCTTTGCCTTTTTTGCCCTTGGTATTGCTCATCTGTTTCATCATTTTCTTCATCTCTTCGAACTGTTTCAATAAACGGTTCACTTCTGATACAGATGTTCCTGAGCCTTTGGCAATACGTTTTTTACGGCTTGCATTCATAACGGAAGGATCGACCCGTTCCTCTTTGGTCATCGACTGAATGATCGCTTCGACGTGAACGATTTGTTTATCGTCGAAGGATACGTTCTTCAGACCCTTCATCTTATTGGCACCAGGAATCATATTGATGATTTCATCCAAAGGTCCCATATTCTTCACCTGCTCCATCTGCTCAAGGAAATCCTCGAACGTAAATGAAGCATTTCTCATTTTGGATTCAAGCTCTTTGGCCTGCTTTTCATCCACCTGCGTCTGGGCTTTCTCGATCAGAGTCAGCATATCTCCCATACCGAGGATACGGGAAGCCATCCGTTCAGGGTGGAATGCTTCCAGCTGGTCGAGTTTTTCTCCCATACCGGCGAACTTGATCGGCTTTCCGGTTACGGCACGGATGGATAATGCAGCTCCACCTCGTGTGTCGCCATCGAGCTTCGTCAATAGAACGCCTGTGATGTCGAGCTGGTCGTCAAAGCTTTGAGCCACATTGACGGCATCTTGTCCTGTCATCGCGTCGACAACAAGGAAGATTTCATCCGGCTGGACTTCATCTTTGATGCGTTCAAGTTCACCCATCAACCCTTCATCGACGTGAAGACGTCCAGCGGTATCAATGATGACGTAATCATTGTGTTCTTCTTTCGCTTTGGCGATCGCATTTTTCGCGATATCCACCGGGTCCGCTTCTGTCCCTTCGGAATGGACAGGCATACCCAGCTGCTTCCCTAATGTCTCCAACTGCTGGATGGCAGCGGGACGGTACACGTCGGCTGCCGCCAACAACGGCTGACGATTATAGTTCTTGCGCAGCAAGTTGGCAAGCTTACCGGTCGTGGTCGTTTTACCTGCACCCTGGAGACCGACCATCATGATTACGGTCGGAGGACGCTTTGCGACAGCGATTCTGCTTTCGTCGCCTCCCATCAATTCGGTCAATTCCTCTTTCACGACTTTGATGACTTGTTGTCCTGGCGTCAGGCTGTCCATGACCTCCTGACCGACCGCACGTTCACGTATACGTTTGACAAAGTCTTTTACGACTTTGAAGTTAACATCGGCCTCAAGGAGGGCAAGACGGACTTCTCGTGTCATTTCTTTTACATCTTGTTCGGTTACCTTCCCTTTGCCTTTGATCTTTTTGATCGTATCCTGCAAACGGTCGGATAAACCTTCAAATGCCATCGCTGAATCCCCCCTATTCTAATTCGTGTAGTTGTTGTAGCCAATCTTGGATACGGGGTGGAAGCTGGCCTTTCTCGACTTCTTCTTCCATTTCCCGGATCACTTCTTGACGTTTTTTGAATTTTTCATATAAATGAAGCTTGTTTTCATATTCTTCAAGCATCGTCTCTGTTCGGCGAATGTTATCATAGACCGCTTGACGAGAGACATCAAACGTTTCTGATATTTCACCAAGCGAGTAATCTTCCAGATAGTATAACTCCATATAGTTTCTTTGTTTAGGAGTCAACAACGATTGATAGAAATCAAACAAGTAATTGATGCGTGTCGTTCGTTCAAGCACGGTTGAAGCACTCCTTGTTAAGTGAAATACCTTTACAAAAGAATACTAACGGAGTTCCTCCCTTTGTGTCAAGGTCTAGGACTCATTTTCTTCTTCTTCATAATCATCAATCATATCGGCAAAAAGACCGTAAACGAAGGCATGCGCGTCGAAGGTTTCGAGGTCGGTCACCTTCTCACCGAGACCGACGAGCTTGACTGGAATCTCAAGCTCATTTCTGATGGCAAGAACGATTCCACCTTTGGCCGTTCCATCCAATTTAGATAGAACAATACCGGAAACGTCGGTCGCCTCTGAGAATGTCTTCGCCTGACTCATGGCGTTTTGTCCTGTCGTTGCATCCAATACTAAAAGCACTTCATGAGGAGCGCCGGGAACTTCTCGTTCAATGACACGCTTCACTTTGCTCAATTCGTTCATAAGATTGACTTTGTTCTGAAGGCGTCCCGCTGTATCACAGATCAGCACATCAGAATTACGGGACTTGGCAGACTTGATTCCATCATAAATGACTGCTGCAGGATCACTGCCCTCACTGTGCTTGACTGTATTGACGCCTACACGTTCGCCCCAGGCCTCCAATTGATCGATAGCCCCGGCACGGAAGGTATCTCCTGCAGCCAACGTCACATTCTTGCCTTCAGCTTTCAAGCGGTGAGCGAGCTTACCGATGGTCGTCGTCTTCCCGACACCGTTGACACCGACGAACAAGTAAATGGTCAAACCATCCGGATTTTCCTTCAATCCTTCCACTTCACCTGCATCTTCGTCGCCATAGTAGATTTCTACAAGCTTCTCAGATATGACTTCTTTCACTTTCTGCGTATCTTTGATATTGCGGCGTTTCACTTCCATCTCCAGCTCATCGATCATTTCCATGACCGTGTTCACACCCACGTCAGCTGAAATCAACACTTCTTCCAGTTCTTCGAAGAAGTCTTCATCGACGGTACGATAACGGGCGACAAGGTCATTGATTTTACTGGAGAATGAATTACGCGTCTTGGCAAGACCTCGCTTGAACTTAGAAGCGATCGAGTCTTCCTCTTCTTCTTGGACCGGGTCTTCTTCCTCCACAGTTTCTTCTTCTTGAAGCGGCTCTTCTACCTCGACAGGCTCATCCACTTCTTCATCTTCTTCAGGTTCTTCGGGTTCTTCTTCTGAAACTTCAGCGACTTCTTCAACTTCTTGCTCTTCTGTCACTTCCGTTTCTCCTTGAAGATCGTCAGATTCAACTACATCGCCCGTATCAGGATCTTCCTCTGAGCCTTTCTCTTCTTTTTCTTCTTCTAAAGGTTCTTCCTTCACTTCAAACTCTTTAACGAATTTCTCTTTCAGTTTTTTAAAAAAGCTCATCGACTCTTCCTTTCTACGCTTCCAGTAATTCTTTAGTTTCTTCCAATCTTACAGATACAAGTTTGGATACGCCTGACTCCTGCATCGTCACTCCATAAAGGACATCCGATTCTTCCATCGTTCCTTTTCTGTGTGTGATGACGATAAATTGTGTATCCGCACTGAATTCTTTCAAGAAACGGGCAAAACGATCCACGTTGGCTTCATCGAGCGCCGCTTCCACCTCATCCAGAACACAAAACGGCACCGGACGGACACGTAAGATCGAGAACAGTAACGCTATTGCCGTCAAAGCTCGTTCACCGCCGGACAAGAGACTCAAGTTCTGCAGTTTCTTCCCGGGCGGCTGAGCGACGATATCTACACCGGTTTCAAGCATGTTCCCCGGCTCTGTCAATTGAAGATCGGCACGTCCTCCACCAAATAAATCACGGAAAACTTGACCGAATTCAGCCCGGATTTTAGTGAAGGTATCCGTAAAGCGGCGATCCATTTCCCCGTCCATTTCGTTGATTACTGTGTGGAGCGTCTCTTTCGCCTCAAGCAGGTCATCCTGCTGGCCTTTCAGAAAATCATAACGTTCTACGATTCGGTCGTATTCGTCAATCGCTCCGAGGTTCACTGTACCCAGTTCTTCGATGGCACGCTTGATCAACTTCACTTCTGTTGACGCTCGTTCAATGTCTTCAACCGGCGGGTATTCGTTTTTCGCACGCTCGAAAGTCATCACATACTCTTCCTGAAGATAGTTCAACATATTTTCAAGCTCGACATCAAGGCGGTTGGCCTTCACTTCTTTTTGTTGAATGTCCTGAACGAAATTCTGGTGATGACGCTTCTCTTCTTTCAGCGTCTGCTCATCTTTTTGAATTTGAAGACCGTATTCATTACGCTCGTCTCTTCGATCTTGAATCAAGCTGGAAGTCGTTTCTTTCCGCTTTTTCTTTTCTTCGATCGCCTGAGCTACTTCTTCTTCTGTTTGGTTCGAGTCGACGACATCCATCAACTGCTGATGGGCATGACGGTTTTCCTCAAGCTTTTGTTCGACAGAAGCCAGCTCTTCATTATAGCGATTCACTTTTTCCTGCTGGTTGTTTACAGCTGAGTCTTGTTCAGCCAACCGGAGTTGAAGTTCGTGACGACGCTCCTGCAGATTCGCTGCATCGACACGTTGACGCTCTTTCGTTTCAGATAAGTCATCAATCTCTTTCTGAATCGATTCCAGCTTCCTGTTCAGATCCGATAAATCTTTATCCAGTGCAGTAAGTTGACGATCCGCCTGCTCACGGTCTTGATCGAACTGCTGCTGATCCTGGTCGAATAACTGCAGTTGGTCATTGTAATGCTTCATTTTCACTTGAAGTTCACGCATATCTGATTGTTGTTCATATTCCTCATTCTTCAGGTCGGAAACTACGGCTTCAAGTTCCTCTTTGGCCTGCTGTTGAGAACTGATTGCTTGCTTCAACTTTTGAACTTTTTGTTCAACTTCTTTCGTCTTCGTATCGAACTCAGCAATCTTCTCCTTCAGCTCCTGCAGTTCCTTTTCTCTTGTGAACAAGGATTGGTTGGATTTCTTCTGCGCGCCGCCGGACATGGAACCTCCTGGATTGACGACATCCCCATCAAGGGTAACGATGCGGTATTTCCTATTGAGGAACCTGGCAATGGCGTTGGCATGCTCAAGCGTTTCTGCAATGACGATATGGCCAAGCAGATGCTGGATCGCTTTTTGGTATGCAGGGTCAAATTCGACAAGATCGACGGCCACTCCTACAAATCCGTTTTGGCTTGGAAGTTGTGAGGCAGCCTGGCCGAAAATCGACCGAGGTTGAATAGACGTCAATGGCAGGAACGTCGCCCGACCTTTATTGTTCTGCTTCAACCAATGAATCGCTTGACGCCCGGTTTGGTCGTCCTTGACGACAATATGTTGAGCTTGTGCACCAAGGGCTGTCTCAATGGCTGTCAACAAATGACCTGGAATATCAATCAGTTCTAGCACAGCTCCTTCTACCCCATTGAGCTGACCTTTCTGACGGGCTTTCAACACTTCGCGGACACCTTGGAAATAGCCTGAGAAATCTTCTTTCATATCCTCGAGCATTTCTTTTTTTGAACGCATCTTTTCCAGGTATTGGTATCCTTTGTAGAGCTTTTCCTGCCACTCTTGATAGGATTGCTTGTCCGCTTCCCATTTTTGTTGAAGGGCAGTCAATTCCTGCTCCTTCCCGCTCCTTTCAGCAGAAAGCTGTTCCAGACTCTCCTTCATTTCATTCAGCGTCGATTCAAGCTGTTTACGTTCTTCACGAAGGTCTTTGAACTTATCCTGCTGGTTTCCTTTTTTATGACTGATTTGTGAAAGCTGCTTATCGAGCAGCTGCTTTTCATTTCTTTTGGCCGCCTGCTCGTTCAGTAAATCGATGTATTCACTCTTCAAATCTTCAATTTGTTCTTCGATCGCGTGGACGTCTTCACTCAATGCCTGATTGGTCTGATTGAGCTCCTGCTTCGTCTCTTTCCGCTTACTCTTCGTTTCTTTAAGCTTAGCGGTCTCTTTTTTAGCCACCTGCTTCAGCTGTTCGAATTTTTCCTGGAGCTCTACATACTCATTCTCGATTTTTGATTTATTCTCTTCATAGTGCTTATGACGTTCTTTCATAAGCTCTTTTTTACCTTCGAGGTTTTCCAGCTCCCGTGTCAAGACGAGCAGGGTTTCCTGCAAATCATCGATCGATTCATCGAGTGCCTGCATCTTTTCACGTTGAGAGGTCACTTCTGCTTCTTTCGATTCTATGACACTACTCAATTCTTCTTCCTTGGATTTGATTGATTTCAAATCTTTGAGCAGCTGCTGCCATTCTGTGTGAAGTTGTTCGATTTGAGTGATGAGAAGCGAGATTTCAACCTGCTTCAAATCTTCTTTCTTTTCTAAGTAATCTTTTGCGACAGCGGCCTGCTCTTTTAAAGGCTCGAGCTGTCCATCAATCTCGTGGATGATGTCCTCGACCCGGTTTAAATTCTCCTGCGTTTCCGCTAACTTGTATTCAGCTTTTTTCTTACGTTGTTTATATTTCAATACACCTGCAGCTTCTTCAAAAATCGAACGACGTTCTTCAGCTTTTGAACTGAGTATTTCTTCGACTTTTCCTTGACTGATGATGGAAAACGCTTCCCGGCCGAGTCCGGAATCCATGAACAAGTCGACGATATCTTTCAGTCGGCAGGTTTGATTATTGATATAAAATTCACTTTCACCAGAACGGTACACTCTCCGTGTGACACTCACTTCCTGGTAATCCAGCGGCAGTGTCTGATCTTTGTTATCAAGCGTCAGCGTGACCTCTGCCATGTTGAGAGCTTTCCGGGAGTCACTTCCGGCAAAAATGATATCTTCCATTTTTGAACCTCGCAGGGATCTGGCGGATTGTTCGCCCAGAACCCAGCGGATGGCATCCGTTATATTACTTTTACCACTGCCGTTCGGTCCTACGACGGACGTAACTCCGGGGACAAAGTCCACGGTGACCCTTTCGGCAAATGATTTAAATCCAACAGTATCCAATTGTTTGAGGAACATATTCATCCTCCTGTATATTCACTATCTTTCGTTGTACTAACTTGTTTATTTTATCATAAACGTCCGCGGTACGGTAGGAACCTTCGTTCTCATTCTTTCAGGGTATAAACACCTGTTTCCTTCACGCTGATCTTGTGCCGTATTTGTAAGGTACATATAAAAAGTCCATATTTAATGAATGCACACCTGTATGAACAGAACCGGAATGAAAACAATCCACTTCTTCACCCTTTCAAAAAGGGGAAAAGTATTTTATCATATGTATTAGCCCGATTCTGGAGCTTTGAAGGAGGACTTATTGTGAGCTTAGATCAACCTACTCAAGAAAACCTGGAAGTAATCATCAACGACATGGCGGAAAAACTTCAAGTCGTCAACCGCTCGATCATGGATCCGGAAGATTACGACCTTGATAAATATGAAGAAATCAAAGACTTGCATGATATCATCCAAATGAAAGGCCAGTTGAGTGTTTCTGAAATCCAAGCATTCGTCCAGGAGCTTGGTCAATACCGAAAACCACAATAAAGGATGAACCACCCCTGAGGATATACACCTCAGGGGTTTTTTATTCGATCTCATTAAAAAACTCGCTGGTCAGCTGCGGCTGCAGAGGTAGTTCTTAGTTGTTTTCAACAAAAAAGACCGTCCAGAACCAACGCCGTTCTGGGCGATCTTCTTTAGGAAAGTGCTCCGTGGTTTTCCAATGCCTGCTGAGCAGCTTTCTGTTCGGCTTCTTTTTTCGTTCTTCCTACGCCAATACCGCCAAGGTCACCCTGGATGCGGACATGGGCGATGAATTCCCGACTGTGGGCGGGGCCTCTCTCTTCTACGATTTCATATTCAATCTTACTGTTTTTATCTCGTTGTATGAATTCTTGGAGTTGACTCTTGAAATCCATCGCATGAGAAAAAGCACCTTTTTTCACTTTCGGATATACATAGGTCCTCAAAAATTGAACGACCGTTTCAAACCCTTGGTCAAGGTATAAGGCACCGATGAACGCTTCAAATACGTCAGCGAGTAACGCTGGTCGGTTTCTGCCACCTGTCATTTCTTCTCCTTTACCGAGAAGGATGAGATTGTGAAAGTTCAGTTCTTCCGCAAATCGTACCAAAGAAGCTTCGCATACGATGGATGCTCGGAACTTTGTCAATTCACCTTCTGCCATTTCCGGGTATTGGCGGTACAAATATTGTGATACGCCTAACTCCAGGACGGCATCTCCCAAGAATTCCAATCGTTCATTATCTTCGCGGTCCGTTTTCCGATGCTCATTCACATAAGATGAATGGGTGAACGCTTGTTCCAGTAACGAAACATCATTGAACTGGATTTGAACCCTGTTCTGGAAACTCGAAAAATCCTCCATAAGTCACCTTGTCCTTTACTCTGAATTTACATCAATAGGAAAGGCTGCCTGCACAATTGCAGGCAGCTGTCTGTATTACGAAACGCTGTTTATGTAATTCACAGCGTCGCCTACAGTATTGATTTTTTCAGCTTCTTCATCAGAGATTTCTGTATCAAACTCGTCTTCGAGCTCCATTACAAGCTCAACTACGTCAAGAGAGTCTGCTTCTAAATCTTCTTTGAAGGAAGCTTCCATAGTCACTTTAGATTCATCGACATCCAGACGGTCGACGATGATTTGTTTAACGCGATCAAATGTATCTGCCATTGGAACTTCACCTCCCTTCAGTAATTATAGTAAAAAACGGCTCGAAAAACCATAGACTTTTTACATGACCATGCCGCCGTCGACGTGAAGCGTCTGGCCGGTCATATAAGCAGAATCTTCAGAAGCGAGGAATCTTACCACTCTAGCAACATCCTGCCCTTCCCCTAAACGGTTCAGAGGAATCATTTCAAGCATTTTTTCACGTTGTTCTGGTGTCAGTGCATCGGTCATATCCGTAGTGATATACCCAGGGGCTACGGCATTGACCTGGATGTTGCGTGCAGCCAATTCTTTCGCGTTGGACTTGGTCAAGCCGATGACGCCTGCCTTGGCAGCCACGTAGTTCGCCTGGCCAGGGTTTCCGGATACCCCTACGATGGAAGCGACATTGATAATCCGACCATACTTTTGTTTCATCATCTGACGAGTGACGCCTTTCGTACAAAGGAAGACACCTTTCAAGTTCGTATCGATGACGGAGTCGAACTCTTCTTCTTTCATTCTCATCAATAGGTTATCTTTTGTAATTCCTGCATTGTTAACCAGAATGTCTAAACGACCGAATTCATCTACAACAGTTTTGACCATCCGTTTGACATCTTCTTCACTGGCTACATTCGCCTGGGTTTTGATTGCCACTCCGCCTAGTTCACGGATTTCCTGAACGACAGCTTCGGCTTTATCTTCGCTTCCAGCGTAGTTGACGGCTACTTTAGCACCTTGAGCGGCAAGCTCCAAAGCGATGGCGCGGCCGATCCCACGGGAAGCACCTGTGACTAATGCCACTTGATCTTGTAACATCACGATTCCTCCTTATACCATTCGAGTAGTGGTTCGATGGATGCTGGATCCTGGACATTGAACGTCTTCATCCGACGCTTCACTTTACGCACAAGACCACTCAATACTTTACCATGACCCACTTCTACGATTGCATCCACATCTTTTTCAACGAACGCTTCTAAAATTTCCTGGAAACGTACCGGAGAATACAACTGCTCGACGAGTAGTTTCTCAATCGTCGCTGCATCAGTCACTTCATCTGCCGTCACATTTGCATATACAGGAATATCCGCGTCACGCACGTCCGTTTCTGATAAATGTTTAGCGAAATCGTCACTTGCAGGTTTCATCAAACGAGAGTGGAACGGCCCACTGACGTTCAACGGCAGGACACGCTTCGCTCCAGCTTCTGATAACTTTTCAGAAACCTTCTCTACGCCTTCTTTCGTTCCAGAGATGACGATCTGTCCAGGACAATTGATGTTGGCAAGGTCGACGGTTTCTTCACCATCGAATTCAGAGATGGTCTGCTCGATTTCCTCTTGGGAAAGACCGAGCACGGCCGCCATCGTCCCTTTGCCTGTTGGATAAGCTTCTTCCATCAACTTCCCTCTCAAGTTGACCAGCTTCACAGCTTCTATCGGTTCCAGCGCACCAGACGCTACGAGTGCACTATACTCACCCAGACTGTGCCCAGCTGTCACGATCGGCTTTACTCCATGCTCTTGAAGAACCTGATTGATCGCTACACTGTTCAACAATAGGGCCGGCTGTGCATTTTCTGTTTTTGTCAATTCTTCAGACGGGCCTTCGAACATTAATTTTGTCAAAGAGAAGCCCAGGGCTTCATCAGCTTCATCAAATAATTTTTTTACAGAAGGATAAGCATCATACATCGCTTTACCCATCCCGACTTCCTGTGACCCTTGTCCAGGGAATACAAAAGCTACATGTTTCATTGTTCATCCTCCTTCGCTTTCATTTCTTTCAATGTTGTTGCAATCGTTGTCGTTACATCGAGCTCGATCATCTGGCAGGCTTGACGGATGGCATTATAAACCGCCCGCTCATTGGAAGATCCGTGAGCTTTGATGACAGGCGCGGCCAAACCGAACAGTCCCGCTCCCCCGTATTCGGAGTAATCCAGCTGGGACTTAAGCTTCCTCAAATCGTTTTTTGCCAATCCAGCAGCAATTTTCGTTTTGAAATTGCTCATGAACGCCTGTTTGATCATACTGAACATCGTCAAAGCTGTTCCTTCGATGGTCTTCAAAGCGACATTTCCAGTGAATCCGTCAGTGACGACGACGTCAGCTACGCCATCCAGCAGATCACGGGACTCTACATTCCCGATGAAATTGATTGGAGCTTCCTTCATCAATTGGAATGCTTTTTTCGTGAGTTCACTACCTTTTCCATCTTCGGTACCGACATTCAATAATCCTACTCGAGGGTTGGAAATGTTGCGGACATTTTCTGCATAAATCGAACCGATGACCGCATACTGCAAGAGATGATCAGGTTTTGCGTCGACATTCGCTCCGACATCCAGCATCAAGAAGCCTTTCCCGTCCTGTGTCGGCAGGGTCGGGCTCAATGCAGGACGGTCGACACCAGGCATACGGCCTACAACGAACAATCCAGCACTCATCAAAGCACCAGTGTTCCCCGCAGAAATACAGCCATCCGCACGTCCTTCTTTCACTTCTTTCGCTGTAAGGACCATGGACGCCTGCTTTTTCTTCCTTACCGCACGCACCGGTTCATCTTCTGACGTGATTTTTTCTGTCGTATGTAAAATCGTAATGTTTTCCTGTCCATTCAAGTAGGGCTTGATTTGTTCTTCATCACCCACAAGCGTGATGTGTAAATTATCAATGGATTGCGCGGCGTGGACTGCACCTTTGACGATCGCTTCAGGTGCATGATCCCCGCCCATCGCATCAATGGCTAACTTCATTCTCGTCCATCTCCTTTAGTCATTCGAACGGTACATTTCAAACGTGCCTGAGAAAACTTCTTCCGTGCCTACAAAGCTGTTCACCTGCACGATCGTCCGTCCTTTTTCATCTTCTCCTTGAACAGCCGCTTTAGCCACGACCCGTTCACCAAGCTTGACCTGTCTGGTGAACCGGATATCGGATCTCGCTGTAAGAGCCAGTTCATCATCGATGACAGCGACCGCCAGTGAATTCGCCTGGGCGAAGAGGTGGTGTCCTCTGGCGATGTTATTCCTGGAAAACACATGCTCAGGCCGAATATCCAAAATTGAAATCGCACGCCCGTCCAATTCCAAATCGACGATCTCACCAATCACTTCTTCAATTGGCAATGCTTTAACAGTCTCGTTCCATTCATGTGTCGCTACGGACTTGATTCTTTCTCTCAATTCAGGGATAGAAAGTTCCATCCGATCGAGACGGATGGTTTGGATGCTGACTCCAAACTTCTTCGCCAGGTCTTCGTCTGTAATAAACGGAGACCCTTCAATCGTGCGCTTCAATTCTTCTTGTCTTTTTTGTTTGTTCCTTCGCATAGGTCCACCGTCCGTTCAGTCAAAAAAGCCGATGCTTTATGACTAGGTACTAACAGTAATATATAATACCAAAACCAATTACGCAAGGATAAAACAAGGAGCCAGAGCTTGAAATCACTCGACTCCAGGTTCAATCATAAGTGAAATGAGATCGGTATCCAAGTGGGCCTGCACCCCCAGCGGAATTCCATAATTCGGCTGACAATGTCCGATTTCAAGGCCTCGGACAACCGGAAATGGAGCATTACAGAAAAACTCATACAGAAGCTCTCTTATCTTTTCACTTTCTCCCTTTCCAGCTTTTATGTCTCCGATGACAACTCCGCATACGTTTTCAAATTTTCCTGCCCACTTCATATGGGTAAGCATGGCATCGATCCGATAAGCAGGTTCATTCACTTCTTCAAAAAATAAAATCCTGCCGCTGGTGCTGATCTCAAAATCCGTACCGAGCGAATCCGTCAGCAGCGTCAAATTCCCTCCTGTGATTCTCCCTGATCCACAGCCGCTTTTAATGACTTCTATAGAAGAGTTGGAACGGTTGAACAAATTCGCATGAGGATAAAAAAGTTGATTGAATGTATAAAACGTTTCAAGCTTACAGTCATTCTTCCCCAAATCAGATGCGACCATCGGTGCATGGAATGTGACCAGCCCGCTGTACATTTGAATAGCCGTGTGCAAATAGGTGATATCACTGTATCCCCAGAAGACTTTCGGATTGCACCTGATCATAGAATAATCGAGATAAGGAGCAAGACGCGCAGTTCCATAGCCTCCTCTAGCGCAGATGATGGCCTTGATGGCAGGATCAAGAAACATCGCATGCAAATCTTCCAGCCTTGCTTCATCTTTTCCAGCCAGGTACCTCTTTTTTTGGAACAGGTTTCTGCCAAGTACAGGAATCAGTTTCATCTGCTTCAATTTTTCCAGCCCTATGAACAATTCCTTCTCATCCGCGGGTCCGGCTGGAGCGATGATGCCGACACAATCCCCTTCATGAAGACGTTCCGGTTTGATCAACCCTTCCACCACCTTAAAAAAAGGGTGCTTCGACAGCACCCCTTTTCTAGTTACCTATGTGTTTGAACGCGCATTTATGCATCAATCTAAAACGTCTCCAAGGACCTGCTCATCTTGATAGACAAAATCACGAAGCGCACGGTACCGTTTATCTGTGTCCAGCCACTCATTGTTCAGAATTTCAGCGGCATCTTTACGGGCTGTTTCAAGTGCACGATAATCATGCACCATATCCCCGACTTTGAACTCCGGCATCCCGCTTTGCTTTTTCCCGAAGAAATCTCCAGGTCCGCGAAGCTTCAAATCCTGCTCGGAAAGTTCAAATCCATCTGTAGTTTCGGTCATGATGCGCATCCGTTCTTTACCGACATCCCCTTTCGGATCCGCCAGTAAAATACAATAACTTTGATCCGAACCACGTCCGACACGACCCCGAAGCTGGTGTAGTTGGGACAGCCCGAAACGCTCCGCATCATAAATGACCATGACGGTGGCATTCGGGACGTTCACCCCGACTTCAACGACCGTCGTTGATACAAGTACCTTCAGTTCATTTTCCGCAAATTGCTGCATGACTTCTTCTTTTTCATCATTGTGAAGACGTCCATGCATCAATCCGACCGGTATATCCGGTTCGTACACAGCGGCCAGCTGGTGGTAGAGGTCCACTGCATTTTGGATATCAAGCTTATCGGATTCTTCGATCAAGGGACAGATGACGTAGGCTTGATGCCCTTGATCGATTTCTTTTTTAATGAAGGATAAAACCCGGTCGGTCATCTGCCCTTTCACCCAGTACGTATCGACCGGCTTTCTACCCGCCGGCATTTCATCGATGACCGATACATCCATATCACCGAAAGCTGTGATCGCCAAGGTCCGCGGAATCGGGGTGGCCGTCATGAATAACACATCCGGATATAATCCCTTATCACGAAGTCTGCGCCTTTGCTGGACGCCGAAACGGTGCTGCTCATCGACGATGACGAAGCCCAGATTGTGAAAGACCACCTCATCCTGGATGAGGGCGTGGGTCCCGATCAGAATATCAATTTCGTTATTTTCAACCGCTTCAAGAATTTCACGGCGTTTTTTCCCTTTGATGGAACCTGTCAATAAAGCCACATTCGCAAGGCCTTCAAACATCCCTTTCAAAGATTGATAATGTTGTTCGGCGAGGATTTCTGTCGGTACCATGAGTGAACCCTGTTTTCCAGCGGTAATGCTTGCATAGAGAGCAATGGCAGCTACGGCGGTTTTCCCGGAGCCTACATCCCCCTGCAGGAGCCGGTTCATCCGGTATGGACTCTTCATATCTTTCAATATCTCTGCCAAGGAACGCTTCTGCGCCTGAGTCAATTCGAACGGCAGGGACTGGACGAAATTCGTCAAACGATCGTTATCATAACTTTGTGCATTCCCGGTCGTTGACTCACGGTGGTGCTTTCTCAATAACTGCATCTTTAATTGAAATAGGAGAAATTCCTCATAGATGAACCTCCGTTTGGCGTGCTTGAGCATGATCCGGCTCTCAGGATAATGCATCTGCTTCAATGCCTGCGGTCTTTCCGGGAGTTTATACGTCTTTTGAAGATCTTCTGGTAAAATCTCAGGAATCGCCTCTCCGTACTCATCAATTGCCGATTTGATTATTTTCCGAAGCCGCTGAAGTGAGACACCTTCTTTCAGTGTGTACACCGGCTGAATCGGTTCCTGGCTTTTCGACTCACCTTTTTTGAACTGACTGACGGTGATTTGAAGACGCTGCTGATCCCACTTCCCTGTTACCGTTACGGTATCACCAGGGTTCAACTGTTTTTTAGCAAACGCGCGGTTGAACATGACCGCTTTGACGGCAAACTGCTCGACTTGAAGGGTGAACGTCAGTCTGGACTTTCTTTTCCCGAAATAGCTGAGCGCCGGCTCTGAAACGATCTGCCCTTCGATTGTCGCCTTTTCATTGTGCGTGAGTTCAGTCAACGGTTTCGTTTCATAAGTGTCGTAGCGGAACGGGAAATAAAAAAGCAGATCTTCAATGGTAAAGAGACCCAACTCGTTCAAGTGGGTCTCGAATTTTTCTCCTACTCCATTTATGTCACTGATCGGTCGGCTTAACACAACATTCACTCTTTCTTCAACGAAATTCCGTACACTTTTGCTTCCAGTTCTCGACCTGTCGGTGTAGCAGCCAGGCCGCCTTGAGCCGTTTCACGGAAGGCAGACGGCATGCGCTGTCCGACTTTATACATCGCATCGATGACTTCATCACAAGGGATACGGCTTGTGACACCGGCAAGTGCCATATCAGCGGCTGTGACGGCATTCGATGCCCCCATGGCATTCCTCTTGACGCAAGGGACTTCGACGAGTCCTGCGACTGGATCACAAATCAAACCAAGCATGTTTTTCAAAGTGATCGCCATCGCTTCTGCCGACTGGGAAGGCGTCCCTCCAGCCATTTCAACGATAGCTGCCGCCGCCATCCCCGCTGCAGAACCGACCTCAGCCTGGCATCCACCTGCAGCACCGGAGATCGATGCATTGTTCGCGACTACAAAGCCGAAAGCTCCTGAGGTGAACAAGTAACGGACCATTTGATCACGTGTCGGGTTCAATTGATTTTTAACAGCAAAGAGCGTACCTGGTACACATCCCGCACTTCCGGCTGTCGGTGTTGCGCAGATGGTTCCCATCGCTGCATTCACTTCATTCGTTGCCACTGCTTTACTGACCGCATCCATCACAAGGTTGCCGGACAATGGCGTGTGGTTCTTCATGTAATTTTGGATAAGGACCGCATCTCCACCTGTCAATCCGCTGTGGGATTTGACCCCTTTCAATCCATCTTCAATCGCTTTTTCCATGACATCCAGATTCTTCTCCATCTGGCCATAGACCTGCTCTCGAGTCATTTGTTTCACTTCCATCTCCTGACGAATCATCACTTCAGAGATTTGAATGTCCTGACTTTCGGCAAGTTCTACTAACTCCGCTACATTTCGAAACATAAACAGTCTCCTTTTCGAAAAAGTTATTCTGATATTTTAGCGACCTGTGTGATATGGTCGGCGCGTTCTAATTCATTCAATATAGAATCATCGATATTCTGATCCATCTCGATGACCATCAAAGCTTGTTCCCCTTGAGCCTTACGGGATACTTCCATTCTTCCGATGTTGATTTGGTGCTTCGCCAAAATGGCTGTTGCAGAAGCGATGGCCCCGTACCGGTCATTATGGATAAGAAGAATGGCAGGATGGCTTCCGGACAGGTGAAGTTCAAAGCCGTTCAATTCTGTGATTTCAGCTTTTCCTCCACCGATCGAAATACCGACCAACTCCAACTCTCCGTCGTCATCGCCGATCTTCAAACGGGCTGTATTCGGATGATCCGTGTGAGCATCTTCCTCATGGAAACGCACCTTCATCCCATTACTGCGTGCTGTTTCAAGAGCTTGTGCAATTCTCTGGTCATAGGTTTCATAATCCAGTAATCCACCGATGATCGCTACATCAGTCCCGTGACCTTTGTAGGTTTTGGCAAAAGATCCATATAAATGGACATGCGCATATTTCGGTTCACGGCCGAAAAGGTGGCGTGCTGCTCGTCCTATTCTGGCAGCCCCTGCCGTATGTGAACTGGACGGTCCGATCATGACCGGACCGATGATATCAAATACAGATCTGTACTTCATTTCACTTCACCGTCCCTTATTCTATGTATCTATATTCTATCGAGAAAACGCTTTCTAGCACAAGGTGATCCATACTCATTTTATCACAATCCTTGAAATTACGCTTTTCATTTTTGGAAAACCGCCTTTCACCAAATATTGGTTTCCTTTACTTTTTTAATTTGGCTCTGTTAAAGGGTGGTGTTGATATTTTAAATAATTATCAAATATCCCCAGTATGGGATTAGGTGTCCGGTCCGTTATTTACGCAGAGTATGGGATGGCAGAGAAAACAGTCCGCTTTCCGCGGGGGACGCTTGAGCCTCATCGAACTTCGTTCTCCGGGGTCTCACCTTGTTCCTTTTTCCCGCAGGAGTCTACCTGTTTTCCCTGCCATCCCTTTCGTAGTTGGTGTAACGGACTTCGGTTATGGTCTTTCCGACCTACTACTTTGAGGAGGCTCACGGCACTCCACGGAAAGGGATTCATTCCCAAGGCCGCCTACACAAATTCTCGGACAGAAAGAGCTGATATGAGCTCACATGTAAAATAACAATACCAAGCAATTACAGAACCTTCGTAAAAAGATTGAAAACCAAAAGGTACGACATTCTATTTAAATGGTTTTCATTTGTAAATTAAACTTTTTAAATGAAAGTAAAGCATGGTTGAAGCAACTATTCACTCACAAAAGTCTCAAAACGAATAAATCAACACTAAACTTTAACAGAGCCTTTTATTTACTGTAAAAATTACACGCTCTATTTCCAACATTCCTTTAAACTTTTACAGCTGTAACTTGGATGCCTCATTATTTACCTCTATCCTTAGAATAGATTTTCGATCAATACAGAACGTTACGAAGCAGAAACCACTGTTAAAGCGTTGAAAAAATGTTTGGAAGAGAGTAGAATGGATTCTTGTGGGTTACTCGGTAACCGGGCGGGAGAGGGCTAATTTCATAGAGGAGATTGAAATGCTCAATCAGCAACAGAACAAGCTGAGCTGGAAGAAAGAATTCATGGCTGGACTCATCGGATATTTCACGACGGTTTACATCGTAGCCGTCAACAGTCAGATCCTTGAGAGTGCAGGACTACCGCTTGAAAGCGGGATGGTCGCCACAATTCTTGCCAGTGCAGTCGGCTGTTTGATCATGGCCATATACGCAAACGCGCCTATGGTTCTCATTCCAGGTATGGGTGTCAACGCACTTTTCGCCTACTCGATCGTAGAAGGTTCAGGCTTGACTTTCCAGCAAGGACTAGCCGTCGTCTTAATTGCTTCCTTGATATTTTTGGTTACGGCATTTACAAGACTTGGAGATTGGTTGAAACACGCCATCCCCCAATCGTTGAAACATGCTATAACCGTCGGGTTAGGTTTATTCCTTACATTGATCGGTTTGGAAAAAGGCGGTCTCGTCGTCCGTGGAGAGCATTCCTTGATTACACTCGGGAATCCTTCTTCAGCAATGGTGATTACAAGTTTGTTGACCTTGTTCATCGGAATTTTTCTGTTCACACGAAATGTACCAGGGAACTTCCTGGTTACGATGATCATCGGGACGATCATCGCACATTTCACAGGGATTCTCGGACAACCTGGTCGAATGATTTCCTTGAGCGAACAATCTTGGGTATTCATGCCTGATTTCAGCGTCATCAGCCAATTCGGCTTTTGGATGGCGGTCTTTCCGCTTGCGATTGTCCTCATCTTCGAAAATATGGGATTGATCCATGGACAGTTGAACATGCTTCAACAGGAAGATAAATTCAAGCGCTCCTATCAAGCTACAGCTTTTTCTGCTTTGACCAGCGGCTTTTTCGGGACATCCCCGACCGTATCATCTGCAGAAAGTGCGGCTGTCATCGCTTCAGGAGGGAAATCAGGAAGAGCAGCGATCACGATGGCTGTTTTATTCATCGGGACACTTTTATTCATCCCTTGGATTTCCATGGTGCCATCGACCGCTATCAGTCCGATTCTGATTATCGTCGGTGCATTGATGGTGCAGAACATAAAAGAAATACCGATGGATCAATTATCCGAAACGATGCCGGCATTCTTGATCATCGTCATGATTCCATTCACTTATTCCATCGCAGATGGAATGGCATTCGGATTCATCGCTTACCCGATCGTGAAGTTCGCCATGGGCAGACAACGAGAACTGTCAACGCCAGTCGTTCTTATCGCCATGGTCTTTCTCATTGAATTTATTATGCGAACGCTCGGACATTGATTATAATGAAGAAAAAGCTATTTCCGCCAAGGAAATAGCTTTTTCTTTACCACCTGAGGGATATGGTCAAATAACAACAGTCCACACCTTCGTATGTCCCTGTCATTTTCACACGTAATCCATCCGGGTTGTAATGAATATCTGCATCTGATTGTATCCCCGCCCCCGTCAACAAATCATCCACTGTCCCCTGATCGTTTTTTTGTGCTGCTTTCATCACTTGTTCTGCAAAATCTTGAGAATCTTTGACTTTTTGAAGGAATTGATTGGCATCTTGAGTCAGCCGCTGCATCATTGTGACTGAATCCACGAATATCTCGGGATCCACCGGTGGATATTGACGGTTGTAATAAAAGTATGATTCAGGGCGGAAATACCATGGCCTGAACGGAGCAAAGCCTGGAGCCGTGGAATAACCATAACAAAGGTGGCACATGTAACTTCCTCCTTTCCATAATATATATGGAAAGTGTTTAAGAGATATTTCCATAAATGAAGGATTATCATCTTTTCCTTTTAACCCCACACTTTCATCGAATTCCCCTTCTAAAATCACCATTAATCAAGAGGATTTTCCCACCCGATTAAGCTTTTTGATATTTTTTTGAAAATTTTGTCGAATTTCACTCGAATAAGGTTTCAAAAGAACCTGACTGGGAATAGCTTAATGTACTACAAAAGTAAAGGGGGAACTCTAATGAATTTCAATTCCATGCAGCAAGAATTCTTCAACTTAGCCGGCAAATTACCTGAACTCATTTTAGCCCTGATTGTCCTTCTTCTTGGTTATATCATTGCTAAAGCAGTAGAAGGTGCAGTAAGGAAAGGACTCCGCAAGACCAGTTGGGATGAGAAACTGTTCCAGCAAAGTGATGAGAAAAGAAACTCGAAGTATTCCAGTGAAAATATCATAGCTAAAGTAGCCTTTTGGCTCGTCATGATTTTCGCATTTGTATGGTTTTTCAATATCTTGAGTTTAAGCTTCATCGCTCAACCTTTGGTTTCCATGCTTTCTTCGATTACTGGAGCCATTCCGAACATCATCAAAGCTGCTCTCATTCTCATTTTTGCATACGTCATTGCTTTAATATTGAAGAAATTGATCCAAAGCGGGGGACGTAAAGCGAAGGCTGACAAGTTCTTAATCAAAACGAAAGCTGTAGAAGATGAAGAATCCGGACAAAAAGCGATTGATGCTGCAGCACAAATCGTCTTTTATCTAGTCTTATTGATTTTCTTACCTGCCGTATTGGGTGCGCTTCAACTCGAAGGCATCAGCGCTCCGTTCGCAGGAATGTTGAACAGCATCCTGTCATTCATACCTAAATTGTTTGCCGCTGCACTGATCTTCCTGATCGGTTATGTAGTCGCTCGTCTTGTCCGAAGTATTTTAAGCAGTTTCCTGAAGAGTATCGGAACTGAGAAGCTTGCTGAAAGATTCAACATGAACCAAGTGTTCAAAGGCACAACTGTGTCAGATGTCATCGGCATGATCGCGTTCATCCTGATCATGATTCCTGTAACCATCTCTGCTTTGGAGACGTTGAATATCCGTGGAATCTCTGAACCAGCCATCAGCATGTTGAACGACATTTTGACGATGCTCCCTGAGATCGCTACAGCTATTCTGTTCATTCTAGTTGGTATTGCCCTTGGTAAAATTCTCAAGGGAATCGTTTCTTCTATACTTGACCGTCTAGGCTTCAACAGCCTGCTTCATAAAATGGGTCTCGGAGCCATAGACGAAGGTGAAAATAAAACAAGTCTTTCAGAAATTGTCGGATACATCGTCCAAATTTTAGTCGTGTTCCTATTCGTAGTCGAAGCGATGCAGATTCTTAACCTGGCCTTCATGGTAGAATTAGCAACAGGTGTAGCCGCCTACCTGCCATCCGTACTAGCAGCCATCTTGATCATCGGCTTCGGTTTGTGGCTGGCAAATCTGACTGCGAACTTACTGGGGAATATCCTACAAAGTTCAACTGGTGCTCCTCATATCCTAAGTCTGATCGCCAAATATGCCATCATCGTATTTGCCGTATTCATGGCTCTCGATCAACTGGGTATTGCTGAATCCATCATTAACACAGCGTTCATGCTCATCCTGGGTGGACTGGCTTTAGCCTTCGGTCTTGCTTTCGGATTAGGAGGAAGAGACAAAGCCTCTAAATATTTAGAGAAAATGGATAACCGTCTCAACGAAGTGAATGTCAATCGCACCGATAATAACGACCAGAATAATTTATAAAATGTTTAATAGCCCAAGCCTTTTGGCTTGGGCTTTTTACTTGATTTGATAATCATTGAGGAGAGCCCTGGACTCATCTCTTCAATTGAGATGAAGGGCTCAGCTCTCACAATCCTTTCAGTAATACCCCTGAAACTATTTTTTCTTATTCGTGATAGAGCGTCTGGTAAGTTCGTTCAATAAGTCATCCAAGGATTGTGAAACCTCTAACACTTGGGGGTTGTGCGGATCTTCTAAATACAGCTTTTGCATCGTCTGCCGCATTTGATCGATCTGGGCCTCTAGTTCTCTCTCATCCACACAATCACCCCCACTTATTATATACAACTTTTTTACTAAAACATCAAAATTCAATATGCTCTATTGGTAAGTTGTTTACCTCCAAGAAAGGCTGCCAGATCCAATTATCCGGCAGCCTTTATATAAAGTCTATGTAGAGTACGGTCCGTCATTTCTTCGTATAAAGTAAAATAGCAATCACCATTAAGATCATTCCCGTAATTCTCTGCCAATCCAGCGGAATCTGTTTCATCCCAAGCCACCCGAAGTGATCGATCATAGAACTTGTGATGATCTGAGCAGTAATTAAAGTAAAGATAGCCGCCCCTACCCCGATTCTCGGAACGGATAAAACCATCGTGGAAACGAAAAACGCTCCCAACATTCCTCCGATGAGCTGCCATTTGGGAACTTGGAAGACATGAATCAAGTTTCCTCTCCCAAAGAACAACATGACGAGAAACAAAGTTACTGTTCCAACTAGAAAGGAAACGAACGCTCCTTCAAAAACTCCTATTTTCTGTCCGAGTCCTCCGTTAACGGTGGACTGGATCGCAACACCTATCCCCCCGATGAATACGAGAAGTATGATCAACCACTGCACAAAGCTCCCCCCTCTTAACTAACATTAGAAGTTATTGTTGATTTATAACTCCTTTTCATTAACTTAATATAGTTTTCTAATAATCTTCTGTATTACATTCAATGAATCCCCGCCTGTCTCCTTTATAAAAAATAAAAGAGTCCAGACAATACGGATTAAAGTCATCATACATGCAATTTCCGTTTGTTTCCATTATTGTAAAATAGTACAGAAAAAAAGGAGGATGTAAACGATGAAAACCGCTCAAAGCATAAATTGGGATTTAGAATCTATTTACCCTGGCGGGGTACAATCAAAAAAATTGGAGGATCAACTCGCTGATTTAAGTAAAAAAATATCTCAATTACATAAAGAACTTGAAAGCGAACATGAGGTAAATGAACTGGCGGATATTATCCAACAAATCCAGAAGGCCTCTTCCTACGCCTTACAAATTGATGAATACTGTATTTGTTTATCATCTGATGATATCAAGGATACAAAAGCGATGAAACTGATGGATCGCAGCAATCATCTTCAATCTCAAATCAAACAGTTGAAATTGGAATTGGAAGACCAGTTGAATGCTCTTTCAGATCCTTCGTGGAAGCGGCTGCTTTCACTGGAAACCATGGTGCCTGTCAGACATTATTTGATGAGACTTAAGGAAAAAGCAGAAGATCGGTTGCCGAAAGAAGTTGAATCTGCCATCAACCGCCTATCATTGAATGGTTTTTCTGGTTGGGAGGATCACTATGAACAATGGATTTCCCAAGTGGAAGTTGAAGTGAACCTTGAAGAAGGGCCGCAGCGTTTAAACGCCAATGAAGCTATGATCCAGGCGATGCTCTCAAATGACCGTTCCGTGAGAAAAACAACATCCGAAGCTATAGAAGAAACATGCCGAAAGCATGAATCGAACGTCGCATCCATGATCAACCATTTGGCCGGGTACAGATTAGAGCTTTATTCAATGAGGGGGTGGAGTTTACGGAAAGAATTATGTGATAAGAACAAAATCACTGAACCTTCTTTAAACGCGATGATGAACGCCCTTCAAAATCATAAACCTTACACCCAACGTTTTTTAGAGCGTAAAGCCCGTTTATTAGGAATAGAGCAGCTGAGTTATTATGATATGCACACGCCTGTATTCCACCAACAAACCAAGGTCACTTTTGATGAAGCAAAAAAGATTATCGTTGAGCAGTTCCATACGTTCAGCCAAGATATGGGTGAATTTGCAGAGAAAGCATTTGAGGATGGATGGATTGATGCTGAGCCAAGAAAGAACAAACGTTTCGGAGCGTTTTGTGCAGCGATGCCTGTGGAGGATGAAAGTCGGATCCTTATGTCCTTCGAAGGAAATTATCAGGATGTCGTCACCCTTGCTCATGAACTGGGACATGCCTATCACAACTCGATTCTTCAAAAAGAGCCGGCTTTCTCCCAAGAACAAGGGACGAGTCTGGCTGAAACGGCATCGACCTTCACAGAAAACCTTGTATTGGATGCAGCTATCGAACGAGCCGGGACCGAAGAAGAAAAGCTCTCTCTTCTAGAAATGAAAATTACGAATGCTGTTAAATATACAACCTTGATTCCCTCTATGTTTGATTTCGAACAAAAATTTTATGAATTACGTAAGGATGCAAAAATGAGTCCTGAAGAGCTTTGCAACTTATGCAAATCTTCCGAACAGAAATGGACGAACGAATCTCTAGAGGGTTATGATCACTACAAGTGGATGACCGTCCCACATCTTTTTGATACACAAGAACCTTTTTACAATATCCCTTATACGATCGGTTATTTATTCAGCAACAGCTTGTACTCATTATCTAAGCATAAAGAAGCTTTCCCTGACTTATACCGTGAAGTGCTCAGAAAAACAGGCTTACTGAGCATCGATCAATTAGGAGAGGAAATTTTACAATACGATTTATCCAATCCGGATTTTTGGAACGAATCCTTATCTCCTCTTGAAGAAGCAATCGATCTATTCCTCTCCAAAACAAATGAATATGCATAACCATGCAATCCGCTGTCCCCTCTTGGGCAGCGGATTTTTTAATTTTGTAGGGTTAAAAATAATATTCATCAGCAATTTGATAATATTTACATGATTTGTATATATGTTGTAATTTGTCGAAAACCCTTGAATTATTATCTGACAATTGTATAATAATAAGCGTGTTATAATTTTCAGAATAAATAAAAAAAACAAAAGAGAGAGGCGACTGTAAACATGGAAGGTATTTTGTCTGGAATTATTGATTCATTAAACGGGGTACTATGGGGATATGTACTCATTGCAGCATTACTTGGGATAGGAGTTTATTTCACGATTGCGTCGAGATTCGTACAATTTCGATTCATTGGTGAAATGATTCGTGTCCTTGCTGAGAAACCTGATTTCGAAGAAGGAAAGAAAAATATTTCACCTTTTAAATCATTCTGTATTGGTGCCGCTACTCGAATCGGTACAGGGAACCTGGCCGGTGTCGCTGTTGCCATCACACTAGGTGGTCCAGGAGCGGTGTTCTGGATGTGGATTGTGGCACTTCTTGGAGGAGCTACTGCATTCATCGAGAGTACGCTCGCTCAAGTATATAAAATCAAGGATTCTACTGCATTCCGCGGTGGACCGGCCTATTATATCGAAAAAGGGTTGAAAGCGCGATGGTTGGGAATCATCTTTGCCCTATTAATCGCATTCACTTTCGGATTGATCTTCAACTCTGTGCAAAGTAACACGATTGCTCTAGCATTTGAAAATGCCTTTGGCATGGATCGATTAGTGATGGGGCTGATCATTACTGCCGTCACCGGCCTTGTCATTTTCGGTGGAGTTCACCGTATTGCGAACTTATCCAGTGTCATCGTTCCGGTCATGGCTTTATTGTATATTGCAATCGCTTTAGTCGTATTGTTCATCAATTTTGCTGAACTGCCGAATGTCATTGGAATTATCGTAGGTTCCGCTTTCGGAATGGAACAAGCCTTCGGTGGTGCCATTGGTGCAGCCATCATGAATGGTGTTAAACGTGGATTGTTCTCTAACGAAGCAGGTATGGGTAGTGCGCCGAACGCAGCAGCGACTTCCACTACATCTCACCCTGCCAAGCAAGGTCTGATTCAATCACTAGGTGTTTTTGTTGATACGATTCTTGTATGTTCTGCGACAGCATTCATCATCCTGCTTGCTCCTGCTTTCCAATCTGGAGATGTTTCAGGTATCGAATTGCTGCAAAACTCACTGAACTCTCACATCGGTGGCTGGGCTGGTGTATTCATTGCTCTTGCCATTCTGTTATTCGCTTTCAGTTCCATCATCGGTTCTTATTATTATGGTGAAACGAACATCGAATTCATTAAAGAAAGTCCAGCTGCAAAGCTTATTTTCCGTCTTGCCACTATGGCCTTCGTTTTCATCGGTTCCATTTCAAGTCTGAGCCTGGTTTGGAAAATGGCCGACTTGTTCATGGCTCTTATGACCTTGATCAACTTGGTAGCGATTGGACTCTTAGGTAGAGTAGCTTTCAAGGTATTGAAAGACTATGAAATGCAGCGAAAAGCTGGAAAGAACCCTACATTCGAACCAAGCAAACTAGGTATCACTGAGGCTGAAGCTTGGGAAGATGAGGAAGAACCTGAACAAGAAAAAGCGATTGGTTAATACAAACTTATCGATTAAATGAATCTCTTAAAAGCAATGAAAAACGCTCTGATTTTATTCAGAGCGTTTTTTGCATGGATATCTTTCTACCAATTAAGTGGAATGAACTGTACTGCGTGATACACAGTGAAAGATCTTGTAACTTTTCGGCTGAATTACATGCCTCACTTCGTATTCGTGAATCCTCCATCAATGCGCACCACTTCACCGTTGATGTATTTTGCTTTTGATGTGAGGAGAAATGCTACGAGTTCAGCAACTTCTTCAGGTGTCCCCAAACGTCTTTGTGGGATCCCCGCTTCTGCATTCTCTTTCATTTCCGGATTGTTGTCGTAGAATTCTTTTACCATCTTGGTTTCTGTAGGTCCCGGCGCAATTGCGTTGACGCGCAGACCGTCTTTGGCATACTCCGCCACCATACTTTTCGTCAGACCGATAATTCCATGTTTCGTAGCTGAATAAGTGACAACGGAATCCTGGCCGATCACACCAGCACTTGATGCAGTGTTAACAATGGATCCTCCTCCGTTCTTCATCATCACTTCCGCCACATAACGAACTCCATAAAGGGCGCCCATCAAGTTTATGCCAACGACCTTCTCGATTTCACTGACTTCTGTGTCGAGATAAAATTCTCCACTGCCCGAAATGCCTGCATTATTAAAGAAGTAGTCAATCGAACCAAACGCTTCTACCGTTTTGTCCACATAATTTTTCACTTCTTCAGCGTTTGAAACATCTGCTTTAATAAAGACCGCATCCGCTCCTTGCTCCTTTACCAGGTCAACGGTTTCGTGCCCGCCTTCTTCATCAATGTCTACGACTGCAATGTTAATTCCTTCCTCTGCTAAACGAAGTGCAGTGGCTTTCCCTAACCCGCTTCCGCCACCAGTAATAATCGCAGATTTACTCATCTATGTTACCTCCTAGTCGTATATTTACTAGTCGTTACGCTTGGTATAGTTTTCCCTGAAAGAAGATAATCAAACAGTATAATGTGCAATATTGTCAGGACGATTCTATGGATAGAGTGGATCAGTTCTTTTGGCTGAGCACAGATAAATGCTAAATTCGCAGAAAAATTTTACAGACACGACAATAGTATTAAATAAAGCTGACCACTTACAAGAAGTGTTCAGCCTTTATCAATTGTTGATTTTCACCTCTTAATTTCAACGCCGGCAAAGTGATGTATTTTAATCCATTAATATAAAACGGTTTTTAAATGGTGTATGGTCTCTCAGAATCACACAGAAGACTACTTTCCGTTCATTTCACTAATCATTCGGGTTAGCTCAATGAACCTCTTGTCCAGATCCTCATATTCTTCACTGTTCGGCACTGCCACACTCAGCTTCCCGAGTACTTCCTGCCTTTCAGTTTCAAGTGTTAATCGGGATTCTTCATGCAATTGACTTGTGCCTGGCTCACCTTGCGCACTCAGCTGTTTAACGACGGTTTGATTGGAAAACAAGAGCTTCGTATCCGTAATCTTATCAAGGAGGTACCGGTCATGGGATACGACAAGCAAAGTACCTTCATATTGACATAGTGTTTCTTCAAGTTGTTCCCTGGATGGCAGATCCAAGTGGTTGGTAGGCTCATCTAATAGAAGAACATCCTTCTCTTCCAGAATATACTTCATAAGCTTGCATTTTACACGCTCCCCCATACTCATATCACCGAAGGGTTCTGTCCACTGAGATGAAGAGAAACCTAAATGCTTCATCAAATTTCTGACATGCCCTCTTTTTTGAAACGTATCTTTATCAAATAACTGTTCGGGGGTTTTTTCAAGAGGCAGATCAAATACTTCCTGAGTTAAATACCCGATATCCGCAGATGGAGAAATCCAGATCTCCCCTTTGGAAACAGTCTCTTTTCCTATGATCATATTAAGGAAAGTCGTTTTTCCGCTGCCATTACCCCCTGTAATCGCAACCTTCTCCCCATGCTGGATGGTGAAATTGGAATTCTTGAATAGATTCAATTCACCAAACGACTTTTCTAGATCCTTCACTTCTAAAAACCGCTTCCCTTTTTTATTGTTCGATTTAAAGGAAAACTGAACTTCGTACTCTGGTGAAGGACTGTCCACATTTATTTTTTCCAGCTCTTTTTCAAGTCTTTTTTGTTTTGACTTTACCTGGGCATCCATGCGTTTCGCTTTTTTCCGGTAGTATTCCTTTTTACCTTCCTGCTTGGTGGATTGTGCATGCGCTGATTTTGACCACGAAGTCAGCTGATTCATTTGATTTTCAATTCGTTCTTTCATCTTCTGCTGTTTTTCATATTCACGCTTCTGGGTGAGCCTCTCAGCTTCACGAGCCTCCATGTAGCTTGTGTAGTTGCCGGAATGACTTATGAGTTCTCTGTCTTCAATCGACCAGATTTTCGAAGCTGCTTCATCCAAAAAGTAACGATCATGGGACACAAGAATAACGGTTCCTTCAAAGCTCTTGATTTGTTCGATGAGGAACCGCAAGCTGTTCTCATCCAGATGATTGGTAGGTTCATCCAGCAATAATATATCCGCATCCTCTGCCAGGCCCCTTGCTAGACGAGCCTTCAACTTCTCTCCACCGCTCAACTCCGAAAATATCCGATCAGGCACCTTCCACTTTCTTAAGAGCGTTTCTTCTGCAGATGTAACATCGCCGAAATCATAAGATTCGGTTTCTTGAGCAACCATCGTTATCCGCAATTGATCCTGCAGGTGTTTCTTTTGTCCTTCCGATGGTTGGACATCATCATTGATCAATTGCAATAACGTGGATTTACCCGCTCCGTTTTTGCCGATGATTCCAATAACATCCCCTTCTTGTACATGCGTGTTTATTTTATGAATTAAGGTTTCATTTTCAATTTCCAGTTTCACATTCTGCAGCTTCATGAGTTCTAACATAACGACCTATCCCTTCTACGTTAGGGAGGATATAATATAAAAATAAATAATCCTCCCAAATGGTTTTGGAAGGATTAGTCGAATCGCATTTATACTATAGTCCATACCTCATCAACGGCATGACTAAGCATCATATAGAAAAATGGGCAGACTAATCCTATGTTTTTTCAATCTGAAATATATGATTTCAAATAGTAAAAAAATAAGATTAGTTCTTCATTGTCCACCCATCATCCCTTTCTGTTTCAATTGTCTAAAAATTATAACACTTTATGAGTATGAGGTTCAAGTTTTTTATGAACGCAATATCTTCTCCATCGCTTTTCCTTTCGCTAACTCGTCGATCAGCTTGTCCAAATAGCGGATTTCCTGCATCATAGGCTCTTCGATGTCTTCCACTCGTACGCCGCAGACGACGCCTTTGATTTTTCTACGTGATGGATTCATATCAGGAGCTTCCTCAAAGAAGGTTTCAAAGTCTTTTTTTTCTTCCAGTTGTGTTTCCAACTCTTCCTGGTTGTATCCTGTCAACCAACGGATGATTTCGTCGACTTCTGATTTCGTACGCTCCTTTTTTTCCGCTTTTTTAACGTAGTGGGGATAGACGCTTGCGAAACTCATCGTATAGATCTTGTGTTTTGTCATAAACGATCTTTCCTTTCATATATTTTTATTTCTTTGGCTCTGTTATTGCTTGGTATTGTTATTTCACATGTGAGCTCATATCAGTTCTCTCCGTCCTGGGTTTTGTATGAGGCGGCCTTTTAGAATGACTCCCTTTCCGTGGGGTACCGTGAGCCTCCTCAGGCTGCGCCTTCCGGGGTCTCACGATGTACCTTTATCCCACAGGAGTCTCGCCATTCTAAAAGGCCACCTCTTCAAAATAGGAGGGTCGGAAATTACCGAAGTCCGCTACACCAACTACGAACGGGATGGGAGGGGAAACAGGTAGACTCCTGCGGGAAAAAGGAACAAGGTGTGACCCCGTAGAACGAAGTGCAAGGAGGCTGAAGCGTCCCCTGCGGAAAGCGGACTGTTTTCCCTGCCATCCCATGCTCTGGATAAATAAAAGACCAGCTCCCCTATCCTTGACGGGGACTATTTACTAATCGTTTAAAATATCAACAAAACTTTAACAGAGCCATTTCTTTTAATGAAATGAATACTCGCCCCCTGAAAAAGAAGGGTTAGGATTTGAGAAAACGTGCCACCCTAATATAAAGGAGTGTGCCTGCAATGACTGAACAGCAAATCAAAGAAGTATTTGAATCATACGGACTTAGTAAAATGTATACCCGTTTTCAAACGCCGTTATATGTGACCGGACTATTTGATGAAGTGGAGGAAGATCAGTTGGAGGACTTCTTTGATCACTTCGAATTATCACCTGATGTGTTTTTTGACGAATTTCGATTCTGGTTTCAATATTACACTGTCGCACAACGGCATATGTAGGCCCGCGTTGCCCATTGCATGAAAAGGAAGGCCTTAGTAAGTAGGTCTCTTTCAGGAAAAGTCGTTCATTATCCAGATTGCTTATCGAACCTTTTCAGCAGGAAATATTGGTTGAACCCCTCGGGGTGATCTTCTATCGTACCAAAAACTTCGTATCCATTCTCTTGGTAAAAGTCTGGTGCCTGGAAACTGAATGTATCTAAATAAATGAATCTGCACCCTTTCTTTACTGCCAGATGCTCCATTTTCTCTAAAAGGGCACGACCATAGCCTTTACCCCTCAGCTTCTCATCCACCCACAAAAAATCAATGTGCATATGCCGCCAAAACATGTTGGCAGTTATTCCACCTTTGATATTCCCAAGCTTATCTTTAAGGACAAAGCCAACATCTTCATTTGGGGTCTTGAGCTTGTCAGGAAGCTTTTTCATATTAAAATCGATGAGGTTTTTTCTGATGAAGTCACGATCTTCCTGTTTCCATTGTTCGACTATCTCCATATCGGCATTCTTCCTTTTTTGTGAGGAACTGACATGAGTCAATCCTGCAAAATATGTTATCGGGAAATCAGCTATTCTTTCGGCTCAGTTGAGAGAATACGAAAGATATAACTAAACAAATCAGTCCTGAAAGTATCAACCCCAGCCCCGCCTGGAACGGTCCTCCCCCGAAATGGCTGAAGGGGTAGGGGCCATTTATTATCCAAATATATCTCTCTGTGTCCCCATGTATGAACCAATATAAAAATATTGGACTGAAAAATAAAATAACTGCCCAGCCCAAAAATAATGAGGACAATATTTTGTACAATGTTACTATGTTTCAAACCTCCAATCTTTTAAGCCTATCAAAAAAAGAAATGATATTTAACATTTTTATATTTTAGATAACAGTTAATTCTCACCTTTTAAATCACCATAGTAATCAACAAATTTCTCCAGCTGGTTCAAAGTAGAGGATAAATAGCTTTGATCACTTTCAATCTCAAATTGTAATTGGTTGTCCTGATCCGGTCTCTCTTGAAAGAATCCCTTCATTATAAAATGACCGAAACTTGTAAAGGAAATTTCTATTCTCAGGTTTGAATCATAATTCGAAAAAACTACATCCCCTCTTAATTTTTGAAAACACTGCTTTAATTCCTGGTAAAACTCAAATACCTCCCCGGTAGTAAACCACACTTCACTCCGCACATAATAATTCCCACTTTTAATTTCAACCACTCCCCTGGCGTCATAACCTCCAAAATGGCTTGTACTATCGGGAAAATCAGGCACTTCTTGTAGTTTTAAGTGAATGAACCCTTGTTTCCCTTCCAGAGTAAATTCATTCATCATACCATCTCTCTTCTTCAAAAAAATAATCGTAGTACATAAAAGTGGCGAACCGAATATGCCGATCAACATTAAGATAAGTATGTATCTATGATAATCTTCGCTCTTGCATCAAGATTGGTTGGTAATTTGTCCAGCATGAAAAATTCCAATTGTACACTTTCCCCATCCACCATTTTCAGTTCTCCATATGGAGCCAGAGCTTTAAAAATGCTTATGACATTAAACACCTCATCTCCATTCGGATATTGAAAATAAAGGTCCTCTCCAGACAATAAATCTATGAAAGCAAAATCATCAGCACTTAACCCTGTTTCTTCATAAAGTTCCCTTGCAGCCGTTTGTTCCAACTTTTCTCCAGGCTCCATAGCCCCTCCGGGTAATCCCCATTCTTCAGTGTCTGAACGTTGCTGTAGGAGAAGTTCATTAGTTTCGTTGAAGACAAGTACAGTAGATCCTGCCACGATTAATGGCCTGCTGCCAATTAACTTCCTGATATCTGCTATGTAATTTGAGATAAAAAACACCTCTTCCATAAGGTTTGTAGAAAGTAGTTATATTGCTTTCTCATCATAAAAATAACAGCTTAGTGCTTGCGAAACCTCTGTCCATGTGGATCTTTTACAAGCTTTAATCAGTCGCTCTACTTGTCTTTCGATTACATGAATATTATAATCCACAGCAATGAATAAGCCTCTACCGATCTCAACTTCATCGGGATGTTCCTTTAATATTCTTTCGAGTCTTTTAGGGCTAGTTACTTCAAGATGAAATGTTTCTCCACCTTCAGAATGGGCTTCTCCAATATCCATATATATATCAGCTGTAAAATCATCGATTTCTTCTCCGAAATCTACACTGACGACTGAAAATGTATTAAGTTCAGGTATAACCATTGTGACACTCCCACTACTTTTTTGTACTTAATCTTCTAATAATACACTACTCCTTTGATAATCAACCAAGTCAGGATCCACTTCCTCAAGCATATTCTCAAAGGCTTCCCATCCATCGGTTCTAACAAATCGAGCTTCACTTGCCATTATAGGTATAAGCCATATCATGACTATTGGTACATCTCCACCATCATAAATTTCAAAGCTTTCAGGGAAATACACAGGTATGCTTGCATATAAAGCTTCCAGTTTTGAATCTTTGAATAAAGAGCCATACGGACCAATCACATCCCCTCTTAAAAGGGCTTGATGATCTTTAAGTAGAAACATCCCAACTTGTTGTAAAATACCAGGGATATTTTCATCTCCGAAATTTGTATAGCTGACTATAACCAACTCTTGCCTGATTTCTTTACGATTGGTGGATTTCAATAAATGGTCACTCAATCCTATCGTGGTGTAAGTGGATGTTCCCTGAAAAGGACCGTCACTATATTTGGCTATCTGAAAGGGGATCTTCTTTCCTGTGCAACCTGTGCTCCACCCATATAAAACGTTGCCCAAGTGTTCTTCTAAAAAATCTATAAAATCACGCATATACCCTCCATTAAATTCAATAAGTATGTACAAAATTCATAAATAGATTATCATCTTGTAATTCTTCATCCATAACCCCATTTAATATATGAAAAAAGGTTCAGAGCAATCATTTCAAAACTATGAAGAAATTACAATACGTTAACTTCAAGATGAGTTTTACCATCCCCCCTCACATCAAATCCACCTTGCCTTTCGTTTCAAGCTGATAACTCTAAAAAAAGGATGACCTTAGAGGCCATCCTTTCATTACTTCAAATTAATACTGTACAGCATCCGCTGCATTGACACGTCCATTCTGGAACAGTGTACCTGTACCTGTCACGTAATCAGCCGTCTCTTCAAGGGCCGTGCGGATCTCAGAAGCACTTCTTCCTTGTGATGCGAGCAGACCTGCAACACCGGCTACGACTGGAGCAGCCATAGATGTACCGGACATATTCTCATATCCTCCACCAAGGACTGTAGAGTAAATGCTTACGCCTGGTGCAGCGATATCGACCCATGTTCCATAGTTAGAGAAGTAGGCGATCGTATCATTTTGATCTGTAGCTGCAACTGCAAGAGAGTTTGAGTAATAAGCAGGGTAGCTAGGTTTTGCTGAACTTTCGTTCCCAGCTGCGGCTACAACGACTGACCCTTTGTTCCACGCGTAGTTCACTGCATCCTTAAGCGTTTGAGAACCGATCAATCCACCCAGGCTCAAGTTGATGACCTCTGCACCTTGATCCGCTGCGTAACGGATTCCCTGAGCAACATCATCCAGAGAGCCACTTCCGCTTGCATCCAGTACACGGACCGCCAAAATCGATGCTTCAGGTGCCAGCCCTGCAATTCCCTCTCCGTTGTTCGTCTGTGCGGCTGCGATTCCTGATACATGCGTTCCGTGGTCGTGCTCATCCATTGGGTCATTGTCATTGGCAGCGAAGTCATAGCCTTTGATAACTTTTCCTGCAAGGTCCGGGTGATTATAATCAACGCCGGTATCAATCACAGCCACTTGCACGGACGGATCACTCTGCGTTACATCCCATGCCAGGTCTGCCTCTACTTTTTGAGGGGCATATTGTTCCGATTCATAGAAAGGATCGTTCGGTGTGTAATTGACGTAAAACATGGAGTTGGCTTCGGCATAATCGACGGCAGGATTTTTTTCAAATGTATCGATTGCTTCCGTGACTTGTCCAGGTACCTTCACCACTATAAAATCATCGGTCACTTCCAGGACGCTGCCTCCAAGATTCGAAATGATTTCTTTTGCGTATGTAGGTTTTACAGAGTCTTCAAAATGGACGATCATTTCCTGAGGCGCAAAGGCTTGTTTTTCGGATAATTCCTTTCCATTCAGACTCTCAGCTGATGCAGGTAAAGCAGACGACATAAGCAGGGTTGCTGATGCAGCAATAGCTGCAAAACGTTTTTTCATTTTTCCATCACTCCTCTAAAATTTTCCCAGTCAGTTGGTTACTTCCCGGGTCATGTAGAGGTTTCAACAATAAACGGCAAAGTCCTTCAACATTATACTAAAATAATGAATATTGACTATATTCAGACTATTTATCCTGGTCCTCCCCCATTTCACCCTGCACGAAATGACTAGTCCAATAGCAGAAATGAACTTTTATATAAACCCCGGGATAACTAATCGTTCCTCCCCTTTTTAATCCTTATTTTTACTATTTTCAGGTGAATAGACCTGTCTACGCTCGTAAACTCAAATTTAACAGCATAATGACATTAAATAAAATTGGGCTATTAACTCACTTAATTGTTCATTAATTAACAATGATACTTTTTTATTCTTTTGTTTCTATTTTTTCTTATATTTTCATCCTTATTTTCGATATAATAATAAGTTAGTAAGAATAATTTTGATAGAATGACATCGGAGGTACATATGACTACTAGAGAAAATATTTTGAAGCATTCCCTTCACGACTTTGCCTTTGAAGGATATGGCGGGGCTTCCATGGCTAAGATTGCAGAAAAATCCGGGATAACGAAGTCTACCATTTACAGTCACTTTTCAAGTAAAGAGGATATATATTTGGCAGTTTTAGACCAATTCATTCATTACAGCGCTCAATTATGGAAAGATGAAAAAAAACGCCTGGAAACCCTACATACAGAAAGTGCTCTGCGTGAGACCTTGTTTAATGTCTATAAGAACGCTCAACAGAACCGTGCCCTGACCATCTTCTGGCATAAGAGCATGATCAGTCCGCCCGCGAAAATCCAAGCAGAAGTCATGGATAAAATTTCTTTACCAGTCCAGAATATGAAAGACTTTTTGACTCATGTATTCACAAAAGGAATAAAGAGTGGAGAGATCCCATCGGAACACAACGTTCCCTACTTGGTCAATATCTTTTTTGGACTTGTCCAATGTATCACGCTAGGTCACATATTTGATGAAAATACGGATCCTGAAAAAATGATTGAGGATATGTTCAATTATTTTTGGAAGGGTATTGGAAAATAATAGAGCGCAGTGGCAATGACCACAGCGCTCTTTTTCATTTACAAATACCGACCTACACCAGACTGGAGTATTTCATTTCTTCAAAAGCAGTGACAGCTTCTTCAAAAACTCTCAATCCTTCGTCTATTTGTTCTTTCGATACAACCAAAGGAGGGATCATACGGATGACTTCCTGATGTTTGCCGCAAAGATAGAACAACACACCTCTTTGTAACGACCCATTCAAGATTTCCATCATCCCGTCTCCATCAGGGTCTCCGGTTCCTGCATCGATGATTTCAATCCCGATCATCAGACCTACCCCACGCACTTCTCCTATCACGCGGTGTCTGGATTTGATTTCTTCAAGTCTTTCCAAAGCGTATTCACCCATTTGATTTGCATTCGAAATCAAGTTCTCTTCTTCCATGACATCAAGTGTTGCAAGCGCTGCGGAACAAGCGATCGGATTTCCTCCAAAGGTCGTTCCGTGACTGCCCATTGGCCATTGACTCATCAACTCTTTCGAAGCTACCGTTGCACTTAACGGCATCCCCGATGCGATTCCTTTAGCAATAGCCATGATGTCCGGTGTTACACCGAATTTTTGAGACGCAAACCATTCACCGGTACGACCGAATCCCGTTTGGACTTCATCAAAAATCAAAAGGATACCGTGCCGGTCACAGATTTCCCGGACCTTTTCCAGCCATGCTGCCGGAGGGATGATGTAGCCGCCTTCACCAAGGACAGGCTCTACAATCATGCATGCCACCTCTTCCGGCGTCACCTGGTGATCGAATAAACGTTCCGCTTCTTTTTCCAATTGTTGTGCGCAATACGTTCCAATATCCTCACCCGACGGGCATCCTTCTACATCAGCAAAAGGCAGCTGGTACGTCAATCCATTGGGCTGCAAAAATTTGCGGTACTTACTTTTCGATGTACTTACTCCAAGTGCTCCAAGCGAACGACCATGAAAACACCCGGTAAAGGAAATGACATAAGGTCGTTGCGTGACGTGTTTAGCCAGTTTCAATCCGCCCTCCACAGCTTCCGTGCCGCTATTGGCAAAAAAGAAACAATCCAATCCTGTCGGAAGCTTTTGTTGTAAGCGTTCCGCAAGGTGGAGGATGGAATCATACATGATGACACCCGAAGGTCCATGCATCAATTCATCGACACTATTTTTAATCGCTTCTACCACTTTCGGATGACGGTGACCGGTGTTCGCCACAGCAATTCCAGAAGTGAAATCAAGGTACTTGGTCCCGTCTTCCCCGTAGTAATAACAGCCTTCTTCTTTGACTACCGGTAGATTCGGGTGATCTTTCGCCATACTCGGAGCCAGTAATTCGGACATACGTTCATAACGATCTTGAAATGTAGAATTCATATGTGCTTCCTCCTAAAAAATGAAGTGTGCGACCACAACTATGATCGGCAGAGTAATGATTGTCCTTTGCAGGAAAATGATGGCCAGTTCCAGCACGGATATAGGAATCTTCGATTTGATCAAAAGGATTCCGATTTCAGACATATAAATAAGCTGTGTCAATGAAATGGCGGCGATCACGAATCGGGTCAACTCACTTTCAATTCCCGCTCCGATGACTGCTGGTAAGAACATATCAGCAAATCCGACAAGCATCGCCGGTGCTGCTTCAGCCGCTTCTGGTATCTGCATCCATTGCAATACCGGTACAATAGGCATCGATAGATAAGAGAAAAATGGTGTGAATTCTGCGATGATCAAAGCGATCGTCCCAAGCGCCATGACTAGTGGAATCAAAGAGAAATAGATATCCATGACGGTTTTGACTCCCTGCACCAACACCTGTTTGACACCACCGGTTGCAGAAGCTTTTTTCAAAGCTTTCTGCATCCCCCATTGGAAGTTGGAAGTTCCTTCAGGGGTATCTTCAGAAATTCTCTTCCCGGTTCCCTCATAGTATGTATCTGCTTTCTTTGAAAGTGGAGGAATTCTCGGGCAGATCAGCGCTGCTGCAAGACCTGAAATAGCAACCGTCAAATAGAAGGGAACAAAATACTTTTCCAGACCGATAAAGCTGATGACTACCAAGCTGAATGCAATGGAGTTGATAGAAAAGTTCGTCGCAATGATCGAAGCTTCCCGTTTCGTGTAATAACCTTCTTCATATTGTTTCGTTGTAATCAATACCCCGACTGTGCCAGCCCCCATCCAAGAGGCCAGGGCGTCTATCGATGAACGGCCGGGAAGTTTGAATACCGGTCTCATGACATTTCTAAGAAGTGTTCCGATCAGGTCCATCAAGCCGAACTCCATCAGCAAAGGCATAAACAGCCCCGCAAAAAGGAACCAGGCAGCCAATACAGGAACCAATGCATATAACATCGTCCCTCCTGTGACATCGGATGTGATGATTGCCGGCCCAAAACTATAGAGCGTCATGACTGCGAAAACAGCCCCGACGATCCTTGTCACAATCCAAAAAGGATGAATGGAAAATAACTGGCTTAAAAAGGGATTGCCTGCTAAATTCTTAGGTTTAAAAGCTTTCACCCAAACGGGTACGATCGCTGAGATGATAAGTACAATCGTCATGAACGCAGGGAGGAAAGGTTCAAGGTATGCTTGCACCGTTTCCGCCATTACCCCTACACCAATCGTTATTTTTCCACCATAAGGAATCGGTAACAAAAACAGCAGGACTCCCAGAAGAGATGGGATGAAAAACCATAAAAACGCCCGGGTCTTCGATCCTGGACTACCTTTTTCCAATGTACTTCTTGAATCATACACATTTCTTTTTTCAGCTTCCATTCGCTTCTCCCCTTTATTTTAATTGAATTTATTACAGACGCTTTTTGCTCCCCCCTGCTTTATTTGTTTTTCCATGTTCGTTTACAACCTCAAGGACAGTATCCTCCCTGTCACAGTCGATGGGTGGAAGGATACGGGTTCTCCTACATTGCTCTTTATAAACAATTAGGTCCCTTACTTATTCATACATGCAAGAACCGTGCCACTTTTTATTAATCTACGTTGTACTTTTTCAATTTTCTGACTACGATGGGCTTGCTGATCCCTAAGGCGGCAGCCATTTTGGTCGTTGTCCCATACGTCAATTTTGCTTCCATCAATCGTTCTCTTTCTACTTTTTCCAGCGTTTCCTTCAAGGTTTCTTTCTTATTATTCAAATATGAATCACTCTGGTCTTCACCATCCAAAAGGTAAGAGAGATGTTCTGATTGGATAACCTTATCCAACGTCGTAACGACTAGTCGCTCAATCAAGTTGATCAACTCACGGACATTCCCTTTCCACTCCATGGCAAGTAATTGATGTAGGGCTTCACTGCTGAAGACTTTCTCCAGTTTATAACGTTTCATGAATATATTCAGAAACGTATAAATCAAAGGAAGGATATCCTCTTTTCTTTCCCTTAACGGAGGTATCGTCAATGGAACAACGTTCAAACGGAAGTACAAGTCTTCTCTGAACTCATTATGTAGGACTGCTTCTTTCAACTTTTTATTCGTTGCGGTCACGAGCCTGAAGTCAGAATGAATTTCCTTTCTCCCCCCTACGGGATAAAACGTTTTATCTTGAGTCAGTTTAAGGACTTTCACTTGGTTGGCCATTGAAAGCTCTCCGATCTCATCTAAGAAAAGAGTTCCATTGTGTGCTGATTCTGCAAAACCTTTCTTTCCATGCTTCGATGCACCTGTAAAAGCTCCGCCTTCATATCCGAATAATTCCGCTTCGAATAAGCTATCTGGAATTGCACCACAATTGACTTCAATAAAAGGACCTTCGGATCGCCCACTCTTAGAATGGATCATTCTGGCCAGCTCGGATTTACCTACTCCTGATTCCCCTAATAGAAGGATATTGACATCAAATCCAGCAACTTGATTCGCAGAAGCCATCACTTTCTTCATGGCTGCACTTTTGGCAACGAACCACCCTTCACTTTGGTCTTTCAAAAAGTCCAATTCTTTCCGGACTCTTTCAATTTCCGAAGTCAATTCCTCCATCCCGGCCTTGATTTCCATCAATTCCGTCACATCATGAGAGTAGCTGACGACCCGGGCAATATCCTTATTCTCATCAAAAACCGGGAGTCCTGTGACGAGTAGCTTGTTCCCTTCAGAAGTCGTTTGAACAAAAGTGACTCTCTCTTTCTTCTCCAGCACTTGTGGAGTTGCCAAAGGTGTGAAGTGCCCTTCTTTCTCTAACTGATAGACCGACCTCCCCACCCAGTTCTCTGCATTCACGTTGTAAACAGAACCTGTCCCGTGACTCACATTCACTATGATCCCATTCGTATCTGTTACAAGAATATCTTCTTTAAGCGAATGTAATAGTACTTTGTACTCTTCATCATTCAATGGAATTCGCTCCTTTATTCATTTTTGAATAACTTGCTGCTAAATCATTATAAAAAGCGGGTATATGACTGATTCCTGCTTATTCATTTTTGAATGGACTTACTTCATCGTATCATAGAAATCACACTAAATTCGGAAAATTCCAATAAAAAGTGTTTTTAACATCACAGCCTTCCTTTTACCAAAAAAAAGAGACAGCTTATAAAAGCTGTCCCAAACGATTACAATGGCGGGATACTCTGAGGGAAATGGAAGACGTTATAAAGATCCACTTCTGTCTTCACTTCCCGAAGCCTCTCAAAATTGTCCCCGTAGTACGATGTAGGCCAGTCGTGTATGGACAAATCCGGCCAATTGACATAGTCCCCTTGGGTGTAGGGTGCCATTTGTTTTCTCAATGCTTCCACCCAGATGACGTTTCTCCTCGCTAAATGTTCATGTTTCCAGGTGGAATTGTATTCTTGTGCAATGAGGGCGTTACGATGGAAAAAGGCGGTTTCTGAAGGACGCTTCTCCTGCACGGCACCGGCAAGTGCCTGCTGCCAAATCACATTGTCTTCATTCGGTGAGTTCTCTAAAAACTTCTTCATGATGGCAATGCCTCTGGGAGGAATCAACTGATGGACGAAAGATCCTGATCTTTTGAAGTAAGCAGGTTCATTTCCAGCAGGGTAATTGAAGTATTTGAATGCTCGATTAAATGGCACTTCTGCAACTTTGACAGATCGAGGATCCGTTTGTTTAATTAGTGGCTGAATCAATTTGATCAATTCTTCCTTCGGGCCGATATACTGCCCCTCTGCAGTCAATGTATCTTGTTTCTTCGTCTTCAGTTCAATAGAAGACGTCAGTTTCTCGTCGGTGAATGGTGCCCAAGTCTGCCATGTTTGATACACATCCTCAAAATGATCGAAATCCCAATCCACCGTGAATATCGACACTTCCCCAATCGGTTTTACCTTGAATTTCAAGCTGGTGATGATGCCGAAATTCGCTGCTCCACCACCACGTATTGCCCAAAAGAGTCCAGGGTGGTTTTTACGATCGGCTGCCACTGCTTTAGCCCCTGTTTTACCATCAGCAAGTACAATCCGGACCTCCTTCAGCAAATCGCAAGTAAGTCCGAACGCCCTTGATAAGTAACCGATCCCCCCTCCGGTAGTGAGACCGGTCACTCCTACACTGAATTCTGTACCTGCCGGCAGAGCCAGCCGGTGCTTCCAAAGCTTTTTATACACACGTTCCAAGTCTGCACCGGGACCGACTTCAGCCATGTCTCCTTCGACATTCACATGGTTGATATCACTTAAATCTATAACCATTCCTTGATCAATGGAAGACAAGTTCAAATAACTATGCCTGCCTCCCCGGATTCTGAAAGGGGTTTCCCGTTCACGTGCATAGGTCAAGGCATTGATGACATCCTGTTCATTTTGACAAAAGACGATGATATCCGGGTATTTCGCATGGAATAAATTCAAGTTTGTTCTTGCTTCTTCATAACCAGGGTCTCCAGGAGTTACAATACGTCCGGTCAGCTCTGTCTCCATAAGCTCTCCACCTTTTTCAGGACTTTCTGAAGTATATGAAGAAAAGCAACGAAGACATGCACGAAATATTAGACTCCGTGAAACGTCAACCGCATGCGCAAATGTGCCCGACCTGTCATCGCTTGATCTAAGTATATTACACCTTCCCCTTCATCCGGATTACTTTACCGTCTAGTTCTGATCCACAGTATTTCATTTGCATTTTTTTATAAAACTCCAACGCTCTTGAATTGTTCGGGGAAACTCTTAGATGGAATTCTTTCACGTGATGTTTTTGAAAAAAGTGCAAAGCATACTCGTGAAGCCTTACCCCAAGTCCCATCGACCGTTTTTCAGAAATCAAATAAAATAGATGCACATAACCAATTCTTTCACCTTCATGCATCCTGATAGAACACTCGACTTGACCTATCAATCGGTTTTGGTCCCATACTCCGACAAAGCCATCTGGAAACTCTCTGACTTTACCTGCTATCCAAGTAAGGTATTCATTTTTATCAAATGAAGAGCAATCCCCGAAGCTTTCTATAAATGAGTTCCTCCTGAATTGAAGAATTCTATTCCGATCTCTCTTCAAATCGATCGTATGAAATTCAAGCATGTGCACTTCTCCTTTATAAAAAGGCTCTGTTAAAGTCTGTAGTTGATATTTTAAACGATTACTAAATAGTCCCCGTCTGGAATAGGTGTTCGGTCCGTTATTTATTCAGAGCATGGGATGGCAGGGAAAACAGTCCGCTTTCCGCGGGGAACGCTGAGCCTCCTCAAACTTCGTTCTCCGGGGTCTCACCTTGTTCCTTTTTCCCGCAGGAGTCTACCTGTTTTCCCTGCCATCCCGTTCGTAGTTGGTGTAACGCAACGGATTTCGGTTATGGCCTTTCTGACTCTTCTACTTTGAAGAGGCGGCCTTTTAGAATGGCGAGACTCCTGTGGGATAAAGGTACATCGTGAGACCCCGGAAGGCGCAGCCTGAGGAGGCTCACGGTACCCCACGGAAAGGGAGTCATTCCTAAGGCCGTCTCCTACAAATTCCAGGACAGAAAGAGATGATATGAGCTCACATGTAAAATAACAACACTAAGCAATAACAGGGCCTATAAAAAAAGCCCTTCGACTGGTAAAAGAGTCGATGGGCTTTTCATCATCATTGTTGTTCCACTGGATCATCGAAAAGATCAGTGAATTTAGCTACATTTTCATAACTGAATTCAAAGGCCATTCTCACTTCACCGAAGCTCGGCTGATAAAAATACCCTTGGACTTCATAACTGCTCTTATTTTCTCTCACTTTAGTCAAATGGAAGTACCTCTGTACATATTGGGCCATCTCTTCCAATTTCTTATTTCTTACTTTGATCCATTGTTGTTTGAGTTCTTCCGTCTCAAAATCTGATTCCTTTAACATAGGCTCACTCCTCTAGGGAAAACAAAGATTTGAAGCTTGTTATAAAACTAATGATATAAGACCTTCCTCTTATTTTCAACTTCATTTCACAATATTGAGAATATTTATTTGTATGATGATCATTCAAGTGTTATATTCCGTTAAATACCATATACGTTTATTTTCTCATCATTTCTCCAAATTCTTGAAAAGTTGTGTCAGCGAGGTCAAATTGCTCTTCGCTCTTTTCTATTTGGTTTTTATTGCCTCTCTCATATCCCTGTAATACGTTGACCATCGCCTGGTACTCTTGAGACGCCCCCTCGTAATATTTCATATATAAGGATTTCACCCTGGGATTAAAGTTAGATTAAAGTTCATATCCAAATTTCTTACTTCAATTACATTATAATAATCCACGATGATGATGACTTCATCTATGATTTCCTTATAAGCAGGGAGGATCTTATCTTTAAGATATTCCAAGTCTTCCGATTCAACGTTTTGTGCAGGTATGTGTTTATCATAATCCTCAATGACACTCATTCTCTTATTTTTCAATAATTCCAGTTTGTGACTATGTAATTGTATGTCACTAGTGAAAAATGCATTCATCCCCTGGGGTAGTTCAGCGTGACTTCTATTATGGTTACCCGTTACTTCACTTTTCTCCATACTTAAACTGACGTTGTTTTCTTGTATTCTCTCGGTGATGCAGAAAACGAAAAAGAAACTGACGAAAATAGTGATGACCCATACCCCTTTCCATTTCATTTCTACCCCCCCTCTAAATGATGTTAAATCTTGTAGATAATATCGAATTATTATAAATGTAACATACATCACATCATCATTTTTTCAGAAAGAAAAAGTGCTCCCAAGTATAGGAGCACTTAAATGATAAGAATTTCAGGCGTCTTGCTTCATGCTTTACCCTGATTTCGTTTGTTTATAGTTCTCGGAAACACCTTTTTTCTCATCCAGCTTCGCTTTAATGATGCTGAATCCGATCAAAGCGAAAAATATTGAAATCAAAGGAGTCGCCAGGTTGAAAAAAGCGTATGGAGCATAAGCAAGGGTTGGAACCCCTAACGTTCCCGCTACAAAGATCCCTCCGGTGTTCCAGGGGACGAGGACACTAGTGACCGTTCCGCCATCCTCCACAGCACGTGAGAGGTTTCTTCTATCCAATTGATACTTCGTATACGTCGACGCATACATCCTGGCAGGGATGATGATGGAAATATATTGTTCCGCCATAAGGATATTGGTACTGAAGGAAGTAAGGATCGTGGTCGGAATCAACGCTTTTGCTGATTTGACCAGCGATGCCATACCGTCCATCATCCGCTCGAGCATCCCGGCCCCTTCAAGTACACCGCCAAAAATCATGGCGACGATCGTCAAGGAGATGGTATACATCATACTGCTCAAACCGCCCCGGTTCAGTAGACTGCTGATCATTTCATTGTCTGATTGTATGCTGTATCCATCATACAAGGTGATAACTGATGTTCCTACAAGATCGCCCTGGATGAAGATTTGACAGAGGAACCCGAGAATGACTCCGAAGCTCAGCGCGGGCAGCGCTGGTATCTTCAATAAGACAAGACCTATGACAGCCAGAGGAACAAGGAGGAGCCAAGGAGAAATGACGAAATGTTGCTGAAGCCCTTCCATTATTTTTTCTATACTTCCTCCATTAAGGCTTGAAGAAGAAAACCCACGACCCATCTGGAAGAAGATCACCAAAGCGAGAACGTAAGCCGGGATCGTCGTGTACAGCATATGCTTGATATGTTGGAATAACGGTACATCAGCAATTCCTGAAGCCAGGTTTGTCGTATCGGAGAGTGGAGACATCTTATCTCCCATGTACGCTCCTGATATGATGGCTCCTGCAACCATAGGTTCAGGAATTCCCATACTGATTCCGATCCCCATGCCAGCGACACCGATGGTCGCCATCGTGGACCAGGAACTTCCGATTGAAAGAGCCACTACGGTGCAGAGAACCATGATCGATACAAGGAAATAAGCAGGTGAAATGATTTCCAGACCATAGTAGATCAAACTTCCGACAATGCCGCCCCCTATCCAAGAACCTATGATCAAGCCGACAAGGAGAAGGATGACGATAGCAGGAAGTGATTTATGTATTCCAGTGTAAAAGCTTTTCTCTATCTCATTCCATGAGTAACCGAAGACCAATGCGATGATGGATGCTGTAAAAGCTCCCAGAAGCAATGGAATGTGTGGCGCACCTTCAAACTGGATGATGGTGAATCCCATACCGACAATCATGATCAATAAGGGTAATAGTGCTACGAAAACAGGCATATGTTTCTTCGACAAAAAATCCCCTCTCTTTCTATGTGAATAGATATACACACCATTGTAAGAAAAATTCTATAAATAATAAACCTTCTCAAGGTCTGCCCCAAATGACCCCGAGCTTAGTCGTTTCACCCAAATGAACGTTGCATGGAATTAAATGGGATTAAAACAATGACAAGGTCCTTACTAAACCTATGAATATAATAAAATTCATCCTATTTTCCCCCGCAAAAATATATTATAGTGTGATAGTTTTGAATAGGTTCATTTCATACATATTTTTGAGGAGGAAGAAAGCATGAAAGCAAAAGGTCTTATTTCATTATCTTTAGCGTTATCTGTGACGCTGTTCCCTTCAATCGCTGGAGCAGACTCACACACTCACACTCACTCTCATCAGGAAGCTGTCGATTCTCAAGGGAATGAGGTTGAAATCAGCGATGTACTCCCTAAAGCTGAAATCGAAAGAAAACAGACATTCGATGTTCCTGCGCTTGTGGAAGAAGCATCCAATGCTGATATTTTGAATGAAAATGGTGTGAAAATCGGTGAGAAAGTCATTGAGAAAACGAAGGGGAATCTATTGGATCAACTATTAGGTCAAAATGATTCCAAAGAAACTCAGAAAAATCGTGAAGCTGGCTTATGCTTGTTCGGCTGCAGCGGTGGCGGAGATGATGGTTCCGGTTCCGGCGGAGGCGATGATACTTCCGGTGACCGTACTGCAACCGTTTTGATCGCTGCCGATGAAGAATACCGTGCAGCCCGCAGTGACTGGCAGACATTCACACAAAACATCGTTGAAAATGCGGATAACGCCTTCGTCCGAGATCATGGCATCGATTTAGAAGTACAAGCCTTCGCTCAATGGTCTTCAGAAGGAAACAATGCTTCTGAGATTCTTCAAGACCTTGATCAGGATTGGAATGGCCAAGGGTATGACTTCGTTGTCGGGTTCACAAAAGATTCCAACTTCAACGCTGGCGGAATTGCTTATGTATACCAAAGTTCTCCATACGGAAGTGCTGTCAGTGTCAACCTTGACCAGGGTGCTGAAAATACGTGGCGTGCAGCTCAACACGAATTTTCTCACAACTACGGCCTGGGGCATGACGCTCAAGGGAGCGGCATCGAATGTATCATGAATTATGACTACTCTTATGAAGTAGACTACTGGGATCAAGAGCACGATGATGAAATTCAAGCGCATAAAGCATGGTACGGCAACTGATCAACTTATAAACTCCTTCCATTACGGAAGGAGTTTTTTTGGTTGTCCGTTCCCAATAAATGAAGCCGGGTCCCATGACCCGGCTTCATTTATGTGCTTTTTGTTTTAAGATGTCTTCGGTCTCTAATTTTCTCCCAAGTTCGTTCAATAATTCATCCAAGGATTGGGAGACCTCTATGACTCTAGGGTTTGATGGGTTTTCTGAATAAAGTCGGTACATACATCGTCTCGTTTTTTCTATCTTTTCTTGTAAATTTTCGATACTGATAATTCCACTCCCCACTTGATGTAACAATTCTATTATAATTCAAGCGGGAATTCAAAAATTGTAATCTGGCTTACATTTTATCTAAACATTGCTTGTTTTCTTGTTAAAAACCATAAAAGACCCAGCAATCTATGCTGGGTCTTTCCATTATTTCAGAAATGCTTCAAAGTAACGGCTCATCGCTACTGCGAAATCACCACGTGTCGTGTTTTCCTGTGGCTGGAATTCTGCCTGAATGGTTGGTTCTGTATCGTATGGACCTTGAGCTACATCAAAATGAGCATTGATGATGTTCAAGTCAAGAGCCAATTGCACATACCCTTTCAAGTGGTCAGGAATTTCAGAAGCATCGTTGATGGCAATACGCTCATCTTTGTATTGGACAGTAACCTCTCCATCAAACGAATCTGCTTGATCTTGCAAACCGAGACTCTGTACTAATGAATAGGCAAGTTCTGCACGGTTCACATTGTCCTGCCCTTTGAACTTCCCATCTTTCAATACCATGACTCCGTTTTGTGTTTGTGTTTCATCACGGAAAGCTGCTCCCTCAGCTGTTACAGCAGAAGCAAAAGGCAGCAAATGAGACGGTGCATCAGCAATATCCATAAGTGGAGATTGTTGAATCTCTGCTCCCATGACAAGATATTCAGCTAAATCTTTTCTTTGCAGCAGTTGGTCAGGTTTGAAGTTCCCTTTGCTATTACCATCAAACAAGCGCTCTTTGACACCGATTTTAATAGCAGAAGCTGCCGGGTGGCCTTCAACATCATTCAATCCATCAAAACCACTGACCTTTGTAAATGCTAAGCTACCGTTGATATCTTCAGAGAAGGAGACACCGGAAGTAGGGTTCTGCTCATCCCCTCTAAGACCTCTGATTTCTGCTTTCCAATCCCCTGGCATAGGAGCATTCACAGAAACGGTACGATCCGTGTAAAGGGTGAACAGCAGGCTGATTCCAGAGCTGTATTCTGTCCCATCAGGTGCGATCAGGATAAGGTTGACCGGATTACCCGTCTCCCCCATCACTCCTTGAGCGTCAACTTTAGCTACTAAACTCGTAAGACCAGGTTCTACATTGAATTCATATTGATTGTCTGAAATGAGAGTGGATGGATTATAATCCACTGCAAAACTTTTGCGTTCTGTTTCTGCTTCGACATTGCTGTTGAATTCACGATCCATATTCAAAGTGTTCCCGTACGTATCATTGCCAAAAGCCATGTCCACTGCAGCATAAGCATTCAAATATCCAGCTCCTGCTTCCCAAGTTTCATATCCAGGCATATTCGTTGCTGATGTTTGAATAATCGTTTTTACGTTATCAGGGGATAATGTCGGTTCTGCATCTAACATGAGGGCTACTACACCTGCAACGTGAGGTGTCGCCATTGATGTACCGCTCATCATTGTGTAGAAAGGTACATGAGCCGGGTCCAATTCTTCTACATCATCAGCTGCTGCCAATGAACTGACTGGTGCCACCACTCGTGTGGAAATGATATCTACACCAGGAGCTGTAATCGTAGGTTCGTCTGCCCATGTCCACGTTTCTCCATCCATTTCAAACGTTCCACCAACACCTTTTGTTCCACGGGAAGAAAAGTCCGCAAGTGTTCCATCTTTTTCTCCAGCAGCTACAGAGATGACCCATGGGGCTTTAGCATATGGATTGTGCGTGTTTTCGCCGGGACCTTCGTTACCTGCCGCAAATAAGACAGTGATTCCACGGTCGTAAGCTTTCTTACTTGCTACATTAATCGGGTGATTCGGATCGAAGTCACCTGAGGAGCCCCAGGAATTTGTAATGACACGGATGTTGTATTGAGACTGGTGTGTAATCGCATAATCGAACCCGCCTATTCCATCCAAGACGAATAGTGCTCCGCCGGATCCGTAACCGATCAAATCTGCTCCTGGAGCAGCGCCTTCATACTTCCCACTGGACATGACACCCGTACCGCCGACCGTACCCGCCACGTGTGTACCGTGACCGGAGTTGGTATCTGTATTCGCCACATCTTCCTGGTAAGTAACTGGTAGTAACCCAGGGGACAAACTATTCAAGTTGGTCGAACCGAGTACGTTCTGCACCAAATTCTTTTCGAATTCATGATCTTTGTGTGTACCGTCTACTCCACTATCGTTAACGACGACCCCAATATCTTTTCCGGAAACCGGAAGTCCTCCGTTTTGTTTTCTCATAGAGTCATCCGTGCGCAGCTTATCGACACCTGTAAGTGCGGTCGCGTCAGAATTGAAATATTCCAGTTTTTCGTTCAAATAAATAGAACGGACTTCTTCATTTGAAGATAAAGCTTCAATTTGTTCTTTGGAAGCTAGTACGCCTGCCATCGGCAAGCTCTCCAGGGTAAGACCTGTATCTACACCAACGGTTTCAAGAACTTCTGTTTGTTCTGTTGTAGGTGCTCCATCTCCTTTAAACGTAACGATTACCTCATAATGATCGGAACTTGTTTTCATCTTCTCCAATAGATCCGGGCCAATCGCAGCTTGATATTGTGCATGAGACGGGGCGAGCCCTCCAAACCCTGCCATCAAAAGAATGGCTATGACGAAAGCATAAAATATTCTCATCCTCGGTTCCTCCTCTGAATTTTCTTACTATTCATTATCTCTTTACAACGCTCGTTTAGCTATTCACTAAAGGTTTTAAATAAGAGACGGAAAAGAACTATATGTACCCCCTCCGAAAGTAGTATACGGTACTACTTTCGCTTCATCTTATCTATTGGTCTCCTTTATTTCTTTCAGATTTCGTTTACTTCCCAGTAACATCTCGTGTAGAATAAGAGTATATTTCAGAATTTTTTGTCACAAAAAGAGAGATAGTCGCTTGTTGTTCCAATCCTAATGAGACGGGGGAATCTTTATGAGTGTCGAGAATTTAACGCCTGACTGGGTAGAAGTTGTAAAAACTGCGATGGATTCAGATCGCACGAAAGAAGAATTTCAACAATATTTGGACAGCCGTAAAGAGTGTTCAAGTGAATCTTCAAGAGATAGAGAGCATACCTGAGCTATTATCGTTTTAAATGTGAAATGAACAAAAGGGTCCATTCTTTAATTAAGAATGGACCCTTTTGTTCATTTAACTTCAGTATTGACGAATAATCCAATCAGCCTTTTCCAATGGGCTTATATGGTTAAGATAATAGTCCTCAGCCTTCCAATACCGCATTTGAAATTTACTTATATTCTTTCGGGCTTCCTCGCTTTCTCTTGCAAACCTTTTTTCTTTTGGACAATCCAGATAAATGAGTTTATCAAAGCTCCCCTTCCATTCAGGTCTTTGTAGAAAAACCCCTTCTATGACCACAATTCCCGGCCTTGGGATTTTGTATGTGACCGATTGATTCACAGAGTCGAGCTCAATTCGATCCGCATCTTTTAAGCGGTTGAACAGGTTCTTTTTTAAATAGGACACATCCCACTGCAATGAATAATATTCATACCATTCCTCATAACCTGTCTGATACCTTCTTTCCTTAGGAACAATATGGTCATCCATATGTATAATCTCATACGGCATGGAATTTTCTTTATAAACTTCGGCCAGCATTTGTGAAAATGTCGATTTGCCTGAACGGCTGAGCCCATCAATTCCCAAAACCATGGACTTTTCACGAATGGATTCCTTTAAGATCAATTCAATCGCCTTTTCTCGATCATTAAGCTGTCTTTTTATGAAAGTCCCCTCCCTTCTACAATATCCATTTATTCTATCATTTTCCATATTAAGTTAGATAGTAGAATTCGTTAACCTCTCTCTGTAGATAAATGGAACAATAAAAAACCCCCAAGAAAAATCTCGGGGGTATTTCCATCATCCATTTGCAGTTCTTGATGCCCATTTAGCAAATCGATTATAAAGCGGCTTTAAGAATACATAATCCATTAGCAAAGCTAAGAAACCGATCCTCCAAATGTTAGCCCGGGATGTAAATACACCCCGGGCTTTTAAGTAATTCATTATGTACCTTTTATTAAGATAAATGCATATCCATTTTGTGAAGAAGGTTAAGCAATTCGTCCAACTCCTGAGAGAGTTTTACAACTTCAGGGTTAGTCGGGTCCTCCTTATATAGCTCATAGAGATCCTTTCTGAGTCTTTCTACTTTTTTCTCTAATCCATGCTCCATTCGTATCCCCCTGCTTCATATGGGATGATTAACGCTTCTATCTTTTTCAATAATTGGAGGGCAAAGAGGAGTTGAAATCTGGATGACTGTGTAACCCTCGATTGTTTATACAAAAAGAATACCTTGTATGTGAATACCTCTCTTTATCCCGACCTTTTAACTACTGCTGACGAGATAAAGATCTTTACAAAGCTTCAAATTCAAATGACAAAGGATGAACCGGGCATCTTTTTCATTTACATCCATGTCTTTCAACGTCTGAACACAATCTGTACATATCTTTACTGCCAACTTACAAATTTCATCTGATATTGGTGAACCTTCTTCTACTGTAATTTTTGCATGTTGATAGGCTGCATGGCTTTTCCTTAATAGATACACGCTGTTTAGGAGATGAGAAGGGTGGTTGTTTGATTGTGAGTGATGATGTGTCATATGAATCCTCCTATTTTTTACAATAAAAAAAGCCAAAAAAGACCCAGGGAGGATCTTTTTTGGCTTATGTCTAACTCTATTGTTCAGCTCATTGCTACCAAATTTGTATGAAATTTTAAATCGTTCAAGAAGCGTTAATCAATAGTGAAAAGCTTTTTTTCTTCTCACCACATATAAAATCTACCACAAATATTTCAAAAATGAAAATGAAAGACCTGCCAAGCAACTTCCATATTATCTTTCATTTTTATGTTTGCTGATTCCCATTAAGTGGTAAATGCCTTTTAAGACCAATTAAAGGAGTGGATATAATGGAAAATAAAGACCCGAAACAAGCAGCTGCGAACATGCAGGAAGATAAAAAAGAGGAAATTATGCAAAGCTTCCAGACATTCAAGGACTATTTAGGTGACCAGGTCCATAAAGGTGAAAAACTCGGTTTAGGTGAAGAAGGCCTTACAAAAGGAGCGAAGCGTGTAGCTGATTATTTAGCAAAGCACGAAGAGCCGAGAAACCGCGAAGAAAAAGTTCTTAATGAAATTTGGAATGTATCTAACAAAGAAGAGCGTGAACACATCGCTCATGCGCTTGTAAAACTTGCTGATCAAACGAATTAAATCTACTAAAAACCAAGTTCTTATTAGAACTTGGTTTTTATTTTAATCAAATACTTTCTTACAACATGTGCCCTATATCCGACGCAGCCGTCGGATATGCGAACAACGTTTTCTTCAATTCTTTTATAGGAATATTGAAGCGTATGGCAGTTGCAAAATGATTGATGAGCTCATCTGCTTCATTACTGATCAAGTGCGCGCCGACAATTTGATCCAATTCCTCATCGATCAAAATTTTATAAGCTGCCGTTTGTTCATTGGTCCTTCTATACGTAAACCAATCCCTCGTTTCTGTAAAATCCACACTAACCTTCCGGCCGGATTGGTCTATTTCATTTTCATTCATACCTACTGATGCCAGTTTAGGGACGGTGAACACGACTGAAGGTGTTTCCTGGAACTCCAACCGCTTTTTATTCCCTTTCAACATGTTGGAGGCGACGATATGAGATTCAGTACTTGCAACTGGAGTGAGTGGCGGCCCCTCTGTTGCTGCTGCATCGCCTGCCGCATAAATGTGAGGATTGCTGATACTCTGTAAATAATCATTGACTACAATCCCCTTTTCATTTGCTTCAATACCGGCTTTTTCTAAATCCATATCCAAAGCCGGGACTCTTCCTGCTCCATGCACGACAAGATCTGTTTCAAAAGAAACCATTTCACCTTTATGCTCAGCGTGCAAGTGGAATACGCTATTTTCATTGTCCAATGACTTCAATTCGTGATTGAGGTGGATGTGGATCCCGATCTCTTTAGATTTTTCCACCAGCATCTCGACCAGATCCGGGTCGAAGTTTTTCAAAGGTTGTGAACCTCTCTGAATAATGTGAACTTCAGACCCTGCTCTTGCAGCAATATGAGCAAATTCAAAGGAAATATATCCGCCACCAACAAAAACAATCCGATTTGGTAATTCTTCTAATTCTAAGAAATCATCACTATAAGTCAAATGTTCACTGCCTTCGATAGGCAATGGAGCTGGCTTCGCTCCCGTAGCAATTAAAATTTTACTACCCACAAGGTCCTCACCTTCGACATTTATGCTGTTTTCACCAGTAAAGAAAGCTTTTCCGTGATAAGTATCAATCCCCTGCTCGTTTAAGGATGACTCTTTTTCCTCCGGTATACCTTCTGTGAATGTACGCTTGAATTGCATGAGATCTTTCCATTGGATAGAGGATTTTGAATTGATTCCTTTCCCTTCCATACGATTGTTCCAGTCAATCAGTTCGGCTGCCCCTACCAATACTTTCTTCGGGTCACACCCTCTCAAGGCACAAGTGCCGCCAAACGGACGATGATCGATCATGGCGACGCTCCACCCTGCCTTTTCACACTTCGCAGCGGCTACAGACCCAGCGGACCCCGAACCTATGACAATCAAATCATATCGTTTCATTCCAAGCCTCCTTTTTCATCATTCTCTTACCTTCATTCCTTTACAAACAAAGTTATAAACGCACGTGTCTGCAGACTGATCCGCTCAATTCCATAAATACTCACTTATCCAGAATGCAGTTTAATTTCTTTCATTGATATTACGTTAAAACTATGTACTTACCGGGTACACTCCTTGAACAGTTAAACTTAAAAGGAGAGTTATTTAATGAAGAAGATAATAAAGAAAATCGGTATTTTCACAGCACTGCTTCTATCCATAGTGTTGATCTGGGGTCTGATCGAACCTTATTTGATCAATGTGCAAGAAGAGGAAGCTGAAATTCAAAACCTTCCACCCCAGTGGGAAGGGGAAAAAATAGCGGTCATCGGTGATTTTCAAGTAGGGATGTGGATGGACAACGAATCAATCCTCCCTAGAGTCGTCGAAAAGATCATAGAAAAAGACCCGGCATCCGTACTGATCACAGGAGATTATATTTATCATCCAACTAAAGGAAACAGTGAAGAAATGGAGACGGTAATCGATGGATTGCGCCCTCTCACAGAAGCAAATATTCCTGTATATGCTGTGCTTGGCAACCATGACTATGCCATGAGTAAAAAAACGAGTGACCCGAATGAAAAGAAAGCTCAACAGGTAGCTTCTCAACTGCAATCAATCGGAGTAGAAATTCTGCATAACGAAACCACGCCTTTAGAAAAAGGCAACGATACCGAAAGCAGCGCCGAAGACAAGTTATACTTGACGGGTGTCGGCGCATTCTGGCCGGAAAAAACGAATGTTTCAAAAGCAATAGATATCCCACCTCAACATGCGCCGAGAATTGTGCTTATGCACAACCCTGAAGTATTCGCCAAACTGCCTGCAGGAAGTGCGCCTCTTGCGGTGGCGGGTCATACACACGGCGGCCAAATCAGTGTACCATTCACTCCCCAATGGTCTTATAAAGATTTACTGGCAAAGGATGAGTCCCATGTGGATGGATGGATTGATGATGAGTATGGAGAGAGAGGAAATCAACTTTATGTGAATCGAGGTTTAGGATTAAGTGTACTACCTCTCCGGGTTCTTAATATGCCGGAAATCACTATGTTCAAACTTACCTCTTCTTGATTTTTTACTAAGATTTAACAAAAAAACAAAAGCATCCTAACAGACTTCCTTCATCATAGAATTGGAAATGATGAAGGAGGTATACATAATGAACAAAAAGAAAGTTTTAGTCCCGGCACTTTTGGCTATGATCGCTGCGCCAACCACATCTTTGGCAGCGGAGGATGTCAACAAATACCCTGAGTACTCAAATGGAGATAATCTCACCATCTCTGTCCACGGTCGTTATGACAGCGGCGCTGGTCTGGATGAAGGCGGTGCTGAAATTCTGGATTACGATTCCAATACTCAACGAGTTTTCGTTGTAAACGGTGCTGATCAGTCCCTGGATATATTAACTATCGGAAAAGGCGAAGGCAAGGGCTTGAAGTTACATAAAAAAATCATGCTTTCGAACATAGATTTAGGTACATTCCAACCAGGAGATTTGACCAGTGTATCAGTCCACCCGACCGAGCCCTATGTAGCCGTGGCCATTCCTAACAAACAAAAAACCGATAATGGGGTCATTGCGTTCTTCACTACAGATGGAGACTTCATCGATTATGAAAAAGCGGGCGCACTGCCTGACATGGTCACATTCACACCTGATGGAAACCAGCTTTTGGTCGCGAATGAAGGGGAACCTGATGACACTTACTCTACCGACCCCGAAGGCAGCATAACTCTCATGGATGTCAGTAAGGGATTGAAAAACAGAATGGTCGATACCATTGATTTCACGTCGTTGACCGAGGAACAAATCGATGAAGATGTCCGTATCTACAGTCCAGGTGCTTCCCATGCGGAAGACTTCGAACCTGAATACATACAAGTGACACCCGATGGGAAAAAGGCTTACGTTTCACTACAAGAAAATAATGCAGTAGCGGAACTGGATTTGGTAGATAAAGAGGTGACCCACATCCATGGCTTAGGATTCAAAGATCATTCCCTGGAAGGTAATGGGATTGACGCTTCCAATACATCAAGCTCTATCAACATCCAACCTGCTCCGGTTTTAGGGATGCACCAGCCGGATGGGATCGCGTTATTCTCGATGGAGGGTGAAAATTATGTATTGACTCCCAATGAAGGAGACGCGCGAGACTATGACGGATTCTCAGAAGAGGTGCGCATCAAAGATTTGATCGCTGACCCTGATCGGGATATTCATTTAGATGCCAGTTACTACGAAGGATACTCACAAAAAGAGCTGGACCAGATGGTGGAAGATGGATTATGGAACGATGACCAGTTGGGAAGGTTGAAAGTTACATCAACAATGGGACAGTCGAAAGACGGAAGCTACCAGGCCTTATACAGCTATGGGAGCCGATCTTTCTCCGTGTATGAAACAGATGATTTCAGCCGAATCTATGACAGCGGAAATGAATTTGAAAACGTAACTTCAGAAATGCTTCCTGAACACTTCAATGCGAGTAATGATACCAACGAAAAGAAAGACAGAAGTGATGATAAAGGCCCTGAACCAGAAACAGCGACCACGGGCGTCATCAATGGTAAAACATACGCGTTTATCGGCTTGGAGCGTCAGTGCGGAATCATGGTTTACAATGTAGACGAGCCTGAACAGCCGAAGTTCGTCACTTACTTCACGACCCGGGACTTTTCCGCTGAAGATGGGTCAGTAAAAGGGGACAGCGGACCTGAAGGGTTGAAATTCATTGCTGGAGATCAAAGCCCTACCGGCAAACCTCTATTACTCGTTTCTCACGAAGTAACTGGTACGACAGTCGCTTATGAATTATCTGAGTCCTTTCCCTTCGCAAGTTTTGAACCTGCACAAGGACTGTTTTCTACCTTCCAATCATATTTGAAAAAAAATGTGTTCAAACACCAATAACTCAGTCAAACAATTAAGGCCCCATCATCGGATGGGGCCTTAAACTGTTTTTACACAAGATGGATGTTGATAATTTTGGAGTTCGGGTGTTTCTTCAGGAACATCTGTTTCGCTTTTTGACGGTGGGAGGAATAAATGGTCACATGCCTGACCACACCACTCTTTTCTTGATGATAAATGATATACCTTTCAATCATAGAAATCCCCTTCTTTTTCTGAGATACAAATGACTCTCTATATTAATCAGGATATTAACAGTAAGAAAAAGAGCTTGGGTTTTTCGCTCAACAATCTACTATAATCTAACGAAATATCCATTTTTAATTAATATGTCCACATCACTATCCCTTCATACACCTATGCTTTTCAGTCTTCCATATGAAATTGTGAAAGTTTCGCTTACATACAATTTTCTATTGCATGACCACCTTTCCATGAGGTAAGTTAGACAAGTATGTTTTTTAGGAGGTATCATCATGAATCAAACGCAAACGACTCAAAAAATTCAAATGACATCTGCTGACCCTTCCGCTTTCGGGTTGTTCGGATTGGCAATGGTCACACTTGTAGCATCATCAGCAAAGCTCGGATGGACTGATGGCGTATCCTTCGTTCTCCCATGGGCGATTTTTCTCGGAGGATTTGCTCAATTAATCGCTAGTGTATTAGATGCAAAACATAACAATACGTTCGGAACGACTGCATTCGGAGCTTTCGGATTATTCTGGTTAGGCGTAGGAACTTCTTGGTTGATCCAGTACGGGGTCTTCGGAGAAGCTGCTGCTGCCGCTGCTGATCCAAAACAGCTGGGCATCGCCTTCATCGGATACTTGATATTCAGTATTTTCATGACCATCGGCGCTATGGAAACCCACAAAGTATTGTTCATCATTTTTGTACTTATCGATTTCCTATTTATTGGACTGACATTCTCTACATTGGGAATTGCAGAAGAAGCGATGCACCAATTTGCGGCGATCTCTGAATTCTTGATTGCGATCTTCAGTTTCTATGGTTCAGCTGCAAGCGTCTTGAACACGCATTTCGGAAAGGTCACTCTGCCGGTCGGAAAAGCGTTCGGCGTATTCAAATAAATGACTGCAAAAAAAGCTGGATCCTGATTTAAGGATCCAGCTTTTTAAATTGGCTCTGTTAAAGGCTGGTGTTGATATTTTCTGTTTTAAAAAAGAATTGAATTCAGTGCAGAGTCGTCGGGGAAGGGGCCGCGCACCTAGAGAGTCTCAAAACGAATAAATCAACACTAAACTTAACAGAGTCTTTCAGTTAAAAATCAAGTTAGTAATAAATGTTGATTTTACTTATTCCACAGGAATCTATCGGCCAGAAAAAGTAGATATGAATTGAATAAGAGCCGGGCCTAATAAAACGATGAATAAACTCGGAAAGATGAAGAGAACAAGAGGAAAAAGCATTTTGATCGGAGCTTTCATAGCCGCTTCTTCCGCTCTTTGTTTTCGCTGATCCCTTACTTCTGCAGACTGGACACGCAACACTTGCACAATCCCTACCCCTAGCTTCTCCGCCTGGATGATACTGCTGATAAAAGACTTGATTTCATCGGATAAAATCCTCTCTCGAATACCAGACAGCGCTTCCCGTCTTGTTTTCCCAAGCCTGATTTCTTCCAGACACCTTCTGAATTCATACGATAATACACCGTGTTTTTTCATAACCACTTTGCTGATGGCCCCATCAAATCCCAACCCTGCTTCTAAACTGACTGTCAATAAATCTAAAAAGTCAGGCAGTTCTTTCAAGGCGTTCTTACTCCGGATTTGTGCTTTCTTTTTCAAATAATAGTGAGGTAGATAATGTGCAAGAGCAACTCCAGCTACTATTAATAGTGCTAATAATAAAGACTGCAAGCCAAGTAATACACCATAGACAGTGGTAGCGACCGGAATGAGTAAAAATAAGCCCACCTGGATGATTCTAAAGTCCACCGCCGTCATCCCAAATGGATTGCCTGCTTTCAATAATTTAACATCTAATTTTTCCGCTTTTTCCGTTGATAACTTTCTTTGAAAAACTCTTTTCAGCTGCTTGAACAAGGCTGAAAAAATTCCACCGAGAGGATGAGCTCCCTTTGATTCGTTAAGAGCTGACTCCAAGGTGGAGGCCATTTCACCCTCACCCATAAACACAGTTGATAAACGCTTGTTTATTCGGGAACGCTTTTCAGCCTGATAAACGACTAAACCATAAACAAGTAAAGTGATGAAGAAAAAAAATGTCATATAAATCACTGCTTACACCTCAATCGTTGTGAGCTTTCGAATCAAGAAGAAACCGATACTGCCGGAGATAGCACCTGCGATAAGCAGCGCAATCCCGACAGGATGCGTGAACAACGTTCCGATATACTCAGGCTCTATAGCAAAAAGAACCAGAGCGAGTATAATCGGAAGTAATCCGATGACAATGCCGGATAATCTACCTTGAGCCGTTAATGTTTTTATCTGCCTTTGGATTTTCGTCCGTTCGCGAATCGTATCCATGATTTTCTCGAGCACAGTCGCTAAATTCCCGCCGACCTGCCTCTGTATTAAAATTGCCTGGATCATAAGGTCCAAATCTTCACTGGGCATTCGATCATATAGGCGGTGTAAGGACTCTTCCATACTGCTTCCGTATTTCATTTCCCTCAGTACCGTCTCCATTTCATCTTTGATGGGATTATGCGATTCATCTACGACCGTTTTCAAAGCCTGCGGAAAACTGAATCCTGCTCTCAAAGCCCCGACAATGGTAGAAAGCATATCCGGAAGGCCTTCATTGAATTTTTGATAACGAACCTTCTGTTTATTCAAAAGATACCATTTCGGAAATAGAAGCCCTAAGATCGCTCCGACGAAAACGAACAATAACTGACCGGTAACCAGATAAAACAATCCTCCACCCATACAGATCGAAAGCCATTGCAGGAGGACGTATTCTTCAGGCTTCAAAGCCATACCGGCACGACTTAGAGACTTTTCAAGCTTTGAGTTTTTTTCTTTGGTCAGCATTCTGTCTTTAATGTTTTTTTGAGCCAACTGGATCTGCAGGGCCAACGTGAACTTCTTCCGATCAAACCCTTTCTTTTCGTCTTGATCCAAGTACCTCTCCAATCTTTTTTTCATCCGTTTATCTGAAAAAAAGATCATTTGAAAAAGAGCCGAAAAAAATAAAAAGGTGGAAAATAGAATCATTGCGAGCAGAAACCACTTCATTTACCATTCCTCCTCGACAAAGACACTTGCCGGAATGTGTATTCCTGAAGTCTCAAGCTTGTCATAAAATTTTGGCCGGACCCCGGTCGGAATGAGTTTACCGAAAATCTTTCCTTCTTCGGAAATCCCGGTTTGCTGGAAGGTGAAAATGTCCTGTAGAACGATGACATCCCCTTCAAGCCCCTGGACTTCCGTGATGCTGACAATTTTTCTCGAACCGTCTTTCAAACGGGACTGTTGGATAATGAGGTCGATCGCTCCGGAAATTTGTTCTCGGATCGCTTTCACAGGCAGATCCACTCCCGCTAAGAGGACCATTGTTTCCAACCGGGAAAGCATATCGCGCGGACTGTTGGAGTGCCCGGTGGCGAGAGATCCGTCGTGTCCGGTATTCATCGCCTGCAGCATATCCAATGCTTCGGCACCACGCACCTCACCGATGACGATCCTGTCAGGCCTCATCCTCAAGGAGTTACGTACCAAGTCCCGGATGGTGATGGAACCTTTTCCTTCAATATTCGGCGGACGGGACTCTAAAGATACGACATGGTCCTGCCCCAATTGTAATTCGGCTGCATCCTCAATCGTGACGATCCGCTCGTCATCCGGGATGAAATTCGATAAAACATTGAGTGTCGTCGTTTTTCCAGAGCCTGTCCCCCCACTGACGAAAATATTCAATCGGGCTTTTACACACGCTTCAATAAACACGGCCATCTCTTCACTCAGCGTACCGAACTCCACCAGGTTTTCAACTGTAAAAGGATCTTTAGAAAATTTCCTTATTGTAAGAGTGGGGCCATTCAGAGCTAATGGCGGGATAATGGCATTTACGCGCGACCCGTCCGGTAAGCGGGCATCTACCATAGGGCTGCTTTCGTCGATACGCCTCCCTAAGGGAGACACAATCTTTTCAATGATACTCATTACGTGTTCATCATCCCGAAACGTGATACGAGTCAATTTCAGCTTCCCGTTCTGCTCACAATAGACGTGATCCGGTCCATTGACCATCACCTCAGATACATTTTCATCGAGAAGTAACGGGTTGATAGGTCCGAAGCCAGTCAAGTCGTTGATCAACTCGTCTACGATCCTCTTTCTGTCTATACGACCGCGGAAGGCTTCGTCTTCCTTGATGATCTCCATAGCCATTCCATCAATTTTCGGAATGATTTCTTCAACGTCTTGATTTTCCTTCATTTCTTTCAATATTTTTTTATGAAGGATGGACTTCAGTTCCTGGTGTTTATCCACTTTCCGTTCCTCTGGTTTTACAGTTTCTTTAGGTCGTCCTTCACGGAAAGCTGCAATCAAATCCTTCTTCGGTGGTTCTGGATGTTCGATCAACGATTGACCCTCCAAAACCTCTTCCACTCTCTCTTCAGGTGACGCTTCTTTGATTCGTTTTAAAAGACTCATTCATAAGACCCTCCCTTCCCTAACTTGAACCCGAGTAATTTGGAGAGCACATTAGGATTCTTTTCTTTTATGAATGAGATTTCTCTTCTTGAGGTCAATTGTTCAGCCATCCGGAAAAAGGATTTGGCTATATCCGTCTTACCTTGGTTGATTACAAAAGGGATCCCTATATTCAAAGACTGCGAGGCGACCTGAAAATTATTCGGAATATAGAAAGGGTCCTCAATATTCAATATATCTTTCACATCATTTGCTCCGATCACACTTTCCATATCAGCCCGGTTGATGACCAGCTGTACTTTATGACTCAAACCTAATACCTCCAGTGTTTCGATCAGTAACTTCGTGTTTTTCAAGGTGGCCATTTCTAAATTGGTGACAATCAGGATCTGGTCTGCTTTTTCTATCAAATCAATCGTGTGTTCCTGTAACCCCACTCCCGTATCGACTACAAGATAGTCCAATTGCTGAAGGAGAAGATCAATGACTCGATTGACACGTTCTTTGGTAACCAAATCGGCGTATTCCGGACGTTCGGGAGCAGGTAATACTTTCACACCTGATTCATGGGAACATAAATAATTCCCAAGAGAAAACTCATCGATGTTTTCAATCTCTTCCATGACATCTTTCATACTGAAGGTCGATTGAAGATCCAGGGCGAGACCGATATCTCCAAATTGAAAATCTCCATCCAGGATGCCCACTTTGATATTTTTCTTAAAGAGAGAGATGGCTAGATTCACCGTTAATGTAGTCCTTCCAACCCCACCCTTCGCACTACATACGGCTATCATTTCACCTCTTTTTCTTTTTGAAGGTTGGTGGTGCATCGTTTCGCCTGTCATCTTAATCCCCCTTACTCTTTGCTGTCAGACCCCTTGTCCTCATTTTCACCTTTGTTGATTCTCGAGTGGACAGTCAGATGTATATTTCCTTTCTCAGATGCTTCGACCAATTTGACCGCATCAGCAGGTTTGAGTTCCAATGTGACGGATGTATATTCTACATACTCTTCCTGATCACTCTTCACCTCACTCATCCGCCTTCCGATCGCAAGGACTGTGACGTCAGATAAGATTTGCTTGGAATTAACTTTTTCTTTACTTTCAACAAGTTCCTTTTCTGAAGCTATGACATCGACGACATCTTCAGGTTCAATCAAGTTCGAAACAGACCTGACCAGATCAACGCCTATGGATACCCCTCGATAGCCTTCTTTGACTTTTCTTGATACAAATAACTGCTCTTCTTTTGAATCCTTGATACGATGAAGCAATAAAGGTTCATCTGTTTCAATCGCAGCTGTCGCATATTTCCCATCCACTTCCTCCAAAGACTTCACAACTTGAGAATGAAGTCCCTTTGTAGGTAGTTGAACCACCTTCAGCTTGTCGGAAGAGATACGTTCATTTTCCAGAATCGTTGAACTCGCTACGACAACTTCAGTAGTGTTTTCGTTGATAGCTTTTGCTGTATCAAACTGTTTCATATAATTAAAGAATAGAAACGTAGTGACTATGCCCATGATCAAGGCTAAGAACAAAATGATCTTGGATCTCATCATTCCACCTACTTCGTCAGTCTTATGTTGTACGCACCTTTATCTACTGCACTTTCATCAGCAGATCCAGGTCCTGCCAGCTTAATAAACTTACCAGAAACCGATGTATCCTTAGAATTGAAAGGGTCGGTTATGTAAAAATAGGCAAAGCCTTTAACCATAACCTCTTTCAATTGATTGGACCGACGGTTATGTTCACTATATACAGGGATAAGCACGACTCTGGAGCAATTTTTTGCCGTTACTTTATTCATGTTTTCAGCACAACCGTTGACCCTTTCTTGAACGACTTTCTTTGTTTTTCCAGCAATGTTACCCGTTTGTGTTTCGAAGATATCCCCTATCTTCACTTCTTCTTGATAGCCATATCTGAAGTTTTCTTCATATCTGTCAGCTCCAGGGCCACCCAAGGCTAAAATGCCAAAATTACCATACTCCACACCTTTCGAATCCACTTTCAAGCTATATTTTTTCCCATATACCAGATTTACGTTCTCATCTATTCCTAAAGGAACAATTCCGACAGCTTTCCCTAACGTCCCTAATTCCGCAGCCGCTTCAGCATAGACATTTACAGTTTCAATTCCTAATAAAGATGAAAAAGCCAACTTCACTGGTTTATTGACACCTACCCTCAATTCTTTTTCAGGAATAACTGATAAAATCTCTTTTTGTATGTTGGAATCATGGAGTAACAAGACTTCGTCTACGACTTGACTTATTTTCTCTTGATCATAAGTTAATTCCTGGGCTCCAGATAGAACTGCTGCATTCACCGATTTTTGCAAATGACTCTTAGTCATGAATAACATCCCGCCATCTATAGCAGCCCCTGCGATAGTCAGTAATACCATCAAAGAAAGAGTTGCCAGAACAAGAGCATTTCCTTTTTCTTCATGTAGAAACTTTCTACCTTTCACTTTCTTCACCTCATTCTACCCTTATCGTAGAATCCGTTTGAATCTGTAACGGACTTGTGAATATTTGATCAGCAAAAGGGGTCACGGGTTTGAATGGGTAGGACAACTGGACGCTTACATATTCTCCGGATTCCCTACCTGCTTCCTCTGGAGAAATATCAACAGCTAAAGAAGAAGAATCCTGAAATGAAACATAATTTCTGGCAAACTGCCTCATTTCAGCATCGCCTTCCCCAAGTCCCCCCAGCCGAACGGTTTCCTGTGCAGCTAAGTGCATATGGGAATAGAAATAAATCAAACGTCCGACATCCACAATTCCGACAAGAAGTAAAAGGAGGACAGGTAAAACAAGGGCCATTTCAACAAGCGATTGCCCAGACTCATCTTTTACCATGGGAAGGCAGCTCCTTTCGTGAACAATGTCACAAATGCTCCACCTACAATGGCGACTCCGTAAGGATAAGTAGCTGTTAAATCACTACGATCAATACTAAGCGGAACCTTCACTCCGTGTATCAAACTGATGAAAGAGTAAAAAATGCTTTTCAGCCTGACCACCGCACCTTTTCTGAAAAGCAAAATAAGTATAGCTAATATTCCACCGAGTAACGCCATGTAAAAAGCAGTGATCAATACAAAGGACACACCTTTGATCGCCCCTATAACTGACAAAAGTTTGACATCTCCGGCTCCCATTCCTCCCATCAAATAAGGAATGATTAACAGGCCTAACCCAATAAAAAAGCCACTTAGAGAACCTAATAGACCGGGAAAGCCATTCGTTATTACGTGCAGCAGGAAAGTGACCCCTAGAGTTGGAAAGGTGACGAAATTATATATTTTCCTAGACTTCAAGTCTGTGCCTGCACAAATAAGTAATACGAGAATCAATAAAATGTCTAGTGTAGTCAAAATGGATCCCTCACCAATTTGTTTTAAAAAAGCCCTACGTATGTCTACGTAAGGCTTTGTGGACTATTATCGTCTTATTGAAAAAGACTTTGCCTCCCATATTTAAAAGATGCCTTAGGAAAGCTCTAATTTGAAAAAGTTAAAAATGAATGATTACGAAATTCAGTTATTATATTTTTCTACTTTTCGCGATTCGTTACTGAAGTCTTTACACTCTCAAACATGCTCAAAATTTCTTCTCGAAGTGTTGCCAAAACACCAACGACAGCAACAGCGATGATTCCCAAAACTAACCCGTACTCTGTCATACCCTGTCCCTGCTCTTCCACTACTAAACCTTTTAACTTATCTACCATATTTTTTCCTCCTTATATTTTCGTTTTTTCCAATATCGAACCCTCAGGTACTCCAACGTTTGAATGACTGGGTTGAAAAATCAATCGATGACCGATGTCCGTTCCAGTCTTCATCAGGGTTCCGGCTGGAAGCTCTACCACTGAGTAAGCATCGGCATACCTTTTACCCGTTCTGCCTGGTTCAAGCTTTTCTTCTACAGCCACGATGACATTGTCTTTATTCAAATACAAAACATCGATCGGGTAATTCATGAAATACGTATGGATGGATCGGCAGGGTCTGATGTGTAAACCAGAGCCGGAGTCGAGCTTATCGGTGAACATCAAACCACGGAGACGGGTGAAAAAGTGGTAAGCTCCTCTCAAGCTTTCGACGATTACTTCTTCATTATCCAGGTTTACAAGTTTCAACCTCTCACCTCCCTAAAACTAAAATAACCCCACCTTTACCGAAAGGTGGGGTTGGTAGGAAAAAACAAATGAATAGGTTGAGAGGGGAGTTTACAACTTATTCATTCGTTGATCTTCCAAAGACCCTGAATCTTTCGGTAACTGGCTGGCTTAGTGAGATGACTCACCTTAGCCCCTGTAGCTTTGCGTCACAAGCTTTCACTTGCTCTGCCTTTTCGAGATTCAGATGTCTTTACACTTGTCCGTCTGATCTCTTGAATACATATTATTGCGAACACGAGAAAAAAGGAATAGGCTAAATGTACTAAAAATACAAAAATCTTAACATATTTACAATTTTCTGTTTGTAGGTCTAAAGACCTTTTTTTAATAGTTTTCCATAATTTTATAAGAACAAGAATATTTTATTTTTTAAAACTTGTATAAAGAAAAAAACTTTACATTATACAACTGAACCTGGAATTTAAACAAAAAAGGGGAGCGATCGGCTCCCCTCATCATCATTTGTATTCTCTTGTTGCAGCTACAGCTTTTTTCCATCCTTTGTAAAGACGATCACGATCTTCTTCTTTCATCTCTTCCTTGAAAGTACGATCGATTTTCCACTGTTCTGCGATTTCATTTTTATCCTTCCAATAGCCGACGGCAAGTCCTGCCAGGTAGGCAGCTCCTAATGCGGTTGTCTCCTGCAGTACCGGACGCTCGACAGGAACATTCAAAATGTCGCTCTGGAACTGCATCAGGAAGTTATTTTTTACGGCTCCACCATCAACGCGAAGTGTTTTCAAGTCGATTCCTGAATCTGCAATCATTGCATCCAGCACATCTTTTGTCTGATAAGCGAGTGACTCTAAAGTGGCACGTACCATGTGCTCTTTAGAAGTACCACGTGTCAGTCCGAACATTGCCCCGCGTGCATCGCTGTCCCAATAAGGCGTACCTAACCCTACGAAAGCAGGAACCAGATAGACACCATCCGTAGACTCTACTGAAGTGGCAAGTTCTTCTGTTTCAGCAGCATTTTCAATAATTTTCAATCCATCTCTAAGCCACTGAATTGCAGAGCCAGCAACGAAAATACTTCCTTCCAAAGCATATTCGACTTTTCCATCAACGCCCCAGGCGAGTGTTGTCAGAAGTCCATGGTCGGAAGAGACTCCTTCTTCCCCTGTATTCATCAACATGAAGCATCCTGTACCATAGGTATTTTTAGCCATCCCTTTTTCGAAGCACGCCTGACCGAATAGTGCAGCTTGCTGGTCACCGGCGATACCGGCAATCGGCACTTCCTGCCCGAAAAAGTGGTAATCTGTCGTATGTGCGTACACTTCAGATGATTGTTTAACTTCAGGAAGCATACTTTTCGGAACGGATAGAATATCCAATAATTCCTGGTCCCACTCTAAGTCGTAAATATTGAACATCAGTGTACGGGATGCGTTTGAATAATCTGTAACATGGGCTTTTCCACCTGAGAGTTTATAGACAAGCCACGTGTCGATTGTTCCAAAAAGAAGGTCCCCGTTTTCCGCTTTTTCTCTTGCTCCATCGACGTTATCAAGAATCCACTTCACTTTTGTTCCGGAGAAATACGGGTCTAGTAAAAGGCCTGTTTTTTCTCTGAATAAATCATTGTGTCCTTCCGCTCGCAATTCTTTGCAGATGTCTTCCGTCTGACGGGACTGCCAGACGACCGCTTTATAAATTGGTTTTCCTGTATTCTTATCCCATACTACTGCCGTTTCTCTCTGGTTGGTAATGCCGATTCCTTCAATTTGATCGGCCTCTACGTCTGCAATCCTTAATACATCAGCGATACAAGCAAGTACAGAAGTCCAGATTTCATTTGCATCATGCTCGACCCAGCCTGGCTCAGGGAAAAATTGTTGAAATTCTTTCTGAGCAGTTTCTACGATTTCACCCGCTTTATTGAATAAAATCGCTCTGGAACTTGTTGTTCCTTGGTCTAATGATAAAATATACTTTTCCTTCATTGTTCATCGCCTCCATTATATTATTTTAACTAACTTTTCGTTCTGCTTTATCTGCGGTCGTGGTTCCTTTTTGCAGTTCAGATTTAGCAGCTCCAACGAGGATGACTGCCATAACTGCACTCAATCCCCAAAAAGAAATCGAGAATTTTCCAAGAAAAATAGCTTGATAGAATAATGCGCCATACACACCACCTAGAATGGGGCCTACGACTGGAATCCAGGAATAACCCCAATCCGATCCACCTTTACCTGGAATCGGAAGAAGCGCGTGTGCAATACGAGGTCCCAAATCACGGGCAGGGTTGATTGCATACCCTGTCGCTCCACCTAAAGACATCCCGATGGCAACGATCAACGCTCCCACAATCAATGGATTCAAGCCTTCTGTAAACTCATTCGCTCCAATGAACATCAAGCCCATCAGTAACACGAATGTACCGACCATCTCACTCACCAAGTTGGAAAAAGGACTTCTAATAGCGGGATCAGTCGAGAACACGGCAAGTTTGGCTCCTTGGTCTTCGGTCTTCTTCCAATGCGGCAGGTAGTTGAAGAACACAACCACTCCTCCAATGAAGGCACCGATCATTTGAGCTGTCACGTATAAAGGAACCTTAGCCCATGGAAACTCACCCGCTGCAGCCAGTCCTAAAGTAACAGCCGGGTTAATGTGTGCTCCAGAGAAGTTACCTACAGCATAAACAGCCATAGTAACAGCCAAGCCCCAGGCGATGGTAATGACTACCCATCCAGCTCCTTCAGCCTTTGAATCTTTTAATACAACGCCGCCTACGACGCCTCCACCAAAGATTATAAGAATCATTGTTCCAATTAATTCTGAAGCAAAAATAGACATTGATTTCACTCCTATTTAATTTTTTATGACAGAAAAAAGACACACACTTAACGAGAGTACTTTACATCTTGTAATGTACTCTTTGCAGTGTGAGTCTCCAATTCTCCATCACATTGTTAACTTATAGTTTACAATTTACAACACTCTGAAAACGCTGTCAAGGAGATTAATAGACAAAATTAGCTAGTCGTTACTCTTTATCACTTTTTTTCATGTAGTAAAGCTTGTATATTCTCTTTTGTGACAAGGGATTCTTCATGTTTCTTCATCTGCCAAACCAACTCAAAAAATAAAAAAGAGACTGACATCATAGTCAGCCTCTTTTAATTCACTTATTGTCCTTTGATTCCACACTTTAATCCTTTAATTACTCCAATATGTTCACTCTCGTGATGAAGAGCGAACAGAATCACTTCTCCGATGGTATCCAATTGGAATGGACCCGCCTGGAATGGTTCAGAAAGCTCTTCATCAAGCCGACCTTCGAATGTATTTGATAGACGATCTTTCTGCTCAGAGAGAAGCTTCTTCAACTCTTCCACTTTCGGAGGTTCAGTCGTCCAATCTTCAGGGCTTGTCCCGCGGGCGAACATTTCATTGTATCCTTCCGGGATATGCACATCTTCTCTGGCTAAACGGAAAGCGAAAAACTCTAGAGATACATAGACGTGGCCAAGCTGCCAGCGCAGTGAATTCGGATACCCATTCGGAATGATATCCGCATTCTCTTCCGTGATTTTTTCTGCACCCATCAATAAAAATGATCGTGTTATGTCGTACTGTTTCAGAATACTCTTTTCCATTTTTGAACACCTCACATCATTTTTTTCTACACTAAAAGATTATCATACCAAGGTTCATAAACACTACTTTTCTTGAAAATCTCCCACCGCTTGAAGTTCAACTATAAATAAGCAGGCCTCTAAGCTGGAGAGACCTGCACTAATCCAATACTTAATAATTGTTGTAAAAGCGAGTCATTGCGACCGCGAAATCTCCACGTGTTACTTCATTGGATGGCTTGAATGACGCATGGATCGTCGGTTCTTCGTCATAAGGGCCTTGAGTAGAACTGAAATAGACATTCATAATATTAAGATCCACCGCTAATTGTACATAGCCTTTCAAGTGGGCAGGAACTTCATCCCCATCCTTAACTTGTAGTCTCTCCCCTTTATAGGCGACAGTTAATTCCCCTGAAAAATCCTGAGCCTGTTGCTGCAGTCCTAAGCTTTGAACAAGGGAATACGCAAGGTCTGCACGCGAGACTTTATCAGAACCACCGAAAGAGCCGTCTTCACGAAGTTTCATGACGCCGTCAAAGGAGTAGTCCCCTTTCAACGCTGCTCCGTTCGATAACACGGAATTCACAAAAGCATCGTCATTTCTCTTTTCCACCTGACGTATCCCGGAACCCATGACCAAGTAGGAAGCCATTTCTTCTCGGGTAAGCATGTGGTCAGGGTTGAATTCACCACCCTGATGGGCATCAAATAATCGCTCTTCAATTCCAACACGGATGGCTTCTGCTGCAGGATGGCCGTCAATATCCCCAAGCCCCGAGATCGTTTGTGCCGTTTTTTGTGTCAACGTACCGACGACTTTTTCAGGTAAAGCGGCACCTGGGTAGGCACTCACCTCAAGCTTCCATTCTCCTGCCTCCGGCTGATCGACTGTGATCGTATTGACCAGATCGATACTGTACGTTGGATTGAATCCAGATTCATAGACTTCGCCATTAGGGGCTGTAATGGAAAATACGAGCGGATTTCCTCCCTCTTCTGTGTACGTATCTCCATCGGCGTACATTTTAGCTACAAGCTGAGCTTGATCTTCCTGCACAGAGAAAGAAATTTCATTTTCAGATGTCGGGCTGTAGTCGATTTCATAATTTTCTCTGATCACATCCATGGATGTAGAAGCATGGAAAGATCGATCTTTATTGATCGTCGTACCATAATCTTTTTCTTCATTCATTGCCAGATCGACTGCATTATAGGCGTTCACATAACCACTGCCTACTTCATAACCTTCTCTGCCCGGCATATTCGTAGCTGTCTTCCCTATGATTTCTTTCACCTCATTTGGAGATAAAAGCGGGTTCGCCTCGAGCATTAAAGCGACCACACCAGCCACGTGCGGGGTTGCCATCGAAGTTCCATTCAGCATCGTGTAATAAGGAAGATGTTCTGCTTCAATATGATCTTTATCCTTATTCGTATTCAAAACTCCGACCGGCGATAATGTCCGCGCAGAAATAATATCCACACCAGGAGCTGTAACGGTCGGCTCGTCCGTCCACGTCCATGTCTCACCGTCTACTTCAAATGTTTCACTGACTCCTCTTGTTCCTCGTGAAGAAAAGTCCGCTAGCGTTCCGTCCTTTTTACCTGCAGCAACTGAAATGACCCATGGCGCTTTCGCATATGGGTTATGCGTATCTTCGTCCGGGCCCGCATTCCCTGCTGCGAATAAAACCGTGATTCCCCGGTCGAAGCATTTTTTAGTTGCCACGTTCACCGGATCGTCCTTGAAAAAGTCATCATTCGATCCCCAGGAGTTGGTAATGACGCGGATATTGTAACGGCTTTGCTGGGTGATGGCATAATCGAATCCCCCGACTAAATCAAGAATCAACACACCACCGCCGGACCCGTATCCGATCAAATCCGCACCCGGCGCCACTCCTTCATATAAACCGGATGAAGCCTCTCCTGTACCACCAACGGTTCCAGCCACATGGGTTCCGTGACCGGAATTGGTATCGGTATTCGCAACATCTTCCTGGTAGACGACAGGAGCCAGACCAGTCGACATCGGCATATTCGTCGTTCCTAAGACGTTCTGAACCAGGTTTTCCCCTAACTCCAGGTCAGGGTGTGTACCGTCGACACCACTGTCGTTTACCACAACCCCGATTCCATTACCTGTCACAGGGAGACCTCCGTTGGCTTTTCTCATCCAGTCATCCGTCCGGACTTTGTCCACTCCTGTAAGATGAGTCGCATCTCCATTGTAAAACTCGACTTCCCGATTGAGATAAAGAGAACGAACTTCCGGATGGCTGCTCAGCTCTTTGATTTGATCAGCATCCGCAAGCACTCCTGCAATCGGCAGCGACTGCATCGTCACTCCTGTATCAATACCTAGAGTTTTCAACACATCTACCTGTTGTTTCGTCGGTGCTTGATCTCCATGGAAAGTAACGATGACATTGATCAGACCATCTGTCGTTTCCATTTTCGTTTTCAAATGCTGGTCTACTTCTGCCCTCTCTGTTCCTGATGCAGCACCGATCAGGCCTGCAGGATAGATAAAGCTGAATAATAAAACAGCTAACACTAGAATCAATAAGGGGTTATTCTTCGTTTTCACCATCACCCACTCCTTTTATACTGAAATTTCTGATAACTATACTTTTCCATTATCCCACCACCACTTCCACAATCCTATCCTGTGAAATGTGTATTTAATGGCGCGGAAAGTAGTAGATTGCAATACTACTTATGGCGTAATACAAAAAAGAGACGCCTATGACAAGGCGTCTTTTGATTCTAAATCTTCTTTTTTCGGAAATTGAACGGCAGTGAGTGCGGCTACATCTTCATAAAGAGTTTCCAACTCAACTATGGCACGTTCTGGATTCCCCTGGTATAGACCTTCCAACCTCTTTTCGAAATGAAGAGGTTTTATGTTCATCTTTTGAATCGTCTCGTTCATCCACTTGAAGGAAGGGTGTTGGACATAAAGATGATTCAACCCGAATAAAACTCCGAATAAATTCTTTTGTACTTGATTGATTACATCATAGAGCATCAACCAGTCTTTCCTGTGAAGCAGTGCATACCGATTGTTCCAACGGTTTCCTAAGTCCATATGGGTTTGTACCATTTGGTAAGCGAGTTCGTTCGGATAGATGCTTGATTTCTTTTTGAATTCATCAATGATTTCATGACCATAGAGGCCTTCCCCATCCACGATAGAGGAAACAATACACTGATAATCATAATCGATATTGAAATCTTCCACTACACTATGCACGACTTTATCGATCGTCGTCGTCAGGAAGTTGCTGATTTCAAGCTTAATACCCGGTTCAATCCTATAAGACTCCGACCACTCTTCATCTTCATAGGGGTAATAGGACAATAACTCTCCTTTCAATTGATAGATCGGTGCCTTCCGCTCCTCATCACTTGGAGAAACGGACCAGAAGATATGTAATTCGATATCTGAAAAATCATCGTCCCATCCTCTACCTACAGATCCAGCCAGTAGAACTGCATCAATATTAGGATTTTGAGTATAGATAGCTGCCGTTTCTTCTGCAAGTTCTTTTAAGTTCATGGCAATCTCCCTTGTTACTGCGGCCTTTTTTCATAGGGTTCTAAGGTCCCTACGATGTATTCTTGTGCACGTGTCTTGATACCTTCAATGACACCATTTGATATTTCCTCATGTGTCAGCCACCTCGATTTTTCTTCTTCAATGATAAACCCTAAGTAGATCGAGTGGTGGTTACAATTTGATGGCAAGACTAATGTGTTTTTTTCAAAATATCTACGACTCCCCAAAACTTGATAGAGGTCGTACGAACCCTGATCTTCACTCACTAATTTCAATATGAATTCGAGCACTTGGTTATAAGGCGTCCAACTGACCACTTTGGAAACAGGACCGATACGGTCAAGGGCCCGCTTCACTTCTTCTTCCACTTTCAAATAGTCCTGATAGTCAACAATCAGCGGATTGATAGATTCAGATTTTTCCAAGAGATCCGTCAACTGCTTATGCTTCTCTCTACTTCTTCCGATGACCGATACAGTCGCTCCTTCTTCGGCCAGCCAGCGGCATACACCGGACAACATTCCGGTCCCCCCGATTACGAGGACATGTTCGTTTTCCATAGTTTTATACTCCTTCCCCAGCACTTCCATAGTCTTCTACTTCTACAATGATTTCTTATTCCCCTTCAGTAAGAATGTAACAACATTTAGTCTGATATTCTCAGTTTTTGTCATAGAAATCTAAACTTCCCTTACAACCTGTTAATCTTCCCTTTATAGAGCGCTGTTAACCTGAACATGACATACATATGAAGGAGTGATTGTAATGAAAAAAATCGTATCAGCTGTGCTGACTGCAGCGATGATGGCAGGCCTGTTCTTTCAGCCTGTGGAAACCGTGCAGGCAGAAAAAAATGAAAACAAAGTATTGACGATTGCCCACCGCGGCGCATCTGGGTATGCACCAGAGAATACGATGGCAGCTTTTGAGAAATCTGTAGATATGAAAGCAGATTTATTCGAAATCGACGTGCAGATGAGTAAAGATGGAGAAATTGTGGTCATCCACGACACCACCGTCGACCGAACGACGAACGGCAGTGGAAAAGTAAAAGATCTGACATTGGAAGAGTTGAGGTCTCTTGATGCAGGAAGCTGGTTCGGAGAGGAGTTTACAGGGGAAAAAATTCCGACTTTGAGCGAAGTACTGGATGAGTATCGCGGAAAATCAGGTATCTTGATTGAAATCAAATCCCCTTCTCTGTATCCGGGTATTGAAAAGAAAATTGCTGAAGAACTGAAGGAACGTAAATTACATAAACCGAACAATGAAAAAATCATTGTTCAGTCTTTCAACCATGATTCCGTTCAGACGTTCCATTCCATTCTTCCTTCAGTACCTGTTGGCGTTTTAATCGGTTATGATGAAGCAGGAATTTCAAGCGAAGAGATGAATGAGTTTTCAAGCTATGCCGAGTATGTGAACCCAAGCAAAAAAATGGTCGATGAGGACCTCGTCGACCGCATTCATGATCATGATATGGAGATCCACCCTTGGACCGTAAGAGATCGCGATTCTGCAAATGCGCTTCTTGATGCAGGTGTAGACGGAATCATTACGGATTATCCTGATTATATCGAATAAATAAAAAGTCTGTTCCTTGCTTACAAGGAACAGACTTTTTTCTTTTATTCCACTACTGTAAATGTCCCTGTCATGCCCGCTTCTTCGTGGCCGGGAACTGTGCATACAAACTCATATTCACCTGTTTCAGAAGGGATGAATTTAAGTTTCACCGTTTGACCCGATTTCGCATTCATGTGGAAACTGTTTTTATGGTGCCCATCGTGATCCCCTGCGGCATGAACTTTAGTTACACCGAACAGTTCATCCAGCATGGACATTGATTCAGGGTGATCCGGCATTTCCCCTTTATAGGTGATTTCCGCTTTTAATTCAGTAGTAGTCAGATCATGGAACATATCCCCATCATTGATCAAAACCAACTCATATTCGACACCTTTTTTCAAAGTGATTTCGCTCGGATCGAAACCCATCTCATAAGCTGACACTTCAATCACGTTGTTATTTTCATCGTACATATGTTTTTCTTCATCCGATTGTTTTGAAGAGTCCTTACTTTTATCTTCAGATTCACCTTTTTCGGTTTCATTTTCTGAACCGGATTCATTTTCAGTCGTTTCGTCCGCCACTTGTTCTTCCGTATCTTTTTCTGATACTTGTTCGGAACTACTGCAGCCTACAAGCGCGAACGAGGATATAATTCCTATGAATATGATTAATAAATGTTTATAATTCATCATGTTCCCCTCCCTGGTAATAGGTCTAAACTAACCGTATCACAAGGAGAATAAACCCATCAATTTATTATAGTTTCGAAATGAATTTACTCAGCTATTCAATCCAATCAAGCACTCCGAAGATGCTCAGCACCCATCCTATTCTTTTTCAGTACTGCCTGCCATAAATTTAGATATATAAGGAGGCAGTACTATGGGCTATTTTTTGATCTATTCTATCTTTACAGCGACTTCCATTTCAGTAGCTTCTATGATTTTAGGAAAGAAATTTCTCAAACATCTTAAAGAGCATGAGAGGAAGGTTATTGCCATGGTTTCCGGGACAAGTACGACCATGCTTTTAGGGATAAGTCTAGCCGTATTTTATACTGATTATCTATTGTTAGCTACATTGATAGGCATCAGTTCAGGGCTTTTCCTTGGTGGGTTGAATGGAATCACCCTTGGCTTCATCCCTGCCTTCGAAGGAGCTATGTCAGGCTTTATGGGTGGGATGATGGGAGTTATGCTTGGGGCTATGCTTCCACTTGAAGACTCGTATTTATTAGTTCAACTATTCATGGTTTTCGCTTTATGTTCTTTGATGTTGTTTGGCATTTTTTTAAACAAGCAGTCAGACAAATCAAATGTGAATAGGAAATGGTTCATTAAACCACTTTTCATAAGCATCCTTATTATTGGATATATGCTCACCGGCAACTATTTCAGCCAATCAACAATTAATGAAACACCTGTCCAGTCCCACCATCATAAGCACTAATAAATGTTTTGGTCTGGCGGGCCAATGGCCTGAGGGTATATGAAGCACAAAAAAAGAAACCGCAGCTACCGAGCTGTGGTTTCTTTTCTATTCTTACATTTATGCAATGCTTTTGCATGCATCCGCACACTTGAAGCAAGCTTCCGCACATTTTTGGCAGTGATCGTGATTATGTTTCTTACATTCATTTCCGCACGCCTCACAAATTTCTGCACAGACGTTCGCGAGTTGGGCTGCGAAAGGAGTTCCCCTCACTAATGCTTGCTCTAAGTAAGAACAAATATCGGCACATTCCCTATCAAGACGAATACATTGAGCCATCGGATTGATATCATCTTCTTGAAGACATGCATCATAACAATGGTTACACGCTTCCATACATTCATGTAAAGCATCAATTACTTTTTGATAGTTTTCATGTGACATGAAAAAATTCCTCCTTTGAATTTTTGCTACATATTTACAATTTCCTGTGAATGGTATGAATAAACATAAATAACAAAATTCACTTAACATAGGTGTCCTGGGCGAGGAGTACGGAAACGCTACTAGATTCAATATTTTTATTAGAGAAAAATCAAGTGCTCTATTTGACCCTTCCTTTATCAATGATTTTGTCCCAGGTTTCTCCGGAGTCATTTGTAATGAAACTATCTCCCTGTACAGTGAAGATCACTAAGTTCTCGATCACCTCTGGATTTTGAGCGACGTACATTACCGCATCTTCTTTCAACTCAGGCAACTGGATATCTCCGGTTTTTTCACTTCGCCAATCATACTCCTTTAATGAAGGCATCCCATCGTAATGACCATAGAGTAATCGGTCATTTGAAAAATGAAGGCCGCCAGCTTGTCCAGGTTCAGAGATCAATTCAAACGTCCCACCAGCGTCTTTGCTGAAGAACACTCCTGTTTCAGTAGAGATGGCTAAAGTTTTTTTATCATCGGGATGGACAGCAATTTGAAAAATGTTTTTTCCTAAGTTTTCGGCTTTTAACTTTTCCCATGTTTCTCCTTTGTTGAAACTTCGGTATAGACCTTGATCCATTTCAGAATTAGGCACCTGGTTCAGCACATAAATAGCTTCATTATTATAACCGACGCCCATCGCATGAAAATCGCTTTCTCCTTCAAATCCATAGGACGTCAACTCTTTTTCGTTTATGTTCCCTTGTTGAATTCCTATGGGATTCGGGAGATCGCTCGCTTTTCCTGGATGACCGGACGTGTAAAACCCATCCTTCACAGCTGCAAATCCCATATAATCATTTTTGTGGAAATCTGATTCCAACCAGCCTTCATTTTTATAAATTTTAATCCCTTCATGGGCAGCAAAAGCAAGAATATCTTTTTCCAAAAACCCTATCCCATGAACATGTTTCACTTTACCATCAAATGCAGATAAATGAGCATTCTCAACTTTTTCGTTTTCCTTCGTATCCGTTTCACCGGATTCTTCAGAACCGGTGCATCCCGTGATGAATAGAATCATTGTAATTATCAGGAGCACCCACACAGTGTTTTTCATACCTTTCACTCCTCTTTGATTAACTTAGTGTAGATAGGAAGGGCGTCCCTCCCATAAAAAATATACCCTAAGAAAACGATCTTAGGGTATTGCCATCATTGTTGTTTACACGACGTCATAGCCTTGTTCTTCAATAGCCTCAACCATTTCTTTTTCTGACACATTTTCTGAATAGGAAACTATGACTTCATTCTCAGCAAGGTGAACACTAACGTCTTCTACACCCTCTAAATTTTTCAAAGCCGTCTCTACTGCGTTCACACAATGTCCGCAGCTCATTCCTTCTACTTTAAATGTCTTTTCCATTTCAAACACTCCCTGCTTATCTTTTTACAATTTCACTCTCTTCAATCGAAGGGAATTACTGACTACACTTACGGAACTGAACGCCATGGCAGCACCGGCGACCCATGGAGCTAACAATCCGACAGCGGCTACAGGGATACCTGCTGAGTTGTAAGCAAGTGCCCAGAATAAATTCTGTTTGATGTTTTTCATCGTTTTGCGGCTGAGCTGTATCGCTTTGGTCAAGTTCTCAAGGTCACCGCCGATAAGCGTGATATCTGCCGTTTCAATGGCAACATCCGAACCGGTACCGATTGCTACACCGATATCTGCTGTAGCCAGTGATGGTGCATCATTGATTCCGTCCCCTACCATGGCGACTTTTCTGCCACTTTTCTGAAGCTCTTTCACCTTTTCCGCTTTTTCTTCCGGCAGAACTTCAGCGAAGACTCCTTCAATACCGACTTGGGATGCAATGGCTTCGGCCGTCCGTTTATTATCTCCTGTAACCATATAAACTTCTATTCCATACTCTTTCCATTCACGAATCACTTGTTTGGATGTTTCTTTCACTGTATCAGCGACTGCGATATACCCTTCAAGCTGAGAATCTACAGCAATGAACATCGCTGTCTTTCCTTCGTATTCCAAGTCACTGATGACCTCTTCATATTCTTGATAGGCGATTCCTTCCTGCTCCATCAACTTTCTTGTTCCGACGAGGACAGATTTTTCATCAACAATCGCTTTGATTCCATACCCTGGAATCGCCTCAAAATGGGACGTTACCTTCATCAATACTTCATTTCTTTCTCCATACTGAACGATGGCTTCAGCCAACGGGTGTTCAGACGATCGTTCAGAAGATGCTACATACATCAATAAGCTCTCATCGTCTGTATGGAACGCCTTGAAGTCAGTAACGCTCGGTTTACCTTTCGTCACCGTACCTGTTTTATCCAGTAAAATCGTATCGATTTGCTGAGTACCTTCCAAATATTCTCCGCCTTTAAAGAGAATTCCCTGCTCAGCACCTTTTCCTGTCCCTACCATGATTGAAGTAGGCGTAGCCAGGCCAAGCGCACAAGGACAGGCGATGACGAGAACTGCAATGGCTGCTTCCAATGCTTGAGGAAGCTCGCCGGGGGCTACGAAAAAGAACCACACGATAAATGTTAAGAGAGCGATACCTACAACAATCGGTACGAATATTCCTGAAATTACATCCGCCGTCCTTTGAATCGGAGCTTTGGATCCTTGCGCTTCTTCAACAATTTTGACGATTCCTGCAAGGGCCGTATCTTTTCCGACTCTTTCAGCTTCCATGTGGATCGTTCCATTTTTATTGATGGTCGATCCGATTACAGGGTCATGGAAATGTTTCTCTACCGGGATTGATTCACCGGTGATCATCGATTCATCAATCGATGTCCGCCCTTTGATAATTTTGCCGTCTACCGGAATCTTTTCTCCGGGTTTGACGATAAGTACATCTCCGACTTGAACCTCGTCGACGGGAATTTGTTCTTCTTTCCCATTTTTAAGAATGGTAGCTTCTTTGGCTTGAAGGTTCAATAACTTCGTCAATGCTTTTGTCGTCCGGCCTTTGGCCAGCGTTTCGAAAAGCTTTCCTACCAGGATCAAGGTGATCAATACCGCACTGGTCTCGAAATATAGTTCAGGCGTATGACCGAGGTTGATCTGCCAGCGAACCGCTTCTACCAAGCTGTAAAAATAAGCAGCCGATGTTCCGAGTGCCACTAATACATCCATATTGGCACTCTTATTACTCAGAGCACGGAAGGCACCTGAATAAAATGGAGCACCGATGTAAAACTGGACGGGAGTGGCCAAAGCGAATTGAAACCATGGGTTCATGAAAATCGAAGGAACAGGAAGTCCTATATCCCACGGCATATGTCCGATCATGGTATATAGAAGAGGAAGAGATAATAGGATAGAAATCCAAAGTTTTGTTTTCTTTCTCTTAATCTCTTCTTCTTTTTGATTTTTCTGCTCTTCCCGATCCTTTTTGATTTCTGCATCATATCCAAGCTTCTTGATTTTTTCAATAATTTCTTCTACTGAAACGATACCAGGCTCATACTGGAGCGTTCCTGTTTCAGTGGTGAGGTTGATCGAGGCTTCCTGAACCCCTTTCATTTTGCTCAACACTTTTTGGATACGGGTCGAACACGCCGAACACGTCATTCCGTGTATATCCAGTTCCAGCTTTTCTGTCTGTACACCATACCCAAGCTTTTCAATCTTCTCAGTTATTTGATCAGGCTCGACTTGTTCCTCATTGTATTTGATGGTGGCCTTTTCCATCGTCAAATTGACATTGGCTTCCACACCATCCATCTTGTTCAACACTTTCTCGATACGGGCTGAACACGCCGAACATGTCATCCCCGTGACACCAATGTTCATTTCTTTCTGTCCGCTCATCAACGACCCCTCCTTATTTGGAGAATTGCTGCACGACCTTCATCAATTCATCAATCGCTTCGTCGCCATTTCCCTTTTTGATGGCGTCAGAAACGCAGTGGTGGGTATGGCGTTCCATCAAGTTATGACCGACCTTCGTCAATGCTTTATTGATGGCTGATATTTGAATGAGAACGTCCACACAATAACGATCTTCCTCGACCATTTTCTGGATTCCTCTCACTTGACCTTCTATTCTTTTCAATCGATTTAGAACGGCTTGTTTTTCTTCATCTGTTCTAGGCTTTACTGGTTTTTTTCCACTATTTTCAGGAAGTATATGTTCATCCATTATTTTCATCTCCTTTTTCCCAATATACCCCTTATAGGTATATGAAGTCAATTCATGTACAATACAAAGAAATTAAGTTCATTGTTTAACATTAAGAATGACAGGGGTATAGGTAAAAAGAATTAATTAAGAGGTGATTTCATGTTAACCGTAATATCTTGGATCGCATTAACAATTGGACTCATATCGTCCATCATCATTATGGTGGATATTATTAGACACCCGCAGATGATGAAAATCATGAATTTCGTCTGGCCGATCAATGGCTGGTTTTTCGGCCCATTTGCTGTGTGGGCTTATTTTAAATGGGGACGAGTGAAAGCAAAAGATTTAGACATAGAGGATAACAGAGGTATGCCCTCCAAAGTGTTCGTCTCTACAAGCCACTGTTCAGCAGGTTGTACACTTGGTGACGCAGTCGGAGTTCCGATTGTAGCCATGACAGGACTTGCCATCGCCGGATCCACTTTATTTGCACACTATGTAGTAGAATTCACTTTGGCCTATTTATTCGGAATCATCTTCCAGTTTTTTGCTATCTACCCGATGGACAAAGACCTGGGAGTGGCAGGAGTCTTCAAAGCTGCGATTAAAGCAGACTCTCTATCATTGATTGCGTTTGAAGTCGGTATGTTCGGGTGGATGGCCATCGTACACTATTTCTTGTTTTCGGAACCTCCAAAACCTAATGAGGCTACCTATTGGTTCATGATGCAGATTGCCATGATTTTAGGATTCATAACGAGCTATCCTGCGAACTGGATTTTGGTTCGGAAAGGTATTAAGGAAGAAATGTGATTCACTTATAACAAAAGTGGGTATCTCCCCCCTTCAGTCATTGTTCTTAAATAAAAACAACCTAAAAAACGCTGATCTAAGTATAGATCAGCGTTTTTTCATTATTATATTAACCCCAGGATCCAATTCCGCCTCGAACATTAGTCACCTTACTGAACCCTTGTTTTTTCAATACCTTTGCAGCCTTCATACTTCTCATACCACTCTGGCACAGCAACATCACTTCTTGATCCTTATCCAGCTCCTTCGAACGTCGGGGAAGTTCGGATAAAGGAATGTTTTTAAAAGGTTTTTTGGATGCGGTCTTGTATTCCCCCGGGGTACGAACATCTACGAATTGTACGTTTTTATCCTTTAATCGATTTTCTGCATCTTCGGTAGAAATCGATTGTACACCTTTGGCTGGCATAAAGCGGCTCGCTACGAAGAAAGCCACCCCGATGATAATGACCCATTGAATCAAGTCTTCCATTAATTATTCCTCCTTATTTATGACAAACACAGGCTATGGAAAGTTGTGCCTCTTCTTCCGGCATCACATAACCGTCAACTTCATATCCTTTTTTTCTTAATAATCGAGTACATAGATTCTTCTCCACTCGATCTTCCACGACTAACACGACCTTTTTATCCGGCAGGTCGGTATGGTGACGGTTCAGATAAGAGAAAGGAATACAGTGTGCCTGATCGATCTGGTCACGATGGGACGTCTGATAATCCCGCGCATCTAAAAGGACTTCGTTCTCCGTTACTTCATCCAAGGTCATGCGCTCAACACCCTGGACGGGTATATATCGATTCATTACTATTATAGTTATAAAAAGCAAAATTCCAACAATAAGGATATTCATGATCTCACCCCTTATCAAATGACTCACCGACTATTCTATACCTACACGGGTATGCAGTCAACCATTTGAATTGTAAGAGGAAAATCTGCGCTTCCCTCTCCTAATTCAGGCCAAAGGTCGCATCAGATAATATTTAACCAGGGTCATTCCAACCAAGTTCATGTTTGACACCATATTATATTAAAATAATAAATGGTTTTGTGTTATGGTATAAACGAGAGATAATATAAGGAGAATGCAGGTGGATTTACTTCAATTTTTAGTTGATGAAGGGTTTTGTGGAATAATGTTCAACAGCGGTTCCAAAGTGAAGAACATTGGTCTTGACGAGCTGGAGTCCAATGAACAGCTTTTTGAAACGATGAGCATCCGCCCCTTAGCAGTGCAATATTTCCCTTACGAAAAAGAACCCTATATGGTATGTACATCAAAGGAAACAAATAGAACCATCAAATTGATCAAAACGCGTTCTCACTCTTCTGTAATAGGCAGATAATTATGACAACACTATAACGCTTGTATCCTTATCGCTAATCCATTATCATAGGAATAGCGATTTTTTTAAGAGGAGCGTATTTATGAAACCATCCATATACGGATTAACGTTTGATCAACTGACAGATTGGCTGGTTGAGCATGGCGAGAAAAAGTTCCGTTCAAAGCAGGTATGGGACTGGCTTTATCAAAAAAGAGTCACAGATTTTTCTCAAATGAAAAACTTGAATCAATCCTGTATAGATGTGCTTCAAGAGCACTTTACGATTGAAACGTTATCAGAAGAAATTAAACAGGAGTCTAAAGACGGAACCATCAAGTTCCTCTTTAAACTTGCAGACGGAAATGTCATTGAGACCGTTCTCATGCGTTTCAACTACGGCCTTTCCGTTTGTGTCACGACTCAGGTCGGCTGTAATATCGGTTGTTCATTCTGTGCAAGTGGAATTCTCCGTAAAAGCCGTGATTTGACAAGTGGTGAGATCGTTGAACAGATCATGCAGGTGCAGCAGCATCTCGATAAGCAGGAAAAAGATGAACGTGTCAGCCACATCGTCGTCATGGGAATCGGTGAACCATTTGATAACTATGACAACTTGATTGACTTCTTGAATGTCGTGAATGACCAAAAAGGTCTTTCTATCGGTGCCCGTCATATCACTGTTTCAACAAGTGGTATTGCACCGAAGATGTATGAATTCGCTGATGAAGGAATTCAAATCAACTTGGCCTTATCTATTCACGCACCGAACAACGAGCTTCGTTCAAGAATCATGAAAATCAACCGTGCCTACCCACTTGAAGAATTGATGCCGGCCATTGATTACTACTTGGAAAAAACGAATCGAAGAATCACATTTGAATATATCCTGTTGAAAGACGTCAACGACCATAAGGAAGAAGCTGAGCAGCTTGCTGATCTTCTGAAAGATAAGCGTCACTTATCGTATGTCAATCTGATTCCTTATAATCCGGTCGCAGACCATCCGTATGAACGGAGTGAAAAGGAAGCAATTCTGACGTTCTATCAAACATTGATGGATCGCGGCATCAAATGTGGTGTCCGTACAGAACACGGTACGGATATCGACGCTGCATGTGGTCAGTTGAGAAGTAAACAGATCGAGAAAGAAAAAGCACGCAAGAAGAAAAAGCAACAAGTTTAAACACTTGCTGGATAAGCATGATGGGATTTCCCATCATGCTTTTTTTATTGGTTCAACCATTCGTTTTTAAAACTTAATTTATGCTGTTATTTATAGGAAGACATTCGTCTATACAGAACCCTATTTTCGACATATCTTAATGAATAGGGAGGTAAAGGGTCAAAAGTTAAAAAAATTCTAAAATTACATACACTCTCCCATCCAATTAATTTTTTTTAAAATAAATTATTTTCAGGAAAGGATTATCTGTGCATGGATTTTATTAACCGATTTTCAATCATAGAACGAGGGGCTATGACTTTTACAGGTAACACTTTGGGTTTAAGTAAAGAAAGGGATTCATTAAATGCCGGAACGCTCGGTAGTATCGGGGCTTTCACAACCACCGATACGTCGATGCAAGTGCCTACCTATCCACCAGGTACGACGCAAGATTACTTATTAAACAGTTCCAGCAATGACCTGGTTCTACCAGCCGGAAGCACAGTTCTTTATGCAGAATTGATATGGGGAGGGTATTACACCCCTGGTAGTCCTGACCTGAACCTCCCTGTTTCCTTTACAGATCCATCAAGCATTACTCATAATGTCGTTCCGGATTCAAATACCAGTAACGAATTTCCTTTCGGTTCGAATGTATTTTATATGCGGTCGAGCAATGTTACCGCGATTGTCCAAGCTGCAGGTGGAGGGAGCTATACGACGGGAGCCGTTCCCGGTCTGCTTGAACAGCCTTCTTCCCTGAACCATGCAGGATGGACGCTGGCGGTCATTTACGAGAACCCTGCTTTACCAAAGCGATCCATGAACTTATTTGTCGGCGCAGAAGGAATCGTATCCAGTGGCGGACCTCAAGTGATTGATGTCATGATATCCGGATTCCTCACCCCTCCGATGGGACCCATCGATGCCCGTTTGATGGTCTCCAGTCAGGAGGGGGATGCGGATATAACTCGTGATCAGGCTTTATTCGGTCCAGATGATATGTCTCTCACAAACCTGTCCGGCCCAAACAACCCGAGCTCGAACTTCTTTGCTTCTCAAATCAATGATGACACAGGAAATATAGACACCACAGGAACTTTCGGAACGCGGAATCATGATGCTTTCTCCGGAACGAATATTGTAGCCGGGCGCCAAGGCTGGGATATCACTAATGTAAGTGGTTCCGGTCTTTTACCTAACAACCAGGGATCAGCGGTTTTCAGATACACCACAACAGGTGATGCCTATATGCCGAATGCGCTAGGCATACAAATTGACTCTGTCGATGTGCCACCTGTGCCGCCTCCATTTGAGGTAGTAAAATCCACCGACCTTAAGTTTGCAGAAAAAGGCGATATCCTGACCTATACAGTTGAGATCACGAATAATGGGACCGAACCTTCCGGGGAATTGATTTTCACCGACTACATCCCGAAAGGTACGACATTCGTCGAAGACAGCCTGATTATCGGGGGTGTTCCCTACCCAGGGGTCAATCCACACTATGGCGTTTCATTACCGGAAATTCCTCCTGGAGAAACGCTTGTCATCACTTTTCAAGTATTGGTGCGAACTTGTGATGCCCTCGTTAGAAATCAAGCCCATATTGAATTGAGTGACAGAAGAATTGAACCAAGCAACCTAGTTACTACAACGATTTGTGAGATATGTAATGGAAATTAAAAAGCGAACGAAATAAACTTTCCGTTCGCTTTTTTGGTTATTTTCAACCAGTTTAGTACTTAAGTGAATTTATATATAAATGTACTTGATTCTTACGTTACGAATGAATCAATGGGCAGTTTTCCGCTTTTTCACAAAAAGGAATAAACCTAGGAAAATGAATCCTGCAACAATCCCTGCCGGTAAAAGGAAAACCTGGAACAGATAATTCCAGTACCCCTTCCCTTGATTCAACTCCTCCTCGTAAGGGTCCGAAGCTTCTTGAATGTTCTCGGTCGGTATTGCGTACACATTGTGATTTTGGCTCCCGACGAATAACGTTTCATTGACAATGACCGGGCCTGAAGGAGCAAGCGTACCTCCAAGTTGTTTTATCCCGATTTCCTCTCCGTTCTCAGCATCCAATGCGTGAACGTAACCTTTTGCATTAGAAAAGTATACGACACCTTCGGATGCTACAGGCGGGGCTTTCATAATAGTATTTTCATAGTCCCAAACCCTCTTTCCGGTCTTCAAATCGTAGGCGTAAAACGTCTTCGTTATCGGACTTCCCACAAAGACCTTGCCATCATAAATCATCGGAGCTCCGGACTTGTTGTTTTTCACCATATCTCCTACTCCAAGGCTGTCCTGCCATACGATCTTGCCTGTTTCTTGTTCCATTGCATAAATTTTATGTTCCGGGTAGGTTTTGCGTGGTTTACCGATAGCTTCCCCGACTATGGACTTAACCATTTCCTTATAAACTTGAATAGCTCCATAACGATCGAAAACCTCTTTGAATGATAAAGGCTTTTCCTGTTCAAGCGCTGTAGTTACGACCAGGTCGTCGCTCAAGACGGGTGGCACATCATCCAATCCAGCAATGACATTTTCCATCGGCTTCTTCCACTCTATTTCTTCATTATTCAAATCTACGGAATAAAATGTATAGGGCTTGGGCCCTCCTCCTCCGACAAATATGTTCCCATCTGAATAATTCGGTGAAGACATGCTTACTTCAGAACCTAAATCGACAGTCTTTCCACCTTCACCTGTATGAGCATCAATTTTATACAAATGGTCATCACCGGTAACCGCATAAACTTGACCTTCGATATACACCGGCGTCGGCATGACTTCTCCATCTGTCGGGAAAGTCCAAACCTCCCGGCCCGTCTCAGCATCGAGCGCCATCACGCCACTATCACCGGTTCCTCTCACTCCATTATTTTTATAAAATCGGTTCCCGAACCCGACAAATACTTTTCCATCCGCATAAATCATTTCTGAATGGACCCAATTAGGGGCTTGGTTTGTCCATAGTTGTTCTCCTGAGCGTAAATCGAAGGCAAATAAATCCCCTGAATTATGATTTCCTACAAATAACCGATTTCCTGCCACTACCGGGGTTGCTCGTATTTCATCATTGGTTTGAAAAATCTTTTCTTTCAGCGGTGATACGCCCGCTTCGTTATGTACGGGATTATTTTTATCGTTGAAGCGGTATTCTGTCCACGTCTCTGGTCCAAAACCCGCCATCACGAACCCGGGACTAGTTAAAATCAAAGTGATCCATAAAAACAGACACTTGTTCAAATATCGATCCATATTCTCCCTCCTAATCGAAATGCAGTACCATCGTATCATACATTCATTTTCATATTAGGGAATATATGGTTTCATCACTCAACTTTTCTACAATTGATGGTCTTTTTCATGGTGATGTATGGTCAACATCAAACCTGTGAATCCAGCTGTGAAAGACCCTGGGATTGATAATATTAAATAATTCCATTCGTTTGTGTTCAGGGAAATAAAGAAAAATAAAACCGGAAAACCGATCCATACAATTAATGAAATCGCCAGTGCCATTTTCGTCCGCGTTCTCATCTCATCCCTCCAGCGTAAAATGACTTAATAACGTGAGTTCATCTCTATGTCCGACCAACCAAATGCTCCAGCTGGTTTTCACACGACGTGATAGTTACCCATATTACACTATCCATACGGAATTAACAGAAAATGGTTTCAATAGATTTTTTGAATACCCGTTTTGAAAAAGAAAAGCGCTGGTCAAAACCAGCGCTTAGAGCATGAATCATCAATATTTCCGTTTCGTTATTTCAGTCGAAGGGGATTCCTGTAACTCCCAACTAGAAGGTCCTTCACCTTGAACTAAGAATTTCTGCCAATATTCCCCGGTCATGCGATCGAAGATAAACATTTGATTATTCTCAGCTATAAAGTCATACCTGTATCCTGGGTCTTTTTCCATTTGGACGTTTACAGGTCTTATGTTCGGAGCACCCTCTTTTTCTTTCATAGAATCGGCAATCAGCCAGCTTCCGAAGAGAATACTCATCCCTAAAAATAAATTAGAAAATATTTGTAAGTATTTCATCTATCTTTCTCCTCATCTATTGAATGAAATCACGTTGTCATTTAAAAGATCCGCTCGAAGGATTGATTTCTCCTATCTCGATACGGTTCCCGTCGGGGTCAAGAAGAACAGCAATCGTCCCCCATTGGAATTCGAGCGACTTTTCTACAAAAGTAACCCCTCTCAACTCGAGCTCATTCACTGCTGCTTCCAAGTCATCGACATCCAGGCGGATTACCGTCGGGTTTTGTTTTCGGGTTTTTTCATGAGCTGAACAAACCCCTCCCTGCTCCACCATCAAATACCTGTGGGGCAAATCAAAACAAACGAGTGTTTCTTTCTCGTTTCTTATAGGCAGCTGAAGTCTATTGGAATAAAAGTCTATACATTTCTTATAATTCTCGACAAACAAGATCATGCCGAATTCTTTGAACCTCATAATTTCATTCCTCTCTGCCATTACTCCGGTCGATCCGTAATCAGCATATGACCAGGTGCATGGGTGATCATGATACGAGGTTTCACATTCAATCCAACGTACTGCGGGGTCACACCGCATGGCCAAAACACAGGCACACGTTCATCTTCATCAAAAGGTGTATATTCACCATAATCAGGGTTATGTAAATCCTCTATCCCGATTTCTACTGGATTACCGATATGGACGGGGGCCCCGTGCGCTAATGGATATTCAGCAGTGATTTTTTCCGCCTCTGCAATCTCATGCTTTTTAAGTGCCCTCATACTGACCACCATGTTTCCCTGGAACCGTCCGGCACTTTCACATGGAATCGACGTTTGATACATAGGTACGACCTTATTCATCTGCTGATGCAGCAAACCGATGCCCGCTTCATTTAAAGCTCTCTCAAAAGTGAAACTGCAACCTAACAAAAATGTCACAAAATCATCCTGCCAGTATTGCATGAGATCCAGCGGCTCGTCCACCAGCTTCCCACCCTTATAAACACTGTATTTAGGCAGATCCCTGCGAATATCTGCATCTGCTACACGCGGCGTTACCTGCCCGGCTTCAAGTACTTCAACAAGTGGACAGGCTTTAGGGTTACGCTGGCAGAATAATAGAAATTCGAAGGCATATTCGGACGGAAGTGTAATCATGTTCGTCTGCAGATAACCATCGCATACTCCTGATGTCGTTCCACTTTCTGTGTTATCTCTGTATTTCATGCGTTGCTCATAGGGATTTAACATAGAATCGCTCCTTGAAAATCTTAAACTCTCCCCTCTCTATGTAAAACACTGTTACAAAGGGGGGTTCTAAAAGGAAGTCTCAGCAACTCCCGAACCAGTCTTACATAGCTTCTCATAATTGGACTAGGACGACAAACAGGTGAATCTATTTGAATTTCAAGTAGTAATCGAGCACTATTGTTAATTTTCTAAATAATTGATATATTTATAGAGACAACTGTATATTTCTAGGAACGGGTGTAGAGAATTGTCTAACCATAAAAAAGACAATCGACAGTTCCCCGTTTTTGGAACCTTACCTGGGGGTGTGACCTGCGAGAAGTGTGACTTTTGTTGAACCGGCATGTTGCAACACAATGATTTCGCTACGTGACAACTTCAGATGAGTTGTTTTTTTGTGGCGTTTTTTCTATATGAACATGCTTGAGGAGGCGTTGAGGATGGGGTCAGTTGAATACTTCATAGATCAATTCAAATCTACCATCATGAATAACTTCGTTTCATCCGAATCCCACTCCATGCAAGAAACTTTGATACGTTTAAAAGAAGAAGTGGACGGCTTGGAAATAGACAAGAAATCAAAAGAGGTTTTCCTACAAAACCTCAACCTCGCTTACCGAAGAGTACTTCAGGAAGTCGCCGGGCCTTTCGTTAAAGTCCGGTAAAGGGTGTAAATTTTTTTCTGTTTATTTGTAAGCGGTTTCTTTACAATGAACTATTCAGGAGGGTCTATAATGGCAGAACAAACGGTTTACAAACCTGGTTTAGACGGAGTTATTGCAGCTGAAACGGACATTTCATATTTGGATGTTGATGCTGAGGAAATCGTCATTCGCGGATACGAATTGATTGAACTGGCGGAAAACAAGCAGTATTTGGATTTAGTCCACCTGTTGTTGGATGGATCGTTACCTGAGGATGGAGATCGTGATGCTTTGGAGAAAGAACTGAAACAGGAATACAGTCTCCCTTCCGGCTTTTTCAAATTATTTGAACTGCTTCCGAAACACACCCACCCGATGGATGCACTGCGTACGGGGATTTCCGCTTTGGCAGGGTATGATCAAGACTTGAATGATCGTAATGCAGCTGAGAACCGTAAAAAAGCGATCCGTCTTTTAGCGAAGATTCCTAACATCGTGGCGAACAGCTACCATATCCTTCAAGGCAAAGATCCTGTGAAACCGGATGAGAGCCTCCCATACAGTGCCAACTTCTTGTATATGATCACCGGTAAGAAACCGAACGAACAAGAAGCGGCCTTCTTCGACCAGTCTTTGATGGTCTACAGCGAACATGAAATGCCGAACTCCACGTTTGCAGCACGCGTGATCGCTTCTACCAATTCCGACATTTACGGGGCTTTGACAGGAGCTGTCGCTTCCTTGAAAGGGAATTTGCACGGCGGAGCCAATGAAGCTGTCATGTACATGCTTCTAGAGGGTGAAACGGTCGAAGGATTCCGTTACCTCCTTTATGACAAATTGAAAAAGAAAGAAAAAGTGATGGGCTTCGGTCACCGTGTCTATATGAAGAAAATGGACCCACGCGCAGCACTTATGAAAGAAGCACTGCGTGAGCTGGCTGAGGAAAAAGGACGCATGGATTTGTATGAGATGTGCGAAGCCGGTGAAACTCTGATGCGTGAAGAAAAAGGCCTTTATCCGAACTTGGATTACTATGCGGCTCCGGTTTACTATCTATTGGATATTCCAATTGAGCTGTACACCCCTATTTTCTATGCATCCCGTACACTCGGTCTTTGTGCACACATTTTCGAACAGCATGCGAACAACAAACTGTTCAGACCTCGCGTCAACTACACAGGACCTCGCGGGCTGCACCCTTAAAAAATAAAAAAATATATACTACGCCCTTCCAATGAGCCGGTCGAACCACCGGCTCGAGGATCCGGGTACATAAACTAAAGAAGAGGTGGAAATGAAATGGCAGAAGTGAAAATCAATACCGCTCAATCAACCGATCAAGTACTGGAACAAATTGCAGATTATGCTGTGAATGGAACGATAAAAAGCGACGAGGCGATGGAAACCGCACGTTATGTGCTGATGGATACACTGGGCTGCGGCCTCCTTGCGTTGCGATATCCTGAATGTACGAAGCACCTTGGACCGATTGTCCCTGGTACAGTCGTACCGAATGGTGTCGTTGTGCCTGGAACACAGTTCGAACTTGACCCAGTCCATGCTGCGTTCAATATCGGATGTATCATTCGCTGGCTGGATTACAACGATACGTGGCTCGCTGCCGAGTGGGGACACCCTTCCGATAACCTGGGCGGCATCTTAGCTGTGGCTGATTACTTGAGCCGGAAGCAGGTATCCGAAGGCAAAGCACCGATGACGATGGATGAAGTATTGGAATATACCGTCAAAGCTCATGAAATCCAAGGTGTATTGGCACTCGAAAACAGCTTGAACCGCAATGGTCTCGACCACGTTCTGTTCGTTAAAGTAGCGACCACGGCAGTCGTCACAGCTATGCTTGGTGGAACAAAAGAAGATGTCGCGAATGCTGTATCCCAGGCATGGGTCGACAACTCCAGCCTTCGTACGTACCGTCATGCTCCGAACACTGGCTCAAGAAAATCATGGGCTGCCGGAGATGCAACAAGTCGCGGCGTACGTCTTGCCCTTATGACGATGAAAGGCGAAATGGGTTATAAGACAGCCCTTTCTGCTGACGGCTGGGGCTTCCAGGACGTATTGTTCGGCGGAAAAGAATTGACGATTGCCCGTCCGTTCGATTCCTATGTGATGGAAAACATCCTGTTCAAGATTTCTTACCCTGCCGAGTTCCATGCCCAGACAGCTGCTGAAGCGGCGATCCAACTTCATGATCAAGTAGCTGGACGTCTGGATGAAATTGAAAAAGTTGAAATCACGACGCACGAGTCCGCGATCCGGATCATCGATAAAAAAGGCCCCCTTCATAACCCGGCTGACCGTGACCACTGCCTGCAGTACATCACAGCCATCGGCCTGATTTACGGAGCTCTCGATGCGGATCATTACGAAGACGAAACCGCGCGTAATCCGGAAATCGATAAGCTGCGTGACGTGATGGTGACGATTGAAAATGAACAGTACAGCAAAGATTACCTGGATCCGGACAAACGCTCCATTGCGAACGCTGTCCAAGTATTCTTCACTGACGGAACGAAAACGGACAAAGTGGACGTCGAATATCCGATCGGACACCGCCGCCGCCGTGACGAAGGAATTCCTTTGCTTTTGACAAAATTCCATGAGAATTTGAAGACACGCTTCCCTGCTCGTCAGGTGAGTGACATTTATGAGCTTTGTGATAACCACAATGACCTCGCTGCTACTCCAGTAAATGAATTCATGAACTTATTCAAAATTTAATGCTGCTTAGGAGGATTTAGGATGACTTGGATTGTAGAACCGAAATCAACACAGGTCGAGCGTGCTGAAACCTTCAAGCGCCTGATCGAAAACCCGGAAATTTTGAGAATGCCCGGTGCTCATGACGGAATGTCTGCTAAAATTGCCAAAGATGTAGGTTTTCAGGCCCTGTATTTATCGGGTGCCGCTTACACGGCCAGCAAAGCCTTGCCGGACCTTGGAATGATCTATTCCAATGAAATGGCTGAAAAAGCACAGGAATTGATCCGGGCAACGGATCTCCCTGTCCTTGTCGATATCGATACGGGATATGGCGGGGTATTGAACGTAGCCAGGACCGCCAGAGAAATGGTTGAAGCTGGGGTGGCTGCCGTTCAAATCGAGGATCAGCACCTGCCTAAGAAGTGTGGTCACCTCAACGGCAAGAAGTTGATCAGCCCGGAAGAAATGGCCGCTAAAATCAAAGCAATCAAAGAGGTGGCCCCGACGCTGGTCGTCGTCGCCCGTACGGATGCGAAGTCAGTGGAAGGTATGGATCGTGCCATTGACCGCGCGAACCTTTATGTGGAAGCTGGAGCCGATGCGATTTTCCCTGAAGCTTTGACGTCAGAAGAAGACTTCCATCAAGCCTCCCAGCGCATTTCTGTGCCGCTGCTTGCCAATATGACGGAATTTGGGAAGACTCCATATTTCACAGCAGAAGAATTCCAATCTTTCGGGTTCGGGCTGGTCATTTATCCGGTCACTTCCCTCCGGGTAGCCGCCAAAGCTTACGAGCGGGTATTTACGGAGATTTTTGAGAAGGATACTCAGAAAGATATGCTTGAAGACATGCAGACACGGAAAGAACTATATGAAAAAATCCGACTGCACGATTATGAGTCTCTGGATGAGAAAATCGCTCAAACAGAACTTCCTGAAATAGGAAAAGAATCGAAATGATGATAAAAGGCCCTATACGCTTGTATAGGGCCTTTTCTTATTGATCGTTTTTATAGGAAGCTTTCAACCGTTCCAACTGGTTTAGATCTGATTTTTTAATGGCTTTTTTAATCAGAGGAGATAAGATTTTCATCATCCCTTCCGCTTCACAGTCTGCTTCCAGCTGCACTTTTGTGTGGTCGCCATGCTTTACGAACGTGTATGTGTAATCAGCTCTGAATTTTCCTTGAACGGAAGTCAGCGTCACTTTCGTTTTCGGAACGTATTCACTGATTGTGCTCTTATGTTGTTTCCCTCTCGATTGGAAGGCGTAAACGGTTCCTTCCTGCACCTCATCCTCGGTGACTTTTTCCAACGAGGGAATTCCATTCATCCACTTATGTCCATGGTTTTCTAGATCGATAAAATAATTCCATACCTTTTCCAAATCATCCTGGATGGTTATGTCGGTATTGAAAATTGTACTCATCTGCTCCCCTCCCTTCCTCTATTATACACCTTCATAAAGGGACAACTTTTATTTTTCTTCGTTGGACATATACATTTACAAGACACACAGGTGAGGAGATGAATCGATGAATTCAGGAAATGTCCCTATGTATGCGTTCTTCGATCCTTATGTTTATCAGACGTTGTCGACGATTGTAGGTACGAACATCGTTGTGCAGACGACTCAAGGATCCTTGAGAGGAGCTTTAAAAACGGTCATGCCCGATCACATCGTCCTTGAGGTGAGCGGGACTCCATTTTTCATAAGAATACAGGAGATCGTCTGGGTCTCCCCTGCTCAAGAATGAAAGGAGCCGTGATGGTATGTTCAAACGACTGAACCGGATGCAGATTGCCCTGACAATCCCGGATCACGGCGATCCGCAGGCTGCTGCTGTCGTCCAGGAGCTTTTAGGTGGAAAATTCGGCGAGCTTTCCACTCTGAACAATTATATGTTCCAATCGTTCGGCTTTCGGAACAAAAAGAAATTCAAACCCTTTTATGACTTAGTCGCTAGTATTACAGCGGAAGAGTTCGGTCATGTCGAGCTTGTCAATAATACGATCAACCTGCTGACAAAGGGAACCACATTCACTGGAGACCCGGACATTACCCCTTTGCAGAATGGACTCCTGAGCCGAAATACGTACCAATACATCGCCACGGCTCAGACCGCCCTGCCCGGGGATTCGATGGGCCGCGCCTGGACGGGAGACAACGTGTTCAACAGCGGCAACCTCGTCCTCGACTTATTGCATAACTTTTTCCTTGAAGTCGGGGCAAGGACCCATAAAATGAGGGTGTATGAAATGACCGACCACCCTACCGCCCGTGAAATGATCGGCTACCTGCTTGTCAGAGGAGGCACCCACGCCCTCGCTTATGCAAAAGCACTCGAAATGGCGACAGGCGTCGAAGTACAAAAGATGATCCCTGTCCCTGACTTGGATAACTCGAAGTTCGATTACGCCCGTCCGTTCATGGAACAAGGACTCGATAATATCCTCTACACATGGAGTAGTGACGGGGATTATGAAGACATCGACCGGATTTGGAAGGGAATCAACCCGGAGAACGGGAAGAAGCTGATCGTGAAACGAGGAACACCGGAAGGAGCCCCTATCCCTGACCTGGATGATCTCCCTGAAGAGTTTGCGCCTGGTGTAGACCGGGATGACTATGAACGTATCGCCAAGAAATTGATGGAGAATCTCTGAGCCTGGGGGGCATTCCCTCAGGTATTTTTTTGAAGTTGTTTACATGGTAATCTCCAGGAATTTGTTTTAAAAAAGGCTCTGGTAAAGTTTAGTGTTGCTATTTCTACAAAAAAGAGGACCTCCCATTTTTATGGAAGTCCCTCTTTTTAATATTTCGCTTATTCAACTAAAGCGCCCGATTGTTGAATATCATAGAATAATAGGCACGGTTCTCCCACCCTATTTTTTTATTTATTCAACAAAGGATAAATCAACCAATCCTGTCAAGTCTGGCTTTTCTTCCAAAAATCCTAAATCGTAGGAAGAGTTAGCGAAATTCTGCAAGTGCTTCTCTTCCACATCATATGTGAAATTAATTCTCTCCCACGCATTGTCGATGACTTCTTGTGATAGTTCTTGATCTGTAATGTCTTTGATTTTTTTGATAGCGATGGATTTGGATTCTTCTGGATTTTCTTGAATGAAAGTCGTTGCATTCTTATGTGCTTCAACGATACTCTCTACCATTTCAGGATTGTTGTTCACCAATTCTTGAGATGTAACAAACACTGCTGCAGGTAGGGTTTTACCATATGCTACATCTGGTGTATCAATCAAGACCGTTCCATTTCCTTCCGCTTCAATAGAGGATGCCCACGGTTCAGGTACAGTCGCTACATCTACTTTTCCTGCCTCAAACATACTTGCATAAGTTGCTGGCTTTCCTGTGACATGCTTCATTTCACCGTCGATACGGCTTGATGTGATTCCGTATTCCTCCTTCATCAATGTTTCGAATTGCACATCGTGTGTACAACCAACACGCGGAGAAATGAACGTTTTTCCTACCATATCTTCAGGAGATTCAATATCAGCCCCATTACGAGCCATAATGACCGTTCCTCCCGTAGATCCGGCAGCAACGACATTAATTTTCGCACCACTCGTAAAGTGGTTCATTGCAGGTCCTGGTCCGACAAGACCACCTTGAATATCTCCTGTTTCAATGGCCGTCATGAAGGATGATCCATCCGGGAAGTATTGATAGTTGACAGTCGTTCCATCAGGCAATGTTTCTGAATATAAGTCTTTTTCTTCTGCTACCATTCCTGCAACGTGATTAATATTCGGGAAGTACCCGATTGTAATTTCCTGAGCTTCCCCTTCCCCAGTTGCATCAGTGTCGCTACCACAAGCTGCTAAAAACCCTACTGACACAAGAAATACGAATAATACCCATACTTTATTCATACAAATTCCCTCTCTTCTTTTATAAATTAAGACTATATTTATCTTTTGTACTTGTTCATTCACTTCCAAGTCCCTTACACGTATATTACAACGACTTTCACTACACTACGTACCACTTCTTCCCCCCCTGTAATGGGGGCTTTCCTGACCATTTAGTTAGTGGTGATTTTGAAACGACGTGACTCCCGGGGGAGAAGGACTCAGGCGACCCATCGCAGGAAAGCGAGTTTTTTCATCACCAACACCTAGTCCATATAGAGTAACGAACCCTCCTCGAGAATAAAGTAAAATAGAAATGATGATAGAGCTACGATTTATGTAGGCCCCAGCGTTTCATTACATTTTTCTCTAATTTTGAGAACACCAGTTGGTCCATGACGGCACCAATCACTCCAATAATAATAATGATCCCAATTACTTGATCCATCCGAGCATAGTCTTGCGCAAAACGCAATGAGTAGCCAAGTCCTGGACCATTACTCAACAACTCACCAGCCATTAAGGCACGCCAACTAAAGGCCCATGCCAAACGGATTCCCGACATAAAATACGGGACACTAGATGGGATTTCTACGCGATAAAAAAGGGAAAAGCCACTAGTCCCCATAGTTCTAGCAGCTCTAACCAGTTGTGGAGGTACACTATGAATTGCCGACCTCACGTTGAGCGCCATGACAAAGGTTCCACCGAGAACGACAACAAAGATGACCGCAAATTCTGTAAACCCAAACACCAAAATGGAAAGCGGCACCCATACGATACTCGGAATACTCTGTAAGGCGACTAAGTACATGCCTGCTGTTTCATCTGCTTGCTGGGATTTCCCAAGCAGTACACCCAGAGCTGTACCGATTAGAATAGCTAATGATAAACCGAGGAGAAGATGTCTGAAGCTTGCCAGCAAAGCACTTATTAAATCCCCACTGGTAAACCCGTTAAATAACGATTCAAATACAAGAATTAAAGAGGGAAAGGCAATATCCGGAAAGACTCCTGATACGTACACAAGTTGCCAAATTCCTATCACAACGAATAAGAATACTAAACGCTTAATGAATATTTTCATGACTAAGTTCATCCTTCAATACTTTATCAATTTCACTCTCTAATAGGTCCATCACCTTTCTTTCTAAAGCAATGACCTGCTCATCGTCACGCATTCTTGGACGCGTTAAGTCGACCTGGAAATCTGCCATGATGCGACCTGGTCTTGTGCCCATCACCACCACCCGATCAGAAAGTTTAATGGCCTCTTGAATACTATGTGTGACAAACAAGATGGTCTTTTGAGTTTCTTGAAAAATTTTCATTAATTCTTTGTGAAGAATGTGCCTTGTTTGTTCATCAAGGGCACCGAACGGTTCATCCATGAGCAAAACTTTCGGGTCCATCGCGAGCGCCCTCGCAATCGCAACCCTTTGTTGCATCCCCCCTGATAGCTCATGCGTGTAATGATTCTTGAAACGGCTCAAATGAACCATCTTCAAAAAGTGATCGGCTCTCTCACTTGCCTCTTGCCTAGAAATGATTTGTTTTAAGGGGAACATCACATTCTCTTTCACATTAAGCCATGGAAATAGTGACGGCTGTTGGAAAACCATACCTCGGTCTGGACCGGCTTTTATAATGTTCTGTCCGTCTAATTGAATGGTTCCCTCTGTCACACTCTCAAGACCGGCAACCATTGATAATAGTGTCGACTTTCCGCATCCGGATGGCCCCAACAAGGATACGAACTGATTTTCTTTAATGGCTAAATCGATATTCGAAAAAACTTCGAAAGTCCCGCGGTCTTTATCTGCAAACGATTTTGATACGTTATTGACTTCTAAAAACAAGAACCTCACCCTTATGTATATAATTCCTATCAAAATAGTAGGATTAATAACTGTAGTTTTTGATTATACAGATGGATCAATTTATGTGCAACAATATTCTGAAACAATTTAAGAATAATTAAAAAAATTATCAGAATTATAGGGACGGTTCTCATGATTCTATTTAAATATAGAATCATGAGAACCGTCCCCAATGATTTAAGAATCGCTTATTGCGACTGAATAAAGATGGTTTTTATGACTTTATAGGGGGCGCTAGAACTGTCCCCTCGCTTCCATTATATTAAATTCAACTTAAGTACAAAAAAGGCGACTATTCTTATTGAATAATCGCCCCCGTTTCTTGAAGACTTGAATTTGAGATATATCGCCACTAACACATCCATTAGTCTACAAGCATTTATTTTTTGGTTAGTTTAAATGTTTCATTATTATCATTCCACTCTACTGTTACTTCTACCTCAGTGTGTTCGGAAACTTTGGCATTAGTTGGATTAGCTTCATCACTAGCTTGGAGAGTTCCGTTGTCTTCTAATGTGGCACCACTTTCACCAAATCCTCCAACAGTATCTACATAGTAAGTAATCTCTCCAACTGAACTAATATCACTTCCCTTATACTCCAATACAAAGTCCTGCGTTTCATAATCATTACTGGTTTGCTCAACTTTTAAATTTGCTGACCAATTTTCGCTTTCCCCGGAATAATCAAATGTCTGTGTGCTACAAGAAGCAAGTAGTAACAATAAAGATAGTAATGTAACCAACAATTTTTTGTCCATATCATACCCCTCCTATATTGATAAGTCTCACACAATTTTAAAAGAAATGGTGTTCGCTTCTTAAAAGAAAGCCCCCTATTGTGTAAGACTTGACTCCAAGATATTCTAATAAACCCAATCATCACCTTACTTATGATTTAATCTAATTGTATGTTTTCCTTCAATATCTCTCCATCAGTATTTTCCCACCTTACATTTAATGTAATGGCATTAGCGAATTCCTCAATATCACCTATTGAACTAAGACGAGTACCACCACTATTAGGTATCGAAATACTTTTCCCTTCTGAAGTACCCTGAATTTCTCCAGATGGATAGAATATATTATATTCGAGCTCTTTTGGAGTATAGTCTTTTTTGAATTTTAGGTTTCCTCCAATATGGTATGTATCTTGGTCTTCTGTATTAGAAAAAACTACTTCCAGATTCGCATCCCAAGATGAGGATTCACCTCGTATAATTTGAGTCTCGTCTCTTTCCTCACTAGAACAGCCATAAAATATTAATGACGCTAGAATAAAGAGTAAAAAAAATCTAATGATACCGCCCCTTTCAAAGGTATTTATATATCCGATATAACTTATGTACGAGATAAAACGATTTTAGTTTCATAATGGCTGTTATCTCGAAGCTGAGTCTTCCACAATCCCGTCCTTTCACTGAACAACTTCCTCATCCACCAATATATAAAATAAAAACACATCCCCGAATTGGATGTGTTTTGTCGTAATACTATGTGCGCCCTGCGAGTTTTTCTTCCGTGAAATCAACTGAACCGTACCTACCCGTTCACTCTATTAAAACGATTCTTACAATGCAGAAGAAATTTCAGCTTTCGGCAATCGATTCTCATTGAAGAAATCCAGCGATTCAGCATTGAATTCCCTTGGCTTATCGACATTACATACATGACCACACTGCTTGATTAGAACATGCCGTGCTTTCTTATCGCTTTTTGTATCTTCTAAGAGCGGCTCAACAAAGAGATGATCTTCTTCCCCTGAGATATAGAGCTTCGGGATAGTATCACTCTTTTTCTGAACATTCTCGTACGTAGATTTAACATCATGAGCCATAGCGTACCATGCAAGAAAATCTTTCCGTCTCATTTTCACAGCTTCTCTTATGAAAATCTTTCTTGAGCTTGCGTGATTTGATTTTGGCATCATAATGTATGCGAATAATTTATACAGCCACATGTAAGGAACAAAGGATTTCACAGCACTTCCAGCCGTGAGTAAGAAGGAAGCAAACGGTGTAAATCGTGTGATTGCCCCTCCCAGCACTGCGCTTCTCACTCGTTCTGGTGCACGCTGTAACATATGGTGTACCGCGACAGACCCTAGGGAAATCCCCACTAGATGCACTTTCTTAATTTTCAATTCATCGAAAAGTGATAAGAGTTCATTTGCGACTAAATCTTTAGTAAAAGGTTTATCGTAACTATCAGTAGCAGGTGACTTTCCATGACCGGGAAGATTGACTGCCAGTACATGGAACTGCTTTTTATATGCGGGGATCTGTTTACTGAAGATCCCGTAGTTACCTCCCAGACCGTGCAGCAGGACTATAGTATCGTTCGTACTCACATTGCTTTCATAAAACTTATAATCTAGCATGAAGTTCGTTCCTCTCTACTTAAAGGGGAGTTGTGCCCCATAATCAATACTAAATAATAAGTATAACCCTAAAAAGGCTTAAAAATAAACACTTTTACGCTCAATTTCATAAGATTTTCATATACTTCTATCCTATCTAAATAAGTAGGATTGTGCTATTTCAGCCTTTTTAAAAAACGCCCTCATTCGAGGACGTCTTTGTATTCCAGCTTTATCATCAATACAATTTTTGCAGGGCTTCTTTATCGAAGGCTAACAGATCATCCGCTCTACCTTCATGGACTTTCCTGACCCATTCAGGATCCATCAATAAGGAGCGACCGATGGCTACAAGGTCGAACTCATTTTGATCAAGCTTGTCAACTAATCCGTCAAGGCTTGTTGTACCAGCACCTGAAAAGTCGGTAAAGACACCGTCAAGGCCGACAGAACCGACAGAAATGACCGGCTTACCTGAAAGTTTTTTCGTCCAGCCTGCAAGATTCAAACTGGAACCTTCAAACTCTGGTTCCCAGTATCTACGAGTGGAGCAGTGGAAAATATCGACACCAGCTTCAACAAGCGGTTGTAAGAAGCGTTCCAACTCATCAGGAGTATGGACCAACTTGGCTTGGAAATCGTTCATTTTCCATTGGGAGAAACGGAAAATGATTGGGAAATCTTCCCCTACTTCACGACGGCATGCTTCCACGATTTCGACCGCAAACTGAGTACGCTCTATAAAATCTCCACCATAACGGTCGGTTCGTTGGTTTGTATTTCCCCAGAAGAATTGGTCGATCAAATAACCATGTGCGCCATGGATTTCGATAGCGTCGAAGCCGATGCGTTTCGCGTCGGCTGCTGCTTTCGCATAGGATTCCACCAACGCCTCTACTTCTTCTGTAGACAATGGTTCATTCACTTTCTCCCCATCCAAGTTCAGACCTGATGGACCTACAGGACCAGCTTCTTCATTTGGGAGATCTCCCTGGCTGCGGGTCATACCCACGTGCCACAATTGAGGAGCGATTTTACCGCCGGCCTCATGCACTTCTTTCACGACATCAGCCCAGCCTTCCAACGCCTTCTCTCCATGGAAAACCGGAATATTCGCACCTGATACTGAAGCTGGATGATCGATCCCTGTTCCTTCGGTAATGATCAACCCTACTTCATTCTCAGCACGTCTACGATAATAGGCCGCCACTTCCTCATTAGGAACGTTCCCGGGCGAGAAGCCACGTGTCATCGGAGCCATTACCGTGCGGTTCGGTAGATTCAATTTATCACTAGTAAAAGTTTCGAATAAAGGTTTCGTTGTTGTTTGGTTTGTCATTCTTCTGCCTCCTTCTAAAGCGGTGTGTGACATTATCACAAATGAAAGGAGGAAAAGAAAGAAATCTGCTTCTAATCAGCACATCCATATTTCGAATAGGACCCTGAAGTCAGTGCTTCTTCTTTTATAGTCTTCCAGATTCAATCCGAATCAGGATCGTTCATTCTCTATAAATCTTTTTTAAAACAAACAACACGATTCACTTCTTTGAACCCCAATTTATGATGTACAGCTATGCTGACCTCGTTGTCTAGTTCGCAGTCACTTGCGAATTCCCGGCAGCCTTTCCTCTTTGCCCAATTCTCACATGCATTGACTAAATCCTCAGCCACCCCTTGATTACGAAAGTCATTTTTTACATAAAGCCCTTCTAAATACCCGACAGGACTTGAACCTGTACCTTCAACATAATCATATCGGAGCTGACATTGGGCAAATCCAATTGACTCACTCCCATGAAAAGCTAAAAACACTGCTGCATCCGGCTGTTTTATAAGGTCCGATATTTCATGAATAAAATCCTCTAATGAGTTACCCGGCCAAAGTTGTAAAGCCAACTGCGCAACTTCTGCCGTGTCCTGTGACTTTGCTTGTGTAATCATTATAAAACCTCCAGGTCGGTTCATTATGGAACTTTGTCATAACCTATACCCAAGCAATAAACATTACAATTCCTGTTGCTAAAACACCAGAGGATCGTGGTAACGTTTTTCTTGGTTTCACCCACTAAAACATTAAAACAGCTTTTCCTCTTTATCTGTCACCTGCAATATAGATGGGTATGCCGTTAACAGTATAAAAAGCAGCACAAGTATAGTTAATCCAGATATTTTCTCAGGTACATGAAACACAATAAAAACTATCAACACAATGGGTAGTATCGGGATGAGTGAAAATGCTATTTTCAAAGATTTCGCAGTGAAGTAAAGATGCTGAGTACATTGAGGACACTGAATTGGGTATTTCTTTTTTATAAGTGTACTTTCAAATAAATACCACCTTGAAATTTCCGATTGGCAATTGGGACAAAACTTCAATTTCACTCCCTCCTCGAAACGACCTTTGTGCTCTTTGATCATCTGTTCATTAATTCTATATTGGGGTTTACTTTTAGTAACAATTCAAGAAATTCTTTTTCATTTTTAGGAGATATGATTATTTCATGGTTATTGCCATAAAGAATAACTATTCGATCCACTGATAAGGCAGGTGCTGTGAATAGACTCTTCAATTTATTAACTCTATAAATATCATCTATATTTATTTTCCTCTTAAATGGACCTGATTGTATTTTTAATACCCCACTTTCGAGCAGGTAACCTGTTTTAAACCATATCCATAACAGTAGGGCTATGATAGATCCACTCAGGATATAACCCCATATACTTTTATAGGCTATGAATTGCAGACCAACAGGGTCGGTACCAAAAACATAAATAAAAACGATAAATAGAATAAAGCCCCAGAACATTGCTATAAACCAAGCATCTTTTTTGGATGGAAAGTACAATTCAAACACCTCTTCACCATTCTTTACGAGTCAGAAGAGGTTATCGTTTCGTGAGATATTCATTTATATGAAAAAATTAATAGTCAATCGCCTAAAAATCCACTCTATATCTAGTTTTATGAATTCAGTCCCTTTGTCTTCCATTCCATCTTTCTGCATACAATAAGCGATAGCCATTGTGCAGCTATCGCTCTTGTTTATATATCAGTAATAAGTTTCTGCAATAGTCATTGCTATATAAATTAATAACATAATAGCTAAAGGAAAAAGAACACTTAGAATGATTGTAAAGACTATCTTCCATTTTAGCCTTTTCACTTCTTTAAGTTGCTCCCTGAAGTCGCTTTTGTCAGTGAAATATAGAGAAGTAATAATTGCAATCACTATTAACATTAAAGGCAATGTAAATGCCACAAAGCCATTGAAGATTTTCATCACCACACCTTAGTAATGCATGCTGTCTTTATTTTTTTTTTGCTTCACTATACGTATATAAGTGCTGTTCATTTAATTATGTATTTCAGTAAAAAGTCCAACAACCCCCGGATGAATGTCACCGATTACAGGAGGTTGGTTAATATTCCTTGATACCCACCTTATAATCTTTAGATTATACATTCTGTTCCATTAACAATAAAGTCGGCTTTTTCATTTGGTTTTTGTTCTTCAACATACATGTCTTCTGATACCATCCAATTGTTTTCCCACATTTCACGGGCCTCTTCCCCATCCCTCTCAATGCCTCGAAAAAGCCTTGTCTCCCTGGGACATTCCACCCATATTTTCAAGTCATATCTATTTGCTAATTCATTCCGCAGGGAATACACACCTTCAATTAATACAATTCCTCCAACAGGAACAGTGTGCCATTCTGATAAATCATCAGCTTCCCAATCATACCTTTGATAATAACCCTCTTTGTCTTGACTGATTGGTTCAAGAACTTGGTTTAAAATACGTTCCCAATCGAATTCTGCACCTATAGGATTTTGCTTACGATCTGTTTTCAAATGTTGTGAGGAAGGTAAATAAAAATCATCCATATGTACAACAGTTACGTTTGGACATTTTTCTTTTAATTTATTTGCAAATGTACTTTTTCCTGAACCGCCACAACCATCTATTCCAATTAACAAGGTTGATTGTTTTCTCGGAATTGAATTTATTGAGCTAACAAGTATCTTAATATCATGAAAATCACCTTTTTCAGCTTTGAAATTCACTCTTTTCACCACTTTCATGTAAAAGCTCTTTAAACACTACATCTTATTCTGATCATTGATGTAACCCACTTAATAAAGACTTCACTAAGCAAATTATTAAGTACAATGGCTCTTATTTATAGGGTATCTTGTTTATCCAATTTGAGAGTACATAGAAAACGTTCAACTCCAGGATATTTTTCTCCTAAGCCAGTTGTTTCAAAGCCGTAATTTTCATAGAAATTCGATACGGTGCCTGATTCTCACTATACTAATACTTTAGTGAAGTGGGGGTCAGACACCATACAAATTACTGGCATTATGATTTTTGAACTTTATCAATGAAACACTCCCAACATCCTCCTAGAAAAGTTTTTCGCCTACGTGGGTATTTCTCGTTCCTTTGATATTTCTAGATTTACATGAGAACCTGTCTTTACTACTCCCCTATTGAACTATAAGTCTATACAAAATGAATTTTAAAGAGGAACATATATAACTAATATGATGCTAACCTTGCTTATTGAAAGTCTTAAAAAATTCAATAAGCAAGATAATCAGTCCAAAGACAGTAATTATTACTCCTACTACAAACGGGAAACCTAAGAATAATGAATCTATAACCTCATCCCCGTATTGTCGCTCTCCAAAAATTGCATACCATAACTTTGATTTACCAGACCATGCTGTGATTTGAGCAGCATATATAGATCCTGCTAAAATAATGGTCAGTGTGGTTAATAATCCACTTACCATCAGGAGTCCTCCGATTACGGTTCTTTTCATAAAAAACGTACCTCCACCTAAAATAAATTCATCTGTTCTGTGAAAGTTCCCTCCAAATCAAAAAGAATGGCTATTCTTCCTGACTCCCCCCCAAAGATTATCATATTTTTGTAATTTAGTGGAAATTGATACCTCTATATAGTAGTTTATCTTAATTGCATCATCCACTCTCATCTTAATAAGATTTAAGTTATTTTTCTGAAAATTCTATTGATTCTTGATTCTTTTTCCTGTATCGTATAACGCAAGCTGAAATAATGAATTGGAAAGTGTTCTACTGTTTTTCCAAACTAAATAATAAAAAACTTATCCAGAGAGGTGGAGGGACTGGCCCTTTGATACCTCAGCAACCAGCCATTGGCACGGTGCTAAATCCAGAAGGTAGTAGTGATACCTTGAAGATAAGGAGACTTTTTATACATAAAGGACCCCCTTATACAAGGAGGTCCTTTTTTTTTTCGTAGGAAATGATGATCCTGACACGAAATGGATTGGAACGATTGGAGAGAGAAAGTCAGCGTGCTCTTGTAGAAAGGGCGTTCGCTTTCTTATAATAAATCACTCTTACAAAATGGAAAGGTTGTGGAATGGAATGAAACGTTCATTAGAACAAAGATTGCAGGATGGGCCCGTTATTTGTGGTGAAGGATACTTATTTGAGTTGGAGCGACGCGGATATTTACAGGCCGGGTCCTTTGTACCTGAAGTAGCGCTCGATAACCCTCAGGCACTAAAACAGACGTATCGTGATTATATGCTCGCAGGATCAGATGTCGTCTTAGCCTTTACCTATAACGGCCACCGTGAAAAAATGAGAATCATCGGCAAAGAGGACCTACTGGAGCCGCTTAACCGTCAAGCCATTCGTCTAGCCAAAGAGGTTGCCGAGGAGCACCCCGAGGAAGAAGCACTCGTAGCCGGGAACATTTCCAACACGAACTTGTTCAACCCGGATGATCCGGAGGCTGTTTCGAAAACAAGAAGCATGTTTGCAGAGATGATCGGCTGGTGTAAAGAAGAAGGCGTAGATTTTGTGAACGGCGAAACCTTTTATTATTATGAAGAAGCATTGATTGCTCTTGAAGAAATTCAAAAACAAGATCTTCCTGCCGTGATCACCTTCGGTCTGATGGGCGAAAATATCCTGCGGGACGGCTACGAAGTAGAAGAAGCCTGCCGCTTATTAAAAGAAAAAGGTGCTCTTGTAGTAGGTATGAACTGCTTCCGAGGACCAGCGACAATGCAGCCATATGTAGAAAAAATCCGCAGTGCGGTGGACGGTTATGTAGGTGCACTTCCTATTCCTTACCGCACGACTGTAGAACATCCTACCTTCTTCAACCTGCCGGACGGAGGCTGTGCGTGTACACTTCCTACGGAAACAACGTTTCCGACCTCTCTGGACCCACTCTATACGAACCGGTATGAACTTGCTGAGTGGGCGAAAGAAGCCCACAGTATCGGTGTGAACTATCTCGGACTCTGCTGTGGAGCTTCACCGGCTATGCTTCGCGAGGTAGCAGAAACTGTCGGACGTAAAACTGTAAACTCTACGTATTCTCCGGATATGGAAAAACACTTCCTGTTCGGTAGTGACGACTCGCTGCAGGATCATATTACGTCTTATAAGACGAAAGCATAAGGGAAACCCGCCTGTCCTCAACTAAGGACAGGCGGGTTTCAAGTCTTTATTCGGTTTTGTTCACTATTCAATATCTCCTCCACCCTCTTCTGTAAAACTATTGAAGGTGACTTATTAAAAATGAATTCTATAGTACAACAAGCGAATCATTATCAACCTCACTAACTGAATTGCCCAAGTTGATACTTTATCCCCCCTTTAAGGGGATGTTTTTACATGCACCTTTCCCAAACATGAGCCCTTCCAGATGTGTTAACTTAATATTAACGCTATTCAGAATTTAACAACAATTCTGAATGCAAAATTAAAAGGAGGAATTTGATGCGGAAACACATCTGGAAAGTAGCCGGGATTATGTTGGTGTTCGCTTTAGTCTTTTCATTCAATAACATAGCCCAAGCTTCAGTTCAAAAAGCAGCTGAGCAAAAGGCAGAGGTAGGAGAATACTTAATTGGATTTAAGTCAAAAGTGAACCAAAATGTCGTTAAAGGTTTGGGAGGAAAAGTACTTCATGAATATAAATATATGAATGTCGTACATGCCAAGCTTCCGGAACAAGCAGTAAAAGCATTAGCCAACAACCCTAATGTCGCGTATGTAGAGCAAGATCATACTGCTCAGGCAACCAGTCAAACGACGCCCTATGGAATCTCCCATATTAATGCAGATGATGTCCAAGCTCAAGGAACGACTGGGAATGGCGTAAAGGTAGCAATCCTGGACACTGGTATCGATGGAGCACATGAAGACTTAAACGTAGCTGGCGGAGAGAGTTTTGTCAGTGGTGAACCTAACGCCTTAGTTGATGGAAATGGTCATGGCACCCACGTAGCTGGAACAGTTGCAGGTGTAGATAATACACTAGGTGTGCTGGGTGTAGCACCAGCTACTGAGCTCTATGCTGTTAAAGTATTAAATAGTGATGGCAGCGGTTCTTACAGTGGAATTGCTCAAGGAATTGAGTGGGCCATCAGCAATAACATGGACATCATCAACATGAGTCTTGGAGGAAGCCGTGGTTCGGCCACTCTGGAACAAGCGGTAAACAATGCTGATAATCAAGGCTTATTAGTCGTAGCTGCTGCTGGTAATGAAGGATCCAAAGGTAAGAAAAACACAATCGGTTATCCTGCCAAATATGCAGCAGCCATGGCTGTTGGTGCTGTAGACGGTGCTAATAATAGAGCATCCTTCTCCAGTGTAGGGTCTGAACTTGAAGTGATGGCTCCAGGTGTAGATATTTTAAGTTCTGTACCAGGTAATGCTTATGATCGCTTCAATGGTACTTCCATGGCAACCCCGCATGTCGCAGGGGCAGCTGCTCTAGTATTAGCAGATAATCCAACATTGACGAATGATCAGATCCGTCAAACATTAATTGACACAGCTGTTCCTCTAGGTGATTCCTTCTATTATGGAAACGGAGTTATCGACGTGCAGGCTGCTGTTCAATAATATCTAAGAAAGTTTGGTACAAGTATAAAAGTACTGTTCCACATTTCTAACTAAAAGTAAAAAAGCGTATGAAACCAGATTCTTGAATCATGGTTTCATACGCTTTTCTTTTATACTGGGTTCTAATGGTACTTCCTGTAGTTGGAGACAAAACTATTTCACTGCGGTGCGGGATGTTTTACTCTGTTCGCACCAAACCAAGCATCTGATTTTTCAGATTCTCTTTATTCTCCTGAAGGTAGAATTTATTTTTCAGGGAAACACACATCCCCTTTTCATGGTTGGGTAGAAGGCGAGATTGAATCAGCAATTCGAGCTGCTTATGAGGTCAATAATCGAAATGGCTGAAACAACGATTAATCATTTAGAAGAAAAAATCCGTATCCCTCAAAATAATAATTTTCTATTCTTATATCAATATAGTATATCCAGTGTTATGGTTAGGTAGTGTCGAGGACTTGGTTGAGTGTCATCTGGATTTTTTAACGTGGTCCCCTTTGGCCAGGAGGCTAAATTTGAAGGCTTCTTCTTCCTATGAAAAACTTAATAACGAAATGTTAATTAGTTTTTATCATTTTTTACTGACCAATATATATTCAGGGAATTTATCTAAAACCATGTTAAACGAAACTTCACTGTTAGAAATAACTGCGAAAAGACGCGGTATTTATCTAACTTATTTCAAGAAGGTTGTCCATCCCAAAAATCCCTTTCAAATTTTAATCGTTATTCAACAAATCGATTAAAAATGATGACACTTCTCTTTCTTCTCTTCTGAAAGAAAGTCAATTGTGTTTTTTGTTAACTGAATGGGTTAACTCTCATTTTCTCTCTCCAATATCTTGATCATAATTTCATGTAGTATTTCTTGACTTTTTAAATTTAATGCTTGGTTAAAGTTTAGTGTTGATATTACTAACAAAAAAGAACTTCCATTTTTATGGAAGTTCTTTTTTGTTGCGCTAATTAAACTAAACGCCCCGATTAAGAAAGACTCGCATTATAGAAATACCTTACTGGTTTACAATAGAAACCCTTATCGAAAAAACAATGAATAAATTATAGAACCGGCTATTATTAAGAGAATAAACACACCAGTACCCTTCCAGCCTAAACCACCAACTAAATCTGAGAGGTTGCTTCCGTGGACACTACCTGAAGAGTTACTTAATTCTTTTTGCCTTAGTTTTTCTCTTTTTACTTCAGGAGTTTCGTATTCTTTTTTCATCTAAGCCCTCCTTAAATAGCTTCTCTTTAAACACATACCCACTACAGGGAGCAAAATTCAGTGGTTACATCGTGAAAGTAAATAACTTAGGGCATCATAGGTTTTGGCACTTAGAATTTTACCATTATTTAATTAATCGTAAATTTATTACTCTGATGACGGATGCTCTCTAGTACTTTAAACCAAGTGAAATTATTGTTTAAATACTTGGTTGTCACGCCGGTAAAACGCTGTATCCACTCTTTCTGTATTCGGTGGTAGTTCTAGGACGTTTTCGAATGTGAAGAGTCCCTTGTGGTGTATTTTACCGTCTGATTTGAACTAACAATAAACATTATTAGGAGCTCTATCTTTCTTCATTAGAAAGAGACTTACCTTACTACAGATAAGTCCCCAATAGTTTAAGATTTAGAGTGAAAAATCTTAAATTGAATTTTAATTTAACTTCAGTTAGCCCAATTATCCCTAATACCAGGCTGTATTATTTTATGTACTAACCTTGTTGCCCTTCTGTATATATTTGAAAGGTTACACCGAACTTATCTTTTATTACCCCGTAAGCAGGACTAAAACCCATTTCTGAAAGCGGCATTTCGACTTGTCCTCCATCCTGTAAGTTTTCAAAAATTTGGCGAGCTTTCTCTACATCGTCAAACGTGACACATATGGTCACCAGGTTCCCTTCTTGGGCTGGTTGACCTGGAAATGTATCTGAAAACATAATTACTGACCCTCCAACACTTATTGCACCGTGTGCAACAAGGTCTTTTGCATTTTCTGGAAAAGGAGAGTCTGAGGTAGTAGGCATTTCACCAAATGTGATAACTCCTAAATTTTCTGCATGAAATACCTTTTCGTAAAATCCAATTGCTTCTCTTGCATTGCCGTTCAATTGTAAATAAGGTATGAAATTCATTTTCTACAACTCCTCTTATTATAAAAAAGCCCACTTTTGAAAAGAACTGAATGTCCAACCTAACTGGAATTCATTTAAATTTGTTAGACTTCCTCCTATTAAAACCTTATTTTTACCAATCCCATCAGCTCTGGAAAGTATAAGATACTAATGCCCTCCTTTTCATATCATATTCTACAAAAGAGTAAAATTCCCTTTATAACTTTGAAACTGAGTTTCCCACAATCCCGCCCTGTCCGAATTACTAAGCTTTAAAAACCACTGGGTATAGGCTGTAAATACTGTTTAAAACCAAACATGTAAAGTAGTCTTTCCACTTAGCATCTTGTAGGACATTCCAAGTTTGCATTTTTGTTTTATGAACTGCTTTATACCGTCATGATAGATAAAAAGAAGAGACGACTATCCTTATTGGATAATCGCCTCTGAGGACGAGCACGTAATAGTAAAGTAAGTGTCTGCTTTTAAAAGAAGTACGCTAAGAGATACACCTTATTTATATATCAATAGTGTATAGGAGATCCTGGCCCTAGATCAGCACCAGTCAACATCCAGATGATTAACATTATCGTCCAGGAAATCAGGAAAAAGATAGAGTATGGGAACATGACAGAAATCAAAGTCCCTATTCCCATCTTTTTATCGTATTTTTGAGCGAAAGCAATAATGATCGCAAAGTAAGTCATCAATGGCGTAATGATATTCGTTGTAGAGTCTGCTACACGATAGGCCATTTGTGTTAATTCAGGGGAATAGCCCAGCTGCATCATAATTGGAACGAATATAGGAGCCATCATTGCCCATTTGGCAGAGGCACTTCCGATAAATAAGTTGATGACCGCAGCAACCAAAATAAAACCTATGATCAATGGTATGCCGGATAGATTAGCGGATTCCAGCAATTCTGCGCCATATACTCCGATGACAAGTCCCATATTCGTTTCAGAAAAGTAAGCGACAAATTGTCCAGCAGTAAATGCAAGTACAATGAACATTCCCATAGATGCCATCGTGTCAGAAAGTTGATTAGCGACATCTTTATCATTTTTGATTTCTTTCGTAGCGATACCATAAAACAATCCTGGAATAAAGAATAGGATTGTAATGATTGGCACAAGAGAACTCATGAATGGAGATTGTATAATCCCTCCATCTTCTCCTCTTAAAGGAGCTCCAGGTGGAAGCACTAATAGAGCTGTAAGAACAGTGGCTATCGCAATAGAAACTCCAGCCCATTTCAGTCCCTTCTTCTCCACATCGTTCAATCCTTTTAGATCTTCACGGTATTGACCTTTGTATTCTCCAAGACGCGGTTCTACGATTTTCTCAGTGACTAATCCCCCTACAATCGTCAATAGAAATACAGAAACAAAGATGAAATAGTAATTCATCGCTATATTCATACCGTCTGCATAGGCGGGATCAATGATGGCAGCAGCATTTATTGTCAACTCTCCCAATAATGGATCCGTAGCAGACAAAAACAAATTAGCGCTGAAACCAGCAGAAACTCCTGCAAAAGCTGCAGCAAGTCCAGCTAATGGGTGACGTCCGAGTGCTGCAAAAATCACTGCACCTAATGGAGGAAGTACTACATACCCAGCATCAGAAGCGACACTGGACATAACTCCCGCGAAGACGAGACCGTATGTGATCAATTGTCTTGGTACTGATAAAACAAATCCTCGCAGACAAGCGCTGATCAGACCAGTTCTTTCAGCTAATCCGATTCCGATCATTGTAACAAGAACCACTCCTAAAGGAGCAAACCCGATAAAGTTTTCTGTCATACTGGAAAAAATATACACGATACCATCTGAGCTGAGTAAATTGTTTACTTCAACAATTTTCCCTTCTTCCCCAGGGTGTTCCACTTTTAAACCTAAACTGGAAACAACAGCAGATAGTACAACCACTACTAAGGCCAGCACAGCAAATAGTGTGATCGGGTGAGGAAGTCTATTTCCTCCTCGTTCAATGATATCCAATACTTTCTGAAGGATTCCCTTTCGTTTGTTCACCATAAGAACCTTCTCCTCTCTAGTTGCCAAAAAACGACAAATGAATATTGTGAATTTTGTCGTTTTATTATCTATTTATGGTCGTTCTCAAGTATATAAGCTTTTGGAATGTATTTGAAGTCAGTCTCAATAAGTAGTAATATTCCCTTTTTTTTGAAATATCAGATTTACCTTGTTGGTCTAAAGGTTGCCGAACTTATAATTTCATTTTTCGATTTCTTCACAGAAGACTTGTTCCATATAACCCCCATTGAGTTTGTTCTTTGAATTGCCTGGTCATGCTGTCTCCTCCTCCGCTCCCGAAACAACAGTTGAAAATGATTATCAATTGCATGTACAATGAATCTAGTTAATTAGTGAGATTTATTGGTAATAAAAAACGAATGATTAATACGACACTCCGTTTCTTTACATAGGAAAAGTTTCAATGAACGAAACGATTAAAGGAGTTTTGATTACGATGGAAAATGAGTTATATGATGTCACGATCATCGGTGGAGGGCCTGCGGGTCTATATTCTGCTTTTTATAGCGGATTGCGGGAAATGAAAACAAAAATCATTGAATTTCAACCGAAACTCGGCGGCAAACTGAATGTTTACCCTGAGAAAATTGTGTGGGATGTGGGTGGAGTTCCGCCTGTTCCAGCTGAAAGACTGATCGATCAAATTGTGGAGCAGGGCATGTCTTTTCATCCTGAAGTAGTCCTGAATGAAAAAATCACATCCATATCAAATGCAGATAATGGCAATTATCGCTTAGAAGCCGAAAACGGGAATATCCATTACTCAAGAACAGTCATCATCGCTGTGGGTAGTGGAATTTTACGCCCCCAAAAGCTGAAGGTCCAAGGGGCTGACCGTTTCGAATTGACGAACCTTCATTACACCATCCAATCATTGAAAGCATTCAAAAATAAAAGAGTTCTCATCTCTGGTGGAGGCAATTCTGCCGTGGATTGGGCAAATGAACTAGCCCCGATCGCCGAGCAGGTTTATCTGACTTATCGAAAGGACCAACTCAAAGGGCATGAAGCACAAATCACACAATTGAATCAAAGCAATATCCAATGCATGATGAACACTGAAATCCGTAACCTGATCGCCAGTTCAGATCATAGAGAAATTGAAGAAGTCGAGCTTTATGATCATGCCAAACAACAAACCCATCAATTGGATGTCGATCTTGTATTGGTTAATCACGGGTTTGAACAAGACGCCTCACTTTTAGATAACAGCTCTATACAGGTAGAGAGGAAGGATGGTTTTTTCGTTAGTGGAAATTCGATGAGCGAATCGAGTGTTGAAGGCATCTATGCTGCTGGTGATATACTCTCGCACGATGGAAAACTGAACTTGATTGCGGGTGCTTTTCAGGATGCTGCGAATGCTGTCAACAAGGCGAAAACATACATAGAGCCAGAAGCTGAATCTAATGCAATGGTTTCTTCGCACAATTCAATGTTCAAAGATAGAAATAAGCGGATTGTGGACCAGTATGTCAATGGTTAGAGACTTTGGAGTGTCAAAAAGAAAAGGTGAGCACAAGTGATCAGCTTGAACTCACCTTTTCTTTTTTTGCCTTAAATTAACACGGCATAGTCAAAAAGTTTGACTCATAGAGAGCCTCTTCTTTAGAATGGGCGCAAATGTGAATAAATGGGATAACCCATACATGTAAGAGGTGAAATACAATGATAGAAGCATTCAAAGAACTCAGCCCTGTCGTACAAGCTCTTCTCGGAACACTATTTACATGGGGAATGACAGCTCTTGGTGCCTCCCTCGTCTTCTTTGTCAAAGGAACGAACCAGAAGTTCCTTGATAGTATGCTTGCATTTGCAGGCGGCGTGATGATTGCAGCCAGCTTCTGGTCACTGCTTGCACCCGGCATTGAAATGGCAGAAAAAGGGCCGCTCCCTTCCTGGATTCCGGCTGTGGTCGGTTTCCTACTCGGCGGTGCCCTTTTGTTAATGATCGACAAATTGCTTCCGGTCATCGATACCGATCGATACCTGCATGATATCAAAGATAACCGTGCCAAAAACCGGACCGCTCTATTGATCTTTTCCATGACCTTGCACAACATCCCTGAAGGTTTGGCGGTAGGTGTCGCCTTTGGTGCGCTGGCTTCAAACGTGACAGAATCCACTTTGGCTGGTGCCGTCGCTTTGGCTATTGGTATCGGTATTCAGAACTTCCCTGAAGGTACCGCCGTATCCATGCCGCTTCATCGTGACGGGATGTCCAAGAAAAAGAGTTTCATATTCGGCCAGTTTTCCGGCATGGTCGAACCGATGGCTGCGGTGATCGGAGCCGTTGCTGTGATTTTCATCCAGCCCATTCTACCTTATGCATTAAGCTTCGCTGCTGGAGCGATGATTTTTGTTGTAGCGAAGGAAATCATCCCCGGTTCGCATGAGAAAGGCAATGTCAACCTGGCTTCCATCAGTTTGATGCTCGGTTTTGCCGTCATGATGACTCTGGATGTCGCTCTAGGATGACCCGACCTGCTCCTTGGGGCTCACAGCTCCAGGGAGTTTTTTAAATCCAATCAGAGAGATCTCACTCAACCAGTCCATCATTCATGCAACTCTTTAGGCTCATTCAGCCAATCGTAATAAAGATTGCTGGAATCAGCCATGACTTCCCTTCTTACTTGACGGGTGAAAACCTCGATTAACCCTCCATAAAAATACCCGTGGAATGTCTTTTTTATGTATCCTGATTTATACGCAAAGACCGTTTGTTTGAATGTATCGAGTACAACATCCATATAGCTTTCAAGCTCCGAATACAAGTTGACTTTTTTGTAGGCTTGTGTCACGCATTTCCAGGCTTTGACGATTTCTTCCAACTTCATGAACGGATGAGCTACGGTATGAAAATTATCGGGTATGTAACTTGGTAAAAAAGAAGAATCCACCGAAGACGCTTGTTGTACATTCATACTATGAATTTGCATTTTTCTTCTTTGCTTTTTCATTGTTTCCTGATGCAATAACGACCTGGAAACACTGGTACAGGTGGGGTCTTCCAGCGTTGGTGGAGTTTCATCAGCGGTGTCAACTGGGGTGTCATCAGAAGGAATGGAAAGTCGCTTTTGTGGCTGGATGACGAGGACATTGACTCCTTGTTTTCCATTCGGTTTACGGGTGGAAATACGTTTGATCAGCTCAAGGTTTTCCAAGCGGTTAATCGTTCGTATGATGGTACTTCTACTTCTCCCCGTCGCATTCATGATTGTGCTGACTTTAGCGAAGGAAACCCCCGGATACTTCACCGAGTGGCACCAGATGAACTTGAGGATTTCGATATTCCCTGCAGAGAGTTCCCACTTGTAATTCCGTAAAAAGGAACGGACATGCAAATCCAGTTGTTCGACTGTTTCAAAGGTTTGATGTTTTTTCATTTCGGAAGGCTTCATGTTCACCGACTCCTCATAAGTCTTTTACCTTATAATCGAACCAAGTGAAGTTCAGGTGTCATCTAATTTGATAGTTTTTGTATTGAGACCTCTTATAAGATAAGATGAAGAAAAGTTTGCACCATACATACACCACCGATTCCTGGGGGGAACATGACATGTCAAAACGATTTATGATTGGAGTCGATATCGGTACGACAAGCACTAAGGCTGTTTTGTTCAACAGCGAAGGCATACCGGTTACGAAGCATTTAATAGAATACCCTTTACATACGCCCACCCCTTCCACAGCGGAACAAGATCCCGATGAAATTTTAGCTGCCGTTGTGCATACGATTCGTTCGGTCGTTGATGAGCATTCACTTTTGCCAAAAGATATCTCTTTCGTGTCGTTCAGTTCGGCTATGCATAGTTTGATCGCGGTCGATGCTCAAGGGATGCCCCTCACTTCATGCATCACATGGGCGGATCAAAGAAGTGTTTCATGGTCAGAAAAAATAGCAGAAGAACACAACGGACACGAGATTTATCGCCGCACCGGCACTCCCATCCATCCAATGTCCCCTCTGTGCAAATTGGTTTGGTTGAGAAATGAGCATCCTGAAATTTTTCAAGATGCCGCCAAATTCATATCAATCAAGGAATATGTGTTCCACCAATTTTTCCATACTCACGTGATCGATCACTCCATCGCTTCAGCTAGCGGTTTATTCAATCTGGAAAAATTGGATTGGGATGAAGGAGCGTTGCAGCTTGCAGGTATCGATACAGAAAAACTCTCCTCCCCAGTTCCGACGACCTCAATGATGTCGGGTTTGAATGACACTTACGAAAGAAAACTTGGTCTGGATAAGGACACGACCTTTGTCATCGGAGCAAGTGATGGGGTTTTATCGAATTTAGGGGTTGATGCCGTAGACCCTGGAATTGCTGCCATCACCATAGGGACCAGCGGAGCCATCCGCACCGTAACCGACCGCCCTGTGACCGATCCGGAAGAACGGACGTTTTGTTATGCACTCACGGAAAACATGTGGGTGGTCGGCGGAGCTGTCAATAATGGGGCGATCGCCCTGCGCTGGATACGCGAGCAATTCTCTGGAGGTGATGAACTTCAGGAAGAATACAGTTATGACCACCTCACCCAGTTGGCTGAAACCGTCCCTCCTGGATCTGAAGGACTGCTGTTCCATCCGTACCTGACCGGGGAGAGGGCGCCACTCTGGAACTCGAATGCCCGGGGGAGTTTTTTCGGATTAGGACTTCATCATCAGAAGGCCCATTTGATCCGCTCAGTATTAGAAGGAGTCATCTTCAACCTGTACAGTGTCTCCAAAGCCCTGGAAGAGATGATTGGCACCCCGAGACAAATCAAGGCGACCGGAGGATTTGCAAAGTCAGAATTGTGGCGGCAGATCATGGCAGACATTTTCAATCAGGAGGTCACTGTGCCTGAGAGTCATGAAAGTTCGTGTTTAGGTGCTGTCGTTCTCGGGATGAAAGCAATAGGTTCCATCGATCATTTTGGAGTCATCTCTGATTACGTCGGAAGTACATATGCCCATACACCGATTCAGGAGAACGCAATACAATACCAGCAATTGTTCCCGCTCTATCAGAGAATATCGGAGAAATTTTCAGAGGAATACAAAGCGATCGCTGATTACCAAAAAGGGACAAAACTATGAAACAGGTCCTTATTGAATAAAACCTATATTCTAGGAAGTGATTAAAATTATTCAAGCAATGATTTTATTTATACTCGCAGGAATCGCTGAAATAGGTGGCGGTTATTTGATCTGGTTATGGCTGAGAGAAGGAAGGCCTCTGTATTGGGGAATCGGCGGAGGATCAGCCCTGGCCTTATACGGTGTGATTGCCGCCTTCCAGTCCTTTCCTTCATTCGGTAGAGTTTATGCTGCCTATGGTGGGGTGTTTATCATCTTATCTATTTTATGGGGATGGGGGATAGATAAAAAAACCCCCGATCTATACGACTGGGTTGGTGCAGGGATATGCTTGATCGGAGTATCGGTTATGCTGTTCGCACCACGCCAATAAGATACGATAAAAGCTGAACCGGACTTCCTGGATTGGAAGTCCGGTTCAGCTTTTTACTTCAATGGAATCTAAGAGATTCTTATAAAATATCAAAGGACAGAAAAGCAAGGGTAATAGTCATCAGAAAAATGATGCTCGTAATGAGATTCATCCAAAATGGATTCACATGTTTACGTAAATGATTTCGGTTGTTCATCGCAAAAAGAAGGAATAAGACAATGATCGGCAGAATCAAACCGTTCGCATATTGAGAAAACACGATCAACTGGATAGGGTCGTAACCGAGCGTTGCAAAGATGACACCGATGAGAAGGATACCCATCCAAACCATACGGAATTTTGCTGAACGTAAATCCTTTTTCCAGCCCAATGCACCTGCTGTTGCATAAGCGGCTGCTAAAGGGGCTGTCATGGAAGAGGAAATGCCAGCCGAAAAGATTCCAATAGCAAATACATATTTCGCCCACGAACCGAGCAGTGGTTTCAACTGATCGGCCATCTCTGAAGGATTTTCAATTCCTGTGCCTATCGGAAAAGCTGCTGCTGCAGTAATTACGATGGAAATTGAAATGATCCCACAAATGGTCATCGTCAAAATGACATCAAAACGGCTGTCTTTCAAATCTTTTTCCCCTTTGAATCGTTCCTGCACCGTAGAAGACTGCAGGAACAACGTATAAGGGACGAGCGTCGTACCGATCAACGATATGATAAATAAAACGTTGCCATCCGAGACAGTAGGAACCAACCCTTTCTTCAAAATCGCCATGATGTCCGGTTGGATGACAATAGCAGACAAAACGAAACTGATAGTCATCAAAAAAATCAATCCGATGAAAACCCGTTCGATGATTTTGTATTTTCCAATCCACAGTAGTATCCCTGAAATCAGTCCGATCGTTATCGCCATGACATTGGACGGGAGACCAGTTATGGCAACCATCCCGAGTGCTCCGCCCACGATATTCCCCGCTTCATAGGCCGCACTCCCAATTACGATGGCAGAAATGATCAACACGATGGTTCCCCATTTCAAGACGGGGTTGGAAAACTCCTCACGCAAAATGGTACTTAAGTCTTTCCTCGAGATCACCCCTAACCTTGTGACCATTTCTTGAAGGAACATCGTAGCGACGATAGAAAAAATCAAAGCCCAAATCAGTGCGTAACCGAATTTCGCACCTACGTGACTTGCGGTCGCGACTGTCCCCGGCCCTATAATCGCGGCAGCAACTATCGCACCCGGGCCAACTTTTTTCACACGGTCTTTGAATGTACGTTTCCTTTCCATCCTGACCCCTCTCTTTTAGAATGTAGTAGTGTTATAGATTAACATTCCCTTTTTTTTACATATTAACCATGTATGTAATTAACACCTTTGTGTAGTTTTGTTCATTATTGTGGTGGGTATAGGTACTTTATCACTTCTAATTTCCTAGGACTTATGTATATATTTGAGATAGACATCCTTTATTCGACATAAGTGCAGAGAGGTTGGTGTATGTTTTTTATGATTTCTTAAAAGTTTAAGAGCTACTGGAAGGAGCTATATTTCCTATGGATTTAACACTCGGACATAATTTAATTTTACTAACCCTCTCCTTAGTGATCGCCGTTTTATCATCTTCTATTTCATTATTTTTTGTAAAAAGATCCATTCATATGGACACCAAACATAAAGTATTGTGGCTGGTCGCAAGAAGTGTGGCCTTTGGCGGTGCTATCTGGGTGGTCCATTTCTTGACTATGCTTGCTTATGGCATGAGAATGATTATTTCAGAGAGTTTGACTGCCCTTTTGTTCAGCATATTTTTATCATCCACCTTATCTTTCCTCGGGTTTTATTTGATGAGTTCCATCAAAGGACTGATTCGGAAACCTTTGCTATCTTCGTTATTTTTGACAATGAGTATCTATTCGGTGAGCTTCATCTGCGAACAATCGATGGAGATGAATCCACTGTTTCTGCATGCTCCTTTCTTTGCCGGCGGCTCCTTATTTCTTTTCATGACGGCGACTTTCCTATCCGTTCAATTCTTCCGTCGCTACGCGCATGGTGAAAGTAAAAAACAACAAGTCTGGTTGAGCGCTCTCCTCCTTGGTGGTGTGATTGCCGGAGTGAACTTTTCCAGAATGAGCGCTATGAACTTTTTATCCACCGGTAATTTATTACCTTTGAATGGAAAGCTTGAAATGAGTCAGAACGCTTTATTCGTAATGATCGGCCTTGGAATTTTCACATTCATCAGCCTTATGGTCGCTGTCGCTAACTTTGAGAAAAAAATGAAGACCACACAATCTACGTCTGCATTGGAGAACAAAATTTACCGTTCGATTGTTGAAACAGCTAACGATGCAGTCATTACAGCGGACAGAAACGGGAGGATCCTATCCTGGAATAAGGCTGCTGAAGCCACTTTTGGATTTCGGGAAGCAGAGATTCTCAAACAACCTCTATCTTTAATATTTTCATCTCCTATACTTGAAAACCACCTGACGGATATGGAAACAGCTGATCAATTGGATGGAACATGGAAAACGCCGACTATGGAATTGGAAGGCATCCATAAAAACGGAGACACTATCCCTGTAGAACTCTCTCTTTCTTCTGTAAATAACGACAGCGAAATATACTTCACAGCCATCATCCGTGATATTACGGAACGTCTCAAAGACAAAAAGAGAATCGAGCACCTCGTTTTCAAGGATACACTCACCAACCTCCCGAACAGGCGGATGGTACAGGACCATATCACTTCGCTCATTAAACATTCCGTTGATAATAATGATGGGATCGCAGTCATGTTCATGGACCTCGACCGCTTCAAACACATCAATGATGTGTATGGTCACCAGGCGGGAGACCAGCTTTTGACGGATATGGCGAAAAGGTCTGAATCGTGTCTGGATGATGGAGATATGATTGCAAGGCTCGCCGGGGATGAATTTTTAATTGTCCTGCCTTCCTCTACTCCTTCCGAGGCTAATCAAAAGGCTGAAAATATCATTCAAAAAGTTACAGCACCTTTCCAAATTTCAGATTCAGAGATTTATATCTCTTGTTCAATAGGAATCAGCATGTTCCCGGAAGATGCAAAAGATACCAGCGAATTGATTCAGCATGCAGATACGGCCATGTATACAGCAAAAGAACAAGGAGGTACCCAAGTCTGTTTCTATACGGATGAAATCAACCAGGTCATTTCCAGGAAAGTCCTCTTGGAATCCGGACTGAGAACCGCCATCGAACGCAATGAAATGGATATTTTCTACCAGCCGCAGGTCCTGACTAAAGACAATCGTATCGTAGGATTTGAAGCTCTCCTGCGGTGGAAACATCCGAAACTCGGCATGATTTCACCTGTTGAATTCATCCCATTGGCTGAAGAAACGAAACTCATCGGTCCGATCGGGGAATGGACCATTGAGACGGCATGCCGTCAATATGCTCATTGGTTATCTAAAGGGTATGAAGTAGAACAACTCTCTCTCAACATTTCTGCGGTCCAATTTTTACAACGAGGCTTCCCTACTACTCTCTGGAGCATATTGAAAAAAACAGGATTATCTCCTGACAAAATCGTGTTGGAAATCACCGAAAGCGTCGTACAGGATACTTCTCTCTGTCTTCCAATCATGAAAGAGTTGAAAGAAATGGGATTCAAGTTATCTCTTGATGATTTCGGGACGGGTTATTCATCTCTTCAATACTTGAAAGAATTGCCACTCGATATCATGAAAATCGATAAGTCCTTTATCCAATCAGTCCCTTTCAGCGACAAAGATAAAGCCATCGTAGAAACGATCATCAATATGGCTTCACTGCTGGACTTGAAAGTGGTCGCTGAAGGTGTTGAGACGGTTGAACAGTTAAGCTACCTAAAAGAAAAGAAATCGACAGTATACCAGGGATACTTGTATAGTCCACCTCTATCCCATGAACAAATTTCAGCAAAATTCTTTGCAAAACAAGAAATCAATTTGAACACATCTTAACAAGCTCAGTTGAGCTTGTTTTTTTTACCACTTTACTTACCTTTTTAATATGGTAAGGTAGTCCCAGACATCTACAGAAAGGTGGACACCCCATGAACTTTACAAAAATACTTATTTTTTCCTTTTTTGTGATCCTTCTCTCACCGTTGAAGGGCGTTTATGCGGAGGTATATGACCCTACAGATATTAGTGACCATTGGGCAGAGTCCGAAATAAGGCAGTTCGTAAACTCATCCCTGTTAGAAGGTTATGAAACTCCCAATGGCGATCACGAAATCCGTCCTGATCAATCCATTAGCCGTGCAGAATTCGTTACAATTCTAAATCGAGTCCTAGAACTGAAAAAGCAACCGAGCGGTCCTGACTTTGAGGATGTTGCTGGAAAATGGTATGAAGAGCAAGTGTATATTGCGGCTTCCAATGAACTCGTCAATGGAGTAGGCAACAATAAATTTGAACCAGAGCGGCCCATCACGAGAGCTGAAATCGCTTCTGTGGTCATGAGAGCCTTCAAAGACGAGATTAATATGAATGAGGGTACCGTAAAGAACTTCAAGGATGTTTCTTCAGACTTCTGGGCTTACCAAACCATTCAACAAGCCAGTAAAGTGGGGATCATAAACGGAGTTTCAGAAACGATGTTCAAACCCAACCGGGACGCTTCTCGTGCTGAAGCGATCGTAATGATCAAGAGATCTCTGGACAAAGAAATTTCCCAGCTTCCAGACAAAGAGGTGCTTACTAAATTCGTTGCAGATTATAACCACGATTCGAGAGCAGCGGTTGATGCTGAAGACATTTCTAAATTTAAACAGATGGATAGAAGAACATTAGGCTATTATAAAAAGCTGCATCAAGAAGCCACTGAAGTCTATATTCAATGGATTGAAGACTACTCATTGAACCTCGAGTACAAAGTAACATCTGAACCGCATTTCGAAGTGATCAAGCGTTCTAACCGATTTGCAGAAGTGAAGCTTACCAACGCTTTCTACGACCTGACGATTATTTATCCTACCAATAAAAAGGAAACGTATAAAAGAACAGAAAACGGCGAGTATCTACTCCATAAAACAGAGGGTCAATGGAAATTGTACGACTTGAAATTCGACAAGGATTGGAAGTAAACATAGAAAAACGTCCAGAGTCAGTTCTGGACGTTTTTCTATGTTTAAGCTTCTATATCCAAGTTTTAATACTTCCTGCTCCTTACCGATCTTTTCACCAAAAAAAGCTTGATAAAAAAGTCATACTGCTGAAAAGAATCATGAAAAGAGAGCTGAGCAACCACTTGAATTGCCTATTCTGTGAAGCCATGATTACGGAAAGAAGCCGAACCATCATGTACCCACACAGTCCACCAAGCGTATTCAAGATCAAATCATCTACATCAAAACTCCCTACACGTAAGAAAAGTTGTAAACTCTCAAAAGATAGACTTACCAAAAACGAATAAATTCCTACTGTGTATAGGGAATGCTGTCTCCTGGAAACCAACGGTACGAGGAAACCGAATGGAATGAAACCGAGAATATTTCCAAACAGGTTTCTGAACTTGATATATGCTCCAACCTCATTGTGGAATAAATAATCCAATATGGTCCGGAATGGAACGAAGTTATTCCTTTGAAAGCCGCTATTCCTCTCGTTGATCAAACTCATAACATCATAAATATGTACATATTTGAGAACAATCATCTTAAATAAAATCCCTAAATAAACAATTAAAGATATAGTAAGGAATACCCTTAACCATCCACTCATAAGCTATAAACCCTTCCTTTCATTTGTAACAAACTTCACTTCACAAAAAAACACAACAAAAAACGCAGCTGATCAGCTGCGTTTTTAAGTCTGAATTATTCAACTGAGAAGATATATGAATAAATCGGTTGTCCACCTGCGTGGATTTCAAGTTCCAGATCCTCATATTTATCTTCAATGTAAGCTTCCAATTCAGATATAGCATCTTCATCTACATCTTCACCTGTGATTACCGTCAAGATTTCGTCTTCATCTTCATCAATCATATGATCGAGAAGTGCTTTGACGGTCTCCATCGGGTCTTTGTCCGTTGCGGTGATCTTTCCATCAGCGATACCCATGAAGTTGCCTTTATCAATAGAAAGGCCTTCAATCTTCGTATCACGGACTGCATAAGTGATTTGGCCGGTTTTCACTTCAGACATCAGAGAGATCATTTCTTCCTTGTTTGTCTCCAAATCAGATTCCGGGTTGAATCCTAATAGAGCACTCATTCCTTGAGGAATCGTCTTCGTAGGAACGACAGCAACTTCTTCTTCAGCGATTTCAGCCGCCTGTTCTGCTGCCATGATGATGTTTTTATTGTTAGGGAGAATCAGTATCCGCTTTGCATGAGCTTCTTTGATGGCTTCTGAAATATCCTGAGTACTCGGGTTCATCGTCTGTCCACCTTGGATGACGACATTTGCACCTAAGCTTTCAAATAATTTCTTGATGCCATCTCCCATGCTTACCGTGACGATGCCATATTCCGCTTTTTCCTGCGGCTTGCTTTTGACTTCCTTTTTGTCACCGACGATGGAAGTATGCTGCTCACGCATGTTTTCGATTTTCATATTGACCAAACTTCCGAACTGCTGTCCCAACGTCATAGCTTCACCAGGATATTCAGCGTGAACGTGGACTTTGATCAAGTCCTCATCCGAAACGACGAGAAGAGAATCACCGAGTTCACTCAACTGCTCTCTGAACTTTTCTTCATCGTATGGATTTTCTTTCAGTTTCTCTTCTTCGAATTTGACCATGAATTCTGTACAATAGCCGAATTCGATGTCTTCGGTATTCATGAAATCTTGAGCCAGTTTATGGTGTTCAGCATTGACCATGTCATTCATGGATACGGTCTCTTCGATATCAGGCAGCTCTTCCCCTTTAAGATTGGCAAGGAAGCCTTCGTAAATGGTCAATAAGCCCTGACCACCACTATCGACGACGCCTACCTCTTTCAAGACAGGTAAAAGCTCAGGCGTACGCTTAAGGGATTCTTTAGCCGCCTGTACGACACCTTCCATGAAGGAAATGATATCTGTTTCATCCTTTGCCAGTTTCTCAGATGCTTCTGCCGATTCTCTTGCAACTGTCAGAATCGTTCCTTCTACAGGTTTCATGACCGCTTTGTACGCTGTCGCCACCCCACCCTGAAATGCATCAGCAAGATCCTGTGTCGTCAATGTCTCTTTTTCCTCAACAGCTCTTGAAAACCCTCTGAACAGCTGGGAAAGGATGACTCCAGAATTTCCTCGAGCTCCCATCAGAAGACCTTTCGCTAATGCTTTGGCTACGACACCGGCATGGTCTTCATTGACCGTTTTCACTTCTTCTGCTCCCGATGTCATCGATAAGTTCATATTTGTTCCGGTATCGCCATCAGGCACCGGAAATACATTAAGAGCATCAATCATTTGAGAGTTTTTGTTCAAATGATGGGCTCCTTGTAAGATCATTTCGGCTAATGTTCTGCCGTCTAGATTTTGTAACGTCACGCTAACTTCCTCCTTTGACTGCACCACTTACCTAGTCACTTGTCACGCGGACTCCTTGAATGAAAACATTCACGGAATCTACCGACAAGCCTACTGTCTTGTTTAATGTATATTTTACTTGTGACTGCACGTTATGCGCTACTTCGGAAATTTTCGTTCCATAGCTCACTACGATATACATATCGATGTGTAGGCGGTCTTCATCTTGACGGACGACGACCCCTTTGGAAAAGTTTTCTTTACGGAGCATTTCCGTCAATCCATCACGGATTTGGTTTTTTGATGCCATTCCTACAATTCCATAGCATTCCACAGCAGCTCCACCTGCAATCGTGGAAATGACTTCATTGCTAATCGTAATTTGACCATATTGGTTCGTTAAATCAACAGACATCGTTTGTCCTCCTTTACCCACTCATCTACTTACCCTTCATTATAACATATGAAAACAGGCGCGATTGCACTTGATTCATGTAAATTATGACGGAATTCTCCTACTCTACTTTCTAATATTGACACGTGTCTGTCAAGAGAAAATTCTTGATATTCTTGTCATTGATATATTGCAAAGGGTGACCTGATATGATACAGTTACTAAGTATCTGATGATTTATTTATGTATGTAACAGGAGGGATTTTCATATGGCACGCAGAAGTGTTATTTCTGGTAAAGGTACACGTTCCGGAAACCACCGTTCACACGCAATGAACGCTAATAAACGTAAATTCAAAGCTAATGTACAAAAAGTACGCATCCTTGTCGATGGCAAGCCACAAAAAGCTTATGTCACTGCACGTGAATTGAAATCTGGTAAAGTTCAACGCGTATAATCGTCTTTTTGCCTCAGATCATCTGAGGCTCACATAAGCACAAAAAAAGCACCCCGAGCGGGTGCTTTTTTTGTTAATCTTTTTTAAAAGTACTTATGACTGCGCGGACTAGCCCCCCGAAAAACCTCGGGAGTTTGATCGTATAAAATTTCAAAGAGCCCCCTCCTCATATATAAAGCTGATGCGAAACGCCCTTGTGTTATCCCCTGGTGGCCAAGTCTTTACTTCTTATTACTAAGAGTATGCCTGAACGGAAGGAAAAAGTACCTGCTTCTTGTATCAATCGATTCGAGATGCAAAGCGTAGAGCCATACGGAACATGCGCTTCTTTCAACGGGTAATAAAAGCCTTCGAGCGTGAGCCCTGTCACTTCCAGCGTCATGGGAAGGAAGGAAACGTACGGGTATTCATCGTTCGCTTCAATTGTATGCTTGCCCGCTTCTACTAATTCCAATTGGTTTTGTACATCGATGATGGTACTTGCTATTCCTTTTTGTCTGAGAGGATAAAGCAGTTGAATGTTCGCCAGGGCATGATCGATCCTTCCTCCGGTCACCCCGAATAATAGAATATGCTCAGGTTCCCATTCTAGTGCCTTGTTGATCGCAAGTTCCAGATCGGTTTCATCTTTTTCATCAGGATGGACTTCATAGTCGCGCGCTTGTCTTTGGATCTCTTTCCACGTCTCTTCCGTTACGGAATCAAAATCTCCCACTGCAAAGTCAGGGCGGATGCCTTGATTCAATAATACTTCTGCTCCCTGATCCGCTCCGATCCACAGGACATTTTCATTATCAAAGCTTTTCAAATCAGGTATATATCGAAAAGGGGCGCCGCCCACGACAGCAACCGTCTTGCCCATATGCCCTATCCCTCCTTTATGTATGCAAAAACCCAAAGGAATGAAGGAACACTCCTCTGGGTTACATCTTTATTTTAAGCTCGTTTCACGTTACGTGTTGATTTCATCACTTCTCAATGAAAAGCCCTTACCAAATCTTCAAGTTTCCTGAGGTATAAGGACTGAATTTAAGATGTCGGGTCCGATCACATAAAAAGGTGAGTTGGGGCGGGGAACGACTCGCTTTCCTGCGGGGGAACCGGCAAGCTTCCTCGGGCTGCACCCTGCGGGATCTCACCTGGCTCCTTCTCCCGCGGGAGTCTCGCCGTTTCCCCACTCCAACTATCTAGAGCTTATTGAACGGACCTACGAAACGCAGAATCGTCTAAGGCTGATATTTAGAAAAATGACACTTAAACGAGAAAGCTCAAACCATTTTTCTTCTGAAACAGCTAGCCATAGGAATCCGAACCTTCTTTTACAAGGAGCGACGGATCAGATCCATCGCTTCTTTGCGGTCCTCTTGTTTGAAGATCGCACTGCCGGCCACGAGGACATCTGCACCAGCGTCTACGCAGCGGGCTGCGGTTTCGGCTTTGACGCCGCCGTCCACTTCGATTTCAAAGGAAAGCCCCATTTCCTCTCTCCATTGTGCCACCTGACGGATTTTAGGAACCACAGAAGAGATGAAGGATTGGCCTCCGAACCCTGGGTTGACGGTCATCAGCAACACAAGATCGACTTCGTCCAAAATTGGTTTGATCATTTCCGCAGGCGTCGCAGGATTGATCACTACACCTGCTTTCACTCCGTGACTCTTGATCAATTGCAGAGTCCTGTGAAGATGCGGACAAGCTTCCTGATGGACGGTGATGATATCCGATCCCGCCTTCGCAAAAGCTTCGATATATTGATCAGGGTTTTCAATCATCAAATGGACATCCAACGGGAGCGAAGTCATCGGTCGGATGGCATCGACGATCAAAGGGCCTATGGTGATGTTCGGTACAAAATGGCCGTCCATCACGTCGACATGGATATAATCTGCTCCAGCCTTTTCTACATCCTGAATCTCCTCGCCAAGTTTGGAGAAGTCAGAGGCAAGGATGGAAGGTGCTATTTTCGTCATATTCAATACCTCGGCTTTCTGTTTTGGATTTCATCTAAAAACTGCAAATAATGTTCGTAGCGTTGTTTTGAGATTGTTCCCTCTTCAACGCCTGCTTTGACTGCACATTTCGGCTCTTTGTTGTGAAGACATCCTCGGAATTTGCAGCCATCCTGGACAGCTACGAATTCTGGAAAGCATTCCGGAAGCTGGTCAAGCTGAAGATCACCGAATTCCAGAGAGCTGAATCCAGGTGTGTCTGCGACAAGGCCATTAGAAATTTCATAAAGTTCCACGTGACGGGTCGTATGTTTCCCACGGCCAAGGCTCTGTGAAATTTCATCCGTATCAATGGAAAGGCGCGGGTCGATCGAATTCAACAGCGAAGATTTTCCTACGCCTGACTGACCTGCAATGACTGTGGTCCGTCCTGCAAGATGGTCCTGGATCAAATCCATCGATTCGGCATCCTGAACAGCGGATAAGATGACAGAATAACCGATTTGTTCATACATCTCTTTGTATTCTTCCATCTCTTTCGTCTGCTCTTCATCCAATTGATCCATCTTGGAAATGACGATGAATGGTTCGATCCGCTTCGCTTCCACAAGAACAAGGAAACGATCCAATAGCAGAGCATTGAAGTCCGGATGAGTGGCTGATGTTACGATCAGAGCTTGATCGACATTGGCAATCGGAGGCCGGACAAATTCATTTTTCCTTTTTTCGATGGATAAAATATAACCTTCATCCTGCTTGTCTGCTTTGAATTCGACGATGTCTCCGACCAGTGGACTGACTTTCTTCTTTCTGAAATTCCCCCGGCCCCTGCACTGATAAACGGTCCCTTCGTGCAATACATAATAAAAGCCGCTCAGCGCTTTGATTATCTTTCCTACTGCCATGTTTTCACCTTCTTAATACGGAACACTACCTTCTTCAACGACTTCGTCCCCTCTCTGAACTTTATACGATGCTTCCGTTCCCGGTTTGATCGTAAGAGGGATTTCAAACGTAGTATCTTCCGTGATCATTTGTTCTTTATACACATCCGTGATCTTATTGTTCATATCTCCAACGTAAATGAGCACCTTTTGTTCTTTCGGCTGCTCCTCGCCTTCCCCGCTCTCACCTTCATCCGTAGACTCAGGCTGCTTATAAGGAACAGTCACCTTGACGGTTTCCGTACGCGGAGGCTGTTCTTTCGTGCCGAGAGAAATGGTGATGGATACTGTCGAGCCTTCTTCTACAGATGAAAAAGCTTCAGGGCTTTGGGAAATCACATTACCCTGTGGCACTTGATTGGAATAATTCTCAGTTACGTTCGCCTTCAAGTTGTTATCTTCCAAATATTGTTTCGCTTCTTCTTCCGTCATCCCCGTCAACGGGCGTAAGTTTACCATCGGTGGTCCTTTACTGACGCGCAGGATCACGTTCGTCTCATCAGGGATAACTTTTTCGTCCGGCTGAGGAGACATATGCTCGATGACTTGACCATCGGGCTCATCACTATTCACATAAACAGGGACGACACTTTTATATCCCTTACTTTCCAGTTCACTCGTGACCCTCTCGATATCCTGTCCTGTATAATCTCCCAGCTCGACTTTCTCTCTGCCCCGGCTGGAATAAACGATGACAGTGGATTCCTCTTTTATCATCATCCCGGGCTCAGGGTCGGTCTTTATGACGTACCCTTCTTCCACATCATCGGAGAACATCGTTCTACGATCCACATCAAGGTTGAGGTCACTCAGTTCACTGTACGCTTCTTCGTATTCTTTACCGGTGACATCGATCATTTCAACATCTGCAGGTTGAACGATCCCAGGTATCGTAAAGATAGCCACACCCGCTGCAATGACTAAAAGGGCAAGCAACGAAACGACCCAAGGCCATTTCTTTTTCTTCTTTTTCTGTCCAGCTTTCTTCATAGAGCCTGTTTCACCATTCGGTTTCCCGGCACCACTTACGATCGTGTTGGAATTCGTCTGGTGATGGATAATGGTGTTTTCTCCTGTGTCCTCTTGATATGAATCATTGGTAATCACAGGTATCGCTTTCGTTTTTTCATCGTCACCATCTTCTTCCGGTACTTTGAACAAAGGTTCGTCATATCTCTCCGGATCGAGCGCAGACTCTAAATCATCTTCCATTTCAAAGACTGAAGAGTAACGGTGAAACGGATCTTTGGATGTGGCTTTCAACACGATATTTTCGACACTTTGAGGAAAATCTTCAATCCACCTTTTCAAAGATGGCGTCTCATGCTGTAGATGCTTCAAAGCAATCGACACTGGAGACTCCCCGGAAAATGGAAGACGTCCTGTAAGTAATTCGAAAAAGACGATCCCTAAAGAATAAACGTCGGACTTCTTAGTGGCCATTCCCCCGCGGGCCTGTTCAGGAGAAAGGTAATGGACAGAACCAAGCACAGAATTCGTCTGCGTCAGTGCAGTGGCACTCAATGCCATTGCGATTCCGAAGTCCGTCACCTTTACATGTCCATAATGGTCGATCAAAATGTTCTGCGGTTTAATGTCACGGTGCACAATATCGTTATCATGGGCATGACCAATCGCCGTCGTGATCTGTTTCATGATATCGACGGCTTCAGAAATCTCGATCGGGCTGTTCTTCTGGATGTACTGCTTCAATGTCATACCATCGACAAACTCCATGACCATGTAATAAATCTCTTCTTCTTCACCGACATCATAAATATTGACGATATTCGGATGTGATAAGCTGGTCGCCGACTGGGCTTCTCTATGGAACCGGGCAATGAACTCTTCATCGTTTCCATGCTCTAGACGCAAAACTTTGATCGCGACGTTCCGGTCCAATATGATATCGTGTGCCAAATAGACATTGGCCATCCCTCCGCCGCCTATCATCTCCTTGACTTTGTAACGTTCACTAAGGAGACGGTTGATCAGCATTCATCCGCACCCTCTTTCACGTCGCGTTCGTCATAATGTACGACTGCGAGGGTGATGTTGTCTTCTCCACCACGTTCATTAGCCAGGTCGATCAACTGCCGGCCATATTCTTTCCAATCGCCTTCAAAATTTGTCAGTTCAGACAGCTCTTCTTCATGAACTTTATTGGTCAGTCCATCAGAACATAACAACAATCGATTGTCAGGCTCGAATTCCAATGTTGATATATCTGCAGAAACTTTCGCCTCTGTTCCGAGCGCCTTCAATAACACATTTTTTCTCGGGTGATGTTCCGCTTCTTCATAGCTGATCTGCCCCGATTTCACAAGTTCATTCACAAGGGAATGATCTTCCGTCAAGCGTTTAAACCCGTATTCGTTCGCCATATAAATCCGGCTGTCACCGATATGGCCGATTGTAACGAAGTTATCAGTACAGACGGCTGCGACAACGGTGGTTCCCATACCATGACACTCTTCATGCTGCTCGGCATATTCCTTGATTTCATCGTTGACCACTTCGATGGCCCCTCTAAGCCATTCCTCTGAGTGCTCCGGACTGTTCAAAGCGTCAACTTCCTGCCATTTCTTATGTAAGTGGGAAGTCGCCATTTCACTGGCGACATCTCCCGCTCGGTGTCCACCCATTCCGTCAGCGACGACAGCGAGGACTTGACCGGACTGATTATAAAAGATCCCGCCTGCATCCTCATTATGATTTCTTACTTTTCCTTGATCGGTAAGAAAATAGCCATTCATGGACTCACCTACTTTCATCATTTGACTACTCATTATTCACTCTTCCTCACGAATCGGGTCAGGAAAAAACCATCCGTATCCCAATCTTGAGGGAAAAGCTGTAATCCGTATTCACTCAGTCCCGTCGATGACTTCAACTCTTCAGGTAGATCATCGGTGAAGGTCGGGTCCAGTTGAAACTCCGGATGCGCTTTTAAGAAGTGCTGCACCGCTTCCTCGTTTTCGTGCCTGTCGACGGTACATGTACTATATACGAGCTTTCCGCCTTCTTTTAACAAAGGTGACACTTTCTCAAGCAGATCATCTTGAATCTTCCGCAGAGAGAAAATGTCTTCTTTCTTCTTATGATATTTGATATCAGGTTTTCCACGCAATACTCCGAGTCCTGAACAAGGAGCATCGAGAAGGATCCGATCAAAAGTATCCGACTCATGTCGTTCATCCAGTTTCCTTGAATCGGCTTGACTCGCTTTGATCGTTGTCAGTTGAAGCTGTTCCGCTTTTTCATTAACGAGCTTCGCCTTTTTCTCATGCAGGTCATAGGCTATGACAGTACCTTCATCTTCAAGCTTTTCAGCGATGTGTGTCGTTTTCCCGCCCGGGGCACTGCATGCATCCAGAACGGTCATGCCTTTTTCAAGATCCATCATTTCTGCAACCAGCATCGAACTCTGGTCCTGAACGGTCAGCTTTCCTTCTTGGAACAAAGGATGATTCAAAATGTTGCCTTGTGATACGATGAATCCTTGTTTTGAAAAGATGCTCTCTTCCACTTTGTAACCATCTTCACGCAGCTGTTCCATCGCTTCGTCTCTCGTCAAACGTAAAGGCTGGACACGGACACTCATCGGCAAATGATGCATATTGGCCCGGCACATGTCTTCCGTCACGTCTTTTCCGTACTGGCTCACCCAGCGTTCCACAAGCCATTTCGGGTGACTCGTTTCAACTGCCAACCGCTGGATGGGATCTTTGATCTCATCAAGATCTCTGATTCCTTTACGCTGGATGTTCCTCAACACTCCGTTGGTGAAAGAAGAAATCCCTTTGTGACCTTTTTTCTTGGAAATCTCGACGGCTTCGTGAATGATCGCATGGTCCGGTACCCTCTCCAAGAAAACCATTTGATAGACGGACATGTACAGCAGCCACCGTACCCAAGGTTTGATTTTCTTTTGCTTGGCGGTAAATGGCTCGAGATAAAAGTCGATCAAATCACGGCGCTGGAGGGTTCCATAAACAATCTCAGTCAAAAGTCCTCCATCTTGAGCGGAAAGGTTCAGCTTGTTGATTTCACGGTCAAGGAGGACGTGACTGTACCCTCCCTGCTCACCGATCCGGGTCAACAAATTTAGGGCCGTTTCTCTCAAAACATACTTAGTCATGCTTTTCCCCCAGACGATCACCTACGGTTAAGGATTGACCGGCGCCGTTGATGAACGCCTGTCCATCCATCCGTTTTTTGCCGGAAGGTTGTAACTCCGTAACTTTCAACGCTTTCCCATCACCGGTCTGGACCAAAAAGCCATTGTCTTCGATCGCAACGACCGTTCCAGGCTCTTTGTCGAACGTACCATTCACTTTTTCGGACCACCAGATCTTCATCGGTTTTCCGTTCCAGAATGTATAAGCGACCGGCCAAGGATGCATGCCGCGGACGTGATTATAAACCGTCTGCTGATCCTTATTCCAATCGATCAATTCTTGTTCACGTTTGATATTCCCGGCGAATGTCGCTTGGGAGTGGTCCTGTTCTTCCGCTTCGATCTTTCCTTCCAACAAGTCAGGGAGAGTCGTAGCAAGAAGATCAGCACCTGCCACAGAGAGCTTATCATGAAGCGTCCCGACGTGATCTTCATCATCGATCGGTACCGTCACTTTCGAAAGCATATCGCCGGCATCCAGCTGCTTGACCATATACATGATTGTGACCCCCGTCTCCTTCTTGCCTTCTATGATGGCGTAGTGAATCGGGGCCCCGCCACGGAACTCCGGCAGTAAAGAAGCGTGCACGTTGATGCAGCCATACTCAGGGGCTTCCAGTAAACCTTCAGGTAAAATTTGACCGAAGGCCGCTGTGACGATCAAGTCCGGCTTATATTTCAGTACTTCTTCATATTCATCTTTGATTTTTTCAGGCTGGAATACAGGGATTCCGTGTTGTTCTGCTGCCACTTTGACCGGCGGCGGTGTCATCACCTTTTTTCTTCCTTTCGGTCGGTCGGGCTGAGTGATGACGAGCACCACGTCGTATTGATCCTCGACGAGGCGGTTTAAAACAGGGACCGCAAAATCCGGCGTCCCCATGAATGCTATGCGTGTCATAAAACGGTTCATCCTTTCTTACATCAACTGATACGGCTGGAAATCCACCGTAATCTGTAGTCCGTTCTCTTGCTTCATTTCATCTTCGTAGTAGTGTAAAATGCGTTCGACTAACTTCCGCTGCTCTGGTTCCTTCTTGTATTTTACCATGCATTGGTAGCGATATCTATTGTTGATACGAGTCAGCGCAGATGGTGTCGGTCCGAGGACATGCGCTTGGTCCGAAAGCTTCTGTCTCATGAACTGGACGATTTTCTGCGTCACTTCCTGAACCTTCAGCTGATTCGGATGCGAAACGGTGAATAACGTCAGGAAATAGTACGGAGGATAGTTGAACGCTTTTCTTAATTTCATTTCCTCGTTGAAAAATTGTTCATAATCGTATTGGCTGGCAAGATCGATGCTGTAATGCTCCGGCGTATAAGTCTGAACGATGACTTCACCGGGCTTTTCATGCCGACCCGCACGGCCGCTCACCTGAGTCATAAGTTGAAACGTCTTCTCTGAAGCACGGAAATCCGGCAGGTTCAACAAGGCATCGGCCGCCATGACACCGACAAGCGTCACGTTTCCGAAATCTAGTCCTTTCGCAATCATCTGCGTCCCGAGGAGTATATCAGCTTTATGTTCTCCGAACTGGGTCAACAATCGTTCATGTGCTCCTTTACGCCTCGTCGTATCGACGTCCATCCGGATGACTCGCGCTTCCGGGATCAGCTGTTGTAAGGTCTCTTCGACTTTTTGAGTCCCTGTCCCGAAATATCGGATCGTTTTACTTTCACATTCCGGACATTCGGTCGGCATCGGCTCTTCATGCGAGCAGTAATGGCATTTCAGACGATGCTGATTTTTATGGTATGTGAGCGCGATGTCACAATGCGGACATTCGCTGACATGCCCGCAGTCCCTGCACATGACGAACGTTGAGTAGCCTCTTCGGTTCAAAAACAATACGACCTGTTCTTTCTTAGCGAGACGGTCTTCGATTTTTTCTTTCAACGTCCGGGAGAACATCGAGCGGTTCCCTTCATGCAGTTCTTCTCTCATATCGACGAGTTCGACTTCCGGCATGACAGCCTCATTCATCCGTTTCGAAAGCGTCAGCAGCTGATAGTTCCCTTTCACAGCGCGTGCATAACTTTCCAACGCCGGGGTCGCACTTCCGAGGACGACCGGACACCCGTGCGTCTTACCGCGTTCAACCGCAACGTCACGGGCGTGATAACGCGTCCGGTCCTCCTGCTTGTAGCTCGTCTCATGCTCTTCATCTATGATGATCAATCCGATTTTTGTAAACGGGGCGAAAATCGCGGACCGTGCTCCTACGACGACCTGGACTTCCTTCCGCTGGATTTTTCTCCATTCATCGTACTTTTCTCCGGCAGAAAGCGCACTGTGCAGTACGGCCACTTTCGACCCGAACCGTCCTTTGAATCTCTCCACCATTTGCGGAGTCAGGGCAATTTCAGGGACGAGCATGATCGCTTCATTTCCTTCATCGATGACCTTTTGGATCGATTGCAAGTATACTTCTGTCTTTCCACTCCCCGTCACTCCGTGAAGTAAAAAAACATCATGCTGACGCTGATCGATTGTTTTCAAAATCGGCTGAATGGCCGCTGCCTGCTCCTCGGTCAGCTGAAACGGCGTCGTCCGCTCGAACTCATGATTTTCATAAGGGTCCCGGAACACTTCCTGTTTATATTCGCGGATCACCCCGTCTTTCACGAGAGGTTTGAGGGAGGCTGCAGTCGTGGATAATGTTTCAAGCAGCTGTTTTTTCGGAATCGGCTCTTTATTTTCTATAAAAAACTCTACGATAGCGCGTTGTTTTTTGGCTTGATTGGATAGATCGATCAGTGTTTCTTCCAGTTTCATCTCATCCACCTGAGGTTCGACCATAGGGGTGACCTTTTTCGTCTCGCGGCTCTTCACTTCATAATGGACATCCACTTCTCCTTCGTGGATATGCTTGCGAAGGACTTGATAACTGACGCCTGACTTCTCAAATTCTTCGTAATCCATGACAGCCCGGCCATCGAACAATGCATCCAGTTCGGAATCCAATGGCGCTTCCGTCAACTTCCATAACTCTTTTCTATATTTCGCTTTCATGACTTGGGGGAGCATGACCTGCAGACATGAAATATAATAGCTGAGCGTCTGCTGGGAGAGCCATTTACCCAGGTGCAGGAGCTCTGGTGTGAGAGTCGGCGTCACATCCAGGACATCAGTGATGTTCTTCACTTTATCGAAGGAACTTTCTGCCGAAAGCGAAACGACGTACCCCATGATTTTTCTCGGTCCGAACGGGACGATGACACGGACGCCGGGCTGGACGATCCCTTCGAATTTCTCAGGAATCTTATAGTCGAACGGGCGGTTCGTGTTCTGTGAGGGTACATCAACGATGACATTCGCTATGTTCACAACGATTCACCTTTCATCTCTTCAACAGCTTTTTGGAGGATGTTCGCTGCTAGTTCATCTTTGGACATCAACGGGAACGTCTGTTTATCCCCTTGCTTCGTCAGCCAGATCGATACGTTCGTATCATGACCGAATCCAGCCCCCTCATCAGAGACGTTATTGATGACGATCGCGTCGAGGTTTTTCTTCTCGAGTTTCTTCCGCCCGTATGATTCGATTTCCTGAGTTTCCGCTGCAAAACCAATCAAGTATTGGTGCTCTTTCCGTTCTCCAAGCTCCAGCAAGATATCTTTCGTCCGTTCCATCTCAACGGCATAATCCCCCGGAGCTTTTTTCATTTTGTGTTCATACGTCGTGCGCGGTCTGTAATCGGCCACCGCAGCGGACTTGATGACCAGATCACTGTCATGGTACCGTTCCATCACTGCCTGGTACATATCTTCCGCCGAAGTCACATCGACTCTCTCCACTCCGCTTGGTGTATCTAAATTCACAGGACCGGAGATCAGTGTTACATCAGCACCAAGCTTCGCCGCCTGTCTCGCCAAAGCAAAACCCATTTTGCCTGTAGACGGATTGGTAAAGAAGCGGACCGGATCGATTTTTTCCCGCGTCGGTCCAGCTGTGATCAACACCTTTTTCCCTTTTAAAAGCTGTTCTTTCTGCTCTTCTTGTTCCAACACTCTGACAATCGTCTCCGGCTCTTCCAGGCGTCCTTTGCCGACATACCCGCAAGCCAAATACCCTTCACCGGGCTCGATGAATTTGAATCCCCATGCGTCGAGTTGTTTCATATTGTTCATCACCGCTGGGTGGCTGTACATATGTACGTTCATTGCCGGGGCAATATAAACAGGGGCTTCCGTTGCGAGGAGTGTCGTTGAAAGCATGTCATCGGCGAGGCCGCCGGCCAATTTCCCTATGATGTTGGCTGTTGCCGGAGCCAATAAAAATAAATCCGCCCAATCCGCTACATCGATGTGCTGGATTTGGGAGGGATCTTGTTCGTCGAAAGTGTCTGTGTAGACCGGCTGTCTCGACAGCGCCTGAAACGTCGTAGGCGCAACGAAACGCTTGGCACTCTCAGTCATGATGACTTTCACGCTTGCCCCCGCCTGTACCAGTTTGCTTGTCAGTGCAGCCGCTTTATAAGCTGCAATACCTCCTGATACACCAAGGACGATTTTTTTCCCTTTTACCATCCCTAAAAACCTCTCTTTCGAGTGAAAAAGTTGGATATATACGCCAAGCGATAGCAAAAGCCGCGCTTATTAGGTTGTAATAGCGCGGCTTTTGCTACCGATATAAGCTAAAAAAGCTTTATGTTGTTTCTGTGCGGTGCTGGATCTCGTCTGCTTGAATATACTTCAGCTTCCCATCACGGATTTCTTCCAAAGCGATTCCGACTTGTTGATGAGATGTCGGGTTGTCTACCATCGGAGCGCTTCCCTGCTTCAGTTCACGTGCACGACGTGCAGAGAGAGTCACCAATGTATACTTGGATTTGATTTGTTTTTGTAGTGAATCGATGGACGGTTCTAACATCATAGCGATTTTTCCTCCAATGCTTTTTTGTATTGGTTGGCTACACGTTCCCGTTTACAGTGTTCGCTTGCCACGATGGACTGTACTTTCTTGACAGCATTGTCAATTTCGTCATTGACGACGACGTAATCGTACGCATCCATCATTTCAATTTCTTCCTTCGCCGCATGCAGGCGGTTCTTCACTTTGTCTTCCGTTTCTGTACCACGTGTGACAATGCGGTCCTTCAACTCTTCAAGGGACGGTGGAATCAAGAAGATAAAGACACCTTGAGGGAAGTTTTCACGGACTTTCAAGGCTCCCTGAACTTCAATTTCAAGGAACACGTCCTTTCCTTCTTCCAAGGTTTGTTCTACATATTGTCTAGGGGTTCCATAATAGTTCCCGACATACTCGGCATGCTCAATCAGTTGACCTTCAGAGATCAATTTCTCGAACTCATCACGAGACTTGAAAAAATAGTCCACCCCATCGACTTCTCCTTCCCGCGGTTCACGGGTCGTCATCGAAATCGAGTAACGCAAATTCGTTGATTGTTCAAAAAGTGCTTTACGCACCGTACCTTTTCCGACACCTGAGGGTCCGGAAAGAATGAATAAAATACCTTTCTCCTCTATCACAACAATGGTCCTCCTAGTTTTCTTCTGATATATCGTCGTTGTTGATCACACGCTGACCGACAGTTTCCGGCTGTACTGCAGAAAGGACCACATGGTCACTATCCGTCACGATAACCGCACGTGTACGACGTCCGTATGTAGCATCTACCAATTTATTATTGTCACGAGCGACCGTAATGATACGTTTGATCGGCGCAGACTCAGGTGAAACGATGGAAATGATGCGATTGGCGGATACTACGTTTCCGAATCCGATATTGATTAACTTCAAACTCAAGGCTGTCTCCTCCTTCTACTTCCAAACCACTATATTCGCTACCTCTATTATATGAAAAAACAGGGGTCAAACACAATTGTTATTCGACATTTTGTACTTGTTCTTTGATTTTTTCGATTTCGCTCTTCAAATCGACAACCCATTTCGTCACTTCCGAATCGTTGGATTTCGACCCGATGGTATTCACTTCACGGTGCATTTCCTGAACGATGAAATCCAGACGCCGGCCGACAGGCTCTTGTTTGGAAAGCGTTTTGGAGAACTGGGACGTATGGGAATGGAGGCGGGTGATCTCTTCTGTCACATCCCCTTTTTCAGCGAGGACCCCGACTTCCTGAAGGATTCTCGCATCATCCGGCTGGATGACCCCCTGCGTATACTCCTCGATCCTTGCACGGATCCGGTCCTTATACTCCTGTACGACTTCTGGACGCCGCTCTTCCAATTTTGCCAGAATGGTTTCAATCGTTTTTATCCGATTTTGAAGGTCCTCCAGGAGACGTTTCCCTTCCTGGGCACGCATTTGAACCAGCTGGTCCAATGACGCAGCAAAAGCGGACTGGAAAGCCTGTTGAAGTTCATTCGTATCCTCTTCTATTTCCTGTATGGAAAAAACGTTCTCTAACCTAGAAACCATATCAATTGAGAGGTCTCCAGTCAAATTGTAACGGGCCTTCATCTCTTTCAAACGCTCAAAATATTGATCGGCGACTGTCCAGTCGACATCCACCTTTTTATCAAACAATCCATGACCTTCGATGGTCACATATACGTCGACTCTTCCTCTCGACAAGGATTCCCGGAGCTTGCTTTTCACCTGATCCTCGAGGAATAATAAAGAGCGTGGCATTTTCGAGGAAATATCCAGAAAACGGTGATTGACGGACCTCAGTTCTACATGCAGCTCTGTATCATCGACGGCTGCACTTCCCTTGCCATATCCCGTCATACTATTTACCATTGAACATCACATCCATGTCTTTGAGAAGTTTATGCTTTTTAGATTTTACCAAAAACTCTTGAAAAATTGCGAATCATTGATTTCCTTGTACATATATTTAGAGATTAATGAGAAAAATGCTATACTGTCAACATTAGAGAGGTGAAGACGATGTCTTTTGACGGAATTGTAACCCGGGCGATCACTCATGAATTGAATGAGACGATCCAGTCCGGACGAATCATGAAAATCTATCAACCTACCGATACAGAACTAGTATTCACAGTAAGAGCCCAGCGGAAAAACCATACGCTGTTATTATCTGCTCACCCGAGCTATGCCCGTTTTCATTTGACGGACGACCAATATCACAACCCGAAAGAACCTCCGATGCTGTGCATGCTTCTGCGTAAGCACCTGGTCGGCGGTTTTATCGAGAACATCGAACAAGTGAGTATGGAACGAATCGTCAAGTTCCAGGTGCGTACCCGAAACGAGATCGGTGATGAAACGTTGAAGACGTTGATCATCGAAGTGATGGGCAAACACTCGAATATCCTTTTGGTCGATGAAGAACAAGGCCACATTTTGGACAGCATCAAACATCTACCCCCATCACAAAACCGTCATAGGACGATCATGCCGGGACAGCCGTACAAACTCCCACCGGAGCAGGGGAAAATCAATCCGCTGGAATTGGAACCGGAAGCCTTGGTAAAGAAACTCGATTTCAACTCCGGAAAAATGGATAAGCAGATCCTCGGCATCGTCATGGGATTCTCACCGATGGTTACGAAGGAAATCGCCCATCAGGCGAGGCTCGGCGGACCGAAAGAATACCAGCAGGCCTATGCCGATGTACGAAAACGACTGATCGACCACGAGTATGACCCACAAGTCCATACCGGTGAACGCGATCAATTTTATGTCATGCCGCTGAATGCTTTCGACGGAAACGTAGACCATTACTCGACCGTGAGTGAAATGCTCGATGCGTATTATTCCGGAAAAGCAGAACGGGACCGCGTCAAACAGCAAGCCGGTGATTTGTACCGGTTCTTGAAAAATGAACGCGATAAGAACGTTAGAAAAATCAAGAAACACCACCATACATTGAAAAAATCAGAATCCGCCGAAGAGTACCAGCGCCTCGGTGAGCTTTTGACCGCCCACATGCACACGGTCAAACAAGGCGACTCTGAAGCGAAAGTGATCGACTATTACGATCCGAATCAATCGGAAATCACGATCGAGCTGAACCCGAACAAAACACCGAGCGAAAATGCGCAAAGCTACTTCCAGCAATACCAGAAGCTGAAAAAGTCGAAGCAGGTGGTTCAGGAAGAAATCAAAAAAGCGGAGGATGAAATCCTGTACTTTGAGCGCTTGATTCAACAGGTGGAAAGTGCACGTGAGGAAGATATCGAAGAAATCCGTGAAGAATTACGGGAAGAAGGTTATATGAAGAAGAAAGCCCCTTCCAAAGGGAAAAAGAAGAACAAACCTTCAAAACCTGCACCGGAGAAGTTTGAATCCACCGACGGCACCCTGATTTATGTCGGCCGGAACAATAAGCAGAACGAATACCTGACCAACCGTATGGCCCAGAAATCTGATATATGGCTGCACGCGAAGGATATTCCTGGTTCCCACGTCGTCATCCGGGATGATGACCCGTCCGAGGATACGTTGTTCGAAGCCGCCCAGCTGGCCGCCAATTTCAGTAAGTCCAGCAAATCATCAACGGTACCCGTAGACTACACGCAAATCCGTCATGTAAAAAAACCATCCGGCGCAAAACCCGGATATGTGATTTATGATCATCAGCAGACATTGTTCGTGACGCCGGACGACTCGTTCGTGAAGCGGCTGCGCGTTCGCTGATAAATCGTGGTTTTCGCTGATAAAACGCAAACCCCCGTCCTCGACGGGGGTTTTTTCATGCGCACATTAATTCTATTAAATACTCCGGCTGCTATCTGGAATAAAATGGTTCAAATGTAATGGTTTAGCATTGGAAGAAAATGTCTATATAACCTATGTAGCAAGAAATACTATTAAAAGGAGAGGATTTTTCAAGATGGAACGTTACAAGACTGGCGAAAATGTACCTGAAAGCGGCACGTACGAATTTGATGGTTTAGCTGATAATCGTAAGAACGCTAACCCAACAGAAGATGAAAAGCAAGTGAAGCTTGAAAGTGGCGAAACCTTCCCACCTCTTCGCTCCAGCAAAGAAGCGGCATATTGGAAGAAAGCTAAGTAAACAACCAAAAACCCCGTGTCTACTGGTAGGGACACGGGGTTTCTTTATTCATTTTCCACCTTTGAGGACTTTGAACCTTTGTCCCGATTTCTTTCCCGGCTCAGTCGGAAAGGCTTTGATAGTAGCTCGAGCACCGACCTTCAACGAACCATCCGCTTCGACTTGAAATAAAATTCCGGACTCCTTCACTTCGATCGATTGGACATTGTGTTTAGCAAGTACCGCCTGCAGGTCCTGAATCAGCTCTGTTTTGCTGTAGGTGAAGGCCACATTGTACATCTCCTTAATGAAAATAGGTTTTGGTTTAGGATATGTACGTCTCTGAAAATCATTCTTAATTATCTGTATATAACAAAAGAACTTGGATCAATGAAAAAAGAGCCCCTGCAAAGATACACATAAAAGAAACGCGAATATCACCAGTCCCATATAGCCATACGCTTTTATTCCTTTTTGAAACCCTTCTACTCCAATAGTCAACATCAAAAAGCTTGAGAAAAGCAGCATATATTCCAATAAATTATGGTTATCTGTCATGAACCCTATCGTAGAAATGATGAGAACGATTGCTGCCAAAATTTTTTTAAGAACAGTTATCATTGAAAAACCACCAACTTTTGATCATTTTGACCTCACCCTCTTCAATTGCTCTTCCAAGTCTTCAATTTTTTCTTCCAGCCTTTTAAATTTTTCAGAAACTATACCTACGATGAGTAAAATGAAAAAAATAACTGCAAATACGATAAGATCCCTCCTGACATATATTCAGATGAAACCATCACTTCCTTAACGAGTGTCGTAGAAAAATCACTTCCACCTTTCTCTGATTTCTTCAATCACAACTGCTGGATTGTCCCAATGCAACATGTGTGAAGTATGTGGAATACGCTTTACCACTGCTCCCGTTTTTTCTTGAAAAATGCCTGCAGTCAAATTCCTGTAAGCAATATCCGATTGAGGTCTCAGCAATAAGAGGTCCATATCACTTGGAAGTTGTTCATAAATATCTTCCGTTTCATACTTGTGCATTCCTCTGATTATTTTCGCGGCCGTTGCTCCTCTTGCATGCCAGTAGTATTTTCCGTTTTTCTCAAGAGACAAGTCTTTTGCAGCGACATCTAATAAATGTGTCCTTCTTGAATTTCCATACACGGCGGTGTCTAAAAATTCATCCCAAGTCTCTACACAACCTTCAAAGTCTTTTTCATAATGGGCAGCCTCTTCATCCACAGTCTTATCCATTCTCCGCTTTGTCTGATAGCCCCCATCTATTAAGATCGTTCCCTTTACCTTTTCCGAGTTATGAAGCAGATAATATAAAGCTACAAAACCTCCCCAGGAGTGCGCCAAAAAATAAAACTCTTCAATCCCCAATTTATCGAGGATTGTGTTCAACCAACTCGATAAGGCAGGGGTATCATACATCTCCTGGCTTTCATATGTACCCGTTTTCCCATGCCCTGGAGCATCGACGCTTATGATTCTAAATTCATTTTTCAACTCTTCAGCTATTTCGATAAAGCTCAGGCTCGTGCTTCCTAAGCCATGCAGGCAGAACATCACGGGGGCTTGCTCCCTTCCCCACTCTGTTATATGCACATCCAACTGTCCATCATTGATAAAATATCGTTTCATAATAAATGCTCCTTTTGTTTGGCGGGAATGCCATTTGCTGATAAACAAGCGCATCTAACATTTTTAATTGACACCACCATCTAATTCGACTAATATCTAATTAGATGAACATCAAATTATAAGGAGGGATAAACATGCAACTGGACAAACTGGTGAACTTTCATAAAGCAGTGGGTGACCCTACACGCATCAAGATCATCATACTCTTGAAAGAAGGTCCCCTTCATGGTCAGGCAATCTCTCATAAACTTGGCTTGAAGCCACCGACGATCACCCACCACATAAGCAAACTGAGGGATATCGGCTTGGTATACCAACGGCGAGAAGGAAATACCATCTATTTTCATCTACATAAAAAGATGCTTGAGTTCAGTGCTAAAGGAATCTTGAATCTTGGAGAGGAGACGATGATGGAGATTACAGAGAAAGAAAAACTATCAATAATCAAAAACTTTTTCGATGGTGATGGAAGATTGACAAACATCCCGAGTAAAAGAAAGAAAAAGATTGTCATATTGGCCTACTTGGTACGGAATTTAAGTACCGGAAAGAACTATACAGAGAAAGAAATCAACGAGTATATAAAAAAATATCATGAAGACTTTGCAACCATCCGCAGGGAATGGATTATGCATCAATTCATGTTCAGACAAGACAATGTCTACGAGTTGAACCCGAAAGTGATGTGGCCGATGGTTTTTTAATCAACAGATGAAAAAGCGACTTACTCAGCAGCGTTCTCTACTTGAAATTTATAAAAGAACTTATCCACTTTTACAATCGGAAAAGTACTGGGTAACTCCTTTTGATCTATTTTGATAAACCCATTCTTTTGATAGAACCTGTGTGCTGCAAGAAATTGTGGAGTCGTCCCAAGGAAAATCGTCTTTATCGAGTGATCAGCTGCCCAGCTGATCGCTCTGTTTAATAACCGGAGAGCAATTTTGAATGACGAACCCCGATATTCTTCGGCTACAAACATTTTCCTTAAAGCAACTTCGTTATTTCCAATATCCAATAAGCTTATCGTTCCAACTACCCTGCCCCCAATTTCAGCTACCCAAAAGTTTCCTTTCCTGACTTGATAAAACGCAGGAATATTCATCAAATCGGGCTGATCATCTTTAGTAATTTCGATATTATACTCTTCTTGCTGGATGTGCAGGATCAGTTCTGACACCTGTTTTTCATATGCTTCGGAAAATTCGCAAATGCTTACATGACTCAAAACGTTCAACTCCTGGATTCGTATTGATTAACTTTAAGTTTTAAAAAGCAACATAAAATGGATGTTCTTTTTCATTTAGAATCTTAATGATTCTTTCTCTGAAATTGGACCAGGTGACCTTCTTTAATGCTTCTTCTAAAGGGAAAAATCCAACCTCTAAACTTTCGCTGCTTGTCTGCATATCCCCACCTACCGCTTTTGCCAGCCAGCAAGTGGCACATACACCAGCTTCAGTGTTTTGATAGATTCCACAGAACTTTACGACCTCAATGTCAATTCCTGTTTCCTCTTTCACTTCTCTTATGATCCCGTCGTGGATGGTCTCTCCTAACTCTACAATCCCACCAGGAAATTCCCACCCTCTTCGTGGGCCTTTAATAAGCAGGATCTCACCCTGATCATTCAGAACGACAGCTCCTGCCGATAGTGAGTGTTTAGGTAATGTCATTAGTAAGTCTCCCCTTTTCCCCCTGATAATTTATCTTTCATAAAGCAAACCTTTCTTACTAAGATGCGATTTGATTTCTTGTTCGTATGGGAGATTCTCAGCAATTACGAACCGCCAATCCTGTTCCAAAAGGAATGCTTCTCTTTCCAGGTCCTCCCTTTGTTCGATCAGGTCGTCCAGAGATCTGTTGACTTGGCTGGCTTTATTCTTCGCTGACTGATTTCGATAATGCATTCTGAATTCATTCTCCGTACATCCATTTACCCTCATGAAATGCTTCATCAGATTCTTCATGACAAAATTTCTTTTTTGGCGATCTTTGATTCTGTGTTCGACATGCCGGATGTGCTTCAAGTCGTGGCATGGTTTACACAACGCCTGTACATCCTTAAGAATCAACAGAAACTTTTCCTCGTCATACTCCCACACTTCATGAGCCTGGAGCTTTTCTCCACCGGTAAACCCGCATATCTGGCATTTGTAATCACTTTTCTCCAGCACATGATTTCTCAAAGCTTTCCATAGAGAACGAGGGATTGAATTTCTAACAGTTTTATTTTGAGCATATGCAGGCTTTCCGAGCTCGATCGTCAGCTTTAAATCAGACATAACATCCTCCGTGTTTCATATGTATAATCTTCTATTTTAATGGTTATTTTTTCAAATGTTTTTCACCAATGTACTTGAAGCTTATTACCGCTGGGGTCGAAAAAGTGGAAATAGGAGTGACCTTCATCCTGTTTAATATCGTCCACTTCAACTCCATTTTCTCTAAGATGTTGATGGAAATCGACTAAATCAGGACTGGTAAAACCAATACTGAAAGCTGGCTCGCCATCCTTTGTAAAATGGGCAAATGTGTCATCTTCCGTAGGAACTAAAATCAGTAAAAAAGACCCTTCCCCCACCTTGATGATTGCATACGGATCCTCGGTCATGGTTACCAATTCAAGACCTAACACCTCTGTATACCATTGGGCAGAAGCGCCTAAGTCTTTAACAGGGATTCTAATATAATGAACTTGGTTAATAAATGATTTTTTCATCATCTCATTCCTTTTTATGAAGTTAAGACACACTTTTCTCCAACGATTGGTTTCATGAAGTATACTTCACCCTAAAATAAACTTCTTATCTTCTTACTGGTATTTTACTAGATTTGCTGTAATGCTTCTCATTTTTATGACCATTCTTCAAATGTGCATGAATCTTAGTAAGCTGATGGAAAATACCAATTAACACGCCTACGACTGCTCCCAACAAGAATGTATTTCCAAATCCGTCAGGCATAATTCCGAGAAAATAGCAATGCCCATGCTGATTACCACGTAAAGGAAAATAACCATACCCGACCTCCTGCTTCACAACTATTTACTCTTCATCATCACCCTTTTTCCGATCTTCCTCAAAGGTTCCCCAGTCATACCCCGACCTGCCCCAGCTGATCAGAAAAAGTGCAGGGGCTGCGATCATCAATATAGCGATTATCAAATTCATTATCATTCCCCTTTCTTTGACTGATAGTACGTATACTTACGGTGATTCGTTTCACTTTCTGCTTAGATAAAAAAACGAATATCACCTAAAAAAGCCAGCATAGGATGCGTACTTCACATGAAACCTCTTTTCTATACTTTCTTTGAATCTTGAATACATCTACTGTATCAACATGTTCCTCAGTTCCAATAAAAGTCCATTTTATTTTATATATTTCATACAAGCACCATCTCTATTAATTCATATACTGTTAAAAAGGAGGTGATAGATTTGACTCTATATAGACCCACTTGCGGAATCCATCAACCCTCCATGCCAATTAATTTTTCTCAATCAAGTCAAAAGTGTTTAGGACAAACACTTCAAGTATATAAAGCGTTTACGAAATGCCTGCCTACCATAACTTTAGTTGTTTCAGGCGGGGATAGCACACCTAATTGCCCGTATACCTTATTAGTTAGTACAAATAATCAATTACATCAAATAGAAATACCACCAAGAAGGCGTTTTACCTTCACTTTTGATTGTGTAGAGGAAATAGGAGTAAAATGCGCAGATAATCGAGATAGTTTCTGCAACATAAACATCCAAATGTTTATTACTAGTTGTATCTCGTGTTGTCAAAGATGTGACTATAAAGGTTATGAAGACTATAAACAATAATTCTTTTTGAGTAAGAACCCTTATTGAAGTATGAGGGTTCTTTTTCAGTTGCCCTTAATAGACGTTTATATAAGGACATTTATGTTTGCAAAGGAAAATCAATTACTTGAAGACTTCCGCTTCCGTTTCTGTCAGCCACTTATCAATGGCTTTAACTGGAAAGTAGTATTCATAACCGATTTTTACATAAGGAAGCTTACTTTTAACTACATCCCCATCTTTCTTCGGTAAAATCTTGGCCAATTGATCATCGCGTATTCCTAAATATTGTTGCAGCTCTCCAGGGCTCATCAATTGCTGGTCCTTCGCTGGATTCACTGTAACTTCTTTTACAGCTGTTTGTGCTTCTGTATTGTTTAATGCACTTGTAACCATCCAGGATCCTGTCAAAATGCTTGCTGCTAAAATCAACAGATAAGTATTCATTCTCATTTGTCTCCTCCTCTCACTTTGATGAATTGCTATTCAATACAAATACCAATTATTTCAAACCTTACGTATGGACACAATCAATTTTCACAAAAAAGTGTTTAGTTTTTAATGATAAATCCTCTTCTATGTAAAACCAAATCCTCTCCTCTGTATAGAAAATTATTTCCTAACCAAGCTAGATAAGGAAGTCATAATATGAGGACCTTACATAACAACTTATAATAAATGGCACACAACTTAGGATTCGAAGGTAAAACATGAATTCGAAAAACATGGAAAGAGTGAAGTGAGGAATCGGAAATGGATAAAAAACAAAAGTACATACACTTTTTCTCGCTTATCGCTCAATGGGTGTTGTTTGGCAGCCTGATTGGTGTGGTTGTGGGGGCATTCACTACTTTCCTTTTAACAACGAACGATTTCTTAGGCGAAGTCAGAGAAGGTACTGGATGGCTCATCTTCCTGCTTCCTTTAGGCGGAATCGTTATCGGTTACATCTATATGAATTTTGGAAAGGTTATTATGAATCACACGCTGCATGACGCAGCAGAATTGAATAACTTGATCATCGAAGGAGCGCAGGGAAAGAAAAAAGTCCTGTCGAGAATGGGGCCCATCGTCTATTTAGGAACCTTTATCACGGTCATTTTCGGCGGGTCAACGGGAAGAGAAGGGGCAGCGATCCAGATGGGTGGCAGCGTAGCTCAAGCCGTGAACAAGTTTTTCAAAAAAAATAAAACGGATACAAAAATATTTGTGATGAGTGGGATCAGCGCAGGGTTCGGTTCGGCCTTCGGCGCGCCTATCACAGGTGCGGTTTTCGGTATGGAAATGGCTGCTTTAGGAAAAATGAAATTTGAGGCGCTGGTCCCCTGCCTCGTCGCTAGTTTTACCGGGCATTATGTAACAACATCTTTCTTTGGATTCCAACATGAATCCTTCATCATCCAAGCTCTACCGGAAGCGTCTATGGTTACATTTGCTAAAGTCATTGCAGCAGCTGTTTTGTTCAGCTTATTAAGTGTTTCGTACTGTCAGTTAAGGCACAAAATCCAAACGATATCTGAAAAAGTTTTCAAGAAAAATCATATGAAAAGAGCTTTCGTCGGAGGGTTGATCATAGTCGTGTTGACACTGATCGCAGGTTCACAAGACTATAACGGTCGAGGTTTAGAGATGCTTGAACAATCCTTCGAAGAAGAAGTACCTCGCTTCGCTTTTCTTGCAAAACTGATATTCACAGCCATCACACTCGGGACCGGCTTTGTTGGTGGAGAAGCCATCCCTTTATTTTTTATGGGGGCGACACTCGGCAATGCTCTGCATGACTTCATGAATTTGCCGCTCTCATTTCTCGCTGCCCTCGGAATGATCGCTGCATTCAGTGCGGGCACGAATACACCAATCGCCGCTTTCCTTTTGGCCATGGAGTTGTTTGACGGCAAAGGTGCAGAGTTCTTTTTCGTTGCTTGCCTCGTAAGCTTCATCTTTTCGGGTCATCACGGATTATGGCCTGCTCAGGAAATATATCAACCTAAAAGCAGAATGTATAAGATTCATGAGGGAGATACCATTGAACAAGTTGAAAAACAGAAGAAATCTACAGAATAACCTTCTAGCTTAACCTTTTTGCAAGTTCAATTTCGTCTCTGATTGGAATACCATCGTTCCCTACAAAAGGAATTTCAGGTTTCATCTCACGCGCTTTTTCAACTGCATTTCTATGTAGACTGGCTAAGAAATATCCACGTTTTTGATAAAACTTCAGTGCTGATAAATTATCATTCGTGGTGATTAAGCTGATGTATTTACATTTTTCCTTACACGCCATCTCCTCCACTGCTTTTACAAGAGAAGACCCTATCCCTTTATTTTCTTCTTTACTATCCAAGGAGATAATTTCGCATTCATCACCGGAAATGATGTATGTAATTAAGCCAGTGATTTCTCCATTATGATTTATTTTCACAAATCCACTTAACTTACTACAATCATAGACACCTGAAGAAATGACCATTTTTGTACTTCCCCAATGTTCAATAAAGAACTCAGCCACATTAGATTGGGTCGTTTCATTTATTGATATGAGTTCCAAATTTCCACCTCCAACGGCTTACAAATAGAGTAAACTTCTACTCTTCGGCCACCTGATACAACCTCCTTCTCAAAATCCATCCCTATTTTACCTGCCACCCTTTTCGAGGCAATGTTATTCGGCTGGATTAAAGAAATCAGTCGGTCTTCCCCCAAATGATCAAGTCCATGGACTTTTAACGCTTTTGCTGCTTCCGTAGCATAACCTTTTCCCCAATGGCTCCGTGAAACCCAATATCCTATTTCAAGTTCTTCAACTCCGTCAATGAACTGTGGTACCAGTCCAGCATGTCCGATCGGGGTATGGTCGTCTTTCCTTTCTAACACCATTAACCCCCGATCAGCTCCAGCTTGATAGGTACGATAAATCCACTCCAGAAAGTTTTGAGCCTCTTTTCTATCTTTCGTCTTCCCCTCTCCTATATGTCTAACCATCTCTCCATTTGATAATAAAGAATATAAGAAATCAAAATCGTCATCGTTGTACTTACGAAGGTTTATTCTCTCGGTTTCAAATTGCACTTTCAACCTCCTCAAGAAGTATTATTCAATTGTGGTAAAGAGACTCTCTTATGTATTCGTAGGATCAGTTAACTTTTTCAGGAATTCGATCTTCTCAAAATCCTTATTATTGTTGTTTTCTGCGCGATAACTATCCTTGGAGGAAGCTTCGTAAACACTCAAATATTGGTACTCATTCAGCAGATAATACTTTATCCCTTTCCACATATGCAGCTCTAAATCATTCAACTGAACCCCTGCGAAACTTGGCAAAGTATCTATGATACCAAACTCGACGGATAACCCTTCTTTTGAAAAATTATGTTCATGTAAATCGATCAACTCATATTCCATTGAAGCCATGATATTTACGATCTCATTCCAGTTATGTATATTTAATTCAGCCGGTACCTCCCAGCCCATTTCATCACCCGGAACATGAATATCCAGATCCTGTGCATTCCATTTCTTCCTTGTCACGACTTCTAAACCAACTGACCCCATTAACAATGGAATAATATCATTGTCATTTAACTTGCTTGCAATCTCTAAAAACTCATCAAACTTATGGTTTTCCATTTTCTCCTCCAATTCTAAAATGCCCCACAAAGAGACTTATATGCTCTCATAAAACTTATAAGTCATCCTTCAAAATTGAATACATGAATAAATCATCAAATTTACCATTTGTATATTCATAGTGCCTCAGTAATCCTTCTTTTTGAAAACCCAGTTTCTCTACCATTCTCTGCGAAGGAAGATTTTCAGGAACAATCAGCGCTTCAATTCTTTCCAACTGGAGTTGTGAAAACCCGTATTGAACGACTGCCTCTAATGCTTCAGATGCAATTCCTTGTCCCCAATGCGTTCTACTTAACTCAAAACCGACTTCCGCTCTGAAATGCTTGGGCTGCCTATTCAGGAAGCCACAGCTCCCTATCACCTGGTCGTTTTCTTTAAGTGTAATGCCCCAGCGGATGCCCGTACCTTCTTGATAGATAGAAGAATACCAGTTTATCTCATCGTAAGCATCATCCACTGATTGGAAAGGAGGCAGCCCCATATGTTTGACGATTTCTTCATCAGTCAGATAACGTAATAGATCACTGGCGTCCTCCTTTGTAACTTCCCTCAATTTTAATCGCTCAGTTTCAATTACAGGAAATTTTTCAATCATTGACGTGCCTCCTCTCCACTTACCTTAGTTTACAAACCATATGACTTCTTCAATGAATTCTATTTCATAAAATAAAAGCCTGTTCCATCTTCCTGTTTAACAAATCCAGATGGAGCTGATGAATTTTCTACTCTATTTTGTTCTTCTGCTGTTATAACTGTAGTAACGCTTTTATCTTCAACAGTTTTGTTTTCTACCTTATTTTGTTCCTCTGCGGTTACAACTCTGTTTGTATCTCCCAATTGATCATTAGTTTCTCCTTTTGCAAGCACGTTTGAAAAACCAATCGAAACTGAAAGAATACCTACAACACCAAAAGCAAGAATTATTGATTTTCGTTCCATAAAATTAAACCTCCATTGTTTTGCGATCTTTTTTATATTTTGTAGTGTAATTAAATTTAATGGCTTTCTTTTATAGTCTTACTACAAATCTTCTGTTCAGCTATCACCTCCTGTAATTGGTGAGGTATGTCTTCTCCTCTGTATGATAAGATAAACACCCGCACATACAACCATGAAAATATAAGATATATTTTTAGCAAGCCCGACAATATGGCACTTTAAATATGTCCTCAACATAGTAACAGCCAAATGATCTCTCAATATCATGACGTTTCCGGAAGGGAATTCGTTTCTTTTTTTAGCGGTAATTGTAAAAAAACTCATCCACTGTAATATCATTTGCCCGAAAAATAAACGACACGGTGCTACCTACTTTTGTATTGTTCCATACGAGAAAACGCAGTAACAAAACTCTCTGCCATATACCCCGGCGTGGACTTCTCCCACCCTACTTGTTCAAGGAAGAACGTACTTAGATAGCCGTATAACAATGGCGAAATCATCATCGCCAAATCGAACTTTTTTAATTTCAACGATTCATCAATACAAGTGAACTCTTTAAGATATGCATCCCTGAGTTCTCTTTGGGCTTGTGTCCATGGAATATGTAAGGTTTCATGATCGGTTTCCTCCACACACTCTGAAACTTCGTCTAACAACTTATCCAAAACAAAGAAAGGATGAGAAATCACTGCCTCCTCAAAATCATAAAGTAAAATGTCCTGCTGCTCTGTGACTGATGCATTATTTGTATGAAAATCGATATGATAGATCGACAGAGGGGCATTCATCCGGGACAGCTCATCGCAGATCTCATGAGTAACTTCTATCATGTTCTTTAAATTCTCCGGGTTCGAAATGGCTTCCAAGTTTTCGTAAGATAAATCAAATTCCTCATTTAATTTTTGAGCCTCAGACTTCCATGCTGGAACATATTCTACAATTGCTCGGGAAATATAATTTTCTAGAGTGTCTTTCAACCCCTGAAAATCATACACAGGAATACCTTTCATTTCTGGTTCACTCAAATTCATGAAATCCATTTGTAAACGAGCCATTGTGACTGCCATTTCGTGTATGTATTCAACGCGATTGAATTCTCTCAATTGTATCCCTTCAAACTTTTCAAATAGAAGCCACGTTTGAGATTGTTTAACCTCACCCGTTATAAGAGATACGACATGCTCAGAATTTAACTTATTCAAAGTCCGGTATATGGATGGGGATGTTTTGAATAGAGGTAAGAATCCAATCTTTAAAACTACTTCCTTGTATTCACCAGCTAGATCAACTTCAAAAGAAGCTGTCATCCCCCAGTCATTGGACCTGAATACCTCCACGGGACCTTCTACTTTTTTGGCATCTGGAATATTTGAAACCAACCACCGTTTTGCATCTGCTACCTTTACTAAATCTTCTCTCCACGATTTTTCAGTATGCATTAGATCGACTTCCTTAATACTTAATTTATTTTCAGACCAAATACATCAATCCATCGGAAATATGTACACTAAATAATTCAAATGATTCTGCAAGCCCATATTTTGAGCAACGGCATTAGAAGGTTTATTCGCTTCATCACAATCCCAGTATGGAATTATGCCCTCCCTCACCATCTCATTCACAACACAATGGGCTGCCTTCTGACCTAATTTATTCCCCCGGTGATCCTCTATTGTCTCTATATCCAAAGCGTGGACATTTTCAGCGACAAAACTTGAAAAACATAAACTTACAATCTTATTTTGGTGGACAATACAGTACCCCAGCCCCATTACAAAGAAATCCTCTGGAGAAGACCAGAACTCGGATATTTTCGAGTGCAGAAACCCAATGTTATCAATAACATCGCTCTCATTAATATAAAATTCTTTATCTATCTTCAACACCTTATAATCTTCTTGAATGAAAGGGACATTGTTATTTTTATAATTGGTACTCAATGTATAAACCTTTTGATTTGACACCTGCATTTCACGGTTAACAAAAACCTTTTCTATAGTCCCCTCCCACTTAGAATGATTACCAATCGCTATAAAGTTACTTAAGCCAAGTTTCTTTGCTTCAGGAAATATAACTCCGTTAAGGAACTCATTTATCTGGTTATTGAACACCTCATTTTCTTCATCTCCAATAAAGAAAAAACCATCATGATTCCCCAGCCAAATCAGTCCTGTTCTCGGAGAATCGATGCAATCTACAAAAACCCGGCCTGGATTATTCCCTTCAATTACAGCTTTGACTTCCAAGTGCCCCTCATCATTGATCAACGGTTCGCATTTATGAAATGCAGCTTTATCCAGTTCATGAATCATTTTTATCCCCCCTGACGACTTTTTAAATTACTTATTATGAAGACATTTCAGAAGTCCAACTAACTATCAACACTCGTCATATAAGTAAATATTGTCTCTCCTTCAGTTCAAGATAGCACTATGTAATTTGACAATTTATTCCCCAATAACTAAGATTTATCCACCGAAGGAAAAGCCGAAAAAGAATAGCAGCAATGTTAAAAAATAAACTATGCTGACGGTAAGTGTAGTTATTATGACTATCCTCTTTTCCTTTTCTTTTTTCAAGCTCATCACCGACAATATAATGCCAGCTATGCTTGTAAAGGGAGTGAAACTAAACCATTGAACTATAGCCCCTAAAAAGTTAATAGACGCCATTCTAAGAAAAGAAACAAACTGAACGAAAAATATACCTAACATCACCAAACAAAACTTTCCTAAAATAGATTTTGGCATAAGAACTCTCCCAACTTACATCGCTGAACTATCAGCCACTATGAAACCAATCCAGGAAGTCTAGTTAAAACTCCTGCATGTTCCTTTCATTTTAAGTATTAAATTTTTGAATATACACCCCATCCGTATACTCTTCACTAAAGTGTCCACCACTTACTTCGTTAATCAACCTTCTCCAAAAAGCTTGCGCAGGTTTATTCTTTTCTATCTGGGTGATCTCCCATGCTCCAGGGAACATTGAAAAAAGTTGTTTCGCACCTTCTTTTCCGAAACCACAACCCTGATATTTTGCTAAAATAAAGTACTCCTGGATTGTGTTGGGACTTGGAAAAGCTGCACTTTCCACAAGGGCAAATCCAATCAATTCACCTTTATTTTCAATGAAATAAGCATGGAAGTTATTATTAGTCCAATACTTCTCTAAATCAAAAGGCTTGTACGATCCATTGTCTTCTAATTTAATCTCCGGTATGTATTTACTAAATTCATAAATATAAAATTGCATTATATTATGAAGTTTTGGCGCATCTTTTTCATGGACATGTTGGAAGGAAACCATAAAATCACCTCTTATATAAGTTCATAGATTTTCTCCTAAATTTAGTAACGCCCCTTACTTGAAGACTCTGTCTTGAGATACTTTCTTCTATACTCTCCTCACTTAGTCCATAAATAATGTACAAACGACAACTTTTCACCATTCATTATAAAATCATCATCACTTTGCCCTAACTTTTGAAAGTCATTTTTCTCCAGGACTTTTTGTGAAGCAAGGTTATTATTTGTTGTCTTGGCAAAAATTTTGGTGAAACCATCTTTACTTAAATTATCAATTAATATATGAAGAGCTTTGCAGGCTACCCCCTGACCCGTATGCTTTTCACCTACTCTATAACCTATGTGACCTGATTTTTGGGATCTGTCTATGTCTATTAAGTTAACCCTCCCTAAAACCTCGCCATTCGTTTCCCTTATCAAGTAAAAGTAAGATAACCCTTTACTCTGTTCATTTAATAATTGTTCGTGGCGCAAGATGAAATTATCAAAGTAATAGTAATCATCACCCCGACTTGGTACCATTCTTTCAAAATAGGCTCTATTTTCTTTTTCAAAGTCGATCACTGCTCTCGCATCTTCAAATCTTAATTTCTCAACTGTAATATTCATTTATTCCTCCAATTTTTTATACCTGCTAACAGACTCTGATATTTGTTTAGATGATTAATAGATAAATTACAAAAATGGATATGTATATCGCATCAATAACTGCCAGGTACAAGGCAATATTCGATTTTTTCACTTTTGTAAGACTATAATTAAAGATGCTGTCGTATAAACTTACTACAAATAAAATGAATGAAATAACAATAACGAGTATGTTCTCTGTAATTAACACAGCAAGTAAATAAATGAACCACCTTCGAAAGAAGTTAAATATCAATACAATAATAAGCAAGGACATTGATTTCGGGTCAACTTCCAACTCTTCATCAGACGAGATATCACTTAGTCCTTTTTTTATTTTTTTGAAGTCCCTTAAGTAATCAAGGTTGATGATCAATACAATTAGAGAGTAAGTAATAATATAGAAATACTCATTCCCTCTGATAATCTCCCACAATGGTAACCGCCTCTCTTTCAAGTTCCATTGTAATCCTCCACCAAATTTATTATGACATCATATCGTTATTTTACATAATTTTCAATACATTCCAATAAACTCTCCCTATCTTCTATTCTCAAAAAAAAGAGGACGATTATTCTTATTGAATAATTGCCCCCTTTAGTTTAAGAATTGAATTCAAGATAATTTCTCTTTAGTGGAATCTGTCTTTCAATGGCAGTTTTTGCGTAAGATCCAAAGTATTCCATTACAAAAAAAGGACCATTATTAGGTCCTTTTGATTAATTAATTGTTTATATATTTAATAACATCCATTTCATTACCAAACCTACCTCTATTATCCAAGAACCCTAAGCTAGAATAAAGCTGATGGGCACCTGTATTCATAGGATAATAACCTACAACATTTTTTTGCATTCGGTAATTTCTCCATTTCGAAAACCATTAAATTAGTTGCTGCTCGGCCTATACCCATAATTTTTTATCAACCATTATTCTATAAACTCAATAACCATCAAGTTCTTCTTGAACCGAGGTATACATCATAAGGCGCGTGGCTTTTTTATCATTTCTTAGCACTTTTATAACACTCTGTCTACCATTTGTGGTTAATCAACACTCCTGCGGCACTTTAAAAATTTAGTTTCAAAACTGGATGTATTACCGAAATTGAAAAGCAAGAATTATAACCACCTAAACTTATAAAGTGGCATACAATGGTGGGGCGTAGCAGAAGATACATAATGTTTTTGCAAACATAAAAACCCTCTCATTTCTAAAGATATGAGAGGGAGAGAGATTAAATTAATCGTCCAATTACTAAAAACAATGCTAGTGCTAATATGATGATATTCGTTACCACAGACTGCATTTCTTTACTTTTGGCATGATGAAAAGCTGCTAATATCATGATAATCGAAATACCGATTCCAGCAAGCGGTGTTAAGATAGGAACAATGTTAAGTAACCAAGGTAAGATTAACCCAACTGCTCCTAAGATTTCAACAATTCCAATAAAAACAAACAAATGTTTTTGGGAGCCATCCCCGGTTTTATCAATCTCTTTATTTGCCGAAATGATTTTTTGGCTTCCCACTATTAAAAATAAAAATGATAGAATTATCTGTACAATCCATAATGATATATTCATGACTACATACACTTCTCCTTTATTTTTTATCTCAGGGTTTTTAATGCCCCACTCCAAGATATAACTTGGTCAAGCATTGCGTTTACGTTATTAAAGTGTAATTCAGCGGGTTTAAATGTAGTGTAATTTTCAAAATCAGTAAATAAGGACAATGTAGGGTGTACTCGAACATCAGCAATAAGTAATTCACCTAATATCCCTCGAAGGTGTTCAGCTGCACGTGCGCCTCCTGTTGAACCATAACTTACAATACCTGCTGCTTTGTTATTCCAAGGTTCTCGAGCTAAATCAAGGGCGTTTTTCAGAGCACCTGTAATACTGTGGTTGTATTCTTGAACAATGAAAACGAATCCGTCCAAGCTGTCAATTTTCTCATTCCATGCAGCGATTCCAGGTTCAGATCCATCAGTTGTTCCTAAAAAGGGAAGATTATAATCAGCAATATCTACAACTTCGTAATTAGCATCTCCACGTTTTTCCGCAATTTCTTTTACCCATTTTCCAATTTGAGGACTAACTCGCCCCACCCGTGTACTTCCTAAAATAATACCTATGTTGAAACTTCCGTTCGTCATTCTTTGTTTCCCCCTAGTGTTGTTGTTTTGCTTTAACCATATAGTTATAATATAACCAAAGTTTATCTTTGAGAAGTAGGCACTAAAATGTGACATAGTATAAAAAAAGATACCTAGGGGGAGACCACTAAATGGCTCATGAATGTAAAGTAGAAACAGCATTAGATATACTCGTTGGAAAATGGAAACCTGTCATTCTTTTTCATATCTTTCAAAAAGAAACGTTACGTTTTGGTGAATTACATCGTTTGGTACCTGATATAACAAAAAAAATGCTTACCACTCAATTAAGAGAATTAGAATATCATGATATTATCAATCGTAAAGTCTATGCCCAAGTCCCACCAAAGGTTGAATATTCTATAACTGAATACGGAAAAAGCTTAACTCCACTATTGGAGTCCATGCATCAATGGGGAGTGTCACATATAGAGCACTTAGATGAAATATACGGGGAGGATCAAATGGAAAATAATAAATAAAACAAGGCTCAGTGCAGCTCTATATCTACTTTAGTTTGAACAGAATCTTTTACGCTGATTTGTTAATGGGTATCCATTTCATACCTTCCTTTCTTTCAGTTAATTTACTTCAACCCTTTTTATTCCAAATATTTCAATTTTTTCTTGCAAGAACATCAATATATATAAAAAAGGCTTATCCCATTATTAAGGATAAGCCCCCTTTATTTAAAGACTCGAAAACGAGTTATATACTATTAAAGTTTATTAAGAAGCTCATTTAACAAAAAAGCAAAACCGCTCTACATCCAGAGCGGTTTTGCCTTTTATTCTACCTGAAAGTGCTTTGTCTGCACCACATTCACCCCCCTTCATAGAGGAGCATCATGAGTCAGGCAGATGCTGTGATTCGTTCTGCTGCTTTTCTAGCACCTGCTATATTCCGGGATACGGGCCCAATCTCCAATTCCGCAAGAGCTCCTGCAACGAAAAGCCCTTGTGACCACTCCAAGTTTGGTTGGACGATTGGAAAACCACACGGCGCACATGGAAGATCGAGTGTATCGATTGCCGGCTTGAGCCATTCTTTCCCGGGCAGTCCGGATTGAGCACCTGTTGCCAAGACGAGGGAGTCGCCTGTTACGGTTGTATGGTTTCTAATACTGAGCTGGATTCGGTCATCATCAGTCCTACCACGCAGGATGTCTCCTGTGCAGATCTTTAACTTCCCCGCCTTGACTTGCCTTAGGAGTTTAACTCGCAGTTCTCTTGTGATAGAGCCTTTATGCCTTGCTTCTTGTATGATGCGACGCCGCTCTATGTAGCAGTTCACTTTCCGATAACCGTTCAGGAATTTAGGGCCAAGCCACCCGGGATCACTGTCAAAATCGTGAACTCTGAAGGGGTGACGTTTCACTACTGTCACCTGCTCGATCATTTCTGAAGCAGCCAGGGTGTTAGCGGTATGAGCCGCTGTCATCCCTCCCCCGACGATGATGACCTCACCTTGTGCCGGAAGGGGTCGGTTGAAATCGAACAGATGCGAGACGGAAGGATGGCCTGACAGCTCTTTTGACCATAACGGATCGTGAGGAACATGATTCACACCCATAGCCAGGACAACACGCTCCGCCTCAATGGTTTCCCCTGAAACTTCAACTCTCCAGCCTTTGTCTGTTTTGGTTAATCCATTCACCCATCCCTGCTTCCAACAGCCATGAACTCCTGCCTTTTTCATTTCATCAAAGGTATGCTGATTGAACATATCCAGACGTGGCCGCGAGTACTTCCCTTTAAAAGGCGTTGTATAATCTTGCGAGCGGGAATACTTCTTTAAACTGTATGGGTCCTCTGCCAAGTGATGTACAGACGGAGACCTCAGGTATGACATTCCAGTTTTGTCCGTCAATGTCCGCCAGATATGCATCGGTTGTGGGTGAGGGTCGATGATGAGCAGTTCTTCTCTACTTACCTTTTTCTCGAGCAGACGGGTGGCTGTACAGCAACCTTGCACGCCACCTCCAATCACCACCCAAGCATACACGGATTGACCTCCTCTCCTACCAGCTGGCTTTCTTCACGCCGGGAACCTGCCCTTTATGAGCATACTCACGAAGAGCGATACGGGACATCTTGAACTTTCTCATATACCCCCGCGGTCGTCCTGTCACTTCACATCTTCCCGTCAGACGGGTGGGTGAGGAATCTCGAGGGAGCTTTCTCAAAGCTTCATAGTCCCCTTTCGCCTTCAGTTCCCTTCTAAGATCAGCATACTTTGCCACCATTTCCTGCCTTTTTTTCTCTTTTACTACTTTTGACTTCTTAGCCATTTTGAATTCCCCTTATCTAATTCGTATTGATTACGATTTAATTTATTCAAAAAATTTTTGAGCCCTTATTGACTCCTAACTTGTCGGATGATTTATGCGTGGAAAATCCACGTAAAACAATTGCTGTCCCTCTTTATTGATCAGATGGGTACAGTCGGTCCAGCTGACCTCATTCACCATGCGTTCTAAGCCATCCGCAATGTGCTCTTCTATTTTTTTCAAGGATTGCAATAGTTCCAACCATGTCATTCCGAAATGGTCAGCCGCCTTCTGGTAAGTTTGATCCGTTTCCAGAAGCGACATAAATTCACCCGGAGTTGTGACCTTATCCGCCAGAAGGTCCTCTCTGTCAACGACATACTTATACAACGCACGCTGTTGTTCAGGTAAAGACTGGACAATGCATCTTGTGATATGTTCAATAAGATATTCACTCACCCTGACCACCCCTCAATTCGTAAATCGTAATCATTACACTTTGTCGAGTGAAAATTTACTTTACCATCCTTTCGAATAAAAAGCAACCTACACATTTGCAGACATACCCCCTACCATTGATGGCGGTCACAGGGTAGAGGTTTTCTGTTCCCTCTCGCAAAAAGAGCCAGAGGTGTTTTAGATCCAAAACCTTTTAAACTCTAATACAAGTCTTCAATTAACCTGAAAGTACACAAAAAAGCTTTATTATGGGTGTCATTCATGATTATAATCCAAAATTTATATATATATGTGACAGAATAATTTTGATAAAATAAACTTATAGAACCCTTAGAGCAATGAGATAGTGAAATGTTAAATAAAACGCAGTATTGGTGTAAGACGTTTTTATGAGAATAAACGTTTTCTCTGTTTTTTTAAGCTGTATTATTAATAATACTTCTCTAAAGGGGCGAAAATTAATGTCACAAAAAATTTTAGTGCCGATTGATGGTTCAGATTTTTCGCTAAGAGCTTTAAATCATGCAATGGAATTAGCAAAAGCAATGGATGCTGAGATTCTTCTTTTAAATGTTCAATATAATTACAACACGCTTAATATCAATCGCTTTATAAGCAAAGAACAAGTGCGTAGATACCAGCAAGAAAATGCGAAAGAAGTAATTGATGATGCACTAAAAGTCATAGAGAATCAAGATGTAACTGTCCACACAAAAATCAGAATTGGTTCACCAGACTATGAAATTGCTAAAGAAGCAAAAGAATCGAATGTATATAGTATTGTAATGGGCTCCCGGGGGTTAGGTGCTTTAAAGAGTAAGATTCTCGGAAGTGTTAGTTTTAATGTCCTGCATGTAGCGTCATGTCCAGTGACTATGGTTAAATGAGTAAAAAAATTAAAAGTCAAGCTCTGCTTCTGAAACTACGATACGAATGATTTCCGTCACCTGTATCTATTTTTGGAGTACCAGGTATTCCATTATACCCCTTCGTAATCTTCGAAGGCGTCAGCTCTTCAGCAACCTCTGTCCAAAAGCCCCCAACCGGGTATTACTTTAATCCATTTACATTTTCAAATACTTTAGAACGTATAGTGTGCCACCTCCAATGTAAATACAGCGACCACCTATTGATTTCCCAATAAAACCCAGGAAAAACCTCGTCTTCTACGGTTTTGACATTAGTAGATGCTTAAATCATCCAGCATGATATAAAAACAACCCTCTATAGAGGGTTGTTTTTTGGTAAAGGTAATAGTTTTTATTCTTAAACTGCACATTGTTCAAAAACGTGAGATCATAGGTATATGGAATCGCTAGCGGCTAACCCCTAATCTTCATTCGCTAAAATAATGCTGTGCACTTTGTTTTCAATTTAACTAGCACTAAATAATCCAACTTTAAATTGTAATTGATTTAGAATTGGAAATCTCCATCCTTCATTAGCAGGACTTCAGTTCCATCTTCTTTAATACCCTCTACTTTCATATCTTCTGTACCAAAGGTTACATTGACTGACAAAAGTGAAGTGTTCAGCCCCGCTGCCTTCATCTCTTCCTCAGAATGGTCATTGCCATTTTGAATATTGGAAGGAGATGCATTTCCAATTCCAATTTGACAGGATGTATTTTCATCAAACAATGTATTGTAAAAAAGAGTATCTGTCTGAGCAAGAGGAGATTTATGAGATACCAAGGCAATTTCACCTAGAAAATGTGATCCTTCGTCTGTTTCGATGAGATTTCGTAATACTTCCTGTCCCTTTGCTGCATAATAGTCGGTTATCCGTCCATCTTTAAAGATCAGATAAAATTCATCGATGACACTTCCTCCATAGATAAGAGGTTTCGTACCTATCAATGTACCATTGACCTTATTTTTATGAGGAGCAGTAAATATTTCTTCCGTAGGAATGTTCGGAAAGAATGGTATTCCCTCTTTGTCTATAACTCCCCCACCAATATAGAGATGATTTTTAGGGAGACCAACTAATAAATCAGTTCCACAGCTATTTGTAAAACGCAGAGCATCAAATTGGCTCTCGTTTAAGATTTTCTTTCGAGACTCAAAGGATTTATTGTGATTCTCCCAATCTTTAATAGGGTTTTTCCCATCTGCCCGAGTCCCTTTTAAAATTAATTCCCATAGTGATTGTAAAGCCTCTTCTTTACTTAGGCCGTGAAATACTTTCGTTGCCCATTCAACGCTCGGGACAGTTAGAAGACACCAACGCACCTCGTGGGATCTAATTTTTGCATGATAATCCTTCAATTTGGTACGAGAGGCTTTTTCGAAACGATTTATTCTTTCTGGGGAAACCTCCTTAAAGACATCTATGTTTTCAGAAATAATATGTATGTAAGCAGCACCTTGATCGTCCCACTCCTCAAAACGTGCAGCCTGCCAATCAGGAAAATGATCGATGACTTTATCTGCTGCATGTAAGTAAAATTCTTTGGTAGACTGTTCATCTTTCCAATCTATAAATACATTTGAAGCCCCTGCTTCGTAGGCTACCGATTGGACTAGACGTGCAAACGCAGCATTTTGTATATCACTATGAATAATCAATAATTGATTTTTTTGCAGATTGACGCCAGCTCGTACAGCAAGTTCTGCATACTTTTTCAACTGTGCTTCACTTACCAAATCATATATTCCTTTAAGCATTTTATCCCTCCTGTGATGTTATTGTATAATTTTATTGCAGAAACCTGATCTACTTTTACTAACCGGCATCGATAGTACCACAAGTTATAACAAGAGTGGAGCTATCGCCAATGCTTCTGTGAGACTTGATTTGAAGAGCATTTATCATAACGAAGCACATTTCTCAGATGTTCTAACATTGATAAACAAAAAGACTGCACAATTTTACGGTGCAGTCTTTTCTTTTTGCTCAGTTTTACAATCATTGTAATAATTTGTTGGGAATATTTGTTTAGAAGCCAAAATGTAAACAGCAGCCGCCGCTAATAAAGTTCCCGCAAATAAAAAAACATATTGTACACCAATAACGTCCGCCATTCCTCCTAGTAATAAAGAAGCGACGCCAAACGTTAAAGAAGTTAATGCTCCTTGAGCTCCATAAATTTTTGGCAAGTTACCGGAAGAAGCTTTATTTTGAATAATAGTTTCCATGGTTATGGACTTTATTTGCTCAACTATGCCAAATAACACAGATAAAACTAAAGCGATCCAGGCGATACTATTATAACCAAAAAGTAAAGTAGCAGCACTTACACTGAAAGAAGTGATCATCAGTATCTTTCTCAAGTTTTTCTCAATGAACGAGGAATACTTCGTACAAAACAATCCACCAATGAGAAGGCCTATAAAGAAAGTTGTGTTGATATAGCCCCACCATGCTTCACTTTTCTGAAGAACTTCAGAAACAAAAACATAAATGATGGCGGCAATCCATACCACATTCGCTATGGATTCAATAAAGATCACCACATGTATTTTTCTAAGTACAGGTGTGTGCCAAATGATTTTCCAACCTTCTTTTAAAACTGTCCCGATAGAATTCTTTTCCTGCGGAAGATGAAACTCTGTTGAATCTTGAATCAGCATCATCAAACAAGAGGATATGACAAATAAAATAAACGTCAGCCATATGACGGCCTGACCCCCGATCAAGGCTACCAGTATACCTCCTAATGCCCATCCACCAAGCTGAATGATTTGTGATATAACTGAGAAGAAACTATTCGCTTTTACAATTTCATCTTTATGAACTAATCTGGGAAGCATCGCACGGCTCGCAGGTGCTGCCAAACCATCCAGGAAGGCTATTAAGAAAATAAACATAAGGATTATCATTATGGAACCTTTAGATTGTAGAGTGATCAAAGACGCTAAAACAAACAAGAGAACGGTTTTACTACTTTGTGACCCAGATAAAAGTGTTTTTAGTGGGTATTTATTAAACAATAATGGTGATAAATACCCACTGATAAACCGACCAAATGTATTAATGAATGGTAGCAAAGCTAAGTAAAATGCTGACTGTGAATCTGTGTACATTATAGAGATTAGGCCGACGATATAAAACACATCACCAAGATTGGCCGATGCTTGCCCGATCCATAAAAACCGAAAGGATGAAGACTTCATTTTATACTACCCCTTTTTTATCGTTTCCTTTACATATTCGATGAAAAAAAGGGTGTATTTACATTAAGGTTGAACCTCCTGTTTTAACTTTTTTATAATTCGTTTGTTATGTTCAAAGCAAATCTAAAAAATACTGCTATTACTCTAAATCTATGGGGTAGTAAAAACATTCCTAACGGTAAGTCTGTTTCTAACTATAAGTTTGTATTTATTTTACAAACCAACTATGCACGATTTTATCATAAAGGACAAAAATAAACTTGCTCTAGAATAAAAGTCTTCTATCAATTTACTAATCCGAAACCTCTATTGAAAATGATACAATCCCTACAAATGAAGATCCACCTTAAGTTCCTGTTCCTACAGATCCAACAGTAAAAGAGTATTAATGGGGGAAAAGGCATGAAAATGGTTTGCCCTAATATTAATGACTTAGCAAATTGGAAGAACATTTTTGAGTATGCAGTCAAAAACTCCACAAGGTTCAGCATCGTTTTTCCTGAAGGGGATCCTGACGATGAAAACCCCTTGTTAACTGGAAAAAATGATTTTTTAAACCTAGAAAACATAAGTATATCATCTTGGTATGGAATGGATAATTCCGTAAAAATTTCAGGTGAATTATGTAATGAATCATTAAATACATTTTATAAGTATATTACCCCTTCCTTTACAAATGAAGGTTCGTCTTTATGGCATTTCGAATTATGGGACGATAGCCAACCAATTCTAAGTATTTCTGACTTTAATGTATGTATTTTAAATCTCGATAACCAAGCTCTAAATGCAATAAAAAAAGAAAGAATTTCATTACACCAATTTGATGTAATCCAATAAGGTTAACCTCACCCCAACTGAAAAATCCTAAACACGATAGGGATTACACACACTGAACACCCATTATGCATACCTTTTTGTCAATTAACACTTCGATTATAGAAAATCCTAACAAAATATAAAATTCATCATTCCATTAAAACACTTACATTTGTCAGAAAAGCTTGTTAAAGTAAAGCCCCCGTTAGTTAAAGACTCGAAACTGAGATAATTAGTGAAATTATACTGTTAATGGAGTTATCATATTTTCCTTAATTCCATTTTCAATTGCCTCTAAATCATTATTTTCGATTCCATGAAGAGTTTCTTGCAAAACATATGTACTTTTATAAAAGTTTTCGAGAACGTTCGTGCCTTCTGGATATTGACTTAGACACCTTTCAACAAAAGGTTGACCATAACTTCTTTTTCTAATTTTTTTATACCTTTTATGTATTTAGGGAACCTGAAAACCAGCGTATCATTAACGATTAGAACATCATTGTACTGTCCAATATCATTCACTTGGATTTGATTTAATTCTAAATAAGCATAAAGCTCTCTCATTCTTTCTACATAAATAATCTTCACTCAACAACCTCCAATCAGTAACGTTTTTTAAGAGGGGGTGCTAAGTAAAAAGGTAAATGAGGGGATGCTACTAACTCCCGCTATACTGGAATTGCGTGTAATGCTAATAATCTTTACTCAAGCAAAAGAACAAACTCCTCTACATATCCACCACGTGCGTTAGAATACCCACTGTCTTCACCAGAGATTGTAAAACCACATTTATCCAGAACCTTTAGCGACCTAACATTGTCCTTGGCAGCACGGGCATAAAGTGGACGAATGGTAACGTGTTTTACAAATTCCCTTAAAGCATTAGTGGCTATTCCTCTGCCCCAGTATTCTTTTCCTATCCAATAGCTAACCCCTGGTACGCCGAACTGCTCGAAACATAGAATATTTCCAGCAACATCATTTTTAACAGTGATCGTTTGCTTAATGATGTCTTTATCCGCCAAGATTTTATTCCAATGGTTTAAGAAGCTGTGCCAATCCTCCGGATCCTTACTTGTAAACGCCGCCATATGATTTGCTTCCCGATCCTGTTGGTGTTTGAAGAAAACAGGAAGATCATCTTCAATTACATTTCGTAACATTATATTACTCACCAAAATTCCTCCTTTTGGTAAACGTATTTCACGTTATCCCATAAATTAAATGGTCCTTATTATGAAAAGAGTACGAACCCTACTCTTGAAAATCCCCCGTTTCTATAAGACTCTATTTCAAGATGTTCTAACAGTAGAGTACTTAAATTTCTAAACTCATTGTTACAGTTTTTTTGTTAAAACCCATTCCCTCGTATAATTCAATAGCTTTATTTCCAGAAAATACGCTTAGTCGGACTTCAAAGTACCCTTCATCCTTAAGATGACCAATGCCAGCTCTCATTAGCTTCTTAGAAATTCCCTTTCCTCTGAATGCTTCTAAAACAAATAACTCATAAATAAATCCGTTTGTTTTATCTGTAAATTGGTTTTTTCTACTGCCTAAAAGTATCCAGCCCATCAATTCATGACCATCTGTCGCAATTAAATAATAACTTCCTCTTTCTAAAAGGGACTCCACAAGTTGAGTGACTTTTTCAGTAGTAGGTCTTACTTCACCTAATGTTCCCTCGAACATTGCTTTGGGAGATAGAGATATAACTTTTTCAAGCTCATTATCATTAGGTTTTCTTATTATCATTGAACTTCCCCCCTCTTAACTATATGGTAATCCTGTACTCCTGACTAAATCCTCAGAATGTAAATAAGCTAGGGGCTTATTTTGCAAATGCCCCAGTTACCGGAAGACTCGATTTAGAGACACCTTAATTTCTCACACTTGTTTACCTAACGGGTGTTTCAATCCATCATAATTCCGCATTCAAATGCCACAATTTAATCGAAACCTTTCTTATTTCGCTTAAGGAAGTAATGAGATACAATTACCGCAATAACACCCACTATAATAAAAATGCCACTATACGGAAACTCTCCCTCAGTGATAAAAGTGACCAATCCTACAACCACTAGAGCTAATGCAAAGGATCGGCTTAACTTCCAAGTGATTAAAAACACAATTTCCCCTCCTTTAGATTCCCTTTTAGTTGAGGATTTGAAATAGAGATGTCTTGTTAAGCTATTATTCACCGCGCTACCCTCTCCAACCGATTTAAATAAAGAAAGAAATTCTGAGTAACTTATCGACTCGAACCTTTTCACTTTGTTTTTTTGTTAAAGGTGCGTTCCAGTATGATTAACCCCGTTCCCAAAACAGAGTTTGTAAGGAATACTCTTGCAAAGTAACATTACCTGACTGGATTAGGTCCACTAGAAGAAGGACAGAAAATAGAAAAATATACAATGAGGAATATAATAAGATTTTTATAAAAGGTTCATCCCCCGTTTCTTAAAGACTTGTAATCGAGAGAAATTGAACAGATCTTTCACTAATGCCCCTGTAAGCTCAATTATCTTCCTTCCAACCAATTTTCTTAATAATAACAGCTATAACTTTACTTTCATTAAACCCAAACTCTATATTTATCATATTTTCCTTATCAAAATATCCAAGGGTATCTAAGCCACTTTCAACCCTTTCATAATAGTTCTCACCGTATTCTTTAATTACTTGTTCTTTTTTATCCCCGGTTTTAATTTCTTTTGCAGTTTCAAATATTTTGGAGTTTTCGTGTGTTCTTCGAATGAATAATCGAATAACCTTGTCCTCTACAAAACCAAACTCCACACCATCGTAACTTAAATATTTTGACTTTGGATCTTCTATTTCTTCGATTTCAGTTGGTTTTCCAAAAGTGTTTATTACATCGTTCTCGGTTGAATTTAATGAGATAGAATTGATATTTTCACCAGAGAGGTCAACACTCTCTGTCCTTTTATAAAAATCCATCGTATCCTTCGCTAATGGTTCACACCCGATTAAAAATAAAAACATGATTATAGTTGAAATTACTGTTGATTTTTTTAGGTTTACTCTCAAAATAATTCCCTCATTTTTTCCACTAGAATACTTCACCATAAAATAAAAAATCCTTATCCACGTTAGCACAATAAGAGGTAGGAGCTGTGCAATATCGCCCCCGATTTTGGAAAAAACGATTTAAAGACATATGGGATTAAAACTTATTTCGTATCCTCCTGTTCAATAACACTTTAAGAAGAAGTATTTGGCTCTGCAATCACCTCTGTTGATTGAATAACACTCTCAGGAAGTGTAGCACCATCATTATTTTTGATATGTCCTTTGTTTAAAGCTATCTCTGCATCACCCATATATAACGGTGAAAACGAATACTTTCTGCTTGAATAATCAAGCTCGTCTATCTTACCTTTCTTTACTACTAGGAACGTGTAATCATTCCCTTCAGTTGTTGTGAATTCACTAGAACCTGCGATTGTATTATGAAGAGCCAACGTACCCGTAAGTTTAACAACTATGTAGCCTTGGTTTACTCGCTTCATTCCATATGCACTGTACTGGTGGTTGCCTGAACGAACTATAAATATTTCATCATTATCAGTAGTATTAATTTGTTCCACGTAGCTTCTAGGATTTTTTTCAAGAAACTGGTGCAGAGCTTCTTCTTTTGTAGCGAAGGTTTTTTCTATGTCAGAACTATTATATTCATTATTACTGCAACCAGCTAATATTAAGAGAAACATAAATAATAAAACTGAAAGATACCTCAACTTCACATCTCCCTTTTTAAGCTCAAAAAAACCTATTTAATTTTACTGTCTCTAAGTGAAAAAGCAAACATTTATATTGAGCAATCCCCTCCCGATACATGAACACTCAAACTCGAGGCATTTAGAGTATCGCCCTTTAATTAATAAAGGATTGATTTTCCTTTAAGAATAAGTCAACCACTTCATTAAAACCCTTTGCTTCCTCTAAAAATGGGTAATGGTTACTTTTCTCAAAGATAACTAATTTCGAATTAGGAATACCTTCATTCATTTCAATTGAGTAACTCAGTGGGCACTGAACATCATGCCTACCACATATAATTAAAGTAGGTGTTGATATAAACTCTAACTTTCTAGTTACATCATAGACCTGTAATTCACGGTTGAAGAAATTCATTCGAATAGTTGATATTCCTTTATGAATGTTAAGAGAAAATAGCTGCTCATATTTTTCAGGCATATATAAAGATAGTTTAGTTCTTTTAACCTTTAATTCAGTTCTGTTTTCTGGTGGTAGATCCGAACGTTTTAAAGCTTCAATTAGTTTTTGCATTATATGAAAATCAGGATGTTCTGAATTGTAAATACACTCTTTCGAAAATGTCATATATTCTCTTGCTGCTGCTCCTACAATTACATTAAAATCTAGACGTTCTGAAAAGTATATACCGTAAATTACTCCCAGCATCCCTCCAGTCGAATGTCCAGCAAATCCCCATTTACTAAAGCCTAATTCTTCTCTGATAGCTTCTAAATCGAATATGGATTCCAACATGCTTAATTGGTACGGTTCCTTCGCTTCATCTGAATGCCCTGCTTCTCTTAAATTAACTAAGAATACCTTGTTCGTGCTTGTAAAGGACTTTGCAAAGTAATCTCCTGTTTGATTAAATTCAGAATAATGGTGGGTTACACAAATTGGATCCCCCTCCCCCTTTATAAATATCTCAAATACACCGCGATCCGTATGTATTAATTTCCTTTCCCAATTAACCAATACTAGCCCCCCCTCCATACATGTATTAATGTGAATTTTAACACAACATTTTACAGCAATATCTCAAAACTGAGTCTTCAAATAAACCTGCCCTAAACGTATGAAGGGGACAATTCCTCTATTTCAGAATTGCCCCCAATACACGAAGACTGTATTTCAAGAGACCTATTATTAATTAGAAATTTTTAAACTACACCCCTGTTTTTCTTAATTAATTTAAGTTGTAGAATTGTTTTGATGACAAGTGCTCCAAGCAATACCCAATAGACAATACTATCAAAGGATACTGGAGAATTTACATTGGGTTCTAGGACATTTAGTATTGTGGAAATACCTAAAAAAACAGCTAACGATACTATATATGAGATACCTTTAAATTCAGTATCTTTCTTTAGGACAACATTTAAGATAAATAACGCAAAAAGTATTAGAAGCAAAACTACATTATTTGATGTTGCTATAAAAAAAGAGTCTGGATAATAAAAGGAAATAGCAAAAGTAAACAGGAAAATTAAAAATATAACACTTGTCAAATTAGAAATAATTGCTTTTTTCACAAGCTATCCTCCTTTCCTTATAAACATACGAAATCCCCTACAATTTAGTTTCAAACTGTTTATTATCTTCCGATTATTCAAGAATCCTGCCTTAAACGTATGAAGGGGACAATTCTTCTATTTCTGAATTGCCCCCTATTGCGGAAGACTTGAATCCGAGATATCTTCCGGTAGATTTGCCAATAATACATTCAATAGTTGAAAACTTGAAGTGAAGATAATAGGTTTAATTTCTGTATCCTAATGTAGAGTACTCAAATGCTCATGAACTACTTTCCATCCCTGACCATCCTTTTTAAATACATTTGTCCCTCTTCCTTGACCTTCCTTTAGTATACCGTCTATTTTTCCTGCCCAGTGAAATTTGTAAATGCATACGGCAACTGTATCACTTGTACTTATCCAATTTACATCATATATTTGATATTCTTCATCACGGATATGCTCCCACGTTTTTTCAAAGTAACTTTTAAGATTTTCATGTCCATAGACAATTTCATCAGAAAAGTAATATACAGCTTCTTCACTTATTAACTCAGACACATTTTTGAAATTATGAGTGTTTGTTGCTTCTTCTAACAACTTCAATGCTTCTTGTGGAGTTGATGCAAACATCGAAAGCCCTCCCAATTTTAAATTAATTTTAAATTAATTTTTTATACTCTCGAATCTCATCCCTTAATTCTCTCTTTTATTAATAAGATATCAATATTGATAAACTTAACATATCATAAGTCCTTAATTATGAGAACGATGACCATTGTTAAAGCACACCATCAAGAGCACTTGTTCTGGTAAGCTCCTACATTAAAGGGATAACCTTACAAAACATAAATTACATCCTCCTTTTTCAAGCAAAAAAGCCAGCATTAGATGACTGACTTTTCAATTTTCTTATTCAACTAAAGCCCCCGTTTCTTTAGGAGTCGAATTCGCGGTAACTATATAATTATTCAAAAAAACACACCTGCATTTTGTTACCATCCAAGTCGTAAAAGTCAAAGAAGTTATTTACTCCATCGTTATGTAGTTGATCAATTTGTACTCCCTGACTATTTAAATTTTCATGTGCTTCTTTTATATCCTTGGTAAAGAATATAGGATAACTATTATTACTGTCACTATCAGTATTGCCCTCTTCGATTGTCAACGGGACACTACTATTACCAACACTTAAAACCCGGTAGCCCTCCCCACTAAATGAAACTGTAAGACCCAATACATTTTGATACCAATTACTAGCCTTTTCAACGTTACTCACTGTTAAACACATTGTATCAATTCTCTCAAACATAAGTATCCTCCTAAAATTTTATTATTTATTTTGTTAATCCTCCGTTCCACTGGTAAAACTTCACATAATTCAAATTATTTCAAAATATTGTTAAAAAAGCAATGTTCGGGTCTTATATCTCGAATTCAAGTCTTCAACTAACCTGCCCTATTCTTGAATACCCAGAATTCCCCCCTACCCAAAAGCACAAAAAAAAGAAAGCCCAATCCAAAATTGAACTTTCCTTAATGTAAACATCTTTTACTATTGTCCTGTGATCTAAGTAAGAAAATACACGAAAATGGCGATGGAACCGATGTATGAAAATATCGCCTGAGCCCAGTATTTTTTCTTTTCATTTTTCAACATATAAAAGTTATAGAGGATAAATGCGGAAATCGATACCAGGAGGCTCAAGACCGGTTCAATCGACAGCATGGGTTCCTGGAATGCGAAAGAGAGCCATGTATACAAATATACAAAGCAGGTCAATAATCCCAGGGATGCGTTCATAATGATAAAAAACGAATGTTTCTTTGACTTCATCCAAATCACCAAAACTTTCTGATGATTCCATCCTACTAGGATTGTCTATGAATAGCAACTTCACCTTGTTAATTCATTGTAAAAACCGTCGGGTCCTCTTTCCACTGGGACAGCGACTTCTCTTGTTCTTCGCTCAACTGCCCCTCTTCAACCATCACCTCCAACAGCTGATCATAGCTTGCGAGCGCCTGGTAAGGGAGGTCATGCTTTCGGAACGCTTCTACGGATTCTTTTAAATTATAAGTGAAGATGGAGAGGACTTGGACGACTTCCACCCCTGATTCTCTTAACGCTTCTGCAGCCTGGATTGATGATTTCCCCGTCGAAACTAAATCTTCGATGACGACGGCTTTCTGCCCTTGATGGAAATGGCCTTCGATTTGATTGCCTTTGCCATGTTTCTTCGCTGAGGAGCGTACATACACCATCGGTTTGTCGAGAATGTCTGCCACCCATGCGGCATGAGGGATCCCAGCCGTTGCACAGCCCGCAATCAGGTCGACATCGGAAGAGAGCCTTTTGATTTTATCAGTAAAAGCATAAGCGATATTGCTGCGAATGTCCGGATAAGACATCGTCAGACGGTTGTCACAATAGATTGGAGACCGCAGTCCGGACGTCCATGTGAAAAGGTCTTCGGTTTCTACTTTCACCGCTCCGATTTGAAGCAGATCATGAATAAGTGGATGAGCCATGAGTGAATTCCTCCTTCATTAGTTCGTACGTGTGCCGAGGGTTTGCAGAATCCCTTATCTCCCGGCCGACGACAATCGAATCGCTCTCGGCTCGTTTGGCGTCTACGGGGGTTGCAATCCGCTTTTGGTCGTGGGAATCATTGCCGGGTAGACGTATTCCCGGGGTCAAGGTCATGAAAGGCCCATCCAGGGCTTGTTTGATGCCCGCAGATTCCCGGACCGAGCAGACGACTCCATCGGCACCATTTTCAGATGCCAGGCGGCTGTAATGGGTGACCATTTCATCGAGCGACTTCTTCAGCATCAGTTCTTCTCCAACCATCGTTTCATCGGTCGAGGTCAGAATCGTGACCGCAAGAAGCAACGGCCGCTCCTCATCACTTCCCTGTTCAAGTCCGAGACGCGCAGCCTCGATCATTTTCCCTCCTCCTTGAGCGTGGACGTTGACAACATCGACATCCAGCCGGGCCAGGTTCGCCATCGCACGCTGGACGGTTACCGGTATATCGTGCAGTTTCAAATCGAGGAAGATCGGGTGCTTGTTTTCTTTCAACTGCCGGATGATGGAGGCTCCTTCTTTGTAAAAAAGCTCCATGCCGACTTTCACAGGAATCCCTTCCAACTCATTCTCCTGTAAAAACGTTAGTGCTTCTTTTCCATTCGGAAAATCAAGTGCGAAATAGACTGGATGGAGTTTTTTCATCGTGGGCACCTCCGATCGCTTCTTCTAAGGATGAAAATCCATACTTCTCAAGAGCATCCGGAAGTTCATCGATCAACTCTTTACAAATCAACGGGTTTTTGAAATTCGCACTTCCGACCGCGACGGCACTGGCTCCTGCAAGTAAATATTCGATGATATCATCCGTCGTTTCGATGCCGCCCATACCGATGATCGGGAGGTCGACAGCTTGATACACTTGATGGATCATCCGGATGGCAACCGGCTTGATCGCGGGTCCGGATAAGCCGCCTGTCCCGTTGGCAATGATCGGCTTACGGGTCGCCGGATCGATGCGCATGCCTGTCAACGTATTGACCATGGAGAGTCCGTCCGCTCCTCCTGCTTCCACTGCTTTTGCCATCGCTACGATATCCGTGACATTAGGCGAGAGTTTCACATACACCTGCACGCTGCTGACTTCTTTCACGAGCCGGGTCACTTCTTCGGCAAGAGATGAATCCGTCCCGAACTGGACACCGCCTTCTTTCACATTGGGACAGGAGATGTTCAATTCAATGGCGTCGACGTGGTCGGAGATTTTTTCTGCCACTTGCACATATTCTTCCACCGTGCTTCCCGCTACGTTTGCAATAATCGGAACGTCATACCCTTTCATAAAAGGAATTTCTATTTCGATGATGCTGTCGACACCCGGGTTCTGCAAACCTATGGCGTTCAACATCCCGCTGGACGTTTCAGCAACTCGCGGCGTCGGGTTTCCGAACCGTTTTTCTCCCGTGGCTGCTTTGATGATGACAGCTCCCAAATCTGATAGATCATAGAACTGAGCGAATTCTTTCCCGAATCCGAAACAACCAGAGGCGGGCATGATCGGATTTTTCAAATGTAGTCCAGGCAGGTCGATTCGAATATCCATTACAGCACCACCTCCTCTGCTTTGAATACAGGACCGTCACAGCAAATTCTCCGGTATCCTTTTTCATCCATATCAGGGGTGGGCACGACGCATGCAAAACAGGCTCCGATGCCGCATCCCATCCGCTCTTCCATAGAGATGTAACCGGGTAGATGAGGGAGATGTTCCGTGACTGCTTTCAACATGACTCCCGGTCCGCAGGAAAAGTACGTATCGATGGTTGGCTCAAGGTTCGGGAGGACATCTGTCACCAAGCCTTTTTCTCCATAGGAGCCGTCATTCGTCACCACGGTCACTTCTCCTAATTCACGGAACTCATCTTCATAAAAAACATCAGCTTCCGAGCGGAACCCGAGCACACTGGTCACCTTGATGCCGCGCTCCACCAGATTTTTTGCCAGGTAATAAAGAGGCGGAACCCCGATGCCACCTCCGATAATCAACGCGTGCTTGCTTTCAAGCGAGGCGACCGGGAAGCCCCGGCCTCCTGGACCTAGCACATCCAGCTGATCTCCGACACGTTTTTCCGTCAAAGCATCCGTCCCTTTTCCCATCACTTTATACAACAACGTCAACGTCTGCTCATGGAAATCGACGTCAGCGATGGACACCGGTCGCCGAAGGAAGAATTCCGGATTGATCTGGATATGGACGAACTTCCCCGGTTCGTCCACCTCCTCGATCAGGTCTCCTTTCAGGATGAGCTGGTACGTATCTCTGGCAATGCTCTTATGTTCAATCACCTTCATCCATTCGCGCCTCATTGGAATTGGACCGCTCCCTTCTGCGGGATGGAACGAGCGGTGAAGGACATCGCATTGATGACATCGACGATGGTCTTCGCTGTATCGAGACTCGTCAAGCACGCGATGCCGTGTTCGACCGCAGTCCGGCGGATTCTGAATCCGTCCGATCTTGCCTGCATCCCTTTGTTGAGCGTATTGATGACGAACTGGACATGGTCGTTTTGAATCAAGTCGAGGACATCTCTTTGATCCGATCCGACTTTGCCGACGGCTTCGACCGGGATGCCGGCTTCCTCGATGACCCGGGCTGTCCCTTCCGTCGCGAAAAGCTGGAATCCGAGTTCAAAGAATGTGTTGGCGATGGTCAGCATTTCCGTTTTGTCTTTATCTGCGACAGTCAATAGCACCGCTCCCTGGGTCGGAATTTTGAGACCTGCTGAGGTCATGCCTTTATAGAGGGCTTTTTCCAACGTCTGATCATAGCCGATAACTTCACCCGTCGATTTCATTTCCGGTCCGAGTGTCGTATCGACGCTTCTCAGTTTTTCAAATGAGAAGACTGGAACTTTGACATACACCCCTTCCGGCTTTTCAGCCACCCCTGATGGATACCCGAGAACGGCAAGTTTTTCCCCTAGAATGGCTCTTGTTGCGAGCTGTGCCATTTGGACGCCGGTGATTTTACTCAAGAACGGAACCGTCCGGCTCGCACGTGGATTCACTTCCAGCACATAAGCCGTGTCTTTATGGATGACGAACTGGATATTGATCAGGCCTTTCATGTTCAGTTCCGTTGCTATTTTCTTCGTCGCATCGATGCACTGCAGTTCGACTTCCGGTTTCAAACGCTGGGTCGGGTAGACCGCCATCGAGTCTCCTGAGTGGACGCCGGCGCGTTCGATATGTTCCATGATTCCCGGAATGAACACATCTTTACCATCCGTGATTGCATCGACTTCGATTTCCATCCCGGTCATATATTTATCGATCAGGATCGGGTGTCCGTTATGCACAGTGACATTGTTCTCTAAGTAGGCGATGAGCTCCTCTTTGGAATAGACGATCGCCATAGCGCGTCCACCGAGGACGTAAGATGGTCTTACTACGAGCGGGTAGCCGATGTGTTCCGCTGCCTGCAGGGCTTCCTGTTCACTCGTGACACTTTCACCACCAGGCTTAGGGATGTCGAGTTTATTCATCAATTGCTCGAAGAGGTCGCGGTCTTCCGTCTCGTTGATGGCTTCCATCGTCGTTCCTAAAATATTCACGCCGTGACGATTCAAACCATCCACTAGGTTGATGGCCGTCTGTCCGCCGAATTGGACGATGACGCCTTCCGGCTGTTCCAAATCGATCACGTTCAAGACATCCTCAAGCGTCAACGGTTCGAAATACAGTTTATCCGATACGCTGAAGTCCGTGGAGACCGTTTCCGGGTTGTTGTTCATGATGATCGCTTCATACCCCATCTCTTTCAAGGCAAGCACCGAGTGGACGGTGGCGTAATCGAACTCGACGCCCTGCCCGATCCGGATTGGCCCGGAACCGATGACGAGCACTTTTTTGCTGGAGGACGGCAGTGATTCATTCTCTTCCTCATAACTACTGTAGAAGTACGGTGTTTCTGAGACGAACTCGCCGGCACACGTGTCGACCATTTTATAAACCGGTTGAATGCTGTGTTCCCTCCTGTAATTCAGTACGGTATCCAGGTCGCTTCCTATCACCCTTGCAATCTGCAAGTCTGAGAATCCAGCCTCTTTCGCAGTTCTTATTAGTTCTGGATGGAGACCTTCATGAAGGAGCGACCGTTCCAAATCGATGATTCTTTTCATTTTGTTCAGGAAAAAGTAATCGATGCCGGTGACCTCATGAATTTCATCGATCGTATGCGCGCGGCGCAGAGCTTCAGCCAGAATGAAAATCCTCTCATCATCGGCGGACTTCATCCGCTGGAACAATTCATCCGTCCGCAAATGGGTGATCGAGGAAAGGTACAGTTCCTCCGTCTCCCCTTCCAGGGAACGTACCCCTTTCAGCAATGATTCTTCCATGGTCCGTCCAATCGACATCACTTCACCGGTCGCTTTCATCTGTGTACCCAGATGGCGGTTTCCCTTGGCGAATTTGTCAAAAGGCCAGCGTGGAATTTTTGTGACGACATAATCGAGTGCCGGTTCGAAACAGGCATACGTCGTTCCGGTAATCGGGTTTCTTATTTCATCCAGCGTCATGCCGATGGCGATTTTGGCAGCCATTTTGGCAATCGGGTAGCCGGTCGCTTTGGATGCCAGTGCAGACGAACGGCTCACTCTCGGGTTCACTTCGATCACATAATATTGGAAGCTGTCCGGGTCGAGTGCGAGCTGGACGTTACACCCACCTTCGATGTCGAGGGCGCGGATGATTTCAAGCGATGCGTTCCTGAGCATCTGGTACTCACGATCGCTTAGTGTCTGCGATGGAGCGACGACGATCGAATCCCCTGTGTGAATGCCGACAGGATCGAAGTTTTCCATATTACAGACGACGATGGCATGGTTGCTTTTATCGCGCATCACCTCGTATTCGACTTCTTTGAATCCGGCGATGTTTTTCTCAATCAGGCATTGGTTGACCGGGGACATCGACAGTCCGCTGCGGGCAGTTTCTCTTAATTCCGCTTCATTGTCACACATGCCTCCGCCGGCGCCGCCCATCGTATAAGCAGGACGAACGATGACCGGATAGCCGATCGTCTCGGCAAAGTCGACCGCTGCATCGACCGAGCTGATGATTTCACTTTCCGGAACCGGCTGTCCGAGTTCGTGCATGAGGGAACGGAATTTCTCACGGTCTTCCGCTCGCTGGATCGCTTCCAGCGGAGAGCCGAGCAGTTCGACTGCGAACTCTTCCAAGATGCCCGATTCGCTCAAACCGACCGCCATGTTCAAGCCGGTCTGACCGCCTAACGTTGGAAGGATGGCATCCGGTTTTTCTTTACGGATGATTTTTTGGAGGAATTCCACCGTCAATGGTTCCATGTACACTTCATCCGCAAACGTGTGGTCGGTCATGATCGTCGCAGGGTTGGAGTTGGCGAGGATCACTTCATACCCTTCTTCTTTCAATGACTGACAGGCTTGAGTTCCTGAATAATCGAACTCTGCGGCCTGCCCGATAACAATCGGTCCGGATCCGATCACTAAAATTTTATTTATATCTGTACGTTTTGGCATGCGAATTCCTCCTTCATCGTCGTTTCATGCTCCTTGATGCGTCGTAAAAATTCATCGAACAAATGGGATGTATCTTCAGGTCCAGGTGAACTCTCCGGGTGGTACTGTACCGAGAACATCGGGTGGACACTGTGTTCCAACCCTTCGACCGAATCATCGTTCAAGGAAATCTGGGTAAGGTTCAACTCCGTCCTTGCAAGCGTCCGCTGCTCTACGGCATAGCCATGGTTTTGGGAAGTAATATACGTGCGTCCACTCTCCAGGTCTTTGACCGGCTGATTCACACCCCGGTGTCCGAATTTCATCTTGGCGGTATCGGCGCCGCAGGCAAGAGCGATCAACTGATGGCCGAGGCAGATACCGAAGATCGGAACCCTGCCTTTCAAATGCCGGATTGTTTCAATCGCTTCCGGTACATCTTTTGGATCTCCCGGGCCATTGGAGAGCATGACGCCGTCGGGTTTCAAGCGCATGATTTCCTCCGCTGTCGTATCATAAGGGACGACAGTGACATGGCAGTTGCGTTTCGTGAACTCCCGCAATATGCCGTGTTTCATGCCGAAGTCCATCAACACGATGCGGTCTCCTCTTCCCGGTACCACATAAGGCTTGACGGTCGATACACGCTCGACCTGGTCGGTCATGAGCGGCGTATTTTGAAGCAGGTCCACCACTTCTTCCGGGGTACGGTCCATCGATGCGATCATCGCTTTCATCGTTCCGTGTGTACGTATGATTTTCGTCAGCTTCCGCGTATCTATCCCGCTGATGCCGGGAATCCGTTTCGCTTTCAAAAATTCGTCCAGCGTCTCTTCATTCCTGAAGTTCGATGGATTTTCACAATGCTCTTTCACGACTACTCCGAAAACGGCAGGGTCTACAGTTTCAAAATCATCCCTGTTGATGCCGTAATTTCCGATCAACGGGTACGTGAACGTGATGATCTGACCGCAGTACGAAGGGTCGGAGATCACCTCCTGGTATCCTGTCATTCCGGTGTTAAATACGATCTCACCGATTTTTTCCTCTTCACTTCCGAATCCCTGACCTACAAAAACCGTTCCATCTTCAAGCACGAGCTGTTTCATATTTAGCCTCCTCCCAAATGATTTCGCCTTCGACCATCGTCATGACCGGCCATCCTTTCACTGCCCAGCCATCAAAAGGACTGTTCTTCCCTTTCGAGATCAGTTTCCGGCGGTCAATCGGCTTTTTCGTTTCGAGATCAATCAGTGTCATATCAGCAGGAGCCCCTGCTTCCAAGTGACCGAAAGGCAGTTGGAAAATCCGTGACGGATGCACCGTCAGCCATGCAATCAGCTGCTGCAGGGTGGCCGTTCCTTTTTCAACAAAATAAGTGTAAAGCAGTGGAAAGGCTGTTTCTAATCCTGTGATTCCGAACGGTGATCCAAGGAACCCTTGCTGCTTTTCTTCTTCTGTGTGTGGAGCGTGATCGGTCGCAATACAGTCGATCGTTCCGTCCAAGAGACCATCGATCAGCGCCTGCTGGTCTTCTTTCGAGCGAAGCGGCGGATTCATCTTGAACAATGCATCATCTTCCTGTACAGATCTTTCATTCAATAACAGGTGGTGAGGCGTCACTTCCGCTGTCACGTTGATGCCCGCGCGTTTCGCATCCCGGATGACCCGGACGGACTCCTTCGTAGAGACGTGACAGACATGGTAATGACAGCCGGCCGCTTCTGCAAGAAGCACATCCCGGGCGATCTGCACGGATTCCGCTGCATTCATGATCCCCGGCAGGTTCAATCGCCTGCTGACCTCCCCTTCGTGAGACACGCCGCCATATACGAGCGAATTGTCTTCACAATGGGCGACGATCGCTTTTCCGAGCCGAGCTGCTTCCTGCATCGCTTCGTACATCGTTCCGGCGCTCTGGACACCGACGCCGTCATCCGTGAAAGCGAAAGCCCCATGGCTGCTGAGCGTTTCCATATCGACAAGCTCTTCGCCGAGCTGGCGTGTCGTGATCGATGCATAAGGCAGCACACGGACGTTGGCCGTCGTTTCTATTTTTTCCAGCAGACTGTTCAAATGTTCTTCAGAATCCGGGACCGGACGTGTATTCGGCATGGCACAGACCGTCGTGAACCCGCCTTTCGCAGCAGCCATTGTTCCAGTCTCAATGGTTTCCTTCGCTTCTCCGCCGGGCTCCCTCAAATGGACGTGCACATCGACGAACCCTGCTGAGATCAGATGGCCTTGTGCGTCGATCGTCTCATCGGCTTGTGATGAGATCCTCTTTTCGACTGCCTGGATGGTGCTGTCTTCGATCAAAACCTCACAGGACTCCAGTTTTCCATTTAGTAACCGCTTCGCGTTGATGATTTTGCGCTTCATTTAAAGCTCCCCTTTCAAAAGTGTTTGCAGAACTGCCATTCGGATCGTCACTCCATTCGTCATTTGCCTGAAGATTCTTGACTTTGGTGACTCTACCAGACTTCCATCCATTTCTACTCCCCGGTTCACAGGTGCTGGGTGCATGATGATGGCGTGATCTTTCATTTTCGCCTCTCTCTGTTTCGTCAGTCCGTATTCTTCCAGATAAGTTGTTTGAGAGGATCGATCATTGTGCCGTTCATGTTGAATCCTGAGCAGCATGAGCACGTCGCATTGCTCAACGGCTTCGTCCATAGTTATGTAGTGATTCGTGATGGAATCGTCCTGCCATTCAGGCTTGGTTATGAAAGAAACGCGCGCTCCGAGCTGGGTCAACGCATGAGCGTTCGACCTCGCGACCCGGCTGTGCTTCAAATCTCCCGCGATGGCGACGTGAACATTTTCGAACGTATGGAAGTGTTCCTGAATCGTATATAAATCAAGCAGTGATTGAGTCGGATGTTCGCCGCACCCATCTCCTGCGTTGATGAGGGATAGATTGAGATCTTCGGTGCAATCATTCAGAACGCCGACTTCGGATTGTCGGACGACGGCTACATCAACGCCGATCGCTTCTAAGGTTTTCAACGTATCGGACAAGCTTTCCCCTTTGGTCATACTTGAGTCGTTCTCACCGAGATGCAGCACATCCAGACCGAGTTTCCTTTCTGCGATATGGAAACTGCTTTTCGTTCGTGTGCTTGGTTCAAGGAATAGATTGGCTGCAAACTTATCGGTATGCATGGCGGAACGCTGTCCATGCTCCATCGCCCGTGCCACATTGAAAATATGGAGAATCTGGTCATTGGTCAGTTGTTTCATGGAGAGTAAGTGTTTCATAGATTCATCCTCCTCTTTTTTCAGGAGTCTTTCCTACTCCCTTCGAGATGCAAGGGGGAAAGTTCCTTTGTAAGTAATGTAAAAATTTGTATTTTCTTCTTATGCGAGCGTGTTTCAGCTCTTCCCGTCGCAGAATTCGTGTGAGGCGTCCTTGGGAATAACTCGCTTTCCGTGGGGTACCGTGAGCCTCCTCAGGCTTGCGCCTTCCGGGGTCTCACGATGTACCTTTATCCCATAGGAGTCTCATCATTCCCAAGGCCGCCTCTTCAATAAAAGGTGGGACGGAAAGGTTTGATTTTGAAATTAAGCAAAGTCCTTTACACCAACTACGATTGGGAAGGTAAGGCAAACAGGTAGACTCCTGCGGGAAAAAGGAACAAGGTGAGACCCCGGAGAACGGAGTTCGAAGAGGCTCAAGCGTCCCCCGCGGAAAGCGGACTGTTTGCCCTTCCCTCCCAGCCTCTAGTTAATAAAACGGACTTCAAACGCACACTCAAAAAGATTAGCACTTAAGATTTTTTCTATAAAAAAAGCACCCCCAAGGTGTGGGGGTGCTCGACTCGCATGCTAAACGAGCCAAACCCTTCTACACCTTTCTGAGCCTCACGGGACTCGGTTAAAACGTGTCAGAAACTAGGTTTCGGCTAAGCGACGCCATCTTTTCTATTTTCATTTTCATCCAATTGTTCAGGAGCTTCGAACATGTTCCCGTTGCCCTTCCCTTTTTCTTTACCAGGAAGGATCAGGTTCAATAAGACTCCGATGATTGCTGCAAGCGCCATTCCGGCGATTTGGATGTCTGCGTTGACTTGGATATAAGCCCCGCCGACTCCGATGACCAGGATGACAGAGGAGATGATCAAGTTCCGTTTTTCACCAAAGTCGATTTGGTTGTCAATCAACATGCGCAGCCCGCTTGAAGCGATGATTCCGAATAGAAGGATCGATACGCCTCCCATGACTGCCGTCGGTATAGAGCTGATGACAGCTGTGATCATGCCGACGAATCCGAAGATGATGGCAATGACGGCTGCCCCTCCGATGACGAACACACTGAATACTCTCGTAATGGCCAGGACACCGATGTTTTCGCCGTAAGTCGTATTCGGTGGTCCACCGAGGAAGGAAGCGATCACTGTCGCGACTCCGTCTCCGAGGATGGAACGGTTCAAGCCTGGCTCTCTCAAGAAGTTTTTCCCGACGACCTTGGATAGCACCATTTGGTCACCTGTGTGCTCCGTGATGGTTACGAGTGCAAATGGAACCATCAGGAAGGCGATCTCCCAGCTGATGACTTCAAGTGGAGAAAAATCAACGAATGGAACGGTGAAGTTCGGCATGTGGAAGATCGCATTCAGTACGCCTCCGAAAGATTCAGCCGATGTGATGTTCGTCCATTCTTCCTGAATTCCACTTGTGTCTACGATCCCCTGGGTCATGGCGAACAAGTATCCGCCTACGATTCCGAACAGAATCGGGACGAGGGAGAAAAACCCTCGGAAGAACACGGATGCGATGACCGTGATTGCAAGCGTGACTAACGCGACCATGAAGTGTGTACCGCTGTACACTTGGTCGGAGCCCGGTTCATACATCGCCATATCGATGGCTGTGGATGCAAGCCCGAGACCGATGACGATGATGACTGGTCCGACGACGATCGGCGGCAGGATATTCATCAGCCATTTGGTTCCGAACATCGTGATCAACAGAGCCACCAATCCGTACACCAGACCGGCCATGAAACTTCCCATCATGGCACCGGGGATCCCGCTTGATTTTGATACTTCTACGATTGGATAAATGAATGCGAAGCTGGAACCAAGATAAGCAGGAACTTTACCTCGTGTGATCAGAATGTAAGCGAGTGTTCCGAACCCGCTTGATACGAGTGCGACTGCTGGTTCAAGACCAGTCAGGAACGGTACGAGAATTGTCGCTCCGAACATGGCGAATAAGTGTTGCAGGCTCAGTGTCAGCCATTTGTGCATTTTAGGAACTTCGTTGACTTCTAAAGCAGCGTTATGTTGTTTCATCTTGTTTTCCTCCTCCAATTAGCTTGTTTTCCATAAAAAAACCTCTTTGCGGAAGGTACGCAAAGAGGTAGACGTGCCCATAGACACGCTTCATCCATTACGAACCTTTCCAGTCTCACAGGACTAAATTAAAGGTTGCAGTTATTTTTCGTAAATTTTCACTTCGTCGTATTCATCAATCTCATCGAGATGGACGGTGACGACTTCGTTTTGTGAAGTAGGGACGTTTTTCCCGACGAAATCCGCTCGGATCGGTAATTCCCGGTGACCGCGGTCAACGAGGACAGCAAGCTGGATTTGGTCCGGACGTCCATGGTCGATCAGAGCGTCCATTGCGGCACGCACCGTTCGACCGGTATAGAGTACGTCATCGACGAGGATGACTTTTTTCCCATCGATATCAGTAGAAATGTTCGTAGCTTTCAGTTCAGGTTCGGCTTTCTCATGCTGTGGAGTCAAGTCATCACGATAGAGCGTGATGTCGAGCTCCCCATCCGGGAGATCCTTGCCTTCGATTTCCTGAATTTTATTCTTTAGTCGCTGCGCGATCGGGACGCCTCTCGTTTTGATCCCGACGAGCACGACATCGTCAATGCCTTTGTTTTTTTCGATGATTTCGTGAGAGATTCGAGTCAACGCTCGACGAATCGCAGCCTCATCAAGTACGGTCGCTTTTGGATTCATCTTTTCTTCCCTCCATTTTGTCATGCCCTGGTCATACAAAAAGCCCCTTTTCCGCATAAGGGCAGAAAAGGGGCTTTTGTGTACACGTCACCTGCGTGTACATACCGTAACCTTTCCAGCCTCACGGGACTGCTTTTAAAGGACAATTAAATTCTATTGACAAGTATCGCAAAGGCGGGTGGTTTTGTCAACCATCCGACAGAAACTTTTCCTTTACCCTTCCCGTTTTTCCAAAAAGTCCAGGAAAGACGCGAACTCTTCAGGAGGTTCCACTTCGAAACTCATCCATTCGCCGGTACGGGGGTGTTCAAAGCCAAGCGATTTCGCGTGCAGCGCCTGTCCATCCAGCCCCCATGTCTTACGCGGACCGTATTTCGGATCGCCGACAAGCGGGTGGTTGATGTAGCGCATATGGACACGGATCTGGTGGGTACGGCCCGTTTCCAATTTGCATTCCACAAGGGTGAAGTCCTGGAAAGATCGAAGGACACGGAAATGAGTGACCGCATCTCTCCCCCCTTCGACTACAGCCATACGCTGACGGTCTTTCGGATCGCGCCCGATCGGTGCATCGATCGTCCCGTATTCGTGGGCAATCATCCCATGGGCGATCGCTTCGTATTTACGTTCCACCGACTTTTCAGACAGCTGCTGGGCGAGCGACTTATGGGCCAGGTCGTTCTTCGCAACCATCAGAAGGCCGCTCGTATCTTTATCGATACGGTGCACGATTCCCGGACGCTCCACTCCATTGATGCCAGATAAATCATCACAATGGTATAGAAGCGCATTGACAAGCGTTCCCGACGCGTGTCCGGCGGAAGGATGGATGACCATTCCGGAAGGCTTGTTCACGACGATGACATCCGCATCTTCGTACACGATGTCCAGATCGATGTTTTCAGGAGTGATTTCAAGCGGTTCCGGTTCCGGAACGCTCCACGTAATGACGTCTTCCTCCTGCACTTTATAATTGCTTTTGACGGCTTCTCCGTTCACCAAAACAAGGTCTGCTTTTAACCAGCTTTGGATTTGGGACCTTGATGCATCTTCGACGACCTCTGTCAAAAGTTTATCGATTCGTTTTGACTGATCGGTTTCTTGCACATGATATTGTTCACTCACGCTTCCAAACTTCCTTTCTTCTTACGCTCATCTAAAAATGTCGCGATCATCACCAGGATGACTCCGATGACAAGAGCTGAATCGGCCACATTGAATATCGGAAAATTGTAGCTGAAGATGTACGTATCCACGAAATCTACGACTTCTTTACGGAACAGACGATCGATGAAATTCCCGATCGCTCCCGCAAGAATCAGGGATAAGGCTACACCTGACAATCGACTTTCTTTTCCGTACTGCTGGATATAGTAAACGACGACACCGATGACGATGACCGTAATGATATAGAAGAACATCATCTGTCCCTGAAGAATCCCCCATGCGGCACCCTGGTTACGGTGCGAGGTCAAATAAAGGAAATCTTCCACGACAGGGATGCTCTCCCCTAAGTTCATATTCATGACGACCAGCCACTTCGTAAGCTGGTCTAGGATAATGACTCCGATTGCTAATAAATAATACCAAAACATAAGCGGCCTCCATGAAACATATTCCTTCGCTATTGTACCATAAAAAAGGGAAGAAAAAGTACAAACGACAAAGGTGTCGTCCTATTTTTACGGAACGACACCTTTTGAAATGTATGCAATAAGTGCACGATATGTACTCACGTGACCTTATGAATTTTGAGAAGTCAGTTCTTTCTCCATCTCTTCTTTAACATCTTCTTCGTTCGGCAGTTCTGTATCAAACAAATGATCCCAATCGTCGTTTTCGATCATATCGATCTGAGCCTCTACAAGCATACGCAGCCTCATTTTGAACACTTTCGCCTGCTTCTTCATATCTTCGACTTCGATCGCGATCCGACGGGATTTCTCCAACGCTTCATTGATGATGCGGTCGGCATTCTTCTCCGCCTCTTTGATGATCAGCTTCGACTCTTTATTCGCATTGCTCTTCACGTCTTCAGCTGTTTCCTGTGCGACTAGAATCGATTTGTTCAACGTCGTTTCGATGTTGTTGAAATGACTCAATCGTTCATTCAACTGATCGACTTCACGCTCCAACTCTTTTTTCTGGCGGATGACGATTTCATAATCTTTGATGACTTGATCAAGAAATTCGTTCACCTCATCTTCATCGTACCCTCTAAAGCCTCGTGTGAACTCTTTGTTATGAATATCCAACGGTGTTAAAGGCACACCAGCCACCTCCTCATCATGTTCCATTACGTATAGATTTCGACACATCCCTACGTAATCCTGCTATATTCTTGAATTAATTTAATTTCGCTGTCGACACTTTGAATTTTTCTTTTTTCGTCTGTCCGTGAATTTCATCAAGACGACTTCTCCCCTTGCCCCGCAAGGATATCATATCTCCTGACTCCAATGTGAAGGAAGGATCCTCTACGACCCGGAAATTGACTTTCACGTGTCCGGCATCAATGTGCATCCCCGCTTTTTTCCTCGACATGCCGTAAATTTCCTTCACCAGCACATCAAGACGAAGAGACGATACGGTCGTGTCTCTGATTGTCCATGTTTCGTCGTTTTCGAGCATTCTCTCAAGCGGCTTTTCTTTGAATTCAACCGTTGCTTTCTTGACCCCGGTCAAATTCATCCGGATATAATCGCTGATTTCAGAGGCACATACGATTTGAATCGTTCCATCACGGACGATCAAATCCCCCAGCTTCTCTCTACGAATACCAAGGGACATGAAAGCTCCCAGCACGTCACGGTGTTCAAGCGTTACGAACTTATCAGGATATGAAGCTTCGAGAAGTGTCAATTGATAGTCTTCCTCCTCGATCACCTCATACTCCGGTGCGATAATCGCCCTCATCCGTTCCACCTGGTCAGTTCCACCGTACAGCCCATGGATGAGATCCGCGTCGTTTCCAAGTACAGCTTTCAATATCATCTGTTCCCTCGGATTAAGAAAATCAGTGAGCTTCCGCTGATACTTCATCTCGACGTCCTCACGCCATGATAACACCTGGTCGATGAAAGGCCTCTCTTCTTTTCTGAAGTGCTGATAGATTTCCACTTAAGTAACCTCCAAATATCATAAAAGGAACAGAAGAAAGCATGAGATTGTGAGATCCGCATGCTCTCTGACCTGTTCCCTTTTCTTCCTTTATAAAAGCATTTGCGCTAATTCTCTAAGGCCGTTGGCAGCGAAACGTAAAACAAGAATCGCTACGATCGGTGAAATGTCAATCATGCCTAGTGGCGGGATGAATTTACGGAAAGGCTCCAGGAACGGTTCAGCCAATTTGGCCATCACTTCACCGAATCTGGATTCCCTTGCTCCCGGGAACCAGGACATCAAAATATAAATGATCAGGATCCAGCTATAAATCTGCATAGCTGTCAAAAGAATTTCAAACAAAAAAAGCATGAGTTACCACCTTCTGTAGGGTTGTTCTTCCTCTTCTTGTGCCATCATTTCAGAAATCGATCCGGAAATCTCAACGTTATCCGGCGTGCATAAGAAGGTTTGAGTCCCTAATTTTTGAATATCTCCACCTATAGCATATACGGTTCCACTTAAAAAATCTACAATCCTTTTTGCTTGATGATGATCGACACGCTGAAGATTGATGACAACCGCCCGCCGGTTTACAAGCTGATCGGCGATTTCCTGAGCTTCATTGTAGCTGCTCGGTTCACTCAGGACCATTTTCGAAGATGATTTAGCACTTTTCAGACTCACCACGTTATGGGAATCCTGTTTACGTTTGCTTCGCTGCTTCGGCTCATATTCATCTTCTTCTACGGCATCATCCATATCTTCCTCGATGTACTCATATTCATCATCCAGTGTGAAAAAAGAACGGAATTTATTTTTCATGCTCACCTTGATCACCTCAATTTAGTTTTGGTCTCCGACAAGGCTGGAACCGATTCTTACGTGGGTCGCCCCTTCTTCGATCGCAATCGCATAATCATTGCTCATCCCCATGGATAGATATTCACATGGAGCGTGCGGAAGGTTCTTATCCCTTATACGGTCTCTTGTAGCCCGGAGCTGTCTGAATATGCCTCGAAGTTTTTCTTCGTCATCTGTGTACGGGGCCATGGTCATAAGACCTACGACACGTACGTTTTCATAATTCTGAAGCATGTCCACAAAATCTTCGACGTCTTCATTTTTCAATCCATGCTTGGAGTCTTCCTGACTGACATTGACTTGCACGAAACAATCCACCGGTTCATCCGCCCGTTTGTTGATTTCTTTCGCCAATGACTTCCGATCCAGGGAATGGATCATCGAGACTTGTCCAATCACGTCTTTCACTTTTCTCGACTGCAGAGATCCGATGAAGTGCCAGCGAGCATCTGCGCCGATTGCTTCATATTTTTCCAGGAGACCTTCTTTCCGGTTTTCTCCCAAGTCTTTGATACCTGCTTCCAACGCTTCCTGAGCCCGTTCGATGGAAACATACTTGGTGACCGCAATAACCGTGATTTCTTCTGGAGAACGGCCGCAATTGTCGCAGGCCGCTTCTATCGTCTCATTAATTTTGGCCAATTGTTCTCGAACTGTCATGCAACTTCTCCTTCCCGATCATCAACTTTTCCAACCAATGAACCCAAGCATCCGCCCGGTTTTTCCTTGGTCCCGTCGATGGGAGAAAAATAATTCTTCTTTCTCGTATGTACAAAATCTTGTTTGTTTAATTTGTGATTCAGCCAATCCAGCTTGTACAGCGAATCGTTCATTCAACTTTTTCAGGTCCAATAAAAATTGACCTGCACCTAAATCAGTGACTGTAAGGGAACGCTGTGATTCAGGAATTTGATCGATGACCTTTTGATCGACTTTGTAATGATTCTGACTGATACAAGGTCCAATCACCATTTCAATATCTGTCCGCTTACACCCTTGATGGACGAGTTGACGGATCATTTCCCCCGCCATGTCGCCGACGGTCCCTTTCCAGCCAGCATGGGCAATACCTACCCATCCCGCATGAGGGTCGACAAACAATAAAGGAACACAGTCTGCATAAAACGCGCCCAGAAGGACATCTTTTTCATTCGTAATCAGACCATCTACGTCTGCAACAGCCGTATCATGGGAGCGCACACCTTTTCCTTTATCAGCGCGAGTGACGACGTGGACTTCGGTCCCGTGGACTTGTTCACCTATCACCCAGTCTTCCAGAGGAATCCTCAGTTCATCGGCAAGTTCCTGACGGTTGTTGATTACATGTTCCCCTTGATCCGGGACATGCAAACCCATATTCAAAGAATCGAAGGGCTTACTGCTGTGGCCCCCTTGTCGAGTCGTGACACCGGCCACGAGCGATTTATGATCCTGGAAACAACGTATTTGTCGTAAAGACTCGTGTTTGAAGGGTTCTACCATTTTATCACCCCAATTTCCCTTCATTTTAACACAATCTTCATCTTTTTTCTTGCTTTATTCTTCTGTTTTTGTCTTTTGTTGATTAGAAATTTTATTATAGCCGGATTTCTTTACGAGTATCACATCTGTACCGATATTGACGATTTGATCCCATGGGATGATCAGCTCTTCTTCCTTGCCGAAAAGTCCCATCGCTTTCCCTTTCAATTGGAGTACCAGCCCTTGCAGCCTGCCTCTTTGTGTGTCGATATCCAAATCGGAAATATATCCGAGGCGTTCGCCCGTTTCCATAGCTATGACGTCTTTCATCTGTAGTTCAGTAATTTTCATCTTCGTTTTCACTCCTTTTTACACTATATGCAGCAGCCGCCTAAGAATTGTATGGAATTGGATGAGGGGGACGGTGCGTTGGAGGTGGTTTTGTGTGGGGTTGGGTGTGTTGCTGGTGGGGGTTCGTGTGTTGAGAGCGGCATTGCGTATTTAGCTGGCTGGATTGCGTATATTCAGTCCATCATTGCGTGTTTTCCGGCTGGTATTGCGTATGTTCAGCCCATTATTGCGTATTTTCCACTGGATTGCGGAGTTTCAACTCTACATTGCGGGTGTTCACCGCTTTATTGCAGGATTCCAACCCTACATTGCGGGTTTTCAACACCACATTGCAGAATTTCACCACCCCACTGCCGATTTACATCAAACCACAAAAAAAGCGCCCCTGCGTTATGCAGAAGCGCACCATTTTATTGAAACATCGAAGAATTCATCTCTTTGATCGCCGCTTTTTCAAGACGGGACACTTGCGCTTGTGAAATACCGATCTCCTCAGCGACCTCCATCTGCGTTTTACCCTGGAAGAACCGCTTCGTCAAAATCATCTTTTCACGGTCGTTCAACTTTTTCATACCTTCTCTGAGTGACAGCTCATCCAGCCAGATCGAATCTTTTTCCCGGTCATCCTTCAACTGGTCGACGACAAAAATCGGATCGCCTCCATCGTTGTAGATCGGTTCAAACAAGGAAACGGGATCCTGTATGGCATCCATTGCGAAAACGACATCTTCATGGGGGACTCCCATGCGTTCGGCGATTTCATGTGGCGCGGGATCTTTACTGGTCTCTGCAATGATTTTTTCTCTCATCTGCAGAGCTTTGTAAGCAGTATCTCTCAAGGACCTGGAAACACGAATCGGGTTATTATCTCTCAAATACCTGCGAATCTCACCTATGATCATCGGTACTGCGTAAGTAGAAAATTTAACATTGTGGCTTAGATCGAAATTATCGATTGATTTCATCAAACCGATACACCCTACCTGGAATAGATCATCTCCATACTCTCCACGATTGTTGAAGCGCTGGATGACGGACAGGACTAATCGCAGGTTGCCGTTGACCAGCACCTCGCGCGCTTCCGTTTCACCGCTCTGCAATCGTTCGAACAGGGCCCTCATCTCTGTATTTTTCAGCACAGGAAGTTTTGATGTATCTACACCGCATATCTCTACTTTATGTCGTGTCAATGTAAGACCCTCCCAAGAAGCTATAATCGTTTTCAGTATCTCCCTGGGAGGAAAAATTATGCATCGTTATAAATTTATAAAATTAGACCATCTTATCGAACTCACGCTGCAGTCTGCGGATGATTTTCTTCTCCAAACGACTGATGTAGGACTGCGAAATCCCCATCATATCCGCGACATCCTTCTGAGTTTTCTCTTTCTTACCGATCAGTCCGAAACGCAGTTCCATGATTTGTTTTTCCCTGTCGTTCAACTGTTCGAGAGCTGTTTTCAATAATTTTTTGTCGATTTTCTTCTCGATGCCTTTGGTGATCAAATCTTCTTCCGTACCAAGAATATCCGACAGCAGCAGCTCATTCCCGTCCCAATCGACATTCAACGGTTCATCAAAAGAGACTTCAGTTTTAAGCTTGTTGCTTTTTCTCAAGTGCATCAAAATTTCATTTTCAATACAGCGGGATGCGTAAGTCGCGAGTTTGATCTTTTTCTCAGGATCGAAAGTGTTGACGGCTTTGATCAATCCGATCGTTCCGATACTGATCAAATCCTCGATATTCAACCCGGTATTCTCAAATTTCCTGGCGATATAGACAACGAGACGCAGGTTGCGTTCAATGAGCATGGCACGGGCGGCCTTGTCCCCTTTCGGAAGACGTTCCAGGAGCTCTTTTTCTTCCTCTCTCGAGAGAGGCGGCGGCAGAGCTTCACTACCTCCGATGTAATAAATTTCATCCTGTTTGATCCCGAGTTTGATCATCAATCTGTAAAAATTCAGCCTCAGCTTGAAGAACCACTTGAACATATACTCCATCTCCCCCTCATGGTTACGCTGATTTTCCTTTTACCATAATGTGAGGGTGGATGAGCATTTGATAGAGCTGATCGTGTGTAAGATCATGATGCTGGACCCCCACTAATGGCTGTTTCATTTCAAGCTTTCCTTCTGGTGTGTCGATTGTGATGCGGTCGACAAGCAGCGTGACCAACAACTGTCCCGCCATGCCCGCTGCCTGGTAGGGTACGAGTCGGACGGCTTTCTGCACGTGTTCCGGCAACTCATCCAAAGATGTCACCACTTGTTCGACTTGAAGCTTCTCCAGTTCGTTCTTATTTAAAAAATGTCCCAATACATTTTCATCCGCCAAAAACACCATCTTACGACTGACTGGATCGACCAGCTGATTTCCGCTATCCACAAGTCCTTTACACTGGGCTGTCTGTCCACGCCATTCCAATGTGACATCATAAATATTCTCAAGCTTCATATGATGGACCTGTACTTGTTCCAACCGCCATTTAGTAAACAAATAAGAGCAAGGAAACCCTATCACGACGAACAACCAACTCACTGGATCTCCGTATCCACCTGTGAATGTGACGATCGATCCTCCTTGAACGGTGATTTCTGTGGCAAGAAAATAGTGGACACCCAGCATGCTTCCTCCGATGGCGAAGGTGATGAAATAAAAGCTGACCCATTGAAGAAAAAAAGCCCGAAGTGAGGAATACGAAAAGGCGACCCAGATGATGAACAATGAAAAAATCACCTTTCCGATGCTGCTGGTCAACCAAAAGCCCGGCATATAAATGGAAATCGGAACGATCGTTGATGCGATGAAAGCAGCCGCTGCCATTTTTATTTTTGTGGACTTCGCTCGTGTGACCCCCTGCGTCAGATAAAGAATCATCGCATCCATCAACAGATTCAGCAGCCAAACAGCATCGAGATAAATATTCCCCTCTCCTTCCTTTTCTTGTTATACATGAGTATAAGCCTGTCTCCATGAAAAGTCTGTCACAATCTGAATGGGTTTCCGGCAACTTTTGTAGAATTTGGGTGGGAGGGTTGGTTTGGTCGATAAAATCCGTTTTCCGCTGATAAATGGAAATTTCCGTTGATAAACAGGGGATTTCACTGATAAACCAAATATCCCGCTGATCACCACACAACACAAAAAAGCCCCGCTGCATCAAGCAGCGGGGCTTTCCCACTATCATTCACCGATTAACGACGGCGGTTACGATTTCTTAAGAACGTCGGAATATCCAGCGTGTCTTCCTCTTGATTCGGCATTTTCTGCTGAGGTTGAGGAGATTCACGACGAGGTGCCTGCTCTTCGCGCATACCACGTTGTTCCGGCTGGTTCTGTTTCACCTGGTTCATATTCGGGCGCTTCTGTTTTTGACCCTGTGCCAGTTGTGACTCGTCAAAACCTGTCGCGATGACGGTTACAACGATTTCATCTTTCAAGTTCTCGTTGATGACGGAACCGAAGATGACGTTCACTTCCTGGTCAGCCGCAGAAGTAACGATGTCTGCAGCTTCTTGAACTTCATACAAGCTCAAGTTCGCGCCGCCACTGATGTTCATCAACACGCCATGGGCGCCGTCGATGGACGTTTCAAGAAGCGGTGAGGAAATAGCTTTCTTCGCAGCTTCAGCTGCACGGCTTTCTCCTGTCGCGATTCCGATACCCATCAATGCCGATCCTTTGTCGACCATGATTGTCTTCACGTCGGCGAAGTCGACGTTGATCAGTCCTGGAACAGCGATCAAGTCGGAAATACCTTGTACACCTTGACGAAGCACGTTATCCGCTTCGCGGAACGCTTCAAGCATCGGCGTGTTTTTGTCTACGATTTCTAATAGACGGTCGTTAGGGATCACGATCAGTGTATCGACAGCGCCTTTCAGCCCTTCGATACCACCAGTCGCTTGAGTGGAACGCTTACGTCCTTCGAATGTGAATGGACGGGTAACGACACCGACTGTCAATGCGCCAAGCTCTTTCGCCACTTGTGCAATGACAGGAGCAGCACCTGTACCAGTTCCGCCGCCCATACCAGCGGTTACGAAGACCATGTCCGCGCCTTGTAGAGCTTCTTCCAACTGCTCTTTACTTTCTTCAGCAGCTTTGCGACCTACTTCCGGATTCGCACCTGCTCCAAGACCACGTGTCAGTTTGCCTCCGATTTGCATTTTTACTTCCGCTTTGGAAAGGTTCAATGCCTGGGCGTCTGTGTTCACTGCAATAAATTCGACACCCTGTACTCCGTGTTCAATCATGCGGTTGACAGCATTACTGCCGCCACCGCCAACTCCGATTACTTTAATGGTTGCCAATTGGTCCATGCTTGTATCAAAATCTAACATCTTCCGTTCCTCCTAATACGCGAGATTACAAGTTTTATTGTATGATCTGTCCTGTTTACCGATTTCAAACCCGAGTTCAATCAAAGAAATATTTTAATAGATTTGAGAGGCTTGAATCTTTCTTCTTCTCTTGCTTCGGTTTGTCTTCTTTCGGTTGCTTGGATACGCGTTTTTGTTTTTTAGGTGCTTTTTGTTCGAAATCAGCGGATACCGATGGGAATATCTCTTTTCCTTGTATTTTCGCATTACGATAGGCGAATTGCAAGATGCCTACCCCACTTGTGAACTGTGGTTCTCTAACACCGATATAATCAGGGATGGCTAAGCGAACGTTCGAATGGAAAACATCCTGTGCCAATTCAAGGACGCCAGGCATATTCATCGTTCCACCTGTAAGAACGAAACCTCCCGGCAGTTCCCGGACACCCATGCGTTGAATTTCCTGTGCAACCAAGACGAAAATCTCTTCCAGTCTAGCTTCAATCATATCAGAGATTTGCAATTGATTGAATGCCTGTTCCCGATTACTTCCTATAATTGTGACAGAAAATGTTTCCTCTTCGTTGGCATCATCAAAAAATCCATGTCCATGTTCTATTTTCACCTGCTCTGCTTCTTCTGTGGATGTACGTAATCCGATAGAGAGGTCTTTCGTAAGATTGTCTCCACCCAGAGGAATCAAGCTTGTCCCTTTCAAGTTTCCATCTTCAAAAACAGAGACGGTCGTGGAGCCTCCTCCAACGTCTACGAGAGCGACTCCGAGGTTCGTTTCGTCTTCGGATAGAGAGACGGTCCCTGAAGCGAGAGGTTGTAAGCAAACATCAAGCACTTCAAGGCCTGCTCTCTCCACACATTTCAATGTATTATGTAGAACCGTCTTCGCGCAGGTGATGATCATTCCTTCCATCTCCAGACGCACACCGATCATTCCGCGTGGATCCGTAATTTCATCCTGGCCATCCACGATGAACTGTCTTGGGATGACATCGATGATTTCCCTTTCTGGAGGGATGGATACGACTTGAGCGCCGTCAATGACTCTCGTAATGTCTTCATCTCCGATTTCCCTGCTTTCACTCGACACCGCTACCACGCCGTGGCATGGCTGCAGTTGAATATGGTTGCCATTGACACCGACGACAACGCGGTCAATTTTCATATCAACCATCCGTTCCGCCTGCTCAACTGCAGATCGTATGGACTGGACAGTTTGATCTATATCAACGATCGCCCCTTTTTTCATACCATTGGATTTGGCAGTACCTACTCCGATGATATTGAGCGTATCGTTCATGATTTCTCCAATGATCACTTTGATTCGACTTGTGCCTATATCTAAACTCACTAATATTTCGTTTTGTTTCACCAGTGACGCACCTCCTGTTACAAGCCATAAGTAGTACAAAGCATATCGAACTCACGTTAAAAATACAATCGTTGAAATATAAACGTAAATGAATTGATATAATTCACCGAACGTATTCATTGATAAAGTAAGGAAAACTCGTATATTAGTTGTTTTCCACAGAGTTTCGTAAATATCCTCTTAATTATACTTATTTTTTTCTGATTTTTATTAGTAATTTTTGGTCAATGATCAACCGGCGGATGATTGCTAAATTTTGGAACAACCTTATTCCAAAGGCGAACACAGCCGCTAAGTAGAGATCAACGCCTAATTGAACTCCGATGAATGCAAGTACCGCAGCCAGGGAAACGTTGAAAAAGAACCCTGTGATAAAAACAATGTCATCGAAGTTTTTCTCCAACTGAGCCCGGATTCCTCCGAACAATGTGTCAAAAGCAGCTAAAACGGCAATAGACAAATAGTTGGAATAAGCATCAGGAATCTGAATATCTGACAGAAAGCCTAAGGCGAGACCAATGATCAAAAATAAAAGCGGTAACCACATTTCATTCACCAATTTCTTTGAAGATTTTCAAATGGAGCGGGTCATCGTATTTGGGCAGAGTCAGCTCTTCTTTCACTTCCGCCTGCAAATCCAGGTTCTCGATATTGAAGATTTCCTTTGATTGACTGGCATGGATATAATCCCGCAGTTTCTCAGGCTGATCGGTCAATACTTTGATCTGGACCGGTAACGGAGGAAATGGACGGTTATTTACATATGTCGAACCGTTGACATCCCGCACCGGGGACAAGCTGGTGATCCGTTCGTTCCCGATGGAGATTTCATCCGCTCCGAACGTATTCAATTCATTCAATAACCGGCTCAAAAGCTGAGGAGTGACAGCAGGGTACGCTTGGACCCCTTCGATATTTTCAATGAATATCGCTGAGATTTCAATGCTTACTCCTTCCCCTTCGACCTCAGTCAAACCCACTTTCTTCTCTAACTTTTCTATGGATTTTTTTAATGCAGCTACTTGTTCTGCAGAAGATTTCTCCTCATAATTTTCGATGGTTTGGTCCGCTTCAGATATTTTTTGTAGAAGCTCTTGCTGCACATCCTGCTGTTTAACGAGAGCTTCTCTCACTTCCCACTCGTCACGTGTATCTCTGATTTCCGGCTCTCCAGCTGTCGTTTGGAATTGTACAGCCACCATAAAACCCGCAAACAAACAGACGAGTCCAACCATCCACTTTGATTGTTTCTTCATCTAAATCACCTTCCAGCGGATAGCCTGGCCTTCATTTCAATCTTATCTTCCTTGGACAGTTCAACGTCTACATTTTCACTGACCAGTTGATCGACAACTCCTCTTGTCAGTTCCATGCTCGCATGAAGCACGTCGGTATCCCCGATCGCCGTTACGACAAACGGGGCGGGATGCTGGATGCCATCTACTGTGATGACGGGTCCTGTACAAGCAATATAGCTGTCTTTGAAAATCCTCTGCCCATTGACCGCGACCGCTTTCGCACCTGCACTCAACAACTCATTGATGACCATATGCATATGCCGCTCGTGGACAATGTATTGATTGACTTGATCATCGTCTGGTATGTATTCGGCATCTCTCAATACCACTTCGACCCCTTCTCCCTGGACAGGAAGTTCACCTGCGAGCATTTGGAGATTCTTCTTTCGGGAGACGAAATCGGATACCGCTTGTTCATTGGCTGCTAAATTCGATTCATAGTCTTGGACAGCTTCCCGCTTCTTCTTAAGCTCTTCCCTTAACTGTTTATTCTTTTCTTCAATTTCCAAGAGCTGTTTTTTATAATAATACTCCTGCTTCCATTGTGAATCATTCAACTGGACGATTTTCGGCCGTTCATTCGTTTGCTGGTAACTGAAAGAAATCAAAAAGCCGGATACGAGCAGAACGAGTGATAGAATCATAGGTTTACCCTTGAGTCTCATCTTCATTCTCCTCTTCTGGATCTTTGAATTCCTCGAAGTAAGCACCTACATCAATATGAATGAGACCTTCTGCTCCTTCATCCAATTGAGCTACGATGGACGGGTAAGCAGGCATTTTGCTGGAAAAGTTCCGAATCGATGCCTGGACTTGAAACCCGTCATTCATATACAAGCGGATTTGATAAGGATTGTCTTCCTGAGGCCTCCAATGGATCTCTGAAATGAGACTGGAAACACTCGGCGGCAGGGCTTTCAATTCTTTAGACATTTCTTCCAAATACGTCTTTTTATCGAATCCTACTAAAATCGGGGCGTCTGCGCCCGGATGAGCTGATGTCTCGTCCAATTCGGTCCCATCTTCTAAAATGGCCCGGAACTCCCCATTCTGCTGGATATACCCGATTCTTTCTGATTCTTCAACCTTAATTTGCACGGTACTAGGTAAATTTCTCGATACTTCTGCTTGAGCGATTTCTTTGTGCGTTTCAATTTTTTCTTCGACTTGTTTTCGGTCCACTTTCCAAATGTTCGTTTGATCGGTCACTCCGGAAAGTTCTTTGATCTCATCTTCACTTACATATCGGTCCCCTTCTACTGAAACCGTTCGTACATTGCTCAGAGGGGACTGCAAGTAGACGACTGTTGCAATCAACAAAAATAAAATCGTCAAATATAAAATCAATCGACGATTGGCTTTTTTACGTCTGGATTGCTTTAATTTCGGTATGCGATCTTCTATGGAAACAATTTTTCTTTCTTCCATAATGGGCATTCTCCTAACTGAATTCTCACCCAGTTGATGTTCTTTTCAGCTGGTAGTCGGACAGAGTTTCTGGTGATAAAATCAACCCTTTTGACACCTAACCGTTTAAATCCCATTATATCACAAATTCAGGTAAATCGATGGTTAGAGTTCAACTTGTTTCCAATCCTTTTTCAGGAATTTCCCACCCTTTCCTCACGTTGTTTTCCATATGTACCGCAAATAACTCTTTTCCCTTATATAATCTAATATAAACCTAGTATTCGACTAAAAACAACAAAAAAGTACAGATCCATGATCTGTACTTTTTTACCGTTGAGAATATCGACTTACACTTAATAAGAGCCCCAGGGAAGCGAGCGTCAATGTTAAAGATGAACCGCCATAGCTGACGAGCGGCAGGGTAATCCCTGTCACTGGAATCAAGCCCGTCACTACACTGACGTTGATCATGACCTGGATGGAAACCATTCCGACTACTCCTAACGCAAGCAGCATGCCGAATAGATCGGGGGCATATAAACTGGCTCGGATTCCCCTCCAAAGTAAGATGAAAAATAAACCGAGTATGAAAAACCCACCTAAAAACCCCAGCTCCTCAGCCAGTACAGCAAAGATGAAATCCGTTTGAGGCTCAGGAAGATAGAAGAATTTCTGCATGCTGTTCCCAAGCCCGAGCCCAAGCAGCCCACCCGGACCGATCGCATAAAGGGACTGGATGATTTGGAAACCAGCTCCGAGGGGGTCTTCCCAAGGATGTAAAAAAGCTGTAATCCTCTTAATCCGATAAGGAGCTGATGCAATCAAACCGACCATACCCGCCATTCCTGCAGCCGCAATCCACATGAAGTGGCTGATCCTTGCCCCTGCCGTGAACATCATGATGAGGCATGTCCCGACCATGACCACCCCGGTACCAAGGTCCGGCTGCAGCATGATCAAACCGAACGGCACGAGAATCAATGCGAGTCCCGGCAGGAAACCCTGCTGGAAAGAGTTCATCAACTTCTGCCGTTCCGATAAGAAGCGGGCAAGGAATAAGATCAGCCCAAGCTTCATGAATTCTGAGGGTTGAATACTGAACATCCCTACGCCGATCCAGCTTCTTGCTCCCCCACGTACCATCCCTACGCCTGGTATGAGAACGGCGACCAGAAAGATCAGGCAGAGAATCAAGATCCACTTCGCGTGCTGAAACCAAAAGTAATAAGGAATTCTTGACAAGATCACCATCGCAATCAGCCCTGCCGTCGCAAACAACATCTGCCGTTTGGCATAGAACCATGGGTCATCAAACTTGTATTGAGACCAAATACTAGAAGAACTATAGACCATCACGACTCCGATGATGAGAATTCCAAGTATTGCTGCCGTCAACCATAAATCCGGCTTCTTAAGGTTGTCCCCCATAAAAAAAGCCCTACCTCCCATCTCAATGGAAACCAGGGCATTAAGCTGTCCGCATTAAGCCCTTAATTCAGCTTATGCACAGCTTCTGTAAACATGTGACCTCTTTCTTCAAATGTACGATATTGATCCCAGCTTGCGCAGGCAGGCGATAAAAGAATCACATCGTCCTCCACAGACATTTGATAAGCTTCCTGGACGGCATCGTCCATGTTCCCTACCTTGACGATTTCTTCCACTCCGGCCTGCTTCCCTGCATCCGCAAGCATATCCGCCGTTTCACCGAACACGACCATCCCTTTGACGGATGACATATACGGTGTCAGGCTATCGAAGCTTGTCCCTCGATCAAGCCCGCCTGCAAGCAGGATGATCGGCTGTTTGAATGACCTCAGCGCATAGGATGTCGCTAAAATATTCGTCGCTTTAGAATCGTTATAGAAGAACCTTCCATTCTTTTCGGTGACGAACTCAAGACGGTGGGCAACACCTTTGAAGCTCGTCAATACGTCGCGGATGGCTTCGTTTGAGACACCGATTCCTTTGACAGCCGCTACAGCTGCTAAAATGTTCTGCAGATTCTGCTCACCGACCAGCAGGATGTCGACGATTTTCATGATCGGTTCATCATAGAAGTAAATCCGTTTATCATCGGCCCAGGCACCATCTACTTTTTCTTGAATAGAAAAAGCGACCTGTTTGGCTTTGACAGATGGCAGATAGCTGCAGATCTTCTGATCGTCTGCATTATAGACGAACGTATCTTCTTCGGTTTGATTCTCAAAAATCTTCGCCTTGGCATTATGATAGTTCTGCAGCGTATGGTGATAATCGAGGTGAGCTTCATACAAATTCAGAAGAACAGCAATATCAGGGCGGAAGTTTTCTGTCCCGAGCAGCTGGAATGAAGACAATTCTGCAACCATCGTTTCTTCCTCGGTCGTCGTCCTCGCCACTTCACAGGAAACCTCACCTATATTCCCAGCCACTGAAACGGGCTTATGATCGGCTTTGATCATTTCATGAATCAAAGTCGTAGTCGTCGTTTTTCCATTAGAGCCGGTAATTCCGATCAGCGGTCCATCGTGCAGCATTCCTCCGAGCTCCACTTCCGTGACGACCGGAATCTCACGTTTGACAGCTTCATCTACAATCGGGTTTTCATAAGGAATTCCCGGGTTTTTCACTACTAAATCAATGTCATCCAAAACCGAAAGGGGATGGGAGCCGACCACGATATCGGCTCCTTTGCTTTTGAGCTCTTGAACAGGCTCGCTCGCTTCATCCGCTTTCATGTCATTGACACGCACCGTCACCCCACTGTCGAGCAGTAGGTGGGCGGCGGCGGTCCCGCTTTTGGCAAGCCCCAGAACAAGGACGTGGGTATAAGGGAATGATTGTAAGTTTTTCATCCGAACATCACCTCAATATAAATGCCGATGACGGCAAAGATCAAGCCGACAGTCCAAAACGTCGTGACGACACGCCACTCGCTCCAGCCCTTCAACTCATAATGGTGATGAAGCGGGCTCATTTTGAAAACACGTTTTCCGGTCGTTTTAAAGGAAATCACTTGAATGATGACGGATAAAGTTTCGAGAACGAACACGCCGCCAATGATGACAAGAAGGAGTTCAAGCTTTGTCAAAATGGCAATGATCGCAATCGCTCCACCTAGAGCCAAAGAACCTGTATCGCCCATGAATACTCTTGCCGGGTGGGCGTTGAATACGAGGAATCCAAGCAGTGCACCTACGACTGAAAGCGCGAAAATCGTCACTTCCACATTCGGTGTACCGCTCCAAGCAAGTATTCCGAACGCACCAAAAGCGATTGCAGCCGTACCTGCAAGCAGCCCGTCCAGTCCATCGGTCAAATTGACTGCGTTGGACCCACCGACCAGCATGAATAAGATAAGCAGAGCATAACCCCAGCCCAGTTCGATTTCGAATGAGGTTCCAGGGATGGCAATGTCTGTCGGGAAGTCGTTCTGTCTTAAAATCCAGTAAACGACGATGGCAATCACGATTTGGCCCAGCATCTTCTGCTTGGATGTCAAACCGAGATTCCGTTTTTTCGCCACTTTTATATAGTCATCCAAAAAGCCGAGAAGTCCATAGCCGAGCAGTACGAAAAGGACAAGGAACAGCTGACTGTCCAGGGCATCGGCATTGAACCAAAGTGAAGCGATGAGCGTTGCAGCGACCACCGCTATGATGATCATCACACCGCCCATCGTCGGGGTTCCGGATTTTTTCTGGTGGGACTCGGGCCCTTCGTCACGGATGGCCTGTCCAAATTTCAATCGTCTTAAAAAAGGGATGATGACCGGTGATATCACGACCGTAATGACGAAAGATAGTGCCATAGTGATTAGTAATATGTATTCGTTCATATTTGTTCCTCCTTTTGTTTCTCCGTCATCGCCTTTCGTTTATTTCACAAGATCCTCGAGTAGTTCTTCGAGTTTCATCCCCCGAGATGCTTTGATCAAAACTACAGTATCTGATGTCAATAACGAACGTACATGATGACCTAATGCTTTCTTTTCATTGAAATGGTGTGTTTTCGTTTGGGGTGATTTTGAAGCCACCGCTTCTGAAATCTTTTCTGAGTCCTTTCCGATGGTATAGACGGCATCGATTTTTTCATCGATCGCTTCTGCTACGCTGGCATGCAGCGATTCAGACTGCTCTCCGAGTTCAAACATATCCCCGAGAATCAATATTTTTTCCTGTTTGGAAGACAGGTCACTGATGACACGGATGACAGCTCTCATCGAAGTCGGTGACGCATTATAGGCATCGTTGATGACCAACGCTCCGTTTACCCCTTCATGCTTCTCAAAACGCATGCCTGACATTTCAAGCTGGCGGAAACCCTGCTGTATCTGCTTTTCAGACAAGCCCAGCTTATGAGCCAAGGCTATGACATACGCCGCGTTTTTCACGTTGTGTTTACCAGCCATCGGTAGCTCATAAGATTCCCCTTTGACAGAAAAACGACTCAATTCTTCTGTCAGTTTTTCGATGGATATCAGATAATCAGGTTTTCCATCGAAACCACAGGAGATCGACTGAAACTCTTTTTTGGCATCTTCCAATAACGGTTCGTCCCCATCGATGATTAAATGACCGTCCGTCTTCAGTCCTTCTGCAATTTCCATCTTCGCAGCCGCAATACCTTCACGGGATCCGAAGTTTTCAATGTGAGACTCTCCGATATTTGTAATAAGGGCATAGTCCGGGCGGGCCAAACGGGATAAGACAGAGATTTCCCCAGCACGGTCCATCCCCATTTCCAGAACGACCGCTTCTGTATCAGGTTTCATATCGAGAATCGTCAGAGGCAGACCGATATGGTTGTTATAATTCCCTTTAGTCTTGTGGGTTCTGTACGCTGTTGCAAGAACTGATGCTGTCATGTCTTTCGTCGTCGTTTTTCCATTCGATCCTGTGACTCCGACAACCAGTGGGTCGACCTTTTTCAAGTAAAAAGAAGCCAGATCCTGCAATCCTTTTGTCGTATCCTCTACGAAGAATAAAGGAAAATCGGCAGGTACAGAATCGGGCACCTCGTGGTCCTTCTGCCATAGAGCAGCCACCGCTCCCTGCTCAATGGCTACGTTGATGAACTTATGGGCATCAAATGATTCGCCGATAATCGGGATGAACATGCTCTCAGGGACATCTTTCCTCGTATCGGTCATGATCGCCTGGACCGGGATGCTCCCGTCTCCTGCCCCTCTGTAGTCAGGGAATAGATTCGTTAATTCTCGCACTTCAAAAATCATGATGGACGCTCCTTCATACTTGTTAATATTTCCCTTGCCACTTCACAATCATCAAAGTGATGGCGGATTCCGTCAATTTCCTGGTACGTTTCATGTCCTTTTCCGGCAATCAACACGATATCTCCAGGCCGGGCTTGATGAATGGCTTCACCAATCGCTTTCTTCCGATCTTCTATCACTTCGTAAGAACCTTTTAAATGGTTCGTCATATCTTTGAAAATCTGCCGTGGCTCTTCTGTCCGCGGGTTATCTGTCGTAAAAATGACTTCATCCGCCTCATTCATCGCCACCTGTGCCATCAATGGACGTTTGCTGCGGTCCCGGTCTCCTCCGCATCCGACAACGACACGGACCTTCCCTTCACAAAACTCACGGATCGTCTTCAATACATTTTCCAGCGAATCCGGGGTGTGGGCATAATCGACCACTACTCCAAAGGGCTGTCCTTCCCTCACTGACTCAAACCGTCCACGGACACCTGTCGATTGTTCGAAAGATGAACGGATCGTTTCCAGCGGAACTCCCGAGGTGATGGCAGCACCCGCGGCCGCCAGCATATTATAGATGTTGAACAGACCCATCAAAGGACTTTCAATATCAACTTCCCCGACGGGGGTGCACAACGTAAATACCGTACCCTTTTCTGTAAGACGGTAATCCTCCGCCATAATATCCGCTCGCTTTTCCACTCCATACGTCAACAGTCTCTGAGACGTCGAGCGAATGAAACGCGGGGCAGAAGGAGAATCGATGTTGATAATCGCAAATTTGTCGCGCCCTCTATTATACCCATTTCCTAATTGAGCGAACAATAGGGACTTTGCACGAAGGTAATCATCAAAATTCGAATGGTAATCGAGATGATCCTGAGTCAGGTTCGTGAAGATGGCGATATCAAAATCACACCCGTACACCCGGCCCTGGTCCAACGCATGTGAGGACACTTCCATGACGGCAGTGTCCACTTTCGCTTTCCTCATTTTATAAAAGTATCGCTGCAGCGACAAGGCATCCGGGGTCGTATTTTTGACTGGGAACGTTTCTTCGCCGATTTTCACCTGAATCGTACCGATGACCCCTGTCGTCTGCCGGTGGTTTTGAAAAATTTCATCGAGCAGGTAGGTGATGGTCGTTTTTCCATTCGTGCCGGTCACGCCGATGAGATGAAGGTCTTCTGTCGGAAACCCGTAAAAAGTGGAAGACAGCATCGCCAGAGCTCTCGTCGTATCGTTGACGAGGATCACAGGAACATCGCACTTCACAGGTTCCTCCGCAACCACCGCTTTCGCTCCCATTTGAACGGCTTGGGGAACGAACCGATGACCATCCGCTTCAATTCCACGGATACAAACGAATAGGTCACCCAGCTGGGTTGCCCTTGAGTCCATCGAGATCCCTGTGACAGAAAGTTTGGCAATCGAAGAACTCGCTTGATAATAGGGCAGAGTCTCTAACAACTTTTTCATTTTCATCATTCCGTCACCCTTATCGCATATAGGATTCATTATATCAAATGCTCTCTGACTTGTGCCTATCGTGAAAACAACTTTCTTAAAATGCTTTTTTAAAAATCTGTTGTTGATTCTTCTACAGAAACTCAATAATGGTTAGGTTCAAATTCTGCATGGGGCCTTGTGCAGGGTCGTCGGGGAAGGATTCGCTTTCCTGCGGGGGAACCGGCAAGCTTCCTTCTCCCGCGGGAGTCTCACCCTTCCCCGACGACCCTTACCATATTTGAATAGTTCTAAACTGTAAATCAAACAAATTTTCATAGATGTTTTGCCCATGTGAAAAACTACCAAACCTAAGAGTCCTATAAACCTGGAGACTCCTGCGCATATATAAGACCAGTGAAAGCTTGATGCTCCCCCATAATCTACCAATGCCTAGAACTCCATGAGTCACCACTAAACATGAATAAAGCCTGCTAAAAAAGATGGAGAGGGTAGTGGAAGTAGTTTTATTAAGACCTCCACTGGTCCCCCCGCTTTTGTAATCTATGATGTTAATCTCCCATATAAACTCTCACTTTGGATCCTGGTGGTACTTTAACGCCTGCTTCGGGTGCCTGTGTGATGACTTTATTTCCTGTTCCGCTTACTTCGATTTTCAGATAGGAAAGCATTTCGATGAAGTCTTCTTCTTCAAACCCTGTCATATCCGGAACAGCCACCAAAGGTTCCTCAGGCCACGTGTATTCTTTTTCGAGGCCATTTTTTCTAGGCTCAACATCCAATGCTCGTAAACTATCACCCATGATATTCCCTACAATCGGTGCAGCTACCACCCCACCGAACTGAACGGTGTTTTTCGGGTTATCAATAGCAAGGTATACGACCAGCTCCGGGTCATCGGCAGGTGCGAAGCCGATGAATGATACGATGTGGTTGTTTTCCATGTACCGGCCATCGGGTCCAACCTTCTGCGCTGTACCCGTTTTTCCACCGACACGGTACCCTTCTACATAAGCTCCGCGTCCGGTCCCTTTAGCGACGACGTGTTCGAGTGATTCACGAATCTGCTTGGACGTGGCCGCGGAAATGACCCGGCGTTTCAGCAGTGGCTCATTCTTTTCAATCACTTTGCCGTCAATAGGATCGAGCCATGCCTCTTGAATATACGGTTCGTAATAATAACCGCCGTTGACTGCAGCAGCCACGGCCATCACTTGCTGGATGGGGGTTACGGATACCCCTTGCCCGAAGGCGGTCGTTGCCTGCTCGACAGGTCCGACGTTTTTAGGATTGAACAGAATCCCTTTTCCTTCACCCTCAAGGTCGATACCCGTTTTTTCACCAAAACCGAATTTGTCGATGTAATTAAACAGCCGCTCCGTCCCAAGACGCTGTCCCAGTTGGACGAAGCCCGGGTTACAGGAGTTCTGCACGACCTCCATAAAGGTCTGATCGCCGTGACCTCCTCGTTTCCAACAATGGAGCGTCGCCCCGTCCACTTTGACCGATCCTGAATCGTGGAAATGTTCTTCCTCAAGATCGACCAGCTTTTCTTCAAGTGCCGCCGCCAATGTGATGATCTTGAATGTGGAACCCGGTTCATATGTACTCCAAACCGGCAGATTCCGATTATACACTTTCGGATCGACTTTTTGGTAGTGGGCAGGGTGATAATTCGGGCGCGAAGCCATTCCGACTACTCGTCCGGTATCAGGATCGACAGCAAGAGCGACAGCTCCATCAGGGTTATATTTCGCTTGTGCGATATTCAGTTCCCGTTCGATGATCGACTGGACTTCATATTCAATCGTGAGCTGCAAGTCTTTTCCGTCCACCGGTGGCTTATAAATATCCGCCATGTCCGGCATCCTTTTACCCTTGGCATCTGAGAAGAAGGAAAGGGCTCCTTTTTCGCCTTTCAATTGACCATCGTAGTAAGCCTCAAGGCCGAGCAGCCCCTGATTATCGATGCCGCTGAAGCCGAGCACATGTGAAAGGAACGAACCATGAGGGTAATAGCGTTCAGAATCTTCCGCTATATACACGCCCGGCATCCCAAGGGATTGAATGGCTTCAGCCTGGGCTTCAGAAATCTTCCTTCCCTCCGGATGGATTTTTTCAATGGAGATCTGCTTCGTGACGTGGGTATAGGCCTTTTCCACACTCATTTGTAAAATCTGCGATAGATTCTTCGCTGTCATTTCTGGATCTTTCACCTGCCTGGGTACGACCATGACCGTCGGGGCCGACTGGTTTCCCACCAGCACTTCCCCGTTCGTATCAAGAATCCTCCCCCGCTCCGGTTCGAAGGTGATATCCCTGCTCCACGATTCCTCTGCTTTGGAAATGAGAAAATCACTCAGTACGAACTGCACATACCCGAGCCTGCCGATGATGATGGTGAATATGATCATTCCAACAAAAAAAACAGTGATCAATCGTTTCCTTACGACTACTTGTGATACTCGTCTCATCTCCATAACTCCTTTAAAGTCGATAGAGTGTCAGCTTGTATCACTATATGCAATCGGGAAACGATTAGAACACTGCTGAAAGTCAAGGCTATGGTGTCTCGGGCGGAGATAGTTCCACCACGAGATACCCACCTTCTTTGATCTTGGATCCTTTTTTGATGCTTTGTTTCGTTACATAGCCATTGCCCATCGTTTCGATTTTGAGACCGAAATGTTCTGCAAGACGATGGACATCCCTTAAGGAGTATCCTGTCAGATCAGGCATTTTCGGCTGATCGGTAATGACCATGACTCTTTGATTCTTCAACACTTTCGAACCCGCTTCAGGGAGCGTGGCTGTCACTTCTTTACCGGCCCCCATAACTTCAACGCGTTCAAAAGATTCTCTGAGAAGAGACGCTGCCTGCTTCGGATTTTGACCTGTCACATCCGGAAGCACTTGCTGCACCACTTTGTTTTCCTTGTTCTTATCCGGCTGGATATTCAAATAGTGGAGGCTGTTTTCCATGACGGTGCGGACAATATAGGAAACAGGCTCAGAGCCGACTTCCGTCACTTCAAGGTCGGGCTGCTGCACGCCTACGTAAATCAATAATTCAGGATCTTCAATGGGAGCCATTCCCATGAAGGAAAAGACGTAATTGTTTCGTCCTGTCAGGTAACCGCCACCAGGTTTACTGATTTGTGCCGTAGCCGTTTTCCCTCCGAGAGAATAATCGTTCAACTTGAACGACTGCCCTGTCCCGTTTTCGGAAGTGACGACTGTACCCAGTAAGTCTCTCATCTTTTCTGCTGTCGACTTTGATATCGGTTCACCAATCACTTCAGGTTCACTTTCTTTCAATACTTCCCCACCTTCACTTGACGTGATTTTGGAGAGCATATAAGGTTTTACCATTTTACCGTCATTGGCGATCGATGTCGCTGCTGTCAACAACTGAATCGGAGTGAACGTAGACCCCTGTCCGAATGATGTAGTGATCTGTTCGATCGGTCGTTTATAGACCATGCGGCCTGTCAGCTCACCCGGAAGGTCGATGCCTGATTTTTGGTCGAGGTGAAAATCAGAAAGGTATTTTCTGAACTTTTCAGGACCGAGTTTTTCCCAAACGAGCTTGGATGCGGCAACGTTCGAGGAACGCTGAAAACCTTCGTTATAAGTGATGGACCCCCATCCTTTACGATAGTTGTGATCCCCGATTGTTTGTGACCGTTCCGTAACTTTGTACGTACCGGACTTATACATATCCGTCCCGTTGTAAACGCCGGCATCGATGGCGGCTGCCCATGTGAACATCTTAATAGTCGAACCCGGCTCGAATGGATACGAAATCAAATCATTATACCAGTTTTGGACATTTCCGATATCGTTCGGGTTGTAACTCGGACGATTACTCATCGCCAAAACTTCGCCTGTGTCCGGATCGATGACGGCAGCCATGATTTTTTTCGGCTCATACTGCTCATCCACCTGCGACATGGCATCTTCCAAAAACGTCTGGATCTTCTGATCGATGGTCAAGTATACATCTTCCCCATCATCAGGATCGGTCATGACTTCGTTCGGGTCGAGTAGTTTAGTGCCGTATTTATCCCGTTCGTACTTGATTTTCCCTTTTTCTTCTTGTAAGTATTCTTCCATCTGCTTTTCGATTCCCGTGACGCCCGAGATTTTTCCATCCTGGGCACGGGCAAAACCGATGACGTGAGATGCGAACATCCCATTCGGATAATAACGCTTGGCTTCCTCCTGGAATTGAATGCCGTTCAAGTCGAGCTTTTTGATTTCCTCCATCTTCTCTTGTGAAATCTCCCGGCCGGCGGGACCGAACTCCACTTGGAAACGGCCGTTTTCCTGGCCTTCTTCCATACGATCAGCCATTTCGCTCGCATTCATATCTAACAAAGGAGCCAAAACAGCTGACGTTTCTTCTGGATCCGTCACATGTTTAGGCTCCTTCAAATTTTTCGAATAGTTCGGATCGACAATGGCATACATCCGGTACGTCGGACGATCGTACGCGAGAACCATCCCATTTTTATCATAGATCTTCCCTCTTTTGGCATCAATTTCATATGAACTCGTCCGCACATCCTCCGCCCATTCTTTCAAGTCGACTCCTTCGACCTTCGCAGTCGTTTCAATATATAAGAACCTTCCTGCGATGATCAGGAATACGACGGAGAAAACAAGGATGAGGATGGCGGCTCCTCTATGCGTGTTTGCACTTTTCATAAGGGCATCACCAATTTATTTTTAGTTACTGACCGATGCGGCTTGCTTGACCTTCGCGTTTTGGATGTTCAATCCATTTTCCTTCGCAATTCGCAGAATCCGGTCAGGATTGCTCAGTTCTTTGACCTGATAAGCTAAATTCTCGTTTTGAGACTCCTGTTGAGCAAGGTCTGTTTCAAGACTGCGGATGTCCCGGTTCAATGCATCAGTATCTGCCGAAAATTGGACCAGAAAAATCGATGCAGCAAGAAGACCAGCGGTGGCGACTGAATACAACACTTTTTCACCTGTACTGATCCATCCCGTCTTACGGACCTTTACTTTAACCTGTCTTTGTCTATCCGGTTGACGTAAAGGCTGGTGCTGCCTTGCATGCTCCATACTCATGTTTTCTTCCACCCTTCCTCATATTCGAATTCTTTACTCCAAGGCTTTACTTTCTCTACGACTCTCAACTTCGCTGAGCGGGAGCGACGGTTTTCCTCAAGTTCATCTTCTTCAGCTATAATAGGTTTTCGTGTGACAAGTTCAAATGGTGGCTGTTTATCTTCAGGAATCATCGGAATATTTTTCGGCATTGGAGGATTGGAACTCCACTTTTTGAACGCCTGCTTACACAATCGATCTTCCAGCGAATGGAAAGTGATGACGGCAATTCTTCCACCAACAGAAACGACTCTTGCCGCTTGATGCAAGCTATCCTGAAATGCTCCCAATTCATCATTGACCGCAATCCGGATCGCCTGGAAAACACGTTTGGCCGGGTGTCCACCTTTTCGTCTCGCCGGTGCCGGTATGCCTTCTTTGATCAACTCGACCAACTCACCCGTCGTTTCGATTGAATGGTCCATGCGGGCTTTTTCAATCTTCCTTGCGATCTGCTTAGAAAATTTCTCTTCTCCGTATTTGAAGAAAATCCGGACAAGATCCTCATAAGGCCATTCATTGACAACTTCTTTCGCAGTCAACGCCGCTGTACGATCCATCCTCATATCCAGAGGCGCATCGTTTTGATAACTGAAACCACGGTCACCGATATCAAGCTGTGGACTGGAAACTCCGAGATCATAAACAATCCCGTCAATATGTTCCACACCAAGCTCGTTCAGCTTCTCTTCTAACTGCCGGAAATTCGCCTGCACGAATGTAATCCGGTCCGCATAAGGCTTCAGCCGTTCTTTGGCAGCTTCCAATGCCATTTCGTCCTGGTCGAAAGCATAAAGATGACCTTCAGCATCCAGCTGGGACGCGATGACCTCCGAATGACCGCCTCCACCGAGAGTGCAATCCACGTATGCCCCCTTAGGCTTAATATGTAATTGCTCGGTGGTTTCTTTTTTTAATACGCTATAATGTTCAAACATCGTCTCACTCGTTTCTATCTCTATCAAATATCAAAATCCAACATGTTCTCTGCAATTTCCGAAAACGACTCTTCAGACTCCTCGAAATAGCTTTCCCACTGATCGTTACTCCAAAACTCGATACGGTTGGAAACTCCAATGACAACGCATTCTTTTTCCAGCGAGGCATACTTCCTGAGCGGTGGCGGGATATTGACTCTCCCCTGCTTGTCCAACTCACACTCGACTGCGCCTGAAAAGAAAAATCTAGTGAAGGCTCGGGCATCTTTTTTTGTCAGGGGAAGCTTTTTCAGCTTTTCTTCAAGCAGCTTCCATTCGTCCATAGGATAAGCAAACAAACACTGATCTAAACCTCTGGTTAGGACAAAGCTCTCACCAAGATCTTGACGGAACTTGGAGGGAACGATCATCCGCCCTTTGGTATCAATGTTATGTTGAAATTCTCCCATGAACATACAGTTCCCCCACCTTCTGTGTTCAGCTTACCACATCGCCCCACTTTTCTCCACATACTTTTTTCAATTCTCTTTACAGAAAAAAATTCCTGCCGCGAAAGGCAGGAATTTTAAGGTTATTTTGACAGATTCGGCATGTGGTGGGAAGTGGAGGACCGGTTCATACGTAAACGATAAAATGGTCCTCATGGAAAGGGATCGTGTGTTCATTGATGCGACAGAACAGGTCTGTACCGTATAGGGTGACCCATGGGACGATGCCCCACACCCGCTCCTGCAATCCACCAAATGGGTGTAAAAGCAGATCCAAATCATTGAAATGAGCAACTTCGTGTTCATACTGCTGCTCCAGGGACTGGTTCATCCGTTTTTCAAGGAAATCGATTTGTTTGAAGATGTAATCCAGATTTTTCTCCGCCATTTGCTCCAGATCAGGACCGAATTCAGAGGACTTCTCCCGTAACGGGCGGTGAATTCGATCGATTTCTTCCTTCACCTGCTCACTCAATCGGTGAATCGGCGGAGCACTCCGGGAAGCGAGCCAATTCATTTTTTCTTCACCCACTCCATGTCGGATGGCTTCTGAAGCATCAATCTGCAGTCGTTCGAGGTGCTGTTCCGATTTACGATCGATGAAGGTGAATGAAAGGCGCGGAAATACAGGCGGCATTTCTAAGTCCACGGCTCGGAACGCCGGTTTCAGCGCTGACCAATAATTGATTTCTCCCGGTCCACCGATGAAGGCAAGGACAGGAAACAAAAATTCCTGCATCAATGGTCTGGTCACCACGTTATTGCTGAGACGCTCAGGTGATAGTTCCGCGGTTTCCTTCAATTCCTGCTCACTCAATGTCAGCTCATTATTCTTCCCTCTGTAACTTCCGTTTTCCTGTTTCATTAAAAGGATGCGGTCTCCATTATCATGATAAAAGATATGGGCGTCATCCAAATCACTGTCGAGATTCATTTCATACCCTTGTTTACGATTGACCTGCAGAGCTGCAAAAACACCGCCTGCAATCGATTCATTGTTTTCAATCATGGCAGAGAAGTAAGGTGACTCCAATTTACGAATTTGAGGGTCATGAGCATCGACGATGATGAGCCCTTCATCCGGGAAAAGCCGATAAACAAGTTTGGCGAAGAAGTCGCTGTACGTCTCGGATTCTTCAAGGAGCATTTGGACCTGCTCATAGAACTCACTCGTATATTCCGCTTCCTTAGCTGCTCCGAATATATCCTTCACCCATTGCTCAGCACTGGATTTATTGATTTCAACTTCCGAGACAGATGCTTTTGATTCCGGTGTCTGACCGATGGAAATCTTTTTCATTTTCCCTTCACTCTTCATCATAAGATGATTGATTTCATCGAAGTCATGATCTTCTCCGGCAATCCAAAAGACAGGAAGCACCGGTCGACCGGATTCTTTCTGCCTTTGTTTTGCCAGTTGAAGGACGGATATGATTTTGTTTACCGTGTAGAGTGGACCTGTCAAAAGCCCGGCCTGCTGTCCTGCAATGACGACTGAACTCTCTTCGTCTCTCAATTTCTCAATCGTGGAGATCGTCGACTCCGGTGCATTCCAGCGCTTGTTCATGTCAATCAGAACGTCTGTCAGCGCATCTCTTTGATAGGACCTTGTGCGGAGATGTTCCATCCGCCTCTCCCATATGGAAGTATCTTTCGGATCGTATTCGAATTTATCTGCTATATTTGAAAAATCATTTTTATAATCATTGAAAAGTGCTTGTTTCGACTGTAGCTGGATCGGGTTGATACGCATATATGAACTACTCCTTTATACGCTTGAATGTGATTCCTACTATGTATCCTATTGTATTGTACATAAAAGATGTAGAGAGTTCATCTAATCTGTTTGTCAGGATAACAAACGAGCCGCCAACCCGTACAACGTCAGTCCCATATAAAATAGCGTGAATATCAGAAAGCTCGCACGGAAGAAACCTTTGAAGGCACGCCTCAGTTGTATTTCCTCATGGAGCTTATATTGCACGATGAGGGAAACCCCCAGAATTATGCAAAGGAAAATCAGTATGTAAGCTAAAAAACTTTGTTCAAAAATGACGTACGCCAGCACATGAACAGCCAGGATGAACACCGGGGCACAGACATGAGCTGTACGATGGACGGCTTTCGTTTTATATCTCGACCACTTTCTAGCGAAAAAATAAAATACGACGAGGAAAGGAATAGGGAGCGTCAGAATGAGAGCGACCATCGAAATCATGAATTGACTCATTATAAATCCCTCCTGTTTTCCGCTTCTAAAGCATGAATGGCTTTGACGATGAACCGGTGATAAGGAACCGGATGACCGCCCTTCTCTATGATATAACCTGAGATGGCATCGATCTCTGTCCGTCTCCCTTCAATGATATCTTTCAACATGGACGACTGGTTTGCTTTCGTATTGTCTGCAATTTTCTGTAGTCGATTCCATTCATATGAAAACGAGCGCTCCAGGACAGAACAGGCCTCTTCACAAAGCTTCTCTGCGAGTTCATTTATGTAAGGGTTGGTAAGAATACATCCGTTTTTCAACCCGAACAATGCGGTCAGTGGATTGATGACGGTATTGACCACCAATTTCGAAGACAACATATCGTAATAATCTTCGTGAAATTCGATGGGGAAATCATTGGTATTCAATGAAGCAGCGGTTTCGGCAATCTTTCCATCCGGTGCAATAGAGGCAATAGCTATTTTACCCTTCCCCGTATGATGTACTTCGGTATCTCCGATTTTCAGTGCACCGTGTTCCACCACTCCGACCCATGGAACATCACAGGCTGTTTGGACTTTTTCGACATGCCCCATCCCATTTTGTAAAAATAGAACCGGCGTCCCGTCCAGCAAGTTCGTTGCTAATACCTCATCTAAATGAGATTGCTTGACGGTGACGATGAGTACATCGTGGTTGCGGTAACCTTCATTCTTCAAATGAGCTTGGACCGGGGTCTGATCTTCTTTTGGTAAACACGTAATTCCATTACGTGAGAGCCCGTCCTTCTGCTCTTCTCTATTCACATAAACGTGCACTTGATGCTCACGACCCAGGTAATAAGACACCAACAGACCGATCGAACCAGCGCCGATCACTCCAATATTCATTTTTGACCCTCATTTCGTTCGGTTTCTATTTTCCTATTGTAGCAGACAGACGATAGGGTTGGCAGTCAAAATATGTCGAAAACTCAAATGTTCATTTCATTCTGAATATTTTTATATTATAATATAAGAAGATACAGATCTATGAAAGGGGATTGTGTCATGATGACCAAGACAAAAGTGGAACCACTATTAGTGAACTATAAAACTCTTGAGGAGTTTAAACGCTTCAAGGAATACGGCAACCAGGAACTGGCGATGTTCGAAGACCTTGAAAGCAATATTGTAGAAAATGACAGCGAATCACCATTTTACGGTATTTATTATGGAAGCGCTTTAGTCGCCCGTATGAGCCTCTATCGCGTAAGTGCTAAGTATGACCACTATTTCGAACCCCCTCAGGATTACCTGGAGCTTTGGAAATTAGAAGTCCTTCCTGACTACCAGGGCCAAGGATATGGAAAAGCACTCGTAGAGTTCGCTAAAGAATTCAACCTCCCTATCAAGACGAACCCACGTATTAAATCTCACGGCTTTTGGGAGAAGATGGGGTTCCAAAAAGCTCATTATGATGTCGAGCGTGATTTAGGAGAAAACCCGTTGATTTGGATGCCGAGCGGTGTAGAAGAAAGAGATGTCACGGCTTCGGAATAATGAAAAATAAAGAAAAGCCGCTACAGCTTCCCTGTAGCGGCTTTTTATTTTTGTGGAGGAGGGGATAAAACATAATGCGTTGCTATATCGATCGTGTCTTCTGAATCCCTAAAAATGAAATTGCGCAATTATGACAGTAAATCATTCCATCCACTGTTCAAATTACGCAACTCTTTAAAGGATTTCATCATTCTCACATTCACCATGTTCTTCATACACAACAAAAAGACGTCTTAAATCGGGCTTTTATGCCGTTCCTTTACCCAGTGGACGAGTTTATCCACTTCATTCCATGCTGCTTCCCACTGTTTCAGCTGATTCCGCAGCTTTTTATTGTCTTCATTCAATTGTTTCAGTTCATATTCCAACCTTTGTTTCCCTGTATCTTCAGTTTGTTTCACTTTCATTTCTTTTAAGAAGGAGATCGCAGCATCGATCGACATCGGAGAATCACCATCAGGAGAAGGAGTCGCAGTGAAGACTGCTCGCTTTCCTTTCCGATTTTGTTTCGCTTGCTGGATTTCATCCTCATACTCTTTTCTTACTGTGGCATTCCACCTGAACCCACATGCTGCCGGCGTCCTCCGTAATTGCGCGGCAACGTCCTGAAATGCTTCCAGCTGAGTTTTCCCCTCCTGTATATATTTCAGAACTGTATTGGCCAGAAGAAGATCTTCCTCGTCCTTCCAGGCATCTTGTCTCGGGGCGTCCATACCATCCCTCCTCTATCGTTTGCTTATAGTTATGCAAAAAAGAGGGTTGATAGAATCGTATTTTTCACTTTTTCTCAAAGTCAATGTTTCTTTATGACCCTTTTGCACGTATCTCTTTTGACACTTCCATTCATAGGAACACGGGTTTACTAAGTTTATGAAAGCTATTGGAAGTGTTAATTTCATAAAAGAAACGGCTTTGTTATTGCTTGGTGTCTTGGTGTCTTTGTGTCTTTCCGTCCTGGAATTTGTATGAGGCGGCCTTTTAGAATGACTCCCTTTCCGTGGGGTACCGTGAGCCTCCTCAGGCTGCGCCTTCCGGGGTCTCACGATGTACCTTTATCCTACAGGAGTCTCGCCATTCTAAAAGGCCGCCTCTTCAAAGTAGAAAGGGCGGAAAGGCCATTAACGAAGTTCGGTACTCCAACTACGAACGGGATGGCAGGGAAAACAGGTAGACTCCTGCGGGAAAAAGGAACAAGGTGAGACCCCGGAGAACGAAGTTCGAGGAGACTCAAGCGTCCCCCGCGGAAAGCGGACTGTTTTCCCTGCCATCCCATGCTCTGAGTCAATAAAGGACCGGACACCAAATCTCAGACGAGGACTATTTAGTAATCATTTAAAATATCAACAACAGACTTTAACAAAGCCAATAAAAAAAGAGCCTGACATCAGTCAGACTCTTCCTTAGAAAGTGATTAGTCGTTAATCACTTGTTTTCCATCATACTGTCCACAAGATTTGCAAACATGGTGTGGTTTTGTGTACTCCCCACAGTTTGAGCATTCGATCATGCCAGGGACATGAAGCTTTTTGTGAGTACGACGTTGGTTTTTAACCTTTTTAGACGTTCTACGCTTAGGTACTGCCATGTTGTACACCTCCTTACTTTATTTACGATTCGAAAACCTTGAAGATTTTCTTATTCGTCATTTTCTTCGTTTAATAATGATTGCAGTTTAGCCATTCGAGGATCCACTTTCTTTTCCTCTGGTTCCTCTGTAACCACCTGCCAGCCCTTTCCTTCTTGGAGGGCTTCTTCATGAGCCTCATCATCATCAGAAAACACGCGAGTTGGAATCTCCAATTGTACATTTTCCTTGATATAAGGCGTTAAGTCAAGCACTTCTCCATGCACAGGATGAACTTCATCTTCTCCTTCTTCGGTATGATACGGAGAAAGGTTGAAAACTTCCAGTGCATCTATTTGGAAAGGATAAGTCACATCGACTAACGTCCGTGCACAAGGCAATACCATTTCACCTTCAATAGTAAAAGTTATGGTTATATCGTTCCCTCGTGTTATGGCTTGACCTTTGACATGAACAGGGGAAATCCTGCGAATGTCATTGTTCAAATCCTCTAATTCGCGAATATCTACATCATCTTCAAAAACAAACGGCTCATCGCCTGTCTGCTTCAGTTTCTGTAGAGGAAATTTCATAGTTCTCACCTCATGGCAACAAAAGTTATTGTAAAAGGATTTTGCTTATTTGTCAATATTTTTTCTTTACACCCTGAAAACAAACAGGCATCGATTTTTATTAAGATAACACATTTTTCCTGTCTCATGCGAATTTTTCTCTCCTCCATGATAAAATAAACGGTACATTCAATCAATAGATGGGCTTGAAAACGAAACCAAGGAGAGATATCCATGAAAGCATGCGGAGTGATCGTCGAATATAACCCATTCCATAATGGGCACGCCTACCATATCGAACAATCAAAAAAACAATCCGGAGCTGAATGCATGATAGCGATCATGAGCGGACCGTTCCTTCAGCGCGGAGAGCCCGCCATCATCGATAAATGGCACCGGGCGGAAGCTGCTTTGCATTCAGGGGCAGATCTCGTATTGGAACTCCCCTACATCTTCGCTGTCGAACACAGCGATTTTTTCAGTCAAGGTTCGGTGCAGACTTTGGCAGAAGTGGGTGTAGATGCCATCTGTTTTGGAAGTGAGAGCGGATCGATCGAAGGGTTCAACTCAGCTTATGAACATTTACAGGAGCATTCTGGTATTTACGATGAAGTTTTACGCAAGCACCTGAATGAAGGTCTTTCTTTCCCTGAAGCTTCCCGTTTAGGCTATGAAGCTATAAAACTGCCCTCTGACAGCATCGATTTGACTCAGCCGAACAATATTCTCGGTTACAGCTATGTCAAACAAATCCGCGCGTATACAAATGATGTTGAACCGATGACTATCAAGCGTCAAAACAACCATTATCATGATGAAACGATTACAGGTAAAGTAGCCAGTGCGACAAGTATTCGAAAACAGCTGATGACTGATAATGAAATTAAGACTGATGTAAAAGAAGCCATACCAAGCATCACACAGGAGATGTTGAACACATACAGAGAGAAAATAGGAATATGGCATGACTGGGAGCTTTACTTCCCTTTCCTGCAATTTAAAGTTTTAACGATGATTGAGGAAGATCTTCGTCAAATTCATGGAGTTGATGAAGGCTTGGAGCACCGATTGAAAAGGACGATAAAAGAAGCGACCAGCTTCCAGGAATTCATGTCCGAATTAAAAACGAAACGCTACACATGGACCCGCCTGCAGAGGACTCTCGTCCATATCCTGATAGGGACGAGCAAAGAGGATGCAGGTCGGATGTTGAGACAGCCCGCACCGCCATACGCCCGCATTCTCGGGATGACCGACCATGGCAAACGATATTTGCGCCATCAAAAAAAAGCTATGGATATTCCTTTGATCACACAGCCTCAGCAGCTGGACCATCCTATGCTTGATTTGGAAGAAAGAGCGGCTGCGGCTTATTACGCAGTCACAGATCCAAAAATGAAAGTGGAGCGTATGAAAAGGGAATTCGGACCACCGATTCAGGTTTGACTTTTTAAACTGGGCTCAAGAGGGTAACTCTATTGTAAATGACCAAGTCTCAAGGAGGGCGCTTTCATGAGTGAACAGCAACAAAAATCGGCTAATGCCCAAACCCAAAGCAAAGAACAATATGTAGAGATTAAAATGGGAAAGCAAGGGCTGTTTGTAAAAAAAGGTTATGATACTCTTTACACGATCAATGATGTTTTATTAGGTCTTTGGTTTTTGATAGGTAGTATATGTTTTTATTTTGAAACTCTGAAAATGTGGGGGGTCACTTTATTTGTATTGGGAAGTGTACAAATGCTGATCCGCCCTACAATCCGATTGGTTCACCATTTCCAGCTAAGAAATGAGTATGAAGATGAGTACGAAAGAAAGAATAATTCTTGAGCAAGAAAAGGAGCCGAATCTTTTTATGGATTGGCTCCTTTTCTTTGTAAAAGTCTTAAGAGATATCATAAAAAATCTAAACCATCGGGAATCTCTTTCACTTCTGTTGTGCCTCCCCTTAAATCATGGTCTCTGGCTCTTGAAGTGTGGTGGGCTGCTCCGGGATACCGGATGTAAGCATAATGGAGCTTTGTTGTGGAGTACATAGGAATCCCTTTTTTAAAGCACTCTTTTTGAAAACCCACATCGGTTGCGTACTTCACTGCAGGGAACTTGACCTTCTCCATAATGTCCTTTGCAAACACCAGACTCGCTCCACTGATGAAGTCATTGGCACTATAAGATCGATTATTCTTCCTGATGATCCATTTGTTTTCACAATTCGGGTGAAAGAGCCGCAGCATCCCATCTTGTTTGAAGTAGATGTAAAAAGTGCTCTTCCCTACCACTTTACACTTTTTTTCTGACAAAACCTCAGCCGCTTCTTCAAGGTACCCTTCTCCGTAAAAATCATCATCATCGAATTTAGCCACGTATTCATATTTCGCTTGAGCGGCCCCGAAATTCAGGCATTCTCCTAACGTCACCTTTTCTGGAAACTCGAAAAGCCGGGCGGAAACATTCTTTTCATCCAACTGCTCTCTTACTTTACTCTTATCTAAGCTGGAATGATTCAAAATGATGATCAGTTCCTTATCCTGTAACGACTGTTTCGAATAATTATTAATCAGGTGCTCAATAAAATCAGCTCTCATCGTACAAGCCACTACAGATATCATATGACCTCCCCCTTCAGCCGGTAAGGGATGCTTCCCATTCATCCTATGTATAGAAAAAGGAAAACATTAATCATCTTGTAGAAGCAGCTGGATATTAAAAAAACTGAAATCCGCGCATGGTGAGCTTACTAAAAAAGGTCACCCCATCCTTCCTTACTCCTCCATCTCAACTAAAGATTTAACGGGAACGCGAATGTCGTCATGCCCCTCCTTGAATACCACAAAGCTTAGCTCTTTCACCTCATCTTTATCCCACTCGATGACAAAAGACCTTGGTTCAGCGATATCCGCGCATCCACCCGAACTCATTTCCTGATCGAGATCAACATGAATTTCGGTTTCTTTTTTCTTTATACTACTTACCACAGATTTACATGAAGACTCATATGTACCTATGAAAATCACTCCTTTATCCTTGAATTCCATCTCCTTCGGTTTCCCTTGGAAATTGTAATAATTCCATAGTTGATCGAGCGTAGAAGAATCGGACGCCTTCATGACGAGATACTGCCGCGTATTCCTTTCCTGTTCATACGCTACCTCGTGAAATTCATCAGGCAGAACGCTTTCTGTAACGACCACACTGGAATCATTACCTGTACAACCCATTAAGAACACTATAAAAAGTAGTGAAATCAACCATCTTTTCAAAATAAAACCTCCCTTATGATTTTCATTTGGGGCTGTTTAGACTTATGGTGTTGGTGATCATCCGCTCCTAGGCTTAAGACCGAGGGCGATCTTTCTGTTAAAATTATACTTATCATCCTATCATACAACCGTTATTTTTTGACTGAAAATTAAAAAAGAGTAAACCCAAAATGGTTTACTCTTTCAAACTGTTACTTCTGCAAGTATTCCAATGCTTCCTGGAACGTGTCGACCGGAACGATCTTCATATCTGTTCCGATATCTTCTGCCGTTTCTTTAGCCATTTGATAGTTGGAGTCTTCCCTGCCTTCTTCGTTCGGTGCAAAAAAGACGTCGATTCCTTTGTCAGCTGCAGCGACGACCTTCTTATCGATGCCTCCGATGCGCCCTACATCGCCATCATAATTGACTTCACCTGTACCTGCGATCAGCTTTCCTCCTGTCAAATCGCCTTCTGTCAATTGGTCATAAATTTCGAGCGAGAACATCAATCCGGCACTTGGGCCGCCGATTTCACCACTTTTCACCTTCACTTCAGGATTTACTTTGATAGACCGGTCGGTTACGAGAGATATACCGACTCCGACCTTGTCGGGGGTATCCGGGAAAGGAGCGAGTTCGATATCTTTTTTCAGCGTTTCGCCATCACGGTTCACCGTCAAGGTTACTTTTGAACCTTCACCCATATCACTCACATAATCGATCAAGTCTTTGGATTCCTGGATTTCCTTCCCATCCACAGCCGTAATTTCATCGCCCGATTTCAGTTTCCCTTCTGCAGGCATTCCTTCTATTACACTCATGACGTATACACCTTCATAATTGATAGTGATGTCACGGTCTGCGGCTTTGTATGCCACTACTTTAGCCGCTTCCTGCGAGGACTCCATCATTTTAAGCTGGGCATGGTGGTACTCTTCCTCTGAAATTCCTTCAGGATAGATTTGATCTATGGAATACACCTGGTGATAAGGTCTCAGCTTCGCCCATACCCATTGAAGGGGAGTCGCCTGCCCTCCTCTGACAGTCACTAAATGCATATCCCCTTCACTCTTATACCCGTCTACAACCTCGACAATGGGATCTAATGCATCTGCGGTACCCGGTTTATAAATATAAAAAGGAAGCCTGTATGCTCCCAGAAAAGCTGCAATTAATATGGTAATAATGGCTGTAATCAGAATGCGCTTGTTTGCCTTCATCTTTATGACTCCTTCCATCCAGCAAGTGTTCGTTTTATTTCATCCAGCTGAGCTTGAGCTGCCTGCTCTCCTGCCTCGACGATTTTTTCAATTTGGGTGAATGCTCTGGAACTGTAACTGGAGACATCGGGACGGATCATGACATCGGCATCCGATGACACACCCATAGCCGTGACCAGTTCATCCTGCATGATATCGATACTTTGAATGATGACATCATAAATCGAATTGATATTCGGGTCGGAGTCAAAATGAGCACAATCGACAGCAATGACAATATCCGCTCCCATTGATTTGACGACAGACACCGGTACCCGGTCCATGACGCCGCCGTCGATATAAAGGCGGTCATCGATCCTTTCAGGTACGAATATACCAGGAATACCGATACTTGCCCGGACGGCATCACTTGCTGGTCCATCAGTGAATATCTTCTTTTCTCCGGCGTAGAGATCCGTCGCGATGACGGCCATCGGTATTTTGAAGTCTTCGATGTTTTTCCCAAATGTAAATAAACGGATATATTCCTTGAGCCTTCGTCCTTGAATAAAACCCATTTTCGGAACAGTGAAGTCAAGGTAATATTTCCGTTTGAACGTAAACGCCAGTTTATACATATCTTCGACTTGCTGGCCTGCAGCAAAAAAAGAGCCGACAAGAGCTCCCATGCTGCTTCCTGCTACCATATCTACGGGAATGTCATTGTCCTTCAGCACTTTCAACACGCCTAAATGTGAAAATCCGCGTGCTCCTCCGGAACCTAAAGCCAAACCGACCTTTGGACGCTTCACTTGACATTCCTCCTTCGCCCTTCACTATATTTTATGGAATAAACGATTCACATATGAGCGTACAATTTGTATAGAGTAGACAAGTCTTTTTTTCTGACAAATCTATACCCATTCTACTATGGATGATTCTAGAAGTACAGAAAACCGCTAGTCATAAGGGGGTTTCGACCATTTCAATGCTGAAAACATTGTGGCTGACTTCAGTGAGCCTCTCCCTGGCGATATCATTGATCCTTTTTCCTAAAGAAGTGCTCGCTGCAAGCATCAGAGGATTGAGTTTATGGTGGGAAATCGTCTTCCCATCCCTTCTCCCTTTTTTCGTAACAGCTGAACTGCTGATTGGTTTCGGAGTCGTTCATGGCCTGGGGGCCCTTAGTGAACGATGGATGCGCCCTCTCTTCAATGTTCCAGGCTCTGGAGGCTTCGTCTGGGTCATGGGTATGGCAAGCGGTTACCCATCAGGGGCGAAGTGGACGGCCGATTTGAGACGGAAAGGCCAGATCTCCCAAGTGGAGGCCGAACGCCTCGTATCCTTCACAAACGCTTCAAGTCCCTTGTTCATTTTCGGGGCTGTGGCAGTCGGTTTTTTTCACGACCCTTCCTTGGGTGCATTGATCGCTTTCGCCCACTACGGAGGAAATTTCCTTGTAGGAATAGGGATGAGATATTATAAGCGGAGAGAAGATCGATACGCCTGGGTGAGAGATAAGACTTCGCCTTCGTGGAGAGAAGCTATCCATCGCATGCATCATTCCCGTTTACAAGATGGCCGTTCCCTGGGACGTCTGATGGGAGATGCCGTGACCAGGTCTGTGGATACACTGCTTATGGTCGGCGGTTTCATTATGTTATTTTCCGTTTTGACTGAGCTGTTGAAGCAGACCGGACTGATCCATCTCATTTCACATTTATTATCCTGGACGCCTCTGCCTGAGACCTTCCATGCGCCTTTGATGGCTGGAATGCTTGAATTGACAACGGGAATCGGTGCAATCACTGCGACCCATGAACCGCTTCTTTCCCAATTGATTCTAGTGAGTTTCATCTTGGGATTTCACGGATTTTCCATCCAGGCACAAATAGCCAGTCTGCTTGCGGATACAGATATCCGTTTCAAACCTTATGCACTGGCAAGAATCGGGCAGGCTTTCTTATCAGCCTTCCTCGTCATACTCGGTTATTGGTTGTATCAAAACACGGAATGGTTTAATCAAAGTCTACCCATTTGGAATCCGAGGGAAACGTTCACAGAGCCGATTATGGAAGCATTTGAGACGTTTGGGCCTCCCTTCACTCTAGTGATGATTTCAACAATGGTTCTCATCAGGGTGATGAAAGATGGCATGGTCAAATAAAAACAACCACTGCGGCAGATTGCGCAGTGGTTGTTTTTATGTGTTTTAACTATTGAACTTTTCCTCTAAAGCCTTCTCAACAGCAGGTGGTACAAGATCTGAAGTGTCCGCTTTATGTCTCGCCACTTCCTTGACGATACTCGAACTCAAGAACGAATATTGATTATTGGTCATCATGAAGAACGTTTCAATTTCTTCGTTCAACTTCCGGTTCATCGATGTGATCTGCATTTCATATTCAAAGTCACTGACTGCTCTCAACCCTCTGATGATGGCCTGGGCATTCTTCTCTTCAGCATATTCCATCAACAATCCTTCACAGGAATCCACGGATACGTTATCCATATCCTTCGTGACCTCTTTGATCAATGCAAGACGTTCCTCTACGTCAAACAACGGTGATTTGCTTTGGTTATTAAAGACCGCGACGATCAAATGATCAAAAACTTTAGCTCCTCTTTGGATGATATCCAAGTGTCCATATGTAATCGGGTCGAAGCTCCCCGGACAAATAGCCAGACGTGTCATATGCTTTCCTCCTTACTGAAAAATCGATACACCTATATTTGTTCCATAATGATCTGTTTTTATGAGGTTCAATCTCCCCACCGATTCAGGAATTTCTTCAGATGCGTCATGTTCACAGACGACGACGCCACCCTCAGCTACTAATTGGTGTTCTAACAAAGCTTCCATAAGTTCTTGATAAGAAAACTTTTTATAAGGAGGATCCAAGAAAATATAGTCAAAAGTCAAACCTCTTTTACCAGCCGCTTTGATTGCTCGATATGCGTCCGTTCTGAAAACCTCTACTCGATCTTTGATGTTCAATAAACGGACGTTTTCGTGTATGGTACGGATCGCTTTCGGTTGTTGATCGACAAAAACACAGGAATCCGCTCCGCGACTCAAGGCTTCGATCCCTAAGCCACCGCTTCCTGCAAATAAATCAAAGGCCCGTCCACCTTCAAAATAAGGACCGATGACATGAAAGACAGCTTCCTTCACTTTATCAGTCGTAGGACGAGTTTGATGAGTCGGTACTGATTTCAATTGTCTTCCTTTGAATTCACCAGAAACCACGCGCATGATTCAAACACCTCTTTAGTCATCATTCTACATAATCCTACCATAAAAAGAACCTTTCAGGAAACTTCACTGAATGTAAGCAAAATATATTGATACATGAATATTTTAACAATCCGTTGTCCATACTAGCTGATGAAGCGGAACAAACTGCTTCTGAAAACGGAGAAGGCTTACATCCCCATAAGTACTTCCTCCGGTTTCTCCTCTCCCTTTACTTTTTTACACCCTCGGATAGAGTGTAAAAAAGAAGGGCTGTCCATTCGGACGGCCCTATTTTTTTTGCATAAGAATCATATTCTGTTTTTCTACTATGTCTACACCTAAAAGATCTTTCACATACTGCTCTTTCATGAAAATTTGATTATCAATCTTCACCAGTAAGTCAGAGGCGACTCCGAACTCCTGCTCATTTTTTATGAAGATCGACTGGTCTTTGTAAAAACGGTACTCGTTATTCGGAAGTCTGACCCGGTAGGAGTTTCCTTTGTTGAATTCCGTCACCGGGTATTCTAAAGAATTTGTCAGTGCTTTGAAAGGATAGTAGACGTTCTTCTTCCAATTGACAGCTTTCCAATCTACTTCTTCCCCATCTACCAAGAGTGTTTTTGGATAGGTGAAGTAGAGAGGTGTTTTTCCTTCGTTCTCCTGAACCTGCTTGAAAAACTCCACATCCATCCCTTCAATTTCAGAGAGTGCTTGATCGGCAGCAGTCACTATGGAATCTGTGTCCTTGACTTTCAATAACTCCTGCTTCAACTCTTCACGCTGCTCATCATTGAATTGGAATGGTAATCGCTCCATAGGTCCACTTACTTCCCCTTGGTCGTCAGAGGTGAATATGATAGTGGATAACGCATCAACGAGCCATTTTTCATTCTTGTCCGTATACAGACTTATGAACTGCTCGAACATCACCCGGTCCATATTCGGAACACTTCGGTCTTTAAAGGCCAAATAATATTTATTCGATACAGCTTCTTTTTTATCCACTTCTACTATTTTCGGAGGATAATCCACAGCCAGTTGATTGTAATTCTTTTTAAAAGCATCAGACAGCGGCTTTTCTTCAGGGAACGTGACCACTCCTTTAGTTCCCATCCAGAAATCACGGTTTTTCTCTACCAATAAAAGTGGAAATGAAGCCTGATTGACTGCAGAGAATTGATGGAATCGTACATACTCTTGTCGAATGTCTGAAGTCTTTTCAGACAGACCTGCCCAGGTCCTGTCCAAATGGATGTAGTCCTGAATCGCTATGGTGTAGGAAAAATCCACAGTCTGATCGTTCTTCTCCAGGTCCATCATCCAATCCATGAGACGGTCGCGTTGTAACGGTTCTCTTTGATAGGAAATCGTAAGTGTCTCTTCGTTTTCTAAATGAACGGTTGGCGTATTGTTTCCATCCATGATCCGGCAGTCTGCGCCGGATTCCAGGGTGCAATTCAACTGTGATGACCCTTCCGGAAATATAAGCTTATAAGTCCCTGGTTCAATCGATTTGTATAAGGAAAGGACTCCCACTCCCTCTTCTTTGATCGTGACCGTTACTTCTGCGGTATCCTTCTTTTCATTCGAATCATGATTTTGTACAAACGTCCATTGATAGAGGAGGAGCAAAAATGAAATAGATATCAGCGTCACGAATGTTATCCAAACCTTTTTCATAATTTCTCCTCCCTTCTCATTAATCTACTACTATTGTAGCAGAACTGATAGAAGATAGAGAGAGTTCACAACCCTTTCTTTTCGTGCTAATCTTAGGATTAGATGCGAATTGGAAAGGAAGAGTTACATCATGATACAAAAATTCATCGAGCTCGGAGAAGGATATGCAGACATCTATGAATTGATTGAAATCGGTTCACGGATGCCTGAACGAATTGAGCATGCAGTAGCCTTTTATTGTGAGAAAAACGGCGAACCGCAAGCATCGCTCGCCCTGATCATGAAGCCGACAGCAAATCAAAAGTTTCAGCCGATTTACATTTGCCGTGAGGGGATTCCAAATCCTCATGAAAAATCGAATCAACGTTTCGATCTTTTTCAGGAAATGACACATAAAGCAGGTAAAGAAGTGGCAGAGTTCACCATCAAACCATCGAACGTCTTCCCGGAAACCGATTTGTTTTACCAACATTTGATCGGTATTTTACGGATGAACAAGTTCCTTCCACCTTTATCTTAGACCCTTCATCGAACGAACTTCCATTTACCCGGAAGTTCGTTTTTTTAAAATTTTTCTGAAGTCCGTTATCGATATTTTTAACGATTTGATTTCTTATACGTCTGTAGTTTCGGCCGTTCTTTAATCAGCGGCTGTGAGGGAAGGGAAAACAGTCCGCTTTCCGCGGGGAACGCTGAGCCTCCTCGAACTCTGTTCTCCGGGGTCTCACCTTGTTCTTTTTTCCCGCAGGAGTCTCCCTGTTTTTTCATCTGTTTAAAAACAATCAACCCGAGCGTAATTGAAATCAGCCAGCTTGTTAAACCCCATCAGGAAAATAAATAGGAAGAATTCGCCACCCAGAGCATTCCGACAACTGCATAAAAAAACATTAAAACCGAAGCTGTTCCTTTCATCTCGCGCCCTCCCGTGTAATGAATGCCTTACTACAAAAACACTTAACCTTGTGTACGTAGAGCCGTTTAGTTTTTACCGTCTAAACTCACTCAAGGTTCTCTTTAGTCCAATAAAAAGGGCATCCGTTTCTTGACGGATGCCCTTCTTTGTTAAATTCCCATTTTATAATCATACTGTTTCGCTTTGTCAGGTTTCGCGTTCTCGAAGTCTGTCCGGACCTCAGGTTTATAAGAAGGAATCACACGGGAAACGTATGGTAGACGATCCAATTTTTCCATCTTATATTCTAGATCCTCCTGGTTGACATACAATAACGCATATTTATGCTTTTTGGAAGCATGGATAAGATGCCCATGTTTCTTGATCTGCCTGACATTTTTCATATGTTGAAAATATACGATGATGCCTTGACGTTTCGTTTTTATCATGGCGACTCCCTACTTTATCAAGTATTTAACGTCAGTTTACCAAATGTATCAAGTTTCAGCAATCATTCCTGACAGGAAGGAGTAGAATCCATTGATGACTGATCATGAACGCGCCTTTGAAATTTTTGAAACTCAACTGACCCGTCATTCCGACCTGGCTTCTGTCGTCTTTAAGACTTTCACCGGTCTTCCGTTTGTATATATTGAACCAAAGCCGGAAGTTACGCGTACAGAGGTCGAGGATATACTAAAAGTATGTGCGGCGAAGGCAATGAGAGGAAAACGCCTGACTCTTGCGATGAGTTTCGTTCGCAAAAATCAGGCGTCCTATGTGTACCGTGTTCGATTTTTGGTTCCTCAACGAAAAATGTTCTGTTGTGGAAACCTATGTGATGACTGCATCCGGTTCACCCATTAAGAGGCACAACCGCAGCTTCCTCCACTTCCGCAGCCGCCACTGCAGCCTGTATCTGTCAAAGCCATGCCGTTTTTCGGCACTTTGATCTGTTCACTGACACTGAAGGCTACCATTTCACTGATTTCATCAAGAAGCTTTTGAAGTTCGCGCTCCGCTTTTTTGAACAAAGCGACTTTTTCATGCATGTCCATTTCCCGTTTAACGGTACGGACTTTTTTCATGATTGAATTATAGTCCGGATGATATCTCCCGAAACGCTGGACATCTTCATAATGCTCCTTCATATCAGCGAACTGCTTGATGAGCCTCTGGGCCTCTTTATCTTGTTCCAGCTCGCGCTTGGCTTGCTGGTAATTATGCATTGTATCTGAATTCATGACCATTTGGCCAATCTCTTCTGAACGGTCAAGTAGATCGACAATTTCCATTGTAGCTAGCATGTAACATGTCCACCTCCATAACCATCTTATCAAATGGGACAGCAGATTGAAATGAATGATTCCTACCTACTGCCCCAAAAATTAATAATAAGGGTACTGCATTTCTTCACGCTTGGCTTTTGACTCCTTTTTCACATTGGAAATCAATTGTTGAAATTGTCCAATTGCCCCATTCAAATCCTCGATATGTCGGCTGACCTCCTGCCAGTCGATTTCTTCCATCAATGTCCCCAGCTGTTTGATCCAATCCATCTTGTTCCCGGGCTCTTCTTTTTTCACAGAAGGCAGAGAGCTCCAGAAAGGATCATCCTCCCCCAATATGACCCACTTTTCATAAAAACTCTGAATCAACTTATGATCCTTCCTCAATTTCTCTTTTACCTTCGGATGATCATTTACGAATTTCTTGAATTGCTGGACACTTGGATGTAAGGATTGTTTACTCATAAGCACCACACCTCACTGTTAAAACTACAGTATAGCCTATGCGGGCCTTTTGGGGACGTTCATGGTAACGTCAAGAAATTTTGTGTGTAATACCTTTGATACACCCCCACCCCAAGGTGTGTATAGGCAGGCTCAAGCATCGCTTTCCTGTGACCGGGGCTGTTCAGCCATCCATGGACGGCTGCTGTCGCATCAACATACTGAGCTGCAATATTCTCTCCTGCTTTTATATAATTAATTTCTTCAAGACGATCTTTTAAACTGTCACCATTCAATGAGTAGTGGGAAAAATAGTTGTTCACATTCATGTCTCTGCTATGTTTGAAAGCGACAGCAGACGCCCGTTTATGACCGGAAACGGCCCTTAGTCCATGACTGGAACGGATGTAATTCGTCATCGCCTTGATCTGTCGTTCCACTCCACTCTCAATGGCTTTCCAATCTTGACGATTCAGATTTTCCGGAATTGGCAATTCGCCCCGATAAACTACACGGTAGGGCTGAAGCTTCAATAATATATCATTTCTGATGACCCTCACAGCAAACAGCTGATCGGTCACATTATCGAAGTACAATTGAGCGGTCCACTCTTCCCCCACCCTGACAAGTGGTCGTTCTTGGATATCCCTCTCCGTCAGTTCCAGGGTGTAGGCTCCCTCGCTATCAAGTGAATACTTTTCATCAAACGTGAACTCTTCTTTTATTTGTTGATAGTCCTGCCCAATTTCAAAAGTCCCTTCATCCGTCTTCCCATCAAAATAAATGCCGGTCACTACTTGTCCTTCTTCAAAGCCTAGTTGTAAAAATGGATCTTTTTCATAAATCCACCATTCATACCCGAATTCACTTGGATCCACCCGGTCAGGATCTCCCAATATGGCTAAGATTTCTGACTCCGTAGCTCCCATGTATGAAGGAGAAAAATTCTGCTTAGAATCTTCATCAGGGACTGCCATCGTCTCTTGTTCTGCTGCCGGCATGTCTTCTGCTTTGCCTGCACCCGTATCCACTTGGCCTTCATTATTGAATAGCAGGAAGAATAGAAAAGATGCTCCGATGAGAAGAATGAACACCCCTGCTTTATTCATACCCAGCCCCTCCTTATCCGTCTATTAGTTAAAGTATAATCGCCAGTAAACGTTGCTATGATTATATTATAAGAGTAAAAGGACATCAGCTGTTCAAATGAATGATGTAAACATACGAAAAATAAAAAGACCTGCACCTTGCAGGCCTTTGATGATATGAATTAGTGGAGTTCTGGACGTTCAGAAATATCCTGAAGAGCTTCTCCCGCTGCTTCATCAGACATCTCCTCGATAGACAAGTCACCTAATGAAATGATCCCCATCAATTGTCCATTCTCTACGACAGGCAGACGACGAACTTGGTGTTCAGCCATGATCCTGCTCGCTTCCTCCAAAGAACATTCAGGTGTACAGTGGAATAAATGATCACTCATGACCTGTTGCAGCGGAGCACTATCCGGCCTTTTATCTGCATAACCACGGATGACCAAGTCACGGTCGGTCACCATCCCCATCAAGTTGCCCTGCGTGTCACAGACGGGCACAGCACCAATATTTTTCTGCTTCATCAATGAAGCTGCATCTGAAAGACAGTCATCCGTACGACAAACGGATACATCACTAGTCATAATGTCTTTTACGCTTTTCATGATAGATCCTCCTTTGAATAATTCAACATCGTGATTAGTGTGCCCGTTTTGTAAAATTTATTACATGCAACCGATGTCCGTTTATAGTATAATAAAAGAGCTGAAGTCGATATTAAGAAGGAAATCGGCTCTGAAAATCAGACCAATTGCAAGTTGCATGGTTTCATACTAAAATTAGTGAAGATACATACTTATTTGTGAGGTGGAAGAGATGAAATTAGAAGGTACTGGTATAGATGGTCTAATGGTTGATTTCGGTCCATTGACTGAACTGATGGAGAGAAACGGATTCATTTTGGGTGGATCATGGGATTACGAACGCGTAACTTATGATTATAAATTGAACGCACCTGAAAAGAACATTACGTATTATATCCGCATTCAAGGATATGCCATTGAAGGAGATGTCGACAAAGGGAATGCTGTCATCCGTCTGATGACACCTTTACTTGGCCGCCACTATTATCCTCATGGTATAGAATATGGGGAACAAGAAGGATTTTCTGAAGCGATTATTGAAAAAGCGAAAACATTGATTCAAAAAGTACAGGGACCAGCTGAAAAATACCACAGCCAGGTTCCGGAACATATCGTTCTTGAGAAGCTGAAGAAATGGGCGGAAGAGAACCAGAACCAGGAAGTACTTGAGAAAGTAAAGGAATTGTCTAATAACCCGGACAACCACAAATAACTCAGACGACTTGATCATGGTTCACAGGGATCTTACAAAGGAGTCGCACATCATTCTATAATGGTGAGCGGCTTTTTTTTAAAAGTCCCCTTCTACTGCATCATTTAAGGGAAAGGAGACTCTTACATAAATTGTTTCGACTCTTAACGAAAAAACAATGGATAATCATTACTCTCTTACTCGTACTTTTGGTAGCCAGTTACTTCATTCTCCCTGTTTCTATTCCCTTAATTTTGGCCTTTGTTACAGCACTATTCCTGAATCCGACGGTCAGATGGATTCAGTTCCGCTTTAGAATCAACCGGAAAATGGCTGTGACACTCGTCTTTCTCTTATTCGTAATCGCTTTGGGAATACTGGGAACGTTTGCAGTCACAAGAGCTGTCGCTCAAATTGTCCAACTGGCGGATAATGCACCGGAATATATCAACCAAATCAATAATGTGCTCTTGAACTGGCAAAGCAACATGGACAGTTTTACTCAAAACATGCCTAAGGAATTTGTTGATAAACTGTCCCAGGAATTGACTAATGCAGTCGATCGCACCACTGAAACCATTTCCGAGAAACTCCAACTCGGAAACATAGCGGCTGCTGCAACGATGATTCCTGAATACTTGGTGAGCTTACTTGTTTATTTGATTGCATTATTCTTATTCATGCTGGAGCTTCCTCGTCTGAAAGAGAAAATGCATGACCAATTTACAGAAGCGACATCCGAGAAAGTTAAGTTCATGAATGCACGCCTGGCTTATGTCGTTTTCGGCTTTCTGAAAGCACAATTCTTAGTGAGTATTTTTATTTTCATCGTAACGCTCGCTGGATTGTTATGGATTGCACCTGAAGTTGCTTTGATCATGTCACTGATCATATGGCTGATCGACTTCATCCCAATCATTGGATCTATCGTGATATTAGCACCATGGTCGATTTATATGCTGCTTATCGGAGATATTTCAACAGGTACAAAACTTGCGGTGCTGGCTATCGTATTATTAGCGATCCGCCGTACCGTTGAACCGAAAGTGATGGGCAGACATATCGGCCTCTCCCCTCTGGCTACCCTGATAGCGATGTACCTTGGACTGCAGTTGATCGGGCTGCTTGGATTCATACTCGGTCCACTTGTTGTCATCGCCTTCAATTCAGCTAAAGAAGCCGGAATCATCAAATGGAATTTAAAACTCTGATCAATAGAAAAGGCTGGAGCGCATCGCTCCAGCCTTTTTATAATTCTTTTTTCTTTTTACTTTCAGTGTACTTGACGTTCTTAACTTTTTTAAAAACCAATACGTTTCTGTCCCGCTTCGTGTGATAAAAGCCATTGTTAATCAACACTTTTTGTGAAGCGATATTATTCTTATCACACTGCGCTTCTACGCCTTTCACTTCAGGATCCTTGAAAGCCCATTGACATAAATGATCGACAGCTTCTGAAGCAAAGCCCATGTTCCGCTCTGATGCAACGATATGGTAGCCGATTTCAACAATACCATTATCATCCGGCTTCCCCTTAAATCCAATATCTCCTATGACATGATCCCCATTGATGTCCATTATCACCCAAGGTCCGAATCCTACCTCTGTCTCATCCCGCTCAAGTTTCTCGGAATAAATAGGAAGCAGCGCTTTCAATCCTGGATGAGGCCAGTTTTTATTCCATGGTATTTGGTACATGTAATAAAAAGCGAGAGAATTCTTCATCAGGGTTTGTGCTAATTCAAGGTTTATAGGGATCAGATGTAATCGGGGTGTTCGTAAATTCATGAATATGCATCCCTTTCTTTATGTATATAATTTCGACTTACAAAACTATATACCTTTTAAGAGCCAAAATTAAACAATATTCGATAAAGTCTCTCCATTCCTTACATCTTTTCTTCATTTCCACCTTCTTTAAAGAAGTCGAAAGAGCTCGAATAGACACTGTTATTGCTTGGTGTTGCTATTTCATTCGTTAGCTTGTCTCAACTCTCTCCGTCCTGGAATTTGTATGAGGCGGTTTTTGGAATGCTCGTTTTCCGTGGGGTAACATGAACCCCACAGGAGTCTTCCTATTCCCAATGCCACCTCTTCAAAATAAGTGGACGTTAAAATCAAATACTCATATAAAGAGAAGGCCGTTACACCGACTACGAAAGGGAAGGGCAAAGAAAGGACCTAAACCACAATCCCCGACGGGTGGACTAGAAAAAATTAATTAAGATATCAAACAGACGTTAACAGAGCCAAATGTTTTATACCTTCCTTTCGAAAGTATAAAAAAAGCAACGACTCTTTAGTCGTTGCTTGATCTGTTAAGTTCCTAGGATCGCTTTGATCATACTTGTCGTCGTTCCACCATCATAGATGATGTAAAGTAACAAATAAACCATGACTCCTGTGATGGCTGTGCAGAACCAGATGATACTCGTCACAGGTCCGATTTTTCTATGTTTGACGATCTTACGTTTGAACGCATAAGTCAGTGTAACGATTCCGAATACAGCACCGACGGTTGCTAGGATGATATGGAATATCAAAAAGATCGTATAATAGATTTTGATGTCATCAGGCCCGCCGAAGCTGGTATTCCCTACAAACACAGTACGACTTAAGTAAATGATGAAAAATGTCAGGGCACTTACAGCCGCAGCAATCATGACACCTTTGTGGGCTTTACGTTTATTTTTTACAATAAGCACCCAGCCGATGGCTACTAATACTGCACTAAGCACGATGAACGTGGTGCTCAGTGTTGGTAATAATGGTAAAGACATACATCCACCTCTTCATTCTTGAATCTTATACATGAAAAAGGGGAAGCCGATCAGTGATAGATAGACCTCCCTCTCCATTACGTTTCACTTGGAACCTGGTCTGGCAAAGGATCAATCGTTTCTCTCTCACGGTTGAACCAGCTGAAGAAAATATAGGCGATTACAGATCCGAATATGATTTCCTGGGTAATTTTCATAATGATTCCACCCAGCTGCTGGTCTTCGATCATCGGTATAGGCATGAAATAATTCGGGCCACTTAAATTGTTTGCTAAATCACTAAGGACACTTTCAGGAACACACAAGCTCAACGCCTGAATCCACGCGCCTGACTGCGAGTACGTATCGTATAAAGGAGATCCTGCGAAAATGATCAACCCGCAGGCAGGAGTGATCAAGACTCCATTTGCAAAAATGAAACCGATTTTCAGAATCGGACTGAGACGATCCATCTCTTTCAACGGTGGGAATACAGACAACCACATACCGAATGCCGTAATTAAAATAATTGTTGTAATGATTGCATGAGCCCATTCACTCGATTTTGCGAAATCAAAAATGGCAGGCATGTGATAAAGAGAAAAGAGTCCATTGAATAATAATAGTGACAATAAAGGTTTAGTGAAGAAGCGTAGAGCTGATTTGACGACTTTCGTGTCGTATAGGTTTCTCCACATCCACTCTGGAATTCCTTTGATAATCAAAATCGGAAATAGCAGATAATATAAAGCCATCTGCGTCATATGAGCTGTAAACATGATATGACCTAAAAGATCGACAGGCGATCCTTTGATGATATACAGCAGCACAAGGCCTGAATAGAACGACAACTGCTGAAGTATCGTCGGGTATGATTCTCCGGCTTTTCTACGTGGACCGGTTAAATAATAATAAAGCGCTGCTAGCATGACAACGAATAATAGATAAACGGGACTCCATAACGCACGGAACCCGAATATTTGAAGTTCTAACCACATTGGTGTCTCACCTCGGTTTGTTTATGGTACACGACTCTATTTTAACGAATTCTTGCCAAAAAAACGAGTGTGTATTCGTCTAAATTACAATTGTTCATAATTTAGCCATATGTTTGTCACACAAAAGAAAAAGACCGGCAGCACCGGTCTTTTTCAATATTCTTTCTTACCACCAGATAAGCGTTGTAAAAGTGATGATGGTCAGAAGCGCTACAGCTGCTCCCCCATACATCATCAAGGCAGGCATGTCATGCCCTTTGTTTTTCATGTGCATGAAGTAATACAGTTGGAAAGCAACTTGCACAATCGCCAGAATGATCAGGGTCGGGATAATGAAATAGGTATCCACTTCCATTATTACCATTCCGAAGGCGATGAACGTGAAAAGTATCATAAGCGCAAATGTAAGCACTTGGTGTTTCATCTCTTCTCTATGCTGCTTACGTTGATATTCTTCGTGATGAGCTGGTTTGGAGTTGTACGCCATTGATTAACCCACCTTTCCCATTAGGTATACAACTGTGAAGATGAATACCCATACAACGTCGATGAAGTGCCAGTAAAGGCTGGCAATATAGAACTTCGGAGCATTATAAAGATTCAAGCCACGCTTCTGGTTACGAATCATCAGCGTTACGATCCAGGAAAGACCGAACAATACGTGTCCTCCGTGGAATCCTACTAACGTGTAGAAGGCTGAGCCAAAGGCTGATGACCTGAAGGTGAATCCATACTCATGGATATAGTGATAGAACTCATAAATCTCAAAACCAAGGAAAGCGAAACCAAGCGCTACTGTAATGCCCAACCATTTCTGCATTTTACCAAAGTCATGATTTTTCATGTGGTACATGGCATAGACACTGGTCAATGAACTTGTCAGAAGGAGCATCGTCATAATGAAGACGAGCTCGAGTCCGAACAAGTGCTCTGGTGTATTCTCACCCTGGGTGGAACCATTCAGTGCTAGATAAGTTCCGAATAGAGAAGCGAACAATACGGTTTCGCCACCAAGGAAAAACCAGAAAGCTAAAAACTTATTTTTTCCTTCAAGGGTGGCTTTTTCAGGATCATGTGGTAATTTTGTCGGATTCAACACATCTTCATGACTCATTATTTCGCCACCCCTTTCTTAATATCTTCTTCAATCTCTTCTTTATGAATGTGATGACCTAAGTCGTCTTTCACAGAACGGACCAGCATGGAGCCCAGAAGGATACCCATACCTGCAAATACTGCAATCAACCAAGCTTTGTTATCGACTTGATAGATGAATCCGAAACCTGCGATGAACGTGCCTAATGACATCATGAATGGTAGGAATGATGCGTTCGGCATGTGGATGTCTCCAAGCGGTTCTGCTGGAGTCATACCTTCCTTGCCATCCATTTTCTCTACCCATAGAGGGTCTAAACCACGGACAAGTGGTGTTTGTACAAAGTTATAGTGTGGCGGTGGAGATGGAATCGCCCATTCGAGCGTACGACCAGTTCCCCATGCGTCGCCGTCTGCTTTTTTCTCTTTCTTCGCTGAATAAATGACGTTGTAAACGAAAATCAGTGTACCGATCGCCATGAAGAATGCACCGACCGTACTGATCATGTTTCCAGTTTCCAGGCCTTGACCTTCAAGGAATACCCAGTAACGACGAGGCATACCCATCAGTCCAAGGAAGTGCTGGATGAAGAACGTCAAGTGGAAACCGACGAAGAATGGCCAGAAAGCAAGCTTCCCTAGTTTTTCATTCAACTTGATACCGAACATCTTCGGCCACCAGTAGTGAAGGGCTGCGAAGATACCGAATACTACACCACCGACGATAACGTAGTGGAAGTGACCGACAACGAAGTACGTATCATGGTACTGATAGTCGGCTGCTGCTGCTGCAAGCATAACACCTGTCATACCACCGATTGTAAAGGATGGAATGAAAGCTACAGACCATAGCATAGCAGCTGTCATCTTGATCTGACCGCCCCACATCGTGAAGAGCCAGTTGAAAATCTTGATACCAGTCGGAACGGCGATAGCCATTGTCGCGACGGCGAAAATAGAGTTAGCAATTGGACCCATACCTACTGTGAACATGTGGTGAGCCCATACCATGAATCCTAAGAAACCGATAAGAACGGTTGCGAACACCATCGCAGAATATCCGAATAGACGTTTCTTAGAGAAAGTAGAGAAGATATCACTGAACGCTCCGAATAATGGAAGGATCAGGATATAAACTTCAGGGTGTCCGAAAATCCAGAATAAGTGCTCCCAGATGATAGCGTTACCGCCAAGACCTACATCAAAGAATGCAGAACCGAACATACGGTCGAACATCATCAGGAATAGTCCTACTGTCAAAGCAGGGAATGCGAATAAAATCAAAGTAGATGTTACGAATACAGACCACGTGAATAGTGGCATACGCATATAAGTCATTCCAGGTGCACGCATGTTAACGATCGTTACCAGGAAGTTGATACCACCGATCAACGTACCAGCACCGGAAATTTGGAGACCCATGACATAATAGTCGACTCCGTGTCCAGGTGATGTTGTAGATAACGGTGCATAGTTTGTCCATCCTGCATCCGGAGCTCCACCGGTGAACCAGGATACGTTCAACATCAATCCGCCGAATAGGAACAACCAGAACCCTAGAGAGTTCAAGAATGGGAATGCAACGTCCCTGGCTCCTATCTGTAATGGAACTACGGCGTTCATTAATGCGAATATGAGCGGCATGGCCGCCAGGAAAATCATTGTAGTTCCGTGCATCGTAATCATTTCATTGTAAAGACCAGCTGAGATGAAGTTGTTGTCCGGTTTCATCAGCTGAATACGAATTATCATGGCTTCAAGCCCGCCAATTAGGAAAAACAAACCACCAGCATACAAATAAAGATGCGCAATCTTTTTGTGGTCTACTGTTGTCAAGTAATCCCAAATCGCAGCGCCGAGCCCACGTTTTTGCGCTACTGCAGTACTCACGCTTTAACCTCCCTTATCAATCTCATTGCAACTTATTGATCGTTTTTAGGCTTGTTTACAGAATCCAGTTCAGTACCCACGTCTGTATGTTTCAAGCCCATCAAATAATCAGCGATTTTACTTGCTTCTTCTTTATTGACAATGTTTGCAGGCATTTTGTTACCTGGCTTGATTTCATCTGGATGAACGATCCAGTCAACAAGATTTTCTTTAGATGGTTCAAGAATACCTGCGATCTTGTTGCGGTTACCGAAGTTTGTCAAGTTCGGTCCTACACCCGCAGATGCTCCTCCAATTGCGTGACAGCTCATGCAATTGTTGTTAAACAACTCTTGTCCTTCTTTTGCAGAAGCCGTTTCAGGCTCAGCTTCAGGATCTACATTCTGCATATCTTCTTTCCATTGTTCAAACTTGTCAGGACTTACTGCAACAACACGGAAGTCCATCAAAGAGTGGGAAGGTCCGCAAAGTTCAGCACAGTGTCCCCAATATACGCCCTCTTCATAGGCTTCCAAATACATCGTGTTGATGTTTTCTCCTGGGTTCGTGTCCATCTTACCTGCGATGGCAGGTACCCAGAAGGAGTGGATGACGTCACTTGCTTTCATATCTAAGTACACGCGCTCGCCAACCGGAATGTATAATTCCTGACTTGTCGCAATTTCCTGACCTTCGTAATTGAAGTGCCACCAGTACTGGTTACCAGTAACTTCAACCGTAAGTACACCTTCTTCATCCTGGGAAGATTGGTCAGCAAGGTCGAATGTAGCTTGAACAGTAGGTACAGCCAATACAAGAAGAAGAATAATTGGAATGACTGTCCAAATGACCTCCAAGGTGTGATTACCTTCTGTCTGTTTTGGTACGAAATCTTCCTGGCCTTTCTTTTCACGGTAACGGACCAGCACGAAGAAATAAATTGCCATTACGATAACAAATACGAATACCATTATCGCAATACTGATCAACATAAGATCTAATAATAATTCCGCTCCATAACCTTCAGGCTTCAGGGCACTCAGGTTTTCCTGACCACATCCGGCCAAAAACAACGTAAGAGCACTGAACAGCAACAGAGAACGGAATTTTCCCATCCAACCTCTCATGAATGATACCTCTCTTTCTCTTTTTGATTTCATGATATTTATTTTGGAACCGGCTCAAAATTTATGAGCCAGTACTTTAAAAAGGGAATGGCAATGTGACGATGACCATCATAAAGAATATGATTGTCAGGTAGTTCAACGAATAGAGGAACATCCAAGTCGCCCATTTGTAGTCATCTTTCATGAAGAAACCGGCAATCCCAAGGACAAGCCAGCCGAAAGACAAAACAAAAGCAGTAATTAGAAATATACTGCCGAGAGATGCAAGATAAATAGGTAAAGGCAGCAAACATGCCACATAAATGACCATTTGACGCTTAGTCATCTCAAACCCGTGGACTACAGGGAGCATAGGAATTCCCGCAGCCTCATATTCATCTTTTTTCTTCATAGCTAAAGCCAGGAAGTGCGGCGTCTGCCAGATGAACATGATCAAAAATAAAATAACAGCTTCTAACTGAAGCCCTGGATCGATCGCTGCCCAGCCGATCAACGGTGGTACAGCCCCTGAAAAACTACCGATAACGGTGTTGATCGTATACCTTCTCTTCGACCACATCGTATAAAGGACAACATAGACGAACCATCCAAAAGCTCCAAACAAGGCAGCCTGAACGGTCGTAAACATCAATATGACAAAACCTATAACCGAAGCCCCTATACCGAGTGCTTTGATCAAGGATAATGACATCGTCCCTGTTACAGTCGGACGGTTGACAGTCCGTGACATAATCGGATCGATATCTCGATCATACCAGTTGTTAATGATGCAGCCACCGGCTATGACGAAAGCGGTTCCGAACATTGTCAGCAAAAATGTAACCCAATGATCTATGAATGAAGATCCTGTGTAATAGAGTGCTAACCAGAATCCTGCAAAGGTCGTAATTAAATTCGAATTAATGATACCTACTTTGATCAAACTTTTAATATCAGCTAACAATGAAGACTCACGGACAGTCGACCGGCCAATCATTTCTGTAGAAGCAGATTCGACTGTTCTTGGATTGTCCATCGTAATATCTTCCTCCTTCTACCTTCCTCACGCTCATTGTGAAAATCATACAGTTCGACGTAAGGTCGGGCCTGTTCTTGTCTTTCTTCCAGACAATTGACAAGAAACATCAAAATTATTGTATCATGGAATCCTTGTTCTATCTATTTAATTAGGAGATTTTTGTGGAAATGTGACAACTTTGTGAAAGCTGTTTCACATTTTTCACACACTGGTATAACCCTAATTAAAGGCTTGATATCAATATTTCCAGAGAAAGTCGACAACAATCTCAAGAAATGAGCACCTTTATATTTCTAGCAAACCCTGTCCTTTATTGCAAGTTTTTTTCAATGTAAAATGATTTCTTTTTTTCAACGTGGTATGATATCCTTCGGCTATTTTACTTCTAGTTATTATTGGTACGAAATTGAGGTGGACAGTTATGAAGTGGTTGAAAACGACGGCAGTTGCTGCTTGTCTCGGCATGTTATTGGTGCTGTTAGGCGGAGCTCTCGTCACGAAGACAGAATCAGGCATGGGATGTGGAAAAAGCTGGCCACTATGCCATGGACAGTTGATTCCATCAGAAATTGATACGGCTCTTATCATAGAACTGAGCCACCGCGTCATTTCCGGCGGTGTCGGATTAATGGTGTTGTTACTATCCATACTTGCCTGGAAAATGGTCGGACATGTGCGAGAAGTTAAGTTTCTATCCTTTCTTGCATTCTTCTTTCTATTGATGCAGGGATTGATTGGAGCTGCAGCTGTTAAATGGGGGCAGTCAGATTTTGTACTTGCCATGCATTTCGGAATTTCACTTGTTTCTTTTTCAGCTGTCTTGTTATTGACGATCATCATTTTTGAAATCGATCGAAAGTTCGACGCTCAGTCTCTATGGATAAAAAAAGACTTCAGGATACAAATATACATGTTGACGTTATATACATTAGGCGTCGTATACTCCGGAGCCCTAGTCAGACATACGTACTCCAGTATGGCCTGTCTGAACTGGCCTTTCTGTTCCAATGCTTCCCCATTGGACTTTGCCTCTTATGGACTCGGGCAATGGATTCAAATGGGGCATCGATTTGCTGCAAGCATTGTAGTTATATGGACACTCCTGATTTTTAAAAAAGCATGGAAAGAATACAGACACAGTTCCGTCATGACCAACGGCTGGGGAATCGGTTCTGGTTTACTCATTCTTCAAGTGATTCTGGGTGCCTTATTAATTGTTAGCTATGTCCATTTAGGCCTTGCTCTATTACATGCACTCGTCATCTCTTTGTATGTAGGCTTGTTATCTTACTTTCTTTTATTATCCTCTAGAAGCAGTAAAAATGAAAAACTAACAAAAAAGCCCTGACAGTCTCTATGACTGCAGGGCTTTTTATTTTATTCGAATTCGATCAAAAGGTCTCCGACATGGATGGCTTCATTGTTTTCGACATAGATATCTTTGATTACACCATCGAACGGTGCCTGCACCGTCGTTTCCATCTTCATGGCTTCCGTAATCATGAGGTGATCTCCTTTTTTCACTTTCTCGCCTTTGTCAGCGATCACTTTAATAACGGTACCCGGCATACTCGCACCAATGTGCTTCGTGTTGCCTTTGTCCGCTTTAGGGCGCTGCTGAACAGTGGCTTTGACGTTTTCATCTCGGACAACGACCTCACGAGGTTGACCATTCAGTTCGAAGTACAGCGTCCTTGTTCCGTCTACTTGAGCTTCACCGACAGACACTAATTTGACGATCAACGTTTTTCCTTGCTCGATGTCTACTTCGATTTCTTCCCCCAACCTCATTCCGTAGAAGAAAGTCGGTGTATCCAGAGCGGACATATCTCCAAACTGCTCACGGAATTTCTGGTGATCCATGAACACTTTCGGATAAAGCGCGTAACTGATCATATCGAAGCTGGTGACTTGACGGTCCAAGGAATGGAATAACGTTTCTTTCAAATTATTGAAATCAACCGGCTCCAATAACTCTCCTGGACGGACGCTTATAGGTTCGCGCCCCTTCAAAATGATGCGTTGAAGTTCTGACGGGAATCCGCCATATGGCTGACCCAGATAACCTTGGAAAAATTCCACGACACTGTCCGGGAAGTCCAGCGATTCTCCATTTTCATACACATCATCTTCGTTCAAGTCATTTTGTACCATGAACAACGCCATATCACCGACGATTTTGGAAGACGGTGTAACCTTTACGATGTCTCCGAACATATCATTGACACGGCGGTACATCCTTTTCACTTCATCCCAGCGGTCTCCAAGTCCTACGGCTTTGGCCTGCTGCTGGAGGTTACTGTACTGCCCTCCCGGCATTTCGTGTTCATAAACCTCTGTATGTGGAGCAATCATGCCACTTTCGAAATCTTGATAGTACTTGCGGGTATCTTCCCAATAGTGGCCCAGCTCTTCATAGGCCTTGATATTGATGTTCGGCTTACGTTTGTTTCCTTCCAGAGCATAATAGAGGCTGTTCGCACTCGGTTGAGATGTCAAACCAGCCATAGAACCTGTGGCCACATCAACAACATCCACACCAGCTTCTATCGCTCTTGCATACGTGAAGATGCCATTCCCACTCGTATCATGGGTATGCAGGTGGATCGGAATATCGATGGACTCTTTGAGATTAGATATCAACTGAAAAGCAGACTCAGGCTTCAACAGACCAGCCATGTCCTTGATTCCCAATATATGAGCACCTGCATCTTGGAGCTCTTTAGCCAGTTTTGTGTAATAATTCAAATCATACTTTGGACGAGTTGGATCGAGGATGTCTCCTGTATAACACATCGTCGCCTCTGCAACTTTTCCGTTCTCACGTACTTCGTTGATCGCAAGCTTCATCCCTTCCACCCAGTTTAAGCTGTCGAAAATCCGGAATACATCAATTCCTGCGTTGGCACTTTTCTCAACAAACTCTTTGATCAAGTTGTCTGGATAGTTTTTATACCCGACTGCATTTGAAGCTCTCAACAGCATCTGGAACAATACGTTCGGCGCTTTTTCTCTCAGCTTCAATAAACGCTGCCAAGGATCTTCGTTCAGGAAACGGTAGGAAACATCGAAGGTAGCTCCACCCCACATTTCCATCGAGAACAACTCAGGGAGCAGCCGTGCCGTCGGTTCAGCGATATTTTCAAGGTCCTTCGTTCTCACTCTGGTCGCAAGCAGGGACTGGTGGGCATCACGGAATGTCGTATCCGTCAGCAGTACCTCTTCCCTCTCTTTCAGCCATTGTGCTAAGCCTTCCGGACCTCTTGCATCCAGTATATGTTTTGTACCTTCAGGCATCGGTTCGGAATATTTTACATCCGGCATACGAGGTTTGGAATAAGCCGGTTTCTTACGGCTGCCATACCCTTCAAATCCGTTGATCGTCCGGTCGGCAATGTAGGAAAGCATTTTCGTCCCGCGGTCTTTTCTTTTCGGGAAAACGAATAGTTCCGGAGAACGATCGATGAATGTCGTATTGTATTCGCCATTGAGGAATTGCTTATGTTGAATGACATTTTCAAGGAACGGAATGTTCGTTTTGATTCCACGGATACGGAATTCTTTCAAGTTACGAACCATTTTATGAGCGGCCTGGTCAAAGCTCAGAGCCCACGTCGACAATTTCACGAGCAAGGAATCATAATAAGGGGAAATGACCGCTCCCTGGAATCCATTCCCTGCATCCAGACGTACGCCGAATCCTCCACCTGTACGATAAGCCATGATTTTACCGGTATCCGGCATGAAATTGTTCAACGGATCTTCCGTCGTGACACGGGACTGAATCGCATACCCGTGTGTGCGGATGTCTTCTTGATGAGGAATATTGATCGGTGGTGCATGTAAAGAATGGCCTTCGGCAATCATGATCTGCGTTTGAACGATGTCGACACCTGTGATCATTTCTGTAATCGTATGCTCAACCTGGACACGCGGATTGACTTCAATGAAGAAAAACTCGTCCCCTGTGACTAGAAATTCAACGGTCCCTGCATTCAGGTAATCGACATTTTTCATCAGTTTGACCGCTGCATCACAAATGTCTTCACGCAGCTGTTCCCTTAAAGAAACACTCGGGGCTACCTCTACGACCTTTTGGTGTCTTCGCTGGACCGAACAGTCCCGCTCATAAAGGTGGACGATGTTCCCTTCATGATCTCCGATGATCTGCACTTCAATGTGTTTCGGTTCTTCTATCAGCTTTTCTACATAAACATCATCGCTGCCAAATGCTGCACGCGCTTCTGAGCGGGCACGATCGTAAGACTCCTCCAATGTATCCGCACTGCGCACGACACGCATACCGCGACCGCCACCGCCCATAGCGGCTTTGATCATCAATGGATAGCCGTGTTGTTCACCGAATTTCCGAATTTCATCAAGACCACTGACCGGTCCATCACTACCAGGAATGACAGGAATATCAGCATCGATTGCTTGGCCTCTCGCTTTGACCTTATCACCGAACATATTCAAATGTTCACTCGTCGGCCCTATGAAAGTAATGCCTTCTTCTTCACAACGGCGGGCAAACTCGATGTTTTCCGATAAGAATCCGTAGCCAGGGTGGATGGCGTCTACATCTACACTCTTAGCAATCTCAATTATGCCTTCAATATCCAAATAAGCGTCAATCGGCTTTTTTCCTTTTCCGACTAAGTATGCTTCATCTGCTTTATAACGATGGTAAGATCCTGTATCTTCTTGAGAATATACAGCAACGGTACGTATATTCAATTCCGTACAAGCACGGAACACACGTATTGCGATTTCTCCTCGGTTTGCAACTAAAACTTTGTTGATTTTCTTTAGTTCTGCCACGATCTCACTCCTCGATTTATTCTTTGATTTTTAGATGACTCCATTTCTTCGATGGGTATTTCTTCACCATCTTCCTGTTCTTTCTGTTTTACCGTCCGGGCTATATTATTCAATATTCCAACGGCTATCATCAAAAATAGAAGGGATGAACCTCCGTAACTTACAAAAGGCAGTGTTACACCTGTAATCGGTAGTAACCCGCTCATTGCTCCTAAGTTGATCGCTGCCTGAATGGCGATCATCGATGAAATGCCTATGGCCATGAGTGCTCCGAAGGCATCACGGCATCTGGAAGATATGTATAGACCTCTCAATACGATGAGACCAAGCAGACCGATCGTTATAGATACACCTATGAACCCTAGCTCCTCAGCAATGACCGCCATAATGAAATCTGTGTGCGGTTCCGGCAGATACCCAAGCTTCTGCACCCCTTGTCCGATGCCCTCTCCCAAAACACCACCCGTACCAATTGCGACATACGATTGAATCAGGTGATATCCCTGGTCGTCAGGGGAATCAAACGGCTGATACGCTCCTGAGAACCGCTCCAACCGTTCATCAGTGACCATCTGAGGTGCACCGATGGCAATCAAAAGTGCTGCGACCGTAATTAGGATGGCTATATGCTTCCATTTGATACCTGAAGTTATGATGACCACACTTGCAATCAATCCGATTACCGCTGCAGACCCTATATCAGGTTGAAGAACAATCATAACCAATATAAGCGTAGTCAATACGAGCGGGGGGACGACTGCTTTAGAAAAGTCACTGATATAACTCTGTTTTTTTGCATAGACAGAAGCGAGATAAGTGATCAGGCCGATTTTTACGAATTCCGCCGGCTGAAACATCATCACTTTTAAATCATACCAGGATACCGCATTGTTCCTTTCTGTTCCAAAAAAGAACAACCCAGCGAGCATGATCAACATCATCAAGACGCTCAGTTTAGAAAGCCGCTGCCAGTGCCTATACGGAATCAAGGACGTCCCTAACATGAAAAACAGCCCCACGACAAACCACTGGAGTTGTTTCATCAAAAAGTGGTCACTGCTGACACCGAACCTTACAGGGCCATACACCATGCTGGCACTGTAAATCATCACGGTACCGAATGCCACTAAGGCAATAGGGGCAAATAACAAGCTAAAGTCATACGTTTTCAATTGTCGAATCATTTTTATTCATCCCTACTTTGTATAATTGTTCGATATCCATTCACAAAATTCCTTCTTATCTGACAATTACAGATATTTCATGTAAGATTAAATGGCAGAAGGAATCTCTCCCTCTCAATGGTATGTAGCATCTTCATGGAAGACAAGGAACTTTCAGACTATGAAGTTCTTTTCTTTTGTGAACAGATATAAAAAAACTCAAATTACAACAGATGTCGTCGCAATTTGAGCTCGTTTTCATGATTTTTGTGCAGCCTCATGTAAGACGTTCAGTTGTTTCTCTAAATTATCTAGAATCTGCTTACCCTCTTCTTCTGTAATCAGATCCAAACGGACAGCGAAATGGATTTCGCGTGAAAGTCCGAACATTTGAGTATCTAAAACTTCTTCATAAAGAGGACACTGAGGCATCGTCAAGTTGTCCATCTGCACTTTTATTAATTTCAGAATTTTATCAGCGTCAGCTTTTAGAAGGGCGTAGGCTTTTTCTCGATGATCCACAGCCACATCAGACAACATCAAAATCCCCTCCGTTTACAGTCTATCTTCTACTAATATTATCGTTTAGAGCTTCAAATTGCAACAGAGGAATGATGGATCTGCTAAAAAATAGAAAGATCATATCGATTTGATAACAATTCAAGTAACTTTAAACCTACGACACTGTTCCCTTTCTCGTCCAGACTCGGACCGTAGACGGCGATGCCTCCAAAGCCGTTCAATGAAGCCATGACTGAGCCGGATACACCACTTTTGGCAGGAATTCCCACTTTGATCGCGAAAGAACCTGAAGCATCATACATGCCGCATGTGACCATGAACGTCTTGCAGATTCTCGCCAGGTGTTTAGGGATGATACGGCGGCCGGAATCCAGATCTTTTCCTTCGTTGGCAAACAAGGCGCCGATTCTGGCCAGTTGACAGACGTTCAGCTCAATTGCACACTGTTTCGTATATGCATCAAGCGTCTCCTCCACACTCCCCGTAACGATTTGGTGCTGCTTCATGTAGTAGAGAAGTGAACGGTTCAAAAATGCTGTCTCAAATTCTGAAAAGGCGACTTCTTTGTCATATCCAATGGAATGGTCGTCCGTCAATTCATGGACAAACGATAATAAACGTCCGACTTTTTCATCCGGCGTATCCCCATGAATCATGTTCGTGACAGCCAGAGCCCCTGCATTGATCATCGGATTCAAGGGTTTGGACGGAATTTGCTCCAAGCGATAAATCGAATGGAAAGGATCTCCTGTGGGTTCCATACCTACGCGGTCGAATACATACTCTTCACCGTTATCCATTAATGCCAAAGCCAGTGATATGACTTTTGATATACTCTGCAGGGTGAACGTCGCATCGACTTCTCCAGCATGTACCCGGTTTCCGTCTATATAATGGATAGCTACACCCAGTTCCTCAGGATTCTGCCTCGCTAACGCGGGAATATAGTTGGCTACTTGACCATCGTATGCATAAGGTCTTACATTCTCCAGCCAATCCTCTAAAATGGATGCAGTAATATCTTTTTTCATTATTGCGACCTCCTTTAATGAAATCGAATTCATTTTTTGCTATCATTTGTATGGATGATCTTATATGGAAAGGTGGCTTTTGACATGATTGTTCAAATTGCCGGCAACGTTAAGTACCCGATTACCCTGGATCCCACCGTTTGGATCTTTGATGACCGTAAACTTACATTCACAGAAGTATTCAACCCGGAGGAAGCGAAAGTGGATGAAGAAGAAGAGGATGAACTTAAAAGGAAATCCCTTCGCTTCGACCGTGAAGTATATCAACAAAAAATCAATCCTCCTGTAAATAAAAGCATCAATCGATACGAAAAACAAAGAATCATGAAAGGCACTTTCCTTATGCCTTTAAAACCGTTCTTACATACTAGTGAACCAGGCTCAGATGTAACAGAAGCCTCTCTTGTCACTGATGAGGGTGAACACATCATCCAAGCCGATGACCTAGCTGAATCCCTGCTTCTGTTTGCAGAAGAAGGAAAGCCTCTTAAAGAAGAGGGACCGGTTCATTTATATTTGAAAGACGGGTCCAACCGCGAAACACCCGTCAAAGGAATAAAAAAAATCGTATTGAAGTGATTGAAAGGACGGCGTCTTGCGCTGTCCTTTTTTTGTATATTATCTGCAGAACTTCACACCCTATAAATAAAAAAAAGTGGTGTGAAAATGAAAAAATTAATATGGATCATGGCAGTCCTCATGTTGGCCGCCTGTCAACAGACCGATGAGGAGTCTTTACTCCGTGAAAAGCAAGGAAACTCAGAACTTAAATACGTAACAGATTCCGACCCGGTAAAACGTCAGAAAATGACCAGCCAGCAAGCGGCTCGTCATCTTGCAAAGCTTGCCGTACAAGTGCCTGATGTGCACGATGCTACTGCGCTTGTCCTCGGGAATTACGTGGCAGTAGGTATCGATGTCGACAAAGACTTGGATCGTTCCCGTGTAGGTGTCATCAAATATTCAGTGGCTGAGGCCATCAAGAACGACCCGTATGGAAAACAAGCAGTCGTTATCGCTGATGCTGATGCCGTAGAACGTCTCCGCGGGCTGGGCAGAAAGATCTCCCAAGGGCATCCTGTCGAAGGGATTACAGACGAACTCAGTCAAATCGTTGCGCGGTACATGCCGGAAGGACCGATTAACGAACGTCCTCAAACGGAAAACAACAAACAATCAATTCCTGATAAAGATAAAAAGGAAATTGAGAAGGTTGAAAAAGAACAATCCAAACAAGAGTGACAGAAAAACAGCTAAATCCTATAAGGATTTAGCTGTTACTTTTTTCTAGAATTTCACGCTCTTTCTCTGTAAGCTCATTATAATACTGGACTCCGAATTGAGAACCTTCGGAAACCATTTCAGAATTCTCTAGGTGTGATTCTTCTTCAGGCTTCCCTGCTTCTTCAATCGGCAGGTCGTCTTTCTTGGAAAAACGGCTTTGGATGGACTTCGCCTTATCCGTTACCTTGTTCCGCTTATCCTCATCTTTCAGTAAGTACGCGGCAGCACCGCCTGCAATGGCACCAATGGTTGTGAAAATCCAACGCTTTCTCATATCATCACCCTTTCTAAACTTCTGTATTTACCCTTCCCTTCCATCAATCATCTCAAACGTAAAAAATTGACTTATTACGGAAGTTTCCAATCTATGTTATGATAAAAGAAAGTAACCGAATGGTTAGAGGTGAAAACAATGCGTGTACAATGCGTCATTTGCGATGAAATCGAAAAAATAGACAGTTACTGCCTTCAGGCGAAACGATTACGTAACCGCCGGATTCACACGTATATGTGTCAATCCTGTCATGATCGAATTGAGGAAAACACAAAAAAACGCCTCGCTACCGGAAATTTCCGTTTTCAACGAGAGCGCAAAAAAGAACAGCATTTGAGTTAATCATAATGATGACGCCCTGCCCATTTCAGCAGGGCGTTTTTTAATGAGTTATTTAGCTCTTTCCGTCCTGGGTTTTGTATGAGGCGGCCTTTTAGAATGACTCCCTTTCCGTGGGGTACCGTGAGCCTCCTCAGGCTGCGCCTTCCGGGGTCTCACGATGCACCTTCATCCCACAGGAGTCTCGCCATTCTAAAAGGCCACCTCTTCAAAGTAGGAGGGTCGGAAAGGCCATTACCGAAGATTGGTACACCAACTACGGACTGTTTTCCCTGCCATCCCATGCTCTGAGTATATAACGGACCGGACACCCAATCCGAGACGGGGACTATTTAGCAATCGTTTAAAATATCAACAACAGGCTATAACAGAGCCATAACAAAAAAACTGGACCTCCCGAGAGATCCAGTCTATTATCATCCATTATTTTCTTTTGCGCCTCTTTCCCTGTGCAGCCGCAGACGGTATACACCAAGGATAACCGCTGCTACGAGTAAACTCTCAGGTAAAGGTAGATTCAAGCCGAGTATCAAAGTCAAAATGAATGTTCCTATGATCAACACGGAATAAACGACGATGTTTTTTCCGAGTGGCAGTTTCTTGGCAAAACCTAATTTGAATGTGATGATCGTCAAAATGACGACGGTCAAATATAGTAACATGAACGAGCGGAAAAGCATTCCTACTTCGCTCTCGTCATTCAAGTTCACTTCATTACCGAGACCTTTAAAAAAGAAATCGGCAACCGGCCACAAATCTGTAGGCACGGGCAATGTAGACATATCTTGCATGATGTTCCTCCTCGTGTCTCCCCTATTCTCTTTTTCATGATACTAGATGTCATTAAAATAAACCACCCTCAAACACATTTTCATTATGGTAAGGAATCTTATATAATGAAATGGAATAGAGGTGAGCTTGGATGAAAAATGCAACATGGACGATGAGCGTATTGGCCTTTCTAGTTATCTTATCCTTCATACTGGTAGGGTTCGCTATAGGGCAGGAGTTTTTTTGGCTTGCTGGATTCTTTTTCCTTCTCGGCTTTGCCTTGATGGGTTATGGTTTGAAATTGAAACGACAAACGCAGGCATGAAAAAAGCGACCGTTCACTCAACGGTCGCTTTTACTATTTTTTTAACTGAACGTATTCATCAGATATTTCATCATAAATGTTGGCGCGGCTCGCCAGCACGGTCGTTTGGTTGAGCAGATCCAAATCACCTTTGTCTGCACGGCTGACCGTTCCTCCTACTTCTTCAACAAGAATCGCGCCTGCTGCATAATCCCACGGCATCAAAGTCATCGTAAGATACCCATCTAAGATTCCTTCAGCCACATAGGCAAATTCAAGAGCTGCGGATCCATAGGAACGCGTACTGCGCAGTTTCTTCACCAGTCTTTGCATTCCTTCGTGGTCGACATGAGGATTTTCAGGTACCATCCAGGATGTGTTCAATGCCAATATCGATTGTTCCAATGGACGCTCTTTACTCAATTGAGGAAGCTTATGGTCATTCTTGTAAGCTCCTTCACCACGTTTTGCTGTATAAAGGGCGTCATCCATAACATCGTAAATCAAGCCGATTTCACCTACACCATCATGGTAGATACCGATAGAAATGGCAAAGTTCCTTTTCTGATGGACGAAATTCATCGTGCCATCAATCGGATCGACGACCCAAACAGTTCCTTGCAATTCTTCTATTTCATCTCCGAACCCTTCTTCTCCAAGCAGGAAATGCTCCGGATATGCTTTTTTGATCTTTTCAGCAAAGAATTGTTCAGTCTCCTGATCCATCTCGGTCACTAAATCATTCGGGTTGGACTTCGTTTCAATGGATCTAGGTGCGTCTATCTTAGCGCGGATGGTATCTCCCGCTTCTTTGATCCACGAACACGCTTGTCCAAAAACTTCATTCCTAAACGTTTTATCCATTCTCTCGCGCCCCTTTAAACAAGTTCAGTTTCTATCGTATCAAAATGGAGATCCTCTTGCATGTTTTCTGTATTCAAAAAAATACGAGCAACCCTATTGTTGCTCGTAATTATAAAGACCATTCAATCAATTGCTTACGAAGTTCAGAGAGCTTTTTCTTACTTCTCTTTATCTGCTCCTGATCCCCGGCCAGCATCGCATCGTGCAATGTAACCAGCTCGTAATCAATTTCCATACGGATTACCGGGAGCTTCTCTTCAGCTTCTCTTTTTCGCAACGCTTCCATCACATGTTTCATTGCTAACCCCTCCCTTTCAAATCCTTACTTTATATATATGTGAGCAACTTGACAGAAGTTTCAATTAGATTACTTATAAATAACCCATTTTTACAACGTTGAAACCATAAAAACAGACCATTTACCTATTGTGATGTGTTTATGGTAAAATGAGTAACAGATTTTTTAGGAGTTGATAGAATGACGACTTTCAATGGATTTACACAAAAAGACTTTGATGTTTTCTCTATTCCAGGTCTGGAAAACCGCATGGAAGCTTTAAGAGAGCAAATTTCTCCTAAGCTTGAAGCGATCGCTACGGAGCTTGCCCCTGATGTCACGGCAATGACGGGTGACGAGATGTTCGTCCATGTTGCACGACATGCCCGAAGAAAAACGAATCCCCCGAATGATACGTGGGCAGCCCTTGCTTCCAATAAACGAGGCTATAAGAAACTTCCTCATTTTCAAATCGGCTTATGGGAGACTCATGTGTTCGTATGGTTTGCAGTGATTTATGAAAGCCCGATCAAGGAGGACTTTGCAAAAACCCTTCAAGCGAACAAAGAAGAAGTGCTTTCTCATATCCCTGATCATTTCGTTTGGTCGATCGATCATACGAAACCAGAGGCGATTCCTCACGGTGAGGTGGATGAAGAAAAATTCTTATCGATGACCGATCGTCTGCAGTCCGTCAAGAAAGCAGAGATCCTATGCGGCCTTCACCTGGAAAGAGGAGATGACCGCCTGAAGAACCCAGAGAAGTTCCTGGAACTTTGCAAAGACACATTCCAGACATTGGAGCCTTTATATCAATACACGAAACAATTGAAAGTATAAATAGAGAAAGCCGCATACAGTTGTATGCGGCTCTTTTTGTGTTCAGTTCATTTTGATTTTATCACCCGTGCTCAATTCTTTCGCTTTTTTCACAGTCCGGTAACAAGAATAACCGGATTCCTTCTCAAATTCCCCGCACAACTTTTTTTCCTCACTTTTGGACGGAACGATTTGTTTGAACCGGGTGTAAGCCATTAGCAGATCGTCACGATTCACACTTTCTTCATACGCTTTTTCTACCATAGAATAAAAATTCACTACATCTATAATTTCTTCTTTTGACCAATACGTTTCGTCAATTGGATAATGGTAACTCATCTAATCCCTCCTTATGTATGCTTAAGACCACTTTCTCCGGAATTCTTCCGCTTCAGTGATCATACGTTCAAAGAGTTCTTTTACACTTGGGACATCATGGATTCTTGAGGCGACCTGCCCCGCCCATCCAAACCCACAGTCCTGTTCTCCGTCATAAATGAACTTTTTATTAGCTTCTCCGCTGATCAAATGTTTCAACCCTTCATAGCCGGCATCATTCTGTTCCAATTCAAGAATTTGATCGGTCCATTTGTTCTTCAAAGCTCTCGCCGGTGCTTTCAGGCTCCGTTTGATGATGGTTGTCGAGGTTTCGTCCGCTTCGATCAAAGCTTTTTTATAAGCCTCATGGGCATGAACGCATTCTTTTGTCGCTATGAACCTCGTCCCCATTTCAATACCTTCCGCTCCAAGGGCCAGCGCAGCCATCAACCCTCTTCCATCACCGATTCCACCTGATGCAAGAACAGGTATGTTTACAGAATCTACAACTTGAGGTGTAAGGACGAACGTTCCGATATCATCACGCCCCAGGTGTCCGCCTCCTTCATGTCCGACAACCATCACGGCATCGGCCCCCAACTCTTCTGCTTTTTCTGCCTGCCTTCTTGCTGCTACAAGGACAAGCGTTTTAATCCCTGTTCCTTTGACAAGATCCAAAACACCTTTCGGATTGCCTCCGGTAACAGATATAGCCGGGACATTTTTTTCAACTGCGACCTGGACCATATGTTCATAAGACCGCCCATGTTGACCTATGGCGAAGTTGACCCCGAAAGGTTTTGAAGTCATCGTCCGCAGTCGGTCGATTTCATCCCTTAATTGATCCGGACCTTCCATACTCATTGCTGTAATCTGGCCTAACCCACCAGCTTCTGAAACTGCGGCGGCAAGCTCTGCATAGGCTAAATGGGCAAGTCCGCCTTGGACAATTGGATAATCAATATTCAACAGTTCTGTGACTCTCGTCTTCCACTCCATTCCCACCCCTCCTTGGTTGATATTTTACCACGCCTGTGAAAGGATGAAAAAATAACTAGCAAGCCATCTTGGACTCTGCTATAATTCAGTTGCTTTCAATTAGTAAAGAGGTGCATGAATGAAATGAATCAAAATGAAACCCCGTTATTTACAGGATTAAAAAAACACGTCGGAAAAAAGCCGACGCAATTTCATATACCCGGTCATAAAGCAGGAAAAGGGATGGATGAAGAGTTTCGACAGTTCATCGGTGAAAATGCTCTATCTATCGACCTCATCAACATTCAGCCGCTGGATGACCTTCATCATCCTCAAGGGATGATCCGCGAAGCCCAGGAATTAGCTGCTGAAGCTTTCGGTGCTGACTACACCTTCTTTTCCGTCCAAGGAACTTCCGGAGCGATCATGACGATGATCATGAGTGTCTGCCAGCCCGGGGATAAAATCATTGTTCCCCGTAATGTACACAAATCGATAACGACTGCAATCATTCTATCAGGTGCCAAGCCGGTATTCATCCACCCTGAGCTGGACGACCGATTCGGCATCTCTCACGGGATCACACCAGAAGCTGTACAACGTGCGTGCGAGGCCCACCCGTATGCAAAAGGTGTTCTCGTCATCAACCCTACCTATTTCGGAATCACAGCCGACTTGAAAAAAATCGTCGACATTGCTCATTCCTTCGACATCCCGGTTCTGGTTGATGAAGCTCATGGCGTCCATATCCACTTTCATGAGCGTCTTCCTCTTTCAGCCATGCAGGCAGGAGCCGATTTGGCTGCGACAAGTGTTCATAAATTAGGAGGATCACTGACTCAAAGTTCTGTATTGAATTTAAGGGAAGGATTGGTCTCACACGAGCGAGTTCAAACCGTCATGTCGATGTTGACGACGACTTCGACCTCTTATATATTACTCGCTTCCCTTGATACCGCTCGCAGGCATCTCGCGATCAACGGGCGTCAGATGGTTGAAAAAGCATTGCATTTAGCCGAAATGGCGAGAAATGAAATCAACAAAATCCCTTCTTTGTACTGCCCAGGCATCGAAATCCTGGAAAGCGAAGCGACGTATGATTACGATCCAACAAAAGTTATCATTTCGGTCAAAAATCTTGGAATGACAGGCTACGACGTCGAAGTGTGGCTGCGTGAGCATCGTGCCATAGAAGTGGAATTATCCGATTTATATAACATCTTGTGCATCATCGCCCCTGGAGACCGGGAAGAAGATATTCAATTATTGACCGAAGCTTTGATGGAGTTGTCTCAAACCTGTTCCTCTACTTACGAACACAAAGAAGTGGCCGTCAAAGTTCCAGAGATCCCTGTGCTTTCTCTTACACCTCGCGATGCCTTTTATGCTTCAACTGAAATCGTGCCGTTAAGAAAAGCTGTAGGAAGAATCAGCGCAGAATTCGTCATGGTTTACCCACCAGGAATTCCTATTTTCATTCCTGGGGAGATCATTACTGAAGAAAACATTTCTTATATTCATGAAAACATTGAAGCAGGTCTCCCTGTCCAAGGCCCTGAAGATGATACCTTAGAAACGATCCATGTCATTACAGAGCAACGGGCTTTCAAATAATATCACTTGAATTGATTGGTAGATGTGACCTTGTTGTTTTGCATTTGGACAACCCTTTATATGAAGTGGGTCATTCTCTACGCTTGTAGATCTGTAAATGAACACACGAAAGCCCCGCTGCTATTTGCAGCGGGGCTTTCTTCTATGGATCAGATTTACTTTTTCTTTGTCGTATTACATGTAGGGCATGTGCTATAAAGAGTAGAAACCTTCTCGTTCTCATAATGCTCGATTACTTTTTGACAGCCTTGACATACGATTGTACCCACAATAAATCCACTCCTTATTATTTGTAATCGCTTTCAACGTAGTTTTATTTTATTATGACACAATCAAAAAATCAACCCCAAAAGTATAACATTTTAAACAATATGACATACTAATGAGTTCACCTCTTATCATTTATATGTAGGCGGCAATTTTATAGAACAAAAAGAACGCATTTATTTGATAAAACGGGGATATAGAAGTTGGGGTCATGAAATAGAAAAAACAGAAACCATATATTCTTCTCTCGGAGACAATAAAAAAGCGGAGGCTGTTCTGCAGCCATCCGCTCTTGTTTATTATGGTGTTTGAATCAACGCAGGATCCAATAAATCATACCCTTTATCTTTTAACCCTTTTACGATATCCGGTAGTGCTTCCGCCGTCCATTCCCGATCATGCATCAATAGGTTCGCCCCATTGGACAACAGCTCTGTATTCACCATGATATCTGCCAAGGAATCTGCTTTCATGTACTCTTTGTTCCAATCATACCCGTATGTCCAATTCATCAGCAGCATGTTCTCTTTTTGCACCAGTTCTTTTGAAAAATCCGTGTTTTGACCGAATGGCGCTCGGAAAAACTTCGGGCGTTCACCTATGATTTTTTCAATCTTATCACTCAACCCGACGATTTCTTCCCGCTGCCCTTCTTTAGTCAAGTCCGGCAGTGAAGCATGCGTTTCAGTATGGTTTCCGATAGCGAATCCCATATCGTATATTTGTTTTAGTTCCTCTTCCCCTTCTGGTGTATCAATGAAGTGACCGTTCACGAAAAAAATCGCCGGGGCATTCAATTCTTGCAAGGTCTCGGCCATTTCCACCCCGTGATTGTCTGGAGCATCATCAATCGTCAACAAGACGACTTCCGGGTTTGCGTCACTGATAGGTTTGAGTGACCAGTTTCCCGTCAATTCATACTGTGGCTCTTGAACCTCGGGCTGCGTGCTTTCGTTCGTTTCTTCTTCGGTATCATCTTCATTTTGGTTTATGGTTTCTTGATGATCCGTTGATTCTTCTTTTCCCTGCTCTTCATCTGAAGCATTTTTCATTTCATCCGAATTTTGTTCTTCCTGCGTTTGATTATTCTTCTGTTCATCTTTTCCCTCTCCGGTAGCTCCGCTGCATGCAGCTAAAAACAAAGCCAGACAAAGGAAGACAATCGCTTTTTTCATAGATGACCCTCCACTGTTATGTATTTCCATCTATGATTATATAAGAAATTCAAGGGTTTACGCTATCGTTTTGGGGTAATTTATTATATAATACCTAATCGTGGTTGTACGACATTCCTTTTATGCAAAGGTGATGCAGATGATACACTCACTCGCGAAGTTTAAAATCCTGGGCGGACGTACGCTGAAAACAGGGATAGCTGTGTTCTTAACTGCATTAATCTGCGGTTTTTTTAATTTGCCGATCATTTTTGCTGTCATTACGGCAATCGTCACCATTGAACATACAGCAGCAGATTCTATAAAAAAAGCGTTGATACGCTTTCCGGCATCAGCCATCGGCGCATTGCTTGCCACATCCTTTTACGGGATTTTCGGCAAGGGCGCATTGACATTTGCTTTAGTCGCCATGTTGACAATCGGCATTTGTCATAAGCTGAAGCTGGATGATGGAATTATAGTTGCCACAATCACAGCTACGGCTATGATCCCAGAATTTCAAGAGCATCATATTGTTTCGTTTTTCATCAGGTTGGGTACTACATCTATTGGTATCATCGTCTCTACTATTGTGAATTTTTTCCTGTTGCCACCCAATTATTCCCCGATGATTTACAAAAACATCAATGCCTTGTATAATCATGCCGGCCGGTTACTTAAACGTATAATTTCAGACGATATAGCAGACGATAAAGAGAAAAATCGGGGAATTCAAAAGTCCTATCGGCAGTTGACTGCCCAATTGGAAAGAACGTATCAACTTTCCCAGTACCAGCGAGAAGAGTGGAAGTATCACCGCCACACCAACGAAGAAAGGATGGCTTTCCAGTTTGCACAGAAAAAGCTAGGGGCTTTCCAACAGATTGCCTATCATCTTGGAAACCTTCAGTATGTCCAAACGAAGTCATCGGATTTCTCAGATAAAGAAAAACAACTATTGCTCGCTTTAACTGACGATTATGTGCAAGTTCTCCAGGACCCGACTCATTCGATCAAAGAAGAACAATTTCAACGGGTGCAACAGCTGGACGATGTATTCTGGAAATGGAAAGAAGAACATGTACAGCAACAGACTGGTTATCGGCATCACTTGCCACCACAGACGATTTTGATTTATGAATTGCTGTGTTTTCATGACGTTTTGGAAGAACTACAAAGCATGTCATACAAACAGAACGACATGGTCCAAAAATGTTATTTGAAAGCATGATCAAGTGGAGCGAGGTATGGGAATTAATTTTTTGAGGAGGTATGAGGTAATGAAACAAGTAACAAAAGTGTTTTACATTTCTGTAGTTGCAGCTTTCTTGTTCATTTTATGGGGAGTCATCCCTAAAGAAACGCTGCCAACATGGAACTTATCGAACATCACTACCATTGTCCAAGGATTCTTGACAGATAAATTCGGGTGGTTCTACTTACTATCAGCCACTGGATTCTTAGTATTTGCTATCTTTTTGATATTCTCTAAATACGGAAAACTGAAGTTAGGTAAACCTGACGATGAACCAGAATATCCATATATCACTTGGTTCGCAATGCTGTTCAGTGCCGGTATGGGTATCGGACTTGTATTCTGGGGAGCAGCTGAGCCCCTTTCACACTTCCACTCTCCACCACTAGTCGGACAGGAACCGACAAGTGAAGGCGCAGCTCAATCTGCAATGAAATACAGCTTCTTCCACTGGGGATTCCACCCATGGGCCATTTATGCTGTACTTGCGTTGGCACTGGCTTACTTCAAGTTCAGAAAAGATGCTCCAGGTGTCATCAGTGCTGCGCTTACACCAGTGTTAGGTGAAAAACGTGTCAAAGGACCAATTGGCACACTGGTTGATTTTATCGCAGTATTCGCAACGATCTTCGGTGTTGCTACATCCCTCGGATTAGGAGCACTTCAGATCTCAAGTGGTTTAGCTTATACGATTGATGGGCTTGAAGATACGTTTGGTCTGCAGCTAACGATCATTGCTGTCGTAACGGTCCTATTCATGATTTCTGCTATGACCGGCCTGAACAAAGGGATTAAATATTTAAGTAACACGAATATCGTATTGGCCATTTCCCTTATGGTATTCCTGCTTTTCGCAGGACCTACGAATTTCATCATGGACTATTTCACGACAACATTCGGGTCTTACCTGCGTGACCTGCCTTATATGAGTTTCCGGATGACACCATTCGCTGAAGATAACTCATTCGTTAAAGGATGGACCGTCTTCTACTGGGCATGGTGGATCTCCTGGGCACCATTCGTTGGTACATTCATTGCCCGTGTTTCCAGAGGACGTACAATCCGTGAATTCATTCTAGGTGTCCTTCTCGTACCAACCATTTTTGGAGCGCTATGGTTCTCTGTATTCGGTGGTACAGCAATTTCCCTGGAATACTTCGACGGAGTTGACATCTATTCTGATGTAAGTGAGCTGGGTACAGAAGTAGCCTTGTTCTCTATGCTTGGTCACGTACCACTTGGTACACTGATGTCTATCATCGGGTTGCTGTTGATCAGCACATTCTTCGTTACTTCTGCTGACTCCGCTACGTTCGTACTCGGAATGCAGACGACAAACGGAAGCTTGAACCCAAGAAACCAAGTCAAATTCACTTGGGGAATCATTCAAGCAGGTGCTGCAGCAGTGCTGCTATGGCAAGGTGGTCTTGGTGCACTTCAGACAGCAGCCATCATTGCTGCCTTCCCGTTCACATTCATCATGATCCTGATCTGCTTCAGTCTATACAAGACGTTTAAAGATGAGGCGAAAAAAGTCGATTTAAGTAAGAAAAAATAAAAGAAGTACCAGGCCGTCATTCATCACGAATGACGGCTTTTTTTCTGTTCATTCAAAATACATAGTTACAAGGCATTTGTGAGGTTACAATGCTTTCCTCGGAAAGAAAGAGCCATTTCCTACGTCCCCGATACATTTACCGTAAGTAAGTAAAGGCAAGAACATATCTTGGTATTTCCTTACCCTTTTGGAAGAAAAAGTATTCATTTACTTCCCTCCAAAATAGAAAATCAACGAGGTATATCAAATCCCCCCTATCTCTTTTCAGCTATGACCTTTATAATGGGTAAGGATGAATTTCAATAAAGAAAAGGTGTTTAATATATGAGTTTATTGACAGTCAATCACTTGAGCCACGGTTTCGGAGACCGGGCGATTTTTGATGATGTTTCTTTTCGTTTATTACAAGGGGAACATATAGGATTGATCGGCGCGAACGGCGAAGGGAAATCCACTTTCATGAATATCATTACAGGTACGCTTGAGCCGGATGCCGGCAGTATCACGTGGTCCAAACATGCCCGTGTCGGATATTTGGATCAGCATACAAGCCTTTCACAAGGTATGTCGATTCGAGATGTCCTCCGTACGGCCTATCAATATTTATTTGATATGGAAAGTGAAATGAATGGACTTTTCGCAAAAATGGGTGAAGTGGAACCGGACGAACTGGAGCATTTACTTGAAGAAACAGGCCGCATTCAAGATACACTGACAAATAATGATTTTTATACGATTGATGCCAAAGTTGAAGAAGTCGCAAATGGGCTTGGCCTTGATGAATTGGGTTTGAACAAGGATGTCCATGATTTAAGTGGTGGTCAAAGAACAAAAGTGCTGCTTGCCAAATTATTATTAGAAAAGCCGGATATTCTCCTGCTTGACGAACCGACCAACTACTTGGATGTGGAACATATCGAATGGCTGAAAAACTACCTATTGGAGTATGATCATGCCTTCATTCTTGTTTCCCATGATATACCGTTCTTGAACAGTGTCGTCAATCTGATTTATCATATGGAAAACCAGAAGCTGACCCGCTACCCTGGGGATTATGATGAATTCTTACGTGTTTATGATATGAAGAAAAAGCAGATGGAAGCAGCTTATAAAAAGCAGCAGAAAGAAATTGCCAACCTCAAAGACTTCGTTGCCCGGAACAAAGCGAACGCGGCAACAAGTAAAATGGCGATGTCCCGTCAAAAAAAGCTCGATAAGATGGATGTCATCGAATTGGATGCAGAAAAACCGAAACCTGAGTTTGACTTCCAGCAGGCACGTACTCCTGGGAAGTATCTATTTGAAACGAAGGACTTGGTGATCGGTTATGATGAACCCCTCTCCCGCCCATTGGATTTATCAATGGAACGCGGTCAGAAAATCGCCCTATCCGGTGCTAACGGCATCGGAAAGACGACTTTACTGAAAAGTATTCTTGGAGAAATCCAACCGGTATCCGGTTCTGTTGAATTAGGAGAGCACCTTCATATCGGATATTTCGAGCAGGAATTGAAAGAAGAAAGTTCCAACACCTGCATTGATGAAATTTGGGAGGAATTCCGTCATTTCAGCCAGCGTGAAGTCCGCGCCTCACTAGCTAAGTGTGGATTGACGAAGAAACACATTGAAAGCAAAGTGCAGGTATTGAGCGGTGGAGAAAAAGCGAAGGTACGCTTATGTAAATTAATCAACAAAGAGACGAACCTTCTCGTTCTCGATGAGCCGACCAACCACCTGGACCGCGACGCTAAAGCGGAACTGAAGCGCGCATTGAATGAATATAAAGGAAGTGTCTTACTCATTTCACACGAACCAGACTTTTATAAAGATATCGTCACCGACGTTTGGAATTGTGAAGATTGGACGACAAAAGTTTTTTAACGATCAAAGACTGCCTACTCTCTGAAGTAAGGCAGTCTTTTGTTTATTATCATTACTTAACATCAAACCAAACTGGTGTGGAATCACGCGGATCCCCATTATAATTGACAGTGATTTCTTCACCGGCCTGAATATCCTTATAGGCATAGAAATCCACCGTAGAAGCCCTCAAGTTGTTTTTAAAATAAGCATTAGGAGAGTAAGAATGATTGAATAACGAGCCGTACCCTAAGGCAACAGCCACATCATTGAAACTTCTACCCCAATTAAAAAAGTAATTGGAGAGAACCGTTTTAGTGATGAATCTTCTCTCCCGGGAAGGTACCACTATAACTGGAGACTGCTCAATCAAATCCCCTTTTTTTATTTTTCTGGTCGTGAATACGCCTCTTCCATATCGATTGGTTTCTTTGATGATCAGCCCCACTCGTCTTCCCCTCTCCTCTAACAAGGTCCTTTTCCTTGTTTTACAATATTCATCAATGCTTCATTTGTGAGAAGATGATGATTACAGGAGATTTACTTTAGATATCCATCAGTCTGAGCCTCCATGCTCTTATATCCCCTATAAAACAGCGGAAATTAACAAAGGTGTAACCCACACGACAGATACCTTTCATTTGGATGACAATTCGATAACATTCCTTTCCTACCGTCTCGTCCTTGATAAAATGAAATCGGACTTAGGACGAGGGAGTGGTTGGAATGATGAAATACGGCATATTTTTATCCATTACTATCTTATTGGTCGTCGGTTGTTTACCTTCTGAAAAAAACATTGAAATTTTGAGCGCAAAAAAAGATTCCTATGAAGTTTATTTGTACACAAAGTCAGAACCATCCAAGAAAGCTCAGAATTATATATCCGCTTTATTAGATTGGAAAACAGCTACTAAAGACCAACTTCAAATGGACTTCCAGCAAACCAAAGTCAGTTTGGACAACATACATTTGAAAGAAGAACAGCTTCCTGCTTTGATTATTAAAAAAGAAGGTAAAATGATATCGCAGATAACAGGAGAGCAACCGAGCCGTGATATCTTCTCAACGATTGACCGCTCCATCACAATGGCTTCCAAATAAAGAGACGAGCTTAGTCTGCTAAGCTCGTCTTCTGTGTTTCATCCTCTTTATTACCGACCTACATAATTTCAACAACAGACTTTAATAGAGCCTATAAAAAAAAGAGCAACAGGACAAACCTGTTGCTCTTACTTTTATCATTATTTAATGTGAATCGGCATGCCTAGAGCTACTTCAGCAGCTTCCATCGTGATCTCACCTAGAGTCGGGTGAGCGTGGATCGTCAATGCCAAGTCTTCAGCTGTCATACCAGCTTCGATAGCCAAGCCAAGCTCAGCAATCATGTCACTAGCATTTGGTCCAGCGATTTGAGCACCGATCACTAATCCATCCTCTTTACGAGTGATAAGTTTCAAGAAACCATCAGTATCGTTAAGAGATAGAGCACGTCCGTTTGCTCCGAATGGGAATTTAGATGCTTTCACATCGTATCCCGCTTCCTTCGCTTCATCTTCAGTGTAACCGACAGAAGCTAGTTCTGGATCAGAGAATACTACCGCAGGAATTCCTAGATAGTCAATCTCAGATTTTTCACCAGCAATCGCTTCTGCTGCGATTTTACCTTCATAAGAAGCTTTGTGAGCAAGTGGTGGTCCTTCGACGATATCACCGATTGCATAGATGTTACTAATGCTTGTACGGCACTGCTTGTCGATTTCAATCAAACCTTTGTCAGTCATGTTCAGACCAAGGTCTTCAAGGCCGATTTCATCTGTGTTAGGGCGGCGGCCAACGGTTACAAGAACGTAGTCCGCTTCTACAGATTTCTCTTCGCCTTTGACTTCGTATTTAACAGTAACGCCGTCTTCTGTTTCTTCAACGCCTTGAGCCATAGCGTTTGTAACGACATCCACGCCATTTTTCTTCAGACGCTTCTTGACGATAGAAGACATTTGCTTCTCGAAGCCACCAAGAATTTCTTTTGTACCTTCAAGAATCGTTACTTCCGTATCAAAGTTTGCATAAGCGCTACCAAGCTCAGTACCGATATAACCGCCGCCGATGACAACGAGTTTCTTCGGAACTTCTTCAAGAGCAAGCGCACCTGTAGAGTCGATGACACGCTTGGAGTATTTGAAGTTTGGAAGTTCAATCGGACGAGAACCTGTAGCAATGATGCAATCGTTGAACGTATATGTTTGAGAGTTTTTCTCATCCATGATACGGACTGTGTTTTTGTCTACGAAATAAACTTCACCTTTAACGATGTCGACTTTGTTTCCTTTAAGAAGACCTTCTACACCGCCGGTAAGTTTATTGACAACACCGCTCTTCCACTCTTGTACTTTGGAAAAGTCAACGGTCGTATTTTCAGACTTGATGCCCATGTCGTCTGCACCTTTAGCATGTTCATAGCGGTGACCAGCTTGGATCAACGCTTTAGAAGGTACACATCCAACGTTCAAGCAGACTCCACCGAGGTTGCCTTTATCAACGATGGTTACCTTCTTGCCCATTTGGGCAGCACGGATGGCGGCAACATAACCGCCAGGACCCGCACCTACGACTAACGTATCAAGTTCAATTGGGAAATCTCCTACTACCATACTTTACGCCTCCATCATAATTAGTTGTGGATCGTTCAGTAAACGCTTGATGTTATTCATTGCATGCTGAGCAGTTGCACCGTCGATGATACGGTGGTCGAAGCTCAAGGAAATAGCAAGTACTGGAGCTACTACTACTTCGCCGTCACGTACGACAGGCTTCTCTGCGATACGGCCGATACCCAGGATCGCAACTTCCGGATGGTTGATTACCGGAGTGAACCACTGACCACCAGCAGAGCCGATGTTTGTAATTGTAGTAGAACCACCTTGCATTTCTTCTGTTGCAAGTTTACCGTCACGAGCTTTCACAGCTAGTTCATTGATTTCGCTTGAGATAGAGAATACGGACTTACGGTCAGCATCTTTAACGACTGGAACCAATAGACCTTTATCTGTATCTGCAGCGATACCAATATTATAGTAGTGTTTCTGAATAATTTCATCCGTATTGTCATCAACAGATGTATTCAATACCGGATATTTCTTCAGAGTAGAGACAAGAGCTTTTACAACGTATGGAAGGTAAGTCAGCTTGATATCTTGTTCAGCAGCAACCGCTTTGAACTTCTTACGGTGTGCAACAAGTTCAGATACGTCAACTTCATCCATCAATGTTACGTGAGGAGCCGTATGCTTGGAGTTAACCATAGCTTTAGAGATCGCTTTACGGATTCCGCTCATCTTCTCACGAGTTTCTGGATACGCTTCTCCAGCTGCTGGAGCTGCTTGCTGCTTCGTTTCAGTCGCTTCTTCTTTCGCTTCATCAACAGAAGAATCTGCAGCCGCTTCTGGTTGACCACCATTCATGAAGCTTTCAACGTCTTCTTTAAGAACACGGCCATTTTTACCTGAGCCTTGAACTTTACGGATGTCCACATCGTTATCACGAGCGAACTTACGTACAGAAGGCATAGCGATAACGCGTGCATCTTCATCTACGTCACTGTCATCTGCTTTAGCAGCAGGCTGTTCAGACTTTTCTTCTTTTTTCTCTTCTTTAGGTTCTTCCTTAGGCTCTTCCTTCGCTTCTTCAGCTTCAGATCCGCCAGTGTCTTCAGAACCGTCATCAATCGTGATGATGACTGTACCTACAGTTGTAACTTCACCTTCGTCGACATGGATTTCTTGAACCGTTCCGTCTACTTGGGAAGGAATCTCTACAACAGCTTTGTCGTTTTGTACTTCACAAAGCACGTCATCTTCTTTTACTTCATCGCCTTTTTTGACGAACCATTTTGCGATTTCACCTTCGTGGATACCTTCACCGATATCAGGCAGTTTAAATTCAAACGCCACGGGTATAACCTCCTATATTTAGAGATGATTAAAAGTTCATTACTTCGTTAACTTTTTCAACGATCGTGTTATGGTTTGGCAGCCATACAGATTCAGCTTGAGTGAATGCGTATACTGTGTCAGGAGCTGCTACGCGTAGTACTGGAGCTTCCAGGTGCAGGATAGCGCGCTCTTGAATTTCAGAAACAACGTTTGCAGCGATTCCAGCTTGCTTCTGAGCTTCCTGAATCATAACCGCACGATTTGTTTTCTTAACGGATTCAATGATTGTTTCGTAATCTACAGGGCTTACTGTACGAAGGTCGATAACCTCTGCACTTACACCATTTTCTTCAAGCTCTTCTGCAGCTTTCAATGCAGAGTGAACCATAGCACCGTAAGCGATCAACGTAACATCCGTACCTTCACGCTTAACTGCTGCTTTATCTAGATCTACTGTATATTCTTCTTCCGGCACTTCTTCACGGAATGAACGGTAAAGTTTCATGTGCTCAAGGAAGATGACAGGATCGTTATTACGGATGGAAGAGATCAAAAGACCTTTCGCATCGTAAGGGTTGGATGGAATAACTACGCGCAGACCAGGCTGTTGAGCCATTAGGCCTTCCAAGCTGTCCGCGTGAAGTTCAGGTGTATGCACCCCGCCGCCAAAAGGAGAACGAATAGTAATCGGCATTTGACGAGTGCCACCAGAACGGTAACGGTAACGAGCCATTTGACCGCTGATTGCGTCCATAGTTTCGTAAACGAAACCGAAGAACTGGATCTCAGGTACAGGACGGAAGCCTGTTAGGGCAAGACCGATAGACATACCACCGATTCCGGATTCAGCTAGTGGTGTATCGAAAACGCGATCTTCGCCGAATTCTTTTTGAAGACCTTCGGTAGCACGGAATACACCGCCGTTTTGACCAACGTCTTCACCGAAAATCAGCACGTTTTCGTCATTTTTTAGTTCTGTGCGCATCGCGTCTGTGATGGCTTGAATCATTGTCATTTGTGCCATGATTTACTTCGACTCCTTTTCTTTGTATTCTTCCAACTGCTCTTGGAGGTTAGATGGAAGTTCATCATGCATGATACCGATAAGGTCAGTGACTGACTGCTTCGGTACATTGTCTGCTTCTTTGATCGCAGCTTTGATGTCTTCTTTCGCTTTTTCGATCAATTCGTTCTCTTCCTCTTCAGACCAAAGCCCTTTAGCTTCTAGGAATTTACGGAAACGAACGATTGGGTCTTTCTTCTCCCATTCGTTGTCTTCTTCTTCTGTACGGTAACGTGTCGGGTCGTCACCAGCCATTGTGTGTGGACCGTAACGGTATGTCAGAGTCTCGATCAATGTAGGACCTTCACCGCTGACTGCACGCTCACGTGCTTCTTTCGTCGCTGCATAAACAGCTAGTACGTCCATTCCATCTACCTGGATGCCTTCGATACCAGCAGCAACCGCTTTTTGAGCGATTGTTTGAGCTGCAGACTGCTTTTCAACTGGTACGGAGATTGCGAAACGGTTGTTCTGCACAACAAAAATCGCCTGCGCACCGAATGCACCTGCAAAGTTGATACCTTCGTAGAAGTCACCTTGAGAAGCACCGCCATCACCAGTGTAAGTGATTGCTACTGCATTCTCGCCGCGTTTCTTATAACCAAGACCAACACCGGCAGTTTGAGTGATCTGTGCACCAATGATGATTTGAGGACTTACTGCATTCACGCCTTCTGGCATTTGGTTCCCTTTGAAGTGTCCACGGGAGAATAAGAATGCCTGGTAAAGTGGAAGACCGTGCCAGATCAACTGAGGTACATCACGGTATCCCGGAAGGATAAAGTCTGCTTTCTCAAGTGCAAATTGGCTTCCCAGCTGAGAAGCTTCCTGTCCCGCTGTAGGAGCATAGAATCCTAGACGTCCTTGGCGGTTCAGCGCGATTGAACGTTGGTCCAAAATACGCGTAAAGACCATGCGTCGCATAATTTCTTTTAAATCTTCATCTGACAAATCAGGCATTGCGTCTTCATTGACGATTTCGCCTTCTTCGTTCATGATTTGAAACGTTTCGAACTGATTTTCAATGTTCTCAAGAGTTCGTTTCAAAATGAGTCACCTCTTCCTTTCCTATTTTAAAATTGGATGCTGTGAGTAGCTTTCCCAAATATGAAAAAAAACTGTACCTTTTTGCTCTTTACGTTTTACCCTGTACACGACTTGAATAATCATGTGTGTATCCTTGGTGAAACTGTTACAATCATTAAACAAGTTTTAATGGTACAATACAGATTCAATATGTAGTTTAGCTCAATTCGCCATCATTCGTCAATTAGTTGAACTAATATAATGTTTACCTATAAGCGAACCACATAAAGAATTGTAAAAAACAGGTGGTATTTGTCATTCAGGAAACAACTACTGTACCAATAAAATTTAAGACCTGTATCAATCATAAGTTTTTTTTCTTTTGGATGCAAATAAAAAAACCGCCACAGGGCGGTTTTTTAAATTCTTTTATTCATTGGAATCAGAAGATTTTTCATCATCTTTATTTGATTGATCTTCTGACTTTTCATCTTTTGATTCTGTTTCCTGTTTTTCAGCTGGTTCCTCGTAGGTGACTTCAATATCTAATGCCTGGTAGAATTCTTTTTTCAACTGATTATACTCTTCGGTATATTGGTTGAACTCTTCATTCGCTTCAAGCACCTGATTATAGCTTTCATTAATTGCTTCGATTTGCTTCTGAAGTTCTTCTTCTGTCAGATCTTCTTTTTGAAGCATTTGATACAACTCAGAGTCAAGCTTTAACGCTTCTTCATAAGAAGCATAAAGTTTTTGGTATGCATCGTACCTTTTCTGCATCGTTTCATATAATTGTTCCGCTTTTTCTTTCGCCTCTTGATTTTCTTCTTTTATGTCATCAATCAACGGCTTGATTTGATCGAATTCTTCTTTAGCTGATTCGATACTCTCTTTTTCAAGCTTCAGCTTTTCCTGCCTTTGCTCAACAATTCCAGCGGCTTCTTTAGAGAGTTCCTTGATTTTGTCGAATTCATTCATACTTAAGTCAATAATTTGGTTATAAAGTTCTTGTTCCTTATTTTCCAACTGTACTAAAGGCTTCTGTTGCTCACGAAAAGTCTCTTCCAGCGTAACAGCTTTCTCTAAATGGTCATAAATTTCTTCTTGAGCTGACGAGCCTGTACATGCAGTCAGAAAAAGGACTACTGCAGTCAGCACACCCATAAGCATACGTTGATGCACTAAGATTTCCCCCTTGTCGTTGCTACAAATCCATATTGTAATCTGGTCATATGTACAATAGTATAATAAATGAAATTAAATTGGAAGTGGGGATTTCTCAAATGTTTCCAAGAGTTGAAATCCTTTGAAGCGAATGTATAAGCCCCTTTCCTCTAAATACATGCTGTGATAATGTTCAACACAGAAAGGATGTTTTTCAATGATTACAATGGATGATATCGTACGCGAAGGGCACCCCGCCTTAAGAAAAGAAACTGACGAAGTCGCTCTCCCTCCTTCTGAAGAAGATAAAAATACATTGGAGGAAATGCTTCAATATTTAAAAAACAGCCAGGATGAACAAATCGCAGAAAAGTATGGATTGCGACCTGGTGTGGGTCTGGCCGCGCCCCAAATCAACGTGAATAAGAGAATGCTTGCTGTTCACTTCGTAGATATGAAGGATAAACTATACAGCTACGGCCTATTCAACCCGAGAATTGTCAGCCATTCTGTGGAGCGCACGTATCTATCCACCGGTGAAGGCTGTCTATCCGTGGATCGTGAAGTCCCAGGATATGTTCCGCGTTACCGTCGAATTACCGTAAAGGGAACGGACCTTGAAGGAAATGAGGTCAAGCTGCGTCTCCGCGATTTTGCTGCGATCGTATTCCAGCACGAAATCGATCATTTACATGGTGTCATGTTCTACGACCATATCGATGAAGAAGAACCATTCAAAGAGCCGGAAAACGCAACACCGGCAGACCGATAAAAAAAGAAGCCGGCAGACCGCTGGCTTCTTTTTTTGGTCGATTTTCAAATCGCTAATAATACCCATTAAGCTTAAAAGTTCAGTTTTTTAACAGACCAACGTCATAGATCGCCTTAACAAGACCATCCTGATTCACATCTTCTGTCACATGGTCACTCACATCTTTGGTTTGAGGAACCGCGTTCCCCATTGCGACACCAGTGCCCGCTTCTCTGATCATCTCGACATCATTCAATCCATCTCCAAAAGCGTAAGAATCATCAATATGAAGACCTGCTGCTTCAATCAGTTTTTTGATCCCTTCCGCTTTTGACCCGCCACGGGGAAGGACATCGCAGGAGTATTGATGCCAGCGAATATAGTCAAAGTCCGTGTGGCGATGTCTGTAATCATCAATTTCTCCACCTTCACAAAAGATCAGGGATTGATATATTTCTCTTTCTTTATAGAAAGACTCATCTACCGGAGGATGGTCTATATAAAGTGAACCTAAGCTATCCTTTATAAACGGGTGGTCCGATTCAGAAGCCATCATCTTCTCGTGGTTCATGAATACCATCGGGTGGTTATTTTCCTTTGCATTTTTATGAAGCTCTTCAAGTTGCGGGGAAGATAAAGGGTTGGTATATATCTCCTCCCCTTCAAAAACGACATACTGGCCGTTGAAACTTACGAAGGAATCGATTCCAAGCTCTTCCCGGAGTTCTTTATACATGAACGGGGCTCTTCCTGTAGCAATGGCACAATAGACTCCGGCTTCTTTTAAATCCTGGATTGCCTGCTTCGTTTGTTCAGGCAGTTTCTTTTGGTGGTTTAACAACGTTCCATCTATATCAAAGAATGCGATTTTCTTAGTCATCTTCTTTCCTCTCACTTTCTTTTTGGATTGATTCCAAAACAGAATCATAATTTATAGCGGTATTTGGCTATACTGTAGCACGAGAGCATAGGTTTGAGAAGAAAAACACACGATAAATATAAATTCTGCGATGTAAAATGTTTCATTATTAAAGAAACCGTATTATACTAGAGGTAACAGGGATTGGGCGGTTTAACGTTTTTGGCGCTTTTCTTCATCGATGAAAGGAGATGGGTCCATATGATGAAGCGTCTTCGAAGAAAGCTTAGAAAACGTTGGAAAAAATTTATGGAACGAAAGAAATACGCGTAGATCATGAATCTTTGACTTGTTCAACCACCATTATCATTACCATAGCAGCAACAAACGTGCTATCATTAGTAACAGGACAAGAATGTGGAAATTATATCTAGTTAGGAGCGATAGAGTAATGGTTTTTAAAGTTTTATATCAGGAACTAGCGAAAGAAGTTCCTGTCCGTGAACGTACCCAAGCCATGTACGTGGAAGCGGAAACAGAGAGAAAAGTACGTGAAAAATTGGCTAATAAAGGATTTAATATCGAATATATCCAGGTGCTTGATGAGGATCACTTGGCATATGAGCAGCAATCCGAAGATTTCAAAGTGGAGAATGTATAACCGATGAAATTCGTTAAAAACGACCAAACAGCCGTTTTCGCCCTTGGCGGACTTGGCGAAATTGGAAAAAACACATACGGCGTGCAATTCCAGGACGAAATCATCCTCATTGATGCGGGTATCAAGTTCCCAGAAGACGAGTTATTAGGAATTGACTACGTCATCCCGGACTATACCTACCTGGTTCAAAACCAAGATAAAATCAAAGGGTTGTTCATCACCCACGGTCACGAAGACCATATCGGTGGTATCCCTTACCTGTTACGTGAAATCAACATCCCGGTTTATGCCGGGAAGCTGGCTGCAGGCCTGCTCCGGAATAAACTGGACGAGCACGGTTTGTTACGGAATACGAAATTGCATACGATCCAAGAAGACGATGTAATCAAGTTCCGTAAAACGTCTGTCTCCTTCTTCAGAACGACTCACAGTATACCTGATTCCTTTGGTGTCGTTGTAAAGACACCACCAGGTAACATCGTTCATACCGGAGACTTCAAGTTTGATTTCACACCTGTTGGAGAACCCGCCGACCTTGCCAAAATGGCTGAGATCGGAAAAGAAGGTGTTCTCGCCCTGTTATCAGATAGTACAAACAGTGAAGTCCCTGGCTTTACCAAGTCAGAGCGCGTGGTTGGACAAAGCATTCATGACATTTTCTCGCGTGTCGATGGTCGATTGATCTTTGCGACATTTGCATCAAACATCCACCGTTTACAACAAGTGGTGGAAGCAGCAGTGAAATACGGAAGAAAAGTCGCCGTCTTCGGCCGAAGCATGGAAGCTTCCATCAGTATCGGTCAAGAACTTGGCTATATCCGTGCACCGAAAGATACGTTTATCGATGCACAGCAGATCAACCGTCTTCCTGCGAATGAAGTCACGATTCTTTGTACAGGATCACAAGGTGAGCCAATGGCTGCTCTTTCCAGAATTGCTAACGGAACTCACCGTCAAATTCAAATCCAGCCCGGCGATACTGTCGTGTTCTCTTCTTCCCCAATCCCTGGAAACACGATCAGCGTCAGCCGTACCATCAATAAATTGTACCGTGCCGGAGCCGATGTCATTCACGGCCCATTGAACGATATCCATACTTCAGGTCACGGAAGTCAAGAAGAAATGAAACTGATGCTTCGCTTGATGCAGCCTAGATTCTTCATGCCGATTCACGGGGAATATCGTATGCTGAAAGAGCATGCCAACTTGAGTCACGATTGTGGCCTGGCCCCTGAGGATTGCTTCGTCATGGATAACGGAGATGTTCTTGCATTAGGTAAAGATGAAGCGATGGTGGCAGGGAAAATCCCTTCAGGATCTGTCTATGTAGATGGAAGCGGAATCGGTGATATCGGTAATATCGTATTGCGCGACCGCCGTATCCTGTCTGAAGAAGGGCTTGTCATTGTAGTAGTGAGCATCAACATGAAGGAATTCAAGATCGCTTCTGGTCCAGATATCATTTCCCGCGGATTCGTTTACATGAGAGAATCTGAAGACTTGATCAAAGAAGCACAAAAATTAGTCAGTTCCCACGTAGAAAAAGTGATGGAACGCCGAACGACTCAATGGTCAGAGATCAAGAACGAAATCACTGACACGATTGCTCCATTCTTATTCGAGAAGACGAAACGTCGTCCGATGATCCTGCCGATCATCATGGAGGTATAATCAAACCAAAAAACCCCGCTCCTCTGAGCGGGGTTTTTTTATGGCTTCATGTCAATCGTTTCAATGCTTTTTTCATATCCGGCAAGTCCAGACCACCGGTTTCAAAGAAGTTCTTAACGATATACTTCGAATAATTGACGGCAGATTGATAGTCGATATGACCCGGCAATGGTGCCTGGTCTTCAATCACTACGTCGATCAGTACCGGTTTATTGGATACGAAAGCCTGCTCCATCTTCGGCCCTAATTCTTCGAAACTTTCAATGCGATAACCTTCTCCTCCACATGCCTCTGCGAATTTAGCGAAATCGACCTCTCCCAAATCCGTTGCATAATTGAGATGTCCCATTTGTTCTTGTTCATATTTGATCATACCGATTTTACTGTTGTTCAACACGACCATTTTTATCGGAAGATCATATTTGACGGCTGTGACGAAATCATGCATGACCATGGAAAATCCCCCGTCACCTGCAACACCGATCACTTGTTTATCCGGATATGCTTTCTGCGCAGCCAAGGCGCCTGGAAGTCCACTCCCCATCGTTGCGAGCCAGCCGGAAATCAAATAGGATTGATCCACTAAAGATAGGAACCGGGATGTCCATACCGTAACGTTTCCTACATCAGCTGACACGACTGCCCCAGGTTTCATATGCTTTTCCAATGCGTACATCACTTGAGGAGCATGAAGAGGATTACTTTCCAGGCGTTTTTCTTCCTGAATAGCGATATGCCAGTCCTTCATTTTTTCCTGATAATTTGTCAAATAAGACCTTGAATCAACGGGAATCACTGCTTCATTAAGTAATTCCAGCGTTTCTTTTGCATCTCCCGCAAGACCTGTGGTAATCGGATAATGTTTCCCTAAGTTTTCCGGTTTATTATCAATTTGAATGGCATTAACTTCGTCTGGTAAAAAATCACGGTAAGGGAACTGAGTTCCGACCATGATGAGCAGGTCTGTTTCTTTCATGGCATGATAAGCGGGTTTGGTTCCGATCTGGCCATGCTGACCTAAACAGTAAGGATGATGATCAGGAATGATTCCTTTAGCCAGCAGGCTGAGTATAATCGGTGCCTTGATCGTTTCAGCGAATTGCAGCAGTTCTTCCTTGGCGTGCTTTGCACCTTTCCCGGCAAGGATCAACGGTTTCTCCGCCTGTTCGATCAACTGTCTTGCTTCTTTGAGTCGATCACCTTTCGGGGTCATCTCTGGTACATAATAACCGCTGCTTGTCCGCCTTACATCTCCTTTTTGTTTTTCAGCAAAAAGGTCGTCAGGTACGATCAACACTGAAACCCCACGATGAGTATATGCCTCGCGAATGGCCTGGTCCATCAAATCAGGGAGCTGAGCTTCTGTCTCAGCACGCTGGTTGAAGACCGCTACATCATCAAACATCCGCTCCAAATTAATTTCCTGAAAAGCTCCTGTGCCGACTTCTTCACTATGCACTTGACCTACAAGGGCAAGTACCGGAGCCTTATCTGCTTTCGCGTCATACAGACCGTTCATCAAATGAATCGCTCCCGGACCTGCGATGGACAAGCAGACTCCGATCTGCCCCGTCAATTTGGCGTGAGCCGCTGCCGCAAGTGCTCCGGTTTCTTCGTGGCGCACTTGGATGAATTCCAACTCATCTTTCCTTTTTCTTATATCATCAATGAACTCATTGATTGAATCCCCGGGCATGCCGTAAATTTGACCTACCCCCTGATCAATCAATTGCTGAGCCAATACTTCTCCTGTTCGTTTGTTAAACATACTCTCACCCTTTCCAAAAACCATAAGTAAAATCGTCTATAACTTTCTTTATATCCGATGTGCATGTAAAATAAACCCTGCAATGGAACGACGCAGGATTCAAGGATCAAGAAAGCAGGTGTTATGGATGCATTTGAATAAAAAAGGAGAATGGATGGAGTTGACGGTCCCCTCCAATTGGGCCGGACAAACGATCGAACATACATTAAAAACAGATTTGCTTATTCCGAAAAAATTACTTCATCACCTACGAATGAATAAAGGAGTCAAAATCAATAATGAGGAGTCCTCCTGGTCTTATGAACTGAGAAAAGCAGATGTTCTTCAGATTCAACTTTTCATTCCTGAAGAGCTGGGGACTCCGCCGTCCTTTATGGACTTGAACGTGTTATTCGAAGACGATCACGTGCTGGTCGTGGACAAACCGACGGGTATGAACGTCCACCCCAACGACCCTGGTCAAAAGGATACACTTGCTAACGGCGTAGCTTTCCATTTTCAAAGCCAGGGACTGGAAGCGAAGGTCCGTCACATCCACCGATTGGATAAAGACACTACAGGCGCTGTCATCTTTGCAAAGAATCCTCTTGCTGTCGCAACTTTGGACCGTCTGTTGGAACAGCGGCGGATCAAGAGAACCTACACCGCACTCGTTCATGGAAAAATGAAAAAGAAAAAAGGGAAAATTGATGAGCCGATCGGGAAAGACAGGCACCATGGAACACGGCGCAGAGTCTCTCCACGCGGACAAAAAGCTGTCACGAACTACGAAGTGATTCATTATGACCCGGCAAGAGATTTAACCATGGTGGAGCTTCAACTCGAGACAGGCCGGACACACCAAATCCGCGTCCATATGAGTCACATCGGACATCCCTTATATGGTGATGTTTTATATGGGGGAAGTAAGAAAGGAAATCGCGTGGCTCTGCACGCATTCAAAGTAGAATTCCCCCACCCCATTACGGGCGAACGAATCAAATGCGAAGCTCCACTGCCTGAGGGGTTTGGTCTGTAAAAGCTTTTTCGCTGATATCCAAAAAAAAGAGTGGGCGGACGCCCACTCTTTAATCTTCCACTACTAAATTTTTCTCAAAACGACTAATATCATTATCAGCACCAATTACAATCAGAATGTCGCTCTCGCGAATCTCTTCTGTCGCCATCGGTGAAACGATGACTTCTTTTCCTCGCTTGATGGCTACGACATTACACCCATACTCTGCACGTATGTCGAGGTCGACCAGCGTACGGCCGCTCATCTTGCTTCCGGCTTTCACCTCTACAACACTATGGTCATCAGATAGCTCAATGTAATCGAGAATGTTGTTCGATATGATATTGTGAGCGATTCGTTTCCCCATATCTCGTTCAGGGTGTACGACGTGATCCGCTCCGATCTTATTCAATATCTTCTCATGGTAGTCATTTTGGGCTTTGACCGTAATGGTTTTGATGCCCATTTCTTTTAACATCAAAGTAGTCAGCATGCTCGCCTGAATGTTATCACCGATTGCAACGATAACGTGGTCAATGTTTGTAAAGCCTAACTCTTTCAAAACATTTTCATCTGTCGAGTCGGCAATGACGGCATGTCCAGCGATATCCCGATATTCATTCACTTTATCTTCATCAAGGTCAAGAGCCAGGACTTCCATGCCTTCACGGCTCAATTCACGGCAGATACTGCCGCCGAAGCGCCCAAGGCCTATGACTGCGAATTCTTTTTTCATGACATGTCCCCCATCTTCTCTAACAAAATCTACCGTTATTCTACCATAGAATGGCTTTTAAAGCATAAACGAAAATGCATCGTGGATTAATTCCTAACCAACCTTTTTTCATGGAGTAGAATAGACCACCTCATCTTCTCTATATACAACTAAACACCCCGGAAGTTATATTTTGACTCTAACATCCGGGGTGCACTGCCTAGCCTGCTCTACTTTTTACCTTTTACATAATCGGCGTCGAATAAGAACATTCTCATTAAAAGAATGAGAGACGGAATAAGCAGGAACAGTCCTGCGATAAATGCGATGATCAACGAGATCGCCATGGTTTCGTTTGTCACTCCACTGCTCAACGTCACAAATGGACGAAGCAGATACGGCAGGTGTGAAGCCCCATAACCGAAGAAAGCGAACAAGAATTGGAACATGACTGCGATAAAAGCCCAGCCATAATATTTTCCGATATAGATCAAGAATACGGCAATGAGGAAAAAGCCGACGGATATTCCGAATACCCACCAAAGTTCGATCGCACGCTGATAGTGTTCAAGATTCTGCTGACTCAACGCGATGAATGTCGTCAAGCTGGCGATGATCGTCGGTGAACTCCAGAACAGCGCATATTTTCTCACAAGCTCGAGGGCAGGTTTGTCCCCTGCACGGTTCGCATAGTAAGTTAAAAACATGGAACTGATATATAATACAGATACGACGGCTAGAAAGACCACACTCCATGAATACGGACTCGTTAATAGTTTTCCGTATAAAAGCTGGACGCCGTTGGCGGTCTCTTCAATGAACCCACCTTCAGAAATGGTCAACGCGGTTGAAAGGGACGCTGGGATAAGGAGTCCGGTCGCCCCGTATAAGAACATATACAAATGATTGTCTTTAGATCCGTAGTTTTCAAAAGCATAAAACGATCCCCGAATCGCTAACAGTACGATGGCGATACTTCCAGGCACAAGCAAGGACTGTCCAAAGTAATAAGCCATGTCCGGAAAGAATCCGACGAGTCCTACGAAGAAGAAGACGAAAAAGACGTTCGTCACTTCCCACACAGGTGATAGATACCTTGAAATCAACTGGTTGATGATATGATCTTTTTTGGTCAGTTTCGCATAATAGGCGAAAAAGCCTGCCCCGAAGTCAATCGAGGCAACAATCAAGTATCCATATAGGAAAATCCATAAAACTGTAATTCCAATTAACTCATAATTCATGATCAGTCATCCTCCTTCGTCGCTGCTACTTGAGGATAACGGCTTTCGAGCTCAAGCTCTGCCGGGTTGTTTTTGAACATTTTTCTCAAGACCGTTATACAACCGATGGCAAGGACCGTGTACAGAGCGATGAACAGGACGAACATCCAGTCCACGTGCGGTGACGTGGTGGCACCCTCAGAGACTTTCATGTAGCCTCTCAAGATCCACGGCTGACGTCCAACCTCAGCAAAGATCCAGCCGAATTCGATGGCTAACATGGAAAGCGGTCCGATCGATGCAATCCCCCATAACAACAGAGGGTTGTATTCGTTCCACTTTTTTACTTTCCAGAAAACTAAATAAAGGAATGTGATTCCCAATGTGAAGAATCCGATCCCGACCATCAAGTCGAACATGTAGTGAATCCATAATGGCGGACGTTCCTCTTCAGGAGTCTCTTCAAGACCAGTCACTTCAGCATTGAAGTCTCCATGAGCCAGGAAGCTCAATGCCTTCGGTATCCTGATGGCATTCTGAACTTCATTGTTTTCGTTGATGGTGCCGAACAGAATCAAATCGGCACCTTCTTCTGTTTCAAAGTGCCACTCCCCTGCTGCCAGTTTTTCCGGCTGATGTTCAGCAAGGAATTTCGCTGACAGGTCACCAGCAAGAGCAGTCATGATGGAAAATATGAACGTGGCGACGACCGTCAATTTAAGGGCTTTTTTATGATACTTCGAACCTTTTTTCATCAGTATGATAAACGCTGTGATCGTTGCCAGAATAGCCGCTGATGTCATATAAGATGATGAAATGACGTGGAACACTTTTGTTGGTGTCGCCGGGTTGAACATCGCTGCCAAAGGCTCGATGGATGTTATGACACGACCTTCCAAGTCAAACCCTTGCGGCGTATTCATGAATGCGTTGACGGTTGTGATGAAAAAAGCTGACATCGTCGATCCAATGATGACCGGCAGGGATAGCAGCCAGTGGAAAATCGGATTTTTAAACCGATCCCACGTGTATAAATAAACGCCAAGGAAAATCGCTTCAAAGAAAAATGCGAATGTCTCCAGGAATAACGGAAGACTGATCACATTTCCTGCGATTTGCATGAAGCTCGGCCACAACAATGAAAGCTGCAGACCGATGGCCGTACCTGTTACGACCCCTACGGCTACCGTGATTGTGAAACCACGGGTCCAACGGCGTGCTAATAACGTATAGTGAGGATCTTTCTTCTTGATCCCGATAAACTCCGCAATGGAGATCATGACAGGGACACCGACCCCTATCGTGGCAAAAATGATATGAAACGCCAATGTCAATGAAGTGAGCATTCGACTCATTACGACGCTATCATATTCGAACATAGTATATCCCCCTCAAAACTTTCAATCTTGTCAATAAAAACTATCTACATTCAGTATAAACGTTGAAAACGTTTCACGAATCGTCGGTTGTTGACGATTTTGTGACAAACTTCACAAACTATCAAATTTAAACTTATAGTAACCCAAACCTCTGATGATGTCTACGATTCTGCCTGTCTCACTACAAGCCCATTCCCTTTTATGACACTCTTTTAACACGGAAAATGCAACAAAAAAGTGACACCTGCATCCAGGTGTCACTTTTTGTACATTTACATCGCATCCAGCATTTGAAATTGTGCTTTCACTAATTCAAAATACTCGCCTTTTTGGTCCATCAATTCTTCATGAGAACCATTTTCGAGGATACGCCCATTTTCTAAAACAAATATATTGTCTGCTTCTCGAATCGTAGAAAGGCGGTGAGCGATGATAATCGCTGTCCGGCCTTTCAACAATTTTCGCAGCGCCGTTTGGATCTTCACTTCTGTTTCCGTATCGATACTTGCTGTCGCTTCATCAAGTATGAGAATACGAGGGTCTGCAAGAAGGGCCCTGGCGAACGAAAGCAGCTGTCTCTCACCAGCAGATAGAATATTTCCTCTTTCTTCTACCTCCGTTTCATACCCGTTCTTCAACCGCTGAATGAAGTCATCGGCACCTACCACTTTAGCCGCTTCAATCACTTCTTCATCACTCGCTCCTGGACGCCCGAAGCGGATGTTTTCTAAGATCGTTCCGGAAAAAATGAACGTATCTTGGAGAACGACACTGATCTGCTGCCTAACGCTGTCAATAGTGGCGTCTCGCAAATCGACTCCATCAATTTTGACAGCTCCTTTGGTAGGGTCATAGAATCGGCTGATCAAGTTGGCAATGGTAGACTTACCTGAACCGGTGTGACCGACTAAAGCTACAGTCTGACCTTGTTTCATTTCCAAGTTGATATCATGCAGGGCGATCCGTTTTTCATCGTAAGCAAATTGAACGTGATCGAATTCGATATGACCTTTCATATCCTTGAAATTCTTCGCGTCTTCTTTTTCTTCGACATTCGGTTTCTCATCGAGGAATTCAAAAATACGTTCAGAAGCCGCCATAGCCATCAACAACTGATTATACATCATCCCAAGCCTTGAAATCGGCTCCCAGAACATTCCAAGGAAGAAAGCGAAAGAAACGAACGTACCGATTTGGATCTCTCCCTGCAAAATAAGGAAAGCACCGTAAGATATTAAAATGACGGTTCCGACCGCATTGCTCATTTCTACGAATGGACGGAACATCGCACTTTTTCTTGTTGCTGTTTTCCAGGATTCGAAGTTATCGGTATTCACACCATCGAAGTATTCGGTATTTTCTTTTTCCTGTGAAAACGACTGGGTGATGCGTACACCTTGAATACTCTCATTCAAGTGAGAATTCAAGCGGGACTGCTGAATCCTTACATCCTGCCAGGAACGTCTTATATTCTTTCTTAATTTTGTAGAAATATAGAACATGATCGGCATGATGACCAGAATTGCAAGAGCAAGTTTCGGACTAAGGACGAAAAGAATTGCAATGATCCCTGTCAGCATGACGATATCCATCAATAGATTGATGATTCCGTTTGTAAAGAGTTCCTGTAACGAATTGATGTCATTCATGATCCGAACTAAGATGGAACCCGCAGATCTTGAGTCGAAAAACCTGTGAGACAAACGCTGTACATGTGAAAATAAGTGCTGACGCAGATCGTAAATGACATTCTGCCCTAAAGTGTTGACATATTTGATACGCAGCGAATTACCGATATAGCTGATCAAATATAAAACACCGATCACTACGACGAGCTTCACAAGCATTGGCGTATCTTTATTGGCAATCGCTGAATCAATCGCCACTTTACCAATCAGGACAGGAACTACCAGCCGGATGATCGTCGAAACCAGCATGGCGATAATTGAAATGGGCAGAAGTGACTTGGTGTAAGGCTTGATGTAGGTCAACAACCGCCACATCTGGGACCAGTTAAACGATTTTTCTACTGCTTGATCCTGTGAATATTTGAATCGATTCAAGTGTTTGTTCGTAGACGGTTCGTGTTTCGGTTTACGAGCCAATGATCTCCCCCCTTTATTAGCTGTGTGTGGCTTTCAAAATTTTTTCTTTATCCTGGTACTGGATGTCATAGATCCGTTGATACGGTCCTCCATTGGTAAGGAGATGCTCGTGGTTTCCTCGTTCTTTAACGACGCCATCTTCAAGCACTAAAATTTCATCCGCATGCTTCAGCGAAGAAATCCTATGGGCAATGATGAACGTAGTGCGCCCTCTCATCACTTCCTGCAATGCTTTTTGAATTTGGAATTCCGTTTCCATGTCTACGGCTGAAGTCGCATCATCCAACACGAGAATCGCCGGGTCGATCAAAATGGCACGAGCAATGGCGATCCGCTGCTTCTGCCCACCGGACAGCCCCATTCCTCTCTCACCTAGTAACGTGTCATAGCCATCTTCTAAGTCCATGATGAAGTCATGCGCCTGTGCCCGTTTGGCAGCGTCAATCACATCTTCAAGATCCGCATCTGGATTTCCGTAAGCGATGTTTTCTCTGATAGATGTTGAAAATAAAAAGGATTCTTGTAATACAAATCCGATATTTTTGCGGAGTGTTTTCAATTGATACTTATCGACAGGTTTGCCATCAACGAGCACTTCACCTTCTTCCGGTTCATAAAATCTCGTAATCAATTGAGTAATGCTTGTTTTTCCCGATCCTGTTGCACCGATCAACCCGATTGTTTTTCCAGGGGGTGCATCAAAAGAAATATGTTTTAAAGCTGAATCGTCATCTTCTGTGTAAGTTAACGTAACATCATTAAAGGTAACATGACCCTTTAAGCGGTCCTGAACAATGGCGCCTTCTGTTTCTTGAATGTCCTCATGGGCTTCTAAAATCTCAAGCAATCGTTCGCCTGAAGCTTTTGCCTGACTGAACAGGTTGATGACGAAACCGATATTCATCAAAGGTCCGACAATGTACCAGACCAGACTGAAGAAAGCGACTAGTTCTCCTAATTGCATCGTTCCATTAATCACTAATGATCCGCCATAAGCCAGCAAAGCCACTACACTGACATTGCCTATGAACTCCATCAACGGGAAATATTTCGCCCATATATTTGCAGTATTGATAAAGTTGGTACGATAATCATTGCTTCTATTGGAGAAGCGTCCGATTTCAAAATCTTCCCTGGACAGTGATTTGACTGTATTCATACCGCTGATATTTTCCTGCACACGTGTATTCAATTTTCCGAATGACTTACGGATTCTTCGGAAAGCCGGGTGCACACGACGGTCGAATTGGTAGACGACCAGCGCGAGGAATGGCATGGCTGCCATAGTCACCAGTGCCAATGAGATGGAATAATAGAACATGACACTTAAACTGATGAAGATCAACAGAGTGATCCGAATCAATTCTGAGAAACCGAAGGAGAGGAAAAAGCGGAATCCCTCGACATCAGCTGTCAGACGTGACATTAAATCGCCGGTTTTCGCATTATCATAATACTTGAACGATAAACGCTGCAGCTTCTTATATAGTTCATCCCGCATGTTGTACACCGATCGAATGCCGAAGTAGTCACCTAAGTACTGTTGGAAATATGTAGCGATCCCTTTGATGATCATGAGAATAATGAATGCAGCCCCGATATAGGGAATGAGATTATATCGTTCTTTCCTGACGACTTCATCGATCGTCACCTGTAATACAATTGGATAGACCACTGTAATGGCGGTTACAAAAAGAAGCGAAAACAGCGACCATATAAAAAATTTCTTATAAGGCCAGTAAAATTGCTTCAACTTTTTAAACGTATCCAAGAGCTTCCCTCCTTTTTAATCTTTTTGCCGTATTTACTAATATATCGGGTTACGAAATAAAATTCCACCTATTCGACTTAATTTTTCCAAAATTTATAGTAATTGAAATTTTAATGATTTCTTGTTTTTTTGGGTCTTTTGAAATGTAGTGTTGATTCATTCATTTCATGACTACTTGTAAAAAAAGAATCGCTTTCCGGGAGCAAGTGGATTATAAATACACCTCCATCTGGACATTTTGTATAATAAAAAATTCAACACCGAACTCCATAGACATCCCTAAAACAAAAAAAACAATTCCTTCTAAAAGGAATTGTTTTTTCAGACCTACTATTGATTGACGCCAAGCACACGATTTACTCGTTTACGAAGCATCTTCATTCCGCCACCGCCTGCCTGGAAGTGACGCAGACTGCCTTCTTCATCAAACACATAGTAGGCGGGGACATATTGATTTTCAAACGCATCGGTCAGCGCATGCTGGTTATCTACATAAATCGGTTGAGTGATCTCGTGCTCTTCTGCCACTTCCTTGATTTTTTGTAAATCCAGGTCTTTCTCTGAACGTGGCATATGAACAGCAATCACATTCAAGTCATCTTTGTACTCATCACGGAATTCATTGACGTTAGGCATGGCCTCTTTACAAAGTCCACAGCTTACAGACCAAAAATGAATCAACGTAGGTTTCCCACCGATCAAATCTTCTCTTGTAATCGGGCCGGTGTTCATCCACTCCGTCGGTTCTGGAATTTCCGGCATCGGTTCTCTTAGACGCATGTGTGCAGCCTCCTTCTATTTAGTTAGATATACCGTACAGTCTAACCATTCATGTCAGCCTCTGAACAATCATGGTTTTTGTTCAAATGGAAGCTTACAGCGTCTCCTGACCAGGTTTCCAGTTGGCCGGGCAAAGTCCGCCCGTTTGAAGAGCCTGCAGTACTCGCAATGTCTCATCTACATCACGACCGATGTCGTTATGGTTCACAACTTGGTAGCGGAGCTCCCCTTCTGGACTGATGATGAATAGGCCACGCAGGGCAACCCCTTCATCTTCAATCAGTACACCATAGTCTTTGGAAACTCGGTGGTTCGTATCTGCAGCCAGTGAATAATGCAAGTCACCGAGACCGTTATCTTCACGGGAAGTATTGATCCAAGCTAAATGAGTATGAATCGTGTCTGTAGACACGCCGATAATTTCTGCATCAAGATCTTCAAATTCATCGTAACGATCGGATAAAGAAGTGATTTCAGTCGGGCAAACAAATGTGAAGTCCATTGGATAGAAGAAAAGGACTGTCCACTTATCATTTTTCATGTTCTCTTCTAAAGAAACTTTTCCGAATTCTTTGTTTGACAGCACAGCATCCATTTCAAAGCGTGGTGCCTGCTTACCTACCATACGTTCTGCCATTTGTATCCCTCCAGTAGTTAAATCTGACAAGTTTTTCTCACAATTATCAGTATAACCAACTTTCTTTTTTTCAGTCCGATTCAACGGGTGTAATAGCAGTTTTTTTGGCATAGGTGGACATATATAGACTCATACTAAACGATGAGTAAAAAAACGGAACCTCTATTTATTTCGACATTTTCCTACTTTTCCTACCTTATAATTTGAAAACGGATGTCGGTTTCCGATATCCTTAGTGAGGGACATAAACTACAGGCAACGTAATATTGAAAGGAGCACTAACCATGAACTTATTCGAAGAGGGTTTTGAATTCAACCCGTCAGTCCTTGTTGAGTGGCTGATTACAGGTGGAGTTAAAATCCTAATTCTCTTAATCGCGTTTGCAATCATTAAACCGATTGGGCGTAAAGCGATTGAAGCTGCCATCCACAGACTGAGCAAACAAAGAAATTTATCTGAAAGTCGTTCGTTGACTCTACAAAAGCTCAGCGTAAACATTTTCTCATATGTTGTATTTTTCATCCTTGTTATTATGCTTCTAAGCACGATCGGAATTAACATCGGTCCATTGCTTGCCGGAGCAGGAATCGTAGGTTTGGCAATCGGTTTCGGAGCTCAAGGTCTTGTCTCCGACATCGTTACAGGGTTCTTCATTCTGTTGGAACGCCAAGTTGAAGTCGATGATTACGTAACAGCTGCCGGTTACGATGGAATCGTTGAAGAAGTAGGAATCCGCACAACAAAAATTCGCAGCTTTGATGGTACTTTGAACTTCGTACCAAACCGTAACATCTCAGGAGTTGCCAACCACTCCCGTGGGAATATGCGTGCACTTGTTGATATCGGAATCGGTTATGATGAGAATATCGACAAGGCAATGGAAGTCCTTCAAAAAGTTGCAGAGCGTTTTGAACAAGACGAGCGCTTTAAAGAAGGCCCAAGTGTGTTAGGCGTCCAAAGCCTTGGCTCATCTGATGTAGTCATCCGTGTTCTAGGAAAAACGGAAAACATGCAGCAGTGGGCTGTCGAGCGTGATATGCGTAAAGCTATGAAAGAAGCGCTTGATGAAGCTGGTATCGAAATTCCATTCCCACACCAGGTCAATATTTACAAAAACGAAGGCGACAATGAGTAATTCCACTAAAGCAAAAAGCCCGGCATAGCGCCGGGCTTTTTTTATGGGAGGCTCACGGTACCCCACGGAAAGGGAGTCATTCTAAAAGGCCGCCTCAAACAAATTCCAGGACAGAAAGAGCTGATATGAGCTCACTTGTGAAATAACAACACTAAACAATAACAGAGCCTATGGGAAAGAAAGTGTTACTCCACCAATCACCTATATAAAAGTGCTGCTTATGTCGCTTCCCACACTTCGACTTTTTTGATTTGTCCATCTTCCATATCGACAACTTTAAATTGAAGTTGATCAGATGTAATTACGGTTCCTTCTCTCGCATCGTAATCTCTCGTATAAATCCATCCTGATATCGTATCAATGTCATTATGGTCCAGATTCACATCAAAAAATTCATTGATGTCTTGAATCGAGGTTTTTCCTTCTAATAAGAAGTGACCGTTTTTCAAGCGCTTGATTTCTCTCTCTTCTTCATGATCGAACTCATCACGGATTTCTCCCACTATTTCCTCAAGAATATCTTCAACAGTTACGATTCCAGCCGTCCCTCCATACTCATCCATAAGAACGGCCATGTGAGTACGGGCTTTTTTCATTTTCACTAATAGGTCGTGGATCGGTACATTCTCAAATACTTTCAGTGCAGGACGGATGAAGGGCTCAAGACTTCCCTGTTTTTCAACATCTTCATAAAAGAACTCCTTCATATGGATGATTCCAAGCACATGATCCTTATCATCATCAACTACGGGATACCTCGTATAACGGTTCGTGCGCATTTCACGGATGATCGTCTTGATTGAATCATTGATATCAAGCACTTCCATCTCAGTCCTTGGAATCATGATTTCTTTAGCGGTTCGATTATCGAATTCGAATATACGATCGACATACGTATACTCGGAACGATTGATTTCCCCTTTTTGGTAGCTTTGCGTAAGGATATGACGCAGCTCATCTTCGGAGTGGACTTCATCAGACTCTTTAGCTGTCTGTAAGCCGAACAAGCGGACCAGGACGTTGGCCGATCCATTCAGTAAAAAGATGAGAGGATACATCATTTTGCTGTACCAAATCAAGGGCCGTGCCAACAGTAAAGTAATGACTTCTGACTTTTGGATAGCGAGTGTCTTTGGAGCCAGTTCCCCTAAGACGACATGTAGAAATGTGATAATGAAAAATGCAATCGCGAAAGATATGGTATGTGTCAGTCCACTAGGTAAATTAAACTGATCAATCAAAGGATGCAGAAGCACATCCAATGTCGGCTCTCCCAGCCAACCGAGCCCTAACGCAGTAATGGTAATACCAAGCTGACAAGCAGAAAGGTAATAGTCAAGATTATTAATCAGTTTCAATGCCTTCTTCGCTTTTTTGTCACCTTCAGCCGCCCGCGCTTCCATCCTCGTCTTACGGACTTTTACAATAGCGAATTCACTAGCGACAAAGAACGCAGTCAAAACGATCAGAATGGCTACAGCCAAAAGCTTAATGGTAATCTCCATAATCAAACCTCTCCCCCTACTCTATGTATCGGAGGCCTGGGCCTCCACTTCAATTAACAGGAGAAGCGTGCATCAATTTCCTGGCATACTTCCTCTGCCGTCCGACCATGGGCATTGATGACGGATCCTTCTGTGGCAGTATCCATCATACCCATTACATTTTGATCCTGGCCGGAGATGACACAACAATCACACCCTGCCGCGTCCTCCTGTTTTTGCATCTCTACTAGTTCATACCCTTTTTCTTGAAGAGCGGAACGTATATCGCTCAAGTTCTGTTCAATCGCTATTCTCTTCATCCCATCCACCTCCTACTTGGAGAAAAGTACATCATTATTGTGTACTTTTGTCTTAGAGGTATGCATGGGATTACAAGTGCCGGAGTGTCTTCTCAACAATGGAAATGCCTTTTTCTATCGCTCTTTCGTCTGGTTTTAAGGTGGATTGATGAAGACCGGCTTCCGAATCGACTCCAAGCCAGAACATGAACCCTGGTATGTCTTTCAGCATATAACCAAAGTCTTCTCCTGTCATTGCCATGGAAGCCTCCTGGAATTGGAGGTCGGTTTCGGAAACGAGTTTTCTAAAGTTCTGCACAAGTTCAGCATGATTATATACTTGATAATAATTCGAACCATAATCGATCTTCACTTCACACTCCTGAGAAATCTCCGTTCCTTTTGCGATTTTTTCAATTTCCGACTTTACACGCTGCATGGATTCCGGAGATAGAGTTCGTATGGTTCCCTCCGCTCTTGCGTCCTGAGCAATGATGTTTTGTACCGTTCCACCTGTGATTTTTCCTATAGAGATCACTGCGCTGTCTAATGGGTCGACGCGGCGCGAAACGATTTGTTGGATTTGAGTTATGAAATAACTGGCTGCTACCACCATATCGTGAGTCTGATGAGGGAAAGCGGCATGGCCGCCCTTGCCGGTAAAATCTATGAATAGTTCACTCGTGTTGGCAAACAAAAGCCCTGGTTTCGTTGCTACCGTTCCCACCGGCAGCTCTGGGGCTATGTGTAAAGCAAAGATTTTGTCCGGCCGGAACCGTTCCATCACTTTTGATTGTAACATCGGTTCCGCTCCGCCCGGTCCTTCTTCAGCGGGTTGAAATAGAAATACAACATCATTTTCAGCCGGAGACACAGATAGCTTAGAAAGAGCTCCTAAAGCGATGGTCATATGAAAATCGTGACCACATGCGTGCATGTGACCGTGATGCTTGGATGCGAAGGAGTACCCGGTTTCTTCCGTCAGCGGCAGACCATCGATGTCCGCCCGATACCCGATGGTTTCCTTCCCACCTTTTCCTCTGACACGTACGAAAATTCCCGTCTTCCATGTTTCTACTGTCAAATTTTCCTGCGGCAAATTACTGATATATTCAAGTAAGTATTTTTGTGTTTTCACTTCTTTGAATCCTAGTTCAGGAATCTGGTGGAGATCCCTGCGTATGTTTATCCATTTTTCTCCGCTCATTCTTTTCCTCCTTAGAAGAAAAGCCTTGCTGATCCAGCAAGGCTTTCATCGATCAATTATCCAATTTCCGTAATTCCTGCATGATTTCTGTTTTTGATTTGGTCTGATCATCGATATGTTTAATGACTTTTGCAGGAGTGCCTGCCACCAATGTATTCGGTGGAACGTCTTCTGTAACAATTGCACCTGCTGCAACGACGGCTCCCTCGCCTACAGTTACACCTTCCAGCACAACGGCATTCGCCCCGATGACGACACCATCCTCAACCACTACCGGCTTAGCAGATGGAGGCTCGATGACACCGGCAAGTACTGCCCCTGCCCCGATGTGGCAGTTTTTACCTACTGTAGCACGGCCACCGAGTACGACGTTCATATCAATCATCGTTCCTTCGCCGACGACGGATCCGATATTGATCATCGCACCAAGCATGATGACAGCTCCATCTCCGATTTCAACCTGATCTCGGATGACCGCACCCGGCTCGATACGAGCGTTGACTTTTTTCAAATCGAGAAGTGGAATAGCAGAATTCCTGCGATCATTTTCTACTACATAATCTTCGATCAGATCTTGATGCTGCTCAAGCAGCGGTTGAACTGCTTTCCATTCTCCGAACAATACACCGGCATTTCCACTGATGAAATCCTGTACTTCTTCACCAAAATCAATATCAGAAAGGTTCGTACCCTTTACGTGAACTTTTACAGGTGTAGACTTTTTACTATTCGAAATGAACGAAATGATTTCATGTGCATTCATTTGTTTCATGTTCTATTCCTCCTTCTATGTATCAATCTTTCATCCTTTACTTTATCAAAGCAACCAGAACAGAATCAATCCTCTTTTTTGGGAATTCTTAAAATTAAGAAAAAACTTACGACAGCCAGGCAGAGCAAGCCGATATAAACTCGATGCAAACCTGCACTTAAAGCCTCCTGCAAAACGACTAACGCCTCTCCCCCCAATTGCTTCCTTCCCTCTTCTGTCAGAAGTCTATTGGTCGAATCGACGTTGAACATATCATCCATCCCTGATTTTTCGAGAGCGGATTGTATCCGACTGTTCAATACCCCGCCAAGAAGCGCTGCACCAATCGCACTCCCTATCGTGCGCATGAACATATTGGATGCGGTAGCGATTCCTCTCGTTTCCCAACTGACACTGTTCTGAATGGAAACGATGAATGAAGTCGTCGATAATCCCATGCCAACCCCTATGAATAAGGAGCCCATGGCTGCGAATAAAGGACCTTTCTCCGGACTCAATAACGAAAAGATGGTACCTCCTACGATCAATGACACCCCTCCGAGAATGGAAGTTGTGCGGAAGCCTATTTTCAATACCAATCTACCGGCAACAGTAGATGCGATCGGCCAGCCGATGGACATCGTCGTCAACGTAAAGCCGGCGACCGTCGCTGACCTTTCCATCACCCCTTGAACAAAAGCGGGTAAATAGCTTGAAACCCCGATTAAAATCATCCCTGCGACCAAGGAAGTAAGGTTGGCATATAAAATCGAGCGGATCGACCATATATGAAAAGGAATCATCGGCTCCCGGGATTTTTTTTCATGATAAAGGAAAAACAAAAATCCACTGACAGACATGAGTATCAGTCCGAGCATCGGCCAGGAGATCCAGTCGATTCTCACACCACCTTCGACCAGAATGATCATCAACGAGCTGATCGTAAAGACGACCCAGAACGGGCCTGAAATATCGATGACCCGTTCTTTTTTGGTTACTTGTTCCTTGAAGAATATTAAAATCCCTGTCATAGCTAAAAGTCCAAGCGGAATGTTCATCCAAAATACATAAGGCCAGCTCAAAACATCAACGAAAAAACCCCCGAGCAATGGCCCTGTAACTGCTGAAATGCCCCAGACACTTGCTAAGTATCCTTGTATCTTCGCTCGTTCTTCCTTCGTATACATATCCCCGACGATCGTTGTCGCAATCGGCATCAAAGCTCCGGCGCCAAGCCCTTGGATTAACCTCGCAAATACCAAAAACTCCATCGATTCAGCTAAAGCGGATAGCGTAGCTCCCATTAAAAACAAGCTGATGCCGAGCAGAAAAATCGGCTTGCGGCCAAACATGTCGGAGAGCCGGCCGAATAGAAGTACAGTCGCTGCATTCGTCAGCAAGTAAGCCGAAAACACCCAGCTATATAAACGGAATCCACCTAAATCAGCGACGATGCTTGGCATAGCTGTCGAAACGATCGTCGCTTCAATAGCTGATAGAAACATGGCCAGCATCATAGCCTCTTTTATATCTACGTGAGTGTTCCATAAGATCCACCTTTGAAAATAAAAAAATAGACGACATCAGGTCGATGTCATCTATTTTATCATAGCTTGAATCTGTCGGTCTTTTTTATTCTAAATGTTTAAAAATTTCATGATAATGTTTGCTGAACTGCTTCAATATCGTACGACGTGTAACGATCCCGTCAAATTCACCTTCATCGTTCGTAACGCATACAAATGGATAATCGATCAGTTTATACAACGCATCCATCATGTTGTCCTGCAGATGTACACATGGCACATCAGTATCCATTATTTCACTGACAGTAATATCCGATAGACGGTTCAATTCAAAGTCTTCTAAACCTAACGTTTCCTCTAAAATGCTGTGCTTACTGATTACACCTTGAAATTTATACGTGGGATCCAGCACCGGTACGGCCGAATACCCTGACCGCACTAATACGAGCAGTGCATGTTCTAAAGGATTCCCGATTTGTACGTGAGCCACTTTTTCTGATTCAATCATCAATTCAGATACTTTGGGAATTTCCAGCTTTTCTTTTTCCAAACTTACCATTAATCGTATTCACTCCTTTATATCTTACATGTGAAGGAGCAGTTAGTTTCGCTCTGTGAACCATAGATAGTTTAACATACATCGCATATAATCTCGAACTTCAAATTCCGACAATTCTTTCAAATCAAGCTTCTCAAGCCTTATTCTTTACCCAGATCGAACATATGGATAAACCTGTAAATCGGTTCTGCTTTATAAAAAATTCTATAGAGAGTATAATGAAGAATATTCCAAAGGTTTGGAGATGAAAAATTTGACCACACATACTTTCTCAAAACGGGAAGAAATTGCGAATGCCATCACTCATGGCATCGGGGCGATTTTAAGCATAGCGATGCTCGTACTGCTGATCGTGTTCGCCAGTCTTGAAGGAAATGCCTGGCATGTCGTATCTGTAACGATTTATGGTGCGACGATGTTTTTGTTGTATGTATCTTCGACTCTCGTTCACAGCTTTCCACCTGGTAAAGCGAAAGATCTGTTTGAGATTTTCGACCATTCGGCCATTTATTTGTTCATCGCGGGAACGTATACCCCTATATTGCTTGTCCCATTGAGAGGTACATTAGGATGGACTTTGTTCGGAATCGTATGGGGTATGGCGGTATTAGGAATTCTTTTCAAAGTCTTTTTCGTGAAAAGGTTCGTCATCTTATCGACTCTATTCTATATTCTGATGGGATGGCTCATGATTCTTGCATGGGGACCTTTGACGGCCCAAGTCCCTGCAGGAGGCATCACCTATCTCGTCGTTGGAGGGGTCATGTATTCAATCGGGTCGATCTTTTATGTTTGGAGAAGTTTCACCTATCACCACATGGTCTGGCATTTGTTCGTATTAGGCGGGTCAATTCTACACTTCTTTATGATCTTCTTCTATGTTCTATAAGGAGAAGATTTCCCTGGTCCTATACCAAGGTTCAAAGACATAATACAAAACCGCTCAGCAGTTAAGCTGAGCGGTTTTTTTGGTTCATTCATCCATTTTGACTTTTCACTTCTACAACAATCTTTTCATAGATTTCTCCATCTATATACACAATGACTCTCCATGTCCCTGAAGATGGGAATCTTAAATTCGATGGCATATTTACCTCTAGAGGGGCTACTTCGGCTTCTCTATAAAATTTTCCAGAAGTAATCTGGATCGTTTCTTCAGAACCTTTCTTTTCAGCCTTGATTTCGACGGGTTTATCGTAAATATTTTCACTTCCAAAATAAAACCACATATACTTATCGCTATCTGCAGCGATAATCGGAAAAGGACCCGTAAAGCCGAGGGTGTGTTTGTTGCCGATTATAGTGTACGATACTTCCTCTCCATTTTCATATACGACCTTATGTTGAAAAAATCGAGATAAATCCCATCCATCCTGATCTTGATCAAGGATTTTGCCATCATTTTCGTTACTTGTTTGTTCAATACCTGCTTCACTTTCCTCACACGAAACCAATACTGATGTTGTGAGAATCAAGGTTAGAGTTAAAACGAACATATTCAGAGGCATAAAGCGAAACCAACGATCCATATCCGTCTCCCTCCTCAACCTTTCATGAAATTTGATTTTAGAATGGGAACTGATTCAACCACTGACCTCCATCAAGAGTGACCACTTCCCCGTTCATATAGGAAGCCTCTTCAGATAGAATGAAATTAGCCAAACCTGCGATTTCCTCTGGTGTTCCCAATCTGCCTAATGGTACAGAATTCAACGTACGCTGGGCAGCTGCTTCTGACTCAAAGAGCTTTTCCGCTCCGCCCGTCCGTTCAATTGGTCCCGGGGCGATCGCATTGGCTCTGATTCCGTATTTTTTGCCCCATTCCACAGCTAAGGTCCTGGTCATTGCAAGGACTCCCGCTTTAGCCGAAGCGGAATGGATGACTCCTGCTCCTGCATTCCATGCGTATGTAGCCACCATGTTCAAAATAGACCCTTGGATTTTATTCTCGATCCAATATTTCCCGACTTCCTGACTACAGTAAAAAGTGCCGTTCAAGACGATATTGATTACGGAATTCCATCCATTAGGTGAAAGTTTTTCTGCTGGTGCGATGAAATTTCCTGCGGCATTATTTACGAGATGATCGATCCTTCCGAAAGCTGAGACGGTTTCATCCACCATTCGTTTTGCATCCTCCACCTCACGCACATCCATTTCTATCGTGAGCAGGCGGCTCTCTGCTCCATCAGCAATTTGCTCTGCTGCAGCATCCAGACGTTCTTTACTACGCCCGGTAATCGCCACATTAGCTCCTTCTGCTAAAAAGCGCTTCGCCATATAAAGGCCCATCCCACTTGATCCACCAGTAACAATCACAACTTTGTTTTTCATTATATACATCCTCCTCATCTACTTGTTTACATTCCACACAAAAAAATGAATTCCTGTTCATTTTTTAAAAATTATAAAATATTTGGCGATTTGAGGGAAATTTTCAATTTAATTGCTGTTAGAAATTAGAGGTGGAAAAACACTGGTTTTAAAAAAATGAAATAGTGGAATAACGGAGAAAGAATTTCATAGAATGCGTGTTAGATTAACCTAATGAAATTCAGAAAGGGCGAATCTATGAAAATCAGCCGCCGCACCTTCATCAAAAGAACCTTAAAAAGCATCGTCGGAATCCTTGGCCTGACTGGAGCCGGTTATTATTATGCGAGATTCATAGAACCTGACCTGCTTACCGTCCAACGGTACAAGCTTGAAAGTGAGCGTATCCCCTTATCTTTCGACCAATTTAAAATCATACAATTCTCAGATACACATATAGGATTCCATTATGACCTTAAACAATTGAATAAATTAATAAATACGATCAACAATGAATCGCCTGACCTTATTTTGTTTACCGGAGATCTTGTCGATGCTCCTCACCAATACACTTTTACAAATGAGCTTCCCTTTTTACTCAGCCAACTGAAAGCTCCTTCAGGAAAGTTTTGGATATATGGGAACCATGATCATGGGGGTTACGGTACGGAGAAGATTCAATCTGTCATGGAAGACGGCGGGTTCCAGCTTTTAAAAAACCAACATACCTCTATTAATAATAAAAACGATTCTTTCATTCTCGCTGGTCTGGACGACATCATGCTTGGAAAACCAGATTTATCAAAAACCCTGGAAGGAGTAGATGACCAAGCCTATACAATGCTCTTAGTCCATGAACCAGATGTGGCTGACCAAGTCCGAAATACTTCTGTAGACGTACAGTTATCCGGCCACAGTCATGGTGGGCAGATACAGCTTCCATTCCATGGACCAGTTGTCACTCCTCCCTATGCACAAAAATACATTGAGGGCCACCATAGTGTGAGGCCTGGGCTGGATTTGTACATCAGCAGGGGGATTGGCATGACCAGAATGCCCTACCGTTTTTTATGTCTGCCTGAAATATCGGTTTTTCAATTACAAGCCATTCCCAAAAGTTCCAGTATACAAGAGTAAATGAGAGGAAACCGGGCGAATAAAGTGCTACAATGGAACTAAGAATAGACCTATGTTTTTACGAATTAGGGAAAACACATTTCGAGTACCATGAAAAATGTGGCACTTCGACCTATATGGAATTTTCTTGAAATATGTATACAATAGACGTACAATAAAAAATTTGAAGGAAAGGAGATTTAAATGAACGACCCGAAACTATCCAGCAGAGAATTAGCAGAGTCTTTGTTCATTGTGAATCGTCATGCAAAAACTGCACCTGAGCCAAAACACTTATATGACATTAAGAAACACACCATTGAGAAACTGATCAAAGAAAAAAGAGCCAAAAAGATTGGTCTACACTTCTCTGACCACCCGAAACTCAGTCAGCAGCACTCTACTCTGCTTATTGAAGTTGGCGGATACTACTTCCATATCCCTGCAAATAAACAAGACTTCGATCAACTTAATCATCTAGGCAAGGTGGATCACTCCTACAGGAACCCAAAACCGAAGTTGTCTTTATCTAAAGCAAAACGGAACTTGTATAATTACTTGAATTGGGAACAGCCGAAAGCAAAGAACTCCCGCTCCTTCCAACCTACTCTTCAACCATCGTTTCTTGGAGAAAGAAGCGTATCTCCCTGGAACCAAAGAAGAAGAAAATAAATTCGACCAATACTCCTTTAGATGTTTCAATTCTTACCAAATCAGGAAATGTACATCTAGAGGAGGATGATAAAATGGCGCCGAGTCCAATGGAAGATTTTTTATACCACTTAAAAAAATACATGGAGTACACAACAGAAATGCGCGCCTCTTATGAGCATCTATCTGAACATGAAAAGAAAGTGATTTTGGAATCAGCTCCACACATGAACGGTCCAGAAGAACTTTCAAAAAATGCTTATGCTTGGCACGATGAACTATTCGAACGTTTGAATATCAGTAAACGATGACCCCGGACATACAAAACCACCCTCCTTGTAGAGGGTGGTTTTTACGCTGCCTTTTTTTTCGACCTCTTTGAAATCTGAACCCATAAATGCTTGAGCCCCTTCAAACTTACGTACAAGACTCCGTAACTGCTGATTGCGAGCAGACATACCGGCCAATAGTAATCCGGCAGCAGCGATTGACTCTGAACCATCGCATAGCGATCGACCGCTTGTAAAAAGGCGAGAGCAACTAAAGCTGTCATTATATAACTGAACAATCTAGACCAATTTTGGATCATCGCCCATTCTACAAGTGGAAGCATCACCCACATCAACGCTGTAACTAAAAGGAAAACGAGTGAGAATTGCACATGGTTCGGATGAAGGTTGAACACATCAAGCAGATCTCCATTCATCAAGTGGAGAGTCTGATCTAAAATTGTAAAGTCGAACCAATCAGACATACCTTACCCTCTCCTTCTGTTATTTTACAACCATTATGAACAGAAAGAGAATTTGATAAACCTGATCAAGTGGTGATTTTGGCCTGGTTTTTCAACCATTTCAATCCTTCCCTCTGACTCAAAGGACGGAGTCCTGTCTTTTCGATGTAGTTCAATACAGCTTCAGGGTTCGTTTTGCTGTATTCTCTCAACGCCCATCCGATCGCTTTCTCAATGAAAAATTCACGCTCATGTTTTAAAACATCAATCGTATCGAATAAAAGCTCTTCATTTGTGTCTTTTTTATATTTCAATTGAATCAGCAAGCTGGTCCTTCGCACCCACAAATGACTGGAAACCCTCCATTTTTCAGTGATCGGAGCTAAGTATTGCGGATATTTTTTGAAATAGTCGCCACATAAATTGGAAGCGATCATATCGACAGAATCCCACCACGATGCAGTCATCACTAGTTCTTTATAAAAACCTATACTCGAAACAGAGGCTTTCTTCGTACCCTTTTCCAATAATGCCAAAGCAGCGTAATGATACTCCCGTTCATGGCGGTCATAAAGAGAAGAAGCGATTTCCAAGCGTTCAACTTCAGATATTTGACGGCATTCCTTCAAAATCGGACTAAGTATTTTTTTTCGTTCTGGTGATTTGATGCCCAGAAATGAAAAATGATTCTTCATATAAGCTTCCATAGGTTCCCGGTTGATTTCATTCCTGTTCGAGTGAAGGGCTTCCACGATTTTCTCTGTAATTTCCCTCGATTTTTCTATGATAAATTCCCCCTGTCAGGATTGTAAAAAACGATCCAGATCTTCTATAAGCAGCTTGGACTCATCATATCCCTGCATATAAAGCTGATGCAGCCGGTCGCGATTACGTTCAACCCTACCGACTTGAAGAGGAGTCTTGGGTCTGATGATGAATGCCTCTCCACGCTCCTCCATTTCTTTTATTTTTTTCAACTGAAGGTTATAACGAAGGTGCCGATTCAGCAAAGCTTTTACAAAATGAGGATACTTTCGATATTTGCGGGCGAAATACCACCCAAGCTTCATCTTCCTTTTCATGTAGCCTTCCGTTTGTGTCAAAATGACAATGTGCTTACGATTTCCATCAGCAATCGAAGCTTGGAAAGGAATGGGGTCTGCGATTCCTCCATCCATCAACTGTCTGCCTTCATAATGGATACTCGGAGCGATCAGAGGTAATGAGCTCGAAGCTCTTACTACTTTCAGCAAGCTTTGTTTATCGGGAAATCGATCATAGCATACAGGCAGACCGGTCATCATATCTGTTGTACACACGACAAATTTGGTCTTTTCTTCACTGAACGTCTCATAATCAAAGGGGACGAGACGGTTGGGCAAGGTATCGAAAATAAAATCCATGCCGAATAACTGACCATTTTTGAACATACGTTTATACGATATGTATTCTGGATGATCGCCATATTCGATCAAGACTTCATAATTCCTTTTCTTCTGCTTGGCCACATAAGAGCTCCCATTACAAGCTCCAGCTGATGAGCCGACAACATAGGGGATTTCCAACCCTTCATCCATGAACAATTCCAGCACACCTGCTGTATATGTCCCCCGCATTCCACCGCCTTCAAGCACCAGACCGACATCCTGCACCATCATCCCACCTTTCTAAAACATGTAAGGTTAGTATAACAAATCAAATAGGAAAAAATTGAAAGTAATGTTTGGACTATACGAATCTTTTCCCCCTATGCTATCATCAAATGAAGTAAAATTCCGAATTTTTGTTGAAAGTCAATAGTCAAAGGAGCTTCACTTTATGAAACATTTGATCAACTCTCAAGTCACACAGCTTCAAATTTCAGGCATACGGCAATTTTTCAATATGGTCAGTAATTACAAAGACGTCGTGTCTTTGACCATCGGCCAGCCGGATTTCCATACGCCTGAACATATCAAACAAGCAGCAATACAAGCCATTCATTACAACTATACGAGTTACACCCCTAACGCTGGCATCCTTGATTTACGCGAAGCAATTGAGGACCACGTCAGAACAAACTATCATCTTACTTATGATAAAAAGAATGAAATTATCGTCACCGTAGGGGCATCCCAAGCCATTGACGTTACATTACGAACAATCTTAAGCCCGGGTGATGAAGTCGTTCTTCCAGGTCCTGTATATCCAGGGTACGAACCATTGATCAAGCTTGCAGGTGGGACACCCGTCCACGTCGATACCCGTGCAGATCAATTCAAACTGACAGGTGCTAAGCTTGAGAAGGCGATTACTCCGAAGACCAAAGCGGTCATTCTCCCTTACCCATCTAATCCTACCGGTGTTTCACTCAATGAAGCAGAGCTTAAAGAAATTGCAGACGTGTTGAAGAAACATGACGTGTTTTTGATCGCCGATGAAATCTACAGTGAATTGGTATATGATCAGCCACACACTTCCATCGCTCAATTCAAGGAACTGCGTGATCAAGTGATCGTCATCAACGGTGTTTCCAAGTCCCATTCAATGACAGGCTGGCGAATCGGATATTTATTAGCACCTGAATGGTTGGCCAAAGAGATCTTGAAAGTTCATCAGTATAACGTCTCCTGCCCAAGCTCCATCAGTCAATATGCTGCATTGGAAGCATTGAAAAACGGTGCAGCAGACCCGCAACATATGAAATTATCTTACCTTTCACGACGAGACTATGTCTTCCAAAGACTAAAAAATATGGGACTGGACCCTGTTCTTCCAGAAGGAGCCTTTTACATCTTCCTCAAATTCCCTCTCGCCGGAAAATCGACGTTCGATCGGGCGGTCCAACTCGTAGAAAAAGCTGGAGTCGCCCTAGTTCCTGGAGATGCCTTTTCTCAATTCGGAAAAGGACATATGCGTCTCTCTTACGCTTATAGTGAGGAAACTCTTAAGATAGGTTTGGACCGCTTGGAAGAATTCTTAACCAAAGAGGGTATAAACAAGTAAGGAAACTTTGATCCTTTAGGAGGCAGACAGATGAAAAAACTGACAAAGTCGTCCACAGATAAAAAGTGGGATGGTGTTTTAGGAGGGTTATCGGAATATTTAAATGTCGACCCGACACTGATCCGACTTATTTTCGTCATATTGACGATTGTTTCTTTCGGGTTGGGCGGAGTGATTGCGTACGTGATCGCCATGTTCATCATGCCCGAGGATCAAGGTGAGAGTTCGAATTGACCTCATTTAGATCACGCCCCGAAATAATGATGAATTTGTAATTTCAATTCGAAGTATGTATATCATGGATAAATCTTAAATTATTCGTCCGAATAACATTCGGTTCCACAGAAAAAAGCTCTCATAAACAAACGCTGTGTTTGTTTATGAGAGCTTTTTTAATTGAAGTGCAAGACAGTAATGAACTGTTAAAAGTCCAAATAATCCTTAAAACAAGGCTCTGTTAAAGTCCGTTGTTGATATTTTAAACGATGACTAAATAGTCCTCGTCTGGAATTAGGGGGCCGGTCTGTTATTTACTGAGAGCATGGGATGGCAGGGAAAACAGTCCGCTTTCCCCGGGGAACGCTGAGCCTCCTCGAACTTCGTTCTCCGGGTCTCACCTTGTTCCTTATTCCCGCAGGAGTCTACCTGTTTTCCCTGCCATCCCGTTCGTAGTTGGAGTACTGGACTTCGGTAATGGCCTTTCCGCTCCTTCTACTTTGAAGAGGCGGCCTTTTAGAATGGCGAGACTCCTGTGGGTTAAAGGTACATCGTGAGACCCCGGAAGGCGAAGCCTGAGGAGGCTCACGGTACCCCACGGAAAGGGAGTCATTCTAAAAGGCCGCCTCATACAAATTCCAGGACAGAAAGAGCGGATACAAACTCCCCGAAATAACAACACCAAGCAATAACAGAGCCTAAAACAAAGGATAAGCTACCAGGCTTACGAGAACCGAAGCAATAATCACGCCCGCACTAATCGATAAAAAGGCCAATTTAAAAGGGATGAAAAACAAAACCGCTGCTAAACATGCAGAATAAGCACCAGTAGTCGGCAGAGGCAGCGCTGTGAATAAAATGAGACCCACAGCCCCATATTTTTCAACCTGATTGCTTTTATTGATGGTGCGATTATACAACCATTGATAAAAACTGTCGTATACCTTGAACCTCAGCAACCAGGAACTGACGGGCCTGAATAACAATAAAATCGGAGCAATCGGTAGTAAATTACCAATCAAACTGAATATGTATGAAGAAAGGAAGGGTATCCCTAAAATCGCTCCCGAGGGCAATCCCAGTCTCAATTCAAGAATAGGCAGTGCAGAAATCAAAACGACTACCGCTTCCGGTGCCAAAAAGCTCAGATTCTCAATCATAAATGTTTGAATTGATTCTTTTATGTGATGCATTCATTCTCCTCCATTGACGCAGTTCTATCTTTCAATCGTATGACTGCATTTGTAAATTATACCATGGTTTCTTAGTTAAAAGTCTTTTGTTGATATACAACGATTGCTTACATCTCCAACCGTTTGTCATTGCTTTTTTCGGTCCGTATTTTATTAAGTGTGTTGGTGGGAAGGGAAAATAGTCGCTAGCCGCAGGGAACGCCCCCTCTCCATGATGACTACGATCGAAATCGATTCCAAAAAAATAACTCATGGAATTATCCATGAGCAATTAACGATAATCTCTCTGTATTTGATTTAATAATTGATCTAAACGTTGACTGATCCTGACCGACTCTTCACTGGAAAAACCTTTTTCAACTGCAATTTCTGACATCCGCTTTCGAAGTCGTTCCACCTCAATCATAAGAGGATCTATTTTGGTCATTTGCAATGTTGTGTCCCTCCTTGACCTCTTCCTCTTGTTAAGCCGTCTCTCATTTTCAGAATGTTTGTTCGCCTATGTACCTGGCACGAAAAGAATTATCTCAATTTTCCATCTAATTGTAAATAAGATAGATAAAAGTTCTAATGATTCGACAACAGTTTGCAAATGTTAAAGATTGATTACATTTCCCGTTTTGTCTCTTCTCAACACGATCCTATGTGGTAAAATGAATACGATATGGACATGAATTTGAGATATGTCCATAAAGAAAGGAAGATCCAAAGTGTCTGAACAAGCTAAAAATGAATGGCTCGAGTGGATCAAAGCAATCGTCGTAGCCATAGCCTTAGCATTTATTCTACGTACCTTTTTCTTTGCGACGTCCATCGTCGAAGGTGCAAGTATGGACCCGACACTTGAAAACGGTGAACGAGTCATGTTCAATAAAATCATTTATTATATAGATGAACCGGAACGTGGGGATATCGTCATTATTGAACGACCTGTCAAAAGTTATGTTAAACGTATCATCGGCCAGCCTGGCGATAAAATTGAAATCCGAAATCACGCTTTGTATATTAATGGGAATAAGCAGACACAAAATTATTTGAATCAAGCTGCCATTGAAGCGACCCGCGATTTCGGTCCGGTGGAGGTTCCAGAGAATAAATACTTCGTGATGGGCGACAACCGCTCGATCAGTAAAGACAGCCGGAACGGTCTCGGCTTTGTAGAAGAAAAGGAAATCATCGGCCGCACAGAGCTGATTATCTATCCACTGAATGAATTAGGTCTGACTAAATGAATGATTAAAGCCGCTTCCTCTCTCGGGGAAGCGGCTTTTTATATGATAGGGACCTTCCCAGCTGCAATAGGTTCTGCACCAAGTCCGATTTCAACGAATCCCCTTCATAGAAACTCATTTTAATATCGTCAATTTATCTGGAAGTTGATGCAGCGTTTCGATCAACAGATTCAGCTTCGTCTCAATGCGGTGAAGCAAGTAGAAAGTCACCGCAATTGGAAAACCGACCTCTGTCAAAACCGGCACCCAGTGCTCCATCGTATTCACCTCACTTCAAAGTAGAAAAAGCCGCCATCCATCGGACAGCGGCTCATTTCACTCATTAAATAGTGATATCATAAACGTTGCGTTCAACGATCCGCGCTTCTTTTTTAGCCACTAAATCTCCACCACTGGATGAAAAACAGTTGGCTGCTAAAACCGTATCCATAGCTGCGCTTATCTTGGCTGCATCGGCAGGTTCAACCGGTTCATCCAAGGCAAGAGTCACGACGCGCCCTTCTTGATTGAGGAATTTAAGTTCCAGTTTTTTCATAAAAGTACCTTCCCTTCTTCATTAGATATTGGTAATTTCAAAGCTGTCATTTCGTTCCACTTTCTGCATGATTCGCTGCTGCAAGCCTTCAAGCGCAACTGCTACATTGTGCAGCTGATCGTCCGTTGCAGTCGTTTTCACATTGTTGAAAGATTTGGTACGAAAAAGCGGATTGCCTTGTTCGTCCACACCATCGTCTAAAATCATCTGCAGTTGAGAGTTCACTTTTTCAGATTGAGTCGCCATGTTTCTCACCTCCTTTCACCTCTATAATCGAGATACAAATGAAGAAAGGGTCAAAAAAAAGGCCGCCTCACACAAATCCCAGGACAGAAAGAGCTGATATGAGCTCACATGTGAAAAAACAACACCAAACAATAACAGAGCCAAAAAAAGAAGGCTCGAGGAAAATGCTTTGATCCAGCATTCTTCTCGAACCTTCTCTATTATGAATCGATAATGATTGATGATTTCATAGTAAGTATTGTTTACCCGTGATCGAAGATACACAACCCGATCAAACCAAGCATGACAATCAAGCTGACTACAAACATGACGATTTCAGCCATACTTTCACCCCCTCAACACTTATATTTTAGCAAAAAATTCATGGTTATGCGGCAAATATTTTAAATAAGCGTATACTCAATGTGCATTTTACTACATTTCCCCTTCATCCGCTACACCAAAACCATTCATACCCCTTTTGAACTGGTTTAAAGAGCTCCATCTTGAGGTATCATGTAGGAAAAAGCATTCTATCTCTACATTGCTTTCAACTTCCGCTACAATGGTCATAAGGGGGAATTCCCATGACTACAATTATCTATCGTTTTTTTATTTTTTGGTACATATGCGGTGTTATCCTGCTATCATTTGATCTGCTTCCGCCATGGCTGGAATGGGCGAACAGTGTATTTCTTATTACAGCTGGACTGATAGCCGCCATTTACTTTTATCAGATTTACGGACTCAAATTCGGTCTGGGATACAGCCTGCTTATCATGGTAGTCAGCATATATGTCGAACATCTCGGGGTGGCCTATGACTTTTTATTCGGCTCTTACGACTACAATGAAAACTTCGGCTTGAAAATCTTTGATACGCCGATCACCATAGGATTCGCCTGGCTGTTGATCATCGGGTGCTCTCATGAAATTGCACGAGGCATCACACAAGGAATGAAAAAATATCGCGCTTTCACTTTTACTTTCTCAGGCTCACTTTTAGCAGTGACTATGGATTTGATTCTGGACCCCGTCTCATATAAAGTGAAAGCTTATTGGATATGGCAGGACACAGGGGTTTATTACGGTATCCCCTTTTCCAATTTCGTAGGATGGTTCGTTCTCGCTGCCCTTTTTCATTTATTATTCATCCTATGGTCCCCGAAGAAATCGGAACGGACCCAAATTTGGATGAACCGCATGGCCCTCGTATTCGGATTGATCATCATCATGTTCTCTATTCTGGCATTGTCCGGAGGACTGATCGGAGCTGTCATCCTTGTTTTATTCTTGACTACAATCTGGTATACCCTTTATTTCTGGAGGAAAAAACACTATGCAGAAAGCCGATAAGAGTCCATTCATTCAATGGGGGTTTACGAGGTTCAACCGCTGGTTGATCCACAGGAACTTTGAGAATATCCGTCTCTTACCTCCAAATTCAAACCCCGTCCCGGAGAAAACTTTATATATCATCAACCACTCCACTTGGTGGGACCCGTTGATGATTTTCTATTTGAATGATACTTATATTCAATCAGATGGATATGGCATGATGCATGAAGATGGCGTGAACCGATACCCGTTTTTCAAAAAAATCGGTGCCTACTCTATAAATACCGATCACCGAAAACATTTGATGGAATCCTTGCATTACAGCATCACTCTTCTTAAAGAAAACAAATCTGTATGGGTATTTCCACAAGGGAAAGAGACGCCCCTTGAGAAGCGTCCGCTTCAATTTTTCTCAGGAGTCTCTTATATCATCCAGAATTGTCCTGATACCAAAGTCGTTCCCATAAGCTTGTATTATTCGTTTGAGCATACAAAAAAGCCGAATGTATATATGCAGGTGGGGGACCCCCTTAAGAAGGATGAATATATCGATAAAAACCGCAAAGAGATGACCCGTTATATCGAAGAAAAAGCAACCCTTCAACTGGATCGACTGAAAGAATTAATAATTCAAGAAAACCATGCTCATTTCAAAGACATTTGACGTAGAGAATCCCTGGTGGAGGCTTTTAACCTTAAAGAAGGGCTCTTTTATTCGGAGAGCCCACCGCCCCCTCCTCCTTTACATAATCTCTCAACAGATCAAGCAAGAAAGGGTGGCACTTATGACGATTTTCTACTTTGCACTCATAATCACATTGGTTCTCAACCTCTGGACGATCATAAATAGTATTTTCCTGATTCCTTTACAACCATCTAAAAAGTGGAAAGGTAATCATAAAGTCTCCCTCCTTGTTCCGCTGCGCAATGAGGAATCCCAAGTGGAGGGGTTGATTGCTTCTTTAAAAAAAATCACCTATCCGAACTTGGAAATTCTTCTACTCGATGATCATTCAGAAGATGATACATATTCTATGCTTCTTGATCGGATTCAAGGGGATGAAAGGTTTTCGGTGTATAAGGGAAAGGACCTTCCTGAAGGTTGGAACGGAAAGGTCCATGCCTGTCATCAACTCTCCAAGCTTGCAGAGGGAGACTTTTATTTATTTTTAGATGCGGATGCCCGTGTCGCCCCGAGTGTCATTGAAAGGTCTTTAGCGACGATGGTACAGCACGATGCAGCCATGCTCAGTGGATTTCCCCATTATCCGAACAACCATTTCCTCAGCCATATGCTGGTGCCCTTGCAGCACATGGTCGTCCAGCTCCACCTGCCTTTGATGGTGGCTAATTTCACGAAAAAGCCTATGTTTACAGCCGCTTGTGGAATTTTCATCATAGTGGAGAAGAACGCTTATGAAGACATCGGAGGACACGAGTCTGTTAAAAACTCCCTTGTCGAAGACGTCCATTTAGCGAGGTTATTCAAAGAGAACGGCTATAAAATGATACTGGTTAACATCACTTCCTCTGTTCTCTCTTACATGTATGACCGTCCTGAAGAGACCTGGGAGGGGTTTAAAAAGAATACCTACACAGGGCTTGGCCGTTCGATGGTATTAGTCATCTTTCTATCCATCTTTTATGCAGTGGTCTTCCTGCTCCCAGTCGGTTTATTAGTAGCTGGATTGATTGAAGCAAATTGGCTTTTAGTACTTCCCTATTTATTGACTGTCACCTTCAAGATGTGGGTGGATGCAAGAACAGGACATCCATTGTGGCTCTCACTCATGATTCCGGTGTCTGTCTTACTATTAATCATGATGATGATATCCTCGATGTCCGTACATATCAAAGGTGAGCGGTATCAGTGGAAAGGAAGGTCTTACGAATGAAGATTGTGATTGTAGGCGGAGGTTTGGGAGGTTTATCAGCCGCTGTATCTTTAGCGAAACATGGTGCAGAAGTGAAAGTATTCGAAAAAAATGAGCACTTTGGCGGTAAAATGATGGCTGTGGACGAAAAAGGCTATCATTTCGATTTTGGTCCCAATACGATTACGATGCCCGAAGTGTTTTATGACGTCCTCAGTCAAAGTGGAATGAACCCACACAAATCACTGCCTATGGTAAAGCTCACCCATCATACAAGAAACCAATTCTCGGATGGGACATATTTTGATTTTTCAACAGATGCCGCGTATATGAAAGAACAGCTGAAAGCAGTCGATCCAAAAGGATTTGAAAATTACAATCGGTTCCTTGAAGAAATCCGGCGTCTTTATCAGCTCTCAAGAAAACATTTTTTACATCGGACCTTCTCTGGATGGAAAGATTACTTCTCACTTTCCCTTGCTTCAAGCATGTCTAAAGTTAGACCTCTTGAATCGATGGATCATTTTTTCAGAAAGTATTTTGATCACCCTGGAGTCATCCAGGCGTTAAACCGTTACTCTACCTATGTAGGGTCCAGTCCTTATTGCACACCTGCGACATTTGCGATGATCGCTCACCTGGAGCTTGGTGAAGGAGTGTACTACGTCCAAGGGGGAAATACGAAAATTGCTGAACGTTTTGTGGAAGCAGCAGAAACATCAGGTGCCGAACTCTATAATAATCAACGAGTTGTAAAAATCTTGACAGAGGGACAGCGGGCAAAAGGTGTGTTATTAGAGAGCGGTGAAGTAGAGGAAGCCGACTATGTGATCGTCAATGGAGACTTGCTTCAAGCCGTACCTGACCTGATCGAAAACGATAGAAGGAAAAAGTTATCCGACAAAAAAATAAATTCTTTTGACCCGTCCATTTCTGCTTTTGTAATTATGGCAGGGTTGGACACACGATTGGACCAGCTCAAGCATCACCATGTTCTTTTTTCACGAAATTACGAGAGAGAATTTGAACAATTAAAAAGAGGCGAATATGCGGACGATCCAACCATTTACATTTGTACTTCGTCCAAGACCGACCCTTCTGTTTCTCCTTATGGTGACAACTGCTTCCTTTTAATCAATGCACCTGCTGGTGGAATTTCCAACAAAAAAGATCTTGAAGCATACAAACAGCACATCTACAAACGTCTTAATGAAGCCGGCCTTCCAATCCAGAATCATATCAAAGTTGAACGAGTGGTCAGCCCGGAAGATATCGAAACTAAATTTGGAGCTTATCGTGGGTCGCTTTATGGTCCTTCCTCAAATCGTAGACATCAGGCGTTTATGCGTCCTTTCAACAAGTCACAGGATATCGAGAACTTATACTTTTGTGGAGGAAGCACTCATCCTGGAGGCGGCTCGCCAATGGTCGTGCTCAGCGGCCAAAATGTAGCGAACCAAATCCTTGGAAAACTGGTCCATATTGAATAAGGTGGGTGAGGAGGCTCACGGAAAGCGAGTCATTCTAAAAGGCCGCCTCAAACAAATTCCAGGACGGAAAGAGCTGAGACGAGCTCAATTGTGAAATAACAGCACCAAGCAATAACAGAGCTAAAATAAAAAGAAGCAGAATTTATTGCATCTCAGCAATAATCTGCTTCTTTTTTTGATCAGTTACAAAATTACGTCTTCCAAAAACTTGATAGCGATTATCTCTCACAGAATGTATGATTGCACGGTACATTTTAGCCGCTCCACCGACAGGAGCTCTTGAATAGACCGGATATTCAGGAATCGTTTCGAGCGCATTGGAATAGTACGCTTCAGCATCTCCCGCCAAATCTTCCCACAAATCTCTGAAAGCATGATTGACGCGGCTCTTGTTTAAATCATCTTCCGTATAACCATACTGTTCCATCAGTTCAGAAGGTAAGTATACTCGCCCACGTTCCATATCCTCGCCGATATCCCGCAATATATTGGTGATCTGCATAGCGTATCCAAGTTCAATCGCTCCATTCCTAAGCTTCTTTTCTTTTCCAGGAGCAATGACTGGAAGCAGCATCAAACCGACTGTGCTCGCCACATGATAACAATAGAGCAACAAGTCATCCTTCGTAACGATCGGCTTTGGGTACAGATCCATTCGCTGACCTGCAATCATATCGTAAAAAGGAGCCGGGTCCATCGGAAAGTTTTTGAAAACATCTTCAAGAGCGACCCAGGAAGGATGGTCACTTTCCAATTTCCCCTCCATAAAGAGATCGAACTCTTTTGCAAAGGCTTCTAATTCCTTTTTCGGGTCTTCTCCTTCATCCACAATATCATCCGCTCTTCGGCAAAATGCATAAATCGCCCAAACTGCTTTCTTCTGCTGAGTGGGCAGCATCGCAAACGCTTTCGAAAACGTCTTCGAGTGCTTTTCAATGATTTTGCGGCATTGTTTATACGCTTGGTTCAAGTCCGTCATCATTAAACACCTCGCTTGTAATTATGCCTTTCCGTTGAGCGGTATTGCAAGTGATTCGCCAATATTTTTGCCCCCTGCATAACAATCGGCACGCCACCACCCGGGTGAACAGATGCCCCTACCGCATATAAGTCATCAATCGAATAGGGCTGCATTTGAGGTCGGAACACACCGGATTGAAAGAGAGTCGGAGCTATTCCAAAGCTCCCACCTGCATATAATCCTTCTTTTTGAGCCTGTTCTGGTGTCCTTATTGTCATCCAGTTGATATTTTTCCTTAAATGAGGAAAACCGCGTTCTTCCATCTGATCGATGACATAATCAATCAGATGCTGCTTCTGACTCCAATCTACATCCTCCCCCGCCGGAACGGGAATCAACGTATAAAGGACGCCCTTTCCTTTTGGAGCTAGAGAATCATCGATTAATGAGGGATGGAAGGTATAGAAGGATGGGTCATCCGGTAATTGTTTATCATCGAACACCTGCTTCATATGCTTATCAAAATTCTCTGACATGAAAAACTGGTGCATGGACCTGTTCGGATAATTTTTTTCCAACCCCATGTACAGGAGCAAACAACCTGATGAAGGAGTGTACGCCCGTCTCAATCTTTTTTCTTTTGGTAAAAGATCGTCCATGATTGGAAAATCCCCATTCAAAATGAGTTCATCAACTTTTTGATACTTTTGGTTCACTCGAATGGCATCCACTCTATTGGAGTGCAGTGATATATGATCGACCTCTGCATTTGTATGGAGGGATACGCCCCTTCTCTCCAAAGTCTGCAAGATGATCTCCACCAAATGAGCATACCCGCCTTTCAAATACCATATTCCATGCTCATGCTCACTGTAGGATACCAACGAATACATTGCAGGAGATTGCTGAGGGTGGCCCCCGATATAAAGGGTCTGCAGTGTATAAGCTTCAATGAGTTGAGGATCGTTGAAATAATTGCTCATCATCTTCTTCACGTTTTGATAGGCTTTCAACTTCATTAATGTGTGAAGGTTTTTACCCGAAAAAAATGTTCGCTTATTTACAAAGGATTTCTCAAGGAACTGTGCCTTTCCTTGTAAAAACCGTATTCTCATATCAGAAATAAAACGGTGGTACCCTCGTTCATTCCCTGGGAATACAGCATTTAATTCCTCGATTTGGCGGTCTGTGTCCGTATATTTCGTAAATGTTTTTCCATTTTTAAAGTGAACATCGTAAAGGGGATCACATTTAACCAGTGGAATACTTTCACGGCTTATCCCTCCCTCTTCAAGGATGCTTAGAAGCATTTCAGGGAGAAGCACGATCGTCGGGCCTTGATCCACTTTATAATCCCCATGCCGTTCATAGGTCAGCCGTCCTCCAAACTGATCATTCTTTTCGTAAATCGAGATATGCCGTTCTTTTTCCTTTGATAGGAGTAAGGCGGTCACTAACCCGCCAATCCCTCCGCCTACGATGGCCGTTTCTTTTTTTATCATGAGGGCTGCGCCTCCTTCTCCTTGATCCAGCCGGTGGTGATCCTGGCAGATTCCAAAATCGTTGGAAGTCCGCTTCCTGGGTGGGTGCCTCCACCGACCAGCCAGCAGTGCTCCAGTTCCTGAAAGCGATTATGGGGTCTGAAATACATCATCTGCGACAGTTGGTGACCTAAACTGAATGTCGCCCCTTTATGGACAAAATGCTCCGTCTGCCATTGCAATGGAGTTAATATTTTCTCCGTCACAATGTGATTACGGATTTCTTCAAAGCCGGTTTTCTTTTCAAGTTCGTCATATATCAACTGTTTGAAGGTTTCCTGCTTATCATCCCAGTCAATTTCTGAGTAGTTGTTCGGGACAGGAGCGAGAATGTAAACCGCTGAATGTCCCTCAGGAGCAAGAGTCGGATCCGTCACACTGGCATTATGAATATAAATCGATGGCTCATCAGATAACACCAAGTCCTTCGTCATTTCGTTGACATTCTTTTGATAATCCTCAGCAAAAAGGATGGTATGGTGCGGCATATCATACAGCTTATCCAGTCCTACGTATATCATGAATGTTGAGCAGGAATATTTCTTCTTATCCAACTTCGGCTTGGAGTACTTCTTCAACACGCCATCATCCAGCATATGACTCATTGCCTGAGCAAAATCAGCATTGATGATCACTTCATCTGCATGGAATTCTTCGCCTGAATCCAGAACAAGACCGGTCATCTTCTTTCCATCCAGTTTAAATTTGCTGACTCCATTGCCTAGATGAATTTTCCCTCCAAACTCTTCTGTCACCGCAGCCATCGACTTAGAGAGCTGATTGACTCCTCCAATTGGATGAAAGACGCCGTACTCATGTTCCATGTATGAAAGAATGGAAAAGGCACCTGGACATTCCCACGGCGACATTCCTAAATATTTCGCCTGGAAAGTGAACGCTATTTTCAGGCGCTCATCTGTGAAATAGTCGGATAAAACATCATAGACAGATTTACCGAGCGATAATTGTGGAAGTGCCTTCAAGGCTCTAAGGCTCACATAATCCTTCAAGCGATGGTGCCGGGTTTGAAGCAATGGAAGCAGTGCGTTCATTTTCTTTCTGGTATCGCTCATGAACCTGTCATACCCTTTTTCGTTGCCGGGAAAATGCTCTTCAATCACTTGAAGCATTTTTTCACGATTGTGGTACATCGGAACCCTCTTGCCATCGAATTGCAATTCATACATCGGTGATAATTCGACAAGATCCATATAGTCATGGACATCCCGACCTGCCATTTGAAATATTTCTTCAACGATATGAGGCATACTTAAAAATGTCGGTCCGATATCAAACGTGTATTCCCCTAGTGAAAAGTGACCATTACGGCCCCCTACATAACTCTGTTTTTCAAACACGTGTACATCATATCCTGCCGAAGCAAGAATCATTGCAGAAGCCAGTCCCCCTGGACCTGCTCCAACGACAGCAATCTTTCTCAACTCATTCACCTTCCCCCATGTATCCATTCATTGTACAAATATTATACATAAATGGTATGTAAAAAACGAGTAGTAATACTCTTTGTATATGTTCTTTACAATTTTTTCAATAAAATCATTGTTCTCATCCTTTACCCTTTTTTATCTTTTTATAACCAGGTGGGTGTACAGCTTGTTCAACTCACCCTCATAAAAAATGATGAATCGTCCAAACTATACACAAGGAGGTCTGATCATGTATTCCAATCAAAGAATCTCAGGACCTTTCTTCCCTTCTCATTCGGCTTCATCTCCTGACAATGCACAGCTGATCAACGAACAGCTCAATCATTGGTGTGAAGAAATCGACCGATGTGAACATCAACATAATGAGAAAGAAAAGAATGGGTTCAACCAGAAAAGTAAAATCATCAAGTTAGCCCCGACAACTTTCATGGATTGATTCGTATAGGTGTTCACCTATACTCCACCCTCACCTCCTGCATACGTTGTAGATGTACTGATCAGGAGGTGAGCTTATGCACAACTACCCTTATTACGGCGGAAGATGCTGCAAAGGATATGGGGGTTATCCGAACACTTTTGCTTTGATAGTCGTTTTGTTCATTTTATTGATTATCGTAGGTGCAGCTTTCTACTGTTAAATGGCTTGGGTAAGAATGACAGAGTGCATCTTTCTCAGTATTGTAATCGCACGTTTGACAACGCTTTCAATTATTGTTTTTTTCAAAAATATATATTTTAAAAAAGGAACTTCCCATAAGAGAAGTTCCTTTTTAGTGATATGTGTTTTGTTGAAATATTTCTTCCAGTTCCACAGGTGGTAAAGGTTTGCTGTATAGGAAACCTTGAATTTCATCGCACCTTTCTTGACGTAGAAAGTCAAGCTGTTCGTTGGTTTCCACACCTTCAGCAATGACTCTCATATCAAGGGAGTGCGACATGTGGATGATCGATTTTACTATGGCTTTATTCTGCTTTCGGTTTTCGTCGATGAAAATCCGATCGATTTTCAACTTACTGACCGGGAACCGACTTAAATATTTTAAGGATGAGTAGCCTGTACCAAAATCATCAATCGATACTAACACTCCCTCCTCACGAAGCTCCTTCAACGTTCGAATAATGTATTCCTCATTCGAGACTGCCATACTCTCTGTAATTTCGAGCTCTAAATACTTAGGCTCTAATCCCGATTCATCCAAAATCTTTTTCACCTTTGAAACTAAATCCTTTTGGTGAAATTGTGTCGCAGATAAGTTTACTCCGACTACCACAGGTTTAAAGCCGAGTTCCTGCCACTTTTTATTCTGCATGCAGGCTTCCCTCATCACCCACTCACCGATTTCACAAATCAATCCAGTTTTTTCAGCTACAGGGATAAATAAACCGGGTGAAATCATCCCTTGTTCTGGATGGTTCCACCTGACCAGCGCCTCGAGCCCGACCACTTCTTCACTGACAATACATTTTTGTGGCTGATAATGAATTTCCAGCTGTTTCTCCTTCACGGCTTTCCTAAGAGCCGTTTCCACGGATAACTGCGTCTCGAGCCGCTTGGATATGGAAGGCTCATAGCACTTGTAATGATCGCGATTATTTCCTTTCACATGATACATCGCACTATCCGCTTGCTTGATCAATTCCTCTGCTGTTTTTCCATTCTGTGGATACATGCTTATACCAATACTGATTGAAGTATAAATTTCATGTTCTTCTATCGTTATAGGAACACGGAAAGCTTCGACTAGAGATGCAGCCATCTCTTCAGCCTCTTTTTTTGAGGAAACGCCTCTTTGAAGAATCAAGAATTCATCTCCACCCATATGTGCGATGAAAACATTCGTATCCAGCAGCTTTTTCAACCGCTCTGCACAGGATTGGAGCAAACGATCTCCGAATTGATACCCCAGCGTATCATTGACTTGTTTAAAGTAGTCCAAATTGATGAAGTGAACAGCTAAATTTTGCTCTTGTTCAAGTGTATGACTTAAGATCGACTTGAAATAGTGATGATTCGGCAGGTTCGTCAACTCATCATAATAGGCCATAAACTCCATTTTTTGTTCAGTCTCAATTCGCTGGGTGACGTCACGGATGATTGCAATCCTAAGCACCTCATCCCCATGGACAAATGGATGAGCCAGTACTTCAATATAAAATCGCGTGCTATCTTTTTTAACCGCTTTCAATAGAAAGGGCCTGTCAGGTAAGGAATTCAACATTTCCTCTAAGTCTGCCTGGCTAGCTTCATCAATAAAAGAAGAAATCTCCATGGCGTGTAATTCCTCTTTTGAGTATCCGAACATTCGTTCAAACGTTAAATCACAGTCCACAAACTCTCCCTGCTTGTGAAGAATCATCCCTTCCGACCTTTCATGTGTGAGCTGGTTCATTTGGTCTTTCAACTCTTGAACTTGATCCGTGAGGGAAACCAGCCTTAAAAAGACGGCGTAATACTTTTGATCTCCGTCAATTTTCATTTTTTTACTTCTGACATGAAAAAGACGGTCCGATCCGTCCTTGATTCGCAGCAATACACTGGCTTCCTCTTGTTCTTTGAAGCGATTGAAATCAAACCAAGTATGAATCGGACCTTTTTGGATATTTTTTATGAATTGTAGAACACCTTGATTATGGCGGACTACATTTCCATAAGCATCCACGAATAAGAGTGGATCTTCGATATTTTCAAAAAGCCACTCATTCATGGGGATAGCCAGGTCTCTCTCTTTGTATGGCATTGTAATGCCCCCTCTACACCAGTCACTCTAACCGATGATGATTCTCTCTTTTGGATAGTGATACTTTCCTTTTGGCTTCTGTTTATGGAAAGAGAACAAGAATGTCAGAATTCCTATTCTTCCGAGGAACATCAACAGCATCAACAAAACCTTTCCGAATGAAGTAAGGCCAGGTGTGATGCCTAAAGATAAACCTACTGTTCCGAAAGCAGAAGTCACTTCAAAAATGATTTCATTCATTGAGTAAGGCTCAGTAATCGACAGCAGCATAACAGAAACAAAGCATAAGAAGAGTGCCATCAAAGTTACAACAACAGCTTTGTTCAAATCTTCGTTATGAACTTCTCTACGGAAAATACGGATATGGTTCCCTCCGCGTGCGAAGGTGAGGACGAAAATAAGTACCAAAGCGAATGTCGTTGTCCGGATTCCTCCCCCTACACTACTCGGAGATGCACCGATGAACATCAATGAAGACATGAACAATTGGGTTTGTTCGGTGAATTGGTTGATATCCATCGTGGATAACCCGCCGCTTCTCGTAGTTACGGATTGAAACAAGGCATAAAAAAAGATTTCATGCCACGCTTTATTCGCAAAGAAATGGTTGAATTCCAGTAAAACGATGACCACCATGCCGTACACAACTAATACGAAGAAAGTAATGGTTGTCAGCTTTGCAAATAAAGAAAATTGAATGGTCTTCAATCGATTGTTATGGAACAAGTATTCCTTAAGCTCAATAAGTACTGGAAACCCGATTGCTCCTGATATGATCAATATGATATTGATAAATTGCACGAAATAATCATCTTTGAAAGGAACCAGGGATTGCCCGGTAATATCAAAACCACCATTCGTCATTGCACTAATTGCGCCAAAAAAGCCTTGTAAATATGCTTCGCCCGGCTCAAAATATTGAAGGTAATACGTACCCAGTGTCAAAAATCCGATCATTTCAATCAACAAGACGACAAGTACAATTTCCTTGACCATCCGTACCATACCTTGGAAAGAGGTTTGGTTCTGATCGGTCATGATTAACCTTCGTTCTTTCATTCCGATCTTTTTACCAAGTACAAGCCAAACCATTGTCCCCAACGTCATAACCCCGATTCCCCCGAACTGGAGAACCATCGCTAAAATAAAGACGCCTGTTGTACTGAATGTTTCAGCTGTAGGTACAGTCGTAAGCCCTGTAACGCTGACAGCACTGACCGCCGTGAACAAGACATCAATGAAATCCAGCTCAACGCCGGGTTGATGTGCCACCGGAAGTCCAATCAATATGGAGGAAATGGTTACTGCTAAAAGGTAATAGACCGCTATCAATTGAAATGGCGATAATTGATTGAGCCAACGCAGGCTTTTTCTTCTCACCCACATAGTAAATCTCCTTTGATGTCGCTAAATATTTCTTGGATGAAGATGACAATTACTGCGTATATTACTATCATCGTCATTTTCCTTCCAAAGTTTAACTCATATATCCTGAAGTTGGAAGTGTGATTCGTTTATTAATTAGAAGAACTCTCTTCTCCCAGACGCTTGAATTCTTCTAAGAGCTCATCCCCTTGATACCCTTTATCTAAAAGTTGCTTTAAGGTTTTCTCAATATATTCTCTTTGACGGTCAATGATCGTCCCAATGAAAATGATATTGATATGATTGCCGATTTTGTTCGTTTCCACAGGTTTGACGAGGAATGTCGCAGGGGTATTGGACGGTTTCGTAATCTTGACCTGCACCATGATTTCTTCGTTATTCCGGCACATAACCTCAAAAAATTCCTCATAACTCTCATCGACGTAGGCTTCGATCACCCACCGGCCTCGATCATCTTCACGATTGATGATCAGACCATCTTGTAATTTTATACGTCTCTGTGTGATATCATCATTTTTCTCTTCTACAATGTCTAAAGATATAAGTTTAAAAGTTTTCATACAAACATCACCTCCACGAACTATATAGGATCATTATTATTATAGATGACGTAACACGATTGAGCAAAGAGACTTCCGAAAGGGTTCTCCTGGGGATTTGAACTTGATGGATCCCCCCCGGCTAGCCTCCAATGTAAGACATTTCTATTTTATCCCCACGCTTCTTGTTATACTTAGCTCGATCAACAGAATATTGGTCTTTGCGTCCTGTCCAAATTTCATATAAGTATGCGGTTATATCCTGATCTGATTGATTTTCGCTTAACATTTCTTTGAGATCGTACCCATGGGTTGCAAACAGGCAGGTAAAAAGCTTCCCATCCGCGGATAAGCGAACCCTGGTACAGCTGCTGCAGAAGGCTTCCGTTACAGAGGAGATGACCCCTATTTCAGCGTTAGAATCCTTATAACGGAATCGATCAGCCACTTCTCCGAAGTAATTAGGCGCAAGCGGCACCAAAGACATCTCCGCGTCAATGAGTTCTATGATTTCTTTTTTTGATACCACCTCATCCATGTTCCATCCATTATGATTACCGACATCCATGAATTCGATGAACCGAAGGGTATCCCCTGTTTCTTTGAAATAACGAGCCATAGGAACGATTTGACTTTCATTCATGCCTCTCTTCACGACCATATTCACTTTGATTTCCAAGCCTGCATCGCGGGCGGCTTCAATGCCTTTCAATACCGGCTTCGTTTTAATTCCACGACCATTGGTTTGTTGAAAAACCTCATCCTCAATCGCATCCAGGCTGATGTTGACACGATCCAGGCCCGCAGCTTTAAGGTTTGCAGCCTGCCTCACTAAAAACACCGCATTCGTGGTTAGAGCAATATCCGTTATCCCATCCACCTCTTTAATACGTGCGATCAAATCATGCAGGTTCTTTCTCATTAATGGTTCTCCACCGGTCAATCGTATTTTTTCCACTCCGAAACGAGCGAAGATCTCAACAAGTCTTACAATTTCATCAAAACTCAACAATTGGTCTTCCGGCATGAATGCATAGTCGTCTCCGAACACTTCTGCCGGCATGCAATACGAACATCGGAAGTTGCACCGATCGATGACAGATATTCTCAAGTCCCTCATCGGGCGATCCTTTTGGTCTAATATGTATGTGGTCATTGCCTCTGCTCCTTCCAGATCGTTTAAAGTTTTTGTCTGCCTTTGAGATCTTCAAGTAAAACAGCCTCAACCCTGTCCCCCTGTTTGAATCCTCTTGTACCGCCCGGGAGCATGATCAGAGCATCTGTATAAGCCAGGGAACTGACGACAGCCGATTTATCCAACCCAGCGGGATATACCACTACTTTCCCTTCTTCATACTCGATGAACCCTCTTACAAAGCGAGTGAATGGGTTCGCCTTCTTAAAATCCCTACCAAGCGTCGCTTGTACGGTCCGATGGTACGGGTGAGTTCTTCCCAAATAACGCTGAAGAATGGGAAATGTGAAAAGTTCAAACCCTACGTAGCAGGCAGAAGGATTTCCGGATAAACCGAACAACAATTTCCCCTGAACAGAAGCTGCTGTCGTCACACTTCCGGGCCGCATAGCAACCTTATTGAATAAGACCTCCGCCCCTAACTTCTCATAAATTTCCGGCATCAGGTCGAAATCACCTACCGAAACCCCGCCAGTCGTAATCAAGAAGTCTACGTCTTGAATCGCGGCAGCGACCGCTTGAAAACATGTAGGTAAATCATCCACCAACTTACCTAAGTACCGCGCCTCCGCTCCAGCTCGCTCAATTTGCGAAACGATCATATACGCATTTGAGTTACGTATCTTTCCTGGAATCAACTCATCTTCCACTTCAAGCAGTTCAGTCCCTGTAGCAAAAACACCGACAACCGGTTTCTTATATACTTTGACTTTTGCATAACCAAAGGTTGCAAGCAGTGCTTTCACGCCTGGATTTACCCTTGAACCCTTTGAAACTAATTTTTCATTAATGGTTGTTTCTGATCCTTGTAAAATTATATTTTGATTTGGATCCATTGGACGTTTCAATGTCATCCAGGATTGATCCCCTTTTTCTTCTGTTTGACAAATCTCAAACATAGCCACGCAATCTGCACCAGGTGGAATTTCAGCTCCCGTCATGATCCGGACCGTTTCTCCTTCTTTCATAAACCGACTTGCTCTTGAACCAGCTCCAACTGTCTCCGTAACCACAAACCGGCCGGGATTGTCTTTTGATAAATGGGTAGTATCTTTCGATCGTAAAGCAAATCCGTCGTAAGGGGATTTATGAAAAGGGGGTATTGGATGGGTAGCCACTAAATCTTCAGCAATCACCCTTCCATCAGCTTCATTTATACCGATGTTTTCTGTTTCTCCAGTACGCGAATGTTCCATGATTTTTTCTACAGCTTCATTTACCGGGATAGGTGTTCGATGTAAGTTCATATACTTCAAAGCCTTTCTGAATTTTTTGACCTTTTCTTGACATTACCGAATTCAACAGGATATTTCAAAGGTTTTCACAAAATACTTCCCACGACCTTTAAATGACAGGAAGCTTTTAGTATGTGCCTCCCTTAATTCAAAGGCTCTGTTAACAACAATAGGCCTTGACAAAGCCATTAAAAAAACAAAACCCCCGCCAAAAGGCGGGGATTTATTTTAGCAATCTATAAATTTTGATTTATTATGATTGATTTTTTCACGGATGATACGTGAACGATTCACTGAATCATCATGCTCGTGACTATTTCTTACTCGTATGGAAACGACAAAAATTAAAAAATTAATCGTCATAAGATTTACCTCCGTTCGTTCATTCGCTAATCGGTATCCTTCTCGACATTCAACCAATCCATAAATACTACTCTTCTTTTTCCAGTCATTGCTGCCACTCCTTTCTTACATGAAATGAATAGATTTCGTCTTGCGGTCCAGGTGCTTCTCTTTTACGGAAGGATGATAACCGATTTCTGTCGCGTGTTTTGGACGTCTGTGTTTCTTCACTCGTACTGTGAAAATCAAAAAGTTCAGGGTCATTTCCTCACCACCTTTAAAGTGTTTTTTTATATTAAAAGAGTAAAAATACCCTTCAATATCATAATAAAAAGCCACAGGGGCCTCCTGTGGCTTCGCTGAACCATAAAAAAAGCCACAGGAATACATTATGCACCACCTGCAGCTTATATGCTCATGATTGTAAAATTAAATGTCATCGCTTCAGCGCAGGCCGATTCTTGTCATTTGATTGTTGGATCCAATATGTTTTGTTCATCATTTTCATCGACCTCGCTTTCTTCAAAATTTTTCTTATAGTGGAAATTATATAGAAGCATATATGTAAAGTAAAGGTGTTTTTTGAAAAAAGGTAATATTCTTAATTAACTCATATGTAACTTTCCCCTTCCCCTATGCCGTCTTTTGAAATTTTAATCAGATCCTTTGCCGCAATCCTCGCACTGAATCACGACATTTAAACCTTAAAATTCCTCCCAATAGAAATGCTTGGATTAAGTACATATACCAATTTGGTAAACAAAAATCTACATTAAGTAGATTATTTGTTGAGCCCTGAATTTTGAGGTGTTTGCAGGTACTGAAGGCTGAAAGAAGGGGGACTGTTTAAAACTCTTATACCAGGTTTCATTTAGAGTCTAGTAATTGAGAGGTTGTTTAGGAATTCTATTTGTTCCTAGCTTACTAATCAATTTCCGGCGAGGAAGGTTCATCCATTAAAGTACTTCGTCTGCCTTACTCTACTACCCAGATGCCAATCATGTGCGAAGGTTTGAGAAAATTCGGGACTGATGCAACTTCCTGCAGTCTTCTTTCCTATAAATTCGGATTTAGAGCAGATATCAATATGCACTGGGATGATCTGACAAAAGAAGAATCATCAAAGAAAAGAGATGATTCTTACAATCATTTTATTCAACCTTATGACATTTTTCATTTTCATTTTTCAAGGATTGATATCATGCCTTCAAAAGCAGTTAGAGTGATGAAAAAGAAAGGAAAAAAGATCGTTATTCAACATCGACGCTCAGAAGTTCGCAAACTGTCTGTTGCAAGGAAAATGAACAACCCATACGTTCAAGTAAAAAAATATTAGAGAAATGAAATCGACTATAAACGCGATTTTAAATAGATTTTCCAGTGTGATGGATTATGCCATCGCAGCTGACCGTGAACTCTACCGTTATGTTTACGATCATTACAAGGTCGTGCACATCGTGCCTCATTTTATAAACGTAGAGAATTACGATCCTTCTTATCCAAAGAAAGTTAATAAAGTTTCTCTAATTGTACATCCACCGTCTAATCGAAATATTAAAGGTACTCATTATTTACTAGAAGCTGTACAAAAGCTCAATTGGTGAAAGTATACAAAAAGTTGTGAAGATAAATACATTGATCTTTGTCACCGTTCTCTCTGATTTTAATAAGGCAGCCGAATACCGGTCTATCAAACCTGATCATCCAGAATCACTTCCACTTTCTGATCCAACTCATTCAATAATTGAATCGCAACGCTTTTATCCATTTTTTTATAATGGTGCATCCCTAAAGGCTGTTCATCAATTTCATCCGCCTTCCTGACCACCTCTTGCAGCTTTGTTCTCTTCCCTTCTAACTCAAAAGGAAGATAACTATCTGTATGGAGTAGAACAGCCAGGGAAACCTCTTTCGCAACCAAGCGATCCTCGCCAAGCCGGATCAGCAGCTTATGTGCTCTTTCCGCTCCTTTAATCGCATGAATATCATGTTTACGGTATTCTTCATAATCCCACTTTCCATCCCGGTACCACTCGTAATGACCCATATCATGCAATAGTGCAGCTTTTGTGGCCAGGTCAGGGTCCACTTCTGCTTTTAGAGCCAAATCAAAAGCATGCCCTGCTACGGTGACCGCGTGATGAATACCCGAGCGTTGCAAGTATTTTTGTGTAATCCGATGCTTGAATACGTCTACTAGTGTGACTCTCTGCATACGATCACCTCCGAATTAGTTTAGAAGATAGTATCATGTTCTGTAAGGCTTCACAAGGCTCTTCAAACAAATAGTGCCGTGTAGGTTTACCCTGTTAAACTATAAGGTAACAATAGTTTAGGAGGGACTGCAATGAATACAAATGAAGATATCGTATTAATTACTGGAGCAAGTCACGGAATCGGGCGTGGACTGGCGATGGCTTACGCTAAACAAGGTGCGAAAGTCGTCACTTGTGACAAAGATGAGGAATACGGTCGGCAGTTGATTGGCCAGATTAGAGAAAGTGGAGGCAGGGGCTACTTCTTCTCATGCGACGTAAGTCGTCCTGAAGAAGTGGAAAACTTATTCATTCAAATCCAGGACAAAGTGGGAGATATTACTGTTTTAATTAATAACGCAGGAATCAGTGAGTTCAAATCGATGTTTGAAATGGAAATTGAAGACTGGGATGAAATCATCAATACCAATTTAAGGTCGGTATTCCTTTTCTCTAAACATGCTGCAGCCCGGTGGAAAGAAGCTGGAATCGCAGGAAGGATCGTTAATATTGCTTCAACCAGAGCATTTATGTCAGAACAAGACTCCGAGGGGTATGCAGCAAGTAAAGGGGGCATCATTTCATTGACCCACGCTATGGCTTCCTCCCTTTCAGACTATAAGATCAAAGTCAACTCGATAAGTCCGGGATGGATTCAAACCAAGAATTACGAGAGTCTCAGAGACATCGATCACAACCAGCACTTCTCTAACAGAGTGGGAAAAGTCGAGGACGTTGTAAAGGCTTGTTTTTATTTAACTGACAAAGAAAACGACTTCGTAAACGGTGAAAATATCACGGTGGACGGCGGGATGACGAGAAAGATGATTTACGAACATTGAATCCGTAATTTGCCAATTGGTTTAGTCACCTCACCACCCGGGTAATGTTATTCTAAGAAAACACATCGGAGGTGATGATGGTGACAGAGTTGAATTCATATGAAATCCATTTGCATCAGCCTTTAAAGACTAACCAAATCATGAAAATGTACAAAATGATGGCTCAAAACAATTGTGATGTTTACCTCTATCAGAACTCCTTGATCGCTGACGGAGGACATCTCACAAAGCTCTTATCTTTCTTTCTTTTTGTTGATTTAGATGAGCCCATTTTAATGATTATTGATGGTGAGAATGTAGATTGTACTTATAATGATGTCCAAAAATTATGTAAAGATAATATTCATACCATTACATGCAGGAGAAAATATGACGAATCCATGATTCAAGAAAGCTCCTCGATCATCGTTTGACCTGCTGAACTTTTAATGAATACAAAAGCCTCCCGTTCTCACTAAAGAATGGGAGCTTTTTGTTTCTTCCCTGAATTTAAAAATTCCGATATAATAATTGTTAGAATATTCAATTAAAAGGAGTGGGTATGAAATGTATGAAGTAGCCATCATAGGATCCGGGCCGGCAGGTGCCAGTGCAGCTTTATTCACCGCCAAAGCTGGAAAGAAGACACTTATGTTCGATAGTGGAAAAAGCATTACCGCAAAAGCCTGGGTAGAAAACCATTATGGCGTAGACGCCATTGAAGGACCCGAACTCTTAAGAAAAGGCCAGGAGCAAGCGAAAAAGTTCGGTACTGACCTTGTCCAGGATGAAGTCATTGAAATTGAAGAAAACGGCGCAATGTATAGAATAAAAACAAATACTGACAGCTATGAGGCTGAGCACATCATCTTTGCCACAGGGATGTCAGTGAAACTTGCTGAAAACTTCGGACTGGAAGTCACAGAAGGAATCGAGCCTCGAGTCGCAAAAATCATTAAAGTCAATGAGCACGGACATACAAAGCTTCCGAAAGTGTGGGCTGCAGGAACTGCTGCTGGTGTCAGTGTCCATACCATCATAACCGCCGGAGATGGTGCAAAAGTCGCCGTGAATGTCGTCAGTGAGCTTAACGGTTCAAGATACGTAGACCATGATATTATGAAATAACAAAGAAGTGACCCTGTGTTGTGCAGGGTCACTTCTTTGTTATTTCGGCCGCCTTATTTCCACCTCTATAGAGACCTCAAACTCGTTCCACATGTGCCGATGCCTCTCTTTCGAAGTTGATACTCTATCCTATACAATCACGGCTGTTATCATTCTCAGATTGCAAATAGTCTGCCCAAAAGAATAAGAAAGAGGATAAAACCATAAAGGCTTTATCCCCCAGTGGAAACAAAAAGACGAACCAAAAAATTCCCCTTTCATCATTCGAACCATCCTTTATTTTTGAACCATCTGTACATGGCATAAGCAATGGCGATCATCACAATCCAAACCACAAAGTAGCCGTACCTGTATTGTAGTTCAGGAATGTATTGGAAATTCATCCCATAAATTCCTACAATGAAAGTCAAAGGCATGAAAATAACGGATATGACAGTCAAAATCTGCATCGTACGGTTCGTTTGATGGGAGTTCAAGGATAAGTAACTATCCCGGATATCCTGTGTCATCTCGCGGTTTGATGCAATCATATCTGCCACTTTGATCAAGTGATCGTGGATATCAGCAAAATACTCTTTACGTTCTCTTACCCCGTCCAGATGATGCGTGTTCATCACCCGATATAGAAGATCCCTCATCGGATGAACGGTTTGGCGCAGAGTAAGCAGTTCACCTCTCCGATCAAACAATTCTTCCAATAACTTTTCCATAGACAGATCCTTCGTGTTGTCTTCGATTTCATTGATATGGTCTTCTATTCTATATACAATCGGGAAATAGTTGTCGACGATATTGTCCAACACCTGATAAAAAATGAAGAACTCATCGACTGCGCTCATGTCTTTCGTTTTTTTCAATGTACTTTTCGCCGCCTCCAACGCAGGAGCCGGTTTTTTATGAAAGGTCACAATCGCACATTCACTAACGAAAAGGTCGATTTCTTCCCTTTTCAAGGTTTTCGGGTTGATTGCATGTGTTACAAAAAATGTATGATCATCATAATAGTCGACTTTCGGTCTCTGTAACTCATGCAGACAATCCTCTACAGCCAGAGGGTGAAAATGAAAATGTGTTTCCAGCAGCTTCACTTCTTCTTCCGTTGGAGATTCAAAATCCACCCAATACCAGTCGTAACTTCCTTTTGACAATTGCTCTAAATCAAGCTTTTCTTCTAAGCCTTGATCTTCAGAGTACGCTGTCACATGCAGCATGAAACCACCCTTCATCTTCCAGACATCTTTTATCGTTATACCCAATAACACTCAGAAAGAAACTCTCAATCTGACACCTCGGTATGATAACATAAAACCAACAGCGTGATGAAGGAGAATAATCATGGCGAGAACAGAAAACTCCACCCTTATAAAAGGAGAAAACCTGACGCTTCGTTCTATTGAAGAGAAAGATATCAAGCCTTTATGGAGGTTGATCTATGGAGAGAAAGAAGGACCACCGGAGTGGAAAAAATGGGATGCTCCTTACTACCCTTTGGAGCCGCATACCGTTGAAAGTTACCGCAGTCACGAAAATGCCAGGAAAGAACGATTAAAGGAAGGTGAACCAGATTCACGGCTGCTCCTTGAAGTAGAAGGTGAAATCATCGGAACGATCACATACTACTGGGAGCATAAACCTTCGTTATGGCTTGAAGTCGGTATTGGTATATATAATCCAGCTTATTGGAATGGCGGGTATGGAACGGAGGCATTGACTTTATGGATTGACCATCTTTTCAACTCCCTCCCTATTGCACGAGTCGGACTGACGACCTGGTCAAAGAATGAACGTATGATGAAAGTCGGAGAAAAGCTTGGAATGAAATTAGAGGGCCGGATGAGAAAGTGCCGGATTTATGAAGGTGAGTATTATGATTCCATCCGCCTCGGCATCTTGAGAGAAGAGTGGAATCAGCGCAAACAAAAAGCGATCTCCTCAAAATAGGAGATCGCTTTTATTTTTATATTTAAGCAAAATGTTGATTCAACGGAGGGACAATTTGTTTCTTACGTGAAACTACGCCCTCAAGAACAGCTTGGTTACCATCCATATCTACGTCAAAAGCGTGAGAAACTGCTTCTGCCTGCTCCCCTACTGCTACAACCGTTGAGTTGTTCGTCAGGATGTCTGTGACTACAAGCAGGAATAGATCCAGGCCTTTTTCAGACACGGTGTGATCCATCGCTTTCTCCAACTCTGATTTACGTGATAGGACATCGTCCGTATCCACCGTATTGACTTGAGCGATTTCCACTTTACGGCTTCCCATGTCAAATTCCTTCGCATCTAGAGAAATCAACTGCTCTGCTGATTTATCGCTGATGTCCGCTCCTGCTTTCAACATTTCAAGGCCATATTCTTCAGCATCTACACCAGCAATTTCAGCCAGCTCCTCAGCTGCTTTGCGATCTTCATCCGTGCAAGTAGGAGACTTGAACAATAAGGAATCGGAAATGATAGCAGAAAGCATCAAACCAGCCATCGGTTTAGAAACTTCTTTTCCATTTTCTTTATACATCTTATTCAAAATCGTAGCTGTACATCCAACAGGCTCAGCACGGTAGTATAAAGGACCTTTTGTTTCGAAATTAGCGATACGGTGGTGATCGATCACCTCGATCACCTGCACATCTTCAATATCCTCTACACTTTGCTGGCGTTCGTTGTGATCCACTAAAATCACTTGTTCCACTTCATCTGATACACGCTCGACCTGACGAGGAGCCTCAACGTTGAAGTGATCCAATGCAAATTGCGTTTCAGCATTCACTTCTCCCAAACGGACAGGCTCTGTATCCTTACCTAGTGAATTTTTCAAGTCAGAATAAACGAGAGCTGAACAAATTGTATCGGTATCTGGATTCTTATGACCGAAAATGAGAACTTTACTCATCTCACTACCCCTTCCTATGTACGTATTCTAATAAAATCTTCACAGACCCGATTATAATGCATAATCAAAGACGAGTCCATCTCCCCCTATTATGATTTTCTTCCTTCACTCTCCTTATATACACTTGTGATCATCGTATAACCGAAAATGATTTGTGCAGCCACTCCGATAGAAGGACTTGTGAGAATTCCAAAGGGCAGCAAAAGGGGAAGTGATAGTACATAAGGGACTAATAATAAATAGAGAGAAGGTAAAGCTATAAAAACAATTGATGGTCCATTAACTTTCCACTTTCCAGAACCATTCCAAGCTTCATAGAATCGATTAAAGCCAAGGATCAAACCCACGGGTATGAAGGCCAGATGATTAAAAATGAGATAAGGGTATATTTGAAAATAATGTTCGGCAAATGTCTTCAGTTTTTCGTCTACTATGAAATACCCAAACAAATAAACGAAGATAAACGAACTTTTTACGATATGGAACTTCATGGATGATTTCATCTCATCCCTCCCTTATTCATATATGCGAGCTGCGCCATTTTAATTATTTTTATATTTCGTATTACAACTACGTTTAGCACATCAGTAAAAGGGAATATAAAAAAAGGATTTGAGATTAAGCTACATGTTATGTTAGAATTCCTTACATAGCAAACAACTTACATATCCACATCATTGGATAACACAAAATTCAAAAAAAGAGAGGGTACAAAATGACTTACACAAAAGAATCGATCAAGCAAAAAGTAGAGGATCACAAGGTAGAATTCATCATTCTTGAATTTACAGACATGAATGGGGAAACGAAAAATGTAGAGCTTCCTGTAGAAGAATTGGATATGGTCTTGAATAATGAAGCCATGTTCGATAGTTCTTCCATCTCAGGATTCTCTGAAATTCAAGAAAGTGACATGTATCTTGTTCCAGACTTGGACACGTTTTTAGTGCTTCCATCTCTGGTGGACGAAGACCAGAGTGTTCGATTCATCTGTGATATTTATAAACCGGACGGTACACCGTTTGAAGGGGATCCCCGCTACATCCTTAAGCGTGCAATGAAAAAAGCAGAAGATATGGGCTATACTGTCAATGTTGGACCAGAACCGGAATTCTTCTTATTCAAATTGAATGAAGAAGGGTACCCGATCCGTAAGATGAATGACCGTGGAGGATATTTCGATGCTTCTCCTAAAGATAAAGGAGATAAAGTCCGCCGCGACATCGTACGTACCCTGAAAAAATACGGATTCGAGATGGAAGCTTCCCACCACGAAGTGGCGATGGGACAGCACGAAATCAATTTCCGTTTTGACAACATGCTGAAAACTGCGGACAACATCCAAACATTCAAAAACGTGGTCAAAGATATCGCTACAAATCACGACTATCATGCGACATTCATGCCAAAACCATTCTCCGGCGAAAACGGCTCCGGCATGCACTGCCACCTTTCTTTATTCCAGGATGGATCAAGTGCATTCTACGACGAAGATGCTGATGATGGCGTTTCCAAGACAATGAAGCAATTCATCGCAGGTATTTTGAAGCACGCGAATGGTATTGCAGCGATTACAAACCCTAACGTAAACTCTTATAAACGTTTGGTGCCTGGATACGAAGCTCCTGTAAGTGTAGCTTGGTCCCACTCCAACCGTAGCTGCATGGTCCGTGTACCGACGACACGCGGAAATGGTACACGCTTTGAAGTTCGTAACCCGGACCCGACAGCCAACCCTTACTTGACGCTTGCTGTTCTTATTCAAGCTGGTCTTGAAGGAATTGAAAAAGAAATGGATGCAGGTAAAGCGGAAAGCCGTAACCTTTACGAAGTGAAGGACGACAGCGTGCCGACCCTTCCTACAAACCTCAAAGAAGCTGTAGAAGCACTGAAGAAAGACGAGCTTTTATTAGAAGCTCTTGGCGATCACACTTCTAATGCTTATATCGAGGATAAAGAAGCAGAATGGACAGAGTATTCCCTACGCGTAAGCACATGGGAAGTTGACAAGTATATGAATAAATAAAAACCTCAAAAAGACCAGGATCCTTTACGGAATCCTGGTCTTTTTGAGGTTGCTACAATTCCACTTAGTCGAGTTTGTGCAGAAACTCATTTTTGTTGGAACCATGAAGCATTCGGTTGGTTTTATGTGTTCCATAACGATCTTTCAGATCCAGTCGGAAGAGTTCCCGTTTGAGTTTGTTGTAACTTTTCAAGCGTCCCTCTTCTAACTCACCGCTTTCAATCGCTTTACGGACAGCACATCCGGGTTCTTTTTCGTGCTTACAATTTCTGAATTTACAATTCGTCGCCAGTTCATCGATGTCAGAAAAAGTCGTGTCGACCATCATCTCATCTCCCCAAAGCTGCAATTCCCTCATCCCCGGCGTGTCTATGATATACGTACCGTTAGGAAGTTGGAAAAGCTCACGATGGGTGGTCGTATGTCTTCCTCGATCATCACTTGAACGCACCTCTTGGGTAGACTGTACGGACTTGTTCATCAATCGATTAATTAAGGTGGATTTGCCTACCCCGGAAGAACCGATCAATGAAATCGTTTCTCCGCTGATCAGCTCTTTTGACAGCTCTTCCACTCCTCCACCAGACATGTTGTCTATCGCATGGAACGGGACTCCGGGTGCTGCACGCTGGACGGAGGCAAGTTTATCCTCTACATTTTCACATAAGTCACGCTTGGTACACACAATTACCGGCATGGCGCCACTTTCATAGACTTGCTGTACATAGCGCTCAAGTCTTCGTTCGTTGAATTCCTTCGTCAATGCAGTTACAATGAATACCTTGTCGATGTTAGCAGCAATCACTTGTTCGTCGTTGCTGGTTCCAGCTTTTTTTCTGGACAAAAGCGTCTGTCGATTTAAAACACGATGAATCAACGCTTTTGTATCATTCTCATAAGGTTGAAAGACGACCCAGTCCCCCACCGCTGGATAATCGCTGACTTGGTGGCAGTGATAATGGAATTTTCCAGATAATTCTCCGGTCAAAGTGTTGCTTTCTGTGGAAATCGTGTAGATTCCATGAGTGAAGGTCGTCACTCTACCTACCGATTCATCTTTTTCTACTTGTGCTTGGAAATACGTGTGAAAATCTAATCTACCGTTCTTGTTCAATCAAATTCCTCCTGAATTGTGGAGGACACTAAGAAGTGATGGGCCCCCCATTTTGTAGTTTCTTCTGTTTTTGCATATTTTTAAACTTTACGTTGACGTTTGCCATAAAACATCACTCCTATCCCGTTGATTGTATATTCAGTATAGCAATAAATTCCTGCGAATGGGGCTTTTTTGTAAATATTATGCATTCAATTCAATGGTGCTCGTAATATCGACACCATTCAAAGCCTGAGTCGCCAGCCTGTCCGTCTCCTGGTTATGTTTTCTTGAAACCAATACAAATTCAGGTTCTAATCCCAGTTCTTGCAGCTTTGCTTCTATCCGGTCCGCCCAGTCAGATAACTCCTCTTTCATAACCGGCCACTCATCTTTCAGTTGGTTGATGACTACGTTAGAGTCCCCGATGATTTTTACCGGTAAATGGTGGACTCCTAACAAATCCAATTCCTGAACAGCTAAATGGAGAGCTGCATATTCCGCCTCATTATTACTTTTCAACTCATCGACTGCCGTATTTCTCCGCAGTCTGTAAGATTTTCCGTTTTGGTCGTAATAAATGGCACAGCCTAAACCTGCCTTCTGGGTTGCTTTATCATAACCCCCGTCAAAATAAAGGGTCACATTATGAGGCTCAGTTTCAATGCCTTTCAAATATTTTTTTAAATCCTTCAACCTAAAGCTCTGCTCATGACGATCATAAAATATGATTTCCTTCCCTCTTCCGGAAGCTTCCAGATCTTCGGCAATCATGATGGCTTGTGCAGCAGGCATTTCATCTGACTTGAACAAAGCTTTCGGTCCTTTAGGCGCTTTATATGTAAACTCAATACTCACTTTCACCTGAATCCCTCCTTTTAATTCTATCGCTTACATCCATTGTACCCTTTCAGAAAAGAATTATTGATAAGAAGACCGGGGATTTAAATAAAAGGCTCTGTTAAAGTCTGTTGTTGATATTTTTAATGATTACTAAATAGTCCCCGTCTAGGATTAGAAGTCCGGTCCATTATTTAGTCAGAGCATGGGATGGCAGGGAAAACAGGTAGACTCCTACGGGAAAAAGGAACAAGGTGAGACCCCGGATAACGAAGTTCGAGGAGGCTAAAGCGTCCCTGCGGAAAGAGAGTCATTCCCAAGTCCGCCTCATACAAAACCCAGGATGGAAAGAGCTGATATGAGCTCATATGTGAAATAACAACACCAAGTAATAACAGAGCCAAATAAAAAAAAGCAGCCATATCCGGAACGGATACGACTGCTTCACTTACAATTTACTGCATATTTTCAGGAGGAGCCATCATGGAATCCATCATCATCTGATTGAACTTCTCCTCCAACTGCTTTTGAGTCATGGTATTTTCTTCTGTAGGGTTCATTTGGAAAGATACATCTTCTCCGATATTCTCGTACTCATTTTTCACATCAAGTTGGAATGCACCTTCTTGACCTGATTCTTTCACAGAGAAACCTACAGAAACTTCTTCTTTCTTAAGTTGACTGCCATCGAGTTCTGATTTTACAGAAAGCTCTTTGAATTGGATCGCTTTCAACCCTTCTTCAATATCTCCTTCTGTCATCCCTTTCGGCAATTGACCATTTTCACTAAGTGCTGAACTTAGGAAAGTGCGGACGAAATCCTTCACCTGCCCGCCTTCCATCTTCATGGTGATTTGTCCATCTTCTTCGTTAAAGTTTTCTTCAGAAATGGATTTCATCATTTCTTCAATTTGCTTTTGCTGTTGAGTTTCTTCTTCCATATTAAATTCTTCTGAATCAAGGATGACGTACTCTCTCTCAAACTCCATCTCCTGACTCATCGGTACGATTGGGAACATGGTCATCGCCTGTTTTATGGTTTCTGTTTTAATATACATGTTTTGATTTTCCATGTTCATATGAACGGGGATATCAAGTTCGAAGGACATCGGCCCCTGCATCGTTTTAAGATGAATGACAGTTTCTGTGATTTGCTTTTTTTCATCTACTGTAGTCTCAGCTGTAATCTCAGCGTTATTCAGCAATCCCACGACCATCTGTGCTTCCGGCATGCCTTCTATTTCAGCTGTTTCCACGTTCAGGTTGATCGTGGATGTCGTTTGATAAGAATCAGCTTCCATTAAATTTGAATGGGCTTCTAAATACGTTTCTTTTGCTGTTTTCCCACAAGCGGAAAGAGCAAAAAGAATGGCTGTCAAAGTAAAAATAGTAATAACTTTCTTCAAAAAACTTCCTCCTAAACTTTTGGTCAAACTTTGACTACTGTAACATATTTGTAATGTGATTGACATAACCAAATATACCCATGCGTTTATGCACATTGTTTAAGGATTAGAAAACTACATTCGCCCCGAATGATGCCCACATTAAAAAAAGGCCCGCAAAGGAGGGGCCTTTTCAGCACATTATTTATTCAAGAGTCAGTCTTTCAGAAATGTTTACATTTCTTTTGGCCATTTCTTTCATATATAAAGCACCCGGTACGATCTGTTCAGGTGGATAAACACCCTTTTTAATAATGTCTTTTCTACCGATCATTTGTGCAACTACGGAAATCGTGTTCGCTGTCGCCCTTGCCATGGCAGTCACCTGATTTTCCCGATCTTTATAGGTGACCATTTCATATTGATAGGTGGCTTTATCGTTGTTTTTCCTTCCTCCTACTTGAACACGAAGAAGGACGACGTCATCTTTGTCTTTCAAGTCCAGAATCGGATCTATCGTTTTTAACAACACGTCTCTCGGTTTCACAGCCACCCCGTTGACTTCCACAACATGCTCGTTGCCTGTCAGCTTCAAGTCGACGAGCAGTTTCATTTTGGCTGCGTGTCCTGGATAACGGATGGTTTTGTATTCGAGCGTTTCAATAGACGGGTACGATTTTATTAACGTCGATGTACCGCCTGATGTATGGAAAGCTTCCAATGGACCGAAACGATCGAAGTGAAGCTCTTCAAGTTCTGTCAAAGAATCAACGATTTGTTTCTTACCATTTCGAATGATTGTAGAAGCATCGGTGTAATGATCCAGCAATCCTTCCATTGAAAAAACATGATTATATTCTATCGGAGGATCTGGATGGACAGGTATCCCTCCTACATACAAGCGAATGGACTCCAACTCATCCAATTGACCGACTCCATGGCCGGAAAGAATATTGATCATCCCCGGTGCGACACCTAAATCCGGAATGATGGTTACACCGGCAGCTTTCGCATCTTCATGAAGCTCAAGCACATGGTCAGTCACCTCCCCGATGTGTCCACCCAGGTCCACTGAACTGACTCCTACCTCTACAGCTGTACGCGCAACGATTTCATTGAATGAATAAAACAAAGCATTGATCACGACATCATAATTTTTGATGAAGGCTGCGAGTTCTTCGACATTCCCGGCATCTACTTTATAGGGGTGGATTTTTTCCGAATCGATCTTCTCACATACGAATTTTGCTCGATTGAAATCGATATCCGCCAAACCCACTTTTTCAACACCAGCGCTTTGGACCAAGTCCCGTGCTGCTTCTTTCCCCATCAATCCCGATCCTAATACAGCTACTTTCATCGTCCGCACCCCTTTTTAATTCGTTGTATCCAATACCCTTTATTCCACGTCAATTTGTGCACGTTGAAGTTTTCCACTGAAATCTACATAGACAGCCTTCCATTCTGTGAATACATCCAGCGCTGCAACACCTGAATCACGGTGACCGTTCCCCGTCCCCTTCGTTCCACCGAAAGGCAGATGAATTTCAGCACCTGTCGTACCTGCGTTCACATAAACGATGCCTGTATCTAAATCTCGTTGAGCCTGGAAAACATGATTTACATTTTGAGTGAAAATTGAACTGGACAGTCCATACTCGACACTATTGTTGATTTCAATCGCTTCCTCTAAGCTGTTGATAGGAATCAATGAGACGACCGGTCCGAAAATTTCCTCCTGCGCAATGCGCATGCCCGGGTCTACATCCGTAAATAAAGTAGGAGCGAAATAGTTGCCACGCCCGTGTGCTCCACTTTCCATGATATAGCCTCCGGTCAGCAGTTTCGCCCCTTCTTCTTTTCCGACTTTAATGTAGTTTTTAATTTTCTCAAGACCCGCTTGATTGATGATCGGACCGACTTTGATCGATTCATCCAACCCGTTTCCGATGGTGAGTTTGGAAATCTCAATCATCAACCGTTCTTCGAGTTTTTCTTTCAGGCTCTCATGGACCATGACACGGCTGCAGGCGGTACAACGTTGACCGCTTGTTCCAAACGCACTCCATAAAATACCTTCTACAGCTAAAGAAAGGTCGGCATCATCCATGACGATGACCGCATTTTTCCCACCCATCTCAAGAGACACCTTCTTCAACCGACTCCCACATTCAGCAGCAATTTTACGGCCGACTTCATTGGAACCCGTAAACGAGATGACCCGGATCGCTTCTTGTTCTACCATCGCTTGTCCGACCTTTGATCCAGAACCGAAAACGACATTGAGAACGCCTTTCGGTAAACCTGATTCTTCAAAAATCCTGGCTAATTCATAGGCCATGATCGGTGTTTCGGTAGCAGGCTTCCAAATGACGGCATTTCCAGCAACAATCGCAGGAAACGACTTCCACGTCGCGATGGCAATCGGAAAATTCCATGGGGTGATGATTCCTACAACGCCGACCGGAGCTCGGACACTCATAGCGAATTTGTCTTTTAATTCAGATGGGGTGGTCTGGCCGAATAACCTCCGCCCTTCGCCCGCCATATAAAACGCCATATCAATTCCTTCCTGCACTTCCCCACGCGCCTCTTCAATGACTTTTCCATTTTCCATGGTCAATAATTGAGCCAGTTTCTCTTTTCGTTCTTTCATCATCAGCCCAACTCTATAAAGGACTTCAGCTCGCTGCGGCGCAGGAACGAGAGCCCATTCTCGCTGGGCTTTTTTCGCAGCTTCTACGGCCCCCTCCACATCCTGCTCAGCTGATAACGGGACTTGAACCAGTTTTTCAGACGTCGCCGGGTTGGTTACCGCCGTGTATTTCCCTGAAGATGGAGCTTGCCAAAGTCCGCCGATATAATTAAGTAACTTTTCTTCCTTCATCCATTTTTTAGCCATTTATAAAATCCCCCTCAAAAGTTACTGCTTATGCCGTTTTCTCAACTGTTGAATCGTAGACGATACAGATATTTGTTCAGGATCCGTTTCCACTTCGATTACCACCGGCTTATCATAATTCAACGCTTCCAACAGAGCGCGTTCGAACTCTTCGAATCCACGCACATAAAAACCCGCAGCACCTAGATCTTCAGCAAATGTCGAAAAAGGAACATCACCAAGGTCGGTTCCGATTGTCTTATATGGATAATGGATTTCCTGGTGCATCCGTATCGTGCCGTACATTCGATTATTGAATATAATGCTGATGACGGGAATGTGGTAACGTACGGCGGTTTCCATCTCCTGCATCGTCATCATGAAGCCGCCATCTCCCGATAGTGAAACGACGGTTTTATCAGGATGGGCGAGTTTCGCTCCCAGTGCTGCCGGCATCCCATACCCCATCGCTCCAGAGGTAGGACCGATATAGGTGTTTTTTTCTTTGAACCGATAAAACTTATGAAGCCATCCTGCAAAGTTCCCGGCATCATTGGTAAGGATAGTGCCCGTTGGAAGCCTTTGCTCCAGAATGGAAATGATGCGGTAAAGATCACTCGACTTATTTTCATCATCGTGAAGCGTCATTTCATACTTGCGCCTCCGGCCTTCAGCCCATGCACTCCACACAGGCGTCACGCCTAGATGCATAAATGATTCGAGCGCCTGCTCTGCATCTGCCACAATACCTAAATCAGGCGAATATACTTTTCCGATTGTGTCAAAGTCGATATCTATGTGAACGAGCGTCTGCTCTTTGGAAAGAAGCGAATAATCCTGGGTCGTCACTTCCGATAATCGTGTTCCTACGGCTAATATCACATCAGATTCTTTTACACTTTCAATGATATTTTTATGTGCCCCAAGCCCAAGATGTCCGATATAAAGGTGGTGATGATTAGGAAATACATCATGCCTTCTAAATGCAGCCATGACAGGGAGATCATACTTTTCAGCGAACCCTACCAGCGCATCTTCTGCACCAGCAAGTTTCACACCACCACCTGCCAGTATCAAAGGTCTTTCAGCCTTGAGTAAAATTTGTTCTAAAAGATCGACTTCTTTTGATGAAGGACGTGGTGATGGACGAATGACTGGTTCACCGAATTCCATCTGCGCTTTTTTTACAAGCACGTCTTCAGGGAGGGAAACTACCACCGGACCGGGTCTTCCGGTACGCGCCACCCGGAATGCCCGTTGAACAAGCTCTGGAATCCTTGCCGGTTCTAGAATCTCAACTGTCCATTTTGCGATCGGTTTAAAATATTGATCGAGATCGACTTCTTGAAACCCTTCTCTCCCTCTGAACTGACTATGGACTTGTCCTAGAAAAACCACCATAGGGGTTGAATCCTGGGCAGCCGTATGGACGCCGATCGACAAATTTGAAGCCCCGACACCGCGGGTGGCCATCACGACCCCTGGATTCCCGCTTGCTTTGGCAAAACCCTCAGCCATGAATGAAGCTCCACCCTCATGCCTCGCTGAAACCAAATCCATAGAGGGCTCATCAAGAATCGCGTCCATCACAGGAAGGTAACTCTCTCCCGGCACGCAAAATACTTTTGTGACCGACTCCCTCTTCAAGCATTCAACAATCGCTTGAGCTCCGGATAAAATGTGAGCTTTTCTATCCATCATCCCCGGTCTCCCCCCGTCTGGATTCGTTTCATTCGTTCGACCGCTTCCACTAATCGTTCAATTGGTACTGAAAGAGAAATCCTTACAAAACCTTCCCCGTTCGGACCGAATGCCGTACCCGGGGTAAGGATGACGCCTGCTTCATCAAGCATTTTTTCTGCAAATGTCTGCGATGAAAACCCTTCTGGCACTTTAGCCCAAATAAAAAAAGTTCCTCTCGGCTTTTCTGCAGCCATTCCGATTTCCTTTAAAGCCGTGTGCATCCATTCCATCCGCTCTTTGTAAATTTGATTATTTTCATGAACGGAACGAAAATCACTCATCAGCGCTTCCGCTGCAGCTTTTTGTACAGCTAAAAATTGGCTCGTATCCGTGTTGCTCTTCACAACAGCCAAAGCACGGATCAATGCTTCATTTCCTACTACATATCCGATTCTCCATCCGGTCATGTTAAAGCTTTTCGAAAGAGATCCGAACTCAACCGACCGTTGTTTCGCACCAGGAACCTGCAACAGGCTTGGAGCCTTATAGTCTTCAAAAGTGACCAGATCATAGGCGGAATCCTGCATGATGCACAACTGGTGTTGTGCAGCAAAATCAACAACTTCTTTGAAAGTTTCAAAAGAGACCGTCGCTCCGGTCGGATTACTGGGGTAATTGACCAATAATACCTTGGCACACTGTAAATCCTCTTCATTTATAGAATCAAAATCAGGTTGGAACGCCCTTTCTTCATTCAATGGGAGAGAGATCACTTTTCCTTTCGCTAAATGTACGGCAGACCGATAGACCGGATACCCGGGGTCCGGGATGAGAACTCCATCATCAGGGTCGATCACCGCATGAATCATATGCGCAATGCCTTCCTTTGACCCCACTAAAGCCATGACTTCCGTATCTGGGTCCAGCGAGACACCATAATGTTTTTGATAAAAAGAAGCCACAGCTTCTTTGAATTCACGACATCCTCCATAAGGAGAATAGCGATGATTCTGAGGTTTCTGCACTTCTCTGATTAAACGGTCGATAATGAATGCTGGTGTCGGCAGATCGGGGGCGCCTATCCCAAGATCTATGACATCCACCCCTTTTTCTTGCAGCTTTCTCTTTTTTTGTTGAAAGATTGAGAACAGATAAGGAGGCAAGCTATTCACTTGTGAAGATCCAAATTCCATACTCATGACCTCCAAACGAAATTGACATTAAAATAATTGAAACCCACCACCTTGGTTTGTCCCATTGCTCTATCCTATTAAATGCATCTACATTTCATGTTAGGAGATTTTTCTTTTCTATTTTTTAGAAAGACTCTTTTAAAGTCTTTTTTGATATTTTCAACGATTACTTATCCTTCCTTTAATCAGACTATGGGAGGGATGAGAAAAAAGTTCGTTTTCCTAGGGGACGCTGAGCCTCCTAGATTTTATCGTTCTCCGGGTCTCGCATTGTTCCTTTTTCCAGCAGGAGTTTACCGGTTTTCCCTTCCCTCCCATTCGTAGTTGGTGTAACGGACACTGCTATATCATGGTATATGACCTTTATATCCACCTTCTTTGAAGATGTGTCCTTGAGAATGGCGAGACTCTACGAAGGGTAAGTAGAAATCTCTCACATTTACACTGGTCTTACGAAGATAGAAATTAATTATCGAAAAAATAAACAAACTTCATATTTTTTAAATTCATAATAGAAGAAATCAGAGAATAAGATGGAGTAAAGCAACCCACAAATACTTTTACACCCAATTCATTTGTTGTTCCCAAGCCAGTAGGATTCATACGTCGTATGGGTTCTTCTGGCTTTTTCCTATGAAAGAGGTGAAATGATGAGAGCTCCATTAGAAGGTATCCGGGTCCTTGACCTATCTCGGGTACTTGCAGGTCCATATTGTTCGATGATTTTAGGAGATTTAGGTGCAGAAGTCATAAAAGTAGAAGCTCCTGGAGGCAGTGATGAAACACGAGAATGGGGTCCTCCTTTCCAAGGAGGAGTCAGCGCCTACTATATATGCGCCAACCGCAACAAACAGAACATTACAGTCAACTTGAAGACTGGACAAGGAAAAGAAATCATAAGGCAGCTGATTCAAAAAAGTGACGTCCTTCTTCACAATTTCAAAACAGGAACAATGGAACGGTTCGGTCTTGATTACGATTCTGTAAAAGAATGGAACCCAAAACTCGTTTATTGTTCGATAACAGGCTTCGGGGAGACAGGTCCTTATAAACATTTACCAGGCTATGACTTCATCATCCAGGCGATGAGTGGGCTGATGAGCATTACTGGAAATGAAACATCCGGCCCTCAAAAAATGGGAGTAGCCATCACAGATATTTTGACCGGGTTGTATGCATGCATAGGAATTCAAGCTGCTCTGTTGGAAAGAAATCACTCCGGATCAGGCCAGAAAATAGACTTATCATTGTACGATGCAGCCATCAGCTCACTCGTAAATATAGGCAGCAATTATTTGATGTCTGGACAACCCCCAATTAGATTAGGCAACCATCATGCAAATATAGTCCCCTATCAAACGTTCGCATCCAATGATGGAGAAATGGTGATTGCCGTAGGAAATGACCAACAGTTCAAAGCTTTATGTGAAATCGTCGGTTTACCAGAGTTGGCTGTGGATTCGAGATTTCAAGATAATCGTTCACGTGTCTCCAATCGTTTCGAACTCTCAAACCTATTACAACAGGCTTTCGCTAAACGCTCGACCCATTACTGGCAGGAAAAGTGTCACCAATCCTCCATTCCATTCGGCCCGATCCAGTCTGTCTCAGACCTTCCTTCAGACCCGCAGCTTAAGGAGAGAAACATGTTCATCTCCAGCCATCATCCGAAAGCTGGACAAATATCGATGATAGGAAGTCCATTGAAACTCTCGCGGACTCCGGTAGAAGTGACCCACCACCCTCCTGAACCGGGGGAGCATACAGTGGAAATATTAGGTGCATTAGGATATAGCCGCGAGTCCATCAATCAGATGAAAAAGAAGAACATCATTTAAGGAGTGTTACTATGAATTTCGAATGGTCAGATGAACAACGGATGCTCAGAAAGACGGTCAGGGACTTTGTCGACCGTGAAATTATGCCTCACATCGGAGAATGGGATGCAAAAGGCAAATGGAACCCCTCCGTCATGAATCAACTGGCGAATCTCGGTTTGATGGGAGTATGTATACCTACCAAGTACGGTGGCAGCGGGATGGATTACAACGCCCTGGCCATCGTCTGTGAAGAGTTGGAGAGAGGAGATACCGCTTTTCGGACAGCGGTTTCCGTCCATACAGGATTAAACAGCATGACCCTCCTTCAGTGGGGAACCGAAGAGCAAAAAAGAAAATACTTGGGTCCCCAGGCCAGAGGTGAAAAAATCGGCGCTTTCGGTTTGACGGAGCCCGGAGCTGGTTCAGATGTCGCTGCATTGCAGACAACAGCCAGACGAGATGGAGACTTTTATATTTTAAACGGTCAAAAAACATGGATTTCATTATGTGATATCGCCGATCATTTCCTGGTATTTGCGTATACGGATAAAAAAATGAAACACCACGGCATCTCTGCCTTCATCGTTGAAAGGACAATGGATGGCTTTTCCTCAAAAGCGACCAAAGGAAAATTAGGGATACGCGCAGGTAATACGGGAGAACTTTTCTTCGATCAATTGAAGGTTCCTGCAGAGAATCTCCTTGGGAAGGAAGGAGATGGGTTCAAAATCGCCATGTCTGCTTTAGATAGCGGACGTTTCACGGTTGCCGCTGGTGCATGTGGACAAATCATGGCTTGTTTGGAAGCAAGTGTGAATTATTGTCACGAGAGAAAGACGTTCGGAAAAGAAATCGGGAAACACCAATTAGTACAGCAGATGATTGCAAAAATGGAAGCAGGACTGCAAATGAGCCGCCTCCTTGTTTATCGTGCTGGAGAACTTAAAAACAGCGGCGTGAGAAACACAAGAGAAACGTCATTAGCTAAATGGCAGGCCTGTGATTTTGCCAATCAAGCCGCTGATGATGCGGTGCAAATACATGGGGCTTACGGTTACTCGAATGAATATCCGGTTGAAAGGTATTTGAGGAATTCCAAAGCTCCTGTCATCTATGAAGGGACCCGGGAAATTCATACAATCATGCAAGCTGAATATGTCCTTGGATATCGAAAAGATAAACCACTAAACAAAATGCTACCAGCATGGGATCCCGATGCTTAAATGATGAAGGTCCGCTGTATAACTTCAGCGGACCTTTTGGTTTACTAGAGAGTTTGATACAAATTCTTATTGTTAAACGATGATAGATAATGCAAATCCCCCGATGGACATATAACCAATCCACCTAAAAAAAACACACATATTATCAAAAATTTACAAAATACAACGAAGTTTTGTTAAAACGTTTACAAATTGGCCGATAACAAAAATAAGAAAATATTAAGGCAGGCGATATATCAAGAAGGGTGTGAGCTTAAAATGGTTCAAGAAATGTTCTTCAACTTAACCATCATGGTATCTTTCATGTTTATCATTATTCAAACCTTCCATAGTTCCATGTTGAAAAATAAACCACCTATCTACCGTAAAGTTTATTTAGGGGCGGTGAGCGGTATTCTATCCGTCATCCTCATACACTTTTCCATTTATGTAGGTGAAGATGGAATGTTTGATTTAAGACACATCCCTCTCATGATCAGCACTATCTATGGTGGATGGGTATCTACTCTCATTACGGGCACCTTCAGTATAGCAGCACGATTTTCTTATGGTATGGATACGCCTTCTATGATGAATTTCTTAGGTGTCATCGCTTTTTCAATGGTTTACTTGAGTATTTCCACTAGAAAGTGGAATGTTTACAAAAAAACCACTGCCATGTTGTTGACGACAAATATCATCTTTACACTTAGTACGAATAAAATCATCTCATCTCAGTCGATTCACCTGGAACTCAATACTTATTATTGGATGGTCACCTTCATCGGAGGCTTCGTGGCTGTTTCGATTTTTGAATCTATAAAAAAGAAAGAAAAAGCTTTCGCTGTTTTTCAAACACAGGCATTCAAAGATCCGCTGACAGGTTTGAACAATGTTCGAGGTTTTCAACATGAAGTAGAATGTGTAGAAAAAAATGGACTCGGCCGAAAACCTTTCTTCTCTCTCTTGATGATTGATATCGATCATTTTAAGAAAGTGAATGATACATATGGCCATCAAACCGGAGATGAATTGTTAATCCAACTTAGTAAGCTTCTCCTCAAAAACTGCCATCCAAATGCCATCATTTCAAGGAACGGAGGAGAAGAGTTTACCGTAGTGGTTGCAAACCTGACCCATGACTCAGTCTCTAAAATGGCTGAAAAGCTTCGCAGAGAAGTCGAAGCTCATCTTTTTCACACGAAAGAACAGGAAAAGATTCATTGTACCATCTCCATCGGGGTGGCAACGTACAAAAATAGTCAAAAGAACGTCATGACACTATATCAAATGGCAGACGGTGCACTTTATGAAGCGAAAAAAGCTGGAAGAAATCAAGTGGTATTCTCAAAAACATCTCCAAAAAAAGAAACCTATTCCTCACAACAGATCAGTTAATAATAGGCTCTGTTAAAGCCTGTTGTTGATATAATAGTCCCTGTCTGGGATTAGGTGTCTGGTCCGTTATTTACTCAGAGCATGGGATGGCAGGGAAAACAGTCCGCTTTCCGCGGGGAACGCTGTGCCTCCTCGAACTTCGTTCTCCGGGGTCTCACCTGGTTCCTTTTTCCCGCAGGAGTCTACCTGTTTTCCCTGCCATCCCTTTCGTAGTTGGTGTAAGGGACTTCGGTTATGGCTTTTCCGATCCTCCTACTTTGAAGAGGCTGCCTTTTAGAATGGCGAGACTCCTGTGGGATAAAGGTACATCGTGAGACCCCGGAAGGCGCAGCCTGAGGAGGCTCACGGTACCCCACGGAAAGGGAGTCATTCCAAAGGCAGCCTCATACAAATTCCAGAAAGAGCTGATATGAGCTCACATATGAAATAACAACACCAAGCAATAACAGAGCCTAATAATAAAAACGCTCCTTTTCACTTAAAAGGAGCGTTTTTTGGTCTCAATTTTTGTAATTTAAGTTTGAAAATTGTCGACAAAGATAATAGGTAGGTAGAGGTGATCTAATGACAAACTTTTTAATAGGAGCAACAATCGTATTCGTTGCCATCAATCTCGTTTACTTTTTCAAAAATAAAACCTATGAAAAGAGCTACTTCAGTTCTGCCCTGCTGTTGAAACTGGTAATTGTTATGAGTGCAGTTTTATTCGGATTTGCGATCATCTACTATCTCTTATCATTGAATGACGTCATTTTGGTCGAAAGTCTTTCAAAAAGAAAACCGATCGATCCCACCTTTCTTAACCTGCTTTATTTCAGCGGAGAGACATTAGTTTCGGTGGGTTATGGTGATATGATCCCTGTAAGATCGGCTCGTTTCTTTGCTATCATTGAATCATTTTTAGGAATTCTTCTTCCTTCGGCTTATTTTATGAAATCCCTGGATTTGGCGAATCAATCCAAACGCAATGGATAGAACAGCATATAAAGCGGCAAATCTGTCAAAGGGCGTTACCCCCTCGCTACTGCTTTTTTAGCTGACAAGGCAGCAAAGGTGATGGTAATCGTACAGGCAATGACAATGGCGATGACCCCCTGCATCAGATCCCAGAAAATCCACCCATCAATCAAAACCGTCCTCATACTTTCAAATATATAGGTGGTAGGATTGATGGTGGCTGCAATCTTTAACCATTGAGCGTCAATCAGTTCGTAGGGTACAAAAGTGGTACTCAAAAAAATCAGCGGAAAAAAGATGAAAGTTCCCGCCTGTGCAGCCTGTGCATTTTTCGTACGTAAGGCTACACCAGCGGAATAACCTGCAAATGCCAGCCCCCATCCGATGGCAATCATTAATACGAATAAGATTCCACCGAAGCCTGTCGCAACTTCCAACCCAAGCAAATAACCGATTCCGATAATCAATAATGTTTGAATGAACAGTTGGAGCATGCCGGCGATGATCGGACCCAGCACGATAGCAAGCCTTGATGCAGGAGTCAATAATAACCTGGAGAAGAATCCGTTCTCAATGTCTTTTACAATTCCCTGACCTGCTCCTCCAGCCCCGCCTATGGCTGCAGAAACAATGGATACAGGCAGAATGAATGCGAGATAATTCGCACCTTCAAATGTGGGAAGCTGAGATATACCACTCAGCCCTCCCTCATACACCAATAAAAAGAAAGCAGATATCATCAAGTTAGGAATGAACGAGAATGGATTTCTCAAGGTTGTTTTAATACTCCGCGCTGTGATCAGCCACGTATCTTTCCAAATACTATTCCCCATGCGTCTCCACCTCCTGGTCATTCGTTATTTTCAAGAAAATATCATCCAATGTCGGAGAGGATAGATTGACGGTTTCAATTTCAATCCCCTCCCCATCTAAAATCCTTACAATCTCAAGCAGCTGCTTAGCGCCATCTTTCACATAGACCGTCAATTTTTCGCTTTGGCGAATGACTTCCGACGCTCCCATCTGCCGCTTCAGAATATCTTCGGCTGTTCCACTATCTATATCGGATATAAACGTCAAAGTAACGAGATCGCTTCCGATTTGTGCCTTCAATTCTTTCGGTGTACCCGTCGCTACGATTTCACCATGATTGATGATGCTGATCCGATGTGCAAGAGAATCCGCTTCTTCCAAGTATTGAGTCGTAAGAAAAATAGTCGTCCCTTTCTCTTCGTTCAATCGCTGCAGTTCCTTCCAGATCGCCATCCGGTTCGATGGATCCAATCCAGTCGTCGGTTCATCCAGGAAAAGAATCTTCGGTTCGTTGACGAGAGTGAGAGCTAAGTCAAGCCTCCGTCTCATTCCTCCAGAATAATTCCCGATTCTACGCTCGGCTGATTCAGTCAGTTGTACGATCTCCAATAGTTCAACTGCTCTTTCTTTCGCTCGATCTTTAGAAAAACCAAAGATATTCGCTTGTAGTTCTATCAATTCACGACCGGTTAAATCAGGGTCCACTCCTGTTTCCTGCAGCGCAACTCCTATGTATCTCCTTACTTTTTCCGGTTCTCTGATGACATCATGTCCCGCTACTGCCGCTTCTCCACCTGTAGCATTGATCAAGGTGGTAAGGATTTGTACGGTCGTCGATTTCCCTGCACCGTTTGGACCGAGAAAAGCAAAAAATTCCCCTTCTTTCACAGAGAATGAAACATCCCTGACAGCTTTGACGTTCCCTTTCTTAAATGTTTTTGATAAATTCTTTACTTCAATACTCCCGTTCACAGCAATTCCTCCCAGAACGTATTTATCCGAATTCCAAATTCTATGTAGGAGTCTCGGTTCTAAGGATTAAGATATTAATTCCTACTCCGCGTCCTCCCTGGTTTTTTCAGCTCTTAAATAAGGCTTCGTCAAAGATTCGTGTATATTCAGATGGGGGTTTAAGGCAACGAATCACTTTCCATATGGTGAGTCCCATTTTGTAAAAATCAATCCAACACAAAGCAGAGTCTAAAATAAAGATACTTCACATTAAGAGAACTGTCACCTTTAACCATCTATCTTTATACATACAGGAATCTCCATTTAATCAGATGTTTAACCTTATAGTAATGCGGGAAAACTCGGCTTTGTCTGAAAAAAATTAATCATTCGCAAAACTAGACGTTTTTCACGGTTGTGAAAGAAATTCGAAAGTGATAGGATGGTAAAAATTAAAATTCAGACAATAATCAATAAGGAGGTGTCGATATGAATGTGTTAGAGATGTATCCCTGGATAACTCCTTTATTGTGGCTGATCGTAGTTATTTCTATTTTTTGGTCTTACCATAGCTTTAGAAGTAAGAGGTACAGTATGTTGGTGCTTTCCGGTATGCTTCAAACCATTTTAAGTCCACTGTTCGCCTTCACGATTGGACCGATCCTCCTCGCGCTGGGTCTGACGCAATTTTATATGGGTATCGTTAATGCAAAAAGGGTGAAAGCTGTGAGACATGACTAATGTCTTATCAGCATTTCACCCTTTTTTCGATATATTCACATAGGTCTCCGATCGTCTCCAATACTTCGAAACCCACCTGAATCCTTTCCTCACTTCTCTCAATCTTCCAGTATTGAACCAAGTCGTTAAGCGTAGCAGCAAGTTTTTGTTCATCCCCCTTAAATAATTCCCGAAGTTGTACATGAGTGGTCAAATGATCGAGAGGATCATCATATTTCTCTTCAAGGTTGTGATGTATGAATTCTACAGCTGATCTGTATACTTCATAAACCAATCCTTTATGACGGAATCGTTCCTGGAGCAGCTTCTTCGTCTTATGATAGTCGTAATCATAAAGATCCCCCACAACAACCCCCTCCTCTAAATTCCGGATACATTATATAATTCTCTCTTTCTCGACAAATTCCTCCTGTCGTTCCTCATATTAAGCTTGTAAAGATAGGTAAAACATCGTGAAATCTGGGTGAATAAAACGAAAATTGTGATATCATTTACATGAAGCGACTTTTTTCCAATAAGGAGATTCTTATGAGTAGACTACCATTTTTTATTTGTATAATCATGATTCTGGTTCTTACTGGATGTCAAAACCACCAGCCAATCGCAGAGGCGACCACGACGAAACAAGAACCTTCTACTGAACCAATACATGAAAAAGAAAATCTAACAGAATCCGACCTTATGTCTGAACTTAATCTTCATATAAATGAGAAAACTTACACCATAACCCAAAAGAACTATCCGATTCTATACCGATATGTCAGCGGTTTCGAGAATCCTGAGAAGCAGTTGAATGCTTTGAACTACTCTCCCTTATTAGAGGATCAGTACCTGATTGAATTTGCATGCAAGAACACTACATGTTCACATATTGTATTGGATTTTCATTTAGAAACCTCTTTTCTGCTTAACGATCTCAGTGCCTTGAAATCAGTCGACTGGTCGACCGATAAGCGTTATATTTCCTTTTTATTTGAAAGATCGAACAATGACGGTGTAAAAAAACATCATTTGGCAATCATGGACTTATATACATTAGAACCTGCTTCATTGGAGTTGGTCGAAGATGAACCTCTCATTCCTTTACCTAATCAATATCAATATGAAATAAAATCCGTCAAATTCATTGATGGAAATCAAATCCAAATTAAAACCGAAGATATAATAAAAAAATCATCTAGGAATGTTACAACTACTTGGCAATACGATGCGCCTTAGGAGGAAAAAAATGAATGCCACAATAGAAACTCTGCTTAACCACCGTTCCATTCGATCCTTCAAAGATACACGTTTGAATCAGGAGCAGATTGATACGCTCGTAGCAGCAGCTCAACAAGCCTCGACTTCCAGTTATATGATGGCCTACAGCATCATCGGTGTAACAGATGAAGACAAGAAAGCTGAACTCGCTGACATCACCGGTCAAAACTACGTTAAAGAGAATGGTCATCTTTTCATTTTTTGTGCAGATTTGTACCGTACAACCATAAAAGCCGATAAAAAACAATATGAAGAAATGCTTGCCAATCTGGAGAACAGCGAGCACTTCCTCGTATCTGCAATCGATGCTGCATTAGCTGCTCAAAATGCAGCCATTGCAGCAGAATCTATGGGTCTTGGCATTTGTTATATTGGCAGCATCCGAAATCAAATAGCCCGGGTCGATGAATTATTATCTCTCCCGAAACATGTCATCCCCTTATTCGGTATGGTCGTTGGTGAGCCTGCTCAAAAGCCTGAGCAAAAACCACGTCTACCAAAAGATGCTGTTTACTTTGAAAATGAATACTCTCACTATGAAGAAAAACTGGACACTTTTAATGAAACGATAGCCGCATACTATCGTTCACGCTCCAATAATAACCGCCAGGACTCTTGGACAGATCAAATGTTGAGACGTTTCCAGACACCAATGAGAATGGACGTAACTGAATTTGTCCAGAAGAAAGGCTTCAACAAGAGGTAGACGAAATGGACAATATCAAAACGTTGGCGTTACACATCCGGAGCGCGGAATCGATTGTCGTCTTGACCGGAGCTGGTGTCTCTACAGCAAGCGGCATCCCTGATTTCCGATCGAGTGAGGGTCTCTGGACTGAAGACGAATCCAGGGAATATTTCATGTCTACAAGCTATTTCGAGCAAGAACCTGAAGATTTTTGGAAAAAGTACAAAGCGATTTTTCGACTGAAGCTGTTAAAAGATTATAAACCGAACCTCGTCCACCGCTTCATTAAAGATTTAGAGGCAGGCAGCCGATCTGTTACTGTCATCACTCAAAATGTGGATGGCCTTCATGAAGCTGCAAAAAGCAGCCGCATCATTGAGTATCACGGCACCCTGAATACATCCAGCTGTCCGCGATGCCACGGATCATTTTCCTTGAATTACGTGATGGGGATGGACGTACCAAGATGTGATCAGTGCAGAGTCGTATTGAAGCCGGACGTTTTACTCTTCGGGGATTTGATAACCGCTCACGAAGATGCTGAAAAAGCTATCCGGGAAGCTGACTTGATGTTGGTCATGGGGACATCCCTACTCGTAACCCCCTTCAACCTCCTTCCTTACACAGCCCTGGAAGAAGACGTGACCACTGCCATACTGAACAATGAACCGACAGACAAAGACCGGCTTTTTGATTACGTCATTCACGAAGATCTATCTCTTGCTGTCGATCAACTGACGAAATACCTGTGACTCCTGAATCAAACTTCAGGAGTTTTTTTATTGGTTAAAACAGTCTCATGCAGCCGGCGTAGACAGCTTGCTGTTTTTCCTGATGTAAAGCGGATATTTGAACATCTTGAATAATTATGAAACCTTTTTTTCCATATTGAGTATATAAACCACAATATGAAAAAGGAGTGCAGTCATGAAAAAGTTGATGACGGGATTGATTACTATTTTTATACTGATTATAGTGAATGTTTTTGTAAGCCTGGCAACTGCAACCTACTTCTTGGATTTTGCATTTGTTATCGGTTTAGGAGCTGCTTTTCTTATAAAATTCTTCAATTCATCAGGAGTGTTTTCCAGTAGGAGCCTGGACCTTAGTGTCCAATCCCAAACCGGGGTGAAACAGGAAAGTGCTGAGAAGAAATTCAGTCCTGGCGCCAGTTTTTATACAGCACTTTTGTACGCATTCTCAACTCTCATAGGTACCTTTCTTATGTATAAAGACTACTTCTTCAATTGATTGGAATAAGGTCTTCTTTTACAAAAACAAGGAGGAATCTTAAGGCAGTAAGCAGAATTTTAAGAGTAACTGTATTTTTAGGGGGAGTGAACAAGTGGGTAAATTACCGAAAGAGAGTACATTATCGATTCCGGAACAAGAGGAGATGTATCGTAAAATCGTTGAATATTCCTTTGAAACGACCATCATTCATTCCAATCAACAAGTATTGTATATCAATGAGGCCGGTTCTGAGTTTTTAAGATCTTCGAAAGAAGCGATCATCGGAGCTAATATCGTCGATGTGTTTCCAGATGAGTATAAAGATTTCATTGTCGAGAGAATTCGTAAAGGTACGTTTGAAAACAAAGTCGGAGAGCTGATTGAGACCAAGGTATTCCGCTTTGATGGAACCATTTGTGAAGTCGAACTGTACTGCCACCCTGTTCTATTCGGTAAAACAAAAGCGATTCAATCGATCATCCGCGATATTACCCCTAGAAAAGAAACGGAAAGAAGATTGAAGAAGGTGATTGGTGAAGTTTCCACCCCACTCGTCCCAGTAGCAGATGAGATCGCAGTCCTTCCCCTGGTAGGAGTTATCGATGAAACGAGAGCAGAACAACTCCTCGAGCTTATCCCTGCAAAAACCCAGCAATATCCCCTTCGCTACTTGATCGTTGATGTGTCCGGTATCTATAATATCGACCATGTGGTAGCAGAGTTTCTTTTCAACATCAATGCAATCGTAGAACTTTTGGGCATATCTTTGATTTATACCGGATTAAGACCAGAGTTGGCGCATAAAGCTATAGAAGCTCGTTCAGACATAACCTCTTTAAAGACGATGGCTACAGTACAGCAAGCTCTAAAACGATTATCGAACGCCGGATAATAAATGAGGCCCCCTTTAAAGGGAGCCTCTTTTTTTATGTCTTCATGATTCCAAGCTTTTGAATCAGTGGTTTAATGGTTAACCCTTGGACGATGAGTGAAAAAAGAACGACTGAGAACGTGAATAGCAGGACTTGTTCCCGCCCATCGAATTCCATCGGTAAACTGAGGGCCAGTGCGATGGATAAACTGCCGCGCAGTCCTCCCCAGTTCAATAAGATTCTTTCTCTTGCTGTCAACTCTTTCACCCACCCTGTACTTACGTATAGCGCGATCGTCCGCCCAACCAATACTATGACAATGGCCAGGACAATATATCCCCAACTGCCGGCAAATGATATATTCCTTATTTCCAAACCGACCATCAAGAATATCAATGAATTGGCAATCAAGGTGATGACATCCCAAAACGTGTTGATATTCGTTCGCGTTTCTTTAGACATTCCGATTTTCGCACCGTAGTCTCCAAACATGAATCCTGCTACGACGACCGCAATTACACCCGAGGTATGGAAATGTTCCGCTATAAAGTAACTTCCAAAAAACAAGAGTGCACTAAACGCGATTTCCAGTGGGTAATCATCAAAAATTCTGATGATTTGAGAGAAGATGAAGCCTAAAATCACTCCAATCAAAGCTCCCCCGATGGCAAATTTCAGGAACAACAAAACACCACTGCCCAGCCCCTGCCATCCCATCTCAATGTATGTCAGTAAATAGATACTTGAGATTTTGAAGAGGACCACCGCTATGCCGTCATTGAAAAGTGACTCCCCTTCCATAACGGTTGATAACTTTTCAGGTACCCCGAGAGACTTGAAGATCGAAAGCACGCTGATTGGATCCGTTGCACTCATGAGCGCTGCAAATGTAAAGGCTACGACCAGAGGCAGGTCTAATAGGTAGTACGCACCTCCACCGATGCATAGAAAAGATAGAAATGTCCCGACAAACGCCAGTCCCAGCACAGGTTTCTTCTGCTCATACAAGTGATGAAAAGGCAGTTTCAAAGTAGCATCGCCTAACAGAATAGGTAAAAACAGTGAGATGACTGTAGCCTGGAACACTTTAGATTGAGTTATGTAAAACTCCGCATCTTCAATGATCGGAAGTTCTGTCAAACCAAGTATGAGTCCAACGATGACCAAAGCGATGGAATAAGGCTCTTTCAGGAGTTTTGCAATACCGATGACTGTTACAGAAATGGCTAATAACAGAAGAATTTGAATGAAAGCATCATGAAATTCGTGCATGGTGGCCCCCCTCGATTATTGAATATCTTTATTGTGCCACATTTTTCCTTTCTATACTATCCAAGCCTTTTCTCACTATAGAAATCCTCCTCCTCCCTGTCTCTTTTCACATGCTTCAATACAGCCACTATCAAAAAGCTGACAATGACCAATAATAGCCAGGAACTGATTTTACCTATGTGGACCAACTCCCAATGATTTTGTTGATTGGGATATCGCCATGCTCCAAAAAAGGTTGCTATATTCTCTGCAATCCAGATGAAGAACCCAATCAAAACGAACGACAGAGATAACGGCATTTTATATACTCTCCCATTTACTGTAAAGAAGATAAACGTCTTCACGAAAAGGATGATAGTTAGCAGCTTAAGTTCCCAACGAAAGTCATAAATGAAGTGATGAGTGAAAAAGTTGAAATAGATCGCACAGCTGAGCAGGATGACCATCCATGTGGAGGGCCAGTGAATCAACTGTAGTTGCAGCCTTCTCCAAGCCTGACACATATAGCTTGCTACGCTGGCATACATGAAGCCACTGTATAATGGGACACCGTAAACCTTCGTCCATCCTTCTTCAGGATAACTCCACGATCCCATATGAACTTTGTAAAGTTCCAGGGCAAGTCCTATCAAATGAAAAACCGAAATGACTTTCAATTCATCAAACGTTTCATAACCAGATAGAATTAAAAGAAACTGGGCGGCTAGACAAATGAAAAAGATAAGATCATAACGATTCAGGCCCTCGACTTCAACCATAGTCGTTAGAGCTAAAGTTGAAAAAATAATTAAAGGAAATAAACAGGATTTTGCTTGGACCACTCCAAACCGAACCAATTGTTTCAATGTCTCATTCTCCTCTCTAATAACCGATCAATCTTAACAAAACCCACTTCATTGAACAACGTCTCTAATGACTATAGAATGATTTCGACCATCAACTAGATTAGGAACGGGGCGATAAGGGTACTTACAACGAGAAAAGAGGGAAATGGAGGAATGAAAATGGAAAAGACCCGTATTAGCAATACGAATATCGAAACAAGTCGGATCGGACTGGGTACCTGGGCGATCGGCGGTTGGATGTGGGGTGGAACGGATGAGAAGAAGTCCATTCAAACCATTCACCATGCCATTGACCAAGGCATTAATTTAATTGATACTGCTCCTGTCTATGGTTTCGGACGTTCAGAGGAAATCGTCGGTAAAGCCATTCAGCAATATGGTAATCGTGAAAATTTAGTGCTTGCCACGAAAGTAGGTTTGGACTGGCAAGATGATCAAGTCTTCCGAAATGCCAGCAAAGAGCGAATTCATAAGGAGGTTGATGATTCTCTCCGTCGTTTGCAAACCGATTATATTGATATTTACCAAGTGCATTGGCCGGATCCGATGACACCCATCCATGAAACGGCAGAAGCGCTTCATTATCTACAAAAGCAAGGAAAAATCAAAGCGATCGGCGTAAGCAACTTTTCACCAGAACAAATGGACATATTCCGTGAAGCGGCACCATTGCATACTCTTCAACCTCCTTACAACTTATTTGAAAGAGAAATTGAAGGAAAGACACTTCCTTACGTTGAAGACCATGGTATGACGACAATATCTTATGGATCTCTATGCCGTGGATTGTTGTCTGGTAAAATGTCTATGGACCGCGAGTTTGAAGGAGATGATTTACGCAACAACGATCCCAAATTCCAACAACCGAGGTTCAAAAAATACTTGAACGCAGTTCATGAACTCGATCAATTAGCCCAAAGCCGCTACGGAAAAACGGTCTTACACCTTGCATTACGCTGGGTGCTGGACCAGCCAGGTTCAGGAGTAGCATTAATGGGAGGACGCAAACCAGGACAACTGGACCCAATTCAAGGCATTCAGGATTTCTCCATTGATGAGGACACGATGAAAGACATCGATGAAATTCTTGTGAAACATGTGCAGGATCCTGTAGGACCGGAATTTATGGCTCCACCTGACAGGCAGGAACTTGGTTATAAATGATAAAATGAAAAAGCCGGACTTACTTTGTCCGGCTTTTTCAAATGGCTCTGTTAAAGTCTGTTGTTGATATCTAAACGATTACTAAATAGTCCTCGTCTGGGTATAGGTGTCCGGCCCGTTATTTACTCAGAGCATGGGATGGCAGGGAAAACAGTTCGCTTTCCGCGGGGGACGCTTGAGCCTCATCGAACTTTGTTCTCCGGGGTCTCACCTTGTTCCTTTTTCCCGCCTATTCCTACCCTCCTACTTTGAAGAGGCGGCCTTTTAGAATGGCGACACTCCTGTGGGATGAAGGTACATCGTGAGACCCCGGAAGGCGCAGCCTGAGGAGGCTCACGGTACCCCACGGAAAGGGAGTCATTCTAAAAGGCCGCCTCATACAAATTCCAGGACAGAAAGAGCTGATATGAGCTCACATGTGAAATAACAACACTAAGCAATAGCAGAGCCATTTAAATAAAATGAAACTTTTTTTACAGGAAACGTATTTAAAAGTATTTGGTAGAAGGAGGTATAAGTATGGAAATCGCGATTTGGATTGTCATCATCATTTGTTTCATCGCCAGTTTTGCAAGCGTCATTTTTCCAATCATCCCTGCGCCATTAGTTTTGTGGATCGGATTCTTATCATATTTTTTCTTCATTGATAACGAAGCCCTGTCTCTGTTTTTTTGGATTGCAATGATCGGTTTGACCATTTTGCTCATTGTTTCTGATATCATTGCCAACAGTTATTTCGTTAAAAAATATGGAGGCAGTAAATGGGGAGAAAGAATGGCTGCAGTAGGAGTGATTGCCGGATCGTTCATTATTCCGCCCTTAGGGATTTTAATCGTTCCTTTTGTTCTCGTAATCATCACGGAGCTTATACAAAAAAGATCGGGCAATGATGCCATGAAAGCTGCGATTGGATCATTGTTTGGCTTTTTAAGTGGAACTTTCGCAAAGATTGTTATCCAAGTGATCATGATCATTTGGTTCTTTGTAGATATTTAAAGAGAGCCTGGAGGCTCTCTTTACTGTTATCGTCCCATCCCTCTCAAAAATTGAAGCAGCATCGTAATACTACGATTGATTTCCGGATCTTTGAGTGCTTTGGCCAGATCAAGGAAACCTGTTTTTTCTTCAGAAGCACCTGTATCCATCTGCTCAAGTCCTTGATTCAATTTCGAACTAAATTCCCTCAACGCTTTAACATCGATTTCACCGAGGAGGAAAATCAATTCAGGAAGGTTTTTAAGCAGAGGAGTATATTGCTCTTTGCTTATCTCCTCCACCACATAACCTAACGCCTCTTTTTTCTTTTTGGTAAATGCATAGGCTGTGTCGAGCGTCCCACCTTCTTCTAAGGCTTTTAATAATTGTATTCCTTTCAGGATCGCATCCTTATTGTCAGAAACTGCCGCTTTAACTTCTGCAACATTCTGGTCAATTTCTTCCTCATGTGTCTTTTCATATTTTTTGATGTTGGATATTGGTTTCGCCATTATCGATCCACCTTGCTTCCCGGGAATTCATAATCTGCCCTTCCCCATTTTTTCTCTACATTGACACTGATTTGAGGAACGGGATTCCCTCTTCGGTGATTATTGGCTGGTATCGGAGACTTGCCTTTCTTCTTCAATACCTTCATTTTCACAGCGATTTCTTTATAGGCAGGTGTATTGCTGTCTTTATCGACTCTATTGTCTGTCAGCAAATTGATCGATAGCTCATCGTTATCATTCAGCGGTATGAAAATCTCCTTACCTTTCACACGGTCTGTGACTGTAACATGCCCGACCGCTTCCCCTGTACGAGAAATCAACTTCACTTTCGCCCCTTCTTCCAAACCACGTTCTTCGGCGAGATCTTCTGAAATTTCAATGAAAGCACGAGGCGTTTTCCTCGTTATTCCTTCAGACTTATAAGTCATGTTCCCTTCATGGAAGTGTTCCAACAAACGGCCGTTATTCACATGCAAATCATATTCTTCATCAGTGTCATGTGTAAGCTCGAAATCTACAGGATATAAGCGTGCCTTTCCATCCTCAAATGGGAACCCTTCGGTGAATAGCAACGGTTGATCGGTACCGTCAGCAGCCACCGGCCACTGCAGGGATTGATATCCTTCCAAGCGTTCGTAGCTCACACCTGCAAATAATGGAGCGAGTGAGGCAGCTTCTTCCATGATTTCTGAAGGATGGGTATAACCCCAATCATGCCCCATTTCTTTGGCTATGAGCTGGATGATTTTCCAGTCGGGATTCGTCCCTTCTAGTGGAGGGAAGGATTGATACAGGCGCTGTATTCTTCTTTCGGTATTAGTGAATGTCCCTTCTTTTTCGAGACTAGGCGATGCAGGCAGCACAACATCCGCATATTCAGCTGTTTTCGTAAGAAATAAATCCTGCACGACGAAAAAGTCCAATTTTTCAAAAGCAGCCGTCACATAGTTGATATTCGCATCCACTACACCGGTGTCTTCTCCCATGACATACATGGAAGAAAGTTCACCCTTATGAATCGCCTCGATCATTTCATGGTTATCCATACCGATTTCCTCTGGTAGAACAACCTTCCAAGCTGCTTCATAGCGCTTCCGCACATCATTTTCGGTCACTTTTTCATATCCAGGGAAAAAGTTTGGCATACTGCCGAAGTCACTGCAGCCCTGGACGTTGTTATGCCCTCGGAGAGGATAAGCGCCTGTGCCAGGTTTACCGTAATTTCCTGTAATCAATAATAAATTGGAAATCGCGGTACTCGTATCACTCCCCCGCACGTGCTGCGTCACTCCCATAGCCCAGCAAATCGCAACGCTTTCTGCATGCGCCACTTCTTCAGCCAGTTCCTTCAACTCTTCTGCTGATATCCCGGTCATGTCAGAGGCGTACTCTAAAGTGAATGGCTCTAAACTGCTTCGGTAATCTTCCAATCCATTTACCCACTCTTGTAAAAACGTCTGATCGTGCCACCCCTGATCTAAAATATATTTTGTGATCGCTGAAAGCCAGACAAGGTCAGTCCCCGGCTTCGGCTGGAAGAAACGATCCGCCCGCTTCGCCATTTCGTGTTTCCGCAAATCAAATACATATAGTTTATGACCGAAGAGTTTTTGTGAACGCTTTATTTTCGAGGCTAAAACAGGATGGGACTCAGCCGTGTTCGACCCGACCGTAAGAACAAGCTTCGCCTCTGCGATGTCTGAAATCGACCCGGAATCTCCACCATAGCCTACTGTTCGGAATAACCCCATTGTCGCTGGAGCCTGGCAATAACGAGAACAATTATCAACGTTGTTCGTCCCAATCACTTGTCTTGAAAGCTTCTGCATCAAATACGATTCTTCGTTCGTCGCTTTTGATGACGAAATGAAGGCAAGGTGATCTGAACCTTTTTCCTTTTTGATTTCGCTAAACCTTTGAGCGACATATGAGATGGCTTCATCCCAATCCACTTCTTCAAAATGGTCTTCACGTCTGATCAACGGTTTGGTCAACCGTTCTTCGCTATTGACATAATCCCACCCGAACTTTCCTTTGACACAAGTAGAGATTCCATTGGCAGGGGAATGCGGATGAGGCTCGACTTTCAAAATCTTACGCCCTTTTGTCCATACATCAAAGGAACATCCTACTCCACAATACGTACATACGGTTTTCTTTTTATCAATCACCTCTTCACGCATCGCTGCTTCCGTATCAGAAACCGCAAATAAAGGGCCATACCCGGTTTCAACTTTTTTAGTGAGTTCAATCATGGACTTCAATATGCCAGGTTCCTGATTGGTCAAAAAGCCTGCTTCTTTTTCCATCCCTTTTTCCATCATTGCATTACACGGACAAACCGTAGAACACTGGCCGCAGTTCACACACGAAGATTGATCCATAGGGACATCATTGTCCCAAATGACTCTAGGCTGCTGCCGGTCCCAATCAATCGTCAACGTTTCATTCACTTGTACATCCTGACAGACTTCTACACAGCGGCCGCACAAGATGCATTGATCCGGGTCATACCGATAAAATGAACCAGATCGATCCACCTCGTAAGACGTCGGCTGAAAAGGTCTGGACTGATGCTCCAACCCGAACGCCGCCATCGTGTTATGAATCTCACAGGAACCATTGTTATAATCACACACAGTACAATACAGTTCATGATTCTCTAATATTCGATCCAACGCTTCTTTCTGAGCTTTATGTACTCTCTCCAAGCCTGTTACAACCTTCATCCCAGGTTTCACTCTGGTCCCGCATGCCCGCTTCAACTCACCATCTACCTGCACAATGCAAGTATCACAAGTCTGAATCGGTCCGAGTGATTCGTTATAACATATCTGAGGTACATGTTCTCCAGTAGAATTGATCAAATCCAGCAAGTTCTGCTCCGGATCCGCCAAGTATTCCCGATTATTGATCCATACAACGTTATGATCCCTTTCGCTCACGGTCAGCTCCTCCTTTTTCTGTCAGGTCAATTCGTTCAGGATGAGTATAAATATTCATTCTATTCCCCCGGACAAAACCCACAGCCGTAATGTTCAAATCGCGGGCAAGCTCTAATGCGAGATTCGTAGGTGCTGATTTTGACAGGAGACATCCCACTCTCATTTTAGATACTTTCAATAAAACCTCCGAAGAAATTCTACCGCTGAAAATGACTATTCTTTTCTTGTTTTCTACATTATTTAATAAAAGATAGCCAAATAACTTATCAAGAGCATTATGACGACCGATATCAGCGAATTGAACAAAGATTTCCCCCTCATCAGCCAAGGCAGCCTGATGTACACCTCCAGTCTGCTTGAACATTTGAGACTGGTTTTGGAACTCAGCCATCACCTTCATGCACTCATCTGGAGAGATCTTATAAATGTCCATAACCGTGCGTGCTGTAGAAGCATCATTCTGAAAATAAAACGACCTGCTTTTTCCACAACAAGAACCGATCCAACGTTTAGTGTTGACCTCTTTCAGTTTCAAGTCCTTCTTCGTTTCTACGTATGCAAAACCCCGGTCTTCATCGATGGTGAGGCCTTTCAAGTCATGTACTTTGCGAATCACACCTTCAGAAGCTATAAAACCGACAACAAGCTCCTTCAAATCCATAGGCGTACAAACCATCGTAGCGAACTCCTCACCGTTGATCACAATCGTGAGCGGATATTCTTCCGCTACCTCGTCCTCTTCTTCATAGAAGTGCTTATCTTCTACACGGACCATCTTCCAGGGACGTGTACCTCTTTTCATAAAATCCCCCGCTTCTTAGGCTCTCTCCAACCGGCATGCCTCCAATAGCTCCTTCATACACTCCGGAAATTTTTACACAAGATTCTGTCTATTAATATATTTCGCCAAACTTCAGGTAAATCCTCCAAACACCCTTGTATAATAGACAGCATTGAAAATGAGCCTATTGACATGTTTTCCCTTTTCTAAAAACGGAAACAAGACTAATGAAATCACATTAAAAAGGAGTGGATATAGTGAAACCATTAGTTCGAGAATATTCTAATGATGAGAAATTGATGGAAGACGTGAAGTCGCTCAAACAAAAAGGTATCGATAATGAAAACATCTATATTCTGGCTCATGATGACGATCGGACCGAACGCATCTCCAGTAATGTCAATGCAAATACAATCGGCTTATCTGAACAAGACTTGAAAAAAGTATTGGGCAACATCTTCAGTAAACAAGGGGATGAATTGAGGACCAAACTTCAAGAAATGGGCCTTTCTGAACAAGAAGCGGAAGAGTACGAAGAAGATATGGATGAAGGAAAAGTCCTTCTGATTGTTACAGACGCAGATAAAGCGGCCACGCTTTTGTAAAACTTGCGCGAGCAAAAAATAACCGTCCAGGAATCAATTCCTGGACGGTTATTTCCTTCTTACTTATATCCTAAATACACCAAAATGGAGTCTCTTAAAAATTCGGCTCCGCCTTTGACACGGCTTTCATAAAAGGACCGGAAACGTTCATCTGACACATACATTTCTGCGAGTCCTGCATGAGCTTCTTTTGAATAGCTGGACCAATTGTACATCAACCATTTTTTATGTTTTCCGGCTAATTCATCTGCCTCATCAGATGCTGGATCCCCTGTCGCATATGCTTTTTCAAGTAAGGAGAAGATTTCTTCACTTAGTTCATTCATTGATTGATAGTCTTCTTTAGACATCCCTTTCATTTTTTGATAGCTTGCATCGACTAAGTCATCCCCATATTTTCTCCGCACCTCTTCACCGTAATTTCTCTCGTTTTCCTCCACCATGTGCTTTTTGAAACCTTCGAATTTTTCTTTATCCTCCATAATAACTCTTCCTTCCTTATCAGCGATCGTCTTCTCAAGTGTCGCGATGACTGCGTCGAGGTTTGCACGCTTTTTTTGCAGTTGTTTGTAATGGTTTTTCAAAGCGGTCATTTGAACGAATGACGGCTGACTGATAATCTCTCTGATTCCCTCCAAGCTGACGTCCAATTCACGATAAAATAAGATTTGCTGAAGCAGATCCACCTCTTTCCTTCCGTAAATCCGATATCCTGATGCATTGATTCTTGCCGGTTTGAGGAGTCCGATTTGATCATAGTAGCGGAGAGTGCGTCCACTTACCCCTGATAATTGAGCCAACTGGCTGACTGTATATTCCATACCTGCCCTCCTTTATTACTTCTTATCTTAGCCCCTGACGTTGCGTAATGGTCAATAGCTTATTTTTATAAAGGCTCTGTTAAAGGCTGGTGTTGATATTCTCTGTTTTATAAAACTGTTTGGTCGGAAATGAATTCCAACCTCCTATGAAGTGGAGGGTCATTGGGGAAGGTGCCGCACACCTAGAGGGGGAAACGGTGAGACTCCTATGGGACGTGTGGGACAGGTTAGACCCCGGAAGGCGCTATTCCTTGAGGAGACTCAGCGACCGCCCCATGGAAAGCGAACCTAATCCCTGAGCCTACACGCATACAAACATTTCGTAATGAATTCTTTTTTTGATGGAGATATCAACACTAAACTTTAACAGAGCCTTTTATAAAAATAATTGTTAACCTTGATTATTCATTAATGGTTAGAGTTGCCAAGACTATACTCAACCGTATTTAAGGTAAACAATGCAAAAAAGGAAGAAACCCTATGGGGTCCCTTCCTTTTCCATGCATGACCTTTAATAAGTCGTAAACCATGTCCATTTCTGCAAGTAATAGGTGATATAACGAACCAGCGTCATGTTGCCTTTATACTTCTCATAATCCGCGGTGTAGTGGCCATCTTCATTCTTCCATATTCTATTAAAATACGTGGAGACCTCTTGGAATACTTCTTCAGAAGGGTCACCTTTTATGACAACGTCGGCCTCTAAATTCAAATCAGCCAAGTTCCGACGGGTGTAGTTCGCCGACCCGGCAATGATCACATTTTCTTCCTGCTTGTCCAAATAAAGCATTTTGGTATGGAATTGTTCAATGTTGACGTCATACCAACGCAAGTGAATGTTGTCATTTCCCAAGCGCTGCATTTCTGCTGCCACCGGCAGATTCGGCAGACCAGGCTTTTCATGACCAAACGCTTTTTTATTTGGATCCATCACGATATTTACAACTGCCCCCCGCTCAGCAGCCCGATCCAAATGGTCAATCACTTTTCGATCCGCTAAATAATACATGCCAAGCCAGATGGTGTCTCCGTCCCCTGTCCTCTTCAATTCTTCGAGTATCGATTGATATATTTTCCCTTCGGTCACAAATTGCGTTCTTAAATCTCCTTCTTGTTTTTCCCACGAACGATTTTCGAAATCGGGAAAATCAACATTGGATAATGAATAATCAACAACGGCTTTTTCTGCTTCTAAAATATCCTTAATGATTGGTCCTTTCATTTTAAAAGCGACGTTTTCATGATAACCACTCGCGTCGTGCGGGTTAGCAGTCGACACTACGGCTGCGTCTTCAGTGACCAATACCTTTCTGTGGTTCGCTTTTATATTAAGCAGCTTCAAGTAGGAAGTAAGGGACACATCCGGGGCTTGTTTTGCAAGAGGATTATCGATCCACCCCTTTTCACTTGTCCCCATCCATGAAAAGAATAAACGCCAAAGGCTGGAGTATACAGGGTTCGAATCCCTCAGTTCATTCAAATTTGTGAGGACCACTTCCACATCCGCCTCTTCCAATCTTCGTATGGTCTCTGACTCATAAGATCCGTAAATCGTATTGATTTTATCTGTAATGAAAATGACCTTCAAATCCTCGTGCTTTTCTTTTTGTTTGACGATTGCCTCCACTAAGTTTTCGGATATAGGAGGAAATTCATTTTCGCCATTCGTGTATCCATTGAAAAGGAACATATCCGCAACGATAAACTCTTCCGCATCATTTATAGTCCGGTACAATTCCTGAAAAATTTGTCGTTCATGAACCCTTTCCCCATCTTTATTTTCGTACGACAAATCATAAAAAAATTCGATATCATCCATTTGATGGATATCTCCTTCATAAGAGATCCCTTCAGGTAAAGGTTTCCAGGATGTATGGTAGGCAATCAAGAGTGCAATAACGCAAATGAAGGTGGCAATCACCCAGAATATCTTACTTTTATGTAGACGCTTCAGTTTTCCCATTGTCCAACACCACCGTTTCTACTTGGCTCTGTTAAAGTCTTTTGTTGATATTTTTATTGATTTTCTATATGGTCCATCCGTCCGTGTGTGTAGTTTTAATCCGTTCTTTACCCAGAGTATGGGACGAAAGAGCTGATACGAGTGCATATGTGAAATAACAACACCAGACAATAACAGGGCTTTTTATTTAGGCATTATACTATTCACCGTTTCACGCCTTTTTAAACAAGAAAAATCCGGCTCCTTAGAGCCGGATTCATTTAACGTAAGACAAGTTTAGGACGTTGGACAAACAGCAGACTAACGATCAATGCACTTAATATAAACGCGGGTAACATATACCCTCCGTTATAAACGAGCGAGTAAAGCCAAACCGGCTGACCTTCAGGAGCAAACTTACCATAAAAGACAATCCCTGCAATGAAATGACCTGCAAAGCGAAGGGCGCTTCCTATGAAGCAGCCGATTACGACCCAGAAAATCAATGATTTTTGCTTATTCTCTCTAATGGCCTCCCAAATAGGCTTGGCTACAACTCCTGCAAAACCTATGACAGCAAATGCTACTCCATAATCAAGGAAGGTCTGCAGTGGAGTCATGATATAGGCTCCCGTAAGAATTTGATAGATTCCGAATAACAGACCAGTCGCTACGCCTCCTTTAACTCCCCACCTGAATGCGATGATGAAGACCGGTACCATGGCAAAAGAAACCGATCCTCCTTGTGCCCAAAGCTTGAATGACAAAAATGGAATGATGTCCAGCAGAATTGCAAGTGCAGAAAAAATTGCAATTTCCACTAGAAAAAGCACACGTTTATTTCTCATTCCTAAATCCCCCTTATTTAAAGACACAAAAAAAGCAATGCCTGCAGGGAAGCTTCCTGATGGAGGAGCCTCGCTAAACACGCATTGCACCATCAAAAAAGCCACCATTCCTACACCAGTGTTAACTGACAGGTTCGAAGGGTCTGAACACATTGTTCACTCTCAGCCGGAAGGCTCCCCTTGAAGGCTTTATTCCGTTTGCTTTTCTTGATTTGTCTCTAGTATAAGTTATTTTTCGAACAATTACAAAAGAAAATTACATTGCCCGGGCAATAGTCAAAAAGACGGTCTTATCCAGTTTTAGTATTCGTATACATTTGGAAAAATTCCAGAGTCCGTTCCACGATCATATCCTGATCATGATCAAGAGTGGCTACGTGATAACTTTGTTCTAAGTGGACAATTTCCTTGTGTTCAGAAAATACCGTTTCAAAAATCACTTCTGAATTATGAGGCGGCACGACATGATCCTCATCAGAAACGAAAACGAGTATCGGAACATGGACACTGGAAAGCTTCATTTTTACTATATTCATCAATTCCTGCAGCTCTCGAATGGACCGGGCGGGTGTTCGTTCATAGGCCAGTTCTTTGATGCCTTCTTTTTTAATGTCGGATGCGACTGCATCTAAGAAACGGTCTCCACTCTGAGCCATGGTATCCATGGTTGGGATATCTATCGCAGCATTGATAGGGACCACCCCGAGTACATCAGGAAATTGTACGGCTGCATGTAAAGCCAGCGTACCACCCATTGAAAGCCCTACGACAAAAACAGCATCACATCTTTTCTTTAAAGCGTGATAGGCTGTATCTACTGAAGCCATCCAGTCTTGATATTGAGTGGATTCCATATCCTCAACAGTAGTCCCATGTCCTTTCAACCGAGGGGCACTGACGGTATACCCAGCTTTAGCATAAGCCATTGCCAGTGGACGAATACTCTGAGTTGTCCCTGTAAATCCGTGAATGACTAGAATCCCTATTTCATTCCCCTCATAAAAAATCGGTTCAGCGCCTGAGAGAATATTGATTTGATCTTCCATGAAGCATTCCTCCTCTAACAGGGTACTACCCTGATCGGGAGCCTTTTACACGATTAATAGGATTCAAGCAGCTTTTTGAGTACACTTTTCTCAAGCCAGGACCAAGGCAGAACCCTCTTCAAAAGGAGATTTACACGGACACCGGCTCCTATAGGGTATCGAAGCTTATTCACCCTGTCTTTGGAAGCTAATTTAGTCATAAGGGAGGCAACATGTGAAGGATCCCCATGGGATTCTCGATTCAATGCTTTCCACAATCCTTTTGTATATTCAGAATAAGGAGAATCTGGATCATGAATCTGATCTGGTACTTCCATCCCTGTAGACCATATATTCGTTTGATAGGAGCCCGGCTCTACTAAAGCGACACCGATTCCGAAAGGCTTCACTTCAAAACGTAAGCTTTCTGAAAAGCCTTCTAATGCATGTTTAGAAGAAACATAGGCTGATAACCCTGGAAACCCAATCAAGCCACTGACACTACTCACATTAATGATTTTCCCTGACTTCTGTCTCCTCATCACCGGTAAAACAGCTTGGGTTACTTGAACCAGCCCAAAGAAATTCGTTTCAAACTGACGACGATAATCATCGATCGGGACTTGCTCAACGAAACCCCCAAGAGCAAAACCAGCGTTATTAACGAGAACATCCAGCCGCTCCAACTGTTGGATTCTGGCATTAAACTCCTGAATGGAAAATGACTTTGTCACATCCAATTGCCATACTTCTATTCTCTCTCTCACCTCTCTCGTAATACGATCCGATTGAAATACAGATGCTTTTTCCATATTTCTCATTGTTGCAATGACACGAAAACCTTTTTCAGCACATTTCAGAGCCGTCAAGTATCCGAATCCGCTCGATGCTCCGGTTATCACGACCGTTTTCATCAACCTTTCCTCCTTTTTTCATTCTAATTAACCCTTCTATATTTGCAGGACTTTTCCCTCCTGTCAAAAGGAATCCTGCACTTGTGAAGAGAATAGTGTTAAAATAGAATGCGTCTGTCTTCAGACGAAAATTTTCAATAGAAAGGAAGTTTCATAATGAGTTCAAGCATGAAGCTTCAAGACATGTCCCCGAAAAACGACCCATGGGAAGCTTATATGGACGTGAAAGAACACGGGGAAATGACGTTATCCAATATAGAATTCACGACAACCACTCTATGTAATATGCGGTGTGAGCATTGTGCAGTGGGCTATACTTTACAATCGAAGGATCCCGATGCACTGCCGATGGAATTGATTTTGAAACGCTTGGATGAAATACCACACCTGCGAACGTTGAGCATCACAGGCGGGGAGCCGATGATGTCTAAAAAATCAGTGGATCAGTATGTGGTCCCGTTATTGAAATATGCCCACGAGCGAGGCGTCCGTACTCAAATCAATTCAAACCTTACCCTTCCATATGAACGATACATTCCGATTATTCCTTACCTTGATGTATTACATATTTCTCATAACTGGGGAACCATCGAAGAATTCATTCATACAGGATTCGCACGTATGGAGAGAAAACCTTCAGAAGAGAATCGAAAGAAATTCTTTGACAGGATGGTAGAAAACTCACAACGACTCTCAGAAGAAGGGGTCATGGTTTCAGCAGAAACCATGTTGAATAAAAGAACGTTCCCGTACCTTGAAGACATACATGAACATGTTCGTGAAATGAAGTGTGCCAGACACGAAATTCATCCGATGTATCCCGTCGACTTTGCCAGCAGTTTAGAGACGTTGAGCCTTGAAGAAATGCGGGAAGGAATCAATCGTCTGCTTGACTGCCGGGATTCTTCCACGTGGATGTTATTCGGCACTTTACCATATTATCCATGCAGTAGTTCGGAAGAAGATCTGCAGATGCTGAAACGACTTTATAGCGAGAAAAATGTAACCGTCCGAAATGACCCTGATGGCCGCTCCCGCTTGAATGTCAATATCTTCAGCGGCGATATCATCGTGACGGATTTTGGGGACGAGCCCGGCCTTGGGAATATCCAGAACACGAAACTCGTCGATGCCTACCAGCAATGGCTGTCTACCGATACAGCAAAAAGTTTGAATTGCCATTGTCCGGCAGTCGAGTGTCTCGGACCGAATGTGCTTGTAAAAAACACTTATTATAAAGAAGTCGATTTTCAAAAACGAAAAACAAAACTAACGCTCTGATTTTGAAGACTTTCCTTAGGAAAGTCTTCTTCTTTAATGAGAAAACCCATACAATCAGGGATTAGCAATACATTCAGACGGCTGTTTGAGTTATGATAAAAATAAACGCATAAAGAAAGGGGAATTTTACATGCCAATGGTAACCGATCAAACCAAAACCATTCACTATGACGTCCATAAAATGCCTGATATCCATTTCGTAAAAATATACATAGATGAACTGAACGGAATCCAAGTGACCGCTTCACCTTCTAGAGCTTTACCAAAAATCGAGAAATTTTTACATAAGAAAAAGGAATGGATTCATGAAAGGTGGTGCTCCCTGCATGATGACCTTTACGTCATCGACGAATTAGAAATGAAAGAGGAGCAAAGAATCCCTTATTTGGGGCGCTCATACAAATTACATATCAGCACAACAGACAAAGATCAACCAGATTTCGCTTTTCATAAGGGAAGCTTTCACTTCACCTACCCTGAAGAAATGGAAAAAGAGGCAGCAATCGATCATATGAAACGTTTGATGAATCAATGGTTAAAGGAAAAAGCGGGAGTCAAATTCAACGAACTCCATTCCGCTTCCATCGCAGTTGAAGAAGACCTTCATCGGCTTGGAGGCGTAGGTGAAGAACAGTTTCACCTTAATTGGCGCATGATTCAACGTTCCAAACCAGAAATTAAAAATATCATAAAGCAGTTGGAAAACAGGGAAACTTGTTGACCGACTCTTTGATTTTGAAAGAGTACAAAAAAAGGTGGAAGTGGTGAAACTCCCCTCACTACTTCCACTTCCATGCGAATGAAAAAACCGCAGAATATTCTGCGGTCTTCTTTTATGAAAAATATTGAAATTGAGCTTCCACTTTTGCTACCACTTCCTGTTCTCCAGGTTCAATAGGTGTTGCGCTGTAACTTGCAGTTTCCGCTTTCATATATGGTTGGACTGGGGAAGGCTGAACGATGCTGCTTTCAACGATTTTTACCGGGGTTTGGTCCAAGTTCAACTGTAGTGTATTGGCAATGGTCTGAGCATTAGCCAAAGCATTACCCAATGCGATGCTTAAAGCTTCCTGGTAATACATTTGCGCATTTTTCAAGGTGAACTGAATATTGGAAACTCTGTTCGCTCCATTCGCTACGGCTAAATCGATGATGGTTCCGGTTTGTTCGATATCATCAATCGTCACAGAAAGCATATGAGTCACTTGATAGCCTCTGAATTCTTGTTTTCCATCAACGTAATCATATTCTGGATAAATGTAATAATCCTGCGTTTGTATTTGTTCATCAGCGATTCCAGCTTGGTTGAGAGCATCAGTTATCTGTTGGATTTGATCGGCATTATCCTGCTGAGCTTTCGTTAGTTCTTCGTCTTTTGTAACCACTCCGATCTGGACCACAGCCGTGTCAGGCTGTACCAAAACTTTCCCACTGCCGTTCACCGTCATCAGACGCCCCTCATTGTTTCTATGATTATTGTTCATCATTGGATAATACAAAGAAACCACCCCTCTTCTATTTCATGAAAGGCGGTCTTTTTTTATACCAACACATGAAGAATATTCATACAAAAAGCCATTCATTCATGAATGGCTCTCTTTTTACTTCTTATTCAACTTATCGTACAGGTTCATCAAAGCAATAGCTAAATCTCCACGTTTCATCGGTTGTTCTGGACGGAATGTTCGATCGGGGTACCCATTTAACACACCGAGTGCTTTTGCTCTCATAATGTCTTTCGCATAATAAGAATTCAGTGGAACATCTAAAAATCCCGTGCTTGGAATTTCTTTTTCCTCTGGAACATATTTGACATTGAAATATTCACATATACCTTTGGCGTGCTCGATTGCTACTTCTTTTTGGAAGAGTGGGTCGATCATCAACAAAGCTTCTCGTTTGTTATCCATATACCCGTTTTCAGTCAATACAGCAATCATATCTGTTTCGCGGAGAACGTGGAAGTTCGCTTCCTTGATTCCGCGGAAATTCTGCTGCGTTCCCTGCTTCAAATGTTTCGCGATTGCTGCTGCTAATTTACCAGCCGGTTTATTTTTGTATCCAGGATACACATAAACTTCTATTCCGGAAGGGTCTGCACCTTGGAATGAACCGTCGAAAGCATTATAGTGAACAGCGATATATGCATCGGCCTTCTTCCGGTTCGCCAAATCAGTTCTTTCCTTCAACGGAACATCTTTATCAGTAGGAGCCACAAGAAGTGTATCAAATCCGCAACGCTCTAATTCTTTCTTCAGGAATTTCACGACAGCACGGTTGAACTCGTTTTCCTTGATTGCACGACCTAATTCCGGAATATAAGGCGTTCTCTTTCCCGCAGTGGCCATACCATGTCCATCGTCCAACGCAATTAACTTCTTAGCCATCTATTCGTCTCCTTTTCTATATTTATTAATTCATTGAAACCTTTACCCAAAAGGTACCAAAGAACCTTCATTACTATTAAATGCTTGTCTGAGAGATTTGCGTGTGCGTATGCTAGTGTTCGTACTATTTTTTTACATTTATGGACATAAAAAAGGTCTAAGAAGTTTTCTTCTTAGACCCATTCCCTCTACTCATCCACCTGGGATGTTAACTCTTTCCCCTGACCATTCATGATTTTCAAAGACTTGTTTTCATATTGCACAGGATAAGTTACTTTATATTTTTTAACGACCACTTCTCCGTCTTTCGTTTCTTCTGCTGTGAGGAAAACAGTAACTTCGACCCCATCTTCATTTGGATCGGCTACGATATTATCGACTGAGACAGCGAGCGTATTGTAATAGCCGGAACGGAATTCCTCAAAAGAGGTCTGTTCCTGCCATTCACTCGAAAGCAGGGAGTATGCGGTGACAAAGTCTCCCTGATTGATGCTGTTGTAAAAATACTGGACTAAATATGTGGCCTGCTCAGCTTTTGTCCCAGCTACAGGAGATTGCAATTCCTGTTCCTTTAATTCCGGAAACTCAGGCAGTGATTTCATCGGGGTTTCACTCCATTTTCGTACCATCGGTAAGACATCTGCGATCGGTATACTGAAACCGATAGATTCTTTCCCGATTTTTGCAGAGTTGATTCCGATGACCTCACCTGTCTTCCCATCAAGCAAGGGGCCTCCACTGTTTCCGGGTGAAATCGGCGCAGAAATTTGGTAGACATCCTCATACTCAAAAGGTTCTATGCTCAAGTTACGATTCAATCCGCTGATTTCTCCTCGAGTCACCGTGTTCTGAAGTCCAAGCGGGCTTCCCAGGGCTAAAACTTCATCCAGCAGTTCAGCGGTTTCCTCTTCCCGAACAGGCAGCGGCTCCTTATCTTTCAAACCAGAGACTCTTACTACCGCAACATCGGTATCCCTGCTCACCCCAATGACTTCACCTTCCATTTTCTTTGAATCTGCAGTCATTACACTGACTTTCTCATGGTTGGCGACCACATGGGCGTTCGTAATGATATCACCCTGGTTATTATACAAAAATCCTGATCCGATAGAACCGTCTTCCAGCTCGATTTGTACGACAAGTTTTTGAGATTCATAGATAATATCTTTCGTTTTTTTCGGTACTTTTTCTCCATTATCTTCTGTTTTTTCAGGGGCTTGATTCAATACGGTATCTGCTTTCAGTTGACTTGAAATATAATCTGTCACATAAAAGACAGCCCAACCGCCTCCCGCTAAGAGCAATAAAGATATGGAAAGGCTGATGATCCATTCACGCCTCACTCGTCATCCTCCTATTCTACTAACCATTCCATTTCAGTGATCTTCACTGAATACTCTCCATCATCAAGCTCATAATATACTTTCTCAAACGTTCCGACATCCCCGGGGTTCAGGTAAATCGGATAGACTTTCGCCTCTTCCGATTTTACGACCTTACCTTTTTCATTCAAGATGTCATACTTGGCAGTTATGGTACTGATGATTTGAGTAGCGACACTTTTAACTTTCCCAGTCACTTTTATATCTCCATATTCATCTTTCGTAAGTTTTGCTTCTACGACTTCCAAAGCGTCCGTTTTGTTTTTGAGCTCATCTTCAGCGGCTTGTTCCATCGCTTTTTCCAGTCGTTTCCTTTGTTCTTGTTCGAATGCTGTCTGCTCTTGCTTGATACGCTCTTTCAACTGCATCAGTTTTTCATCATTAGATACATATTGCAGCGCTTGATCCACGATTGCGATCGCTTCGCTGTACTGTTTTTCAGCAAGTGCATCTTCCGCTTTTTTAGTAGATAAAGTGATGATTTTTTCATTAATTTTCTTTCTCACTTTGGAAGCTTCTTCAAGGTTCAAGCCGGAGAGTGTATTCAATTTACCCGCAAGTTCATCCACGGTAGACAACCGGCTGATCTCATCATTGACTTTCATGACTGTGATCCTTGACTCCAAATGATTCGCCTCAGGAGTCAGCGTCACCAACAACCGACTCTTTTTTTCCTGAATCTGGTTCTGAATTTTCTTCAATTCACTCTCCGCTGTTTTCAGCTGATTCTCTTTGATCTGCTTCTCTACATCATCCAATTCTTCAGATAAAAAAAGTGCTGTTTGGACAGCATTCAATTCTGATTGCAAAACTTGAAATTCAGGGCGGCGGTCCACAGCCTGAACAAGAATTTTTTCTGCTTTTTCGTAGTTGCCAGACAAAGCAGATTCCTCTGCTTTTTTCTTCATATTTATTACTTCTTCATTGACGTTTTTCTGATGCGTGTAAACCACAAATAACGTTATTGTCATAATGATCAAAGTGATGACAGGGACAATCACCGGCCACCATCGTTTACTTTTCTTCCCACTTTTCTCCTTATGTATGTGATGCTCTTCAGTTCCTTTGATTGGTTGACCACATTGGGAGCAATAACGGGAGCCCTCTGACACTTCTTTTTTACAGTGGGGGCATACATTCATAACCCCGTCCTCCTTTTCCTATGGACTGTTGGACGTATGGTAGTCCACATCAGTCCTCATTATAGCATGAGAAAGTTTTATTTCGAACAGAAATTCAGAATGTGTTTCTTTTCAGACAAAACGCCTTTTTTTCTAAAATCATGATAGGCGCACTACCTGTTTTCAGCCATCGTACATAAGATACGTTATAAAATGGAGGAGGAATATGGCTATGGCTAAAAATGAATCCAATAAACAATCCAATCAACCTAGACAAAGACCATCTCGCCCTACTTGTTGTGGAAAAAAGAGAAAAGGAAATTCAAAATAATGAAGTGATCACGAGCCGCCAGGAGAACGAGCGGCTCGTAACTTTTAGGGACTTTGACTGCAATCAAAATGTAACAGAATTGACGCGGTTTTGTATTTGTTTGCCGTTCCCCTAACCTGTTATACTCATCTCATGAGATTTTGAAAGGGGACAAAAGTCATGAAGAAATTATCATTTTTACTATTTGCGGTGACTTTGTATACAGGCCTAATGGTGAATTTTCAAACCCAGTCCCATACGATTTTTGCTGAAGAAAAAACACAAGAGTCTATAAAAAACGCCCAAGAGATGGTAACAAAAAAAATAGAGATCGATGATAAATCAACGGATCATACCCGTTTTGAGAAAGATAAAAATAAAAAGCCTTCACAATCTGAAGTGAAACGAACTGTAAATGTAGAGGCGACGGCTTATACCGCTTTTTGTGATGGGTGCAGCGGCATCACGTATACAGGAATTGACTTGCGCAGCAATCCTGATAGAAAAGTTATCGCTGTAGATCCTGATGTTATTCCTTTAGGATCAAAAGTAAGAGTTCCTGGATATGGGGTAGCTGTTGCAGGAGATATCGGAGGCGACATTCAAGGGAATAGAATTGACGTATTCATTCCCCAGCAAGGACAAGCATTAGACTTTGGCCGACGTCAAATTCAAGTTGAAATAATAAGTTAAATAAAAGACCAGCCATCTGCATGAGCAGAGGCTGGTCTTTCGTTTAGTCTCTGGAGAATCGAGTCTTCTTGGCACAACGATCAAGATAGAAGCATTCAACACCACTGGTGTGAAGGGCAACTCCGTCTTCCAGATACCACCAAGTACCACGATCAAGCTGTTTGACAATGAATTCCATTGCTTCTCTTTCATCCATCTCTTCACTCAATTCCAAATCGTGGGTGACCACGCGCTTGCTGTCTAATAAGAAGATTACATGCCACTCTTTTTGTTTAACCATATGGAATCACTCCTTTTTATGTATCTTAAATATTATTCAATACCCTTTGCTGTCTTAGTTTAATCTTTCAATTGAATAAAATACATAAAAAAATAAAAAAGCTACGCAAATTCACCGTAGCTTGTTCAAATTTATAAAATGGTCGGAGGAGGTGCGCCAGATGTACGCCACGAAGTTCTTCGACTTGATTTCAGACAAACAAGGAAAAACCAACGGGTGACATTGCGGCAGATGACAGGTATAAGACATCCCTCCATAAAATTAATGATTTTCAGCCTGTCCACGGTTCCATGTTACCACTTGTCTGAAAGCCACGTGTTAAGGGTTCGTAAACGCATGTTATTTCTTTGTACAACCATTCTATGCATACTTGTTTACAAATAGACGAGTTATATTTTACACTTGGATATATTCTTTTAAAACCAAGTAAACTTATATGATTTAGGAGGAATATAATGCAGACTTCCATCCATCAACATTCAATTAAATGGAACAATAAATCCACGGTCGTCGATCAATTGAATCCCGTACAGCTACCTTTAGTGGTGATAGGGATTTTCTTCTCTATTTTGCTTTTTTCATTGATTGTTTCTGTCACCTCTATCACCCAAGGCGTACTGTTTATCATTGGGATCGCTTTCGGTTTGACTCTTTTACATGCCCGATTTGGTTTTACTTCAGCTTTTCGACGTTTACTTTCTGTAGGTAACATCCAAGGGCTGCAATCTCATTTGCTCATGTTAGCTGTAGCCACCACGCTTTTTGGAATTATTTTGTCGACTGGATTCAGTTTTACCGGATCAGGCCCTCAAGGGTACGTCTTTCCAGTAGGACTTAGTGTAGTCGCAGGTTCATTCTTGTTCGGAATAGGTATGCAGATGGGTTCTGGATGCGCATCCGGCACGCTTTATACCGTGGGCGGAGGCAAATCTTCAATGATATTAACTCTGCTGGGTTTCATAGGTGGGTCCGTACTCGGAGCCTATCATATAGCTTTTTGGAGAGGTCTTCCGTCTTTACCTGCTATCTCTCTGGCAGAATCTACGGGCTTTGGTTATTTTGGTGGATGGATCGTACAAATGCTTATTTTCGCAGGTATTTATGGAATTACTCTTAAAATTGCAAGAAAGAAAAATCCACCGAAAATGAAACCATTAGCTACAACCACAGGTTTCAAGAAGTTATGGCGTGGAGCTTGGCCATTGCTTTTGGCAGCCATCATCCTCGGAGGACTTAATGCTCTTACCCTATCAATTCGAGGAAATCCATGGGGAATCACCTCAGCTTTCGCGCTTTGGGGTTCCAAGTTCTTACAGTTATTGGGTATCGATGTATCCAATTGGACTTATTGGCAAGGCAATACAGAGGCGTTGCAGCAAACCGTCCTCGCTGATTCAACGAGCGTCATGAATTTCGGAATCATATTAGGAGCCTTCATTGCTGCAGCATTTCAGGGGAACTTTAAACCTGGAAAAATAAAACCAGGAATCGCAGCTGCATCGATTGTCGGCGGTGTCTTGATGGGATATGGTGCCCGACTTGCTTTTGGCTGTAATATCGGAGCATATTTCGGTGGCATCGCTTCCTTCAGCCTTCACGGTTGGGTTTGGATGATCATGGCTTTGGCAGGAACTTACACAGCCCTTTTTATCCGCCCTTTATTCGGATTGAAAAATCCTTCACCTAAAGATTCGATCTGTTAAAAAAAGGTTGGCTATTTGAGCCAACCTTTTTCCACTTCTATATTTTGTTTATCTAATTCTTTCAGATAGAAATCGGTTTCGTTGTCCGACAAAAAAATAAGTTCCTTTATAGTTCGAACCAACCGTTCTGAATCGTTTGTCGATACCAGTAATAACTATCCTTCGGTGTTCTTTCAAAGGTACGGTAATTGACGTGAATGATTCCAAACCTTTTCTCATATCCTTCCGCCCACTCGAAGTTATCCAAGAGCGACCATACGATATAGCCTTTGATCGGGACCCCTGCTTTGATCGTACGATGAATGGAAGTCAAATGCTGTTTCAAATAATCGATACGCTCTTGGTCCCTGACACGTCCATCTTCGACTTCGTGGTTATAACAAGCACCATTTTCAGTGATGTAGATCGGCACATCGCCGTAAGTATCATTTAGATCAGTAAGCAGTTTATAGAAGCCATCTGCATAAATCGGCCAGCCGATATCCGTCTTACGATAATCAAGCGGAACCTCTTCCACTTCAAATAGTCCTTCGCCTTCTTTGTGCCTTGCCAGGCTGCCTGTGTAATAATTGATACCCATGAAGTCAATCGGTTGAGAAATCAGTTCAAAGTCTCCATCTTCCACTTTCGGGGAAGCGTTGTCGTTTTCAAAGATTGAAGTTAACTCTTCTGGATAAGAACCTTTGAATACAGGATCCATGAACCATTCCTTCTGCCACATCATCCCTCTACGAGCTGCATTGACATCTTCTTCAGCAGGACTGAAAGGCTCCAGCCAAGTCGCGTTTGGTGCATAACCGATTTCTCCTTCAGGTACAAGCTCCCTGAAAGATTTCACAGCTTTACCATGTGCAAGTAAAAGGTTATGAGCGACATCAACACCCGCCTGCAAATCTGTTTTACCCGGGGCGTGAATACCTAGATAGTTGGATAAGAAAGAAGCACACCATGGTTCGTTGATCGTGATCCATTTATTAACCTTTTCACCGAATTCCTTGAACATCGCTTCTGCATACTGTTGGAAAGCATCTGTCGTTTCTCTGCTTTCCCATCCGCCTTTATCCTGTAGAACCTGAGGCAGATCCCAATGATATAGCGTAATCATCGGTTCAATTCCATTTTCAATCAATTCATCAATCAAGTTATGATAATATGCTACGCCTTTCGGATTCAATTCCCCTGTTCCTTCAGGAATGACGCGAGGCCATGCAATAGAAAAACGATATAGATCTACACCTAATTTTTTCAGATGCTGCACATCTTCTTTATATAGATGATAGCTGTTACAAGCTTCATCTCCATGATCTCCATTTTTTACGTTTCCAGGAGCATGAGAAAACGTATCCCATATTGAAGGTGATCTTCCGTCTTCATTGGCTGCCCCTTCAATTTGGTAGGATGCAGTTGCTGCTCCCCACTTCAAATCTTTAGGAAATTCTATTGTTGTCATTTCGGTAACCCCCAGTTCTTGATAGCTTGAGAACTCTCACTTCTCAATGCTGGACTTTCTGATGACTAGTTCAGGATCCACCTTCACAGGATGAAGGTCATCATTTCCCTGGATCAAGTCATCAAGCATATAGGCTGCGAGTTTTCCAAGCTTCTGTTTATCTTGTTTCACAGTGGTCAATGGTGGGTCACTATACCTGCAGGATTCTATGTCATCACAGCCAATCAGCTGGATGTCCCCAGGGATAGAAACCCCCTCTTCTTTCATAGCTTTCATGGCACCAAGAGCCATCATATCGGAAGCTGCGAATACAGCTTCTGGCCACTCTTTTTCTTTTAGAATTTCTTTCATAGCTTGATAACCGCTTTCCTCAAAGAAATCCCCATAATGGATCCACTTCTCATTCAATGGTAGTCCAAACTGCTCCATAGCCTTCAAGAAGCCTTCATTACGGATGCTTGAAATGAGTGAATTTTGCTTACCACCGATATATGCCACTTTTCTTACCTTATTTAAGTAGAGATTCTCTACCACTTTAAGACCGATCTTTTCATTATCTGTCATGATAAAACTCGATCGTGGTCCGTCTAACTTCAAATCAATCCCCATACACGGGATATCACTTTCGGCAATTTCACGGACAGCTTCTTCAATTTCATCTCCGGCAACGATCAAACACCCATCGATATTGAAATGCTTGCACCTCTCCAAGTATTTGCTCTGACCTTTATAAAACTTCTCATTTGAAAAAAGAAGAAGATCATATCCTAAAGCACCGACCGATTTTTTAAACGTATTCACCACTTCGTTGAAAAAAGGGTGTTTAAAGTCAACGTTTATTTTTCCTGCATAAATCAAACCGATTAAATTCGATTTTTTAGTTGCCAGTGATTTTGCAGAAAACTTCGGCTGATATTTTGTATCTTCAATGATCTTATAAACTTTTTCACGGGTAGCCTCACTGATTCCTCCGTAATTGTTCATTATCTTGGATACGGTAGCCGGAGAAACCCCGGCCATCTTAGCGATATCTTTAATTGTTAAGTCCATCTTACAATCCATCTCCTTAATTTGAACCGCTTTCTTCACCAATCTTATTCTAACAAAACAATTGGAGGATGAAACTCTCCGTTACTTGATTGATCCCTCAGTAATACTGGAAATGAACCATCTGTTGAAAATCAAGAAGATGACAATCAAAGGTACGGTCGCCCAGAATACACCGGATAACAACATACCGAAGTCTACACGGAAAGCATTATTCAATGAAGCAAGCGCTACTTGCAATGTGTAGGAAGAAGGATCACGTAAGACGGTGAACTGCCATAGGAATTCTCCCCATACGAGTGTAAATACAATAATGCCGAGTGTAGCAAAAGCAGGCTTGATAATCGGAAGTACAATGCTGTAAAAGATTCTGAAATTCGAACATCCATCTAATTTTGCTGCTTCCATAAGTTCATCAGGAACGGATTCACTGATATACTGCCTCATAAGGAAGATTCCTAAAGGGTTCAATAGGAACAGAACCCCCGCTCCCAGTAATGTATCCAGCCAACCCAATTGGGAGACTAAATAATATTGCGGAATCAATCCTAGTTGAGGTGGGATGACCATCGTCAACAATATACAAATGAACAAAAAGTTTTTTCCAGGGAACTGGAATTTCGCAAATGCATATCCTGCGAGTGAACTGATGAGCAAGACTAGAGCTGTAACTACAGAACATAAGAGAATCGTGTTCCACATTGCCTGGAAAAAAGGAATCGTATCCAATACCTTTTGGAAGTTTTCAACTAACTTAGTTCCCGGCAGAAGCGTCGGAGGAATGGAGTTGTAAGCCGCGCTTGGACGGGTCGCCATGACGAACATCCAGTAAAAAGGAAAAAGGGATAGAATAGAAGCCACCGTCAAAACTATATAGATCGGTAACGTCCCAGATTTAGATCGTTTCTTAAATTTTTGATTCATCTCTTACACCCCTCTTTTCTTCTTACGGCCAACGCCTGATGTCAACCAAGTGTTGATGGCAGCTGCCCCAATGATAATGATCAATAACAATACAGCCGTTGCAGATGCTGTTCCGAATGATCCTAGGTTGAATGCATCACGGTATAAGTACATAACCACAGTCATCGCTTCATCTCGGCTGAATGCGGATGAGCCTAAGAATACTGTTGGTTCTGCAAACAATTGAAGTGCACCGACAGTGGACATGAACACAGTCAGAATGATGAAAGGCTTCAATAATGGTACAGTAATATGCATGAATTGCTGTACTTTGTTTGCACCGTCGATCGTTGCAGCTTCATACAAGTCTTTAGGAATACTTTGAAGTCCAGCCAAGTAGATGATCGTGTTATAGCCTACCCATCTCCAAAAGACCATCAATGAGATTGCAATTTTCGCTCCCCATTCAGATGTCTTCCAGCTTACCGGATCCAGTCCGAATAAACCGATGACGTAGTTTGCAAGAGCGGTTTCGTTACTACTGAAAAACACTCCGAAAACAAGAGCTACGGCTACCATAGAAGTGATGTATGGCATAAAGATGGTAACTCTGAAGAAATTCGTAAAACGAATGACAGCCAGGTTTAAAAAGTATGCCAGTATGATTCCGACAATCAATTGTGGGGCTGTCCCCATTAAACCGATAATGACGGTATTATAAAGTGACTTCCAAAAAAGCGGATCTTGCAGTACGACTCCAAAGTTTCTGAGTCCCACAAAGTCCATTTCCCCGAGCCCGTTCCACTCCTGAAAAGCCAGAACGATGCTGAAAACCGCCGGATATAGGCCGATGAGACCAAATATGATAAAGAAAGGCGCAACGTATAAATAACCAGAAATCATGTCTTTCGTTTTATCAGACAGTTTACTGGCTTTTGGAGCTGTTTTAGCTTGCTGCCTCTTGTGTACATTCTCCAACTTTTCAACCTCCTTACATAATGAGGGCCAGACGAGTTTCCTCTATCCGGCCCTTTTACAATGATAGAATTAACGATTCACTAAGCCTTCAATACGTTTAACAGCGTCTTTCCATTCTTTTTCAGGATCTGCTCCCTCTTGAACGTTTTTCAGTGCTGTCAAAATTTCATTGTTTACAGTTACATATTTAGGTCCTTTGTATACTTCAGGGATTTCTTTTGCAGCTTCTGCAAAGTATTTAGCAGTGTTCTGACCACCGAAATACTCATCAGAGTTGTTCACGAACTCTTCCATTTCATACACAGAAGGTGCAGAAGGGAATAGACCGCTTTCAGTGAAGGACTTCAGCTGATTTTCAGGAGATAGAAGCCATTTAGAGAACTTGTAAGCTTCTTCTTCGTATTCAGTTTCAGCAGGAATCGCAACGTAAGATCCACCCCAGTTACCAGCAAACTCACTAGGCAGCGTCGTCACACGCCATTTACCAGAACCATCAGGAGCGTTTTCCGTCATATAACCTTTCAACCAAGCTGGAGCCATTTCTACAGCGAACTCACCTTTGTTCAAAGCATTCGCCCACTCTGGAGTCCACATATCAAATTTTCCGACATATCCTTTTTCATGTAGCTTGACTGCATAATCATAAGCATCTTTAACTTCGTTACCTTCATTACCGATAAGAAGTTCGCCTTCACGGTTGAAGTAGCTCTCTTTTAAAGCATCCATATTTGCTCTGAATGCGATTTCCATGCTGTCTACCATAGGCTTACCTGTTTCATCCAATACTTGTTGAGCAGCATCTGCAAACTCATCAGGATTGGAAATCATTTCACTTACTTTATCAGGGTCTGTTGGAAGACCTGCATTTTCAAAAACATCTGTATGGAAGTACATCGCTTTAGGACCGATGTCAGTAGGAAGACCGAATAGGAACTCCCCATCCTTACCTTCAGCCATGTTCCACTTCCAGTCTAAGTATTGATCCTGGACTTCTTCCGCGCCAAGGTCATACAAGTTAACAAAACGTTCCTGCGCTTCACGGTAACGATCCAATTGGTCGACCTCGATCATCGCCAAATCAGGAGCACCTGTTCCAGCTGAAATGGAAGTGAACAAGCTGTTGTGGTGATCTCCCAGCTCTGAACGTTTAACGTTGATTTCAACATTTGGATTATTCTCTTCATATTCTTTCGCTAACGACTCATAGTTCGTTGCTCCAAATACCCAGAAATCTAATTTTACAGTATTTTCACCAGAAGCTGATTCCTTTTCCTTGTCGTCTCCACCACTTTCGCTGTTACAAGCAAAAAGGAATGCACTTAAACTTAACATTAAGACTAAAAGCAAACTTTTTTTCATTTTCAAAGTTTCCCCCTCTAATAAATTGCCCCAAACATAACCCAATATCAAAAGAATTGATTCACGAAACCGGTTTCGTAAAAGTTTAAAAAATATAGAACTAAGTTTGAGTTCTTAAGTAGATTATAGCATTTTTGAATCCGTTTTCAACTACTTTTTTTAATTTTCAACACATTGGACTCTTTTTTTAAGTAAACCGGTTTCTCTTTCTTCATTATAAAGATTGCATTGAAAACAGTTATACCTTTCTGTTCATTTTACTATTTCCAATTGGATAACAGGGCTTACTCAGCTGGAACTCCACTATGTTTCTACTTGTAATAACCAAATTTTAAAAAAGACCTGAGCCACAGATAGACTCAGGTCTTTTTCTTCTATTGTAAAATCATCGCTTTGAACTTACGGTTTCTAGGACCATCGAACTCACAAAAGTATAACCCCTGCCACGTGCCGAGAACGAGACGTCCATCTTCGATCATTAACGTCTGGGAATGACCGACTGTACTTGTTTTCATATGAGCGGCTGTGTTCCCTTCAGCATGACGATCCTCTGAATGATCCCAAGGGTAAACCTCTGAAAACCTGCGCAGCATATCTGTTTTCACATCAGGATCTGCGTTTTCGTTCACTGTAAAACCCGCCGTCGTATGCATGGAAGAGACGACGACCGCTCCTTCTTGTACCCCCAGCTCAGTAATCCATTGCTGTACTTGCGAGGTCACATCAATCATTTGATCGTGTCGTTCTGTTTTAATAGTAAAGGTTGTAATCAAATTGATTCACTCCTTACCTGTGAAGATGCGTATTCTTTCAGTTTTTCATACTTCTCATTTTCATCGGTGAAGAAATGTTTTTCGTGTAGTTCAAATTCGGTACATTCACTATTAACAGTCACCTTTGATTCGTAGACATTCGTTCCATTCCCTCGAAGTTGGATACGGAAGCCTTCATCTTTCTTCTCCACTACACAGTTGACAAGTCCACCTTTATTCATGACCACGATAGGGACACCCACTTCATTCGGGCCTAAAATCGTGGATACCAGTGAAGAAGCGGACATAGCCGTACCGCAGGCATTAGTCAGCCCCACACCGCGCTCATAGGTTTGAACAAATATTTTATTGGAATCCATGACTTTTACGAAACTTACGTTCACTCCGCGTGGAAATAATTCAGGGATTGCATTCGCTTTCTGCCCTGCAATCTTCAACTCTCTTTGGTCGATATGATCGACGATGGAAACCACATGTGGGTTTGGAACGCTTAAAGCAGTAAAGGTCCGGTTCGTAGAAAGCTCCGGTATAGATACATCGATGGCTTCTTTATCCTTCACATTCATAGGAAGACTTGAGGGAGCAAACGAAACAGGTTCAATTGCCACCGCAAACGTGTCCACCCCCGGGAAGATTTCTTTGACTTGGCTGACATCTAATACGGCCTCTTTTGTTTCAATGGCAATCTCTTTTTCACCCAGGGCATCAATCATATGTCTAGCAACACATCTTAAGCCGTTGCCACACATCTCCGCTTCCGTCCCATCTGAATTGAACATACGCATTTGGGCTTCAGCTTTTTCACTAGGCAGGACGAATAAAACTCCATCCGAACCGATACCGTGTTCTCTGTCGCACAAAAGCCTAGAAATGTCTTTTCTTTGTTTCTCACTTAATGAAAGAGGGTTTTTGATTTCATCGATCAAAATGAAGTCGTTCCCTGATCCGTGACATTTAATGAAAGGTATTTCCATGACCTCTCCTCCTCGGTAGCTGTTTCCATTTATCATAGCATAGAAATAAGCGAATTTTGAGGGTTGTATGATTGTTTAAAAAAGTTCACATTTTCATAATATTCAAGTTGTGAAAACTTTCCATAAGTCCTGAAATCAAGCATGACAGTCGTCTTCCTGGCCCCCTCGTTTCGAAAAATCATTAGTTATTCTTAATACCTGGTATTAATTTGCATTGACACATGTATATAAACACTCTACGATAAGACAAGATAGATGTTATAGGAACCGTTTGATTCACCATCGACCGGTTTCGTGAAAGGAGAAAGATATGGAAGATTTACATTCATTTGGCTGGTATGCTAAACGTGTCGCAAAATATATGCCAGAAGGTGTTTTCAAACCTGTCCCAGCGAGACTATGGGGAGGGCTCGCTTACCTTCTAATCGTCATCGCCGGATTTTTGACGATTGGATTCTCAGATTGGAATCCACTGCTTTATATACCGATTTCTATTGTATTAGGAGCTAGTTTCGCCGGCATGGGATTCTTAGGACATGAAATCCTTCACGGAACGGTCATCAAACAGCCCTTACTCCGTGATATTTTAGGTGCCATTGCTTTCTGGCCATTGAGTACTGGACCGAAATTATGGAGAAAGTGGCACAACTTGAACCACCACATCCACACACAGCATGATGAGAAAGATCCAGATTCATGGCCGACCATTGAAAAAATCAAGAAGATGAAAATTTTCCAATGGATTTACAAGCTTCCGTTTTTTGTTCGTGCATTCTTTGGCTTTGCATCGTTGTCATTCCAATTCACTGCACATTCACTGCACATGTTCTTTTTGTTCGTAACAGACTTCAAAAAGAAAAAACAACCCGAAGTTTGGATGCAAACCATTATGCCGTGGGCAAGCTGGATTGGTCTTCTTTTCATTGTCGGTTTTGGAAAGTGGGTATTCATGTTCTTGATTCCACTGATTATTGCCAACATGATTGTTATGGGATACATTTCTACCAACCACCGTTTGAACCCATTGGTTCCTGTCAATGATCCTCTGGCTAACAGTCTGACGGTTACGGTTCCGAAGTGGGTCGATGTCATCCATTTCAATTTCTCATACCATACCGAACACCACCTGTTCCCTGGCATGAGCCCTAAACACTATCCTTTAGTAAAAGAAAAAATTAAGGAAATGTGGCCTGAGCGGTACCATGAAATGCCGATGGGGCGTGCCTTAAAAGCCTTGTGGCAGACTCCGCGTGTTTACTCTAGTGAACAGACGGAACTTGTCGACCCTAAGAAAGGTTCGCTCTATGGTTCATTAGGGAATGGACTGAATCCTAAGAATATAAAAATCAAAGTCGATCGTCATAAAAGTCAGTCTCAATCCTAGACAAGACGATAAATAAGACAAAAAGCCGGTCCTATTCGATATAGGACCGGCTTTTTCATATTAATTCAGTTCATCTTGTAATTTTTGTGAGGCTGAAACCCCTGCAAACATCCACTCTCTTATTGAATGTTCAATCCATTGTAATTACAACATTCCCCTTTTTGTGTCCCTGATCAACGTAAAGATGAGCTTCCCTGATTTGGTCTAATGGATATTTACGATCGATGACCACTTTTATTTTTCCCTCTTCAATCAAGCCTCTCAAAAACTCTAAATCTACCTTCTTTTCGCCGGCTATTCCACCAATGACTTTCTTGTCTCCGACTTTAGAAGTCCAAATCATCTGTAAAACCTCAGGGAAATCGAAGACCGCTACCACATACTTCCCATGTTCCTTCAACGAACACCTGCACTGTTTGAAAGATGTTTTTCCTAAAGTATCAAAGATAATGTCATAGGTTTTTCCGTTATTCGTAAAATCTTCTTCCTTATAATCGATGACCTCATCTGCACCGAGTGATTTTACCAACTCCACATTCACATTGCTGCAGACGCCGGTCACTTCAGCTCCGTAGTACTTGGCCAATTGGATTGCATAAGTCCCTACACTTCCTGATGCACCATAGACAAGAATCTTCTTTCCTTCACTAATTGCACCTTTTCTCAAGAAATCAAGAGCCGACATCGCTCCAAATGGAACGGCAGCTGCTTCTTCAAAGTTTATACTCTTCGGCCTATGTGCCACTGATCTAGATTCTTTGACAGTGATGTATTCCCTGTACGTACCTTTACCGCAAAATCCATACACCTCATCGCCTGCCTTGAATTTCGTCACTTCTTTTCCAACCGCCTCGATAACACCTGAAAAATCCATCCCTAATATCTTTTTTCTAGGCTTTCTCAATCCGATTACCATTTTAGATACAGGCCAGAGAGGTAAAGACTGTTTCGTCCCTCTCCTTATCCTTGAATCACCTGATGAAACGGTAATGGCCTGAACTTTAATCAATAGTTCATCCTCTTTGATCTCAGGCTTATCCATTTCTACTAATTCAAGAACTTCCGGCGCACCATACTTCTCACATATAATGCCTCTCATAGATCTCCTCCTCAATCACTTAGTCCGTTGAAACAGGAGCTTTTTATTCATCATACCTCATCCTATGTAAAGAGTGACTATATATTTTTACAGCTTTCATGATTTTAATGATATTCTTTTTTTAGTGTTCGAAATTCAAGGTTTATTACAGCAAAAAAAGGCTGCTGCACAAGGCAGCAACCTTCTTCATATTCAAGCAATTCCTACGTTTTTCGGATGAGCCAGCTTGCGGATGGCAGCCAAGCGGGATATATCCATATTCCCTCCGCTCAACACGACTCCGCATTTTTGTTTATTCATATTGGGACTTACACTTAACAGCCCGGCAAGGGCGGTAGCACCGGCTCCTTCCACAAGTGTCTTCTCCCGTTCCAATAAAAGCAGCATGGCTGTAGCAATTTCGAATTCATCGACAGTGATGACCTGATCCACATATTTCTGAATGTAAGGGAACGTTAAATTCCCTTTTTCTTTGACGGCAATCCCATCGGCAATCGTCGAAACAGACTTCAATTTCTCAGGACCTTTTTTATACAATGCATTGTACGTCGATGCGGCTTTCGCAGACTGTACACCGATGATTTTGATGCCGGGCTTCAATTGCTTAGCAGCAAAAGCAACACCGCTGATCAGCCCGCCACCTCCAATCGGAACAAACAAGGTATCAAGGTCTGGCTGCTGTTCCAGCATTTCCACTGCGACCGTCGCCTGACCTGCCATAACGGTGTAATCGTCAAACGGGTGAAGGAAGGTTGCGCCTGTCAGTCTCTGCTCTCTAAGAGCGGACTGGTAAGCTTCCTGGAATGATTCTCCTGTCAGTACGACTCTCGCACCATAGCCTTCTGTCGCTTCAACTTTCGCTTTAGGAGTAGCCTCCGGCATGAAAATTTTCGCCTGGATCCCTTTTTTCGTTGCAGCTAGGGCGACACCCTGGGCATGATTTCCGGCGGAAGCGGCAATGACACCACGCTGCCCTTCTTCCTCCGTTAAACTTGCTACTTTATAGGAGGCTCCCCTTACTTTGAATGCACCTGTCTTCTGCTCGTTCTCCATTTTCATAAAGACTTCCTGGCCACTCAACTGGTTGAAAGTCGTCGATGTTTCCAGAGATGTACGGTGCACCACCTCTTCCAACTGATTATGTGCGTCCATCACTTTAGCTAGCGTTAAGAAATCCCCAACGTCTTCACTCCTTTTTCATAGTTTTTTTCAAATTGATCGATTTCTTCTTCATAAGTCAATGTCACTGCAATCTCATCCCATCCGTTCAACAGCATTTCTTTATGATAGGACTGGATATCGAAAGAAACTTCCGACTCACCATCAGACACGATTTGTTTTTCCAAATCGACCTCGAGGTGATAAGGAAGACTGCTCGATTTTTCCATCATTCTGTTGACCACTTCATTCGGGAGTTCGATCGGTAGAATGCCATTTTTAAAACAGTTATTGTAAAAGATATCAGCAAAACTAGGGGCGATGACTACACGGAATCCATAATCTTCAATTGCCCACGGAGCATGCTCCCGGGAAGATCCACAGCCGAAATTTTCACCGCCGACCAAAATGGAAGCCGACTGGTATTTAGGGTCATTCAGAGAGAAGTCCTCTCTTATGCTTCCATCATCATGAAAGCGCCAATGATAAAAAAGAAATTGTCCGAATCCTTTACGCTCGATTCGTTTCAGGAATTGCTTCGGAATGATCTGGTCTGTATCCACATTCGTACGGTTCAGTGGATAGACAAGACCCTTGTGATATTTCAATGGTTCCATCTCATCCACCTCCTACAGCACTAGCATATTTCCTGACATCTACGAACTTTCCTTCTAAAGCTGCGGCGGCCGCCATTTCAGGACTCACCAAATGGGTTCTGGCACCGTTTCCCTGACGACCTTCAAAATTTCTGTTCGAAGTGGACGCGCACCTTTCACCCGGTGGAACGATATCATCATTCATCGCAAGGCACATGCTGCAGCCGGCGTCTCTCCATTCAAAACCCGCGGTCAGAAAGATGGTGTCCAACCCTTCCGCTTCAGCTGCTTCCTTAACCGACTTCGATCCAGGGACGACAATGGCTGTCACATTCTCATGAACCCGTCCTCCTTGAACGATTTCAGCCGCTTTTCGCAAATCACTTAGTCGTGAATTCGTACAAGAGCCGATGAAGACATGTTCAATCTCGATGGACTCAATTGATTGATTAGCCTGAAGTCCCATATATTCAATGGCACGTTCGACACCATCAACATCCTCATCTGCACCCATAGCTTCAGGATCAGGAACTTTCGCACCTACAGGTACACATTGCGATGGATTAGTTCCCCAAGTTACTTGGGGTTCAATTTCATCCGCATGCATGTGAAGCGTCTGATCGTAAACTGCTCCTTCATCTGAGGCAAGATCCAACCACTCTTGAGCGAGCGTCTCAAAGTCCTCTCCTTCCGGTACATAGCGTTTTCCTCTCAAATATTCGACCGTCGTTTCGTCAGGACTGATCAGCCCCGCACGAGCTCCAGCTTCGATCGACATATTACAAACTGTCATTCTTTCTTCCATTGAGAGGTTACGAACCGCTTCCCCGGTATATTCAATAACGTGACCGGTGCCGAACCTGACCCCATACCGGCCGATGACGGCAAGAATCAAGTCCTTCGCTGTCACGCCGGCACCCAGTTTCCCGTCAATGTGAACTTGAAGTGTTTTAGGACGTGCCTGCCAAAGAGATTGTGTAGCAAGGACATGTTCGACTTCACTCGTTCCAATACCGAAAGCAAGAGCACCGAACGCTCCGTGCGTGGACGTATGGCTGTCTCCACAAACAATGGTTTTCCCTGGCTGGGTAAGGCCAAGATCAGGACCGATGACGTGGACAATACCCTGATCCGGATGATCGATATCCGCTAAACGGACTCCGAATTCTTCACAGTTTCTTTTCAATGTTTCCATCTGCTTTTTGGAAACCAAGTCTTTGATGACGTGGCGATCCTTTGTCGGGACGTTGTGGTCCATCGTCGCAAACGTCCGGTCTGGTCTGCGGACGTTACGCTGTTTCATCCGCAAACCTTCGAACGCCTGAGGAGAAGTCACTTCATGCACCAGATGAAGATCTATATATAACAAATCAGGCTTTTCCTCTTCTTTATGAATCACATGTTTATTCCAAATTTTATCTACAATCGTTTGTGGCTGACTCAATGGCTCCTCCCCCTTCTTTCATACCTTACACATAGCAACGCATGATGTTTTCAGTCGTGTCACTTGTACTCAACTGTTCGACTACTTTTTTCGCAAGGACGCTTCCGCTCACCTTTACTCCATTACTTATAGATAGATCTGATGTATGGAACCTTTCAGCCAAAACATCGGCCACAGCTTTTTCCACTTGTTCTGCTTCCTCTTCCATTTGGAAGGAATGTTTCAGCATCATGGCTACTGAAAGGATGGCGGCAAGAGGATTCGCTTTGTCCTGCCCTGCAATATCAGGTGCAGAACCATGGACCGGTTCATAGAGTCCTACGCCGTCCGTGCGGATACTGGCAGATGGCAGCATCCCGAGCGAACCTGTAAGGACAGATGCTTCGTCACTCAAAATATCACCGAACATGTTCTCCGTTACAATGACATCAAAAGCTGTCGGATTCGTAACCAGCTTCATGGCCGCTGCATCGACGAGCATGTGTTCCACAGTAACTTCAGGATAATCATGTTTTTTCTCTTCAACGATTTCACGCCACATACGGCTTGATTCAAGGACATTGGCTTTATCGACAGAAGTTAGATGCTTTCGTCTGACTCTTGCACTTTCAAACGCTTTTTCTACGATTCTTTCGATTTCATGTTTTTGATAAGCAAGGGTGTCCACCACTTGTGTGCCATTGTTCTTCCTTTCGCTCGGTTCCCCGAAGTAGAGACCACCTGTCAATTCGCGGACGATAAGAAGATCGCTCCCTGCCACGACTTCCGGCTTTAATGGAGAAGCGTGCAGAAGCTGTTGGAATGCTTTGACCGGACGCAGGTTTGCAAACAATTCCATCTGCTTCCGAATTCCAAGCAATCCTTTTTCAGGCCTCATATGACCCGGGAGATGATCCCATTTCGGGCCGCCTACGGCTCCGAGGAAAATCGCATCCGCCTTTTTACAAGCTTCAATAGTATCTTCTGGAAGAGGAGTGCCTTGAGAATCGATGGCACTTCCTCCGATTTCCTGGCTTTCAAAAGTAAACGTATGCTGATAACGTTCTGCTACAGCCTCTAACATTTTCTTGGCAGCTTGTGTCACTTCAGGTCCAATTCCATCCCCCGGCAAAAGAACGATATGCTTTTTCATTGGATCTCCCCCTTTTTTATACTTGAGCTTCCTGCACTGGTTGATGCTTGCGGTACAGCGTCCGGTTGACTGCATTCAAAAATGCGTGAGCAGAAGCTTCCAACACATCCTGGGCAGACCCCCGTCCGGAAGCAGGTACTCCATCAACCGTCAATTGAACGTGGACTTCAGCCAGCGCATCGCGGCCTTTTCCTACTGAACTCAATTGGTAATCTTTCAGATGAACATCCGCATCAATCAAATCATCAAGCGTATTGTAAATGGCTTCTACACTTCCTTCGCCAGTATTGGCTTTCTCAACCTCTTCCCCATCCGGGCGAGTCAAAAGGACAGTCGCTGTCGGACGGTTGATACTGCCATATTGTACTTGGAATGCTTTCATCTCATATTTCGGCTGATCATCGTATTCTGTTTGTGTATCGGTAAGGATTGCGAACAAATCGTCATCCGTGACCTCTTTTTTCTTACCAGTCAAGTTCTTGAATGATTCAAACGCTTCCTTCAATTTGGATTCATTCAATTCAAAACCTAACTCGACCGCTTTCTGCTTGAATGCGTGACGGCCCGAGTGCTTCCCTAACACCATACGATTGGAATCGATTCCGACCATCGCTGGGGTGATAATTTCGTAAGTAGAGGCTTCCTTCAAGACCCCATCCTGATGAATGCCTGATTCATGGGCAAAAGCGTTACGTCCGACAACAGCTTTATTTCCTGGGACCATCATTCCGGTCAAGCGGCTTACCAGGTCGCTCGTACGTTTGATTTCCTTCAACACCATGTTCGTTTGGAAATCGAAGCGGTCCTGACGAATTTGCAGGGCGACTGCGATTTCTTCCAGAGCCGCATTTCCTGCCCTCTCACCGATGCCGTTGATCGTACCTTCGATTTGCCGTGCTCCATGTTCGATGGCTGACAAGGAATTGCTGACCGCCATTCCAAGATCATCATGACAATGAGCGGACAATACGACACGATCAATGTTCGGCACGTTAGCTTTGATATATTCGAACATTCGTCCATATTCATCCGGCGTCGTATAACCGACCGTATCAGGAAGGTTGATGACAGATGCTCCTGCATCAATCACTTTTTCGATGATATGGACCAAGAAGTCATAGTCTGACCTGCATGCATCTTCTGCTGACCATTGAACATATGGGAACTTTTCTTTTGCATAAGCGACAGCTTCCACCGCGGTCTGTACAACTTCATCCGGTGTCTTCTTGAGCTTATGAGTCATGTGAATGGGTGAAGTGGCCAGGAAAATGTGAAGGCGGGGTTCTGCTCCTCCTTTCAAAGCTTCCCAGGCAATATCGATATCCCGTTTGTGTGCTCTTGCAAGACCTGTTACAGAACAACCCCTGATAGTATCTGCGATTTCTTTTACGGCCTCGAAATCCCCTTGGGAGGAAGCAGGGAAACCTGCTTCCATAATGTCCACACCAAGACGTTCCAATTGTTTTGCGATTTCGATTTTTTCCAAACGGTTCAGGTTGACCCCTGCGGACTGTTCTCCGTCTCTCAGTGTCGTATCGAAGACATTAACGTGAGCCATGTGTAACCACATCCTTTTGTTTGGATTGGGATTTCTTGACGAATGGCATCAATTCACGGAGCTCTCTACCCACCTTTTCAATTAAATGATCGTTCTCACGTCTATTCGTCGCATTGAATTCAGGTCGGTTCGCCTGGTTTTCGAGAATCCATCCTTTAGCGAATTTACCGGATTGAATGTCTTCCAATACATCCTTCATGCGTTCTTTCGTCGCTTCATCGACAACCCGTGGTCCTGAGACGAAATCCCCCCATTGAGCAGTGTCGGAAATGGAATAGCGCATTCCTTCAAGACCGCCTTCATACATGAGATCGACGATCAGTTTCAATTCATGCAGACACTCGAAGTAAGCGACTTCAGGTTGGTAGCCAGCTTCTGTCAGCGTTTCAAATCCTGCTTTGACCAGACTCGTAAGTCCTCCGCAAAGAACAGCTTGTTCACCGAATAGGTCCGTTTCTGTCTCTTCCTGGAAGGAAGTTTCAAGGACACCTGCACGTCCGCCGCCGATGCCTTTCGCATATGCAAGAGCAAGGTTTTTCGCTTCACCGGTCACGTTCTGTTCAACCCCGATCAGCGCTGGAACGCCTGCACCTTCTGTGAATGTACGTCGAACGAGGTGACCCGGCCCTTTTGGAGCGACTAGAAATACATCAACATCAGATGGAGGAACGACCTGATTGAAGTGAACATTGAATCCATGAGCGAATGCCAGAGCTGCTCCTGATTTCAAGTTCGGTTTGATTTGCTCTTCATACACTTTCGGTTGATGTTCATCAGGAAGAAGAACCATGACGACATCCGCTTCAGCTACAGCTTCTGGTACGACCTTTACTTCCTGTCCGTCCTCTACAGCCTGGTCCCAGGACTTCCCTTTTCTAAGACCGACTACGACGTCAAACCCACTTTCTTTCAAGTTCTGCGCGTGTGCATGGCCTTGAGAACCGTACCCTACGACTGCTACTTTTTTACTTTTCAATACCTCATCTTGAATATCATTGTGATAGTAAACTTTCGCCATTATTAAACATCCTTTCTAACGTTATTTAAGTAGAGAATATGATTTCATTTCTGCCACCTGCGGCTGATGACCACGAGTGAAGGCCGTCAAGCCGGTCCGTGCCAGTTCCTTGATTCCATAAGGCCTGAGAAGTTCGATGAGCGCATCGACCTTGTCAGATTTACCTGTAACTTGTACGGTGATGCTGTCTTTGCTTACATCGATGATCGATGCCCGGAACGGTTCGATGATCCCTTGAATTTCATTTCGTATTTGCGGGTTGCTGATCACCTTCACCATCGCGAGTTCCCTTGCCACAATTGCTTTATCGGTAATATCGGATACCTTCAGGACATCGATTTGTTTATTCAACTGTTTGGTGAGCTGCTCAAGCTTCCTGTCGTCTTCCACTTCAACGACGAAGGTCATTTTGGAAACCCCTTCAGTTTCAGTTCTGCCGACAGATATGCTTTCAATGTTGAACTGCCTCTTTGCTAAGAGTCCTGTCACCCGGTTCAATACACCACTTCGGTTATGGACAATCGCTGTTACAATTCGTTTCATGGTTTCACCCCGATCATTTCGTGAAGCCCTTTTCCTGGGGCGATCATTGGATATACATTTTCTTTCTGAAGTACACGGCAGTCGATGACAGCCGGCTGGTCATCAGCCAGAACTTCTGGTAGTACGCGCTCCAAAGTTTCCTGAGAATCTATGAAATATCCTGGAACCTGATAACTTTCTGCCAATTTCACAAAATCGGGCTGTGTATCAATGATGGATTCTGAATAGCGTTCGCTGTAGAATTTCTCCTGCCACTGGCGAACCATTCCAAGTGCCTGATTGTTGACGATCAGTATTTTAACGGGCAGTCTCCGTTCCTGAAGTACAGAAAGTTCCTGGAGGGTCATTTGGAAGCCTCCATCCCCGACTATTGCTACACAAGTAGAATTCATATCAGCAAGCTGGGCTCCGATGGCGGCAGGAAATCCATAGCCCATCGTGCCGAGGCCTCCTGAGGTTACCCATCGGTTCGGGCGGTTGAAATGGTAGTATTGGGCCGCCCACATTTGATGCTGCCCTACATCGGTCGTGACGATCGCTTCCCCTTTTGTATATTCATAGACTTTCTGCATCAGCCACTGAGGTACGATGTCTTTTTCCGGCTGCTCATGCCAGAGCGGATATTCTTTCTTGTTGTTTTGAAGACGCTCCATCCACTCGTGATAGTCCCCCGCTTCCACATTTTGTTCATTCAGTTTTTGAAGAGCGGCCTTTGCATCGGAAACAATAGGAATAGCTGTCGGGACGTTTTTCCCGATTTCTGCAGGGTCTACATCAATGTGAGCCACTTTCGCAGATGGCGCAAAATGTTTGAGATTTCCCGTCAGCCGATCATCGAATCGGGACCCGATATTGATTAATAAATCACATTCATACAACGCCATGTTTGCGGAATATGTTCCATGCATCCCTGCCATCCCTAAGGAAAGTGGATCGTCTCCCGGGTAGGCACCCAAACCAAGAAGAGTTGTAGTAACAGGTAGTTTGTATTGATGAACGAATGTCTTCAAGTCTTCCGATGCGCCTGCATGAATGACACCAGACCCTGCCAGAACCACAGGCTTTTCAGCTTCTTTCAAAGCCTCATGAAGCTTACCGATCTGCAGAGGGTTCGGCTTTAACGTCGGCTGATAGCCAGGCAGATCGAACGAATCATCGATATCCTTTTGATAGACAGATGATGAAATATCTTTTGGTATATCGACTACGACAGGTCCAGGACGCCCGGTTGTGGCAATATGAAACGCTTCTTTCACGATTCTCGGAAGTTCCTCGATTTCCTGGACTTGATAGTTATGTTTGGTAATCGGCGTCGTGATTCCCATGACGTCCGATTCTTGGAAAGCGTCTGTGCCAATGACTCCTTTAGCTACCTGCCCCGTAAATACGACAATTGGAATCGAATCCATCATAGCGTCAGCAATTCCAGTAACTAAGTTCGTGGCTCCAGGTCCTGAGGTTCCGATAACAACTCCCGCTTTTCCAGAAACTCTTGCATACCCTTCGGCTGCGTGAATAGCGCCTTGCTCATGTCGTGGAAGGACGTGGTCAAAACTTCCCTTCGCTCGATAGATGGCATCGTAAATTGGAAGAACAGCTCCACCCGGGTAACCGAATAACGTGTCTACACCTTGGTTAATTAATGCTTCCACCAACAGATCCGCTCCCGTTTTTGTGGCCGCTTGTTCTTTCAAACTTGCCTGTGCCTTCATTTTTTAATCCCTCCTGCACGTAATGGTATTGAACTTGTAAGTCCATTGTTGAATAAAAAAAGACCTCTTCCTCCCTCTACTTCCTCACACACTTCGGTATAAGAAAAGAGAGGGGTGAAAAGGTCTAGATCTTCACGGTACCACCCTCATTCATGGAGCCTGCAGCTCCACCTCATGGAATTCAATTGAATTCCTTTTGATAACAGGTGCGGCGAAACACCCGGTCCTGCCTACTTCGTAAAGGTTCAGCAAGGACACTCAAGGATGATGTCAGAATAAGATGTATTTCCGGGCTTCCAGCAACCCCGGCTCTCTGGGAATACAAGAACTTATTCCTTTATTCCTTTCATCGTTTTGAATGGATTCAATTTTTTTACTTGTTCAACTCACATTAGCTTTGTTTTCAGCATACACTTTGTATCCATCTGTGGTGGTGATCTTTCTGAACTCGCTTAACAAATGATTGGTGACAACACCTGGAGAACCATCTCCGACTTTTCTTTGGTCGACTTCGACAACGGCAATGACTTCAGCTGCTGTACCTGTCAGGAATACTTCATCTGCCACATACACATCATGTCGGGTAAAAGGTTGTTCCTTCACTTCATATCCTTTTTCTTTCGCCAGATCGATGATGGCATTTCTTGTAATTCCTTCAAGCGCACCAAGGTAGGTTGGCGGTGTGAAGACTGTGCCATTTTTCACAATGAAGATGTTATCTGCTGACCCTTCAGTCACATACCCCTGATCATTCAACATGAGGGCTTCATCAACCCCCGCCTGATTGGCCTCCATCTTCACTAAAATGTTATTCAAGTAATTCAATGATTTCACCTGCGGTGGAAGCACATCCGGTCGGTTTCTGCGGCTTGAAACCGATGCAAGTCTAACGCCGCGCTCATATAATTCTTTTGGAAACAAAGCGAGTGCTTCAGCAATGACAACCACTCTAGGGTTTGAACAGCTGGCTGGATCCAAACCTAAATTACCAGCACCCCTAGATACGACGACTCGAATATACGCGGTTTCGAGTTGATTCTTGCGGACCGTTTCCGCGATGATTTGTTCCAGCTCCTCCTTTTCATAAGGGATTTGAAGCATGATCGATTTTGCTGAATCGTATAAGCGATTCAAGTGCTCATCCAGTTTGAAGATGTTGCCTTCATAGACACGAATGCCTTCGAACACCCCATCTCCATAAAGGAAACCATGATCATAAACTGAAACAACGGCCTCATTTTTGTTCACGTATTCGCCGCCTAAATAAATCCATTGGCTGCTCATTCTCAGCACTCCTTTCTTTTATGGTTTAATGTTTAAAATGGTTAAAGAACATTGGGAATTAGGGGACCCTGGAAAGTAAGTGTGCAATCTTACATTTTCAGGGTCACAAGGTCCTTCCACATGAAACCAACCACCGCCGGCGATCTATTTCCGTTTGCGTTTAGTTGATTGAGGACTACTTTAAACCGATTTTCAGAGAAGGTCAACAGGTTTTAAACAAATTTTCTGAACACTCCGATTATTGAGAATCCAAATGAAGCGCTTACATCCATGACTGTCAAGAGTTTTGAGAGTTTTAACCTCTTTCTTTTTTTCTTTTTTATCTTTTTTTCCTACTTTTTTTAGAAAAAAACTCCTTCGTCACAACGTTGGAGAGAAACCAGGATCTCTTTTCATATTAAAAATAAAATGAGTTTTCATCACGGATGAAAAATAGGACAAAACCTAAATTTATTTTTTCGACTGGTCAAACGCCCTCCCGCAAGAACTTGTCTTCACATAATTTGAATGTATAGGAAAAAGAAGGTGGTGAAGACATGGGCTGTTATGGTGGATACGGCGGATACCGCGGTAACTCGTTCGTATTGATTGTCGTTTTGTTCATCCTTTTGATTATTGTAGGCGCTTCTTTCTACTACTAAAAAACAGACCGTGTGAATCGCCGCTACCCGTTCTGAGTGATTCACACAAAAAACCAGAGGAGGTCCTTCCCCCTCTGGTTTATTTTTTTACATCATTTGCTATGATCATAAATACATTCAAAATATGTCTGATCGTTAGAGAAACTTAAATGAATGTCTTTCATTAAGTGCTGGACTGAGTTTCAAAAAAAGACGGACAAAGGCTGAACGGCTCGTATAACCTATTGATAAAATAAAATATCCAAGAGGAATAATCCTCTTGGATTCAACATGTACTTTATGAGTGCATTATACATTCCTAAATTAAGGATGAATTTCTTCTTTATACTGATACTCTACATTAATGAAAATCTGCTCAAGCTCTGTGAGTGTCATGTCGCTTGTCCTTTTTCCGACCCGATCCTGAGTATAACCCATGTCTTTCAGTTTATTGATCAGATGACTCCTTCGATTCTCTACTCCTCTGGAAAGATAAGTAGGTTCTATAGTCATAGAATCACCTCCATTATCAGATCAGTTTGTCCACTCTACTTATTACTAACCATACCCTTATGTTGCGAATGTTAACCTGTAATATAAAAAATCGCTTCAGGACACTTGAAGCAGTTTTAAACCAGTCCCCAAAAAAAGATAGAAACTAATACCAATTTGTTTGTATCAGTTTCTATCTTAACTCTCCAATATATGGGAATTTCTTCAGGTTTCATTTTAGTAGTAGTATTCTTTCTTGATCGCCTTCAACTTATAATCCAAACAGTATTTCCCGACACATGGCTTCAAATTGGAACAGTGCGGACAGGAAAGCTGGATTTTGACGAAGTCATCCACTACGAGTGTACGAGTGCTTCCTTCGTTGACAGTAAAGACCAGCTGACAACTTTTACTGTCTTCTATTACTATTTGCAAGTGGTCTGAGCACCCCGTATCAAAAAAGATCGTGATGGAGCCCGTCGCTTTCTTCTTATTTCCTACAATATTGAAGATATCAATCAATCCAGAATTACAAGGAAGACGGAAGTTTCCACAAATATCACTGGAACCATTCGCACTACAACTACTCATAACGCTCACATCCTTATACATAGTACATGTATTATTAGATGCTAAAAACCTTAGTATTGATACAAGGCTGGTTCATCAATTATCCATTTTCTATTAATTTTAACCATAACTAGTCATTGGTTTAGTCAATGCTTCTCCTTCTGCATTTACTATTATTAACCTAACTACAAGGAGGAAAAAAATATGGGAAATTGTTGTTGTTGTCCAGATAGAGGCGGCGCGGGAGATTTTCTGACAGATGAGATATGTGGTAATTTTACGATTGCATGTGGTAATGAAGTGGGAGAGGTAGTATGGACTTCCAATCCTACAGATGCAATGGGAGCACCAATCGGTCCGGCCCAACCTGTAATTGGGACAGTTAGTGTCTATTTTGATCGCGGGTGTGGAGATACCGTAACTGTACAAATAATTGATGACTCTGGTGATACCGATGTTGTTGTTTCTACTTTCAAAGTTCCTGATGCACCACAGAGCTCTACTGGAAATACACGTGCGCAAACTATTACTAAACCATTCACTAAAGTAGTAATTTTTTGTGATGATGATTTAGTTGAACCGAACGAATTTTGCACAGGAAAATTCTGTATTACTGCTCATTACAACGTAAGATAATAAATTAAAAGAAAGGCACGTTTTCACGTGCCTTTCTTTTATATAAACCAATAAATATTCATGATTGGTAGTTATATGCCGGCACTTCATACATAGAAGTTTCTTATAATATAGAAATGAAAAATAAGGGGGGGATAAAAAATGAGTTGTAACGGATGTGGTTGTTGTGGTTTTTGTTGTCCAGACGAGGAACCTCAGCAACAGGGGTTTTGTCCATGTTGTACGCGTACGTTAGTTGATATACTCCAAGCCATTATAGATCAATCTCCAGGTGAAGCAATCCGCATAGACCTTCCTGGCCCAGCTAATTTTATAGGTGATGCCGTTCCTATCCAAATCAGAAGCGGCTTCACACTCCAAATTGCTGTCGGACAAAATGAAAACCAAAGTATTGTTAACATCTGTGATATCGTGGCTTTAACTGGAGACCCGGTTGACGATGTTGACTTATCCTCAATCCCTGGACAAGAAAATTGTGAATGCTGTGAAGAAGCATTGACAGAAGTCATGGAAGAGATAGCTTCTGATCCTACGAGATCTTTCAATATGAATACTCAAGGGCAAAATGCTATGATGTTTAGTAGTGGAAAAAACCCTACTGAAGTTTTTGACGGCGTCGTTCGGTATACAAGCGGAAATATGGGTCAAAAAGCTATCGTTTCCCTCTGCCAAGTATCTAGTATCGATTTAATTAAACCTCAACTTTAATAATACCCCTTTTATACCTTTTTGACAGTTGAACTGCAAAAAGGTTTTATTATTTTCAAACAAAGTTCAATAGCATATGATGTATAACCGCTTCTCATTATTGTGTTAGAAATCATCCACCTCAAGTAGTGCCGCCACCAAAGTATACTGTATGTACGTCATAGATTCACTCTCCTTTGATTAATATTTAACAGAGCTCTTGCATATCTTTCATAGAGACGATCACAAAAGACGGACAAGGAGTGATTTCATGATACCGAGGGGCTTTGATGACATCCAAATAGATAAAGCAGATGTGACAAAGACTATTGATCACATGCTGGAAGCCATTATGACAGAAGAAAAAGCTTTAGCTGAAATATTAGAATCCCATGCTTGTCATATTCAAAGTTATGTGGAAGAATCACTCCATTCCTCATGCCTATCAGGCGATTCAGATCTGTACATGCTCAGCCAGTCCCTGAAACGGATTGCCGATCAAATCCTTTTAAAAGAATGGTTGATATTAAAGAAAGTCGAAGTCGTAATTCAATTAAAACAGAAGTCCTTAGAAACCGAGGGATATCATGCCAATAAAGAATAGGGTGTAAATCATGGGGGCACAACGTAATTTATCCGCTGTTCTATCCGACTTGCTTATTGCAGCTAATCATTGCAGTTCTTCCATTCACCAGGTCTTGAACGCACTCCAATCAGAAACCCATATGAGTGAGGTTCAGAGACATATGAATAGAAAAACAACGAAATACTTCATCGAAGCCCTCGATAGTTTACAAGAAATCCGGAAACTATCTCTAAGAAAAAAAAGTTTATATGATTTAGATGGGTTACTTAATTTAGGAAATTCAGAAGAGTATGATTCACTGCAACCTGTTTTTTCAGAATTTGAACATTTCGATCTTCACTATGGTGGTATAAAGATTACCACACCTTCTTCAGAAGCTTGCAATTACGAGTATATAGTAAATAGACAGTTGCATCATACTTATATAAACAAGAGTCTCCCCGCTTCCCCTTGGTTATCCAAGAGGGTCAAAGGCAGAAAAGAGTCTGGCTGATCATTCATCTCTAGAGATAAATGACTAATGTCCAGACTCTGTTTATTTTATATATAAAATAAGTTTGTGATACCTTAGATTTATAAGAGGTTAAAAAACTATATACAAGCAGGTCCGGCCAATATCCTGGTCATTATTTTATTAAGGTTCTCATCTCCAATAGTCTCATTATATCTTTATTTCAATTATGTATCCTCCAATAACAAAGAGACTTCTTCACCCAAAGACAGATTCTAGCAATACCATTCTTATTTTCTCCCCCCTCTACAAGCCCCTACCTAGCTTTTTTACAAAAAAAAGAAGGGAGTGATTTTTCACCCCTCTTCCTTCCTCCCTCTCCTTGTTCTAATTTCATATATCTGATTAGAAAAAGGAGTACAATATGTTGTTTTTCTTCATTCAATCAATATAAGTAAAATAATATTTATTCACAAGGGTCTGGAGGACAACAATCATCTTCAGGTATGTCCAACACATCTTCCAGCTTGAATTGTAATAACATCTCTTTCTTGATCACTGTACGCAGCATCCTTTCTACACTTTTATTCACTTTTAAGAGCTCATTCACATCACAGGATTTCTGTATACCTTTTTGCAGTTTTTCTCCTTCTGCATTCAGTATATGAGCTAAACTCAATTCTTCGAAAGCTATGGAAGAGAGCAGTAGATTGATGACATCATCCCGGCATAGCTCTATTTTCGGGTTAACATCGGGAATGTTCGGAAATGACATGATGATCCTTCCTCCTTTTAATTGTGCTTATCCTCATATATATGTGTATGAGACAGGTTTAGTACAACTCTCCCGTATACGGGGAGTTGTACTAAACCTGTCTAAATTATTTCTCTCTTAAAAGCAGTAGATTTATGGGGACTCATCTCACACAAAGTACACGTTGAAATCATAAACTAGTAATAAAAGTAGAAATGAGGTATAAATCTTTGAGTTTTCCTAACATTCCGAATGTAACACCCTCATTCAACCTTTCGAGAGACGATGCCGTGAATTTATTATTGGCTTCGATCGCTTTTGAGGAACTCGGGTTAGCTCACATGATCAACGCTGAAGCCGAGAAGATCCAAGGTGCATTGGGTTTGTTGCCGGGGTCAAGTGTGCCTGCTGCCCGTTCCTTTTCTGAAGTTCTGGAAGCTAACGAAAGCGCCAATAAAACACTGAAAACCATTCTAAAAACCCAAATGCTTCTTCAATTCAAGTTGGAAGATGTCATCGATATCATCAATCAAAAAATTCAAGTCTTTGAAAACACTGCAACTGCCACTGGAACTTTTGAAGGCCAGACCGTATCAGATTCTGATAGTGCCTTTTACCACATAAATGTGGCTTAGGAAAAATTTAAAAATACTAAAGGATTGATTTCATATGCCTGTAATAGGTGGTATCAATTTAGGTAATTTAACCGATTATCTGTTTTTCTTCGCTGATGGACGTATTGATGCGAACTGGCAGGGGGCTTCGAAAGGATATGTGGGAGATGTAGCCGTTGACGGCTTACAAGCCGACTTGAGAACCTCGGGAACCGTTCCTTATGCTGGTACAATTTTCACGAATGCTAATACTCAAGGTGCTTGGCAGGACATCATTGATGATAACCCAGGTCAGGCGAATGGTGTGACGAATCAAGCAGCGCTCATATCCGCGTTGGAGGCCGATTTGATCAGTTCCATACAACAAATCAACGCCCTCCCCGCTACACCGGGTTTTGAAAGCGTCTCATCCACTTCCCTCAATGGTTTGGATACGACCAATGGAATGAATGAAACGTTCGTTATCAATGTGACGTCAGGATTCAATTACTCCACTAAAATCAATATTACCGGGGATCCCGGGGATGTTTTCATATTAAGGTGGGACACAGATGCAGACCCAAGCAACGGATATCAGGGCCAGGTAAAACCCCAAAGTGGCGGGGCCATCGTTCCTCACGGCGGACTGACTGCGACGAACTTCATTCATGTCGCCGGTGATATCAATGCTTCCGGTGGAGGAAGTACGCCTGCCCCCCCTTACCCTCAAGGACCAAGATTCGATGACGGGCAAGGAGCGCTCATCAACGGTGGAAGCGATTTTAGCGGAGGAGGATTTTTTACGGGGTACTGGCTGACTACAGGAGCTCCCACTTCTCTTCTGCCGGGAACCGAAATGGATCCGATTTACTTTGGTGAAACCTCTTCTTTCAGCAATGCCATATTCGTGGGAGGTTGGTATACCCTCACTACAAAATTCAGTATGACTTCTGGAACGAGTGGTGTGTACGTGTCGCCTAACCCAGCCACCATAGAAGAGAATGAACCTGCAATTGATATAGAAAAGTTTGTATCCGTTGATGGAGGTACCACTTTCTTTGATGCAGATACCCCTCCAGGACCTATATTGGATACATCCACCTACCCTAATGTTCACTTTAAATATGTCGTTACGAATATTGGTAATGAACAGTTGGTGGACATTGATGTGACGGATAATATATACAGTAACATCATTTTGAACCAGACACTGGACCCAGGTGAATCGTTCCAACAATTCCTGGTGGTCCCTGGAGTTTTAGGGAACAATCAAAATATAGGTACGGTAACCGGTGAAGGTGCGATTAGTGGGACCCCGGTGTCGGACAATGACCCGGCGAATTACATCGGAGTCGCAGAGTCCATCTCGATCGATGTGGAGAAACTGGTTTCCCCTGATGGTGGTATGACCTTTTTCGATGCTGATAATCCTCCAGGTCCTAACGTCATTTTCCCACAGGATCCTCAATTCAAATTCATCGTGACGAATACGGGCGACGAAACGTTGGTAGATGTTGAAATTACTGACAACGTGTTCGGCACTATCGCAAGTGGCCTCACTTTACTATCCGGCGAATCTCATGAAGTCACAATTGTAGGTTCATGGATGCTTGGACAGCAATCCAATGTCGCTACTGCCACAGGTACTGGTGAAAACAGCGGTGTGGAGGTTGATGATACAGACCCAGCCTATTACTTTGGAGTTGAAGCTGGTGCCATCCCTTCTATAAAGATTGAAAAATTAGTTTCTGTCAATAATGGCCAATCATTCTCAAATGCTGATGTCTCACCAGGACCATTACTTCCGCCGGGGGTCACTCCTCAATTTAAATTCATCGTGACGAATAATGGAGAAACCCCGCTGCAAAACGTATCGGTCGTGGATAACATTTATGGGTTCATCGGGTTCATTCCAAACATGGTCCCAGGTGAAGTCCAAGAATTCATTCTTGCCCCTTAAATAAAGAAGAAGGAGAATCGCTAATCTCGATACCTCCTTCTTCTTTCATTAATGATGCTATATTATTTAGAGCTAACTTGGTTCCTCTCCTGCAACAAGTTTAAACAGGTAATCTTCTAGATTCTTGCTAGCTTCAGTGAACGAAAACGCCAAGGCTGTTTCTCTTCCTTTTTTGGAATAATAATTTCTCGCTTTTTTATCTTTCAAGAGGAAAATGATATGATCTTTTAGTTTCTCTACATCGCCGGGATCTGCAAGTAGAGCATTTTTTTCATTTTCCGCATATACCTCCACTCCTCCACACGCTGTCGTTACGACAGGAACTCCAGAAGCCATTGCTTCAAGAGGCGGCATTCCAAACCCTTCATACCAGGACGTGAACAAAAAGATGTCTGCTTCCCTATAACACTTTGCCAATTCTTCCTGTTCAGGCATGACCACATAATCAATAGGGAAAGGGAAAGGTACATTACCAAGGGATGGCATCGATTGACACGCCCACCTCACTTTGAACCTATGTCCTGAACGCCAGACCCGTACAAGCGTCTGGATCGCAACATCGAATCCTTTGAACAAAAGATTCGGGTTCCCTACTAACAAAATAGTGTTTGTATCAGGGGGAGAAGCAGGATAGTAAAACTCCGTATCGACACCATTTGTAATTACGTCAGATTCCCTCCCGAACCTTGCCCGGAGAATTTCAGCTATAACAGGGGATACACTGGCTAATGATACAGGTTGCTTATAAAAATGGTTCAAATATCCACGTATAGTCTTGTTAAGGTTTTCACCGAATAAGAATTCATGTCCCTGCTCCCAATAAACCATCGGGATGCCTGCATTAGAAAACTCCTCCATATTAGAAAACCACCCCACCACTCCTACGTCACACTTTGATAGTTGTGGCAGATAAGATTGATTTTCCGGAATTACGATATTCTCATCCACCTCAACCTTCATCCAGGAAGGCAGAGCGCTTTTGTCTTTGTCACTTCTATAAAATGCGATGATCTTATGTCCTCTTCTCCTCAGGTGAATCATTTGCTGCAAAAGCATTTTCATTCCACCGGTCAAGTTTTTATGCGGGAGAAAATATCCAATCGTTAAACGTTCACGGTCTGCGATTTTGTCCGGTAATACATGTTTCACCTCCCCTTTCCCTTCCTTTTTTTCGGAAGGGTATAATACAAAAATCTGATGGCCATTTCTTCCTGTCCGGACTAATTTATAATCAAAATCGAACTCACAAAAATCCAATTGATACCAGCGGCTCAAATTTGGCTCATTCGTAAAATCCACTTTTTTGGTTTCCGGATACAAAGGAGTAGATAAAATCAGTGCTTTCTTCGTTCGGGTTAATAGATATTCGACCACCCCTATCCCTTCTTCTTTTTTTACATGTTCCAGCACGTTCAGCATCAAAACGACATCATAACTCCCCTTCCCTTCCATACAGTGGTGTAATTCACCCTCATATACTGAATGATAAGCATGTTGATGCAATGGATCGATCGCTTTATTGTTGATCTCCACTCCTTCCACCCTGGAAAGTTGATTCTGGTTATTACATATAATTTCTTTCAATAGTCTTCCGTAATCCCCAAAGCTTGTTCCAATATCTAAGATAGATTCAGGCTGCAGTTTCTCAATTTCTTCCAAAATATCTAATAAAACTTTGAACTTTTTCTCAGGCACTAGATTTCCCCCCTATGACGGCATAAATTCCACCTAAGTTCACCCGCCATCTTTGAAAGGCTTTTAATAAACCTAAATGTTTTGATATAACATAGAGATTTCTTTAGAAGAATACCCTTTCATAAATCTATAGAAGCATGAAAATGAACACCTTATTCAAAGGTTCTATTCTAGACAAGCAATACGTAATATAGAATGGTCGATACATAGATATCATATGGTATGACAAAAAGTATCAGAATCCATGGAGGAAGATACATCAAATAAAAGCAACCAGGAAAATCAAACGCAAAGAACCAAGGAATCCAATCTTCAGACGGGATATTTCTTGTATTCCATGATGCAGATGATGTTCCTATGCCGAATCGTTTCAGTATTCCACACAGTCACCTCTAAGACCACCCCCAACGATCTCATTACTTAACGCCTGAAATACCTGACACATATAATTATCAGCTAGATTTCCACGTCCAACCCAACCACAATATAAAATTGAAGTTTTGTGTAACTCTCCTCCAAATCCAATATTTATTTCTTGATAATTTTCTGCTCCTGCATAATTATTATCTTATTTATACCTTTAATCATTTATTACTCTGGATCAGTCGTTTGACTATCCTTATATGTGTAGTGATCCCACCCATTCATGGATAATCTCACCGAGCTGACCATTCGGCATTAAATGACTATTGTTCTCATAAAATAATCAGCAGTACCCTGGAATATTTATGAACTTCAGACATCACCTTCAGTCATGTCGTTTAGTGGAAGAGGTGAAGATTACTTTAAGGAGAAGAGCTGAACATGAAAGACCTCAGAAGCACCTGAGGTCTTTTCGAGTTCAACTTCCTCTTAAAGGTTTGTTGGAATTCTGCTCCAAACTGAATTCCTTCTAATGTTGAATTAAATACTAAGAAGGAGAGGAAAACGATGAGAACATCTAAACTGTCTTTGTGTATGATTGTAAAGAACGAAGAAAATTGTATTGCCCAATGTTTGAAAAGTGTAAAGAACGTTGTTGATGAAATCATTATTGTAGATACGGGTTCCACCGATAAAACCATAGAAATCTGTCGTTCCTTTCAAGCCAAAACTTTTAAATTTGAATGGAACGGAAGTTTTGCAGATGCAAGGAACCATGCTGTTCAACAAGCATCTGGAGACTGGATATTATGGCTCGATGCTGATGAAGAACTGGATAGAGACGATCAACATCAACTGCTTGAGGAAAAACCCTTCGAGGATTATGACGCAATCAACATCCACCTGATCAACTATTATGGCAATTACGCGGATAAAAATCACTCTACAAATATCGCTCATACCAGACTTTTCAGAAATAACGGGATTAAATTCATAAATAAAATGCATGAACGCCTCGTACTCGATCAAATTCTAAAGGAACGCATCGGTGAATTACCGGTCAAAGTTCATCATTATGGATACCTTGATGAATTTGTCAAAAATAAAGAAAAATCGAAAAGAAATATGCTTATGTTGGAGCAACAAATCAAGGACGGAGAAAACGTTCACTTTGCCCACTATTACATCGCGTTAGAACACTACAACCATAAACAGTACCCCCAGGCCTTACAGAGGGTCAATTTATCCATTTTATCTTTTCTTCTGGAAGACTTCCTTCCACCATCCATGGTTTATAAATTGAAATACTCCACTTTGATAACAATGGGGAGACTTCAAGAAGCCTCCCAAGGAATTGATAAAGTCATTAATCTCTATCCTGATTTTGTCGATCTGCATTTTTATAAAGGTGTGATTTTGTATTACTTGAAGGATTATGAAGAAGCAATGAAATGTTTTCACCATTGCCTTGAGCTCGGAGAAGAGAACATGGATTACTTGGTCTTGAAAGGTGTCGGTTCATTTCAAGCCTGGTACTATATCAGCCTCTGCCAGAAAGAGCTGAAAAAACGAGAAGACAGCATCATCTCGATTATGAATGCATTACTAATCGCTCCAACGTATGAACAGGGAAGGGAACTCCTTTGTATATACCTGAAAGATGAAGAGGATACCCCTGAGGTAGTGGCCGAAAATTTTAAAGGAAAAGATTTATCGAAATTAGAAAAAATCATTCAAGATTTAAAGTAATACAAGGTAGTACAAAGTACCCCTCTCAACTTCTTGAATATGATGTTCTTGTATCAAAAAAATTCAAGGAGTGGTTTTAATGTCGTTCCCTAATATTCCAAACGTAACACCTAATATTGACATCAACAGAGACGATGTAGTCAATTTACTCTTGGCCTCTATTGCATTCGAAGAACTCGGTTTAGCTCACGTCATCAACGCGGAAGCAGAAAAGATCCAGGCCGTCATCGGTACATTGCCAGAATCTGATCTTCCACCTGTAACCAACATTGAAGAATTATTAGAGATCAATAACTCGGTAAATAAGACACTGAAAACAGCACTGAAAACACAGATGCTGCTTCAATTCAAAATGGAAGATATCCTTGAGGCAGACACTCCTTAATTAACTAAGCCTAAATGAAGAAGCCCTATTTAAAAAGCAGCAGACCGGAACCTGACGTAGGAATCATTGAAGTAATATTGGCTTTACTTCTCATAGTCCTTTCCATACTTCGTTGACGACTAAAGATCAGGTTTGGAAAGCGGAATCCTCACAGGTTTTATATGCAGAAAAACACCAGTCTCGATAAAGAATATAGATATCAATCCATAAACTCTCTATAAAACCAATTTCAAATTTATCCAAAAATGAAACGGCAAGGCTGAAGAAGGCCTACCCGTTTCATTTATTTTTACGTTTATAATGACAGGCCCAAATTACATTGGGATATTATAATCTGATTAAAATACGAAGCTGTCCTTTCTGACTTCCAATTTACATATCTTCAGCGACAAAAGGACTAAAAAAGTTCAAAAAAAAAAGAAATGACGCGGCCTCCTTCTGGATAGGAAACCGCGCCATTTCGGCACTTTGTATGGATGATTCCGATTGGGCTCGAACCAACGACCTCCACCCTGTCAAGGTGGCGCTCTCCCAGCTGAGCTACGGAATCATATGTAAGATGTTGTCGCAATTTCTTGCTGACAAGTAATAATATACAACGGATCAAAAAAAGTGTCAACAGATTTTAAGTAATTTCTAAAAACCATGTAAAATTCTCTTTTTTTCTCGTTCATTATTCTTCCAACGAATATCTGTTCCACTTTTTGCACAATTCTATGGTAAACTATATATGTTATGTTTATGGAATTAGAACAGCGGGAATTTTGTTAATGAACTTCCTTGCGTGTTAGGAGGTGGTCGATGATGGGTAGAGATGGATCCATGAAGGAATATAACATAGACAGTCGATACTTAGATGAAACCATGAAATTAAGAGTGTATACGCCGAAGAATTTCTCTCCATTGTATAAGTACCATTTCTGTATTATGCAAGATGGAAATGATTATTTCCAAATGGGACGTGCAGCTACATTAAGTGATGAGCTTCACGCCGACCAGGAAATTGAAAATACGATTTTTATCGGCATTCATTATAATGATAAGTATGATCGACTCGATAAGTACCATCCAGATGGAAAGAAACAAGCGGATTATGTGAACTTCCTGATCCGTGAAGTCGTTCCGTTCCTGGATGAGGAGCTTCCAGGATATTGTATGGGAAGAGGCCGTACACTTGTCGGGGATTCTTTAGCAGGAAGTCTGGCTTTGATGACAGCTGTCAAATTCCCGAACATTTTCGGCAATGTCATCATGCAGAGTCCTTATGTAGACCAACATGTCATGGAAGTCGTAGAGTCCGCAAAAGATTTATCCTCTTTGACGATTTACCATACAATTGGTAATCAGGAGTATGATGTCGAAGCGACGAAAGGCGAAAGGAAGAATTTCCTTCAGCCCAATCGCGAGTTACGGGATTATTTGAATCGCCAGCCGCTTGCCTATACTTTTCATGAACTGGATGGGGATCATACATGGGGTTCATGGCAGAAAGATTTCAAGCGTGCTCTTTTAACGATGTTTGGAAAGTAAAGACATTTAGAAAAAGAAACAGGAGGGGTTTGTCCAATGAGATACGGTATAGCAGTGTTTCCATCAAAAAAAGTACAGGACGTGGCCAATTCATATCGAAAGCGTTATGACCCGCACTATGCATTGATACCGCCACACATAACTTTGAAAGAAGCCTTCGAAGCTGATGAAGAGGAGATTGAAAGCAAAATCATCCCGGAACTGCATTCAATTGCTGAAAATACCCAGCCTTTTTCTTATGGAATGTATAAAGTCAGCTCATTTTCACCGGTGACCAACACGATTTATTTGAAAATCGATCCGTCAGAGGAAATCTTCGATTTGAACGAAAAACTGCACTCTGAAAAAATGCCTGGTGAAAAAGACTTTGCCTTTGTTCCACACATCACGATTGCACAAAAGCTGTCAGACGAAGAGTTTTCTGATGTATACGGAAGCTTACGCATGCTCAAATTCGACATCCAGGACAAAGTGGACAGATTCCAGCTTCTCTACCAACTTGAAAATGGAGCTTGGAGCGTTTATGAAACTTTCCGTCTAGGTGGAAAGTAAACATGATCGAGCTTCACAGAGTCACTTCACAAAAAGAAAAAGACGACGCCTTCCATGTACGAAGGGTCGTCTTTATTGATGAACAGAATGTGCCGGAAGAGATAGAAATAGACGCATATGATGATCACTCCATTCACCTGGTCGGCTATGAAAATGATAAACCTGTTGCCGCCGGACGTCTCAGATTTGTGGAAGGATACGGAAAGCTGGAACGCATATGTGTCAAAAAAAACTGTCGGGGACGTTCATACGGAAAAGAAATGATTCTCTTCATGGAGTCCATCGTCCGGAACGAAGGGTTCAATAAAACGAAATTGAATGCCCAGATCCAAGCGGAAAAGTTTTATGAGTCCTTGGGATATGTCACAGTTTCTGAAGAATTCTTGGACGCAGGCATCCCGCATGTAACGATGACCAAATCACTATGATTCACCAGCTGTCTTCTTGACAAAAGAAGGCGGCTTTTTTATTAGCCTCTGTGAAAATCTATTGTCAGGTCACGGAAAATGATTCTTTTTTATAAGCCTCATCCACCCCAGGTCTCTCAACTAAACTTTAACAGAGCCTTTTGTTTAAATTTCCGCTCAGTTGTCTAGAATTAGATATAGACGTCTGACTGAGGGTGAGAACCATGAATTTTGTTGATATTACTATAGAATCCCTATTCGGATTCGCAGCTCTATTTGTCATGACCAAAGTTTTAGGAAAAACTCAAATCACCCAAATTACGGCCTTCGACTTTATTGCTGCTCTAGTTCTAGGAGAACTGGTCGGAAACGCCTTATACGATGATGAAGTAGGAATACTTCAAATCGGCTTTGCTGTCTTCGTATGGAGTGTCCTTATTTATGTAACAGAAATCATTACGGAAAAATTCAAGGGGACGCGGAACCTTTTGGAAGGTCATCCATCTCTCGTCATTCATAAAGGTAAAATTGACAGGAATCAGTTGAAGAAAAACAACCTTGATATAAATCAATTGCAGCACTTGCTTCGATCGAAAGATGTATTTTCCATGCGGGAAGTTGAATATGCTATCCTTGAAACCGATGGAACGATATCCGTTTTGAAAAAAACACCGTATCAATCCGTTACGCAACTAGACCTGAACCTGCCCCCGGCACCTGTACCTCTCCCGACTACTCTAATTACAGATGGAGAAGTTTTGTGGGACAACCTTGAAGAGGCAGGGCTGAGCGAAAATTGGCTGAATCAACAACTCCAACTCCAAAATGTAAAAGATCCTAAAGAAGTCTTATTCGCAGAATATAAACATGGAGACACCGAGCTTTATATTCTCAATTTTTAGGTGATGGAAAAAAAGTCCAACGAAAATCGGCAATCTTGTCGTAAACATGTTGGTCTTTTTTTAATCCCAACAAATAGGCAGTCACTGCCGTACGATAAAGCAGCCAATGGCCGAGTCCAGAAGCTTGGACATTGTATGCTTGACACATATCGGAGACCACTTGTTCATGAGAAACCCCCTCCGAATAATTGGATAAGTAAACCTCAAGCCAATCCATTAAACTTGTATGATAAGTGATGTTCTGGTTTATGGTTTCAGTAGGATCAGACTCAAAAATCCCATGACCGGGTACCGCACCCTCATGATCGATACTCAACAGCCTTTTTAAACTATTCACTGTTTTTGTGGCATCCGTAATGTATGGGATTTTATGTTTTGTTAACGTTTCATTACTGAAATAACTATCTCCAGCGTACAAAATTCCATTGATCAATAAGGCAGCTTGTTGATAACTATGGCCTGGTAGGACAAATACTTCCGCTTCCATAGATCCTATTGAAACCTTTCCTTCTTCAACAACTTCATCGATATGTACGGCTTCTCCAAGTAGAAATTTATTATCCAGCTCTTCCACTGGATCGTTTCCTCCAAATAAATAAAGAGGTTCAAGCAACGGGTTACGTAAAATGGCTTCTTCAAATGGAGGAGCCATTGTATGTACAGAGTAGGTTTCCTGGATGTGCCGCGCTCCCCCATAATGGTCGGCATGGGCATGCGTAATAAAAAGGTGCGTCAATGGAAGCTCCCGAATTTCGAGCTCCCTGAGCACCTTTTTAATGGAAGAGCGATCGAGTCCTGCATCAATCAACAGGCCGGTTGTCCCCTCTTTTACATACCCGATGTTCACTGAACTATGATAGTAAAAACAATCTTCTTTGATATTTTGGAAAGACATCCCAACACTCCCTCGTTTTATATGGTTTCGCTGAAATGCTTCCCTTTTCCTGTAATTTGGGAGTATATTTTTTCTGCCATACTGGAATGACTCTGCATTTGTTTCTTTCCAAGGTTCAGTTTTGATGGTTCATCTGACTCTCCAGTTTTGTTTTGGTATGCTTTACGTTCTTCCAGCTTGGTTTTCAATTCCACTTTGTGAATTTCATCAAGTATAAAAGGAGAGCGCTCTGTCTGAATAGTCCTGTTCTTATAATCATCATATTGATAGTGGTTAAACGGCAGAATATAGCCCATCGTCCACTCCTCCTTTATTGACTTATACCCGCTTTCTTCGATATATATACTTCACAAGCTTTCTACACCTCACTCAAAGAAACGCTCCACCTTAGTCATTTGCTTATTCAAAAACTTCTCCATTCCTGCCATTCGCTTAGTAAAACTGTGATCCCATTTTTGAAAATCCTTTTCCCAAGCGGTGAATTTATTTTCAGGCTTTTGTATAATTCCATTCATTTTCGACGTTTCTTCAAAAATCTCCTTCAGGATTTGGTGTAAGCCTTTGTCGTTCCGCCTCATAAATAACGGTCGCTTCCACCAAAGAGCAAGGATTGCAATCCGGCAACTGCTAAAAGAAGAACGAGTAAACTCCCAAAAGGGACAAAAATGTACAGAAAAATCATAATGCCTGCAGACCACACTCCAACACACCAATGACAACTGAGACCTTCCCCAATCCACCCTGTCGGTTCGAGCCACTGCTCTTGTTCCCCTTTATCATTGAGTTCTACTTTTGTTTTAATAAATGGCTTTCTTAACCATTCCATAATAAGGTCTTTCACAATTAATCGTGTAAAACGAAAACTGGCTAAGCCAAGAATCAATAATTCTAACCAGGTAATCGTAGGCAACTTGATCTCCCCCTAGAGAAAAAGCCACTACTTTTTCTTGTAGTGGCCTGACTGAATCATGATTTCTTAAAACCAAGAAAATCCTCTGCGACGGTCTGACGATTCGTCACCATGGCGACCTCTTGAACTGCTGGAGCTACTGGAGCTGCTTTCTTCTGCTCCTGCAACATCATCGTCCCTCCGGTGACGTAGACCACCGAAGAATGGATCTACACGACTATCTCTGTCATCTCGCCCCCTGCGTCTAGGCTCTATGAACACGTTATCTGCTTCAATGAAGAGGTCATTCACCCGGATGACTCTTTTTCTCTCAGACATAAGATTCATCTCCTTCTTAAAGTTCATTGTTAATCTATGGTCAAACTTCCGCACAGGTATAGTCATCCGCCTACACGGGTTGAAATACTTATCGATTATTAGAAAACAGACATATGCCCACACCGACATAGGTCACTTACATATTCTATTAAAGACAATACGTCAATTCGTATGGAAAGGGGAAAATATAAATGAGTTGTGGTAAAAAATTCGATACGGGCTCCTGTGTGATCGATATTCTTAAAGATATCGTCGATGCTCAGAATGATGTACTCCATGACTGTTTGACGAGTTGTGAACAGTCTATTGCCGACCTTCTCGGAGATACAGGTGGAGGATCAGGGTTTGATACGGTCCCAGTAATCCTTTACAACAAAGATGGAAGTCCATTTAAAGGCTACGGCACAAAAAGAGGCGACCATTGTAATGTAAAAGGCAGCTTCTACTTCCGAGTAAAATCTGTGGATGATGATGGCTGTGCAATTCTTGAATTGCTATTCAGCAATCGACCACATGTTCTTGAAGAAGAGGAAGAATCATCTTCGAGCAGCGAGTGTCACCACCACCGGTTTGACCCTAAATCTCCTGCTCAACAAAACTGCAGAAACCTGAGGGCATCAGGAATATGCATCACAGTCGACCTGGATTGCTTCTGCCATGTGACTTGCTTACCTGCGGCGGCAACATTGTAAACCTAAAAAACCGCGCCTCAGTAGCGCGGTTTTTTATATGTTTAAAATCCGATGAGGCGTATGTCTTTAATGGTTTCAAAAGGAACCTCACGTTCAAATGGTCTTTGAAATACCTTCATATGGACGATTCCTTCTTCATATTTCGTTACATAACCTCTCAACTGACTCTCATCCTTTGTGGTTACTTCACACTTCATCTTAGGTACATGTGGAGATAACTCAAAGAAATAATTCACCTTTCCCTCCAAAGTCAATTCATGGAACCTTCTTCTGCGATCTCGTGATGATTTGTTCTGGGGTTTGGTTTCATCAGTATTGGAAGTATCCTCATTAATTATTTCCTTGTCTTCAACTGCTACGTTTTCAGTAGAATGGGCCTCTTGGTTTCTTATCCGGAGTTCTTTTTCATGCAGGGAAGAGTCTCCTGATGCGGAAACCTGAGATGAAGGACGTTGGGTACGGAAACTCGTCTGCATATGAACTTCTGCCTGTTTGAATTTAGGTTGAGCGATATACAGCATCGGTTCTCTAGCTATCCGTTTTTTATCAGCCATAACAGATCTCTCCTTTATTAATGGTTCATCATTCTATGTATATGCCCAAGTCTCCAACCATGTACATAAATCTCAACAACCTATCAAGGTTTCCGATTTATCCCTATATATATTCTGTTTTTCTTCCTATCAAACTTTCAAAATCGTCTTTTCAAAAGGTTGGGTATAAGCTTTCAAACAGGGGTGGAGTACACAAGCCCTTCCAAAATAAAAACCGATCTCTGAATCTTTCAGAGATCGGTTTATTGAGATTAATAAGAAACGATATTGAAACCTGAGTCGACGTGGATGACTTCACCTGTCACTCCACGCGAAAGGTCACTCATTAAATAATAAGCGGTATCCCCGACTTCTTCTTGAGTCACCGGGCGGCGTAATGGAGCTCTCTCTTCAATAACCGAAAGGATCTGGTTGAAGTCACCGACACCTTTGGCAGACAGCGTACGGATCGGCCCGGCTGAAATCGCGTTGACACGGATATTGTGTTTCCCAAGGTCATTGGCTAAGTATTTCATGCTTGCATCCAGACTCGCTTTGGCGACTCCCATGACATTGTAGTTTTGAACAACCTGCTCTCCACCAAGGTAAGTCAAAGTTACGATGCTTCCGCCCTCCGTCATCAAAGGCTTGGCTGCACGAGCGACAGCCGTCAAAGAGTAGGAGCTGATATTATGTGCTGTCAAGAATCCTTCGCGACTTGTATTCAAAAATTCATCTTTTAACTCATCACGGTTAGCATAAGCGATACAGTGGGCCAACCCATGTATGACGCCTACATCCTCTTGAATCTTTTCAAACGTTTGGATAATTGCTTCGTCCTCGGTGACGTCACATTCATAAAATAAAGACTCATGACCGCCTTCTAACGTATCCGCCAAGTCTCTTACCGATTTTTCAAAACGCTCGGATGCATAGGTGAAAATCAATCGTGCGCCAGCCGCATGCATGGAGCGAGCGATTCCCCAGGCAATACTCCGCTTATTGGCTACACCCATGATGACATATGTGCGTCCTTCTAATGAAAAATTCATTCCATGCCCTCCTAATTATGATTTGTTCCTAGTACCTGCTCTTATTTTATTATATCCTCCTCAGAAATACAATTAGCCTAAAAAAGGATCCCCCAAACTTGGGGGATCCTTCGTCTTTTAACACCACTCACAATATTCAAGCTCCATCTTCAACTCTTCAACATATTCACTGGATCCAGTTACGATAAGGCGGTCACCCATCAGAAGTTCTGTATCTCCGTGAGGCACGATTGAATCTTTTCCTCTGAAGATACGGACCATGATGACATCACCTGTAAAAGGGAACTCCCGTAAATGGATTCCATTATAGACAGAGTTGTTCATATTGATTTGATACAATGCGCTGTCCTGTTTTGTCAAAATATCAACGACGTTCGGAGCCTCGATCATCGCTTTCAGCAGTGCTTTCGATGAGAGGTAAACAGAGAATACACTGATATTCAACTCTTTGAGCTCTTCAGCCAAGTCCGGAGATTCGACACGGGCGATGATCCGCTCGACACCCTGTTCTTTGGCAAACTTGGCAACTTCGGCATTTTTCTCTTCGTCCCCTGTAGAGGCTACGACCAAGTCTACATCAAATACCCCGATTTCTTTCATCGTTTCAACATCATACCCGTCGAGTTCTTTGATATCAAAACAGGATCGACTGATTTTATCATCAATTTTATCAACTTTCGTGTGATACAGATGAGTCTCATATGCGTGAATATCCAATTCTCTCACAACTGGAAGCGTCATCCTGTTCGATCCAATGAAGGATACGACGACTTTATGGTCATCATCTTCGAATCGTCCATAAATCTTCTTGAAGACGATTGGTGCAATCAAACAGGTGAGCACGGCTACGAGAATCAATGCTCCTTCCATTTGGGCATCAATCATGCCTTCTCTTTCAGCGATCGTTGCCGCAGCGATGACGAGGGAAAGCGTAGATGTCAAAATGAATCCTGTACTCAGGACAGTACGCATGTCATACCATTTTCGCAAAATCAGAGCAGGAACGATTTTTGAAATCAGTAAAGCAAATAAAAGAAGTGGGATCAGGATTACGACTCTCGTATCCGTGAACAATTCCCATATATTAATTTCAACACCGACCATGACGAAGAAAATCGGAATCAAAAAGCCGTAGCCGAAACTGTCCAGCCGCTTCACCATTTCCTGGTTAGGAGATAACAGGGAAACGAGTGTACCAGCTAAAAAGGCTCCAAGAATATTTTCTGCGCCGACCGTTTCTGATAGAGCTACAAGGACAATAATCAATGTGAAAACTGCTCGTGTATCGATTTGGATTGTCCCTTTGGCCATCGTTTCGACAAATGATTGGTGTCTGAATTGCTTCCCGATGAAATACAACAACACCCCGACTCCGAATAGAAGCAGCAGAAGCCACGTATTCCCTTCGGTTTCGCCGTATAAAGATACGAAAACGGCAAGCAGGATCATCGTCACCAAGTCTGCGATGACAGCAATCAATAAAATCGTCTGCCCTATTGTCGTCTTCATCATTTGGGCGTCTTTCAAAGTAGGAACGACGACGCCGAGGGAGACAGTAGAAATGATCAGCGTCATCAAGAATGCATTTTCGATAAATCCGGCTAAAACAAATAAGTAAGATAGACCAAGGGATATGACGAAAATTCCGCTGAAGACAATCAACGCCACCCATACAGGGTTCGGTGCCCCTGTCCCTTTGTTTTCCGGCTTCGCTTTCTTTTTACGGCTCGCAAAGATGGAAAAATCAATTTCCAACCCACTTAAGAACATCAGGAAAATGAACCCGAGCGTAGATAATGTCTCGAGCCAGCTTCCTTGATGGACCAAGTCGAATCCACTTTGGCCGATGATTAGTCCAACAATGATTTCAGCCACAACGACTGGAATCATGTTCAACTTGAATCGATGTAAAATTATTGGAGTAATAAATGCTGCGAGAATGACGATAACTAGTGATGTAACGGATGCACCGTGTTCCATACTCTCGCCCTCCTTCCGTCAAATCAGTAAGTTCATAAAAGCGGTTGCCATTCCGAAATAAATCAGAATGGAAATGATGTCGTTGATCGTGGTGATGAACGGTCCCGAAGCAACAGCAGGATCGATATTGAATCGGTGCATGATCAATGGGACAAGTGAACCAGCCAATGTCGCGACAATCAACGTCATTAAAATAGACAAGCCTACAAGCAGGCCTAAGAACAAATTCCCCTGCCAGAAATACACGATCAATGTAATCAAAATACCGCACGAAACACCAGTAATGACACCGGTGCCTGCTTCCCTGAACATCATCTTCCACTTTCCTTGTTTTTCAATTTCTCCAGTGGCGATGCCGCGTACAGCCACGGCGAGCGCCTGTGTTCCTGTATTCCCAGCCATTCCGGCAATGAGAGGAATGAACACCGCTAAAATAGCTACTTTATCTAATGTATCTTCAAACCGGCCAATCAGACTGGCCGTCAAGCTCCCTAAAAACAATAAGATAATCAGCCATGGTAATCGTTTTTTTGCAGATGCAAAAGCATTTTCATCCGGACTATCAACATCCGAGATGGCAGCAAGTTTAGAGTAATCATCACTGGCCTCTTCCTGCATGACATCCATGATATCATCAACTGTAATAATTCCAAGCAAATGGTCTTGAAAATCGACAACCGGTAATGCGAGGAAGTCGTAATCTCGTACCATCCGGGCTACTTCCTCCTGGTCTTCCCCTACGCTGACCGATACGACACGCTCATTCATTACATCTGAAATCAGCCATTCGTCTTCAGATATAATGAGATCTCGTAAAGAGATGACTCCTACAAGCCGTTTATCTTCATCTATGACATACGTATAATAAATCGTCTCTGCATCAGGGGCTTCTTTTCTTAGATGAAGCATAGCATCTTTGATGGTCATACCGGTAGTCACGACAACGAATTCTGTCGTCATGATCGAACCAGCCGTTTTTTCTTCGTAGTGCAGCAAATCCTTGATTTCTTCTGCAGACTGGTCATCCATGATCGTCAAAAAGCTGGCTACTTTATTTTTATCCAATTCGTTCAAAATATCGACGGCATCATCGGTCGACATTTCTGCAAAGACCTGGGCTGCAAATCGAGGATCCATTTCAGTAAAGAAGGGCTCTATATCTTCATAGTCGATATGCTCCATGACATCAGCCACTTCTTCAGGAGAGAGATAGGTGTAGATCTGCAAACGGACATCAACTTCTAAATCTTCAAAAATTCTAGCTTGATCATAAGGGTGAAGTTCTAAAAATTCAGCACGAAATTGATCGATATGATCATTTAACAATGCGTCCTCAATAGTGCTCCATACCTCTTGTCGCTTCTGGTCATCCAAGTGTTCCATAAGCAACCCTCCTTGCCGTCCATATCGTCTTTGACCGTTTAATCTTAATTCTCTATATAGGGTTTGTCAACGAATGTTGATGTTTTTTATAAATCATTAATGCATGACTTAAAATTATGCAGAGAATCATGTACACTTACAATTATACCGGAGTTTATCAGTTTGCTCGATAGAAAGGGACCCAACATGAATGATTACAAACAAACCTCACCTATAGATTTTACAATTATATTCGTTGTCGTCGCATTTGGTATTATCAGCTGTTACACCCTATATACAATCAATCCTTATTTAGGTGCTGTTGAACAAGGCTCTTATATGAAACAAATTGTTTGGTATGTAATCGGTGCTGTAGGTGCCGGTTTTATGATGATCCTTGATTATGACAGGCTTCACCAAATCGTTTGGGCAATATACGGATTCGGAGTCACCATGCTCCTTATGATTTTTTTCAAATTTCCTCCCGGCATCGTCCATTATTCAGGAGGAGCGTGGAGCTGGTTCAAGTTTCCGGGTATTGGTACGATCCAACCATCTGAATTCATGAAAGTCTTCCTAGTCATCACTCTTGCCCATGTGATTGTCAGGCACAATGAAAAAAATACCATAAAAACGATAAAATCAGATTTGCTGCTTCTACTTAAGATTGTCATCCTTGCTATCATACCAATGGCTTTGATTGCTGTGCAGCCGGACTTGGGAACATTTTTAGTCCTTGCTTCAATTACTGGATTCATGATTCTCATATCGGGCATCCAATGGAGAATACTTCTCTCCATTTTATCATCGATTCTGCTCGTTGTGGGTGTCGTAGCTTTAATGTTCATCTTCAATTTCACCAAAGTCACTACGTTCTTAGAAGAATCCGTATTCGCTCACGTAGATTCCCGCTTTTATGGATGGCTTCAGCCGGAAAAATATGAACAAAGTGCAGGGCTGCAGTTGATCAAGTCCATTACAGCGATCGGCTCGGGACAATTGACCGGAAAAGGCCCTGGAAATTTTGAGGTCATGGTGCCTGAAAGGCATACCGATATGATCTTTACAGCCATCTCTGAACAATTCGGTTTTGTCGGTTCAAGCATCGTCGTCACGTTATTTTTCCTCTTAGTTTACCGGATGATACAAATTGCCTTGGAAAGTAACGATGCCTTCGGCAGTTACTTGATTGTCGGAGTCGTAGCGATGATTGTCTTTCAAGTCTTTCAGAATATCGGGATGTCCATACAGCTCCTGCCTATCACAGGTCTTCCTCTTCCTTTCTTAAGTTATGGAGGAAGTTCGACTCTCGCCTACCTATTGGCGATCGGCATTGTGCTGAATATCAAATCCCGTACAAGAACGTACATGTTTGAATAAAGAGTCAAAAAGGTGGGGAAGCTTGAAACAGTCTTCCCCACCTTTTCTTAGTAGTTTTTGATTCGGAGCATTCTTACTCATAAGGCTCTGTTATTGCTTGGTGTTGTTATTTCACATGTCAGCTCATATCATCTCTTTCTGTCCTGGGATTTGTGTGAGGTGGCCTTTTAGAATGGCGACCCTCCTGTGGGATAAAGGTACATCGTCAGACCCCGGAGAACGAAGTTCGAGGAGGCTCAAGCGTCCCCCCGCGGAAAGCGGACTGTTTTCCCTGACATCCCATGCTTTGAGCATATAACGGACCGGACACCCAATCCCAGACGGGGACTAATTAGTAATCGTATAAGATATCAACAACAGACTTTAACAGAGCCTTTCATAAAGATAGATGAACCTTTCATAAAGGAGAATGGATATGAACGTTGATATTATCGGAGATGTCCACGGCTGTCTGGACGAACTGAAAAACCTTTTCAACAAATTGGGGTATGATTGGAACGACGGAGTTCCCGAACCCCCTGAAGGGCGTATGCCTGTCTTTGTAGGAGACATTACAGACCGCGGTCCTGATTCCATCGGATGTATCCGTCTTGTTTATCAGATGGTTATAGAAAAAAAGAACGCTCTTTATGTCCCGGGGAATCATTGTGATAAACTTTACCGTTTTTTTCTTGGAAACCCTGTTAAAGAAAAACACGGCCTTGAAACAACGACTGCCGAATATCGGGCGCTTTCATCAAAAGAACAAAAAGAGGTACGGCATCATTTCATGAAGTTGATCGACGACTCTCCCCTTTATCATATCCTTGAAGAAGTAAATGCTGTGGTTGCCCATGCAGGAATTAAAGAGAAGGACATAGGTAGTGTTTCTAAGAAAGTACGCACCTTTGTTTTGTATGGCGATATAACTGGAGAAACATTACCTGACGGCCGCCCTGTAAGGCGCGATTGGGCGCAAAACTATGAGGGGAATCGGTGGATTGTTTACGGGCATACACCAGTACGTGAACCCCGGTTTGTCAATAAAACCGTCAACATCGATACTGGCTGCGTCTTCGGAGGTAAATTGTCAGCGTTTCGTCTACCCGAGGAAGAGATTGTCAGCGTTTCTTCATCCATGCCTTTTGTGGAGGAAAAGTTCCGTTATTGAGTAGAAATAAAATCAGCACGAATTATGCATATATCCTAAAGAAAACAGACCGCCCCAAACGAGGCGGTCTGTTTTTATTTGTATTTCTCCCATATGGCAGGCGGATCAGAAGTGAAAGTCATTTCTTTCTTCGTCCAAGGGTGTATCAGTTTTAAGTAAGAACAATGCAATGCCTGCCCTGACAACTCTGCTGCCTCAATTCCCCCGTACAAGGTATCCCCTATGAGTGGATGGCCGATGTGAGCCATATGTACCCGGATTTGATGGGTTCTTCCTGTCATCAACTGCAAACGAACCAATGTGCAATCTGCATACCGCTCTTCTACTTCATACAAAGTCTTTGAAGGCTTGCCGATTTCAGAAACGGTACGTCTGATAATCGACCCCTCCACCCGTGCGATAGGTTCCTCTACCGTTCCACAATCAGTTTCAAGGAGCCCTTGCACTAGAGCTTTATAGTGACGATCGATCAGTTTTTCTTTTCTAGTTAACAACATATGCCCATAAGCATGTTTCGCGATCACCATTAACCCGGAAGTGTTACGGTCGAGCCTCGTAATGATATGAACAGTGGATGAGATCCCCTGTTTATCGTAATGATGGAGAACCCTGTTGGCTATACAAGGCTGTGATTTATCAATTGAAGGAATGACGGCAATATCAGACGGCTTTTCTATGACTAATAAATCTTCATCTTCATAAACGATGGTTAATGGTCCAGGTTCGGGTTGAATGTAAGAGCCTCTTTCTTCAAGAGGAAAAAAGACCGTCACTTCGTCGCCGGATTTCAACGGTTTCCACAATTCCACGTCTTCACCGTTGACCGTCACCTGCCCATCATTTTTCACTCGTTTAAAGATTTGTCTTGAGAATTGGGCTTCCTTCAATAAGAAATTCTTGATTGAACGCCCTTCACGTTCTTTTGATACGTGCCAAACTTTCTTCATGAGCTTCAATCTGAGTAATCGTCTGAAACGAAGGAATCATGGACTCGTTTCCAAAATGGAAACGGACGGAACCTCGCAAAACGGACTTTTTCGCGTGCAACACGACATTGAATGGACTTTACATCTTTGTACGTGCGTGTAATATGGTCGATAGTGAAGAGGAAACTACGATCATTCAAGGGCTTCAATAAGCATGTGTGATGACTCGGCAGAATGAGCGGTGAGCCGATAGTTCGGAAAACACGATTATTGATTGACGCCATTTCAGCGATTTGAAAAGCCTCAAGCGATGGATGAAGGATAGCTCCACCGAGAGCTTTGTTATAGGCTGTGCTTCCAGAAGGAGTGGAGACACACAATCCGTCTCCACGGAATGTTTCAAAATGATCGCCCTTAATTTCGATATCCAGCACGACTGAACCTTCCGAAGTTTTAATCGTGCATTCATTCAAAGCTAAATACCGATCTTCTTCGCCACCGTTTTTTGGTCGGATCGTCACTTCAAGCAACGGATATTCCACTACTTGGTATGGAGTTCTTGCAATTTCAATGATCAGCTTTTCCAATTCGTCAGGCATCCAATCAGCGTAAAAGCCGAGATGGCCCGTATGGACTCCAATGAATGCTGTCTGGTCAAGCCGGTGGACATAAGTGTGAAAAGCCTCCAAGAGTGTTCCATCCCCTCCAACAGAGATGGCGAGATCCGGCTCATCTTCATCATAGACCAAGTCGAACTCCGATAAATAACTCTTTATTTTGGAGCGGATTTCGTTGGATTTTTGATCTCCTTTAGATAATATTGAAAATTTCATAAGGCTTTTCAACTCCTTTAAGTACCTTTCGGCTCTTTCTTTTGATCCTCTTTGCGCATGAACACTTTTTGTGCTTCCTGTATTTCGTTTTTGATTTTAGACATTTCTTCATCCAGCTGGAATGCGGCCTCGGCTGCACTCTTCAGTCTTGCTTTGATTTCACTAGGTATTTTACCCGCATATTTATAATTTAACGAATGTTCATTTGTCGCCCAGAAATTCATCGCAAGTGTACGGATTTGAATTTCTGCCAGAACGATTTTTTCACCGTGGATCGTTTCCACCGGGTAGTTGATAATGACATGGTAGGACCTATATCCACTGTCTTTTTTTTCGGTAATATAATCTTTCTCTTCGACGATCGTAAAATCGTGACGGTTCTTCAGCATATCGACGACTGCGTAAATATCATCGACGAATTGTGTGACAACGCGGACCCCGGCAATATCCTGCAGTTCATTTTCAATATTTTCGGGGTTGATCGCTTTTCGGCGAGCCTTTTCAATAATACTTGACTTAGGTTTTACCCTTCCTGTGACAAATTCAATCGGGGATTGCTCCATTTCATATTCGAACTGTTGACGCATCCCCTTCAATTTGACTTTCAGTTCTTCAACAACCTGCGCATATGGTGCTATAAAAATATCCCAATTCATTCTGCGCCCACCTTTATGTATCCAATCTTATATAGTAAATATGTGCGTTTTCACTACCATTCATTGTATCATAAAAACAGCAGGTTTCTGAAATGAGATCAGCGTCCTAACTACCCTTCACTCAATTTCAGATGCACCAAGGTGCGATTATTAAGGAGGATTTTCCATGTCTCAAGAAATTGAAATTGAATACAAAAATTTGTTAATGATGGAAGAGTATGATCAGATTCACCGTTTTCTTCCTTTCAACTCAGTTGAGTTGTTTGAGCAGACCAATTATTATTTTGAAACAGCAGACTTGAAATTGAGGGAGCAAGGATCAGCTCTCCGAATCAGAAAAAAGAATACCCGATGGACATTGACATTAAAACAACCTCATGAAGATGGCCTTTTGGAAACTCATGATACTTTAACTGACGAAGAGGCTAATCTTTGGATACAAAATAAACCGATGGACAAACCTCACGTGAGCAGACAGTTGCAGGAATTGGGAGTTGACCTGGGTGATCTCGAATTCCTCGGTTCATTGACAACACGCAGAAAAGAACTCGAATATGAGGGAACGACAGTAGTTCTCGATCACAGCCTTTACTATGATCGGGAAGACTACGAGCTGGAAGTAGAGGCTCCTTCTCAATCAAAAGGTACAGAAGTCTTTCAAAAAATATTGAAGGAATGCAAGATTCCACAGAGGAAGACAGATAATAAAATCAAACGTTTTTACGATGCCAAGCTGCAATCAGATTAGTTGCCGTCCTCCCATCCCATTGCTAAAATGAATGAACAGATAGGAAGGGATTTTATGCAACAACCACCGAACACGATTTTCGATGCAATCGGAAAAGAAAAAATAGATGAACTTGTAGAAGCTTTTTATAAAAGGGTAAGCAAACACCCGGATTTGATTCCCATATTTCCAGACGACTTGAGTGAAACGATCCGGAAACAAAAACAATTTTTGACTCAATTCTTCGGTGGTCCTGCATTGTATATTGAAGAACACGGCCACCCGATGTTACGAGCTCGACACCTGCCATTCAAAATTACTCCTACACGCCGGGACGCATGGTTATCTTGTATGTCAGGAGCTTTAAGTGAGACAGGTATTGAAGAGCCGTACCGATCCTATATGTTCGAAAGACTTACCATGACAGCGAACCATATGATGAATACACCAGACGATGAGAAAGGAGAATCGATGTGAGTTGGAACAGCCTGAGCAGCAATAAAGAAACAGAAGGTACAGCCAGCGGGTTTTTCAATTTATTGAAGCGCCCCATTGAAATCTATGTTTTCATAGATCCACTTTGTCCTGAATGCTGGTCGCTTGAACCTTTCTTAAAAAAGCTCACAATCGAATATGGACGCTTTTTCACTCTTCGTCCGATCATCAGTGGAAATTTAGCTTCTTTACACCAGAATAAAGTGAAAAAACCGGAAAATTTGAAAGAAGCCTGGGATAAAACAGGTTCAAGAACCGGCATGTGCTGCGATGGGGACGTTTGGCTTGAAAACCCTATTTCTTCTCCGCTTGCTACGTCACTTGCCGTAAAAGCAGCCGAGTTGCAAGGGAAAAAAGCAGGCATGCGCTTCCTGCGTAAAGTACAAGAATATGTCTTCTTAGAAAAACAGAACATTTCAGATGAAGAAGTCCTCATTGAATGCGCCCAAAAAAGCCGCTTGGATGTCGAAGAATTCAAACGGGACTTACATTCTGAAGCCGCACGTAAAGCTTTACGCTGCGACTTGAAGCTGACTCATGAAATGGAAGTAGACACAACACCTACCATTGTACTATTCAATGAATCAGAAGAGGATGCAGGCTTGAAGATCACAGGCCTTTATTCTTATGAGGTGTATGTGAAAGTCTTGAAAGAGATGTTGGAAAAAGATCCCAAGCCTGCAATTAAGCCTGAGCTGGAAGACTTTTTGAAACATTATCGCTTCGTAGCCAATAAAGAGGTTGCAGTTGTATATGACTGGAGCGAACAAAAAGCGAAAAGCGAAATGAAAAAACTCGTACTGCGTCAAAAAGCAAGAGAAATCCCAGTTAAACACGGTGCCTTTTGGGAATATTTAGACTGACAACTCCTCCTCCCTTATCATAGGGAGGTTTTTTAATGACTTTAATAATCAGCCAGAACTAGTTAAGGGATATATGCTCAAGGGGAAGCGGTTATTGAGCGATTTTGATTAGTTGGACTCACAGGAATTTTTCTTTCTTCCTCTCATAAACATGAAAATAGAGGAGGAATGTCCGATGAAGCGATTGATGCTCCTGGTTTGTGCCCTTCTGATTTTAATTATCGGTTTGTTTCATCTTTTCGCTTTGATGAGGTTATACCCCTTGTATATCACCTCACCCCTGCTGTTTGCGGTCATTTATATGACAATCGCTATTTTTTCTCATCGGAAAACATTCCGAGGATTTTAAAAGCCGACGTGAATGATCACGTCGGCTTTTTCTTTATTTCAGCAGATCTTCCATTTCTTTCAGCTTTTCTTCGAATACATCAAGGGCTGCGTTAATTGGATCTTTTGAGGTCATATCGACACCCGCGCGCTTCAGCACCTCGATCGGGTAGTCACTGCTCCCTGCTTTCAAGAAGTTTTTATACCGATCGACCGCTGCATCACCTTCTGTCAGGATCTGGTCCGCCAGTGCAGTAGCAGCTGCATACCCGGTAGAATATTGGTATACATAGTATCCCATGTAGAAGTGCGGAATTCTGGCCCACTCCAAGCCAATCTTTTCATCAATCACAATGTTCTCTCCAAAATATTTCTTGTTCAAATCATAATAGATTTCCGTAAGCTTATCCGCTGTCAAAGCTTCTCCGTTCTGAGCCTGAATATGGATTTCATGCTCAAATTCAGCAAACATCGTCTGACGGAAAACTGTGCCTCTAAAACCTTCCAGGAAGTTGTTCAACAAGTAAAGCTTTTCTTTGTCACTTTCAGTCTTTTTCAACATGTAATCATTCAATAATGCTTCGTTACAAGTAGAAGCTACTTCAGCCACGAAGATGGAGTAGTTCCCATAGCGGTAAGGCTGGTTTTGGTGTGTATAATAGCTGTGCATGGAATGCCCTAGTTCATGAGCTAACGTGAACAAATTATTTACGTTATCCTGCCAGTTCATCAGAATGTATGGGTTAGTCCCATAATGGCCGGAAGAATAGGCACCACTCCGCTTCCCTTTGTTCTCTTCTACATCGATCCAGCGGTTTTCAAAACCTTCTTTTACTGTATCTACATAATCTTCACCCAATGGAGACAATGACTCCAAAACCAGTTCTTTCGCTTCGTCATAAGAAATTTCCATTTCTGCATCTTTGACAAGAGGAGTGTATATATCATACATATGAACTTCGTCTAACCCAAGAACTTCCTTCCTCAGCTCTATATAACGATGAAGCAGTGGAAGTCGCTCATTGACAGCTTCAACCAAGTTATCATATACCGTTTCAGGGATATTGTTGCTGTCCAACTTCGCCTGACGGGCACGGTCATAATTTCTTACTGATGCGTTGAAATTGTTTTTCTTTACGTGTCCACTCAGAGTAGAAGCGAAAGTATTTTTAAAAGAACCAAACGTATCATACATCGCATTGAATGCTGACTTTCGAACTTCCCTGTCATCAGACTTCAAAAATCCGACGTAACGTCCGTGCGTCAAATCCACTTCCTCTCCATCTTCATTTTTGATGGTTGGGAATGTGAGGTCCGCATTATTCAAGGCCCCGAACGTCTGTGAAGGATTTGCCCCGATCTCTGAAAAACCAGCCAGCAGCTTCTCTTCTTTTTCACTAAGGACATGGGCTCTTTGACGATCGATCTGGTCCAAAGTGTGCTTATACAACTTCAAAGGCTCGTATGACTCAATGAATTCGTGAATCTTTTCCTCAGGTAGTTTTAATATTTCCGGGACGATAAAACTCATCGCAGAAGCAATTTTCGTATATAGGTTTTCTGCTTTAGCATTCATTTCCTGATAATAAGAGTTTGTCGTGTCCTGATCGTTCCGCATGTGGGCGTATGTATATAACAGCCCTATTTTATTCGAGATTTTATCCTGGAAATCTAATAATTCATATAGTTGCTCCGCTGATTGTCCAAGCGTCCCCTGATATTTTTCCAATTCAGGCAACAGCTTTTCTGTTTCCTTGAACTCTTGATACCATTCTTCGTCAGTAGCAAAAACCGCTTCCAAATCCCACGTTTTTTCTACTGGTACTTCTTCTCTTTTAGGTAGCTCTTTGTTAGGTGCCATAAAACATCCTCCTTAAAAAATCTTCCTCTATGAAAATTCTCGACTTAATATTAAATCCCTGCATTGGAAGTAAAAACCACTCATTTTTTTAAAATATTTAATAACATTTTATCATTTTTGATAGCTTCTTCTGAATTATTATAAAAACCGACATGTTTCAGCTTCACCCATTCATTATGACTATTTCTGCGGACATACCTAAGTTCACTCAGGATTTTCAAGTAATCAGAGACAAGATCCGGCTTAAAACCATTGATTGTCGGACGATTGTAAACTGCATTCAAACGCACCGTCTCACCAACATCAGCATCTAGAAAATGATTTACCAAAAGCTTCGTCTGCCAATTGTAAAGAGGCTGTTCGCTTGTTATTTGTCCGGGTAGAGGGATAAAGCAAATCGATGGAATCAATGAAAAATGGAGGCCTTTTAAATACAGGAATTGACGAAACTCTCGTTCTTCTGCATTTACGTGAGCACGGTACTGAGTTCTATGTGTATACATTAGCTTTTCCCAATACCGCCAATTAGAATTCACAAAGGGAATTTTCTTAAAAGAGAAAAGGTCAGGAAGCCGAAGGTTCTTCAGGGAACGGTCATGAAGGTAAGTGGTAGTATAGGATGGAGTTAAGGAATGAAGATTAGAGGCTATTTTCATGCGATTTGTATTTGTGTCGAAAAAATAGAGAAGGTAGTGGTCCTGGAAGTAATATAAAAATGTGCGGAGGAAAGAATTCATAGGCATTGATGTAGAGGTTTTAGGATTGAAGTGTTTCATTCCGAGGACCCAAAGTGGATGGATTCCAGAAGCCTTGTATGACTCAGTGCGGGATTCAACCTGACGTATTGGTATAGTGGAGCATTGATACTCAATCGCCATTCGTTTTTGGTTAATCTCCAAATAAATATCAGGTCTCTGCTGGATTTCTTTCAAGTAGTGTTCCATTCGAACACTATATCCCTGCCTTTTCAACCATTGAAAGAGAAGCAGCTTACCTTTTTCATGTTCCCATGTTTCACCTCGACTCTGAGAACAATTACTTTTAGGATAGTGGGCGAAGTGTGGAATGACTTTTTTCCCTACACGGACTTGAAGTCGCTCATTACAAATTGGACAAAAATAAGGCTCATCTCTTTTCTTTTCAAGGGCTTCCAATGTGTAGGAATATAAAGAAATAAGCTTCCCTTGATGATTCAGTGCACATAACACGGCACCACCTCCCCTAAACAACATTCGACAAAAACCACTTTTTTCCTTCTAAAACAAAAAATAAGCACACAGATGTGTGCTTGTGACATTGATTAATCAACTGGAAAATATTCTTTGACTGCCATCAGCGCTCGCTCATCAAATATGGCCTTACCATACTCCTCCAAGCGATGAATGGTCACAGGGGACTCGTGTCCGTACTCCATTAGTTGACTGAGAATATTTTCTTGTTCATCATCACTCATATTTTCATCAGTGAATTGAATATATAAATAGTAGTTATCTTCAAAATGGAATAAACGCTGTAGCATACCTTCATCGTAAGACAAGTAGTGGCTTAACTGGATCACATCTTCAAATTCCTTGAATTTCAGTGTGAATGCCAGCGGTTCATCAGACGTATCATCGCTTTCAGAGTCGTCATCTTCATCCGTAGAATTGGAATGAGCCTGGTTGAATTTATCATCCAGCAAAGATTCCAGCTTTTCATCTACAGGTACATCAAGTGATTTACCATCTTCAGGAAGTTCAAGCTTTTGACCGTCTTGAGAAACTTGTGCTTTTGTAACGATCACTTCCAAACCTTTGTCCATAGCCTGGACTTGGATCCAAAGTGGTCCATCGGCATGAAAGTTTTCTTGATCATTCACTTCATCCATCATTTCCCAAAATAGTTGTTCGCTTCGTTCACGGTTATACCAAATCTCTTCGCGGTCGAAACCACGTTGTTCTACATCCTGATAAGAAACATAAAATTTAACTGTGTTTTCATTAATGCGTTCGATTTCCATACATCTCTCTCCCTTCTTAATATGTTTTAAGGGGGAAGGGAACACTCACCCTTTTAGCTGCTTATATGAACCTTACCCGTTAGGCCAAAGCTTCAACCATCCTGATGCGTAGTATTAAGGGTTGATGTACTTCTATTGTATGATAGTCTAAGCCAAATGGAAAACAAATTGCTTTAATTCAGCATTTGACCCTGTTAAAGCAGGAATGCCCCAGAAAAACAGGTACATAAACCTTTGTTGAGTTCCCATTTTAGCTTAAAAAAAAAGGTTTGTCACTAGAAAGAAGGTGAAATATTATATGACATGGGACATGCTTGAGCCGATCCTTATCATCATCAGCATTGATATCATTTTAGGTGGTGACAACGCCGTTGTCATTGCATTAGCTAGTCGCAATCTTCCTGAAGAACAAAGGAATAAAGCGATATTATTCGGGACAGGTTTAGCGATCGTAGCAAGAATTTTATTAACCACCGTAGCTTTGTATATGCTGCAAATTCCTTTTCTTCAACTCATTGGTGGCATACTTTTGTTTTTCATTGCATTGAAACTGCTGTTAGACACAGGCGAAGATCAGCATATTACCCCGGGTGACAGCCTCATCGCTGCAGTGAAAACCATAGTCTTCGCTGATATCGTAATGGGGTTCGATAATGTCCTTGCAATTGCGGGAGCATCGCATAATAACATTGTTTTGGTGATCATCGGTTTATTAGTGTCTGTTCCTATTATTGTCTGGGGAAGCCGTTTTATCCTCATGTTAATGGATCGATTCCCACTGCTTATTTATTTCGGAGCTGGACTGCTTGCTTACACAGCAGCTGAAATGATTACTGAAGACAGCTATGTACTGCATTTCCTTTATGAGTTTCCAAAAATCAACCATTGGCTGCCTTTATTCTCCGTTATGTTCGTCGTGCTCTTAGGCTATATCCTCAATAAGAGAAAATTGAAAACATAAAAAAAGCTGTGGTTCACCTATGTGATTCCACAGCCTTTCTCATTAGTTAACTAGGCGTTGCGCTTCTTTCAATTGGTACGTACGAACACTTCGTGGCAAGAAACGACGAATTTCATCTTCGTTGTACCCCACCTGCAGACGTTTGTCATCAATGATGATCGGACGACGCAAGAGACCTGGATTTTCTTGAATCAGATCGAATAGCTCCTGCATCGGAAGCTGATCGAAATCCACTTTAAGCTTTTGGAATACTTTTGAACGTGTAGAAATGATTTCTTCCGTTCCATCTTCAGTCATTCGAAGAATTTCTTTGATTTCATCTAAAGTCAAAGCTTCAGAAAAAATATTCCGTTCTGTGTATGCTATGTTGTGCTCCTCCAGCCATGCTTTAGCTTTGCGGCATGATGTACAACTTGGTGAGGTATAAAGTGTGACCATAAAGAAACTTCACTCCTCAATATTTTTATAGTAATGATTTTTTATCTCTTATTACTTTAAAATGACTATAATCTAGTCTTGATTTCACTATAACACACTTGTCAAGCAATATCTATATTTGGTATGTCATAACCTTGAAATTGAAAGGCTGTGCTCGATACCTAATACAATACCACGTGAAGTTCATGACTAAACCTAAAAACAATATTTTTTTGATTTTCAGTTTATACTTTTCATTGAAAATACCCACCATTTTACAGGTGGGTATGAAACGGTTAATTTTTTTGCTTGTCTAATGCATCTATGATGTTTTCTGTGTCGCGGTCTTCTTCAAGTGATAAAACTTCTTCAACCGGCTGGTATGATGCACCATAAAACTCTTCATCTTTATAAGTATGGATTTCTTTATACATTTCCTTCATCTGTTCATAAATCTGTTCTTCTGAAGCGTCTTCCGGGGACCAGTATAAAATCTCCATCTGGTTAATCTCATTGGTTGCTAACGATCGTCTGGTATATCCAATTGATTGTGCATGCTTAAATCCTTCGCGTTGATAAAAGCGAAGGCGTTTTTCTGTATCCGTTTCTTCATAGTCTACCGGCTCGACTTCCAAAATAATCGGTTTGCCCTTCGCCTTCATCTTCTCGATCAATTTATGACCAAGCCCCTGACCTCTGGCCGCAGAGGACACATAAACGTAGTCGATAAAAATGAATGTAGGAAATTCTGCATACATAAGAACATGGTTTTCTCCTTCATCTTTATAGTAAAGATGACTCTTCTCTTTAAGAAGCGCTTCCATATGCTCTTTTGATTTCATTTCCTCTACAGGAAAGTATTCATTCAACTTCTCATACCAATTCATTGACATTGATCTACTCCCTCTTCTTTAGTACTTTCTATTATACCTAATATTGGTTATTTTGTTAAATCGTCAGAAATTTTTCTATAGTTATATCTTCCCTTACTTCTTGTAAAATAAACAAAACGTGGCGGTCTAAACCGCCACGTTCGTTTCTTAATTCATAGGTGTATAGTCGACATTCGGCGTATAATTGTTTCCAGCATTCCAAAGTAAGTATTCATGGATTCCATTCTCTTGCAGCGCTTTGATCTGTGTTTCCACTTCCGCCTTACCATATTGTTTAGTCGGACCGGAATACAACCAAGGAGCTTCAAAATCTTGCAGCCAAGGTCTTGATGTCGGTTTGTTCTCCAGTTTGCCAAGTACCTCATTTTCCACTTTTGCATATTCACTCACTAAACGGTAAGGTTCAGCATCGGGCTTCGATATACCGAAGTATGGCCCCCAGTGGCTTGGATAAATCATTGATGATATGACATCCACATTGCTCGATATTTTAGAGAAGTTTTGACCGATATTCGGAGCTTCCGGAATCGTGGCAGAATAACCGAAGATATCAACGGATACATCCACATCGTACTTCTCTAACCCTTTTCTGGCATAGGCAACGAAATCAGTCACTGCCTTCACTCGTTTTTGTACATTTTCGAGTTCAAGGTCTGCGTAATCTCCTTGACCATATTGCAGAATTTCGTCTCTATTGCCGAAGCCTTCAGGGAATCGCACATAGTCGAACTGAATTTCCTGGAATCCAAGTTCTGCAGCCATTTTAGCGATTTCAAGGTTATAGTCCCACACTTCCTTCATGAAAGGATTCACAAAAGCTTCTCCGCGTCCATTGACCCAAACTTTGCCGTTTTCTGTGTACGACAGGTCCGGTCTTTTTTCAGCTAATAGGGAGTCCTTGAATACGACCACCCTTGCTATAGGATATATTCCTTTTTCCTCTAATGTTTCAAGCATTTCCCTTGGGTCTTTTATGTACGACTCGGAAATGTCCTCATATTTAGATCCTTCTTCAGGTTTGAATGTAAGGTTCCCATGATCCTCTTTCACGTCAATGACCATAGCATTCAAATCTGTGTCTTCCACAAGTTTTGTCAGTTCAGCCATTTTCTTACCGCCGGCAGATGGACCTGTAACATAAATTCCTCTGACCGCGTCCGGGTATTCAAAATTCAAGCCTGTGTCGTAAACAAAACGAGCCGCAGGATTTGGCACTTCCAGTTTTTTTATACCGCTTTGTTTTTTTGAAAGCATTTGAATTTGCTTTGTGCTTTTTTCTCCTTCTGCTCTTACATCATTATCAGGAAATGCTGCAGCAATCAAAAGGAAACTTGCGAATACCGCTATCCATAGTTGTCTTTTCCCCATCTACATCCTACTCCCATTCATTTTTTCTAATCTCTATTATATAAGACGGTGATTTTTTATCATAGGTTTATCAACAAATTTTTCCTTTATCATTGCATATTGTTACCAATTGCCCATGAATATTTGTTTCGGGGCTTAATACCATAAGAGTGTGTCCGTATATCCACTTTTCTACGAATCATTTATTAGATTGCATTGAAAACGCACATTTAACACATCAACTTCATGAAAATGATATTCTCCGCACGTACCATAAAGAAAAGACCTTGCTTTTCATAAGCAAGGTCTTCCTCTTTATTGTGAGCTTAATTTTTCACGCCATGCTCTCTTTTATAATGTTCGAATTCCTTTGTCGTGCAAAGAACCCAGTGACCTGGTCGTACTTCTCTGAACTCAGGCTCTTCACTAGTATCATGTTGACTAGGGTCATATGTGAAACGCTCACGCGAACGTTCATAATCAGGGTCCGGAAGTGGAATTGCAGATAATAACGACTGCGTATATGGATGAATCGGGTGATTGTATAAATCATCCGCATCCGCCAATTCCACCATTTTACCAAAGTACATAACGCCGATTCGATCACTGATATATTTAACCATTGAAAGATCGTGGGCGATGAAGAGATAGGTCAATCCTTTCTCTTCCTGTAATTTCTTCAGTAAGTTTACTACCTGCGCTTGGATAGATACGTCCAAAGCTGAGATCGGTTCGTCGGCAATGACGAAACTTGGATCAACAGCAAGAGCACGTGCAATTCCGATACGCTGACGCTGCCCTCCACTAAATTCGTGTGGGTAACGGTTCGCATGTTCTTTGTTCAAACCGACTGTTTCTAACAATTCATGTACTTTGGCCTTACGCTCTTTATCTGAGCCGGCTAGACCGTGGATATCCATTCCTTCTGCAATGATATCTTCAACCTTCATACGAGGGTTAAGAGAAGCATAAGGATCTTGGAATATCATTTGCATTTCACGGTTGAATTTTTTCATTTGATCACGGTTCTTTTTGCCGTGTACATTTTCTCCATTAAAGAGGACTTCGCCGTCTGTCGCATCATACAAACGAATGATCGTACGACCTGTCGTAGATTTTCCACAGCCGGATTCTCCAACGAGACCGAATGTTTCCCCTTTGTAGATATCGAAATTCAGACCGTCAACCGCTTTGACAACACTATGGCGGCCAGTTTTAAAATGTTGTTTAAGATTTTTGATTTCTAAAAGCTTTTCTTGACTCATACACGCTCACCTTTCGACTCGCTGGATGTATTCGCCATACCCTCCATACGTTTTTTGATGGATGCAGGCGGTTCAATGTCAGGTGCATGCTCATGAAGCAACCAAGTTGCCGCATAATGTGTGTCTGAAACCTTGAACATTGGAGGCTCTTGCTCCAGATCGATTTGAAGTGCATATTCGTTACGCGCTGCAAAAGCATCTCCTTTAGGAGGATCCAATAGATCTGGTGGTGAGCCTGGAATAGCATATAACTCTTCATCAGCACTATCAAGAGACGGCATAGAACCTAAAAGTCCCCATGTGTAAGGATGTTTCGGGTTATAAAAAATATCATCGACTGTTCCGATTTCAACAATTTTACCTGCATACATAACAGCTACACGGTCTGCAACATTTGCAACCACACCTAAATCGTGCGTGATGAAGATTGTTGCGGAATCCGTCTTTTTCTGGATATCTTTCATAAGCTCCAAAATCTGCGCTTGAATGGTTACATCCAGTGCAGTCGTTGGCTCGTCGGCAATCAACAGCTTTGGATTACAAGCCAGGGCAATCGCTACGACGACACGTTGTCTCATCCCGCCTGAAAATTGGTGCGGATATTGTTTCATCCGGTTTTCTGGATCAGGGATACCTACAAGATCAAGCAGTTCTACTACGCGCTTGCGAGCCTGTGATTTATTCATCTTTTGGTGCTTAATAAGACCCTCCATGATTTGGTTTCCGACTTTCATGGTAGGGTTAAGAGAAGTCATAGGATCCTGGAAGATCATTGAAATCTCTTTTCCTCGGATTTTCTGCATTTGTTTTTCATTCATTTTTGCCAGGTCTCTTCCCTCAAAAAGGATTTCTCCTTCTTTGATTCGACCAGGCGGCTTCGGTATCAACTGCATGAGAGCTTTCGTAGTTACCGATTTACCGGAACCTGACTCTCCTACAATTGCAAGAGTTTCCCCTTTTTTCAAATCGAAATTGACCCCACGTACAGCTTTGACTTCACCGCCGTAGGTGTCAAATGAAACGTGTAAGTTTTTAACATCTAGAAGTTTGTCCATTTTGTACACCTACCTCCTATTCACGCATCTTCGGATCGAATGCATCACGAAGACCATCTGCTAAGACGTTAAAAGCAATCATGATTAGAGAAATTACAATTGCCGGGAATAATAAAATGTGTGGATAGATCTGCAATGACTTGAATCCATCATCAATCAGCGTACCTAATGACGCGATTGGTGTCGGCAAACCTAATCCGATGAAACTCAAGAATGCTTCAAAGAATATCGCAGCAGGGATAGTGAACATCGTATTGATGATAATTAACCCTAACACGTTAGGCACTAAGTGTTTCCGTAAAATGCGATTGTCTTTTGAACCCAATGTCCGAGATGCCAGCACGAATTCTTGGTTCTTCAGCTTCAACACTTGTCCCCTGACAATCCTCGCCATCGATATCCAGCCGGTTATCGTCAACGCTATCGTAATTGATAATATTCCGGGCTCTAGTATCAAAATCATCAAGATTACTATGACCAAGTTCGGGATACCTACTAAAATTTCAATGATACGCTGCATGTAGTTATCGACTCTTCCACCGTAATAAGCGGAGATTCCACCATAGGCTACACCGATGATCATATCAATAGTTGCAGCCAATAAAGCGATGTATAGGGAAATACGAGTCCCCATCCAAGTACGTGTCCACAGGTCACGCCCCAGTCCGTCTGTACCAAACCAGAACGATTGGTCTTCCATACCTTTAGCTGCATACACGTCGTATTCAGCTTCCACTTCTGCCGGTTGACCATTAGAACCATCATTCAATGTTTGCAGAGTAATGAACTCTTCTTGATTATTAAAACGCATGTAAGCTTTTTGTTCAGCTTTTTCCAATGTATCAGCGGTTTGGACAGAAGAAAGTGTTCCATCCATTCCAAGCCAGCCTAAGCCCTCAACTTTTGGTGGCATTTTGGCTCTGGATAAATCCTGTTCAAATTCACCGTATGAATTCATATAAGGTCCGAAAATTGCCATAACCCCTAATGCAATCAATACGAACAAGCCTATCATCGCACCTACGTTTTTACGCAGACGGATGAAAGAGTCCTGCCAGAAAGAAAGACTCGGGCGATTTATTTTTTCGCTATCATTGTCTGTCCGCTCTACTGGAACGAACAAATCTTTTGACGGTTTGTGATTTTCCATTTGTTACTACTCTCCTTCAGCTAGTCGAATTCTTGGATCAATGACTCCGTATAGAAGGTCAATGACCAGGATGATGAAGATGAAAAGGAATGCGATTAGTAACGTAGTTCCCATGATGATTGGAAAATCATTGGTGTTAATCGCTTTTACGAACTGTTCACCTATCCCTGGAACGGCAAAGATATTTTCAATAACCAGCGTACCTGTCATCAAGCCGATTGCTAATGGACCGAGTACAGTGATCAATGGAATCAACGCATTACGCAATCCGTGTTTGAAAACGACTCCGAATTTGTTGACACCTTTTGCACGTGCCGTCGTAATATAGTCAGACCCTAAAACTTCCAACATTTCTGTTCTCATAAAGCGGGCTGCAATTGCAATTGGGAAGATGGCCAACGCAACCGTTGGTAATACCGTATACTCCCAGCCTTCCCACAGGGCAACTGGGAACCAGCCTAACTTTACCCCGACGAAGTATTGTAAAATACCTGCGAATACGAAGGACGGAATAGATTTACCGACTACTGCGATGAATGTAGAACCGTAATCCAGGAAGCCGTTATGATATATGGCTGAAATTAAGCCTAATAACATTCCCAAAATTGTCCCTATTACCATTGCTTGAAAACCTAATGTCATGGAAGGACCGATTCTTTCCAAAATGATGGTTGTAACTTCTCTGTTGTCGAATTGGAATGAAATACCCAAGTCACCTTGAGTTAGATTGACCATATAGTTGAAGTATTGAACTGGAACTGGATCATTCAATCCATACTTTTCTAACACTACCGCCTGCTGTTCTTCTGACAATTTATCTGCAGCACTTAGGGGAGTTCCTGGTAAGAACTTCATCAAGAAGAACGTAAAGGTAGCAATCAAGAACATCGTTATAATCATGTAGCCTAAACGTTGAAGTATATAACGTGTCATAACAACACCTCCTATAATTTTGAAACCTGCATCTCTATCATAATGGAATTGACAGAAATTTGTCTATACTTTGAAAAATTTGTTTACAGGGAAAAAGAGAGTATACGCCAACTCGGACATATACTCTCTCCCCTATTAGCTAGCTTATATGTGGTTAGAATGACTAACGACTATTATTTGCCTTCGATATAAGCGTGCTTGTAAGTGAAATCAGGACCCATAGGGTTCACGATTACGCCTTTAACATAAGGCTTCCAAAGTTGTGCTTTTGCACGCTGGTAAAGAGGTGCAAGAACAGCATCTTGTTCGATAAGCATTTTTTCTGCTTCTAGGAATGTTTCGAAACGTTTCACTGGATCTTTAGCAAATTCAGTATTCGCTTTCTCGATCAAAGCGTCATATTCTTCGCTGGAATAGCCAGTGTGGTTATTTCCGCCACCAGTTACCCACATGTTCAAGAACGTGTTTGGATCGATGTAGTCAGGACCCCAACCAGCGAATTGGATTTCATAATCCATCTTCTTATCGCGGTCGATACGCTCTTTAAATGGTACAGCTTGTACTTTTACAGTCAAGCCTTCAAGTTGCTCAAGCTGATCTTTCAAGTAAGCATCAAGGTTTTTAGCAGTTTCACTGTCGCCACCTAGGTAGCCAAGCTCAACTGTGTCTTGTCCGACTTCTTGCTTCGCTTCGTTCCAAAGCTTCTTAGCTTCTTCAACGTTTTTCTCAACTAGCATACCATTGATATCACGGAAGTCTTCTCCAGTTTCTGGGTGGGAAACGAAGTTCTTAGGAACATCTCCACCAGATGGAATAGAACCGTTGTTCAAGATAACGTCAACCATGCTTTGACGGTCGATAACCATTTGCATTGCTTTACGAGCTTTTACGTTAGCAAGAATCTCGTTAGCTTCTTGGTTGAACTTCAAGTAGAACAATACAGGCTCTTCTAAGATACGGAAATCATCAGAAGAACGGTACTGGTCAACGAATTCTGCAGATAAACCTGCACGATCGACTTCACCAGTTTCATACAAGTTCACACCTGTAGCAACGTCTTTTACAACTTTAACATTGATTTGCTCAAGCTTAACTGCTTCAGCATCCCAGTAATCTTCGTTCTTTTCCAGTGTCCAGCCTTCACCGTGTTTCCATTCAGTCATCTTGAATGGTCCGTTGTAAACTAGAGTGTCTGCTTCAAGAGCATACTTGTCGCCTTGCTCTTCAACAAACTTTTGGTTCAACGGTAGGAATGTACCGAAAGTAGTAAGGGACTTGAAGTAAGGAACTGGTTTCTCAAGAACTACTTCAAATGTATACTCGTCAACAGCTTTAACACCTAGCTCTTCGACTGGTGTATCACCATCAGCGATAGACTGAGCGTTTTTGATAACTCCACCCATCATGTATGGACCGTACTCAGATCCAGTTTCAGGATTTACAGCGCGCTGCCAAGCATAAACGAAGTCGTTAGCTGTAACAGTTTCACCGTTTGTCCACTTAGCGTCTTCACGTAGAGTGAATGTCCATGTAAGGCCATCTTCACTTACAGTATGTTCTTTAGCAATACCTGGTTCAACTTCTCCGTTCTCACCTAGACGATAAAGCCCGTCCATTGTGGAACCAAGGAATTGGAATGCAACAGCATCCGTCGCAAGAGATGAATCCATTGTCGGGATTTCTGCTGAATCCATAATGTTAAGTACTTGTTCACTATCTTGTGAATCTGCTTTTTCTTCTTTCTTTTCTCCCCCATCGCTGCTTCCTTCGCCTTCGGAGCTAGTGCCTTCGTCTCCGCCGCCGGAACATGCAGCTAGGAACATGCTTAGTACTAGTGCTAGTACTAGCAGTAGCCAATTTGTCTTTTTCATGTTTGAAAATGACCTCCCCTAAAAATTTTCTGAAATTTGTCGTGGCTTAGCGGCCACATATCGAATTATACAAGTTTTCTAACTATTTGGCGATACCTTTTTTTATGCAAATTTTAGAGAATCCTGCCATTATTACGTTTCTGTAACATAAAAAGGGACTTTTTACCTAGTTTATTTTACAAAATTTTCGTTTTAAAATTATTAAATATAAGGTCAAATGTATAAAAAAAAGAGGACTCCAGCACCCTACATTTGATTCAACACATTCATACGTTAAAGCACTTGCATACGACATGCAATTTTTATTTAATGCAGAATTTTCTGTTTATTAATGATTCACCATTCACTCAATAAAGAAAACGTGATATACTGTCATAGAGTTTATTAAGGGATGTGTAATGCTATGAACTTAATGAGAAATAAGTGGATGATGCTGACCTTTAATGTTGGAATAGTAACTCTGCTGTTCGCAGTACTTGCTCCGGTATACGATCTATTCCACTACATCAACCAACTCTTTTATATCGCTTATTTTTATTTATTTGTCGGTATTCTACTATGGGTGATTCGTGGCGGTTTCTTTGATGCCATCACTTATAGTTTCAGAAGGTTTACGAACCGGGTCTCCAAGCAAAAGGACTATATGGATGATTGGAAAGAGAAACCGATGCCATCAGAAACTGTAGAAAAAAGCTGGCTCAAGTTCTTCTTATTTCACGGTGGACTTCTTACAATAGGAGTACTTACCCTGCTGGTCGTTTATTACAACCTCTAACTTCTTGCAATTTGTCAGTCGGTCCTATATAATTTCTTTACTAATTCAATACGTAAAAGCTTAGATGAAGATAAAGTACTCTTTATTGTTACCTTTTCAGAGAGGCTGTGGTCGCTGCGAACAGCTGAGGGCAATCGGAGGAATTGGGGCTTCGGAGCTTCTTTTGACGTAGATCGGCGTTAACGATATACAAGATGACTTTACTTATTTGTAAAGTAACTAGGGTGGCACCGCGGAATCATTCGTCCCTTCCAACAGGAAGCGATGAATGATTTTTTTAATGCAAAATAATAGATGAGGTGATAGACATGAAGACGATTTTTTCAGGAATTCAACCAAGCGGCACTTTGACATTAGGAAATTACTTAGGAGCCATGAAAAATTTTGTAGAAATGCAGGAAGAGCACAAATGCTACTTCTGTATCGTAGATGAACATGCGATTACTGTTCCCCAGGAGCGATTGAAGCTTCGCGAAAACATTAAATCGTTAGCGGCCCTGTACTTAGCATCAGGGATCAACCCTGAACAATCGACATTATTCATTCAATCCGAAGTCCCTGCCCATACTCAGCTGGGGTGGATGCTGCAGTGTGTCAGTTACATCGGTGAATTAGAGAGAATGACACAGTTCAAAGATAAATCACAGGGTGGAAAAGAAGGCGTAACATCCGGCCTCCTCACCTATCCTCCACTTATGGCTGCGGATATCTTACTGTACAAGACGGATGTAGTCCCTGTTGGAGAAGACCAGAAACAGCATTTAGAGCTGACAAGGAATTTAGCTCAAAGGTTCAATAACAAATACAATGATATATTCACAGTTCCGGAAGTGAGTATTCCAAAAGTAGGTGCGAGGATCATGTCACTCCAAGAACCTACGAAAAAAATGAGTAAATCAGACGAGAATCAAAAAGCGTATATTTCTATGCTCGATGATGAAAAGAAGATCTTGAAAAAGGTGAAAAGTGCGGTCACGGACTCAGATGGAATCGTGAAATACGATAAGGAGAACAAGCCGGGGGTTTCTAACCTTCTCACCATCCATTCCATCTGTTCAGGAGAATCGATTGAAGATTTAGAACAAAAATATGCCGATAAAGGTTATGGAGAGTTCAAAGAAGGCGTTGCGAATGCGGTCATTGAAACATTGAAACCTATTCAAGAGCGCTATGAAGAATTGATTCACTCAGAAGAGCTTGATGACATCTTGGACCGCGGGGCAGATCAAGCCTCTTTTGAAGCGAATAAGATGATTAGAAAAGCGAAAAAAGCGATGGGTTTAGGAAGAGTAAAGAAGAAAAAATAATAAAGAAACAAAACAAACAGCCAGAATTGGGATAATAATCCTCAATTCTGGCTGTTTAGATGATGAGATTTATCAAGGTTTTCCCCCTGCCAAATCGTCTCGAAAAAGGCCTGCCCCTTTACCATCTTCCCGCATAAGTCCTCATGGAATGGTGTCCATCCATTTCGTGTTCCTTCATATAAACGTTCCCAAGCTTCATCAATAGACAACTGTTTGATGTAAGGATATTGTCCCGGGTCCCATTCGGTAAGCCAATATCTGACTTCTTCCGGATGATCAGAATGCTTCAATTGATCCAAAGCCATCATCAACAGCTGCTTCAATTGACGCTCTCTTCTAGTCAAACCTGACATATGAGCTGGTTCCAAAGATAGAATATGATGTTCTTTTTTTGTACTTTCTTCTATTAAGTATGATTTCGGCTTTTTCCCTTGAACCATTTCAAATACAAGCCTTTCCTGCCTGGGGATCAATCTGCTCTTTTTGACCGGTAGTGTATAACCGAGTGTGTCAAACACGATGACATCTTGTCCGTCTGTTACTACTGCTGCATATTCTACGGTGTGTCGTTCTTGATTTTTCTTCATATACGTTTTGCGATGAATTTCCTGCAGAAAAGATGGCGGCAGATCCTGCAAATCATTTTCGATAAAGTTGAACATATCTTCTGTCACCAGTAAAAGCGGAATTTGATCAATCAGCTCAATCCCATCTTCTTTTCTCCACTCATGAAATCGACATACGTTGTACCCATTCTCTTCACCTTCAAACCAGTTCACCCATAGATCATGCATGTATAACATGTCGGCCCCTCACTTTCATTTCAGTGATCTCTTTAGGTTACATTATGACCAATACTGGCTTTTTTATTCTATAGAACCAATTTTTACTAAACTAATCTTTCATCAGAGAAATGGCGGTCAAGATCATCAATATTCCAAATGGAAAAAAGTAACACTCTACTCTTGAGCGGATTAAAATAGCGAATTCCCACCAGCTTAAACCTGCAGGTACTAAGTTCAAATATGTGATGGTCACTGTGCCGCCTGCAACTGCAAGGCCAAAACCAGTCAATAACAACATCCAGCACCACATCCTGCATCCCCTCCGGCCTGTCCTCCTACTGTTATCTTATGAAAAGTGATTCTCTCTCATGCGTCGGAATCCCCTTTTCTCCCTCTTTACTTACCAAGCTTTTACAGGTAAATTAAGAGACAGGATAGTTGAAAGGATGATCAGTTTGGGTAGTTCACGATCTCAAAGAAACAGCCGGAAGCAGCTGCAGAGAATGAAAGCATTCTTAGCTGTCTTATCTTTGCTGCTATTGTCTTTTCTTGGGTACCAAGGTTATGAATATATCGTTGGTAAAAGAGAAGCGATTGGAAAACAATACAGTACGTCCACCGGGAATCAAAATGATGAATATTTGGCAGAAAGTAAATACGCTGAATCTTTCGAAGGAGTAGACAATGGAGATGACATTCTATATGCTCTTCTCTTAGGCGTGGACCAACGAAACGAGGAAACCCCAAGGACAGATACGATCATGATTGCCCAATATGATGAAAAAAAGAAATCTGTAAAAATGGCCTCTATCATGAGAGATACATATGTGGAGATCCCCGGGCATGGGTATAACAAAATTAATGCAGCTTTTGCTTTTGGAGGGCCGGAGTTACTACGGCAGACCATTTCACATAATTTCGGGCTTGATATGGAGTATTATTCAATCATCGACTTCCAGGCATTCACAAGGGCTGTCGATACATTGGTACCTGAGGGGCTTGAGATTACTATTGAAAAAGATATGTACTATAAATCTGCCGGAGGCAGTGTTGAAATTGACTTAAAAGAAGGCACCCATCTCTTAAAAGGTGAAGAATTACTTGGATATGTCCGCTTCAGAAGCGATAATCAAGGTGATTTTGGTCGAGTCGATCGACAACAAAAGGTAATTCATCTTTTGAAAGAAGAGATGACATCCATCAACGGGTTGATGAAGGCCCCGAGAATGATCGGAACAATCCAGCCATATATTGATACAAATGTAACGAAACAGAAAGTCATCTCTATCGGAAAAGATTTTTTGTTGAATCCTTCAGAGGATATGGAAACAATTAAAATTCCGACCAACGATAATGTAAGGAATGAACGAAAGCCTTATCCCGTCGGACTTGTTCTTGCTCACGATGAAGATAAAACAAAAGAGACTCTTCAACAATTCTTCCAATATCAATAAAAAAACCCGGTGCTGAGCACCGGGTTTTACTTTATTCACCCTTATATTTCTTGAAAACAAGCGTGGCATTGTGACCACCAAAACCTAAGGAGTTACTAAGAACGGCATTCACTTCTTGTTCACGTGCCTTATTTGGTACATAGTCTAGATCACACTCTGGGTCTGGAGTTTCATAGTTGATCGTTGGAGGCAGGATGCCATCATTGATCGCTTTCAGTGAGATGACCGCTTCCATTGCACCAGCAGCTCCTAATAGGTGTCCAGTCATAGACTTGGTAGATGAAATGGCCAGTTTATTGGCATGTTCTTGGAACACAGTTTTCACAGCATGTGTTTCATATTTGTCATTCAATTCTGTGGAAGTTCCGTGCGCGTTCATATAATCGATTTCAGATGGTTGCATCCCTGCATCTTCAATGGCTTGTTTCATAGCTCTTGCAGCACCGTCTCCTTCAGGTGCAGGAGATGTGATGTGATAGGCATCACCTGTAGAACCATAGCCAGCAAGTTCACCATAAATTTTAGCTCCGCGCTTTTTAGCAGATTCCAATGATTCCAGGATCAGGATTCCAGCTCCCTCACCCATTACGAAACCATCTCTGTTTTTATCAAACGGACGGCTTGCAGTTTTTGGATCTTCGTTAAGGGACATGGCACGGGCAGAAGCGAATCCTGCAAAGGACATTTTAGTCATTGGTGCTTCTGTTCCGCCGGCGATCATGACATCAGCATCCCCTCTTTGGATGACTTTGAATGCATCACCGATGGAATTTGCACCGGATGAACATGCCGTCACTGTACAGGAGTTGATTGCTTTTGCTCCAAGTGAAATAGAAACCTGCCCAGCGGCCATGTCTGGAATCATCATCGGAATGAAGAATGGGCTTACTCGACGATAGCCTTTTTGCTGGAACGTCTCGAATTGTGACTCATACGTTCCCATTCCACCAATTCCGGATCCGATCCATACACCGGTTCTTTCGGCATTACTTTCGTTGATTTCAAGACCTGCATCTTCAACAGCCATGTGTGAAGCGACCATAGCGTACTGTACGAATGGGTCCATACGACGAGCATCCTTGCGATCGATATAATTGGATGGATCGAAGTCTTTTACTTCAGCTGCAACACTGACAGGATAATCATCTTTATTCACTTTTGTAATTTCTCCGATGCCGGATTGGCCGGAACGGATGTTTTTCCACATTTCTTCTACTGAATTTCCGACTGGAGTCACGGCTCCCATGCCGGTAATGACAACACGACGTTTATCCATAATTCTATTCCTCCTTGGTTACTTACCCCATCGAAGGGCAACGGCTCCCCATGTGAGTCCGCCACCGAATCCGACAAGAACAACTAAATCGTTATCTTTTATTTTACCTGCCTTTACGTCTTCTGACAAAGCAATTGGTATAGATGCGGATGAAGTGTTTCCGTAGCGTTTGATTTGAGTAGACATTTTATCCTCTGAAATGCCTAAGCGCTGCCTTGCAGCTTCCATGATTCGGATATTCGCTTGGTGTGGGACAAGGTAATCCACATCCTGTTCGCTTAAGCCGATTTTTTTAACGACATTCACGGAAGACTCAGGCATCTGCCTTACTGCAAATTTGAAAACTTCGCGACCATTCATGAACAAAGTATCATCTTGATAGAGATACTCTCCCCCGCTGCCGTCTGAGCCTAGTTCAGAAGAAAGAATCCCTTTATCCTCACTGACTGGTCCGATGACAGCAGCACCAGCGCCATCACCAAACAATACACATGTATTACGGTCTTTCCAGTTCGTAATTTTAGAAAGTTTTTCAACACCAACTACAAGAATATTCTTGTAAGCATTATTTGAAATGAATTGTTGTGCAGTAATGACACCGTACATGAATCCCGCACATGCTGCACTTACATCCATTGCAGCCACTTTATTGGCTCCTAAACGGTGCTGCAGCATCGTAGCTACAGAAGGGAATGGTGTATCTGGTGTTACAGTAGCAACTAAAATCATGTCCAGATCTTCAGCCTGCATGTCGGCATCTTCCAATGCATTTTTCGCTGCCTCATAGGCCATGTCACTCGTATCCATATCATCAGACGCTATTCTGCGCTCTTCAATCCCTGTACGGGTACGAATCCATTCATCACTTGTATCGACCATTTTTTCCAAGTCTTGATTGGTAAGGACTTTTTCCGGGGCGTAGTGACCTACACCTAATATTCCTGCGTTCATATATTCATCCCCTTAGGTTTTTCTTATATCAATTCTTATGACTTGGTACTAATTTTAATTCATCTATCCCATTTCTGCAAGTGGAGTACTTTTACACAAAACTCTTCTCTCAGCCCACAATAGCGAGGGTCTTATACATACAATACCATAGAGGAGGTGTAGAAATGTCCCGAAAAAAGTCTTCTCCATTTGATGATTTTTGGTCATTTCCTCGACAAGAAGATACGGAAGAACAGCAGGAAGAACAATCACCCCAGCCCATGGATTGGTCTGATCTCTTCTCAGAAATGTCTAAGACATGGAAAGCAGTCGAACCAATGGTAAAACCCTTCATGGATAAGTTCAAAAAATGAAAAAGACTCTGAAGCTGGTGAATGCTTCAGAGCCTTTATTCGTTCGGGAGCTTGCCGGTCTCAATATATTTTTCTACCGCCCGCTCTATTTCCTTCCGGAATGGATCAGGAACTTCAGGGCTGAATTCGCCCAATTCAATGGCCCCCTGCTGAAAATCGAAGTGTAATGCCTTCCCAGGCAGGTCGTCCTGGACATAACGCTCCATTGCCAACGTATAAACCACAGGTACTTTTTGTACAGTACTGGTCAATACTGTATTTTCAGCGACGCCTGATTGGTCCGATACATAGCCGATTGCATAATGCTGATCTTTTTGGACCTCATGGATGACCGGAATATTGAAAATGTCTCCGGCAGGGAAATAGACATCCACACCCTTTTCCTCCATCTGTTCATATAACATCAATGCTTTTTCTGTACCTTCCCAATCATTTGTATATGAGATATGAACTTCCGATTCAGGGTTTTGATACATGACTCCTTCATAGAATCCTTCGACTTCAGGCTGCCATTCATATGCAGCTATAATTCCAATCTCATTGGTTTCTGTCATTTCACCAGCTACCATGCCTCCGAAAAAGCCCATGGCGGTGGCACTGAAGTTCAAACTTGTTACATTTTCAGCAGAGAATTGACCATTAAAATAAATGAAATGAATCTCCGGATATTGTTTGTGTATACTTTGAAAATGTTTTCCATATATATTGCTATGACCAAAAATGACTTGTACGCCTCGTTCTGCAAGTTGATTTACAGCTTGAACCGTATCTGCATAGCTTTTGATACCTTCTTTGAAATAAATATCTACGCCGTATTCATCCTGGATGCTTTGTAATCCCATGTAGCCCTGCTGGCCCCACGCTTGATCGTGAATCGTAGTTTCTACAAGCATTCCCACCTGTTTCTGTTCACCTGTTTTAGATATATAGTTACATCCGGATATGATGATGAGTATAATCATTAGTAAGAAAAGATTGATGATTTTCACGAAAAAGCACTCCCAATACAACGCTACTTGTTACCTATCTTATTTTACCTTGTAACCTGACCTAAAGTAAATGTGAATGTGCATTTCTAATCCATAGCTTTTGAACAATGAATGTTTTTCCAAGTCGCATGTATATTTTTTTCTTCTTTTTCATTATCGAAGACAGGGGCGAATGAAAAACCCCGATTGTTCCCACGCTCCAATAAATACGGAATGAAAGACTCCAAAAAATCACCGATGTAAACAGCTTCGGAATGCTGAATCCATTGCTGGAATTCCCTCTCAGTTTCCACTTCAGTCTGGGGAATATCCATCCACTCCCCATATAGCTGGGGCAGATCTATCGATTCTCTCCATCCTCCCTGATCAGTTTCAATGATCAAATTCTTACCATCATACTTTACCGTTTTCTCCCCATCATTATGATGAATATGATTTTCTTTGTCCTCTATATGGTAGAAATGCTGAAAGTTGCTGTTTCTACCTATATACATATACAATTCATCACTTAAGCAGTTTTCCATCCTGTCAATCCCTACGACATGAACACCTTCTTGAAGCAGTGCAGAGCATATATGATAACCGATCCAATGAAAGCAAGGCTTTACAGTAACCAGCATTTGTCCTCCCCCTTCATCATCTCTTCATTTTATTCAATAAATTCAAAGATGATGAAGCGATTCCATATTTCTTTTTCCTTTTAAGTCTGATAATATAGACATAGATTGTGTAAAAATGAGGTGAGTAACGATGCGGATCATTTGGACATTGATTTGGGCTTTCTTATTAAGCTCAATGACAGCCTATGTCATTAGTAATATGGCTGGTGGTAGTTTCCATCTTTCACAAGTCATCATCATGACCATTCTATTCACTGTGGTCGCAGCAGTTCTGGGTGAAGGAATCATTAAAGAAGAAGAAGCATAAACATTATTTTAGAAACGTTGCTGTCAAGTGATGGCAACGTTTTTTCTTGATGAAAAACGGATACATATTATATTTGACACAAATGATCATCTTGACTGATTGCACATCAAAATCGATTAAAGATATAGTGTCAACACGACCTATTTTGCATGTACACATAGGGGGAAATGGATATGGAAGAGATTTGGATTTTGATCAAGTATTTATTTTTAGGGTTATTTCAAGGGTTCACTGAACCTATCCCTATTTCATCAAGCGGCCACTTAGTTTTAGTGCAGGACTTGATCGGTTTTGAATTCGACGGACTCGGATTTGAAGTGCTCGTCAACTTCGGTTCTCTGATTGCCGTATTGATCATTTACCGTAATGACTTGATACGCCTTATCAAAAACGGAATCGGCTACATACTTACGAAGGATGACCGCCAAAAAAACGACTTTGATTTTATTCTTTATTTGATTATCGGTACGATTCCAGCCGGTGTTATAGGAATTTTACTAGGGGATGCCATTGAGGATTTATCTACTACACAAACTGTCGGAATTACGTTGATCATTACCGGTGTCGCTTTATGGCTGATCAGAAACTTGCGCGGGAGAAAAAGTGACGGGCAATTGAACTGGAAAGATGCCATAATCGTCGGGTTCGCTCAAGCTATCGCTCTTATACCGGGGATCAGTCGATCTGGAGCTACGATCGTGGCTGCGATGTTTTTAGGTATGAAGCAGGAAACAGCCTTACGATTTTCTTTCTTATTGTATATTCCAGTCAGCCTGGGAACGATGCTGCTTTCTATCGACGAATTGATTGGTAGTGCGAAATCCCCTGATGTTTGGATGGGCTATATCATAGCACTATTGGCTTCAGTGGCAGCTTCCTATGCAGCATTGAAGTGGTTTATGAATATTATGGCTCAAGGGAACCTGAAGTATTTTGCCTATTACTGCTTCATTGTGGGTGGTATTGTTTTATTGATCGTATTAACATGATGGTCCGTTATATCAGCAGACACTCAATAGAAAAACTCCGAGCCTTTACTCGGAGTTTTTTTGTGCACATTAATGTTGGAACCGATACATACACACCATAAGTACTACCGTATTCACCCTCCACTTACAGGTGGTATGAAGGCTACTTTGTCTCCCTCACGAACCACGGTTGTTGAGGAGGCGAATTCTTCATTGATCGCAACCATGGCTTCGTTAATTTTAATCAGCTCATATTCATCGATTAGTACTTGCTTCACTTCTTGGACATTCATTCCTGAAACGTCTCTTTTTAAAAGCTCTTTTCCCATTTTTTCTCTTAATTCTGCAAAGAAGAACAACTCATTCATTTGAATTCCTCCTCTGTCGGAGCACCTTCAACAGTCTCCTTCTGATTACCGATCCATTGTTCTCCATTCTCCCAATGTTCTTTCTTCCATATAGGGACGATTTCCTTTATACGTTCAATTGCGTAACGACTGGCTTCAAAAGAATCAGCTCGGTGAGGGGTGGAAACCGCTATGATAACCGCTATGTCTGAGATTTCTAAATGACCGATCCTATGAACGATAGCAGTCTCTGCATCAGGCCATCGTCTTTCTATTTCCTGTCCGATTTCAGCCAGCTTCTTTTCAGCCATTGGACGATAAGCCTCATACTCTAAATATAATGTTTTCTTATCTCCCGTCCACTCTCTTACTGTACCGATGAACGTATTGATGGCACCGGCGCTTCTTCTCGTCACTATTGTTACCACTTCTTGAACATCGAGCTCGCTTTCAGTAATCCAATAGTTGCGGCTCATTACACTCCCCCTGTAACAACTTGATATACTTCAGGCACTTGTCTTCTCCAATCATCCAAATGATAAACAGGGAAATCAAGGCCTTCCGTCAATTTCAAATCCCAAGTGATGACAAATTTGATATTGGATAGTTCCAGTAAATCCAGGTCTTCTGAACGCTTGATTACAACAGCTTTAGGATAGGGTTCATTTTTGAACCCTTCGATCACAATCAAGTCAGGGTTAAAGAAACGATATAGTTCTACCAGGCGTTCTAAAGACAATGAATCCCTGTGATCAAGTTCCAGTTGAAATCTGCGCGCGCTGTCCACTCCTGTCATAAACGCTCCTGATTCATGCAGACGATAGCTGTCTGTGTCATGATGCATCACTTTCAGCGGTTCATCGTGGCCATGATGTTTGATGGCAGCTATTTGCTCCCCTTTGCCCGTTCCGTAGGCAATCAACTCTTGCAACAGTGACGTTTTTCCACTGTTTTTGAAGCCTACAATTTGGAATACCGGTGCTTCCTTTACCATTGACCTCTCCCCTTTATTCGATTATGTAAGGCTCTGTTAAAGGCTGGTGTTGTTATCTCACAAGTGAGCTCATATCAGCTCTTTCTGTCCTGGGATTTGTATGAGGCGGCCTTTTAGAATGACTCGCTTTCCGTGGGGTACCGTGAGCCTCCTCAGGCTGCGCCTTCCGGGGTCTCACGATGTACCTTTATCCCACAGGAGTCTCGCCATTCTAAAAGGCAGCCTCTTCAAGTAGAAGGGTCGAAAAGGCCATAATCGAAGTCCGGTACACCAACTACAGACGGGATGGCAGGGAAAACAGGTAGACTCCTGCGGGAAAAAGGAACAAGGTGAGACCCCGGAGAACGAAGTTCGAGGAGGCTCAGCGTTCCCCGCGGAAAGCGGACTGTTTTCCCTGCCATCCCATGCTCTGAGTAAATAACGGACCGGACACCTAATCATAGAAGTGGACTATTTAGTAATCGTTTAAAATATCAACAACAGAATATAACAGAGCCTTATGTAAAAACCCCTACCGATTCGAGCGGCAGGGGTTTTCGTTTAAATCAATCTGGAATTCCCAGTGCGATTTTCGCATAACGACTCATGCGATCTTTCGTCCAAGGTGGATTCCATACGATATTAACCTTCACTTCATTCAATTCCGGCAGATCTGCCAGGCAGCGCTTGACATCCTGCTCGATGTGACCAGCTAAAGGGCATCCCATTGCCGTCAATGTCATCGTTACAGTCGTGTTTCCCTCTTCATCTATGTCGACGCCATATACCAGGCCCAAGTTGACAATGTCGATTCCCAATTCAGGGTCAATGACATTCTCAAGGGCACCCATTGCATTTTCTTCAAGTGCAGTACTCACATTTGTTCCCCCTTCACTTATCTTCAAACCCTATTATAACCAAAATTCTCTTCAGAATAAAATACCAGGTTCCTTATAAGACTAATTCTAACCAGTTCACCATTTCAAGGACAGCGAAACGGCTGACTTTGTGGTCTCGCCCTACCTCTCTGAAGAACCGGATATTTTCAGGATTTTTATATGATTTAAGAGCATCATTGTAAAAATCATAGGCGTGCTCAAAAGGAACGACCGGATCTGCATCCCCATGCCAAAAGAATATAGGGCGGCCTGCGAGCTTTTCTTGTTGAAGAGACAAATCGATCCCCTTCAACGACTCGAATAATTCATCCAATTGTTCTTGAGGAATCGGCAGCTGGATGCCTGTCTTTTCGACGTCCTGAATGAGCTTATTAGCAAATGCTACCGGCTTCGGAGACCCCATCATGCACGTACAAGCTTGTATCCACGGGTACATTGTCATGGCTGCTGTGGAGGTTACGCCTCCCATTGAAGTGCCACCGACCCCGACCCTTCGGTCTTGGATTAAACCAGATCGATCCAATTCGTCCTTCATATCTTGCAGCTCTTTTAAATTCTGATACACGATATCCCAAAACTTGAAGTTCAGTTCATCCTTTGATAACTCTTCATCTCGTTCTCCGTGAAACGCACTGTCAGGCAGTATGACGCGGTATCCTTTTTGAGCCAATAAGTATGCTTGTGGTAAATTATGTTCTTTTGCAGAAGTAAAGCCATGGAAATAAATGAACACAGGTAAAGCATCATTTTGTTTTGCAGACTCTACAACAGTTAATACAGGTATGTCTTTGAGTGTTTGACGATATATGCCGATCATGGTTCTGTTTCCTTTCTGATAAAAACTTTACTTTTCATTTAATTGCTACTAATTCTATATTGATACAATATAATCGTAACACTGCCTTTTTTAATTGGAAAGTGTTAGGTAACGCAGTGGGAAATTCTTTACAATGGGTTTTCTTCCCACTAAACTATACATACAAATGAGGTGAAAGAAATGAATGAACAACATTTAATCGCATTAGACTTAGACGGCACACTGTTGACAGACGACAAAGTCATCAGTGAACGTACGAAGAAAACCGTCTTACAAGCCATGCAGCAGGGACATATCGTTGTCATCGCAACAGGACGTCCTCACAGAGCCAGTATCGATTTTTATGAAGAATTAGGGTTGGACACACCTATGGTCAACTTCAATGGAGCTTTGATCCACCACCCTAAAGATCATCGTTGGGATGCCATTCACTCACCGATTGGAATTCGGACTGCCCACAAAATCATTCATGTGTGCCATGAACTTGGAGTGAAGAACATTCTCGCCGAAGTAAAAGATCAAGTATATTTGGATCAATATGATGATGAAATCATGAAAATTTTCCAAGGAAAAGATGATTCACCAATCACTGTGGGAAGATTACAATCTAATTTGAAAGATGACCCGACTTCCCTCCTTATTCACCCCGAAGAAGATAAAATCAAAAAACTCCGCGAACGCTTGGACGAAGAAGCTTCTCTAATCGAACACCGCAAGTGGGGCGCGCCTTGGCACGTCATAGAAATTGTCCGAGCCGGGATGAATAAAGCTGTCGGTCTTGATAAAATCGCCCGTTATTTCCACATTCCCAAAAGTCGCGTCATCGCATTCGGTGATGAAGACAATGATTTAGAAATGCTCGACTATGCTGGAGTAGGTGTCGCTATGGGAAATGCCATTGATGAATTAAAAGCTGTAGCAAAACATGTCACCGGAACAAATGAAGAAGACGGGATCGATGCATTTTTGACCGATTATTTGAATCTAAATAAAAAAGCCATGTGAGACAACTTTTTCCTTGTTTAGAACGTAAGGAAATCCCCATACTAAGCTTGAACGTGAAAGCGTTCAGGCTTTTTTTATGACAGGAGGGGCTTGTCATGGAACAGCAGAAGAAAGATCGCAAAGACAACAGATATACAGAAGTCCGTCCATTCGATGAAAGCAGAATGGAGCCAAAACGGCTCTCAGATGCGAATCGAAAAGAGATGGAAGCTGATCAACATACGGTAGGAGGGTTTTAAAATGGCGAACAATCTATTTGAAAATGCTAAAAATGCAATGAACCGCTTCACCCAAAACCGTGGTGGTAACCAAAAAGCAAGTCAACAAGACATGCAGGCGGCCAAGCAGGCGATTCAATCCGCATATAGCGAATGTTCTCAAGAAGAGAAACAACAGCTACAGCAATTTGAACAGCAGCTTGAAAATCACCAACAGAATTTGCGATAACGATTTGAGAGTCAGACCCAGGAGGGTCTGGCTTTCTTTTTGTATTAAACAGGAAAATAATTCGGTCGTTTGCTGGACGCAAATCTTACTTTATTTAGTTACAATAATAACGACCCTGATTATTTTCTGAAATGAAATGCGCCTGATTGCCAGTAAGCAATCAGGCGCGACTTTTTTATAATAGGCTCTGTTAAAGTCTGTTGTTGATATTTTAAACGATTACTAAATAGTCCCCGTCTAGAATTAGGGGTCCGGTCTGTTATTCACTCAGAGCATGGGATGGCAGGGAAAACAGTCCGCTTTCCGCGGGGAACGCTTGAGTCTCCTCGAACTTCGTTCTCCGGGGTCTCACCTTGTTCCTTTTTCCCGCAGGAGTCTACCTGTTTTCCCTGCCATCCCGTTCGTAATTGGTGTAGCGGACTTCGGTAACGGCCATTCCTACCCTCCTACTTTGAAGAGGCGGCCTTTTAGAATGGCGACACTCCTGTGGGATAAAGGTACATCGTGAGACCCCGGAAGGCGTAGCCTGAGGAGGATCACGGTACCCCACGGAAAGGGAGTCATTCTAAAAGGCCGCCTCATACAAATTCCAAGACAGAAAGAGCGGATACAAGCTTCCAGATGAAATAACAACACCAAGCAATAACAGAGCCTTATAATAAATACAAATGCAACAACACTAAATCAAGGTCGATAGTAGGTCTTTCTTAATGTAATGGCATACAAAGCATGCCCGACGAGCCAATAAATGACCGCCTCAACATCTGTAACTGCAGGGGTCTCCTTAATGGCCAGCAGGGTCAAAGGGACGTAAGTAGTTGCAGCAAAGGCGGTCAGACCTATTGATAAGAGCCAAAGATTTCTGCTCGTTTCCTTCAAAAAACCTCTTGTAAATGCCAGCACATAAATTACCCCTATCACCCAGGAAATGATCATATGAAAGAACCATTCGATGATAACCGGCCATTCAATACCACCAATCACAGGAATGAAATCCACATTCATTAAAAGTGTGTACACTTTCTTTCCTGTCACGAGTTCAACAAACCACATGTACATTCCAAGTACGATTCCTGAAGTCGTCCCGATCCAAAGCCCCCATCTAACCATATGTGACCTCCGTCTTCATTAATAAGCTTCTTGTTTCCTAAGTTCCCTAAGTAAGTTTTCTAAAACCTGCCTAAGATCCCTGTACTCTCCGTCCAGCATACGGAAATATAATGCCCGTAATAGGTGCTTCGCATTATTGATAATAATATCTTCTCTTGGATCCTGCCAGCTCTCTCGGTAATAGAGCAGGGTCTCCAGCCATTCGACACGATCTATTGGTTGGATTTTTTTGAACATCATCATGATCGCTGTGACCATCCGCTCCTCTTCGTCATATAAGTATGGCTGGTCGATTAAAAATTGACTTTTAATGATCGGCAGCATTTCTTTCACTTCAGTTTCGGTGATTTCACCACATTCCGCAACATGATGAATGGCATCTGCAGCATGGGCGATCGCGTGTGCCCACCCCTTATCTTGCACATAACCTCTGTGATCCATTTCCTGTTGCATATATTTCTTTAAATTATCCCACACACGAAGAACTTCAGCTTCTTTTAAAAATGGGGTTTTTTTATGCTTTTCAATGATGGGCGGAATCAGTAAAACAGAAAAACTACGTTTGAATACAGCATCTTCTTCTTTTTTGGAAGAACTGATTCTGTAAAACAAATAATTTTTGTTCAAAATTGATTGAAGAATATTCTTTAACTGTTCATGGCTATAGTGACCTCGCTCAATGAAGTTGGTGAATATGGAATGAATGAGATCATCACGTAAAAACGGATGCACGGACCCGATTTTTTGTAACATCATCGTCGTCAGCTCTTGAAGACTTTGATTTTCAGGCAAAACATAGTCATTATTTTTTATTGGTTGTAAAACATCGATCAACCGCGTTTCCATAGGGCACCCCCCCTTAAATTGATTACATTGTAACACAGGAAATACCAATTCCATCATTATAATGTTTAGGAGTTTTGACTAAGGCTTTTTTTTGGTAAAATAAAAACAGTTGATAGAAGGAGGTTAATGAATATGGCTGTACAAGTACAAGAAACACCAAACCCGAACGCAAGAAAATTCACGACAGATTCTATGATCTTCCAAGGAGACGGCAGTGTATCTGTCATGCCTGGACAAACAAGTGAACATAAAATCATGAATGACTTAATGGAACTCGACGGTGTCGATAACGTCTTCGGTTTCCAAAATTTCATCACTGTCAATAAACTGCCTGACGCTGATTGGGATGTATTGACACCAAAAGTCGAAGGTGTACTGACTGAATACGGATATTAATCACACTAAAAAAGCCGCCACGATTCATATCGTGGCGGTTTTATTTATCCTTATTCAGAAGGAAAACTTTCAAGAGGTATATTATTTACGTTTGTCGGCTTTCCGTCTTTTGAGCTCTCTTCAAATAAAGTCAGTGTAACTAAACCGAAGTCCGGGCGTTTATCTTCAGGGACATCAATGTTCAACTCAAACGATGACCAGGCAGGAGCTCCATCCGATACCTGCACAGGTGTCGGTTCGATGATGACGTTATGACCATCTTCGACGCTATATAGGAAAGAGCCTTCAAACACACGCGCTTCTCCTTGAATTACATAGGAACCATTCTCTCCTGATACAGTAACCTCACGAAAAGCCTGTCCCTTGCCATATGTTTTTCCTTTTTCATTTTCAGCCTGAGCAGAGTTCTCATCATTGACCGTGAAGGACTGAGTTACTTGATAAGGTACAGCTTCAAGAGATTGATCATTGATCGTATCCACTAGGAAAGTGATCGTCGCTTCATACTCTCCTTGTTCTTTGACATTGGTCCACGTCTCTGTAGCTGTAAGGGATTCTCCTGAACCCAATTCTTCCGTTGTAAGTTCTTGAGTGAACATTTTATCAGCAGAAAATGTGTACACACTATCCCCTTCTGAGTTGTTCACCTTGATTTCATATTTTTGGCTGGAAGTGAATCCTAAGATCACCGGGGAATCTCCTGTGTTTTTCAATGAAAAGTCAAAGCTCACTGCGTCTTCTGACGCTTCGATCCCTACATCCATGGACAATTGTTCAATCAACTTTTCCACATCGATTTCAGGTTCTGGATTATTAGAAGAAGTTTCCACAGTTTCCTCCTTTTTATTTTGTGCCTCGGCCGATTCCTTTTCAGCCTCCGCTCCACATGCGATTAACCCGAAGGCTAAAACCCCCATCATGATGGCTGTTCTTTTTTTCATCACGCCACTCCTCTGTATTTGCTATTTGTGATATTTGTCGTATACAAGGAAGAAAAGTTACAACTATTTATCATCTTTTCTGAAAAAGCCGAAAATCCCCGTTGTTTGAACGATGTTTGTAAAGGCTTGAGGATCCACTTCAGAAATGATGTGTTGTAAATCATACAACTCATACCTTGTGATAACCATGACAAGCATATGTTTATCCTGTTGTGTAAAAGCTCCCCTTGCAGGCAGCGTTGTGATTCCTCTTACCATTTGAGCGTGGATCGATTTTTCCAAATCGGCAGCTTTGTTCGTAATGATCATAGCTGTCAGTTTCTCATGGCGAGTATGGATTGCATCAATTACGCGTGTCGTTACATATAAAGTCAAAAGAGTATAAAGCGCATTTTCAGGTTCGTACAGGAATCCAGCTATAACGATGATGGCTCCATTAATGAATAGAAAGTACGTTCCAATCGGCCGATCCTTCATGCGCGATAAAATCATGGCGATAATATCGAGACCTCCGGTGGAAGCACCCCACTTCAAGGTTATACCTACTCCCATACCACCAAGGACACCACCAAAAACTGCGTTTAGAATGATATCATTTGATAATTGCTCTATAGGGATGATTTCCAAAAAAAGTGTCGTAAAGGCTACTGACACTGCACTATAGACGGTAAAGCCCCTCCCTACTTTATACCAACCTAGAATAGCGACAGGGATATTAAGTATGAATAAAATCAAACCGGTACTAAGCCCCTGGATGCCTAAAAAATCGGTCAATACGCTGGTCATCAATTGCGCAATACCAGTGAAACCACTTGCGTAAACGTTTGCTTCAATCAAGAATAAATTCAAAGAAACAGCATTAAGTACTGCGCCCACTAATACGATGAATATACGTTTTATTTCAACAGTGAACAAGAAAAACCCTCCTAACAAAGCTTCTATTCCTTTTTATCACCAGAAAGTTGTAAAAGCAAGTAAATAAATACCAATTCCTGTCACCTTATGTCGAAGTCGCAATAAGGTTCAAATATATTTTGACTACTTCCTCTATTGTGCCTAAACTAAAGATAGAATAAATAAAAAGCAGAGGATGACGATTATGACGGTACAAATTTTGTGTGATTCCGCATGTGACTTACCTAAAGAGACATTAGAATCTTATTCTGTCGATGTATTGCCACTAAGAGTGACCATCGATCAAGAAGAATACGAAGACGGGGAAGGAATTTCACCCCAGGAAATCTATGAAAAAATGCGTAATGGGAAAGAACCGAAAACGAGTCAAGTTTCCCCTCAAGCTTTCAGAGATCGATTCATGCACTATATCCAAAAGGAGCAGCCATTCATATACTTTGCTTTTTCCTCTGAATTATCAGGTACATACCAAACAGCTAAGATGATTGAACAAGAATTGAAGGAAGAACACCCTGATGCCCAATTCCAAGTCATCGATACGAAAGCCGCATCTTTAGGATACGGTTTAATCATCATGAGAGTAGCTGAATTAGCGAATGAAGACCGTACTTTTGAAGACATCTTGGAAATCGGTCAATACCACGCCGCTCATATGGAACATCTATTTACGGTAGATGACCTTGAATACTTACAGCGCGGGGGCCGTGTAAGTCGTACAGCTGCTTTTGTAGGTGGACTTCTTAAAATCAAGCCTCTCCTTCATATGGAAGAAGGCAGACTGATTCCTCTGGAAAAAATCCGAGGATCGAAAAAAGTTCTAAAACGTATGGTTGAGTTGATGGGAGAGCGTGGAAACGATTTGGAGAATCAGCGGGTTGCCATCAGTCATGGAGACGATGAAGAAGCTGCAAAACAACTAGCAGACATGATCCGTACGGAGTTTGGAACCAAAGACATCCACATCGATATGATCGGTTCTGTTATCGGAGCCCACGCAGGCCCGGGAACAATCGCCCTATTCTTCTTAAATGACACTCACAAATAAAATATCACCAACATACTTGTAACTAAACTCCCTTCTTTACGTCTAACGTAAAAAGGGGGTCTTTTTATGCGTAAAACAACCGGCTTTATTTTTCTCATATTTGTCCTGTTGTTATCTGCGTGCAGCGGAAAAGGTGGAGAAGAATCCAGCTATGAAACAGCCGACTCTGAAGGTGAAAGCACTGAAGAATCAGAGTCCAAGTCCCATGGAATATCAGAAGCACCAAAACAAGATAGTGCTACAGAAGAAAAGCAAGATGGATCGGAAAATACAGATAATAAAATGATGATCTATCAAGCAGATATCCAATTGGAAACGGACGATTATGAGAAGTTTACTCAGGACTTGGATAAAAAAATGAATGAATACGATGCATATATGGTCGAAACCAACATCCATAAAACTGAACAAGGAAACCGTCAGGGATTTATCCGTCTCCGGGTACCACAAAAACGTTTCCAATCATTGATGACTGCATTTGGTGAAATAAGCGATAATCTTTTATCAAAAAATGTCTCTGGACGAGATGTCACAAAAGAATATGTCGACCTTGAATCAAGACTTGCGGCGAAAGAAAAGGTAGAATCCAGACTGCTGACATTTTTAGACCAGGCCAGCGCAACGGAAGACTTGATCAAAATCTCTCAAGACCTGGAACGTGTCCAATCAGATATAGAATCCTTAAAAGGACAGATGAACTACTTAAAAAACCAAAGTGACTTTTCAACCATTACTCTATCCATTACAGAAACGAAAGTGGTTGTTCCAAAAGTGGATCAAAAACAATTGAATACATGGGAGAAAACAAAAAAAGCCTTCAATGATTCCTTGAACGGAATCCTTCAATTCTTCTCATTCATGACGATATTTGTAATCGGATATTCTCCAGTCTTAGTCATCCTGCTTGGACTTGGAATCATTCTATGGCTTATGAAAAAAAGAAGATCAAGGCAAAAAGAAAGTAATTAAACTCATTTTTCATGTCTGTCTTTCCTACATTTGAACAAACAATGAAAGTAAGCAAGCACGTTGAAAAGAGGCCGTGGAAATGGGAGTTTCTCCATTTCCACGGCCTCTTTTCACTTCTTTTTATATAAGCAAAAAAACCTTACTTTATTATTTCAAAAAAATATTGTTTTTCCTTGTCGAAAAGTGTTTAATATTTTGTAAAAGGGGTAAAGAAGCAAGATTATATTATTTTTGTAGGAGGCGAAACAATGGTTTTACGGTCTTCCAAACCATTTTTTAAATTCAAAAAAAACATACCTGTAAAAAGACTCCCCCAATTACCTGATAAAAGCAAGGAAATAACTAATCTTTTTGAATCTGTTTCAGATACCGTTTATTACATGGACAAAACGAGCAAAGAAATGGTATACAATCACCCCCTTTCCAAACAACTCGGGTTCTCCTCCTCGAAAAATCGACCTTTACACAAGTGCTTTGAAAAAAAGTCATCCATTGAGTTTAAGAAATATTTAGAAGATGCATGCGATGGCAATACACACATTCGATTTTTAAACGGAAAGTATAAAGATGGGTCCCTAGTGGTTCTCCAAACTTGTTTTATTCCGCACATCAAGGATGAAATCGTGATGGGTGTATTTATCATGTTCAAAAACATCAGTCAGGTGGAAAAAGTGGAAACGGACTTGCAAATCAGAAACCTGGCATTGAAACTTGCGGAAACTTCAGCCAACCTTGGGACATTTGAGTACAACTATGAAGAAGAATCCTTTATCGGTTCCCCAATCACTTACGAGTATCTCCATATTAAGGATATTAAGGACATTAAGGATATCTCTTCCCATGTTCAGTCTTTAATGGCCCCTGAAGATTTCAATTCCATGGTGGGACAATTCACCTCGGACAAAAAAATAAATGAATTGATTACATTGAAATACAAAATCAATTCAAATGACGGAGAAAAAATGTTTAAATCTGTCGCCAACATTCAATACAAAGAGAACCGCCCCTACCTATTGACAGGGATAATCCAGGATATTACGAAAGAAGTGGAAATCCAAAGAGAACTTGATGTAAAAGAACAATATCTGAAAAACATCTACAACAACTTAAGCATAGGGCTGTGGTGTTTCGATATGGAACGCAATGAACTGGCATTCGCATCCAAAGGACTCGAATCTATTTACGATCTTCCCCTGCAGAAATTTTATGATAAACCTGATATCAGCAATGAGTATATCCATCCTGAAGATATAGCAAAGGTAGAAAATGCGCGTTCTAATTTAATGAAAGGTGAAAAAATCGAACTCACATACAGGATCAAACTGGAAAAAAATCAGGTGAAATGGCTTCATGAAGAGACTATTCCTATTAAAAATGAAGAAGGAGTCATCATCCAGTGTCTCGGGGCTTTATATGATATTACTTCCCAAAAGGATCTTGAACATGAAATTGATTACTTGTCTAAACATGATGATTTGACCGGACTTCCTAACAGACGAGAGTTCGAACGGATCTTTGGAATTTGGGTAAATAAAGAAAACTTTACGTTAATGTCAGTGGACATTGATCGTTTCAAGTACATCAATGAAACTCTCGGACTGGAAATTGGTGATGAAGTTCTCGTAGAAGTTGGAAAAAAGCTGCACCGTTTAGTTAAAGAAGACGGTCTGGTTTTTCAGTTTGGTTCTGATGAATACATTATCCTATTGGATACAACACCAATAAAATCGAACCAACTGGCAAACGAAATCATTAAGACTCTTGAAATCCCATTCAACATCCAAGGCTATGATATTTATTTGACAGTCAGTATCGGAATAAGCTTTTACCCCACTGACGGAAAGACATCTTCTGAAATGCTGCAACGAGCCAATATCGCGCTGAATATGGTCAAAAAAAATGGTAAAAACAATTTCAAAATCTATTCCTCCACTAAAAATATATCTACGTTCAAAAAATATAAGTTAGAGAAAGACATGAGAACAGCTCTTTGCGAGGAACAGTTTGAGCTTTACTACCAGCCGCGTATAGATAGTTACAATGGAAAGCTGGAGGGTGCAGAGGCATTACTTCGTTGGAATCACCCAGAATGGGGACTCATCTCTCCTGGTCTCTTCATTCCCATGGCAGTTGAAAGTGGATTTATCATAGAGCTATCAGAATATGTAATTAAAAAAGCTTGTCAGCAGCTCGATTCCTGGAGAAATGATGGCCTCCCTGTACGTCCGGTTTCTGTGAATATATCCCCTAGAAGCCTGATGAAAGAAGACTTTATTGAAGTACTGACTCAAACCATGAACGCTTACAATATTAAAGGCGAATGGCTGGAGTTGGAAATTACCGAAGATACATTATTGACGAAGGAACCATATTTAATCGAGATTTTCAGTAAATTGAAAGAGATGGAAATATCAATAGCCATCGATGACTTCGGTACAGGCTATACCTCTTTTACACAATTAAAGGAGTTTGATATTGATATTATCAAAATTGATAAAAGCTTCATTAAAAACTGTGGAGCAGACTCCCATAAAGATAACCAAATAATTTCTTCTATGATTCATTTAGCTCATGGATTAGGTATCGAAGTAGTAGCTGAAGGAGTAGAAGAGATCCATCAATACTCATTTTTAAAGCAGAAAGAATGTGACCAGATTCAAGGGTATTACTTCAGCAAACCCCTCCCGGCTCAAGAATATGAATTCTATTTGAAAAGAGGAATCCTACGGCCGAAAAGTCAGATCAAATTATCTTTTGAGAAAAACCGCCGTCAATTTTACAGGATGGAATTTCCATACCCATTACTCGGCTCATTTTCAATCGTAGAATTTTATAACGAGAGCGTCGTTATAGGAAAATCAAAAGTATTGATAGAAAATATCAGCATAGGCGGCTTAAGGTTTATTACTAAGCTGCAACTGCCGGTCAATCCGGAAATTATGCTGCGCTTTTACTTCAAACTTTTTGGTAAAGATTACAGTCTTGATGGGAAGATCGTTTGGAAAGGTGAAGTGAAACCTGAAATCTTTCAATATGGGGTGAAATTTAATATTGAGGAGCAGACGAGGGATGAACTGGCAGATACGATGAACAAGCTTTATGTGTACAAGAAAAACAACAAACCCATCCCTGAATCGAATTTCATCGATACAGAAGCTGTCATTTATTTGAACAGACAACAAAAGACAATAAAATAATTCATTATTCCTTTCAGTTCTACTAACCACTTTAAAAATCGTCTGTTCTGGAAATGCAGTTTCACTCCTTTTTTCATCAGAGGGTCGTAGGGGATTACTTTTTATAAGGTCCTGTTATTGCTTGGTGTTGTTATTTCACATGTGAGCTCATATCAGCTCTTTTTCGTCCTGGGTTTTGTATGAGGCGGCCTTGGTAATGACTCCTCCTCAATGTAGAAGGTTCGAAAGGCCATAATCGAAGTCCGTTACACCAACTACGAACGGGGTGGCAGGGAAAACAGGTAGACTCCTTCGTGAAAAAGGAACAAGGTGAGACCCCGGAGAACGAAGTTCAAGGAGACTAAAGCGTCCCCCGCGGAAAACGTACTGTTTTCCCTGCGATCCCATACTCTGAGTAAATAACGGACCGGACACCTAACCCCATTACAGCTTTAACAGAGCCTTAAAATATAGAAGAAAAAAGCTCAGAGACTTTATGGACTCTGAGCTTTTAATCAATTCGATAGGATTTTTATTTGAATACTTCCTTTACTAAATCTTTCAATTCCTCCGCAGTAATGACATAGGTCGTTCGATCATTCGCTGCTAATTCTTTGACTAACTCATCTTCGTAACCTTTGACCATATCAATCTTAGAAAAAGTTAAGTTAAAACGACCAGCAAGTTGTTCTGTCTGCTTTTTCATCTCTTCGGTATGCACGCTTGCCGCATACACCATCACAACATGTTCTACTCCGTTGGAAAGCAGATGGTTTTCCCATTCGACTTCATTCAGAACAGGTCCTAAGAACCTTTTCCTATTCCCGGATATGACGTTGATTTCTCCACTCTCCACTTTTGTTCCATCCAATGACTCGTCTATGCCGTATTCAAAGCCATTCAACATATTTATCAATAAGGATGTTTGATTGAGTTGACCTTCTTCCTTCACATATGTCGTCTCTTTCAAACTATGAATCGACTGTGCCACACGGTAAACTTCCCCTATCGAATCATCATTCATTACAATATCGGCAGAAGGAGCCGTTCCATAACTGACCGTATTACTAATGCCGGCTTTATTGAGTGCAGCAGGTTCCAGATTCGCATTTCCTACAGCCAGCCAATAAGCTACATTGGTAACAGAAGCAGGTAACTGATTTTCTTGGATAGGCGATAAGCCTTTGTTTAATATCACATTCAACTTCAGCATCCTATCCCCAATATCAAATCCATGGAGGAAGATTTTGTGATCAGTATTCTGTAAATATTCAGCTAACTGTTCTATATCATCCTTTGAAAATTCCAATTCATCAATAGGTGTGAATTGTATTCCATTCTCTTCAGCGACCTTCTTCTCTTTTTCATATAAGCTGGAATCTGAATCAAGTAATGTTACGATTTCCTTAATTTCATGCCTCAGCAGACTGAACCATTCCGGATCTGTCGGATAAGGGCCTAAGACAATTCGACTGTCATCATAAGTGAAGACCATTCCCCGCTCAAAATCATCATCTAACAATTCAGCATGCTTTTCTGCCTTTATTCCTGTCGCGCTGACGAGCAATTTCTTCACATAGTCCACACGATGCTTTCCTAAATAACAGTGAACGTAATACTTTTTCCCATCGTTTTCCTTCACCAAATTCAGAATACCATCCAACGATTCTTTATTATCCCCCACCCATGGAAGCATCGGGTAGGAATGGATGGAGAGTCCGACCTCTTCACCGTTTACCTTTTCCTCTTTCAATAATTGATTTTCGAAAACAATCGTCGGATTCAAGAGAGTAATGACTCCATCATACCCCTCTTCCTTAAGTTTCAATAAGTCATCTTTTTGAGGATATGGTCCGAACGTGATTTGTTCGGTAGCCTCTTGGACTTCCCCTTGACTCAAAGCGACCAAAGCAGAATTGGTATTGCTGAACAAGTAAAAAACGATTCCAGCATTGACCAGGAAGAATGCTGTGATTGAATAGGATAGGGCCCTTCTGTCTTTTCTTACGACCCAGCGATAAAAGACATAGGTGACAAGAAGACCGAACAGTCCCCATCCGAATACGAAATATTTCAGTGTGCTGTCAATTTCGCTTTGTTTCCGGCCGATTTCTACTAACCACTCTTCAAAAGGAACGATGAAGAAGAGCAGGAAGTATCCTCCACCACTAAAGCCGAAAGCACCTAAGAATAGGAGCAATAATAGGATTTTAATATACTTAGACATCGCTTTCCCCCACGGATGATTGTGCGTCGATGATCGATTCCATTAAAGGAGCATATACCTTCCAAAAGAAAGCATCATCGGCGTTGAAAAATGAATTCACATGCTTGTACCAGCTTGGCATCGACCAGCGGGCATAATAGTCTTCGCCTACATCTGCATAATCTCCGGCAAAGTAATACGTTTTTCTTTCCTTGTTATGGAGAATTGCAGGAAATGAAGCAGGGATGCCGTTATCTTCCAACAACTCTTCAGCTTTAGGACTGATCGCTAATTCATATCGCGCTTCCACATCCACCTCTTCTGTAGGTTGGATGATGTCAAACCAGTATCCGTACTCTCCATCGACGGCGTCCGGATAAAGGGAGCGGGCTTCTTTTTCCCACTTGAATTGAACCTTGTCGTGGACATCTTCTGATGGAAGTACAATGACATAATCATGATCATTCACAAATGCAAGTCCCTTCCCTTTGAACTTCCATTCTTGATCATGCTGTCGCTCCCAATTCTCCCTCAGCCAAACCGGCACTTCCCCATCATCTAACTCTTTGAAATATCTCCCGATCCACCCTGTCCATGTGATCCCGAGATTTTTTTCCACAAGCTTTCGGACACTTGGGTTCGTTGGTGAAGCCAGAGAGTTGAATTCAACAATTAATGTGTTCTCATCTGTTTTGTTCATCATGATTTGATTCCATTCATAAATCGTAAGACCGCCGTATAACAGTTCAGAACGCTCACCTAAAGGGTTGCCCTGCAAATCTTTGTCGTACACGCCATACGTATCAGCTACATAGATCAAATCCACTGGATCCGGTATTTCAAAGCTTTCATCCCCTTGGTATTCTTCAGGGTCATACCCATAATAATCCGATTCCAGTTGATAAGATTCACCAGACGGGTCACGAACCTTCTTATGGTCCAGCACCCAATACAATCCTTTGTGTTCTCGATAATCATTTTGTGGAACGGTTTTATCCATCACAGCTACCGATAATGCTTTCTTACTATCAAACTGCCAGGAAAGAAACGGGTAGAATAGGAGGATGAAAAATAACAGAATGAAAATAACACCTAAAATTCGTTTAATCATGAACGTTCTCCTTACGTATTTTCTTGAGATAGGCCTTTTCTTTCCATTCCTCCCCAAGCACCTTTTCGTGCTTTTCTGTTCGGACGGATTCTGAAAAATGCCATCGTTCTCCAGATCGCATTGAGCTGACGGTACCAAAAGCTCTCAATCATACTGAATAACATTAACTTGAAGAAATCACGGACTCTCGTATATTTACGGAAAGTCATTTCTTCTAATAGAACCGCACTCATCGATAAGAACATTCCAAAAACGAAAGTAGCCAAAATGAATAAAATGGCAAACGGAACGTTGACGATATCAAAGTATAAACCGACTAACATAAGGATTGTGCCGACTAATTCAACCGTCGGACCAATCAATTCGACCAGGAAAAAGTAAGGCATGGCGATTAATCCCATGTGCTTATATTTAGGGTTGAACATCGTTTTTTTATGTTTCCATAAAGCTTGGAATAACCCTTGATGCCAGCGGATTCTTTGTCTTCCCAACACTTTCAGTGAAGATGGTGCTTCTGTCCAGCATATCGGGTTCGGGAGGAAAATAACTTTCGCTTTACTCTTTTTATCATAAAGATATTTTTGCAGCCTTATGATAATCTCCATATCCTCACCGACAGTGGTTGTATCATAACCACCGATTTCAATGATTTCCCTCTTCCGAAAGATTCCAAATGCCCCGGATATGATCAACAATGAATTGATGCCAGAGAAGCCGAGCCTCCCCATCAAAAATGATCGTAAGTACTCAATGACTTGGTGGATGGCCAATGGATTTTTAGGAAGACCTACTGAGACCACACGTCCATCCTCTACTGTCGTTCCATTGGCGACACGGATAATGCCCCCGCAAGCTACAATATCATCCTCGCCTTCAATGAAGGGTTGAGTAGTTTTTAATAAAGCATCCCGATCCAATAATGAATCAGCATCGACGCTGCAGATATAAGGGAAGTTCGAAGCGTTCACACCTGCATTGAGTGCATCGGCTTTCCCTCCATTCTCTTTATCCAGCACGATCAATTGAGGATATTGAAGAGAGCGGTAAACTCCACGAATCTCCTCTGTAGGGATTTGATATCGGATCGGTACATTCACCTCATGCAATGAGTACGATTCTATCAATTCCTCTAAAGTAGCATCAGTGCTGCCGTCATTGATGACGATGACTTCATATTCGGGATATTCAACTAACAGGGCGGACAATAAATTACTGACAATCGTTTTTTCTTCATTATATGCTGGAATCAACAGTGACACAGGCGGGGTCAGGTGCGACCGGTTAAGATCTTTATAAACCTTGTGAGATGTCCTTCTCATGTAATGTTTTACTTGTTTTAAAGAAAGCAAAAACAGGGATACGTAATAGAAATCGACAAACAACACGTAATAAAGAATGATTAAATTAAATAGGTAGTAGATATCAAAGAATAAAATGTCCATTTAAGATCCTCTCAAATGCTTTTCTTGTAATACTTTATTCGCAATGTCTTTAGCAAAGATATCTTCATGAGTATCCGCGACATCTTTCAACTCTTTTCGACCTTTTTCGCCAAAAGCATATAAAGTTTCCGCAGCACGGACACGCACCCACCAGTTCTTGTCCTGGATTGAATGATTAACAAGTTCCGGAATGGCTTGTTCCAATTTACAGCTTTGGATGACATATATGGCAAGTACTCGTTCTTCCCAAGAGGATGAGAATAAAAAATCGAAAATGGCCTCGGGTTCTAAAATCATCCCTATATCTCCGATGGCTCTCATTGCTTTCAATCGTATTTCTTTTTCTTCCCGCCTTAATAGAGTAGTCAGTAAAGGCAGTTGATTCATCGCTTTTCGTTTCCCTATGATTTCAAGAAATACGCCTTGCAGCTCAGGAGATACTTGATGAAAATGCTGAACAATATAATCAATCAAAGTAGGATCATCGGAGCCTGTACTTACCAGCATATCCCCGATGTGGACGATCACTTTATGAGGGAGTTCGTTTTCATGAATGACCATGTAGTTCAACACTTCAATGCTTTCCCCCATTTCACACAAAGCACGGACCACTGACCTTCTCAAATCATATTCTTCTGTATAGAGGTGCTGTTTTATAATAGGAACGAACTGTTTCAAGTGTAACTCGGTCGCTTCGTTTACTCCTGCCGAAACGATCCACCACCTTTTATCCTTCAGCATCGTTTCCACTTCTTTAACGACACCGAAATCTTCAATGACAATGTTCAGTCGTTCGATTTCTTTCTCGCTATTGATTACACCCGCAATTTGTATGGCGATCTCTTTGATCACCTGCCGCTGCCACTTAGCACTTGAAGAGATCAGAAAAACCGGACGGTCGTAACCTGTAGTAATGTAACGGATTACTAATGGGTAGACCTTCGCATGGAAATCCTGCATCTTTTTAGCTCTGTTACGCAACATGATTTTTTTAGTAAGTAAATAAAAGAACAAACCTATGATAACTAAGGAAAAAAAGATCGCAAAAAATAAAATAAAATATACAGTGATTACCATTCGCATCTACTCCATCATAATTTAACTAAATCCCTTTTCAACCTAGCTTTTAGTACGTCCATAGAAAACGGCTTTGTAATATATTCATCCGCTCCCATTTCAAACGCACGAACCATGTAGTGATGCAAAGTCTGAGTGGTCAAAAAATAGAATTTTGTACGATTCAATCGTTCTTGCTTTCTGATCTCATAACATAACTGCAGGCCATCCATATCCTCCATCTTGATTTCCGATAAGATGTAGTGAGGATTGAATTCCAGAGCGGCATCCAGAGCTTTCTTCCCTTGAGAGCAGGCTTTAATCACCCACTCGTTTCCAGACAAGTAATTTTCGATCAGAGCTGGAGTGATCGGGTCACTATCGACGATGAGGACGCGGATCTTATCATTATCACCCTGCACTCCTTGCTCTGAATTCTGAACCGGTTCGTCGTTGAACTCCTCCTCCATTTCTTCTTCCTCTACATCTGGGCTGAAATCTATTGGGAAGGCTGCACTCTCCCCCCTTACAGCTATCGAATCAGAAACTAGTTCTTCTTCCTCCTGATCCAGAGCCTCTAACTCTTCTAAATAGCGATCGTCTTCTAAACGATCGTTCTCACTCACAGAAGCAGTTTCTTCTTCATAAAACTCGTCTTCTTCTAAACCCAGAGCTTCTTCAAGTGAAGCTTTCACACTACGCTGCGTGAGCGGTTGTTCACTGAGTTCACCTTCACTGCTTTCATCATCCATTTGAAGATTCATAGACTCATTGGATGCTGAAGCTTCACTTTCTTCTGGTGTGGAAGGGGAAGAGAGGGGCTCCTCCACGAACCCCAAAGTCTCTTTTTCTTTCTCCATCAATGATTTAAAGCTTTCGGCTTCAATGGCTAAATCATTTGCACCCATCGGTACATGGATACCACTTTCCGCATCCACACTCTCCAGTTCTTTAACAATCAGTTGTTTAACAATGGTGTGGACTCCTTGAGCGACCAGCCATTCCCGCCCATGCTGAACGTGATAGGCATGAGCACCTTTTTCAAATTGAGCGGAAATAAATGTAGAAATACGATTGATACTCTCTTCATCATAGACCTCACTCAATTCTTTCAACTGACTGAGTACAGCCTTCAGATAAGTAGTTTTTGTTGATGCTGAAAAGAATTCTTTTTGTTCACTCACCATATACTGATGGATTGCAAACAACGTTTTTTGAATTTGTATGAACGACTGATCTCTGTAATCGCGCACGACTTCCACCTTCTTAGTTTAAAAATTTGCCTCGTCTTTCAATGACGATCATCCTTCTTCGGAAGCTGCTTTTCTGCTCTTCAAACTAAGGATGGTGACTGCAATGATGAACAGGCCGAGAACCCCTCCGACAAAGCCGATAAACAACCAGTTATAGCCTTGGTCTTCTTCTACAACGAAAACGTCTGCCGTTTCTCTTTCCATTCCTATACGATAACTTCCATCTTCGTGCTGACGGACCAGACCATCATGCAGCAAACCTCTCAACTGCTGGTTCTGTTCCAAGCCTTTCAGTGAAGCCGTTTTAGTTTCTTCAGCATTGTTGATGGCAACAAGCATCGTTTGATCTTCATGCGTACGCTTGAAGACCGCCATGCCATCCTGATTGTAAACTTCTTCGAAATTACCTTTGGTCATCGCAGGAAATTCTTTTCTCATAGAATTTAACTTTTCAATTCTCTGCTTCAGTTGTTCATCGTTTGCTTTGAAATTCATCATCGGATTTTCTTCCAAATTTCCCCCATCATCAAGCGGCACTTCTGTGCCGTAATACACGACCGGTATTCCCGGAGATGTATATAGATAAGTCAAGGCCAGCTTCAGTCTCGTAATCGGGTTTTGTCCTTCTTTTACAGCTAGGTGTGTAAACCTTACATCTTTGAAGTTATTTAACTCTTTTATCGTACTTTTCTCAGAAATAGTTAAGTTTTTATCATTTGAATTTTTATGAAGTTCTTCCAATGAACCTCCTGCTGTTTTAAATGTACTGCGGACTTCGTTGAAAAATAATTGATCCACAGTTGCATCCACTATGCTTTCAGGCCCTTCAGATATCAAAAATAAACCTTGAGTATCTTCTTGTTGATCCAATTGATTCAGGAAGTCCTCTGGGTTTTTAGATCCATGGTGGAAACGGAAACCATCCACTCCAGTTTCCTCGACCCAGAAATTTACTGTTTCTGCAAAATACTGCTGCACCTCGGAATTCTCCAGATCCAATGCAGGTAAGCCCCTGGTCCAGCGTATCCGTTCATCTTGATTCGCATTGGATTGATACCATTCGTCTTTATCGCCATCTTCAGTCCAACTGTGATTTTCCGACGTATAGCCGATCACCATGTCAAAAATGACTTTCATATCCCGGGCGTGGGCTTCTTCCACTAAGCTCCTGGCTTCTTCCATCGTTCCGAAATGTTCTTCAACAGACCGGTAATCTTCAGTCCAGAATCCGTGAAATCCGCCCGCCTCATTTTTCATGATCGGGGAAAGTTCAATAGTCGTAAAACCGAGCTCCTTGATATGATCTAATTGTTTAATCACTCCATCAATGTCTCCGCCATGATAAGCTTTCGGATTTTCCAAATTTGTTTCATAATCATTTTCAGTAGTCCCATTCATGAACCTGTCCACCATTATGTAATAGATGCTTTGGTCCTGCCCCTCCTGTGGAGTGTCATTTTCTGCATGCACTGTCATTGCCGTTGGCAAGACGAGGAAGAGAATCAAAGTCATGAATAATCGTTTCATTTAAAAATCTCCTTATTATTTAGAAATGTAATTTAAGATTAGCGTTTTACACATAGACAAGTCAATCGGATAATTTGCCAGGTGTACATACACCCTATAAATTGTATCAAATCAGTGAACATTCTACTTTCAATCCTCCTGACAGAGATTCAAAAAGCTAAATATCTTCATATAGTGCCTGCGTATGAACAAAAAAGCCATCCTTCAGCAAGGATGGCTTCCATTCATAAACGAACCTTATATTTACTTAACCAATAATTAATTTGACATAAGTGGGCAATCAACTGCGGACCGGTCATCAGCTGTCCGAACCACGGCGTTTGAATAGACTTCCCTTCTGATTGATTCAACGTAATGATTCTATTCCTATCGAACAAATCAAACAACGGTGCATTCGGGTCTGCTGCGATTTCATTCATCCATGTACACACCGCTTTCGTGTAATCAGGATGAAAGGTTTTCGGGTAAGGGTTTTTCTTACGGAACAACACTTTATCAGGAAGGATGCCCCTTAAAGCTTCACGAAGGAGCCCTTTCTCTCGATCATTATGATGTTTCATATTCCAAGGGATGTTCCAGGCATATTCGACCAATCGATGATCACTGAAGGGTACACGGACCTCCAAACTGGCCCCCATGCTCATCCGGTCTTTTCGTTCCAACAACGTCTGCATAAACCAATTCATATTCAAATAGAACATTTGTTTATGTTTTTGAGACGCCCTCCCTTCTTCAGGTAAGACGGGAGCTTCATCTATGGTCTCTTGATACCTCCTCAACATGTAGGATTCAATATCCAAATCGTCGTTCAAGTCATCCAGGATGAGCGACTCACGCGCATGAAGTGAGCGAATCCACGGAAACCCTTTTCGTTGTTGATCTTCTTTACGGTAATACCATGGGTAGCCGCCAAAAATCTCATCTGCGCATTCCCCTGACAGAGCGACCGTCACATGTTTTTTTATTTTTTCACAAAACCAGAGCAGTGAAGAATCTACATCCGCCATGCCTGGCAGGTCTCTGAGTTCCACAGCGCGTTTAAGACGATTTACAAGGTCTTCTGTCCGCGCTTCCATCACTGTATGATCGGTCCCGTTCTGTTTACTTACCAATTGAATGTATGCTTCATCACGGTCAGGTTGGAAGTCATTCTTCTTAAAAAATTTATCCTGATCTTTGTAATCGATGGAGAACGTTTGAAGAGTCCCCATTTTTTCATTCTTATAGTGTTCGGCGGCTATTGCTGTAATCGCACTGGAATCAACGCCTCCTGACAAGAAAGTGCCGAGTTTCACGTCTGAGACCAACTGTCTTTCAGAAGCATCGATGAAGAGCTCTCTAACCCTCTCCACGGTCTCCTGGAACGAGTGAGTATGAGGTTGGCTGACTACATTCCAATAACGTCGAACAGTCAAATTCCCCTTTTCCCACACAGCAAAATGACCTGGCCGGATTTCTTGCACATGTTTAAATATGCCATGACCAGGAGTTCTGGATGGCCCAAGAGATAATACTTCCTGCAGCCCTTCTTTATCCACCCTTTCTTCTACATCAGGATGAGCCAGGATTGCCTTGATTTCTGACCCGAACATGAAACCACTCGAGTGATCACTGTAAAAAAGTGGTTTGACTCCTAAACGGTCTCTCGCTAAAAACAACCGCTCTCTTCTTTTTTCCCAAATCGCAAAAGCGAATATTCCATTCATATGGTCGACACAACGTTCTCCCCACTGCATGTAACTGATTAAAACGACTTCAGTATCAGAATGAGATTGAAAACTCCATCCCTTTTCTATCAATCGGTTTCTGATTTCTTCCGTGTTATACAATTCTCCGTTGTAACAGAGGATATACTTCTCATTGTGGGCTTCCCTGATCATCGGCTGCCTGCCCCCTCGAGGGTCTACAACAATCAACCGTTGATGTCCAAGAGCTGCTGGACCCTCAATCCACTTCTGATAATCATCAGGTCCACGGTGTCTTAACGTTTCGGCCATCCGATCCAATATCATTGTTTTATCAATGAATTTATGATTATAGTCGATCCATCCAACAATTCCACACACTCAAGCCTCACATCCCTCTTCTTAAAAATACGTTTACAGGACATAAAAAAACCATCATAGCTTACTATATGATGGTGCAAGCAGGAATATGAAATTTTAAAAAGACGATTGACACGCTCATTGATAATGATTATCATTATAAGTGATAACAGATTCGCTTCCGTTCCCCCCAAATTCGGAAGCATGAATAAGTAATTTCACGTAAACCTTTTACCCCTATATGCGAAAACGCTGCATGTATTTACATGCAGCGTTTTTATTATGCTGGAAGTACTCCAGCTCCCAAGAAACCGAAGCCAAGGATGATAGCCGCTATAGCAGCGACAACCAATTGACCCCACCAAAGGGCAGCTGGCTTTTTCTTTTTATACTTGATAGTAACCATTTCCATGGCTGTTATTGCCCATAAGCCGACAAGCACTTTTATGATGATCAGAGCACCATAACTTTCATAGCTCGCAAACAACGAGCCGCCAGAATATAGAATCAATAAATAAAATAAACGTAAAATCATGTGTGAGATTTTTGCCGCTTTTTCTCTTCCTCCACGGGTGAAAGTGGTTGCCAAACCAACCAGGACCAATGCGATTACCCATGAGGTAATATGTAGATGTGCCATACTTCTTATTCCCCTCCTTATAAATGATTCTGTTGATATGATACCACGAGTTACGGATCACTGCCTATTCTAAGACGTTTTTCCCTGTTTTCTAAGTTTTAAGAAAATAGCAACAAAATTTGTTATAATGGAGGAAGATTTTATGAATTTGGAGGGATAGTATGTCAGTAATGAGCCAAGGTATCATCGATCAAACGCAAGAATACGGGGCAAAGAACTACCACCCGCTTCCAATTGTGATAGCAAAAGGAGAAGGAGTCTGGGTTGAGGATCCTGAAGGGAATCGCTACATGGATATGTTAAGTGCATACTCCGCCGTCAACCAAGGCCATCGCCACCCGAAAATTATTCAAGCATTGCAAGATCAAGCGAGCCGTGTCACATTGACTTCTCGTGCATTCCACAATGACCAATTAGGTCCTTGGTATGAAAAAATTTGTAAAATCACGAATAAAGAAATGGCGCTCCCGATGAACACAGGTGCCGAAGCAGTAGAAACTGCGATAAAAGCTGCACGCCGCTGGGCGTATGATGTAAAGAAAGTGAAAGAAGACCAAGCGGAAATCATCGCTTGCACGGGGAACTTCCACGGACGTACAATGTCTGCGGTATCTTTATCCTCTGAAGAAGAATACAAGCGCGGATTCGGACCGATGCTTCCAGGCATTAAATTGGTCCCTTACGGTGATGTAGAAGCACTAAAAGAAGCCATTACAGAGAATACCGCCGCTTTCTTACTTGAGCCTATCCAAGGAGAAGCAGGAATCGTCATGCCTCCTGAAGGATTTTTGAAAGAAGCCTATGAAGTATGTCAAAAAGAAAACGTATTGTTTGTAGCCGATGAAATTCAAGCGGGACTAGGCCGAAGTGGTAAAATGTTCGCTTGTGACTGGGAAGATGTAAGCCCTGATATGCTGATTCTCGGTAAAGCATTGGGCGGAGGTGTATTCCCGATATCTTGTGTCGTTGCAAACAAAGAAGTGTTAGGAGTGTTCAATCCAGGTTCCCACGGGTCCACCTTTGGCGGTAACCCGCTTGCATGTGCAGTATCCGTCGCTTCACTTGAAGTGATTGAAGAAGAGAAACTTGCAGAACGTTCCCTTGAACTTGGAACCTACATGATGGAAGAACTACGCAGCATCGATAACCCGAAAATCAAGGAAGTCCGAGGCAAAGGGTTGTTTATCGGAGTTGAAATGACGGAACCAGCTCGTAAGTATTGTGAACAACTGAAAGATAAAGGGTTGTTATGTAAAGAAACACACGAAAATGTAATCCGTTTCGCTCCTCCACTAGTTATTAGTAAAGAAGATTTGGATTGGGCCATCCAACAAATCAAAGAAGTTTTAAGCTGAGTCTATAATAAAGAAGCCGCTCCCATACAAATGGAGCGGCTTCTTTCATTCTTATCAATCAATAGTTTTGAGAGATTTGATTTTCAACTGACCCCAGGGGGCTACTATGATCTCTACCAAACGATCTCCCTCGCCTTCGTACTCTTCCCCCGTATTTTCTTCAATGTAATATCGATCGACACTTAGATTTACGACGTAGGTTTCCGTGTGCTCATCATACCATTCGAACTTCGCTGGAAGAACGATTTGATTTTCCCCACTTTGAAATGACGATTCAGAAGCTTTGACGAGCTGGTGGATCCCTTTTTCACCTTCCTCTAATAAAAGAAAAACCCGCTCTCTCCATTTTACATCTTCAGACCCTGACCATTTTTCTTTCGGAAAACGTTCCACTTCAAAACCTAAAGTGACATAATCTCCATAAAAAGGATCTCTCGGATCGACCGGTGCCGTTTTTAAAGTGATCGATTCGCCGAAAACGTCCATTGCATAATAGGATACTGACATTCCAACAAGGAAAAGGATTTGAAGACCCACGATGACATAAAACCATTTACGTTTCATGACTCTCCTCCCCCTTTATGGATCTGTCTGCGTTTGCGTTCTAAGAAAAAGCTCATCATGAATAACAAAATTCCACCGATAAAGAAGAACAACGACCTGTTCATAAAATCCCAGGCCAGCTGGAAATAAGCTAAAAATGTCGTCAATATGAACGCTGCCGTCCCTTTATTGACCCAGCGTACAGTCTCTGTTTGATACCCTGATACCAGCCAAAGTAAAGAATAGGCAAACAAAATCAACAAGGACAGAGCGTCACCGAAACCGAATTTGAAAACGGGTACGAATAAGATCAAATCGATCCAGTAATGATTGGTCGAACTCAAGGCCGACCGAATGACTGTCAAAACGAATAATACTGCCCAAATGATAAAGAATGCGAAGGTGGATTCAGCTTCCAAAAAAAGTTCGTCGACGCCCAGTAAGATGACCTGGAAACCATTGACGATTAATACTGAAACAACAGCCATCGTTTTTAAGACCCTTATTTGACCTCGGTCTGCAAGCAGGTCATCCAGTAAATACAGAATGAGGAATAAAACGATCAACCAGTAATACTGGAGGTTTTCGTTCAAAACGAATACTAAAGACTGGATCGAATAACTGATACCGAAAACCAAAGTGAGCCAAAGATCTTTTTTGGAATATACTACCCATCCGATTCCTAAAATGAACAGCAGCCCGAGCCAGAAGTGATACTCTTGGAACACGACTCCACTGTAAATCTGGCCGATCGTTAAAAGGATGACAGTAGTGATGAAAAGAATATGATCGCGGAAAACGAGGTAAATCCCGTACCCCGCAAGCGACCAGATAAGGAACGGGAAAGCACTGTAAGAGGTGAAGTGATACATTTGGCCGGTCAAAAATATCCCGGAACCGAAAATGAGCAATGCGATAAGAATGAAACTAAGCCCAAGCCGTTGTGATTGTTTTCTGTACACCTGTTCTCCTGCTGCATAAAAACCGAGCATAGATACGAGGATGATAGCCATTTTCACAAGGTCCGGCATAAAGGACCAATTGGAAGCGATGAATGTGAGGAAACCTAAACCGATGAAGATTGCTGCAAAAGTAAAGAGCAGAGGTTTGTTCTGCCTTTTTGGATACCTCTCGATCAACTGCTCCCGCTGATGTTCGGAAATGATTTGTTCTTCGACCCACTTTTGACTTTCCTTGACGACTTGAGCCCTGTTCATTGGTCTGCCCCCTTTTTCAAAAAACGTCCTTTGTCTTCCGCCTGAATGGCTGTTTCTTGTTATATGTCAATGATCTCCATAACCACTCCAATGGACCATACTTGAAATGGTGCAGCCAGAGTTTGCTGGCTAAAATTTGGATGGAAAAGACGACAATAACGAAAATTACACTCCAAAGAGGCGTGACCTTCCCGTACAATCCAAGACCTACAGAATAAAAAACGAAAAAGCTGATGATGGATTGGAAAATATAATTGGACAGCGACATTCTACCGATCCAGGTGAGCGGGTAAGCAATCTTCGAACCTATTTTTGTGCGGAATAATAAAGTAATAGATAAGACATAAAAGATGGCAGACGCCGTTCCCCCGATATTATCTTGAGCTAACCCCAACCATTCCGGGTTCCCGAACATATATGGTCCCGCTTTAAAAGAAAGAAAGAGGACACCTGTAACGACCCATACTTTGATGATGGAACGGCGGTGGGTATCCGGGTCATGAAGCCAGTGCTTTTTACAAACATACATGCCCAGTAAAAACATCGGCAGAAGACTTAGAGCCAGAAACGGAAGGTTCCCGACCTGGTGGGCATAAAGCCAGTCGGTCAGATTCTGCTGCCATATAGCCAACAGATGACCCTCACTATAATTTCCTACTGCCTGCTGGATAGCTGCATGGTCAACCATACCCTCGAACTGCCCCCTGATTGTAAAAAGAAGCAGTGTCAGAGGTAACACTAACAATGCAAGCATTGCATAAGACCATAGCAGCAGTGTTCTTGGGGAGGCATTGAAAAAGACGAATAACAATAGACCGAGAGTTCCATAGGATAATAGGATATCCCCGTGCCAAATCAGAAAGGCATGGACTAAACCGAATCCAATCAGGATGAGCAGCCTCCGGAAAATCACTGGGCGATAAGCGACCTGCTTCTCTTCCAATCGATCCTTCATCATCTGCATACCGAAACCGAACATAAAAGAAAACAGCGTATAGAAGCTTGCCTGGAAAAAAATATCGATGATGGATTGAACCGTATGGCTCACAGAAGAAGTCCAATATTCACTTTCTCCGCCATACAAGAAATAGGGAGCGTTGAATGCAGGGACATTGACCATGAATATCCCGAGTATCGCGAGGCCGCGGGCCGCGTCAATCCAACTTAACCTTTCTGATTCACGAATGGGTGCAGCTGATGTGTTCATATATGTATTCCCCCTATCCTCTTTATTTTACTTCGATTACGTAATTTAAACAATTTAGTTTCATAAAATAGTGGAAAGGAGTTTTTTTATGCCAGCAAAAGTGGGAGCGATTAAAATTCTTTCAATCTCTTCTTCAAGCATATTCAATGTCGGAGATGTCTATCATATGTCCCCACAAGCATGGGCGAAAACCTTTGCAGGCGGCGGATCTTTTAATACAGGGAACAGAATTCATGTCGACATCAATCGTTCCAATACTTTTGTCAATGATGAGGAAAACATCGATCAAAGTATTATCAATGATGCCTAGGAGGTTGGAGGAATGAACTTGACCGTCCACCAGTCCATCAGTATACACGTGCTCAGAATCGGCTCCATCTCTAATTCTTCTATCGTCCAAATCGGAAGCTCCGGTGTCATACAGTCCAAAGCGGACTTATACAATACAGGCGGATTCACTAAGCCTGCAAAGCTTGCAAAACCGCAGGATGGCTCAGTCAAAATCATCGGGGAAGCCGCACCACTCGTCCCACTTTCCATAACATAGACAGCCTCTTCCCCGCATAAAGTAACCAGAGGGGGTGAGCACATTTGAACTCATACAATCCTTGGAATGAATGGATGCAGCAGATGTTCCGGCAGGTGGAACAGCAGCAGCGGCTGATCGAGGAATTACAAAATAAAATCGAACATCTGCAAGCGAATGTTCAACCAAAAACGGTCATTGAAAAAATTGAATACCATTTCGATCAACTGAAAATAGAAACGTTGGAAGGAACGCTGCAGATCGGACTCACTCCAAATGGCTCAGATCTTTCAGATGTCGGTGACCTCTACACACAGAAGACAAATACTGAGGACCCGATCCTTCACACCCTGCATACATTCATGACAGAAGATATCCCTCATTGGATGGCCCAGTATATCCGCGACCACGATTTGAATGTAAGTGAACAGCACCAGCAGCAAATTGTCGCTGATGTTCAAAAGCAACTTTCTCAAAGAGTGGAATACTATAAAAATCAAGATACAAAAATGGACGCAATGGCAGTGGTTCATCAAATCCAAACTGAGATCCGATCATCGATCGCCCAATATCTTGATACGTTTCAAGGAGATGATTTTGAATGAATTTCATCGTTCATAACTACGGCCTTCATGTAGGTAACATCCAGGTGACGGGTGTTTCTTCTTCCTCTGTCTTTTTGATTGGAGACAACAAAACGATCAGGCTCCAATCGTATTTTGACACACCTGCAGAATCTTTGATCATCGGCCCTTTCACTCCCTTGGAATCCAATGGAGAAGTGGAAGTGGATAAGAATGATTAAGCGGATGGTGTATGTCAATCACATTGAAGTCAAATCAGTGACGATCGGGTCTGTCATGGAGGTTGGGGATGTCTATCGTGCATCTCCAACCTCCACTGTTTTAGCCGTCCAGAAAGAGGGGGAGGAATACACGACCGACACATTCAACTACGAAGACTATCCGATATTTTCAATCCCCCCTTCCCCTCCACTACATCCCATTGAAATTAGCAGCTTCTATTATCATAACTCCCCGATTATAGTCGATCACGTCTCCGTAAAAGGTCTTTCTACAGCTGCTGTGCTTCAAATCGGCGGCATTGACCATTTCGATGCTTCCTCCCGTACCAAACACATCCGGATTATTAACAATGAACCTTAATCTGTTTTTCGCATAGGTTGTTACTATATAGACCTAAAGAACGGATATGCAGAAAAGGAGGCGATGTTTATGCCGGCCATTGTCGGGCCCATCAACATCAACAGCGTGGGCGGTGGTGTCGTCAACTTCGGAGACTCGTTCTACCTTTCTCCTAAAAGCACCTCAAAGACCAACGCCGGTTCAGGAGGTTTCAACACCGGAAACTGGATCGTGACCAATAACGGCTTCAGTTCGACTAACCCATTCGACCCGGATGTGAACGATCAGAACATTACTGCCAACGCTTAAAATCCCGCCTGTTGAATGTACATCATAAACTCCACTGAAGTGAGTCATCCCTAACTGTCACTATAGTGTTAAAAAGCCCCGTGCACTCCAAGAAGCGAGTGCACGGGGTTCGTTTATCTGTTCTTTTTACGATTGGATTTTCTTATCGTAATTTTCTTTTCAGGATCTTGTTTTTGGACCCATTTCAAGTATTTCTTCATATCCGGGTGGTCCCTGAGCCTCTCAACCGAATGATAAAAAGCAGCTAATTCTTCATTAGTAAAAAGAGCATGGATTTGGCGGTGGCACGCATCACATAACATGATGGTCGGACCATTGACTCCGCCGAACTGCCTTGGAACGAGATGATGTTCTGTCGTTACTACCGGGGATCTTGAACACAACTCACACGTTTCCCCCATCTTCATCCACCTCCACGATATAGGAACCTTCAAAGAAGTAAAGACATTTTCTGTGGACCGGCTCTTTCCATATTTTTTCTAACGCATAACTGTAGAGATTGATTTGTGTTCCATATCGTTCACGCATGAGCTCCTCTACAGAATGGTATTGCTCGGGGAATGTATCCGACTTGTAATCCAATATCATCCATCCATCTTCATAAGGAATCATTGCATCAATAACACCTTGAATGAACACACGCTCTTCCGTGGGTGCTGTCCATTCTTTGTACACTTCATGAGCTGGAAGCGTCATACTGAAGGGAACTTCCCGTTCAATACGCTCTGCCCGCAGTACAAGCTGACCGACTGACGTTTGGAAAAAGGCCGCTATTGCATCAAAATCAATGACATCCGCTTCTTCACGACGCATGACTTCTTTCAACACGAGATGCTCGACAAACTCTTCCACTTCTTCCGGATCCATTTCTTTGTTCATAGGGATATGCTGCATAACCGTATGCATGGCACTCCCTTTTTCAGCCGCGGTCATTTTCTTATCCTGCTGCATGAACCGAGGACGCTTGACGATCGGCGCCCGGTAAGGCGTCAATAACTGGTCGCTGGAATACTCATCCTTGACCTCGCGCTGGCGCTTAATCTCCGTGACGGTTTGTTTTGCCCGGCTGTGAGCTGCTTTACGGTGTGGATAAACGTAATTCAACCGCTTTTCGACAAGATCTTTATCATGCGCATCCTCTTCTACCGCTACCCACTCCGCAACCGCTTTTTTCAACTCTTCATCACGGTGTTTTTCCCGCTCCTCCAAAAGAGCGAATTCTCTACCATGTGCGATATGGACTTTCCATTCTGATTCATCGTTGTGAATTTCTTCGGCTGTCTTCACTTCGATTTCTCCACGAAGGTTGTCTGTATGATGGTGCCTGACTAACGCAGGACCCACCCAGTCTAAATACGATTTCGCTTCCAGGCGTTCATGAGGAGGAAGGACCCAGTCAGGGGAATCAGCAAAGGATTGCCATTTCTCCTGTTTCTTTTCAAATGAATTGACGTTTCCGACCATGACCAGTTTTTCTTTTGCCCGGGTCAAGGCCACATATAGGACTCTCATTTCTTCTGCCAGCAATTCTCGTCGTTTCGCCTGCTTCAATGCATGGTAAGCAAGAGTCGGAAACATAAGACGTTTTTCTGGATTGATATACCGGGAACCAAACCCATAGTCTTTATGAAGCAAATAGCGGTTTCTCAAATCCATCATGTTAAATTGTTTGTCCATCGCTCCAAGGATAACGACAGGAAACTCCAGCCCTTTACTTTTATGGATGGTCATGATGCGGACGACGTCTTCCTGTTCCCCAAGGGCTCTTGCAGCTCCGAGGTCATCCCCACGCTCCTCAATTCTTTCTATGAACCTAAGGAAACGGAACAAACCTCTGAACGATGTCGCCTCATAAGAACGGGCACGATCATACAATGCTCTCAAATTCGCCTGCCTCTGTCTTCCACCCGGCATTCCGCCGACAAAATCGTAATACCCCGTCTCTCTGTAAATATCCCAGATCAATTCTGACAACGCACCTTGTCTCGCTCGTTCACGGAAGCTTTGCAGCTGCCCTAAGAAATCCTGGACTTTCCGACCTAATTCATCATTGTGAGCATAAGATTTCAGCGCTTCATAATAACTGACCCGCTTCTTAGATAAACGAAGCTTTGCAAGCTCATCTTCATTCAACCCTACAATCGGCGATTTTAATACGGATGCTAATGGGATGTCCTGCATCGGGTTATCAATGACTTTCAGGAAGCTGAGCATCACTTTGATTTCAATCGCTTCAAAGTACCCTGTAGAGAGCTCAGCATAGACAGGTATTCCTTGATGCTTCAACTCTTCTACAATCATCGGTGCCCAAGTCATCGACCGCATCAAAATGACGATGTCCCTGAATTGGAGGCTGCGTTTTGTTCCCGTCTCCTTATCAACGACCTGCATCGGAGGCTGATCTCCATGACCCAGCCATTCTCGTATCATTTTCCCATACGCACGGGCTTCCAGCTGCGCTTTTTCAAGGTCTTTGTATTCCTCCTGCTCAGGCGTTTCTTCCTCTGTGGACTCACGGTCGATCAGGAAAAGTTCGCCCTCGGCTTCATCGGAAGTCAATTCGTCATAAATTTTATTACTATAAATCAACTCCGCTTCTTTTTCATATTCCATTTCACCGACTTCTTCATCCAAAACTTGTCTGAAGATATAGTTCGTCGCATCCAACACTTGTTTCCGGCTTCTGAAATTCCGGGCAAGATCGATCCGTTCTCCTTCATTTTCCTCTTTCCCATACGCTTTATATTTATTCAGGAATAAAGAAGGCTCGGCATGGCGGAAGCGGTAAATGCTTTGTTTGACATCCCCTACCATGAACAAGTGACCTGCTTCCTCACTATCTGTCAGTAAGCGGAGCAGCGTTTCCTGGACCAGGTTCGTATCCTGGTATTCATCTATCAATACCTCGGAGAATTGAGTATGGAAACCTTCCGCTACCTTAGACGGGACCGGATGCTCCGGAGTCGATGTTTCATCCAGTAGAATTTGAAGGCAGTAATGCTCCAAGTCTGAAAAATCAACGATCGCTTTTTCTTTTTTCAGTTGTTCATAGCGTTGTTTGAAGTCTTTGACGATGACAGCCAGCTGTTCCATGACGGGGTGGAGTTCCTGCATATCTTCCAGATAACTGGTCAGGGAACGTGAGAACCATTCGTCACGCACTTCCGTCCATCGCTTTTTATAGCTGTCCCTTATCTTTTTCGCTCTTTCCTTCTTCTCGTCATCACAGTCCATTTTCTTTCTGGAAAGGGTGGCAAATTTACTTCCACTGATAAACTGTTGAAGCTCTTCCCAAGAATGTTCCAAGGCACCTTTGGCTTGCTGGATCATCTCTAAATCAGCATCAGCCGCCTCCCCGTACGTGTAAGGACCATCCGGCTCCCGAGTCAGGTCTAAAAACTTCCGGACTTCTACTTCCATCGCTTTCAGCTGGCTATGGACTTCCTGTTTCAATAAATTCAGCCATGGCAGGTCCTTTTCTCCCTGCACTTCCTCGACATCATACATGGATACCATTTCGTCCAGCCAAGCTTCCGGCCATGGGTTTTGTGTTGCGAATGTGTAAAGATCGAGGACGAGCTTCTCCACGTCCAGATCACTGCGGTCGCTGGAAAAACGGTCGACGACATCAAAGAAGCGTTCCTGCTCTCCGCCTTCTTTTCCATACCAGTCCTCGAACAAATCCTCCAATACTTCCTGCTGAATCAAATCGGATTCAATCGTATCCGCTATCCGGAATCCCGGATCCAAATCCAGCATATAGGCATATCTCCTCACAACTTCCATACAAAATGAATGCAGAGTCGAAATCGAAGCGTTCTGCAGTAAGGACAGCTGTTTTTTCAAGTGGTGTGAACCCGGGTTTTCATCGAGTGCTTCCGTAAGTGCTTGACCGACACGGTTCCTCATTTCCTGTGCAGCGGCATTGGTAAAAGTGACGACAAGCAAGGAATCGATATCGACAGGAGACTCCTTATGAAGCAGCTTTTGAATGATTCGTTCCACCAACACAGCCGTCTTCCCTGACCCTGCCGCTGCTGCTACTAAAATGTTTGAACCGTGGGAGTAGATCGCCCGTTGTTGTTCTTCCGTCCAACTTACCATGGAGAGTCCTCCTCTCTTTTTGTAATTTTGTCTAATATTTCTTCGTCTTTCATTTCCTGCAGCTTGCGATATTCATTCTCTTCTAAGCTCGGATCGAATTGACAGACAGAACGATACGGGCATAGATTACAGGCGACCTGCTGCTTTTGTTGATAAGGGTCAAGTTTCACTTCCCCTTCCGTAATGGCTGTCCCGGCTTGACTCATCAAATCACGTATATAGCGGCTCAATTCTTGGAAACGACCTGCATCAGCCGTATGAGACCCCTTATAAAAACCACCCTTCGCCTTTAACCCTGCCGGGATGATCTGACTATGTCCTTTATCCAATCCTGTATCCATCATTTGGACGATTCGTTCATTTTCCAATAACAGACCCTGCATTTTGAATTTCTTGAAGATCTCCTCTTCAATTTTTTCATCATCCAGCATCTGCTTACCGGAAATCATCGGGTTGTGGACATGGAAGTAAAGTACCCCCGCCGGAGCAGCCGGTGCCCCTAACCATTGCTCTGCATTGGATAGAACAACATCCAAATAGGCAAGCATCTGTAAGGACAGCCCATAATAGACCTCCAGTAAACTGAGACCTTTTGCACTCGACTTATAATCGATAATCCGCAAAAACAAGTCATTTTCCGTCAAAGCTCTGTCTACTCGATCGATTCTTCCTCTAAGCATCAGTTCATAGCCGTTCGGCAGATCCAATGAGAGAGGAGGAAGCTTCGAATCCTTTTCCATTCCAAAACCTAATTCCAACCCTATTGGGGAGAACTGACTTTTTCTTGCCTGCTCGCTGAGAACGAAGGCGGCGCGGGCAATGACTTGTTGAAGCTTCTTCTGGATATATTGATAACGATTCGAACTGCGCAAAATCTGATTTTGTAAAACCGGTGCCAGCTGATGGGTGGCTTTTTCTGCATAGCGATCGGTTTCATTGCGATTCAATTGAGAAAAGTCGCGTCCTTCTGATTGGACCCATTCGGTAATTTGTTTCAAAGCTTCGTGGAATAATTGACCGATATCCGGCGCATCCAGTTTGTATGTCTTCCGCTCTTCAAGATTCAAACTGTGTCTCGCGAAATACTGGTAGGAACAACGGTGATATGTTTCCAACCGCGATACACTGGATTTCAACTGTTTATTGAACAACTGACCTGTTGTTTCTTTAGAAAGGGACGTCGGTTTATTTTGATAAAACAGACTTTGTAAGACGCGGTTCGTCAGGCCGGACGGTTCTTCATGAGTGATATACCAATTCAACACATTCCACCATACCGGTTCCATCTTATACCCTTTCAAGTACCTGGCAAGCTGAGAAGTCAATGCTGATCTCGTTTTAGCAGGGTTGGTAATGAACCTTGAAGCTTCATGAAGGTCATCAGGATCTTGTAAAAGCAGGTGCTCCTGACACGCCGGGAATAGTTCTTCAACTCTTTGAATGATTTGAGCGGGAATTTTGGACTTTCCTTCTTCATTGCTGAGCGGATAACTGATCCAAAGCCGGTCTTTTGCCATCGTCAACGCCAAGTAGACATAAAAACGGTCGTCCAATAATTGACGACTGCTGCCGTCGGCCAGCCGGAGCCCATGCTCTGCAAGCAACGAACGCTCCTGCTCAGAAATCATCCCGTCACTTGGCGGCTTCATAGGCCACATCCCATCTGTCACTCCTAACAGGAATGAAACTTTGATTCCTGTCATTCTGGAACGGTCGACACTACCGACAATGACATGGTCCATACTAGGCGGCACATGGGCAAAAGTCAGGGACTCGAGACCACTTTCTATCATGCTGCGAAAGACTTGGAGAGACATCTTTTCTTCTCCTGCCATTTCGACCATCTCATCAAGCAGCTGTAAAACGGCATCCCAAACCTGCTGCTGCTCACGCCCTCGTTCAATTTCGCCATCCTCGTCATAACGGTCTCTCCATTTTTCTAACTGTTGAGGAACACGAAGCTGCTCAAGCCACAGATAGATGGATCGAGAACGCTCTTCAATTGTATCGGCAGCCCGTAATTCACTGTCGAACGTCTCCATAGCCGCCCTTACCTGGCTTCGGTATGCATTGATCCGTATCTGCTTTTGTTTTTCCTCATCCGTCTGTGAAGCCTGCTCAAAACCTCTGAATCGTTGATAAATCCAGTCCTCATCAGAAAACCATTGACTTCTTGAACGGACCCCATACTCAAGGACATAGTTTTCCAGTTCATCAATCGCGTCTTCAGTCAAAGGAAATTCAGAGTCGGTCGTAGGAATAAACCCTGTTTTCAGTAATCGGAAGACGGCATCATAACGGAAGTTCCCTTCAATCACATCCAACGCCGACCTGATCAATTCAATCATCGGATGGTTCAGCATCGTCCGCTTCTCATCAATAAAGACAGGGATATCATAGTCATCGAATAAAGTATCTATCAAACTGTGATAAACCTCCGGCTCACGCATTAAAATGGCCATGTCTTTAAAGCGGTAACCTTCTTCGCGGACCAATCTCAATATTTCCTGAGCGGCTCCCTCGACCTCGGCTCTCGGGTGTACTGCTTCTGATATTTGAATCGGCGCATCTCCTTCGAATGGCGGTGCTGGTCGTTCGTCAAAATACTGTTCCAAATGCTTGAAAGCAGGCCGCTCCTTCAGTCGTCCATTTTCATGGTCAAGAATTTCGACACTTTCAACAGATGTCCCTGCTTCGGCAGCCACCTGTTTCAAATACAGAAACGTTTCTTTCGTTTCATGGAACAAATCAAGCTCCGGGTTCGTTTCATCTTCCGGAGGCTCTGTCGTCAATGTCACATGGACGGTCTTCACTTTTTTCAGCAATGCTTCAATGACGGTATACTCCTGCGGTGTAAAGCTGTGGAAGCCGTCGATATATATTTCAGCACCTTCTAAAAATGAAGCCTCCGGGATTTTGTCCGCCAACAATTGCAGCTGATCCTCACTATCTATGTATTGCTCCCTGAGCGCATCCACCAAGCGGTCATAAATGTAAGACAAATCTTCAAGCTTATCCCTCAGCCCCTGTTCCTGACTCGTCGTGTGCGTATACTGGTCAATGGCAGCCATTTGCTGGTGAAGATCTTCCGGCATGATCCGGTAACGCTTGAACTCTGTAATCATCCCTTCCAATTGTTCAATGAACCCTTGTTTTTCGACTGCTTTCTGAAAAACACTCCAATCCGATGTCCGTTCTTCTACAATCTTTCTCAACATCATCTGGACCCCTGTAGAAGTGATGAATTTCTTCGTTCCTCCACCGGTTTCCTGGAGCACTCTCCATGCCAGACGTGAAAAACTGAACACTTGTGCACGAATCGATCCTTCCAACCCTTGACGTTTCAAAAGCGCATATTCTTGTTGAAAAGTCATTTGATCCGGCACAATATATAACAGTGCGGGCCCTCTTGGATCTGCTTTCAACTTCGTCTCAAGTTCTTCTAAGCAGCGGGTGCTCTTTCCTGCCCCTGAGCGCCCTGCCATCAATCGCATCCCCATAACTTCCGCTCCTTCCTGTGTATCTTCATTGTCTCCATTTTATCATTTATTGTTAGGCTCTGTTATTGCTTGGTGTTGTTATTTCATCTGGAACCTTGTATCCGCTCTTTCTGTCTGGAAATTTGTATGAGGCAGCCTTTTAGAATGACTCCCTTTCCGTGCCCCTGATTCCAGAGGGGGACTATTTAGTATTCGTTTAAAATATCAACAACAGACTTTAACAGAGCCTTTTGTTAAAGTCGTCGGCTTTCCTATGTTTTTACTTCTCACCAATCAGCCAAGTGCATACACAACTAAAAAAACCGCCCAACCAGGACGGTAAGTATGTTTATCAATGGATCGGCTTATTCTTTGTTGATTCCTTCTTAGAATTGCAGGTTCATCTGCGAAAACGGCCAGTAACGCACATCTACTTTACCAACCACTGTATCCATTTTCACAAAACCGAAATACCGGCTGTCCAGGCTATCCCTGCGATTATCCCCCATAACGAACAAATGTCCCTCCGGAACTCTCTTTTTCCCTGTTACAGCTTCTAAACTAAAGTCATTCGTAAATGGGAGGCCGTCGTTGGGCCGCAAAGCATCCAGATAATATTCAGGGACGAACTCCCCGTTGATGAACAATTGGTCTTCCTTCACTTCTATCCGGTCGCCGGGTACTCCGATTACCCTTTTCACGTAATCTTCTTCTTTATTGGCATGAAAGACGATGACATCATGTCTGCTGATGTTCTGCCAGTCATAGATGATCTTATTTACCATAAGCAGATTCCCATCATACAGGGTGGGTTCCATAGACTCTCCTTCTACGATATAGCTTGCGAATAAATAAGATCGGAATACAAAAGCAAGAAGCAGGGCCAGAACAATGGTGCGGATTGCTCTTTTATATTTTTTCTTCATGGTTTAATCCTCCAGGTGTCATTCTACCCATATTTTACCCCTTCTGGATTAAACTTAATCACCGGTATAAGCCTTCTGCTCCGCCTTTCGCTGGATTCGCTTCTCTATGTATTTTCCGATCACCCAAAACAGCAGAATACACACACCCACGACGATCGTTTTAACGGGATTTTGTGCGAACGATGCGATACTGCTGCCGACGTAAGCAATAGTGAAAATCATGACAGACTTTCCTAATAAAACAGCCAGTATGAATTGCTGACGATTCACTTTTGAAAGACCAGCCACAATGTTGATGATCGCCGAAGGAGAAAACGGGAAGCACATCAGTAAAAACAAAGGTCCGAATCCATGCTCCTCGACCCATGTCATGACGCGCTTCACTTGTCTTTGTTTAGTGATGAACTTGAAAAAGCGTTTATCCCCTAATTTACGAATAATCATGAAGACGCTGATGGCCCCGATCACCGCTCCAAGCCAAGAATAAAAAAATCCTTTCAGTAAACCATAGACCACTGAGTTGGCGAGTACAAAAACCACTAATGGAAGGATAGGTAGAAATGCTTCCAACAGGGGTAGAAGTATACCCGGAAGTGGTCCAAAACTTTCAAGCTGTTCTAGTTGGTGAATGATATAGTCAAACAATTGATCATTTTCAGCCATTCTCCTCCAACGATCGATTGTTACAGAAAATAAGTACATAAGTCGGCGCTTCTCCTTGTTTACACGAGTGATACGTGCAGCCTTTTCCCTTTATTTTATACGAAAGACGACTTCCTGCATACCTTTAGACTGGAACAAAGGAATATCATCTTCATTTCCAATTTCATCCCTTTCGAAAATTCACTTGCATAAACAGGAGAGATCCGTGGTATAATACAAAATAAGAACAGATGTTCGTATTTGGAGGAGAATAGCATGAGGTATTTAAAACAGAAAGAACTTGACCTGGCTTCCCGCTATTTATTTTTATCCATGGCTATCGCCGTCATTAAACAAGATCGAAAACACTTCGAACAGGGAAAATTCAAAATTAAAGAGCCTTATATGGAACTGTTGGGGAAAATGGAGCTTGAAGCGAGGGAAGAAAGGAAGCAGCTGCGACATCAAATGGACCAGCAAAACTTACAAGTCGTTGAATCAGGCAGAAACGACTCTTTCACTTCTTTTTTGTTTTTGGCCCATGGGTACGAAGAAAAAAGAAATTACTTTAATCCGGCCATTCGGAAAAAAGTCGAAAATATTCTTTTTGAGCTTATGAAAAAGTCTCAGCAATCAGCTCATGGCGGGCATCATGAGAAACTGGCGATGAGTTCAGACGATCCTCGAGGATGACCCGGAAATGTGCAGTTCTTTGTACTTGATTTGCAAACATTCCCACAGATACAGGAATATTGATTGAAGTGCCATTGGAAAACTTTAAAGACGTCGTGTGGTCGGGTTCACCTTTAAATGAGCGGATGTATTTGTGAGCGATCCAGGAGCATTCTTTACGTTTGGGGGAAATGATCGGAAAGAAATAAATACCCATAGCTTCCGAAATAACAATCGGAGGTTTGTGAGTGTAGCTCGTCACCTGCTTTGTGCCTAAGAGGCGCCCTTCTAGACTACTGGCAAAATACCGGCAGGAATCATCAACAATCTGGCTTGGCCACTTTGCAACCTCGAAAGAACCATTCTTTTCAAAGGCTTGTGTAACCACTTGTCCACGTTCATCGTATTTAGCAATGAGCGCCATCGTCTGCGGGTTGATTTCGTATTCTGTTTTACAAACTTCTTCCATCCATTCAACATCCCTTCAATTCAATTTGCGGCAGTTCAAAGGAACTAGCCGCCATCTTTTTAAATTTACCAAAACATCTCTGAAAAGTCTAAACATTCTTAATAAATGTGCAAAATATTCCACTCTGATATACTACAGTTAAGATTGACCCTTCTCATTTCCAATACACTCATCACCATCTTTTCTTTCCTTACGACCAAAATCAGGATTAAGAAGTGTAAAGAAATCAAGTTCGGGTTCAATGACAGGATTTTCTTTCAATAGAAACACCCCCATTCTATTAAGGAGGAATGAAGCATGTGGAAACGCAGCAAAAAACAATCGAACGAACCATTGGAAGTCAAAGACCTCTCCATCCATGATGTCCGTAAAGCCATCCACGCTTTTGCGGATCAAAAGCAGCACGACGTCCCTTTGAGTGTACTGATCAACGAAGATTTGACGCTGGACTATGACCTTCTCTCCCCATTTCTCCACGCAAAACCTGAGAAAAAGTTTTATATGTCTCGGGAAACCTATGAGTTATTCGAAGAAAAGGATCATGAATTAGCCCGGGAGATCGACACCGTTCAAAGAGCAGTCGATGAATACATCAAGCAGGCTGAGGAGCTGCCTGTCATAGAAACCGATCCATACCGCCGGATAAATTATTATAAGCTTGAAAAGCTGGATTTGTTACATGAACGCCCGGAAAGAGACTATTACCTGACACGTGAAGAAAACATGATCACTTATCGGAAGCCTAAATGAAGAGTGAAAGGATCTTAACGAGGAAACGAAAATAAAAAAAGAGCCAATGCTCATCGGAGCATTGGCCAAAAAGAGACGACTGGTTAACTTTTGAGTGAGGGAATTAATCGTTTGAAAAAGACTCTTCCAATGAAAAGCTTTTTCATACAATAACACTCATCAGTAATGAAAATTACTGACCTATTTATGATAACCAAACCATAAATAGTATGAGATCAATAAGCATCACCGCTTATCTATTTACTATTTTAGTATATTCACATAATGAATTCACCGAAAAGTCATTGCGGAAGACCGCAAGCGCTTGCGCAATTGTTAGTATCTTACAACACCCATCCTCTCTATTCCCCATCTCACGGTTTTAGAAGAAGCTTCTGATTATCAAGAACCTTTTAAGTGTCTCAAATAAAGGCATTTTTTTTAAAATCAATATAAAAGTGGTGGCTGACCTGCCATTTGAACTGCGACTTTCCGCACAAAACATTGCGTACCTCCACAAGAAAAAACACCTCCAGCTTTTATCAAGCCAAAGGTGAATAGTGTTCCATTTAATTTCTAAGACTGTGAAACATATTCCCGCAAATTTCTTCGTAAAATTTTTCCGGTAGTATTTTTGGGGAGCTCTTCCATAAACTCTACCCGTGCAGGAATTTTATACCTTGCTAAGTGTTCTGCACAATAGTCGATGACTTCTGACTCATTAAGCAGAGGGTTAGTCGTAACAACAAAAGAGATGACCGTTTCCCCAAGCTCAGGATGAGGTGCTCCGACTACTGCCACTTCATGAATATCCGGATGACTGTACATCACCTCTTCGACTTCACGCGGATAAACGTTGTAGCCTCCCACAAGGATCATATCTTTTTTCCGGTCCACGATGTAAAAGTATCCCTCTTCATCCTGACGAGCCATATCACCTGTATAAAGCCATCCGTCTCTAATAGCAACAGCTGTTTCATTAGGCATCTTATAATAGCCTTTCATCACGTTTTTCCCTTTGACAATCAATTCGCCTACCTCACCTGTAGGAACTTCATCACCTAATTCATCAACTACCTTATTTTTAACATCACGTATATCACAACCTATCGATCCTGCCTTACGGGGACGATCCAACGGGTTGAATGCAGTCACTGGAGAAGCTTCTGATAATCCGTATCCTTCGGAGATGCGTACATTGAATAATTCCTCAAAAGAATTCAACAAGGCAACCGGCATCGCCGAACCTCCAGAAACACAAATCCGCATATGTTTGAATGTATCGACATAGTCTTTTCCTGTCTTTAACAAGTAATTATACATCGTCGGCACACCGGCAAACATAGTTGCTTTGTGCTTCTCAGCCACTTCAAATACTTCCTGTGGTGAGAATTTTGGAACCACGAGCACTGTTCCTCCACTCATCAAAGGAGCATTAAGAGCCACAGTCAGGCAGAATACATGGAACATCGGCAGTGTAGCAATCACTCGGTCATCAGAAGAGATGCTCAAATAATCCGAAACATCGATGGCATTTGAATACAAGTTTGTATGTGTGAGCATAGCCCCTTTAGGCCGTCCGGTTGTTCCTGAAGTATAAAGAATGACAGCAACATCGTCTCCTGACAATTCCGGGGACTCAAAAGAAAGGTTTCGATCTTGAAGCATACTTGGAAACGGTTTCATTTTTTCGGATAAAACGGACCCTGTGACATCGACTCCACTTCCTGTGTCCGCAAAAATATAGTGCTCGACCTGGAGGAGATGATCCATATATTCAAACTTCTCCATCAGGACATCCATTGTAATGACCGCCTTGACATCAGCATCTTTTAAAATATAACTCATCTCATCTACAGTGTATGTCGGATTGACTGGTATCACTGTTAGACCGCATCGCAGCGCTCCATAAAGTCCGACCATGAATAACGGACTATTTCCGCTGACTAAAGCTACATGATCACCTTTAGCATACCCGAGCTCTTTCAATTCAGCTGCAAACCGGCTGACTAAAACATCAAACTCCTTATAGGTAACGGATTTTTCCTGAAATATGTACGCTTCTTTCAACGGGTGTTCCTGAGCGGTTCGGGACAACTGTTCACTTAAATTCAAGACGTGCTCCCCCTTTAATGAATGGTCATTCATTTTAAAATCAAGAATTTTCAGTCTAATTATAAGGTATAATTTACACCTTGGCAAGAAATGACTATTCAAGAATTTTACAAAAAGAGACATAGAAAAAGACCGATCCAAAATCGGATCGATCTTTTAGAGGTTTCAGTAAACCATTTCCAGGAATTGTTCTTTTGTAATTTTACCTAAGTAGTAAGATATGTCTATATCTCCTAAAGCCTCGGATATCGCCTGACGTTCATACTTCGTTCCAATCAACTTTTCTTCAACATCATTGATATCACCGACACCGAAGAAGTCTCCGTAAATTTTAGCGTTTTTAATATAGCCTTTTGCTACATCCAGGCGGATATCGTACGTCCCTGCACCTTCCACCCGCTTCGTGTGCTGACTGTTGAATTTTGGTGATTTCCCATAATTCCAGTCCCAGTTTTTATACCGTTCTTCTGCAAGCTCGTAAATATTTTCCCAATCTTCTTCAGTCAACTTGTATTGGGGAACATCTTTGACATCATCCACATCAAAAATATATCGGAGGATCATATTTTTAAAGTCTTCCATCGAAATTTTCTCATCGAGAAACTCTGATACATTCGCAACCCGGCTTCGGATGGATTTGATTCCCTTGGACTTGATTTTTTCTGTTTTCACATTCAGCGCAGAAACTACATTCTCGATTTCTGAATCCAGCATCAATGTCCCATGACTGAACATACGGCCTTTCGTGGAAAACTGTGCATTCCCAGATATTTTCCGCCCATCTTCGGCAACGATATCATTTCTTCCCGAAAGCTCTGCTTTGACTCCCAGTTGTTTTAAGGCCTCCGTCACAGGTTTCGTGAATTTAGCAAAATCATGGAAGCTGTTTCCATCATCTTTTGTAATAAAGCTGAAGTTCAAGTTACCTAAGTCGTGGTAGACCGCTCCTCCTCCGGATAAACGGCGCACGACGTGAATATTATTCTCTTCCACATAATCCGTGTTGATTTCTTCCACCGTGTTTTGGTTTTTACCGATGATAATCGATGGTTCATTAATATAGAACAGAAGATAGGTTTCATTGATATCCAGATTTTTCAGCGCATACTCTTCTATCGCCAAATTGATTCTCGGATCATTGATTCCCTCATGATCGATAAACAACATGTTCCTCACCCTTTCTGACTTTCCTCTAGTACATCATTCTACCTGTTGTCTTAAGATTAGACAATTGTTCTACTCTTTTGGCCCCTTCCAACTTAATCCTTCTTGAGCTATCTGAATGGTGCCGCTGAATACGTCTTCTGCCTCCTGCTTCAATTTTGTAAGCTGACCGAAATGAGGAAGGTGACTCAACCAAAGGGTATTCACTTCACCTTTGGCGGCAATACGGGCAGCTTCCGTGCTCGTCATGTGCCCAGGACCTTTTCCGTCCATCCCTTTATAAAAATTCGTATCCGTAATAAGGAGATCAGCTTGGTGGGAAAAAGCAATCCAATCATCTGTATAGCTTGTATCAGCGGTATACACGACTGTGCTTGTCCCATCAGTGATCTTCATTCCATAGCAAGGAACAGGGTGTGAAGTTTTCTGGAAATCGATTGTAAATGGTCCGGTTTGCAGAGTGCGGGATGGATCGTAAGCAACCCCTTCCGTATATTGGTGAGTCAAAGACCGGAACTTTTCCGGTTCTTCATCATGTCCATATATCGGAAGGATATTTTTTGTTTCATTCAACGTATTGGTGACAAGACAAGCATACTGCAACGGACCTATATCTGCGATATGGTCGTGGTGATAATGCGAAAGCAGCACAGCATCAACCTCTTCCACCTTCACAAACTGTTGCAATCTGGAAAGTACACCACTCCCACAATCGACCAATAAAGTAAAGCCATCACATTCAAACAAATACCCGGACGTTGCATTCCCCGGGGCCGGATAAGCTCCCCAGCACCCAATAATGGTCACCTTCATACATTTCACTCCTTGTATCTTTTTTACTATTTACATATTGTTTTATAACACATAGTTGATTTTTGCATATTGTTATAATACAATGATTTTACATTCGAAATATTTAAAAAATTTGGAGGCGATGCTCAATGATGAATGTTCTTGAATTCTTCCGTAACCTACCGAAAAAACTCTGCTCCAACTGTGGCAATGTTATTCAGGAAAAAGCCGACTGTTATGGTAACCTTTGCGATGAATGCGATCACCCGGCTCGATAATTTTAGTATTCCACAAAAACATAATTATGGAACATGGTTGATGGAGCAGCTGAGGTAGCTGCTTTTTTTTTTTGCAATCAGGGATATCCAAGTCCCATATATGAATATCTTCCCTTAAACCACCTCCATACAGATCGTTTATCAATAAGCTCTGTTAAAGTCTGTTGTTGATATTTTAAACGATTTCTAAATATAGTATTGTCTAGGATCAGGGGTTCGGTCCGTTATTTACCGAGAGCATGGGACTCACATGTGAAATAACAACACCAAGCTAATAACAGAGCCTATCAATAAGTAGAAGCAATCGAAAAGGCTTTCTTTGCTAGTAGCCATCTCCCCCTCATAGAATATCAGTATTAATCATTTCCTAATTACAAAAAAAAAGAACCCATATCCAATGGATTCTTATTGTACCGACACCTGTTTTCTTTTCGTGGAGTCACGCAGGAGTAAATGATGATCGAAAATATAGGTTTGAAATGATCTCACCCCGGGATGATGGAGTTCCTGGACCATGATCTCTATCGTTTTAGCTGCCATTTCCTTCACAGGCTGCTCAATGGTCGTGACAGGAGGAACCATCAACATCGATATCATTTGATTATCAAATCCTACGACAGCCAAATCTTCAGGAATACGCCATTCTGACTGCCCCGCCTCATAAATGATGCCTGCTGCAACTTCGTCCGATCCTGTAAATACCCCATCGACTTCCGGGTGATTTTCTTTCAAATAATGAAAGATTTCCTGCCCATCTTTTACGTTGATGCCCCAATCGATGATTACCTGTTCATTAGTTGAAGAAGCTGTCAGCGAAAGAGCATCGTTAAACCCTCTCCACCTTTCACGAGTCAAATGACTTTCTGCACCACCGCATACATACGCAATATTTGAACAATCTTCCTCAATCAGATGCAGCGTAGCTTCATACGCGGCCTTCCGGTGATTCATGTGTACCATGGGAACAGAAGCAGACTCCATGTACTCGTTACACAAAACGATAGGTCCTGATTCAAGGTAAGGTTCAATAGTTTCCCAATCATTGACTTTCGATGTCATAATGACCCCGTCTACTTGTTTGGTTCGCAATAATTGCAAGTAATCCAGTTCTTTTTTCTTTGAATCATGGGTTTGACATACGATGATCTGGTACCCCCATTCTGAAGCCTTCTCTTCCATCGACTCAATCAAAAGACCGAAGAAAGGATTCGTTATACGAGGCAGGATTACGGCAATCGTATCGGTACGTTGACTGCGCAGCCGACGAGCAGAAGAATTAGGAACATATCCTAAATCATTCATAGCCTGCATGATTCTTTGTCTTTTTTCATCTGTCACGTAAGGCTGGTCGTTGATGACACGGGAGACGGTCGTCCGTGATAATCCAGCCAATTTTGCTACATCTTCAATCGTAGCCAATATGATTCCTCCTACAAATTTTCTATGTAATTGAAAACGTTTCCATTTAAAATCATACTAATCCCAAAGTGTTCTTGCAAGCCCTTACATGAAATAAATAGAAAAAACTGCCACACGAATGTGACAGTTTTTCTATAAGTCTTTCAAGTAAGACAAGACTTGTTTTGCAGCGGCTTCTCCTTGGTCGATACAATCCGGCAGTCCGATCCCTTCATAGGAACCGCCTGCCAAATACACTCCTGGTAACTCCGAAGCCATCTGATCATAAACTTTTTTCAAGCGATCTTTATGACCTACCTTATATTGAGGCATCGCGTCATACCAACGGGTAACTACAGAAAAATCAGGCCGGTCAGAAATGTTCATAATTTTATTGAGATCTTTTAATGCCAGTTCGACTATTTCTTCATCGGACAAATCTACAACTTCCTGATCATTCGGTTTACCTACATAACACCTCAATAATACTTTTCCATCCGGTGTAGAATGAGGCCACTTTTTATGGGTCCAGGTACATGCTGTAATTCTGTATTCACTGTTTCTTGATACGACGAACCCTGTTCCATCAATATCCTTTTTAATAGCAGACTCGTCAAATGCCATCGCCACATTGGCAACAGAAGTGGCATTCGTTTCTTTGAATGGAGCCATGAAATCATATTGAGAAAGCATCCGTTGAGCTGAAAAGTGCGGGGCAGCAATTACGATCGAATCGGCTTCCCTTACACTGCCATCATCCAGTAACAAATGGTACCCGGATTCTTTCTTTTCAATATGATCCACCTTAGTGTTTTTGAGAACTGAACCTGATTCTAACTGATTTTCAATAGAATCGACCAGAGATCCCAAGCCCCCTTCCAACGTACGGAACATGCTTGGTTTCTTCTCCCCTTTTTTCGGGATTCTTCGAGGATATTCTTTCCTTAAACCTTTAATAAGGCTTCCATAACGCTGCTCTAAATCATAGAACATCGGAAACGTCGCCTGCAGACTGAGTTCATCCATATCACCGGCATAAATCCCTGATAGAAGTGGTTCAATCAAGTTTTCAACCACTTGATTTCCAAGTCTTCTTTTGAAGAATAAGCCCAAAGCTTGATCTTCTTCGACCGTTTTCTTAGGAATGAACAAATCCATTGCTGCTCTTATCTTTCCGGCTGGCGTAAACAATCCCGAAAAGAGGAAAGGTCGGATTTTCGTGGGAATTCCCATGAATGACCCTTGTGGAATCTTATGAAGTCTGCCTTTGACGAGAATATAAGACTGCCCCGTACCATTAGGGACAAGTGAATCCTTTAATCCTACTTCTTCAGCCAATCGGGTTGCACTCTTTTTCCGCTCAAGAAAAGAATCGGGCCCACGTTCAATCGTGAAGCCCTCTCTTTTTTCTGTTTTGATTTTCCCGCCCAACGAAGGGCCGGCTTCTATTAACTGGACGTCCACCGGCAGTGATTGACTGCGGCACTCTTTCTGCAGGTAATAAGCCGCTGTCAATCCTGTGATTCCACCGCCGATGACGACCACTTTTTTATTCTCAGACATAAAATCCCTACTCTTTTACTTTTTGCATGACGACATTCGCCAAAGTGTGGATGAATTTAGGATGCGTATTCGGCATCTCGGGACGATAGTAACCTGCGCCCACTTCATCACAGACCACTTTACACTCATAATCGTTGTCGTAGAGGACCTCTAAATGATCGGAAACGAAACCGACCGGAGCATAAACGAAAGTCTCATAACCTTTTTCATGGTATAAATCACGGGTCAAGTCTTGGACATCCGGTCCGATCCATGGATCCGGTGTATTCCCTTCACTTTGCCAGCCAACTTCATATTGAGTGATTCCGGTCGCATCTGAAATCAATTCAGCCGTCTTCTTCAGCTGATCCGGATAAGGGTCGCCTCCTTGTAAAATCTTCAATGGAAGACTGTGGGCAGAGACGATCAAGCATGCCTTTTCTTTTTCTTCTTCACTCATCTTTGCATACTCTTCGTTGATTTTTTCTTTCCAGTAATCGATGAAACCTGGTGCGTCGTACCAGCTTTCAACAGACTGAATTTCAATTCCGTGTTTATCTGCTTCCTCTTTAGCTCGTCCATTGTAGGATTTCACGCTGTAGGTGGAATAGTGAGGGGCTAACACGATGGAAACAGCTTCTTTTATTCCATCCTCGGCCATCTGCTCTACCGCATCCTCGACGAAAGGCTCGATGTGTTTCAATCCAAGATAAAGTTTGAATTCAACCTCATCCTGAATATTATTCAACTCATCCTGGAGAGCCGTCCCTTGATCTTCTGTAATTCTCGCAAGCGGAGAAATTCCTCCAATTGCATCATAACGATCTCTCAAGTCCTGCAGCATTTCATCCGAAGGCTTACGACCTCTGCGGATGTGGGTATAATACCTTTCTAAATCTTCCTCTTTATAAGGTGTGCCATAAGCCATCACTAAAAGGCCCATACGCTTTTTTGCCATGTTGATTCACCTCGAAATTATTTTTTTGAATACGTGTGGATCAGGTCGGTCAGACGCTTCAATGTTTCTGGTTGAATGTCCGGTGTGACCCCATGCCCTAAATTAAAGATGTGCGCCGGATGTTGACGCCCCTCATCTATAATACGCTTTGTGCGCTCTTCAATCACGTCCCAATCGGCTAAAAGGATGGAAGGATCGAGATTTCCTTGCAGTGGCTTCGTAATACCAGCTTTTCTTGCTTCTGTAATAGACATTCTCCAGTCAAGACCGATTACATCAGCAGGAAGATCATTCCATTCCATAGCTAAATGACGGGCGCCGACTCCAAACAGAATCAATGGGACGTTTTCGGTTTTAAGCTCTTTGAAGATACGCTCCATGACTGGCTTGATGTAAGTGCGGTAATCTTCTACGTTCAAAGCACCTACCCATGAATCAAAGATTTGAATGGCACTCGCACCTGCTTTCACTTGAGCACGCGCGTACGTAATGACCATATCCGCCAATTTTTCCATCAACGAGAACCACGTCATCGGTTCACTATACATAAGTGACTTCGTCTTATTGTAGTTTTTGGAAGGTCCTCCCTCGATCATATAGCTTGCCAGAGTGAATGGGGCACCACTGAAGCCGATCAAAGGTACGTCCAATTGTTCTTTGGTCAAGAGACGGATCGTATCCATGACGTATGGGACGTCCGATTCAGGATCGATTGTTCCAAGCTTATCGATGTCCGCTTTGCTTCTGAATGGGTTATGGATGACAGGTCCGACACCTTTTTTGATTTCTACGTCAACTCCGATAGCCGGTAGAGGAGACATGATGTCTTTGTACAAGATGGCAGCATCGACTCCGTACTGCTCAACAGGAAGGCGTGTCACATAAGCACCTAGTTCAGGTTCATGAGTGATTTCAAATAGAGAATACTTCTCTTTCAGCTTTCTGTACTCAGGCTGGGATCTTCCTGCCTGGCGCATATACCAGACTGGTGTATGTTCAGTTTCTTCACCGCGAAAAGCTCTTAGAATCGTATCATTTTTAATTTTATTCATTGTTTCTACTCCTTTTACACGTACGTCTTATATCCGTTTACCATGATACCGATAAATTCCGGCTCTGTATAGAAAAACACCCGAATTGTCATGAGATTGTTCATATTATCACAGGTCCCAACTCAATTTAACCGTATTGGAAGGTTCCCCTTCCTTACCTGTCAGTGGATCGACAGGAATGATATAGTAGGTGGTTTGATCGAATATACTGAAGGCACTGACTTGGTAACGTCCTTCTCCTGTCACTTCTCCTACCTTTACATCATCTCCCTCTTCTTCCCTGTAAATACGGTAAACAACTCGCTCATCCTCCGCCGGGGTCCATGTAAGTGTCCCCTTGAGAAGTGCCAGGCCTGCTAGATTCAACTGCCCTTCAAGGTCGTTGATTACAGGTAACTGAATCGGTTGAGGCAAAGCTTCGACTCCATCCGGCTTTTGGAAAGAAGAAGTGAGACTTTTTTGTTGATCGATTTTGTTTAAAATCTTTTTCATCAACGCCGTCGGGTAAGCGCTGCTTCCATTCAACCAGGATCCTTTGTCTGCCTGGTCATACCCCATCCATAGAGCTCCTGCATATTCCGGGGTATACCCTGCGAACCACACATGCGCATTTCCCTTGTTAGAGGGGTGACCATGCGTTCCTGTTTTACCCGCTAGTGCTTTGTCGTAGACCCCTGAACTGGCAGTGCCGCTTTTCACTGCTGTTTGCAGCATTTCAGTCATATACCAAGCGACCTGTGGACTGAATACGTTTGTTTTGTTCTTGGAATGTTCATGAATCACTTCCCCTTCGCGATTCAGGATTTTGTCGATGGTGTACGCTTCGACTTTGTTTCCGTTATTAGCAAAGCTGCTATAGGCCTCTGTGAGTTGAAGTGGGGAATAGCCTTGTGATAATCCTCCCAAAGCGATGGCGAGACCATTATCCTTCGTTTTCAAGTCCATTTTTTCCAAATATCCTTTGGCGTATGGAATTCCGATTTGATTGAGCAGCCATACGGCAGACACGTTTTTAGACTCAATAATCGCTTCATAAATAGACACACTCTCCTCATAACGATTGTCATGGTTGGAGGGTTCGAATCCACCTTCGAATTTCTGCTTTTCGTCGGATATCAAAGTGAAGGGCTCGTACCGTCCTGTCATCAAGGCTGGACCATAAACGGCTAAAGGCTTTATGACAGAAGCAGGCTGGTGTTTCGTAGTGACCCGGTTTAAATCTCCGTGCTTGAAATCTCTACCTCCGACTGCAGCGACCAATGCTCCTGTTGAATGATCCATCAACGTCAATGCTCCTTGGACCTCTCCATTGGATCCTGGCACAAATGCTCCATTTTTCATTTGCTCAGATGCTGTACGCTGTACGACAGGGTCCATCTCAACAATGATCCGATATCCTCCCCGCTTCAACTCATCCCGGGAAATATGATACTTGTCCGCCGCTTCATTGATGACCAGATCTACATAGCTGTTGGACCAGGTGTCATCCTCATTTTCCTTCGCACTTACAGCCAACGTCGCTCCTTGCATACGTTTCAACTTTTCTGAAGGAATCATACCGAGATCTTCCATCCTGGCAAGGACCAAATTCCTCCGCTGTTTGGCAGCCTTAGGATGATCGATGGGCGAATATGAGTTAGGCGCTTTGGGAAGACCGGCAAGCAACGCTCCTTGTGGCACCGTCAAATCCGAGACCGATGTACCGAAATAATGATGGGAAGCTGCTTCGATTCCATACGTACCTGCACCAAAGTAGATTCGATTCAAATATAACTCCAGTATTTCATTCTTCGAATAGTTACGTTCCAAGTAAAATGCAGCCATGACTTCTTTCGTCTTTCTCATCCATGTTTTATCATTTGATAGAAACAAATTTTTAGATAGCTGCTGCGTAATTGTGCTTCCACCCTCTACTTTTTCCATTGCAATGATGTCACGGTATAAAGCCCGCATGATGGATTTCACATCCACCCCGTTATGTTCATAAAACCGGTTATCCTCAATGGCAATGAACGCGTCTAGGACATGTTGTGGGATGTGATCGATTGATATGTTTTCCCTGTTTTTGGTGTAGATTCGTTCGATCAATTGGCCATCCCTTGTTTCAACGGTCGACATTTCGTCTAAGACCAACGCTTGTTCATCTACGACAAACCGACCTCCGAAAACAATGATGACCAGACCGATCAGAAACAAACCAGCGAATAATACGGCGGTGTATAAAGGCCATTTGAAATAGTACGCCCAGTTGGGCAATCGTTGTTTTAATCGATTCACGTTCGTGCATCCTTTCTAGACTATCCTTCAAACTTGCGACCGCTCATCACCTCTTGCTACACTGAAATCAACAAGTGAAAGGGGAATTCTATAATGAAGGTTTCGATGACAAGTGGTACATTGAATTACTTAAAAAAATTAGACCAACAACATCCAGACGCCCACCTCCGTTTCATGCAGGACCAGGACAAAACTGTCGCCTACTACGAAGGAGAAAACCTGTCCATTTTTGAGGAAGGACGCAATTATGAAGTCGTCGATTCAGTCGGGGAAGTCAAACCTCAAGGCTATGTGGTCATGAATAATATCCCGGTTGCAGATGAAGGACGACCTGTTTTTGAAGATCGTTTCAAAAACCGTGCTGGCAGTGTAGAAAATAGAGAAGGTTTTCAAGCGATTCGCATTTTACGTCCTATGCAGGGCAATACTTACGTCGTCCTTACCCAGTGGAGAAACGCTCAAGACTTCGAAGATTGGAAGAACTCTCAGTCTTTCGAAGATGCGCATAAAAAGTCCGGACCCCAACATAAGAAAAAACCTTCTTTCATTGACGGCGATGCTTATATCACCAAGTATCAAATGATTGATGTAAACGAATAAACGAAAAGTGAGCGGATCTCAGCCGCTCACTTTTTTGTTTCTCCGCTTATTCTGTATCCTCCAACACTTCTTTCTGGAAGAACTCTTTAAACGTAGCTTCCGGCTGGTTCCCCATCAAACGGGCGGCTTCTTTACCGTCTTCAAAATGTATAATGGTCGGGGTAGCTTCAATGTTGTATTCCTGCCATTGAGGTTCGAACTCCAATAAGTTCAATTTCTTCAGATCCACGTTCATTTCCTCTGACAAAGGAGCGACTACCGGCGTTGCTTTTTGACAATGTACACAGGTAGGACTGTAGAAATAAACGGTAATATCCTCACCGGACTCAAGCTTATCTTCTAATTTTTCCGGCGTAATCTGGTTTTGATAGTTTTCGTCATCCAATTGATCGATCGTAGCTTGTTTAAGGTCATCCTTTCCATAAGGATTGCCTTCTGTTTTTTGTGAGTTTTGATAGTTTACTACAAATGCCAATACGGCTATCAAGACAGCAAGTCCTGTTCCGAATATGATCATACTTTTCTTCATGATTCCAAACTCCTTTTCTTCCTGACCAGGATCATGTGAATGGTGAAAATAATGATGAATGCAGCGCCTGCAAGGAAAGGAATTGTGATAAACCCAAAATAATTGATGTACTGGCCACTGCAGGGGACGACACCGCAGGCCCCTCCATCAGACAACGCCGGCACCTTCTGCATCCCATAATGATAGAGGGATACAAGGATTCCTCCCCCGCTTAAAAACAATCCTGGCAGGGCAATATCGAGATTCTTCTTCCATAATGACACCCCGTACACGATTACAAGAGGGTACATGAGTATCCGTTGGTACCAACAAAATTCACAAGGTTCATAACCGAGAACCTCTGAAAAGAACAAGCTTCCGGCTGTGGCGACTAGTGCTGCTGCCCACATGATAAAGCCGTAAGTTTCAACATATGATTTCATCAAAAATTATCCTTTCTTACTCTCCATGTGTATTATACAAGGTATCGTTTTGAAAACAAAACAGTTTCCTAGAATTGTTTACAAAACCGTCATTTTTATCTGATCCCCCTTCTTTTAACGCCTTAGGTGATATAAAACAAACCATCGGAATCTATCATTTCCAAGGAAATATTGTCGAGATACGGATAAAATCAACCACCTACGTTTAAGCAGAAAAAGCACGGGAATATTCATAATACCGTATTATTCAAGAAAGGATGATTGAATCATGGACGAAAAAATGAAAGCTCTGATTGAAGGTTTGAATGAGGATCTCGCCCACGAATATGCAGCAACCATCATGTATACGTATAACGCTGCAGTCGTAACAGGTTTATACCGTTCCGTATTGAAGCCTTTTTTTGAAAGTGAAGTCGCGGACGAGCAGGGACACGCCTTATACTTAGCCGAAAAAATCAGCACTCTCGGCGGTACACCTACGACTACACCAGCAGAAGTGAAGCAATTGACTGAAGTCAAGCCGATGCTTGAGGAAGCTAGAGAAGCCGAACGCCAGACGATCAAAAGGTACGAAGAAAGAAAAGCGCAGGCTGAAGAACTCGGACTTACTGAATTATCTGTGAAACTGGACGATATGATCGCCGATGAAACAGGTCATATGGAGGAAATCAGCCGCCTCCTTCAAGACTCCAGACTATAAAGAGAATAGTCAGATTCAAGAAATCCGCTGATCCTTGTCAGCGGATTTCTATCATTTGTCTCTTGGAAGCGGTTGTATTACACTCTATGAAACAACGAATATGAGGAGGCACTTTTAAAATCATGTGGGAGAAAACTTTCCAGGCAATCGATGAACAGTATGAACATATGGTAGAAACAAGAAGGTACCTGCACCAATACCCAGAGATTTCTTTTCATGAAGAAAAAACGGCGCAATTCGTTTGCGATACATATGAACGGCTCGGTATTCCTTATAAAAGCGAAATCGGCGGCAACGGAGTAATCGCCAGGCTTGAAGGCGGCCGCCCAGGCAAAACTGTCGCCCTCAGAGCGGACTTTGACGCTCTGCCTATCCACGAACAAAATGATGTGGAATACAAATCCAAAAACGAGGGAGCTATGCATGCCTGCGGGCACGACGGTCACACCGCTGCTTTGTTAGGTTTGGCGAAAGCATTGGTCCCTTACCAAAAAGAAATTCCGGGTACTGTCGTTTTCCTTCATCAACACGCCGAAGAATATGCACCAGGTGGAGCCAAGCCCATCCTGGAATCAGGGGAACTTGATGACGTTGATGCTGTATTCGGCACCCATCTCTGGGTCAATACCCCGACAGGCGTCATCCACACTTCTAAAGGAGCTTTCATGGCAGGTGCCGATCGCTTCGAAATTACCATTCAAGGAAAAGGCGGACACGGAGCCCAGCCCCACCAGACAAAAGATGCCATTGTGATTGCCTCCCAGCTCGTGGAATCTTTGCAGCAAATCGTCAGTCGAAGGATCGACCCTTTGAAAACAGCCGTGTTGTCTATCGGGACGTTTGAATCCGGGCACGCCTTCAATATCATCGCGGACTCTGCCAAACTGACAGGAACCGTACGGACATTCGATGCTGACGTCCAGCAAATCATCATGAGCGAAATGGAAAAAATCATAAAAGGAACTTGCTTAAGCCACGGTGCAGAATACGACTTCAATTATGAAAAGGGGTACCCTCCCGTTTTCAATCACAAAGAAGAAGCTGAGATGATCCTCAATCGTTCTCATGAAGCTGATCCTTCTTTAGAAACGGAGGAGGTCGACCCTGTGATGGCTGGAGAGGACTTTTCTTACTACTTACTTGAAAAACCAGGAGCTTTTTATTTTACTGGAGCTCAACTTCCTGACCACTATTACCCTCATCACCATCCGAAGTTCGATTTTGATGAAAAAGCTCTTCCTCATGCAGCAAAGACGTTATGGCAGGCTTACCGCAGTTACCAAGAACACCATCAGGAAGGTTGAAGCAGACGGAGGCGGCTCGCATTAAGAGTCGTCTCTCCAAGTTGATGCATGAGATTTCTATTAGCAAAATAACCGACGACCGCCCCGAAACCTGGTACGAGCTGGAGCATTTTCACAAAGTCTATCGAATCTCTGTACTCGATTTGAAGAGTCTTCCAGTCTATCTGCTTTTGCTTCTTCTCCACTTCACTCCAATTCAACACCAACTCTTTCACCTGCTTCCTTGTATGATCACTTGAAAAGGCGAGCATAAACACATAGAGAAGGTAGACACGTTCTTCGTATTTATGGACATTGAATCCATATATTTGTGCTGCATCGAACAGAAACTTCATCTTGATGGAAAGCAGAAGCGGAAAGTCTGCCACTCCGAACCAAAGCCCTCCAAGTCCTGTAGCTGCTCCCTCAATGGATGCTGCCCTTTGGTATTCTTTCAACCTTTTTTTAATCAACAGCTCCCTCTCTTCAAAAGACCATTCTGAAGATACCTCTACAGGTCGGATGTATTCCGATGATGTCATGGCCAGTTCAATCATCTTCTGCACACTTGAAGTAACGACCTTATGAACAGATTCAGGGATTTTATCATTTACGGATGTCTGCCATTTCTTCGTGGAGCGTTGTAAAATAGATGATCTTTTTTCGATAGACCGGCTCCACCTCAAAGCTTCTTTCAATGCTCTTTCTTCGTAATTCATCGTTCCACCTCCAGTTACCTTGCAAAAGGTTGTCTCACTGTTTATTTTATTGGGATGGTATTCTAACAAATCTACCACGTATTACAAGACTCCGCTCTCTGTATACGTATTCCCCCATTAATCAGTTTCACTCTATATCGTTACCCAAAATTGGGGCATAAAAAAAGAGAGTGCAGTCAAGCACTCTCCTGAGTATCAATCAAACAAGCTTCTGTTTCACGTACCCTTGAATAAAGGCGATACTGAATAAACTGCCCCCTGCCCATACAATCACCAATCCAAGCAAGTTCCATTGGAAAATGAACAATAACCCGAAAAGAAAAGTCTGGAACAGAGTGATTTGTTTGAGCCACTTCAATAAAGCCTGCTGCTTCCATTCATGCCGAAGGGGATAGATATCGAGCCAGGCAATGGTGCGGTGGTGATTCCACAACGTCATCATTTGGAACGCACTCAAATATAAAAACAGTAGAGCGAAAGCGACTTTCACCCACATGTTCGGTACAAACCAAATTGCAGCACCGCCTATCAACACCAATCGCGTGTACATACCTAAGTAATCACTGCTCCGTATGAATGTAATTCGATACAAGTAGCTGAATGACTGCTCTTGAGCGTAGGGGATTCTGCTTACTACCGCATTGACCAAGAGATGTCTTTTCTTGACCGTATTCTTCAAATGAGGAACATCGGTGAACATGTTCGCAATCCGGTAGAACGTACGCATGCGTTGGTGGTCTTTTTCTACGAGCAAGTCCCATGCAAGGCCTGCTTTTTGACGGGAAATCATATACGTATACAGGAAAACAGCAGCCAATAACAGCGCAATAACCCCGGCAAACACCCATTCACTTTTGGCAATGAAGTAAAAAACGGCTATGTTCAAGAGAATTTTTGCTGTTTGATCCGTCCTTCGTATACGGGGATTCCTCTCTTTTAACATCCACCAGTTGGACACCATATTCAATACTTTGGTGAACAGGACAAGAACAATCATTATCAAATAATGCTGGCTTCCGAGCTCAGGATATGATGCAAAATAAAGCGGTCCAAGAGCAGCGGCTAACAGGAAAACGACGTACAGCTGAATCAAGAAACTATAGTAAAGACATCGTTTGAAGTAGTCACTTAGTTGAAATTCCGCCGGAAGCAGGAATATCAAGTCCGCTTCCTTCAGCAGAGTACGGACAGGGCTGTAACTGGCCACGAGACCAAATATAACCCCGGTAATGACTGCAGTCGGAAACGATGGTGGCAGATCCAAAAGCCATTGTTGATAATAATAGGCGAGCGCTGAAATGAAAAACAACATCGCAACAGCGATATGACCATTAAAGATGTATTTCAAATACCGACTGGTTTCTTTTACATGATCAGAAAAACGCCGATTCCAAAACTCTTTTGCGTTAATCATGATTTTCTTCCTTCGTCAATTGGACATAGATATCATCTAAAGCCGCATCCGGTTGATGGAAGGCGGTTCTCAATTCATCAAGCGTCCCTTTCGCTCTGATTTCTCCGTCATGTAAAATGATGAATCGATCGCAGTATTTTTCAGCCGTGGCGAGGATATGGGTAGACATCAGGATGCCTGCCCCCTTCTCTTTCATATCCTCCATCATTTGTAAAAAGGACTGAATGCCGAGGGGATCGAGACCCACAAAAGGCTCATCTACGATATAAAGGTCAGGCTCTATAAGGAAAGCGCACATGATCATCACTTTCTGACGCATCCCCTTAGAAAAGTGAATCGGAAACCATTTCAATTTTTTCTCCAGACGAAACTCTTTTAATAAAGGATCCAGCCTCTTTTTAAATACATCTTCCGGAATATTGTATGCCATTGCAGTCAAGTGCAGATGTTCATATAAAGTTAACTCATCATAAAGGATCGGCATCTCTGGTATGTAACCGATCTGCTGACGATATTTTTCAGGATCTTTTTCAAATGAGGTGCCATTGATGGATACCTCACCTTTTTTCGCCTGCATCATTCCGATGATGTGTTTGATCGTCGTACTTTTACCTGCACCATTCAAACCGATCAACCCTACGATTTCTTTCGGTTTTACATCAAAGGAAATTCCGTGCAGCACGTTTTTATGTGTATATCCCCCATGGAGTTGGTCGACTTTTAACAAAGGTTGCAACTTCATCCCTCTTTTCATAATCATCCATTCTTCACAAATTTTATCACATTTGACCTTTTACTTGTATAAATCAAACGAATGCTTCCCCTCGGGCGGAAAAGAGATTTTATGGTACAATATAACAAAATCAAAAGGAGTGAGGATCATGAGTCATGCACAGGATTGCATCTTTTGTAAAATCATCGAGGGGGAGATTCCATCAGCAAAAGTATACGAAGATGAGGATGTTCTCGCATTTCTGGATATCAGTCAGGTGACTAAGGGGCATACCCTCGTCATTCCTAAGCATCATACGAAAAACATCTATGAAACGGATGAAGCGGTAGCTGAAAAAGTATTCGCTCGAGTACCGAAAATTTCAAACGCGCTGAAGAAAACGTATGAACCAATCGGAATGAACGTTCTTAACAATAATGAAGAACCTGCAGGACAGTCGGTCTTCCACTTACATATCCATTTGATTCCGAGATACGGAAAACAGGATGGCTTCGGAGCTAAATGGGAGGTCCACTCTGACGATTACACGACAGAGCAGCTTCAACAAATCGCTTCAGAAGTGAATCAGAACATCGCTCCATAAAAGCATCAGATTTTGTTTTTTCAAAGTGGTATTGATATAATACAACTATGCATCTGCATGTGGTCACGAGGACACACATGAGGTGTAAATATAGTTTAGATTAGTTTAGTTGAGGAGAGTTGTTTAAATGAATACTCGTATTTTAGTCATGTTATCTTTGTTTGTAGGAATCGGGGCTGTGCTGCACGCGATACTCCCTCCATTTTTCCTGGGAATGCGTCCTGATATGATGTTAGCCATGATGTTTTTAGGGATTGTTTTATTCCCTAAACTTCCTTATGTGCTCATCTTATCCCTTGCCACAGGCTTCATTTCCGCTTTGACCACGACGGTTCCTGGTGGACAGATCGCCAACTTGATTGATAAACCCATTACAGCATTGTTCGCTTTCGGATTATTTCTTTTGATTCGTAATACAATGAATGGTAAATTTGCAGTTTCTGTCATCACTGGAATCGGAACACTGGTGAGTGGGACGGTTTTCTTGAGCATCGTTCTTTTTGTTATCGGTCTGATGAATGCAAGCTTCGGTGTCCTGTTCGCTACAGTGGTTTTACCTACTGCAGGATTGAACGTAGCTCTTATGCTCATCATCTACCCGGTTGCATCTAAGATCATCAAGAGATCCAGAATAGTACAAACGAGCACGATTCAACGATATTCGGCCTGACCCCTCTTTGTCAGGCTTGCAGATATGAATGGCTTATGAGAGACACTACACGATCGTAGTGTCTCTGTTTATACCCTTCCATTAAGAATATACTCCAAGATCATGACAACATTTTTTTATCAATGAGGTTTCAATCTTTTACTTTATGAGAAAATAATAGTATGAGATGGACATGAAAGGAGTTTTTTTATATGCCAAATTCAAAATCTTTAGCCTTAGGTTTCATCGTTGGTGGAGTCGTAGGAGCAGCATACACATTACTTAGTGCACCATCCTCTGGTCGTGACTTCCGTGAAAACGCAAAAATGAAAAGTGAAAGCCTCAAAAACACAGTCCTAAGCCTTCGCGAAGAAGGAATGCAGTTGAAAGATCAAATTGCTCAAACTTCAAAAGAAGGAGCAGAGTTGATCAAAGAGTTATCCGAAGATGTGAAAACTTCCATCGAAAGCTGGAAGAAAACTGTCGAACCTCACCAGAAAAACATCCAAAAATACTTGGAACAAATTGAAGAAAGCTTAAAAGAGCTTGAAGAAAAAGCAAAAGCTGATCAAGAGAATAATGATGATGACACTCAACCGAGCCATGAAGTCATCAACCACCAATAATTGAACCTAAAAAGCCCCGGAGGACATCATCCACCGGGGCTTTCTCGTGTTATTCAGCTGGTTTCAAATCTTCGATAGAGTCTGCTTCCATATACTTCGGTACGACCAGTCCGATTTTAGCACCTTCTAAGTTCGCACCAAGGTCTACCAAGTTTTCTTTATGCTGCTCATAAAGGTCTCCGTGCGTCCCTGGAAGCCATGCCGCAACCATTCCTGCAACTTCACCTTCAGCGACAGACTGCCACATCGGTCCGTTGTCAAGTGGTGTAATCGTCACGTCAAATCCTTGCTGCATCAATACTTGCGCTACCACGTTTGTTGAAGCAATTTCAGAATCCCAGTTGACGAAGACCAATTCAACTTCAGTACCTTCTACTTTATCCGTACCTTTCGTCCATTCATCTACTTTATCCTGGTTATTTTCGATCCACTTCTTAGCTGCTTCCTCTTCACTCATACCTTCGTTGATATCAAGCATGACTGACTGCATATCATCTGCTGTCCATTGGAATTGATCAAGAATTTGATAAGCATTCGGCTTATCTTCTTCAAGACCTTTTCTTACCATTGTCTTGATCTGCTCTTCTCCACCAAAGACACCGTTTGGATCTTCAAGGTATTTAAGGTCATATTTTGCAAATTTCCAGTGTGGAGTCCAGCCTGTTACAACGATCGGTTCTTCATTTTCAACAGCTTCACCTAATGCGGTAGCCATTGCACCTGAAGAAGAAGTAGATACTTCCCAGCCAGCCAAGCTATCGTATTCTTCAACAGCTTTTTGTGCTGATTTAACGACTCCTGCTCCAGCCTCGATCCCAGTGATTTCGTAATTCATTTCTTCACTGGCGCTTTTTTCTTCCTTTGCTCCTGAATCGGCTTCCTCCTCTGAAGAACCGCATCCTGCAGCAATTAAAGTCAAAGATAATCCGGCTGCTACGCCTAGACGCTTCCAATCAAAGTTAAACATGTAAATCTCTCCCCTTATTATTTATATCAAAGGAAAAAGAGGGTGACCTCCCTTTCCTTTCATCCCATTAAAATTAATCGCCACGTTGTGTATTCAAGTTCTGGGTGAATCGATCGATGATGATGGCCAGGATTACAATACCAAGGCCGGCAACAAAGCCTGTACCTACGTCTGCTCGCTGTAAACCTGTAATAACTGTTTGTCCAAGGCCTTTAGCACCGATCATTGAAGCGATGACAACCATTGAAAGAGCAAGCATGACGGTTTGGTTGATTCCAGCCATGATCGTTTTCTTCGCCATTGGCAATTGAACTTTGAATAACTTCTGAACCCCGGTCGTTCCAAATGAATCGGAGGCCTCAATCAATTCATGAGACACTTGACGGATCCCTAAGTTTGTAAAACGAACGGTCGGTGGTGTAGCGAAGATTACGGACGCTGCAACCCCCGGAACCATACCGATACTGAAGAATGCAACTGCCGGAATCAGATAGACGAAAGCCGGCATCGTCTGCATGAAGTCCAAAATAGGCGTCAGAATTGTTTCAGCTAATTTGCTTTTCGCCATCCAGATACCAAACGGTACTCCGATAATGACGGAGATCAAACTGGCAAAGATGACAAGAGTGAACGTGTTCATCAATTCTGCCCAGAGCTCCTGGTTGGCAATGAACCAAAGACCAATCACGGAAAAAGCAGTCAAACCAAACTTTTTTCCTGAGACGAAGAAAGCAAGAACTCCGACTATGAGAATGAATAACCAAATCGGAATGCTCATCAGCCATTCCTCAGCGAACATTTCAATGAAATCGCCGAAATCATTTTTTATAAAATCAAATAAAAATTCAAATGTATCCGTAACCCAGTCTGTGGCGGCGGATATCCATTCCGCCATAGGAATCTTAGGAATCAGACCCATTTAAGTTCACCTCACTTCCAGCTAGTGCAGCAATGACTGCTCCTTTGACAATAATCCCTTTCAGTTTGCCGTCTTCAATAACAGCAACCGGCACAGGAGCATCATGAATCAATTCAAAGATTTCGTTCATAGATGTATCTTTAGATGCTTTTGGAATATCCGTGCGTAATATTCCTTTCAACTCTTTCACATCTTTTTTAGCTGCTTCAGACACATCTTCAGCAGTGACATATCCATGCAGGTTCCTTTTAGCATCTGTCACATAAATCGTAGATAGTCCTTCCTTACGCATACGCTCAAGAGCTGTCCTAGGACCATGCTTTTCAATATCTACCGTTTCAGGTCGCTTCATGATATGTTCAGCTGTCAATACTTTGGAACGATCGACATCTTCAACGAACTTCTCTACATAATCGTTCGCTGGATTCACCAAAATTTCTTCCGGCGTTCCGATTTGGACGATTTTACCGTCTTTCATCAATGCGATACGGTCCCCGATTCTCAAAGCTTCATCCAAATCGTGGGTGATGAATAGAATTGTCTTTTTCATCGTCTCTTGAAGCTCTAACAGCTCGTCCTGCATTTCTTTACGAATCAGAGGATCGAGTGCTGAGAACGCTTCGTCCATTAACAGGACCTCAGGGTCATTGGCCAGTGCACGGGCAAGTCCTACCCTTTGCTGCATTCCGCCTGACAATTGACGAGGAAATTGGTTGATGTATCCTCCGAGCCCTACCATCTCCAATGATTCTTTCGCTCGCTTTTTACGTTCTTCTTTATTTACACCTTGCACCTCAAGACCGAATTCGGCATTTTCCAAAATCGTACGGTGTGGAAACAAGGCGAATTTTTGGAATACCATGCTCAATTTTTCACGGCGAACTTTACGAAGATTCTGGCTGTCCATCTTCGCTAAATCCTGTCCATCGATATAAACGCTGCCCTCAGTCGGTTCAATCAATCGGTTGACCAAACGGACAAGCGTAGATTTACCACTTCCGGACAATCCCATAATGACGAAAATTTCTCCTTCTTCAACATCAAAGGATGCACGGTTTACCCCGACCGTATTCCCTGTTTTTTCTAGTATTTCTTCTTTTGATAAACCTTCATCCAGATATTTGGTCGCTTTTTTAGCCTGTTTCCCAAAGATCTTGGATAAGTTTTCTACTTGGATGATCGGCAAAAGTCTCACCTCTTATTTTTTCTTATTATGCTGCGTAACGTTCTTGTTTTATCCGAACTCGTTCAAGCACCTTTATTACTGTAACCTATTTGTAATAAAAAGTTCAAACGATAAATTCTTTAATTCAAGAACAAAAAATACGTACAGTTTAAACTGTACGAAGTTGAGTTATGAAAATGCTTTTCCTTACGTCTGTTTCCTTCGATATACTCCTTTATCGTCTATTTTTAATAAAATCCAAAATATAGTAATCTAGCCTTAGACTTGTTGAAGAGGAGGATCTTATGGTTCTAAAAGATCACCACACTATTGAAGATATTCACACGAAAGTCATACACGAATTTTCTAAAACACTTGAAATGTTCGGTCTATCTCCATCAGATGCCCGCCTTTTCGTTACCCTCTACATCAATCGGGACCCTATGACTTTAGATGAGATGAGTGATGCTCTTGGAAAGAGTAAAACATCCATGAGTACAGGAGTACGAAGCCTGGTTGATCAAGGACTCGTTGAACGTGTTTGGAAGAAAGGAGTCCGTAAAGACCTGTATCAGGCGAATGAAAACTTATATAAAAACTTCATGTCATCCTATATTAAGAAATGGCATTCGGCTACTAACGAACAAGAACAATCATTAAGATCGATTGAAGTCCAGCTCAAAGACCGCTGTCAGGAAATCTCAAAGGAAAAACAAATGGAAGTTGCTGATAGTTTGTATCATCGTATCGAGGATATGATCGGTTTTCATGATCTAATCTCAGGAGCATTCAATGAAATGAACCCTGAAAAAAATAAGTAATAAAAGAAAGTCCAGTTCTTCAGAAGAATCTGGACTTTTTTAATATACTATTTCAGAACATTATCTCTTGAATTTTCAGCGAATATTATTATCATTATAGTAAGTGGACAAATTGACCATACACCTGTCTATTCCTCATAAATCGCAACTAACCTATTTCTTGAACTTAAGACTACCTAAAGAAGGTGAGATGAATGAAGGATAAAGTCTCTAAACAGGAGGCTATATTTTACAGCCACAAGATGGCTCAATTATCAAAAGCTCTTTGGAAGGCCATCGAGAAAGATTGGCAGGAGTGGATCAAGCCTTTCCAATTGAACATCAATGAACACCATATCTTATGGATCGCTTACCACTTGAAGGGAGCAAGCGTCTCCGAAATTTCGAAATTCGGGGTCATGCATGTTTCCACAGCTTTCAATTTCTCGAAAAAGTTGGAAGAACGAGGACTTCTTCAATTTTCCAAAAGAGAAAATGATAAGCGGAACACCTATGTTGAATTGACAAATGAAGGCGTGGAGTTATTAGAAGCTACCCTCCATGAATATGAACCAGAGGAAAGTTCAGTCCTTCAAGGCGCACTACCCATGACAGAAATGTATGGAAAACTTCCAGAATTCTTGGATTTGTCTGCTCTGATCAAGGAGATTTATGGTGATGAGTATATAGAGATTCTTGAACGTTCCTTAAATAATATAGAAAACGAAAACGCTATCCAGCAACCTACCGATATAGAAACGTATAAGAAACAATCCAAATCATCATAAACATTGTAAAACCCCTATTTCAAATGGTTCTTTTGAAATAGGGGTTTTACTCTTCGCTTAACTCCTTCAATTTTTTCATCAAATCAGGGTAATACCCTTCCCTCTCCAAAGCAGAAATAGTTTGTTGAACGGGCAGCTTATATGGAAGCATGCCGGCAAAATGAATCAACAACGTTTCATGATGGAGAAGTCCGTCTTCAATCTCTTTTTGATAAGTGGAATCCAAATTTTCAAGGAGCTGCATCGTATGATGATATTCTTCCTCAGTAATTCCACTTTCAATGACTAGTTTTTTGAATGGGTACTTCTTCATTTCCTCTATATTCAATAGAAGCTGCAGTTGAAAAATGAAGGCTGCACAAGGATTTTCTTTTTTCACAATATTCCCTCCACAATCTATTATAACAGCCACGTTTCATGTCACGTCAATTCCCGAAATGACGGTTTAGAAGTCAAGTTTATTTTTTCTGTAAAACCTATTGCTTTTTCTTGTGAAAGGTACTATGATTTCACATGTGCGCGTTACTTCTATAGAAAACCATTAATAATGAATATTACTATCATAGCGATATTTCCTATAAAATCACAGTACTTTCTGCAGTAAAGGGGGATTCTCTCATGATGAATTGCTGGAAATCAGTGAACATCAATAAAGAATTCGGTCTCAATCGCGTTTACTTGATGTCGTTTTTGACTGGACTTTTGTCCTTTCTACTGTTATATCTACCATTTGCCATGCTGCATGGAACGCACGATATGAATGATCATGGTTTCTTACCATTGCTTGTCATTCTATTCTGTCTTCCTTCCATGCACCGTTTAATGCATATATTGCCATTAGCGCTGTTTTACAAAAAATTCAAAGTAAACTTCAAGTTCAAAAAACGGTTCGTACCGACTTTCACTTATCAATGCAAATCTAAATTATCTAAAAAGACATCCATCATCATGGCGCTTGCTCCGACCGTATTCATTACTATGCCGGCGTTGGTCATGAGCCTTGTCTTCCCACATTACTTCGCATACTTGATTTTGTTTGCTGCAGTGAATATCGGACTGTCTTTTTCAGACTTTCTATACTTGAATCATTTTGCAAAAGCTCCAAGGAAATGTGTTATTGAAAATGCAAAAGAAGGCTACGATATACTCATACAACAAAGAGAAGCATAGATTTCACCTTCATAAACAGCGCTCCAGATCAGGAACGCTGTTTTTTTCTTCTTCCTTTGTTTCGTTCTTCTGTTCATCTACCTAAAATTTTGATAAAGTAGTTTCATAGGGAATAAAGGAGGTTTCTTCATCATGGCAATCGGATTTATCTTGTATGCATTAGTGATCTTATTCGTGTTCAATTCACTCACTCATTCCTTATGCTTGAAAACCAAGATGTCGAATGAAAAGCAGACACGCGTTTTCCGGACAATCAATGTCCTAATTACGATCTTACTCATATCTTCATATGTGGAAGTGCTGAATACACTATAAAGCAGCAGGCTTGGTTGAATACCCTCAACCAAGCCTGTTTTAGTTATCCCATCCATGACGTGTTTCCGCTCCTCAACCATATCCACGATGAGGCTCATAGGTCCTCTTCCATATTTTCCGTCTTCTCTGTGGAATACATGAGGCAAATTATGTTATATTAACTCATGGGCTGAAAGAAGACCTCTACGTCAGGAAAATCATACTATTGTTTAGGAGTGTAACTTTTATGAAGAAACTAGCAATTACGGCTGCTCTTGCAGCAAGCGTATTTACACTATCTGCTTGTTCATCCAATGCAGACGAATCAGAAACGGTCGTTGAAACTAATGGTGGAGAAGTAACCAAAGAAGAGTTCTACCAAGAACTTAAAAAAGAGAGCGGCGAAAAAGTACTACAACAACTAGTCATGAAAGAAGTCCTTTCTGCTAAGTATGATGTATCTGATGAAGCCGTACAAAAAGAACTGGATACACTGAAAGAACAATATGGCGATCAATTCGAATCCGTACTTAAGCAAAGCGGATTCTCAAGCGAAGAGCAGTTCAAAGAAACAATCCGCTTCAGCTTGCTGCAGGAAAAAGCAGCTTCCGAAGATATTGATATCAGTGAAGAAGCGATGAAAGATTACTATGAGCGAATGAAAACAGAAGTAGAAGCTTCTCATATTCTTGTCAAAGATGAAGAGACTGCAAAAGAAGTTAAGCAAAAACTTGAAGATGGTGCTTCCTTTGAAGAGATGGCTAAAGAGTACTCTCAAGATGGTTCTTCTCAAAAAGGCGGACAGCTTGGTTACTTCGGACCAGGAAAAATGGCTCCAGAATTTGAAAAGGCCGCTTATAACACTGAAGTAGGTACAGTAAGTGAGCCAGTAAAAACACAATTCGGCTACCACTTGATCAAAGTAACGGACAAGCGTGATGTCGAAGATGTAAAACCATACGAAGAAGCAAAATCTGAAATCAAGCGAACGTTGATCAGCCAGAAGGTCGATCAGCAGCAGCTTCAGCAAAAACTGGATCAAATCATGAAAGAAGCCGAGGTTGATGTGAAGATCGAAGAATATAAAGATCTCTTCAAGCAGCCAGAAGCTGAAAAATCAGAAGAGAAATAATCGATTGAAATAGAGAAAGCCAGGTGATTCGATCACCTGGCTTTCATTTTGTTCCTGCCAATTCTTTCTTTTCTCTACGTTCCTTCTCTTCCGCTATCCGGTTGATATAGACTTGACCTTCTCGTTCAATGAATTGCTGTTCCAGATGATGTTCTGCTTTCATCGCGCGTAACGCCATATAACCACTCAAGAAAATGAAAAGAATACAGAAAAACACCCAGATCGGGATGCCAAATAACATAGAGAGTTCCTCCCTGTTCCATTTGTTTCTATCTTATGTAGGAACCTCTTCATATATGAACAAGCCTTATCAAGCCCCCCCTTCCCGCTTATCCAATCTAGTGAACATCCAAACATAAATCAACGCTCCGCACATAGCGAAAAAACCGAGCAGAAGAAAGGTCATCGTGTAATTCAGGTAATTAGAAACGATCAAACTGACAGGAGCAAGCAATCGTCCGATTGTAAATCTAAGGGAGGCTGCTGAAAAATACTGCCCTCTCATATCCTCCGGAGCCAGTTTTGAAACGAAACTCTCTTGTATTCCTACTACCATCAACTCAGCGAATGTAAATATGGCCATAGCTAAGAGGAAAATCCAAATACTTTGAGTCAATCCATAAAGCGTGATTCCTACCGCATAAAAAACGCATGAAAGGATGAAAACTCTCTTCTCTTTGAACTGGTTCATCCACTTCGTAACAATAACCGTGAATAAGGCGACCAGTAAACCGTTTTCTGCCAGTACGAGACCGAAAGCCTGCTCTCCTGTCAATGTGAGCGACCAATTGCCAATCTCAAACAGTTTTTGTTTATCAATGACTTCACTTGTATAAACAGCAATCAGCAGATCCAGCTGCATGAAGGTTTGAGCTACAAAGATTCCTGCAACGATGAAAAGCAGGAATGTACGGTCCTTGGCGATGACACGATAGGCACTCAACTCCTCCCAAATCGCAGTAATTGCGCCTTTCCCTTTCTCTTTCACACGTTCCTTGACCGTAATGGTCTCTTCAAGGAAATAAGCAAGGACTCCAGCCAAAATTGCCGTAATGACCGCTCCTGCGATAAGCATCTCGAAACGATATGTATAAAAGACGACACTCCCAATAACCGGGCCTATCACGACAGCGATATTGATTGAAGTATAAAACACTGCGAACACATCAGCTCTATGTTTCTCAGAAACTACATCTGCAATCATTGCATGGGATGCCGGCCAGTAAAACGCACCGAATACCCCTAATAAACTGAATGATACGAACGTCAATGCCGGTGAATCCATCCAGGGAGAGTTCGCCGCTGCGAATAAAACAAAAGTGACACTCTCACCGATGGCAGCAAAAACCATCATTTTCTTTCTTCCGAAACGGTCTGCGCAATACCCGCCGATCAAACTGGCGACGACCGAAAAGGCCTGGGATAACACCAGCAATAGACCGGCATAATCTTTACCGAATGACCGTTCAAAATAGATGGTCATAAAGGGGAAAAACATCCAAAACAGGATGTTGATTGCCCCTTCCCCGTATAATCGGATCTTTAAATTCCGATCCCACTCTCTCCATTTCATTTCTCTATCTCCTATGACTGTTATTCTTCAAATGTAGGTTTGTAAAAAGCTCTTTGTTCCATCGGGAAAATCTTTTCCGTAAACTCTCCCGGTCCAATCTTATCCAATGCCCGATTCAACATGTTCATTCTCGCATCAAGCATGTCGATGTGATGAAGGACTTCTGCTTCACGAATCAAAGGAGGCCGCGGACTGCCCCACTCCAGTTTTCCATGATGGCTGAGGACCATATGCTGTAGGGCTGTGACCTCTTCCCCTTCAATCTGTAATTGTTCAGCAGTCATACGGATTTCTTCCATCATCAGCGGAATATGTCCAATCAGCTTTCCTTCCATCGTGTAAGATGGCGAAGTTGCATTCGACAATTCACGCAGCTTTCCAAGATCATGAAGAATGACACCTGCATAAAGGAGATCCTTATTCAACTCAGGGTATAATTCAATGATCTGCTTCGCCAGGCGCAGCATGGAAACGATATGATGAGCAAGTCCTGAGACATATTCATGATGATTCCTAACTGCTGCCGGATAGCTTAAGAGCGCTTCTTGATGTTGTTTCACCAGCTGGCGTGTAATCCGTTGTATCTTTGGATTTTTCATTTCAAAAATAGCTTCTGTGATTTTTTCCATAAGCTCTTCTTTTTCAACTGGAGCTTTTTCAATGAAGTCAGAAGGAAATACGCCATCAGTTGGCTGAGAAGGTCGAATACTGTGGATTTTCAATTGTGGCTTATTCCTGAATTGACCGACCTCTCCTGAAACTTTGACAAGTTCTCCCTGCTGAAAAACTTTTTCATCCTCATTACTCGCTTCCCATAGCTTTGCATCAATTTCGCCTGTCTGATCACTCAATAGGAAAGATAAAAACGGCTTTCCATTGCTTGCGACGCTTTTGGAAACAGTCTTTATCAGTAAGTAGTGATCGAATGTATCTCCAATCTGGTAGTTGGCTATGCCTTTTTTCAATAGACTCACCTCTGACATTAAAAATAGTAGATTTGCTTTTTTTATCGTCTCTCAATTATATTTACTGTTCATTCCTTTTTGTCAGGCTCTGTTATTGCTTGGTGTTGTTATTACACATGTGAGCTCATATCAGCTCTTTCTGTCCGTGAATTTGTGTGAGGCAGCCTTTTAGAATGACTTCCTTTCCGCGGGGTACCGTGAGCACGGAAAGCGGACTGTCTTCCCTGCCGTCCCATGCTCTGAGTAAATAACGGACGGACACCTATCCCCGGGCGGGGGCTATTCAGTAATCCCTTAAAATATCAACAACAGACTTTAACAGAACCAATAATAGAAACGTATCCCCATTAATTTATTCCCTGAATTACAAGGTAAAAAAACGACGGGTTCTTTAAATTACCATTTTTTTAGACGGGAACCTAAAAAAGCTGTCCCGCACCCTCTATACGTCTATGATACTACGCATAAGAAGGGAGGAACAGCTTTTCGGCCAAACATCTATTTTGGCGGTTTTTTCTGATCGATTTTTGGCACATAGTTGAATATTTCTCCAGACTCGACCACATGGATGAAGTTCAGTAACCAACGATAATAATTTTGAGCATATTCCAAACGCTCAATATCCTTATTGATTTTTTCTTTTAAGGAATCATCATCCGTCTCTTCTTTTAAATTCTCCAATTCATGGATGGTTTCATCTGCCTCTTCAATATTCGTCTCCGTATGATGCCTCCAGCGACTTCCAAACAAAGAAGTAAAGGATTTATACCAATCTTCTTCAGACTTGTACAAATCCTTGCGCACTCCTTTTTTAAAAGAAGGCTCAACCATCTTCATGTCTGATAACGCACGCACACCGGTAGACATACTGGTTTTACTCATTTCAAGAGCATCCCGCATGTCATCCAAAGTCATAGGATCCTCGGAAAAATAAAGCACCCCGTATAATCTGCCGATGGATGGCGTGACCCCATATAAGCTCATATTTTTTGCTATCACTTGAATAAATTGTTCAATCGTTTCTTCGTAATGTTCCCAATCATTTTTCTTCTCTTCAGGCAATGGAAACCCTCCAATTGCTTTATCATCAAATAATCTTAAAACATTTTACCATTAAAATGTCTGTTTTGCGAATCCTCTCTTAAACTCTGTTCCCTGCAAACCTGCATCTACCGAGAGATGTGTATTTATTATTTGGCTCTTTTATTGCTTGGTGTTGTTATTTCACATGTGAGCTCATATTCACACTTTCTGTCCTGAAATTTGTATGAGGCGGCCTTTTAGAATGACTCCCTTTCCGTGGGGGACCGTTACACCAACTACGAACGGAATGTTAGGGGAAACAGGTAGACTCCTGCAGGAAAGGGAATAAGGTGAGACCCCGGAGAACGAAGTTCGAGGAGACTAAAGCGTCCCCCGCGGAAAGCGGACTGTTTTTCCCTGATATCCCATGCTCAGAGTAAATAAAGGACTGCACACCTAATCCCAGACAGGGAATATTCAGTAATTGTTTAAAATATCAACACAGACTCTAACAGAGCCTATTATTTAGGTGAATTCAACGAGACAAAAGAATGGAATGTGCATCAGAGAATTCATCGACCAGCTCGTTTCTGAAACTGAAAAGAATGATTTGGTGATGACGGGATAACTCTCCAATAAGCTCATACATTTCTTTCAGACGATAACGATCAAAATGTACAAAGGCATCATCGATGATAAAAGGGAGATTCATTTGATCAGCCATCGTTTCACCTAAAGCGAATCGGAAGGATACATACAATTGATCCTTTGTCCCTCTGGAAAGCTCCTCGGTATAAAAAATCCGTCCTCTTTCATCCTCGACCGACACCCCCGCGTTTTCACCACTAAAGTGAATTCGTTGATATCGATCGAGGGTCAACTTTTTAAAGTTGTATTCTGCTTTCTCTATGACTGCCGGTAAGTAAAGACGTTTGTATTGTTCCTTCGTCTTTTTAAGAATCTCTCTGGCCACTTGATATTTGGCCCATTCCTTCGCTTCTTCCTTCAGCATGGACTTTTCCATTTCATATCGATGAATCAGCTCCGAATGCTGTTCTGATTTTTCCAATTGATCGATTACCGTCTTTATGTCTGATAATCTTTGCTGGTATTCACGAAGTCTTTTCTCTGTCTGGTCGATCTCCCCCTGTAAAGAGGCTGACTCCATCCGTACAGCTGATTCGTCCGGGACCTTCTCCCAGACCGAAAAGAATTCTTGTTCATCTCTGGATAAAAGGCTCTTCACCTGCTGCTGCAATTGTTTCGACATCTCGAGCGTTTGCTGATATTCTTCATAACTTTGAAGTTTCCGGTAAAATTCCTCCTCAGAATCCACCCCTGCCATAGCAAATAGTTGTTTTCGCTTCTCTTCATACGGATGGATTTGCAGCAGGACATCATTCAACTTTTCTTCATGATTTTTCAATTGCAGAGAAAGACGCTCCATTTGTTCAGCTTTATTATTCTGTTCTGTCCACCATTCTATGAGTTGTTTCCAACATTCATCGGCTGATTCCTCAGTTTTCCCCCTGCCGAAGTGCTGACAGAACTGAGTTAATTCATCCTCCATCTTATGCATTTTGAATTCATAATCCTTGATTTCTGCATTCAAATGTAAGTATTCTTCATTTCTCTGCTGTGCTTGGATCAATAAATGATATAACTCTGTCCAATGTCTGACAGGCAGAGAAGCGAGAAAAGGATAATGGCTTACCTGCTCCTCTAGCCTTGCTTCCAACCTGCGACGTCGTTGAGATAAATTCCTTCTCTTTTCTTCGAGGCGTATCTCCTCCTGCCGCCAATACTTCCTTTGATCTTTCATATGATTAAGATGTGACTTTTCATTTTCATATTTCTGCACCATTCTTCTGGCATCCTCTAAACTCTTTTCTGCAGGAACTTGGGTTACATTTTGTTTTTGCACATCAGGCAACCCTTTGATTTTTCGATGTTTTTGAAATGCCCAATATGCGGCTCCCACTCCAATAAGAGTCGCTAAATAGCCAAGACTCGGATTCGATGAAAACCAGGCCATCCCCCATCCAGCTCCTATCAATACTACTGTGAACACCAGCCATTGATTTCTTTGTTGCTTGAGTTCCAGAGCATTTTGCGGACGCCCGGAAGCTGCCATTTCATATGCATGGTCGATTTGGTTTGTGTAGGTCCGCAGCTCTGAGTCACTAATCATTTCTTTTTGAGCAGTGTCCAACCGTTCTTCCAATTTCATGATCTCATTATCAGCTTCAGACTCTTGCTCTATCAATCGTTGTTCCTCTTGCTCTGTTTCTTTTTTCTCCTCCCTCAACTCTCTCCATGTCTCTTCTATGTAAAAAGGAAAGGGGTATTCTTGTAACTCTTCTTCATCAATCGGTATACTCATCTTTTTAATATCTTGATCCAGTTGGTGATAGATGTCTTGAGCACGGGCTTTCAACTGTTCAAGGGTATGCTTTGCTTTATCAAAGGAATCCTTTCGATCCAATAAAGATTGCGCTTGATTCAAAAGCTCTTCATCAGTTTTATGACTCTCAAACCTGGATAACTCTTGTTCAATCTCTCTTTTATTCATAGTCAACTGATGTTTCTCACTCTCAAGGGGCAAAAGTCGATCTTTCAAATTCTGATACCTTTCCCTTCCTTCAGGAGGAAAATCAGAAGTGGATTCTACCTCTCCAAGCTTTGCTTTCGCTTGGTGGTACTCAGAAATCACTGATATTGATTTCAACAATTGCTCATAGCTGAACCAGAGTCTTTGACTTTCTTTCAACTTATCTTCCATTTGAGTGATTTCTGCTATGCAGCCTTCTTTGGAATCCAAAAGGGTCTGATAGTTGTATTCATTCTTCTCTGCAGTATTCTTATCTCTGTTCGTTTTTTCAACTTCATTTAATCGCTGATTGATTTTAGGATTTTTTCCTTTAGGTTTGAATCGGTCATTGATTTGTTTCTCCAGCCAATTTTCCGTTTCATAGATCCGATCAGAGCCTGTCATCCCTATGCTCATCAATGCTTCTCCTAAATGGTGACCAGAGAGCTGCTGTATTTCCATCAAATCTTCGGCACTGAAGCTGAAAATAGACTGATACACTTCCCGGCTTGTTCCTTTCAGTAAATGACTAAGCCAACCCTCATCCATGACTTCACCGTTCTCCGACTGACAAACCGCTTTTCCGTTATTCCGATTATCAATCCTCTCAATAGTCAAACGTCCGTACTCAGAAGTCGATACAATCAAACGCCCCCCTAAACTCCCACCGGATTTAGGCAAGTAAAGGTCCCGCTTTTTTGATGGTAATCCAAATAGAATATAGAGGATGAACTGACGGAGTGTAGACTTTCCAGCTTCATTTTCACCAGTAATGACATTAATATTTTCTTCTTCAACGTGGATGGTATGATCTTTCCACTTCCCAAAACCATAGATATTCATCTCAATAATCTTCATGAATGATTATCCTCTCTCATCAATAGCTGTTCAATCGCGACCCGTTTCGCATCTTCTTTTACTTCTTTCATCTCTTCTTTCGTAAGGACAGATAAGTATTTAGATGCTTTTCTATGTTGAAATAAAGGGGAAATCCATTCTTCTATTTCTTCTTCGGTGACTTCATCGGCTCCTTTGACTAATTCTCCGGCAAAGTGCTGGCTTCGGATCAATTCCTCTTCATCCCAGACAGGCTGCTCTGAAATCATTACTCGGTCTATCCAAATCCATTCTTCTTCAAAATTTTCACCTTCATTGACGATCTCGACCCATTCTTCAAGAATGCCTTCACTATCCCATTTGTTCAAAATCCCAGAAGATGAAACGAGTTCAACACTCAGTACCACAGAAGAATTCGTATGACTGATTTGCTGCTTTGCATTCTCAAAAATGGATTCCAAATCTTTGGGGGAGGATACTCCTTCGCAGGAAACCGTGACTTCTTCATAAACAAAACTTTGAAGTGGGAGAAAAGTGAGGTTCCATTCCTCACCATTATGTTCGACCAGGTAACACCCTTTTTCCCCCGACTCTTTTCTCGAACGGCCCTGAATGTTCCCTGGATATACAACCGGTGGAAGATGGGACAATGTTTGACGTTGGTGAATATGTCCGAGTGCCCAGTAATCCATGTTCCGCTCATATAATTCCTCCATCTTAAAAGGAGCATAAACATCATGGTCCGTGTTCGTCTCCAAACTTCCATGAAGAAGAGCGATATGAAACATTGGATCTTCTTCTTTTCGATACTCTTGTACTTTTCGCTCACGCACTGCCCGATTTTCAAAGCTGAACCCATATAAATTGGCTTTATGTATGCCACCTTTCCAATATGAAAACCGCTCAACCTCTTCGGTCTGGAATACATGTACATTCTCCGGGTAATCAATCGGATACCTGTTCCCTTTGACATAATCATGATTTCCGTGACTCACATAGACAGGAATCCCTTTTTTACATAACTTTTTAAAACCATCCCTCAAGTGAACCTGAGCTTTTAAACTTCTTATGGATTCATTAAAGAGATCCCCGACAATCAATACGAAGTCCACATCGTAATACAAAGCCTGATCGATTAACCGGTCGAAAGCTTCAAAGGTACTTGACCTCATCTGCTTTAGCAGGCGTTCCGGTAAATGGCTTTTACTTTTGAATAAGCTGTCCAAGTGTAAATCTGCGCTATGGATGAAACGCAAGGTGTCTCCCATGATTACATGCTCCATTCTTTCCTTTTTCTTCATTTTATCAAAGCTCCATAACGAATGCACGTTCGCTTTTACACACAAAAAAACCCCCATCTATAAAAGATGGAGAGAAATATAATTGTAAGATAAGCATATCATCCTTCTTTTTTAGATAGCTGCAGAGCGGTTTTCATATCTTTCAACGAGGAGGACTTTCCATACATCAGTACGCCTCCACGATAAATTCTGGCCCCGAGCAACCCCAATCCGATCACCGATGCTGATAGCATGAACAGGGATAGAACAATCTCCCACAAAGGGACATCCAGCATACCTACACGTAAAAACATGATCAATGGCGTGAAGAAAGGGAAGTAAGAACTGATAGTAATAAACTTAGCATCAGGAGAATTCAATCCAAACATAGCTATAAGAAAAGCAGCCACCACCATCATCATCATCGGGGCAACGATTTGCTGTGCATCTTCCAGTCTGCTGACCAGCGAACCGAGCGTTGCTGCAAGAGTTGCATACAGTAAGTACCCCAGTAAAAAGAAGACGACAGCATACACGACCGTGCTCCCCTGTATATCAAGCAAACCGAATGACTCCAATAACGAACCATCACTAGAATCTCTGCTCTGCTGGATTCCAAAATAACCAGCTATAAGAAAAATCGAAAATTGAGTCAATCCCAAAAGAGCAATCCCTATGATTTTCGCAAACATTTGTGAAACTGGAGATACACTCGATATTAAAATTTCCATGACTCGACTCGATTTTTCAGTCGCTACTTCTGTCGAAATCATATTTCCATACATCATAACGGAAAAGTACATTAAAAACAGCATGATATAGACAAGTCCACGCGTTTGATCCAGTTCCTCAGCTGATTTCGCGTTCTCTTCCAAAGCTACGAGTTGAAAAGAAACAGGAGAGGAAATCTGCTGTATAACGGATGCGTCGATATTTGAACGTTCCGTAACCGTGACCGCCTTCACTTGCTGAAGAGCTTGTTGTATAGGTCTGCTTTCTTCTGTGCTGGCAATCTGTTCAGCATAATACGTTCCTTCAGGAAGGCCTTCTTCTCCTTCTTCCAGTTGGACGACCGAATGAAAACCACCCTTCTTAACCTCTTCCTTTGCCTCTTCCAAACCGCCGGAAAACATCTGTAATGACAGCTCATCCTCGGTCGCTAAGTTCTGTTTCAAAGCTGAAAACCATTGCTCTTGATCAGTAAGTACAGCAACCGTTTTTCCATCATCCTCACCGGTGAATGCATCAATGATCGACTGCAAATTGGATAAAGTGAAAATGAGAGCTATTGTAATCAGGGTAGTGATGAGGAATGATTTTGACTTCACTCGATTTTTATATGTATGCCCCATCATGACAAAAAATTTACTCATAGGAAGCCCCCACTTTCTCGATGAAAATATCATTCAAGGTCGGTTCCTCGAGGTCGAATGTACGGATAAACCCTTTATCTCCCAGCGCACTAAAAACGGTTTGGGACACTTCTTCATTCATGACCTGCAGTTCACACCCGCCAGGCATTGATTTATATTTATTCACCCCAGGGAGGTCTTCCAAAAAGTTCGTTTCAAAGTCAGCGCGGACCTTTATATTTTTCTTTCCAAAAGAACGTTTGATATCACTTAGATGTCCACCCACGACCGGACTGCCATGATGAAGAATACAGACGTTTTCACACAACTCTTCAACATGTTCCATCCGGTGGGAAGAGAAGACTATGGATGTTCCCCTTTCCTTAAGTTCAACCACTGCTTCTTTAAGCATCTCTACATTGACAGGGTCCAGTCCAGAAAAAGGCTCGTCTAAAATAAGCAGCTTCGGTTTGTGGATGACAGCAGAAATAAATTGTATTTTTTGCTGATTTCCTTTTGATAACTCCTCTACTTTTTTATTTTTATATTCTGGGACTTTGAACTTTTCCAGCCAATCATTCATCTCTTTCAACGCATCCGACTTGGACATCCCACGGAGTTTCGCTAAATAAATAAGCTGCTCCTGGACTTTCAGCTTTGGATACAATCCTCTTTCCTCAGGTAAATAACCGATCAAATGACTTTGACCATACCCCACTTCGCCCCCGTTCCATGAAATTTCTCCTTCTGTCTGATCGATCAAACCTAAAATCATACGAAAGGTCGTCGTTTTTCCTGCTCCATTCGCTCCTAAAAACCCGAAAATCTGCTTCTCGGGAATTTCCAATGATAATTGATCAACTGCCGTAAATGAATTGAACTTTTTCGTTACGTTCCTTAGACGTAATGTCATAAGATCTCTCCTCTCTTCTCTAAATACGCAGACCGTGAAAAAATGTTTCATTTTTTTGATAAATTTTAAATATAGGCAGGAATTTCAATCTTCCATCCCAAAATTAAATAAATGAACACCTATTCAGGGAGGGGCATCAATGAAAAAATACTACTTAACTGTATTCGAGAAAGACGGAACAAATGTATTAGATGAAACCTTTGAAGCAGAGAATGACGATCAAGCGAAAGAAATCGGTCAAGAGAAGCTTGAAGAAAAAGGTTTCAGTCATCATACACACCGATGTGCAGCCCCGGAAGGGCATCTTGTTCTTTTTCATAGGTAAAGAAAATGACCTAAAAAAAGTCGCGCCTGTCAGCGCGACTTTTTTCATTTGCCTTTGAAGTTCGGTTTTCTTTTTTCCAGAAATGCTTCAACACCTTCGCGGTGATCTTCAGACTGAGTCAATTTCCACTGGGTTTGCCGCTCTTTTGAAAGGTATTGCAGCAACTTATCCAAGTGATACTGATGATATATCTTCTTAGTAGCGATCATAGACTGAAGAGGTTTTTGACTCCACTTTTCAGCCATAGCTTCTGCAGATTTTTGAACAGGATTCTCTACAATGATATCGATCAATTTATAACCATGCGCTGTTTCCGCATCCATTTTTTGTCCTTCCCAGGCAAAGTGCTTGGCTTGATGAGTCCCCAGCCGCTCCTGGAGCCAGAAGTGTCCTCCTCCATCAGGAGCTAAACCGATGCCGATGAAATTCATGGATAAAACAGCGTCTTTCTCAGCAATTACATAGTCAGCGGCAAGTGCAATACTCAGACCCAGCCCTACGACCGGACCATGCAGCGCCGAAATGACAATCTTAGGCATGGTGTACAAAGTAGTGACAATATGTTCGATATCATCCATGACCTGATCATAAACTTTCGGATCTTTCACTTCCTGCATCATGCGGAGATCTCCTCCTGCACAGAAGCCATCTCCATCTCCCGAAAGAAGCAAGATGGACGCATCCATTTCTTGTACTTTTTGGACCGCTTCTGAAAACTCTCTCAACAAAGCAGCATCCAGTGCGTTGTACTTTTCCCCTCTGGCGATTTTCAAATGGACAAAGCTCGGGTGCTCTTCTATCTTGAAGTGTTTCATCGTTTATGCTCCTTTTACAGAAATTCTCTTTTTGTACTTTTTCTGCAAAAAGAGACGCTTTTCCTGCAAAAAACGGCTTAAAAAAACAAAAAACCACCCTTAACAGGGTGGTTTCGATGAATCATTCAATTATTGTTGAGGCTCTTCCGGGTTACCGTAAAGCTCTTCAAGTGGCTTTGTGATGATGCGGCTGATGTCGTTGATTACAGTGTTCAAGCGCTGCTCTTCTTCCATCAGCTTAGAGATTTGGTCGTGCTGCTGTACAGTTTCTACAACTTTACGAGCTTGCTCTACTTCTTCTTCAGAAATTTCTTCACCTTGCATTTGTTTCTGCTGAAGTGTGATTTGAGTTTGACGGAAATCATCAAACATTTTCTTTGCGATTTCATCGTTCATGACAGCTTCATAAGCTTCTTTCAAGCCTTGGAATTCTTCACTGTTACGAATCGCTTTTTCTAAGTCATATGCGTTATCATATAGGTTTGCCATAAAATTTAGTACCTCCTAGTAATATCGTTCTTTGACTCCATCCCCACTATAACAAACTAACGGAATCATGTATAGGAAAGAGGATTTATCCGAAAAATAGCACAATTATTCCCTGTAGAAGACCGATGATTCCTCCAAGAAGAGCTCCAAGATAAGTGATCATCTTGAACTCACGGCGTGAAATACCAAGCACCATCTCTTCCACTCGTCCGACATGGAACGCTTCAACTTCCTCTTGAACTATTTCAGCTAAATGCATGGAGTCCATCATACTTTCAATTTTAGATGATAGAAGTACGATGGATTCATTTACCAACCGTGGGACCCATTGCTGGATGATGTGATTCCTGTAAGGACCCGTCCAGTCTTTTACGGACTTGGATAACCAAGCTTCTATAGGCAGGGATTTAGCGACCGTCCGTCCCAACGCTTCCCCGACAGTGATGCTCTTCAACTTTTCTTCATAGAAGCCCACCGGCTGTTTTAATAACTGCTCAAGTTCCGATTTCAACATTCCCCTGAGCCAGTATTTCATTTCATCATCTGAAATGTAACGGATCATGGCAGGATAGATTCTCTCCGTTAATCCATCGGGGCCTAAAAAGGAGGAAATCATATTTCCTAAAAAACCTTGATTGTCCAAATAATTTTCAATAAGTGCAGTCACTTTGCGTTTTCCTTCAGCACTTTGAAAATATCTCATCACACTATCGTGAATGTAATCGGCCAGCCGATCTGAGCCTTCTTCCACTTTGTCTCTCCATTCTTCCGACAAAAGAGATTCCAATGTCGAATGACGATGTTCACTCAACATAGAGTGAAAACGTTTCTCCACCCATTCAGAGACATATTTCTCTATTTGCTCACTTGAAAGCTTAGGATTCATTGTTGAAAGGAGACTTTCGATGGTTTTCGGGTGGTCGAGCCACTCTTCTATCTCCTTTTGTGCCCAAGCTGTCATTTGGGTGTGAAACTGCGGGCGTTCCAATTTACGACGAAGCCCTTCAGGTGTCAAAAGATGATTCACAACCATGCGCCCCAGCTGCTTTGCTAATTCATTCTGACGTTTAGGAATTAAACCCGGTGTAAAAGGTAGTCGGAAACGTCCTATATAAAGAGCCCGGTATGGACGAAAAAGCATTTTGATCGCCAGTGAATTCGTCAAACCGCCAATCAAAGCACCGATTGAGATCATCAGGAGTAATAAGATAAAAACATTCATACATATACCTCTTTCTAGTCAGCCTGTAACAAGTATAATGGAATTCATTTATGCCTGCCACTTCCCTTCCTTTATGTCGACATTGAATTTAAAGATCAGGACAACATAAAGGAAAGGAGGTGGCTAAAATGAAAAGAGATGACAAAAAGCAAGTCCCGGAAGGTAAAGATAAATATGAACTTGATGTCGATCGCATGATCAATGAAGGTATGGGCGGAGGAACGGTACGCTCCGTTTATGGCCGCGAACAGATCGGGGAAGTACACGAAATCCCTGAACAACCTGAGCGGGATAGATAAAAAGAATGCTGTCTCGAAAAGAGACAGCATTCTTACTTATATAATCAACGACTTTTAACGATCATTTGAACGGCTTCATTAATTAATTCTTCAGCCGATCCGCCTTCTTCTTGAGCTTCTTTGATACAGCTCTCCAAATTTCTAGCTACAATATAGCCGATCGCTCGATCCATCGCCGTGCGTGCTGCTGATAGTTGAGTAATGACATCTTTACAATCTTTTTCTTCTTCCATCATTTTCAGAACCCCACGGACTTGTCCTTCTATACGTTTCAAACGGTTTTTAGTTTCCTGGCCGTACAAACTGCTGTTTTTCACTTCATCCATTATTGATGCTCCTTTCGTCATAACTACAGCGAAAGATTTTGCCTGAAGATGACTATGTACTATCATAATAGTAAAAATTGCATTGAAAAGGAAGTTATACATGTCTATCATTAGCCAATTACAGACCATTTACCCATCCATGATCGTAGCAAAACCGGAAGAAATGAATAACCCTGCTGGTTATTTATGGTACCAAACACCTTCCGGAGAGAAAATCGCCATCCTAAAAGATGACATTAAAAAGAGGGATACAGATATCTTAAATGTATTCCTCCAACCACTAATCGTAGAGAACGCCACAGAAACAGCAAGGGAAAAGTCATGGATGGAGTTTTTGGAAAGAAAAAAGACGAAGCTGTCCTTAGACCCACCAATGAAATACCGTTTCGTGTTCTTTTCGATCGCAGAGCTTCCTGCTGACCGGGACTCGTTTCAAGATGCGTTTCAATCGTTGTTTCCCCGGAGAATGCCCTTGGTATGGGTGACAGACACATCAGGGTTGATCATAGAAGAAATTATGACTTCTGAACAGGAAACTCTTTCTTTCGAAGAAATCATCGATGTATTGATGAGTGACTTTTACACCAAAATACGCTTCTATCTCAGTGAGTTTTCAACTGTTATCCAAGAAGCTCCCGCCATTTATGATTGGTCAAAGAAATGTCATCATGTGGCAGAAAAGTATAGATTCGCATCGGTTATAACTTACAATGATCTTCTGCCATACCTTTACCTTGACGCTCTTCCACAAGATGATTGGAATAATATCCATAGAATTTTCTTCAAGGGGATGGATGGCGACCAGGATCTTCTGCACACCATCAAAGTGTTTTTGGAATCCGGATCGAACGCTACTCTTGCCTCCAAACAGCTCTATATGCATAGAAACAGCTTACAGTACAGAGTCGACAAGTTTATCGAACGGACGGGGATTGATATCAAGAGATTCGATCAAGCAATCATTACTTACTTAGCTTTACTTAGATTGGATAGTTGAATAAGACAGCTTATGACAAAGTGCACAAACGATATTTGTGCACTTTGTCCATTTACTGCCCCCTCTCATTTCGGTACACTGAATCCAGAGTTGAAAACGATTTCACTTACACAGGGGGATATTCAAATGGCTGAAATTAAATTGAAAAATATTGATAAAGTATATGATAAGAAAGTAAAAGCAGTTGATGACTTCAACTTGGACATCGACGATAAGGAGTTTATCGTATTTGTCGGACCTTCCGGGTGTGGTAAATCTACGACCCTTCGTATGATTGCCGGACTTGAAGAAATTACAAGCGGAGACTTCATGATTGATGACCAACGCATGAATGAGGTTGCACCTAAAGATCGTGACATCGCAATGGTTTTCCAGAACTATGCACTTTATCCTCACATGAATGTTTACGACAACATGGCATTCGGATTGAAGCTTCGTAAAATGGATAAATCTGAAATTGACCGTCGTGTGAAAAATGCTGCGAACATCCTTGGCTTGGAAGCTTTGCTTGATCGTAAGCCGAAAGCTCTTTCCGGTGGTCAGAGACAGCGTGTAGCACTAGGCCGTGCGATTGTACGTGACGCAAAAGTGTTCTTGATGGACGAGCCACTTTCCAACCTTGATGCGAAGCTGCGGGTGCAAATGCGTGCAGAGATTCAAAAACTACACCAGCGCCTTCAAACGACAACCATTTACGTAACCCACGACCAAACAGAAGCGATGACAATGGCGACACGTCTAGTCGTTATGAAGGACGGGGTTATCCAGCAAGTAGGTGCACCAAAAGATGTATATGATAAACCAGAAAATGTTTTCGTAGGCGGATTTATCGGTTCTCCAGCGATGAACTTCCTGAACGGTACGCTTGGCGAAGGGCATATTGAAATCGGTGACATCAAAATTGCCGTACCTGAAGGCAAGATGAAACCTCTTCGTGAACAAAATTACATCGGAAAAGAAGTCATTCTCGGTGTGCGTCCTGAAGACATGCATGATGAGCCGGTCTTCATCGATGCCAACCAGGATAAGAAAATCACAGCACATATCGAAGTGGCTGAGTTGATGGGATCTGAGTCGTATTTATACACCAAGTTGAATGACCAGGAATTCATCGCACGTGTAGATTCACGCACAGATATCCAGGGCGGTGAAGAAATTGATCTGGCGATTGATATGAACAAGGTACACTTCTTTGATATCGATACGGAAGAACGTATCCGCTAAATGGAATAAAAGAAGATGAAGCGCAGCTATAATAGCTGCGCTTCTTTCATGATGATATGTCATTCAATCCACAATCTTCACAGACGAATAAATGGACACATTCATTAGTAAGAGAGGAATCCAAGTCACCATCGACAAGATCTGTCCATTTTTGATCCAAGTAAGGACTGTAATCATCTAAATAATCGGTGACTCTTCCCTGGTCTCTCATCGTTCCTTCACACCTCGGACAAACCCTTTCACTCTCTCCCCATCCGTTACATACTCCACATTCATGCATCGATTACACTTCTTTCAATAAAATAAGGAGAAAGGGCGCACCCTTCCTCCTTCGTCACACGTATTTTATTTTTGTCCGTACTGTTGTCCACCGAACTGTTGTTCAGCCATTTGTACAAGACGCTTAGTGATTTCTCCACCTACAGAACCGTTAGCACGTGCTGTAGAATCTGGACCAAGCTGTACGCCGAACTCTTGTGCGATTTCGTATTTCATTTGGTCTAGAGCTTGTTGAACACCAGGTACAACTAACTCGTTTGAACTGTTGTTGTTAGCCATGTTGTCTCACCTCCTGTGTAATCGTAGTATGAGTCGGTCCACTTATTTTTATGACTAAAAATTTAATGGTAATTATTGGAGGTTTTTTTCCAGACTCTACGGCTGACAAAAACGTTCAATTATTTTGCATTCGGTTTGGTCATTGCTTCAGGATCGACATATTCTTCAAACTGTTCTTCTGTCAAAATTCCAAGCTCTACAGCTGTCTCTTTCAACGTCTGATCCCTGTCAAACGCGGTTTTTGCAATTTTAGCTGCATTTTCATATCCGATGTGCGGATTCAATGCTGTAACAAGCATGAGAGAATCACGTAAATATTTTTCAATTTGTTCGTGGTTCGGTTCCATACCACTTACACAACGCTCATCGAATGAAATCATGCTGTCAGCCAGAATTTGAGCAGATTGCAGGAAGTTATAAGCGATGACCGGCTTGAAAACATTCAACTCAAAATTCCCCTGACTTGCAGCAAAGCCGATGGAAGCATCATTTCCCATGACTTGTGCAGCAACCATCGTAACCGCTTCGCTTTGTGTCGGGTTTACTTTCCCAGGCATGATTGAACTTCCAGGCTCATTGGCAGGGATCGTGATTTCACCGATGCCGCAGCGTGGACCGCTGGCCAGCCAGCGCACATCATTGGCAATCTTCATCAAGTCAGCAGCGAGAGCCTTCAATGCTCCATGAGTGTGAACAAGTTCATCATGAGACGTCAGTGCGTGGAACTTATTCGGAGCGGATATGAAATTCTTCCCTGTATATTCGTTTATTTTACTAACGACTTGTTCGGAAAAGTCGACATGGGCATTCAAACCGGTACCTACAGCCGTCCCTCCAATTGCAAGTTCTTTTACGTAATGCACACTCTCTTTGAGCATGTTTTCGGTTTTTTCAAGCATCCGGTGCCAGCCGCTGATTTCCTGCCCAAGCGTAAGCGGCGTAGCATCTTGTAAGTGTGTACGACCGATTTTTACGATTTCGTTAAACGCTTCCATTTTTTCTTTTAATGTATCTTTCAACTGAGTCAATGCCGGTAATACGACATCCTCAACTTTTTGAACGGATGCCACATGCATCGCTGTCGGGTAAGTATCATTGGAACTTTGAGATTTGTTCACATCGTCATTTGGGTGCAGACGCACATCACTACCCTTATCTTTTAGCCACATGTTTCCTACATAGGCAATCACTTCGTTGACGTTCATATTGGATTGCGTTCCGCTTCCCGTCTGCCATACGACTAATGGAAAGTGCTCTTCCAATTCACCAGAAAGGATCTGATCAGCGGCATACTCAATAGCTTCAGCTTTTTCCTTCTCCAATAAACCTAGTTCATGATTCGCCAGGGCAGCACTTTTTTTCAGGATTGCAAACCCTTCAATGACCTCTTTCGGCATTTTTTCATCACCGATCGGGAAGTTTTGTTTACTTCTTTGTGTTTGGGCTCCCCAGTACTTTTCGCTCGGTACCTTTATTTCACCTATCGTATCTTTTTCAATGCGGTAATCCATTAAAAAAATCCTCCCTTGATTAGATCAATACATGCATGTTCATTGTATCAAGAATCATGGGAACAATCATCAACAGCTTTCTTTCAATTTTGACATTTTTTATTGTCAAACTATTTACACTTTTCAGATAATGTAGTATATTAATATCAATAACAAGGAAGGAGGCAAAAACCTAGACTACATAAATGAAAGGAGTGGCGCATCAGTAAGTCAACGTTTTTGCTTGATCTTTCAAAGGGTAAATAAAGGTGGTAAAGGAGAGGGCCTTTCAAGGAAAAGGTTCTCTTCTTTTTTGGTTTTTCCTTCCATCTGGGAACGCTGAAGGGCAAGATTCTGTTCTATCGGAGAATCCTTGTTTTTAACAGAACATAACAATCAGTAAGAAATTCACAGAAAAAATCCACGGCTGGTATATAATGAAAATAAACCGGAGGTGTTGGAATTGCCGAACATTTGGACACATATTTTATTTGTTGACGAGCTTTGTACACGTCTGAATCGATATGACTTGATAAAAACGGCAGGCCCTTGTCTGCATATGGGTGCCCAGGGACCTGATCCCTTCTTTTATCACGATTTCTGGCCTTTTAAAGCTGGAAAAAATGTAGAAGATGTAGGAATGAGATTACATACAGAAAAATGCGGATTAGTGCTGCTGGATATGATTGAGCGGGGAGCATCTGAAAAAAATAAACTGCAGGCCTTCATCCTCGGTTTCGTCAGTCACCACATCCTTGATCGTCACACCCATCCTTATATCCACTTTCACTCAGGCTATGAAGAGAACAAACATCAGAAACTTGAAGTATTGATTGATACCCTGATGCTTGCTCGATACATGAAAAAGCAAACGTGGAAGTCCCCTGTCCACAAACAAATCAAACTGGGTGGAAATAGAAAGTTAATCTCTGGATTTATGATGACGGTTCTGGATCAACATTTCCCAGAAATGATGACCTCCTACCCTCCTGGCTTCATAGAGCAATCCTACAAAGATATGGAGATGGCTCAACGTATTCTTTATGATCCATATGGATGGAAAAACAAGTGGTTCGGGGAAATGGTCTCTTCTTTTTCACATCAGCCTGTAAAAGGGACTGCTGATTATTTGAACATTCAGAGGAATGCATGGAAACATTCAGCCACAAATGAAGAACGATTCGAATCCTTCCTCGATCTATATGAAACTGCACTCCAAGAAGGTGAACAACTCTTCCACTTGATTCTTGGATATTGGAAGGACCTAGACCAAAAGACATTCATGGATATCGAGTCTGTGGTTTCGGATATATCTTATGATACTGGAATGCCTTTAGCAGAAGGGTGGCAGAACAAATGGAGCGAGCCGATCGTATAAAAAAAGAGGGCGTTATATGCCCTCTTCTCTTATGTACGTATGATTGTTTTTTGTTCAGGATCAGTGAAATTCTTTGCGTCTTCGACTCCTTTTTCAATGTCGACGAACTTCAGTAAAATCATTCCTGCCAGGAAGAAAACGATCAAGGAGAGGATGCCATATCTCCCTGAGCCTGTCATTTGAACGACCAATGCAGCAACAAAAGGACCGAACATCGCTGCAAATTTCGAAGAGATGCCGTAAAAACCGAAAAACTCGGCATGACGATCTTCTGGAACCATGCGTCCAAAAATAGAACGACTCAAGGACTGCGCTCCTCCTTGGACAAACCCTACACATACAGCCAAGATGTAAAAATGAAGTGCTGAAGTCATGAAGTATCCTAATATGACGATGATTAAATAAATGAATAAAGCCAACATAAGAGCCCGTTTAGCCGTGATCTTACCAGCCAGCCATCCAAAGAAAAAGGCAAAAGGAATGCCTACAAACTGTGTAATCAATAAGGCAGTAATCAAATCCGTTGTTCCGATTCCAAGATCTCTTCCATATATCGTTGCCATTTTTATAATGGTGGAAATGCCGTCATTGAATAACCAGAAAGCAAATAAAAACAGAAGCAACTGCTTAAAGTTAGGGAGTTCCTTAATGGTTGAACTTACCCTCTTGAATCCAATTTTCATATAGGAACTGTCCCGCTTCTGGTTCACTTTCTTTTCCTCTTTGATATTTTTCATCAACGGAATGGAGAAAATCAGCCACCATACCCCCACCGAAACAAACGATAGTTTTGTCCCTATCAAACCATTTGGGAGCCCGAACCATTCCGGTTTCATTATCATCATCAAGTTGATCGCGAGTAATACTCCCCCGCCGATATAACCGAAGGCATATCCTCCCGCAGAAACTTTATCAATTTCTTCTTCATCTGCCACTTCCGGTAAAAAAGCGTCATAAAAAATATTGCCACCTGAGAAACCGATCGTACCAAGAATTAAAAGGACAGAAGCAAATAAGTAATCCCCTTCACCTACAAAAGCCATCAGTATACTCGCTGTCATTCCCATAAAAGCAAAAAACATCAAGAACTTCTTCTTTGCTGCTGAAAAATCACTGATCGCTCCAAGAAACGGTGCCAATATCGCTACGATTAAGACGGCAATAGATTGGGAATAACCCCAGTAACTGATCGCAAGCGACTCCTTCACTCCTTTGGCTGCGACATCGTAATAAAACACAGGCAGGACAGCAGCCATCATCGTAGTCGCAAAAGCAGAATTGCCGAAATCATAAAACATCCAGCTTAGAACGGGTTTCTTTTTCATAAAAAACCCCCAATTCATGTTATTTTAAATAAGTATAGCATGTACATGTTATTGATATTTGTTTTTTTAAACCTAAGGATCTGTTGAAGTGTATTGTTGATATTTTTTAACGGTGAGTTTTTTGTCAGAGGGTGGGAGAGAAGGGAAAACAGTCCGCTTTCCGCGGGGAACGCTGAGCCTCCTCGAACTCCGTTCTCCGGGGTCTCACCTTGTTCCTTTTTCCCGCAGGAGTCTCCCTGTTTTCCCTTCTCTCCCATTCATAGTTTCGCTTTATAAAGGTATATGATTTTTCCGTTCACCTATTTTGATGAGGTGGCCTTGGAAATGAGGAGACTCCTGTGGGATGAATGTACATCGTGAGACCCCGGAAGGCGGAAGCCTGAGGAGACTCACGGTACCCCACTGAAAGCGAGTCATTCTAAAAGGCTGCCTCACACGAATTCAGCGCATGAAAGTACTTTTGAAAGCTGAATTTACAACACAAGCATTTACAGAGCCAAAAATTATTCTCTCAGAGGTGAAGTTATGAAAATTGCAGTATTTGGAGCTACCGGGCGCGTGGGGGCTAGAGTGGTCAATAAAGCTATGTCAGATGGTCATGAAGTCAAAGCTCTCGTAAGGGATGAAGACAAAGCGAAAGATATCATTCCTGGAGCAGAACTAGTGACAGGAGATGTCAAAAACCGCGAAGATATAGAAAATACCTTGAAAGGGTGCGAATGTGTCTTCAGTGGTTTGGGCACAGATAAAACAGACACTCTTTCTACTTATATCCCTATGGTTATCGATCTAATGAATGAACATGGAATAAAGAGAATCGTCACGATCGGAACCGCTGGAATCTTGAACAGTCGTTTTGAAGAAGGGAAGTTCCGTTTCCAATCCAATGAATCCAAGCGTAAATTGACGTTTGCGGCAGAAGAACATTTAAAAGTATATCAAGCCCTCAACAAGAGTAGACTTGAGTGGACAATCATCTGTCCAACCTACCTGCCTGAAGGTGATTCAGAAGGTGAGGTTCGTTATGAAATCAACTACCTGCCTGAGGGTGGAAAGAAAGTGACCACAGAAGATACGGCAGAATTTGCTTATCAAGAACTGATTCAAAAACGATTTATTCACCAACGTGTGGGTATATGCTATTAAAGAGAAACTCCACACCAAAATAGGCACATTACATGCCCGAGTTATATCAGACTCCGCTTACTAACCTAAGGTCTCAGGATAAATCAACATTAAAAGAGCAAAGTATAAATAAAACCCTTCAATCGCTGGATTGAAGGGTTTTATTTATTCATTATCTGGATACAAACCGAAGAATTCTTCCAAAGTCAATTCTTGTTTGTGTATGTCCGTCGATATTTCTTCTCCGACATATCTCAAATGCCATGGTTCATACGTATATCCTGTAATTTCATCTTTACCTTTGGGGTAACGGATTATGAATCCGAATTCATGGGCATGCTCAGCAAGCCACGTTCCTTCATCAGTCTGTCGGAAAGACTGGTCGAGTTTGAATGCTAGTTGAGCTGATGTTATATCCATTGCCAAACCAGTCTGATGCTCACTCGTTCCAGGTTTTGCAGAGAATGTATTCGCTTTTTCCTCTCCATATTGATTCACATAACCTTGATAAATCGTTTTCTGTCGATCATACGATCGATAACCTGACGCAGCGACGAGTTCCACTCCATCTTTTTCAGCGGCAGCAAACATTTTTTCAAGAGCCTGGGCAGCTTCAGAGCGCATTTTCTTCTTCGGTAGATCTTCACTGAAGTAAAAAGGGACATCAGGAATGACTAGATTCGGAGGCATATACCCTTCAGGGAGTTTTCGTTGTTTATTAACGACTACTTGAATGCTTTCAGGGTTATCGACAACCGTCAATTGATTCTCAGAGTTCTCTTCTTCCTTTGGATCGTTCAAAGGGTTTTCCGGTTGGTTTCCTTCAGCGTCGTTGACTTCTTCTTTAGTATTCTCCGTGGAAGACTTGAAAACGGGCTGATTTTTCGATTCTATATTTTTTTCACTTTGTGGTGAGAGTCCGGCCGTCTTCTCTTCTTCATCTACAGGCTGGACAATCGAACATCCTGCTAAACTCAGGCTGAGGATGGCAGTGCTGATATAAAGTCTTTTTCTCATAATCGTACCTTTCTCCCGATGTTAGTATACGTACAATATAACATTAAAAGGAAGAAGATGTATATGAGAGGTTTTCACTGTCTTCGGATAGTAGACGCAAAAAAAGCCACTGCTTGGCAGTGGCTGTCATTTATTATTTGGATCCTACATAAAGCTGGAATTCTTTACTTAAGCGTTCAAACTCTTCACGATCGTTATTATCAATCGCTGAGTTGATCTTTTCATCAAAACGCTTCTTATTGAATTGGAAGCTCATTTCATCCAAAAACAAACGCGAGGCTAAGCGGATTCCATAAGACAACTCTCTTTTCGCGGTAATCTTTTTACCTTTATAATCGGGGTCGCGACGAATGACATATACCATCTTTTGCTTTCTCATGAGATTACCCCCTTCATGCTTTTTTTCATTATGACGGATTTAAACTATTAAAGCAACAAGTTTTCTGAATATTTAGTAATATATTTCCCATATTTCTATTTTTTAAACCTCAAATCCACTGATACCAAGCATTCAGCTTATATTTCATATGTATTCTACTCTATTGAAAGATATTCTATTTGTTTTGATATTGAATACTATTTAAGAGACAAAAGAAAAACCACGCACATTTCTTAGAAACATGCGTGGTTTTTGATATGTTATTCACCTGTGAATTTTGAAGCTACCTCCAACGTACGGTTCACTTGATGATAGACAGCAGCTTTTGCAGCTTCTTCATCATCTTTGATGTTCGCTTCACCGTCTACACTTACACTCGTTCCATAAGGATTTCCTCCAGCACCAAAAATCGCATCATTCGTATAACCCGGAGCAGCGATGATCGCTCCCCAGTGGAACATCGTCGTGTATAAATTCAATAATGTCGCTTCCTGACCTCCATGAGGGTTTTGGGCGGAAGTCATAGCACTCACAACTTTGTTGATCAGCTTCCCTTGGAACCATAACCCACCTGACTGGTCTAAGTATTGTTTCAGTTGTGCCGGCACGTTACCAAATCTTGTAGGGGCACTGAATATAATGGCATCGGCCCAGTCCAAGTCATCGACTTTAGCTTCCGGTACAGTATCTTTTGTAGCCAGATAATGTTCCTTCCAAGCCGGGTTCTGCTCCATCGCTTCCATTGGTGCTGTTTCAGGGACACGGGCAAGTTTCACTTCAGCGCCTGCTTCGCGGGCTGCATCTTCAGCCCATTGAGCCATTTTGTAATTCGTTCCAGTGGAACTGTAATAGACGATTGCCAACTTTACATTAGACATCAAAAAATCTCTCCTTTTTTATAGTGTTGCATAAAACTAAATTGCAATTCACTTTCCTTGTATTCCCTGGATGAACAATTTCAAACTTAAGAATATTGTATTCGAGATATTAAGTAATAGTCTTACAGCTTTTGTTTGCATGGGTGCAAACAATCTTGCCTCGACCAATCAATGTGTATATGGAAAGTAATTTTTCTCTAGACTTAAATGGACCCGCTTTGGTAAGCTTTATCAAGTTGAATAAGATGATTCGGGGGTTCTTCATATGAGCGAGTATGAAAAATTGAAATTGGGAGAGAAAGGCGCCTGGGTAAGCATCATCGCCTATATCGTTTTAGCTTCCGTCAAGCTATCCATAGCCTATTGGGGAAACTCGGAAGCACTCAGGGCCGATGGTTTGAATAACACAACTGATGTTATAGCCTCGATTGCAGTACTGGTCGGCTTGAAAATATCCCGTAAACCACCAGATGCAGATCACCATTATGGACATTTTCGCGCTGAGACGATCGCTTCCTTGATTGCTGCCTTCATTATGATGACCGTTGGGTTTGAAGTCATTATCGGAACTATTCAAGACATCATCAACGGGCATACAGAACAGCCTTCATTAATTACTGCCTGGACTGCGCTTGCAGCTGCAGTCGTCATGTATTTTGTATACCGCTATAATTTGAATTTATCCAAAAAAGTCGACAGCGCAGGGCTCTATGCTGCCGCACAGGATAACCGCTCGGATGCCCTTGTCAGTATCGGTGCCGCTATCGGTATTTTTGGTGCTCAATATGGAGCTTTCTGGTTGGATCCTCTGGCTGGTCTCCTAGTAGGTGTCATCATCTGTAAAACAGCTTGGGAGATTTTTAAAGACTCCACTCACAGTTTGACGGATGGGTACGACGAAAAAGATATTGAGGCCATCAAAGAAACGATTGCCAGCCATCCTGATGTGTTGGCCGTCATTGATGTGAAAGCCCGGCTTCAGGGGAACCAAACACTCCTTGAGGCAACCATTCACGTTAACCCCCGCATTACCATACAACAAGGTCATGAGATTACCGATGAAGTAGAAGTAATGCTTGAGCAGGAGCGGGGAATAAAGTATGCCCATATCCATGTTGAACCTTTTTCCAAATAGCTTAAAAAGAAACTTTCACCATACAATTACATGCTTTGCCGCTGGAGTTAAACCAGCCATGCTATATAAAAAACCCGATCACTGGAGTCATGATGCCCAGGTGATCGGGTTTTATTTAGAAATTATTCAATAAAGTATCAATATCTTTCCAGCCATAAGCCGTTTCTTCATAAGTCCCTTGACCGATTGTCACTTTTTCAGCTTCAACTGGTACAGCTCCTAATTTCGTATAGAAAGTATTGGAAGGATTCTGAGTCAGAACCCAGACAAGTAACGATTCATATCCAGCTTCTTTCATCCCCTGCGCAAAAGTTTGGATCATTTTGGCTCCATACCCACGGCCTTGATAGTCATCTAATAAATAAATCGCATAGATCTCACCATCATAACTGTAATTCTTTGTCCGTTCTTTTCCTCCAGAAACGAAACCGACGACCTCTTCTTCGTCATTTTCTATGACATAAGCGATTTGACCATTTACAGGCTTTTTCAAAACCGTTTCCCAAAGAGCGATACGATTTTCCAGAGTGATGTTACTTAAATCTTTTTCGTCAATTAAATCTTTATATGTAGACTTCCAACTGCTTAAATGGATATTGGCAATCGTTTCGGCGTCTTCGAATTTAGCAGATCTGACTTTAGGCATTCTCATCTTCCCCCTTGTACCAGCTTACTTACATTTTAACAGAAAAAAAGGCACCCCGCTCGAGGTACCATTTTTTTTTATTAACACTGAAAGCTGTCGATTTTATCCGTATCAAACCCGGTGTAAACCCAGCGCTGTTGGCGTCGTCTCCAACGATAACCTGCTACAGATGTTCTACCGATAAAGACAGGGAAGAACCAGAAGCTGCGCCCGTTCTCTAACCGCACCCATGTATAACGGTACAAGCATCCGTATAAAGATCCTGGATCGACCGCATAAACATCGGGACCTCCCCAACCTTTTCCTTTGCCTTTACCTTTCCCTTTTCCCTTACCTGGTGGAGGTGGCAGTTGACCACCTGGCCCTTGACCATAGCCACCAGGGGACCACGGCCATTGACCGTAACCGCCCGGGCCTTTACCATAGCCTCCGCCGCCAAAATAACCGCCTGGACCCTGACCATAACCTCCGCCACCAAAAAAACCGCCTGGACCCTGGCCATAGCCTCCGCCACCAAAAAAACCGCCTGGACCCTGGCCATAGCCTCCGCCACCAAAATAGCCGCCTGGACCCTGGCCATAGCCTCCTCCGAAAAACTGTCCGAACGGGAAGCCTTGTTGTCTGTACATGACGATCAAATCCTTTCCCGGAAGTATCTTTATAAGGTATGCAAATGTTGGGTGTTTGTTGATTACAAAGTCAGAACGAACACGGAGATGATCGCCCCTCCAACAACCAGGATGATGTGCAGATTCAGCCATGCAAGTAATATGGCTGCCATACCTGCTATGACTCCAATCTGTGGGGCGTCAGGTTTGACACTCATGATACCCGGAAAAATCAGCGCACCTAAGGCAGCATAAGGAATGGCATTCAGCCAGCGATCCACCCACTTCGGAAACTTGATGAAATCAATAATGACAGCCGGCAGGAACCGGGGAATGGCTGTAACGACTGCCATTCCAATAATCATCCAAATCATGCGTCTTCCCCCTCTTCATTCATAATCCATATCCCGCTCATACCTCCAAGTAAGGTTCCAAGTACGATTGCCCAGCCTTGGCTCATACCTAAGGACTGCAGGAACGTGTTGATCCCAATAGCAATTAGAGCGATGATGGCAATTTTGTGTTCTTTTTTTATAGAAGGAAGCAATAAACCGATAAACATCGCATAAAGCGCTATACCCATACTTTCACTAAGACGCTCAGGCATGACATCGCCCAATAAACCTCCGACCAGAGAGCCTCCGACCCATGAAGCATAAGCAGTCAATATTAAAGAAGCATAAAACCAAGATGCATAGTCTTCCTTTGCTTCTTTACGATAAAGTGCAGACATCGTGAATGTCTCATCCGTCAACCCAAGTGTTAAGGGGATTTTTGCCCTTAAAGCGATGTTCTTCAATCGGTTAACAAAAGATAGACTCATTACGAAGTGACGAAAGTTCAAAACGAACGTAGCGGTAATGATTTCAATAAACCCTGTTCCTGCAGCAACCATACCGACAGCTAAAAATTGAGCAGCCCCTGCAAAAACAAAAACACTCATCATCGTCAATTCCAAAATGGATAACCCTGAATTATTGGCCAGGACTCCATAAGTGAGAGCAATTGGTAAATAACCCACCATGATCGGCAACCCTGCAAAAATACCTTTCTTAACCATATGTAGTCGATTTATTTCTTCCATTCTTTTATACGCATGAGTTTCCAAACCGCTCCCCCTCCCATTAAATTTCCACCATTATACTCACATGTAGAAGTTTTTGAAAAGACGTGGGAACAAAAAATGGTTGACAGTATCAAAAAAATCTCATATTATAACGACATACACTTCATTACTTAAAAGCGTTTAAGCAAAAAAGAATAAGAGCATCATGAATGCCGAAGTAAAAAGCGGGTGCGCAGCCGTAGAGACCGGGTGGATGGTGAAAACCCGGGCAGCCTGCTTTTGAATTACAGCATTCCATAGAACAATGATGCAACGGATAAATGAGTGGGTATTTTCAATACCAACCAGGGTGGTACCGCGGAGCAACAGCTTCGTCCCTTTTTCAGGGATGAAGCTGTTTTTATTTATTAAGGGGGAATCTTCATGTTACACCTACAACCAAAAAAACTGCCAACGGTCCTGGAAGCGAGTTTAATCCTCCTATTGACCGTCTCACTCATAAGTTTTTTCATCATTGAAATGCAGAGTGTTCCGCACGTTCCTATTCTGCTTGGGATATTTATCATGCTCAGCTATGGAGCCATTAAAAAAATGTCATTCGAACATTTACAACGCGGAATGGTCCAGGGGGCTCAAACCGGAATCGGAGCAGTCTTATTGTTTTTCCTGATCGGTATCTTAATCTCAAGCTGGATGGCCAGCGGAACGATCCCGGCATTGATGAACGTTGCCTTTTCCTTGGCAGGCGGCCCTTGGTTCTTAGCTATCACCTTCGCAGTCACAGCCTTAGTCGGAATAGCCTTAGGCAGTTCCTTCACAACAGCTGCCACTGTAGGGGTAGCGCTGATGGGCGTCGGTCAGACGATGGATGTTTCCTTAGCTATGATTGCAGGAGCCGTCGTATCCGGTGCATTCTTCGGCGATAAAATGTCCCCACTTTCTGATACGACTAACCTTGCTTCAACGGTGGTTGGGGTAGATTTATTCGATCATATTAAAAATATGGCGTGGACGACGATTCCAGCTTTCGTCATTACGTTCATCCTTTTTGCTTTTTTATCACCGGACCAACAGAGTGGGTCAGAAAAACTGGCTTCCTTCCAGAATAATTTGGTTGAAACCGGCTTGATCCACTGGACTTCCTGGCTTCCTATTATTGTTCTTGTTCTTCTTACGATCAATAAACGTCCGGCTTTTCTATCCCTTGCCATCAGCAGTCTCACTGCAACCTTAATTGCAGGCTTCAGAGGGGTGATGGATTGGTCAGCGCTTTGGGGGACTTGGTTCAATGGCTATACTGCTGAAACGAACAGTGAAGCTGTAAATCAGCTTCTTTCCCGCGGAGGAATGAACAGCATGTTGTTCACTGTTTCACTGGTCCTGTTAGCTCTCACACTTGGCGGTTTATTTTTCGCAACCGGTGTGATTCCAGCCATATTGAAAAAAGTTCAACAAAGCCTCAATTCCGTACGGTCAGCCACTGTGACGACAGCTCTCACGGCCATAGGCATCAATATCGCAATAGGCGAGCAGTACCTTTCTATTTTACTAACGGGCGAAGCATACAAAAGCGCTTATCAAAAAGCGAAGCTGGCCCGCAAAAACTTATCCCGGACGCTTGAGGACGCTGGCACGGTAATCAACCCGTTGGTTCCGTGGAGTGTGTGTGGAGTGTTCTTGTCAGGTGTACTCGGTGTCCCTGTACTTGAATATTTACCATTTGCGTTTTTCTGCCTGCTTTCTCCATTGTTGACCATTTTGTTCGGGTGGACTGGAAAAACGATGACACCCAGTACAGAAGATCATGTCCAGCCACTGAAACAAGCAAACGGATAAAAAAGATGCCCCAAGGAGGGCATCTTTTTTTGTTTGGCTTTCTTTTATCTCATTCTATTTTTCGATGTCTGCTTCTCTCATCTATCATGAATGCAGGATGCTCGAAATCTTATCGAGGCCTTCCAGCAGTCTCGGGCTGGGTCTGCAGAACAAAGATTCTTCCAAAACATGGATGCGGTCAGATTTGACCGCATCTACATCCTCCCAACCAGGACGTTTACGAATCAATTCAGGATTCATTTTCTCTTCTTTTACACCCACCCAGACCATACAGATATGGTCTGGGTTCCGTTTTCTCACTTCTTCCCAGTCCGTTTGCACACTAGCTTCTTCACGATCACGAAAAATGTTCCATCCCCCTGCCAGCTCACTGATTTCAGTCAACCAATTCGTACCTCCAGGCGTGAAGATCGGCTTTGGCCACCACTCCCAATACAATGAAGGTTTATGAGAAGTGGATTGTACTCTATTATGGTAATCTTCAATCTGCTTCAAGAACCCTTCCGCCTTTTCCACCCCTAGTGCTCCTTCACCAATCGCTTCACCCACTCTCTTAATATCCTCAGATATTTCATAGAGACTGTTCGGGTTTAATATAATATAGGGCAAGCCTTTCTTCTTCAGTCCATCAATGTTCTTATCCATACCCGGAACCGATAAAGAAGCCAGCACCAAATCGGGGTTCAGACTAGCAACATGATCGATATCTATCGATAAGTCAGGGCCTACTTTAGGCAGCTGTTTCACTTCCTCCGGGAAGTCAGAATAGTTGTCGACACCAACCAACAAGTGGGTTTTACCCAGATAAGCGACAACTTCAGTATTACTTGGACAAATCGACACGATTCTCATATCCCCACCTCCTTTTTCTGAATTGTCTGATGTTTCATTTTCTTTCATTATAGCTTATATTTAAAGTAGGTAAAACGGAGAAAGGGATGAGCTTAGTGACGACCACATTACTAGATACTTCTAAAGGGATCGTGGAATTTTCTTATAGAGGTGTTGGACCGGCAGTCCTTTTGATCAAGGGAGGGCATTCAACTCGCGAGACTGAGTTTTCTCACAGCAGTCTGATTTATGAAGGCTTCTCTCTCCTTACGGTTTCAAGACCAGGATATGATTATACAGAACGATCCACTGGAAAGACTCCTGTAGAGTTTGCAGATACGATTATTGAAGTGTTGGATCATTTGAATATTGAAAGAGTGAACGTGATCGCTATCTCTACCGCCGGCCCCACGGGGCTTGCCTTAGCTGCATTTTATCCAGAACGTGTATCGAAACTGATCATGGAAGCTGCAGAGACAACAAGCAGGATGGATGAAGAAGGCAATAAATTGTTATCCACTCCCACTGAGCGGATACTCTTGAGCAGTTTAAGGCAGCTGCTCAAACTGTTCCCTGACGTCGCCATGAAGCATTTGTTGAATAAGTGGACAACTGAGGATGCCGAAGATTACCTTGAAAAGTTATCACCGAATGACCGACGTTTCATATATGACTTACTTGATACCTCCCGCAGCGGAAAGGGAATTCTCCCAAAAGGGGAACAAACGGATTTTGATATTGGTCATCTTGAAACGCCTGTCCTGGGTATGTACTCGCAAAAAGATAAAAAAGTGCAATACACCCATGCATTGCTGTTGAAGTCTTTGGTTCCGGACTGCGAAATTTTCGAAGTCGATGCTGACAGTCACTTGATTTGGATCGGTAAAGATGCTCGTCAAGTTTGGGATAAGCGATTGGAATTTTTGACTCAATAACTCTATGCGAGGAGAATCATCATGGATAATTTAAGATGCAGACAGATGCTGGATAGGTTCCTGACTTTTTATGATAAAGCTTCCCGGGAAAATGCCGGTTCGGAGCGCCGATTTGAGCTTTGGAAGCAGCATTACGGGTTTACGTATGTTCCCCCGGGTTATGAACGTGATCAATTAGCCAAGGAAATGCTGGACTACGCTTGGGATAAATATTCTCTTGTATATGAAAAGATCAAATACTTTGAATCCGAGCCAATCAAACTCTACGAATTGTTAACGTCCATCAAAGAGACACTGAATTATCATGAGCCCATTGATTTAACAGTTTTATATTTTGTAGGGACGTTCGAGACGGATCCCTTCATAATGAAAGAAAATGAACAGTATACACTTTGTTTCCCTGTGGAAGTAGAGTGGAGCGACTATAAGTTGATCCAAGAACTTACGAGGGTCGTCCATTGTTGCAAATCCGGACTGGCACCCAGTCAAACCCGTACTCTAGGTCAATTGATTTTCCAGGAAGGAATAGGTTTGCACACTGCAAGAGCCATTATGGAGGATAAAAAAGGATCCGGCATAGAACTTTTTTGGAACCATGAAAAATGTACCAAAGAGCCGAACCGGATCATGATGAATATCATCCCTCACCTGAATCGGACAGATTACCAAGCCTTGTACTCTTTTACAAAAGGCACTGGTGCTTCTGGTTACGAAAAAGAAGCGAATTATACCGGCTGGATTTTGATCAAATATTTACTAACCCAAGGAAAGAACCTCAGTGAACTAGCAGCTATACCGAATACAGAAGTGGACCGATATATTGAAAACTCTTTATACTCGCTGTTGAACCATGCCTACCTGACTCAACCTCAAGAGTAAGTAAAACTTTTTTGGTACGGGGCTTTCATTTGTTTTATCCATCTGTTATACTTTAGTTAATTATTGTTGTTCGAAGCAATTCAGATAAGATTAAGTGTTTGAAAGCATGTCGTCTTGATTGAATTAAAGAGCAAGAATAGTAATACAATGTGGATTACGATCCACGCAGGAGGTTTTTGTACATGGTTGAAGGTACAGTAAAATGGTTTAACGCAGAAAAAGGATTCGGATTTATCGAGGTAGAAGGTCAAGACGACGTATTCGTACACTTCTCTGCTATCCAAGAAGAAGGATTCAAATCCCTAGAAGAAGGTCAAGTTGTAACTTTCGAAATCGAAGAAGGACAACGCGGACCACAAGCTGCTAACGTTCAAAAGTAAGAACAATAGATCAGCTATAAAGAAAACGCCGGTTTCATTTTATGAAACCGGCGTTTTTTGTATATTCATCTCTACTTTCCATCACTTAAAGCCAACCAAAAAAAAGCCAGGGGTGAAACCCTGGCTTCCCTTCTATTCTTCCTGCTCAGTCAAAATGACCGGACCGTCTTTTGTAATCGCAACGGTGTGCTCGTATTGAGCCGATAGTGTTCCATCAACTGTTCGTGCAGTCCAGTTGTTTTCATCCATCCGGCTTTCCCAAGAACCGATGTTAAGCATTGGCTCAATGGTAATGACCATACCTTCCTTCAGACGTGCACCTTTGCCGGCTTCACCGAAATGTGGGATATATGGATCCTCGTGAATCGACTCTCCAATGCCATGACCAGTGAAGTCTTTGACGACTGAATACCCTTCTGCTTCGGCATAAGACTGGATGGCATGACCGATGTCTCCGATACGATTCCCTACTTTAGCCTGCTCGATACCCTTATATAAGGAAGTCTTGGTTACATCCATCAGCTTTTGAGCTTCTTCGCTGATTTCTCCCACAGCATGTGTCCAGGCAGAATCTGCTAATGCGCCATTCAAGTTGACTACCATATCAATCGTTACGATATCCCCTTGTTCCAGCTTTTCTTTACGAGGGAATCCGTGGCAGATTTCATCATTAATAGAGGCGCAGGTAGTAAATTCATATCCCTGGTAGCCTTTCTGCTCCCCTGTCGCGCCGCGTTCAGCCAAATATTTCTCCACGAAATTTTCAATTTCCATAGTGGTCACACCTGGTTTAATGAATGAGCGGAGCTCTTTATGAACACCAGCCAACAGCTTACCGGCTTCATGCATTAACTCTATTTCACGCTTACTTTTACGTTTGATCATATTGTTCATTCCTTTCCTACTATCTATGTTCTCCTATATATCGTCCCTTTGTATGATATCGAAAAAACAGCCGAACGACTACCCTGTATCTTTAATCAAGCTCTCTGATGACCCGCGCAGGGTTACCTGCTACAACCACTTTGGGTGGAACATCCTTTGTTACCACAGCACCTGCACCAATGATTGCCTGATCTCCGATTGTAACCCCTGGATTGATGACTGCACTTCCTCCAATCCAGACATCATCACCAATCTTAACGGGTTTGCCGTATTCAAGTCCATTGTTTCTGATTTCACGTTCAACAGGATGAGTAGCGGTATAAATCTGAACACTCGGTCCTATGAGCACCCTTTTCCCAAAGTGTATGGGACATACATCTAAAAATACACAGTTGAAATTCGCATAGAACTCTTCTCCTAAATGTATATTCGTGCCGTAATCACAATAAAAAGGCGGCTCAATTTTACAATCGCCCTCGATTGTACCGAGCAGATCTCCCAAAAGTTGATTTCTATAGTGTTCTTCAGCGTCCTTGGTTTGATTAAGGGAAAACATGATCTGTCTTGCTCGGGAGCGCTCATGAACCAATTCTTCATCGGTTGGATTATAAAGCTCTCCAGATAACATTTTCTCTTTTTCAGTCATACTTACACCTTCTTTATTCTTATTTCTTCTTTCTTTACTTTACCATAGTTTTTCGCTAGTCTTAGAACAACGTAAAGGAGAGATGGAGATGCAGACGAGAGAACTGACAGGTAAAGATGCTGAAAGCTACTATGAATTGCGGTTGGAAGCCTTATTGAACAATCCGGACAGTTTTATCACTACATACGAACAGGAAAAACAAAAACCCGATCCTATCAAGACCACTGCGGAGCGTTTAGACTCACACACTTCCCGCACATTCGGTTTGTTTGAAGATGAAAAATTATGCGGCGTGGTCACGTTAGTAAAAGAAACTCACCCAAAGTTTGCCCACAAAGCCACCATCGTAGCCATGTATGTGACCCCGGAATGCAGAAGAAAAAGTGGAGCTGCAACGCTTCTGCAGTCATTGATCAACTTTGCCAGAGGGATCAACTTAGAAGTGCTCCACCTCAGTGTTGTTACAGAAAACCAACCGGCTAGAGCCTTATACGAGCAAGCAGGTTTCCGACCGTACGGTTTAGAAAGAAAAGCCATCAAGCTTCCTGGACGATATTTAGATGAAGAGCATATGGAACTCTTTCTATGAGAACCTTTCTAACAGGCCCTGTTAAAAAGAGGATTTGATCTATTATTTTATGCAGTAAAAAAAGGATCGTTGGGGCGTAATCCCCTAACGATCCTTTATGTAAAGAAGTTATCCTCCGAAGAAGAGATCGAGAATGTCTCCTGACCTGGAGACATCCTGCCGGTAAAACTCGGAGTAACCGCAATTACCACAAGAGACAACAGTAAAATTGTTATTCTGTACATCAAACATCTTCGAAAGTCCAGAGCCAGTCATTGAGACATCCTTTTGTTCGGCATCCGTACTTCCACACTTGATACATCCCTCTCCGTTCACCAAACCCCTCCTTATAAAACTTCTGTTTCTATCCGATTTTATTTAACAATCATGACAGGACAATTTGCTCGTTTGGCCACTTTATGACTGACACTTCCAAGGACCATCTCTTGTAAAGTATTCAACCCACGACTTCCGATGATGACAATGTCGAATTCATTTTCATTAGCATGTTGGACGATGGAAGGTCCCGGCTCTCCATGTTGAATCTCCACATGATAAGGTACATTTCTTTCCTCGAGTAATTCCTCTATGGGTGAAAGGCGCTTATGACGAAGCTGATCGACCATTCCTTGATCTCCCTCTGATAAGACATCGGACTTCGCTTGTTCCCGGTCGATTACATAAATGATCGTCACTTCACCATCGCCTTGAAGCAAAGCGAGCTCCGCAGCCCGTTCTGCTGTGCGAACCGAATGTTCAGAGCCATCTGCAGCTAACAAAATGTTTTTATACATAAGATCCCCCTGTCTTTCTTATCTCTGACCATTTTACCATGTTCCACGTTTCCTATGTAAACTAAACGTAAAAATTACCATTCGTCTGTATTTTTGACGAATTTGTGATTTTGATGTCTACAAAGAAGATAAAACAAGCATATCGAAGTATATAGATAATTTATCCGCTTACATGACGTTATGCCTAATTCGAATTGAGTGATATAATTTGCTTCGTTCTTGCCGGATTTTAGCGCTGTTTTGGACAGCGCAGTTTCAAAAAGTAAAGAAAGAGGTGCGCAATTGAACACACAAACAATTAAACAACAATGGTTCGGGAACGTAAAAAACGATACGCTTTCAGGCATGGTCGTCGCAATGGCACTCATCCCTGAAGCGATCGCTTTCTCTATCATCGCTGGAGTCGACCCCATGGTAGGTTTGTACGCTTCCTTCTGTATCGCCGTCGTTATTGCATTTATGGGTGGCCGTCCTGGGATGATCTCAGCAGCAACCGGTGCCATGGCCTTATTGATGGTAACACTCGTCAAAGATCATGGTTTGGAGTATTTACTGGCTGCTACGATTTTAACCGGAATTATTCAGTTCGTCTTAGGCGCGTTGAAAATCGGCCAGTTCATGAAATTCATTCCACGTTCTGTCATGGTAGGATTCGTGAACGCGCTAGCTATTTTGATTTTCACATCACAACTTCCTCACTTTGTGGGTGCAGGATGGATGATGTATGCAATGGTCGCAGGTTCATTAGCCATTATCTATATACTCCCAAGATTTACGAAAGCTGTTCCTTCTCCACTTGTCGCCATTATTATTATGACGATTGTAGTGATTACGACAGGAACGGATATGAAAACTGTAGGAGATATGGGAGAGCTTTCAAGCACATTACCAATCTTCTTATTACCGGATATTCCATTGACCTTCCAAACACTTGAAATCATCTTCCCGATTTCACTAGCTCTAGCTTTCGTTGGTTTGCTTGAGTCCTTATTGACCGCTCAAATTGTAGATGACATGACCGATACTGTCAGTGACAAAAACAAAGAAGCGCGTGGACAAGGTGTAGCAAACGTCGTCTCCGGCTTCTTCGGAGGTATGGCAGGCTGTGCTATGATCGGACAATCCGTCATCAACGTTTCATCCGGAGGACGAGGCCGTCTTTCTACATTGATCGCAGGAATTTTCATGATGCTCCTGATCATTGTGTTCAACGACCTTCTCGTTCAAATTCCGATGGGAGTTCTAGTGGGAGTCATGGTTATGGTATCGATTGGAACTTTTGATTGGAGCTCATTGACGAAGTTCAACAAAGCGCCGATTACAGATTCCGTCGTCATGGTTGTTACTGTCGGGACGGTAGTCAAAACGCACGATTTATCCAAAGGTGTTCTAGCAGGCGTGATTTTGAGTGCAATCTTCTTCGTTGCAAAGATATCCAAAGTTTATGTAGATGAAACATTTGAAAAAGAAACGATGAAGATGGTTTACAATGTCAGTGGACAAGTATTCTTCGCTTCAACTGATAATCTGCTGAAGCATTTCGACTTCAACATTGAAGCGAAACAAGTTGAAATCAACTTCTCGAATGCTCACATATGGGATGATTCCGCAGTTGCTGCTATAGATAAACTTGTTTTGAAATTCAAAGAGAATGATATAGATGTCAAAGTGGTTGGATTAAATAAAGACAGCTCACAACTCATGAAACGTCTCGCAGCAAATGCTACGGTATCCAATCATTAAATTAAAAAGAGTGATTCTCATATTATTGAGAATCACTCTTTTTTCACTCTACCCATTCATCTTTCAAAACACTATAAACGACAGAGTCCCTCCACGTTCCGTTCAACAAAATCTCCTGCCGCAACACTCCCTCTTTCACCATCCCCACTTTTTCCAAAACTCTGCAGGATGCAACATTTTCAGGTAAACAGTGTGCACTGACACGATGTAGGTTTTGTTGAAAGAAACAATAATCAAGCATCAATTGGAGGGCTTCTGTCCCATATCCTTTCCCCCAATGTTCGTGGTGGATAATGAACCCTAGTTCCCCCACCCCGTCCCAATCTTTGATGTTCAATTCGATATTTCCTACAATCTGTTCCATTTGTTTATCCACGATGACAAATACGAAACGGCTCCGGAACTTTATGTTGCGATCCCGTATGGCCTGAGTGACAAAAAAACGAGAATCAGCTTCGGTGTTCGGACCCCATGGTTGATATTTACACGCTTCTTTGTTGGAAGCATAGACATGCAGATCCTCCCAATCCTCTAAAACCAATTCTCTCATATATATTCTACTGTTCTCTTCAAGAATCTCCATTATATACCTCTCAATCGCCAGTTTGCACTTAGTACTAGTTTATTTTCTGCTGTGATGAAATGCTGTAATCCAAGGCTCAGGAGACTCCTTTACCATGAAAGTACGTACCCCTTTTATGGTATGTAAATATAAGAAACCATATGTACCTCCAGATTTCCTATAAGAAGCATCAAAAACTTGCTTCCTCTGAAAAGTCTCAGTCGGTGTCACAATTTTTTCTGGATGTAAGTCTATAGTAGCTTGTTCCTCATTAAAAAGCTGGCGATTATTCTGTATGACTCTCGTGTTCCAGAATACTCGTTGAGATATGACCACCGCCCTCATCCTTTCAAATCGATTTTCACTTAATCTAAGTATAACTAAAGCCCTGCTAAATGTCACATTGTGTAATATTTTGTAGAATTAACTCGAATATGCAGCTTTTCGTCTTTCAATTACCGTGTATTTGTATTAGGATGATAAGGGTGATTTTTGAACAACCTAAGAATTAATGGAGGCTGGCTTATGAGCGATCGGAATAAAGGAATTCTTTTATTATTGATTTCCGCTTTCGGATTTTCGATGATGGCTGCTCTCGTCAAGCTGTCGGGAGACGTTCCAACCGTGCAGAAGACCCTGTTTCGTAATGTCGTCTCTGCTGTCATCGCATTCGGATTTGTCATATATAATAAAGAACGCTTATTCGGAAAAAAAGAAAACCAAGTGCTGCTTCTTTCCCGTTCGGCTCTCGGGACCATCGGCATGGTTTTATTTTTCTATGCCATCGACAACTTGGTCTTATCCGATGCGGACATGCTGAATAAATTGAGCCCATTTTTATTGATTATCTTTTCGGCGATTTTCCTGAAAGAAAAAGCAAGACCTTATCAAATCGTTTCTATCATCATTGCATTCATAGGTACCTTATTCATCATCAAGCCTGCCTTTTCTCTTGAGTTCATACCTTACCTGGCAGGAATCTTTTCAGCAGTTTTTGCAGCTGGTGCCTACACCCTCCTAAGAGTGCTCGGTGATAAAGAAAAGTTTTATACGGTGGTGTTTTACTTTTCATTCTTCACTACTGTCACATTGCTTCCTTTCACAATCGCTTTTTATGAACCAATGACCGCTAAGCAGTGGATTTATCTGCTTTCTGCCGGCGGCTTCGCCACATTGGGTCAATTCGGTTTGACGATTGCATATAAATTTGCACCAGCCAGAGAAATATCCATCTTCTTTTATTCGACCGTCGTCTATTCTGCATTGATCAGCATCATTTTGTTCGATCAAGTACCGGACTGGTTAAGCATACTCGGATATATCACTATATTTGGTGCTTCCCTTTATATGTTTCTTAAAAACAACAAAGAGTAAAAAGCGTCCTTCTGTGGGCGCTTTTTATTTTTCCGGAAACTCTCCATACTAGAAATGATATACTTATACTCTGAAACAAACTATGTCTGAGGGTGGGGATGAATTTGGGAGAAGTAGTATTGTATATTGCACAAAGCCTGGATGGATACATATCACGAGAAAATGGAGATATTGATTGGCTTAGAGATGAACAGGATTACGGATTCGATACATTTTTCGAGAATGTCAACACCGTCATTATGGGGCGGAAAACTTATGAACATATTTTTGAATTAGCGGAAGAGTTTCCGTACAAGGACAAAGATGTATACGTCGTCAGTCGGATGAAAGAAGGTTATGATGAATATGCAACTTACATACAGCCTGAACAGATATCTCCTTTAATTGAAGTCTTGAAAAATGACCAGGACAAAACCATCTGGCTAGTGGGTGGTGCTCAGTTGATCCACCTTTTCATCAGCCTCGGTTTAATAGATGAGTTTCAAATTGCCATTCAACCGACGTTAATCGGTAAGGGTATTCCTCTTTTTGAGAAAAACGAGATGGAACAACAACTCGATTTGACCGATGTCAATAAATTCGATGACGGTATGTTGATCTTGACCTATAGGAGGTATCAGTAATCTATGGCTAATTACGAAATCATCAAAAAACAATTGGCGGACGCTTATAATAATCAAGCAGATAATAGAAATGAGTCCAGCATCCAAACATGGAAGGTATTCGAGCGACAGGACTTTTTAAATCGGTTGTTACATAATGGAAAGACGAACGTGCTGGAACTCGGTGCAGGACCAGGCAAAGACAGTAAGTTCTTCCAAGATTCAGGGTTGGATGTCCTTGCCATCGACTTATCCCCGGAAATGGTACAGAAATGCAAAGAAAAAGGGCTGAAAGCAGAAGTCATGAGTTTTGATGAACTTTCTTTTGAAGAGAATACCTTCAGTGGAGTGTGGGCATTGAATACACTGCTGCATGTCCCGAAAGACAACATCACCGCCGTTTTGAACGACATCAAACGCGTGCTTGAACCGGAAGGGTTGTTTTATTTCGGTGTCTATGGAGGAATCGATCACGAAGGGGTGTGGGAGAAGGATTTTCATTCCCCGAAACGATTCTTTTCATTTTATCAAGATGAAGAAATCGAGCGGATTTTGAGTGAACACTTTAAAATAGATGCATTTCACAAAATTCCTATCAAACATGAAGACGGAGGTCCGACACACTTTCAAGGGTTCATTTTGAAAAAGTAAATTGACTGCATATAAGGAGGATGGATTTTTATGTACCCCGACAAGCTGAAGCAAGGTGACGAAGTAAGGGTCATTTCTCCTGCGGAAAGCTTAACTATGATTGCACCTGATCAAAGAGCGCTTGCTAAACGGCGGATTGAAAAGCTTGGAGTCTCGGTGACCTTCAGTCAATACGCTGAAGCTGATGACAACCGACTATCCATTCCGATAGAAAAAAGAGTCCATGACCTTCATGAAGCATTCCGTGACCCTGATGTGAAAATGATTTTGACGACAATTGGCGGGTTCAACAGCAATCAACTCCTGAAATATTTGGATTTCGATATGATCAAGGATAATCCTAAAATATTGTGTGGCTTCTCCGATATTACCGTATTATCAAATGCTATTTATAAGAAGACGGGGTTAGTCACGTACAGTGGTCCTCATTATTCTACATTCGGTATGGAAAAAGGAATTGATTATACTTGGGATCACTTCGTTCACATATTCACTGATCAAAAGAATTTGGATATCCATCCGGCTGACCATTGGAGCGATGACCCTTGGTATATGGATCAGCAAAACCGCACTTTCCATACAAACGAAGGCTATGTAGTATTACAGGAAGGTAAATCCGAAGGGACTTCAATCGGAGGAAATTTATGTACATTGAATTTACTTCAGGGCACGGAATACATGCCTCCTCTGGAGGATACCATCCTCTTCCTTGAAGATGATGAAATGACAATTCCCCAAACCTTTGACCGTGATCTCCAATCCCTTCTCCATCAACCGGGTTTTGATAAAGTGAAAGGAATCGTCCTTGGACGGTTTCAAGAAAAATCAGGTCTTTCTATAGAATTATTGCGTGAAATCATTGAATCCAAGCAGGAGTTGAAAGGTCTACCGATCATTGCACAAGCAAGCTTCGGGCATACCACTCCTCAATTCACTTTCCCGATTGGAGGAAAGGTATCGATACAAGCAGGCAGAGACAATGAATGTAAAATTAAAATTATTGAGCATTAGTTTTAAAAAAAGTTCAGTTACTGTAAGATTCACATGTGATTAGGTGAGACCCCGGAAAACGAAGTTTGAGGATGCTAAAGCGGACTGTTTTCCCTTCCCTCCCACACTTTGGATTAAGAACGGACTGAACCTGCACTCCCATACGAGTAGAATTGTAAGAAATCGTTTGTCAACAACAGCCTCTAACAGAACCTTAAGAATAAGAAAAGCAGCTTAGGTCCGTGGTAAATCTCATCAACCTAAGCTGCTTTTTTTATCAATCTACTAAATCATATAATTTGTACACTTTTCCATTTTCAATGTCCTTGGGTTGATTGATCAAATCCAACAAGACAGCTGCGACTTGATCAGGTGACCTCAATGCTCCTGAACGTTTCAACTCTTTGAACTTCTCCACTTCAGCAAATTGTTCTTCACTTGATGAGCGGATTTCCCCTTGCATATCTGTATCCATCACACCTGGACTGAAGGCTAATATAATGTGTCCTTTTCCTTTTTGTTCAAGTGCCAGTGTTTCCGTAAATCGATTGATGGCTGCTTTTGTACTGCAGTATGTGCTCCATCCATGTACAGCCCTCTCAGCAGCGCCGGATGTGATATTGATCACAGACATACGAATATCCCTATCATTCGCTTCTTGTATCAACCGATTGACCATAAGAATCGGTGCCGTCAAATTTACTTGTATATGTTGTTGGACAGCAGATGTCTCTAAGTTCCCAACTGTATCAATTGGTTCTATCACACCCGCATTGTTGATCAAATATACATAATGGGTGTCATCATGGAAAGCCATCTCTTTCATCTGATCAAGACCACTCTCCAAATCATCTGGATTACTCAAATCACATGGAATATGAGTATATTCAACGTTTCTTTGTTCAGCATGTGTTTTCAAGGTTTCATTTTCATTGCGTGAAACACCGATGATGTTCACGTTTTTTTCAATCAACTGCCGGGCAATGGATTCCCCCAATCCTCTTGAAGCCCCCGTAACTATCGCATATTGCATAATGTAAAACCTCCTTTTCCTAGACTATTCCACTCTTTACATGATTTTAAGCTTTGAAAACCCAACCTTCTCGCGAGAGCCTCCTTAGGACGGATGCGGCTTCCCTTTACATCTCATAGACCAGCGTATATGATGAATAAAGCACAATTTTGGCCGTATTAAAGGAGTCTGACATGAAGTACCTTTACTTATTTATCATTTATATCGCCGGTCTCGTCGTTTCCAGTCTTGGTCTGGCGCTGATTATTCAATCCGGTTTAGGAGTCGGTCCTGGAGATAGTGTCGCGGTCGGCTTATCCATGCATTTTCCAATCACAGTAGGAACCGTCATGATCATTGCGTTCGTCATCCTGCTTCTAATCAATGCATGGCTGGAAAGAAAGCGTCCGCAATTCGAATCACTGATCCCTATCATCATTCGTGGACGGACGGTCGATATATTTTTATATGGTGTTCTCGAAAATGTAGATTATCAAGTATGGTGGGCACAGTGGGGAATTTTCTCACTCGGTTTACTTGCTACTGCCTTAGGTGTAGCCCTTTACCTGCGAACTCCATTCCCCCGCATTCCACTGGACCACTTCATGATGATTATGAATGAAAAAACGAATCAATCCAAAAGTTCAGTAAGAATATTCACAGAATCCGGGATGGCGCTGATCGGCTTCCTGTTGGGAGCTCCAGTCGGGTTCGGGACTCTGATTGTAGCCCTCTTGTTAGGACCTTTGATCCAATGGTCTTTCCAACTTTTCAGACCTGTAGCGAATATATGGTCAAGGCCGCATCAACGGTCTAAATCTATACAGTAAAGCAAGCAAGAACTTCAAGTTCTTGCTTGTTTTATACTCTCATCATGTGCTGCTTTATTCTTTGAACTCTAAACGAGTGACTCCTGTTTCTTCTAATTTCTTTCCGATCTCTTCTTCAATTTCCATACGCTTTTGCATCATTTCTTCTGTCAAAGGAGATTCAATGGTTCCATATTGATCTGCCATACGCTTTTCAGCTAACTTTTCCACCAGTTTATCCCAGAAGCTGAATTCATCGTACTCTTCAACATACGTATCCAATAGCTGAGCTTCATAATCGACGTCGAGATCATGCACTCCTACTTCCTCCTGATGGACGATTTCTTTTTCCATACCTGCTTCTTTGTAGTGAGATAAGACTTGTTCGCGCATATCTTCGAACTCTTCATCCAGTTCCATGCGAGTGGAATTCACCATCCACGTACCTAAAAAAATACTTTCAACGAGCTTTTTATATTGATCTTCAGTCAATTCAATATTCACTTTAGACATCAAGCACCCTCCATGCATTAGTTTATTCCTTGGCATTATAGCACATCCAAAGATGATCGACCCAGTCACAAAACAAAAAGCATACCAGCCTGTGCTGGTATGCTTCGGGACAAATGAGAGTATCAAGCTGACAAATCTTCAGCAAAGATCGATTCTTTTTTCGTAATTCCTGCATCTCTCTCATAACATTTTTGCAGCGTTCGTGTGAGTTGACCAGGGCGGCCGTTACCGATGACTTGCTGATCAACTTTCAAAACGGGCATGACTTCGGAGGTACTGCTGGTTAAAAACACTTCGTCAGCATCTTGGAAGTCTTCTATACGGAAAGCCTCTTCAATAAAATCAATGTTTTCATCCTTACAGAATTCTTCAATCCTCATTCTTACACATCCATGAAGGATATTCTTTTTAGCAGGATGAGTATAAACCTTACCGCCCCGCACAAGGTATACGTTTGAAGAACTGCATTCTGTCACCTCACCGTCTTTATGAAGGACAGCTTCATAACAACCTTCCTCTTTAGCTGCCTGCTTCGCCATGACATTAGGGAGAAGATTCAAGCTTTTTATATAACACCAATCCCACCGGACATCAGGATGAGTGATTGCTGTCACACCATCCAGCATGGCATCTTTCGACCTCGGTAAGTCTTTGACATAGGCATACAAGTTCGCTTTCGTTTCAGAAGGGAATGCATGATCACGGGGGGCGGAACCTCTCGTCATTTGCAGGTAGACTTTAGCATCACCTTTTACCTTGTTCAATTCGAGCAGTTCATCGAGTTGTTCATAAAGCTCTTTTTTAGTGTAAGGGACATCGATTTTAACAGCTTCTGCAGAACGGTAAAAACGCTCTACATGCTCTTTAATCAAGTAATAAGATCCTCCGTAAACACGAATCACTTCATAAATTCCATCACCGAATTGTAAACCACGTTCCTCAAATGGATAGCGAAGATCATTCTGACGTACAAACTCACTTTCTGTTAACACGTGATCATATATTGTCATCTTCATCCCCCTTGATGTTCTTTATTTAATTAACGGTTAGTTTATCAAAAAAATCAATGAAGTTGGACGAATAAAGGGAATTTACGTCGAATATCCGACTATATACCTAAAAACCTTATTGAAAATTGGTGGGCCGGTTGGAGACGAGCGTCCCTACATTGATCCCTTTGCATAAGTTCAACATAACATGGGGATGGTTGAAATTGAAAATATGCACCGGGCATCGATGATCCCTGGCTAATAATAAGGCAGACTGATCCATGACTTTTATATTTTGAAGTAAAATATCATCATAATTCAGTGTGCTGTATAACTTTACATCAGGATGAGTATTGGGATCTGCGGTGTATACGCCATCTACGCCCTGCTTTGCAACAAGGATGGCGTCACAATCGAGCTCGACGGCCCGTTGGACAGCCGGATAATCAGTTGTCACAAAAGGCTGACCATTTCCACCAGCTAAAACGACAATATACCCTTTTTGTAAATGATGCATCGCTTTCAGGCGGATATAGGGCTCAGCCAATGATGTAATGGGAATGGAAGTCATTACCCTGACTTCCTGCTTCGTTTTACTTTTTAAAACACCACGTAACATCAGACTGTTAATGACCGTTCCGATTGTTCCGATGTTATCCGCTTCGACTCGATCGATTCCCCATTCTTCAGCTGTTCTCCCCCTGAAAATATTCCCGCCGCCGATAACGATCGCTACCTCCACTCCTTGGTTGACGAGAGATAGAATTTCTTTAGAAATATGATTCAAGCAATCATGGTCAAAATTCTCACTGCCTTCTCCTTTTAATGCGCCTCCACTGATTTTCAATAATACCCTTTTATATCTCATCATTCGGCCTCCTTCAGTTAAAAAAAGAGCATAGACGGCGTGTCTATGCTCTCAGACGGAATGAAGAACATTGAAAGATATATCATCTGCTCTTCACCCCTTTCTTTGATCAATTTATTTTGACTCCAATTTCACAGTAGCCTGTGCCACCGGATGTTCATAGGGTTCCGACAGCTTTTCTTTTTGAATGATCGGATAGAAATATACTTCTAAATCCTTCCCATCCTCATGATGAGTGTAGTCATTCAACTGCACATATTGGAAAGTTGAAAAAGCTCCTTCTTCATTTCCTACAGTTGTTCCATTATACGTTGTTCCATTTGAATCTACGACCTTAACTAAAAATTGAACCGCACCTTTTTCGCGTTTCCAATTCTTATCGATTTCTTTGACCGGCTCATCTCCACGGTACCAAATACCAAAATAAAGACTGTCGTGATTTTGTGAGGTATAAAACCTGGTCAATTGAATGTCAGGGTCTTTTATCTTCATTGCAGAAGCCGTGAGTGGGACAGGATGGTTCTTAGGTTCATCAATCATAGGATAGATTTGATCATCTTTCAATTGATTGAACGTCCGGTTTTCTAAATGTAAATAAGACGCGAAAGCAATGACGACAGCAAAACCGACAATAGCTAAGCGGATTCCCTTCACGCTCTATTCCCCCATATATTCGAAGCTATCTTGAAAATAAGTATACCAGATATCCCTCTGATAAAATTGACTACTTTTAGCGAATGTAAGGGGGACGAATGAAACCACACTTATTCAATGGTCTATGAAACAATACGGAACATGATCAAAGTCAAACGGTTTAAGTCTCCGTACCGACCTAAGAAAAAAACTGATTCGATCGTCTTAATGTGACGGATCAAATCAGTTTTAATGGGCAGCTATAAGTATTTCTTCTGGACTTTTTTCCCTCCGAAGCTGAATACGACACCGCGGTTTTCCACTTGAGTTTCCATATGGACAGGTCGGCCCCACAATTGATAGACATACGGGAGGACCTTTTCCAAGTAACCGATATCCAGTTCAACATCTTCAAAATGATGCTTCAAATAAAGCTCCCCGCTTTTCACATAATCCCCATCCTGGACTGTGATGTAGGGGAATCCACCATTGACTCTCATCGTGACCAGCTGATCACGGACAGCCTCGTGATCTTTGTCGGTGATTTTATATTTTTGTCCCTGTTTTTGAAATAAATATAAATCCTCACGTCGGACGAGTTCTTTCGTTAAATAGTTGCGTATAAAGCTTTGATCCGACTCGATTTCCCGAACCTCAAAGATTTTCTCACGGCCGGAACCCGGCTCAATTCCATGGGACTTCATTTCATCTGTCGGGTGATCATAACGCTCTTCAATATCTTCAAAAATTTTCAACCCTAAGTAATAAGGATTCAATTGTGTTTTCGAAGGCTGAACGACGCTCGCATTCAATTTTGCGAATTCGATGGCTTCATCACTGGTAAGTTCCATCTCTCTTAAAATTCTGGCATGCCAATAGGAAGCCCATCCTTCGTTCATGATTTTCGTTTCAAGCTGCGGCCAGAAGTAGAGCATTTCCTCTCTCATCATCGTCAATATATCCCTCTGCCAGTCATCCAATTCACGACTATATTGTTCAATGAACAAGAGCAAGTCCTTCTCAGGTCGAGGCGGAAATTTCTTTTTCTTTTTGAAAGGCTGTTGTTCTACCGAAGATTCGTCAATATTCCACAAATCGTCGTAAGGGGTGTGCCGGAGAGGTTCTACACTTTCTTCATCATCCCCGATTGCCCAGGCAAGCTTAGGTCTTACTAAAGAAGGATCGATGTGTTCCTGAATGGCTAAAACAGCATCAAGAAACGACTCCACTTCTTCTTTTCCATGTATTTTTTCATAGGCAGCAATGCGCTCTGCTGTGGCCGCCATACTCTCTACCATATCTCTCTTTGTATTTTGAAAACGGGCATTATTTTTGAAAAAATCACAGTGAGCCAGAACATGAGCGACAATCAATTTATTTTGGATCAAGCTGTTGGAATTCAATAAGAATGCATAACATGGATTTGAATTGATGACTAATTCATAAATTTTGCTCAATCCTAAATCGTATTGAAGCTTCATTTTGTAATATTGTTTTCCAAAACTCCAGTGGGAAAAGCGCGTCGGCATTCCATAGGCACCAAATGTATAAATGATATCGTCTGGACAGACTTCGTAACGCATCGGATAAAAATCCAGCCCGAACCCCTTCGCAATTTCTGTAATTTCCCGGATTGCGTATTCGAGCTTTTTGTGGTCCTGTGGTTTCAAAAGGTCCCCCTCCTTGATAGTCGCTTACATTACTATATGAGGAAGGAAGAAGGTTCATGAAAATAGATATAGAACCTTAATAGAGAAGTTTGGCCATTATGTATTCATCAACCCACTGGCCATCGACCTTGAGAACCTCTTTTTTCTTACCTTCTATTTGAAAGCCCACTTTTTCATATAAACGAAGAGCAACGAAATTATGGACCATGACCGTCAGTTCCAACCGGTGTATCTCATGCTCCCTTGCCCAATTTTCTAAATGTGTAAAAAGCTCAGTAGCTATACCACGCCCGTGATATTCCTTGAGAACTCCTGTAACCACATGAGCGACATGCTTATTCCGTTTAGCACTTCCCCCCATACCCATTACATGGCCTACAAGTTCCCCATTGTGTATGGCGACCAAAATCGTCGAATTGGGCTGGTGGTGAAAGGCTCTTATCATGGATTTCATTTTCTCACCATCGACAGGCCGCTCTCCTTCCTCATATAATAAAAAATCTGATTCCGATTCCAGTTTTTTTGTTAATGCAACATAACCTTCAGCATTTTCCACTTCTATTGGAACAATCATTACAAAGCACCCCTGATAAGTTTCTTTTTATTGTAACGCAAATCCCTCCATAATCCTCCCTTTTTCTGTATACTGAACCTCAGGTGGTGATTTTTTGAATCAAAATGTGAAGAAATCTTATCAAAAGTTGACTTCCCACTATGTCAGGGATGTAGACACTAAACCATACAACGCTTACTTAGAACGACCGGCAATGGTGGAAGCTATGCCTCCACTAAAAGATAAACAGGTGCTGGATGCCGGATGCGCCGCTGGATGGTATGCACAATACATGGCTGAAGAAGGCGCAGTAGTAACAGCTGTCGATTTCAGTCATTCAATGGTGGAAGCTACCCGCAGGAGAACGGAAACTTTGAACGTCACAACATTCGTTCATGACATTTCTACACAATTTCCATTAGCTTCTGAAAGTTTAGATGTAATCGTCAGTTCCCTCACCCTTCACTACATCAAAGATTGGGAAGCTGTTTTTAAAGAATTTGCCCGTCTCTTAAAACCGGGAGGAACTTTGTTATTTTCCACTCACCATCCATTCATGGATTATGATCGTTTTGACGTAGAAAATTACTATGACGTTCAATTGCTCAAAGACCAGTGGACGGTAAACGGTGAGAGAGTGCCGATGGAGTTTTACCGCCGTCCTTTGAACCAGATCATCAATTTGACTATGGATCAATTCAATCTCTCCCGCATCATAGAACCGCTCCCAACGGAGGAATTCAAACACCTTTCACCTCAAAGTTATGAAAAAGTCCGGACCACCCCGAATTTCATCATTCTGAAAGCAGAAAAACCAGAGGCCCGCTAAGGCTTCTGGTTTATGGTTATCTTGCTTCTGGGAACATCCGATCAACCATTTGACCGAAGTCTTGGAAAAATCCCTGCATCGGTTCTCCGCTTCGTTCATCGTTGATATACGTATTCGTCAAATCGATAAAATCCGGATTTGATGACACATACACATTATTGATGTCCTGATCTGTATCTTTCACTGCTTTGGTAATATCTCTTTCGATCTTATCCGTAAGGTCTGCAGCCCCTCGGTTCCTGTCCAACACAGCTGCTACATATGCGTTATCCCTTGTTTTCAAGACATACGCTTTATCAACACCAGGGACGTTTTTTGTAATGTTCTGCGCAGCAGTTCTTGCCACTTGGTAATTCGTATTGTGAACCATCCCACGGTCATTATCATATTTGTTGGCACGATCGGTACCTTCGTACATCCGATCCGCCATGCGCTGAAAGCGGGTATTTTGAACACCTTCATAATTGCCTTCACCGGTTCCTATTTCCTGCTCTGCCTGACACGCAACCAAAGAAGAAGCAGCTAAAAGACCGATGGCGAACGCTTTCCATTTCATTGTTCATTCCTCCTTAGCAGCTTATTACTAGTATGCTTCTAAGGAATTCAAATATTCTGTGGAGATGGGGTAGTAATATTCGTCAAAATAGGCAAAATAAAAAGGCCTTCCCTGTGGAAAGACCTTTAATTCCCTGCAAACGGCAGGGACCACCATAAGTGGATGAAGAGAATGAATGCCAAAAATGTTCCATTGATGAACATCAAAAAAACAGGAAGCACTTTGAAAGCACCTGTGATTTTCGTATAGCTTTTTCTCATGAAAATAAACCCGGTAATAAAAATTATGTATAAGGACAAAAACCATATCCATTTGTAAGGAGTTGAAGATCGAATTCCGAGCTCAAACCCTAAGGCAAACACTAACCAGGCAGATAAAAATGAGATAATGGAAACAGGAACATATTTTTGATCAGTCTCGATATACATGATGGAAACGATCGATGCGACTAATACAAGGCCGCCGATGATTTCAGTGATTAAAATCAAGATATCATGAGATGAACCTGACTCGAGAGTGACGAAACTCAAAGTCAAGAACAAGCCAAAAGTGATCACGGCACCTAAATTGGTATACACCCAATGCTTTTCACTCATGGCTATCCCCCTTTCTTTTTCTTCTCTATATCAAAACATTTCCATACCATCATAACAAATTTTTCAAATTGTGCGGAAAAAAACAACAAAACGAGTCGTAATTTCCCTAACTGTGACGAACTTCCTGATTGTTGATTACCCTCTTCGGTGATACTAAAAACACTCCTTTCAAAAGGAAGTGTAACTGATGAACAATCAGGATTATGAAAAAGCATTGCATTTCATGATCTGGGGGCAGTGGGACGACTTACTTGTATTGATGGTAAGGACAAGAGATCATTTTTTATCAAAAAAAATTGAAACGTTTCTCCATTCCTGCTATTACCCCAGCAATGAAATTGAAATGCTTGAATCCCATGAAAATTTACTGAATTACCTGGACCATGCACAATCAACCACGCCACATTCAAACCTGTATATATTCAGATAAAATACCATCACGATCATGATAAGCAAATAAAAAAGCGAACCAAAACGGTTCGCTTTTTTTAATTACATTCTTGGATACTGCTGGATTAATGGGTGAAGCTGTAACTCATCGATGACCATATGCTTTGGAGCCTGTACCATATAGACAATCGCTTCTGCTACATCTTGAACCTTCAGCCATTCCGCTTTTTCCGGATCTCCCTGGGTGCCATTAGCGAAGTATGTGTCCACCATACCTGGATTCACTGTCCCTACACGGATTCCGTTTCCACGCACTTCCTGGGCGAGAGACCCCATAAAGCCTTGAACGGCATATTTCGTTGCTGTATATAAGGATCCACCTTCAGGGATGGTATAGCGGGATACGTCTGAAGCTACCGTCACAATCGTACCGAAATTCTGCTTCTTCATTAATGGAAGGACTGCTTTACTTGCGAGGAACACGCCTTGAACGTTTACTTCAAACGTTTTTTTCCATTCTTCAACCGTGACCTCTTCGACAGCCTTGAATCCTCCGATACCGGCATTATTTATGAGGATATCCACTTTTCCATACGCATTTTTGGTTGCTTCCACCACATGATTCACATCATCTTCTTTGCAGACATCCGCTGTGAAGGATAAAACGTTGGAATATCCTTTTTCCTCTAATTCTTGTTTCGTTTTATGGACTTCATCCGAACTTCCTAACAAAGAAAGTTTCACATCATTTTCTGCCAATTGAAAAGCCACTTCTTTTCCAATTCCTCTTGAAGCACCTGTAATGATAGCTACCTGTTCCTTAAGCATGTTTCTTCCTCCTCTTACGTTCGTTCAGGTTTGATTTCTGTTCCAAGTTTATATTTCAATTCAAATAAATCCCTGCGCCGATCTCTGAGCTGACGGACCGTACCCGACTTTCTTTGACGGCGCAGTATTTCCAAATCCACATCACCGACAACAACGGTCTCGACATTCGGGTTACATTCACCGATTATACCATCTCTGGCAAACTCAAAATCAGAAGGAGTGAAAATACCGGATTGAGCATATTGGATGTCCATGTTTTCCACCTGGGTGAGGTTACCGACTGTTCCGGATATTACTGTATACACTTGGTTCTCAACCGCTCGTGCCTGTGCACAATACCGTACCCGCAAGTACCCTTGTCGATCATCTGTACAGAATGGAACGAAGATGATATTCGCCCCTTGATCCACAGCAAACCTCGCAAGCTCCGGGAATTGAATGTCATAACATATTTGGATAGCGATCTTACCGCAATCGGTATCAAATACTCTCACGGCGTCCCCTGGCTGAATCCCCCACCATGTCCGCTCGTTGGGTGTGACGTGAATTTTATACTGCTTCTCAATGGTCCCATCTCTCCGGAACAAGTATGAAATGTTGTATATTTTCTCATCTTCTTCTACAAAATGCGATCCGCCGATGATGTTCACATTGTACCTGACAGCCAGATGGGTGAACATTTCAATGTAATCCTCGGTAAACTCAGAAAGACGCCGTACAGCTTTTGAAGGCACTTTTTCATCTAAGAAAGACATCAACTGTGTAGTGAATATTTCAGGGAATACGGCAAAATCACTACCATAATCAGAAGCGACATCGACGTAATACTCACATTGTTTCGCAAATTCTTCGAATGAGTCGATATTTTTCATCATGTACTGGATGACCATGATCCGGACTGGGTTACTCGTTTTGAAATGACGTTTAGTTCGTGCTCGATAATCAATGTTGTTCCATTCCATTAGTGTGGCATATTTTGATGATTTCTCATCATCCGGCAAGTAATTCGGGTTGATTCTCATGACTGTGAACCCATTCATGATTTGGAAGGTCAATACAGGATCGTATATGTTTTGATTCCTTACTTCCTCCACATATTGTCGGGGAGTCATTTCATTCTCGTATTGATGATAATTAGGGATCCGCCCGCCGATGATGATACTTTTCAAATTCAAGGCAGCCGCCAATTCTTTACGTGCTTCATAAAGGCGGCGGCCGATTTTCATTCTTCTGAATTCAGGATGCACCATAATTTCAATCCCATAGAGGTTATATCCATCAGGGTCATGGTTTGTGATATAGCCTTCATCTGTAATATCGTCCCATGTATGTTTATCATCATATTCGTCAAAATTCACAATCAAGCTTGAGCAGCTTCCGATAATTTCACCATCATACTCAACAACGAACTGCCCTTCCGGGAACAGTTTCAAATGGCTTTCTAAATGTTCTCTTTTCCAAGGGTCCATGCCTGGAAAACATAATTTTTGGAGCTCGAATATCTGTTCAATATCTTGATCCTGCATATTTCGAACGATCATTTTCTTTTCAAATTGCGTCAAATCAATCTTAGACATATCCCATTCCCACTCCTTCACAAGTTGTCATATCCTGGTTCTATCGTACTCAACGAATCATACTTCTGTCTAGTTATTCCCTATCTTCTCAACAACCCTCTGCCTTATGATTGATACTTGTTCCCTTATGTAAAAGGCTCTGTTAAAGTCTGTTGTTGATATTTTAAACAATTACTAAATAGTCCTCGTCTGGAATTAGGGGGCCGGTCTGTTATTCACTCAGAGCATGGGATGGCAGGGAAAACAGTCCGCTTTCCGCGGGGGACGCTTTAGCCTCCTCACCTAGTTCCTTTTTCCTGCAGGAGTCTACCTGTCAGAGCCATGTAAAAAAGCAGATAGAAAATAAAAAAGATCGAGCTGTGAGATTCCTCCCACCGCTCGACCCTTCACCTGAATTTACTCACATACCAACGAATGGCTTTATTAAGGGAACTATCAAACAATTTCTCACGCCAGTATAAATCTGAGGTTTGAGAAACGATATTGTTTCTTGCAGGGTAAGGGTGCACGATGTTGGAGAGGCTTTGAAACTTTTTATTCAAGGCCTGTATTGTGCCTACTTCCTGCATCCATTCTCCTGCACCTTCCCCAATTGCATGAGCACCAACGATCCTTCCCCGATTGGTTGTCATGATTTTCACAATTCCCTCGGTATTACGTTCAGCCATGAAGCGGTCATTATCAGCTAATTTTGTTTTGAAAGTAAGCAGTTGGTCCCCATATCTTTGTTTCGCTTCTTTTTCCGTCAACCCTAAATGGTAGATCTCAGGCGCTGTATAGACCACCCAGGGGACTTTCTCATATGAGACTTTTCTGGAAAGACCGAACACTGCATTCGAAATGGTCACTTTTCCTTCCATTCCTGCAACATGGGTAAAAGGCATCGACCCGTTACAGTCACCGACAGCATAAATATGGCGGAGGTTTGTCCTCAGAGACGCGTCAACATCAATCTTCCCGTTACTTGTTTTCACACCGATTCGATCCAATCCTAATGAACCTATGTTGGATTTTCGGCCCGTTGCAATCAAAATCTTTTCAGCCTCGATCGTATTGACTTCACCATCTTTGGAATAGGTCACAGCTACCCCTCGACCAGATGCTTCCACCTGCTCTACTCTCGAACCTGTTAAAAGATTCAATTCATTTGAAACGATTTTTTCAAGCATTTGAGAGACTTCCTCATCTTCCTTGGATAATACATGGTCACTTCCCTCGACTACTGTGACTTCGACACCGAGACGCGCCATCGCTTGAGACAACTCGAGTCCGATGATGCCTCCTCCAATGACGACCATTGATTCCGGCCGTTTTCTCATATCGAATATCGTTTCATTAGTTAAATAGTCGACTTGATCGACGCCATTGATTGGAGGAATCATAGGGGAAGAGCCAGTTGCTATGACGAACCGTTTTGCTGTGATCGTCTCCTGACCAACTTGAAGAGTATGAGCATCAACGAAGCTTGCTTCAGCCTCATAAATGTCGATTCCCAACTCTATGAAACGCTCTTTTGAATCATGGTTTTGTACATCCTGGACAGCTTCTGACACCCTGTTCATGGCGTTCTCAAATAAACGGTCCCTTTCATTTTCCGGAAGCTGGGATACTTGGTCAGCCTGGTGGACTTCCTTTGCAGCCTGAATCAACGCTTTTGAAGGCATGCAACCGTAATGGAGGCAGTCACCGCCGAGTTCGGGCTTTCTTTCGATCAAGGCCACGTCAGCTCCAAAACTGGCAGCTCCAGCGGCTACCGTCAAACCACCAGACCCTCCACCGATGACCGCCAACTGATACTCAAAATTCATGAAGACATTTCCCCTTTTTTATGTGATAGATATAATTCGGAAAATGTCTCCATTCTTTTACGATTGGCTCCAAGATCTGAATAACCGACCCTGGAAGCAGATCGAAAATGAACAAGTTGAGCATCTTGATCGAAATAAAATTCGACATCATCCTTGAATCCGATCAACTTAGTTTTGGAAATCACGTGAAAGTAATTTCCATCTTCCACCTCTATCGTTGTTCGATCCATTTGATTAAGTATTTGTCTTACATATGTTTTGGTCTCTTCTAAATCTCCGTTGAATGGGAGTGGCTCCAGGCGCTTTTCCTCATCCGTCTCTTGTGTCGAGACACAATTCGGTGATTTCGGGCATGCAGCCAGTTCACCGTTTTTCACCCCATGGAAGGACTTTGTCATAAGTGAAAATACCTCCTTTTTCTATACCCTACCTTTATATTCACCGATTTGACAACAAAAAAACACTCCTATGTGTAAGGAGTGTAATCTTAATTACTATTCTCTATGTTTTTATGATCGGTGATTCCTTTTTTTATCTGCTTATCAAGTTTCTGCTGTGTTGCTGGTTTATTTTCAGCAGGCGTCGGCACCTCTTCCACAATAACCGAACTATTTTTTTCATTTGAGTGAATTTCTTGTTTGGACGGCTTATGTTCTTGAGTGTGATTACTCTTTTTCTTGCTGCTATGCTTCTGCTCTGCTGATTTTTGGATTTTATCTTTGTATGTCATAACCCGTTGTTTTTCAAGTAAAGACCGGTTGATTTGAATTCCTTTCACCTGAGTGGAAGGATCTTCTTCTTTATAAAACGATTGAATGATTTCTTTGTCTTTCTCTTTAATCGTTACAGGAACCGGTTCACTTTCCGCTTCTGTTTCATTTTTTTCTTTTATACGGTCTGCCATGAACTGATTGACGGATTGGTTCTTTTCATTCGCTTTTTGACGAATCTGATCAGGGACAAGGAATGTAGTGACTGACCAGTCAGCGGATTGGTCGACTAAGTAAGCCTCCATTTGCTGGGAAACTTGATCGGATTGTATGGTATCTTTGTAGCTGATTCCTATCAATACTTGTTTTTCGGAATTCACATATCCTTGTTCCTGACTTAAACGTATCAATTCAAAAGCAACCTCAGAGGCATCTTTTTTCTTCCATTTTGTCATCATGGAGACTATTTCACTGGCTTCATCATTTTTAGGATCGATACCTAATACTTGCATCTTTTCATTGATTTCAAGTTCAACACTGGGGTTGATATCTATATTTACATAAGCATAGGTTTGATTATTTCCATACCATGACCAGATTGGAAGGATTGCTAAAAGGAAGGCTAGTGCGACAGCCGCTATTTTATAAGGACTGTTGTGGACCATTTTTGTCCATACCACCCTCATCTTTGGCTCGGAAATGGATTCGAATTGAACCTCCATTCCCATTTCAGCTCCTTCTATTCGTTTTGCTCGATGGAACTGACCATCATTGGTCATGATAATCATGTAACGTTTTTTCTGCTCCATAACAATACCTTTTCTCACACACCCACCCCTTTCAGGTAATCGTTTAAGTAAACATAATCGCCATTAAAGATGAGCACTAGTGCGATGATGAATTTGCGATTTCTTTCAAGCGTCTTCTTACTGACCTCAACCTTGTCAACCAGGTCCTTGATCGGTAAGCGTCCTTTCTCTAAGACCTTTTCACGCAGATGTGGATCTTGAAAGACTAGACGAGCGACTTCTACAGCTGACTCCCTTGCATCTCTATGCTTCGGGGACGCTTCAATCAAATCATCAAAGGTAAGCTTGTACTTTTTCAATTCAGCATGAAATTCAGCTATTTCTTGTTTCCGGTACCAGGATTCTGTATCCAACTGGTATCGGTCTTTAGCCGCTGCCACTTCAGAAGGGTTTTCCATTTGTTCTTCTTCATATACTTCTTCATCAAGCGAAGTGACAACAGGATGCTTCTGTTCATTCCTTATATGGTCAATGACTTTGCGCTTGATCACCAGGCGCGCAAACGAAAGAAATGAACTTCCTTTTTCACAGGAATAGGCTTGGATGGCTTCGTTAAAAGCTAAGAGCCCTATACTGAATTCATCATCTTTTAATGGATCGATATACCGTTTACAAACTTCAGAAACACTTTTGGCGATAAAAGGTTGATACTGTTTGAGTATTGCGTTTCGAGTTTCGTCATCCCCGTCTTTGGCTGATGCCACTTGATCATCCAGGGAGGTGTCCTGCTTGTTGTTTACTAAGCGTCTGATCAACCTTATCACCTCCAGCCTTTACATGATTTCGCAATCAAAAAGCGATTTTTGGGCGTATTTTTATTTTTTGTTTCATTTGTATTACAAATCTGTATCAACCAAAGTCTCTAAAGTCGAATTTTCACTTTCATGAGTGAAAGGTGTCAGGTATTGTATCGAGCATGACCATTTTACTGAATTGAACAAAATAGGTCTACCACACTAGGTTTACATTTTGTTAAATATAGATTTCAAAAAATAAGGCTTATTACTCATTAAACACCAGTAGTGTAAGGTCATCTAATTCTGAAAACGTTACAATAGGTCTTAGGTCTTGATTCTAAAACCCAACTCAAGTATAGGTTTATCCATCAGTAGAATAGGTTAAATTTCTTGTGTAGATGCCTGAACAAAACGGAGGTTCAAAAATGAAGGCTGTCCTTTTGAATTGCAGTTTAGAAAAAGGAACAAAAATTACAGATACAGAAAAACTTTTGGATCAATCTGCGAAGATTTTTCAAAAAGAAAAGATAGATGTGGAGAGAATTCACTTAAGAGATTTCGATATAAAATTCGGAATTACATCCCGCTTGGATAGTGATGACGACTGGCCTTTCATCTTTGAAAAGATTGTCGGAGCGGATGTCATCATTTTAGCCACCCCGATAGCCATGGGAGATAAAAGCAGTCTCGCTTCTTTGATTCTGGAAAGGCTTCAAGGCTATCATCAAATGAAAAACCGAAAAGGTCAGGGGATCTTTTACAATAAAGTAGGCGGAATCATTGTAGCTGATGGTGAAGATGAAGGTTCACGTGCAGCAGCTCAGTCCATGCATTACCGCCTGTCCATGCTTGGATTCACCCTCCCCCCACATGCAAGCGCTGTTTGCAGCGTATCAGGTGATAAGAATTGGGAGCACGTTGTAAGCGATGTGACCCGAATGACCTACAATTCCCTCTATTTCGCGGAATTGCTTGAATTCCACCCTATCCCAGTGGTAGGAAACCGCATAGAAGAAACGAAAAGAGTGCCTCGGGAGAGTTGATCTTCGAGGCACTCTTTCAGTTTCTGACCTTTTCATAATAGTAATCAATAGGAACAGCTAATCCAACCTTACCTTCGACCTCGTCTCTCAAGGTCGCAAACACTACTCCTATGACTCTTCCTTCCTCATTAATCACAGGACTTCCAGAGTTTCCTCTGTATATGGGCGCCTTTAACATAAGAACCGGTTGATTCCAACTATTGAGTTGTTTGTAACCGATGATTTCTCCCTGATTGGCAATACCGGTAAATCGCAACGGGTTACCAATGAAAGATATGTGTTCATTCTCTTCAAAATGAGTCTTATTTGCCAGCTTTAAATATGGGAAAGAATCACCACTCGCTTTAAGGACAGCTAAGTCCACCTCAGGAAACTGGTGAACAACCTCAGCCTCAAATAGGCCTTGATCCGGAAATGCGACTGCAATCCTTTTCTTTCCTTCTATGACATGGTGGTTGGTCAAGATTGTTCCATCCTCAGAAATAGAAAAACCGGTCCCCCTGCTCTGTCCTGCTTCCACTACGACGACGGCATCCTTATACCTCTTAATTTCGTCATCTGTAGAAAGTTCAGCAGAGGTCTTCAAAAAATCAACCACAGGGATGGAAAAGGTGTTAGGAAGAACTGCAATGACATTGGTGACCATCATGATGGCAATCAACCAAAAAATCCATTTCGGAAATGGACGTTTGGTTGAACGTTTTTCTTTGTCCATCCTGTCTTTTTCCCAAGCTTTTCTTTTCTCATCTTCTATGATTTCAAGAAGCTCCTCGTCATCAATTTCTTCATAAAGGTCCTCATCGATAATATCTTTTTTGTCATTTTCATGATCGAACATGGGCGGATCCTCCATAAAACGATAGTGAGAAGCTACATGGCGTTGGCTTTCGCTCCCCTTTGCTGCATCTGGTACATTTTATAATAATGTCCCTGCAATGCTATCAAGCGCTGATGTGTTCCTCGTTCCACTATTGTACCATGATTAAGGACGAAAATTTGGTCTGCCTGCTGTATTGTGGAGAGTCTATGGGCAATGACAAGGGTCGTTCTGCCTTGTTTTAGCACCTCCAACGCATTTTGAATCATCTGTTCTGTTTCCGTATCGATATTAGCGGTAGCCTCATCCAATATCAAGATCGCTGGATCAAAAGCCAGGGCACGGGCAAATGAAATCAATTGTCTTTCACCCATCGAAAGGGATTCTCCTCTTTCATTCAGCGGGGTATCATATCCATGCCCGAGCTTTTCTATAAATCGATCAGCACCGACAGCTTTCAACGCGTTTATTGCCATTTCCCGGGAAATACGAGCATCATTCATCGTTACATTCGACAGGATCGTTCCTTTGTACAAAAAGGGATCTTGAAGAACAATTCCCATATGACTTCTCACTTGCTGCCGTGACCACTTCCGTGTATCACCCCCATCAATATAAACACTGCCTCTTTGTGGGTCATAAAACCGGAACAACAAATTCATAATGGAACTTTTCCCTGATCCTGTGTGCCCTACAAAAGCGGCTGTCTCTCCCTTATTCACTTGAAAAGAAATATCCTTTAAAACATCATTCTTTCCGTCGTAAGCAAAGCGGACCTCTTCAAATTTAATATTTCCTTCAAATCTTGGAATGGAATCCAAGTCCAATTCTTCCTCTTCCTCATCTAAGAGATCAAAGACTCTCGTTGCTGCGACTCTAGCAACTTCCAGTTGTGGCAGTTGATTGACGAGGTCTGTCACAGGCTGGAACAATCGATTCAAGTAGTCGACAAATGCATAAAGAACACCGACCGTCACGATTCCTTCCGCTCCTAATGATGACGACCCAAAATACCAAATCAACCCGACTAACGTCAGGTTCCTCAGTGTATTTACGAGGTTATAAGAGGTCAATGCGCTTAAGCGAACCAACTTTCTTTGGTAGGTGAAATGCCTTTTATTCAATTCTTCGAATTCATCAGATGTCTGCTTTTCCTGCCCGAAAGCCTGGATGATGGACATCCCTTGTATAGCTTCATTGATATTTCCATTCATATCACTCACAGTTGAGCGGACCACTTTGTTATATTTTCCACCGAAGTGTTTATATAATTTCGTCCACCCATACAAAATAGGCAGGAGCACCAGGCACATCAAGGCCAGTTTAGCATCCAGCAAAAAGAGTGCTGCGAAAATTCCAGCCATGTAAAAGACACTGGTTACAAAAGTGGCCAGCACACGCTCATACAATTCCTTAATCGATTCAGTGTCATTGGTTACTCGTGCAACGATCTTCCCTGCTGGCTGATTCACGAAGAAACGATCAGGCAGACGCTGTATGTGGTTGAATAAATCGTCCCTCATCTTTTTGATGATTCGGTTGGAAGACTTTTGAAGAATGTACGTATGAGTAAATTGAAAAACAGACGCGATCAGCAATAATCCTATATAAACAGCGAGCAGGGCATATATAGAAGGAATCTCTGGTTTGAAAAACCCGTAAAGTTGTTGGAGGGAAAGCTTTTCTGCAAATCGTTCATAAGTCCGGTCAGGAGCTTCTATGATGATCTGATTCCCTTCCACCGTCCTACTGCCTTTTAATGGAACATTTCCTTCTACAAAATAATAAGACCGGTCTACTTGGATAATCGTCATTACATCATTGAGTTCTTCAAGATCCGGCAGCCGATCTTCCCTCATATACACCTCCCCGTTAAATGTTACGGACCCTTCCCTGTCCTCCGATACTTGATACCATTGGTCTTCGATCCCGACGATGTGTTCATCAATGACTCGCTTGGCAATAAAAGGACCCGTCAACTCAAGGGAGACAGCTAATATCAGGCACAATACCCCGATGGATATGTTTTTTCGGTAATTCCATGCATAATCGAATAATCGTCGCTCTGTTGTTTTTACAGTCATGAATGATCACCCCCACTCTCCAACTGCTGTCGTTCGTACTGCTCACAATACCACCCTTTATGTCCAATCAATTGATCATGTGTACCTTCTTCTACGATTCTTCCCTCATCCAAAACGAGGATGTAATCTGCATGTGTGACAGCTGAAAGACGATGAGCGGCGATCAGTGTCGTCTTCCCCTTTCTTTCTTTTCTCAAATGATCGATGATGTTTGATTCTGTCCTGCCATCGACAGCAGACATTGCATCATCAAGAATCAATATTTCTGGATCTTTGATAAAGGCTCTCGCTATAGAAACACGCTGCTTCTGACCGCCTGATAATGTCACACCACTCTCTCCGACTTTAGTATCCAGACCATTTGGAAGAGCTTTGATATCTTCTAAAAAATGCGCAAACTCTAACACTTTATAGATTTCTTCATCCGTAGCAGCTTCCTTACCGAATTGAATATTTTCACGAATCGTTTTAGAAAATAACACTTGATTTTGAGGGACGTACCCGATCCAATTCCGTGTTGTTTCAAGGTCCATATCTTCCAAAGGAGTATCATCGATAACCAAGGACCCTTTCAATCCTGGATACTCCCGTAAAAGCTGTTTAAAGAATGTCGTCTTTCCAGCTCCTGTTTTCCCTACGATTCCTATAGTTTCACCAGGTTTAATTGTGACATCGATTTCTTTCAACCCTTCCGTTTCGGCATCCGGATAACGGAAAGATACATTTCTGAAGTCAATCTTCCCTGGTCGCTCCAATTTTTTAGGGATCGAAGGTGTAAATACATCAGGCTGATAACTCAAGGTGTCATTTACGCGATCAAGTGATGCATTCCCCCGTTGCAAGACATTGATCAGTTCACCGACCGCAAACATCGGCCAGATCAACATACCTAAGTAAACATTGAAAGATACCATTTCACCTAATGAAATCACATTTTGAAACACCAAAGCGGCTCCGTACCCTAATCCGATCGTATAGGATAATCCCACTAACACTTTGATGGTAGGTTCAAATAGAGCATCGACTTTTGCGACCTTGACATTTTTTCCATACACGCGATCTGTCATCTCCTGAAAACGGCGGAAATCATTGTTTTCTTGAACAAATGCCCGCGAAACACGAATTCCTTTTACCGACTCCAGGACGTCATTGTTCATTTCTCCGAAAGCTGTTTGAGCAGCGGTAAACCTCTCATGAATGACTTTTCCATATTTATTCATCGCAAAAGCCATGATCGGCAGTGGGAGAAGCGCTGCAAACGTAAGTTTCCAGCTGATTGTAAAACCCATTACAGCAATGATCAGGAACATGAACATCGTCGAATCCACTAACGTAAGTATTCCGAATCCTGCTGTCATTGTTAAAGCTTTCAAATCGTTTGTCGCCCTTGCCATCAGATCCCCGGTTCTGTTCTTCCCGAAAAAGGTAGGAGTCATCTTCAAGAAATGGTTCATTAACTTCGACCTCATCGTTCGTTCCATAATTAACGCACCACTGAACAAAGTATAATCCCACAAATAAGAAATAGAGTAACTGGCTGCGATTAACCCTCCGTAAAGGAGTATGATTTCCATTAACCTCTCTGAAGTCAATGTATTGAACTGGATGGCATCGATGGCTGCACCTAATAGTTTGGGTGGAATCAATTCAATTGCGCTCCCAATAATCAAAGCTATAATTGCAAACGTATACCGTTTCCAATAAATCTTGAAGAACCATCGTAATTTGTATAACACACTAAACATGCAAACTCCCCTTTCCGCCTACATCACTCCATTTTCTTCTAATTAAAATTCAACAAAAAAACATACGTCCAAGACGTATGTTTTACACACAAAAAAGGACACGCGCTCATGACGTGACCAAACGAACGTTTTGAAATTATATGACACTTAACCTTTCATTACGCCAGTCACGAACCATATGAAATTAGCGTGTCATTCTGTAGGTGCTTTTTCATGGCCGCGACCTCCTTCTCAATGATTATTAATTATATAATTTTCCGAAAATTTTATCAATAGTTTTACTAAAAATTTCTAAAAATCACGTCCAGCAATGATAACCAACGCAAGAACGACTATGATGGCAACGATGAATACGATCGATAAAGGCCGTGATACATTTGCTCGTTTCACCTCTTCCCATCTCACAGGACGGATCCCGCTGATGGAAAAAATAGTGACTGCCGCAAGCAGAATCGACATGACGTTGACGGTAACTAACAGAAATGCACCGAAAGCCATGCTGTAGGAGGCATTTCCAAGCGACATCCCCAAAGCTACAGATGGGGGAAGCAACGCAACAGCAACCATGACCCCTACGAGGTTTCCGGATAACCGGTTTAAGAACGCCAGAGCACCGGCTGCACCTGAAGCTACCCCTAAAAAAATGTCGATAATCGTAACCTTTGTCCTATCGATATATTGATCCGTTTCCATACCCATATCAGAAAAAAAACCGAATAAGATAGAAATTATCAAAACGATAGCAAATCCATAAAAAGAGGTTAAAGCCGACTTTCCCAATAATTTATAGTCACCGAGCACGGAGGAGAATGCAATCGCAATTACAGGACCGATCATAGGAGCAATAACCATGGCTCCTATGACAACAGCTTCACTGTCTTTCAAGAACCCGACGGTTGCAACCACCGCTGATAAAATAATCAATAATGAATAATTCAAAGTAATATGGCTGTTTTTTTCCACTGAACTCAACAGTTCATGCCGACTGGCTCTTAGAAGTCGTGCTTTTTCATTTTCATCTTCCTTTTCTTCTTTTTCCTTAGCTTCTTTTGTCTTTTGATTGATGGTTTCTTTAGAAAGGTAAGTTTGAACTGGGATAAGCATCGTTTCAAATCCTTCGACTACATTAGAAACCTCTTCCAAGTAATTCAGAATCTCTTCCACGCTCGATGTTTCTACAAGAATCCTTACAAGTTTCCGGTCTTCGGACTCACTTGAAACCCAATAGGATTGATGATCATATTCCTTTAATTTTTCATCTATTGACTCAAAATGATGCTCAGGAATATAGACTTCAATCAACTGTAAGTTCATTTCTTCACCTCCATCTATCAGACATCAATTTTTCATATTGTCTCCTTTTTTTCACATACTAATTCCAAACAAGATGGTGAGGAGGAAAAGCTGTGGAGTTCAAGTTACCGATGACAACGAAAGTCTATATCGATGCTCTTAATCAAAAATTCAATCAAAGTCCTGATTTGATCCATAAAGTCTTTGATATCAAAGGACAGTCGATTGTCATTCATTTCATTTCCTATCAGATAAAAAAAGAACGGCTGGACCGCGAAATTTTAGAACCGTTGACATCTTCCCGCAAACCTTGGAGTGTAAATGATTTACAAAATAGAATTCCTCTTGCCTCCTCAAAAGCTGAAACGAACCTGGAAGAAATCGCAGGGCAGATCATCCATGGATCAGTGGCTGTTTATATTGAAGGCGAAAAAGAAGTCATAACGTATCTACTTGCAGACCAGGAACAGCGCAGTTTAGAAAGAGCTGAAACAGAATCCTTGGTATTCGGACCACAAGTTTCATTTACTGAATCATTGATTACGAATTTGAATGTCGTGCGCTGGCGTCTGGATACCGATGATCTTGTAATGAAGAAATTGATCGTAGGAGAAAGGATTCCTACGGAAGTCAGAATCGTGTACTTGAAGTCTTTGACGAATGAGGAAAATGTCGAAACCATCACTCAACGAATCGAGGATCTAGTCGTTGATGAAATTGAGGATACTTCTGTTCTTAGTCAATTGATTGAAGACTCATCTAGTACTGTATTCCCTCAATTGATTGCAACGGAACTTCCTGACCGCTTTTGTCACTCTTTAATGAAAGGCCGCGTCGGTGTGATGGTTGATAAAAGTCCGACGGTGTTGATCGGTCCTGTTTCGTTATTCAGTTTTTTCGAATCGACAGAAGACCTTTATATGCGTTGGAACATGGGAACTTTCATGCGTTTATTGAGAATTTTAGCGATGATGCTGTCGATCATTCTCACTCCGATGTATGTTGCTGCTCTGACTTACCACTATGAAGTGATCCCGGGGTCTTTGCTCGTATCCTTAGGACAGTCAAGAGCAACCGTTCCCTTTCCTCCTGTGTTAGAGGCATTGCTGCTCGAGACTCTCATTGAGCTTTTAAGAGAAGCTGGGGCCAGGTTACCTACTAAGGTCGGTCAGACGATGGGTATTGTAGGAGGAATCGTACTTGGTCAGGCCGCTGTAAAAGCAGGGTTCACGAGTAATATTTTAATTATCATCATCGCATTAAGTGCACTCGCGTCCTTCACAGCACCAAGTTATTTGATGGGGACAGCGATAAGAGTCATTCGTTTCCCTATGATCATTTTAGCAGGTGCATGGGGGTTGATTGGAATTGCATTCGCTCTCTGCTTTTTGGTTCTTCATTTGTTGAAGCTGTCATCTCTCGGGCGTCCGTATTTAGCCCCGGTCTATCCTTTGTCAATAAAAGATTTCAGCGACTCCATTATAAGGCTTCCTTTTAATAAGAACCCGAAGCGACCAACAAGTACAATGCCAAAAGACCCTGACCGCTTCGATGAGAATAAAGCTAAACAGAAAAAAGATGTGAACCCATCATGAAAATTAATTATTACGTAAAACAAGATGTAGCCGTCCATGCGTTTTATTTATTCTTTTTGGTCCATACTGTTCAAATCGGTGCAGGATTAATGGGCGTTCCACGCATTATTTTCTCTGAATCAGGGACTGATGCGTGGATGTCTCTTATTTTAGCAGGAATTTATATTCACTTTACTGCTTGGATTATGGTTTTAGTTTTAAGAGAATATGAAAGTGCAGATGTGCTGGGGATCCAATGTGATTTATTCGGGATGTTCATAGGGAAAGTGATTGGCTGCCTGTACGTCGTCTATTTGTTTTTCCTTCTTTTATCCGTCATAAAAAATTATGTAGAAGTTGTCCAAGTATTTATCTTCCCTGAGATACCGATATGGTTGATGAGTTTTTTCCTTCTTTTTTTAATGATTTACTGCTTATTAGGAGGAATAAGAACGGTGGTTGGAGCCTGTTTCATTTTCTTCCTTCTAACGATTTGGCTTGTCTTCACGCTATATAAACCGATAAGCCTCATGAATTGGGACCACTTCTTACCAATAGGGCAGTCCACCCCATTTGAGGTATTGAAAGGAGCTTACAAAACCACCTATTCCCTACTTGGATTTGAGGTCATTCTTTTCGTCTACCCTTATATAAAAAACAAGAAGGCTGTTCACCTGCCCATTCAAAGTGCCATTTTCCTGACTATTTTCTTAACGATGCTGGTCATGGTCGTTTCAATTGGATATTTCAGTCCTGACCAATTGAAGGAAACGGTGTGGGCGACCTTAGCGTTATTTAAGATTGTCAGCTTCTCCATTATTGAGCGATTTGATTTCATCGCTGTGGCCTTATGGATGATGGTCATCATTCCTAACCTGGTCATTATCGGATGGATGATTCTCCATTCTTTAAATAGAATGTTTTATGTCTCAAAGAAGAAAAGTTTATTCATGATCAGCGGGCTGCTGTTCCTTGCTTCGCTAATCATCGAATACCGGTCATACATAAATCTATTGACTGATTGGACAGCAAAAATAGGTTTCTGGCTGGTGTTTGTGTATCCTCTATTCATTTATTTCATTCTTCAAATCAAAAAACTTTGGAGGAAGGGGAAAAGGGCATGAAATGGATTTCTATGACAATCATTCTGCTTCTCCTTTGTGCAGGATGCATTCCTAAATCCCCCATAGAAAAATTAGGGATCATTACTGCTATGGGGTTTGATGAACTTGAAGGTGACAAAATGAAGGGGACTCTTGTCATGTTTCAATTTGATCCTACTACTTCCCAAACCTCCCAAACCGTCACAAGTGAGGCTCATACATCAAAAGGAATACGTAATGAAGCAAACCAAAAGACAAGCCACAAGCTAGTTTCAGGACAAATCAGATTGAAAGTGTATCAAGATCAATTAGCTTCAAAAGGATTACTGAGGTATTTAGACACGGTCACCCGTGATGCAAAAATGTTACCTTTAGCGTATCTTTCTGTAAGCGATGTCCCCACAAGCCAATTACTGCGGGCGGAAATTTCAGAAGATGCTCCAAATATCGGAAAATACATCGAACGACTGATTGAAAAAAGTATAACGAATGAAATGTCTCCGGATGCCACAGTCGTTACCTTTTTAAGAGACTATCATGATATAGGAGTCGACCCCACTCTTCCCTTATTATCATTAGAGGAACAAAGAGTTTTCATAAAAGGGCTGGGTTTATTTCAAGATGATCGATACGTAGGGACGTTGACCGATGAAGACATTTTTTATTTACTCCTATTACAAAAAAACTTGAAGATCGGCCAATTACAAATAGAACTACCAGAAAGTTCTATGGAAAAGTATTATAAAAAAGAAGCCGCGGACAATGAAACAGAAGGTTCCCTCCATGTTTCTATCCATAAAGTGGATAGCAAAGTGAAAATTAAACCGAAAAAGAATGACCCCAGTTCTTTTAAGGTCAATTTAACGATGAGAACTCGATTGTTGGAAGTATCGAAGAGCGTTGACTTAAGTGAAAAGAAAACGATTGATGCGTTGGAAAAACAAATTGAAAAACAAATCGAAAAAAGAGTGTCAGCCTTGATTCAAGAATTCAAAGAGAAGCAAGTCGACCCCGTTGGTTTTGGTTTGAAATACAACACGATAACGAGAAAGGATCGACTCACCAACGAAAGCTGGCGGGACCAGATTCCTAATATGAAAGTTGATATTAATGTAGACGTGAAACTCCTGCGTCATGGGATTACTGAATAAAAATATCATGCCATAAACTATATTTACGATTCGAGTGTTGTATAGAGATCAGAATTTATTCGATCAAGCAGAAAATCCTCTGCCTGATTCCCCACCATAAACAACTGATGCAGAGGGCGAGTCATGGCTACGTAAAGCAGCTTGATGTCAATCTCCTGCTGAACGTAAGGATAGGAATGGCAGAATAAATAAACGACATCGAACTCAAGCCCCTTGGCAAGATAGGCCGGCAGAATTAAATAGTCATTCATTTCTTCTTGTTCATCCAACTGAACGAATTCTGTAGGTATTCCCTGGAGCTCCTCTTCTACAAGAGCAGCTTCTTTTTTCGTCTTCGTCACAATGGCAAAGCTCTTCATCCCATCTGCCTTCAGCTCTTCCAACTGCTTCAGGAATGTCTTCTTCCATCTATCTTTAGGAATGAAAGTGGGAAGATTTCCGTGACGCACTACTGGTTCTGCTTTAGGCAGATCCTCAGACATGGATGACAGTAATTCGTTGGCAAGACTCATGATCTCCACCGTCGTCCGGTATGTCTTTTGCAATGTATGATAATTTACTTTTCGGAAGACCCCATCAGATAAGACCTGCCAGTTTTGAAGACCTCGATATCGATAAATTCCCTGCGCAAGATCACCTACGATCGTAAACAAATCTGTTTGAAAAGCTCTCCTTAAACTGTAAATCTCAAGGAAGGTATAGTCCTGTGCTTCATCGATGACGATTTTTTTCGCTTGATATTCTTTCTCAATGCCGGTAAGAAATGTTTGGATATAGAGAAGCGCTGCCAGATCTTCAGAAAATAACTTTTTGTTTTTCAAATGTTGTTCTGTTTTCTGTCTTAATTGTTCTAACTCTTCACACTTTCCATCAATCAAGGAATTGAAGACATCTTCCGTGTAAAGCTGCTTGTATATTTCCATAAGCTTTACTTTAGGAAATTGCTTCATATATCGGGAGACGGCTGAGCGTGATTCCTTTTTGATTTCCTTCAACTTTTCCTCTTTCTTTGTAATCAAAAAGCTGACACGGATCTTACGCTTTGCAGGATCTTTCAATCCGTACAACGCTTTATCCAACTCTTGATCATACTTTTCTGCAACTTTGGCCAGAATCTGCTTCTTCTTTCTGAGCAGCTCACTTTGAAGAACTGCTTTAATCTTCTGCACTCGCACTTCATAAGGAAAGTAATCATACTCCTTATGAAACAGTCGGTTGACCGCTTTGGCACTTTTAATCTTAAAACCAGCCAGGCGGAAATCTTCATGGATTCTGTAAGACTTTTTCACCTCTTGAATATATCGATTCAACAAATCTTTGAACTCCCTCGAGCCTTTATAACCTGCTGTCCATAATTCAATTGGTGCATCTGAGTTCTCACCCTCCATGACTTTCATCAATACGTCATGTTGACTTACCACCGGCCAATCAATGCCAGTCACTTCTTTTACAAAACCAGCAAAAGTGGTCTGCTTCGATCTTTGAACCCCAAGTTCCGGCAAAACCTCTGAAATGTATTGAATGAATAATCGGTTTGGTGCCAGGATCAGCAACTCTTCCGGCTTGAAAATTTCACGCAAGGTATATAGAAAATATGAAATACGGTGAAGGGCAATCGTCGTTTTTCCACTGCCTGCCGCTCCTTGTACAATGATGGGTTTTCTTAAATCAGCTCGAATCACTTGATTTTGTTCTTCTTGAATGGTTGCTACGATTTCTGTAAGTCGATTCTCAGCATTTTGAGATAGTGACTCCTGCAAAAGATCATCTTTGGTCGTAATATCAATATCTCTAAAATCAATTAACTCTCCTTCTTCAATTTGATATTGGCGTTTCAGAGAAACGTCTCCTTCATAGGTTTCTCCATGAGCTTCGTAACTGACTTCTCCCAATCGTCCTTCATAATAAACGTTCGCGAGCGGTGAACGCCAATCCAGGATAATTGGGTATTGAGTTTCCCGGTCGAACAAAGACGTCTTTCCGATATAAAACATTTCACGTTCCGGTTTCTCTCTGCGATGAAAATCAATGCGGGCAAAATACGGCTTATTACGTAGTTTAATGAGGGTTTCTAATTGGTCCTTGGACATTTTCATGAAGTTAGCATGGGAGAGCATCTCTTGATAGCGCAGGCTGCTGTCTTTAAAATCGAGTTTGGCAAGCGCATCTTCCTGTCTTTTTTTCAATGCCTCCTGCCCGGATTGCTGGGATGCGATTAATTGATCCATATATGCTTTGGTAAAGGATAAACGGTCCTTTTCATACTTTTCGTCTGGATGTGGCATACGTGTATCCTCCTTTCTGCCAGAACTTAAATCAAAACAACAGGGGCGTTAAGCGAAAAATAAACATACCATACGCCCCTATAGAAAAGCAACAAAAAATGTCAGCGCTTTCTAACATCAAACTTCACAAAAAAAAAATTGCTGCAGGCAATTATTACCTGCAGCAATTCTCATTTCAATCGTCGTTTATTTTCTACATACTTCGGTAAACGGCTTTCGAAAATAGCAAATGAAAGTACTCTTAAAAAGATAGGATAAAGAGCTAAGAGTCCAAGCAAATCCCCGACTCCACCCAAAAGAGGGGTGGTAAACATGACAACGGCGAGAATGACCATTAAAATGAAGGTCACGCGTCCGGTCATACCGTTGACAGGCGTCCAATTTCCAGCAATCGTTTTGGTATCCTGTTCCAAGAGCTCAAAGCACCGATAGTGAAAGGGCCGTAAACGAAACCAACTGGAAGCGGTCACTAATTCATCTCGATCTTGTATTTCTTTATAACAGTAACGACACATGTTTGTTCTCACTACATCTACTCCTGACGAAGATATTTTTTCATCAGCAAACACTCATTTCCTTTATCATTATACCGCAAAACATCCATGACCCGAAACATTAAAATGATTCCTCGTCCATGATCATCCAGATCTGTGACATCTGGAAACCAATGCTTCATATCACTGGATAATTGAAAATCCCGCCAATCGAATCCGTTACCCTGATCTCTTACACGCGCAATCAGTTTCCCATTCAAGAAATGGATTTTCAAATGGATAGGTGTTTCTAAATCCCTCTTGTGCCCATGCTCCCAAGCATTGATGATGGCTTCGGATATTGAAGCATCCACCAACAACTGATCTTTTCCGAACTCCTTGACCAAATGTGGATATATCTCTCTTCTTATCTCCCTCAATTGTTTAGGATGAAAGATGTCAATTTCATAAGATGCTTTCAACAACCCATCTCACCTCTTTATAATCGCTCCCTCAGAACAATCTCCGCTCAAGAAGGACCGTTTTTAGTTGTAAAATATACTTTCGTCTTCCATATTCCCTAAATTGGAGTCATTTAAAAGGGATAAGGATATATTTTACAAATGTTTTTGATAGAATCGTTAATTTAATTTTATTGCCAGTAAAAAGATAGAAGGGAAGGGTCAACAATGAAAATAAATAAAGCCCTCTATAGAAGAGGACTTTAATTCACTTATTTTTTTCGTGATTTTGTATAATTGAAACCACTCGATCCTTTGTTTTTTCACTTTGATATTTTTTCATATTTTCTTTGATCTGATTTCCATTTTTCATCAGCTTCTGCAATTCTTTTTGGAAAGTTTCATCGGTCAGCTCTTCTTCTTCCAGCTTATAGGCATACCCTTGGTTGACAAAAGAGTCTGCGTTGAGAATCTGGTCTCCTCGACTTGCATTTCTGGAAAGAGGAATGAGAAGCATAGGTTTACGAAGTGCAAGAAATTCAAAGATGGAGTTCGATCCCGCTCTTGATACAATGTAATCGGTCGCTGCGAATAAATCTTTCAATTCTTCATTCACATATTCGAATTGGGCATAACCCTGTCTTTGGATAGAATCATCTTTGTTGTTTTTTCCGCAAAGATGAACGATTTGAACTTCTTTCAATAGTTCATCCAGGTTATTTCGGATGGCATCATTGATTTTTTTCGAACCGGTACTTCCTCCCATGACCAAAACGACCGGTTTGCTGGCATTAAAGCCACTATAAGAAAGACCTTTCTCTTTACTCCCTTCAAACAATTCCTCCCGAACGACAGCACCAATGTATTCCGCTTTTTCTTTCGGCAGGTGAGTCATTGTTTCTGGAAATGTAGCCAGCACTTTTTTTGCAAAAGGGAAGGATAATTTATTCGCAAGACCCGGTGTATAATCCGATTCATGGATGATCGTCGGAACGTTTTTCATTTTCGCGGCCGCTACGACAGGCACGGAAACGAATCCACCTTTAGAGAAAATGACCTGCGGCTTCACTTTACTGATGATGCGCAGCGCCTGAAGTCCCCCTTTTAACACCTTAAAAGGATCTTTGATATTTTCTTTGGATACGTACCGACGCAATTTTCCTGTAGAAATTCCGTGGTAAGTCACCCCATCCAAAGATTCAATCAATTGTCGTTCTATACCGTTATAAGAGCCGATGTAATCAACTTTGTACCCTTGCTTCTGGAATTCAGGGATTAACGCCAGGTTCACGATGACGTGACCGGCCGTACCTCCACCTGTAAACAAAATCCTTTTGCCGTTCATGATTTCAACGTCCTTTCTTTCTATCTTTATCTAAAATGAAATGTATGAGTATGCTATAATCCTCGTATTACTCTAATGGAATTGTAACAGAAAAGGAAGGTCTCTATGCATGAAACCCGTTCTCTCCGTGAAAAAATCAAGCTTTTTACATATATCCTGTTCCCTATATTAATCACACAACTCGGTATGTATGCGATGAATTTCTTTGACACCGTGATGTCTGGAAAAGCAGGTCCTGAAGACTTGGCCGGTGTAGCCATCGGAACGAGTGTATGGGTCCCGATCTTCACCGGCCTCAACGGCATCCTCATGGCCATTTCACCTATCGTCGCCCAATTGAAAGGCGCAAAAAATGAGAAGGGGATCCCTTTTGCGGTCAAACAAGGAAGTTATTTAGCCATTGTGTTATCTCTAATCATTCTGCTCACGGGGCTTTTGTTACTTGATCCGGTATTGAGTCTGCTTGAGCTTGAACCTGCAGTCAGACACGTAGCCAAATATTACTTGGTGATGTTAAGTATCGGGATCGTCCCATTGTTCCTCTTCAATGTACTCCGTTCTTTCATTGACGCATTAGGTCTTACAAAGATATCGATGTTTATTATCCTGGTGACGCTCCCAATTAACATTCTTTTCAACTATGTATTCATTTTCGGAAAATGGGGGGCTCCTGAACTCGGAGGTATCGGTGCCGGGCTCGCCTCTGCCCTCACATACTGGGTATCATTCATTTTTGTGGTTTTGACCATCCACCTTTACCCACCCCTGAAAAGGTACCGTATTCTTAAAGACTGGATTATTCCTTCATGGAATGAATGGATCAAACAGTTGAAAATCGGAGTGCCTATTGGATTTGCCATTTTCTTTGAAACGAGCATTTTTGCAGCTGTAACGTTCTTCATGACCGCTTATGATACATACACCATCGCTGCTCACCAAGCCGCCTTGAATTTCGCGTCTTTTCTGTATATGGTACCATTGAGCATCGCTTTCACACTAACAATTGTTGTAGGGTTCGAAGCTGGAGCCAGACGTTATGCAGATGCGAGAACTTATAGTTATATGGGAATTTTATCAGCCGTAGGAATGGCAGTGATTGCCGGTTTGATCTTATATATTTTCGATGACTCCGTTGCCCGTTTATACAGTTCAAACCCGAAAGTGATTGAATTGACGAAGAACTTCATTTTCTTTGCGATTTTCTTCCAGCTTTCAGACGCTTTCGGGGCACCCATCCAAGGTGTTCTCCGCGGTTACAAAGATGTGAACATCACCTTACTGATGGCATTCATTTCTTATTGGGTCATCGGGCTTCCAAGCGGGTATATATTAGCCAATTTCACTTCGTTAGGTCCTTATGGGTATTGGATGAGTTTAATCATCGGCCTTACTGCCGGGGCACTGACATTGCTGGTCCGTATGCTGTCTTTACAGAAGAAACGGTTAGGTTAGTCGAGAGTATGAAGCAGTAAATGGATAGAGCTGATACAAATTGAAATAACAACACAAACCATGAACAGAGCTAAACAAAGAAAGCTGCCTTATTCTACAAGGCAGCTTTCTTTTTCATTATTTTAGATTCATGACAATCAGCCGTTCTTCGGTCATATCTTCAATTGTATACTTCGGTCCTTCTTTGCCCCAGCCACTGGATTTCACACCGCCATACGGCATTAAATCTACACGATACTGAGAGGAATCGTTGATCATAAGACCTCCGACTTCCACATTCTTAGCCGCATAAAAAGCCGTGTCGATATTCTGAGTGAAGATTCCACCTTGCAAGCCATATTGAGATTCGTTCACTTCTTCAATACAATCTTTAATATCAGTGAATGGAATAATATTAACGACTGGTGCAAATATCTCTTCACAAACGACTTTCATGTCATTATGGACATCAGTCAGAATTGTAGGTTGGAACATGGCCCCTTCACGGTCACCACCATGGAGGACGGTTGCACCTGCATTCTTCGCTTCTTCAATCCACTCTGCAGCACGTTCAGCCTCTTCTTCACTTATCATAGGACCTACATCCGTATCGGGATCGTTAGGGTCACCTACTTTAAGTTCTTTGATAGCCTTGATGAATTTTTCCTGGAACTCCTCCCGTACATCCTCATGAACATAAAGTCTTTGAACAGATATACATACCTGCCCTGCGAAAGCATAGCTTTTAGCAGCCACGTTCTCAGCTGCCATATCAAGGTCTGCTTCTTTATCGATAATCACAGGAGAATTGTTACCAAGCTCAAGAATCAGCTTGTTCAATCCTGTATTCTGCTTCAACTTCAACCCAACAGCTGCGCTTCCAGTGAAAGTATAAAGATTGATACGGGAATCTTCCATCATTTGATTCCCTACGGTCGAACCAGAGCCTACAACAACATTCAAGTAGCCTTTCGGTAAACCAGCCTCCTCAAAAAGTTCAGCCAGTTTCAATGCTGAGATCGGAGTCTTGCTCGCCGGCTTCAGAACGACGGCATTCCCTGATGCGATCGCCGGGGCAATCTTATGAGCCACTAAGTTGATTGGAAAGTTGAACGGGCTGATTGCGCCTACCACTCCGACCGGCACCTTGATTGTAAAAGCCATACGATTTTCTGAACCGGGGGCTGCTTCTACCGGCACCCCTTCTCCATGGATACGCTTCGCTTCTTCTGCGGCAAGCTCGAAAGTTTGAGAAGCGCGATCGATTTCCGTCCTGGCTTGTTTCAAAGGTTTTCCGGCTTCCATCGTAATATTTTCAGCAAGGTCTTCTTTATTTTGTTTCAACAGTTCGCTGACACGTAATAAAATTTCATATCGATCATAAGGGGTCATTGCATTCGATTTATATGCTTTATGTGCAGCATCGATTGCCTGGTCTACTTCTGATTCTGACGCTTTGGCAACTTTTGCGTAAGTTTCCTGTGTATATTTGTTCAAAACATCCATCTGTTCATCTGTATCAACCCAGTTTCCACCGATGTAAAGTTTGTAACTTTTGACCATTTAATATTTCCCCTTCCTTCACAATCTATTGATTGTATTGCCTTTAAACAAATTTCATAAACGTACGAATCCTGACCTCCTTTGTTCAACTTGAAAGAAAATGAATCTAAACAAAAAAAAGCCTGAATAGAGGGAAACTCTACTCAGACTTTTTCGATAACTTATAGGAACAATCCTGCAATTGTTGCAGAAAGCATAGAACCTAATGTCGCACCAACTAGAAGCTTAAGACCGAAACCGGAAACTCGTCCACCTTTTTCAGAATCGATTCCCTGGACCGTACCAGCAATGATTCCGATAGAGGAGAAGTTAGCAAAACTAGTCAAGAATACAGTTACGATTCCTGCTGTTTTGTCAGAAACTCCGTCCAGCATGCTTTGGAATTCCAGCATAGCGACGAATTCGTTTGTAACGATCTTCGTACCCATGATTGCACCTGCATCAAGTACTTCAGCTGTCGGAATACCCATCAGCAAACCGATTGGAGCAATAATATATCCTAGAAGCTCTTGAAGGGTGAATCCATTGAATACCGCTCCGAAGATTGCGTTCACAAGCTCTAGGGAAGCAATGAAGGCAATCAGCATGGAAGCAACGATCAATGCGATTTTACCACCATCAAGGGCACCATTACCCATGGCTTCGAAGAAACTTTTAGCATTGGATACATCTTGAATATCCACATGGTCTTCTTCTTTTGAAACTTTAACTGGTGAAATGATTGAAGCAACAATCAAAGCACTGAACATGTTCAATGGCAGAGCCACTAGAATATATTGGTCAGGAAGCATATTCAAGTATGCACCGACGATTGAAGCAGATACAGATCCCATAGCTGAAGCACTGACGATATAAAGACGGTTATCGTTCAAATTATGGAACTGTGACTTGATCGCAAGAAGCGCTTCAGACTGTCCGAAGAAAATACTGTTTACTGCGTTGAACGATTCAACTTTAGGAAGCCCTGTAATTTTTGAAAGACCCCAGCCTAAGTACTTGATGATGAAAGGAAGTACTTTAAGGTAAGTCAATACAGACAAAATCGTTGCAAAGAAGATGATGATCAACAACACGTTGAAGAAGAACACACCATTTTCTCCGACTTCTACTCCACCAAGAACGAAGTTTACACCTTGGGTACCGAATTCAATTAATTTGTTGAATCCCCAAGAAATTCCTGATATGATAGTTTGTCCAATCTCAGTATTGAACATGAAGAATGTAATTAGCAATTGAGCTCCGATCATGATTCCAATGCCTTTGAAGTTTATGTTTTTTCGGTCATTGGACATAAGGAACGCAATTCCAAGAATAACGCCTACAGCAAGAATACCTAAAAGAATATCCACGGATAAATCCTCCCCTAAATATAAAATAAACTATTAAAACACAAAAATGAAAATGCTTACATCATGCATTACCATATTGGATTTTATCAGGTTGTCAGACGTCATGCAAGGAATAATGTAAAGCTTGAATATTCATACAATAATAAAATCAAAATTTCATTGATCACTTCGCATGCAAGAAACCCTTTAATATCAAGCATCCTCTAGTCATTAAACAATGATAAAACTGTATAGACACCCATGTAAACAGGTGAATGATATCTTTAATAAAAAACTGCCGGCGAGCAACACCAGCAGTTTTTCTCATTTATTGAGTGATGAACATCTGAGTCCAATAATGTCCATAACTTCCGCCTTTGGCATAACCGACACCGATTTGTTTCAAGTTCGGATCTAAAATGTTTTTGCGGTGACCTGGACTGTTCATCCAGCCATTCACCACTTCCTGTGGTGTCCGCTGGCCTGCAGCGATGTTTTCTGCGGCTCTGCGGTAATTGACATTGAAATCCTGCATCATTTGGAACGGTGAACCATAGGTCGGGGACGTGTGTGAGAAGTAGTTTTTATCTCTCATATCCACCGACTTGTAGCGGGCTACCCTGGAAAGCTGCCAATTGGCTTTCAAAGCAGACAGACCGTTCTTAGCACGCTCCTGGTTTGTAAGATTGATGACTTGCTGTTCAATTGATTTGATATTCGTCTTCAAAGGAATCGTGACACGATCACCAGGATAGATCAAATCAGGGTTTTGTATTTGAGGGTTCGCGTTTATGATTTCTGAGAGACCGATTTGATACCGCTGAGATATCTTCCATAACGTGTCCCCGCTTCTAACTGTGTAAGTATCTGTTGCAGCATGAGTCGATTGAGGTGCTTGAATGAACAACACCGCCGAAAGCATCATGACACCAAACCACATCCATAATTTCACTGTACTCGCTCCTTTGTTTTGTAGTCAGATGTAGTTTGGCTTAAAGAGTCAGGAATATGTGTCTCATTTAAAAAAGAACAGGTAGAAATTCCTTTACGTTGGTTCATTTTCTAGGATTCCTACTTTTCTATAAGAAAGTGTCGTCAACAAAACTGGACGATCACAACAAACTTCAACCTATTCTCTATAGTTAATTGACCACTCCGTACTGCTGAATTTTCACTTTCACTTTTGGTGTGATTTCCATTGTCGGGTAATACTCATCCCAGTCAACCTTTTTGTAAAATTCAGGGTGGTAGGCATGGGCTCTACGCCCCAGTGCAAACACATCGCTATTGGCTTCTTTCAACTGTTCAACCAGCCTTTCAGCATCTTTGGTCAACAATTCACTCAATTCTTTATTCAACATTTCGATCGTTTTTTTCTCGCTCAAGTGATTTTTGGGGTATTCCATGATACGAACTTTTAAAGATAGATCGAGATCAGCCGTTAACTCCCCACCTTTCTCATTTAACTTAATGTTTCGGTTATGTTTCATAACATTGACAGAGACATTACCATTCCCTTCTTCCTCTTCTGAAATCTTCCTCGTTATTCTAGCTATCTTCCCTTTTTTATCCAAAAGCAGCATTAAGAGAGTCGTATCTTCTGGCTGAATATTCTTCTCGGTATAATGATCGTCATGAAATAGAGCTAATCCATCAAACTTGATTACTCCATTTTCATAATCTGCTTTGATGATCGGTAAAGTAAAATCCACCCCTGGCTCGAATAATTCTTCACAAATCAGTTGTAGATTCTCTCCAGAGGCATGAGTCGATGCTATTGCCCCCTCTATAATTCCTCCAATAAATTTACTGACTCTTTTAAATTCCTCTGTTTTGAAACTCAGCACATCCTTAGCAGAGCTATCTGCAAGGGCTAGAGTGGCATTCAAATTACTTTTCGGTTCCCTGTAAAATTTATCGAGAACCTGGTAAATGTCACCCTTTGCTAATTCTTTACCAATCAAAACCACCTTCACTTTAGAAGGATCGAAGGATTCAGGGATGGTGTAATCGATTTTATTCCTGCCATCTGTGACGTTCATTGCACCGGTTGAAATGACTTGTATATTCTCTTCAATCGGTCCCATCGCCGCTTTCTCTACAGAGGCAATCGATACGGTTTCTATCAGGTCCTCGTCTTCGCCTTTATCGAACCCCATTGATAAAATCAACTTTGTATTCTTAAAGTTCCGTTCATCCCAGCATCCCGTCAACAGTGTTGCAATCATGATGCATAGTAATGCCTTCTTCAATATCATTCAGCAGCCCCTCCGGTCTTTTTAAACTTTCTTATTATAAAACTGAAGGCGAGTAGAATAAATGGAAAAAAGATTGAAAAACCATAACCTGCATTGACCGTCAGCGACTTCATTTTTTCCAGGATGTCCATGTCAAACCCAATAAAGATGGCGATGATGAAAGAAGCCCCTCCTACGATCCAGTTGAACATTGCTGCTTTCTTTGTATTGAATATGCTCTTCAACCCTAAACCGGAAATATATAAATAGGTTGTATAAGATGTGGCGACTGAAACCATCCAGATTGAAATGAAAAACAAGTCAATCCTAGCGACAAGTGGGAACTCAAAGGATTTCAACATATACAATAAAGGCTCAGGTACGACCTTCATTTCTTCTGTACTGAAAAAGGTATAACTGACGATGACAGCAAAAAGATAAAAAAATAATGTAAACCAATGGGCGTAAAGAATCGTTCTCAATTTTTCATTTGCTTTTCCTTCAACCCTCGAATAAAGAATCAAAATGATAAAAAACCCGAAGAATGACAAAGTTGCTTCCTGTACACCTTTCATTATCTTTCCTGTACCTGCTTCCCACACCGGAAGAAGATACATCACATTCATCTCCTTCATGGAATAGAGCATTAATAAGAACAAAATCAACAATAACCCTGAGACCATCGTGTAGAAACGTGCGATCACTACTAATCCTGAGTTAGCTAAATAGACCCCTACTGAAATTAATAAAAGAGTTAATACCCAAAAAGGTGTATTCGGGAGAACCCACATACTGATCATCCTTCCAAACAGAAGTAAAATCAGCATTCCAACAGCAATAAAGTACAATACGTATAGGAAGGATACGATTTTCCCCCCCCATTTTGTGAACAACTCTGTATTCAGTTGGTAGAAGTCTTTTTGAGGAAACATTTTTGCGACCAGCCATAAAGCGATTAAAACAATCTGCAGAATCACACCTGAAATCAACAGGGATATCCACCCATCCTGCCGGGCGATGACATGAAGGTCGTAAGGGAGAGCAAGGACCCCTACCCCCACCTGTGTTTGGACAATCAAAAAAAAGAACTCTCGCCTGGAAATTTTCTTTTCAGTTGACTTCCCCGTCTGACCCTGAGCTGGAGGCGCCTGGGAGGTCGTCTGTTTTTGGTTTTGTGAATTGGGTTGACTGCTCATTATGCTTCCACTCCCTTGATTCTCCTTGGGCTTCTTTCTTGATTGCCCGAGAATCTTTCGGTCGTTCTTTCATCATATAAATAGGAACTCGTATGAAGGTGTCTTTCAAATCCTTAATCGTCAATGGAGCGACAGGTGACAAGTATGGAGTCCCGAAAGACTCCAATTTGGTCAAATGAACGAGGATCATCAAAAATCCGAAAATGATCCCGATGAACCCTAACGTTCCTGCCAATACTATCAACGGAAAAGTCAATAATCTGAGGATAGTACTGAATTCATTGGAAGGTACCACGAATGATGCTATTGCAGTCAGTGCAACAACGATAATCATCAAGTTTGAAACAAGTCCCGCTCGGACCACTGCATCACCGATGACGAGACCACCCACAATACCGATGGTTTGTCCGATCGGCTGAGGCAGCCTGATCCCCGCTTCTCTTATCAGCTCGATGATGACAACCATGACGAGAGCTTCCAAAATGGGAGGATAAGCAATATTGTTGATTGAACTCTTCACCTGGAGTACGAGATCATCAGGAATTACTTCAAAATGGAAACTGACAATCGCAATATAAAAAGCCGGTAGGCCGACTGCGATGATGAAACTGGTCAAACGAATCAATCTTATAAACGTTCCAGCCCACCACCTCATGTTGTAGTCATCCGGTGCCTGGTAAAACATAAAGAATGTAGAAGGTGCAATCAATGTCGTCGGGCTTCCCTCTGACATGATGGCAACCCTTCCTTCCATCAAATTACCGACAACCCTATCCGGCCGCTCTGTATTCAACATTTGAGGAAAAGGAGAAAATGTATTATCTTCAATAAATTCCCCTACATACCCAGGACTGTGAACCATATCTGAGCTGATAGATATGAGGCGCCTATCCACTTCCGCTAACAATTCAGGATCTGCAATCCCCTCTACATAAATGAGGGCCACATTCGTATCGGTGTACTTTCCAAACTTATAGTATTTGACGGTCAAATCCCGATGCTCGATCCTTTTTCTTATTAAGTTGATGTTGATCAGCAGATTCTCTACAAATCCGCTATGAGCTCCCCTGACAATCCTTTCATTGATGGGCTCATCTACTGCCCGGTTGAATGAAGCAGTAACAGCAAATTGTGAAATGAGGCGGCTGCCGTCTTCCATATGAACAGCATGTCCTCGGAGCAAACTATCAATGGCCTCCTCCAGGTTGTAGGTGACTTTTGCAATCGGTATATCGTTTACCCCTTCAATTTTACCTTCCTCCAAGGGTGTAAAAATGGAATCATAAAGCTTTCCCTTGTCAACAAGAGACTCAAAATATATCAACGCACTGTTGCCTTTTTTCATAATTCTTACCTTCAAATCACTGGAGTTGTGAAACTCTTCAAGTAAGTAATTGACGTTATCTTCTAATTTCGTCGAACTTGGATATTTCACTTCCTCAGCATTATCACTTAATTGACGATCATGTAATCGTTTATGATCTCCGAAAAATAACCGTTTGAAAAATCCCATTAGCATCACCTAAAAATTAGACTTCCACCGGATAAGAGAATCTATTCTTTATACCTTCCATAAAAATGAAAAAACCACAGCCGGTGGCTGTGGTTATCTTTTATATTAATGTGCAGGGAAGAATATCATTTGCAGGATGAAGATGATTGCGAATAAATAAAGAATCCAGTGAACCTGTTTTCCTCTGCCCATAACCAGCTTCAAAATAGGATACGTAATGAACCCTAAAGAAATTCCAGTAGCTATGCTGGACGTAAGCGGCATCGTCAAGATGATGATGAAAGCCGGAAAAGCATCATCGAAAGCTCCCCAGTTCACTTTAGCAAGCCCTTCCATCATAAAGCATCCGACAATGATCAAAACGGGCGCTGTGATGGCCGGTAGACCGGATACCGCTCCGACAATCGGCGCAAAGAACATAGAGATGATGAACAAAACGGCAACAACAATTGTTGTCAATCCTGTACGTCCTCCTGCCGCAACCCCTGAAGATGACTCGATATATGCCGATGATGGGCTGGTCCCGAACATGGCACCTACAGTTGTGGCTGACGCATCAGCCATCAGGGCTGCCCGGGCACGTGGAAGGCTTCCATCCTTTCGAATGAATCCCGCCTGTTCAGCCACTCCGATCATCGTCCCTGTCGTATCAAAAATCGTGACAAGTAAAAAAGCGAAAACGACCGTGTAAAGTCCATTCGCAAACACTCCACCCAAATCCATGTCCCAGAACACAGGGGCAGGAGGCGCGGAAACGACTTTTGTTATTTCCAATTGTCCTGTAAAGAATCCAATCACTGCCGTAATCAACATTCCGATAAATAATCCACCCGTCACTTTTCTAGCAATCAAGCTCAACGTTATGAGCAGGCCTGCAACTGTAAGCAGTGTCCCGGGAGTTGAAAGGTCTCCCAGTGTAACCAAAGTCGCCTCACTTGAAACGATGATTCCTGACATACGGAGTCCGAGAAAAGCAATGAAAAGTCCGATCCCTGACGTAATCCCATACTTCAAAGAAGCAGGAATGGCAGTAATCAACGTTTCCCTTAAACTCGTTAAACTCAAAATTACGAATAAGATCCCAGCGAGGAAAACAGTTCCCAAAATGACAGAATAACTGACATCCTGCTGTACCACTTCAGTCACAAAATAAGCATTCATCCCCATCCCCGGAGCGATCGCAATCGGATAATTAGCGGCAAAAGCCATAATCAATGTACCCACAACGGCTGCGATGATTGTAGCCATGAACACTTGATCGAAAGGAACCCCGGCATTTGAGAGTATCGCCGGATTGACTACGACTATGTATACCATAGTCAAAAATGTCGTAATCCCGGCAAGTATTTCAGTTTTTAATGTAGTATTGTTTTTTTCTAATTGAAATAGATGGTTCAAGTTTCTCACCTGTCTTTCATACGTTAATAACACCGATACTCATGATAGGTGTTTCACGAACAAAAATCAATACTTTTTAATTAAATGTTCGTATTTTAGTGTTTTACACTCAAAAAAAAGAGGCTGACGGGAGATGTCAGACCTCTTTTCCATTAATCATGAATAAGGACGGTACCAATTCAGAATATGTTCGGCATCTTTCTGATCCATATAAAGACAGGGAGCAACAACAGTTCCTGCCCCTGACTTCAATGCCACAAGCAGGCTTTTAAGATGCGCTCTTCGCTGCAACACGCTTTGGTTTAAATATGTGGATTGAATCCTGTATTTTTTCATGATGAACGTTTGCTTGATGAAGGACCGGCTCTTCAACGAGAGTTGTTGGCCAGATAAATTCCAGCCTGCATCACGGTACGAAAGCCAGCCTATCCCGGTAAAGCCTAAAGCTGCAAAAATGGAAAGAAGTCCATAAGGATAGAAGAAATACGACACGGGAATGCAGGCGGCCCAGGCAAACCATGAAGAACGGATCATATACCTTATTTTTGCCCTGGCAGGTAGTCTATTGTATTCCACATCGATTTTGTAATCTTTCAATACATTTTTCAGGACGTGTGGGATTTCCGTTTTTTTTATCATTGGGAGAAGACGCAGCTGCTGCTCTGCTTCCTTCTGGATGGACCCACCTGCACTGATCAACGTTACCGATGCATACCCAAGCGGCTGCCTGATCCAATTTTCATCAATCCGAATACCTTGAATCCGGTTCAGCGGGATCGTCATCTGTTTCTTTTCAAGCCATCCTCTCGTGATGACCAGATCTTCTCCATCCAATAACACGGTAAAGCGTGCATACCGGAGCATCGTAAGTAGTATGGATATTCCATAAGCGACCAGGACGATCACAAAGATTGCAGCAGCAACCACCAGCACGCCGATTTTGATCCAATTCAATACTTCTTCATATATGACTCCGACAGGAAGGATATCCAGAATCTGCGAAAAGAAAAACCCGACTCCTGATAAAACGACACCGGCGCCACCTGATGTAACCGCCATGAGTACTAAATCCTTGTTCCTCATTTCAAACACTTTCGTTCTCTCTGGCTGCTGAGGGGCTTCATCCTCCCCTGCTTCTGTTCCTTTCCCATGGTTTTTAACATCAAATATCAGCCCTTCCAGCTGATCGGCTTCCATGCGGGAAATTGCTGTAAGTTCAGCTTCCGCTTGTTGATTACCCGTAGAACCAGCGGTCTCGACAGTCACTTTCACCAATTGGAATGGGCGGTGAAAAATTCCTTCTGAAAAATTCAAACTCTGGATGCGGTCTATTGGAATATAACGCTTTTTTCGAAAAATCAATCCATACTCTATTCGCAGTTCCCCGTCTTCCAACCAATACCTGAATCTAAGCCACCGGATCACTCCGAAAGATAAAATCAAGAGGAGCGCACCGGCCCAGATCAACAACGGGATCCATTCCACATCTCCCCTGAACATATTCCCGTTGAATAAGAAAACGATGATCAAAGGAAAAATCGCATCTTTTAAGCTTTTCATAAAATTGATGATTGCAGAAATGGGATGTAACTTCCTCGGTTTATACATCTTCTTCTGCCACCCTTGCAAAGGATGAGATCGACTGCCTCAAATGTTCTGCTTCCTCTTCATCGAGTGCTGGAATTTCATGTACGGTGGCAGCTGTAGAAATGCTGATCGTGGAAAGTTTGAATTTCCGGAGCAAAGGTCCCTGTTCTGTATCCACATGCTGTACACGAACCATTGGAACGAGCGTGCGTGTGATGATGAAAAGTCCATGCTGCAGTTCAATATCCTGCTCAGTCACTTCATAGCGCCATCGTTTCCAACGGATACTCGGAATCAGCCAGATGAGAAATACCGTTTCCAAAACCAAAATAGCTGCAGCTATAGCGATCAACCACCAAGGCCAGTCAAAGAGGATCACAAGAATGATCCCCCCGATGGTGAGTAGCAGCGTAACACTTGTGTAAATCACCCCGTAAATCCTCCAAAGCGTCAATGCACGCTGTGAAATCCTTTTTGAAGGTTCCAAACCATTCAACCTCCTTAATTTGAAAGGCTCTGTTAAAGCCTATTGTTGATATAATAGTCCCTGTCTGGGATTAGGTGTTCGGTCCGTTATTTACTCAGAGCATGGGATGGCAGGGAAAACAGTCCGCTTTCCGCGGGGAACGCTTGAGTCTCCTCGAACTTCGTTCTCCGGGGTCTCACCTTGTTCCTTTTTCCCGCAGGAGTCTACCTTTTTTCCCTGCCATCCTGTTCGTTGTTGGTGTAACGGATTTCGGTTGTGATCTTTCTAACTCTTCTACTTTGAAGAGGCGGCCTTTTAGAATGGCGAGACTCCTGTGGGATATAGGTACATCGTGAGACCCCGGAAGGCGCAGCCTGAGGAGGCTCACGGTACCCCACGGAAAGGGAGTCATTCTAAAAGGCCGCCTCATACAAATTCCAGGACAGAAAGAGCTGATATGAGCTCACATGTGAAATAACAACACCAAACAATAACAGAGCCAATTGAAAAAAAGTCCACTTGTAAATGAAGACTTGTAGACCAGTAAAACCAGACATGGAGTTCATGTCCGGCTCTTAGTGTTAATCATTATTCACCTTTGGATAATTTTTTCGATAAGTTTGTACACGCATTCATCGCCTGGATGACGGAACTGCGCATCCCGGACTGCTCCAGGGTTGTGACACCTTCAATCGTCGTGCCTCCAGGCGTACATACGGCATCTTTAAGTTCAGCAGGGTGTCTTCCTGTTTCCAACACCATTTTGGCAGCTCCCATAACGGTTTGTGAAACCATTTTGTAGGCTTTGTCTCTAGGAAAGCCCTGCTGTACAGCCGTATCCGCCATCGCTTCTATAAACATATATACGAATGCTGGTGAAGACCCACTAACGGCAGGTACCGCATCCATCAATCTTTCTTCAATGACTTCTGCTTCACCGAAGCTTTTGAACAGTTCCAATACGTCTGATAATTCTTCTTCCGTCACAAAATCATTCGGACACAATGCACTCATACCAGCCCCGACAAGGGATGGAGTATTCGGCATAGAGCGGATGACTTTGACACTTTTACCGAACGATTCTTTGATCGCATCCAGCGTAATGCCGGCCGCTATTGTAATCACAACCGTATCATCGGAAACCTCTGATTTGATCTCCTGAATGACCCCTCTATATATATACGGCTTGACCGCTAAGAATAATAGGTCACTTTCTCTCGCTACCCCTTTATTGTCGGTGGAAACCTCAATGCCATATTCATCACTGACAAAATCGATCGTTTCATCAGACAATGCGGTAGCAGAAATGTCCTCTGCTTTTACAACTCCCGCATCGATCATTCCCTGAATCATGGCCTGGCCCATGTTCCCACAACCGATAAATCCAATTTTTCTATTCAACACTAAACCCTCCTTAACCTCTTCATTGTATTAGGATACCATACTGTTCCCGTTCTATAGAAAAACGTATAGATTTCATAGATGGTTCTAGTAAATATATCATGTTTTGCACCATAAAGGTTTACAAATATATTCCTATTCCCTATAATAATAAATGTAATCTTCATATCATACTGAACCACCCAAAATATCATAGCTGCTACGAAAAAAGCCGAGCTGGTTTAAGCTCGGCTTTTTTCGTATTCAGTTTCGTGATCTACAACAGCTTCTAGAAGCCGCTTGACTTCCTTTTTACTTTTTCTTGAAACTAAAATGTAAAGTGTATCCCCCGTTTTGATTTCAGTCTGACCATATGGGGTGATAACGTCTCCGTCACGAATGATCGCATTGATCAACGCTCGATCCGGCAGTTCAATGTTTTCCAAGGTCTGCCCGACAATTTGGTTGCTCTCCATGACATCGAACTCCATCATTTCAACATTCGCTTTCCCTATCGAAATGAGTTCCAGAGAGTGGATCGGATTCGTCAATTTATCAGAGACAAGATTAAACCTCTCAGCCACCCAGTTGATCGATGAGCCCTGCACAAGTGCGGATGTCAATACAATAAAGAACACGACGTTAAAAATGACCTGACTGTTTTCCAGTCCTGCCATCATAGGAAACAGAGCCAAAACGATCGGTACAGCCCCTCTTAATCCAGCCCATGACAGGAAAAGCTTTTCTTTATTCGTGAATGAAAAACCGAGAAGACTTAAGTAGGTCGCTATCGGACGGGCGATCAATATAAGAACCAGAGCGATCAACAGCCCTTTGATCATGACAGGTAATGTAAAGACCTCTGTCGGAAAGACGAACAGCCCCAAGATGATGAACATCAATATCTGCGCCATCCACCCGAACCCTTCATGGAACCTTAAAATTGAATACCGGTACGCCAATTCCGCATTCCCGATTAAAACAGCAGCTACATAAACAGATAGTAAGCCACTCGCTTGTAATAATGAACTTGTACTATACGCTAAAAAAGCGAAACCTAACGCAAATAATGGGTACAGCCCACTCGAATCAAGGTTGATTCGATTCAATGCGAAGCTCCCGAGATACCCGATCAAGGCTCCGATCAGGAATCCTGCCCCCATCTGCCAAAAGAATTTTCCTGTCATAAGAAGAAAATTGGCTTCTGAGGTGGTCAGCAATTGGATGAAAGTGATCGTCAGAAAAACAGCCATCGGATCGTTGGTTCCTGATTCCGCTTCCAACGTCGCTTCAAGCTTCCCTCTGATATTTTTCCCTTTGAGTACGGCAAACGTAGCGGCAGCATCCGTCGAACCGACAATGGCACCTACGAGCATCGCTTCCACCCATGAGAGTTGCAGTATGTATTTCGAAGCGATGGCGACAATTCCGGTTGTCAATACCACCCCCACTGTAGCCATTGAAATGGAAGGTGCAATGACCGAACGGATATCCCTCCATTTCGTCTGCATACCACCCTCGAAGAGGATGACAATCAGTGCAAATACACCGATCAACTGGGCAATTTCAGGGTTATCAAAATAAATGAACCCCAGCCCGTCACTTCCGACAAGCATCCCTACCCCGATAAACAAAACGAGAGAAGGAACACCAAGGCGTGTGGAGAATTTCGTTACTACGATACTTACAATCAGTAACAAAGCAACAAGCATAATGAATTGATTGGATTCTAAAAGTTCTTGGATCATTTTTCTAGCCCCTTTGTAAACCTGCTCCTTTTATTATAGCAAGCTGAAAGGAAGGCATGTATTAATTCAACTTATAGAAGCACAAAAAAAAAGAGCCAAGATATGCCTAGGCACTTGACCCTTTCCTCTAACTCAGAACTTCCTTTGAACCTTCTTCACTGAAAAATTCTTTCATGGCGTGGAAGACATCTGCTTTTCGTCTTAAAATATAGTGACGGAATTTAGGATGGTCAATAGATTTGTAGGCTTGCATCAAGCTTGAGGAGCGGTTATATTGGTTCACTTCCCCATAGCCGAACATTTGTGAAACTTCTATCAATTCTTCTATCAATGCCAGACACCGTTTGTTATCTGAAGTCAGGTTATCCCCATCAGAGAAGTGGAAAGGATAAATGTTGTATCTTTCTGGTGAATATTTAGTATGAATCAGTTCAAGTGCTTTTCTATATGCAGAAGAACAGATCGTTCCTCCACTCTCCCCTTTGGAGAAGAAGTCGTCTTCGCTTACCACCTTCGCCTGCGTATGGTGGGCGACAAATTCTACTTCGACCGTTTCATAGTTTTTACGTAAGAAGCGGTTCATCCAGAAGAAGAAACTGCGGGCCATATACTTTTCCCACTGCCCCATCGATCCACTAGTATCCATCATAGCGATGACGACAGCTTTTGAGTGGGGTTTGGTTTTCTCATTCCATGTTTTGAAACGGATATCTTCCGGGTAAATTGGTGCGAACGAAGATTCTCCACTTAATGCATTTCGCTTATAGGCTTCTAACATCGTTCGTTTCTTATCGATATTTCCAGTCAATCCAGTCTTTCTGATATCACTGAATTCAATGTCCGTATGAATGATATTATCTTTCTCTTTTTCATCCAAGTTCGGCAAGGTCAACTCTTTGAATAAAGCTTCCTCCAGTTCAGCCAGAGAAACTTCAGCTTCATAGTAGTCTTCACCAGCTTGGTCGCCGGCTCCGTCTCCATCTCCAGGCTTTCCTTTTTGTTTAGGTGCTTGTGCAACGACATCTCCGACCTGACTATCTCCGTCTCCCTGCCCTGCGTGTTTGTTCTTTTCATAGTTATAACGTATTTTATATTCATCCAGCGAACGTATCGGGATTTTGACGACTCGCTTTCCATTCGACATCACAATATTCTCTTCAGTAATCAAATCTGGCAACTGTTTATTCATCGCATCTTTGACTTTCTCTTGATGTCGCCGTTGATCGTCATAGCCTTTCCGATGGAGGGACCAGTCGTCTTCGGCGATAACAAAACTCATCTCTTCATCCATATATTTTCTCCCTCCTAATCGAGTATTACTCTATCGTATGCAGGTCCATGTAAATGGATGAAAGATATTAGAATATGTGTGCTTTATTTCAATAAATGATGAAACGACCCATCACTTTTCATGAGTTTACGGAATACAATCGCATTGATAGGTGACTTTATTTGGTGATCTGCCTACTCCAATCACCTGGAGGTATCCCCCTATTGAACTTAATCTGAAAGTTTATTTGCTCTGTAATTACGCTGGTCAATAATTCTATTTTTAAAGCTCAGTTATTGCTTGGTGTTGTTATTTCACATTTGAGCTTATAACAGCTCTTTCTGTCCTGGAATTTGTAGGAGGCGGCTTTTTAGAATGACTCCCTTTCCGTGGGGTACCGTGAGCCTCCTCAGGGTGCGCCTTCCGGGGTCTCACGATGTACCTTCATCCCACAGGAGTCTCGCCATTCTAAAAGGCCGCCTCTTCAAAGTAGAAGGGTGGCAAAGACCATAATCGAAGTCCGTTACACCAACTACGAACGGGATGTCAGGGAAAACAGGTAGACTCCTGCGGGACAAAGGAACCAGGTGAGACCCCGGAGAACGAAGTTCAAGGAGACTAAAGCGTTCCCCGCGGAAAGCGGACTGTTTTCCCTGACATCCCATACTCTGAGTAAATAACGGACCGGACGTCTAATCACAGACGGGAACTATTTAATAAATGTTTAAAATATCAACAACAGACTTTAACCGAGCCATTTTTAAAGAACCTTAATGAAAAAAGCCTGCCAGAGTACATCCGGCAGGCTTACTGATCATTATCCTTCTAATAAAAGATCATAAGGATCTTCAATCATTTCTTTGATTCTACGCAGGAATTGAACAGCCTCTTTCCCATCCACGATACGGTGGTCATAAGAGAGGGCAATGTACATCATCGGACGAGCTTGAATCGTATCATCCGGCATGACTTTCGCGCGTTTTTCAATATTGTGTAATCCAAGAATACCTACTTGCGGGGAATTCAGGATCGGAGTTGAAAGCATGGATCCGAAGATTCCTCCGTTCGTGATAGTGAAGGATCCGCCTTGCAGATCTTCAAGCTGAAGCTCTTTGTTACGAGCTTTTGTCGCTAAATCTGCAATCCCTTTTTCAATACCGGCAAAATCCAGACGGTCCGCATCACGTACGACCGGAACAACCAATCCATCATCTGTTGAAACAGCCATCCCGATATCATAGAACTTCTTCTTCACAATTTCGTTGCCTTGAATTTCTGCATTGATCAATGGGAACTCTTTCAATGCACCGACAGCTGCTTTCGTAAAGAAGGACATGAATCCAAGCTTGATATCATGCTTCTTCTGGAAAGACTCTTTTCTTTCGCTGCGAAGCTTCATGACATTTGTCATATCCACTTCGTTGAATGTCGTCAACATCGCGGAGTTTTGCTGTGCATCTACAAGACGCTTAGCGATTGTCTGACGACGGCGGGACATTTTGATGCGCTCCACCGGCTTATCGAATTCTGTTTTTTCATTGTTCTGTTCTTTCTTCTTCTCTTTCTTAGGAGCTTCTTTCTTCTCCTCTTTTTGAGAACCACCTTTTGATGCTGCTTCTACATCTTCAGGACGGATGCGGCCAAGTGGGTCGCGAGCAGAAATCTCACTCAAATCAATGCCTAATTCACGTGCGCGCTTACGTGCGGCAGGAGTGGCAACGACATCTTTTTGTTTGTCATCAGAAGAAGACTGTTGCTTGGAAGAATCTTTATCTTCTTCTTTCTCCTCTGTTTCTTGCTGCTTTTTCGGCTCATCTTGTTTCGGCTCTGACTTTTCTTCTTCCTCTTCCTGAGAAGAATCGTCTTCTGAGCCTCCAGCCTCGCCATTCTCATCTACAGTAGCGATGACATCTCCGACTTCGACGTCATCTCCTTCTTCTTTCATCAATTCGGAAATTACGCCGCTTGCATCAGCATTCACTTCGACGTTTACTTTATCAGTTTCTAATTCTAAAATGGGATCGCCCTTTTTCACTTGATCCCCTTTTTTTACCAGCCATTCTGCTATAGTACCCTCTGTGATGGATTCAGCTAATTCAGGCACCTTAATTTCCTTCATGTGAATTTCCTCCTTTAGACATCTGTAGCGCTTCGTGTATGATGCGATTCTGCTCTGTTTTATGGATGTTAGGTTCTCCAACGGAAGGAGAAGCACGGTGCGGTCTACCTACATATCTGTGAATTTGGCCGTCTTTCAGCAATTTGTGAAGAATACCTTCAACAAAGTACCAGCTGCCCATGTTTTGAGGTTCTTCCTGTACCCATACCAATTCTTCCAGGTTCGGGTACTCCTCTAACATTTTTGCAAGCTTCTCTTCAGGGAACGGATAAATTTGTTCGACCCTCACTGCATCGATCGTTTCGAAGGACTCCTCCGATTTCTCTACAGTATCTTCGATATCGACCATGATTTTCCCGCTTCCTAATAACAACGACTTCACTTTTTCTTTATCTTTATCCTTAGATAAGCCGGGCTGCTTCATTAAGGATTCGAATTTCCCTTCACTGAATCGACTTCCCTCAACCGCGACTCTTTGGTTTCTCAGCAGGCTTTTCGGTGTCATCAATACAAGTGGTCGTGCCTCTTCTTCATTACTGATCGCCGCCTGTCTTCTCAATAAGTGGAAATATTGAGCCGAAGAAGTGACGTTTGCTACCGTCCAGTTATTTTCTGCAGCCAACTGTAGGAATCGCTCTAAGCGTGCACTGGAGTGCTCTGGTCCTTGTCCCTCGTAACCGTGCGGTAGTAAAAAGACCATATTGGACTTCTCTCCCCACTTGGCACGGCCGGCAGATACGAATTGGTCGAAAATGACCTGACCAGCGTTGGCGAAGTCTCCGAACTGTGCTTCCCAAATGACAAGCCCTTCGGGAGCCTGAACGCTGTAACCATATTCAAATCCGATGACTCCCGCTTCAGAAAGCGGACTGTTATGGATATCGAAAGAAGCGTTCGCCTGCTCTAACCCGTGAAGCGGGCAATATGTCTCTCCTGTTTTTACATCGTGAAGAACAAGGTGACGGTGAGCGAATGTCCCGCGTTCCGTATCCTGGCCTGTTATACGAATCGGCTTCCCGTCTTCTAAAATAGAAGCGAAGGCTAAGGCTTCTGCTGTGGCCCAATCGACTTTCTGACCATCATCCAGCATATTGCTTCGACGTTGAAGGATTTTTTCAAGCTTCTTGAATCCATTGAAGCCTTCAGGGCGCTTAAGCATGCCTTCATTCAAGCTGCGCAGCCTGTCGATGTCGATGGCTGTTTCAATTGAATCCAATGGACGTTCGACTCCGCTTGGGCGATCTTTTACATCAGGAGAATTCGCTTCATGTTCACTCATATTGTTATAGATTTCACGAAGCTTTTTCTCATTTTCTTCTTTTATCTTATCCAGTGCTCCCTCTTCGACAACGGACTCACCCCGGAGTTGCTCTTCGAATAGAGCTGCTACTGTAGGATGATTATCGATTTCCGCATAAAGTTTCGGCTGTGTAGCCCGAGGTTCATCCATTTCGTTATGACCATAACGGCGGTAACCGATCAAGTCGATCAAAATATCTTTATGGAATTCCTGGCGATATTCATAAGCAAGAGCCATCGCAGACATACAGGAAATCGGATCATCTGCGTTAACGTGAATGACAGGAATTTCAAACCCTTTGGACAAATCACTCGCGTAGCGGGTGGATCGACCATGTTTACGGTTGGTGGTGAAACCGACGAGGTTGTTGGCGATGATATGAACGGTACCTCCTGTACGATAACCAGGAAGATCACTCATATTCAATGTCTCAGCTACAACACCTTCACCGATGAACGCTGCATCCCCGTGTATGAGTAAACCGAATGCTTTATCTTCATCCATTTCGGCATACCCTGCACTAGTACGGTCATCTTGAGCCGCACGAGTAAACCCTTCGACTACCGGATTTACGTATTCCAGGTGAGATGGGTTATGACTCAAGGTCACGCGGGTAGCCGTTTGTTCTCCATTCTCGATTTCTTTCTGAGCTCCGAAGTGATATTTCACATCTCCTGTCCACCCGTAGTTGATACCGGTGGAACCTTCTGAAGGAACAAGTTCCTTATCAGGTGAATGGTGGAATTCAGAGAAAATCCGGTCATACGGCTTACCTAATACGTGCGCCAGAACGTTGAGGCGTCCGCGGTGGGCCATCCCCATCATGATATGTTTAATCTTATCTTGGGAAGCAGATCTTACAATATGATCGAGCATCGGCACCATCACATCAAGCCCCTCGATAGAAAAGCGTTTTTGAGCGACAAAAGTTTTCGCAAGGAAGTTTTCGAAACCTTCCACTTCAGCTAACCTTTGCAATAGCTGCTTCTTCTCATCATTACTCAAAGAGACATGGAATGACCCCATATCAACCTTGTTTTGCAGCCATTTTCTTTCATCTTCATTATGGACATGATCGAATTCGAAAGCTATGTTTCCTGCATATCTTTCCTTCAGTGTTTCAACAACCTGAAGCGCGTTTGTTAAGTTCTTAGGTGCTTCAGGCCACACCCAGGAGGCAGGAATGTTTTCCAGATCTTTTTCTGTCAGAGAATAGGTTTCCAAGTCAAGCAGGTTCGTGCTCGGCCTCTCATCATTTCCGACAGCATAAATACTTGCCCTCAAATGACCATGACGACGAATAGCCTCAACAAGTTTCAATGCTGAGGTCACTTTTGTAATATCTTTTTCAGACGTTGAAGCGACACCGTTTGATTTTTCCGGTGCAGCTGCTTTCATCCAATCTGGTGCGCCGTGCTCTTCAAACATTTCTTTCAATGAAGGATCGACAGCACTAGGATCGTTTTCAAATTGTTCATATTGTTCTTCGATATACCCCATGTTGGGGCCATGGAAGTTTTCCCAAAATCTTTCATTGGAGCCTTGATTAGACACGTGTTATACCCCCAAGCAGTAATTGGCTATTATTTCTTCGAAAACGTTTCCAAGTCCATCTACTATTATAGAATTGAAACGCTTACGTATTCAACAATTTTCGCTTATTTTTTCATATTTCCAGTATTGCCATTATTATAACAATAAAGACGCACCAGTTGGTACGTCAATATAACTTTTTTCCTTTAAAGCGACAAAAATCTATTCTTCGTCCTCAAGAACCCTGTAAGCCTTGTCAAAAATCAGCAGCTGACTGTTGATTTTCCGGTCACCCTCTGTGGGTTGTACATAACGATAAGTACCATCTCCCTGCTGCTCACGGGCTTTCACGTTGTCCTTAAGCATGATGGAAAGTATTTCTTTCAGCCTGTTTTTATGGTCGGAATCAAAAACAGGAAAAAGAAGTTCGACACGTTTAACCATATTTCTCGTCATCATGTCGGCAGATGATAAGAAGAGAGAGTCCTTCCCATTATCATGGAAGTAGTAAATCCTGCTGTGTTCTAAAAACCTGCCTACGATGCTGATGACTCGTATATGGTCACTGACTCCTGGTATTCCAGGACGGAGGCAGCAGATTCCACGTACGATCAGGTCGATTTTCACCCCGGCTTGAGAAGCTTCATAGAACTTCATGATCAAACTCTTATCCGTCAAGGAATTCATTTTTGCAATGATGTGGCCATTTCCATACTGCTTTTGGTTATGAATTTCCCGTTCGATGTACTGGATGAATTTATCCCGTATTTCAAATGGGGCCATAGTTAAATGATGAAAATGAGGTTTTTCAGTGAATCCACTTAAGTAGTTGAAAAAATCAGTGGCATCAATACCAATCTCTCTCTTGGAGGTGATTATTCCCATATCAGTGTACAGCGTAGCTGTCTGGTCATTATAATTCCCTGTTCCGAGATGAACGAAACGCTCAATTTCCCCATGTTCTTTTCTCACAATCAGTGTTATTTTGCTATGAGTCTTCAAATAAGTCATCCCATAGATGACATGACAGCCTGCTTTCTCCAGTTCTTTAGCCCATTGGACATTTTTCTCTTCATCAAAACGAGCTTTCAATTCTACTAATACTGTAACCTGCTTTCCATTTTCAGCCGCCTTTTTCAAAGCTTCGATTATGGGCGACCCTCCACTGACACGATACAGCGTCTGTTTGATGGCAAGAACATAAGGATCTTCTGCTGCATCAGCGACTAAATCCACCACGGGTTCAAAAGATTCGTATGGATGGTGCAGAAAGATGTCTTTCTCCTTAGCTGTCTCGAAAATATCCTCGTTCCCTTCCAAATCTCTCGGCGGCTGCGGGATCAGCTTTTCGTATATGAGATAATCTTTAAAACCGGCAAGTTTTTTATGGAAACCAAATAAAAAAGTAAGGTCGAGTGGACCACCGATTAAATATAAGTCGTCTTTATGAATCTCCAGGACCCTCAGCAGGAAATGGACGACTTTTTGATCGTACTTTTCCTCCCGGACTTCAAGGCGGACGGCAGCCCCCCATTTTCTTTTCTTCAACTCTTTCTCTATTTCCTTAAGAAGGTCGCGTGCTCCTTCCTCATGGATGGTCATGTCTGCATTTCTTGTAATACGGAACTCTGTGATGGAATGGACCGAATATCCTTTGAAAAGCTTTTGGATGAAATGACTGATCACATCTTCCAATAGCACGTATTCATAGGTGTTATCCTGATTGAGAGGGATGAATCGATCCAGCACCCCGGGAACTTGCACGATTGCTGTTTTTTTCACTTGATCAGTAAGGTCTAAAGCATCCTTGATGACGACCGCCAGATTGATGGATTTATTCAATAACATCGGGAATGGACGATAGGCATCGATGGCCATCGGCGTCAACACAGGGAAGATATGCTCATCAAAATACTGTTCAAGATATATGATCTGCTCTTCTGTCAAATCTTCCATTGATAATATGGAAATTTTCTCATCCTTCAACTCCTGCTGCATGGACTGATAGATTTCATACTGCTTGGTGATCAGCTTATGATTGATGGAAGAAATCATGTAGAGCTGCTCTTTCGGAGTCATCCCTGCTTTGTTTTCAGGCTTATTGAACCCCGCTTTCACTTGATCTTTCAACCCCGCTACACGTACCATGAAGAATTCATCTAAGTTGGATGAACAAATGGCTAAAAACTTCATCCTCTCCAACAGCGGATTACTCTTGTCCACTGACTCATCCAAAACCCGCTCATTGAAACCGAGCCAGCTGATTTCACGGTTGTTATAGTAGAGCGGATTGCCCAAGTCCCGTTCATTTTTTTCTGAAGACATGGAAGCACTCCCCCTTCACAATTTTGTTACTTTCCCGCCGGTCACAGGGGAACTGCACATCGGAATTCCTATCCCCATTGACCATTCTTCACAAAAGAAAGCTCGACTCCTTTTTTTATAGCTTTTTCAAGATGCTTTTTTTGCTTTTCCGCCTGGTACTCCTCCGGCATCCACTCGTGATCACAATAGCAAGTGACTTGTATATCTTCTTTTTGTACATCGACATCTAAATCGGTTATGGTTCTTCTTCTCGTACTGTCAAGACTGTAGCAGAACTTCAGAAGCGCCCCCAGAAGCCGCAGTTTCTTTCGTTCTTCTTTCAAAAACCAATCTTTATAAGGATTCATGAACTGTTTGTAAACGGTCTTATTTTTGAAAGAGGCCATCAATGCAAGCCTCAGTCGCTCTTTATGCATCAGGCCGTCAATCGTCCGGTTAGCCAGTAAATAAAATGTGTGCTGATAACTGGCTTCGCTGTCGATATATTCACCCAGATTGAAAACGTAACTGGCTCTTTTCACTTCCATCCAATCTTCTTTCCGGAGACCACCGATCCCCTTTTCCTGTAAACGATGGAACAGCTGATGAGCAAGATGCTGGATGTGATGAATTTGTTTGATATTCAAATCATAATCGGTAATCAACTCTTGGATACTTTCCTCAAGAACGCTCGGAAATACGGACGTTCCCATATCCTTCGTCAATTGTTCATAAAAAATTCCATCTCTCAATCCTTTCCGGCTGAGAATGAAACCATCCGCTCTTATGACGTCGTACAAAGTGTGGAAAACTTCTGTAGCTGGTAAGATGATATCGGCGCGATCTTTGGATAGTCCTTCGACTTTCTGCAGTTTTTTCATAGATAGAGTAAATAAGTAATTTTTGATGAAAGCGAGGTCGCTGTCCTTCATTTTATATTGGTGCAGTCCAGCTAAAGGATACTCCTTCAAGTTTTGATCGATCTGCACAAGGTTACGGGCTCCTCCACCGATTCCGATCAAAGGGACATCCTTATTGGTGAGCCATGGAAGAGATTTGAATTGTGAAGTAAGGTAATGTCTCAACTCTGACATTTCCTTGTCTGAGGGAAGGTCTTTTTCAATAAAGTCCCGTTTCAGGGTCAATGCTCCGAACGGAAAACTGTGGGACTCGATTATTTTTCGATCTTTGAAATAGGTGATTTCCGTACTTCCGCCCCCGATATCCACTGTCACACCTTCGGTAATTGGAGTGGAGTTGACGACAGCCAAGTACCCATAATAAGCTTCTTCACTTTCAGACAGGATGCGCATATCGAAACCAGTTTGTTCAGATACGGAATGAATGATCTGTTCCTGGTTTTCCGCCTGCCTGATCGTTGCTGTTGCTACACATACTTTTTCTTCTAATGTATACACATCCGCTACTTCTTTGAAGCTCTTCAGTGTATTCAACAGTACATCCAAACCTTCGTCGGATAACCGCCCGTCGTCCATCAGGTAATTTCTTAACCGGGCTACCACTTTTACGTTTTCAATTTCACGCAGCCGCCCACCATTGTCACTCATATAAATGACAAGACGCACCGTGTTGGATCCGACATCAATAATTGAATAATACCTTTTAGTCATCGTCCCACCTCCCTTTCATTTTTTGTCATTATATCACAAGAAACCACCCTCCTATACGGAGGGTGGTTCACCTTTCCCTTATTATCGATTCAACAAACTTCCTACATATTTGAGCAGTTCATTGGCTGAACTGGAATTATAGCCATGTTCATCAACGAGAGTGGCTACAACTTCATTGATTTTCTTCAGCTGCTGCTCATCCGGTGTCTTGGTGGAAGTGGTGATTTTCACGACATCCTTCAAATCTGCGAACAGTTTCTTCTGAATCGCTTCACGCAGACGTTCGTGGGACTGGTAATCAAACTTCTTGCCTTTTCGGGCATAGGCAGAGATTCTGATCAGGATTTCTTCACGGAACGCTTTCTTGGCGTTTTCCGATACCCCGATCTGCTCTTCGATGGATCTCATCAAACGCTCATCCGGATTCAGTTCTTCACCCGTAAGAGGGTCACGGAGCTTCGCTTTATTACAATATGCTTCGACGTTATCCAAATAATTGTCCATCAACGTGACGGCTGATTCTTCATAGGAATACACAAAGGCCTTCTGAACTTCCTTCTTCGCGATTTCATCATATTCTTTTCTCGCAAGAGATATGAAGTCCAAATATCTTTCTTTGTCTTCAGCCGAGATGGAGGCGTGGCTTCCCAGCCCATCCTTCAAGGATCGTAGAACATCCAGAGCGTTAATGGATGTCAGTTCTTTTTTAATGATCGTAGAAGAGATTCGGTTGATTACATAACGAGGGTCAATGCCGCTCATCCCTTCATCCGAATGCTCCTTCTTCAATTCCTCTACATCGACATCACTGAAGCCTTCTAAGATCTCTCCATCATACAATCTCATCTTCTTCAAAACATCGACTTGGGCTTTTTTCGAATCTTTCAGGCGAGTGAGAATTGTAAACATCGCAGCAACCCTCAGTGTATGAGGAGCAATATGGACATCACTGATATCACTATCGCGGATCATTTTTTCATAGATTCGCTCTTCCTGGCTGACTTTCAAGTTATATGGTACTGGCATGACGATCATACGGGAATGAAGAGCTTCATTCTTCTTATTGGCGATGAAGGAGCGATATTCCGCTTCGTTTGTATGGGCTATGATCAATTCATCTGCTGAAATCAAGGCGAATCGGCCCGCTTTGAAGTTTCCTTCCTGCGTCAGACTGAGCAGGTGCCACAAAAACTTCTCATCACATTTCAGCATTTCCTGGAATTCCATCATCCCACGGTTCGCTTTATTCAACTCTCCATCAAAACGATAAGCACGAGGATCCGATTCAGATCCATACTGGGCAATCGTGGAGAAGTCGATCGATCCCGTCAAATCGGCAATATCCTGTGACTTTGGATCAGAAGGACTGAATGTTCCGATTCCTGTACGCTTATCCTCTGAGAAGAAGATTCTTTCGACCAGTACATCTTCAATACGGCCGCCATACTCCGTTTCCACTCTCATCGTATTCAAAGGGGATAAACTGCCTTCGATACGAATGCCATACTCTTCCTGGAAGTCCTCTCGCAAATGATGTGGAATCAAGTGAAGCGGGTCTTCGTGCATCGGACATCCCTTAATGGCGAATACAGCCCCATCATCAGTATGAGAATAAGCTTCAAGCCCTCGCTTCAACAAGTTTACCAGAGTCGATTTCCCTCCACTGACCGGTCCCATCAGTAATAATATACGCTTCCTCACGTCGAGCCTTCGTGCCGCTGGGTGGAAATATTCTTCTACGAGTTTTTCCATCGCTTCATCCAAGCCATATATATCCTGATCGAAGAACTTATATCGCTTATGGTCATGACCTTCATCTACACCCGCATTTTTAATCATATTATAAACGCGGGAATGTGCCGATTGAGCCAAAAAAGGACGCTCTTTCAAAAGCTCTAAGTATTCTGCGAATGTGCCTTCCCACTTTAATTCCTCTTCTTTTTCCCGGTGGTCTTGTATCTTTTTTAAAATGTCCACTTGTTAGAGACCTCCCCCGTCATAACAGACGAAATTTAATACATCTTATGCTTGGTTCAATAAAAACATGTGTGATTGCCCAGAAAAGCTGGACAACTCTCTTTAGAGGCTTAGGTAGATGTATATGCACGTTTCTATGAATGAATTCTTATTGCAGCGTCTCTATCAATATGTAAATCGTGGACAATCGTATTTCCCACGTTCCAAATTGGAAATAAAAAAAGACTGATCATTTCCGATCAGTCTTCGCCTTTTTCTCTTCCTTCTTGATACCTTTTTCTTTTTGCCAGTCCCATCACTAAAAATACGATGAACAAAAACACATTCAACCAGCGAAAATCTTCGTAAAAGAACGCAAGCACGGCCCAAATCGCGGCACTCACCAAAAACAGGATGCTCGACATCAATGTCTGATTCATGACCGATGAACCCTCCCTCAACTAGTATATGGTGAACAGGATCGTCATTTTTCATTCATAAGTCTTCCTTCTTCAAAGATACCATACTCAACTAAAAATTCTACAGGGATTACCACGGAGCACTTTGTCCTATGCAATATCATCTACGTAAAATTATTGCATGGCTTGCAAATTTTGACACGTTCCTGCACCGTTGGTAGAATTGTTGTGAACATTTTACTCAGATAAAGTACTCTAGAACAGAAAGAAGGATTGCATAATGGAAAAATGGTACTTTGTCGATTCCGGTCATCGTACACCTGCCATCAACATGGCATTGGATGAGGCGCTGATGAAATGGCACCGACAAGGTGACATCCCTCCTGTGCTTCGCTTTTACGGATGGGAACCTGCAGGATTATCTGTCGGGTACTTTCAAAAAGTAAAAGGAAAAATTGATTTAGATGGAGTCGAACGTCACGGATACGAATTGGTCCGCCGCCAAACGGGTGGACGAGCTGTTCTACATGACAAAGAACTGACATATAGTGTAATCGTTTCCGAGGAACACGAAGCTATGCCCGCCTCGGTGAAAGAAGCTTATTTGGTCATCTCCAAAGGGTTGCTTGAAGGCTTCAGGGAGCTTGGGGTACAAGCTGAATTCGCAGTCCCTGAAGGCAGTCTTGATGTGACGGGCTCCGCCGTCTGCTTTGAAGAACCTTCCTGGTATGAGTTGATCGTTGAAGGAAAAAAAGCGGCGGGAAGCGCACAGACTCGTAAAAAAGGCATCATTCTCCAGCACGGGTCCATCCCTATTGATGTGGATGATGTAAAGCTGTTTGATATGTTCATTTATAAAAATGAACGGATCAAAGAACGGGCACGCAAAGCTTTTGGGAATAAAGCCGTAGCCATCAATCAAATCAAAGATGAACCTGTTACATTTGATGACACGAAAAAAGCCTTCAAGAAAGGCTTTGAAAACGGCCTGGACATTCACCTTGAACCATTTGAACTGTCTGATGAACAATGGCAGGAAGTTGAAAAGATCGCAAACGAAAAATATTCGACAGATGAGTGGAATTACTCAAGATAATAAGGAGAGTGGAAGTGAAATGGCTAAAAAACAGGAGTACATAAGAAAGCCAGATTGGTTGAAAATCAAAATCAACACGAACAAATCCTACACCGGCCTGAAGAAATTGATGCGTGACAAAAAGCTCAATACGGTTTGTGAAGAAGCACGCTGTCCGAATATCCACGAATGCTGGAGCGAAAGAAAAACAGCGACATTCATGATACTTGGAGATACGTGTACGCGAGGCTGCCGCTTCTGTGCCGTCAAAACTGGTCTTCCGAATGAGCTTGACTGGGGCGAACCAGAGCGTGTGGCCGAGTCCGTAGAAATCATGGGACTGAAACACGTCGTCATTACAGCGGTAGCCCGCGATGATTTGAATGATGGCGGTGCCGCCGTCTTCGCAGAAACCGTAAAAGCCGTCCGCCGACGTGTGCCGGGCTGTACAGTCGAAATCCTTCCTTCTGATATGAAAGGAGATTACGAGAGCCTTCACACATTGATGAGTGGTGAGCCGGACATTTTCAACCACAACATTGAAACGGTCCGACGTTTGACTAAAAAAGTACGTGCCCGCGCAATGTACGATCGGTCACTGGAACTTCTGCGCCGCGTAAAAGAAATCCGCCCGAACACACCGACGAAATCAAGTATCATGGTCGGTCTTGGTGAGACAAAAGAAGAGATTATCCAGGCGATGGATGACCTGCTTGCGCACAATGTCGATATCATGACGATCGGTCAGTACTTACAGCCGACGAAAAAACACTTGAATGTGGAACGTTACTATCACCCGGATGAATTTGAGGAATTGAAACAAATCGCTATTGAAAAAGGATTCAAACACTGTGAATCAGGTCCGATGGTCCGTTCCTCCTACCACGCGGATGAGCAAGTGAACAGCACTTCCGCTCAGCGACGCATCAAATATATGCAGGGATATGAATCTCAAGGGGAAACCTTGGATAAGACGAACTTTTAAGCCCCTGTTTCAATCACATAATGACTACAAAAAAAGCGGCTGTACAGCCGCTTTTTTTCAATCGAACATATAGGTTTGATAATGATAGGATATGGAAAGCACGACTCCGATAGACAAAAGGCTGCCTAGTAAAGCACTGCGTCCGTAGGTGATGAACGGAAGCGGGATCCCTGTAATCGGCAGCCGTTGGATGGACATTCCCACGTTTAAATGATTTCAGCTGCAGTAAGGTAAAAAGAGACTCCCTTAAAGGAATCTCTTTTCTTTTACCAATACCCTCCATAAGGCGGACGTCCGTAGTATCCCCCGTAATAGTAAGGAGGTCGATAATACGGAGGGTACCCACCATAACCATAGCCACCGTATCCGCCATAAAATCCAGGTGACAGCGCACCTCCGATGAAACCTCCCAGCAGTCCACCGGCAAAAGGACCCCAAAAGAAGAACCGCTCATCGTCATTTCTATAATGATCTTCATATGCATGATTGAACTGATATGGATGATGTTCCAATGTAACTCCTCCATTTTTCATTGTTTGGTTATTCACCTACTCTTCACCTTATGTTTATCCCTGAATACGTGTATAGGCACACGCCGTGGGACAGACATTAAATTTAGTGCTATAAACAATTCACATCGAAGATGAAATAAGGTATAATAACGATTAGCAAAAGCTTGTCTCGATAAAAGGAGGACCCATACATGAAGTTGACACTAATCATCCTTGTCTGTGTTGCCTACCTGACAGCAATTTTCAGTGCAGGATATGATGAAAAAGCAGGTACACCGAAAAAATAACCATACTAAAACCGCACCCCGATCGGGATGCGGTTTTTTATTTGATCAAACCTGGATATCCTTGCTGCTTCAAAGCGTCGAACAGTATGATCGATACGGTGTTGGAAAGGTTCAGGGAACGAACCTCATCGGTCATCGGAATTCGAAGACAGCGGTCTTCCAACCCTTCCAATAACTCAAGCGGAATCCCGTTACTTTCTCGACCGAACACGAAAAATAGATCTTCATCCGGGTTGGAAAAGTCGAAATCTGCATAGGATTTCGTACCGAAGTTTTCGATATAGTAATACTCTCCTCCCGGGAAAGATTCATAAAGTTCACCAATGGAATCATAGTAATGGATATTTACTTTATGCCAGTAATCGAGGCCCGCACGACGAACCATCTTGTCATCCGTAGAAAATCCCAATGGGCGAATCAAATGAAGCTCGCTGTTCGTGGCTAAACAAGTACGTGCAATGTTTCCCGTGTTTGCAGGTATTTCAGGTTGAAAGAGTACAATATGATTCGGCATAATCTGTCACCTCTATGTTAGCTTTATCAACTGTGTCATTATACCATACCCTTCAACCACCGATTGTATAAAACTTATATTCAATATCCGGTGTATAAGCGGTCGAGTCTTTATAATCCCAGTACCGGTGCCTGCTGTTCGTCGTATGAGCATTGACGAGCGGCATGCCGTCCTTATTCAATTTAACTACCATCGTATTGTGATCGAAGCGATCATTCCCTTGGAAGTCATAACAGATGATATCTCCCGGAGACAGTTGATCTGCAGAAAATACTTCTCTGGCAACCTGCCCTTTCGTCGATCCACTTAAATACCACTTGAACGCATGAGCGACTGACCAACTGTAACTCCACTTCCCATTTTGATACCACCAGCCCCGAGTCTGATGAGGGACTCCCCATGTCGGGAGGCCGCCGGCTCTTAAGCATTGAGAAACGAAATTGGTACAATCATTCTCAAAATGAGGGTAAGCAGGGTTGGCACCGTCCCACCACCGCTCCGCATAGCGGACAGCTTCCCTTCGATCATATGAAAATGAAGGAATTCTTTCATCTTCTCTGTAAACATACTCCGAAAATCCCGTTTCTTCAGCGGGACAAATGGTTTCTGTCGTAACCCTGTGTCCGAGCATTTTATCCTTCAGAAAGGTGGCAGCCCCCTCATGCACTCCCTCTTCCAAATAATAATGTCTACCATTTTGAATCAGAATAGAGAGGGATAACAAGTATCTATAGGAAGTGTGACGTTCATAAGCCATTCTGTGATAAGGATGGATGCGAAATGTGACACGCATGATTCGATCTCCCCGTTCTTCCATTCCTCTCACTTTCCTTTGAAGCCATGGCTCTTGATCCTGGTCTAAAAGATGATTTGCAACCTTCTCCCAATACAGCTGCAATTGATGTGTATGAGACATACACCCTCCCCCCTCTATTCACATCTTATGAAGGAGAAAATCAATCCATACAAAAAAGCCGCCTTCCATGTGTGGAAGAACGGCTACGTTTGATGAGGGACACTGTGGTATTCTTTTTCAAAATTGAGCAGGTTCTGTTTCTTCTCTACCCCGCCGGCATATCCGACAAGCTTTCCGTTGCTGCCGATGACACGGTGGCAAGGAACCACAATTGCGAAAGGATTTTGATTCACAGCTCCACCTACAGCACGAATCGCTTTCGGTGATAACATCGCTGCGGCGATATCTTTATATGATCTCGTCTCTCCAAACGGAACATCATGAAGGAGGGTCCTCCACACTTTCCGCTGAAAGTCAGTTCCATAACAATTCAAAGGTACAGTAAACTCTTTACGATTCCCGGCAAAATATTCACTCAGTTCATGTTTCGTCTGCACTACGTACTTGTGCTCTGGATCGTAAACAAGTTCACCTTTTAAAAAGTGCTTTTTCTTCCACGATTGATATGAAGCAAGTCGGTCTTCATAATGGCCAAAATCAATCCGGCAGACACCTTCATCATTTGCAAGAACTGTCATAGCTCCTAAAGGTGTGTCAAACGTATCATAATATAAAAAAGACCGATGATTCATAAACAACCCTCTCTTTTACAGTTTTTCCTATTATACAAAACTCTTCAGGATATGAAAAGTTAAATACTTCCCTGTTTTTCAAATTGCAGACCTTTTTCCATTTCGAAAAGAACATCTTCATCTTCTTCTTTCTCCATCGCTGCTTTGATTGCCTCGTAACACTCAGCAGTTCCGATTTTCCCAAGCCCCCAGGCGGATGTACCGCGGATGACAGGTCTTGGGTCTTCGTTCATGAGGCGGATTAATTCATCAATCGATGTTTCATCCCGGTAATGAGCGAGTGCCAGAATGGCATTCCGTTGAATCGGCTTTTTCCCACGCCAGGAACCGGCGATGGGGCCGAATTTATTTTTGAACTCCCGATTAGAAATCGAAAGCAGCGGAATCAGTTTAGGTTTGACGACTTCCGGATCCGGCTCGAATTCTTCATGATTATGAAAGTCCTTCTTTCTGTTCTTCGGACATACGGTCTGACACGTATCACACCCATACAGACGGTTTCCGATTTTCGTCCGGAATTCATCGGGTAGAAAATCTTTCGTTTGGGTCAAAAACGCGATGCAGCGTTGAGCATTCAGTTGACCACCTTGGACGAGCGCCCCTGTCGGGCATGCATCCACACAAATATTACAGTCCCCGCAGCTGTCCTCCACAGGCTCATCAGGAGCAAATGGAATATTTGTAACTAACTCCCCTAGATATACATATGAACCGAACTCCGGAGTGATAACGGCGCAATTCTTTCCACTGAACCCGATGCCGGCACGTTCGGCTACGGCTCGGTCTGCAAGCTCCCCCGTGTCCACCATCGATTTCAGTTCGACTTCCGGAAAATGTTCTTTCAAATATGCAGCGAGTTTATTCAATCGGTCACGCAGTACATCATGGTAATCCATCCCCCAGGAAGCGCGGGCAAAGATTCCCCGCCGTTCTCCCTTCTTACTTCGGGGGGCATCGTGCATTTTAGAGGGGTGAGCCAGGGCGATGGATATGATCGACTGAGCTCCCGGAAGCAACCGGCCAGGTTCGGTACGTTCTTCAACGCTCCCTTTCTCGAAACCGGATTTGTAACCCAGTTCTTCCTGGCGCTTCAGACGTGCTTTGAGCTCACCGAACACATCCGCTGAGGCAAAGCCGATCTTATCGATGCCGATTTCCTTGCTGTAGGCAATGACCTCTTCTTTAAATTTATGAAAATCCACCCTGACATCCTCCTTTCTATTTTAAATTTTTTACTTTAGCTGTTCGAATCCTGTTCAACGTTGCCGCTATCTCAAAACGTCTTGGACGGGCAAGATCCCCAGGGTGCTGCCCCTTGAATGGAGCAAATGCTTCCAATCCTTCACGATCGATTTGCTCTTCGATTTGATCTAGCAGTTCTTGGAGTGTATTTTCTTTTTTCAGTACGCCACGCTTATCCATATGCATGATCAAATCAGCAATCAATCTCGTTTGGGAAGGATCGACGAGCTGTTCGATTCCATCTAAATCAATGTCGGTTTTTCCCATCAGGATAGTTGTACGACCTTTCGCCTGTACCTTTTCTTTCTTTCCTTTTCTCGTTTGTAGAGTGGCCGGAAGAAAAGCGCGTGCCGGCACAGATCCAAACTTCTCTTCAATAGAGGAATGTCGCTGGCTCGGATATTGATCGGCAATCTCCTTAGCTCGACCTGTCACATTATGTGGAACATATTGATCCATCATGATGACTTCATCAGCCACATTAAAGTAATCGCCGGACCCTCCCATGACGAGAATCGTAGATACGTCCAAATCATCACGCATCTGCTTGATCTTATCAATGAACGGGGTGATCGGCTCTTTCTCTTTCACGACGAGTTCCTGCATCCGTTCATCACGAATCATAAAGTTGGTCGCACTCGTATCTTCATCAATCAAGAGTGTATGAGCCCCAGCCTCAAGAGCTTCCATCACATTAGCCGCCTGAGAGGTACTTCCACTGGCGTTCTCCGTTGAAAATTGTGTAGTGTCCGTACCATGCGGCAGATTTTTGATGAACGGTGATATATCGACTGTCGTGACCTGACGTCCATCCTCTGCTCTTACTTTGACAGCGTCTGGATTCGTCATCACATACTCACGACCGTCTCCTTTAATATGAGGATACACCCCACGCTCCATGGCATTCAAGAGGGTACTTTTACCATGATAGCCTCCTCCGACGATCAAAACAATGCCTTTCTTCAGCGCCATTCCCGTGATTGGTTCGTTCCGGTGAGGAATGGAAAATGAAACGCGATTCTCCTCCGGACTTTCAAAAGGAACCGCTTTTTTCATGGGACGATCGCTGATTCCACTTTCCCTTGGCAGAATCGATCCATCAGCGATGAATGAAATCCAGCCGTTCTTTTTCATTTCTTCAGCAATCGCATCATGCTGATCGGCAAGTTCGCAAACCTCATCGATGTCTTTGTCCTGGACAGAGAAAATAGACTGCTTCATCACCTCAGGAAGAACAGTGAAAAACAACGTTTCCGCCTGCTTTCCATTGATCCTGCGACCGTTGGCAGGGAGTCCGACCGTCAGGCATACCGTAACATCTTCTTCATTCAATGTAACTGCGGTCCGTTCCAATATTTCCTGCCCTGGCTGATCGACCGCTACCATACCACTCTTTCCTGATCCTTTGACTGCAGTCTGATTTTTAAATATCGCTTTCGCTACAGCTCTGGCCAAACGATCTTCTGCATAAGTTTTCCTCCGCTTGTTTTTCTTCCATTCCTTTTTGATGTTCCTTTTTTTATTCGGAATGCGGATTCTTATTTTAGAAGGAGCAGCGAAAGGATCGCCCTGCACATAATCAATGAATAGTTCATATGTCGGAAACTTATAATTCCCTTGTATCTGTTTATAGCCTTTATAACTTTTCCCATCAATCTGCTTCAATTGTTGCTGTAACTTTTTCATATCTTGGAATCCTCCTATGAAAAATTCTCTATCAATGGTTTATCCTTTTTTCTTCATTAAAAAACGCAATGCTTCGTTATTCTTAACGAAACACTGCGTTGGGGCACATAGTATAAAATAATAGCTCACTTTCCATATGAGAAAGTGTTAAGAGCGGGTGAAGGGAATCGAACCCTCGTCATCAGCTTGGAAGGCTGAGGTTTTACCATTAAACTACACCCGCATATGTATCAAGTCTGCCGCTTCCCTCGGAAGCACATTTGTTATTATAACAACCGACTTTAGACCATGCAATACGAAATTTACGTTTTTTTGTCGAATTTTTAATATAACGTTTACATGACTTAATAGTTTGATAATCCAACTACCTCAGTATAGGTGATTGATAGATTTTCTATACATACAAAGAAAAGAGCCGCGGAAGCAGCTCTTTTCTTTGTAGCAATTATTTTAAAATGATCGTATTTTTCAACGCGGCGATCAGGCGCTCGAAGTCTTCAGTCACTTGATTAAGAACTTCCGGCTGCTTATAGCTCTTATCTTGAGACGTCGATAAACCTGGCTCAATGATGAGCTGACGTCCGCCCCATAGTTCCAACTCGAGTTTTACAGGAGGAGTGTTTTCTTTCATGCTATAATCAACAAAACTTTCCTTCAACGAAACGATGTTTTGAGTGAAGATTGTTTCTTTCGTTACAGCCATGTCTTTTGTGATTCCCAGGATTGTCAACGTACAGTCATTACGATTCACAATATAAAGCTGGTGAACATCTGGAGTCAAAACTTCTAAAGAGCAATAGTTATCCGACTCAAAAACTTCCCTCGTAAACTCCAATTCTGCAGCCGTACGCAATTTTTCAAGACTAGAAGAGCTCAACCTTTCCTGAATCATTACAGACATCATGAATACCTCCTTGATATGTTTTCACCCTTCTTGTCCCCCGAAATCCATCCCAGAAAACATTATTTGGAATAATCAAACATATATTACCATCAAGAAAAATTTCAAGGCGCACAAAGTATGATGTCATCGACAAGATAAATGAAAACTCGCAGGAAAGGAAAAGGATATTCGTCCTATTCGCCACCTTTGATGCTCAACTCTTCACTCAGATACATAAAATGTTTCGTCGCTTCAAAATAGTAGTTCAAATCTTTCTTCCTCAAAGCCCTGGAAAAGTTACGATCCGCCTGTTTCGCATAGGTGTTCAATTCAGGGCTTGTAGAAATCGAAAGCAGTTCTTCAATCATTTTGTGCTTGATTTCATTGCTTTCTTTTAACTTGTCCCACTCGTATGTATATCGTCCAGATGCATAGCGGTCTTCAATCCAATCTTCTCCGATTTTTTTGATCAAAAATAGGATGCGCTCGTTTTCCTCTACACGATGCTCAATTGCTTCGACAACATCTTCATTCACCAGTTGTTGACCATCATAATCAGGTCGTTCTAGAGGAACAGCGTAACTATCTGTTTCAATGGTCACGAAATCATAAGAGTGATCTTCTCCTCGACTTTTATGTTCTCCAGGAGGAGATGGAGACTGAGCAAGTACTTGTTCTTTTGATCCTTGCCGGCTATATTCATTGATCTGCCACAAACCGATTCCTACCACAAGAATACCAACTACGGACGTTCCTTTAATAAAACTACTCATCTCCATCCTCCCTTAGAGAATTAAGATTCATATATTTGTAACATAATCGTAACATTCAATGAAAATATTGTAAATTATTGCAGAAAAAAAAGAGAAGCTCAAAGGCTCCTCTTATTATATATTTTCTATGAAAAGTCGGATGACGTCGGCTCCTCCGATGAGTGTACCCAAGGAACTACCTACATTGGCCAGGACGACCACCAGTAAAATTCTGGTCACTTTATTGTTCCAGAACCCTTTTACACTCGTCACGTCGTCAGACAAAGTCTCAAAATCCGATACATTCGGGCGTTTGAAATAAGCTTGAACAAAACCTGCAAACCAACCCGCTGCAATCAGCGGATTCAATGATGTAATCGGCGCTGCTATAAAAGCAGTGACGACTGCAAGTGGGTGGGCTAGTGCAGCAGCCGCACCGATAGCAGAGAATGACCCGTTCCAGAGCACCCAGCTGATTGTTTGCTGGGCACCTGCTGCCGGATTGGCATAAAACGTATAAGCGATGATGGACAATATAATGAAAGGAATCGACCAGCCTATGATTTTAGGTACTTTTGATTTCGGCGGCCTTTCAGTCAATTTGTCCAGATCATGCTCTTCCCTTATTTGTTCTTTGATTCCTGGCACATGAGCCGCTCCCAGCACTGCCACGACTTTTTCACCAGGGGCTTCTTTAATTTTCTGAGATAAGTATTGATCCCGTTCATCAATGAGCGGTTTCTTCAAACTCGGGAAGTGATCCGTCAAATCTTTCAACATGCCATCCAGCATATCTTGTGATTTCATCTTTTCTAATTCTTCCTCGGTTATGCTTTCCTTGCTGAATATGCTATAAATAATAGAAAGTAGTAGTTTCGATTTACCTATGAATCCGATATTGCTCCAAATACGAGAGAACGTAGTCTGGATGTCCCTATCAGCCAAAACCAATTCTGCTCCACATTCTTCAGCGGATTCGATGCCTTGGATCATTTCCTGACCGGCTTCGATACCGAATTGCTTTGCCATACGCTTTTGAAACGAAGAAATGGCTAAATTGATCAACAACAACGATGCTTTCTTTTCTTTGATGACCTGGAAGATGTCCATGTTCTTCCATCGATCGCCATCTTTGATGGATTGATAACGCTGTTGATCGAGCTCGACACAAACAGAATCGGGCTGCTCATGCTCGATTACCTGCTTCACCTGTTCAGCACTTTGTTTCGAAACGTGTGCGGTACCGATCAAAATCAGCTCTTTGCCATTCCATTCGATTCTCGTTATATTCTCTTCCATGATTGACATACAAACCTTCCTTTTATCGTATATACTAAAATGAAGTCTCTCATCCATACTAAACCAGATTGGCGGAAAAGAGAATCCATTTATACTTTTTTACAATGATAAAATCAAGGGTACTTCGATGACTCAGCTTTTAAGTTTCACCTATGAAGGAGTGTTGTAGATGAAAACCAACCATAAATCGATGAAAAAACACCTGCAAATCGCCAGTAAACAAAGACCCGCCGATCTCGTCGTAAAAAATGGACGAGTCATGGATGTCTTCAACCAGGATTGGATCGATGCAGACATAGCTATCGCGGATGGAAAAATCGTCGGTATCGGTGATTTTGAAGGAACAGAAATCATTGATGCACAAGGAAATTACGTCTGTCCTTCCTTTATCGATGGCCATGTACATATCGAGTCTTCTATGGTCACTCCTTCAGAATTTGAAAAAGTCGTCCTTCCTCATGGAGTGACATCCATCATCACAGACCCTCATGAAATCGCCAATGTTTCTGGAAAAGCAGGCATCGATTATATGTTAAAAAATTCCACCGATATTGACTTAGACGTATTTTTCATGCTCCCTTCCTGTGTGCCTGCCACCTCTTTTGAAAATGCAGGAGCTGTTTTGAAAGCTGAGGATCTGAAACCATTTATGGAACATGAAAGAGTTCTTGGACTTGCAGAAGTCATGGATTATCCTTCCCTTTTATCACAAAAGGATGAGATGCTGGATAAAATCGAAATGACAGCTGATATGGGCGGAAAAATGGATGGACATCTCGCTGGGTTGAATACCGATGCCATAAATGTTTACAGAACGGCTGGAATCGATACCGACCATGAATGTACGACGATCCCGGATGCTATGGAGCGTTTGAGACGGGGCATGTATTTGCTCATCAGACAGGGATCTGTAGCCAAAGAATTACTTCAGCTCATCGACATCGTGACCCCGGCGAATGCTCGCCGCTGTTTATTCTGCACAGATGATAAACACATCGATGATTTGATTGAAGAAGGCAGTATCGATCATCATGTCCGCTTAAGTATAAAAAAAGGGCTTCCGGCATTCACCGCTTACCAAATGGCTTCTTTGAATGCTGCGGAGTGCTATGGTCTTAAGAATAAAGGAGCCCTTGCCCCTGGATATGATGCAGACTTTCTGATTGTCGATGACTTGGAAGCTGTCCATATCAAAAACGTGTACAAGGCAGGGAAGCAAGTGGCTGCTGATGGACAATACATAGCAGCTTCTGAGAAAAAGAACCTTAAGGATTCTTCCATTATGGATACCGTTCATTTCAAACCTATACAACAACGAGACTTGGAAATCGTTATGGATGAATCGAAGCATGCAAACGTCATTGAAATTAACCCTAATCAGCTTAAAACCAATAAAATCATCACACAAGTGGGCACAAAAGAAAATCTTTTCGTCCCCTCCATTGAACAAGATCTCCAGAAGATGGTGGTCGTAGAACGTCATCACTTGACCGGAAATATAGGTGTTGGAATTGTAAAAGGGTTCGGTTTAAAAGACGGGGCCATCGCAACGACAATCGCCCATGATTCTCATAATATCGTGGCAACCGGGACAAATGACGGTGACTTATTGAGAGCCATCAACGCTTTGAAGGAAATGAGAGGCGGGCTCGTCGTTGTAAAACAGGAGGAAGTGATCGCATCCCTTCCGCTCCCGATAGCCGGTTTGATGTCTGAGAAAAGCTATAAAGAGGTCGACCAACAGCTGAAACACATGAAAAGAGCCCTTAAAAAACTGGGTTTTGAAGCTGACTTCAACCCATTTTTAACTCTCTCATTCCTGACGCTCCCTGTCATTCCTTCTTTGAAACTTACAGATAAAGGACTCTTTGATGTAGAAAGCTTCAAATTTACCTCTGTTGGAGCTGAAGGAACTTAAGAAAAGCGCAGGTTCATCATCTGAACCTGCGCTTTTCTGCTATGATCATTCTTGATGGTTCCATTTCCTCAATAAGGCCTTACTGGCAGTCAAAATAATGATGAGTATAGAGTTCAACAGCAGGAGAATAGCCAATAAAAAAGACGTATACGCTTTCTCATCGCTTTCGATGACACCCGCATAACCGAGACCAAAAAAATGATAGAAAAACGGCATTCCAAGCATGATTACCCCAAGCAGAAATCCAGATCCGCTCTTTTTGACGTTCAGAATATATAAATACCAGCTAAAGCCCAGGAATGCAGCGGCAAGTACGTATAGAACCATACTCTCAAACCCCCGTTATAGAAATAATCACGTTACCCCTCTTCTTCATCCACATTCAAAGCAGCATCCATAAAGTATAAAGCTCTCGACTTTAAGTAGTCCCCTTCTGTACGATCGAACCCCGTAACTGACATACCGACTCCATAAACCGTCAAATCTTCTTCCTCCAGAGGGTGAACATCCTTGTTTCGAATGTAATACGCTCTCCTTACGTTACCTGCGAACCGATAATATTCACCTCCTACATCAATCTTATAGAAATGGTATTCGTTATCAGGCTGTATCTCTTTCAAACCCACTTCTTCCAATTGGTTGAAAAAGCGGCCGATTTCCGTATGTTCATTCCTATTCAGGTGATGGATAAAGTTATAAGTTTGCTGTGTATGATGGATCCTTCTGTTCACCGTGAAATGATGATCCTCCAGAGAGAGCTCTACCCGGTAATCGACTCTTCTATCATTTGTCTCTCTTACTTTGAAGTAATAAACGAATTCACTCACTTCGCCCTCCTTATCATAAATAAGACGTAAACGATGTAACTCTGCTTTTCTGAGATCGAACCTATCCTGCATTCGATGCCAGTGATCGGCAAAGTCGAAATCATCATACTCCTGAACAACTTCCAGATGACGTGGATATTCGAATATGAATTTTTGTGCAAACGGAATTCCAGATCCAAGAATGAACAAGAACAACCCCAGGTAGACGGCACCTTTTTTAGCCGCTTTATTCTTAGTTATAGAAAAAAACAGCAAATAAACGATGAAGCCTATTGGAATGGGGGGATTCGTGCCGAAGTTCAATGTAAAAGCACCTAAAATCGTAAATCCTATCATTTTCAAGAAAAGATGCTCTTCTTCCTTCCCCCAGAGATGATAGATAAAAATCAATAAAATACTGTGCAGCAAAAACAGACCGATAGAAACGATATAGTATTCTTCCTTTCTTTCCTCAAGCTTAGATTTCACACATGTTTTTGGATATCTTCTCCAATCCGTCTCTCCCCATTATCTAGCACCAAGTTTAAACAAAATTCATAATATATAACAAAGGAGGGATAAAAATATGAAGAATTTAAAAACCTATTTATCAAGGCTCAAAAATCCAAAGGTCCTGATGGCCATCTTGTTAGGACTTGCCCCTCTACTAGCTACCTCATTCGGTATCATTCTCCCAGCCAACTACACAGAAATCGTTACAGCTGTTGCAGGTATCCTGGTTTTGTTGGGAATACTAAATGACCCGAACCCTAAAAGATACCTGGAAGACACAGATAAAGACGGACTGCCGGACTTTCTCGATCGAAACGATGGAAATCGTATCAATGAAGCGGACTCCGATATGGATGTAACAGATGAAGATTAATAGAAGAAAAGACTTCAATTGATGATTGAAGTCTTTTTCTTTGAATTCCATCTGCAGACGATAGTAGAGATAGATAAAGAAATTATGTATTCAGATTTATATAGGAAGCTGATACTGGCTGATAAAATTCTATGACTTCTTAGACATCAATTCGATCACCATATCCATACGCTCAATTCTTTCCGCGCCTTCCAGGTAGTTAGTGTAAGCTTTCTTCCATTCAGTGTGGTCTAATGTCAATATTTCTTCATACAGGTCGACCGTGTCGGTTGTCCATGTGGCAAGGTCGTCATATCCCTGTTCTGCAAAGTAAGTTTCAAACTGACGCAGGCTTTTAACGACACGTTCAGAATTCCCGTGAAGCTTTCTCCAACTCATGCTCCCTTTCGAAATCATGTCACGTTCTTCATTTGTTAATTCCCCAAGGTCTTTATTTCTAGACCCCATATTCTCACCGAAGAGACCAAGTTCCCCTGTAATAGTGCTAATAAATGTCTTGAATAGAGCTAAAGACTGCGTACCATATGGATAAGGACGTTTACCATCTATGTAGGACAAAACAAATACACTTTTGCTTTCTTTCTTAATGACATAACCGTTTTCATAGACGGCAAATAAACCATGACCGGCTTGCTCGAACACCTCTTTTGCTTCGTCCCCTTCCAGGAGACCACGCTCAGGTAATTCAAACTCAGTCAGTGTCTTCGCATATCCTTCATACCCATCCCATATATCATTCTTCTTTGGTTCTAGATTTCGCTCAGACCCATCTCCAGATCCATTTGAACTTTGTATTTCAGTATCTATCTTATTATCTTTCTCAACCACCGTTTGTTCATTACCTTCAGTTGCAGCTCCCTCTATTGAATCACATGATGTCAAAAAGATTGAAGCAATAATTGTAGATATCAGCCAAACTTTCCTTTTCCTCAGAATAAGCCCCCCTTTCTTTATCAAAACATACTACCTATTCTAGCAGGTATTAGAAATTCATAGTTAAATATGAGGAAACAAAAAAACGTCTTTCTACTTAACGTAGGAAGACGTATCAATTAGTACCGTTGGCCGGGGCAATCCGGCAAGTGGTCCCCTGTAGACATTGTTCAATTTTGCGATTGAATAACTTAGCTTCCCATTGAAATGTACAATTAATGTTTACCCATCTATCTAAATCACGTATAAAAATTAATTTCTCTTTAGGATTACATCCTAGATGCTGAATACGGTTTTTCTTTAATATAAACCGCCTTTTCCCCTTAATAAAATTAATAGAATTCCCTTCATCAACTATCTTCATACGGTTTAAACTTAAGAATGTGACCTTCTCATTACGTAATGATCCACTATTATACTTCCAACCTTCAATCTCATGAGTCTTCCCATCACATAAAAAGCCAACGCACCCTTCAAACAACATCTCTTCTAATAAATTGTTGATAAATTGCTCGTCGTACTTAAAGCCCCACCTATTATTTTCATAGAGTTCCTTGCTCATTCTCACCCATTGAGTAATTGCTTTAGTTGTAGGGTATATCTCCCAATCAAAATCTGTGCCCTCCGGATGTTCGTTTGTTCTTATATCATACCCTGAATCTTTACCCCTCTCACCATTGCACCTCTTCAAGAAGGCAGTAATTTGATCTTTGACATCACTTCTGAATACTCTATGGTAATTAAGGTACCTGTAGATTATTATGGCCCCCATAAAACCAGAGACACCTATCAGTAACCCCCCAAAAACTTTAAGAGTAACCCAACCCAGTGCGGTTCCTATCCAAAGTAAGATGTTCATGACTATATCACTCATTTATTTACTAACCCCTCTATCTTTTTCCATCAAGTATGTGCATATTACGTTCAATCTGTTTATCTAAGCCGAATTTATTCCCCCTTAAACTTCTCACCCGATTAACCCCAGTATTGAATTCGACACCTTTATAGATAACAAGGAGCAATAAACTTTCCGTATAACTCCATATTGGTTATACAGCACAAGTGATATCTCAGCCACAAATACGTTTATAACTAGTTCAATTGTAAAAGGACGAGTAATCCACTTGAACAACCTCCTTACTCATTATATTGCTGAAAAAATGCTCAGTATGAAAAGAAGTATAAATAAAAAATTCTGCCTTGTTTTAAGCCTTCCAGCAACCTCTCAACGACAATCTCGTATAAAGGCAAACGATTGTCTCTTCACTTTATTTCGCATATAAAAACCCCGCTTTCCTAAGTGAATAGGAGAGCGGGGTTTAACGTTCACCCCTGTGGTCACACGACCATTGATACGTTCATTGAACGCAAAAAAAGAAGGTATCTACGCTGGTAGATACCTTCTTTATGCGACCTATTAGTACCGGTGGCCGGGGTCGAACCGGCACTCCGTGAGGAACACGATTTTGAGTCGTGCGCGTCTGCCAATTCCGCCACACCGGCATATGATTTCTGGAGGCGGCAACCGGAATCGAACCGGTGATAAAGGAGTTGCAGTCCTCTGCCTTACCGCTTGGCTATGCCGCCATAGGATCAATTACGATTGTATCATATTCAAGTGTTGTTGAATATGTGCCTTATTTTAAATGGAGCGGGAGACGGGATTCGAACCCGCGACCCCCACCTTGGCAAGGTGGTGTTCTACCACTGAACTACTCCCGCATTAAAGTGGCTGGGCCAGCTGGATTCGAACCAGCGCATGACGGTACCAAAAACCGTTGCCTTACCGCTTGGCTATGGCCCAAAAGATCGTTTGTTATAAATGGGGCGGCTGATGGGAATCGAACCCACGAATGCCGGAACCACAATCCGGTGCGTTAACCACTTCGCCACAACCGCCACAATCAAAAAGCAGGGGTAGTAGGAATCGAACCCACATTGACGGTTTTGGAGACCGTAGTTTTACCATTAAACTATACCCCTATTTGAATTATAAAATTAAATGGTGGAGGGAGTAGGACTCGAACCTACGAACCCGATGGGAGCGGATTTACAGTCCGCCGCGTTTGGCCAACTTCGCTATCCCTCCACGCTGTAAAGAGTGGTGCCGGCCAGAGGACTTGAACCCCCAACCTACTGATTACAAATCAGTTGCTCTGCCAGTTGAGCTAGGCCGGCTAAAATGGTGGCTCGGGACGGAGTCGAACCGCCGACACACGGAGCTTCAATCCGTTGCTCTACCAACTGAGCTACCGAGCCAAAATATGTATTTAAGTGGCGGTCCGGACGGGACTCGAACCCGCGACCTCCTGCGTGACAGGCAGGCATTCTAACCAACTGAACTACCGGACCAATTTGGTTGCGGGGGCAGGATTTGAACCTGCGACCTCCGGGTTATGAGCCCGACGAGCTACCAGACTGCTCTACCCCGCGATAATGTGAAGTTCATATTCACGATATGTTTTGCGTTGCGATAATGGTGGAGGATGCAGGGTTCGAACCTGCGACCCCTTGCTTGTAAGGCAAGTGCTCTCCCAGCTGAGCTAATCCTCCATGTAAGTGGTGACCCGTACGGGATTCGAACCCGTGTTACCGCCGTGAAAGGGCGGTGTCTTAACCACTTGACCAACGGGCCAATCGTTTTGATAAAGATATTATGGCGGAGAGCGAGGGATTCGAACCCTCGAAACCGTGGTAACGGTTTACACGAATTCCAATCGTGCTCCTTCGGCCAACTCGGACAGCTCTCCAAATAATGGCTCCAACGGTAGGATTCGAACCTACGACCGATCGGTTAACAGCCGATTGCTCTACCACTGAGCTACGTTGGAATAATATCGAAATCTGGCAGCGTCCTACTCTCACGGGGATCGACCCGACTACCATCGGCGCTGAAGAGCTTAACTTCTGTGTTCGGCATGGGAACAGGTGTGACCTCTTCGCCTTCACCACCAGATCTCTGTATGTCTCTTTCAGGGACAAGATATATTATATTGTCTATCCTGAAAAAAATCAAGGGGTAATTTACTATTTTTTTAGTAAACCCTCAAAACTGGATAAGGGAAACATTTCAACGATTGAATCAAATGCGCTTTTCACGAACGATTAAATCAGATAGATAAGTCGTCGATCTATTAGTATCCGTCAGCTCCACGTGTCACCACGCTTCCACCTCGGACCTATCAACCTCATCGTCTCTGAGGGATCT
>NZ_JAIVAI010000002.1 GCF_020171525.1 Halobacillus yeomjeoni
CCGCGCTCGACTTGCATGTATTAGGCACGCCGCCAGCGTTCGTCCTGAGCCAGGATCAAACTCTCCATAAAAGTTGAAAAAGTTTGTCTTGCTCATTTGCACACCGAATGTGCTTGTTTCATTTTCTTCTATATAAGAAGAAATATCTTGACGTACTGGTTGGTTCGTTCAGTTTTCAAAGATCAAAATGTTGTCGGCTGTTCAAAACAGCGACTCATCCATCCTATCATGGATAATTGTTGGTGTCAACAACTTTTTTAATTTGTTTTGTCTGCCGTTTCGGCGACAAGTAATAATTTATCATGGTTTGTTGTTTGTTGTCAACAACTTTTTTCATGATTTTTTGCGGCCGTTTCGGCCGGTGTCGGTGTCTTTCAACGCGACAAGTAATAATATAGCACGGCTTTAATAGGACCGTCAATGACTTTTTAATAAAAAAATCCCCTTTCTATTATAGAAAGAGGAAAACATTCATTTATTCAAATGTAAGCTCATTCTCTGCCGGCTTGTACGTCCGATGGAATATGCTCGGTCCTTTCGTTTTTTGCAAGATCACTTCAATGACATTCGTTTCTACCAAGTATTCGATCATGGAAGATAGATCAAGAATGTACTCCTGAATTTCCGGGTGCACTTTCAATTCACCGAATGACCATGGCTCTTCCCGGCTGTTCATCAATTGAAGCAAATGCTGCGCACTTGACCGTGACCGTTTACTGATGGAATGTTCCACAGCGATGATCATTAATTGAATCCGCTTATCAGTCGGCTCCCCGCTTTCAATCAATTCCTGGTAAAGCTTATAGATCTCCGGCTCAATCTTTCTTACCTGATTCCAAACCGTCACTTCCGGATGGAACCCTTTTTCAATAATAGCCAGTCGAGCTAAATAATGAAGTGAACGAACCATTTGACTGAAGGAGTCCAAATATTGCCCAGACTCGAACAAGTCTTTGGATTCACTGTAACTGCGGATCAACTTCGCAAACTCGATCGCTTTCTTCAACTCTCTCTTTTCTTGCGGGAATGAACGTAAATGTTCCTTCAGTTCTGAGACATATTCATTTCTCTCAAATATGATGGAACCATTAATTACCCACTCGACCGCTCTCCTATAAGAGCTTGTATCAATCCAATGTTGAAGAAGTTTCTCGTCGACGATATGCATGGCCGCAGATTTATTTTCAAATTCGTAGTGTTTTACATACCACGCTTCCTCTGCATCCTGTACGATAATGAACAAAATGACATCGAAATTATCAGTTACAGGACTGATCGGTTTGTTCTTTTCCAAGATAAGAATGCCTAACGTATTGCTTTGGCTTGCTTTTTCTTGATATATCGGGCGTAATACATCTTCCATTCTATGTCCCCCACATTTTAATTCATTTCTTTTGTGTTTATTCGATATTTTTTCCTAAAATCCTTTTTTCAAGTTATATTGAATGTAAGAAAATGTGCTATACTTCATTATAGATTGTAAGGAGGGAATCCTGTGGCTTTAAAATATAGCAGCAAGATCAACAAAATCCGTTCCTTTGCTTTCTGGTTGATTTTCGTCGGCATCGGCGTCATGTACATCGGCCTCATATTCAAAGAAACTACATGGTTGATGGCTCTTTTCATGATTTTAGGTGTCGGGTTCGTCGGATTGAGCACAGTCGTTTATTTCTGGATTGGTATGCTTTCCACAAAAACGATACAAATCGTCTGTCCATCCTGTGAAAAACCGACGAAAATGCTCGGCCGCGTGGATGCTTGCATGCATTGCAACCAGCCGTTGACACTGGACAAATCACTTGAAGGTAAAGAATTTGATGAAAAGTATAATTCGAAACGATATAAAAAAGGAAAAGCACCACAAGAATCATAAACGATGAAAAAGCTCCGCTTGACGAAAGCGGAGCTTTTTTTATATTCCCAGCAAATCTAAAAAAACTGGAAGTTGTAGCCTTCCAGTTTTAGTGAGCATTATTCGATTGGCATTCAGAGCATGTTCCATACACTTCCATGCGATGATGACTTACATCAAATCCAGTCACCTGTTCAGCTAATGATTCCACTTCATGAAGGCTCGGGTAGTGGAAGTCGACGATTTTACCGCATGATTCGCAAATGATGTGATAGTGATCACTGGTGTTACAATCAAAACGGCTGGATGAATCACCGTACGTAAGCTCTCGGACAAGCCCGATTTCCCTGAATACGCGCAAGTTATTATAAACGGTCGCTACACTCATATTAGGAAACTTACTTTCCAAAGCTTTGTATATTTCATCAGCTGTTGGGTGAGTCATAGAATTCAGTAGGTATTCAAGCACCGCATGACGTTGTGGAGTAATTCGAACACCTGAATCTTTCAAAGTATCAATCGCTTCCTGGAGTCGATTATCCGCCATAGTCATGCACCTCGCTTTCATAAACTGATTCTTGATTTATAAAATTATTAAATTAGAATCCTTATAATTAGTGTAACCCCATCAATAACTTGCTGTCAATATAAAGGACGGCAGCACCAGAGACTTTAATATGCTTGAAGATTAAACATCCGGGTCAAGTGTGACTTCTCTGCCCCCTAGATGTTTATTTACGTACCGGGCGGCAACAAACAAAAAGTCGGAAAGACGGTTCAAATAGGAGACGACGAGCTGATTTTCCAGTTCATCACCCAATGCGACCGCATACCTCTCCGCACGTCGTACGACTGTACGTGCCATATGCAGTCCAGCTGATGCTTCATGACCGGATGGCAGAATAAAGTTTTTCAGTGGCCCCAAATCTTCATCCCATTCATCAATCTGCTTTTCAAGTTCATCGATATATTCTTTCTTCAACTGCCATTTCACTTCTTTCCCTTTCGGAGTGGCGAGTTCAGCCCCTACATGAAAAAGGATGGTTTGAATCCTCTGCATAACCTCCATGAATCGATCTTTCCCCAGCCAGTCTTCCCCTTTCAAATGGCTCAGTGCAAGACCGATTGAGGAATTCGCTTCATCACATGTGCCATATGCCTCCACACGAAGGTCATTTTTAGCAACTCTGTTCCCATAAATCAAAGACGTCTGACCTTTATCACCTGATCTAGTATAAATACGCATATTAATACCCCCGTTTAAGATCGATTATATTTTTCATTTCCCCGTTCCCATTCAAATATAACTCGAGGTTCTCCTCAAACACCTCAAAACCCCGGGGAACATAGTGGGGAGAGATACCAGAAATGTGAGGTGTGACTGTGACACGCTCTTCATCCCAGAACGGATGACCTTCCGGTAAAGGCTCTTGTTCAAATACATCCAATACAGCATGGTGGATATGCGGATAACGGACCGCTTCCAACAGGACTTCTGAAGACACCAGATCCCCACGCCCCATATTGAGAAAAATGGCATGGTCCGGCATCGCCTTGAAATGATCGATATTCAATATGTATTTCGTTTCCACCGTACTTGGGAGTACAGCTGTTACGAAATCTCCATTAGGAAGAAACTCGTCCAATCGATCCTGAGTATACGTTTCATCAAAGTGCGGCTTGTCTTTCCCGGTTTTCGAAAAGCCGATCGTTTTCATTTGGAATGCTTTCGCCAGCCGGGCGGTTTCCTGCGCTATGGCACCTGTACCGAGGAACACCATCGTCTTCCCGCTGATTTCGTTCATGGTCGGCCTGCGGTTCCATTGATGCTGATTCTCTTGTTCGATCAATGTCTTCGCTTGTCTGGAAACTTGCAAAAACATAGACAAGGCATACTCAGCCATCGGTTTAGCGTGGATCCCTCTTACATTGGTCACGACCACATCACGTTCATCAATCTCAGCAAATGGCATCTTGTCCAATCCTGCCGACAGAACCATGATCCACTTCAACTGCACCGCTTTTTCTATACGGCCGGGTGTCAAATCTTCTCCATATGTAATGAACACCTCTGCTTCAGGCAGATGGGCTTCTGCTTCATCAATTCCATGACAAAACAAAAATTCTGTTTCAGGAAAACGGTCTTTCAAACGGTTCTGGATTTCCTCCGGCACCCGTTTGATTGCGGATACGACTTTCATACAACGCCTCCTCTCCCTCTTTCTTCTATAGTAAGTGTTTTTCACCCTTTACACAAAAATAAAGCAGTTAAAAACCACAACCGAATCGGCTGTGGTTTAAATGATCAACTTAAGTTTTCGCGGATGTATTCAAGAGCTGACTCCACGTGCCCTTGTACTTTCACTTTTCTATATTCTTCAGCAAGGTTTCCTTCCTTATCGATGATGAAAGTAGAGCGTTCAATTCCGTAATATTCTTTACCGAAGCTTTTCTTCAGCTTCCATACGCCGTACTGCTCAGCCACTTCATGGTCCTCGTCAGCTAACAGAAGGAATGGGAGATCATGTTTATCGATGAATTTCTGGTGAGAATCTACGGGATCAGGGCTTACTCCCAGGATGACCGCATCCAAATCAGCAAAACTTTCGTGATGATCGCGGAAATCACACGCTTCCGTCGTGCAGCCTGGTGTCATATCTTTAGGATAGAAATACAAAACTACATTTTTCCCTTTTAAATCAGAGAGTGTAATTTGTTCTCCATTGTTTGCTGGTAATGTAAAGTCTGGTGCTTGTTTTCCTTTTTCGACTGTCATATATGGACCCTCCTAATAATTTTTCTATTAACAGAGTACCGTATATGAGACCAAACTTCCAATATCAACGATCGCGCTGGACATTCTGCCAAACCTTCGCAACCAAAGCGGCAGGAAGCGAATAACCGACCATGGCTTCCAATATAGCGATCCAGCGACCGATCCCTACAGGTACCAAATCTCCATATCCGACCGTAAAAAGGGTCACTCCACTGAAATACATGCTGCTGAACATATCCTCGATCCATATCCCCGGATAAGTCCGGTCGGCCTCTTGAAACACAGGATACCCTTGAGTTAAAAGTGAAAAGTAAATGATACCGAATCCCATAAGGACGACCATATATAAAAGCAGAATGGAAATGAACAGCTGGAATGAAAAAATTCTATGTTCAAATTCTAATGAGACGAATAACTGCCTCAAGCTTCCGGCAATGAGAGTAAGGCAAACCATTGTCATCGATATCGTAAACATCTCACACGCCTCTCTTCGTAAAAGCAGACCTTCTACTGTTTTGTATGTACGAATCCGCTGAGATATGCTCGTCTGATAGAAACAATAAATGAGAAATCTATCTATTTTTCTATCAAACACATAGGAGTCTGCCTACAAAATGGGCATATGCACATTCCCCCGAGCGATGAGCGGCATACGATACAGTAAATAAAGGAAAGGGGGAATTGTGAATGAGTTACGGATACGGCGGAGGCTTCGCGCTAATCGTTGTTCTTTTCATCCTTCTGATCATCGTCGGGGCAGCGTTTGTATACTAAGATTCACCCAGTATAAGCACCAGGTAAGTACTTGTAGTGTTCTTTATGGTGCTTTTTTTCCTTACGATGACGTTCGGTTCGTTATGTCGGCTCAGTCAAGAGCCCAACCAATAAATCAGTTGAAAAAATTCTCTCTTCTGCTTTGAAGAGAGAATTTTTTCGTTCATTATCCCTTAGGTTTTTGTGTCCATGCTACAATAAGGGATGAATGAAAGAACAGGAGGTAAACCATGAACATCACCAAGTCAGAACAACTTTATAATGAAGCTACAGAACATATCGTCGGAGGTGTCAATTCCCCTTCCCGCGCCTATAAAGGAGTCGGTGGAGGTACACCTATTTACATGGACCGTGCCGAAGGTTCTCATTTTTACGATGTAGACGGCAATGAATACATCGACTATTTAGGAGCTTATGGTCCAATCATTACCGGACATGCTCACCCTCACATTACTGAAGCTATTACAAAAGCGGCTCAAAACGGAGTTCTTTACGGTACTCCTACTGTATTGGAAAACCGTTTTGCAAAAATGCTTAAGGAAGCGATCCCTTCTTTAGATAAAGTACGTTTCGTCAATTCAGGTACAGAAGCGGTCATGACAACGATTCGTGTGGCGCGTGCTTATACAGGAAGAAACAAAATCATCAAATTCGCAGGCTGTTACCATGGACACTCTGACCTTGTCCTTGTGGCTGCGGGTTCAGGACCCTCCACTTTAGGTACGCCGGACTCTGCAGGTGTCCCTGCTTCTATCGCTCAAGATGTCATCACCGTTCCTTTCAATGATATCGAGCCTTTCAAAGAAGCGCTTGAGAAATTCGGGGATGAAATTGCGGGCGTCCTTGTAGAACCGATTGTCGGAAACTTCGGCATCGTTGAACCGAAGCCAGGGTTCTTAGAAGAAGTCAACCGCCTCACTCACGATGCAGGTGCCCTTGTCATCTATGATGAAGTCATTACTGCTTTCCGCTTTACATATGGAAGCGCTCAGCAGCTGCTGGACATCGAACCGGATATGACAGCGATGGGTAAAATCATCGGAGGCGGATTACCAATCGGTGCTTATGGCGGCCGCGCAGACATTATGGAACAAGTCGCTCCGCTAGGACCTGCCTACCAAGCGGGTACGATGGCCGGAAACCCTGCTTCGATGTCTGCAGGAATCGCCTGTTTGGAAGTACTGAAGCAGGAAGGCGTATATGAAGAGATGGACAGACTCGGACAGCGATTGGAAAATGGAATTTTGAAATATGCAGAGTCATACGGAATTCCGGTACAAATCAACCGTCTCAAAGGTGCGCTTACCGTTTATTTCACCGAAGAAGAAGTTGAGAATTATGAGCAGGCAGAAAATACGGATGGCGAACGCTTCGCGCGTTTCTTCAAGCTCATGCTGGCTGAAGGCATCAACCTCGCTCCATCAAAATATGAAGCCTGGTTCTTGACTACAGCCCATACGGACGAAGATATCGACCTTACCCTTGAGGCTGTTCAAAAAACTTTCAGCATTATGGCAAATGATTAATACTCGAAAAAGCAGGGGCTGAAAACCGCCCCTGCTTTTTTTCGAGTTTTGTCGAAAGGCAGGAAAAAGGAATTATTTTGCGAGGAAACAATTGAAAAATCGTATAGTCAATGCTATTATATAAACATAATTCTGAATATTCCCACGAATTATGATCTTTGTTTCATTTCTTTCCCTTTTCATGGTTCCAGTTAATTCTGGTTCCCCTTGGAGCTTATGCCTGCATGCATAGGCTCATTTTTTTGAGCTAATTTAGAACTGAGATCCATTCAGCAAGCATCCTGTATATAATATAAAATCAGTCATCCATTGGAATAATAGGAGATTCTCTTATTCAGTACGGGAGGCTGGAAAGGTTCAAGTAAGGAAGGATTGGATAAAACCTGGCAAATGAATTTCTTTTCATTATCCGTTAATTTTTTCAGTGTAGAATCTTCTGATTGATAGTGACTGTCGGGGTACGATTGATGCAGATTACAATTTCCCTGGTAGAGGCGGACGCTCAATGTTCTATTTTCCCTGTCACTAAATTGGACATTGATGACTGCCATTTTTTCATTCAATGTCTTGTCTTCCATATAAAAGTCCAGCGAAAAATCTGTAATGACGGATTCCAGGAAAAAATCCCTCACTTCTCCCCGCACTTCCATAAGGAATAAAATATTATTTCCCATTCTGCTTCTCTTTCGTAGATTCCACCAATGATTGACCCATGCAATTTCTCCCAAACAAACACTCCTCTTCTTTATTTCGGACAAGGGTTATTTGATTACTGTATCAATTCCCCTGTCTAATTCTTTACTTCTTACCCTTCCTCCAACTATATAAACAACCATTTGTATAGTGGAAAGGAACATCGTTAAAAAAGTATCCTCCTCCCCTCTCATTAACCTTTAAGTCAGTGATCAATGTTTAAAACCTTTCAATTAAGTCTAGCAGAAAATTAAAAGACTTTTTATAGTTATAGTCCTGAATGCGTTATAATGGGGATATTGAAATTATCATTAAAAAGAAAGAGGCTTAGAATGAAACTTGGAGCACGTATGATGAAGACAGGCTTGGCTGTCGGCATCGCCTTATATGTCAGCAATTTATTCGGATTCATTTCTCCGTTACTTGCAGCGATTGCGGTCGTCTTTTCCATCCAACCGACCATATATCGTTCGTATCAATCCATTATTGAACAAATCCAGGGAAACACCATCGGCGCTTTAATTGCGATTATCGGCGTATATACGCTCGGAAACGACCCGTTCATCGTCGGATTCGCTATCATTATCGTCATCGGTGTGACAACTGGTATGAAAATGAATGAAAACACGATAGCACTTGCAGTAGTAGCTGTTATCGCTTTGATGGATTCGACCGACCAGACTTTCATGTATTTCGCATTTTCCCGATTCACATCCATGTTATTAGGGATTTTCGCAGCCTTCGTCGTCAATTTAGTTTTTCTACCCCCTCGATACGAAACACGGTTGTTTAATAAAATCGACTTGGCTAGCACAGATATTCTGCAATGGCTGCGTGTGACGACACGTCAACTTTCGGATGAACCTGCTCTGAAATATGAAATTACGCGTATCCAGGATGATGTCAGGTGGATCGATCACACGTACTTGCTTTACTCCGAAGAACGGACATATTTCAAGGGTCAGGCTTTTGCTAAAGGAAGGAAGCTGGTACTCTTCCGTCAATTGATCACGACTACGAAAAAATCATTTGATGTTTTAAAAACATTCCATCGCTTGGATGATAAAATTGAACAGATTCCGGAAGAGTTTCAGGATGCAGTAGTCAATGAATTGGACAAACTGATCAGTGCCCATGAAAAATTGATCCTCAGTTTGAAAGGGCGAATCAAAAATGTCCATAAGCAATCATTGAGACGGATAGAGGATCCTGATATTCCAAAGCTTGTAGAGCGGTTGATCCATGTGTATGAAGAAAGCAACAACCCGGATAAGCTGGTCTTCCTCCCTCTCGCCTCCCAGTTGATGGAGTACCATGATCAATTGGAAAAGTTGAAACGTTTATTGAAGAGTTATCAAACGCATCACAAAGAAGCTTACATTCAGACGACACAGAAATAAAAAGAACGGCTGTTGCATCTTTAGCAACAGCCGTTCTTTATTTTTACTTCTATGTTAAAGTTTAGTATTGATATATCCATCAAAAAAAGAATTCATTACGAAATGTTTGTATGCGTGTAGGGCTCCGGGAAAAGGTTCGCTTTCCATGGGGCGGGCGCTGAGTCTCCTCAGGCTACGCCTTCCGGGGCCTCACCTGTCCCACACGTCCCATAGGAGTCTCACCGTTTCCCTCCGCCCTTTGCTTCATCAGAGTGCCTCGAAACAAGATCTTTTAAAAAGAAACACTTCATCTTGATGGGAGGAAGTATAAAATCTTAAAACCTAGATGCTGTGTTTCATTCTCTTAGGAGTGGCATAAGGACCGAACGATCTTGATAATAGGTCTTTTTTTACGTAGATGTCAGGGATTTTATAATGCAAAGGGCGGAGGGAAATCAGGAGACTCCTGCGGGAAGAGAGTGCTTGGTGAGACCCCACAGGACGAAAAGTCTGAGGAGGCTCACCGCGCTCCCGCGGAAAGCGAGTGATTCCCCGCAGCCCCTCCGCTCAAATCGATATAAACTCTTCAACTATTATGTCCTTGTTTTGAAGACTAAATATCAACAATCAACTTTAACAGAGCCTACTTTTTTAAAAAGTTGGGCACATGACTTTATATCAAATTTCAACCTCTTATTTATGAAAGTGCTCTTTTAGAGTTTAATTCGTTTCGAAACCTTTGATGAGAAGAAGGGGGCTTTAGAAAACGACTGCTTTCCGTGGACATGTGGTGAGCTTCCTCAAGGCAAAGCCTTTGCGGGATTTCACCTATCATGTACATTCCACAGGAGTCTCCCCGTTTTCTAAAGCCCCCTTACGCTTGTGGTTGGCTCGAAACAACAACTATTAAGTTTTATGGTCCCGTTTAAAACTCTTTTAATGGACTGTTAAATTCCTTATGTATACCCACTTCTATCAAAGCTACTGGGGATAGAGGCAGCTTTAAATTTACCGCTTCTACCCCCTCTAATTTTTTGGCTCTGTTAAAGTTGGTTGTTGATATTTGCCCAAATCAACAAATGTTCTATAATGGAGTCATCAAATATAAGTCGGTGAGGACCGTGAGAGCAACCGATATCCTTAAAGCTATTCAAAAACTTAATCCAGCGGAATAACAGCGTTTAAGGGAATATTTAATCGATGCTCTTACCGCCTCATCGTCCACAGGAACGGTACTGAACGAAATCTCGGAACGTAAAAATAAGGATGGCTATCGGTGATTGCGTGTCGGAACATATTGTGCGCTTTGGTAAATACTCCACTATAGTAGATGGCGAAGTAAAGGGAGGGTTTTAATTGCGAAAAATCGTTACCATTTTCACCCTGATTTTTTTGCTAACAATGATAACTGCTTGTACCAGTAATAAAGATGATTTTGGACGTATAAATCCAGAGCTATTACCTGATGAAGATAATAAATATTCTCTACAAGCTGCTGGAAAAGAAGTAACTAGAGAGATGTTACGTCAAAAAGATATTTCTAATGTGAATCCTATAACAAACACTCAATCTTATGAACAATTAAATGGGTTGTACCCTAAATTAGAATTGGAACAAACACCAGCTTTTATCGTTTTCGATAAGAATGGATTAGCATTGAAGACTTATGATTATGGTGAATTGATTGATTTTTTGAAAAGTAATACACCTTAGTTGGATACAACATCTTGCTAGTAACTTAAAAAAGTTTTTCAGCAATAGGGTGCAGATTGTATAATAAGCAAATAAAAACAATCAATGGACTTCCATATTATCGGAAGTCCATTTTACTATCTAAAAAACAACACTAAACTTTAACAGAGCCTTATAAAAGAAATCCGTTACACCCACTATGAAAGGGAGGGAAGGGAAAACAGGTAGACTCCTGCGGGAAAAAAGAACAAGGTGAGACCCCGGAGAACGATAAGTTCGAGGAGGCTCAGCGTTCCCCGCGGAAAGCGGACTGTTTTCCCTTCCCTCCCATACTCTTAGCAAAGATTGGACCGAAACCAAAATCGCTGATGTGTGGACTAGTAAAAATCAACCAAAATATCAACACCCGACTTTAACAGAGTCAATTTTTTAAATAGATATCAAATATACTCTTTCGGGTGATCGTCTAATTCCTGTACTTGATAGAGATTATAATAATGCCCTTTTTTCTCCATCAATTCACTATGGGATCCGACTTCGATGATTTCACCATTTTCAATGAGGACGATTCGGTCCGCGTGTGTAATCGTCGATAATCGGTGAGCGACGATGAATGTGGTCCGGTTAGAAGCCAGTCTCTCCAATGCGCCTTGAATCAAGTTTTCACTTTCAAGGTCCAGTGCAGAAGTGGCCTCGTCAAGGACTAACAATGGAGGATTTTTCAGGAATACGCGTGCAATGGCGACACGCTGCTTCTGGCCGCCGGACAGCTTCACGCCACGCTCTCCTACCTGGGTTTCATACCCGTGAGGGAGGTTCATGATGAAGTCATGGGCGTTAGCCGCTTTAGCCGCTTCGATCATTTCTTCATCTGTGGCATCAGGATTCCCCATCCGTATATTCATGGCGATGGACTCACTGAACAGGATATTGTCCTGCAGTACCATCCCGATCCGGTCACGCAGTGATCGGGCTTCTACATCACGGATGTCTGTCCCATCGATAAGGATACGCCCCTCAGTCACATCATAAAAGCGGGGAATCAGGCTGATCAATGTGGATTTGCCTCCTCCACTCATACCGACGAAAGCTATGGTCTCCCCTTTTCTTACATCCAAACTGACATTTTTCAATACGAGAGGTTCTTCATCATCGTATTTGAAAGAGACGTTTTCCACTTTTACATCTCCATGAACATTTTGCAGTTTCTTAGCCCCTGGTTTGTCGACGATATCATACTCTTCATCAACGAATTCGAAGACACGGTCCATCGATGCGATGGATTGTGTCAATACAGTCGCAGAGTTGACCAGTCTTCGAAGTGGATTATATACACGATCCATATATCCGACGAAGGCTACCATTGTTCCGACTGTCAATGAACCCGTGATAACCTGATAACCAGCAAAAGTGACCACGAGCAAAGGAGCGATGTCTGTAATGGTATTGGTGACAGAATACGTGTAGGCATTCCAGTTGGTATGCGTAATCGCTTTGTCCAGGAAGTTTTTATTTTGTACATCAAACTGTTCCTGTTCGTGGTCTTCCAAGGCGAAACTGCGGATGACCGGAACTCCCTGCACACGCTCATGCAGGTGACCCTGGACTTGAGCCAACGCCTGTGAACGGTCTTTCGTCAACTTCCGAAGCCTTGCATAAAAGAACTTCACCGCAAATCCGTAGAAAGGGAAAAGAGCGATGGAAACTAAGGTCAGCCACGGATCCATCGTCAACATGATGATGATGGCAATCACAATCGTAAACATATCGAGCCAGATATTCATCAAGCCTGTGATGACGAATGTCTTTGTCTGCTCGACATCGTGGATGACTCTGGAAATGATTTCACCCGTCTTCGTTTTGGAATAAAAGCGCAGACTCAATCGCTGGATATGATCGAACAATTTTTCACGAATATCATATAGAATATGGCTTCCGATCCACTGTGCAAGATACTGCCTGGCGTACTCAATCGGAGGTCTCAATACTAAGAAAACGAAAAATGCAGCTCCCATAATCATGAGTAATTGATCGAACTTCTCCGACTGGGCCAGTGATTCGGCATTGATGATGTCATCAATAACATATTTGATGATCAAAGGCATTAGCAATGGAATAGAGAATTTCAGAACACCGATAAGAACGGTAAGAATGATTTTGCCCTTGTATGGTTTTACGAACCGTAAATACCTTTTGATACTATCCAATCGTTCACACCTTCTTTCTGACAATCTTGATACAACATGAATGAAGCGCACTTCAATGAGTGCGCATCACCATTCATTATCTGTAAGTTAAATATCTTTCGTACCATTGGTCGATGAATTCCGGAGAAAAAGGACCTTTGCGCTGTCTGATCCAGCGTATAAGGGTGTCTACATTATTATAAAGAATCCGATCAAGAACATGAGGATAATTCATCCTCCGTTTATGGATTTCGTATTCATCTTCATCCAAGAGTTTGTAGGTCATATCAGGAAAGACTTTGACATCAAGGTCATAGTCGATATATTTGATCGCCTCATCTTCATAAATGAACGGCGAGCTGATATTACAGTAATAATAAACTCCATCATTTCTTAGCATACCGATGATATTGAACCAATGCCTGGAATGAAAGTAACAGATGGCGGGTTCCCGCGTCGTCCAACGTCTGCCATCACTCTCTGTCACAGTGGTACGGTCATTGGCACCGATGATGACATGCCGGGTTCCTTTAAGGACTGTCGTACTGTCCCACACCCGGTGAAGACTGCCATTATGTTTATAACTTTGTATTTCGATTCGTTTGCCTGCTTCTGGGCCGACCATGATATCCCCCCTTCATTTCTATTTCCGGTTCATGCCTTCTCCCTATTATAACGACAATTGATGATGAATGAAAACAATTGAATCGTCGAGCCTATGTAATAAAAAGAGCCGCCCTTATTCGGGCGACTCCTTCATCGGGGGATTGATTCAGGCTAAGAAAACAGCCTGGACAAGCCACACCAATAATTCAGGTTATTGTTTTTTAGCCTGAGATTGTTGGTTCTGCTCACGCACTTCCTGTGCATCAGTTTGAGAAGCAAATTCTGCACCATACTGTTTTTGAGCAGCTTGTTGGTTCTTGTTCATTTGTTGTTGCTGTTGTTGTTTTTCAGCAGCTGTTTTGTTTTGTTTCGGTTGCTTAGCCATTGTTATCACCTCCGCAAAAATTATTGTGTACAGGTTTCAATGTTTTCATTCCACAAAAGCAAAAATAATCACAAATACTTTTTCAACCGTGATGGTTATTGATTTTGACCGCTGGTTCACTTGTAAACCGCATCGTTCACCCGATGGCATTTATATCACAAAACAAAAGAGAAGCACGCCCTTAAAGGACGTGCTTCTCCTATCTTCAATCGATATACCGTTTGGAACCAAGATACCTGTCATGCCAATAACGACTATTCATGTCACTGATGGTCACTCCACTTGAAGAGCCGCTGTGAATGAATCGGTCATCCCCTAAATAAATGCCTGCGTGAGAAGGTCCTGGTCTGTAGGTTTCAAAGAAAACGATATCCCCCGGTTTACGTTCTGTTTCTTCAACGATTTTGAACGAAGGATAGGCATGGATCGTTGCCACACTCCTTGGTATCGTTTTGTCGAATTGGGCGAAAACGTAATGCAGAAATCCACTGCAGTCAAAACCGGCAGGACTTGTGCCCGCCCATTGGTACGGGGAGCCGATGTGCTTCATCCCTTCTTCAATCAGGGCCGCGCCGGTCATAGCTTTCGCTTCGTTTGAATTGTCTTTCGGTTCTTCCTTCGGCTTCTCTTTCGGCTGCTCAGGAGCAGCAGGTTCAGGATCGGGTTGAGGGACTGATGATTCTGGCGCTGATACTTTCAGTCGCTGGCCGGGGAATATGACGGAACTGGACAATCCGTTCCAAGTTTTGATATCCGTCACAGAAACATTATGACTTGTGGCGATTCTCCACAACGTATCTCCATAGCTCACTGTATATGTAGTTGACGTGGTGGGTGTTGGTGTTGGCGTTGGAGATTTTGTTTTTTCTTCTTTCTTAGGAGCTGCAGGTGCCGGAGCTGTTTGCTTATCTTTCCCTACAATCAGTTTCTGCCCGATAAAAATGAGATCAGTATTCAAATTATTCCACGATTTCAAATCAGAAACCGTCGCCCCGTGCTTCATGCTTATTCCCCACAGCGTATCACCGCTTGTCACCCGGTAGGTCTGATCGGCATAGGCCGTCGTCCCCATCAGGGTAGCGCCCAGCACCGCCCCACATAAGACAGCCGTCATTTTTTTCTTCATCGATAACCCTCTCCTTTTGAGTAGTCGTGTGACTATATGATAAATGGTTTTTTTAAAAAGTGTTCATTATAGTGTATCTACAACTATTCTACATAAGCTTCCATAATCCTTCTTAAAAAAGTCGAATAATGAACACTCGTGCCGTTTGAGCTTCATCCTTTTATTGAGAGGTATGTGAATTCAACGCCTGCACAAATTAACATCAAGGAGGGGTAAACATGTATGTAGGAAGAGATCTATCTCAATTGACAATGGAGTCCAAGCAGGATTGGCAGGATAAAGAATTGGGTTATTTCCACTATGCTTTGTCACAAAGTGCTCCTTATCTGAATTCTGAGGGCGTAACCATGCTCAGAGAAATCAATAATGAAATTAAACGCCGCGGAGGTCTCACGAAGCGGGAAGCGACGTGGACCCACGGCACACATCCGGTTACAGATTAATGTGTTTGAATGCTTTTTGATGAGATACGGGGAATGGATAGTCGACGACTTCGTCGGGGTGAACAAATGTACCGCGTTCATAATCAAGCGTACCTTCAACCACCTTCGCCGGTATGACTTCCATTTCCCAAATTAAATGGGAAAAAACATGCTTGATTTGATCGACCCCCTCGTCGAATTCGACTTTGAGTCCATATTCTCCATAGAACCAATGCTTGGCAGCTTCCATATCCAGATCTTTCATAGGAACCATAGGGAACTGCCATAGAGAAGCAAGCAGTCCTTCCGACGGTCGCTGTTCAATTAAAAGATCACCGGTTTCGTTTTTGACAAGTAGCAATAAGTAGGGTGATTTTTTTTGTTTCTTTTTAGATGATTTGATCGGAAGTTCTGTTTCCACCCCTTCGTCAAATGCCCGGCATTCACTCTGAACGGGACACAGCATACAGGATGGCGTCTTTGGGGTGCAGATCATCGCACCAAGTTCCATCAGACCCTGGTTGAATGATGAAGGATCTTCTTCTGAAATCAGTTCCCGGACCAGGTCTTCAAAAAGTTTTCTTGTGCTTTGTTTCGCAATATCATCTTCTATATGAAGAATCCTGGAAAGGACACGCATGACGTTCCCGTCGACCGCAGGTTCAGGAGTGTCATAAGCGATACTTAAAATGGCACCTTTCGTGTAAGGACCGACCCCCTTCAGTTTCCCTAACTCTTCAGGGTTATCCGGGACCTTACCACCGTATTGCTCGACAACTTCCCTTACTGCGTTTTGCAGATTACGGGCACGGGAATAGTATCCTAAACCTTCCCACGCTTTTAATACCTCTTGCTCCTCAGCTTCAGCTAAAGCTTCAGGAGTCGGGAATTTCGATAAAAAGTGATTGAAATAAGGAATCACTGTATCAACACGGGTTTGTTGGAGCATAATTTCTGATACCCAGACTCGATATGGATCCTGGTTTTCCCGCCATGGTAATATACGTTGTTCTTTTTTGAACCAGTCAATCAATTGAGTTTTGAAATTATCTTTGTTGAATGTTTCTAAAATCTGTTCAACTCTCTCTGTTCTGTTCATGCTTCATCATCCTTCGTGATAAACTACTAATGTATGGTCTGGCCAAAGGAGGAATCATCAATATGGACACGGGAACTCATGTCGTCATGGGAGTGGCCTTAGGCGGACTAGCGACGTTAGACCCTGCCGTTCAATCAGACCCTGCATTATTCAATGCCGTCTTGATCGGTACGATCGTCGGTTCGCAGGCACCTGATTGTGACACTGTACTTAAGTTGAAAAATAATGCCGTTTATATACGTAACCATAGAGGCATCACCCACTCGATTCCAGCGGTCTTCTTGTGGGGAATCAGTATACCGAGTCTCATTTATTTATTCTCACCTGAAGTCAATTTTCTACATCTTTGGCTGTGGACTTTCTTAGCTGTCATTCTCCACGTATTCGTTGACATTTTCAACGCTTACGGGACACAGGCTTACCGCCCGTTTACGAAACGCTGGGTCGCTTATGGATTCATCAATACGTTCGACCCTTACATCTTTACTCTGCACCTTGCAGGAATCGTCGCCTGGAACTTGGGCGCAGATCCCGGCTTGTTGTGGCTCATCATTTATTTTGTCATTGCCATTTATTACGTCAAACGATATTTCGATAAGCGTGAAATGGTAAAAATGATTCACGATTATTTTGATGACGTGGAACAAATCGCTACTTCACCAACAATGAAGCAAAATGTATGGAAAATAGCGATCACTACAAAAACGCATTATTACGTCGGCCGGGCTGAAAACGGACATATAAAGATTCTCGACGAGTTCATCAATAAACCGATCGATTATGATGATCCAGTCGTCCAAAAAGCGTTGACCGATCATAATATTAAAGCCTTTTTATCATTTTCTCCAGTTTACCGTTATGAAATGAGTTATTTTGATGAATATACAGAGGTCCGATTCATCGACCTCCGCTATCGTTCCAGGGGGAGATATCCCTTTGTCGCAGTCGCTCAAATCGACGACGAACATGGCAGTGATCATTTAGAAATCCTCAATTCTTACACCGGCTGGGTATTTACGGAGGAAAAACTTCAAGACAAGTTGAGCCCTATGGAATCAAAAGGATAACGAAAGGAAAAGCCGTGTCGACGTGGACACGGCTTTCACTTTAATTCAAGGGTCTTTTTTTATCGAACATTTCCTTATACTTCGGGTTCGTCGCAACGAAATCGTGAAGCCTCGGACCGTAGTTTTCGATCCATCGGAGGACGATTTGTTCCGTCAATTTCTTCCCTTGGTATTCATGACCCGCTTTTGCGTAGGTGGCTTCGAAATCTTCCCATAAAAGCTCGACCCATGTTCTAGCTTCATCAATGGTCAAGTGGCCATTTTTTTCATATAAAAGTTCAGCTAACCGCTGATGTATTTCATCCATCACGTTCAATTCACTCCATGTTTGGCAATGTTTACATACGTATTGTATCACATACTTCCTGGGTATGGACACAAACTAAGCTTGTCTCTTCAAGGAGACATGAGGAGGGTTTACGATGCGTAACAAAGCCAAAAATTTTCCCAATATCAAAATGACGAGTGCACCGGAAGACGAGAGTCAGCACTTGGCTTTAAGACCAAACGGGACAATCAATAGTAAGCCTCAAGAAAAGGCTGCCCGCTCGAGAGAACGAGATGTGAACCAAGTTGGGAGGTATCACCGTGGGAAATAAGAATTTTAACCCGAATTCTTCAAACCTCCGTGCCCGCCGTGGATTCAAGCATATAAGCAAACGAGTCAACGGAGAAACCGCACCAACTCAAGCAGACCAGATTACTGAGATTCAGGCTAAGAAACGCATGTAAAAAAAGACCGCGCACGAATGTTCGTGCGCGGTTCTTTATGTTTATACTTTTTTCCCAAGCATAGAAATGGGCAGCGCTTCTTCTTCCTCTTCCGTTACCTTCTCTCCTTGTTTATTCTGACGGAATCCCCATGCGAATACGCCGTTCATATATTGGATGTGGAACGTATGTGCAGGATCTCCTTCAACCTCATATGTTTCTCCTGACTGGAATTCTTCAGGATTCATCATATAGGATTTTGCCATGATGATTTTCCGCTCATGAACGGCATATTCATTGACCATTCCCATTTGTTCAGCTTTGCGTGCTTTTTCTGTAAGCTCAGCTACTTCCTGTCTTAATTCTTCATAAGTATAATCGCTATATCGACGTTCCATTTTTATGTCCCCCTGTAGTTTGACAATTCAAGTTTAATCTCGCCATTAGTACCATCTTTACATTTTATCAAGGATTCGTCACAATGAATATGGTTATGATCCAAATAAGAGGAGGATGAATATGGGAACTGTACTCATTACCGGTGCAGGGACGGGGCTTGGCCGTGCCTTGGCACACCAATATGCAAAAGCAGGGCATACAATCGTTTTATCCGGACGTACCGAGAAGAACCTTTTGATTGTGCAGAATGAGATCCGTGAGAATGGCGGCAATGCTGAAATATTGATCTGCGATGTAACCGAAACAGCATCCGTTACAGAAGCGATGCGGCAGATCGGCTCCATTGATATCTTGATCAACAACGCCGGTCTCGGAATTTTCGGGGACGTGTCTGAATATACCGAATCTCAAATCGACCAAATGCTGAATACGAATGTAAAAGGCACAATCCTCATGACTCAGATGGCAGTTCCTAAACTGAGAGAAGTCGGTGGAAGAGTATTGAACATCATTTCCACAGCCGGGCTTCGCGGCAAAAAGAACGAAAGCGTCTATTGCGCTTCTAAATTTGCAGTTCGCGGATTTACGGAGAGCCTGGTGAAGGAATGGGAAGAAGAATCTTTATCAGCGACTGCTGTCTATATGGGTGGCATGAATACACCCTTCTGGTCTGAAACAGACCATATCGATGACCCCAGCCGTTTGAAAGGCCCGGAGGTCGTTGCGGAAAAAATATATCATGAAGATGATGGAAGAGCTGAAATCTTTGTCGATCGTTGATGGGCGTTAAAAAGCTTTCGGTGTAACGAATAGAGCGGACGGAGACTATTTAGTAATCGTTTAAAATATCAACAACAGACTTTAACAGAGCCAAAAATTTAAAAAAGAATCCCGCACTGCGGGATTCTTTTTTATTTGGGAGAGCGTCTATACTCCTCCCCCGCCACCGGGAGGAGGGGGACGTCTAGCCGCGGATTTTTCCGCATCATGCCAACGCCTTTCATTGGCATCATCCGTTTCACCTTCCCACTTTCTTGATGGATGTTTAATATCTTTATATTTCACATATGCAATCCATATAACCACTAAAGGAATGACGACGTATGGCAGCCAATCCATGGCACTCCCCTCCTTTCTTCTATCTTCTACGAATATCCTGTCCAATTCGTTTCATGAAAATCGTGATTTTGATGTGGATTTACTTTCTTCACTCTTAACTCATTGTTATAAATGCATAAAAAAGGAGCCGGCCATAATGGCCAGCTCCTCTCCCCTCAATTATTCACCAAGGTTTTCTTCTTTCACTTTTGCTACGACAGCTTCAAGAGCTTCCGCTTCATCAGAACCCTCAGTTGAGAATGTAACTTCCGCGCCATTCGGGATTCCAAGGGACATTACGCCCATGATGGACTTCAAGTTAACGGATTTTCCGTTATACTCAAGGTTTACGTCTGCTTCGTACTGTCCAGCTACTTGTACAAGTGCTGTCGCTGGGCGCGCGTGGACGCCGTCAGCTGCAGTGATTTTCATTGTTTGTTCTGCCATGATCAATCTCTCCTTTTTTATCCTTTGATTTCGATGATATCTGGATCATTGTGATTGACTTCTCCAGAAGCCTTCACTTCTACAGACTGACCTTCTTCAAGGTTCGTGAAGACGATCGGCGTAATGATGGATGGTGCATTTTCTTTTACATAATCAAGATCCACTTCCATCATCGCCTGACCTTGTTTCACTTCGTCTCCTTCAGAGATCAAGTCTGTAAATCCTTCCCCTTTCAAGCCAACCGTATCAATACCGATATGGATCAGGATTTCCATTCCATTGTCGGCTTGAAGACCGATAGCGTGCTTCGTAGGGAAGACGTTCAATACTTTACCGTTGACCGGCGAAACAATCTTACCATCAACTGGTTCAATTGCAAAGCCATCGCCCATCATTTTACCAGAGAATACTTGGTCAGGCACTTCCGTGATCGGCATCACTTTACCTTTGATAGGGCTTACGAATTCAAGCTCACCTTTTGTTACAGGTGCTTCAGCTTCTTTCGTATCATTTACCGTCTCAGCTGCATCTTCACGGGAACGTGGTGTTTTACCATCAATGATGTCCTGCATTTGTCCACGAAGCGTATCAGATACAGGCCCGAAGATTGCTTGAATGTTGTTTCCTACTTCCATGACTCCGGAAGCACCAAGTTTCTTCAGACGAGCTTTGTTTACGTCACCTTTTTCATTGACGGATACACGAAGACGTGTAATACAAGCATCAAGATGAGCGATGTTCTGTTTACCGCCCATAGCTTCAAGAATTTCAAATGGAAGGTCGCCTACTTCACCGTCATCGTCTGCGTCTTCAGATTCATCTTCACGTCCTGGAGTTGCCAGGTTGAACTTGAGGATCGCCCAACGGAATCCAAAGTAGTAAACGACAGCAAATACGGCACCGACGATGATGACCCACCACCATTCTGTACGGTTAGGCATGACACCGAACAGGATGAAGTCGATCAGACCACCTGAGAAAGTTTGACCGATTTTCACACCAAGGATTTCCATAACCATGAAGGAGAATCCTGCAAAAATCGCGTGAATACCGAATAGTACCGGAGCTACGAATAGGAATGAGAATTCAATCGGCTCTGTGATACCAGTCAAGAATGAAGTCAAAGCAGCAGACGCCATGATACCGCCGACAACTTTTTTACGCTCTGGCTTCGCTGTGTGATAAATCGCAAGCGCAGCCGCTGGAAGACCGAACATCATGAATGGGAACTTACCAACCATGAATGTACCGGCAGTGAATTCAACGCCGTCTTTCAACTGAGCGAAGAAGATACTTTGGTCACCACGGACAACTTCTCCGGCAGCGTTCGTGTAAGTACCGAACTCAAACCAGAACGGAGAGTAGAAGATGTGGTGAAGTCCGAATGGAATTAAGGAACGCTCGATGACACCGAAGAAGAATGCAGAAATCGTCTGATTTCCATTCAGCATCAAGTGAGATAGTCCATTCAATCCGCTTTGTGCATAAGGCCATATAAACAGCATGATGATTCCCAAGAACAAGGAAGTGAATGCTGTTATGATCGGAACGAAACGTTTACCTGCAAAGAAACCAAGGAACTGTGGCAGTTCAATGTTGAAGAAACGGTTGTACATCGAAGCGGCCAGGATACCGACAATGATACCTCCGAATACTCCCGTTTGCAGAGTAGGAATACCCAGCACATCTGCATAAGCAGGGTCAGACGTCATTTCAGGGGTAACTTTTCCAAGCACTCCCATAACGACGTTCATAATCAAGTAACCGATGATTGCCGCTAAACCAGCAACACCGTCTCCTTTCGCAAGACCAATCGCTACACCAACCGCGAACAACAGCGGTAAGTTAGCAAATACAATTCCACCGGCTTCAGCCATGACTTGTAGGAAAGTCTGTACCCATGGCGTGCCGAAGAAAGGTACTTTTTCAACAAAGCTGTCCTGCGCAAAGCTTGTACCGAATGCAAGCAGAATACCAGCTGCAGGCAGCAAAGCGACAGGAAGCATCAAGGCTTTACCAATCTTTTGTAAAGTACCAAAAGCATTTTTAAACATGTCTGTTCCTCCTAATATTAGATTTGTGCGCAAAACAATCAAACGGTCAACCAATTTTTCAGAAAAATAAAACGGTTACATATTTTAGAAAATGAATAGCGCCGGATCGACGCTGAAAATCTATTAGAGCACTAAAAAAGGCATGAGTATAGAAGATCAATCGATTATCAGCGGGTATACTACTCCCTATGATAACCATTTCATCTTCCGATACTCATGCCTGATCGAGTCAGTAACACGTATGTTTAAGATTTATTGGTTAAACGCTGCAAATGGATTGTCAGATAAACTGCTTCTGACTCATCCACCGGCTTTTTCAATTGTTTTTGCATCACTTTTATCAACTTCCATGCAAGATTGTAACACACAGGGTATTCTTGTTTCAACATTTTTGCGAGACGAATTTCATCTCCGACACTTTCTTCCTGATGCACCCTGTCGATCGCTCTGTGTAAATGCTGGACCAGGCGATGATAATTGACACTGTTTTTATCAATGGATAATTCCATCGTCTCTTCCACTAATGTCACGAGTTGAGTGATCAATTGATTGTGGCGGTTGATCTCACGGATGGTCTTATCGGTAATCGCACTGTGAATATGAAGGGCGATGAATCCGATTTCCCCTTCCGGAAACTGAATTCCCATTTTATCATAGATCATCGTCACGACTTCCATCGCTACTTGATATTCCTTAGGATAAAGAGATTCGATTTCTAATAGGAACGGATTAGAGAACTGCAGATTCTTTTTGGCGCGGTTGATGGCGAACGCTAAGTGGTCGGTCAATGCCACATGAATGTGCTGATTCAATTCCTGCCCCATCCTCATTTCAATATGGACAAGGATGTCATTCATGAAATCGATCAACCCTTCATCGATATACGGAAGCAGGTTTACATACTGCTCTTTTTCCCGCTCATTGCTCAATAGAAAGGTTTTATCAGCTTTATCAAAAGCTATATCATCGTCTTTTTTCCTGTTGAACCCGATGCCTTTGCCTATCAGAACAACTTCTTCATACATCGGATGTTCAGCGATGACGACATTGTTATTCAATACTTTTTTGATCTTTACCTGCTGTTTCATAATGGTCCTCCACCTAATCGTCCAATTAAGAATTCTTTCCTACTAAAAGCGTTTCCAAATAGTCCATAAATCTTATGGTATAATTCTCGAGCAGATTTTACAAGAGGTTTACACCTGTAATGAAGTGTTTCTTTTTGTGTGAAAGCGCTCACGTGGTGTATAATCCTTCAGGTGTGAAAAAAAGAAAGAGATGAAAGATTGAAAGGAGATCTTCTTCCATGATTAAATTATTTGTCAGTGACTTGGATGGTACATTACTCGACATGGACCATTTCATAAAGAATGAAGATATAGATGCGATTCACGATATCGTTAACCGCAATGTCCCAATCACTGTTGCCTCTGGTCGAATGGACCATGAAATTCAGGAGGTCATGAAGCGTGTAGGTGTACCTGCACACAGAGTCAGCCAGAATGGCGCATTTGTATATGATTCAAATCACGAGCATATATACTCTAAAACATTTGATGGTGCTTTAGCCAGAAAGGTTATGGCCGCAATTGAAAGCGAACCTTTAGTCAAAACCGTGTCCACAGCAGATAAAACGTACACGGAAGAACACAATGAATGGATCGACTTTATCTCCCAGCATTTATTCCATGATATTATCGTTGCCCCAGATATGGTCGATCAATTCGGAGCTGCAATTGCACCATCAAAAATAACGCTGCACGGACATGAAAATGAGGTGATGGATGCTTTCAAAAGAATTGACAGCCATTTCGTTGATGAAATCGACAGCTTCATTTCTCATGAAACTTGTGTCGACGTCATGCCTAAAGCCATCAACAAAGGAAACGGTCTTCGTTCCTTGATGAAAGAACTGGATGTAAATCCTGAAGAAATCGCATGTGTCGGTGACTCATTCAACGACATCGCAATGTTCGAGCTCACTCCTCACAGTTATGCCATGTCCACAGCCCATGATGATGTAAAGCGAAAAGCCAACACTATTGTGGATCATGTCCATGAGGCGATAGAAGATTTAGAGAAAAAAGGATTACTTTGATGAAAAAAGACTGAGCTTTCAATGCTCAGTCTTTTTCATCTTCTATTATTGAATACCTGAACTTATAAAATACTCATTCCTCACAATATTCATCAAGGAAGCGATCGATGAGATCAAAAGAGAATCCTTTCCGATACATCCCCTGCTTGATTTTTTGCTTCAACTCAAACCCTTCCGCCTTGCGCTCAAACTTCCTTAGTAACTTCTCTCCTTGGTATACGGCCGCTTCCCACTCCTGATCTTCCTCTTCATCCACCGGAAGATTGGCGATTACTTCTTGGATGATCTCTCCTCCATACCCTTTCTGCATCAATGTCTGCTGTAGGTTTTGAAGTTGCTGCCGGAATGATTTTTTCCCGCTATTCTTCAATTTCTTCTCCGCGAACTTCCGAGCTTTTTCATATTGTTTATCAAAACTGAAATGTGTGAGAGCTTCTTCTGCCTGCTGGGCACTCACACCTTTTTCCAACAGTTCTTTCTTCAAAAGCAGCGGACCTTTACTAGAAGTCATGATTCTTGTGCGGACAAGTGAATTGGCAAACTCCTGATCATCTAAAAACTTCTCATCGTATAAGCGCTTTACGATTTCATCTATATGTTCCGGATCCACTTCTTTCTCGCTCAAATAATCCCTGATTTCCTTTTCAGAGCGCATCCGATAGCTTAAATAATTGATTGCAAGGGTATAGGATTTATGTAAGGTATCTGTTTGGATCAAAGCCTCGATCGTGGCATCATCCAGTTCCATATTTTTTTGCAGACGGTACTTAATTAAGACATCTTCGTCCACACTAAACCCGTAGGCTTCCCCCTGGCCTCTGTCCAAAAAGATATTGTACCGATTCTTATGCTTTTTTTGCGTCGTGATTTTTGTCAGTTTTGCCATCATGGTCCACCCCTTTTTAATATTTATTGTAGCATGTGAGCACCGACCCATGTCATTCATGATAATCGTTGAAGGAGGAAAATCATATGAATATAGTTGTTACAGGTGGAACAGGATTTGTCGGTCGACATTTGACTGAGACGTTGGTACGTGAGGGACATCATGTCTACATACTTACCAGGAGCCCGGAAAATAAGGAAAACACAGGTTCCGTCACTTACGTGGGCTGGTTGAAAGAGGAATATGACCCGTCCGAACATCTGCCTCACATTGATGCCATCGTCAATCTGGCAGGAGAATCGCTGAATAGCGGTAGGTGGACAGAAGAACGTAAGAAATCCATTTTGAACAGCCGCCTCGATGCAACCCAGGGAGTGCTGGATTTGATCGATCGATTACCAAAGAAGCCCGAAGTCCTCGTCAACGCTTCAGCTGTCGGTTACTATGGTCAATCAAAAACTAAAACTTTTACAGAGGAAACGACTACTCCAGGTAACGATTTCCTTGCCAACGTCGTTACTCAATGGGAAGACCGTGCCTCTCAAGCTGTTGAAAAAGGCCTCCGTACTGTTTATGTCCGTTTCGGGATCATACTGGGTGAAGAAGGAGCTCTGCCAAAAATGATCCTTCCATACAAAATGATGATCGGAGGGAATCTGGGTTCCGGAGAACAATGGATGTCGTGGGTTCATATCCAGGATGTCGTCGGATTAATCGATTTTGCCATTCATCATAAGGAAATCGAAGGGCCGCTGAATGGAACAGCACCTGAACCGAAAAGAAATAAAGATTTCGGCAAAATTTTAAGTGATGTATTGAATCGACCTCATTGGATTCCTGCTCCAGCCTTCGCTTTGAAAATCGCCCTCGGAGATATGAGCACGCTTCTTTTGAATGGGCAGTGCGTTGTTCCTAAAAAAGCGACGACCCGAGGATATCATTTCCGCTACCCTGAATTAAAAACGGCATTGGAATCCATTTTAGTGAAATAAAAAGTAAGAGTGAAGTTTTATAAAAAGCTTCACTCTTTTTATGTTCCTTGATCGAAAAAAAAGTATAATAAGAATAACACGAAAAAAGAAAGGCTGTATGCATTATGAACACCGTCATTACCAATGTAACCCTTCACCCCATCACGTCACCATCCATCTCTGATGGTAAGGTCCATATCGTAGATGGAAAGATTCATGATTATGGAACGGAAATTCCTCTGCCGGAACAGGCAGAATATATAGACGGGAAGGGATTCCATCTCTATCCGGGCTTTGTCGATGTCCACACCCACCTTGGACTTTATGATGAAGGGACGGGATGGGCAGGCAGTGATGCCAACGAAACGATTGAAGCGGTTACGCCTCACTTACGAGCCATTGACGGTGCCCACCCCCTCGACCCCGCATTCTTTAATGCCAGGAAAGCCGGGGTCACGACAGCTCATATCATGCCGGGAAGTGCCAACATGATCGGAGGAATGACATCAGTCATCAAAACAGTCGGTCACACGATCAACGAAATGATCGTGAAAGAGACAGCAGGCCTAAAACTTGCTTTAGGTGAAAATCCGAAACGCATCCATTCTCAATCCAAGAATGCTTCCATAACGAGACTCGGAATCATGGGCACATTGAGGGAAACGTTTTATGCAGCGATGCACGACCCTGAACCGGACTTACGTGCCAAACCGATTTTAAAAGCGTTGAACAGAGAAATCCCAGTCAGGATTCATGCGCACCGCGCAGATGATATCGTCACTGCCATCCGGTTCGCTGAAGAATTCAACCTGGATTTACGAATCGAGCATTGTACTGAGGGTCACTTGATTGCAGAAGAACTCTCAGGAAGAGGACTCCAAGTTTCTGTCGGCCCTACATTCACACGAGCTTCCAAAATTGAACTGAGGAACAAGACGTGGCAGACTTATAAAATTCTCCACGATCATGGAATCAAAGTGTCGATAACGACCGATCACCCTTATACGCCGATACAATACTTGAACATCTGTGCGGCTCTAGCTGCTAGAGAAGGGATGGAAATCGAAGATGCTTTGAGAGGCATCACGATTATTCCCGCTAAAAACTTAGGTGTCGATGATCGAGTCGGTTCGATTGAAAAAGGAAAAGACGCAGACCTTGTACTGTGGAGTGGTCATCCGTTCGAGTTCATGTCCAAACCGATATGGACGATGATTGACGGAAACATGGTCTATTTTCAAGAATAATACAGAGGATAACACCGGGAATAGCACCGGTGTTTTTTATGTTCAGCACATTAAGAGAGTTTTAAGGTTTGAAATTATTTAAAAAGGTGAATATTATAGTTGTACAAAGGTTGCGCAACCTTTAAACAAAAACAAAACAAAATATTCGTCCATCTGCCACCTGTGTTGGTTTTCAAAACATAATACTTAAGGAGTGGGAAAATGAAAAAATTATTAGCTTCATTATCTGCTGTTGTATTGATTTTGGGAATGTTTGCTCCATCCGTGTTTGCGAAAGATCACGCTGATATGGCCAAGGTCCGTGGCCTTCACGCTTCACCTGATGCTCCAGCTGTAGATGTATATGTCGATGGAAACGCTGTTGTCGAAGGCGCTGAATTCAAAGCCGCAACTGACTATATGGAACTACCAGCCGGAGAGCACCAAGTAGAAATTTATGCTGCTGGTACGAAAGGCAGCCAGGATCCGGTCATCTCTGCGAACGTGAACGTTGAGGCTGGAATGGCTTATACTGCCGCTGCCATCAACACGTTGGAAAACCTTGAGTTAAAGGCGATCCAGGATTCTATGGAAGCTGCTGAAGGAAAATCTAAAGTACGCGTAGGCCACTTCATTCCAGGTGCACCTGCGGTTGACGTAGGTTTGGTCGGTAGAGATGCGATCTTCTCTGGCGCTGAATTCCCGATGGTTACAGACTACAAAGAACTTGACCCGGGTACGTATGATCTGGAAGTCCGCACAACAGACGGCACACAGTTGATCGACCTTTCTGGAACGACATTAGAAGGCAGTAAGGTTTATAGTGCGTTTGCTGTAGGAACGGCTGACAACCCTGAAGTTCTATTGCTTGAAGACTCTGCTGCGATGCCGACTTCCATGCCTAAAACAGGCTTCGGTGGTGCCAATGATTCCAACGCTTTACTAGCAGCGACTGCTCTTGGACTAGCTGCAATGGGCGCTGGCTTCGTGATTTTCCGCAGACGTTCAGAAGCGTAAACAATGAAAAAGATATGGTTTCCTGTAACCCTGGGCTTCCTCGTATTTATCGTAAGCTTCCAATTGCTTAAAGATGAACCCGCTAAGGAAGCCAGGGTTCTTTCTTCTTCATCACCAAAAAACACGGAAGTCACAAATATTGGCACCGAATGGGTCAAGGATGATCTTGAGTCCGCTCCCATCAAAAAGAACTATACACCCGCAACAGTCGTCGGAGAAAATGACGGTACAGGAATCCGTCCAGATCGAATCGTCATTCCTTCTATCGAGGTGGATGCAAAAGTTCAAGCCAAAGGGTATACAAAAGACGGTGGAATGGCCGTTCCTGACAGCGTCACTGACGTAGGATGGTTTGAACCCGGGACAGAACCAGGCCGCAGAGGAAATGCCGTCATCGCCGGTCACGTGGATGGTCAATATGGTCCTGCCGTATTTTTCGACCTAAAAAAGCTTCAATCCGGAGATGAACTTCATGTCTATGATAAAAAAGGAAACAGACTCACCTACACGGTGCAGGAGGTCGTCGCCTACCCCGTCGATCAAGCACCCATCCGAAAGCTTTTCGGACCGACAAATAAAAAAGCACTTAACCTGATTACGTGTACAGGGACTTATGATAAAAGTGCAGGGGGATATTTGGAACGGTTAGCCGTATATACAGTATTAACCGACCGTACAAAAGCTTGATGCAGACCCCAAAAATTTCTAGCAGAAGTACGAAAAATTTTATTCACATTTTCAGCAAAATCGATTATGATAAAGGTAGTTGTTACTGTAAACGTTTATGGTACAGGGAAGGCAAATGGTGCGCCACCAGTTTATACTGGTTCTAGTGGGTTCGATTCCCACCCCGAATTTTTGTGAGCTTTTGATAAAAATTCGAGGGTGGTCCGGACCAACTACCGGCGTGGCGTTTGCCTTTTTGCGCGCGTTCGGCCACCCTCCTAACATCAAGGAGGGATTTTTTATGCTGAAAAAACGTGATTTACACGAAGCCCCGGTTTTATACGAGTTGATGAGCCACCCGGAAGTTTTTCCTTATGTCCGCCACAAAGCTTCTTCGACAGATGAGTTTTACTTCGTGACTAAACAAACCATAGAAGCAGAAGATCGGGGTGAATTGATTTCACGTACCATCCTTGATGAGTGGGAGCAGCCGATCGGAACGATCAACCTTTTTGACGTCCAGGACAACAAAGGATTCCTTGCCACTTGGATCGGCAAGCCGTATTTCGGGAAAGGGTATAATAAAATAGCGAAAGAGGCATTTTTTGAAGAGCTCTTCTTCCATTTGAATATTGAAGCGATTTTCATGAAAATCCGCCGCACGAACCAACGCTCGATGAAAGCCGCTCTTAAAATTCCTTATGTCAGTTCTGCCAACTTCTCCTACCCTGACATCCACGCTTGGGTAAACCGGATTGAAGATGTATATGATTTATTTGTAATTACGAAAGAGCAATATTTGTTCCATTACTACGGTGACCAGTCTCAGAACGAAGAAGCATTGGAAGCATAAGCATGCGCTTATGCTTCTTTTTTTGTATTGGCATGTTTTGTTATTCCACTTGTGAGCTTGTATCAACTCTTCACGTAAACGTATTCTTAGTGAGTCTGCCTTGGGAATGACTCGCTTTCCGAGGGGTACCGTGCGTCTCCTCAGGCTGAAGCCTTCCGGGGTCTCACGATGTTCCTATATCCCACTGGAGTCTCGATATTCCCATGCCCTCCTCAAAATGGGTGGAACAAAATGACCGTATACCTTTTAATAGAAAACTCCTTTATACCACCTACGAATGGGAGGGAAGGGAAAACAGGTAGACTCCTGCGGGAAAAGGAACAAGGTGAGACCCCGGAGAACGGAGTTCGAAGAGGCTCACCGTTCCCCACGGAAAGCGGACTGTTTTCCCTTCCCTCCCATACTCTGATAAAAAGGTTACCAAAACCGCCACCCCAGACGAGCGAGCTTGAAAAAAATCGTTATATCCACTGAAACCAATTAATTATCCACAACACTGTGCACAGTGTTGATAAACTCACAAAACCTTTGACACTATTGAGATTGGTATTTTCACCCATTGTTTATAAACTCACTGCTTTTGATTGTGGATATTGTGGATATAATTGTGCATATGTTGATCTGAAAGGAATAGTGTTGTGAATAATTATGTGATTATCGGAAAAGGTGCATATGTTTCCCCTGCATCCTCTTTTTTCAATACACGTTTCAACTCAATCCGTATTTCCGGGTTGCCGTGGACGCCTGCAGCGACTTCATATTTGTTGAAAACAAGGACAAGCTGTCCTTCCGTAATGTAAAAGGCTGTATTTTCCCTTACACCATTGAACTTATGGTATAAAAACGTATCCCTGTCCTGGGCCATCACTTTTCTCACTTCTCCATTCAATATGTCCATATGGACGAGATCCTTTAAAGAAGTAATTTTCCCATCTGCAGAATCAATGAAATTCACGGATGAGACAGTCGAATGATACTGTTCACCTCGTGTGATACTCGTATTCATCACTACGGAATAATAATCGTCCTGCTTATAAACGGTGGATTCTTCATAGTACAACACAGGAAAACCTACAAATTCACTTGCTTCTCTCCTGATATTTCTGAATGTGTGCTCAAGTTTCTGAACGATTTCCCGGTTCACTTCTTCCTGCAAGGTTTTGTTTTTGAGATGTTCGAACAGCGGATAGTCGACGTGTATTTCCCAATCTTGAGTGATTTTATCTTTATGTCTGATTTTATAAAGGCTTTCTGCTTCCACATTGATTGTATTTCCAATAATTAATAAGCTTAAGATGATTGAACATAGATGCTTCAATCCTGATCCCTCCTCTGCCTCTTAGTTTTACCTAAAATAACAAAACTAAAGGAAATCAAAAGATATTTTTGAAAAGGAACGGTTGTATTGTCGGAAAATTCTGGTACAATGAATGTTATTTATTGTAGGAGGGGTTAGTATGATTCGACGCTTGTGCGAAGAAGATGAAGCGATTTGCTTCCAATTGTTATCGAACAAACCTGCAGAGAACTTATTCATCATTGGAGATATTGAGAATTTCGGTTTCAATGAACCATTTCAAAAATTGTGGGGAAATTTTGATGAGACGGGCCGATTGACAGGCATCTTGTTGAAATACCATGGGAATTATATCTGCTATGCCGAAGGACCTTTTGATGCTGAAGGATTTGCCGACATCATCAACAAAGATCCTCGTTCCAATGAATTATCCGGACTCAAGTCGATGACAGAACAGATCCTTCCCTACATCAAACGATCTTCATCCGCTACGAGGGAACTTTATTATGCAAAATGTGAAGACCCTCAAAATTTAGATGAAACATTGGAACTGGACACGGTCCAGCTTGCTGGAATTGAAAACATACCGGACATCCTTGCCTTACGAAAAAAAATTCCTGAATTCAGAGAAAATGAAAATATCGAAAAGATTATGAAAAACGGGTTGGAAAGTAAATCGAAGAGAATATTCTTCTTGAAAGAAAACAATACCATTTTGTCCTCCGCCGCCACTACAGCTGAAAATTCTATGTCAGCCATGATCGTAGGCGTTTGTACGGATCCCGATCACACGAAGCGCGGATACGCAAGTCTGGTCATGACACGACTGTGCAGAGAATTATTGAACGAAGGGAAAATGTTGTGTTTATTCTACGATAACCCTGCAGCCGGTAAAATTTATAAGCGCCTTGGCTTCAGGGACATCGGCATGTGGATGATGCATTCCTTTGAAACGGCGAAACAGCCAACTTGATCATACATGTGTTAAAATAGCCGTGAAATAAAGAAAGGTGGAATTTCACATGGATCAACTCATGTTCATACAAACGGGTATGGGAACGGACGTCCACGGACAAAACATTACAAAAGCGTCTGTTCGCGCTATCAAAAATGCGATTCATACGAATTCCATGCCAGGCATTCGTACGGTTCTCCCTGAACAATCACTGGACCATATGAAAATCAACGTCAAATTAGCTCTGCCCTGCGATCATGATCAACTTGATCATGAACAAGTCAGAAAAGCGATCCCCTATGGTGAAGTGAATATCGAAGTTGTTCAAGGCGGCATGCTTACAAGCAGCGGCATACTGCTGGAGGACAAAGAAGATAAGAATGATTTGATGTATATCGTAAACGCAGCCATAGAAGTCGGCTATTAAAAAGAGGCGCCCAACAGGCGCCTCTTTCCTTTTATTCGGTATCTGCTTTATTGCTCCAGTTCATCCGCTTCATCCATGAATTTTTCATAGTGTTCATTCCGCTGAAACGCTACATTGTCAGGTCCGGTATAGCCATTCATATCAGTACCTACGAATGACTCGAAGTCTTCAACATAGCCCACACCTTCCTCGCTATCCATCAACGATGAGCCATCATATACCATACTGCTTTCATTAAACGCAGCGACTCGTTCGTATGCATTTTCTTCATTGAAATGAGGGTGTGAAGGTTGTCTCCCATAACTGTCCTCCATGTCTTCGAGGACGTCTTCTTCTGCGGGACGATCCGTAGAAATCGATTGATTTGGTGAAGCTTCAGCGACAGTTCTTGCTGTCGGTAAAGCTTCGAGTCGCTCCGGATCGATTGGACGACCAGTCTTCTCACAAATTCCGTACGTGCCATTTTCCATTTTTTTCAGTGAATATTGAATATCGGATAACTCTTCTTTTAAATGGCCTAATAAGGCAATATCTTTCTCTCGTTCATAAAGCTCTGTACCTGAGTCAGCGGGGTGATTGTCGTATTGAGATAATTCCCCGGAAGCAACATCGCTCGCGAACCCTCTTTCCAATCCGTAGCGACCCTGCTCCAGCAAGCGCTCTTCAATTTCAAGCTTGCGCTCTTCCAATTGTTTTTTGTAGTGTGTGTAATCCATATCAGTCACTCCTAAAGGTATTCCCCTTTAGTTTGGCTCATCCTTAATTGAGTATACAAAAAGGAGCACCTTCACTTTGAGATGCTCCTTTCATCGTTTATTTTCTTAACGCTTGTAAAAAGTCTTCCTTGAGATCTTCAATATCTTCGAGCCCTATAGAGACACGAACAAGACCATCTGTAATCCCCAACTCCGCACGCCGTTCTTTAGGTATAGAAGCATGTGTCATCATCGCAGGAACAGAAATCAAACTTTCGACAGCTCCCAAGCTTTCTGCCAGAGTGAAATAGCGTACATTTCGAAGCACCTGATCCGCTTTTTCTCCAGATCCAACATCAAAGGAAATCATGCCGCCGTTTCCTCGTGCTTGTTTGTGGTGAACGTCACTTCCACGATGATTTGCGAGTCCAGGATAATAAATGTCCGTAACCTCCGGCAGTTCTTCGAGAAATTCAACAAACTGACGTGTATTCGATTCAATTTCTTCCATACGAATTCCAAGCGTCTTGATTCCCCGCATCAAAAGCCAGGAATCCTGAGGACCAAGAATGCCTCCCGAAGAATTCAGGATAAAATGGACATCCTCAGCAAGCTTTTCCGAATTAACGACCACAAGTCCTGCTACGACATCGCTGTGTCCGCCGAGATACTTCGTGGCACTGTGAAGGACGATGTCCGCTCCGAATTCAATCGGGTTCTGCCAATAAGGAGTGCTGAACGTATTATCGACAATCAACTTTAAATCCTTATCCTTCGCTAAATCAGAAACTTTCTGCAGGTCCGTGATTTTCAAAAGCGGGTTGGTCGGCGTCTCGATATAGATCGCTTTCGTACTCTCCGTCACCGCATCTTCAATGTTTTTAACATCACTCGTGTCTACGAAGGTCGCTTCTAGACCGAATCGGTTGATGACATTCGACACTAAACGATACGTGCCGCCGTACACGTCATCGGTGAAAATGACATGATCCCCCTGGTTGAACGTCATCAATACGGCTGTGATGGCCGCCATCCCTGAACCGAAAGCGAAGCCGCGGTGGCCTCCTTCCAAATCTTTGATCAACTCTTCTAGAGCAAAACGAGTCGGGTTCCCTGTACGGGAGTATTCGTAACCTCGATGCTGTCCTACGCCGTCCTGTTCATACGTACTCACTTGATAGATCGGTACTGAAACGGCCCCGGTCTTTTCATCTCCTGTTATTCCGCCATGTATCAGCTGTGTTTTTTTCCTCATATGTTCACTCCTCGTAAATCCCTTGACTTAAGTATCGTTCGCTGCTGTCTGGAAAAATGGTCACGATTTTCGCTCCCGGCTCAGCGTTTTCCGCTTCAATCAAAGCCGCTTCAAAAGCTGCACCGGATGAGCTTGCCACAAGCAGACCTTCATTCAAAGCCAGTTCTTTGACCCTTTTAAACGCAGCATCGTCTGAAATCGTGTGGATGCTATCGAAATAATTCGTATCCATATAAAAAGGTAGAAACTCCATGCCGATCCCTTCTGTCCGGTGTGGTCCCGGGTCTCCGCCATTTAAAATCGATCCTTCTGGTTCGACGATGCATGTCTTGATTCGTTCGTTTTTCTCCTTCAAGTAGCGGGAGGTTCCCATGAAGGTCCCCCCTGTCCCTGCTCCTGCGAGGAAGATATCGATGTCCCCATCCATATCCTTATATATTTCAGGACCCAATGTTTCGTAATACGTATCCGGGTTCGCTTGATTATTGAATTGCTGCAGACTGAAAGCCCCCGGAATCTCTTCACATAACTGCTCGGCTTTAAGAATAGCTCCACGCATCCCATCTTCCGTAGGTGTGTTGACCACTTGAGCTCCGAGCGCCCGCATCAACGTCTGTTTTTCACGGCTGAATTTTTCCGGCGTAACAAAAATGACTTGGAATCCTCTCCCGATGGCTGCCAGTGCAACACCTATTCCGGTATTACCTGCAGTAGGTTCAATCAGCGTTCCTCCAGCTTTCAGCTTCCCTTTTTCAACAGCATCTTCAATCAGCTTCACTCCCAGCCGGTCCTTGACACTTCCACCAGGGTTCATGAATTCAAGCTTGGCAAAAATCCTCGCCTGATTAGGGATTTTTGAATGAGTCAGTTCAATCATTGGAGTATGACCGACCAACGCTTGGATGTTACGCACATAACCCATGATCCATCACCCTCCGATTATTGAAACACTTCCGTCCATTCGTCACGTTTTTCCAAAAGCTCCTGTGCAAGTTCCTGGGCACCTTCTAAGCTGTGACTCGCCGCCCATCCGCACTGAACTTCATTGCAGGCAGGTACTTCTTCCGCATCCAATACGTCCTGAAGTGTCTTTTCGATGACCTCAAGGATATTGTCATAGCTGTCATCGTTTAAAACAGCGATATAAAAACCTGTCTGGCATCCCATTGGTCCGACATCCACGATGCGGTCGTGGTGGTTACGGCTGTTTTCTGCCATCAGATGTTCCAATGAATGAAGTGCAGGCATCTCCATATGTTCTTTGTTCGGTTGTTTGATACGTAAATCATATTTATAAATCTTGTCTCCATGAGTGCCTTCCGTTACACCAGCTAAACGGACATAAGGAGCTTTCACCTTCGTATGATCTAAATTGAAGCTTTCTACGTTCATTTTCGTCATGTCTTCATTCTCCTTTTTTTGCCCGGATCAACCAGGCATATTTATTCAACTGCTGGAATGAAACCTCAAACCCTTCTTTCACAAACATCTCTTTTAAGTCTTCGAGATAAGGGTAGTATTCTTCCTGCAAATCTTGAGCTAATTTAGAATAACCTTGTTCTTCTGCATTTTTTATCAATGTATGTTTATAGGATTCATCTTTGAACAATGTATCGATAAAAATGACTTCTCCCTCAGGTTCCAACAGTTCCTTATAATTGCGGATCGCTTCTTTCTTCTCTTCGGAATTCAAATGATGAAAAGCGAAAGAACTGACAATCGAGCGAATCGGTGCAACGAGGGTCGGATAATTCAAGAAGTCCCCTTCATAAATACCCGCTTCCGGACATTTGATTTTGGCGATTTTCCTCATTTCCCTGGAAGGTTCAATTCCGAATACGACTTTATTATGTTGAATGATTTTCCGCGTCAAATTCGCCGTGCCCACTCCGAACTCCATTACCGGTGACTGGGCTAACCCGGCAAGTTTTCCGAGCATTTCATCATACCCTGAAAAAACTTCCCTGTACTCCGGATCGTTGCCTGCTACCGTCTCATCATACGTACTCGCCCATTGATCGAATAAATCTACAAACTCAATTCCCACTGCTTCCAGCCCCTTAATGTTTATAATTCCTATGAATTAACTCGGAATTACTCTTTTAACTTATCATATTTCAAAAAGATACTCAATGGAATAGGCTCATGTCCTGATTCCATAAAAAAGCCAGCCCTTTTAAAAAAGGCTGGCAGCAATGAACTGTAATTATCTTCTTCTGTTTTTTCGGCGCGTCATATTTTGCTTTCCGGCAGTGGAAGGTTCTTTTTCCTTCCCAGGCGAGAGTTGGTCTATAAACCGCCGCTCAATTTTCTGGTCGATATTTTTTTCAATCTGACGCAGGTAAGGACGATCTTTTGGAGCGGCAAACGTAATCGCCAACCCTTTTCCACCTGCTCGACCCGTCCGTCCGATCCGGTGAATGTAGCTTTCTGCATCCAGCGGAATATCGTAATTGAACACGTGAGTAATGCCCTCTACATCCAAACCGCGGGCAGCTACATCAGTCGCTACCAAGTATTGGATCTTGGCTTCTCTGAACCGCTCCATCACTTTTTCACGTTTGGCCTGAGAAAGGTCGCCATGAAGCTCATCGACTTCAAAGCCTTCGGCGGAAAGCTTATCATGCAATTTTTTTGTCCTGCGTTTCGTCCGGCAGAAAATGACCGCCAAAAACGGACGGTGTTCCTTCATGATCGTAAGCAGAGTGTCCTGCTTGGCACGATCCGTCGTTTCATAAAGCAGCTGCTTGATGTTCGTCAATGTCACTTTTTCTTCTTCGACTACAATCTGTTTTGGCTGACGGAGGATTTTCTTCCCAAGAGAACGGACATCTTTTGTAATAGTCGCTGAAAAAAGCAGTGTCTGTCGTTCGCCCGGGGTTTCATCGAGAATCTGTTGTACATCCGGAAGAAACCCTGCTTCCAACATTTGATCCGCTTCATCCAAAACCACATGATTAACCGAATCCAGTGAGACGGTCCCTCTTCTTATATGATCCAATAATCTTCCCGGGGTGGCGATGACGATATGAGCGTTTCCTTTCAGACGATTCGCCTGCTTAGCGACATCTTGTCCCCCATAAACCGCGAGCACCTTCGTGTCTTCACTTTTGAACTTTTCTACCTCTTTGGTAATCTGCAAAGCCAGCTCTCTTGTAGGAGTAACGACCAAGGCCTGGACTTCCGCAGCTTCCGGGTTGATTTTTTCTAAGATCGGCAGCAAAAAAGCCAATGTCTTCCCCGTTCCTGTCTGAGCTTGAGCGATGACATCTTCCCCCTCCATGATGGACGGGATTGCTTGCGCTTGAATGGGGGTTGGTTGAGCGATCCCCTGCTTTTTCATTAATTCTATACGATCGGCGTGTACGCCTAATTGCTTGAATGTTGTATTCACTTTATTCACTTCTTCCTTTTTTTAACCTATCTGCTCATTGTACCCGAATGTAAGCTCTGTTGTATATGTAAAAAACAAAAAGGCTGCCTGTTACAGCAGCCGATTCATCATTTGATCTCTTTTTTAGAAATGTACCAGTCGATATATTCAATGTCGTCACGCTTGGCACGCTCTGCCGCTTCTTCCTGGGATTTAGGCGGTGACAGTACGCCTTTGTCCCCTTCAAGCCAATTGGCTGGTGTCGATACTTGATGTTCATCCGTTGTTTGTAACGCTTTGACAAGCCGTAAAATTTCATGCATATTCCGTCCGGTCGTCAGTGGATAGTAAATGATCGAGCGGATTTTTTGTTTATCATCAATGACAAAAACCGCACGAGTGGTCTCCACCTGGCTTTCTCCCGGCATGATCATTCCGTATTTCATTGCAACTTCCTTGTCCAAATCCGCAATGACAGGAAACTCGATGTTCGTATCAAAATTTTCTTCAATGCTTCTTATCCAGGCGATATGTGAAGAAACGCTGTCCACACTCAAGCCCAGCAATTCTGTATTCATCTTTCTCAATTCCGGATAAATTTCTTGAAGGCCTACAAACTCTGTCGTACAAACCGGCGTAAAATCAGACGGGTGGGAGAATAACACAAGCCACTTCCCGCTATAGTCTTCAAGCTTGATATTCCCTTGGTTCGTCGCAGCCTGAAAACCAGGTGCATCATCTCCGATTCTCGGCATCGTCACTTGACGTTCTTCTGTTTGTACTTGATCCATTGTTTACCTCCTTTGAAATATTTGTTCCACATAATTACAAATTCCACATTCCGTCCAGATTAATCCTTTTAATTAGAGAATGAGCCTAAAGTAATATCCATATATTACCTTATACACATATTTACCGGTCTGGTTCATGGATGATCGAATGGCACCATATAGTAGTATGAGGACATTTATGTAAGGAGGCGGTCCATTGAAGGTTCAAGTGAGAAAAGGGGATACATTTTGGTATTATTCAAACCTCTTCAATGTGCCTTTGACATTAATCATAGACTCCAATCCCGATTCCGATCCGAAAACTCTTCAGATTGGAGATACTGTTCATATCCCCGGGTACCAGGTCAGCTATTACAAGGTGCAAAAAGGAGATACATTCTGGAGACTGGCAAGTGAGCGGAGACTGGCTCTTGACATGTTGGCATTGTTGAACCCGAATGAGAGCCCGCGGAATTTACAGGTCGGACAGACTTTGCGCATTCCGGTCCAAGTCGGGTTCAGAATCGTCGATGGCAGGCAGGCCTATGATTTTGATGTTCTGACGAAACACTTAAAAGAATTATTGGATACCTACCCGTTTATCCGTACGGAAAAAATCGGCCAGAGTGTGATGGGCAAAGATTTGCTGGAACTCCAAATCGGTCACGGTTCCAAAGTCGTTCATTGGAACGGATCCTTCCATGCCAATGAGTGGATCACTACAGCTACCATCATGCAGTTTTTGAATGATTACTTGATTGCCTTGACGAACAAAGAGCCGATCCGTGGTCTCGACGTCAGCCCTTATTATGAGCAGGTCACGTTATCGATTGTCCCCATGGTCGATCCGGATGGCGTCAACCTTGTGCTTCAAGGGCCGCCCAAGGGTCCGTTCGGGGAAGAGGCTCTCAGAATCAACAATGGGAATGAGGATTTTTCAGGATGGAAGGCCAATATCCGTGGTGTCGACTTGAACAATCAGTTCCCTGCCAAATGGGAAGTGGAAGCTGAACGAAAACCTAAAAAACCCCGTTATAGAGACTTTCCAGGCGAAAAGCCTCTGACGGAGCCGGAAGCGATTGCTATGGCTGAACTGGCACAGGCGAGGCAGTTTGAAAAGATGCTCGCTTTCCATACCCAAGGGGAGGTCATCTACTGGGGATATGAAGGAAAAGAACCTCCACGTGCTTTCACGATCGTCAATGAATTCCGGAGAGTCAGCGGGTATGAACCGATTCGATATGTCGACAGTTATGCAGGATACAAAGACTGGTTCATCAAAGTTTATGAACGCCCGGGATTCACGGTTGAACTCGGGGAAGGCACGAACCCGCTGCCTATCAGTCAATTCGATGAAATTTACCAGGAGACCATCGGGATTTTTTTAGCGAGTTTATATATGTAAAAAAAACAGATGCCGGTTAAGGCATCTGTTTTACTTTTCTTTCAAGTGAATTTTCTGCATATGACCTTCGTGCTTTTCAATTATGCTTAGGGCGCGGTCATATTCTTCTTCCTGAACATAAAAATGAAGAGTATGAGTGAGATGCCTTTTATCAGATAATGCCCCGTCCTTATCAAACTCTGGCTTAAGCACCTCAGTGAAGTTCAAGGCGCCTCCTGTATGGGATGAACTGACCACCGGCACCACATGGGCCATTTCTGTTTCATCTGGAATAGGCTCCACTAATTCTTTTTCAACCGTCAATGCCTGCAGATCCGCTTTCGCACTTTCTGCATCATTTTCATTTTTGAAAAAAGCTTCAATATATTTACTCATCTTCGTTCCTCCTTCTCTTATCTAAGAGTGCAGTACTTTTATAATAGCCTGCAGGAGAAATCTCAAACATGTTAACTTCAGTTTGGTCGATATTTTTTTGCTGATAAAATTAGATTTTCGCTGATAAATGAGCTCAGTATAATTAAAAAACGGGTGGAATCCACCCGCTCTACAAATATTGCTTAGCTAATTGTATTTGCTTATGAACCTGCTTGAACCCCGTGCCGCCTTGACTGTTTCTCGCAGCCACCACCTGTTCCGGCGCAAGTTTCTCAAAAATGTCCTCTTCAAACAGATCAGAAAACTGCTGATACTCTTCGATAGTCAAATCGAGCAGATACTTTTCATTTTGAATTCCATAAAGGACGATCTGCCCGATCACTTCATGCGCCTGACGAAACGGCATTCCTTTAATAGCTAAATAATCGGCAATATCCGTCGCATTGGAGTAGTCTTCTTTGACCGCATTACGCATCTGCCCGACGTTCACTTCCATTGACTCCAGCATTGGTGCCAAAAGGGACAGTGCTCCTTCCAAAGTCTCTGCTGTATCGAACATGCCCTCTTTGTCCTCCTGCATATCCTTATTGTAAGCGAGAGGCAGACCTTTCAGTAAAGTCAAAAGTCCCATCAAGTTGCCATAAATCCGTCCTGTCTTTCCACGTAGCAATTCAGGTACATCAGGATTTTTCTTCTGAGGCATGATACTCGATCCGGTGCAAAAGGCGTCATCCAGCTCAACGAAGTTGAACTCCTGACTGCTCCACAAAATCAACTCCTCAGATAGACGTGAAATATGGGTGATCATGATAGAAGAAATCGATAAAAATTCGAGAATGAAATCACGATCACTGACCGCATCCAGAGAATTAGGATAGACCCTTTCAAACCCAAGCGCTTCTGCTGTCATTTCACGATCGATGGAATAAGGCGTCCCTGCAAGTGCCGCTGCCCCAAGCGGTGACCAGTTGATTCGTTTCAAGCTGTCCTGCAGGCGTTCTTTATCTCTTTCAAACATCCAGAAATAAGCGAGCAAATGGTGTCCGAACGAGATAGGCTGAGCCCGCTGCAGGTGTGTATAGCCCGGAAGAATCGTTTCTACATGTTGTTCTGCCTGCTGAAGCAAGGCCGATTGCACTTGTTCAACGAGTTCTACCATCAGTTCTGTCTTTTCACGCATGTATAAATGCATGTCTGTCGCCACCTGATCGTTCCGGCTTCTCCCCGTGTGCAGCTTGCCGCCGACAGGACCGATTTCTTCAATCAGTAATTTTTCAATATTCATATGGATATCCTCATCCGCGACAGAAAATTCAACTTCACCTTTTTCTATTTTGCCTTCGATGATCGATAACCCTTTTTTAATATCAGAAACTTCATTTTGAGAAATGATCCCGCACTTCCCCAACATATCGACATGGGCGAGGCTGCCCTGGATATCCTGCTTGGCAAGTTTCTGATCGAAGTTGATCGAAGAGGTATACTCTTCGACCAGCTTATTGGTTGGTTTTGTAAAACGCCCGCCCCACAATTTAGTCATGACTGCTCACCTTCGCTGAATTCAATAATTTTTCCCCTTTGTGGACATCTGCGTGCACTTTGGTCGGGAGCCCCCAAAGCTTGATGAAACCGACAGCTGCGTTATGGTCGAACGCATCTTCTTTGGAATACGTAGAAAGCTTTTCATTATAAAGGCTGACTGGTGATTTCTTACCGATGACCGTGTGATGGCCTTTGAACAATTTCACTTTCACTGTACCTGTGACCACTTTCTGTGTCGTATCTACGAATGCAGACAATGCCGGCTGAAGCGGGGAATACCATAGACCGTCATAAATGAGTTTCGATAATTGCTGATCGACATTCACCTTGTATTGAGAAACTTCTCTCGTCAGGGTCAAGAACTCCAACTCTTTATGAGCGTTGATCAAAATCATTGCAGCAGGGTTTTCATACACCTCTCTCGACTTGATTCCTACGAGACGATTTTCGGTGTGATCGATCCGTCCGACGCCATGCTCTCCGCCAAGATCATTCAACTTTTCAATCAATGGAACGAGGTCCATCGGCTGGCCGTTCAAAGCGACCGGCTTTCCTTCGACAAAATCTATGGAAATGATCTCAGGCTGATCCGGTGTCTCTTCAATCGGATTCGTCCAGGCATATGCGGCTTCAGGTGCTTCCTTCCAAGGATCTTCCAACACCCCGGCTTCACAAGCACGCCCCCAAATGTTCGCATCGATCGAGAACGGGTTTTCCAGGTTCACTGGAATAGGAATCCCTTTTTCTTCTGCATACACAATCTGCTCATCCCGAGTCATTCCCCATTCTCTTACAGGAGCAATGACTTCAAGATCAGGATTCAGCGCTTGTATCGAAACCTCGAACCGCACCTGGTCATTTCCTTTCCCGGTACAGCCGTGAGCAACCGCCACCGCTCCTTCCTGTTCTGCCACTTCAACGAGAAGTTTCGAAATCAAAGGACGGGATAGAGCTGAAGATAGTGGATACTTCCCTTCGTACAAAGCGTTCGCTTTCAAAGCAGGCATCAAATAATTTTCTGCGAGTAACTCTTTCGCATCCACCATGATCGCTTTGATCGCTCCGACATCCAGTGCTTTTTGACGAATCGCTTCCAAGTCTTTTCCTTCCCCTACATCAAGCCCCAGCGCGATGACGTCATACCCGTATTTCTCCTGAATCCATTTCACAGAAATCGATGTATCCAATCCACCTGAATATGCTAATACAACCTTTGGTTTTGTCATTTCTATTCCTCCTCTTATTTATGTCCATAAAAAAATCCGTCTCCTACTTAAAGTAAGAGACGGATACTCTATTCAAGAACCGCGGTGCCACTCTCATTGTCCAGACTGCTGGACCAACTCGAAGCTGATAACGGGGGCTCCCGGTTCTAGCTACTCAATTTCACTGAACTTCTCTGAAGTGCGCTTCCGAAAGGATCGATCACCAGGCTTGCACCACCCCTGACTCGCTGAACACCGTAACCATTCGTACTCTCTTCATCACAGAATGTATTTTTATTAGTTTATGTTTATAATTATACAAAAGCATTCAAAGAAGTCAACCCTCTTTTTCAAAGAATGTGAGATTTATGAATCAAGCTGATGTTGATCTTCTCTTTTAATCAAAAGGGACTTATTTGAATTCGGAGTACCGGGTCGTCGAGTAAGGGGCCGCTTTTTCGACGCCCCTTTCCAAATTGACTTTCGAAAATCATATTTATTGTTAAAATTGAAAACTAATAGTTAAACGACCTGAAAGAACGCTTATAGATGTATTCTTTTTGATTGAGCGTGTGCTGCACCGCTTGAATCTCTTTCTCGTTTCTATTCAGAGGTAAACTGAGAAGATGATACAATACGAGATGCAGATGATTTATACATAACTAATAGTAACTATCTTTGTGAGTCAGAATTCAACATCGTATGGAAAGCTGGTAACGTCCAACCTATTGGACATCCAGTGGATGCTTCGTAATAACAATCTGTAAGGAGGTTCTATTTTGAAGAAAAAAATTATTTTATTTGGTGCTCTTGCCTTGGTATTGGTTGTAGCAGCAGGAGCTTCGTTGATGAACAGCAAGCAGGAGAACTTCGGTGCGGTGATGTCCTCGCTGGAGGATACAATTGGCGGAAAGCCTTCAAGTGTTGAAGAAATGAAATTCCTTACGCACAAGAACATTGAACAGGTCACTTATTTCAACCAAGAAATGAAAGTGGAAGACAAAAAAATGAATGCAGGCGAAGCTCGTCAAGCAGCCATCGAATCTTTGATTGAAAAAGAAGCGATTTATCACAAAGCGAAAGAGCAAGGATTTTCAGTCAGTGATGCTGAACTGAAAGAAGTCTTGGATCAGTATTCTAAAACCTTTAAAGAAGAAAAGCCTGAAGATTTAATGAATTTACTAAAAGGGTTAGATTTAACAATCGATGAATACCTATATGAATACAAATCTGAAGAGTATCGTTATCATATTTTGGAAAGTAAATTCGCTGAAGAAATAGGTAAAGACAAAGAAGGATTTGGCGAGAAGATAAATAACTGGAATTCTAAGGTAGATGGATGGGTGCAAGATTTCAAATCAAATAATCAAGACAAAATCGAACAAATCACATCTTCTTTAAAGTAAGGATGCATGAATAATTCCCTTCGCCACTTTGGTGGAGGGGATTTTTTTATAAACAACCGCCTCTGAAGGAACTGTTTTGTTAAGGGCACTCTTCTGTGATTAATAGGGAATGTACTAATGAAATATGGAAGTTTCAAAAGTACCAAAACGTAACGTAGCTTCAGAAAACGAATAAACTCCTATGGAATTCACATGATTGATGAGACTAAAATTTCACTGACCCTAAGACAAAAAAGGCTGCCATATGCCTGGCAGCCTTTTAACTAAACCTGTATCCTATTCAATTTCTTACAAACTACCGCTGATCCCCTTCTTCTCCGGTCAACGATCTGACAAGTACAACACCTGCTAATATCGGCAGGATCAATTCTGTTTGAGGCATAGAAAAGACTTCAATGAATAATGGAGGATCGGCACTGAACCACTGTAATATATTCCACGGGGAAATAATAAAAGCAAGGATCAGAAGAGAAACCGAAAACAGCAACGTCCAATCCAGCTTCCAATTTCCTTTGAATAACTGAATGACCTTTTTATATTCCAGCATTATTCCAAATAAAACTCCCAGTGAAGTAAATATGTAGTAGTACACATATAAGCCATCGAATCTTTCTTTCGCTATTTCCAGGCCTTCATAGGATAAATCCATCAAGAAAAACCAACCCGAAAAAGCAATGACGACGACTGCAATTTCTATGATTCTATTTTTCACCATACTCTCCCCTCTCTATGTATGCTTAGATAATGGTAACATATTCAAATTCAGGATAACGAATGAATACTTCCTTTTTTCACCCCGTTCATGTTATAATTTCTGTTGGTCTGATAATAAAATAATAAATCCGTAAATATAACGGGAGAGGTTCTAGCGACACCCTCTATAAAAAACTAAGGATGGAACTATACCTTGCCTTAGGTATGGTTTTTTTATGTTTTTGGGTGTGTAGAATTCTCTTTTTCTTGATTGAAAGGAGAATTTTTTTATGGAAAAAAACAATAAAGCAGTCGTCGTTTTCAGCGGCGGTCAAGATAGTACGACCTGCCTTTTCTGGGCAATGAAAAAATTCGATCACGTCGAATTGGTGACGTTTGATTATAACCAGCGTCATAAAGAAGAAATAGAAGTAGCCAAAGAAATTGCCAATGACATGGATTTGAAGCATCATATTCTCGATATGTCTCTGTTGAATCAGCTGGCGCCCAACGCATTGACCCGTGATGACATCGAGGTGAAAGATGGAGAAAATGGAGAACTGCCATCCACCTTCGTCCCGGGCCGTAATCTATTATTCTTATCTTTTGCAACCATCGTCGCCAACCAGATCGGCGCGAAAAACGTCATTACCGGTGTATGTGAAACAGATTTTAGTGGTTACCCTGACTGCCGTGACGTGTTTGTAAAATCCTTGAATGTCACCTTGAATTTATCTATGGATGATCAATTTGTCATTCATACACCTCTCATGTGGCTCGATAAAGCAGAAACGTGGGAATTGGCGGATGAATTAGACGCATTCACATACGTCCGTGAAAAAACACTCACCTGCTACAACGGCATCCGCGGTGATGGATGTGGGGAATGCCCTGCCTGTGAACTGCGCCAAAACGGTTTAGAGACGTATCTTGAAAAACGTAAAGAGGTGAAGCAGTAATGTACGGATTTACAATTGTAGAAAACTTGCAGAAAATCGATCAGGATATTAAACGCGAAGAATTGAAATACCACAAAAAGCGTGTAATGGTCAGCAAAGAATTCACTTTCGATGCTGCTCACCACCTTCACTGTTATGAAGGAAAATGCAAAAACCTTCATGGACATACGTATAAAGTCATTTTTGGAATCAGCGGTTTCGTCGATGACATCGGAATCGTCATGGACTTCGGTGATATCAAGAAAATCTGGAAAGAGCAAATCGAAATCCACCTTGATCACCGCTACTTGAATGATACACTGCCAAAAATGAACACGACCGCTGAAAATATGGTCGTCTGGATTTATGAAAAAATGGAAGAAGCATTGAAAAACGATCCGAATGACTGCCGTGTCGAATTCGTCAAACTGTATGAGACGCCGACAAGCTTTGCAGAAGCACGCCGGGAGTGGATGAACACATGAATAAGTACCCCGTATTAGAAATCTTCGGACCGACCATCCAGGGAGAAGGAATGGTCGTCGGCCGGAAAACGATGTTCGTCCGGACGGCCGGGTGCGACTATAGCTGCGCCTGGTGTGATTCTGCGTTTACATGGGACGGCAGCGCCAAAGAGGATATCGAACGATTGACCGCCGAAGAGATCATTGATCGGTTGAATGACATCGGTGGCAACAAATTCAACCACGTCACGATATCAGGAGGAAACCCTGCGCTTTTGAAAAATTTACATGAGCTGATCGATCCTCTACACGAACAAGGGGTCGAAGTGGCTCTTGAAACACAGGGAAGCCGCTGGCAGGATTGGTTCACTTCCATTGATGACTTGACCATTTCCCCGAAGCCGCCAAGTTCGAAAATGAAAACGAACTGGAGCATATTGGATGATATCATCCACCGTTTGAAAGAAGCCGGCCGCCTTCGGAACACAAGCTTGAAAGTGGTCATTTTTAATGAAGAAGATATGCGTTATGCAGAGGACGTACACGAACGTTATCCTGATGTTCCTTTCTTCCTGCAGGTAGGAAATGATGATTTGGAAGAAGATGAGTCTGCGAATCTCGCAAGTCATCTATTGGATCAGTACGAATGGCTGATCGACCAGGCCGTCGCTTCAGAGAAATTGAACCAAGCGCGGGTACTGCCACAAGTACATGCGCTCGTATGGGGAAATAAGCGTGGAGTATAGGGTATCAGCGATTTTCTGATTATATCAGCGGAAAATTGGATTTATCAGCGAAAAAGTTCATTTATCGACCAAACTCAAAAAAATCCACCTGCTACAATTGCAGGTGGATTTCTTATTTAATGAGCGTAGTGATCTTTTACGACAAGAGCTGCGTGGACAGCCCCCGGCACGAAGAAAATCAACGTCAATATCAAGTTCAAAATTGCTTTCATCGGTTTGCCTGTCAATAAAACAGCAACAGGTGGTAGAAATATAGCTAGAATGTATAATAACATCAACGATTCACTCCTTTAGCAGTTCTACTAATTACGTACCCTCTCTCATAGGTTCTATAACTACTTTCTTCTCCGCCTTTGATTCCAAAGCGTCATTTCAAGAGCTGAAATACATACGAACAACCAGGCCAGTCCAAACAGAAATCCTGCGAGAATATCTGTAAGGTAATGGACACCTAAGTAGACGCGGCTCAATCCGACAGCTAAAATCAATAAAACTAGAAAACTGTTCAAGATCCACTTGAGTGACTTTTTCCAATGAGTGATGGTTACGAGATAAACAAGAAATCCATAGAACACGATCGCTCCGGTAGAGTGACCGCTCGGAAAGCTGAAGCCCGTGCCATCATATTCTGCGAGCACTTCCGGCCGCTGCCGTTCGAAATATAATTTCAGCAGCTTCGTCAAAGCGCTGATTCCCAGCATGTTGATGATAAAATAAACCGCCACCCAACGGCTGAATGCGGAACCTAAAAACAGATAGACAACCAGGATAATGGATGCAGTCGTAATCCACCATACAGATCCTGTCTCTGTAATCCAGGTGAAGGTTTGATCAAGCCACCCGGATTGGATGGCTACAACGACATCAATCGCCCATTGATCAATAAGAAACTTTTCGTCTTCCATTACTTGATCCGCTAATTCAAAGAACAAATTGAACGCTACGCCAATCGTGATGAATCCGATTAAAATAGTGAATACAGATGCTTTAGATAGGTCTGATACTTTCGTTCCAGAAAACAACATAGGCAACACCTCTTATACTCGATCTTTTTTGCCTATTTCCCTGTTTTCCAGTTATAAAACAAATCAATTGGTCATGTGCCGTAATTTTCCTTCTCCTCATGTGATTTTTGATCGATCTTCTTCGCACGACTCCAGTAGCCTCCACTGACACCGATGATACTTCCAATATAGTAGCTGAATACACTTCTTCCTGTTTCTTCCACCGGTAAATCGAGGAACCATAACGCTGAAAAAGCAAGAATGGCGAGCAGTACCATAAATGAGAATCCGATGTTTCTTTGGCGCTGCCACTTCTTTTCCCCTAAACGATCACGCTCATATTCCATGATTTTTTTATGTGTGCGCGTCCCGACTACTTTACCGGTCTTCTTCTGATAGAAGAAAATGAATACCACCCCAACCAATAAAACACCTAAGACCACAGCAAAAATATTCTTAGATACATCAGAGACTAACAAATAATGGGCCAGCCCTTCTGCCAGCAGCACCCAAACTATTATTTGAATGAAATGTCTGATCCTGAGGCTCCGAATCGTTTGATTTTCTTTCATCTCCACACACCTTTCAACCATATTTTTACAATTAACTTATACATACCCCTAATTAAATAATAAAAACCCGCACTTTAATCGACATAGTGCGGGTTCATCTATTTATGAAGTTTTCCGTTTTTTCACATCTTCAACAGAAGGGAGAGGTTGATCACTGATGATCCCCTGCTCTTTCGCCATCACTTTGGCCAGCTTCGGAGCAAGCCAAACCGGTGGAAGAAGTAAGAGGGAGACTGGAACAGCCGTGACAACGATGAAGTTCTGTAACGTCTGAATACTACTCTCTCCAATTCCGAGCAACGTTGCGGCAATAGCACCGAACAGCAGCGCCCAGAACACACGCAGCATGCGAGGCGGATGAGTGTTTCCTGTCAACGTAACAGCGACAGAGTAGGACATGGAGTCCGCAGTCGTCGCGACAAAGATGATAGTCACGACCAAGAATCCTGCCGCCATGACCATACCGAATGGCACTTGCTCCATAATCGCCATGACAGCTGCCGGCATGCCTGTTTCATTCAATGCTGTAGAGATCGCTCCCGGATTTTCAAGTTCGTAAAACAATCCTGAGCCGCCAACAACGGCAAACCAGAAGTTACTGACGATCGGTGCGATAATCGCTACCGCCAGAATCAACTCTCGAATCGTGCGACCTCTTGAAATACGGCTGATGAACATCGCCATAGCTGGACCGAATCCCAGGAACCATCCCCAGAAGAACACAGTCCAGTATCCTAACCAGCCGCTATCCCCACGGTACAGACTCATTTGAATGAAGTTTTGAATTTGATACGCTTCTGCACCGATGAAAGAATCGATGATGAATAACGTCGGTCCTAAAATCAACATTCCGATCATCAATACGATAGCAAGGCCCACATTCATCCGGCTAAGCAGCTGGATTCCTTTGTCAACGCCTGAAGCTGCTGATACAGCTGCAATGGTAACTAAAAAGATAATGACGAGCGACTGAGTGAACATCGTGTTCGGAATACCAAATAGATAGTCCAACGCGTATCCCACCTGCAGTCCTAAGAAACCGATGGGACCGATCGTACCAGCTGCCACAGCTACAATCGATACAATATCCGCAGTTGACCCAAGCACACTATTTTTGTTGAAAATTTTCTCACCGGCTATCGGATACAAAATCGTACGAGGCTTAAGCGGATATCCTTTGTGATAGTGCGCGTACATCAATACGATTGTCGCTACGGTACCGAGACACGCCCATCCCGTGAATCCCCAGTGGAAAAAGCTCTGAGCCAATCCAGGGATGACCGCTTCTGCTCTTGTCATGCCATCTTCTGCAAATAACGGTGGAGTGGACAAGAAATGATAAATCGGTTCACCGGCTGCCCAGAAAACCCCTCCACTTGCGAGCAATGTACATAATATCATGGAAACCCAACGGAACCATCCGTTTTCAGGTTTATCTTTTTTACCTAATCTCACTTTTCCATATTTCGATAGTGCCATCCACACTCCCACTACGAATGTAGCCAGCAATAAGAGCTGCCAGAAAGCACCAAAGAATGTAACAGAGAAGTCGAACGAACTGGAAATCCACTCACCCATCATGGTTTTGTTCATTAGAGACAAGAGTAGGAATAAGACCAACATGCCTCCACTGATACCGAAAGCGATCCAGTCCACCTTCGTTCTGTTACCGATCTTTTCGTTCATTATTTTCCTCCTAGGTGTTTTTAACCTTTTTTCTTTTATGAAAAAGCCATCATATATAAAAATGTTTGAATCCGGCTTTTTACACATAGTGGTTAATTATAGAGATGTACGGACAACCCGTCAACTAGCTGGTTACACCTGAATATAGAGGAAACGAGCGCATAGGATAGCTCATGTTCACTGAGTGTTAAAGAAACGTCATTATGCCACCTAACAACAAGGGATAAGCTCTAATGTGGGTCTTAGACAATAAAAAAACACCCATTTAAGGGTGCTTTTTTGTCCGAAGTTAAACCCACCGCTTCTTCTTTCGGTAAGATTTCACTTCTCGATAATTCTTTCTGCCTTCATCACTCATTCCTAAGTAGTGTTCCTGCACTTCCTTATTTTCCATCAACTCACTGACAGGTGCTTCCAATACGGAGCGGCCATCTTCGACGATATAACCGTAATCAGCGATGGATAAGGCTACGTTAGCATTCTGCTCCACTACTAGAATGGAGGTTCCTTCTTCCTTGTTGATCTGTTTGATATTCTGAAAGATTTCTTTGACTAACAAAGGGGCGATCCCTAAAGAGGGCTCATCAAGCAAAAGTAATTTCGGTTTGGCCATGATGCCTCTACCTATGGCCAGCATCTGCTGTTCCCCTCCTGATAGAAGACCGGCGTGACGGGAACGTAGTGTCTTTAACTTAGGGAAGTAATGATAAACCCGCTCCATGTCATGCTTTAGATGATTCCGATCCTTTCTCGTATGCGCACCTGCAATCAAGTTTTCTTCCACCGTCAGATGCTTGAAGACACGTCTTCCTTCCATACTTTGAAAAATTCCTTTTTGAACAATTTGATCAGGGCTGAAGCCACTTATTTCTTCGCCGTGATAAGTGATCGACCCTTTGGTCAGCTCTCCACCGTCCCCGGCCAGGAGACCGGAGATTGACTTCAGGGTCGTCGATTTCCCTGCGCCATTGCTTCCAAGCAGGGCGACGATTTTTCCTTCTGGCACTTCCAGCGACATCCCTTTCAATACTAAAATCATTTTTGAATAGACGACTTCTATATTATTGATATGTAACAAACTGTTCCCTCCCACCTTTTGAAGAAAAGGAGGCCATTTCTACCGGCCTCCTTCTTTTCATTTAATCTTCGTGACTGAAATAATCTGAAATGACTTCGAACTTGCCGTCTTTTACTTGAGCCAGGCGGACCTGGTTCGTTCCTGAGTGATTATCACTCGTGAAGGTTACAGGCGCAGCCAATCCACCTAAATCCATTTGATCGATCTGCTCGAGGCCTTTACGGATTCCTTCACCAGTCAATTCCTCAGCGTTACCGATCCCCTCTGCCATGATTTTAGCGGTGACCCAGCCTTGGACGAATTTCTGACTCACATCATCCGTGCTTAAACCTTTGGAATCCAAATACTCTTTGATTTCTTTCATTCCTTCCAAATCCTCATAAGGGAAGGCGTGAGTCACGACCCCAAGCATCCCTTCAGCTGCATCGCCGGCAATCTCTACGACTCCCTCACCGGTAGCCCAGTTCAAGCCGATGAACTGTGTATCGATATCCAGCGTTTTAGCTTCGCGTAAAATCGTTGCTGCTGCGCCCCACGTCTGCTGGATGATTGCATAGTCCGGATTCTTCTTCTTCATATTCAACATTTGAGACTGCGCTTCTGTAGCAGTGACCGGGATGACCTGTTCATCCACCACTTTAACGCCCATATCCGCTGCATATTCCTTGATATCTTCGACCGGTGAACGTCCGAAAGCTGTATCATTATATAGAAGAGCAAGCGTCGGTTCGCCGCCCTCATGATTATCTTTGATCCACTTGACTACAGCACGCCCTTGATCGGAATAGGTGGCTGCTGTCAGGAAGTTATACGGACTTTCTTCCAAGTTCTTCAGGTTTTCAGAGTACGATGCAGAGAAGTATGGGAATTTATCATGAGCGACCTGTTGTCTCAATGCTTCTGTATCAGCCGTTCCCCAGCCAAGGATCGCTGCTACTTTGTGACGGTCTCTCAGCTCTTGATATAAGCGTTGTCCTTTTGCCATATCGTAAGCATAATCATCACCGATGACTTCAACTTGAACGCCGTTGATTCCACCTTTGCTGTTCAAATATTCGTAATAGGCTTCTTCTCCTTCAGAGTAAGGAGTACCGACATCACCGGTTCCACCTGTGATATCATAAAGGGCCCCGATTTTCACTGTGTCCCCGTCTTCTGCGGTCGCACCGGAAGACTCGCCTCCACATGCGGCTAAAGCTGCCAAAGCAATCATACAAACACCTAACAAGATACCTTTTGACCATTTAGTAATCATTCGCTCGACTCCCTCTGTTTTTATTTTTTTAAAGAACAAAAAGATTTGTTCTTATCCCTAATAAGAAAACGGCCACAGCTTGAAATAATTTTTGATGTTATTCCAAATATGGGCCAGACCCCCAGGCTCAAAAATCAGGAAAAAGATAATGATCGCGCCAAATGCAACCTCCTGGAATGCAGCTAACATATGGTGCATATCCGGCAGGAAAATGGAAGCGAAATCCACCCCATAACCAAGGATGACCGGAAGGAGTACAATGAAGATCGCTCCAAGGATAGACCCCAGAATACTTCCTAATCCTCCAACGAGAATCATAGCCAGGTACTGGATCGATACCGTAATGCTGTAGAGTTCCGGGCTTACGATCATCGTGTAATGAGCTAAAAGTGCACCCGCAACTCCTACGAAAAAGGAACTGATAGCAAAGGAAAGTACCTTATATGTAAAAAGGTTGATCCCCATGATTTGAGCGGCGACATCACGGTCACGAACAGCTAAGAAAGCCCTTCCGATACGGCTCCGAAATAGATTCAGAGTATAAATGATCGTAAATAACAATACCGCGAGACAGATATAATAATAGCTGTCAGCAGACATGAACGAGAATCCGCCGATGGATGGACGCTGCAGGACCATCCCGGACGTCCCGCCGGTCAAGCTTGTCCATCGTGTAATCACGAATAGAATGATGAATTGAGCAGCGAGAGTGGCAATCGCTAAGTAAAGACCCTTCAACCGGAGCGAAGGAATCCCGAATAGCGCTCCGACTGCAGCTGTGACGATTCCGGCAATCGGAATCGCAAACCAGAAACTCAAGCCGAGTGTGCTTGTTATAATGGCTGACGTATACCCCCCCACGCCAAGAAACGCTCCGACTCCAATGGAGATCTGCCCAGTAAAACCTGTCAAGATATTCAATCCGATTGCACCGATTGATGCAATCGCACATAACGTAGCTAAACCGACGATGTAATCATTGGTGAGCAATGGAAACAGAAAAGCCAACGCTGTCAAAATCAGCATCCGGATCCTCACTCTTCTCGAGCTGAAAATCGCCATATCTTTTTTGTAACGCGTTTTGTATGTTCCACATTCCATGACAAATGGATTTCTCATATCTTCACACCCTTTCTACTCCACCCTTGCCGAATAATCCATAAGGTTTGATCATCAAAATCAAGATGACGATGATGAATGGAAATACGTCTTTCAATCCTCCGCCGACCATCGGATCCAGGTAACCGCCTGCCATACTTTGTGCGATACCGATGATGAAACCTCCGACAATGGCGCCTGCAATACTATCAAGACCTCCTAGTATGACGACGGGAAGAACTGTCAAACCGATGACGGACATCGTAGCGTTGACTCCATTGATGTTTCCAAGTAGTACACCGCCTACCGCAGCAACCACACAAGCGATCGCCCAGGTGATGGCAAACACTTTCTTCACACTGATCCCCATCGATGCAGCTGCCTGCAGGTCATCTGCAACCGCCCGCATCGCAATTCCCATTTTGGAAAATTTAAAGAATACCGTGAAGGCGATCAATAGGGACATGACAATGACAAACGACCATAAATACACAGGAGTGATGATGACTCCCCCGAATGTTACTGGTGTGTCAGGAAAAATCTGTGGGTACATGCGTGTTTGGTGGCCCCAGACCACATGCGTCAATCCTGCAAGCAGATTCCCAAGCCCGATGGTCGCCATGATGACCGATATGGTGGGAGCATTCAAAAGAGGTCTTAAAACCATCTTCTCTACCATCAAACCGAGCAGAGCACTGAAAACAAGTGTAATCAAAATCGCAAGCAGGAATGGCAGCTTCAGCACAGTAATCAGCGTCAGACACACATAAGACCCGATCAGCACAAATTCACCATTCGCCAAGTTAAGAGCATCACTAGCTTTATAGATTAAAACAAACCCTAATGCGACAAGGGCATAAATACTGCCCACTACGATACCGCTCACTAACATTTGAATAAAGAACGTCAATTCAAGCCACCCCCTGTGAAATTTCAAGGGAAATAATCTGTACAGCATTCTCCTTGAGATTTCCTGTTTCAGTATCATTTAAAGCGATGGACCCTGGAGCACGATACAATGCATTCAAGTACTCCTCATATTTTTCAGCTATCCTACTTCGAATCACTTTTTGTGTAGGTGTCAGCTCTCCCTCTGGCACATCCAGTTCTTCAGGCAGGATTACAAACCTCTTCACCTGAATTTCTTCCGGAAGAGTTTTAACGATGTTCCCGACCTCTTCCCGGATGAGTTGGACGACTTCTTCAGCAGTGACTAAATCATAAAAACTTTTATAAGTGATTTGATTTTTTTCAGCCCATCTTCCTACGCTGGATCGATTGATATGGACCATGGCTGTCAAGAAAGACCGTTGATGTCCAAAAACAATGGCATCTTGAATGTATGGACTTTTCTTCATTTCAGCTTCCATCTGACTCGAAGATACCTCTGTCCCGGTTTCTAACCGAATGAAGTCTTCCAACCTGTCTATGATTTTCAGATCTCCATTCTCCATGATTTCTCCATAATCTCCTGTGCTCACGACCTCCGGCTTTTCTTCACCTAAGTAACCGGCAAACACTTGAGGACCCTCGACTTGTAGTTCACCATTTTCCGCTAACGTTACCGATGTTGAAGGGAGCGGCTTTCCGGAGGTTTCCCTGTCCACTTCCCCGTCCCGTTGAATCGAGATGTAACCGGTACTCTCGACGGATCCGTACGTCTGTTTGACATTGACCCCCATCCCTTGGAAAAATCCAAGCGCATCAGAGTTCAACACTCCTCCTGTCACATAAGCCCGTTTGACTCTTGAAAGCCCTAAATGATCTCGAATGGCACTGAACATCAAGTAATCTCCCACCGTATAAAAAGCTTTGAAAGATGAAGAGACTGAGCGGTTGCTCAATTTTATCCCAGCATTCATTTCGATCAGTGGTTCAAAAAGAGAATACACTTTACTTTTTAAAGGAGTCGTGTCACTAATGCGTACATGGAAACGAGCTAAAATGTTTTCGTAAGTTCTAGGAGGTGCTTGAATGATGTGAGGTCCGATTTCTCTTAAATCGTTCAAAATCGTCGATGGCTCTTCCGGAAAATTGATGGTCAGCCCTTTCGTCAAAGAAAGTCCAACGGCCATCACCTGTTCGCATATCCACGCCAGAGATAGGAAAGATAAATAATCATCTTTTTCATGGACGGCATCAACTTCATCAATGGATAACGCAGTTTGAATCAGGTTTGCATGTGTGAATTGTGCAGCTTTTGAAATTCCGGTTGTTCCTGATGTGAAAGCAATGAAAGCAAGATCTGCGGGGACGGATTGACTGATTTTATCTTGAATAAGCTGAGGGTGGCGGGCGACTTCTTTCTGACCTATAGCTTGAATATCATCAAAGAAATGGAGTTTATTGTGGGTATAGTTCCGTAAGCCTTTAGGATTGTAGTAAATGATCTGTTCTACGCTTGGAAGGGTGTCTATCACTTCCAGTACTTTATCAACTTGTTCCTGGTCTTCGACTATAAGGGTTTTCACCTTACTTGAACGTATGTAATGGATTAATTGGCTGGAAGTGGTATCCTGATAGATCCCTACTGGTATCGCACCAAGCGATTGTATGGCAAGTTCTGACACGATCCAATGCGGACGGTTATCTCCGATGATGCCGACTTTTTCTGATTTTTCTATTGCGAATTGTTTCTGTAAACCTAGAGCGAATGTCTCTACGGCTTCATAATAATCTTTCCAAGTCCATTCATTCCATATCCCTAAGTCTTTCTGTCTGAAAGCGACTTTGTTTCCTTCATTTCCAGCCTTACTTAACAACAATTGTGGCAGTGTCTGCTGAGCCATCCATAGATCTCCCCCTTCTTCCTTTTAAGTGGTGACTTCTTGTTCTCCAAGATAAGCCCGGATGACTTCCGGATTCTTCTGAATCTCTTCCGGCGTTCCGAACCCGATTCTCTTCCCGAAATCCAGGACCGCGATATGATCGGATAAATCCATGATGACACCCATGTCGTGTTCAATGAGAAACACGGTAATGCCATTCAATTCATGCATGTCCAGGATGAAACGTGCCATGTCTTCTTTTTCAGCACTGTTCATACCGGCCATCGGTTCATCGAGTAATATCAATTCAGGCTCCAAGGCAAGGGCCCTCCCTACTTCCACTCGCTTTTGCAGACCATATGGTAAAGTGCCCACGGGCGTGTGACGGATATCCTGCATTTCTAAAAATTCGATGACCTGCTCGACCGATCTACGGTGAGATACTTCTTCTTTTTCCGCTCCTCCCCAGTACATACCTCCTTTGAACATGCCGGATTTCATTCTCACGTGGCGTCCCAGTTTCAAGTTATCGAGGACGGACATATGAGCAAATAAAGCGATGTTTTGAAAGGCCCTGGAAATTCCTAATGAAGTCCGGTTGTATGGCTTCATCCCGAGGATCTCCTTCCCCTTAAATTTAATAGACCCTGATGATGGTGTATAAAGACCACTGATGCAGTTCAGCATACTGGTTTTCCCGGCACCATTCGGGCCGATGAGAGAAAAGATCTCCCCTTTTTCCACATGATAGGAAACTTGATCCAATGCTTTGACACCACCGAATTTCAAAGACAAATCATTCACTTCTAAAATAGCCAATGGTATCCTCCTTTCTTTTTGAAAGCGCTGTCATATAAAAAAGTATATCGATTCCGAAAAAGAAGTCAATGCAAAAATTAACAATTTTCAGAATATTATTTTGTCAGCTTTTGACGGTATTGTTCTATAAAAGGGGCATAACAAGGTTTCAGCATACCTAAGACCGTTTCATTCGACTCAGTAAATTTCTGAAAAAATTTTTTTGAGCATCCTAAAATAAAAAAGCCCACGCTGAATGCGTGAGCTTTCCACCAGAAAATCATTCATTTTGAGACTCTTTAGAAACTAATTCGGCTTGAATGATGTAACGTTTAGGAGCGGAACCTACATAATCAAACGGATAACAGGTGGTGAGGGTGAGTGTCGGCTTGTCTTTTTTCACAATGACCGACCGATCATCTTCGTGTGTAATCCATATTTTCCTCACTTGATAATCGTAAGTTACACCTTCGAAGTCGACATAAAGGTGATCCCCTTTTTTCACCTTATCCAAGTTACGGAAAACCGTTTCCCTGTGTCCGGAAAGAACAACGTGCCCTTGTTGATCAGGGGTTGTGGTCCACTTGCTTTCATGGAGTCCCACCCCTTTTTTCAAAGTGTCTTCACCGGTTCCCCAGAACACATCATATTGGTTTCCGATTCTAGGAATGGCGAGTGAACCTACCTTTTCACCCGTTTCAAAATTATGATCTTTTTTCACACGCTCAAGCGTCTTCACCGTTTTTTGAGCCTCTGTTTTTTTCCAGCCTTGGTGTTCTTCCTGAATTTTAACAGGGTCATGGGTGATGGCATTGACCTGGCTCCACCAGGAATGCCCACCCCAAATGATGACCGCTGCTCCAATCATCAGCAGTATGAACCCAAACTTTTTCATATTACATCATCCTTGCTATTACGCCGTGCGTCTTCTAGTAAACAACGCTAGTGCGCCAAGAATCATGATACCAGCGCCAGCCAACATGATCATCGGTGCAGGTGTTGCGGTATCCGGCATTTCTCCACCATCATCGTTTTGAGTAACAGAGCGATCAGAGAACACCCATTTACCTGCTTCATAGCTGTACATCACTTCTAACGTGTAATTTCCATTGGTTTCAAGGTAACCTTCCTGGGTCAATTTGTATTTGTTTTCATTGACCTTTTCCAAGTCGTAATCTTCGTCCAGCTGAACGAAGACCGGATAACCTAAGTCTTTCCCATAAGCTTCACCGTTTTTTTCTGTGTAGTACTTGTTCAAATAATGATCCACCAACGGTTTTGTCATGATACTGTCCATTTCCTGTTCAATGGCATCAAGGGAATCATATTCTTTTACCTTCCCGTCTTCCTCTTTCTCCAGTAAGACTATGTTCTTAAACTGCTTTTCCAAATCTTCCACCGGCGGCTCTCCATGATCCTCTGCAAAGACAGGATTATTCAGCCCTGTAAATACCAAAGCAGTGACGAAAACGATAAACAACTTTTTGATCACTATAATACCTCCTGAAAAGTAATTGTTTGTTCCGGTTAGGAACCGCTTTACAATAATTCAGAGATTCACATTACGTCATCCGAAAATTTAAACCGTACGTCTTCTGGTAAACAAAGCGAATGCTCCAAGCAGCATGATACCAGCACCAGCCAACATGATCATCGGTGCAGGGGTCGCGGTATCCGGCATTTCTCCGCCATCACCGTTTTGAGTCGCAGAACGTTCAGAGAATACCCACTTGCCGGCTTCATAGCTGTACGTCACTTCGAAGGTATAATCTCCATGAGTTTGGCTGCTTCCTTCTTGCGTCAGCTTGTACTTGTTTTCACTGACCTTCTCTAATTCATAATCTTTATCTGTTTCTACGAAAATCGGATATCCTAAAGACTTTTTGTAAAGCTTATCGTTTTCCTCCATGAAGTACTTTTCCGAATAATGATCCACTAATGGTTTCGTCATGAACGCATCCAATTCTTGTTCGACTTCATCCATGGAATCATACTTTGTGACTTCCCCATCTTCTTCAGTTTCTACCATAAGTACATTCTTGAATTGCTGTTCCAAATCTTTGACTGGCGGTTCTCCATGATCCTCCGCAAAGACAGGACTATGTAATCCTGTAAATACCAGAGCAGTGACGAAAACGACAAACAACTTTTTAATCACTATAAAACCTCCTATAAAGTATTTACATTTTATGTGTTCCGGGTTTGTAAGCGCTTTAAACATGTTTTTGTCATTTTTTTGTAATTTTTTTAATGTCTATGTAATGAAAACCGTCATGACGGTTTTTCAGCTTTAAAAAAATTTTCAAAAAGAAAAACCCCTGTCATCGACAAGGGTTTTCTACAAGTTCTATTTTTTTATTCCATCCAGTTCGTATGGAATGTGCCTTCTTTATCTTTACGCTGATACGTGTGTGCACCGAAATAGTCACGCTGCGCCTGGATCAGGTTTGCAGGCAGATCTGCTGTACGGTAGCTGTCATAATAAGCGATCGCACTTGAGAATGTCGGAACCGGAATTCCGTTCTCAACTGCTACAGAAATGACTTTACGTAGAGAGGACTGGTATTCATCTACGATTTCTTTGAAGTATGGATCCAACAACAGGTTCGCAAGAGCTGGATCACGGTCATAGGCTTCTTTGATGTTCTGCAGGAAGCGGGCACGAATGATGCATCCACCTCTCCAGATCATAGAAATGTCGCCATAGTTCAAGTCCCAGCCATACTCTTCGGAAGCTGAACGCATTTGAGCGAATCCTTGAGCATAAGAACAGATCTTACTCATATATAGAGCTTTACGGATCGCATCGATCAATTCTTTCTTATTCTCGTCCTGGATCTTCGCCTCTGGGCCGCTCAATACTTTGCTTGCTTCGACACGCTCATCTTTCAGGGAAGAAATGAAGCGGGCGAATACAGACTCAGTGATCAATGGAAGTGGAACCCCTAAATCAAGAGCGTTCTTACTCGTCCATTTCCCTGTTCCTTTCTGCCCAGCTTTATCCAAGATGACATCGACCATTGGTTTGCCAGTCTCTTCATCTTTCTTCGTGAAAATATCAGCGGTGATCTCGATCAAGTAACTATCCAGTTCACCTTCATTCCACTCTTTGAATACTTCATGAAGTTCTTCACTGGAAAGACCTACAACGTCTTTAAGGATAGAATACGCTTCTGCAATCAGCTGCATATCGCCATATTCAATTCCGTTGTGCACCATTTTCACGAAGTGACCTGCGCCGTCCGGACCGATGTAAGTCGTGCATGGCTCGCCATCCACTTTTGCAGAAATCGATTCCAGAATTGGTTTGATCATTTCATACGCTTCTTTCTGTCCACCAGGCATGATGGAAGGTCCTTTAAGTGCACCTTCTTCTCCACCGGAAACACCTGTCCCGATAAAGTGGATGCCGGATTCCTTCAGCTCTTCATTACGACGGATCGTTTCTTCATAAAGTGTGTTTCCGCCATCTACAAGAATATCTCCTTCATCCAAGTGTGGAAGTAGAGATTGGATCGTCGCATCAGTGGCTGGACCTGCTTTTACCATCAAAAGAATCTTACGAGGCTTCTCAAGGGAAGCGACGAATTCTTCAATCGTTTCAGCACCAGTGAAGTCTTTTCCTTTCGCCTCATCGTTCAGGAAGTCCTGTGTTTTTTCATACGTACGGTTGAAAACCGATACAGAGAATCCTCTGCTTTCGATATTCAATGCAAGGTTTTTCCCCATGACCGCAAGGCCGATGACACCTACATTATTCTTTCCCAAAATCATCATTCCTCTCTTTCATTTGTCTATAAGACAACAAGTTTACACTTGATATGTAAACCAAAGTAATTATGGATGTTGTTACTGTCACTCTACATATTATAGAGGTTGAGTGAAAAGAAATCAAAAAAACCCTTGCTATTAAGCAAGGGTTCTGGGTAGTGGAGCATAGCGGGCTCGAACCGCTGACCTCTACACTGCCAGTGTAGCGCTCTCCCAGCTGAGCTAATGCCCCGTATTATAATTATTGCGACAAGTTTAATTTTATCTATTATTTATAAAATAATCAAGGGGTTTATATTTTTTTCATAGAGTTATATATATGTATAATGAATGACTAAAAAATACCAATAAATGTAATTTTATAGTATAATTATCCTATGGTTGTTAAAAAAACTAGGAAGGGTGGATATTAGTGAAGTATGGAATAGAAGAGCTCTCACAATCCATTGATAGGAGTTCAGCGATTGTTCAAGAATGGTTCCATGATTTAGAAGAAAAACTTGACTACCATATTCCTATTAAAAACGGTAAAAGACTTTACGACGATAGAGACTTATCTATAGCAGCATTTATAGCAGAAAAAAGAGATGAACGATGGTCACTTAATGAAATATATAAAAGAATAGAAGAGATTTTCCCCCTCAAGAAGGAAGTACCTCAAGTAGAAGTACTCAATAACGATAGTATAGATTCTTTTATAGGTCTGGGACCAGACCCCGAATCTCTGTTTTATAGTATTGCGCAAAATAATGAAATAATAAGCAACTTCAAATATCATTCTCTACGTGTCATGTATATGGCCAGCATGTTAGCTAAAAGAGTTAACTGTTATGATGAGGATCTAAGGATAGCTGCACTTCTCCATGATATAGGAAAAATGGGGCTTTCTGCAGATATACTATTAAAACCAAGCAAACTTAATGACTTGGAGTATACTATTGTTCAAAGTCATTCTCACATTGGAAATATGATTGTACGAAAGCACTTAGGCTTGACAAGGGCTGCGAAATTCATAAGGGATCATCATGAACGATGGGATGGTCAAGGCTATCCTAGACGTTTAATAGGTGATGAAATCTCTGTACAAGGAAGAATTATATCTATATGCGATGCATTTGACACAATGACTGTCGATCAGCGCACATATAACAAGAAGACATTAAGTTACCAGGAAGCTTTTGAGGAACTTGAAAACTTTTCATGGAAGCAGTTTGATGGTAACTTAACCAGGATTTTTATTGATATGATGAAAGACGAAAAAATCCCAGAATATATGATGTCAGAACAACAATAAGTCCTAATGGTCAACTAATCATAAAGTTGTTTTTTATTTAAAATCATGAAATTAAAATGTAGATATTGTATATACTATCGTGGGTCTTAGTTAATCATATAATGAAAGAGCGACTAATCTTTATAAGACAGTCGCTCTTTTCTATAATACTTACATTTATTTTGATCTTAGAACCTTACCAGTTGCTTCTGTCTAAAAGACCATAGGATTCCGAGTGACTCTATACTTGCTTAACTTGCAAGTCCCTTATTTCACCTTAGATGATGATTTGAATAAAAAGACTTCCGCATAATTGTAAGCAGCTATAGTACAGCTCTCAATCTCTGTTGAATTAGATTCTTCAACAGCTGTTTCCCATCATCGGTACCGATGGATTCAGGGTGGAATTGAACCCCCTCAATCGGAAAATCCAAATGACGGATTCCCATCACTTCCCCTTCGACGGTTGCAGCGGTCACTTCGAAACAATCAGGTAAATTTCCAAGTTCCACGATGAGGGAATGATAGCGCATCGCTTCCATCGGATTATTCAATCCTTTATAGATCCCTTTTCCATCATGAAATATTTGAGAAGACTTCCCGTGCATCAACCGCTCCGCCCGGGTGACTTTTCCACCAAACACCTGCGCAATTGCCTGGTGTCCGAGACAGACACCGAATATCGGAATCTTCATCTTGAAAGTTTGGATGACTTCAAGCGTCTTCCCTGTTTCATTCGGGGAACAAGGACCGGGGGATAAAAATATCAACTTAGGGCTCAACTCTTCAATCTCTTCAAGCTCCACTTCATCATTACGCCTTACGATGACTTCTTCTCCAAGTTCACCTAAATATTGGACAAGGTTGTACGTAAAAGAATCATAATGATCAATCATATAGATCAACTCTACTCAACTCCTCTTCCCTTCCGTATGATTATTGGACCAGGGTTCTGATCTCCTTTGAAAAGGCGTCTAATGCTTCATCGCTGTTCCCTTTTTCTATTGATTCAAGATTGCTTTCAATCAGACGGATGATCTTACTTCCAATGATTACTCCGTCTGCATGGTCACGAACCAGTTTCACGTGGTCATTGGTCGATATGCCGAACCCGACAGCGACCGGGACAGGACTGAACTCTTTCACTTTTTTTATGAATCTGAGGGCGTCTGCAGACATTTCATTACGTTCACCCGTCACACCCAGCGTGGAAACACAATATAAAAATCCGCGTGCGTGTTCGGCGATCTGTTTGATACGTTGATCGGAATTGGGCGCAACCAGAGAAATAAATTCAATATTACTCGCTTCCGCAAGATTTCTCACTTCTTCACTTTCTTCATACGGAAGATCTGGAATCAAGACACCTTCTGCACCATTCTCTTCAAGCATACGGAAAAACTCTTCATGACCGATTTGAAGGACAGGGTTATAGTACGTGAAAATGACGACAGGTATTTCCACACCATGTCTACGAAGCTCCGGAACAAGCTCAATGGCTTTCCGGAGTGACATGCCGGCATTCAAAGCGCGTTTGGCTGCACGCTGAATGGTCGGTCCATCGGCTAAAGGGTCGGAATACGGTACCCCGAGTTCCAGGATGTCCGCTCCTTCTTCCTGAAGACGGAGCGCGTATGCAATCGTCATTTCAGGACTTGGATCGCCTGCCACAATAAAAGGAATGAACAAATTTTCGGTTTTCGTCAATTTCCCTTGAAATGAAGTTTTCGTAAGCATCTTAAACCTCCTCCTGGAAATGTTCCATCAATGTAGACATGTCTTTATCTCCCCGACCGGATAAGTTGATCAGAATCGTCTCTTCCGGTGACATCTCTTTCGCTTCCTTGAACGCTTGTGCTAACGCATGGGCAGTTTCAATCGCAGGAATGATGCCTTCTGTCTGGGTGAGAAGTTTCAAGGCATCCAGCGCTTCCTCATCTGTTATGGATTCGTAGCGGACACGCTTGGACTTGAAAAGATAGGCATGTTCCGGTCCGATTCCCGGATAATCGAGTCCGGCCGATATCGAATAAGGCTCGGTGATCTGTCCGTTCTCATCCTGCATCAAGTACGTCAAGGATCCGTGGATGACGCCAGGTGTGCCTTTGGATAACGTCGCTGCGTGCTCAGGCGTATCGATTCCTTTCCCGGCCGCTTCGACACCGATCAATTCTGATTTTTCTTCCAAGAAAGGATAGAACATCCCCATTGCATTACTTCCCCCGCCGACGCAGGCGTATATACGATCAGGATCATTCTGTTCCATTTGCCGGAACTGTTTCTTGGATTCATCACCGATCACCCGCTGGAAATCACGGACCATACGAGGATAAGGATGTGGACCTACGACAGATCCAATCAGATAAAAGTGATCTTCACAGTTGGCGACCCAGTAACGGATCGCTTCATTGGTGGCGTCCTTCAATGTCCCATTTCCACTGGAAACAGATACCACTTCCGCCCCTAAAAGCTTCATGCGGAAAACATTCAACTCCTGACGACGGATGTCTTCCTCTCCCATGAAAACCTTACATTCCAGGCCGAATTTTGCTGCAACGGTCGCTGAAGCCACGCCGTGCTGACCGGCACCTGTTTCAGCGATGATTTTTTCTTTCCCCATCCGTTTGGCAAGCAGAGCCTGCCCGATGGCATTGTTCAATTTATGAGCACCGGTATGGTTGAGGTCTTCTCGTTTCAAGTAAACCTTAGCTCCACCAAGCTTTTCTGTCATCTTATCGGCATAAGTGAGAGAAGTCGGGCGCCCCGCATACTCTTTCAATACATGATGGTATTCTTCCAGGAAAGATGGATCTTCCATCGCTTCATCGAGGGCACTTTCCAGCTCCTGTAACGGTCCCATCAATGTTTCTGGAACATATTTACCACCAAAATCTCCGAATCTACCTTTAACGTCCGGGAATACTTGCAACATACCGTTCCACCTCTCTCATCAATGATTGAATCTTGCCTATATCTTTTTGCTCGTTCACTTCTACACCACTGGATAAATCGATCCCTTCAGGATTGAAAGTCATCAACTCTTCCACACGCTCAGGCGTGATGCCTCCCGCAATCAAGCAGGAGACGCTTTGTTCATGGGCAAGGTCACGGTATTTCGGTACAGCTTCCCAATCAAAGCTCACCCCTGTTCCTCCATGCGAGCCTTCCACTTTCGAATCGATGACGTAACCATCTGCCACTCCCTGGAATACTTCCATTAGCTTTTCTCCATCTTTATGATGATGAATCACTTTCCAAACCGGGAGACCGAACGCCTCCTTGATTTTCAACAGCTCGGAAACTGTTTCATTGCCATGAAGCTGAATGACGTCCAAATCGACGAAATGAAGGACCTCCTCCAATTCTTGGATGGACGGCTCGACAAAGACGCCTACCAGTTTCTGCCTCGGGCGAAGCAGATTGACCCAGCGCCCGACATTTTCCGGACGAACGTAGCGCTTCGTCTTCTTGACGAAAATGAAGCCGAGGTGAGTCGCACCCGAAGATGTCGTTTTGGCCAAATCAGCTAATGAACGGTTTCCACAAAGCTTGACCAAAGGTTCCTTCATTACACCACCACTCCCGTCATCAATTCGCGTACCCCCTGTGCTATATTCTTCTGACGCATCAGGGATTCACCGACAAGAATACCTTCCGCTCCATAGGCGACCACTTCCTGTACATCTTCATGTGTGAAAATGCCGCTCTCTGAAACTAGCAGTGACTGCTCAGGGACCAAATCTGCCATTCGCTCCGTTTGAGTCAGCTTCGTCTCAAACGTATGGAGGTTTCTATTGTTTACCCCTAAGAGTTTTGGTGTGAATTGACCCAGCACCTTTTCAAGCGTTTCCTCACTATGGACTTCCACCAAAGCTTCCATGCCCAGTTCTTCAGCCTGAAGGTATAATTCATGGAGCTTTTCTGCTTCTAAAGCTTCTCCGATCAGCAAGATCGCATCTGCTCCGATATACGCACTCTCCGCCACTTGAATGGAATCGATGATGAAATCTTTACGTAATACCGGAACATCAACGACTTTTTTAATGTCCGTCAAGAAGTCTCTGTGGCCCTGGAAAAAGTGTTGATCGGTCAAAACGGAAATCGCCTGGACCCCGGCTTTATCATAATCGTGAGCAATTCTCACAGGATTGAAGTCTTCCCGGATGATCCCTTTGGATGGGGATGCTTTTTTCACTTCTGCAATCAGCCCCGCGTCGTAAGGGGATTTCTTCAAAGAATCATATAACGATTTATGGGTAAAGCTTTGTTCTTCTGGTAAAAACAGTCGTTCGATCTCTTGTCGTTTGACTGCAAGGATGGTTTCAAGCATATTGACGATTCTCCTTTGTTTCTGCGATGGATTCAAAGTACTTTAAAACGCCTCCGGTCTGGAGTGCTTTTTGCACCTTCCCAACACCTTCGCGAAGGTTCTCGACTTTTCCTGCAACATACAATCCGGCCGCTGCATTCAAAGTCACGATATTGACTGCACTCTCATTCGCTGTTCCAGCAAAAACACCGTAAATCATAGAGGCACTTTCCTGCGTGGTCGTAATCTGGATGTCTTCCAAAACGCCTGTTTCAAGTCCAAAGTCCTCCGGTTGAATGACAAAACGGTGAACCCTGCCATCCTTCATCTCTACAAGGTCGGTTGCGCCGGTGATGGTAATTTCGTCAAGTCCATCTCTACCCGTCGCAAGCAGCACATGCTTCGAACCTAATTTATGAAGGGATTCGGCCATTTTTTCACCGAATGAGGTATCGTAAATGCCGATCAGCTGCCGTTTGGCATTGGCAGGGTTCGACATCGGCCCCAGTAAATTGAAGACGGTACGGAAACCAAGCTCCTGCCTGGCTGGAACCGCATGCTTCATCGCCTGATGATAAAGGGGGGCGAACATGAACGTCATTCCATTTTCCTTCAGTGCCTTCGTCCCTTGTTCGGGTGTCGATTCAACCGGAATGCCTAAAGCTTCCAACACATCTGCACTCCCGCTTTTGGAAGAGACTTTACGGTTTCCGTGTTTAGCCACTTTCACACCCATGCTCGCTAAAACGATTGAAACTGCAGTTGATATGTTGAACGTCGAGCTTCCATCGCCGCCTGTGCCACATGTATCCACGATGGAGTCGTCTTCTACGTCCAACCTGGTCATGTTTTCCCGCATCGCTCTTACAAACCCGGTCAGCTCCTCGACCGTCTCACCACGATAACGCATGACACTCAACAGGCTCATCAACTGTCCCGTCGACGTTTCCCCGTTCATAATTTGATTCATAGCTGCATACGCTTCGTCTTCTTTCATGGAATGACCGTTTACGATTTGGCTCAATGCTTCTCTCATTTCGTCTCCACTCCTTCTCTGCTCGTCTCAAATACCTGCTCAGCTAACTCGATCGTTCTTTTCAAGGCACTTGCCTTATTAATCGTTTCCTGATATTCCATCTCCGGGTCGGAGTCAGCTACAATCCCCGCTCCCGCCTGGATATATAGATCCTCACCGGTCAAAGTCATCGTCCGGATGGTGATACAAGAGTCAATGTTTCCATCAAATCCTAAATATAAAATGCCTCCACCGTATAAATGACGAGGGGTCGGCTCCAGCTCACTCAAAATCTGCATCGCTCTCACTTTAGGTGCTCCTGATAAAGTGCCTGCTGGAAAAGCAGAAATCAGAGCGTCAATCGGAGAAATATCTTCTCTGAGCTGTCCGGTCACTTTACTGATCAAATGCATCACTTTTGAGAATCGACCGATGGTCAAATACTCCGAGACATCGACGGAACCGAACTCAGCGACGCGCCCGATATCGTTCCGGGCCAAGTCGACCAGCATTTTATGTTCAGCCAGTTCTTTTTCATCCGATGCAAGGTCCTCCGCCAGTGCTTGATCTTCCTCTGGTGTTGCGCCTCTTTTCCGTGTTCCTGCGATTGGGTGGATTTCCAGCCTGCCTTCTTGTACTTCCAAGAGACGTTCAGGAGAACTGCCGATCACCTCGACATCGTTGAACTTCAAATAGAACATATAAGGTGAGGGATTCACTTTCCTGAGCACACGGTACAACTCAAAACCTTTCCGCTTCGTTTTGGCTTGAAACCGTTGAGATAGTACCGCTTGAAATACATCGCCGGAACGTATGTATTCCTTTATTTTTTCTACGTCCGCTTTGTAGTCGTCAGGGTGGTAATTGCTGGTGAACTCTACTTCCCGATTTTCAGGAAGATCACTTGGCAGCAATAGGTCTGTCAGGTCATTCTTCTCAATGATCTGCTGCTGGATTTTTTCTATCCTGCGTATCGTCTTTTTATAGATATCTTCAAAAGTTGCCCTGTCATCCGTACGGGCAAATGATAAGATCGTCACTTCTTTCGTTTTGTGATGATAAGCGATCATCGTCTGACAGAACAGCAAATGGTAATTGGATAGTTGAAGGTCCCCGTCTTCAATCCGCGGGACAGGTTCATAGTCAGAAATGGCATCATAACTGATATATCCAACCCCACCTCCTTTGAATGGAAGAGGTACATTGGACGTTTTCACATCCAGGCTGTTTACTACCGAATTGAAAGCCCGCTTGAAAGATTGTTCGGTTTCTTTAGTTTGTCTTTGAAAGTCAGTGATCTGGAAAGATTCATTCTGCTCCTGGATTTCCACCATGGGATCCATTCCAATAAAAGAATAATTGGACCATGGGGAAGACGGGTCGTGGCTTTCCAGCATATACACCGCTTCATCTTTCAAAGCATTAAACATGTGTATGGGTGTCAGTGTATCCGTATAAAAGGATTGAAATATCGGAATGGTGCGATGCATGGACGCATCGTTCATAAAAGATTCATATGTGGTCATGTGCTCACCTCTCCATAGGGTAATGGAGAATGAGACGTTGAGGGTAAATAAAGAGAGGATGATAAAAAACGGCCAGGCAATCTTAAAGGCTCCTTCGTCCTTCGATTCCTATGCTCACTCAGCTCAACTCATCCTGATCCTCAACTCTACTCTTCTCATTCTCAAACTCAACTAATCTAGCTATTTTAAACAGTCTATAAAATTCAGATAATAATGTCAACCAGCCTGTTCACTTCCTTCCCTTTTATTCTGGAGGTGTCTTAGTTGTTTCTCATCTTACTAGAGTATAGACTGTTACCAAAGCGTAGAAAGGGAGAGTGATTTGAATGAAACCAACAGCATTGATAACGGGAGCTTCCAGCGGAATCGGCTACGAATTTTCCCACCTGTTTGCTAAAGCAGGGTATAACCTGATCCTTGTCGCACGTACAGAAGACAAACTGCTGCAATTAAAAGAAGAACTGGGCGAGCACCCGGTGACCATCATCCCTCATGATTTGGCTGAACCTGATGCCGCAGGGGTTTTGTATGAAAAGATCAGAGACTTGGGGATGAGAGTAGAAGTTTTAGTCAACAATGCCGGTTTCGGTCTCAATGGTCAATTCGATGAGCTGCCTCTTCTCGATCAGCAGAAAATGCTCCAAGTCAACGTCAATGCCTTGACCGAGTTGACTCATTACTTCTTACAGGATATTAAAGATTCTCCACTTTATGATATTCCGAAAGGCGTATTGAACGTAGCCAGTACCGCAGCTTTCACTCCAGGTCCTAAAATGGCGGTCTATTACGCAAGTAAAGCCTATGTACTTTCCTTTTCAGAGGCATTGGTTGAAGAACTTAAGGGCACCGGAATTACGGTTTCCACTTTATGCCCAGGTGCAACGGATACGAATTTCTTCAAAACAGCGAAAGCAGAACATACGAAACTTGTAAAAAGCACGATGACCCCTGAATCCGTCGCTAAAGCTGGATTCCTCGGGTTTGTAAAAGGGAAACGAATCGTTATTCCTGGAGCAGCCAACGTATCGATGGCCTTCGCCACCAAAGTTTTCCCAAGATCCCTCACCACGAAAGTCGCCCATTATATAGACAGTTGATGCATGGAAATCTGAATATCAGCAACCTTTTTACTAGAAAAAGATGAGAGTAGGCTTTTATGCCTGCTCTTTTTTGTTACAATAGAATTATATGGAAATTCAGTAAGGTCGTTTATCTAATTTAAGGAGGAATCGTTACTTTGAAGAAAATGATCGTATTCAGCCTGCTCGGCCTTCTGATCGTAGGAGGAGGCGTAATGTGGTATGCACAGGGCGAGCTTATGCCTTCCAACGGAAATGAAGTGGAAACAGCCAAGAATTCTCATGGAGCTCAAGGGGCTGTCAGCGGTGCAGTCACTGAGGAAGATTTGGAGACCTTTGAAGAAGAAGGGAAAAATCCATTCGGCGAAACGATTCCTGCAGACAAACTGAGTGAAGATAACGTGAAGGATTATATTCATGGGATGTCTCACCAAAAAGTGAAAGCCAAAAAGAAATGGTATTTCTATGAAATGCACCCTGAAAGAATCACTTGGTTACTCGAAAGTTTGGATCAAGTGGAATTGAAGCACGAAGATGTGTATAAAAGAATCCTGAAAAAGTGGCAGGCCGGGAATTTTGATACTGTGGATGATGATCACAATGCCATTTGGAACCTGAACAACGGTACGGTAGGAAAAGCGACAGGCATCCTATCACCTGAAGAAGAAAAGAAATTCGTGGAAAAAAACAAATAACAAAAAGCCCGGAACTAAAAAGTTCCGGGCTTTTTCTATCACATCTCTTCAGCTGCTTTTCGGAACCCTGCGAACGCCCGATAGCCCCGCTTTTCATAATATCCGCCTGAATCGTTCGTAGCCAGCATCTCTACACGAGTGCTTGGATAGCATTCGTGCGCCACTTGAATCAATTTATCTCCGATGCCCTGGTTCCGATGACTTTCCTTGATCAGCAGTTCGCAAATATAAAGTGTGATATTTCCATCCGTCAATCCTCTTAAATAACCGACAACTTCATCTCCATCGGTCGCGACAAGTGCGGGTTCTGAATTCAACCAGGAACACATCGTGTCCTGCCCTTTTTCGATTAAGCTTGTCCAACCTTCTTTTTGATTCAACTGCTGCACGGCCTCAAAATCACTTTCTTGAAACGTACGAACTTGAATTGTTTTCATTTCATCGAACCTTCCTTCTTGTTGTGTATTTCTCTCTTCTATCGTTCACCCTATCTGAATGTTTGCTCACATTCTTTCTCTTCCCTCATTATACGATGTATTAACAGGAATGGTTTCATAATCTATCCAAAAATTTCGTCAATTTTCTTCGTTTTCTCTTATTTATGCTAAAATATATGCGTGAGCTTTTGATAGCAATAAGGAGTGAACATATACAATGAAGAAGTTGATTTTACTTGCCATGTTTTTGCTTCTCGTGGGCTGCTCGTCACAGGACTTAGCCCTCGAAGATTTGAAAGAGAGTTACCCAGACTCCTTCGCAAAACCGGTGGATTCTTTATCACAAAGAGAATTGGCTGATATCGGACTGCCTGACGAACTGCCTTTTGAAGTATCGAATGTAGAAGCTGAAGTGGAAGATGAGAAGGTGGATGTCCATTATCAGTCTGCAGGTTCAGAAGAAGTTTCTGTACGTACATACTTTTCACCGGAAAACATTCTGCAGGAATCCCAGCTGCAAGTGCCGTTGAATTCAGGAGCGGTTGCGGGCGTACAGGAAAAAGAAGACTATGTCTTCGTAGAATGGTATGAAAGCGAAGAGGATATCGTCTACCAAATCAAATACAGCGGTGGCAAAAAAGATAAGCGCACCCAGCAGGCTTTGGAAATCGCCAACTCTATATAAAAATTAAACCGTCCAGGGAATCGTCCCTGGACGGCTTTTTTTACATAGTCATGTTTACGATTGTTCTGCCTTTGACTTTACCTTTTAAAATGTCTGAAAGTGTTTGGGGAAGTTCATCCAGTGACACTTCATGACTCATTTCACTTAACTCATCCGGTTTCAAATCATTCGCCATCCGATTCCATAATTTATCCCTTGTTTCTTTGGGGCAATATACGGAGTCGACACCAAGTAAGCTTACCCCGCGGAGGATGAAAGGAAAGACTGTGGTAGGCACTTCAACTCCAGCCGTCAAACCACTGACTGCTACAGCACCACCATATTGCGTGTTACTAAGTATGGATGCCAACGTTTTTCCTCCCACCGGATCGACGGCGCCGGCCCACTTCTGTCTGCCCATCGGACGGATCTTTTCTGGAGTGACTTCTTCCCTTGAGACGATTTCTTCAGCACCGAGGTTTTTCAAATACTCTTTTTCTGATTCTTTGCCTGTACTAGCTGTCACATGATAACCACGCTTGGATAACATAGACACGGCCATGCTGCCGACACCACCTGTCGCACCGGTGACCAGGACGGTTCCGTCTTCAGGGGTTTGTCCGTTTTCTTCAAGTTGCTGAAGAGAAAGAGCTGCCGTGAAACCGGCTGTTCCATATATCATCGCTTCTTTCAATGTAAGACCTTCCGGTAATGGAACCACCCAATCGGCTGGAACCCGCGCATACTGACTGTATCCACCATAGTGGGAAACCCCTAGTTCATAACTGGTAACGATGACTTCGTCCCCTTCTTCGTACCTCGAATCCTTTGAATCTGTCACTGTACCTGCAAGGTCGATACCTGGAACAAAAGGATACGATTGAACGATTTTCCCATTCGGGATACTTGCCAATCCATCCTTATAATTGACACTGGAATAATGGACCTTTATCGTTACGTCACCTTCAGGCAGATCTTCCTGCGTGAGCGTTTCAATCTTCGCTTCTACATCGTTTTCGACTTTATCCACGACTAATGCTTTGAATTCTGTATTCATCTCTATCCTTCCTCTCTCAGATTTTGGGATAAATCAAGCATAGTACATTTTATACTGACTGGTCAATTTATTTTGACCAGTCAGTATAACAAAGTCGTAAACGAACTTAAAATCTTGTATAATGGACTCAGGTTACATAGTGGAGGGTCAATGATCATGGCTAAAAAAGCAGAAACGAGAAAGCAGCAGATATTGAAGGCTGCGTTTCAAGCAGCATCAGAAAAAGGATATGAATCCGTCACTTTACAGGATATTGCAGACTATGCTGATGTAAGTAAAGGGGTAACTAACTACTACTTTAAAAATAAAGCGGACGTATTCGCCCACCTGTTTGAATGGATCACAGGGAGAATTTATGAAAAAGAAGCAGCGTCTATTCATGAACAAGAGACTGCAGTAAAAATGTTGGAAGCCTATATCAATCAAGTGTTTATCAGTCCGGCCGAAAACAAAACGTTTTACCGTGTTTACGTGGACTACCTATCACAAATCAAAAACAATAAAGCCTATCAGGAAATCAATCAGCAGTTCTATGAAAACTGCTGGTCGATTGGTCGGTCGATCATTAACAAAGGCTTAGAGGAAAATGTGTTTTCAGTGAATGATATTGAGGAAGCGACGATCAGCATTCGCTGTATTATCGATGGAAGTTTGATTCAGTGGTTGATGAGAGAAGACGACCAGCTGCATGACTACTATAAATCCATTTGCTACGACTCCATCCTCCGTGTTTTGAATTATAAAGAATAGAGTAATCCGGTTGTAAAAGTTGCACTGACGAAAGATGGCTCAGAGGTTGTATAAATACCTCTGAGCCTCTTTTTTTCTGCCTGAAAATATCAGTAGCCTTTTTCTGCAGCCTCAGCATCTGCTTTTGTCGGGTGAACCGTACCGAATGGATGATTTGGTGGAGCGTAGATCGAGTAAAGTTTCAAAGGGACATCCCCGGTATTCGTCAAGTTATGCCATGTCCCTGCAGGAATCACGATGGCATCGTCATCATAGACCTCTCGGACATAGTTCAGTTCATTTTTGTTCTCTCCCATTTCCACGACGCCCTCGCCTTGTTCAATGCGCAAAAACTGATCAAGGTCCGGATGGATTTCTAAACCGATATCTTCACCGACACCAATGCTCATCAACGTAATCTGCAGGTATTCACCCGTCCATAATGCAGTACGGAATGTATCGTTTTGCAAGGTGGCTTCATTGATGTTCATCACGAATGGGTCCTGCCCATAGTCTGTTAAAGTCAGATCCCCCTGCATATTGGATGAACGGTAATAATCAAACCCATTTGGATGCATGGCTTGATAAGGCGCTGTCCAGTACACAGATGGGTTCCTATAATAAGAAATGGGGGCAGATTGAGGATGCTGGTATAAATATGGATAATATTGAGGAACAAAATTCATATATCTCGATCCCTTCACTGTAGATAAAATTATCCTATGCATGTAGGGAAAGAGTGTACTTAGATAAGTTTTTTTAATCAATAGGAAAGGACTGAATCATTATAGATCCAGCCCTTCCTGATTTATTTCTTCAATTCTTCCAGTATAGAAGTATCTAAACTACGCACGTGCAAGTCGCGCTGTGGGAAAGGAATTTCCACGTCGTTTTCTCTGAAGATGGCATCGATACGGAAATTCACGTTACTCCTGATGCGGATCATGTTTTCAGGATTCGATATCCAAATGAACAATTCAAAATTCAAGGAAGAATCCCCGAATTCTTTGAAATTAACAAAAGGTTCCGGGTGATGACGTACGGTCGGTGAAACGCCTGCTTCATCTTTGGCGACCTGTAACAAAAGCTCTTTCACCAGGGGCACATCACTCCCATAAGCGACACCGACAGGGATGACCAGGCGAATGACTTTATCACTATAGGATCGGTTGACGACATGTTCTTCCAGAAAATAAGAGTTAGGGACGATGATATGTTCGTTGTCCAGCGTCTTGATGACCGTCGCACGCATATTGATCCGGTCCACATCCCCTACAATGTCATCAACGACTACGCGGTCTCCCACTTTTATGGGGCGTTCAAATAAAAGGATGACCCCTGATATGAAGTTGGAAGCGATGTTCTGCATCCCGAAACCGATTCCGACACCGATGACACCCGCAAAAACAGTCAGGGCACTCAGTTCAAAACCGACAGTAGATAAACTGACCAAAATCGCGAGCACCATGATGACATAGTGGAAGGTTTTATCAAACGTAAACCGAACACCCTGGTCCAACTCATACCTTTTATAGACCGTCGGAAAAATATAGCTTCGTACAAGCAGAGAAATACGGTTGGTCAATGACACGATCAGCACGGCCAAAATCAAAAGAAAGACCGAAACTTCTTCAGAGCTGATTGTGAAGAGAGGATCGAACATCCAATCCGAACTTCTGAAATAGACCAATGTATAGATGAGGATTCCATAAGCCGATATCCAATTCACCATACTCTTTATGATGTGATAGATATGATTCCTTTTCTCTTTTTGATTCTTCCACTTTTCCAAAAGCGACAAAACGATCCATCGCAGCAGTAAGACACTGAAAAAAACAATAGCAAAGATGACGAACGTATTTTCAATCCAATACACGTGAACAGTCCTTTCTTTATGCGTCCTCCACTTTTTCTAACTTCTTGAAATTACGGCTGATCGGCCTTGGAGCTTTCATCCCGTCAAAGAACACCCGGTACGTATTCTTATTTTCATCGATGTCTTCGATCGTTCCTTCGCCGAAGACCGGGTGTTTCACACGCGTACCTTTTGCGTATCCTTCAATTTCAGCTTCTTTCTGTCCAGGATGAGAAGCTTTGATATATTCTTTCGCTTCTTCAATCAACGCGTCTTCCAGCTCACCGATTCTTTCATATAAATCATCTTCCACTTCAAAGATGAACCGGGATGGATACTTCTTCTGACCTCCATTTTGGAAGCCTTCTGACTCCGTCAAATACAATTCTCTTTCCGCCCGGGTCACCGCAACATAAGCCAGCCGCCGTTCTTCCTCGAGGGCGCGTTCCTTCCGTGCACGAAGTGCCCGGACATTCGGCAGCACACTTTCTGTCATTCCCACGACGAACACGTATGGGAATTCCAAGCCTTTGGCCGTATGAATCGTCATCAATTTCACAGAGTCCACTTGATCATCGCGGTCATCATCTGTGTAAAGGGAAATCATCTGCAAGTATTCTTCAAGATCCATATCTTCGCCCAGTGTCTGTTCATACTGAACGATGGAATGAAGCAGTTCCGTCAAATGGTCGAGCCGCTCTTGATCACCGTCTTCCCTTCGATAGGCTTCATATCCGGTAAGCTGAAGAGCTTCCTGCAGCAGCTCTGAAACGGAAATTTCCGAGCGACGCTTCCGCAGACGTTCGATCGCCTGGATGAAGGAGTCTGCACCGGTTCGTTTGAAGCGGTCGTGGGTTGAATACTTCTTCAATGCATCATATAACGTCAGGTTCTCTTCTTCCGCTCTTGAGCGTAGAAAGGCCATGCGTTTTTTTCCGATCTGCCGTTTGGGCACATTGATAATCCGGCTGAAAGAGAGATCATCCCCGAAGGCGATCATCCGCAAATGGGCCAGTGCATCTTTGATCTCCATGCGATCGAAAAATTTGAAACCGCCGAAAATCGTGTATTCAATGTTGGCGTGGATCAATTCCTGTTCTATGAAACGGGACAAATACTTCGCTCGATATAAAATCGCGATCTCCCTGAGCTCTGCTTTCTGGTCTTCCAAGATCTTCTGAATCCGGTGAACGACCCATTTCGCTTCCTCCACTTCGTCTTTCCCATGATAGTGGATAGCTTTCACGCCGGGAGGATTCGCTGTGTTCATATCTTTATCCACTCTGAAGTAGTTGTGCTGAATCAGTGCGTTGCCAAGTGACAGGATTTCTGGTGTGGATCGATAGTTCTGTTTTAAAAAAATCGTCTGCGTATCTTCAAAGAACTGTTCAAATTCAACGATATACTTCGGGTCTGCTCCCCTCCATTCGTAAATCGTCTGATCGGGATCACCGACGACGAACAGGTTGCCATGCTTGTCCGAGAGTTTTTTGACCAGCTCGAATTGCTTCGAACTGCTGTCCTGGAACTCATCTACCTGAATATAAAACAGTCGATCCTGCCATTTTTCCAGCACTTCTCCATATTGGTCGAAAAGGACGAAAACGAAGTTGAGCAGGTCGTCAAAGTCCAGACCGTACACGCGCTTCTGCTTTTTCAAATACCTCTGGATGATTTGACCGTCCAAGTCACCCGCGTCATCAATATTCGGCATTTCTCCCCGTAAGATCATTTGCTGCACATAATGGGTATTTCCCTTTAATATCCCGATCTTATCCAAAATTCTCTTAAATGTTTTATCATTCATTTTCAATTCCATCTCTTCGAAAATTTCTCTCAAGAGAATTTTTTGGTCTTCAACATCAAGAATGATGAAATTCTTCGGATAAAACAATCGATGGATATCTTCACGGAGGACTCGGACACAAAAACCATGGTACGTCGCAATGAAACCTGTGTCCTGCTCCCCGTCAATCAGCTTCTTGACTCGACGCTTCATTTCATGGGCCGCTTTATTCGTGAACGTCACCGATAATATGTTCGAAGGATCGACGCCGAGCTCATTGACGATGAACGCATAGCGGTGTGTCAACGCTCGTGTTTTCCCGGAACCTGCCCCGGCGATGACCCTTATGTATCCTTCTGTCGAAACGACAGCTTCTTGTTGTGATTCATTCAATCCGTTCAACAGTTCTTCCATTATTAGTTCTCACCTTTCAAAGAACATTTGTTTGTATTATAGCATATCAAAAATCAATTTCCGGACATAGAAAAATCCCCACCTTTGAACATCTTTTCTAAGAAAGATCATCGAAGGTGAGGATTTTCAATATAGCGGGCGTTCACTTATGACATAAATCCATAGTTTTTCAATTCAAGCCTTCTCCATCTTATCCAAATTTGATACGATCTCGACATGTTTCAAGTTACCCATCGTATCAAAGTCGATCAACAACATATCGCCAGGTTTCGCAAAAGCGACCAGACGCTCTTTCAAAACAGAAAGTTCACTATGTTCGTATTCCTCTTGAGTCAAAATGGCATAAGCTCCCTCGAATCGATCCAACCTGTATTTATTCACCGCTTCAACCCCTTTTTATTTCTTAAAAGTACAGACAATAAAAGCATATATTTTATTTATTCCCTAACTGGATTTGACTAAACATGTCGAAAGACGGAGGACTGGACAACAAAAAAACTCCATGGTATAGTTGAGACTAACAAACGTTAGTTAGTCGAGGGGTGATGCCATGACACAACAAAAAATCATTGATGAAAGCTTGATACTTTTTGCGCAGCAGGGATATGAAAGTACAAGCTTAGCCAATATTGCAGACGCCGTAGGCATTAAAAAACCTTCATTATACAATCATTTTGATAATAAAGAAGCGATTTTTCTGGCCGTTTTACAGGATGTAGCTCAAAGAGAAATGAAGTATTTGACCGAACAAGCAGAATTATCTGCGAACCATACGATTTATGAACGGTTGCACCACATTTATCAGGTGTATCTCGATCATATGGCAGATTCGACCGAAGGATTGTTTTTCAAACGAGTGACCTTCTTTCCTCCGGAAACATTTGCAGATGAAATCAAAAATGTCTTTTTGAGAGTTGAAGAAGCGATGACAACGGTGATTCATCCCGTCATCGAGGCTGGAATTGAAGAAGGCGTACTGCGTCCTCTTTCTCTCGACAGCCTGACTTCCGCTTTTTACACGTTGATTGACGGACTGTTTCTTGAAGAAAATTTTTATGACCGAGAAGTATTTAAGCAGCGACAACAAGCAAGCTGGGATATTTTCTGGCTGGGAATCAAAGATCCAAGTTGGGAGGAATGAATGATGGCATGGATCTATTTATTAATGGGAGCCGTTTTTGAAATCGGATGGGCTGTGGGATTGAAGCTTTCTGAAGGCTTCACTCACCCGCTTTACTCCCTAATGACTATTGTATGCATTGTTATCAGTTTTACGTTTTTTACCAAGGCACTACGAAAAATAGAAATCGGGACCGGATATGCAATCTTCACAGGGATCGGAGCTGCGGGGACAGCATTAATCGGAATGACATTTCTTGGCGATTCAGGCAGCGCTGGGAAAGTCTTTTTTATTGCTCTTTTAATCATCGGCGTCATCGGACTGAAGTTCTCTGATTACACACCACGAGAAACACAAACCGAGTAGGAGGGGTTAATGATGGCATGGGTATTCTTATTATTAGCAGGTTTCGGAGAAATGTCTGGCATGTTTTTCCTGAAGCTTTCAGATGGATTCACCAAGCTGAAGCCGACCATCCTGGCGGTTACTTCAGGCGCTGTGAGCTTCTACTTTTTATCTCTATCGCTTCAGGAAGTTCAAATCGGAACCGCATACGGGATTTGGACGGGAATTGGTTCTGTAGGAACAGTACTGCTTGGAATCTTCTTTTTTAAGGAAAAAGTAAATAGGAAGAGAATTCTTTTCATCATATGTATTTTAGCAGGGGTCATCGGTCTGAAAATGGTTTCCTGAATATGTGTATGGCTGTTGTATTCTTTAAGTAAAGTAAGTACAATATAATAGGAATTCAAAAGATTTTACAAATTCTTTTATAAATCGAGGGGATATGTCCTATTTCGACATATTTCTCAAGTGCTGCAAAAGGATTTGTCGTTTTTTATGGTTAAATGGAGGAAACTGTTATGAGAAAATTTTTGTTCGCAATCCTGTTATTGATCGTCATCGGGTTTGGTTTAGTAGGCTTTACGACTTTGGACACGGATGCAAACCAATCCGTCCCTCAACAATCTAAACAATATTGAAACCAGGAACCCCTATCTCCTTGTATGGATGATAGGGGTTTTTAATTTTATTCACTTATTAAGGTTTGGCTCATTTTTCAGGCAGGTTCGTTTTTCTATCCTCTCCCCATACCTTTTCCAAGTAATCATCCCGGCCGGAGTTACCCCGGTAAATTTTATACCGGAACGTATTTTTCTCGTAATAGTCTTGGTGGTATTCTTCAGCTCTATAGAACGTCTCTGCCTTAAGGATCGGGGTGACGATCGGTTGATCAAACCTTCCTGATTCATCCAGGGATTCCCTGGAGGCTTCAGCAATTTGTTTTTGTTCATCAGAATGATAGAAAATGGCTGTCGTATACTGTTCACCACGGTCGACAAATTGACCTCCATTATCAGTGGGGTTGATCTGCCGCCAAAACACTTCTAATATCTGCTCATAGGATAGAACATCAGGATCATAGTAAACTTGAACGGCTTCTATGTGGCCGGTATTCCCCGAAGAAACTTCTTTATAGGTGGGGTTTTCAGTCCTTCCGCCTGTGTAGCCTGAAACGACTTCACTCACTCCCTTCAATTTTTCAAAGGGAGGTTCCATACACCAGAAGCATCCCCCTGCAAGAGTCGCTGTTTCATACCCTTCCGGTCGTTCATCCTCGGCGATGACTTCACTCTCATAGTTCTGCTTCGTAAAGTAGGCGTACACTTCAGGAATGACGAAAACAGCGATCAATACGAAGACACCAACGAACAGCCATTTTTTTCGCTTCTTCACCCTATCACCCCATTCGTCGTTTAGTTACTTCTATCATAGCACGTGAAACTTTCTTCACCTATTATTGCGCATAGATGAGTATCCCGACATCAATCTTTCCTCTAACAAAAAAAGAGCAATCCTATGATTGCTCTTTTAACTTAAAAATGCTTCCTCTATAGATGTATTTGTACTTTCTCTCGTATTGGCAAAAAGCGAACGTTCGATGATTTGCAGCGCATTGTCATTATCATCTATTTTTTCCGAAGCTACGCAGTCTTTCGGAACCCATAAGTTATACTCCCTCATGTAAGCATCATTGGCTGTGAAAAGAACACAAATATCTCCAGCAACACCTGTCAAAATCAAGTTCTCCACCTTCAGATGCTTGAGAAGGATGTCTAATTGAGTCCCGTAAAAACCTGAATGTTTCGGTTTGATGATGAAATAATCGTCCTCTTCAGGCATGACGGCATCCACGACAGGTTCACCTCTCCCCTTTTTGCATTCCTTGATCAACTCAGAGGCATTATCCTGCCAGAGACCGAAATTGTCATTCACATAAATGACGGGGACCCCTTTTTCTTTCACTTTTTTCTTAAGGCTTATGAGATTGTCGACCATGGATAGAGAATGACGGAGTAAATCATCTCCCCCGTCGAAATCCATTTTATTGACCATATCTGTGATGATAAGCGCGGTTTTATTGTTCATTGTCCGATTAATCTCCTTCGTACTTGTCCGGTCCTGCCGGAATCTGGCGCTTATGTTCCGTTCGTTCGTGCAGCTGTTTCAGGCGTTTTTCATCTTCAGGATCGATACTCTCGCCACGGAGATAGGCATCGATTGTATCATAAGATATTCCAAGTTCATCTTCATCGGTCTGCCCTTCCCATAATTCAGCGCTCGGCTTTTTATGAACGATAGAATCAGGTACATCCAACGCTTCTGCCATTTCACGAACTTCTTCTTTTCTCATATGGATCAATGGAACAAGGTCCACTCCCCCGTCTCCATATTTAGTGAAGTATCCAGTATAGTCCTCTGCGGCATTATCAGTTCCTACCACTAAATAATTATAATTGTTCGCGACAGCATAGAGAGTACTCATCCGTAACCTTGCTTGAAGGTTTGCTCCGCCAAGCTGAGATTTATCCTCATGCCAATCTCCTTTTTCCTTTAACTGTTCCTGAATGGTTTCATAAGTTGTCTTGTAGGAAGAGGTTAGGTTGATACCGACATAATCCAGACCACAACCTTCGACTGCTTTTAAGGCGTCTTCTTGATCTTCCACTTCTTTATTGATAGGTAAGATGACACCTAAAGAGTCATCAGGGAATGCCCGTTTGATCAAATAGGAAACGACAGCAGAATCGATCCCTCCGCTGACACCGACAAGCAGACCATCAGCGCCTGCTTCTTCCACTTTCTTTTGCAGCCAATCCGTTAAATGTTTGATGCGATCTTCCATAATTGTATTACTCCTTCCTGATTTACACTTTATGGTTGTTCTTCCTTATCTCGAATGAATATAAACATTCAAAGTCAATCTGCTATAAACAAACGACTTTTAAAAGCATAAGAATTACGTAATAATGTAAAAGTAGAAATCCTCTAGAAGGAGTGTCAGAAGTCATGATAGAAAACGAACGTCACGTCCTTGTCATTTTTCCACACCCGGATGATGAAGCCTTCGGGGTCTCAGGGACGATCACTTCTTATATAAAACAAGGAACACCATTAACCTATGCCTGCCTTACTCTTGGTGAAATGGGCAGGAACCTCGGTAAACCTGCATTTGCAACGCGCGAAACATTACCGGATATCCGCAAAAAAGAGCTTCTGAAAGCGGCCGAAGCGATGGGCATAAAAGATTTGCGGATGATGGGCATGAGAGATAAAACGTTGGAATTCGAAGATGATGATAAGATGAAGCAGCTAGTCACCGATTTGATTGAGGAATTGAATCCTTCTCTTGTCATCAGCTTCTATCCTGGCTTTGCCGTCCATCCCGATCATGAAGCTACCGCTCGTGCAGTTGTAAGAGCGATTCGTGACATGGAACCAGCCCAGCGCCCCAAATTCCACGGTGTCGCTTTTGCCAATGATACAGAAGAGAAATTGGGAGAGGCTGACATCATTCATGACATCCGTGACGTCCAGGAAGATAAGCTCAATGCGATGAGGGCTCACATTTCCCAAACAGCGCATATGCTCGAAATGCTTGAAGAAGGGATCAAAGCCAATGACCCGGAAGCCTTGAAATGGGTGACAAATGAGCGTTTCTACACCTATGACTGGACAAATGATTCTGTAGAATAAAAAAATCCTGAACCGTTGATCCGGTTCAGGATTTTTTGTGTTTTATTTCACTTTTAAATGTCTGCGTTTTGAAGTTTCTTCTTCTTCGCCATTTTTTCACGTTCGTTTTTGTTTAGATATTTCTTACGTAGACGAACGTTTTCTGGCGTCACTTCGCAGTATTCATCATCATCAAGATACTCGATCGCTTCTTCAAGCGTCATTGAACGAGTCTTCTTGATTGTGTTTGTAGAGTCTTTGTTAGCAGAACGAATGTTAGTCAGGTGTTTTTCTTTCGTGATGTTGACCGTCAAGTCATTCTCACGGTTGTGTTCACCGACAATCATTCCTTCATAAACTTCAGTACCCGGTTCAACAAAGATTGTTCCACGGTCCTCAAGGTTCATGATTCCATAAGTGGATGCTTTGCCTTTATCCAAGGAAACAAGAACACCTTCACGACGGCCTCCGACTTGACCTTTCGTAAGTGGCGCATAGCCATCAAACGTATGGTTCAAGATTCCGTAACCGCGTGTCTGGGTCATGAATTCAGTGGAATAGCCGATCAGGCCACGAGATGGAACGAGGAATTCCAGACGGACTTGTCCGTTACCATCGTTGACCATGTCCTGCATTTCACCTTTACGGTAACCGATCGATTCCATGATTGCACCTTGGTACTCTTCCGGCGTATCGATTTGAACACGTTCAACCGGCTCACAAATCTCACCGTCAATCTCTTTCAAGATAACTTGAGGTTTAGAAAGTTGAAGTTCAAATCCTTCACGACGCATGTTCTCCACTAAGATGGACAGGTGAAGTTCACCACGACCTGAAACAGTGAAGGCATCCGGTGAATCTGTCGGTTCTACACGAAGACTTACGTCTGTTTCAAGCTGAGTGAGTAGACGTTCTTCAATTTGACGAGCCGTCACATATTTACCTTCGCGACCTGCAAAAGGACTGTTGTTGACCAGGAACGTCATCTGTAGAGTCGGTTCATCGATACGAGGGATTTCCATCGCTTCTTGATGATCCGTAGGACATACAGTTTCACCGACGTTGATATCTTCCATACCCGCAAGGGCGATGATGTCACCAGCTTTCGCTTCTTCAATTTCAATACGCTTCAAGCCGATGAAACCGAACAGTTTGCTGACACGGAAGTTTTTCACAGAACCGTCTTTCTTCATCAGTGACACTTGCTGTCCGACTTTGATACTTCCACGGAACACTCGTCCTACTCCGATACGGCCAAGGTAATCGTTGTAATCCAACAGCGTAACCTGGAACTGAAGCGGGTCTTCCTGCGTGTCTACTGGAGCTGGGATATTGTTCATGATCAACTTGAAGATCGGATCCATTGTTTCGCTCTGTTCTTCAGGCTCTTCACCAGAAGTACCATTCAATGCAGAAGCATAAACAACTGGGAAATCAAGCTGGTCGTCGTCCGCACCTAGTTCGATGAATAAGTCAAGGACTTCATCGACTACCTGCTCAGGACGGGCATTCGGACGGTCGATTTTGTTCAATACGACAACTGGAGTCAATTTCTGTTCCAATGCCTTCTTAAGAACAAAACGTGTTTGTGGCATACAACCTTCGTACGCATCTACAACAAGTAGAACACCGTCTACCATTTTCAGAATACGCTCAACTTCACCACCGAAGTCTGCGTGTCCCGGTGTATCAAGAATGTTGATACGAGTATCATTATAGTTAATCGCGGTATTCTTAGCTAGAATCGTAATTCCGCGCTCTTTTTCCAAATCATTTGAGTCCATCGCACGATCATCCACATGTTCGTTCTCACGGAAGGTACCAGAATGGTGGAGCATTTGGTCCACTAAGGTTGTTTTTCCGTGGTCAACGTGGGCAATGATGGCAATATTACGAATATCGTTTCTGTGTTGCATGAAGCACACACCTCTTTCGTTTCACATTTATTCAACTTTACTATTATAACATAATTATGAATGTGTCAACACCTTCTGGTTTTTTGAAAAACTCAGCAGGGGTATCTTGCGCCCACGACCTCGGCGCACGTAAAATAGATTTCAGCCGTTACAACGAGTACCAACAGAGAAATGAAGGTGTAGGAATGGAAACAAAAAGAATAGGAGAATGGCTCGAACTCGTCGTTCCATATAAATGGGATGGGAAAACCGTCGATCGTATAATGAGAAAAGATTTGGGAGTACCCAGAAAACTGATGCACCGTTTCCGTAATCAAAGGGGAGTGTCTTTGAATGATGAATTCATCCACTGGAAGAACACAACCGTGAGAGCAGGGGACTTGATGTGTATACGTTTGTTTGAGCCACAACCTCTGACGGTAAAGCCTAATAATATGCCGATTGATGTGATTTATGAAGACGATCATCTGCTCGTAGTGAACAAACCTTCCGGGGTTTTTACTCATCCGAATTTTCCTACAGAAGACGATACACTCGTTAATGGTGTTGCTGGTTATTTTGTAAAAGAAGGGATCCCCTCGACACCGAAGTATGTCCATAGATTGGATCGGCACACTTCGGGAGCCATTCTTTTTGCGAAACATGACTTGGCGATTGCGATGTTGGGAAAAGAACTGCAGAAACGAACGATCAAACGGACCTATCTTGCCTGGGCTCATGGATCGATTTCTCCTGAAAAAGGAGTCATCTCCCATCCTACAGGAAAAGATCCTGATCATACGATCCGGCGGTGCGTCACAGAGGATGGCCAATATGCAGAAACTCATTATGAAGTACTTCGTTACGATGCTGAAAAAGATGCATCTCTGCTCAAGCTGCAATTGGAAACAGGACGGACCCATCAGATCAGAGTCCATATGAGCTATGTCGGCCACCCACTTTTAGGTGACACGATGTATGGCGGGCAGGGTGACCTACATTATAAACAAGCTTTACATGCAGCGAAGCTCACATTCATTCATCCGTTCACTGAACAATCCATCCAATGTTTTGCTTACCCTGAAGAAAGTGAATCATTGTTTACGGATGAACATGTAAATGCATTGAAATGAAACCAAGTATTACCAAAATAAAATTTTCCATTCATTGTAGTATTATAAAAATGTGTGTGATACATTGAAAATGTTAGCCTTTTCATAGAAAAAGAGAGTATAAAAATAGAGAAATTGATTCGACGAGACGTAAAGAGGTTAACGATAGAGACAAAATAAAAAGAGCCGCCAGCTCACGCTGGTGGCTCTTCATCATTATATAGAGGAAAACGTAGGTGCTGTTCAAATTACGCAATTGCAGCTTGAATATACGCAATAGTCCTCTCAATTTACGCAATCACGGCTTGAATATACGCAATACTCCTCTCAATTTACGCAATCTCAGCCTAAACATACGCAATATACTATTTAAATTAAGTACTTCCCCGTCACTCTACCAACTGCTTATAAAACTCATCATATTTTTCAGCACATTTAAGGTCGAGATCGGTCAATCCTTTTGCATTCCAAGAAGTAAGCTTCATGGTGACCATTTTATAATCGATGCTGATAAACGGGTGGTGTTGAATTTCTTCCGAGTATTGTGCAACGTTATTGACGAACTGGACCCCTGTCAGGAAATCTTTAAAACGGTAGCGTTTCACAATGAACTTCTCATCTTGCAGCTTCCAACCATCCAACTCTGCTACTCTTTCGGTCTTTTCCCCCTCAGGTATTCGCTTTTCCATCCTAAACACTCCTTTTATCGATCAGGTCTGAACCAATGCCATGAATTCATTCAAATCTGCCAGGCAGAGGTCAAGCGCATGCTTCCAAAAATCCGGCTCTTCAAGGTCGACTCCAAGATGCTTCTTCGCAAGATCTTCGACAGTCATTCTTCCTGTATCCTGTAGGAGTGCAATATACTGATCCTCGAATTCTGGTCCGATTTCGAGCGCTTTAGCGTAAATTCCCATACTGAATAAATAACCGAATGTATATGGGAAGTTATAAAACGGCACATCTGTAATATGGAAATGAAGTTTCGAAGCCCAGAAAGTAGGATCGTATTCACCGAGCGTCCCTACATAAGCTTCCTTCTGCGCCTCCACCATCAACTCATTTAAACGTTCAGTCGTTACTACGCCTTTCTTACGCTCCTCGTAGAAACTCGTTTCAAATAAAAAGCGGGAATGGATATTCATGAAAAAGGCTACGCTTCGCTGGACTTTGTCTTCCAACAGCACCATTTTTTCCTGTTCATCTTCAGCCTGTTTGACTGCAGCATCAGCTACAATCATCTCTGCAAATGTAGAAGCAGTTTCTGCCACGTTCATGGCATAACCCTGATTCAAGATAGGCAGATCATTCATGACATGCTGATGATAGGCATGTCCTAATTCGTGTGCCAAAGTAGCCACACTGGAAGGAGACCCTGAATAAGTCATGAAAATACGGGTTTCCTGGCTGTCAGGAAAGCTCGTGCAAAACCCTCCCGGCTGCTTACCCGGGCGATCTTCCGCTTCGATCCATCGCTTCTCAAAGGCCATTTCAGCAAAGTCCGCCATCTTTGGACTGAATTTGCTGAATTGCTGAACGATGAAATCGGCCCCTTCTTGAAAACTCATTGTTTGCGTCGCTTCCCCTATAGGTGCTTCTACATCGTAAAAGCTTAATTTATCAATTCCGAGCAATTCAGCTTTCTTTTCCATGAAGGGCACATAATGCTGTTTGTATTCTGTAATCGAATCCCACATGGCGTTCAATGTTTTTTCGCTCATCCGATTATAATCGAGAGGTTCTTTCAATACATTTCCCCAACCTCGATGCTTATAGGTTTGAAGTCGGAAACCAGACAGGTGGTTCAATGTTTCACTGAACAAATCGAGCTGACCCTTCCACGCTTCCTGGAGCTGATCAAAAGCCGCTTTTCTTTCAGAACGCTTGTGCGAGTCCAGACGGTTGGAGGCTTGACCGACCGATAAAGTCTCTCCATCAATAGTCACTTTCATCTTACCAACCATCAAATCATACATGTGCCCCCATGCATGATAGCCGTCCACGGCTAAATCATTCATCAAGGATTCTTGTCGCAATTCCAATTTATCTTTGGCCAAGTGACGTCTTTCTTCCATTATAAATTTTATCTCAGAAAAAGGAGGCTCTTGGATCAGTGATTTCCAAACATCGTTATCGATTTGGACCATCTTTTGATCGAATTCAGTCATCACATTGTCAAACCGCGCACCTAATTCACTGCGTTTGGCCTGCCAGAGATTCGCTTTTTTATCTTCGACATCTTGAGCAGTCAAGCAGCTTACAAAGGCTCCGATCTCAGTCAATTCTTTAATGATGAGTTGAGTGAGATCCACGATTTCTGCCATCTCCTCTTTTTGATCCGTATTCTTAGGAGGAAGAAAAGACTGAACCTGCTTTTCTAATTGAGTCACGTGATCCTCAGTCGTATGTAAATAAGTTTTCAGTTGTTCAGACCGACTTCCACCTTCAAAAATAGTATCTAAATCCCATGTTAATTCATAAGTTTCCATAACCTTCCCCTTTCCACAGTCTTTCAAAAGCTCGTATAATAACCAAAATATTATATCAAAATTTTCAGATAAAATAAACGCGTCTTCTTCTTTATTCTATTAATCTAGTTGCTTTTCCCTCCAAACTTTGGTATTTTCAAAAAAAGAAGCGTAGATTGGGAAGGGAGATCTTCGAATGAGATACCGCCGTAAAGAAACGTTACGTTATACATTTGGCGACCCTCGCCCTGCTAATTTTAAAATCACAAAAATTGATTCAAGGACAGTCAGTACATCCATGGGAAAAGCGGAGGTTCTGGACATCAGCCCGGGCGGGATGAAGCTTTCCACCGAAGTGAATGTTCCCTTGACAATGAAAGTTCAACTCCTTGTGCAGACCACCATCGCAGACATTCCTCTCACTTTCACTGCCGACGTCATGTGGAGTAAAGAGGTTGATGGATTCTACCACTATGGATTGCAGTTCATCGAAGATCAAGGAGAGACTGTCATTCAAGCACTTAAGAAATATAGGAAACAAGAATCTGAATAACAATCATAGATGAACTCTCTACATAATAATTAAAATAAAAGCAACTTCTTTAACGCAAAGAAGTTGCTTTTTGTGTACTAACTTATATTTTCAAATTGTTGGTGAACTGCTTGTACGAATGGATGACCTTCTTCGAGTTGAGTAATCTGTTTGAATGCTTCTACATGACCATTTTCATCAACCATCTTCTGCAATTCAACAGCTTCCGGATCATCTTCATTTTTATAAGAAAGAGCCGCTGCAACGACATGTGCAAGCTGTTCAGGTTTCTCTCCAAACAGATCAATATATTCAAGCGCTGGCTTCACTAAGCGGTCTCCTGCCCCAAGCTTCCGTATAGGTCCTCTTCCTACCCGGGTGACTTCATCAGACAAATCAGGGTTTTCGAAACGCTTGATAATGGTCTGGATATACTTTTGATGTTGATCCTTGTCGAATCCATACTTTTCTATCAGTACTTTACCTGTTTCACTTAGTACGCCTTCCAACTTTTGTTTAATTGATGGATCTTCAAGAGCTTCCTTGATGGTGCTATACCCTTTATACTTTCCTAGGTATGCTGCAACGGCGTGTCCGGTATTAACCGTGAATAATTTTCTTTCAATGTATGGAGTCAAGTCATCTACGAAAGTGATGCCTTGAATTTCAGGAATGCCTCCTTTGACAGCTCCCTTTTCAACGACCCATTCATAATAAGGCTCGACCTTTACGGTTAATGGATCATTTTGAACCTGATTTGGAACAATTCGATCAACGGCTGCATCAGGAAATCCGATATGGTCGTCCAATAAAGGTTTCTCCTCTGCACCGACTTCCTTTAAAACATGTTCTCTTAATAAAGTGCTTCCGCCAATCATATTTTCACAGGCAATGACATTCCCAGGACGTCCTCTTTTCATCAAGCCTTCAGCAATTAAAGGGGCTACTAAAGGAAGGACCTGAGGGCCGACAGCTGTGGTGATCAGATCCGCTTTGGAAACTGCTTCAATCACCTTACCTTCTTCATTAAGGCTGTTCAACCCTGACACATTGCTCACTTTTTCTGTGGCATCCGTTCCTGCCAGTTCGACTATATATTCACCATGCGTATTCAGTGCATTGATGACTTTCTCGTTCACGTCGACAAACGTCGTTTCATAATCCGCTTCTGACAATAATGCTCCAATGAACCCTCTGCCTATATTCCCCGCTCCGAAATGAACAGCTTTCATCTTAATTCACCTCATTGAATAGGTTGATGATTTCTTGTTCACTTTCAGCTTCAAGGATGGTGTCGATATTCTCTTCTTCTGAACATACGATAGCAATTTGAGAAAGTACTTCTAAATGTTCGCCGCCTTTTCCAGCAATTCCGATCAGGAGTTTCACAGTATTTCCCCCACCAAAATCTACTCCTTCTGGAACAGTCACGACGGAGATCCCTGTTTCCTTTACAGCCTTCTTGGCGTCTTCTGTACCATGAGGAATCGCAACGAAGTTCCCCATGAAAGTAGAAGTCAGTTCTTCTCTTTCCAGCATTTTACCGATGTATTCATCATTGACGTACCCGTTATCCCGCAATAATCCACCTACATATCGAATAGCTTCTTCCTTTGTTTGGAAACTTTCATTCAATTTGATCGTTTTATCCGTCAGTACTTCTTTAGTCATTTAAAACTCTCCCTTTACGAAATTATAATTTACTTTTAAGAAATTGATGAAGCTGAATGGAAGTATAGTTTTTAATCCTCTCTTCATCCTGAGACTGGTACACATAAGCGCTTTCCTCATCCTCAATGAGCAATGAACTTAAAGACCCCAGTATTTCCAACGTTTCTTGCTGAACTTTCCTAGGAGCTAACATGATCAGGAAAACGGAAGCTTCCACTTCCTCTCCATCCATTCCTGATAAACTCACAGGATTTTGCAGAATCACTATATTAAAAACAGGATGGTTCACACATTCATGTCTGGTGTGATGGAGAGCTATTTGTGTATTCGGCACCCCTACACCGCCAGATTGAAGACGATTCATCAAAGCTTCCTGAACCTGATCCGCCGATTCAACCACCCCATCCTGATACAACTCAAAGCACGCCTCACGGAGAATAGCTCCCGTGTCTTTCAAGGACGTTCGATGTACGTTCAATCCGTTTAACAGTTGACTGATAATCGCTGCATACTTTTGGAATTGATCTACGGACTCCTGAATAGTATCCAAGGTTTGACCTTGATGTTGTTCGTTCGGACCGGGAGTGTGCATACTCTCAAGTATTTTAATTTTTCTTATTAAATGTTGAAGCCGATGGACGTCAGCTGTAGGTAGCATCGGATTGACAAGCACATATTCTTCCATTCCTTCGAGAGGTACAGTGGATACAATCAGGTCAAAATGTTCCAACTCAATGGAGTGCAAGTCAAAAAGGGATTCGTGCTCTACCTTTTCAATCTCATGGAAATAATTCTTTAACTTTGCTGCAAGTATTTTTGCGGTCCCTATACCACTTGAGCAAACAACAAGTGCTCGAAGTCCACGAGTTCCCTCCATATTCAAAAGCGCACTTGCAAAGTGCATGACCAAAAATGCTGTCTCTTCTTTCGGAAACTTAAGGGAAGGGAAAACCTGTTTGACCGCATCTTCCAATATGCTGAAAAGTTCAGCATAGTCTTCCTCAATCTGATCCTTCAACGGATTCTGAATATCCATTCTTTGTTGGATCCTATATAAACTCGGTTTCAAGTGAACGACAAGATCATTAAGCAATTGACTGGATTGATTAAGGTCTTTTGACAGTGATGTTGAAACATATTGAATTAATTTTTTCGCCTTAAAAGCTACGTTCAAGCTGCTGTCTTCAAGAACAAATTCTTGGTTGTACCTTACTTTCGCCCCCATCAAATGCATGGTCACATAACCTGTTTCAGCTTCTGGAATCGTTAAGTCGAATTGAGCTTCCAGTCGATGGATAAGTTGATGGGCCACTTGGAACTCTTTTTTCTCTCTTAATTCATCCAGGTATTCATTTTCTATTTGTATGAACTCACCTTTTTGAAGCCGTTCAATCGCAAGAGCTAAGTGAATGATTAAACCAATATAAGCATGATCAGCCAATGGATAAGTCAATGTAGAAAGAAGTGAATCGACTGTCTGCTCAATTTTCCATACCTTTTCCTTATCGACAAGTCCTAATAAATGATCTGATATGGAGTCTACAGTTTTGTCAGAGAAAGAATTTGTTTCCATGTTTTCTCTGATAAATTTCAGAAAATCCTGTTCTTTCAAATGGTTCATGATGACATATTGGAGTGCTCCACGGATATTGGCTTCTTCCCCTTTTACTTCTACTCCATATCCACGCTTCCTGACCAAAGAAAGCTCATATTCATTCAAGATTTCTTCAATCTTATCTAAATCAAGACTGATCGTAGCTACCGTCACGCCTAACTCATTCGCAAGGGTAAGCAGTTTTACAGGCTCCCTTGAATCCAACAATTTGGATAGAATTAAAACACTGCGTTCTTCAGGGGTATAATCAAGAGCCTTTTGTTCATAGATGGAACTTTTCAGCTTTAGTTTCTCACTTTCATCTCCAAGTATTGCTATTCCTTTTCCTGAGACTTTTTCTAATGCAAGACCGTAATCATTCAGGATTTTACTCATCCCTTTCAAATCTCTACGGACAGTCCTGGAACTGACATCCAATTCATCTGCCAAATCTTGAATCGGAACTTCATGATTCACACTCAGCAACATTTCAATCAACTTGCGTTCTCTTGCAGATACGTACACTGAATCCCCCCTCTCACTCGGGTCTTGAAAGCTTATACCCTTAGGATGATTAAGAATAAGAGTCTGTCTTATTCAGACTCTTACCCTTTTTTTACTACGATTACTTTTTCAACTCTGAAACAAGTTCATCATATTTAGGACTGTTCAAGAAGTTTTCTACTGAAATATGGTGGGCGTGAGGAACTTTTTGCACCGCACGTTCGGTTAAGTCTTTATGAGTAATGACGATATCAACATCATCAGGTAAGTCATTGATGGCCATATTCGTTACGTTAATATCAATGGAAGCTTTTTTAAATTTATTTTTTAACAGCGAAGCTCCCATGGCACTTGAACCCATGCCCGCATCACATGCAAAGATGATTTTGTCGACTTCTGTATAATCAACTTCAGGAACCTCGTCTGTATTGCGGCTTTGTTCCTCTTGTTGAGAAGTATTAGCTGCCTCATTTTCTTTTGTCAGCTGACCTGAAACCCGGCTCTTCTTCCCTTTCATGCCTTCCATTTTTTCAGTCGCAGCAGCCAGATCACCTTCGTCATCTTTCCGACTCGCTTTAAGGATGATTGCTGATACTACGAAAGAAACGATTGTTGCTACAATGACTCCTGCAAAGACACCTAAATAATTGCCCTTTGGTGTTAATAACGACAATGCAATGATACTTCCCGGAGATGGCGTGGAAGACAGCCCGGCATCAAAGGCGACAAATGTCGCTGTACCTGCTACACCACCAGAAATAGCTGCCAGGATCAAGAACGGCTTAGAGAGAATGTAAGGGAAATAAATTTCATGTATTCCACCGAAGAAGTGAATAATAGCAGCTCCCGGAGCTGTTTGCCTTGAAGTCCCTTTTCCGAACAGAGTGAAGGCTAACAAGACACCTAAACCTGGTCCGGGGTTCGTCTCTAACAAGAATAAGATCGATTTACCCGTTTGTGTAGCCTGGTCCACAGCCAGTGGACTTAAAATACCATGGTTGATCGCATTGTTCAGGAACAACACTTTCGCAGGTTCAATGAACAGGTTGACCAAAGGAAGCAATCCAGCATTAACAAGTACCTCTACACCTGCACCTAAAATTTGTGTAAGACCTGCAACTGCAGGGCCTACTCCATACAAGGATAAAATGGCTAGAACAGAACCGAGGATACCGGCTGTAAAGTTATTGATGAGCATTTCAAACCCTTGACGAACTTTTCCTTCTAATGCTTCGTCAACCTTCTTGATCAGGTAACCTCCAAATGGTCCCATAATCATGGCCCCTAAAAACATAGGGGTATCTGGTGCGCCTACGATGACTCCCATTGTAGCAGTAGCACCAACTACTCCGCCTCGTAAACCATGAACTAAACGTCCTCCAGTAAATGCAATCAGTAATGGCAGCAGGTATTTGATCATCGGGCCTACCATTGCAGCAAGTTCTTCGTTTGGCAGCCACCCGTCAGGTATGAATAAAGCAGTTATTATCCCCCAGGCGATGAAAGCAGCTATGTTCGGCATGATCATACTGCTTAAGAAACTACCGAACTTTTGTACTCTAGCTCTCACTCCTGATTTTTCACTCGATTGACTCATTTTTGGTTCCTCCCTCATTTTCTGTAAACTTATTTCTCTTTGTGTAAGTTAATAGTAAAGCGTTTCCACTCTCATATTCAATGAAATGTAAATGCATGTTTGTCCATACACATGGTGACATTTTTTAAATAAGCTCTGTTAATGCTTTGTGACGGGACTCGTTCGGGAGGAAACCCCGTGGAAAGGAGTTTTATCTGGCTCAGCGTTCTCCTCCGGAAAGTGGAATGTTTTTTCTATAATTTAGTGAAAGAAATAGTTTTGATACATTTTTGTAATAAAATTGAAACCTTTTGCGCTTCTCATCCGTCTATATAGTAGAGAAAAAATAAGAAACCTGAATTTATTCATTCATACTAATAGGAGGGCGTACATGATGAGAGACCGTATTCAATATGATGTAAGTGAAATTGCAAGTGTTGCTGGTGGGAGTGCTGTGTTGACCGGAATTCTATATGTAGCCTTTACTATCCTTTAATTGGCCGCACGAAAAACCCTCAACCCGACTGGGCTGAGGGTTTTTCATGTCAAATAGTAGAACAGCACCTGTGTCATCTTTATAATTGGAGTAAGGATAATGTCAGGAGGATGGTTTATGTATAAAGAGCACAATGGTTATCAAAAGATACTCCAAGAGAATCAGCTTTCGTTCGGGTTGACCGTTCCGCTCGAGAACTATGATAAAAACACTCCGACAATGGAAAGGCAGGTAGAACGAGCACAACTTGCAGAGAGACTAGGCTTCCATTGTTTATGGTTGCAGGACGTCGTTTTAGAGGATCCATCTTTCGAAGATCCTGCCACGGGGCAGATTTATGACAGCCTTATCTACATGACTTATTTAGCTTCTCATACCTCCTCAATCCAATTAGGGACCGCTGCACTGGTCCTTCCTCTTCGCCACCCTCTCCGTTTGGCGAAAGAAGTGGCCAGCATCGAGCGCTTGTTTCCTGAACGCCTGATGCTCGGGATTTCCTCTGGAGATAGAAGAAAAGACTTTGAAGGGCTGGGAATTCCGATCATGGAACGGAGTGAATGGTTCAGAGAGGCTTTTCATCATTTCAAAAAGGTCTTGTACGAAGAATTCCCTCCTTTTGAATCAAGCTACGGGAAAATGGACAAATCCAATTTAGTTCCTAAACCGACCACCCAAATTCCATTATTTATGACCGGCTATTGTCAACAAAGCTTGGATTGGGTGGCGGAACATGGAGATGGGTGGATGTTTTATCCACAAAGACCTGCTCAACAAAAGGAAACGATCCGAAAATACAAGAAGAAAGTCGAAGTGTTCCACGGGGATGTCTTTCGTCCATTCTTTATGCCTCTCCCTTTAGAACTGACCGAAGACCCTGAATACCCTGCTGAAAAAATCCCTGCAGGGTACAAAGTCGGCAGGAATGGCTTAAAAGATTTATTAGAAGAGTATCGTTCGATTGGCGTCAATCATATTATGTTTGGTTTATCAAAAAACGAACGCCCTATCCAGGATATCATCCAGGAACTTGGCGAAGACGTCCTCCCCAACTTCAAATTCTAAAAAATGATAAAATCGCACCAGCAAAGACATGTCGATTTCAAGGGAGAGTGTAGTAATGGAGATACCGGAAATTATGGTGGTAGGCACCACCCATATGGCCATGAATCCTAATACTGTTAATCAACAGCAGGAAGAAATTAAAAGTTTAGTTGAATCTCTATCTCGTTTCAAGCCTACAAAAATTGCTGTAGAGAAATCGTTTCTTCTTCAAGAAGAATTGGACCGGAGATATACAGAGTTTCAGCAAGGTAACCTCACACCCGCATATGACGAGGTGGAACAAATTGCTTTTCGTCTAAGTGCTCTTGCAAAACATACAAGAGTATATCCTGTAGACGAAGTGGTGGATATGTCTAAACCTTCACTGGAGGAGGTATTCACATGGGCGAAAGAACATCAACCCCACCTTTTCAAGGAAATCCTGGATGTACAAGCGACTCTTAAAACGATGGAAAATGATGAGACTCTTTTGGAAACTTTAAAGTACATCAATCATCCCGACTACATCAAAGAACTCCAAAGAGTCTACATGAAATTGGCCCGAGTCGGTGATCATCAACATCAAATCGGCGTTCAATGGTTAAAACAATGGCATCAAAGAGACCTATCCATCGCGGCTAACATCGCTCGAATAGCTGAACCTAATGACAGGATTCTTGTATTGATGGGTGGAGACCACATCCACTTGTTGACACGATTCTTAGAAGACAGCGGTGATTTCAGCCTCACACCTGCTCTTTCTTACTTGAAAAATTGATTCTAATCTAACGTACAGGTCGATCCTAGGATTTTAAGGCAATAAAAAAAAACCTCCGCCAATGGCGGAGGTTTTTGTTCATTTACTTACCATCCAGATCTTTTTCTTCCAACGCTTCTAGAGCAGAACGTTTCTTCTTCTTCTTACGATTCTTCCAACGTTCAATGTGGATTGTTGATGGTCTGTAATCATCTGAAGCTCGAATATCTGTATTCGAAGCCTTCATGAATGACCATGCAAGCAGGAACATAATGAAAATCAGTGGGAATCCACCGACGATACTAGCTGTTTGCAGTGTACCTAATCCACCAAGGAACATCAGTGCGAGAGGCATCAAGCAAAGTGCGAATGCCCAGAACAAGCGGTTCCAGCGTAGTGGTTCTCCTTCAATATTCTTCTGAGTAACAGATGCAAGAATATAGGAGGAAGAGTCAAACGTCGTTGCAAGGAAGATGATTGCAAGGACTGTAAAGACGAGAACCATGAACTTCGCAAGTGGAAGCTGGTTGATGATTTCGATGATGGTTGCAGGTGCACCATTCTCATTCATGAATCCTACCACATCAAATGAACCAGTCATTTGCATGTAAAGTCCGAAGTTACCCATAATTCCGAAGAATAGGATACATCCGATTGTACCGTACGTGATTGTACCTAGAATCATTTGACGGATCGTACGTCCACGGGAGATACGTGCTACGAACAAACCGACGAATGGAGCATATACTAACCACCATGCCCAATAGAAGATTGTCCAGGATTGAGGGAAGCCTGTGTCTTCAAAGTCAGCGAAATTACCGAAAGGCTCCATCCACGTCGCCATCTTGAAGAAGTTATCGGCAAGGATCCCCAAACCATTAAATGTTGTTTCACTGATGAATTTCGTCGGACCGAATACAAACACGAAAGCCAAAATAAAGATCGCCAACCAAATATTGATATCACTCAATACTTTGATTCCGCGTTTCAATCCGGAATAGGCACTGACTGCGAAAATCAGTGTACACAGTAACATGATGGCAGCTTTCAACCCTAGAGTTACAGGAATACCTGTCAATGTATTGATACCTTCTGCAATCATTGGTGTACCAAGCGCCAGGGTTGTACCCGCTCCCCCTAAAAGACCGAACATGAACAATACATCAATTACATTACCAAGTGGACCGTCGACGGATTTACCCAATACCGGTCTAACGGCTTCACTTACTTTAAGTACAGGTTTCTTTCTTACATAATAGAAATAAGCGATTGGAAGTGCCGGAAGAGCATAAATCGCCCATGCGATTGGTCCCCAGTGGAAAATACCATATGCTGTTGACCATTGAATCGCTTCATTGGTTCCTGCCTCCAACCCGAATGGAGGTCCCTGATAATAATAAGCCCATTCGATGACACCCCAATAAAGGATACTGGAACCGATACCTGCCGCGAATAGCATGGCAGCCCACGAGAACGTGTTGAATTCAGGTTCTTCTCCTTCATCACCTAATTTGATGGAACCGTTTTTACTAAATGCTACGTATAGTAGGAATGCGAGAATAACCAAGCCCATGATCAAATATAGGACACCGAAGTTTCCTGTCATGAATGTATTCGCCTGAGATACGAATTCTTTACCTGCTTCCGGGAACAAAATCAAAGGTAATGTTACACCGATAAGCAAAAACAGTGCGCCTATAAACGTAGGCCAGTCAATTAAATTTGTTTTCACTTCTTACGTCATCCTTTCTTTTATGTTTCTTTTTGTAGTTTGTTCTTGTTTTGCAGAGTCATGCAATATGCGAGGGTTTTTATGGGGGGGCTTCCGAAACACACAAAAATTAGTTTAACAATTGTATTGACAGGAGACAATCTAACTTAATAAACTCAATACCCTAAATGGCGCTAAAATAACGGCTCTTAGTAAAAAAACCGCAATATTTGACAAGTACCGTCGAATTCCTGTGAGTACGTGTGAAATGCTTTAAAAATAAAATTTATTTTTACTGCATCTCTGAATTTGAAGAAATAAGGGGGAAAATACATGTCAAAATTCCGCAATATTGGACAACCATTATATATTCCATTGTTCACAGCTTTTCCCGTCGGGGTATGGATGATATTAAAAAAGACCCCTTGGACAGGGATCGATATATCCTTATATTTATTGGTCATTCTCTTTCTCATCTTTACAGGTGTAGTAGAAACTGAGGAAGGTGACAAAAAGCAATTATTTTTCGGCTATGTTTATTTATTAACTGGGGGCTTCTTTGGGGTAGTCGGTCTGATTAAGTGGCTGAATTGAATCAAATGAAGAACAGCCAAGGCAGAATCATCGGGATCATAATGATAATCATTACTATCAACCAGGTGCTGGGATTTTCACTTGTCAATTGTTTACGATAAGCGATTGCCCAAGCTATAAATAACAAGATGCTCATCATAATACTTCTCAGATGCAATTGACCATCTTTGTTATTCATAAAAACATAGACACTTCCTTCTAGTACAATAAGAACTCCAACTAATAAATTGAATATATGAGTGAAGAATTTACTCAAACTGCTCACTTCCCATTCTCAAATGAAACATCTTAACTTACTTTTCACTTACTCAGTATAATATAACCTTTCCCCTGTTGCGACCAAAAAATAACCAGCCTCCGGAGGCTGGTTTAATATTGTTTGACGATTTGTTCCAACGATTGAGTCATTTCGTATATCGGACCATTATTTTTCAGTACTTGCCAGTGATTCGTGTAAAAATAAACTTCAAGCAGCGTTTGTTTGGGACCAGACAATTTCAATGCTCCATTTACATCTTGAGGCATTTCCACTTTGTTGGTCCGGGGGGATTCTTTGAGGGCAGTCAAGAACTCCCTTATCTCTTCCTCTTCTTTGATTACAGTGACTTGCCGCTCCTCATCCAAATTATAATAAGTCATTGTCAGAGGGCGTTCATAGTCATTCCAATCATAAGGAGTGATCACATCTTGACTGAAGACGACAGGATTGAAAAAATAGCGTTGATTGATATAAAAAATCGAAAAGCCAACGATCAAAAAAATGCCTGTTACATACAAAATCTTCCTACCCATATACTCACCTCTTATCCTCTCCATTAATTATAACATTTTTGTTAAAATATGTAATTTAATATTTGGCTCTGTTATTGCTTGGTCTTGTTTTTTACATGTGAGCTCATATCAGCTCTTTCTGTCCTGGAATTTGTTGAGGCAGCCTTTTAGAATGACTCGCTTTCCGTGGGGTACCGTGAGCCTCCTCAAACTTCGTTCTCCGGGGTCTCACCTTGTTCCTTTTTCCCGCAGGAGTCTACCTGTTTTCCCTGCCATCCCATGCTCTGAGTAAATAAAGGACCGAACAACTAACCCAAGAAGGGGACTATTTAGTAATCCTTTAAAATATCAACAACAGACTTTAACAGAGCCTAATATTCAAATAATACTGACTTCATCTATTTACATATACGAGTCTAATATGGGAATCGTTTCATAATTCTTATAAAAAATGTTTATTTTTTGATAAGTCAGGAAATATTTTTTGGGAGAGTTGTAATAGGAAGGGGATAATTATGAAAAATGCTTCAATAGATACTAAACTTTTCACCGATGATGGCTGTTATCCAAACCACCCCTATCTGCCTGCTGTTATTTATCGTGATTGTTTAGACAGGTCATTGAATGACCTTCAATCTTTGCTTCATAAAAACCGCTGGTCCAATACGTGGACCGGAAGCGTGTTTGAATATCACCACTTTCACAGCACGACCCATGAAACCCTCGCTGTCATAGAAGGAGCAGCTACTTTGAAACTTGGGGGACCAGAAGGAGAAAAAGTCAGTGTAAAAAAAGGAGATGTACTTATATTGCCTGCCGGGGTAGCTCATAAACTGGAAGATTCCACGCCTGATTTTCAAGTCATGGGCGCATATCCTTATGGAAAATCATTCGATTTGAAAACGGGAGAGAAAAATGAGTATGAAGAATCCAAAAAGCAGATCCGCGAAGCTCCTGCTCCATCTGCAGATCCAATCCTCGGAGTGAATGGGCCATTGATGGAATTGTGGGTGTAGCTTTCATTAAAAATGGCCTGACCGCTTTTTATGCGGTACAGGCCAACTAATTATTAATTCAAGACTCTTTCTTTCTTTCTCAATTCTACTCGACGGATTTTTCCAGAGGTTGTTTTAGGAAGCTCTTCAAGGAACTCGATTTTTCTAGGGTATTTATAAGGAGCTGTCTGTTCTTTTACATGATCTTGAAGTTCTTTAATTAAACTTTCGTCACCTTCATACCCATTTTGTAAAACGATGAAGGCTTTGACTACATTTCCTCGGACTTCATCAGGGCTTGATACTACCGCACACTCTTGAACTGCAGGGTGCTTGACTAATGCGTCTTCGACTTCAAACGGGCCAATGGTGTAACCGGAGCTTATGATTATGTCGTCGCTTCGCCCTTCAAACCAAAGATAACCGTCTTCGTCTTTCTTAGCTTGGTCACCCGTGATATAGTAATTTCCTCTTCTGGACATTTTCGTACGTTCCGGATCTTTATAATACTCTTTGAAAAGAGCTGGAGTATCTACATGAACAGCAATGTCTCCGACTTCATTCGGTTCTACCGGTTCTCCCAGGTCATTGACGATTTCAACTTGGTTCCCAGGGGTAGGTTTACCCATTGATCCAGGTCGGACTTCCATGTCCTTCATGATCCCGACAAGGAGCGTATTTTCCGTTTGGCCATAGCCATCACGGACTGTAACGTTGAAGTGTCTTTGGAAAGTGTCAATCACTTCACGGTTCAACGGTTCCCCAGCTGAAACGGCACTATGGAGGCCTGGAAGCTTGTACTCTGACAAATTGTCCACCTTCGCCATCAAGCGATATTCGGTTGGAGTACAACACAACACATTCACATCATGTTTTTCCATAATGCTCAAGTAAGTTTTAGGATCAAACTTACCTTGATACACCAACCCGCGCGCTCCTGTTCCTAAAACGGATAAGAAAGGACTCCATACCCATTTCTGCCATCCAGGTCCTGCTGTTGCCCATACAGTATCGCCATCTTGAATAGAGAGCCATTCATAAGCAGCTGTCTTTAAATGGGCATACCCCCATCCATGAGTATGAACGACACCTTTCGGGTTTCCTGTCGTACCTGAAGTATAGGAAAGGAAGGCCATATCATCTTTTGAAGTATCCGCCATGTTCAAAGTGGAAGGCTGATCACTCTTCAATTCATCAAGGTTCAGCCATCCTTCGCTCTCACCACCTACAGAGAATTTGTGTAGATTCTCAATATTATTCACATCGGCGAATTGACCAGTAAATGAATGGTAACTTACGATGGCTTTCACTTCTCCATGATTGATTCGGTATTCCAAATCTTTGGTGCGGAGCATTTCAGAGCTGGGAATAACGACTAAGCCCAATTTTAAGGCGGCAATATAAACTTGATAAGCTTCGATGAGACGAGGAATCATGACAAGGACTTTATCACCCTGTTGTAGTCCTCCGGTAAAGAAAGCGTTTCCAATTTGGTTCGCATTATTTAATAAACTTTCATATGTAGTCTCTTTACGGTTCCCTTCTTCATCCAGCCAAAGCAGGGCCTGCCGCTGTGGATCACCAGCATATTTTTCAAACTCTGAGACGATATTGTACTGATGGGGGGCTATCAATTCCTCACGCTTCATAATTTTATTCCTCCTTTTGTTATCGAGCGACTGTTCAGTCTATTAGCAAATTCATTATAACAAATATTCAAAATTATTTAAATATTGTTCACTTTATTTTTTGTTTCCTATACGCAAAACAATTGAGGCTGACAAATTGACAGATAATTTACGGTAGCGTAAACTACAATTACTATAAGATTTAGGAGTGTCTGCAATGGAAACACGTCATACACATAGACCTGCTTCACAACTGCTTGCCATATTATGCGGGGTTATGATAGCACTATTCATTGCCATCTCGTTCATTACTAAAAATTTCAACTACACCATCGCTTCTATACTTACTGTGGGTGTCATTTATGGATGTTTCTTTATCCAATCAGCAAAACCAAAACCCGTTCCCGTATATAAAAAAGAAAGCCATTAGAGACTACGACTCTAATGGCTTTCTTTATTTACCGTTACTTGTTGCTTTCATCCAAAGACATATAGTGTAAGCTTTCTGTCATGTGTTGATCGATCAGCTCGTACAACTTTTGTAAGTCTTTCTTTTTTAAAGCTGAAACGAGCCATTCATGCTCCTTGAACCTCTTCATTTCGTCCAGGTTCTCATCGAAAAACACATCATAAAGCATAAGATACACATTGATTTGATCGAGTATGCGTTCTGTAAAATCAATAAGAAAGCGATTTTTAGTCTTTATCGCTAAAAACATATGGAACTGCTTGTTCACATCCAAATAGTTCAATATATCTTTCTTTTGATACGTCCGTTTTTCATGCTCGATCAATTCTTCCAGTTGCAGAAAATCATCTTGTGTCATGTCGTCGATCAGTAATTCCACGGACATTTTCTCTAATCGTTGTCTCATATCAAACGCTTGCTGTATCTCATCAAATGTCGGTTCTACTACAAAAGCTCCCCGATTGGTAATGATTTTGACAAGTCCCTCATCAGCAAGCTGTTGAATGGCATTCCTGATTGGTGTTCGGGATACAGACATTTTTTCACTGATGATTTTTTCAATCAACTGCGTTCCTGGAGCTATCTTTCTGAATAGGATCGCTTCCTTCAGCTGGTCATAGACAACATCAGCACGTGAAAGGTGCTCCGGTTTATCCAGTACATTCAAGAGTGTTAAATCGTTGATGGAATCCCACCTTATTAAGCCAAACGTTTAAAGTTTTGTCCTAAAATTTCATTCATCGAGTGGACTGTAATGAACGCGCGCTGATCAATACTCGTCATATACCTCTTCAATGCCGTGTAATCTTTACGATTCAAAATCGTGGTTATCACTTCTTTATCATCCTGGTTGAACGCACCTTTGGCATGATGGATCGTTGCTCCCCTTCCAAGATGATTCACAATGAAGCTTCTTACGAGTTCACTTTCGCGACTGATGATGACCACTTCTTTATTATCTTCGAATTGTTGCAACGTGTAATCAATGACAAGACCATTCAAAATTACACCGAAGAATGCATACATTCCGATTGTCGGACCAAAAATGAAAATGGAAGAAACGGCAATCGCAATGTCTGAGAACAATACCCCTTTCCCTACATCAATGGAAAAGTATTTGTGAAGGATCATGGCAATGATATCCGTACCGCCTGTGGAGGCTCCCTGATGGAAAACTAAAGCCATTCCTGATGCTGCAATGATCTGCCCTATGATGAGCTGGATCAACAAGTCATCACTTAATGCTTGTTCCATTGGGAAGAAAGCTTCCAATCCCCAAACAAAAAAGGACAATGCCAAACTTGCATATATCGTTTTAGCACCAAATTGGAACCCTAAAAAGATGAATCCTACAATAAATAAAATGATATTAAGAATAAGCATAATGAGACCAAGAGATAAATCGGGCAATAACTTGTTTGTCACGATGGACAAACCACTGACTCCTCCGGTAGCTAAACTATTCGGAGAAAGGAAAAAATGGACGTTGATCGCTACTGCAAGTGAACCTAGATTCATCAACAGAAATGACCATATTTTCTTAAGCATCAGAAAACCTCCTTCGTTTATCGAAAGTGAAAATTTTGTCGAATTAAATTGTAGTACAATCGGGATTATAGAGCCCGTAAGACCGTTTGTAAACAGCTTTGTTTATAAAAATTTAATTTATTTTTTGTAAGCGGTTGACGCCATAAAATTCAAATAATTCAATCGTGATTAGTCAGTCAATACATCCTTACAAGGCCCTTGATTTGCCACCTGAATGCCACTTATTTATTTCGGTGCAATAAACGACAAGAAATCCGGTTAAAAGTACCTCTTTAAACACACAAAAAGCCACTGCATTTATAATGCAGTGGCTTTCACACTCATAAAGATTCATTTTGCCAATTTAACAGTAACTGTTGTGCCTTCCCCTTTTTCACTCTCATACTCAATTGTTCCGTTTAAGTCTGATACGATTTTTTTGGAGACCATGACACCAAGCCCGGTTCCCTTTTCTTTTGTTGTAAAGAATGGTTCACCAATCTTCGCAATTTCCTGAGAGGTTAACCCCGGGCCATTATCACTAACGGAAATCGTTATATACTCGCTTGATGTTTTCACATCAATGGAGACTTCCCCAGCCTCTCCAACTGCATCAATGGCGTTCTGTACTAAATTGATCAGAATTTGATTCAGCCTTTTAGGTTCCGTCATGATCTTCTCATCTGAATAGGTCGATTCCACAGTCAGTTTAATTTCCTTCTCTTCAGCTTCAGGCTCAAGAAGACGCTTCACATAAGAAATTACCTGATGGAGTTCAACCTCTTCCAACTGTATAGAAGATTTAGGTTTTGAGAGCATCATGAAGTCTTGGACAATGGTTTCAATCCGATTCACTTCATCCAGGATGATCTCCTGATAGTTATCTCTCAGTTCAGGATTAGCAGCACCAATTTGTAAAAAACCTTTTATAGCAGTCAATGGGTTTTTAATTTCATGTGCAATACCTGCAGACATTTGACTGATTGTAGATAATTGTTGTGACTTTTCTTTCAGCTGAACCATTTCCTTGTATTCAGTCATGTCTTCATGAATACCGATAACATAAGGAATGCCTTGGTTTTTCACCGGAAAACCTCTTGTACGGACCCACTTTTCATTTCCATGAAAATCCTTGATCTTATATTCAACCTGGTATTTTTCTTCTCTCATCATCGAAAGCGCTTTCTCCACCTTTTCTCGGTGAGCTCCTTCAATGACATCTAATATAGCGCTTGGGTTTTCGAAAAAATCACTCCGTGAAAGCCCAAATAATGTTTGAAATGAAGGGCTGACGTAATGCAGTTCTTTGAAGTCTGGATCCGTAATCCAAAATACGTCCTTAATATTGTTAGCCAATACGGCAAAACGCTCTTCAGAATCTTTTAATGCCTGTAAGTGTTTTTTATACTGAGTAATGTCCTGCGCGAAAACTGTCAAACCAAGTTCAGTCGGATGGACAGTCATTTCAACAACGATATCTGTTTTTTGGATCAAGAGTTCGAACTCGATCGTTTCTTGTGTTTCCATTGCCCTCAAATAGTTTTGAAACACATGGTAGTACTCATCGACAGGATAAACATCCCACAACTTTTTATTAATGCTTTTTTCAAAACTGACTCCTGTAAGTTCTTCCATTTTCGGGTTGGCATAAGTGATATCCCAGGTGTTGCTGATGAATGCTAAACCATGTGGAAACTTGTCCACCAAATGCGTCATACGTTTACTAAGTTGTGCTTCACGGATATTGGAAAAGGGGAGTATCCCTTTCCTTGGTTTGATTTGAACAGTCTTTCTTGAGTCAGATTTCACCTTGCTATTATCGGAATGAGGTATGGTGTGGTCTGTAGAATGATTGGTATGTGAGTCGTTATATGGTGAGATTAATGTCAGGACAATTTGACCGTTTGTAAGGTGAACCAACTTGCAATCATACTTCTGGAAGCTCTTTTTCAATGTGACGTGAAGTGAAGTTTCGTGCAATCCTTCAGTCAAAAGATGGTGCATCATTTGCTGCAGTTCGCTTTGGGTAGTCGAACTGAATGACCGGGCCCATTTTGCAAATGCCATATTTGTATTTTCTAGTTGAAGAGTCTCTTGCATTTCTTGATTAAGCGTTACTGATTGCAGGCGTAAATCAAGTAAGCATGCTGGAGTACTGTTCAAGCTTAGAATATCTAAGATTTCGCCACTATGAACTTGGTCAGAATACCTTTCTCTTATCACCAATATTATGACCTCTTTCCTTTACCGTTCAATATTTTCCAATACGTTTATTATTATAACGTAATAGTAAGTAATTTTGAATATTTTCAAACAATTTATCTGAAAAATTTATTTTTCTTTCAGGCATTACAAAATACGATAAACCCTCTGTTTTTATGACACTTTTCCCTAAATTTCGCCCTCAAGGCTCCTCCAAAGTGTGAGGGAAGCGTAGCTTCTAAAAGGCTGCCAATCTTTACTCCATGTTTCAATTTGTTCTTTGTCCGGTTTCTTTGTCAGGTTGAAATGGTGTTTGATCGCATTTTGTATTCCAATATCCGCTACCGGCAGTAAATCTGATTTCCCCAGACCGAACAAAAGCCAATTTTCAGCGGTCCAAGGACCTATGCCTCTGATTTTGACCAATCGCTTTATGACTTCATTTTCATTATTTTGAGATAAGGATATTAAATCCAATTCACGATTAACGACCATCCTAGAAGTGTCGATGATATATTCCGCTTTTCTCTGGCTGAACTGCAACTCCCTTAATGAATCATATGAGATTGCTGCCACTTCCTCTGGCTCAGGGTAAAACCACACTCCTTTGACCTGATGGCCATACTGCTGTACGAGTCGTGAAGTCAATGTGTATGCGAACTTCATATTCAGCTGCTGGTGGATAATGGTTTTCATGAGACAATCATAAAGATGAAAGTCTTTGACGATTGGAGTGCCGGGATATTTGAGAAAAAGCTCCTCTAAATTTGTGCCCACGAAGTGCTCTTGAACATGATCTAAATCCTTTTCCCACTGAAACAATTGATGCATACGGTCGATCAGTTCAGCCCTCACTTCTTTACTGTCACTCATCATTTCAAAGGCTGGTTTTTCTCTTGTACCAGCCCCTTGAACTCTGACGATATGATATTCGCCGCCCAATTTCACAGGTATATCGATCCAACGCTCTTGCTGATCCAAACGGATTAATGGATCCATCCCCCACCTTTTTAATGAGTAGTCAAAATCATAGGCACTGGATGGTTTGAAACTTTCCTTCCACATCATGAACACTCCTATCCGGACAACGATCCTCCACTATAATACTATAGCTCATTTCCTTTTTCTTCACTTCACAAAACCTTTTTTAGAAATGCTCGTCTTTTTTCGATGTATGGTTCAGGCGGTTATCTAAAGAAACATATTGCTATTACTTTCAAAGTACAGTCCCTTATTAAGGCGCTATCGACATGGTGGGTTATATATAGTCAATTGAAATAAAAAAACCGCTCTCGGCGGTTTATAAGCTCCATATAGAATAAGGAAGCAGTTTTTTAACCATCAATTGATTCAAATTTCCGAAATGATAGCCTCTTTTTCTCAATTCATCAATCAGGTGTTCAAGGGCTTCAGCATTATCCTCAGAAACAGAATGGAGCAGGATGACGGCACCCGGGTGAATTTGGTCGACCACACTGCGGTAAGCATATTCCCACCCTTTTTGACGATCGGTCTCCCAGTCTTTAAAAGCGATCGACCAAAAAGCATGCGTATAACCGAACTCATTGGCCCACGCCAGCGTACGATCATTGAATGTTCCTCGCGGAGGTCTTACATAAGACATCGTTTGTTGTCCCGTCAGACTTCTCACAGCTTTCTCCACACGATCCAATTCATCTTTCATCTTTTCTTTTGATACTTTTGTAAAGTCCGGGTGATGCCAAGAATGATTTCCGATCAAATGCCCTTCGTTAACCATACGTTTTAAAAGTTCTGGTGCACTTTCTATATAGTGTCCAGTCACAAAGAAAGTGGCCGGAACATTTTTATCTTTCAACACATCTAATACTTTGCCTGTATGTCCCTGCTCATATCCACTATCAAAGGTCAGGTAAACGACGGGATCTCCCGAAGTATCGACAAAAAACCCGTTATGCTTTTCAATCATCGGACCATATCTTCCTACGTCTGGGATTTCACCATTCCTGCTTTTTTGAAATCCCCAGCCTTCAGCTTCCGTCGAGGTTGGAAAAAGCAAAAGGATGCTCCACCCTATGAAAAGGATGCGCCTGATTTTCTTCATATCCACCACTCACTTTTTACTTAGTATGTGTGAGATGGTCAAAAATATAAAAAAGACGGAGAGGTTTCCCTCTCACGCCTTTATAAAATAAGGGCAGCAGCCCATCCGAATAAGAATAACGGAATGTTGTAGTGTAAGAATGTAGGTACACATGTGTCCCAAATGTGATTGTGTCTTCCATCCGCATTAAGACCTGAAGTCGGTCCAAGCGTACTATCGGAAGCAGGTGAACCAGCATCCCCTAATGCTCCAGCTGTTCCGATCAAAGCTGCAGTTGCCATGGGAGAAAAGCCTGCGCTTACACAAATCGGAACGAACAAGGCGGCCAGAATTGGAACAGTAGCGAAGGAAGAGCCGATTCCCATCGTAACGACCAGTCCAACTAACAGAAGGATGAAGGCGATGAACGCTTGATTATCACCGATATAACCTGAACTGTTTTCTACAAGGGCTGACACAGATTCAGTTTCTGTCAGCACGTTTGCATATCCAGCTGCGACAAGCATCACGAAAGCGATGAAGCCCATCATGCCAATTCCGTCATTGACGACCTGATCCCCTTTACGATAAGGAACCACTCTGAAAATGAACATTAATACGATACCTGCAAGCGCTGCAATCACTAAGTTGGACCAGACGGCCTGTATGAATAAAGTGACCAGTATAGCTACAATCGTCCACATATGTTTACGATTGAACGAGCCGCTTGTTTCTTGTTTGAATTCTTCATTCAAATCAAAATCGGTTTCTGCCACTTTAGGTTCACGGCGTTTTCTGTAGGAGATCAATACTGCGATAAACAGCCCGACAATCATCCCCGCTCCAGGTAATAACAGAGACTGCGAGATGGCTCCGATGTTCACTTCGACTCCATTGGATTCCATCGCTTTCTTTATCGTCTCATGGAAAATCAATCCGAATCCTACCGGAAGCATCACATAAGGTGCTTTCAATCCGAACGTCAAAGCTGCCGCTACGGCTCTGCGATCAAGTTTCATCTGATCGAAAAGCTTAAGCAACGGTGGAATTAAAATAGGAATAAATGCGATGTGCACAGGAATGACGTTTTGAGACAAGCTGGCAACAAATGCGATGACAAAAACAATCATGGTCCGTTTATCTTTCAACACTTTCAGCAAATAATTCACCAGCAGGGACGTGATGCCGGAATAACTGATTGCAACGGCAAATGCTCCTAATAATATATAACTCAAAGCCACACTGGCTTGATTGCCCATTCCGCTGATCAGAAGGTCCAGAGACCCGGTAAGGGACTGCCCGTTCATCAATCCAGCGGTTAGGCCTGCGGCTATTATGGCAATAATGACATTAACTCTTAGTAAGCTTAGAATGGTCATCACAAGGACAGACACAACTACAGCCCAAGCCATAAAACATTCTCCTCTCTCTTGGTGTTCATTTTGATACATTAGCGATTTATCATGATAAAGTACGAAACCAAAAAAATCAACCCCCGATGTTCCGAGAGTCTCATTATACGGTCAGGACATAGATGATAAGCAGTAAAACTCCTAAAAATGAACCTGAAAACAGTACTCTATGGTTCGATGGCACCGTTCGTCCTGAAGCCATTCGTACAAAAGCCATGATCAAGGTCAGCATAAATACGAACCCTATAATGGGTGACAGGTAAAAAATGAGTGTATCCAGCTTTTCTCCTCCTTCTCCAGGAAGAAAATCAGTCCATTTTCCGCTCCAATTCTTCCAGCATAGAAATCAAGCGATCGATGTCTTCTACTGAAGTTTCTTCTGGATTCATTTGTTCAATTCGATTCATAAAGTCAGTAAGACGGGCTTTCAAGTCGTGAAGTTTATCTTGTTGGGTCATATACAAACATGCTCCTTTTTTCTTTAATCTAACCATTGTCATCATAGTACAACATGAATCATCTGTCCATGATGAGGTTTCGTATTCAGTCATGCTATAATACACACGTAGATGGGAGGAATAGAATGTGGATTTTTCCAATATCGATTACCTTGAAATCATAACTAACAGCGCTACAGTAAAAATCGCTGCCAGTGCAGTCCTGATTTTTTTGGGTGTCCTCCTTTTGAGGAAAGCCATCCATTCATTTTTCAAAAAGACCGACTTTATCGAAGAACGGAAAGAAAACACCCTTGAATCGATGATGAATTCCATCATCAGCTATACAGCAATCATCACTTTTCTTTTCATCGTTTTATCTGAGTTCACATCAATCGGCAGACTGCTTGCCGGAGCCGGAGTGATCGGGATCATCGTTGGTTTCGGTGCTCAAAGTTTGATCAAGGACTTTTTTGCAGGCTTGTTCCTTTTATATGAAAAACAACTTCATAAAGGCGACTTTATAACATTGAATAATACATTTCACGGAACGGTCGAGGATATAGGATTGAGGTTTTTGAAGATTCGCGAGTGGAGCGGAAAGTTATTGACCATCAGCAATGGGCAGATCAACACGATTGAGAACTATAACTTCGAACATATGCGTGTTATAGAGAAAGTGACAACGAATTTCCACCAAGATCCCCGTAAAATGTTTGATGTACTAGAGATTGCTTGTGAACGCCTGAATGAAGAGCTTCATGAATACTTGAAAAAAGATTTGAAGGAAGAACCTGTTGAACCATTTAAAATTTATGGAGTCACTTCGTTGAATGATGACTTCCGTGGTTACCAATATACAGTCACAGGACTTGTCCACGACCTCGTCTATTGGACAGCCGCAAAAGAAACGCGCCGGATCCTGGCCGAAACAATGTTTGATCATAACATTGCCATGGCGGAACAGCGCGTAGAGTGGAACGCTTATTCCTCTGATTCGGAGGAATGAGCGTTTTATTTCATTTCAAAGGAAAAACTGACGTGGTCTTGAATCGGTATCCAAGCCCCTATACCCTGTCGAGTCACGTTTTTCACACTCAACATTTTGTCAGAACCTTTGAGTTTGATGTAAACATCCCCGAACGCGACTTCTCCTTTTTCATTCACCGCTGGGGCGAATGCGTGAAGACGTGCGACCTTATTTGCAGGTACAGCGTACGTATTTTGCTGCTTCGTTCCTTTTCCTATAACTGTACTGAAGGAAAGTGGAAGCTTCGTATTCTTTTGCGCTTCAAGTAGAATCAATTTCATCATCTGGTCACTGTGACTGATTCTTGAAGTCAAACCACCTTGGATTTTCTTTTCCTCTTCTTGAACATAACTTAGTTTTTGCGCCGCTTCCCCGCCGATGTTATTGATTTCATTCACGTTTATTTTCTGATATTCCCAATTAATATTCGTTTCTTTAGACTCATAAGCGAGTGGCCATCGCCCTAGGAAGATATCTCCACGGTAACCGATTGCGAACGGAGATGGTTTTAAAGTCGTCTCATTCAATAACTCAATCAATTGTGGATTCGTGATTCTGATATCCGTCTCTTCCATCAATTCCTTTGTTATTTCTTCAGGTTCAAGCAGCTCCTGATCGTCTGTAGAGTTGGGATAGGTATTGTCCTTGGATATATTCAGAACGTGATTCGGAATTCCACTCTCTTTTTTAGCATCTTTATTTTCAGCAGATATGGATACCGAGCTCACCAAAGTAAAAAATCCGATGAAAAGGATTAGTACCAGCCATTTCAATTTCACTTTTTCTGCACCACCTTTCTTTTTTTCTTATGATGTGAAAGATGGACAGTTCCTATACAGCCAATACTTAGGAGAGAATTCTATTGATGAAGCGTTCAGCTTTCGGATTGAAAAATTGAATCGCCGGGCCGATCAAAACGAGAATAATCAATGTTCCGACGCCGATCGGTCCTCCCAAAGCAAGTGCCATCACAAGTGCGAATACTTCCGTCAACGTTTTCGATGTGGTCAAGGAAAATCCGAATCGTTTTTGTAATGCAACCATGAAACCGTCTATCGGATTCAATGAAAAGTTGGGCTGCAAATATAACGAAACGCCGATCGCAATGATGATAATTCCTAATACAAGCAATGGAAGCTGCTTTAAGAAACCATCAACAGCCAACGTATCGAATACCGTCAATAACCAGAAATCAATCATCTTCCCTACGACAAGAATTGTTATGACCGCTAATACATCCGGGCGTTCTTTAGCGATGATCGCATTAGTCAAAATTAGGAACGCTCCGATGATGATGACCCAGTTTCCCACCGTCAGGCCGAAAGTTTCTGTCAAACCAACATTCATTGCATCCCAGGCACCTGCTCCCAAATCAGCTTTTATGGTCAGTGTGATTCCAAGAGAAATCGTAACTAATCCGATTATGTAAAACAAAGACTTTATGATCCAGTTCTTCATAGGCTCCTCCTTTTCCCCTTCATTCAGCTCTTGGTTGATTAATTTATATCTTTCAGGCTCTATTAGTTAATACTTCAAACGATTACATACAATCCACTTGTCTCCGGTTTCGTCCTTTTTTAATCAGAGGGAAGAAGGAAGAAAAATATCCCCTTTTCTACTGGGATTCCTCTTCCCCCTTGCAGGAGGCGATCTATTTTCCGTCCTTCCCATTCGTATTGAGTTTAACGAACTGCGCTTTAAAAAAGGATTAGGTCTTTCCGTCCCTCATATTTTAAAGAGGCGGACTTGGAAATGGCGAGACTCCTGCGGGATAAAGGTACATCGTGAGACCCCGGAAGGCGTAAGCCTGAGGAGGCTCACGGTACCCCGCGGAAAGCGAGTTATTTCCAAGTCCGACTCACTTAATTTCTGCGTGGGAAAGAGTTGATCCAAGCTCACGTTTGAAATTACATACCAACCATTATCAGAGCCAGCTCTTAAAAAGTGACAAACAGAACATAAAAAAAAGAGCGCTTATCCTTTTTTTGGATAAGGCTCTTTTCATTTTAATGGTTCAACTCGATACACTCAAGTGTTTCTTCCACTTTTATACTATCCTTCACAGATTGAACCATAGAGCAATTGTTTCGGGAAACTTCGAGGTTTTTGTATAATTTATCTTGATTCAAATGATAGCCCTTGATGACATAATGTAAATGAATGTTTTCAATTCTATTAGCTTCATCAGGGTTACGTTTCACTTCAGCTGTCACTTTTATGTCTTCATAATTCACACGTTGTTTATCAAGGATTTTCCTGAATACTCCAATACTACAGCCAGCAATAGAAGCGACCATTAATTGATACGGACGAAAGCCGTTTGTTTCGTCACCGGATATGTTTAATTGACCATATTCGAATCGGGTCCGGACTCCGTTTTCCTTTAAATAAAAATCCATTTTTACATCACTCCTTTTTAAATTTGCTGCGCCTACAGTTATATAATAACCGATTTAATCAAGTAAATAACCTTAGATAGGAAGAAAGGCTTGCTCAAAGAGGTATTATTCGTTTACCATGATGAAGATAAATCACAACGAGAGGGGACATCCAGATGGTATCCACGAATACACGCTTTTGGATCCTGATCGGTCTTGTGACGATTTCTGGATTTTCCCAAGGAATGCTTCTCCCTTTGCTGGCCGTCATCCTGGAGCAAAACGGCATTTCATCATCCATCAATGGGTTACATGCCACCGGTCTATACATAGGAATATTGCTTTCATCTCCGTTTATGGAAAGGCCTCTTCGAAAATTCGGCTATAAACCTATGATTATGTTCGGAGGCGCACTGGTCTTTCTTTCCCTGGCCTTCTTCCCATTTTGGCAGGCGCTTTGGTTTTGGTTCATCCTGAGGGTCACCATCGGGGTCGGCGATCAGATTCTGCACTTCGGCACACAAACATGGATTACAGCCACATCTGCGAAAGAATCACGAGGAAGAAGCATCGCCTATTATGGAATGTTTTTCAGTATCGGTTTCACGCTGGGACCGTTGATGACCAATTTGCTTGACTGGAGCATCTATGCTCCTTTTTTGATTTCTGCATTTTTAAGTATGTTCGTTTGGGCTTTCATGATTCGTGTCAGAAACGAAATACCCGAAAAAGACCATACCACAGCCCATGGAACAAGTTCAATCAAAAGGTTCATGAAAGCCTTGCGTCTTGGCTGGGTAGCTTTTCTCCCTCCATTGGCTTATGGGTTTCTTGAAGCGACCTTACACGGAATCTTTCCGGTGTACGGGATGAGAATTGGTCATGGAGTCAACATTCTTTCCTTGATTATTCCGACCTTTGCGTTTGCAAGTCTATTCTCTCAAATTCCTCTTGGAGCATTGAGCGACAGGATCGGACGAAAAAAAGTGATCGCTGCCGTTGTAGCAGGCGGAGTTGTATCTTTCATTTTAGCAGCGATTTTAGAACAATCCGTCCTGGGGTTATTTTTCACTTTTGCTCTTGCAGGCCTATTCGTCGGGTCCCTGTTTTCATTAGGTATATCCTATATGACAGATTTACTGCCAAGAGAATTACTTCCAGCGGGAAACATTTTATGTGGAATGGCGTTCAGTTTAGGAAGCATCATCGGGCCATTTCTATCCGGTGTATTTCTTGACCTGTTTCCACAACTATCCTTTTTCTTCGTCATCATCGTGCTGCTCATCATAGTCATGTTCTGTACCACTTTTTCCAATCCTGAACAGGTGGAATGATGTGAAAATGTAAAAATGGGAATTGATCCAATGTGGATCGATTCCCATTTTTTATTCTTCTATAGCGACGTTATTCAGATAAGGCTTTTTTCAAGACCTCAAGGTTCTCGTTCATCAAGGTGAAATAATCTTCTTCTTGTTTCAAATCTTCTTCCGTACGTACCGACAAGTTATGAACGCGAAGCAAATCCGCCCCGATTTCTTTCTGGACCACCTTGGCGATTTTCGGTGTCACATTCTGCTCGAACAGAATATGGTCGATCTTTTTCCCTTTCCCTTCTTCAATGATGCGTTCCAATTCTTTTTGTGAAGGTTCATTCGATGGATCAAGTCCAGAGATCGCAATCTGCTCAAGACCATAAGCTTGCTCCCAGTACCCATAAGCCGCATGAGATACGATGATTTCATCTCCCGGCAGGCTGCTCAGAACTTCATGGTATTTCTGATCCAATTCATTCAATCTCTCTTTTAGATCATTGAAGTTTTCGTTGAATAAGGCTTCCCTCTCAGGTTTCAGCTCTACAAGGGCATCTTTGATATTCTCTGCCATTTGGACAGAGCGGAGTGGATCGAGCCATATATGCGGATCATTTCCTTCATGATTATGTCCTTCGTGGGAATCCGAATGGTTTTCACTACCGTTAGCCTGATCATGATTTATTTGTTCGCCATCATGTTCATGTTTTTCCAAATCAATGCCATGAGCCGCTTCTACGACTTTTACATCCTCCGGCTGAATCGTGGATGATATTTTTTCGGCGTACCCTTCCAAAGTTGCTCCACTGTAAATGAAAGCATCTGCTTCCGCCATCTTCACCATTTCTTTCGTCGTCGGTTCATATGTGTGCGGATCAGAGCCCGGTGGAAGTATAGACTTCACATTGACATATTCCCCTCCGATTTGTTCGGTGAAATATTCAAGTGGATAAATCGTTGTATAAATCGTTATTTCGCCTGTCGTTTGATTATCGGAAGAAGAGTCTCCCGTGCTGCATGCAGTCAAAAACACAGCGATAAAAGTGATGATAATTACATTCAATATAGATCTTTTCATTTCGGTCCTCCCCTTTACCAAAATGGATTATATACCAATAGTCCTATTAAGTAAATAGTAATGATTACTTTTTATTTTCTTTAGGATTGGATTTTTCCAATTATAAGAAAAGCCTGCGATTTCTCGCAGACTAACTACACGCCGGACATTTTCCGTAAATTTCAAACTTATGATTTTCCACTTGATAGCCTCTTAAATCTTCACCGAGCTCATCCATAGGACATGTTTCTATCGACTTGGTCTTTCCGCAGTCCGTGCAGATGAAGTGGTGATGATGTCCGTGTGTACCACAGCCTAAACGGAAGTGTTTTTCACCGTCCAGCTCTGTAGCTTCTAGAATTTCCACATCTGCCATCAAATAAAGATTGCGGTAGATCGTATCGTAACTCACACTTGGAAAATCTGCTTGAATTTCTTTCAGAATATCTTTAGCAGCGAAGTATTGTTCCTGCTCTGCAAGAATACTCAAGATTCTCTCCCTCTGCTTCGTGTGTTTGTACCCATTTTCTTTCAGCTTTTGAATGGCTGTTTTGACATTCATGATGCCTCACCCTTTATCCATAGTTGCTGACTCATTTTCTTGTACAGGATTGTCATGATTAACAATAGTATCGCGGTCATGACAATTGTTCCTCCAGGAGGCACACTTAAATGATAGGAAGAAAATAAGCCGACCAAAACCGAAGTTTCACCAAAAGCGATCGATAATCCGATCGTTTGCTTGAAGCTTTTTGATAACCGTAGTGCGGCAGCTACCGGCAGCGTCATCAAAGCGGATACGAGCAAAATCCCGACCACCTGCATGGACGAAGCGATGACGAGGGCAACCATGACAATGAATAAAAGATGAATCCATCTGGCATTCACACCGGAAGTAGCCGCGTGCTCTTCATCAAACGAAAGGACGAAAAGTTCCTTATAAAATAAAATGACAATGACGATGACAGCGACCGTAATGGAGAGCACCGTCCACATACTCGCCCGATCGACAGCTGTTACACTTCCAAATAAATAACTGAATAAATCCGTATTGAAGCCGTCAGCTAAAGAAATCAAAATGACACCAAGGCCGATCCCACCGGATAAAATGATCGGAATGGCCAGTTCCTCATAATGTTTATACAGTTTTCGAAGACGCTCAATCAGTATGGCTCCTGCGACAGAAAAAACCATCCCCATATAGACAGGGTTCCAATCCTGGACGGCGGTGACCCTTTTTTCCAGCAGTAAACTCGCTGCAATCCCTGTGAGGGTGATGTGGGATAATGCATCAGCGATCAATGATAAGCGTCGAACGACGATGAAAACTCCGAGCAGCGGAGCGATGAGTCCGATCAGAATACCTGTGATAGCCGCATTTTGTAAAAATTCATATTGAAAAAAGCTCTCAATCATTGTGATACACCTCGTGATGGTCATGATTATGCGTCAATTGCTGAACCGAATGACCATACAAACGATTCAAATCCTGTTCATTAAATTCATCATATTCTTCACTGGCGCCGTGGAAATGGACCGTTTTATTCATACAGATGACATGTGTGGCATGGTCTGTGATCGTGCCGATATCATGAGTCACCATCAACAGCGTAATACCCTCTTCTTTATTCAATCTACCTAACAGGTTGTAAAACTCCGTGACGTGTTTGGAATCGACTCCGACCGTCGGCTCATCCAGAATCAATAAGGAAGGATCACTGACAAGGGCCCGCGCGATGAATACACGCTGCTGTTGTCCCCCGGATAAATCTCCTATATTCGAATGGGCATAGGCTTCCATTCCAACTGTCTTCAATGCACTCAGCGCTTTTTCTTTATGTTTTTTATTGAAAAATTTAAATGTACCGATCTTGGATACCAGCCCTGCTTTGACGACTTCTAAAACTGTAGCTGGAAAGCCGGAGTTGAAGCTGTTCGCTTTTTGTGAAACAAAGCCGATCTCTTTCCAATCTTTAAATTGTTTGATCGGTTGACCGAACAAACGGATTTTCCCCTTTGTTTGTTTCTCCAAGCCCAGCATCAACTTGATCAGCGTGGACTTGCCCGAGCCATTCGGTCCCACAAGCCCCAGGAACTGTCCTTGATCAATAGTCAGACTTACATCTTGGACAACCGTTTCTTTTTCATATTTAAAAGAGACATGATCCATTTCTACAATTGGATAGTTGTTCATTCGTTATCCCTCTCACGTTTTAAATAATAATGATTACGATTTACACATAAATTTTATCATATCCTATAAAAGTGTGCGAATCAAATTTTATGCATTATGGGTAGGAATCTACAGAAGATTTATAAGCAGAATGGATATATCAGCGAATATAAAAGTTTATTGATTAAACTCAAGCGGGTCAAAAGAAAAACGCCAGAGCATATACTCTGACGCTTTATAAATATCTGTTATACCGTTTTTCAAGGTAATCCTGAAGACCAGAGAAAATCATGGTCAACGGCCAATAAATAAGAGCTGCTGTGATATACATCGTCATAGAATCGATCTCACGTCCCGCTGCGATTTGGGCTTTGTTCAAAATCTCAGGCACCGAAATCATAGCGGCAAGGGAAGTTGCTTTCAAAAGGTCGAGAAAGACGTTACCGAGCGGCGGGATTGCAATCCTGATGGCCTGAGGCATGATGATTCTCCGCACGGTTTTCCAATAAGTGAACCCTAAGGCCCGGGCAGATTCCCATTGGCCGTGAGAAACACTGTTCAGAGAAGCACGGTTGATCTCAGCGATATACGCTGCACTGTTCGTACCGAACCCGATGACTGCTGCGACCGTAGCAGGAAGGTCGATCCCTACGACAGGAAGTCCGAAATAGAGGACAAATAGATAAACTAAAATCGGTGTTCCCCTCATAAAGGATATATACAAGCGGGCCGGCCACCTCAGCCATTTATGATCAGACCCTCTGGCAAGTGCAAGAAAGAACCCGATGATAAGACCCATTGCCATTCCGAGTACAGCAACGAATAAAGTTAATGGGACACCTTCCAATATGAAAGGAAGGTTATCCCATGCTCGTTGAATATTGAAGAACTTTTCAATTTGTATGGTATCGACTTCAATCCCAAACATAAATGAGCCCCTTAAAGGTCTAGGCCTTCAAGTTCACGCACGTCTTCTTCAGGCTTCTTAGAAGCGTCTTTTCCTCCGAAAAACTCCTTAGAGATTTCAGTCAATGTTCCATTTTCACGTAACTCCTGAAGAGCTGCGTCGATTTCCTCTTTCAACTTGTCTGCATCTTTAGGCATGACGATGGCAGAGTTCGTCGGGTGGAACTGCAGATCTGGATGCAGCTGGACTTCAATGTCCGGCATAGCTTTCAATGCAAGAGACTGCAGGTAGTAATCATTGATGATGAAATCTGTACGTCCATTCTCTACGTCTCTCAAATAAACATCGTTCGTCACATTTCCGTATGTTTTCGTTTCAGCACCAAAGTGCTCTGCGATTTGAGAGAAGACTGTAGTCGCTCCTCCACCGTGTTTTTTGCCTTCTAAGTCTTCAAGCGTTTCAATTCCGGATAAGTCAGACTCTCTGACGATCATCGTGGAATAAGAATACTTGTAAGGTTCACTGAAAGAAAACTGCTTTTTGCGATCTTCTGTCACTTCCATATCGTTGATGACGACATCCACACGTCCACTGTTAATGGCAGTGAGAAGCCCGTCCACTCCGTATTCTTCGAATTTCAATTCAACTCCAAGCTTTTCAGCCACTTTACGCATGACTTCGACATCATAACCGGTCAACTCATCAGAGTCCTGCGGATAATAAGAAGCCGGGAACAGCGTTCCGGAAGTACCTACGACGATTTCGCCTTCTTCTTGTATTTCGCTCCACTTCGTGTTGGAAGCTTCTTCTTTTTGTTTATCACCATTAGAATTTTCCTCGTTAGATTCGCTTGAACCACATGCAATAAGTACAAATGATAGCAAAAGCATAAAGGAAACTAAAAGGGTTTTGCGCATGGGATGTATCCACCTTTCCGAATGTTGTTTGTATACCCTCATATAATATAGCAACTTGACACATGTAATATCAACTGTATTGCTCGGTTTTTTACTTGTTTGAACTTTCTGAAAAAATAACTTTTCATTCTTGACTTACCTTCTTTACATGCTACGATAAATACACACATATATATTTATAATTATTATAAAATAAACTAACCCCCATTTTCTTTATTTTCGTACCTTTCCATTCTGAAAACTCATAATTGATGTTGGTTATCATTCTCAATTGATATAAGGAGATGAGAACAAATGCCCTCCCAATCTCAATCACTCCTCCTTGAAAGACATAACTTCCTGCCTTCATTGTTGAAAAGGTTAAAAGAACATTCTGAAATGGTATCAGCACTTTTAAGCGGTGTATTGATCGCTGCTGCCTGGATCAGTGAACACCACCTCCCCACCTCTTTTTATGTATCTCTGTATGTTTCAGCTTTTATCATCGGAGGCTATGCAAAGGCTAAAGAAGGAATCACAGAAACCATCCATGACAGATCGTTGAATGTGGAGCTGCTCATGATTCTTGCTGCCCTTGGCTCTGCTTCTATCGGATATTGGATGGAAGGTGCTATTTTGATTTTCATTTTTGCACTGAGCGGTGCATTGGAAACGTACACGATGAATAAAAGCCAAAAAGAAATATCGTCCCTTATGAAGCTTCAGCCGGAAGAAGCGTTGAAAATTATGGACGATGGATATGAAGTCACTCGTGTTACCAGTTTAAAAGTAGGAGACCGCATTTTAATCAAGCCGGGTGAACGAATACCCGCCGACGGCCGAATATCTAAAGGTTCGACTACCATCGACGAGAGCGCAATCACGGGTGAATCCATCCCTGCTTCCAAGAGTTTAAAACAGGATGTTTTCGCCGGCACTGTCAACTTAGATGGCAGTATCGTCGTTTCAGTGACGAAGAAGTCCACAGAAACTTTATTTCAGAAAATCATCCAAATGGTACAGAACGCGCAAAGTCAAAAATCCCCCTCCCAATTATTCATTGAACGATTCGAAAGTATTTATGTAAAAGTCGTATTGATCATCGTCGCACTTATGCTGTTTCTTCCACATTACTTATTCGGGTGGAGCTGGATGGATACGATTTATCGGGCGATGATCCTTCTCGTAGTCGCCTCTCCCTGTGCTCTTGTAGCTTCTATCATGCCTGCAACTCTCTCGGCTATTTCAAACGGTGCCCGTTATGGACTTCTCTTCAAAGGCGGCGTCCACCTGGAGAACTTGTCCCAATTGAAAGCCATCGCCTTTGACAAAACCGGAACACTGACGAACGGAACTCCAGTTGTTACTGACGCATTCTTTGCAGAAGAGGAAGACAAGGATCACATTTTAAGAATAGTCGCCTCCATTGAACAGGAATCCAACCACCCATTAGCAAAAGCGGTCGTCCAGTATGTATACAGACAAGACGTCTCCCCCGTCCAGGTTGAACATATGAGGGATTTGAGTGGAAAAGGAGTGACTGCCCAAGTCGACGGTGAAAACTGGTCGATCGGCAACCCCGGATTTATAGGAAAGGACAAAGCCCACGCTTTTCATAATGGAGTTTTCACCGAACTTGCCCACGAAGGAAAGTCCGTAATTTTCGTAAAAAAAGAAGATCAAGTGGTCGCTCTCTTCGCACTGAAAGATACAGTAAGGAAAGAAACTAAAGCTGCCATTGAAGGGCTTAAAAAAAGAGGTATCTATACGATCATGCTGACAGGAGACAATCCCGCTACAGCACAAGCGATCGCTGAAGAAGTAGGGGTGGATCACTATATTGCAGAACTGCATCCAGATCAAAAAGTCCACGAAATCAAACGATTGAAATCCATTTATAAACAAGTTGCCATGGTCGGGGACGGTATCAATGATGCTCCTGCACTGGCGAGTGCTGATGTTGGAATTGCCATGGGTGAAGGAACCGACGTAGCTTTAGAGACAGCCGACGTCGTCTTGATGAAAAATGACCTTCCAAGAATCAACCAGGCCATCAGCCTTTCCACACGGATGACCACCATTGTTAAACAGAATGTATTTTTTTCTATCCTTATCATCTTGCTATTGATCGTCAGCAATTTTTTACAAGTCCTGGACCTTCCACTCGGAGTCATCGGACATGAAGGGAGTACGATCTTAGTCATCTTGAACGGGTTGAGGTTATTACGGTGAACCACTTCTCTTTCTAATGATCCTGATCCAACTCAAAAAAGCTCAGACCGGCGCTGAGCTTTTTTGGATTGTTCGCATATCTATGACTGCTTTCTCCGTTTATGGATCATTGCATTGATTTCACCGCCGGCAATGATGACGATACCTGAGAGGTAGAACCAGATCATCAACACGATGACGCCTCCCAAACTGCCGTAGGTTGCTGAAAAATTCCCCAGATTGCTTACGTAAAAAGAAAACAACAGAGATACCAGCTGCCAGCCGACTGTAGCAAAGACTGCTCCGACAACAGCATCCTTGTATTTCAAACGCTTATTGGGTGCCGTTACAAACAAAAAGGATAAGACGATGAAGAAAATGATTGAAGAAATCACCCATCTGAGAGCATCCCACATAGCGATAAAGCTATCAGACAACCCGAAGAACGAGAATACATACACACCAATTGCATGACCAAGTACGGGAAGTAAAAAAGCGACTCCGATGACAACGACCATTGCCAGGGTCAAAACAATCGCTATTAAACGGGCAACCAAAAACGGCCGGCTTTCCTCCACATTGTGAGCCCGGTTGAATGCACGCATGATCGCGTTGACACCGTTAGAAGCCGCCCATAACGTCCCTATGATCCCGATCGACAATAAGCTGCCGCTTTCATTGTACAAAAGAGGCGTCAAGTTATCCGTAATAATTTCAAAGGTTTCTGGCGGGGCATAGGTTTTAACAAAGGACAATACCCTATATTCATCAATATGTAAATGCCCCAACAATGTAATCAAAAAGATCATGAAAGGAAACAAAGACAAAAGAAAAAAATAGGCTAGCTGAGCGGCCATGCCGGGAATATCATCCTCTTTGACACGTGTTACAAATTCTTTGATAAAGCTCATGATGTTTTTCATGATATTCCTTCTCCTTACTGCCAGGGTTAGGAAGCTTCTTTTGAGTCTTCAGCCTTTTTTAACTTCTGCTCCACTTCCTGGTTGATTTCTCCAACTTTATTCAACATTTGTTCTGCTTTATCCAGAAGTTGAAGAAGGTCTTCTATACCATTATTAATTCTGTTTGATAAATATTCATAATTGACGCGTAAAGAATGGATCGCTTCATGGGGATGCTGCATGTATCCTTTACAAGCAGAACCTGCATTTTTTGATTTTTCCCCCACGTATTCTCTCGTATCTTTATCCAGCAGCATCATTGCACCGCCTACGAAAGCACCCAAAAGTACACCTTTCAAAAGTTTCTGTTGTCCCATTGTAAACCCTCCTTATAAATGATGATCCTTTTTTATTTGTTCTAATAACTGCGTACATCCTTGTGTCACCAGATCATACACATATTCGAAATTGCCGGTGAAGTAAGGATCCGGCACATTCCCTTCATCGCTTTCAGGAACAAAGTCCAACAATTTAGCTACCGTAACTCCATTTTTCTCGCGGATAGCCTGCAAATCACTAATATTTTTATCATCCATGGCAATGATGTAATCAAAATCATCCCAGTCGGATTCCTTGACTTGCCTTGCCGCCATTCCCTTATACGAAATTTGTTTGTCATCCAGTATTTTTCTTGTACCTTCGTGTGGAAGGGATCCGATGTGCCAGTGACCGATTCCTGCTGAATCCACCTGAATACGATCTTTCAGCCCTTCCTCTTCAATTTGATGCTTGAAGACAGCCTCCGCCATCGGGGAACGACAAATATTCCCTAAACAAACAAATAATACGCGAATCATAAACCTTCCTCCATAACTAGTATTTCTTCATTACTAATTTCTATGAATTGTTACATAATCCTCCTAATATGAACGATATTGTCCATATTTCCCCCACTCCAGATAAAATAAACGGTTTCCTCCCTGATCTCTATAAAACCGCTTGACTTTTTGTTTAAATTTTCGGAATATTTAATATATAGGTATTATTCCAATATAAAGAAGAGGGGGATTTTATGGAAGAACGAAGCGCTCTTTATCACTTCTTTGACACAGCCAGCGGAATTGTCTGGGGACCATTTTTATTGATTTTATTAGTTGGTACCGGCGTCTACTTGACATTCAGGCTGGGATTCCTTCAGTTCCGGACATTATTTTACGCATTGAAGCTTGCTTTCAAACCTGGAAAAGAAACGAAAGGAGAAAAAGGGGACATCTCCCATTACCAGGCATTGACTACTGCCTTAGCTGCCACCATCGGAACAGGTAACATCGCTGGTGTAGCCACTGCAGTATTCCTTGGTGGTCCAGGTGCTGTGTTCTGGATGTGGATCACAGCTGTTTTCGGGATGGCGACCAAATATGCCGAAGCGGTTTTAGCCGTCAAATATCGTATCACCGACCCGAACGGGGAAATGGCCGGCGGTCCTATGTACTATCTATCCCGCGGGGTTAAAACGAAATGGATCGGTAAGCCTTTAGGTGTTCTATTCGCCATCTTCGGTGCTGTCGCTGCTTTCGGAATTGGAAACATGGTTCAATCCAATTCTGTTTCTGACGTTATGGAGACGACATTCAGTGTTCCGACATGGGTGACAGGACTGATCTTATTCTTATTTGCTGGTCTTGTACTTCTTGGTGGAATCAAGAGTATTGGTAAAGTGACCGCATTCTTCGTTCCAATCATGGCCGTATTCTATATCATAGGTGCACTTATTATCATCTTCATGAACATGGACATGGTCGTACCAGCCTTCGGAACGATTCTGAACGATGCCTTTACAGCCAGTGCTCTTGGTGGTGGACTTTTGGGTACCGTTATTCGCTACGGTGTGGCTCGTGGTGTATTCTCCAACGAAGCAGGTCTTGGATCTGCTCCTATCGCTGCCGCTGCTGCTCGTACGGATTACGCAGGTAGACAAGCTTTGGTTTCCATGACTCAAGTCTTCATTGATACAATCCTCGTGTGTACAATGACTGGATTGACGATCGTCATGGCCGGGCAATATAAAGGAGATCTCGATGGTGCCGACCTCACTTCGCAATCCTTCCAAGTGTTCCTGGGAGATGCAGGTGCCTATATAGTAACCATCGGATTGATTTTCTTCGCCTTCTCCACGATCGTGGGCTGGTCTTACTATGGCGAAAAATGCTTCGGTTATTTGACTGGTAACCGCGCATTAGGAATTTACAAGCTGTTCTTCGTTCTATTTGTCTTCATCGGTGCAGTCGCACAGTTGGACACGGTGTGGAAGTTCGCTGATGTCATGAACGGGTTGATGGCCTTCCCTAACTTGATCGGCTTGTTACTGCTTTCAGGGGTTGTAGCTTCTGAAACGAACAAGTTCCTGAAAGTCGCCAAAGAAGAGCGGCGATTGGAAAGGGAAGCAAAGTATTCTTCAAACTAAACGAAAACCTCCACAGCTTCTTCTATCTGTGGAGGTTTTTTATATCTATTGTTCAATTCCTTCTAAGTAATCCCTTAAGCAAGAGGCCGAATACATTCAGGTCCTTCGTTCTTGGCAGAATTGACGTAACTGCTTACGTTATAGGCCGTAAGTTCTTCCATATTCAATTGATGGATAAAATCATGAGCTTGTTCAGCTTCCCATTTGAAAGGTTGAATCCAATCATCCTGTTCTGCTTTCGGAAGGATCACAGGCATACGGTTGTGGATTGGAGCCATGAAGTCATTGGCTTCCTGAGTCAGAATCGTACACGTGAACCGCTCATCGTCATCTGTTTTCCAATGGTCCCATAATCCCGCAAAAGCGAAAAGTTCCCTGTTTTCCGGAGAAATCCTTACCGCTTGTTTGCCGTCGTCCGTTTTCTGCCATTCATAGAAACTATCCGCAATGATCAGGCAGCGTTTTTTACTCATCAAGCGCTTGAAGCTCGGTTTTTCATGTGCGGTTTCGCTTCTGGCATTGATCATTTTATAACCGATTTTCGGGTCTTTTGCCCAGGAAGGCACCAACCCCCAATACATGAAACCCGCTCTTTTTTCTTCCCCATCATGAATAACCGCCAGTACCTTCTGCCCCGGCGCAATGTTATATCTTGGCGTGTAATCAGGCAGCGGTTGATCAATCCCGAACTCCCTCAAAATTTCAGCTTCTTCGGCCAGTAAAGTGTATCTACCACACATGATCATACCTCCTGAAGAACGATTTTTATTATTAAAAATATGTCCCTTTCTCAATTAAACCAAACTTAAACGGTCATAAACTTGTTCTGGGCATGTAGACAGCCGCCTGCTCTATCCATCCCCTTATTCAAAGATGATTCTCTTAAAAACCTAACCGCCGATTGATTTTGTTTTGATATTGACCAAAGGCACCTGATTGATTCAGCTTTCTCTTCTCCATCATCAAATCGAACCTGATCTTCTTCTCACTCCATTTTTTCTTGAGCTCTTTTTCCCGGTCCTGATCAGCGGCTTCTGCGATTAAATATTCGAGCTCCGCCATTTCTTTTTTCAATATCATTTCCTCAGGCAGCATATTGGCATTCTTCAATATCCGGTAACTATTTCTTACATCCTCCGGCAGATAGGCAAATTCATCTTTAGGTAACGGTTTGCCTTTGCCCGGTAAATCATCAAAATCTCCACGGTCGATCGCCTGCTTGATTTTCTCTTCTATGATTTGACCGAAATCCAAGGAAGATCACTCCTTTTTAGAAGGTGCAGATTCAGGGTGAGTTTATGAAAGCCTTTTTTGGAGGGTTTCTCTCAGGCTGTCTGACAAAGCATCCAGTTCAATAATGGCTTCGATTTTTTCATGGTTGTCACGATCGTTGTATCTGACATCATTCACTTCTTCTACTGAAATCATTGAAGGATGTCTTTCAACCAAGCTCATCCAGTCTCCCGTTTTTACATATCCTTCCTTCAATACCCTCAAATAAAAGCCCGTATACCCACTTTGCATCACTTGTGCAGGGAAGTCGTCGATTCCATGTGTGCGTGCAATGATATAACAAGGCTTGCGGGGTTCAGAAATTTGCACAAGTGCTTCTCCGAGCTGAAAAATATCTCCGATATGGACTTTTGCTTCTTCTATTCCCTCAACCGTAATATTTTCTCCGAAAGCAGGAAAAGAAAACGTCTGGTTGTAATGGTTCTCCCAATGCCGGTAGTGCTGGGCAGGATACAGACATACCGCTTTATCTCGTCCGCCATGATGTTTTTTATCCGCTTGTTCATCCCCTTCGAAATTGAGTGATGATAGATACTTTGATTCATGTACGGGTTTTTTTCGGTATGCACTTTTCAGTGGTCCGCGATCGGTTTCATATGTCTCCGGCTGACCTACGTTCAGTGAAAGCAATTTATGCTTCATCCAACGTCCCCTCTCTCCATTTTTCGATCCAAGCAGGAAGATAATCATAACTCCAGGCATCCATCGGATAATCGACGAAGACATCTTCTCCATTCTCATACAGGATCTGAATCAGTTCATTCACAGCCCCGAAGTAATACGTGTACAAAAACTCATAACTGAATGGTTCTTTAGGCATATGGTTTTCCGCACAAACCTGCGGGTCACTATAATTCAAATAGGTTCGACATGGAATCGGTCTGATTTCATATGCCATGCATAACTGGGTTTCTGGATTGAGCATTGGACATGGAAGGTTCATTTTTTTATACTCAAGCTTCGTCTCAGGTTCCTCATAATCCATCGCATAAGCTTTTTGCAGTTTTCCTCTCTGCTGATCAAAATAACGGTCCCAATGTTGGAAGATGGACCTTTTCCTTTCTTCATCAAAGGCCTCGATGGAACGAAACATCATCTTCGCCTCCATCCGGGTTATGACAATCGGAAAGTAACAACAAAAAGCACAGCCCATAAAGCAATTCGGCTTCATATCAGAGAAATCTTCCATCCTCTCGATTTCATGATCGACTTCGCTCAAGAGCCGTTGAAATCCTTCCAAAATAACCTCTTCAGTATCTTTTTCGGTATTCAACAAATCATCCAGAATCCTGTCAAAAACCTCCGGGTTGATTTCATAATCCTCGTTGATCCGTTCACACTTATCGAGGATTTGTTGATGGTTCAAAAAATTCGTCATAAGGAAATCTCCTTCTTCTATCATTATTGTCATTATACATGTTTTATCAATTGATTCTCCACACATTCACCATGAATTTCCTATTGTATAACCCCCATAAAACTCCTATCCTAAAAGAAGTCTTATAAGAGAATCTGTCATCTTTGGAGGTACGTCTAAATGTTAGCAAATGCTGAAATAGGTATTGATCTTGGTACGGCGAATATATTGATTTACTCGAAGTCAAAAGGAATTTTATTGAATGAGCCTTCTGTCGTAGCTTATAACACAGAAACGAAAAGTGTCGTGGCTGTCGGTAAAGAAGCAAAAGAAATGGTAGGAAAAACACCTCGCAACATCATTCCAGTCCGCCCTTTACGTGATGGTGTAATTGCCGATTATGACATGACAGCCCAGATGTTGAAAGAACTATTGAAAAAAGTCTCAAAGAAATCCGGTATTTCCATGCGCAAACCGACTGTAGTCATCTGCACGCCTTCCGGTTCGACATCTGTAGAGCGTCGTGCGATTCATAATGCTGTGAAAAGCTATGGCGCCAAAAACGTCCATCTGATTGAAGAGCCGATCGCTGCAGCCATCGGTGCCGACCTTCCTGTTGATGAACCGATTGCCAACGTCATTGTAGATGTCGGTGGCGGTACAAGTGAAGTGGCGATTATTTCCTTTGGTGGCGTCGTTTCATGCAAATCGATCCGAACTGGCGGCGACGTCATGGATGAAGAAATCATTCAGTACGTCAGAAAAGCCTACAACGTTCTAATCGGTGAACGAACAGCTGAACTGATTAAAATGGAGATCGGTTATGCTCTGATCGATCATCCGGAAGTGACAATGGAAGTGCGCGGAAGAGATATGGTCACTGGTCTGCCGAAGACGATCACTCTCTCTTCCACCGAAATCCAATCAGCTTTGAAAGAATCTTTGGAACAACTGTTGGAAACGATCCGCGCTACACTTGAAGAATGTCCTCCTGAATTGAGTGGCGACATCGTCGATCATGGTGTCATTCTGACAGGCGGCGGTTCAATGTTGAACGGCATGCAGGACTGGCTTGCAAGTGAAATTTCCGTGCCTGTCCATATGGCACCAAGCCCACTGGAATCGGTAGCAATCGGAACAGGCCGTTCATTGAAAATGATCCAAAAACTTCAAAAAGCATCAAAATAATCTCACTCTATTCAAGCGCTCTGCTCTGCAGAGTGCTTTTTTATGGTCTCATTTTTCTATGTATAGACAGGTGAACATCCATGGAAAGCGAGTGATTTCCCGGACCTTTTTCTTTATTTTATAGGCTCTGTTAAAGTCTGTTGTTGATATTTTAAACGATCACTAAATAGTCCTCGTCTGGAATTAGTGGGCCGGTCTGTTATTCACTCAGAGCATGGGATGGCAGGGAAAACAGTCCGTTCGTAGTTGGAGTAATGGACTTCGGTATTGGCCTTTCCGCTCCTTCTACTTTGAAGAGGCGGCCTTTTAGAATGGCGAGACTCCTGTGGGATAAAGGTACATCGTGAGACCCCGGAAGGCGTAGCCTGAGGAGGCTCACGGTACCCCACGGAAAGGGAGTCATTCTAAAAGGCCGCCTCATACAAATTCCAGGACAGAAAGAGCGGGTACAAGCTCCCAGGTGAAATAACAACATCAAGCAATAACAGAGCCATTTTATAAGGAAGGAAACACTCCCGACTTCCAACTTATATATTTTAAAATCCACCCTACTACTTATTAAGAATTAACACCACTTGACCCAAATCAAAACTACCTGAAAAGGAAAATGAAGAGATTATGGCGAAAGGTACAATGAGGATAACTTTTGAACAGAGGTGAAAATTATGGCAAAATTATACCCATATCTACTCTGTAAAGACGCAAGAGCACAAGCGGATTTTTACATAAAGTCTCTCGGTGGTGAAATAGAGAGTGTGCAGACTTATGATGAAATGCCCGACCCAGACCCTGCTCTGGAAGGAAGAGTCATGCACCTCGTCCTTCAGGCAGCCGGAATCCGAATATTCATGGCGGATGCAGCCAGTCAGGAAATTGAACCGGGCACGAACATCGATCTTACTCTGGAATTCACTTCTGTAGAAGAAGCTGAAAAAGCGTTCGATGGCTTATCAGAAGGCGGAGATATTTTCATGCCTTTTGAAAAAATGTTCTGGGGCGACTATTTCGGCCGTTTTCAAGACCGATACGGCGTCCGCTGGCAAATCTCAGTAAGTGAGGAGTAAAACAATGAAACTATCGACATGGTTGAAATGGTTTACAGGAGGTTGTGAAGCGTTGCTCGCCATACCTTTGGCTGGGGGATTATTCGTCCTCAGCACAGGTTGGCAGGTACTGATCTTCATGTTTTTGTTCCACTTGGTCACATTAATATTTTCTGTCAAAGAAAGCCGCTCTTTTGCAGGGAGCATCTTAGGTTTAATTACGAGTGTCGTCGGAGCCATACCATTCCTTGGATGGATCATGCATATGGTGACGGCCATCGTACTTCTTGTAGATGCGGGCCTTGCTACAAAAACCGATAAAGCCTAAGAAAACAGGTAATCATTCAACTGGCTTTAAACACGATAACGGAGGTAGAGGAAAATGTATACTGTCGTTTGTTTTTTTAGAGTCCGGAAGTCTGATAAAAACCTTTTTCTTAGAATGACTAAAAAGACTGGGGAATTATTAAAGTCCCACGGCACTCTCGAACATCACATCTACCAGGCCCATGAACTGACCGGCCGACAAGGATCGATGGGAATGCTTAACTTGATTGATATCGAAGAGGATGAAGAGCTGTTGATGGGCCAGACAATTTTTAAGAGTAGAGACCATTATGAGGATGTCATGAGTGAGATCGGTTCTGATGATATCATTCAATATCTACACGACCACATTAAGGATACCGTAGATATGACCAGAGTAATCACATCCAGTTTCGCAACAGATACCCTTCAATAAATTGAAGGGTTTTTTTGATGGTTCGGAATCGAATTTCTTTCATGTGAAAAGGGACATGCTATGATAGAGTTAGAAATCAATTGGAGGTGCTTTCATGAAAATTGTTGTATTAGGAGCAGGAGCACTTGGTGCTTATTTTGGTGCACGTTGGCAGGAAGCCGGTCATGAAGTCATCAACCTCGTCAGAGAAGGACGAGCAGAACAAATTGAAAAACACGGCATTCATCTACATAGTGAGATGGGAGATTATACCGTTCCAGAACCGATCGTAGCTACATCTCCAGAACAAATCGAAGATCCGGACCTCGTCTTTTTAGCGGTCAAAGGATACCACCTTCACGGAACACTGGACTGGCTGAAACAGCTGACTCAAAAAGGAGCTAAAGTCTATCCGGTCCTGAATGGAATGGAACACATCAGTATATTACAAAAAGAGCTGGGAGAAGAGAATGTCATGGGCGGCCTCTCCTACATCATCGCCACACTTGATGAAAAAGGCCACGTTGTCCACACTAGTCAATTCCACGACTTAGTATTCGGACCTCTTCATCCTTCTCAGCAGCAAATCTGTGAAGAGCTGGCTCTGGCATGCAATCAGGCCAACCTTAACGCCAACCTTAGCCCTAACATTTTAGAAGATATGTGGAAGAAATATATGTTCATCTCCGCATTCTCTGGAATAACGACTGCCGTAAACCTTCCGATCGGTGAAGTGCGTAGTCACCCTCAGACTTTCCGAATAGCAGAACGAATTCTTGAAGAAATGAAAGAACTCGCTAATGCTTATAACGTCAATTTGTCTGATGAACACGTGGCTAACGGATTCGAACGCCTTCGTTCCTTCGACCATGAAATGACTTCTTCTATGCACCAGGACCGAAGAAAAGGGCTGCCTCTTGAGGTGGAACACCTGCATGGCGGTGCTTTAAGACTAGGAAGTGAGGTAAACCTGACCATGCCTTATACCGAAACGATCTTTGGCATGATCAAACCTTTCGAAGCTTATCAAAAATGAAGAAGTATAGAGCATGAATAAAAGCGGACGGAACCCCAGGGGTTCCGTCCGCTTTTATCATTTTAGTGTGCTATTACCTTAGTATTTTCAAATCGTTACCTATTCACTTGGCATAGGATTCTACTTTAGGACGGTGCCCTCTTTTCAATTGCCGGATGGATAAGCCGAAATTCATCTGCAGGTGAGGATAATCTTTGAACTTTGACCAGTCTCCTCCCCATTCAAAACCTAACTGTTTGGCGATAGCGACGACTTCCATCCAATCTGATCGGCCGTTGCCATTGCGGTCGGCCTCCATATCCCAGCTTACTCCTCCATTTTCATTTCTCAACGCAAAATCGATAGCCAACCCATAATTATGGTAGGACTCCCCCGCTTTGGCATAAGTGACAATCCGTCCCTCTTCCGATCTCCCTTTTTCATAAAGAGCATTTTGTCTTTCAGCACTTCGGTGTCCTTCAGTAATGACGACGTTGATGCCTTTTTTTGCTGCTTGATCTACAAGTTCGCTTTGATAATCTTTAACGACTGGATGAAGCATCGTCGGCAGTGGCACGTCTTTGTCCACAAATGGATTCATTGGCTGAACAGCTTCCCACTTCGGGAAAACCAAATAAAGTGCAGCACATATAAGAATCGTCGATATGATGAAGGCGAACAGGTTACTTATGATCTTCACAATCAAGCAATCCTCTCTCCTTATAATTTTTGCTTATGTCCGGAAATTTTCTCTATAAATCTATCATACCCCAATCAGGCAGTGGTGCATACTGTGATGCTTTCTTGTTCTCACTCTTGCAGCTCCAAAGTTTAAATCTTCCATAAAAAAGGAAACGTGTTATATCCCGATACAATATGGAGGTAATATGATGACAGATTCTAACAAGAACCGTGCAAATAAAGGCAACCAAAGTTTTGAAGATAAAAAGAAAAAAGAACAACTCTACGATGATATACCAATGGAAGACTTGAAAAAGGAAGAAAGAGAGCAGGAAAAAGGAAGTCAATCTAAAAACGATTCTTCGAGCGAGGAAAAATATGATGAAGATTTAAGACCATAAAGGTGGGAATTAAATGACGACATTCCAAGCATACCGTCTCTATGATGATAAAGATTCCATAAAAGGTGAAATGAAGACCCTCCCTTTAAAAGATCTTCCTTCCAGTGATGTATTGATCAAAATAAAGTATTCCAGCTTGAATTACAAAGACGCATTGGCAACCAGGGAGGATAATCCGATCATTGAAAAATATCCGATCACTCCTGGTATTGACCTGGCTGGAGAAGTGGTCAAATCCCGATCACCTCGTTTCAATAAAGGAGATAGAGTCATCGCGACAAGCTATGAGATCGGGGTTTCTCATGATGGAGGATTCAGTGAATATGCAAGCATTCCAGAAGAATGGATCGTTCCCCTTCCGGAAGGTTTGACGTTGAAAGAATCGATGATTTATGGAACAGCAGGGTTTACAGGCTGCCCTTTCCATCCATCGATTGGAACAAGCCGGTCTTACTCCCGATCAAGGGCCTATTCTTGTCACAGGAGCTTCCGGTGGCGTCGGTAGTATAGCTGTAGCCATGCTTGCTAAACGAGGATATGCGGTGAAAGCAAGTACAGGGAATCCTGAAGACAACAAGGAATATTTGAAAAAGCTCGGTGCAAATGAAGTTCTATCCAGAAAAGACATATTTAATGGGGAAATAAAACCACTGGCCAGAGAACGCTTTGCAGGTGCGGTCGATCCAGTCGGCGGAGAACCGTCAGCCTCAATCCTGAGTCAGCTTCAATATGAAGGTTCAGTGGCTCTCAGTGGATTAACGGGAGGAGCGAAAATTCCCACGAATGTTTACCCATTCATCCTCAGGGGTATTAGTCTTATTGGCATCGATTCGGTGAACTGTCCAATGGAAACGAGGAAAAGGGTCTGGCTCCGTATGGCCAATGATTTAAAAATAAAAGAGTGCTTTGATGAAATCGAAAACCTCCTTTCATTGGATGAGGTACCGGAGAGACTGCAAGACCTTCTAAATAATCAAAAACGCGGAAGAATGGTCGTAAAACTTTAATGTTCTATAGGTAGACACATGTTTCAAGACATAGACTGTTGACTTTTCATGAATTGCATATTATAATTATTTCTTAGTGCCTTCGCTAAAAGGTAACTCGGAAAAAGAAAAGAGTGATTTGTATGAGACTGGCATTCTGCTATGTTTTGATACAACTTAATCACACTGGATCAGCTTCGGAGCTGTAAGGATGCAATAGAGGTAGGGATTGCGTCGTTTAAGTTGAAAAACTACCATGTAGAATTTTGAACCGCGGCAAGAGGATGAGAAATATAACATCCTGTAAAAGGTAAAAAAACCTATTAAAAAAATAAGATTTTTTGTTTTTCCGAAGTAACACATAGAAGCGGGTTGGACGATTGTCCGGCCCGCTTTTTCCAATTCTATAAGGTTTATGCTTCCCCGAACATGGTAATATAGGTCATAGAAGCTATGAAGGAGGATTGTTTGCATGTCGCAATATTTGAACCGCATAGAACCTGAAGATGTTCGTTTTTTAATAGACTTGACTGAATTAAAAGAAGTTGTCATCGATTTATTAGGGGATGCTGCTTCACTCGTCCATGTAGAAGTCAGCTATGATCAATTCCAAGACCCCTACGATGTAACTATGATCCGTCCCATGGTCAAACTGGAAGAAGTCAGTGATTTCACAGAAGAAAACCGTCATACACTTCTCTCAACTGGATTTTCAATAGACAAAGAACCCTTTGATAACGGGGATTATGCTCTGGAACAAATCTTTGGGCAAGAATACACGATTGTTGAAGCCAATGAAGATCAGGAAGGTGCTTTCTTCACGGTGGAGATGCCTTATCGAGCATATGTCGATTTGAAGCAATAATGAATCCCCCTCTGATTTGATAGAATGGTAAATATGCTGTACGTCCAGGACACTCCCTGGGCGTTTTCATTTTCCCTCATATGCATAATAAAGCATCCTTTCACTTCCGATGAAAGATCCCTTTACATATAACGCTATATTCCACCCTAAAAACACCCTGTTTTTCTCTGATAGATATTATCCAACCTTCTTTCATTTGACATATTCCTGACACACAACCGCTATACAATGAACATGTACAAAATATCAAATAGGAGGATGAACTGAACCCATTTCAGCAGCAACTTGGTTTACTTTATTTCTACATATAAAAAATCCTGATCAAGTACTGAGCTAGTACGAGTCAGGATTTTTTTCATGTATGAATATTTTTTACACGACCCACCTGTCCATCTTCAAGTCTTACTTTGATGCCATGAGGGTGCGATGGAGATTTGGTCAGCAGATCTTTGACGATTCCTCGAGTAAGCTTCCCTGTCCGCTGGTCTTGTTTCAATACGATATCGACTTCAAGTCCAGGCTTGATATCGCTTCTTTTTTGTCCATTCATGCGCTCTCCTCCTTTCTTTCAACCTGTTCTACATCCTACCACAATTCCATATAAAAAAAAGCACCTGTATAAAGGTGCTTTTCAATGGAATCAATTCTTATTACCTTTGGCGTATTTGCCTTGACGCCCATACTCTTTGTTCGTTTCTTCAGAACGTTTTCCTCCGCTATTTCCTTGACTGTTGTCTTCAGAATAAGAGAATTGATTTTGTACCGTTCCATCTTTCTTGTGGATGACGGCTGTCGTACCTTTGTTCTGAGCAATCTCTTTTGCACGATCGATCGCATCCTGCTTATTATCAAAAACTTTCGTCGGCTGATCTGCACCTTCTGGTTGAACTGCCCAGCCTTCTTCATGAGAAACTACAAATTCATTGCGATTGTCTGCCATTGATATAACCTCCTATTTTTTTATGATTTACAGGGTATATAACCAACTCATTTATAATTGAAACCCTTATTCAACCATTTCTGTAAGAATATTCATTTTGAATACTTCCATCTTTTCTATGGATAACGACTTTTGTCCCTTTATTCTGAGCAATTTCTTTTGCACGGTCCACGGCTTCATCCTTCGTTTCAAATACATCCGACGGTTGTTTGGCATCTTCTGCTTGAACGGCCCACCCGTCGTCATGTGCCACCACATGCTCACCTTTGTCCAATAACTCCGGACGACTTTCTGAAGAGTCATCATCCCTCCTCTTCAAGTCTTCGTCACTCATTTGTTTCACACGATTGACCTCTTTTTCATCTGCATTTTCATACCATTCCTTGGCTTGTTCTGTGGCGATAGGAATTGCTCTATTCTCCCCATAACCTTCGTCCAGCATCGCATTGGCAATATCAATCGCCTTTTTCCTTACTGCCGTATCCAAATTTTTCAGCGAATCAGGGTAATCATTAGTATCCCATGGCACTTTATCGACGCCTCCTTTACTTTTTACTTATCGTTTCCTCACATGGACATTTCATAAACAAAATCGACACACTGCAGAATGAATAGATAGTTCTAATTTAAATGATAAAAAGTGTAATAAGACATACAATATTCCTATTTCAAACATTATTGATGATGAAAAATGAAAGAATTCATACACAAATCTAATAACTTTTAATCAGAATAGTGTGACCTTAATTTGATAGGAATCATAAAATAGGCTAGCATGATAGACAAGCATAATTCTGTTTATACCCTTGCGATAAAGGGCTTAAGAACTTTAATTGAGGAGGGCCTCTATGGATGCCGAATATTACTCACTAGGCGATCAAGCGATCGTAATAGAACTCGGTGACAAAATAGAACGAACGACACATCAACGCGTAAAAGAAGTTTCTGAATACCTCAAAAATCATCCACCCCACTGGATGATCGAATACATACCCGCATTTACGACAGTTACTGTTTTTTATGACCCAATAAAGGTCATGGAAGATTCCACTTCGGGCAAACTGCCCTACTCCATAGTTTGTGAAAAACTAGATCAACAAATTACGAACTTAGAGATCACCACCGACTCTGAGCCCCGCCTTATAGAAATCCCTGTATGTTATGGAGGGGAATTCGGTCCCGATCTTTCCTATGTAGCCGAACAGAATGAGATGAGTGAAGATGATGTCATTGAAATTCATAAAAACGGTGACTATTTAGTCTATATGATCGGTTTCGCACCAGGATTTCCTTATATAGGCGGGATGGATGAAAGAATCGCTACTCCGAGAAGGGATGACCCTCGTCTGAAAATACCCGCTGGATCCGTAGGCATTGCGGGAGGTCAGACGGGCGTCTACCCTATTGAAACTCCAGGAGGATGGCAGTTGATCGGGCGTACACCGACGAAGCTGTTTGACGCCGGTGAAGAGGTTCCATCTCTGCTGCAAGCCGGAGACAAAATCAAGTTCACTTCCATAACCGAAGAAGAATATCACAATTGGGAGGGAACCAACTCATGATCAAGCTGGCTAAATCCGGTCTATTGACGACCATTCAAGACCTGGGTCGTATCGGGTATCAAAAGTATGGAGTCATCGCAAGCGGAGCAATGGATAGTGAATCGCACCGCATTGCGAATTTACTCGTTGGAAACGATGGGGATCATCCAACGATGGAAATCACTTTGATGGGTCCTGTGATCGAATTTCAAGAAGATGCACTGATTGCTATCTGTGGCGGAGACTTATCTGCCATGGTCGACGGTGAACGAGTAGAATTATGGAAGCCGATTTACATAAAACAGGGCAGTGAATTAAGGTTCGGAAATCCGAAACAAGGATTTCGTGCCTATTTAGCGATAGCTGGAGGTTTTGATGTCCCTTATGTAATGAACAGCGGATCGACCTATCTTCGTGCGGGAATTGGTGGATTCGAAGGACGTGCCTTAGAAAAAGGAGATGAAATCCCGGTCGGTGATCCTTCTATGCCTTCCCTCTCTATGATGGAAAGTCTGAAAGAGCTCGCTGGAGAAGAACACTTTTGCAGCGCAAGTTGGTTCGCTTCTCCTGAATTTGTTCCAAACGCCCATTCAGGGTGTGAAATACGTGTGACCGAAGGCAGAGAGTTTGAATTATTCTCTGAGGAAAGTCAGGAGAAATTCTTTGAACAGGCGTATCAAATCGATTCAAAATCAGACCGGATGGGGTATCGCTTGAAAGGAAGCAAACTGAAGTTGAATGAAAAAGTGGATATGATTTCTGAGGCTGTCGCCTTCGGTACTGTTCAGGTGCCTTCAGAAGGAAATCCGATCATTCTGCTGGCAGATCGCCAAACCACAGGTGGATACCCTAAAATCGCCCAGGTCGCTTCCGTCGATTTACCTAAACTAGCTCAACTGAAACCTGGTGAAAAAATCATCTTTAAAAAAATCACCCACGAACAATCTCAAAAATTATGGATTCAACGGGAAATGGAGATCAAACAGTTGAAGCGAGGCATTCACTTTAAATACAGATAGGAGGATAAACGATGTATCACGTTGATTTGAACTGTGACATGGGAGAAGGTTACGGAAAATATACAATAGGTAATGATGAAGAGATTATGAAGTATATCACTTCTGCGAACATCGCCTGCGGATTTCATGCCGGTGACCCCGCCATCATGCGAAGAACCGTACAGTTAGCTGCAGAACACGATGTCGGCATAGGCGCACACCCCGGCCTTCCTGATCTTTCCGGTTTCGGAAGGAGAATGATGGACATCAGTCCAAAGGAAGCCTACGACATGGTCGTCTATCAAATCGGGGCACTTCAAGGGTTTGTTCAAGCCGAAGGAGTAACGTTACAACACGTCAAACCTCATGGCGCTTTGTTCAATATGGCTGCTAAACAAAGAGAACTTGCCGACGCCATTGCTCAAGCTATCAAGGATGTAGACTCGAATTTGATTTTATTCGGGTTGGCAGGAAGTGAACTTGTCCACGCAGGAAAAAATGCCGGGCTGAACACTGCAAGCGAAGTATTCTCGGATCGGACTTATCAGGAAGATGGCTCCCTTACCTCCCGTCGTGATCCGGACGCCTTGATCACCGATCATGAACAAGCCGTCAGCCAGGTAATTCGTATGATCAAAGAAAAGAAAGTGATGACCCTGCAGGAAAAAGATATTGATATAGATGCTCAAACCGTTTGTATACATGGAGACGGAGAACACGCCGTCGATTTTGCTTCCTATATCACTCAAGCATTAAACCAATCCAATATTGAACTTCGTAAAATAGCAGACTTTTCATCTAAATAAGGAGGACAACATGAAGCAGCAATCTACTAGAAGCATTCTCTTAGGGGCAGCCTTTCTTATGGCTACCTCTGCCATCGGACCAGGATTTCTAACACAAACGACCCACTTTACAGATCAACTCGCCGCAAGCTTCGGTTTTGTCATTTTAATCTCCATCTTCATTGATATTGGTGCTCAACTTAACATATGGAGAATCATCGCCATATCAGAGAGACCTGCACAGGATATCGCCAATCGACTACTGCCAGGGCTGGGCATTGTCCTTTCCATCCTCATTGTGGCTGGTGGACTGGCTTTCAACATTGGAAATATCGCAGGTGCAGGGTTGGGGACGAACGTATTGTTCGGCGTATCCCCAGAGATGGGAGCCTTGTTCAGCGGCATTGTAGCCGTTGCCGTCTTTCTAGTTCGTGAAGCAGGAAAAGTGATGGACCGCTTTGCCCAGATTGCAGGTTTCACCATGATTGCCCTGACTATTTTTGTCATGTTTTCAGCGAACCCCCCTGTCGGTGAAGCTGTTACAAAGACGTTTGTTCCTGAAACCATCGACTTTCTCGCCATTATTACACTGGTAGGTGGTACAGTCGGAGGATACATAACTTTTGCAGGAGGACACCGCCTCCTGGATGCTGGTGTAAAAGGAAAGGAATCTCTCGGACATGTGACAAAAAGTTCTGTTTCCGCTATCGGGATCGCATCCATCATGCGTATTTTCCTTTTCCTTGCTACACTCGGTGTCGTTTCATCAGGGATTGCACTGGATCCTTCCAACCCTCCGGCCTCTGTTTTCCAGGCTGCTGCTGGAAATGTCGGTTATAAAATTTTCGGTATCATCATGTGGGCCGCTGCAGTAACCTCTGTTGTCGGAGCCGCTTATACATCTGTATCATTCATTCGTTCTTTCAGTAAAACGATCGACCGCAATCACAAATGGTTCATCGTCGGCTTCATTGTCGTTTCTACAGCCGTTTTTGCAACAGTCGGTAAACCTGTAAAAGTTTTGATCTTAGTCGGTTCCTTGAATGGACTGATTTTACCGATTGCACTGAGTGTCATGTTGATTGCTGCTTATAAAACCAAAATCGTCGGTGATTATAAACACCCTCTTTGGCTGACTATTTTTGGTGCAGTCATCGTCGTTGCCATGTCCTACATGGGAATCATGTCCTTGATCGAAGGACTTCCTCAGCTGTTTTAAACATTCTTAATGAATGGCTCTGATAAAGGCTGGTGTTGATATTTTAAACGATTACTAAATAGTCCCCGGAAGGCTTCAGCCTGAGGAGACTCACGATACCCCACGGAAAGCGAGTTATTCCCAAGGCCCCTTCACACTAATTCCTCTACGGAAATAGTTATGTGAGCTGCATGTAAAATAACAACATCAAGTATTATCAGAGCCAATGAATGAGAAACTCAGAGTAATAAACTCTGAGTTTCTTCATTTCATAGACCATTAGACGGTTACATGATTTAAGAGTAGACTGGTAATTACATCCACTATGAGGAGGTAAACTTATGGAAGAACAGAATAAATGGAGAAAAGTTGATGACTATTTCACGGATCGGTTAAATTTAACCGATTCTCAATTGGACGAAGTATTGGAAAACAATGCCGATTCCGGACTTCCACCTATTGATGTTTCCAGAACCCAGGCGAAGATGCTTCAACTATTAATCAAGCTGCAAGGAGCACGACGTGTCCTGGAGTTCGGAACCCTAGGGGGCTACAGCAGCATAGCGATGGCTGAGGGGCTTCCAGAGGATGGTCACGTGGTCTCTTTAGAAGCCAGCAAAAAACATGCGGATGTTGCCAGATCCAACGTTCAAAAAGCCGGGCTCAGCCACAAAATCACGGTCCATGTCGGTCCAGCTCTTGAAACCCTTCCTACGCTCAGTAACGAACCTCCTTTTGACTTCATTTTTATTGATGCTGATAAAAAGAATAATCCTGCCTACGTCGAGTGGTCGTTGAAATTAGGAAAACCAGGGGCTTGCTTAGTTGTTGATAATGTCGTCCGGGGTGGAGAGGTGCTGGATGACCAAAGTTCTGATGAGAACATACAAGGAATCAGGAAGATGTTTGACTATATTCATGATCATCCAAAAATCGATGCCACTGCTATTCAGACCGTGGGATCGAAAGAATATGATGGCTTTTTACTCGCTATAATCAAGTAGGACTAAAAAAAACAGCCGAATGAGCATGTCTCTAACGGCTGTTTTTCTATTACAAGTAATCTTTCATCCCATTTTCAAAAGCTTGATCATCCTTATTCCTCAGCCCGTGAAGTGCTTCTTGGAGTGCGAACGTGCTTTGATAAAATTTTGCCCGGTCAAAAATACGATCATCATCAAAATAATGTTCCAGACATTTTATTGTAAATTCATCTCCATAACTGGCTGCTAAACCAGCAAAATCATAGGCTGGATCTCCGTATGAAGTTTCTCCAAAGTCTATGATTCCCGTTATTTGGTGATTGTGAGAAGACCATAAAATATTTGATGCTCCAAAATCCCCGTGTATCAAAACTGAATCAATTGACACTCCATATCCAATGAATCGGTTGAAGCGACTGGTGATCCGTGCTTTGGCTTTTTCGTTCATATATGGAAACAAGTTATTCTGAATGTTTATGTACAACTGTTTCATCCAGCATCCAAGGGGCTCATTTTGATTAGTAAAAAGTCCATCAGCAGAAGTAGAATGCAGCTCTTTTAAAAACCCTCCCAGTTGCGAAGCCAAGTGCTTGAGAACATCCTTATTCTCAATAGTATCGAAGGATTCTTTCCATAATGGATACCCCTCTATCCGCGGGTAACCAATAAAAACGCGCCCCACATCTTCTGTGTGGATATTCATATAAAGAGGATCCGGAACAGATAGGCTGACCTTTTCCTTCACATGATTCAAGACCCTCACTTCTTTTCTCATCTTTTCTACACCTTCCACGTACTTTGGAAAACGATATACTATATCGCCATCCGCTATATACACATCATTATTCTGACCTACCGGATTCTTCTGCAAGTCCTGTATCTTCACACTTGGAAAAACACGGTTTATCCGATTGCGGATTTCACTTACTTTCATAGACTCCTCCACTTGACGTTTCTGTCATCATCCAATCCTTTATGAGCATTCCATAAACCACATGATTGACATGTCGATCGTAAAGGAAGGCAGCATCACGAATGATCCCTTCCTGTTTAAAGCCCAAGCGTTCAGGTACTGCCCGGCTTTTCACGTTCTCTTCTGCGGCTCTTATTTCTATTCGATTCATCCCCATTTGTTTGAACGCATAGTCAAAGATCACTTGGCAGGAACGTGTCAATAAACCCTTACCAGCATATTCTGAACCCATCCAGTACCCGATGCTCGCTTTATTGTTCATCCAATCCAATTCATGAAAATCGACGATTCCTGCTATTTTATTTTTATATAGAATACATATCGTCCACCCATTATTTTCTGCATATCGGTTCATACAGTATTGGATATACTCTTTGGTATCCTGTACAGATTCCGTTTCATGAATCCAAGGAAGCCAGGTTTGAAGATGGGATCGGGATCTGTCTGACAGATTGAACAATTCCTCCGCGTCTTTGAACTCTAACGGCTTTAAAGTTAAATCTTGATCTATTATATATTTAAACATCTTAATCCCCCTGAGCAGCTGTTACTTTTGCAGTTATAGAACCTGCGGATAGCTTTCTATACAAAAGGGCTGATATTTCAAGTGCACTCTTGAAACGTCAGCCCTCATTCAATTATCCCCTTAAGTTCCCAGAGAAAGCAGGTTTACGTTTTTCTTTAAACGCCTGCACACCCTCCTGGTGGTCCGAAGTCGTAGACATCATCGTCTGTGTTATCCGTTCCTGAGTCAAAATCGCAGCTAGATCTGCGTGCTGGGCTTGATCTACAAGTTTTTTCATCATTCCCATGGCACGCCCCGGCCCTTTGGCAAGTTCAACGGCATAATTACTCACTTCTTCTTCCAACTTTTCAATTGGATATATGCGATTCACCAATCCCCATTCGATTGCTGTTTCTACAGGCAATGGTTCGGCTCTGAACAATAGCTCTTTTGCCCGGTATGGTCCCAGCAACCTTGATAAGAAGTAATGTCCTCCAGCATCTGCGACTAACCCGACTTGAGCAAAGCTAAGGGCGAATTGTGTCCCCTCTGCAGCTAAGATTTGATCACAGGCTAAAGCAAGATTGAACCCTGCTCCTGCAGCATATCCATGGACAGCTGCAAGGACAGGTTTATCAAGCTCTTTTATCGTTAAAATCAATTGATTCAATTCTCCAAGGTGATTATAAATATCATCAGAAGAATAGTCTTCCATCGCTTTTACATCCCCACCTGCAGAGAAAGCACGTCCAGCACCAGATATGACGACAACTCGGACCTCATCATTCAGTGCCGCTTCTCTTAATGCTTCTTTTAGTCCAAGCAGCATTTCATCAGAAAAAGCGTTCAATGAATCCGGACGATTTAACACACACGATAAAATTGGGCCTTTATTATGTACCTCCAAATGTTCGTTTCCTAATTGCACAGCAAACATCTCCTTTAGTTGAGGTATTTTGCACCTTCTTACTCTTTACAGAACATTTCCCGGGAAATTGTCGAATGGACGCTGATTTACTTGATAAGAACCGGCTACTTTGCAGCTAGTGAATGACTTTGCAGTTTTTCCTTCATTGCTTCAGAGAGCGGTGTGCTTGTTTGATTTTTAAAATCAAAATGAACGAGCACTGATGAGCCTTTAGCCACCAGCTCTCCGGATTCTTTTTCATAATGTTCCTGTTCCAAATGGAAACTTGAATTTCCGATTTTACTAATGTGACTCTTGATGGTCAGTGTCTGGCCGAAAAACACCTGCTGGATAAATTCACAATTAATGGAGGCCAGTATGAAGCTCCAATCACCATCTACAAGCTGCAAGTCTCTAATGAATTGTATTCTGGCATCTTCCATGTAAACAAAGAAATTGTTGTTATTTACATGGCCAAGCAGATCTGTTTCACAAAAACGGACTTTCACTTCATGTTCGTGCATAACCTCTCTCCTCTTCAGAACATTTTTCAAATCTAGTCGTGTGTCACTTTTGTTTTCTGTTTCACCAATTCCATTTTATACCTGAAATTCAGAATATTCAACAAAAATGAATGAACATTCACCTTTTTGCGACATTAGATTCATAAATCGACTCCAAACACATACGTATGAATTGTAGGACATAATTTACCAGGAGGAGATTGATGAAATGAGTGATAAAAAAGAGCACTCCCACTCGTATAATGAGTCCTCAGGCAGAAAAGAGGAGGGCTTTATCAAAGGAGTTTCAAAAGAAGCCAATGATTTGATCCACAATACGGTCGACACCTCTGGAAAAATCTTAAAGTCCATCACCGTCGAAGGCGGGTTGATCGGAAAGACCATCGACTCTTCAGGTAATATCGTGAAAAAAGCATCGGAAAAAGGAACTGATGCGATTGGGAAGACCATAGATACGTCCTCTAAAGCGTTCAAGTCGATAAAAGATAAAACCTTTAATAGGAAGAAATGATAAAAAGACTACCAACCATGCGGGGTTGGTAGTCTTTTTTTGATAGAAGAAACGCCTCGTCATTGACGTCTCTTGCAGGGAAAATATTCATGGTGTGGTCCGCCATGAGTCTATAAAACTATGTTTATAGATAGTCTATCTTATGTTTTTTCGGTAGTTTTGGCTTGGCATATATCCTATAACTCTCTCTTTTTTCCAATAAATAGACGACTGTACAAGCACGTTCTCTATTTTTTCATAGAAATATATAGACTTACAATAAAAAGGAGAGATTTATAGAATGAGTTGTTACCACTCAGATGGCTGTAAAAAAGACAAATGTATCCGCGACATCGTCAGAGATATCGTCAAAGCTCAAGATGAGGTAGCTGAGCGCGAGCACAGTTGCAGCACAAGTTGCGAGCAGTCCATTCGTGAGCTTCTTTCACCAACTGCGAACGAAAACCAGAAGACTACCATTCCAGTCATGTTATACACAAAGGACTCTGAAATCTTTAAAGCTGAAGGGTACAAGAGTCTTGGTGGAAAACAATGGTTGGTCAAAACCAAAGTCTTCAAAGTGAAAAAATTCGTTGAGGGCAGTCGTCATTGTGTCAAATTGGAATTGCTTAAACCTATCAAGCATTCTCCATCATCTACAGTATCTACACCTTGCAGAAAGAAACATGTGGATGAGTTCAAGTCCACAGGAATCTGTATCACTGTTGACTTGAAATGCTTCTGTGGAATCGCTTGTCTGGAGCCAATTACTCCAGAGCCGGTTACTTCAGGAGACCTTGAATGCTAAATAGAAAACCCAGGATGCGTGCATCCTGGGTTTTATTTATCCTCTGACAACTGGAGAGGACGTCCACGTACCGAACTGCTTACGTATATGCACGATCTGACCGATATGGTAAGCATTATGGATCAACAAATGAGAAATCGTTTCTGCCCACTTTTCCAATTTTTCATCACTGCACATACGAAGCTGCCGACGGAACTTGATCATACATTCCTGATAGTTTTTGACCGTTTGTTCCCACGTCAAGCCATCATGATTTTGAAACGTATCGTAGTAACGGGGGTAATCTGGTATTTCTTCACCACAAAAGCGGCATAAATACCGATAATTGTAAAAGTAAAGGTGAGAGACAAGTTCAAAAATAGAATTCGACTGACCATCATCGGGTTTCTCATTTGCCTGATATTCAGTAAGATCTTTCACTGCTAAATTAAAACATACAAACCAATTATTTTCGTCATAAATGGCGGCAAGCTGTTCAAGTAAAACATTCCTTAAAGTCATTTTCATCGCCTCCATAGTCATCTCTAGTTTAATTTCGTCATTTATCGACCCGAATCCTTCTTTTGTCCTATGGGAATAAGAGGAAATAGACTATGTATAAGTTTTAAAGAATGCTCAACATAACCAAAATAAAAAAGGGAAACTCCTGAGAGTTTCCCTTTATCACTATCAGATTGTTTTATCGGATTTGGCCAGTACCTTTCATTAGGAACTTAACCGTTGTCAACGCTGGAAGACCCATTGGTCCACGTGCGTGTAACTTCTGAGTAGAAATACCGATTTCTGCACCGAATCCAAGCGCTCCACCGTCTGTGAAACGGGTAGATGCATTGTGGTAAAGTGCTGCAGCGTCTACAAGTGCAAAGAACTTGTCAGCTGCTTCCTGGTTTTCTGTAACGATTGCTTCAGAGTGTTTCGTTCCGTACGTTTCGATGTGAGTAATGGCATCTGTCAGATCGTCTACAGCTTTTACAGCGATGTCTGTGCTTAGATATTCATTTGCCCAGTCTTCTTCGCCAGCAAGGACGGATCCTGGAATGATATTCATCACGTGTTCATCACCGTGTACGTGGATGTCGTTTTCTTTCAAGGCTTTGATCAATGCTTCATTGTTGGCAGCCAACCACTCTTTGTGGACGACCAGAGTTTCTGCTGCGTTACATACCGCCGGGCGGTCAGTTTTTGCGTTCACAAGAATATTGATTGCTTTTTCTACATCGGCATCTTTGTCGATATAGATGTGGCAGTTTCCGACACCTGTTTCAAGTACAGGTACAGTAGCATTTTCAACAACAGCTTGGATCAGCTTGCCACCGCCACGTGGAATCAATACGTCGATATGCTCTTTCATTGTGAACATTTCGTTGGTTGCAGAGCGGTCCGTGGATGCGATGAATTGTACTGCTTCTTTAGGAATTTTTGTTTCTGCCAGTCCTTTGTGCATCACTTCAACGATGGCCTTGTTGGAGTTGATGGCAGATGAACCACCTTTCAGCACAATAGCGTTACCTGATTTAAGAGCAAGGCCGGTAGCATCTACTGTTACGTTCGGGCGTGCTTCGTAAATCATGCCGATGACGCCAAGTGGTACGGTCACTTTTTCGACCTGAAGATCATTTTCCAATGTCCAGTCAGATAGAACCTGACCAGTTGGGTCTTCAAGCTCAGAAACTTCACGAAGACCTTGGGCAAAATCAGCGATACGTTCTTTTGATAGAGACAGACGGTCCATGAACGCCTCGGTGAAGCCTTTTTCACGTCCATTTTCCAAGTCTTTTTCGTTGGCTGCAAGAATGGTTTCATACTCGCGCTCAAGAACATCAGCCAAATGGTTCAACGCTTCGTTCTTTTCCTCTTTAGAAAGGATCATCAGTGTTTTAGAAGCTTTCTTCGCTTCTATCGCTTGTGCTTCAACATTTACTTTCGTTGTTTGTGTCATCAAAGACCTCCTTGAGAATTTTAAACGCCTACAGGTAGTGCAACTTCTAAATGACAGACGAAGTCTTTACGTTCGATTGCTGCTTTTTCATACGATTCAAGTTCCGGTTCAGTAAGACCAATCATGTCTTTCATTTCCTTGGATGAATAATTTACGACTCCAAGGCCGATTTCTTCGCCTTCCAAATCGTGAATGCGAACGACTGCACCTTTTTCAAAGCTTCCTTCAACGTTGTGAACATTCATTGGCAATAGGCTCTTCTTCATTTCAACAATAGACTCTTTTGCACGGGCGTCGATAGTTACATCGCCTTCCGGGCCTGAGTTGAATGCGATCCATTGCTTTTTCTGGTCGAGGTTTTCTTGTTCGGAATTGGATTCGAAGTACGTTCCTTTAGCATTGTGGTAAACGGCATCATATACAATGTCATCTACGCCGGCTTTTCCTAGGAAGGAAGAAATTCCAGAAGCCATAGCGATCTTGAATGCGTCAATTTTAGACTTCATTCCGCCTGTACCAACAGAGCTTCCTGGATCTCCTGCAGCAGCTTCGATTTCTGGGGTGATTTCGCGGACTTGTTCGAGAAGCTGTGCATCCTCATTTTTTCTAGGGTCATCATCATATAGTCCATCAATATCAGATAGTATAATCAGTTGATCGGCATCGACCAGGGCAGCGACTTTCGCAGAAAGCGTGTCGTTGTCACCGAACCTTAGACGATCGACCGTAATCGTATCGTTTTCGTTGACGATTGGAATGATTCCACGTTCGAGCAATACGTTGATGGTGTTGCGCGCATTGTTATAACGGTTTTCATCCGAAAAGTCTCCGCGTGTGATTAGGATTTGGGACCCCATATAGCCGTGGGACAAGAACAGGTCAGAATATGACTCCATCAATAGTCCTTGGCCGATGGAAGCCGCAGCTTGCTTTTCAGGCAGCTCGGTCGGGCGCTCAAGGCAGCCAAGCTTACGATATCCAGCTGCTACAGCTCCTGAGGATACAAGTAATACTTCGTGGCCGTCGTCCTTCAAACGGACAACTTCATCTACTAATTTCTCAAGCTTGCGGCGACTGATTTCACCGTGCAAACTAGTCAGGGAACTACTCCCTATTTTTATTACTACCCTTTTATTATCTTTAGTCAACATATCACTCCTGATTAGCGTTTTTGCTTCAATGGAAAAAGGTCTTTTATTTACTACCTACGAGCAATCCTTCAAGTTCTTCGCTCAATTGTTTAGAACGGCTTGCAGCACCTTTGATCGCTTCTGAGATCGCCTGACCTCCGCCATTTTGATCCAAAGCGTCAAGTCCAGCCGCTGTCGTACCGTTTGGAGATGTTACATTTTCGCGTAGTTCAGTAGGGCTTTCATTACGTTCAAGCATCATTTTCGCGGCACCTAATAAGGTTTGTGCACCGATTTCACGCAACGTTTCTGAGTCCATGCCTTCTGCACGACCTGTTTCTTCGATGTGTTCCATAAGATAGTAGAAGTATGCAGGTCCGCTTCCGGCAATGCCTGTGAAAACGTCCATTTTATCTTCTTCAATAACGAATACTTCACCGATGGAACGCAGCAATTCTTTCGCTACAAGTACATTGTCCATAGCTGCATATCGTCCTGGAGTAATTGCAGTTGCTGATTCACGCAGCATGCTGGAAGTGTTCGGCATAACACGAATCACTTGCTGTCCATCGTTCAATCGTTCTTCCATATAAGAAGTAGAGATTCCGGCTAAAACGGAAACCAATACTTGATTCGGTTGAATTTTATCTTTTAAATCTGCTAATACAGCATCAATATCTTTCGGTTTCATTGCAAGAATGAATTGATCGACTTCTGCGAAATCCAATTCATCTTTTAATACTGTGCGTACACCATATTTTTCATTAATTTCATTTAGACGTTCTTTATTGCTTCTATTTGTAACGATCAGTTTATCGGCAGGAATATTGCCTGATTCCACCATTCCTGAAATCATTGCTTCTGCCATAGATCCTGCTCCTAGAAATGCAATCGTCTGTTTGATCATTATGGGTTTATCTCTCCCGTTCGCGTTTTTTGTTCGCTAATTACAAGACGTTAATCATAATAACATGGGGAAAATCATTATCAAGGGCTTTTCGGGATGTCATGCCTATAAGAGCCAATTAGTGAGTGTAAACGGTTTCATGGAGAGATATTTAGTACTTATCGTGTCTCATCGCTATTCATTCCTTCTCAGGATATTATTTGAAGGTTGAAATTTCCTGATTTTACCCAATAATCCGTCACTAACAATTAGTTGAATGTTCAGAAAAATCCGTCATGATGAGCTTTCATGGACATTGAATGCATAAAAAAAACCGATCCATAATTTCATACGGATCGGGCCTCTCATTAATCTTCATTTATGAAGTGATTGAACTTTGCAAGCTGCATATTCAATTCCCCCATCGGAACGAAGCGTGCTTTCCTGAACATTTCTTTTCCTTCTGCAAAGATCAGAATGGCCGGAACTGTCATGACAGAAAATTGACCGGCTACCTCAGGGACCTCTTTGGCATCCAAATGAATGGATGTAATTTTCGGATAATCCTCTAAGAGTTCTTCTACTTGAGGCAATAGAGAATGACAAACCGAACAATTTGGTTGAGAAATGTATAAGAGGGATAAAGGTTGTGATTGGATGACTTCCTGGGCTTGTTCCATAGTTTCTAGTTTCTTCAAATCGTTCACCTCTCTTTTCTTTCTATATTGTATCAGTTCACCAGCCTCTTTACCTTTCATCTGCCTCATATCTACTGAAGTCGATCTGCGGGAGGTGTTGAATGTATTTTCTTCTCCACTTCGCTGAATATCGTGGATTGTTCAGAGGGTGAGACGGGTTGTAACGCCTGATCAGAACTCATAGCATTTCTTAATAGGACGAGTTCCTTCATTATATGGTCAATATCTTGTCTGGTGGCAGGCTTTTTTTCATCCTTCAATTCAATGCCTACTTGTCCATTCGGTTCAAGCGTAGCTGTTTTGACGTCACTGATATTGGATACACCGCTCTGTCTTAATTTCATTTCCAGCTGGTCGACTGTAAATCGCAGATTCTTTATATTTTCTTCCTTCAACTGTCCATGTTCTATGATAGTTACCGCTCTACCAGTCAAGAACTTTTCCATAAAATCAAACTTCACTTGTAAGTATTCTATCAATAACAACGTACCGACAAGTACACCACCAACACCAAAAGTCACCCATATGTTTTTCCCTGAGACAGGTTGAATCAACAAGGATCCTATTCCGATCATGATGACCGTCTGGGCAAGTGTCATTTGTGAAATTGATTTTCTTCCTGCAATTCTGAGTATGATCGTCCCAACAGAAATGATTAATACGGCTTTCCATATCCAGTCCATCTATACCCACCTCTTTTCCGGCTTATCTTCCCCTCTCGTTTATCGCTTATTCTCTTTTCCTTATTGCAATTGGGGGTTCGATTCGCTATAATCTTCTCTAATCATTAAAAATCGTTGAAAAAGAGAGTAGCTTTTATGGATCGGACAGCGAATCAGGGGTGGTGGGAGCCTGAGACGAAACCAGAAAGTGAACCGGACTTTTGAGATGTGATCCTGAACTTATAGTAGGGATTGCCGGGGGATTCTCCCTCGTTAACAAATCGAGTGGCCTGTTGGCTATAAGAGTGGTACCGCGAGCAAACCTCGTCTCTTCAGTGAGACGAGGTTTTTTTAGGTTCAATAAAAAGGAGGAATCAGGATGGAACGACACATTTTCGCTTTACAGATCTCCCACCTGTTAGGAGAATCTTTTTCAAGAGAGTGGGTTTATGCCCAGATTGAAATTCCGAAACAGGAAACGCACGGGGACCTCGCTTTTCCGTGCTTTTCCTTAGCGAAACATTACAGAAAAAATCCAAAAGACATCGCTGAAGAAATCAGTCAATCTATCAAGCACGATGTTTTTGAGTCCGTGTCAGCAACCGGCGGGTTCGTTAATGTCATGTTGAATAAAAAGTTCATCACGTCACACACACTCAACCAGCTATTATCAGAACCCGGAGAGTTTGGAACCCATTCGTTCGGAAAAGGAAAGAAAGTGGTCCTTGACCTGTCCGCGCCCAACATCGCCAAACCTTTTTCGATGGGACACCTCCGATCGACAGTGATCGGGAACGCAGTCGCCAACCTCGCTGAAAAGTGTGGATATGAGCCTGTAAAAATTAATTATATCGGTGACTATGGAACGCAGTTTGGTAAACTTCTCGCCGCTTATAAACGCTGGGGGAACCCTTCATTAATTAAAGAAAATCCGCTTCATGAATTGAAGAAAATCTATGTGAAGTTCCACCAGGAAGCAGAAAAGAATCCAGATTTGATTGAAGAAGGCCGCCAATGGTTCAGGAAATTGGAGCACCAAGATGAAGAAGCGGTAGAGTTGTGGACCTGGTTCAAGGATGTATCATTGATTGAGTTCAATAAAGTCTATCAGCTGCTGGGGGTTTCATTCGATCTTACACGTGGCGAAGCTTATTACAACGATAAAATGGAAGCGACCATCGAATTGTTAAAAGAGAACAATCTACTTGAACATTCAGAAGGGGCCGAGGTCGTGCGCCTGGATGAGGAAGGCCTTCCTCCCTGCCTGATTCGTAAAAGTGATGGCACAACTATCTATGCGACGCGTGATTTGACTGCCGCCATTGATCGATACCAAACCTATGCATTCGATGAGAGTCTTTATGTTGTCGGGCATGAACAAACCCTCCATTTTCAGCAGATTGTTCACGTGCTGAAAAAGTTGAATTTCGAGTGGGCCGATCGGATTCAACATATATCATTCGGGATGATGTTGAAAGATGGAAAGAAGATGTCGACTCGAAAGGGAAAAACGATCTTATTGGAAGAAGTGCTGAAGGAAGCCATTGATAAGGCAAGAGAAAATATTGAAGAGAAAAATCCACAATTAGAAAACAAGGACGAAACCGCCCGCCAGGTAGGTGTCGGTGCAGTCATTTTCCACGACTTGAAGCACGACCGACGCAATGATGTTGAGTTTTCTCTTGATGAAATGCTCACGTTTGAAGGACATACCGCTCCTTATTTACAGTACTCTTATGTCAGAGCGAAATCTCTGCTTGAAAAAGGAGGATTCACATCTTCTTCAGCTGCAGCAGAAATCGATGACCCGGAAGCCTGGTCCTTAATAAAAACGATCCGTGCTTATCCGGAAAAAATCAAAATGGCTTACGAGACCTATGACCCTTCCACGATAGCCAAGCATTTATTGGACCTTGCCAGATCCTTCAACCAGTATTATGCCAAAACGAATATTGTAAACAGCCATAACAAAAATGAAAAACTCACCCTGGTTTATGCATTTTCCCTCGTATTAAAAGACGGCCTTCAAGTTCTTGGAATCGAAACGCCTGAAAAAATGTAAACAAAATAAAGCCCGTTCACTACGATGTGAACGGGCGACACGTTTACCAAATCAAGTCGACATATTCAGGATGATCGATGAACGGGTTACGGTTATTTTGGTAATCGTTATAGATGATTTCGTTTCTGTTCTGCTCAAAATCACTGACAGGATCCTGGTCATGCCATTGTTTTAACGTGGAGAGTTTTCCGAGTTTCGGTCCACTCGTTCCTACATAATCGGCTACAACAAGGTCCGGTTCCCCTGACCGTTCCCCTTCATAACGGACAGCCATATAGAAAATCATTCTGGCAACATCGCCTTTTACTTCGTCACGAGGCTCCCAGGAATCCGAATCGTAAAAAGTCCCAGGTGCTTCATGATGGCTGGAACCTCCGTTATCAAAATCCAAATTACTACGTGAAGAATTGACGGTTACATCGGTCGGCCTCAAATGATGCAGATCGGTACCAGGTCCCATAGCGTTTCCAAAATCCCCATGTGATTTCGCCCAGACGTGTTCCCTGTTCCAATCATCGACATCTCCGCCATTTTCATATTTAGATTGAGAACGTCCGGAATAAAGTAAAAGGACATTATTGGCGTTTGCTGGATCTTCATCCGTCATACGCAGAGCCCCCCAGACATCATCATAAGAGATTTCTGTATGAGCATCGATAATATCGTTCAGTCCGTCCTTCAATGCTTGACCGCTTTTTCCTTCAACAGAGTCATAGTACCCATTCGGGCCACCAGAACCAGAACCGGATCCACCTCCGCCACTCGTAGATTTCGTTATGATGGACGTCACATTTTCCACGCCTTCATGACTGAAGTATGGATCTCGGGTGCCATCGACCTCTATGAAATCCCCCATATTTTCCGGGTGGTTGACCAAACCATATTCTGCACGGTACTCAGAATCAAGCTTGATGAAGATCATCTTACTGATTTGCGTTTCCGCTGGATCATCCGCCAGGGCAAGGGCATAATTGCTCGTAAAGTCTTTTTGTTCGACATGATCGACACGAACAGGAACTCCAACAATATATCCTTCGACAGAAACGTTCGTTCCATCCGGTTCATTCATCGCCTGCTCCACATTCAACACATTGGATGCCGCCTGGCATGCTCCTGCAATTCCAACTGTGATGAATGCAACAATGATTGCAAAGATCAGCTTTCTCGTAATTTTCATCTCATCAACTCTCCTCAGCCATTCATTTGAACGATGATCCGTCCACTACCAACATCGGCAATCGACAACAAATGTGTATAGACTTTGAGCTATTTTTGAAAAGTGATTCCTTAGGTCTGCTTCAATAGGCTGGATGTTTTCACTTGAATCAGGCCATCCTCTATAATAGGAATAAGCCTAGAGAAACGGAGATGAGTGAAATGTATCCTTTCTATTATGCAGTTGTAATTCTTGTTTCGATAGTAGCTCTCATAAGTACGATCGTCATTGCTAAAGATATGACGAAAAAAGAAAAAGAGCATAATTCTGAAGAAGACCTTGAGAGTTTAAAAGCAGACGGAAAAAATTCGAGCATTCCGCTATTGACCACCATTTATGCGATCACTTTCGCTATTACGATCATCCTCGTATGGATTTTCATCTTCTAATCATTGAATAAATAGAAGATAAACTGTCATGATTCCTGCATCCGCCAGCATATGACTGATCGTTACAGCCGCAAGCGATCCGGACTTTTCACGCAGCCACCCCCAATACAAGCCGACTATAAATACAGGCAGGACGATGAGGATGTTGACGGGCCATTGAAACAAAAGCAAAACAGTCAACACATGATAAATCGTATAAAAAAATGCTGAGTATAAAACAGCCTCTTTTTTCCCTCTCTTCAGTCTGATCCTTTCAAAAATGAACCCTCTCCAATACATCTCCTCCAAGAAAGGGTTAATAAAAATCAGAATTAAAATCAAACCCACTCCAGTGAACTTCCACTTGGCCAAAAGCGTCTCAACATTCTCCGGATCTATCAACAAATTAAAAAATATCGAGACACCTGTAACAATGGTCACATAAAAGAAAATACCGCTGATGATACCCATTTTTATTTTGTAGAAATCTCCCAGCTTCCTCAGCTGACCGGGACGGATGGATATCACCGCCAACCACCCATAAAATAGTACAAAGGTGATCAGAAGATTCTCAAAAGCATACAGCCCCATGGCGATCATGAAAGTAGGTCCAATTAAGTAAATGGAAGATTTCATATCATTCCCCTACCTTTCAAGGATAAAGAAGAAGATGAGCGGTAATAAAACCATTGCAAGACTATGGTCTTCACTAAGCAGACATGAACACAGTCTGAAAATTGAACATAACAGTAAAATATACGCATAAACTGTACTAGCTCCCCTTGTTGTCCACCTGAAAAGACCGAGAGTTAAAACACATCAGAGGTAAAGGAGATTACATCATGAAGCTACTTGGTTTGAAGCTGTTCAACTTAGCTGCTTATCTTTATTTACTGATCGCTTCCTTCTTTTTATCTGGAGATCTAATGGATGCCTCAGCAAACTCCGTGCTTGTCATGCCCGCCCCGTTCGCTTTTTCGATTTGGTTCCTTATTTACTTATTGCTCTTCATTTTCATTATACGCTCCTTTTTCGGAGATGAAGAATTCAATGACGTCATAAGAAAAATCGGACTATGGTTTCCGATCAGCATGATTTTATCCGGAACGACAGTCGTCGTTGATACGACTCCCTCTCTGCTGTTCATCTCACTCTCTTTATTGACACTATGCGTCGTCTACACGTGGATCGTTTCGCTCACTGGAAGTAAACCGAAGTACAGACTCCCTTTTTCCATCTATCTAGGATGGACGTCCATCGCGGTCATCGTCGATACATTCGTAGTATTGAAAGAAAATGGAGTGGACCAACTATTCGGAATCGGTGAACTGGGCTGGTCCGTTTTAGCTCTATGTCTCGGTGGGTTCGTTGCGACCGCCTTTCATTTTTATCATAAGGATTACTTCTTCCCTCTCGTGTTCGTTTGGGGTTATGGAGCGATATTCGCCTACCAGAGTGACTCTTTTATCAGGTTCGTCACAGGCGCATTCGTCCTAATACTGCTTTTCATCCTTTCCTTCCATTTCTTAAGAAGAAGAGATTCATAATTCATAGTTAAGGAGTGCTTCTTAAAAAAAGCACTCCTTGAAGTCGTGTAGGATTTTTTTCAAAAACCCTCTGATTAAGGAGAAATCATGGTAAAGTGGAAGTAACACCCTTTCTCACACTTATACAATACATTCATTCCACCCTAATTGAATACCCTATAACAAACATGGTTTCTTCATAGAAAAATGAAGGAGTGTTTGATATGAAACGACCTTTCCATTTCCAAAACCTCACCCATAAAAAAATGAGCTTTGATCAAGTCTTCTCTCACATTTTGACGTTCATGAAAAAAGACCCCCTGGGCAACTACCGGTTGATGCTGGGCACGGATTCCCAAGTGCACACAAGCCATACCATCTTCATCACCGGGATTGTCATTCAGCGTGTCGGTAAAGGGGCGTGGGCGTGCTTTCGTAAAGAATTGGTACAAAGACAGATATCAACGCTCCACGAGCGCATCTCCCATGAAACTTCTCTCACTGAACAGGTAGCTGCTCTTTTCACTGAACAAAGAAAAAACGAATTGATCGATGTTGTTCTCCCCCACATTTATAAAGGCGCGACATTCACGATGGAGGGCCACATCGACATCGGCTGTGGAGACAAAAACAGGACAAGAGTTTATGTGAATGAAATGATGGCAAGGATCGAATCACTCGGAATAGAGCCGAAAATCAAGCCCGATTCCATCGTGGCCAGCAGCTACGCCAACCGGTATACGAAGTAATCACCCGGCCTTTGAAGTCTTCCATGGCTTTTGTAATGGTTGTGACTTTCGGTTAGATAAATAAATGCCGACGAAAATCATCACTAATCCCATTGTCAGGTTCCGGGTCAGCGTCTCTCCAAGCAGGACGCTCCCCCACACCATCGCCGTCAATGGAATCAAGTAAGTGACTGAGGTCGCAAACTCCGCACTCCCTTTTTCAATCATGTAATAAAACAGTAAATGGGCGATGCCGGAGCCGAAGCAGCCGAGACCGATGATGGAAACCCAGATCATAGGACTGAAAAATGCCTCGGAGGGAATCGGGTTCTGTGTAATCAGCATTCCAATCCCTCCGACAGCCGCTCCTACTAAAAGAGAGACCGTGGTCACCAATAAGACACCCGCGTTCTGAAGATGGCGTTTCGTGTATTGAGAGGCGAACCCGTAGCAGGCGGTGGCCAGGATCATCGTGCCGATTCCGATAAAGTCCTGACCGAGGATTTCATCAACGTTGAAGTCCATGATGACGACAATGCCGATGAAGCCGATCCCTACTCCTGCCCATTGCTTCTTGGAAAGGACGATAGAGAAAAACAAGTATCCGATCAAAGCTGTGCACACAGGAGTCAAGGCATTGAGGACCGCTGCTGTACTGCTGTTGATCGTCGTTTCACTAAGAGCAATCAATCCCCATGGTAACCCTGCATTGAAAATCCCTACCACCCCGAGAGATTTCCATGGAAGAGGACGAACCAAGTGCTTCCTCTGCCACCAAAGGAATGGGAGTAAAATCAACGCCCCAGCCATACATCTCAGGAAAACCGTTCCCCATACCCCGGCAGGATCGACCAGCACTTTGATAAAGACGAAAGATAATCCCCATATCATACTCAAGCTGATAAGTGCTGCATAAAGTTTCATATGTAATCCTTCTTTCATTCTGATTTTCTTCTAATCTATTCATTATATCTCCATCCACTTTCCCTGTATGTACTTCATATGGATCATAAGGAGGCGCTCAAAATGAACAGCAAAGCTCTTACATCACTCACTTTCGGAATACTGTCATTGTTTATTCCCATCGTCGGTCTCATCCTGGGTCTTCTTGGGGTAAGATATGCCAATTTGAGCCTGACGGAAATTTCAAGTACGGGCGAAGACGGCCGTAATGTAGCGCTGTCAGGAAAGGTGTGCAGTATCGTCGGATTATGTATTCAGATCGGAGCACTCGTTCTGATTTTCTTAAGTCTGTTGTTATTTAATTTTACTATCGAACAATTTGAAATGACCCCATAAAAAAGCACCCCTTTCAGAGGCGCTTTTGTAAACTATGATCAATCCACTGACTTTAAACCTGCTTCAGCACTTCCAGGACTTCTGAAGGCTCAGCACGATCTTTATAATCAGACTTCGTATACTGATAGACGATCGTACCATCTGTATCAATCACGTAAGTGGCTGATACCGGAAGCGTCCATGCGTCATCTCCGTTGTGCTCATCCACCTTCAAGCCATTATTTTTATAGATTTCTATTAAGTAGTCCGGCAATTGATAAACCAAGTTATATTGGTTGGCAACTTCATTGCCTACATCACTCAGCACGAGGTACTCAAGATTATTTTTCTCTACAGTGGATAGAGAATGATCAGGAACTTCCGGGCTTACAGCCACAAGCTGACCGCCAGCTTCATGAATTTCTCCGATGATTTGTTGATAGGCGCGAAGTTCCATATTACAGAATGGGCACCAACCCCCCCGATAAAACGTCAGGATTACCGGTCCTTGTTTCAACTGCTCATACAATTCAACAGTCTGTCCATTCGCATCAGGAAGATTGAAATTCGGTGCTTTTTCCCCTTTTTCCAATCCGTTTCCCTCAGGAGAATTTTCTAATTCGTCTATCGCCTGTTTCATCTTTTGTTTGACTTCATCCGGCGCTTTTTCATTGAATTTCTCTACATACTCTTGAACCTTCTGTTTCATAGCGGTACTCACAAGAAAAACTCCTTTAATTTGAGATTCCTCTTTATTATAGTAAAGATTTCTCTTATTCCGAAATCATCTGTTTCGTACCTTTCGTGAATAGCAGTGCCAACACAACCGCTAATATACCTGCCGTCAATTTTCCTATCAGTACTGGCAGGATCATTTCCTTTTCCACACCAGCCACAAAGGCGAAGTGGCTGCCGATGACAAAAGCTCCACTGACAGCGAACGCTGCATTGACGACTTTCCCTCTGTGGTCCATATCTTTCATGGTCGCAAGCATCGGCAGGTGATGCGCAAGGGAGGCGATCATTCCTGTCATCGAAGCTGTATTCAATCCAAGCTTTCCTCCCAACCTTTCTAGCATAGGCGCACCTTTCTGGTTGATGAAACCGACTAGAGGGTAGGCCCCGGCGAGGGTCACTGTAATCCTCCCGACGATCGTCACCCCCTCAGATAATGGGCTCATGCCGGGAATGATGATAAAACCTGTCAAAGTTTCTATGATGATAGCGGCTAACCCAGCGATGATGATGATTTCTACCGTTTTTCCAAACATGGCAAACAAACGGATGGTGGCATTGGTGAATAACCAAAGACCAAATCCGATGAACACGGAAAGCAGCAAAGTCGGCAGCAAATTCCTAAGCATCCATCCCATTTCATAACCAGCGATCCCCCCGCCGACCAAACAGCCGACCGGAATGGTCATCAAACCGATTAGAATACCTTTGGCAAAATCCGGACGATCATTTTTCTGGATGACGGTCAATGCCACCGGGATGGTAAAAACGAGCGTAGGACCCATCATCGTTCCTAAAAGTGCCCATGAAAATACAGCGGCTCGTTCAGACAAAGCGAGAGAATTCGCTAACGGGTAAGCTCCCATATCAATCGCCAGAATCATCGAGGCGAACATAGAAGGATCTGCACCAAACCATTGGTAAAAAGGAGCGATCACAGGGGCAAGCCACATGGACAGGACAGGAGCCAAGGAGATGATTCCTACCATTGATAGAGCCAGTGGACCCATCATCATAAATGCTTCATAAAAGCGCCATCCTAAAGATAGACGGTGGTTCAATACATAATAATCGAGAGCTCCTAACACCATGAAGACGCACATGACGATCAATATCGCTTCATTCAACCACATAGGGCGATCCTCCTCTCATCTCTCTCCCTGAATTTTACTTCATACTTCAGGGAAATTACTACCTTCAGTTTTTAGAAATCATTGAAAGGAAGTTCAATAGATGAATGCAATAAAAAAAGACCTCCAGTATGTGGAGGTCTTCGGTTGTATCAGATTCCACAAGCGACGGTTCCATGCTTCTGGAAATACTTTTGATGCTCTTCTTCTGCTTCGTAAAATGTAGAAAGTTTAACAACTTCCGTCACAATCGGGCGCTTGAATGTCCCTTTTTCATTCCATTCATGAATCTTTTCTTCACCGATGAATTTTTGACTCTCATCGGAGTAAAAGATTACGGAACGGTATTGGTGGCCGACATCGACTCCCTGCTTATTCTTAGAAGTCGGATCGTGCACTTCAAAAAATATATTCACAAGCTCAGCATAGGTGATGATCGTTGGATCATAGTCGACTTTCACGACCTCTGCATGCCCTGTCTCTCCTGTTTTGACTTGTGTATAGGTAGGATTTTCTAAGTGTCCTCCCATGAAACCGACTCGCGTCGCGATAACTCCTTCAAATTTTTCAAAAAATGCTTCTACACCCCAGAAGCATCCTGCTCCAAATATAGCTGTTGCCATTTGTCATCTATCCTTTCTGTTTAACGCAACTTCTATCGAGAGTCTATGGCCGTAGCACAAATGAAAGACCCCTTTTCTTATCCAATAAGAAAAGGGGTCGCTAATATCCGCACGATCCTCTCATCTTCTAGGATAAAGTTCATCCTACAGGAATTGGCACCGTTCTCGTCAATCCGCAGATTGATTCGATGGTTGCCGGGCATCAAAGGGCCAGTCCCTCCGCCTCTCTGGATAAGAAGTTTCCGTTATTAATTTATGTTAATTAACATCTTACAATGTTTCAGTAGTGAAGTAAAGGAGGATGCTTATAATTTTTTTAACGGGAGCACATCCAGAATCGCTTAGCTTTATTATATTCATGAACTGGTTTCAAATGCCTGTCTTTGAAAAGAAATAGGGAGTTGGAATATAGACAGTGAAATTTAGACGACAAAAAAAACGCCCTGAAAATATCAGAGCGTTTCACGCCAATACTGATTCTGGAGATCGACATCCCCTTGACCCGCGGCAAAATGTTATTGAGCATTTTCATCCGGTTGATGGATGCCGAATATATTTCCTTCTGTATCAAAATAATACCCTTGCCAAGCCATACCAGATAAGGCTTGCTTCGGCATAGCTACTTTCCCATCATTACTGAGAATCTTTGCTTCAATTGAATCGTAATCATCAATACCGATCGTACAGGCATAGGCACTAAGAGCCTGATTCACTTCCGGAGGAGCACTCTGCCGCTGCATCAAAGCTCCATTGATTCCCGGCTCCTCATCATCACCAGTCACCGCTCCGAAATAAGGCATCCCCGCGAATTCACTCCAATCCTGGAATGTCCATCCGAACACTTCACTATAAAACTTTTTCGCCCTCTCCATATCATCAACATGAATTTCAAAATGTATGACCCTGCTCATCTCAATTCTCCTTCCTGATTCTTCTTAACTTTATATTCCACTCCACAACGTCTTTGTCCTCTTTTAAGAGCTGATGTTTCGTTGGTAATTTCAAATAAGGAAAAGGTAGATTTTAGAAATAGGAGTTATTCATGTGAACATGACGGGTAAGAGATAGGTAGCATCCAAAATGCTATGGAGAAAGGATGAAATCATGTACGGAATCGACGAGAAGAGAAAAGAAATCATTGAATTCACGGAGAAGCTTTCAGAAGAAGAAGCTCATCAAAAACCCGAGGAAGAGAAGTGGTCCATTTTAGAGATTTTAGAACATCTATATCTAATGGAAGAAATGGTCGTTTACCGAATGAAACAATCTTTGAAGCAGGGAGATCTTCAACAGGCAACTGAAAAGCCTGTTCATAAAACCGTAGATAGAACGCGGAAAGTCGAAGCACCAGAATCCGTACAGCCGAAAGGGGAATTTGAATCCTTAGAAGAAGCGATGGATCGTCTGGAAAAAACACGGGAAGCTACCATGTTTCTCATTCATAATAAAGACAAAGAAGTACTTCAAAACAGAATCTACCCTCACCCATCCTTCGGTGATATGAACTTGGAACAATGGGTGGAATTCATCGGTTGGCACGAACTTCGCCATTTAGAACAGATGAAAGAAGTCAAACAGAAAATCAGTTAAAAAAATCCCTTGAGCCCGGTGCTCAAGGGATTTTCGTTTACGATTGACGCTGATAATCTTCAGGTTTAATTTCTTCTCCATTTTTACCAGAGTAACGAAGGCCCCAGCCAGTCATTGCTGCAATAAACATGACAATCAAAAGACCCCAGCCTTGGAAAACGAATGGGAAGACTTCTGCCGGCCCGACAACAGGGAGAAAATCGAACTCTTCTGCTGCACCTTGAATCGTCGTCCATGCAAGCAGGACACCACCACTCCAAGGGAAAATATACCCTAAGGATGAGGTAACCGTATCAAGGAAATTCGCTCTTCTATAAGGATGGATATTCATCTCTTTACCAAGCTTACGAACGAATGGTGCAGCTGCAATTTCCGCTGCTGTATTGATTGTGATGAACACATTCAAAAAAGCGATGATTCCGTACATGGAAAGCTCTGCACGACGTGTAACGCCTTTGATAATTCTTAAGAAGAAGTTCTTAATGACATCCATTGTACCTGCCACTTCCAATAAGTGAGCAGCCGCCAGAATGAATAGAATGAGAATAGCCATATTGAAGTAGCCGCCAATACCACTCATCAAGGCACCTTCAATGACTGCGTCCCCAGCATCATTCTCATAAATGTGTAAGACTTTGGTCAGTGGAGTATCCATAATTCCGATCATGATGATCGAAACGACAATTCCCCACGTCAAAGATGTCAACAAATGCTGTCCGCTAAGAGCTAAATATAAAACCAAAGCGAAAGGTATCAGCATTATTAATCCGTTAGGGGCGACTTGACTTTGAAGCTGAGTGACAACTTCCCGGCTTCCTTCATCTCCGCCGCCGCCAAGGATTACAAATAAAATAAGTGCTGGAATGGCAGCTGCGATAGAATATTTGAACCTTGAACGTACAACTCCAGGTACATCTGCTTCCTGAGTTGTAGCAGAAACAATGGTCGTGTCGGATACTGGTGCAAGGTTATCCCCAAATACAGCACCACTCAAGATTGCAGCAAGTAAGATAACAGGATCTGCACCTAAGATGACCCCGGCAGGATACATAAGAACACCGAAAGTCGCCACGGTACCGTACCCAGTACCTACCGCAGTTGCGAATAAAGCAGCAAGTAAGAAAGTAATTCCTACAAATGCGCCTCCTTCCAAACCTGTCTGGAAACCGAACCAGATCAACCCATCAACCAGACCTCCGGCTGACAGAAGTTTGGCGAACATACCTGCCCAGAACCAGGCAATGATAGCCACAACCCCGACTGGCTGGGCCATTCCTGCAAACAGACTCTGCGCATAATCCGCCCATTTTGATTTTGTTAAGAATAATCCTATAGCTATTCCGATTACCATACCTATAACAAGACCTTGCTCAGTTACAAGCCCCGTAACACTCAATGTGATTGCCCATATGATAAAGAATACTAAAGGAATCGTGGCAGTAAAAACTCCACCTCTGAACTCTAGTCGTTTAATATCTCTTTCTCCGACTGCATCATCAATGACTTCATTATTTTCTTGATCAGCCACTTTACTCCCTCCTTTTTCTTTCCTATAAGAGTTTATCATGAACATGCTAACACTGAAAGCGCTATCAAAAAAAGCATTAATTTATTAGCGCACTAAAGTAAATTCGTGGAAATTTGATAGGTTTTTTTATGGTATTTATCTTCATTTTAGAATTACCTACATATAAAAAAGCATCCCTTATATGGAATGCTTTTTTCTCAACCTTTAAATGGATAAGAAAGACTACCTTTTACTTTTGTTTTCACTTTGAATAACCCACCCGCATGAGGATACTTTTCCAAGTCTTCATTAGAGGTCCCCACTCTTGCTGTGGTAATGAACAGTTCGTCCCGGTGCTTTCCTCCAAATACACAGGAAGTCACGTTGACTGCCGGAACATGTATCTCTTCGATTTTTTCACCATTCATTGGATCCCATCTTGAAACTTTGGCCCCTCCCCAGTGAGCGATCCAGAGCATTCCTTCTTCATCGATCGTCATTCCATCAGGAATCCCTTCTTCTTTATTGAAAGACAGAATCACTTCAGGATCCGTAATTTCACCTGTTTCGATGTTATAAGAATAGCGGACGACTTGCTGGGTCGGCGTATCGATAAAGTACATGGAAGAAAAGTCATTGGACCAGGCTAATCCATTCGATGTCCTGACACCACTCACTTTCTCCTCTACATTTAAATACGTATCCAAACAATATAAGGCGCCGTTCGGTTCAATTCCATCTTCATCAGTCGTTCCAGCCCAAAACCTTCCGGCCGGATCGCACTTCCCGTCGTTAAAACGATTATTCGGTAAATGCTCCTCTGGATCATCAATCGGATCAAGGTGCTCAGAAATCCAATTGTAAAAATAAAACCCATTTTCCAATGCCAGGACGACTTCTCCTTCTTCCCTCGGGACAATCGTCCCTGGTGATTGATCTAACTCTACGGTATGGTTCTCATGCTTCATTGGATCGTAACGATGAATTTTCTTTCCTTGGATATCCACCCAATAGAGGAGTTCTTTTTCAGCATCCCAGCTTGGCGATTCGCCTAATCTTGATTTTGAATTGATCACTAATTTCACAGTCATATTTTTCACTCCTTATTCAATGGGGGTTGTCTTTCATGCTAACATTTTTTTCCTTATAATCCTTGAATACCACATGATTGTAATCAAAATTTTAAAAAAATTTACAAGTCATAAAATAAGGCGTTCTTCATTTTCGAGTTAGCGCTTACATGCATTATTATGAATATGTTTTTCATTTTTTCCCGTTTAGGATAAGAGGTTAAACTCTATCCTGATAATTTTTCTTATTATTTGACTAAAAGAACTATTCTGATAACATTATGAAAACATAAGGCAAAATTCATATTTATTCATAACAGCAACTGAACAGGAAGGTGTATTTATGAAAACGAAAAGCCAAACGAATGATTTAACAACCCCGTTACGAAGAGATATCAATGCATTAGGAAACATGTTGGGGGATATTCTCGTCCACCATGGCGGTGAAGAATTATTGAATAAAGTAGAAACGATCCGTCAATGGACCAAAGATTTGCGAAGCAACCCGAATGTATCCACATATAATCAGCTTAAAAAAGAAATTCAGTCTTTGAAACCTCCGATGCGCGCTCAAGTCATCCGCGCGTTTTCAATCTATTTCCACCTCGTCAACATCGCTGAACAAAACCACCGCATACGCAGGCGCCGGGAGTACCAGTTGAGAGAAGACCACGATGTGCAGCCTTTCTCTCTGGAAAGTGCGGTCTTGAACTTGAAGAAAAATGACTTTTCAAAAGAGGTCATCCAAGATGTGTTGAACCGGTTGTCCCTTGAATTGATCATCACTGCTCACCCGACCGAAGCGACTAGGCGGACGGTTCTTGAAACACAGAAAAGGATTGCGACCATTCTAAAAGAATTGGATCAGCCGAATTTGACTGTCCGTGAAAAAGAAAGCCTGCAAGACAGTCTCCAAAATGAAGTGACTGTCCTATGGCAGACAGAAGAACTGCGGAACCGTAAACCTACCGTCATGGATGAAGTCCGGAACGGTCTTTATTACTTTGATGAAACCTTATTTGATGTTCTGCCTGAAGTCCATCAGGAACTCGAGGCAAGGCTTGAGGAACATTATCCTGGTGAGGATTGGTCCGTGCCGAACTTCTTACGCTTCGGTTCATGGATTGGTGGAGATCGTGATGGCAACCCGAATGTTACCCCGGAAATCACGTGGGAAACCCTTGGCAAACAACGCAGCCTTGTTTTGGAGAAATATGAGGAAGTACTGGTGGAATTGATGAAGCGATTCAGCCATTCTACTTCTCAAGTGACCGTGACAGACGAATTGATGAAGTCTGTTGAAAGTGAAGAAGGGCTCATCCCGGAAGATAAAAGATGGCGGGCAGAGCGCGAAATCTACCGTCGTAAGTTCGCGATCATCCTGGAACGACTCCGCCAAATCGGAAAATCAGACTTCGCATACGGATACTCCGATGAGCTGCTCCGTGATTTGTATCAGATCAAGGAAAGTGCTGAAAGTCACCAGCCTAACAAACGTGAATTGAAGAAACTTAGTAAGTTGATCCGCCAGGTGGAATTGTTCGGTTTCCACTTAGCTACATTGGATATCCGGAACCATAGCGGCGAACATGAATCAGCCGTAGCTGAATTACTGAATAAAGTAAGGATTACCGACGATTACTCAGCTCTAAGCGAACAAGAGAAATTAGACGTCCTCCAAGACGTATTGAGCGATCCACGTCCCGTTTCATTATTGAATGAGGACTATTCCGAATCCACCAGAAAGATGCTGGACGTCTTCCAGATGATCCGCAAAGCTCATGTAGAGTTCGGGAAACGTTCCATTGAAGTTTACTTGATCAGCATGACTGAATCTGCAAGTGACCTGCTGGAAGTATTGGTGCTGGCCAAAGAAGCCAGTATTTACCGCCTTCATTCCGATGGAACAGTGAAAAGCGACCTCAACATCGCTCCGTTATTGGAAACTGTTGATGACTTGGTGGCAGGACCTGAGATTCTGAAGACATTATTTGATATGCCGGTTTATGCCAAGCATTTGAACCACCACAACAACCACCAGGAAATCATGCTCGGTTATTCTGATGGAAGTAAAGATGGGGGAACGTTGACGGCGAACTGGCGCTTATACAAGGCCCAGCAGGAAATCCACGACATGGCGAATGAGTACAACGTAGGTTTGAAATTCTTCCATGGCCGCGGTGGATCTCTCGGCCGCGGAGGCGGTACATTGAACCGAAGTCTATTGTCCCAGCCAGTGGAAACATTAGGTGACGGGGTGAAAATTACAGAACAAGGCGAAGTACTGTCCTCCCGCTACTTACTTCGTGACATCGCTTATCGTAGTCTTGAACAGGGCGCATCCACCATACTTGAAGGGGCTGCGAATGTTTCGAAGGAATCTGAACAGTCCTATCACAGGGAACAATCCTGGGAAGACGCAATGGAAGAAATCTCAGGCGTCGCTTTGAAAAAATATCAATCCCTCGTGTTCGAAGACCCTGATTTCTTGACGTATTTCAATGAAGCTACTCCACTTCAAGAATTAGGAGAATTGAACATCGGCTCTCGTCCGATGAAGAGGAAAGATAGTTCCAAGTTTGAAAACCTTCGTGCTATTCCGTGGGTATTCGCTTGGTCTCAGAGCCGTCAGTTGATTCCAGCATGGTATGCAGCTGGTTCAGGCCTGTCCAGCTACGTTGATAAAGGGGAAGACAATCTGAAGCTGCTTCAACACATGTACGAGAACTGGCCATTCTTCCGCTCCACTATCAACAACCTGCAAATGGCTCTGACGAAAGCGGACATTCCAACCGCCAAGGAGTATACGACGCTGGTTAATGATAAACAGCTGGGTGAGCGAATCTCTAAAAACATATTTGATGAGTATGAACGAACGAAAGACGTTCTACTCAAGATTTCCGGTGATGATGAACTATTGGATCACCAACCGACAATCAAAGAATCCGTACGTTTACGTAACCCTTATGTAGATCCATTGAACTTCTTACAAGTGGAGCTCATTAAAGAGCTTCGTCAGAGTGAAGACAAGAATGAAGATATTCTCACAGAAGTGTTATTGACCATCAGCGGAATTGCAGCTGGTCTTCGTAACACCGGTTGATTCATTCATGAGCTGTCAGCTTAGGCTGACAGCTCTCTTTTTTACGACTCTTATCCAAGACTTTAAAACGAAGAGGTCCGTTGCCGTAAAAGTAAAGGGTGGGAGTGGAAACGGCTCGCTTTCCTGCGGGGGACCTGGCAAGCTTCCTCGGGCTTACGCCCTGTGGGATCTCGCCCAGCCCCTTCTCCCGCGGGAGTCTCGCCGTTTCCACTCCCACCCAACAGAATGGTTAAGAACGGACCTTAACAAAAATGCAGTTTGATTATCAGTGACATTCTTTTAAATAGAATCAACAAAAGCCGCTGCTGAAGTGATCTGCAGCGGCTTTTGTTTTTTGCTCTGTTAAAGTTGGTTGTTACCATTTGCATAAACGCAAACCATTTTTTTCAGATAAAATGGAGAAGTGTGAATTACCATTGGAGTTTAAGTTTATTGGTTGCCTTACCAGTAGTTATAATACTGATGACAATATACACTAAAACGAAGCAAGATGATTAGAGCAGCTTGCTTCGCTAACGGCTATTAATAGTAAATAAAATAAACAGAACTTCCAAGAAAATGGAAGTTCTGTTTGTTTATGAGTATCAAAATTAATCTTTAACAGATTCTTGTTTTTAATAGAGTTTTCCTTGGCGATACATGATCGTTGATAGTTTCATGACGGAATGGATATAGCAATTTTGGCGGAGAGGGAATGGATCTCCGAAGAATTGTGGAAGAATCGTATCCATCGTGCCCCGCATCTTATCGAATAAGCGTTTATACACTTCTTCCTCAGTCATGAACTGGGTATCGCGGCCTTGTACCCATTCATAGTAGGAAACGATGACCCCTCCTGCGTTGGCCAGGATATCAGGAACAATCAAGACGCCTTTATCAGCCAGGTAGCGGTCGGCCTCTTCTGTAATCGGTCCGTTGGCTCCTTCGATGATCAATTTAGCTTGGATATCTTCCATATTCTCTTTATGGATCTGGTCTTCCAATGCAGCCAATAAGAGCACATCTACATCAAGTGCGAGCAGGTCATCCCGCTCCTTGACCTCTGCTTTGATATCATATTCGTCCAGTTCTTCCTGGTTGGTAGGAAGGTCTCCGTCATGCTCTTTCGTAAATTTGACAAGGCCAGGAATATCCAGACCGTCCTCATGATAAAGCATGACATTATGATCGCTTACAGCGACGATTTTATTTTGAAGGTGGCTGCACTGGTAAGCTTCTAATGCGGCTACGGAACCAAGGTTACCGAACCCCTGCACAGCCATCGTAAGTTTTCTATCTGCATGCTCAAGAGCGGTTTTCGCAAAGATGTTATCTGTTTCTTTGAGAGCCTTTTCATTTTCATTCAAGTAATTGTGCATCATATATCGGAATGTGAAATAAACCCCTTTACCCGTCGCTTCTCTTCGCCCAAGTGATCCGCCATTTACGATACTCTTACCTGTGAAACTGTTGCGGTAGATCTTCCCTGGATGCGTATTTTTATATTCACCCATCATCCAGTCCATTTCACGCTCACCAGTACCTACATCAGGAGCAGGGATATCTTTATCCGGCCCTAAGATATCATTGAAATACTGGACGTATTTCTTACAGATCAGATTCAATTCTTTGATGCTGTATTCTTTAGGGTTGATGATGACTCCGCCTTTTCCTCCACCGAAAGGAAGTTCGTGAAGAGCGTTTTTCAATGTCATCAGCTTCGCAAGGTTGGACACTTCTTCTTCATTCACGGTCTCGTGGAATCGAATACCACCTTTATAAGGCCCTAAGGTATCACTATGCTGTACACGGAAAGCAGGGATTCTCACAATCGTCCCATTCTCTAAGGTGACCCTTAAAAAGGACTTATGTATGTGGTTGGGAGTCGAAAGTAAAGCGCAGAGAGATTTGTAGGCCTGTTCACGTGTTTGAGCTTGCAGGTTCGGTAAGAAAGACTCGTCTTCCATTACAGCTTTCAAGGATTCTTCGATAATGTGTTGTTGTTTTTGCATTGTACGGTTTCCTCCATTCCCGGTATATATTACTGAGACTATTTTCCTTATCTAACTTTACCTTTCCCTCTTCGCTCTATATCAAACGTGTTCAAAAAAATAAAAGCCACTCTCCCATTGAGGGAGAATGGCTTCATAATTAACCGAGGATGTTATACCCGGAATCGACGTATACAATTTCACCTGTGACACCGCGGGACAAGTGGCTCATCATTGCGAGCGTCATGTCTCCCACTTCTTCTTTCGTTACATTTTTCCTTAACGGGGACGTTTCTTCAATCTTTTGAAGGATTTCATTGAAGGAAGGCACGCCTTTCGCAGCAAGTGTGCGCACAGCTCCTGCAGAGATGGCATTGACGCGGATGTCGTCTTTACCAAGATCATTTGCAAGATAACGGACCGAGGCTTCAAGAGATGCTTTAGCTACTCCCATTACGTTGTAACCTGCAACGACCCGCTCTGCCCCAAGGTAGCTCATCGCGATCAAGGAACCGCCTTCTTTCATTAATGGACGGCTCGCTTTTGCTACAGCGATAAGAGAATATGCACTTGTATCCTGTGCAAATGCGAATCCATCTCTTGACGTATCGACGAATTCACCTTTCAGGTCTTCAGCATTGGCAAAAGCGACCGAATGAACGACGCCGTGGATGCAGTCGACTTCTTCCCCGATTTTTTCAAAAGCTTCTTGAATGCTTTCATCACTGTTCACATCACAAGCAAGAACCATTTTCGCTTCGATCCCGTGATCATTCAGCAGCTTTTCAATTTTCTTGTATGAACGTTCTTTCCTGTATGTAAAAATCAGGTTTGCACCAGCCTGATGCAGGGATTGGGCTACGCCCCAAGCCAAACTTCGGTTGTTGGCCACTCCCATGACGACAATATTCTTATCTTTCATTTTCAGTAAATCTTCCATAATTGTGCCTCCAATGAACGTATAATTTATTACCAGGTCTTAATCGGATTATATCATAACATGCAAGAAAGTAGTCCAGCTACCTCCCCTTATCTTTAACCATAGTCCCCTGAATTATTTCTTTCCTGTCCAGTATGCTCCATCTTCCATATGAGCGAATGGCAGCTCAGTATCGACTTTACCATAGATCCTCTCGTCACTGATCTCTTCACCTTCCAGCCATTTAGGAAAATCGAATTTGACAGGATCCTTATCTCCACCAAGCGTAAACCAGGCCTTTTTTTGTTTCGGCAGGTACCCTGAAGTGTGAATCGTTCCTGCCCAGTTGCTGTAAAGTTTTGAAAAAACCCCTTTTTCCGTATCGTTCATCAAACGGAAAGCATCTTCAGCTGTCTTAATCGTATGCCTGTTGGTTTGAATAGCATCCATCCGCTTCATGGAATCGACTAAATGATTTCGGTTCTCTTTTGTCAAAATTTCAAAGTGATTCGTACATACATCCGACTCCCTGACCTCCACCCCTCTGGGCGAAGCTTCTACTACATACGTTTGATTACTGGAATCAAAGACTGTATAACTGAATGAATGTCGATGCGGAATTTCTTTAAGCATGTCCACAGCCTCATCGACATTGGCACAGGACTCGAGAATAAGACGTCCGATCATACAACAGATGAAGCCGATCCCCGGGCGCTTGCGGTGCATGAAGTTGTACCCCATCACCAATCCTTTTTCATTCATTCCGTCCATCCGTCCGGTAATGCGCTGCGTCGGTCCGATGATGGCGTACCCTTGGTCAGTAGGTTGATAAAGCGAATACCTGCCTTCGTATGTTTTTGGCATATAATCATAATTCCGAATGAGGTATCCGTCGCCCGTCATGATGGAGCAGCCAGATTTCTTGTAATCAATCCGGTATCCCCCGAACTCCATCAGCACCCGTTCCATCGGCCACTCCAAAGCGTCACGCAGTCCGATCAGCTCATCCCAAACCCCGGGTGCGAAGCGTGTGATGGCCTCCTTCACCTCTTGTTCCTCTACCGTGAACCTCGGCTTCCTCGTTTTCCATTGTTTTTCTCTGTTTTTCACAGTCCAAGAATTCTTCAATTCCGTGCCCTGCCAATACCCAAAATCATAGTGGGAACCGCGGAACTGCAGAATGTCGCTATAGATGTGTTTCATGAGGCATCTCCTTTGATTTCCAACGTTTCGTTCACTTTACCATTTTTCTGTTTTTTCTTTAAGGGTTCGTTAAAGTCTGTTGTTGATATATTAAAATTAAATGATTCTTACAAGGCCACTCGTTAGGATTGTGGTTTCAGTCCGTTTTTTAATCAGAGCGGGGGAGGGAAGGGAAAACAGTCCGCTTTCCGCGGGGAACGCTGAGTCTCCTCGAACCTTTTTAAAGAAATTACTTTTCAGCCTTCATCTCTTCCTTTACTTCATCAACCAGCTCCGGCGTTTCTTTGATGATTTTACCTACGTAGAAAAAACCACCCATGATAAGGAAGGCAATTCCCCAGTTCAGCACTTGCCGGAGGATGATTCCTTTATCAAAAGCTTCCACACCATATTCAATGATCAACCACACCTTGATACTTGCCAGGAGCACATCCTGCACAGCGAAAGCAACGGCAATCCAGTTGAAAATAGATAGAAGCTTTTTCTTATAGAATAACCGTTTAGTGAACGGACGATTATATCCTTGAAGTTCTGTGAAATCCAAAGCGAAGTATAGGGATATCGGCTTCTTAATTAAAATGCTCATCAAGAATATCCCTGCCAATACATATGCAAAAATGACACTGTTCCACAATAACTGTAATGCAGACCCAGCCAAAACATCGAGCAGGGTCCCGATGACTAGTGTAGATAAGATATAAATTCCGAACACGTTGACCTTTTTCAACGCCATGAAGCGATACACAGTGTAAATGATTCCCGGTACGGAGGATAAAAGCATTGCATAATAATCGCCAATCGGTTCACGTGTAAGGTGCCAAACCGCAAGCGGAAATATGACATAGCAAACCAAATCCAGCATAATGAATTTCTGATCCTTCACCTTCATCTCTCCTTCGGAAACCTTCTTTATTTATATACGACGTGACTTGCCTGCCGTTTCAGGAAATTTTCACTTTTGACATCATTCGATTTAGGGAATGCTGAACATATGAGAAAATTGTCTTTTCGTGATAAGAAATGCTCACTTGTTATAGTTTTCCGATCGGTTTTTTGGTAGGCTTAAAGTTGTAAGAAAACAGAAAGCGTTTTCGATAAACGACTTATATTACAGCAATTAGAACGGAATTAGAAAAGGGTGGTGACAAGAATGAAAGAAGTGGTCATACTCGGAGGCGGCTACGGTGGAATCAATATTTTACACGGCCTTCTCGATGATCTGCCGAAGGACGTACATATCACTGTCGTCGACCGAAACCCCTATCATTCTTTGAAAACGGAATTTTATACGATTGCAGCTGGCACAGAATCGGACAAGCACGCACGTGTACAATTCCCTGAGCATGATCAAGTGGACTATGTATTCGAAGAAATTGAAAAAATCGATACAGAAAATGAAAAAGTGGTCATCCGAGGCCTCACCGAAGATATCGCCTACGATTATCTGATCATCGGCCTTGGTTGTGAGGATAATTACCACGGCATTGATGGTGCCAAAGAATTCACAGAAAGTGTCCAAACGTTCAGTAAGGCCCGTAAGGCAGGGCTTGCAATCAACAATTTGGGAGCTTACGGAAAAGTGACGGTCGTCGGTGCAGGATTGAGCGGCATCGAAGTGGCATCTGAGGTCCGTGAAAGCCGGCCTGATTTGAATATCCGGCTGCTCGATCGCGGGGAAACCGTACTGAAGGCATTCGATTCGAAGATCCAAAACTACGTCGAAAACTGGTTCAAAGAAAATGATGTCGAAGTCATTCATGGGGCCAACGTCGACTATGTCGAAAAAGATGGTGTGTGCAACAACGGCATTTGTTTCCTCAATGATGTCACGGTTTGGACGGCTGGTGTCCGACCGAATTATTTAGTCAGAGAGCTGCCGTTTGAAAAAGATAATCAGGAAAAAATCATCATCAACGACTTCTATCAAGTCCCATCCCAACAGAATGTCTATATCGTCGGTGACTGTGCCGCCTCTGAACATTCACCGAGTGCCCAGCTAGCCGGCCAGCAGGGTGAAAAAATTGCTGAAGTACTGCTCGCTGTCTTGAACGACCGCGTACCTGAGCGTCCAAGTGAAGTGAAACTCAAAGGAGCTCTAGGGTCTCTCGGAAAGAACGATGGTTTCGGCAACATGCTGCAAAAACCTATGACAGGTGTTCTTCCACGTCTAGCCAAATCAGGCGTTCTATGGCTGAGCAAGCGACATTGATAAAACAACATGAAAAAGTGCCACCAAGCAGGTGGCACTTTTTTATGCTTGAATTTTTTCCAGGTGACTGCCAAGATACTTCGCAAGCTCCAGCATGCCATATATGTCCGCTTCCGTCTCCGCATCCGAATTATAATTCGTGTTCGTGTTTACATCGTATGCGTATACATTGCCATCTTCATCCTGAATCGCTTCAATCCCTGCCACCTGAATATCATTTTCTTCCAAAAATCTTTCATATTGGTCAATGAAAGGTGGATGATAATCTTGAAGAATTTCAAACTTGGCTTTCGATTTCTGCTGTTCTCCATCTGTCGGACAAAACATGTCTTCAATGGAACAAGCATCTGCAGGGCATAATTCAAACCCTTCTGAAGTGTCCACTTTCACTCCGTACAAAAACTTGCCGCCGACAAATTCGTGGCGAATGATATAAGGCTCCGGCGATTTGATGTACTGTTGGATTAGAGTGATTCCATCTACAGGTTCCTCAAATCCGTCCCCTTCCACATATCCTTTCAAAGCTTCGATAGAGTGGAACAACTGGACTCCCTGGCCTTTTCCTGCTCTGTTATGTTTCGTAATGAACGAATCCATCTCCAATTCCTGAGCGGCTTCTACAATACGGTTCTTTCCTACCGCTGCAATTGTTTTCGGTGTATCAATTCCAGCTTGATTCAACGCCATATACTGATTGACTTTGCTTACTTCAAGGCGCAATGCTCTGCTTCCGTTGATGACGGTCCTTCCGTGTCGTTCAAGCCAGGCCAGCACCGCTTCCGTAAATTCAGGGGCATAACGGTGGTCTCTCGTATGGGAGGATGCGCTGATTCGATTGTAAAAAACTCCTTCTGGTGGAGTGCTTGTCAGATCAAGCTTCCCTTCATCCAAATGCCACAGTTCATATGGGAGTTCCAACTCTTCCAATCTGTCTTTCAAATGATCGGTCCATTCATTATTTTCATGAAGTACATAAATTCTGCTCATCTATTCTGACTCCTTCATTAGGTGGATAGCTTTATTCTAACATAATTCACACCATATCAGTCGGAATTATCATTCATATGAGCTTTAAACCACTGATCTATCTCACTCGATACTTCTTCAAAGTGCTCAAAAAGAGCATGACTTCCATCTGGATATTCAACATAGTCGAAATCTGCGTTCTGCTCATCCAGCTGATCGGCCAATAGTCTTGCTTGTTCAACAGGCACCCGCTCATCTGCCTCTCCATGTAAAATCAACAGCGGAGCATCAAGCTGCTCGACCCAATGCTGCGCTGAACGGGCCCTGTATGCTTCTTTGTTTTCATCCGGAGAACCGACCAACCTTAAAAGCATGTCTTGGACCAGTTTTCCTCTGGCGTCATAAAAACCTTCCACATCGGTGATCCCCCCGATTACAGCGGCTGCATCCAGGTCCATCCCTTTCTTTATAGCTAAGTAAGTCATCATCCCCCCACGTGACATCCCGAGCATGAAAGTATTTTCTGTATCGATGAAATCGTACTCTTGGGCGACTTTTTGTAAACGGATGACATCATTCACGTCTGAGCCTCCAAACTCTTCTTCTCCTTCTCCCCCGTCAACACCACGGTATTGGGTGGCCAAGACGACATATCCTTGGTGAGCCCAGTAGGACAAATAATGGGACAGCTTCTTTTCATTAATTTTTCCATACCCTCGATTGCCTCCGCGGTTATAGATCAAAAGCGGAAGATCCCCTTCTATTTTTTCAGGCTTCACCATATATCCGGTGACCTTCAACCCATCACTTTCATAAGTGATTTTCTTAGCTTCGGTATGTTTCGAATACTCCGTTTCGTTCAAGTCGACTTCAACTTCGTTTACAGTTACCTTTTCTTCTTTTGAAGATCCGGCGGTTTCCTCCGCACTCTGTTCACACCCCAGACTACTAAGGAGTAAAAGACTTCCCAGCACTAAAGAAAAAAACTTCATCCCACTTCCTCCTTTGTATTTCCTTACGACTCAACCGATCGAAAGTTTCACATATGAAAAATCAGCTGATATAGAAACAAAACGCTTTATTCCGAGTAAACTACTATGTATAATAAGTTATAAAGGAAGGTGAACAGAAATGGGTATTCCTAAACCACTTGTTCAAACCAATCAAGCATTTGTCGTCATCAGTGTATTGTCTGGACTGTTGATCCATCATTCATTGTTGCTTTTACCACTCGCCATCGGCGTATATACATTAGTTACAAAGACAAACCCGATCATCAAGATCAGCCGCACTTTCTTGTCCAAAAAGCCTGATCAATATATACAGGAAGATAAGGATCAGCAGCTGTTCAATCAATGGATTGCTACCATCTGCGTGGGGGCGGCACTTGGATTTTTCTCCATCGACCTGAATGTCCTCGGTTATTTATTCGGGGGAATGGTCATTGTTGCTGCCGGCGTTGCTTTGATGGGTTACTGCATCGGCTGCACCATCCGTTACCGGTATATGATGTGGAAACACCGCCGCACTTCCACAAGTTCATAATTTGAAACATCCGCCTGAGTGACATTTCGGGCGGATTTTTTTATTAGCATGCAAAAAAGAGCCGCTTCATGATAGAAGCGGCTCTCTTCTTCAGCTTGCTTTCGTAATGACGACTTCTCGATTTGCTGCATTTTTCTCTTTGATGACTTGCCAGATGAACCAAGCAGCCACCATCAGCCAGACGAATGCTCCAATGACCATCGCTGTCGAGTATTCAAGTCCGAACCCTTCAGGGGCGTAAAACAAATACGTACTCACGACTGCGGTCATGAATAACGCGGGAATACTGCAAATCCAATGGAACTTTTGTTTTCTCAATAAATACATCGCTGCTGTCCACAGCATGACGGTCGCAACGAGCTGATTCCCCCACCCTACATAACGCCAGAGGAAGGTATAATCGACTTGCGTGAAAAAGAAAGCGGGAAGAGCTACTGGAATAGCGAACAATACAGGTGTCCATTTGCCCTTCATTTCTTTTTTCCTTACTTGTTCCACAAAGTCGACGAGCATCATACGGGAAGAGCGCAGTGCCGTGTCTCCAGTCGTAATCGGTAGGATGATGACACCAAGGATCGCTAAAATACCTCCCAATTGTCCGAGAGTCGTACTGCTGATTTCATTGATGACTCCTGCCGGACCACCGGCATCGAGAGCTGATTGTAATCCTCCCGTACTGCCAAAGAAAGTCATACCAGCAGCGGCCCAGACCATCGCGATGATCCCCTCTGCCACCATAGCGCCGTAAAACACTTTCCTGCCATCGCTTTCTTTTTTCAAGGTCCTTGCTAGAATCGGGCTCTGTGTACTATGGAAGCCGGAAACCGCTCCGCAGGAAATCGTCACCATCAGCATCGGCCAAACCGGCAGTTCTTCCGGATGAAGATTGTTCAAAGTCAAATTAGGAATCGAATGATCGAAGAAAAACATTCCGATTCCGATCGATACAGCCATGAATATAAGTACAGCTCCGAAGATCGGATAAATCTTTCCGATCACTTTATTGATTGGAAGCAGTGTCGCTATTAAAAAGTAGGCAAAAATCAAAACGATACTAGTCATGAATCCTAAAGGTGTCACTTCCGCCATCAACTGCGCAGGACCTGCTGTGAAGGCTGCAGCGACAAGGACCATCAGCAAAACCGAAAGGATATTCATGATCGATTGTACCGGTTTCCCTAAATATTTCCCCACAAGGGCCGGGTATTGGGAACCTTTGTTACGGACTGACAGCATACCTGAAAAATAATCATGAACCGCTCCACCGAGGATGGTACCGGCAACGATCCACAAAAATGCGACCGGTCCGTATAACGCACCAAGAACCGCTCCGAAAATCGGTCCGAGACCAGCGATGTTCAGCAGTTGAATCAGACCGGCTTTCCACCAGCTCATAGGCATATAGTCGAACCCGTCTTGATTCGCGTAAGCCGGGGTCTTCCTTTCGTCATCGATGCCGAAAATTCGCTCGACCACCTTTGAATAAATGATGTAACCGACAATAAGTAACAAGATGGATGCGATAAATGTAATCATCGCTTGGCCTCCTCTCAAAAAAATGAATGTAAGGAGTATTCTAGCGAGAGAAATGTCGAACCGCAACCAGTTTTCAGAAAATTATATTTTTTATCTTTTTTTTCTAAGATATGAAGCGGTTACATTCGTTAGCAAGCAAAAAAACAAGGGAAATCCCTTGTTTTTCACTCTACGATATCATTTTTATTTAAATTAATGACAAATGACAGCTTTTCATTTCCTCCGAATGAGTAGGCGGTATCAGAAGACGGTGAAGGTGAAATGACTTCTTGATTTTCACCATACGTGATGTACCCCAAATTCATAATTGGACGTCTTGAATCACTCGATTTTGCTCGAATGTCACTCCACACCTCGGGCAGCTTTACTGCTCCATAGTTTCTCTTATCAAATGCAACCTCTTTCTTTAATTGAATGGGAGGTTGGTAGAAGTTTTCTTTCCCATTACTGATCGACCAATACAGCTCTTCACGGTAATAAAGGTCCATGGAGTCTACGCCTTCTAAATGGTAGATGACATGAAAAGTGGAAGGTTTTTCAGGGTCGATTTCCCAAACTTCTGGACTTCCATCAGTATCCACTCGTACGAGTTTCCATTTGAACCAGCCATCCACCCACAAACTCTTCCCCCGGCTTCCATTTTCAAATACTACAGGTATGTATAAGTGACGATCATCTATCAGCTGCCTGCCTTGCACCTTTTTTATTAAAGTTCCCTTTTTAAAATGGTTTTGTTCTTTCAGCTTATCATTCATCTTTTCTATCAGATGTTCATTTTCTGGTATTTCAGAAGTGGAATGGTATACCAACCACCCACCAAATCCAATCAACAAAGTGAGCCCGGCGATGATTATTTTTTTCACATTACTCCCCCTCTAATATGGATGTGCTCAACTCGTAAAAAGCTTGACCTCGATTCGTTTCTATCAGAAGAGCCTTTCCATCCTTTCTAATATGAATGACAGGATCCAATCCACTCCCCCAGAGGGGTTCTGCTCCCAAGATAATATAAGGGAAGAGCGTCATACGCTTAGAATGAGGGGTGTTTATGACTTGCTTGTCATTAGAATGCCACTCCATGACATTCATGGATATACGCTTCATATTCACTCTTTCTAATTCGGAAGTTATCAGTGAACGTTTCAAAGATTTAGGATGAATGCTCAACAATTCTGTTTCTTCAGGATTTGTGATATAAGTATGTAGGTCATCTTTATTGTAAAACGCATCGTGGACCACCGGCGCAACCATCTGCACTCCAGCTAATAAAAAACTGGCTGCTACACCGCTCCATGCGTATGGTTTAAGCTTCAACCACAACAATGGTTTTTTCCTCGTTGCCAGTAATAATACTAGAAATCCTAAAGGCAGAACAGGAAGGTTTACACGTTCATATAAATAGATATCGAACGTTAATGAGCCGAGAAATACCACTAAAGCGACCTTCCATAGTTTTAAAGAATCCCCCCTGTTTTTTCTTATATATAAGACGACTGCCCCTGTTAACCCCCAAGCAATAAGGGTTAAAAGTGTAGAAGCAGCATCGAAATAAAAATCTATGTTCAAGTTCATCTTTTCCTCCTCTCTAACCATAAGCAAAAATAAAACCTCTACTTTTAAAGTAGAGGTTGAACCTGCCATCCCGGAAATGGTTAAGTTTCCCGCAGTCGTATGATCGCGTGGGATGGCATTGATTTAAAATTATCATGTTAACGTGTGATATTCAAGTCTATTAATAGTTACTGGTATTCTGATAACTGGCATGCTTCCTGAATTTATTCAATAAGTCATCCAATTCTTGAGAAATTCGAACCAACTCTTTATCTGTCGGATTGTTGTTATAAATCTCATACATTCGAATCCGCAGCTCTTCAATCTGACCTTCTAACAGTTGTTTATAAGGCATGTCTATCCCCTCATTCTCATTATTGTTGGAAAAGCACTCATAGATGGAAGGTTCACTTTATCAATCACCCATCTTTCTCTATCCTGTATATCCTATCCACTCATAATTAAAACGGAAAATAAAGGGAATTAATGTCGATTATTGCCCAGGAAATGTTCGACATTTGTCACTCATTTTTCAAGGACTATGTTAGGATAAATGCAAACCATACATAGGAGGTATTATCATGTTCACACCCATCTCTACAAAACAAGCACCAGCGGCTATAGGTCCCTATTCTCAAGCGGCTGATCTAGGTAACTTACTCATCATTTCAGGGCAGATCCCTCTTGATCCTGAAACGATGGAGTTCGTATCAGATGAAGTCGAGCAACAGACCCATCAAGTGATGAAAAACCTGGGTGCCATTTTAAATGAAGCAGGACTCAGTTTTAAAAACCTCGCAAAAACTACAATCTATCTGGATGATATGAACGATTTTTCAGTAGTGAATGAAGTGTATGCCGGTTACTTGAGCGAGCCCTATCCTGCACGGGCTGCCGTAGAGGTCGGCAAGCTCCCTAAAGGAGCGAAGGTGGAAATAGAAGCGATTGCGGTAAAAGAATAAGACGAAAAAGCAGAGCTCACGAAGCTCTGCTTTTTTTAATCCTCGTCTTTGACATCCGGGTCTTCTGGAATTGGTTCACTCAAGTAGTCCTGGATCATAGCTCTATATTTCTCCATTTGCTCTAAGTGAGATTGAAATTGGTTTTTGTTGATCAAGACCTGCTCTCCATCATACACGGTTTTAATTTTATTGTGATGTACCAAGGTTTCGATGTACTCTTCTGGTAATTCCAGAAATTCTGCTGTTTCTTTAATCGTCAAATACATGATTTCACCTTCTTCTACACTCTTACTATACCATATCCATTCTATCAAAATTCAGATTACTACTACATGAAGAAACCAAAAAAGCTTTTTCTAAAGATGGTTTCTGCTGCTATAGTTATGGGAATGAATTACATATAAAACGAAGCAGATTAAAATAACAATAGAAAAGAGTGATTGGATTTGAGCACATCTATGACACGTACGAAATCCACAACCAAAGAAGACATCAAACCATGGATCCGCAGGTTCGCCCGCTTCGGTTATATGGCGAAGGGATTCGTGTATGTCGTCATCGGTATCCTCGCTTTTATGGCGGCGATCGGCGTAGGCGGAAAAACTACAGATACGAAAGGAATGTTAAGGTCCTTAGCCACCCTTCCCTTCGGTGCTGTTTTACTATGGCTCACCGCCGCGGGATTGATCTGCTATATCTTATGGGTTTTTCTTAAAGCGGTCAAAGACCCGAAAGATAAAGGCAGTGATGCGAAAGGGCTTGCCAATCGAGCGATGTATATATTGAGTGGAATCATCTATTCAGGTATTGCGCTTAATGCCGTTCAAATCGCTATGAACGCAGGCAGCAGCGGAGGCGGGAATACTCAAGAAACACTATCCGCTAAGCTCCTGTCTCAACCCTTCGGACAATGGATTTTAGGGGCTGTTGGACTTGCCATTATCGGGTATGGACTGAATGAACTTTATGGAGGGGTTACGACGAACTTCATGGGTAAATTCCATACAGGTATGATGGATGATCATGAGAAGAAATTAGCCAGGAATTCTGGTCGTCTAGGGCTCGTATCGAGAGGGATCGTCCTCAGTTTGATCGGGTATTTCTTTATTCAAACAGCCATCACCGCAAACCCGGAGAAAGCGAAAGGCCTGGATGAAGCCTTATCAGAACTTGCTCAAAAGCCGTTCGGACAATGGATCTTAGGCATTGTGTCCTTAGGTTTACTTTTATATGGAACTTATCAAATCATCCGTGGAAGACACGAAAATATGAGCTTCGGAAAAGTGAAATGATATAAAAAAAGCCTCCCCATCATGTTGGGGAGGCTTTCGATTTTTGCCGCGAATGTACCGACGACCACATTCGTCGTTTAGATTTTTAAATCATATACTTCGTCTTACGCAAACAGCTCATCGCTCTCCTACTATATCATCCTTTGATACAGAAGGCAATCAGTATTTCATACACACATCCGATTGTGCTATACTGAATCAATTAGAAAATGTACGGGAGGAACCAATATGTTATTATTCGAAGAAAAATTAGCAGTCATCGAAGAATTCGATGAGCTTGAGAAAAAAGAGATTTCACTCGGACGGGTGAATTTTCACTTTGAAGAGAGTTTGTATGACAAAAAAATCGTTGTGTATCGTCTTCACCCAAACGGAAATGGATTCGTTTACGGAGGAGAAATAGACGGGATAGAAACAGATGCCAAAGGCATGGTCAATATCAAAGATTATGAAGCTGATGAGCTTCGTGAACTGATTCGCGCATCCATCGATTCTTTATCACTTTCACCCGCTGAGAAAGATCCAGTGATGGAAGAATGGTTGAATGATGCTGATCAAGCCCTTGTCCTGATCCGCGAAGACGACGGTTTTAACGTTTATGCTGACGAAAGTCTGGAAGGTACATTTAACACGTACCAGGAAGCAGCTGATTTTCTCAACCAAGAAGGCTTCAGCCGAGCATAAGAATTACTCAAGAAATCTCTATCCTTCCTGAGGTAAAACGGACGGACCACAAATAATATTCAGCATGAAAGAGGCGGTGAAAATGGGTTCAGCTTATTAGCGAACCCATTTTCACCGCCTTCATTTATTTAATTTTTATTAGCTTTGTTAAATTCTGTTGTTATTTTTAACGATCACTGAATAGTCCCCGTCCGGGATTGTTTCGGTCCATTCTTTACCCAGAGTATGGGATGGCAGGGAAAACAGTCCGCTTTCCGCGGGGGACGCTTGAGCCTCATCGAACTTCGTTCTCCGGGGTCTCACCTTGTTCCTTTTTCCCCTAGGAGGCTACCTGTTTTCCCTGCCATCCCGTTCGTAGTTGGTGTACCGGACTTTGGTAATGGCCTTTCCGACCCTCATACTTTGAAGAGGCGGCCTTTTAGAATGGCGAGACTCCTGTGGGATAAAGGTACATCGTGAGACCCCGGAAGGCACAGCCTGAGGAGGCTCACGGTACCCCACGGAAAGGGAGTCATTCTAAAAGGCCGCCTCAAATTCCACGACGTAAATAGCTGATATAAGCTCCTTTATTAAATGGCATTATTCAGAGTCAATACTGAATGTTGCTTAAAATGAAACCCATCTTCCAGCATCTTTTCATACAATACCACTATGACACAAAGATGACGGAGGTTATCATGTTTTATTATCCATACCCGAACCACCACTTTCGTATGGCAGCCAACTCTTATATCTTATCTTTTAAGAAAGGCGATGTGAACGGAGACTATATCGAGGACTCTGTCTACCTTATCGGCCAACGTTCTTCTGACAGCCCCTACAACACGAATATCACCCTGGTCGTCCAGGACGGCCGCACTTCTCAGCTTTACACGATCCCTCTAAAGACGAACCAAGCTTATCAGCCGCGCTTATTTCTTGGTGATTTCACTGGAAATGGAGTGAATGATATTCTCATCAGCATGGACTCGGGTGGCAGTGGTGGATTTGGATACTATTATATCTACTCTTTCTTAAACAATATCCCACAATTGATTTTTGATTACGAGAGGTTCGATGCGCAGTCGTATATCTACAAAGTAATTTATCGAGACAACTATAAAGTAGAAATTATCAATGATTCCCTTGAACTTTCGTTCATCATCGACTTGAGCAATAGAAGCCCTCAATACCTTGCTGAAATATATAATGAAGACGGTACATTGAAAGAGCCGTTAGAAGGTTCTGTATCAGGGTTGAATCAATTGTACCCGATTGACTTTGATGGAGATGGGGTCTATGAAATCGAAGCTGTCCAAAGAATCATCGGAAGGTATAACGCCGATGAACTGGGCATCATTGAAACACCATTAAAGTGGAATACAGTGAAATTCGACCTGTTCTTTGACAATCAAGCTGTCTCTGTGATGGGCCAACCAAAGAACGCGTGAAAATAAGAAAGCCCCTTCGGTCAAACGAAGGGGTTACATTTTTTTCACTAACGTAAGCAGTGTACGCTCTTTTTTTCTGAAGGATTCCTTTTCTTTTTCTCCAGTCTCATAAAAGCCATTTTTTTTAAAAAAAGACAAGCTCTCGATGTTATCCTCATACACTTCTGCATAAACACGAGGAAGGGGATAAATTCTTTTTACATCGTCTAAGAAAAGGGACATCGCCTTGGACCCGATTCCTGAACGCCTCTTTTTTGAAACAACAATGCCAATAAATGCCCGCTCCACGGCCATGAAAAGTTCCACTTTCCCGACGAGTTCCCCATCCAGTTCTATGGCTTTCATTTTCAAATCTGGTTTGCCACCTCTTCTGAAGGCCTTCATTGAATTCAAAAACTGCCAATAAGTCCGAGGCTCTTCAACACCTGTCTTCTCCTGCAATTCTTTGTTCAACTCCCAGGTATACATTTCCCTCAAATGATCTTTTCGAACATCTTTTAGCTCGATCATCTTTTCCTCCTATGTAAATGAAGTACTGTCTTTACTGACAGTACTTCATCAATTGTTGACCTCTATATCGATTGCGATTCCCTTTCAAAATTAAAAGAAAACCATCCGTATCCAAAATCAGTCTTTAGAACCTGAGGGGAGTAAATGCCCCTATCACTTTTTGGCTGTTGTGAATTTCGGGAATCGGAATGCGATAGCCAATAGTCCGGAAACAGCCAGCAGGATCGGATAAAAGCTGAATGGTACGATAGCCACAGGAGATACTTCAGCTACTGCAGCAACTGACAGGATTTGTGCGCCGTAAGGGAGCAAACCTTGTACGGAGCTTGAGAAAATATCCAACAAGCTCGCTGAGCGGCGCTCTTCTATATCATATTGCTCAGAAATCTGCTTAGCCAGTGGACCTGCCGTAATGATTGAAATCGTGTTGTTTGCCGTTGAAAAGTTGACGGCACTCACTAATCCAGCAATGCTCCATTCGCCTCCACGACTGTCGTTTGTTCGTTTGTGGATGGCCTGCAATAGAAAATCGATGCCTCCATTTTGGCGGATCAGCTCTACAAGTCCTCCTAGAAGTATGACGAGCAGGGATAAGTTCTGCATACTTTCGAACCCGCTCCCGAGTTGATTGATGAAATCCATGAATGTGATTTCATTGATGGAAAGTCCGATAACCCCGGCAAACACGATTCCTCCCATCAACACAAAAATGACATTGAATCCAAGAATCGCAAAGATGAGTACACCAAGATAAGGCAGCACTTTCACCAATTCAAAAGGATGTTCTTCCTGCATCGTTTGAGAAGCATCGGCTGTGATGAAACCGAAGATGATCGCAGTTAAAATGGCAGCCGGCAGTACAATGAAGAAGTTCGCTTTGAACTTATCTTTCATTTCAGCGCCTTGCGTGCGGACAGCCGCAATCGTCGTATCAGAAATGATGGACAAGTTGTCTCCAAACATCGCTCCACTGACAATCGCCCCCATCGCCAAAGCCACGGCAATTCCTGTTTCGTCTGCAATACCAGCTCCGATCGGCGCAAGCGCCACAATGGTTCCAACTGAGGTGCCCATTGAAATGGAAATGAAACAGGCGATGACAAACAGTCCGACAATCAATAAATTTCCTGGGAGTACACTCAAGCCTAGATTGACCGTCGACTCAACTGCTCCCACCCCTTCAGCTACAGAAGTAAAAGCTCCTGCCAATAAGAAAATGATGACCATCAACATGATGTTCGGGTCTCCACTTCCTTTGGTAAGCTGCTGGAGCTTCGTTTGAAAATCCGTTTTCCGGTTCATGAGCAATGCCACCAAGATCGCTGCAAAGATGGCTACAAGAACAGGCAGTTTATAAAAGTCTCCGGTCACTATGCCGGATCCAATAAATAATATGATAAATACCCCAAATGGAATCAGGGCCAATGGGTTCCCTTTCGTTTGTTCACTCATCCCAGTACCTCCTTTATACAAAATAAAAAAGCCTTGAATCACAGGCTTAGTTTCTCTCCACATCCATATAAATAAATCCCTATTATACTCTACAACACATTACTCCGCTAAAGCAAATAGCAATGTTCCCCTTCACCCTATCAGGTTTTTGAAAAAAATAATTAGAAACCCCCATATTTTTCTTCTTCTTAGAGAAAGATGTGAACGTAATGATCTCCCCTTATTACAAAAGGCGCAGCCATAGTGGCTGCGCCTTTTTTTAGGTATGTGTAAAGGATCAAGGATATTTCCTTCCTGATTGTTTAAGCTATCTAGGTAAACAGTTGTCTTCTAGAGAGCACACCCAGTTAAGCATATATCTTGAATTAAAGATAAATGGCATCTATGATGAAATTAGACTTTCTAAAGAAAGGAAGATGAATAATGCAATTCGATAAACTTTTCTCAAATACAGAAATCAAAGGAAAAACATTGAAAAACCGTTACGTCGTCGCTCCGATGACACGGATCAGTGCAGAAGCAGACGGACGCGCGAACAAAACGATGGAAAAATATTATGAGCGTTATGCTAAAGGTGGATTCAGCACCATCATCTCCGAGGGTATCTACATCGATCAGAGCTACAGTCCAGGGTACAAAAACCAACCGGGACTTGCTACTGACGCACAAAAAGAAGCCTGGAAATCCGTAGTCGAATCCTCACAAAAGCAGGGCGCACACTTTATTGCTCAGTTGATGCATGCAGGAGGGCAGAGCCAATACAACGCTTTTACGGATGAAACGATCGCTCCTTCAGACATCCCTCCGAAGGGTGAACAGCTCGGGTTTTACGGAGGTTCTGGTCCGTTCCAAAAACCTAAAGCTATGACGGATGAAGATATCCACCAAGTGAAAGAAGCTTTCGTCCAAAGTGCCGAGCGTGCAAAAGATGCTGGCTTTGATGGTGTCGAGATTCATGGAGCGAACGGATACCTCCTTGACCAGTTCCTTACGGATTACTTGAATAACCGTGAAGATCAATACGGAGGTTCAGTAGAAAACCGCCTTCGTCTCATCCTTGAAATCATCGAAGACGTAAGAAACGCTGTCGGTCAGGATTTCATCGTAGGAATCCGAATTTCCCAAATCAAAGTGGCGGACCCTGAGCATAAATGGGCCGGTGGTGAAGAAGAAGCAGAACAAATCTTTTCTGCACTCGGTGAGGCTTCTCTTGATTACATCCATGTGACAGACGGTGACGGTGCAGCACCATCCTTTGGTGAAAACAGCCGTACGTTAGCGAAAGCAGCAAAAGATTTCGGAAAGCTTCCGGTCATCGCGAACGGAAAACTTACAGACCCTGAAAAAGCCGAAAAAGTGTTGGCTGAAAACGAAGCTGACCTTATTTCTCTAGGAACAGGTGCTTTGGCTAATCCAGATATGCCTAACAAAGTTCAACAAGGTAAGGAAATCGAAGAATTCGACTTCCAGAACACCTTACTTCCTCAAGCAGAAGTAAAAGAGCACGAAATCGAAAAAGAATTAGTCAAATAATAGTAAACAGCTGCCTCTATAGAAGAGGCAGCTGTTTTCACTTTGATATAAGTCCATATTTCTTCTGACTATGAGAGATCAAAGAGAAAAAAGACCATCCTGATGTCAGGATGGTCTTTCGTTCAGTCTATTATTGACGGGAGTTTTTTCTTCTGAATACGAAGAATGCACCAGCACCCACAAGCAGAGTACCAAAGATGGCACCTGAAGGGTAAATTGCGCTCTTCATAGCGAATTCATCTTCGTTTTCTTCTTCATTTTCATCTTCGTCTTCGTGGTCACCTTCTGCATCTTTTCCTTCCAGGATACTGAAGATGTTTTTCGCTTGATCGGTGTTATCGATCAAACCGGAGAACATTTCAGATTGTGGACCATAAGCGTATACGTTTACGTCCACTCCTGTGTGACCGCTTGTCGTCCAGCCTGTACCGGAACGCTCGTTGAAGATTTTTTCGATTTGGTTATCTACTTCTGTCACCTTGCCGTCTTCTTCTTCATACGTTGCTTCATTAGCATCTTTGACTGCTTGGATTTCTTCTTCAGTCAATTCGAATTCGATGTTCTTGTTCAATACTTTCTCAACATCCTGGCCTTCTTCTACAATTTGCTTCGCCATGTAATCCGGTGTCTTCTTCGCAGCATGGATCACTTCAGGATTCCACTTGTAAGGGCCGCCTTCACCGATTGAAAGTCCACCTGTAGAGTGGTCAGCTGTCGCAACGACAAGTGTTTCTTCGTCTTCTTTGGCAAAATCAATGACTTTTTGGAATGCTTTTTCAAAGTCTTCCATTTCGCTCATTGCACCGACGACATCATTGTCATGTCCTGCCCAGTCAATTTGACTTCCTTCTACCATCAGGAAGAAGCCATCTTCGTTCTTGCTCAATTTATCCAGAGCTGTCGTTGTCATTTCTTCAAGAGACGGCTGTTCTTTTGGACGATCGATCGCTTTGTCCATTCCGACTGGAGCAAACAACCCAAGAATCTGATCGCTGTCAGACTTCTTCATTTCTTTTGCCGTTGTTGCATAGTCGTATCCATCCTTTTGGAATTCCTCCGCAAGGTTACGATCTTCACGTTCAAAATAATCTGTACCCCCACCAAGCAGTACGTCTACTTTGTGTTCGCCATTGATCATATCATCATAATAATCGTTTGCGATTTCGTCATAGTTGTGACGGGATTCATCATGTGTACCGAAAGCTGCTGGTGTCGCATGGTTGACTTGTGAAGTTGAAACAAGACCTGTGGACATTCCCTTTTCCTTCGCAGCTTCTAATACTGTATGTGTATTTTCTTTTTCCATATCTACAGCGATAGCACCATTATAGGTTTTCACACCGGAAGACATGGATGTTGCTGTTGCAGCGGAATCTGGAATGTTTTCTTTATCATCCTCTTCTCCACCATCATGGTATGGATCGTGGGAATAAACGGTTTGTACACCGACTAAGTGAGGATCGAAAGCTGTCTGCTCCATTTCCTTCGTGCTCATATCATCTTTGAAATAACGGTACGCTGTATTATAAGCAGGTCCCATGCCATCCCCGACAAGGAAGATGACGTTTTTGACTTCTGAGTCATCCCCGTCGTCATCTGCATGGACGAAAGTATTTTGAGTTGCGCCTGCAGCTGTTCCGAAAAGCATAGCGGACAAAGCTGTGACTGAAAGTACTTTTTTCATAAAACGATTTTTCATAAGTAGTTCCCCTCCATCTGTTGTTCTACTTGTGAGTATAACGGCACATTGTTAAGAGAAAACTAACGACCTGTTACACCCGTGTAACGAATTGTATATTCCTTGTAAATCCATGTAGAAAAAGGTCTTTTATTGGTATGTCGTTTATTGGAAATTATATATAAATTGTAACAGGATTTGGGAGGCATAACGCAACCCTGCCTTTCGTAGCACAATCGGAACTTATGGACCACATAAAAAAACTTGTGCAGTCAAAAGCTGCACAAGTTTACGTTCACTTCATTTGTTTTAGTTGAAACTCTGCTACTTTACCCAGCCCAGAAAGATGGAATCTTTCTCCTTTGTACGCCTTGATCATCAAAAGGACCCATAACGCCAGAGCGACGGGGACTGTAAACAAAGCGATCATCGGTCCTATGATTGGAATCAAGTTCACTGTCATTCCAAATACGAAGAAACTCGCGAAAACGACAATGGCCTGCATGGCGTGAAAACGAATATAGTCGTTTTCTTTTTCTACCATTAATAAAACGAAGCCGCTGATAAAGACTAAAGAATAAGCAAGCAACCCTCCGACGTTTTCCTGCAAACCGGTGGAAGAAAAGCGCGCTTCTTTTGGACGAAGCGAGTGTCCTGACTTTTGTGCCATGTTGCTCATCCCTCCTCGTTTCATCTCATGGAATGTTTTAAAAAATTTAAAAACAGAGTAGCCAATACAATCGGACAAAGAGCCTACCTAAATTGACTGATTTTTCTGTATATTTATTATACGAAGGGGTTAGGACAAGGTCAATAGGAGGTCAGACGGAATTTTATTAATAATGATTTTCTAAAGTGGACCACCTTTCAGTGAATTCTTCCCTCCCCTACAGCGCGTTTTAAATTATGATGTTTATTACTTGATAATTATTATAAATAAGGTATTATAAGAATTGTAATCATAAAAGGAGTGATTGTAATGAATCAACAACTAATTGAATCATTGAATCAGCAGCTTGCAAACTGGAACATTTTATACACAAAGCTTCATAATTACCATTGGTATGTAAAAGGTCCTGAATTCTTTACTCTTCACGAAAAATTCGAAGAATATTATACAGAGGCTGGAACGTATATCGATGAAATTGCAGAGCGTATCCTTACCATTGAAGGCAAACCTCTTGCGACGATGAAGGAATACTTGGAAGCTTCGACGATCGAAGAAGCTACAGGACAAGAGAATGCCAAAGATATGGTGGACCAGCTCGTCAAAGATTTTCAAACCATCGTGAAAAATGTGAAGCACATCATTGAAACAGCCGAGGATGACCATGATCAACCGACCGCTGACTTGTTCATCGGAATTAAAACCTCCCTCGAGCAGCATATCTGGATGTTGAAAGCTTTCAATTCTTAATAAAGAAATCAAAATCTCCCTCCAAGTCACCGTCTTGGAGGGAGATTTTTTTCGTTATCACACCAATAGATTGAGCTCAGTCACCTATGCTTTTGTCCGTTTCAAAATAAAGGTGGTGGTGATAGCTGCAGTTTGTATTGAATGGATGCTCACAGTTCGGGCATTGATTAACACCCATATAAATATTAATGGATAGCTCTGTTTTACAATGACCGCATAGAATGGCAGGTGTACTCCACTCTTCTCTCGGCCACTTCTCAGGTGAATGCTCCACTTTTTCCTGATGGCAGTAATAACAAGCGTAGTAGTCATCACAGCAATAGAATTTGATCGCTACGACATCCACTGGACTGTGATAATGCCTGCAGCGTGTCTGTTCGTCCACACTAGTTCCCTTCACTACAGGGTTCTTTTTTTTCATATTACGACCTCCATACAGAGAACACTAGAAATACCTGGGCCATCAAACCCCTTCTATTGATTGAACGATGTTGGGAAAGTCGTCAAATCGATTCCCCAAATAAGAGGTAGATAAGCGTAAATCGCCAACGTCACCAGTCCGATCGCTACTATGTTGAGTAAAAAACCAGCCTTCGCCATATCAGGAATCCGCAAATACCCCGATCCGAAAACGACGGCGTTTGGCGGTGTAGCGACAGGCAGCATAAAAGCACAGCTTGCAGCTACACCCGCTCCGATCATCAAGCTGTATGGATGGACGGATATCGCCTGGGCCAAAGACGCCATGATCGGAAACATCATCGTCGCTGTAGCAGTATTTGATGTGATCTCCGTCAAAAAGATGACGAGAGTTACGACGATCGCCAATATGAGTACAAAGCTGACTCCTTCCAGAATCGTCAATTGGTTTCCGATCCACATCGCTAATCCGGACTCCTGAAAACCTGTGGCGATTGCAAGCCCTGCCCCAAACAGAAGCAGGATTCCCCACGGTAATTTTTTAGCCGTCTCCCAATCTAAGAGGAATTCCCCCTTTTTACGAATGGAAGGGGTTAAAAACAACACCATCGCAGCGATCATCGCAATAATCGTATCATTGATATTTTCATTGATATGGACGAGGACGAAGGAACGTGTGATCCATGCAAGAGCCGTCAATCCAAAGATTGTCAGGATGATTTTTTCTTCCGGGGTCGTTTTCCCAAGAGCATTACTCTCTTCCCGGATGACCCATTTGCCCCCGGGCAGTTCTTTCATTTTCATCGGAAACGCTATTTTGACGAGGTACAACCATCCGATGACCATAAAGATGATGGAGAGAGGCACCCCAAAGGCCATCCATCCGGCAAACGATATTTCCACTCCATACGTCTTTTCAACCACGCCCCGGAAAATCGTATTCGGAGGTGTCCCGATCAACGTCGCCAATCCTCCGATTGAAGCACTATACGCAATCCCGAGCATGATCACTTTTCCAAAATTGAAGGAATGATGCTGTACCGTTTCTCCTGTTTCTTTTTTCAACTGATCGGCAGCCTGGTAGACGACGGCCATCCCGATCGGCACCATCATCATGGAAGTCGCTGTATTAGAGATCCACATGGACAAAGCTCCGGTAGCGATCATGAAGCCAAGCACAATCATTTCGGTGCTTGTTCCAACAGAAGCTATGATGGATAATGCGATACGTTTATGTAAGTTCCACTTCTGCATCGCCAGAGCAATAAGAAAACCACCCATGAATAAGAAGATGGTGTTATCCCCATAAGAAGATGCCGTCGCTCCCCCATCCAGTCCACCGGTAAGAGGGAATAAAATGAGCGGCAGCAAAGAGGTAGCAGGAATAGGCATAGCTTCGGTAATCCACCAAGTGGCAATCCAAAGAGTACTCGCCAAAATAGCTGTGCCCCCTTGTGACAAACCTTCCGGATGAAAGAAAAGAAGCGTCAATCCAAAAAGGATCGGTCCTAAGAACAAGCCGATTTTTTGGCGCGTATTGTAAGAAGGGCCTTCGCCGCCTGGGTCTTCAGTGGCTTTTGATCGTTCCTTTTTCACATTTGTTTGTTTCTTTTTCTCAGGCGTAGCCGTAACACTCAATTTCAATAAATCTTTGGCCTGATCGTGCAGGTTCCATAATTGATTCCAGTAACTCTTCCACATGCTTTCCCCTTGCATCGAATTCCTCCTCTTCCTCAAAATGTAATCGCTTTCTATTCATCCTAGCATTCTATCATACTTTAATTCCATAAAATAGCGTAAGACCATCCATAATCTGGGTGGTCTTACGCTGGAGATAAATACTTCATTCATTTCAAAAGACATTCCTTTGAGTAACATACTAGAAGGATGCTCTTAATGAAAATCATCTTCTTAACAAAGACTTTCCTTTTTCATAGAATACTTTCATTTCTTCTTCAGGTACCAGCGAGCCTCCGGTCGACCAGGCGATGTGAGTCCCATCAATCAGCTGGCTTTCCAGACCATACTCTTTCACATAGCCGGATTGCATCAATTTAAGTGGACCGATCAGCCCTGCAGCAGCGGAGGGTTCCACATAGATGCCTTCACGATCCGCAAGCATCGTCAGCAGCTTGTACAACTCATCATCTTCAATCGTATAAGCCCCTCCGACCAGCTTTTGGCTGATTTCTGTGGCAAACCTTGATGGGCGGCCAACGGCCAGGCCATCCGCTTCCGTTTTATTATCTATTCCAAAGTCTTGGACACACAACTTTTCATGCCTCTCTGTCATCATTCCGAGCAGTACGGAAGGAGAGTGTGTAGGCTCTACAAAAATACAATGTACTGCATCTCCGAAGACCTGCTTCAAACCAAATGCGATGCCTCCAGGAGATCCGCCTACACCACAAGGAAGATAGACGACTAACGGGTGTTTTTCATCGACGGTTATTTGTTTTACATCCAATTGAGCTTTCAACCGTAAAGCCGCTACACTATAGCCTAGGAAAAGTGCCTTTGAATCTTCATCATCGACAAAGTATCCATTCGGGTCCTCTTCTGTCTTTTCTCTTCCCTGCGTGATGGCTACGCTGAAGTCCCCGTCATATTCATGAACGCGGACACCTTTTTTGCGCAGAAGGTCTTTTTTCCATTGTTTCGCATCGGAGGACATATGGACATCGACTGTAAACCCGAGCTCCGCGCTGATTGTACCGATACTTAATGCCAGGTTTCCCGTAGAGCCCACGCCAATCGTGTACTGTTTGAAGAATTGTTTGAACTGGGGTTCAGTGAGTTTTTCATAATTATCTTCTTTTGTGATCATCCCGTTTTCCAGAGCCAGTTTTTCTGCAAACTCTAGAACTTCGAACACTCCCCCACGGGCTTTGACGGATCCTGAAATCGGAAGCTCGTGATCACATTTCAAATAAAATGTTCCCGGTAACGTCTCGTGGTGTTGTTTTTCAAGAGCTTCTTTAAAATGAGAGATTTCACGTAACGGAGATTCAATGATTCCATTCAGTGGCTTGGTTTCAGGAAATGCTTTCGCTAGGTAGGGAGCAAACCTCTGCCACAACTTTTCAGCTTCAATGATATCCATTTTGGTTAACGGAAACGAGCGATCCGTCTCTTCCTTTTTCGCAAAGGGATTGATCCATGTCACAGGCTTCAAATCCCGCATCGATTCAATCAATGGATATTCCATCGCCCATTCCTGCATCGTTTTTCCTTCTATTTTCTTTTGTACCAAATCAAACCCTCCTCAATTACGATCTACTTATAAAATTCCCTTGAAACAGCAAATTAATCGACTTGTTTGAATGAGGTCCTTTATATAGGAGCAGACTCTCACGCGATTGTTCCCCCTTAGAGCAGCAGCCTGTAGAAAACCCTTCCATAAGAATAGTAACACGAATACTCCCATATATTTTCAAAGGGGAGGAATGCCCATTGAAAAATACTCGGGAACAACCTACTGGAAAAATTCAATACCCTTCGGACATGGTTTCCATTATCAAGAACGGGTTACCTAAAACGGACACACCGAAAAAAGTGCTCATCATCGGGGCAGGTATGGCCGGTCTTGTGGCAGGATCTCTTTTAAAAAAGGCAGGACATGAAATTGCCATCATTGAAGCAAACGACCGGGTGGGTGGGAGAATTTATACTGACCGAGCCTCTTTTTCTGATGGGGCTTACCTTGATTTCGGTGCGATGAGAATTCCTGAAAACCATAAGCTCGTCTTTGAGTACATCAAGAAATTCAATCTTCCTTACAACCGATTTTTGAATACATCCCCAAAAGACATCATTTTTGCTAATGGTGTGAAAACGACAAGAGCCATCTATGAAGAAAATCCTGATATTCTCAACTTCCCTGTAGAACCACACGAGAAAGGAAAAACCGCCGCTGAACTGCTGATTGAAGCAGTCAAACCTTTTCAAATTTTGTACCAGAACAGCACACCGGAGCAGCAGCAAAACCTGATAGAGAAATTCGATCGATATTCCATTGAAAACTTTTTGCGATTCAATCCGATCGGCCCCTCCTTGTCTCCGGCTGCCATCCGCTTGGTGAAAGTCATGTTAGGTATTGAAGGGTTTGCGGAATTGTCATTTACGAATATCCTCTTCGATATCGTCAATACCGTTTTCAACGAAGACTTGCAGTTTTATGAAATTACAGGCGGCAATGATCAGCTGCCGAAATCTTTTTTGAAAGAATTGAAGGATGACATTTATTTCAATGAAAAAGTACTGCGGATTTTTCACCGTGAAGATAAAGTCATCGTACAAACGAGAAACATGAAGTCAGGAGAATTCCACACCTTCCACGGCGACTACCTAATCCTTGCGCTGCCGTTTTCCGTGTTTCAATTCATCGAAGTCTCTCCTTACGAGACGTTCTCGTTTGAAAAATGGAAAGCGATCCGGGAGCTGCATTATGTCGCGGCGGTCAAAGTGGCCATCGAATTCAAGCGGCGGTTCTGGGAGGAGCAAGGATTGGATGGAGCTAATTTGATCACAGATTTCCCCAACCGTTTCACCTACACTCCGAGCCCCATGTCGCCTGAACAGACGAGTGGTGTCGTTTTGGCAAGTTACAGCTGGGGGGATAATGCAAAACTATGGAATGCTCTCTCCGAACAGGAACGGGTAAACCAAGCTCTCCAAGACCTCGCAAAAGTCCATGGAAAAGAGGTTTATGACGAATTTCTAAACGCCGCCTCCTTTAGTTGGAGTCAAAACCCATACTCCGCTGGGTGCTTCACTTTATTCAAGCCGAACCAAGGAGCATACTTCCCCGAAATCATCAACCGGCCTGAAGGCAGAATCCATTTTGCCGGAGAACATGCCTCCGACTTTCACGGGTGGATCGAAGGCGCAATCCAGTCCGGTGTGCGTGCAGCACACGAGGTTAACAACCGATAATACGAACCAGATACCACTCACAAGTCCAAGCGGTATCCCCCTTCCCTTTCACAAAAGGCTCTGTCTGTTATTGCTTGGTGTTGTTATTTCACCTAGAAGCTTGTATCCGCTCTTTCTGTCTTGAAATTTGTATGAGGCGGCCTTTTAGAATGACTCCCTTTCCGTGGGGTACCGTGAGCCTCCTCAGGCTGCGCCTTCCGGGGTCTCACGATGTACCTTTATCCCACAGGAGTGTCGCCATTCTAAAAGGCCGCCTCTTCAAAATAGAAGGGTCAGAAAGGCCACAACCGAAGTCCGTTACACCAACTACGAACGGGATGGCAGGGAAAACAGGTAGACTCCTGCGGGAAAAAGGAACAAGGTGAGACCCCGGAGAACGAAGTTCGAGGAGACTCAGCGTTCCCCGCGGAAAGCGGACTGTTTTCCCTGCCATCCCATGCTCTGAGTAAATAACGGACCGAACACCTAATCCCAGACAGGGACTATTTAGTAATCGTTCAAAATATCAACAACAGACTTTAACAGAGCCTTACAAAAAGAAAAAAGTCCATATGAAACCCCTCTTCCCTTCCAACCCATACCTTCACTCACTTCTCGGAATAGAATATAAGACTATGGCTTTGGGAGGTGAAAAGATGCAGAAATTTTTCGCAAAGCTTAAAGGAAAAAATGAAGTGCCGGATCCCGTATTCACTGAAGCATTCGGGGTCGCTAAGTTCGTAACGAACCGACGCGGGAATAAGATCAAATTCTTTCTTGAAGTAGAGTTGTTGGATAACTTTGTCCAAGCTCACATCCACTTCGGAGGAAAGAGAGAAAACGGACCGGTTTTGGCTTTTCTTTTCGGGGCTGATGTCGCAACACTGACGGAACAAAACGGAATCACGACACGAAGAGGAGTCGTGACAGGAGTCATCAAAGACGAAGACATCGAGGACAACGACCTCGGAGTAAAATGTGTTGAAGACCTTCTTGAACTGATGACCAAAGGGCTCACATACGTGAATGTTCATACAGAACAAAACCCTGCAGGAGAAATCCGTGGGCAGATCATGCCGTTGTATCAAGACCGATACTAATAGTATATACCGGTTCTTTACGAGCCGGTTATTTTTATGTCATCCCCTTTACATATATTACAGGGGGGAGCTTTTCAAAAAGACTGTCAATCTATAAAAACTAGTAATTGTATCTTTTGAAGTAAATGATTTCCTATAAAATCATTAGATGCTCATCTTTCTATAATAGAAACAGCAGCTCCCTTCACTACCCTGAATCATTCATTTTTTCTACTTCACTGCCCCCGCAGGATCCATTCTCAAGTTGTCACTCCTCCTTCATTTACCAGAATCATCCTCTTTTGTTACAAAAAACGGATGGTAGGATGAAGTTGTTGAAAAACACAAAATTTTTCAAGGAGGATTTCAACATGAAATTCAAATCTCTTATTCTAGCAGGTGCAACAGCTTTCGCTTTACTAGCATCCCCTGCTGCATCACTAGCTTCAACAGATTCAGAAACATCTGTTCACGTAAATCAAGAACAGATCTCATTCGATCAAGTCGTGAACTGGATGAATACAAATAAATTGGATGTGAACGCACAAATCCAGTCCTTTGACCTTTCTTCTTTCTTCGAGCAGTTCCAGGTAGAACAGACACCTTCTAAGGAAAAGCCTGAAGAAAAACAAGATGCAGTCAAAGAACCAAAAGCCGAGGAACAAGCAGAACCACAAGCTGAGCCAAAAGCAGATGTACAACAAAAACAAGAAATGAATCAAGATGCAGGCACACAAACAGAAACAAACGCAGAAGTAAGCGCATTTGAAAAGGAAGTCGTTGAATTGACCAACCAGGAACGCGCAAAACAGGGGCTATCCCCATTGAAACTCGATACTGAGCTAAGCGCAGTGGCTGAAGACAAATCATTGGATATGCAGCAAAACAACTACTTTTCTCACAACAGCCCGACTTACGGCTCCCCTTTTGATATGATGAAAGCCTATGGCATCGACTACCGTACGGCTGGTGAAAATATTGCAATGGGACAAACATCTCCACCACAAGTCGTAAATGGATGGATGAACAGTGAAGGTCACCGTAAAAATATCATGAACCCTGACTTCACTCACATCGGTGTCGGCCATGTAGAAAACGGAAACTATTGGACGCAAATGTTTATTGGAAAATAACACATGATTCTTCACCTGCCAGGGGGATGTCCCTTGGCAGTTTTTTTATTCTCCACCTTTTTTCCTTGTATCCCCCTATGGAATAGGAACATAGATTGACTTTCTTCACAATAGGTTTACCCATCTTTATTTTGGTGGAATTTCTTAATGTAACCAAATAAAGGAAGGTGGTTTTTTCATGAAACGGTGGGTTTTCTTATTCGCAATTGCAACGCTTGCTCTCGTCCTCAGCGCTTGTGGAAGCAGCAGTGAAACAGACTCTTCGTCTACACAGAATGAAACAGAGTCGACTACGGGAGAAACCAATTCGGAGTACAGTGAAAACGAAGAATCCGGAAGCGATGAAAGCGAAGAAATGAGTGAAGAAATGCAGGTAACCCTGAAAAATGCGGATGGAAATGAAGTGGCGACAGCGATACTGAAAGAGGATGATAATGGTGTAGAAATTGACCTGAATGGAACGGATCTTCCTGAAGGCACACACGGATTCCACATACATGAAACAGGTTCCTGTGAAGCTCCTGATTTTAAATCTGCCGGTGGTCACTTCAATCCAACGAATGCCAGTCACGGGACTGAAACTGAGGATGGTCCGCATGCCGGAGACCTTCCGAATATCGAAGTAAGTTCAGATGGTATGGTCCAAACAACGGTGAACGCAGATATGGTGACATTGAAGCCCGAACAGGACAACTCTTTACTTAAAGAAGAAGGAACAGCCCTGGTTATTCACGCCGGCGCTGACGATAAAACATCCCAGCCATCCGGTGATGCAGGTGAACGAATCGCCTGTGGTGTGATTGGGGAATAACATACTAAGGACTCTGGACATCCAGAGTCTTTTTTAATGGACTGATATGAGCTGATTCACTGAACTTAAGTACAATCATGTCTTCTACCTTTCATTACTCTCCTGTCTGCAGAAGATATCTCTTTGCCTTTCCGTTATGTTCCACTATGAGTATAGGGGATTTTTCTTTGGTCCGAAAAATCCCGGCACCCACGGAAGCTTTTGTTGCCATCCCTTTTTGTACTTCTCCTATTTTCTTTCCTTTTTGATAGTTTCTTTCTTCTATCCAATCCACACCATGCTTATAGACCTTCCCATCCTCTAACTCTATAATGTCAGCATTAGAATTACCCTTTAAAACTCGCTCACTGGACAACGCTCCACCTTCACCTGCACCCGGGTAACACCCAGATAATAGAAAGCTTAGGAAGGTCAAAATCATTACTGTATACTTCAATATCAACCCTCCTTCCCTCAAATCTTACAATATACCCTTTATCTATCCTTCAAAATACACAGCCAACAAAAAACCCACCATAAAAGCAGAAACCACAAAGGCAAGGATGGTAATGACAACTTTTAGCTTTGTAGACACCTCTTTGAACCTTCCGAATAAATCACCGGTTAATTTGAAATATGACAGGACTGCCATCAACAGGATGACCGCCCTTACAAGGTCTGAATGACTGAAATCACTGATTGGTTTTCTGAAATGATCATTCGCATAGAAGTAAGTTAATTGAAAAATGAAATGTAGGAAACAATTGTATAAGAAAAAATTCATGACATTCACGTAAGCGCACCCGTCCTCTTTTGTTCAACTATATCCATCCTATCGTTCATTTTGAAAACATCAACCCTACCAAGAATAAAGAAGGACGCTGCATCAAGCAGCGCCCTTCAATATCTCTTATCTTCCACTCAACGATTTAAATTCAACCAGCCACTCTTTCTTCTTTCCAATCCTTTTCTGAGCGATCGATGACTGTCGTCCCGACTAAATCACCGGTCACATTCAAAGCGGTCGCTCCCATTCCGACCAGCACATCGACAGCGGTCAGTAGTGCAACAGCTTCCATCGGTAAGCCGACTTGTGCAAAAACAGTGGCAATCATGATGATTCCGGCACCTGGAACACCGGCAGTACCTACAGAAGCAAGCGTTCCTATGATGACGATTTGGATGATCGACCCGAAACTTAACGGATCTCCTACGACATTAGCAGCAAACACGGCAGATACAGCAATCCGAATCGCTGCACCGTCCATATTGATGGTTGCACCTAATGGCAGACTGAAGCCGTATAAACTCTTCTTCAGGTTCAACTTTTTAGCGGCATTCAACGTGACAGGCAATGTTCCTGAACTACTCTGCGTGACAAACGCTGTCAGCATAGGAGTTCGCGCTTCACGGAAAAATTGAGCAGGGGAATTTTTCGTCACAAGAAGGAACCCGATATAAAACAGAAGTTGTACAAAGATCCCGATATAAAGAACCCCGATGAACCCTCCGAGAGACAATAACGTATCCGTCCCTTGCGTACCGACGATTTTAGCGACAATGGCTAAAATACCGATCGGAATATACTGCAGAATACCTTTCATGACCGTGAGCGTCACTTCATTCAAAGCTTCCACTCCCCGGTACAACCGGTTCCCGATTTCTTTATACTGTTGACTCGAACGCAGATAAGAAATGGCAATGCCGAAGACGATTGCTGTAAAAATGATCCCGAGCAGATTCATTTCTGAAAAAGCTGTCACGATATTGGTCGGGACAATATTCAAAAGGACGCTTGAAAGCCCTGGATTGTCCGGAACCTCAAAGCTTTCACTTCCTGTGAGTGAAAGACCTGCCCCAGGATTGAAGAGCTTGGCGATCAGCACACCGACCATAAGGGCGAACGCCGAAGTAGCCAGGTAATAGAGGAAAACCTTTCCTCCCTTGCGTCCAAGACTGCCAATATTCGTTTGATTGACTCCTACGATGACGGTGAACAAAATTAACGGTACGATGATGAACTTAAGCAATCGAATCATCAGGTCACCGAACGGCTGTAATACAGCAGCGTCACTTCCGAAAACTAAACCTACAATAACGCCCAATATGAGTGCTGCGGTAATCTTTTTTATCAAAGATAATTCCACGTATTTCTTGAAGATGGACATGACCGTTCTCTCCTTTTATATCATTTAATTCCTATGAATTTAGTAAGCATTGAATTACAATCTATCTGATTTTTGTCCTGGTGTCAAAAACAAAGTTTATGAGTCTGTTTAAGGATAGGCCTGAGGAGGATCAAGGTCCCCCACGGAAAGGGAGTCATTCTAAAAGGCCGCCTCACACAAATTACAGGACAGAAAGAGCTTATATGAGCTCACATGTGCAATAACAGAGCTTTCAATAAAATTTCCGGACATAAAAAACGCCGGTTCAAGGATATACCCTGGAACCAGCGTGTTTATTTTTATTTCACTGTCTTATTCGCGTAAACTGTCGGAGATGTATGTCGCTGGGCAACCAGTACCGGCCACCAGAAAGGCGCACCTCTCCAACCATTCTCTTTTTTCCCTTCCTGTCTGAGCATGATCAGGGCAGGGTGGTTTACAGCGACTTTACGAGCGACGCTCAATTCTCCTTTTTCTCCTCCCGGTGTATCCGGGGAGTTTTCGAACTTGCCATTCTCTTTGAATCTCCGGATTTGGCGCTTCTCACGTGTCAACAGCCACACATAAGCACCGGACCCGTTTTCAGAACTCAAGTAATCGAGGACACCGTGATACTCTTCAAGATGAAAGTCTCTTCCTTCCTCCATTTCAAGGGTGGAGTGTATCAGACCGATCAGCTCTTTCGCATCCTCCAGCCGGACCAAATACGCGCCGTTTTCCGTATAACGGGCATTCTTTTTCAGTTGTTCCACTCTCCGGTCAATCTCACCGACCGTTTTTTTAATATGTGTTTTATATCCGGTCTGAAAGCCGATCGGGAGCATCCGCTTGTGAGGCTTTATCATCGTCAGATTGGATAACAAAAGCTTATTCGGACTGCACGGCTGGATGGAAGAATCCATATCACGCTGGACGAAAACGACTCCCCGCTTGTGCCCTCCGCGCTCAAACGCATGTCTGAGCTCACGGTCGAATTCGTGGATCCGCTTCATGACAGCATAAATCTTCTGTGTCGTATAAAACCTCGTAACCGCAAGATCTTCCATCGGTCTCGCTCCGTACATCCTCGAATGCTGAAGGACGGTATCCTGTTGGAATGACTTCGGATTGCGGCCATAGAAAAATCCGATCAAATTGTTGATGGTGACCCCGCGGTCGAGAATCTGTCCTCCGATAAAGATATTCATCGGAGCTCTCAACTGAAGCTGGCCGGTTCCATCCAGCAGTTCAGTCACATCTTTTTCAGAATTGACGATCGAACTGACGATGTATTCTTCATCAAGGGACATCCGTACTTCTTCATATACGTCATTGTACGTAGGGATGGTATTGCCTTCGAGAGCTTTTACCGATCGAATCAAATCCTGATAGGAAGCATGGATCAGTTCTTTGAAAACCGTAGACTCTTCCCTTGCCCCTTCAATCAATAAATCTTCGAAACTCCGAATCAATTCTCCCTGCCAGGCATGAGCATGCTTTCCACGTTCTGTATGAATGATAAAGGAATACTTTTCAGGACGACTGCCTTCCTGTTTTTGCTGCCAGCGCCGGATACTGCTTGCAACAATGAAGTTCAGGATGGCTTCCCTGATGTTCGGAATGTTTTTCTGAGTAAGCAGACGGTCCATCTTCACGCGCCGGCCGTCCATCTTTTTCATCACTTCCAGTTCATTTTCCTTCACCTCATGGTAAAGGTAGGAAGCTACATCCCCTTCGACGTCTGCACGATCGAAATACACATCTCCTCCGACATAACGACCATGGATGGGAACCAGTTCTGTGAAGGCCGGACGGATCGGCTCAAAAACCTTGCCCTCATGGATGGTCATGTCTTCCGGCTGAAGGTACAGCGAATACGGAGTAGCGGTCACTTGAAGAAAAGAAGGCCGGTTCAAAGTCGATCGCAATTCATTGATCTTGGACGCAATGACCCGCATGGTTTTCAGGTTCTGCTCCCGTTTATGCTCATAGGCGACACTCGCAAAATCCGCTTCATCATCAATGAATAAGATTTTTCTTCCTGATAGCCCGGGATATGTCTCAAGAAGCGCTTCCTTCAAACGATCAAGATTGTGGGTCTCTTTTTTTACAATCAACGCGAGCTTCTGTGACAACTCATACTTCCTGAGATTCTGAGGCATCGACATGATGTCATAAACCCTCATATCATCCGCTTCTATCCGTTCTTCAAACTCCTGATGAAGTCGTGCATAAGTCTGCTTGACGAGCGCGTTCGTCCCTTTCGTCAAAACGACGACCACATCATATCCATGGTCATAGGCAAGCCCCATCACTCCGATGAAAGTCCGCGTCTTACCAGATTGAATTTTCCCTAGAAGCATTCCCGGGTGGTGCTCGGACGTCGAAGTCTCCAGCAATTTTTCCATCGTCCGGGTCATGCACGATTGAAGCTCTTCATTATATTGGTTCTTTCGTTTCAGGTTTTGAAAAAAAGGTCCGTCGACTTGGACAGATGTTAATGATCGATTCATGGTGTTTCGCTCCTTGTCACTCTCACTATCTATGACTATACGTATGATTTGTGCTTTTATTACATAGGTATAGTCTAGTACGACGTTCGTTCATCTCCATACATAACCAGCTTTCTTGAAGAAAGGATGGGGCAGGCAGATGGAACACATGAAAAAAATTATAACATCTGAGACTTAAAATTACTGCTGGAAAACTTTAAATTGGAGGGATTCGATGCCGACCATCAGTTTGTGTATGATCGTGAAGGATGAAGAGGAAGTATTGGATCAATGCTTGAACAGCGTCAAAGAGGTGTGTGATGAAATCGTCATCGTCGACACAGGTTCCATCGACCGCACCAAGCAAATCGCATCCAAGTTTACGGATAAGATTTTCGACTTCACATGGGTGGAGGATTTTTCTGCAGCTCGAAACTATTCGTTCAGCCTAGCGAATATGGAATACATTTTATGGCTGGATGCAGATGACCTCGTGCAAAAAGAAGACTTTGAGAAACTTTCGAAGTTGAAAAATGAACTCGATGAATCCATCGACGCCGTATCGATGAATTATGACATCAGTTTTGACGCATCCGGAAACACCACCTTTAAACTAAGGAGAAACCGGCTAGTAAAAAAATCCAAACAATATCAGTGGATTGGAGTGGTGCACGAGTACCTGGATGTACAGGGGAATATCCTTGAATCGGATATCGTCATCACCCACACCAGACATTTGAGAAAACAAAATACGGATACGAACAGAAATCTTCGCATTTATGAAGCCCAGCTGAAGCAAGGGAAACTCTTATCTCCAAGAGACCTCTATTATTATGCCAATGAGTTGAAGGATCATCGCAAATACAAGCGTGCGATCCTCTATTACGAAAAATTCTTATCCCTCTATCAGGGGTGGATGGAAGATAAGGTCATGGCCTGTCTATACCTGGCTGATTGTTATCAGGAAATCGGAGCCAAAGAAAAAGTGATGGACATCCTGTTGGAAACGTTCAAATATGATAACCCAAGACCAGAGGCCTGCTGTAGAATAGGTGATCACTTCAGAAAAAATGAAAAGTATCACACCGCAATTTTCTGGTACCAGACGGCCACCCAGGTGCCCATCGATCACATCCGGGGATTCTACCAGCCCTCCTACTCGACATGGATTCCCCACCTTCATATGTGTGTCTGTCATTGGAAACTTGGAAATGTGGAAAAAGCTATCGAGCATAACTCCATTGCCGGTACGCACAAACCTGAGGACGAAAGTGTGTTGAATAATAAGAAGTTTTTCTCCGATTACTTGAAAGAAAAGCGTTCTGAGTGATGACCGACCTGTCTCTTTAAAAGAAGCATATCTCCTCCAAATAACTTGAAGGTCCAGCTTCCTCACCGAAACTGGACCTTTCTTAATTCAATTTATCCTCATACGCTTTCACATCCATCTTTTCCCCGAACAGCTGCTCCATCCTTTCACGGGCTTTCAAGCGTACCTCATCATCAATATGAGAAATCACTTGGTAAATGGCGTACAAGATTACCGCACTGTCATCGGCGAATCCGATCATCGGTAGAAAATCAGGAATCAGGTCGACGGGTAAAATCAAATACCCGAGAGCTCCGGCGATGGTCAATTTCGCTTTTTTCGGTGTGGAAGGGCTCTGGAATGCGTAATAGAGCAATAGACTGTAATAAACACTTTTTGCTCCGATCAAGCCTCCGTATTTTTTTATTTTTTCACCATAATCCTTTTTTGAAAAATAATCTCTGCTTTGTTCGATCGCTTGTCTCGGATTCAGCTTTTGTAAGCGCTCTTTGTACATCAGTTTCATATTTCTCCCCTCCTCTGTCACCTATATTTCCCCCTCCTGATGAGCTGCAAACTCATTCAAAGGAGCTGTTGAGATTACAAATAACCATACTAATTTTGTATATATTTGTCGAATTAAGATAAATCGCTTACAGTTTTCCTAATAGTTTGATACTTTTAGTGTAATAGAGTACGAGAAGTGTCTCTAATTCATGCTTTTTGTTTCATAAATCAATGTAAGGGAGCGATAAGGAATGGAATTGGATCAAATCGAAAAGGATTCATTAGTGGAAGAAGCACAGCAGGATGCAGAAACGAAGCCCTATTTGACAGCTCTAGTCGGATGGAGTGTACAAGCGATTGAAGCTGCAGCCCGTATGAATCGTCCGTTTGTCGTGGTAGGACCACCTGAATTCGAATCGTATGCGGAAAAACACGACATCAAATTCGTCGGATGGGATTTCAACAAAATCAATGAAAGTTCTGATGGATTGTACAAGCAGTTGAAAGCGATGGGTGCAGAATTAGCCATCCCCCTTTATGAAGAGTGTGTGGAATGGGCCGGTGCGCTGAACGCCCGTTTCCGTGAAGAGCCACGCGTCTTCAACAGATCGTTGTTGCTGCGCGATAAAGGGATGATGAAGCGGAAAGCCCAAATCTCAGGAATCAAAGTCGGTGTCTTTGAAGAAGCAAGAAATAAAGATGACGTAAAGCGATTCTTACAGCGCGTCAACGAAGCATTACTAAAACTGGAAGGCGATCACCTCGATCCCATCCACGTCAAACCCCTCGATAAAGCCGGATCCGTAGGTCATATGGCGATCAACACCGTCGAAGGTATAGAGAAAATCCAGGATACAGACTTCCCACTATTGATGGAAAGCCATTTGGATGGCCAGGAGTTCTCTTGTGAAGCGTTCGTCCATAAAGGTAAAGTACGCTTCTTGAACATTACGGAATATGTACGCTTAGGCTACTCGAATTTCGTACCTGCCTCCCCTAAACTTGAACAGAAACGCCCACAGATTGAAGAAGCTGTCCAAAAACTCGTGGATGCTTTTGAAATCGAATACGGCGTCATCCACCCGGAGTACTTCCTGACTCCAGATGGAACGCTGCACTTCGGTGAGGTTGCAGCACGTGTGCCGGGCGGCCATATTTTCGAATTGATCGAGCGCGCCTATGGATTCAGTGCGTATGAAGCTCAAATTCTCTGCAGTGACCCGAATACGACAGAAGCGGAATTGGAAGCCTTCTTCCCGAACCCTTATGACTATGACGGGTATGCCGGGTGCTTGATGGTTCATCCGAACATTGATTACGTCCAGGATTTGAACATCCCTGATGAACTCGAAGAACATCCTTACTTTGAAAAACACGACATGTTCACCCCTCCTCAAGGAAAGGTTGCAGAACGTGTCGGATTCGGGAACCATTATGGAACGATTTTCTTCTTCGGCCGGGACAGTGAAGAAATGTATGATCTTGTGAAAGAATACGAACAGTACGATTTCTATAAATAAGAGATTAAAACCATAAAGGGAAGGAGAGGACTTATGCCTCAACCGACAGGTGTCATCGTTGAACGATTCGCTCAAAGCTTGGAAGATTTAGAAAAAGCTCCATCTTTTGCAAAATCGAAATATCAGACAGATGTCTACCAGGAAGCCAACCGGCTCATTGACGCTGAGAATGGTTTGAATCACTTATACCAATATGCGTACCGCTTCGAAGAGACAGGCGTTTTTCAAGACAGCGCCTGGGAGCAGGCCAACAAATTGCAGCCCCCTCTCGTCGCGGGATCATTGAAGGCGAAAGGACTGCCGATGGTCATCGAGGTGCTCAGTGAGCTGCGGATGCTCGCCATCGCTGAGAACAAATACACGCACCCGACCGTGTCTGCAGAAGACGCAGAGGAATTTTTGAATGAAGTCATGGTGCTGAACTTGAATTTACTTTTCCCTGCTGCTACTGAAAGCACAAGGATTGAGAAACATGAAAACGATGATAAAATCAGCAAGCTGTTTCAATTTTTGATCAGTCATCTATCTTCAAAAGCTCTCATCAAAACACTCATTCATGAAATCGAACGATTGACAGCACAGCGACCGATTATGATCAAGCGCATCGTATCGATGATTGGTACGGCGAAGAGGATGCTTGACTCAGATAGTGACGGCGATGATCATGCTGAGTTGAAAAAATATATTGCCGCCATTGAAGGACCATCACCGATGAGCGCAAAATACAAAGATATTCCGACCTATCGTAAAGAACTGAAGGAACTTTCACGATCCGAATTGATTTCGGAAAGTGTCGCGCTTGCGAAATCGATGCGTGAGACAGGGTTAGTCGCCCCTCACCATGCGACCATTATCCGGTTCTTATGCAAGCATCACCCAGGCTTGCTGGTCTATACTTTGAACTTAAGCAGTAAAGGAAGCGCCAACCTGGAAGAAAACATGGAACTCGTGCAGCAAGTGATAAAAGCCTCTATCTTCCCTGCTACAAAACAGGCGATATATGGACTTGCTCTGATGCTTGAGCGCGGCGTGCTTTCCCATTCCCCTGTAGCTCCCGGACTGCGTAGGTTAGTAGAACTGGACATCCGTGCAGACGTAAGGAACGCTCTACATGAGACCGTCCAGCAAGGAGAAGGTCTTACAGCGAACAGCATTCTCGTCGCTGGAACTATCCAGGTCCTCGGGCAGCCGCTCGGAGTGGGACAAGGATTCAACCCGACGTGTCAGGCCGCAAGAGGAATCAGCCTTTGGGCGCAGCATGCCCCTGGATTCCTGCTTGAGATCATCCCGCGTGCAGCGAGAGACGGAGACTTGGACTTCACATTCGAAGGAGCTACGATCCATTCCAAAGATTTGAGTGGCGGACTGGCACCTGATCTTGATATGGAACTCGATCCCGTTTCTCTCGTTCTTGTTCCGCATTTGGACAAGATCTATAGCGAGATGATGTCGAGAGTCGCGCTCCGCGGCGAAGACGGTCACCGCTGGGTGAACCCGGCCTTTTACGGCAACTGGGTTCCGAAAGGGTTCAGTACAGTCACCAACCCGATCAGTGGCTTTGTCCAGGATTACAGCGGATTCGTCCGGTTGTTCTATGCGACCCACCACCCTGAATATAACGATGATTATGAATTGATTTACCCGAATCCTGTCGGCATTTTCATTACCAATGTCCACGGCAAAATGCTCGGTTTACATGCCGTGTCCATCATTCGGATAGCGAAAGATCCATCAGGAGTCGAACGGGTCTATTTCTATAATCCAAATAACGATGGTTCCCAGAACTGGGGACAGAACATCGTTCCGAGTGTAGCGGGCAATGGCGAGGAAGAAGGAGAAAGCTCCCTTCCATTCCATGAGTTCACCTCACGCCTTTACGCTTTCCACTACAACCCTTATGAACAGGGAGAAGCTTACGCCGTAGATGCGAGCGAAGTGAACGACGTCTTGAACCTGGCGAAGGAAAGCTGGGGCAAAGACTATACCTGGGTATAACTGAATTTACGAAAAAGAAGTCTGTCCTTATTCAAGGACAGACTTCTTTTTAAGTTTGAATCTGTTACATCTATCGCTTCTCCTCTCATATAGCTGGCCTGCCCGTGCTGTTTGCTTCCCAATGGCGCACGAATGCTGAAATCCGTATTGCAATTGAATAAACTGCATATCCCTCCTAGAAATCTACCTCTTTTAATAGAGCCGCTCTTCTTTCATTGACTCTTTCATGATCCAGAGGAGCCCAATATTCAGCAACGAACTTTTGACTGATATATTGAAGGAATTCCCGGATGATTATCTTAACCTTCTTTTCACTATGTTCAGCAATGTAAATCATTGTATCCAGTAAAGCTATAAGGATGGAAACATCTTCCCGTCCATAAAAACACACCTGGTGAAAAGTATTGTATAATAATTCATCATTGGATTCGCATTTACATATGATCCTTAGGTTTTCCTCCTCATCATTATAAAGAGAATAGCCCCCTCCAGTTTTAAATGCCTCTACTAATGGCACTCTCAGATAATGGATACAACTTATAGCGGTATTCGGATCGTTAATGCCCGGCGATATAGCTCTCAATGCAACTTCTACAATCTTCTGAATTGAAAAATGGATATCATGTATTGTCTCTCTTTCATCACCCACCGTGATAAATGTATCTATATTCACCTCTATCGGTTCATGGTTGTGATAGACAGCAGCCAAAGCACTCTCCCGAGTAACGAATTGTCCAATGCTTTGCTTCAGCTCAATCACCACATCTTTTTGTTTGGCAATAGCCATAAGGTTTTCAAAATCGATTATTTGTATATAACCATATTCACTCCCATGCAATAGTTCAACATTCGAAAAAACAGATATGTCAGGGCAGGATTCCTGAACAGACACGCATTTTTCTTTTTTTAGTGTTTGCCGACTATTTCCGATTGTATTTATCGAATCCTCGGTCAAATCCCTCAGTAATTTACTGACTTGTATGGAAGTTGCTACATTATGGATGAAATAAGCAAAAAAAGCCAGGCATATAAAAGAAACTATGACACCGACAGTAGCTGAAATGACGAGATGTTCGATTTGAGATTTCCTCATAAACAGTAACGTAAGAATGGAGAAAACGAATCCACCCATAAAAATTCCGAGAACGGTCATAGTAGTCGAGCTTGTAGTGAAGTTTTTGAGAGTTCTGGGAGAGAATTGTGAAGAGTAGGTGGTCAATACTACCATGATGGTTGAAAAAGTTATTGTAGTCATTGTCAATAATGCTGCCGAAATCGCCCCCAAAGTAGTTTGCGCTAGACCAACATCGGTCAATAGGAAAGAAGGAATAAAAGGACGCACTGAATCACTATAAATGGTATCCACCGCTATAACCATTAACGCCAAAACAAAAGCTAATATGCAAGAAACGCTGGGTATAAACCAAATACTTTCTTTGATACGTAACAATACTCGCTTGATCATACAATCTTTCCTCCTCATCCTAAAAGCAAAGTTCAAAACATTGCACTTTCACTACGACAATCACTCTTTTTTTAATTACTCCTTTTTACCCATCAAAGCAACTTTGAAAACTATACCTCCAAAAATGTAATGATAATTAGTGATACGTTTTTTCACCTATCCCTTTACCCACCTCTCCCAGCACATGTGCTATAGTGGTACCATCCTAAAAATACAGGCGGGATTCTATGAATCAACAAGGTTACCAAATCAATGAATCAACGTTTTGGAAAGTGGCGCTCAGTCTTGCACTCGCCTCTTTTTTTACATTTGCAAGCATTTATGCCGTTCAGCCGTTGTTTCCGGTCTTTGTCCAGGACTTTGATATCAGCATTTCCATGGCCAGTTTATCTCTCTCGCTGACCGTGATAGGACTTATTGTCGGTCTCATCGTCCTCGGCTTTTTATCCGATCGGTACGGGAGAACCATTTTCATCAAACTCTCTATCATTGGCGCATCCGTTCCCTTACTATTCATTCCAATCATCGATTCATTTACAGTCATTTTGGCGATCCGCTTCATTCAAGGATTCGCTTTCGCTGGTCTTCCTGCCGCTGCGATCGCTTATGTAAGTGAAGAAATACATTCGAAACATGTGCATGTGGCTACCGCTCTCTATATAGCGAGTAACGTGTTCGGTGGGATGATGGGACGTGTATTCGCCGGTGCTGTGACGGACTGGCTTTCCTGGGAAAGCTACTTTTACATATTGACCGGGGTGGGCGTCGTCATCGCTGGGTTGGTAATCGCTTTGCTGCCGCATTCCCGTTCCTTTACACCCAGCGACCTGACGTTCAAGCACGACATCAAGTCATTGAAATTCCACGTGACCAATCCGACACTCCTATTGATTTTTGGACTCGGAATCATTTTTCAATTGTCCTTCACTGGGATTTGGACATATTTGCCTTTCTATTTGCAAAACAGCCCTTTCTTCCTTTCCTTAAGCGCCATTTCTTTCTTTTTCTTCGCTTATGGATTGGGGGTCATCGGCTCTCCCTTCGCAGGCTGGCTGGCAGGTCATTTCGGGTTGAACAAAGTCCGGTTGATCGGAACCTTCGTCTTTTCTATCGGAATCTGGATGACCTTGATGCCGTGGCTGTGGGCGGTGGCTCTCGGATTGTGTGTCTTATGTTCAGGATTCTTTACGGCACACTCCCTGACCGCCTCTTCGATCGGGGATTTGGTCACGCACCATAAAGGAAGCGCCGCAAGCCTCTACCTCGTTTCCTACTATATCGGTGTCGTCTTCGGTTCATCTGCCCTCAGCCCGATCTGGAATGCTTACGACTGGGAGGGCCTTGTTCTGATTCTCGGTTTTCTTCCACCTGCCTATATGCTGCTGGTAAGGCTTGTTATGAAACGCACAAAAAAGGTATGATTCCCTGCAGATTGGAATCATACCCTTTTTTCTTCTATTAAAATGTTTTCAAATGCATCGACCACTTCTGTATCATAATGTGTTCCTTTCAACTTCTTCAATTCATCAAGAGCGAATTGAGCTGTGAGTGCCTTTCGATAAGCGCGATCTTCGGTCATTGCATCAAATGTATCACTGACCGCTATGATCTTCGCCTCAAAAAGAATATCCTCTCCACTGATTCTATTGGGGTAACCAGTCCCATTCAACCGCTCATGGTGCTGAAGAATGATTTTCGAAATCTCATCATGATATAGTCCTTTCACCATCTCCGCTCCATCTACCGGGTGACGTTTGATGATACCAAATTCTTCATCCGTCAACCGTCCGGGTTTATTCAATACTTCAATAGGCGTATGAATTTTCCCTATGTCGTGTAGGATGCTCGATAAATACAACTGCTCAAGTCTCCCCTTCGGCAGCATCAGCTTCTTGGCAATCTTGATCGCATACTCCGCCACTCTTTCACTATGTTTATAAGTATAGCGGTCCTTTTTCTCCACCTCATCGACCACTTTTTTCAAATTCAGAACTTCTTCACTTAACTGATAAAAAGTCGGCTCGTTGATGACCCATAAATAAACAACGTCCGAGAGGGTCGTAAAATGAACGGCTTCCTCCAAATTATAGGCGGTATAGTGGTCACCTGGACCGAGCTTGATCTTCTCGCCGCCCCATTCACATATCATCTCACCGCTAAGGATATAAAAAAACTCCATGACACCTGGATTGTCACTGGGGTACACGTAAAACATGTGGTCTTTCGTAATGGTTTGAACCATCACTTCAGTCCCCCCGCCCCTGGACAACAGACTGATGTCAAAGTGTTCGAATACGACCTGTTCCAAATGTTCCCCGTTCCTTCCAATCGTAAATGTCAATGGAATCACCTCTGATACGGTATAGAAAAAGCGAGCCTCAGTCAGACTCGCTTTCTTTCCCTTATCATATATTATTTTCTGAAAATTCTCAATGGAATCCTCCTATGACTCTGACCGGATCGATCCATACCATACGATCACCAAATTGCACCCATCTCCAGCTCTGTTCAGCATAGACACCTTTCTCAGCAGCTTTCTTAATAGTTTCGTTTGACATTTTTAATGTCTCATCGTATACATCTTGAATGACTTTCTCAAGATCTTCTGTATATTCAAGCGTTTCTTCCAACTCCATCTTAGACGTTTCATTTAAGCTGTCATACAAAGTATTTACCCTATCATGCAGATTTTTTCTTTCTTCTTCATCAGCGACTAATAATTCAGATGTAACTTCATCCATGATTTTCTCCATATTAAGGAAATCATAACTCAGTTCATCCATCTTTTCTTCCAACTTGCTTCGCAATCTTTGTTCTTTTTCAATCAAACGATCCATTTGTTCATGTTTATTCGTACCTTTTTCGATTTTTTTAGCAGTTTCTTTGAGTGCATCTCTCAGTTGATAAATTTCATTTTCTTCTCTGATTTCTCTGACCTTCTGTAAGTATTCAGCTTTCATTCCATTTGATTTATCCACTGCTTTTTGGATTTTTTCATTGATTTCCATATTGGTTTCTTCAATATCCTTCAAAGCTTTCACCCGATCTTCATCAATGTCTGCGATGACTGGAGTAGCACTCCCGAACACAACTCCTACTAACAACATAATTACCATCAGTTTCTTCATCTGCCCCATCCTCTCAAATTGATATTAAAATTACAATACACTATGAGGACTAATTGACTACGACGCTATAATTATTTGAATCTTTGTTGTTCATTATAATGTGTTACTCCGATTATACCCACCTCACCCGACATAAACTGAACTTTTCTCACACAAATATGAAAAATATTAAGGTGAATTTGGTATTAATGGATAAAAATTGTAATTCACATAAAAAAAGACCTGTCCTCCTAAAGGACAGGCCTCGCTAGTTGATTAATACATTCCTCTTGCGGGATCGACAGCAAGAACTTTTTGTCCATCCACTTCGACCCAGATGTAATAATGATCTACTTCAGCACCTGTAGAATCTGTCAGATAATCATGGGCCTCTTCTTGAAGTTCAAAAGATGTTTCAGCTGTATCATAATCATAAGATAAGTTTTGACCGGTATTCACGGAAACGGTTTTATCCGAATCCTTATAGTACTTTGCACTCACGGAACCAGCTGAAAAAGCAAGTATTAAACCAAAGACAAGTAATCCAAATAAAGCCTTCTTCATCTCTTCACCTCCTTAGTCAATCACTTCAGTTTGTATAGAAAAGAACGCATCGACGATGTCCGGATGGAACATCGTTCCTTTATGACGTTCTAATTCTTGAAATGCTTCATCAACACTCATTGCTTTGCGGTAGACACGATCACTGGTCATGGCATCAAAGGCGTCTACGACGGTGATAATTTGAGCTTGGATGGAAATTTCGTTACCTTTGAGTCCATTCGGGTACCCCCGACCGTCATAGCGTTCATGATGCTGCTCCACAACTTTACCTGCTTTGATCAAGTCTAAGCGATTCGTCTGCTCGAGGGTTTCACGCCCCCAAGTCGTATGTTTTTTCATAATTTCATATTCTTCATCTGTCAATTTTCCAGGCTTGTTCAGTATGTCATCAGGGACTTTGACTTTCCCGATATCATGGAGGAAAGCTGCAAGGTTCAGCGTATATTTTTCATCTGTAGATAATCCGATTGCATCTCCGATTTTCATAGAGAGATTTTTGATCCTTTCGCAATGATGAGCCGTATATCCATCCTTTTCTTCCACCCGGACAGCCAAATCCTTCATCTCCTGAAGCATATTGCTGTAGTAGTGAAACTGAGGTTGAGAGGTCACATATAAAAATTCCACATCGGTTTTGGCAGCGAAAATCGAAGTCTCCTCTACGGGACAGGAGTGGATAGAGTCTCCAGGCATAAGCAACAGGGCTCCATCAGGTGAGTGAAAGATTAGTTCACCAGACAAGATGGTGACATGCTCAAGAGCAGTCCATCCCTCTTCAGGAATCATCGCCCATCGAGCGCCTTCATACAATTTGTGATGAATCACTTCTGTCCCATCTCCAGAGGCAAGTAAAGAAAGTTCCATGTTCTTCAGGAAGACTTTCTCCAATTCATGACTCCGAGTGATTTTCATGCCTAACCCTCCTAAAGGTATATATTACCATTACTATATACCTAATATTGGATGCAAAAAAATGAATGCAAATTTAGATCATCGTTACTTTTCACCAAAACTTCAGACATTCAGCCTAAAAAGTAAACTTCTTCCAATATGCATTCATCTCATGTGATTTGTTCGTTATTCGACACTGTATCAGTGTTTTTAATATACACTATCATTCTTAGTTTGAAAAGGATGGCATTCATAAATTTTCAGTCTTTTTAATATAAAAAACGGCTCATCACCCGAGATTCATACGATTGACTCAAATAAAAACCGGAACAAAAAATTTTATCGACAATTATTTCAGTGAGGTTTTCCTTGTATATTTTTTCATTGAATCATAAAACTCATCCCATTCTTCAGGAAAACCGTTGGAACCATATTTATAAATATTCCTTCCCCTTCGAACAAGTTCGAGTTCCCACGTGGTCCCATCCATAACAGGTTCTGAATATTCTTTCCGCCAATTCAGTACATCCAGCCACTTCATGTGCTCGATGATTTTATCCACGGTCTTTGATTGAACCCGTTTATGATGAACGTCCTCGTCTCCTCCTTGAATGTGACCCCATTTCATTTTCCTTGTGTTGAAGTCCATTTCTACGAAGAATGTCCCTTCCCAAAATCCACTGGTAGAAAAGTTGAGACCTTGGATTTTTCCATAAGCTGCGTTAATCGCTTCGCTGCGATTCCATTGGTGTTCACACTCATGGCAATGATATTCAGGATCATTAATCATGATACAGCAGCCACCTAATACGTATTTTCCAGACTCGACCTCTGGTAAGATTTCAGGGCCAGGCATGCCATAGAGAATGGCTGCTGTATGTTTCGAACCACAGACCGGGCACCGCTTATAGTCGATCGCCATGTCTTCACTCTCCTCCATTTATTTTTTCCATTCTACCAAGGGAAAGTAAAAGCCTGCTTAATAGAAGAGACTTGTACTAACCGAATAGTACAAGCCTCTCCATCACTTATTTTCAAATTTAGCTGATAATACACCCAGCACGATTCCAAGGATGGCACCACCAGCCACCTCAATCGGCTGATGCCCCAGCAATTCTTTCAGTTCTTTCTCCCTCTCGACAAATTCGAAGCTCGGAAAATCGCCGGATAGTTGGGCAAAATTATCTTCCAAATCATTGACCAATTGTGCAATTTCACCTGTATGACGCCGTATGCCCTGTGCATCATACATGACGATGACACCGAACGTCGTGGCCAGAGCCGTTTCCGTATGGCTTGCTCCTTTATTGGCAGCCAGATATGCAGCAAGCGCAGATACTCCAGCAGAGTGTGAACTCGGCATGCCGCCTGTGGTCGCCACCTGGCTCCAATCCCATTTTCCAGTCAATTTTTTGTGAGTTAAAATTTTCATCCCTTGAGCGATTCCGATTGCGGATAGTGCAGTCAAAATTCCTCTATTCATTTTCTTCACTTTACGCCCTCCGTTTCGAGCTTTCTTTACAGATTGCTTCTCTTATTTGCATTACCCGAAATCAAAGGTTTTATTCTACCGAATCATTTTTTGATATGTAGAAAGGCGGAAATCTTCGCGACTTCCGCCCTTGTATATCATTTACTTGATACGGTCATCCAACCGCTTGCCTGTTTTTGAAATCGTGATCCGTTCTTCTCCGGAACTCGGCTGCACCGCGTCACGGCCTTTTTGGATGTTGCGTTTGGATTTGGATTTTTTACTCATTGCTCGTCCACCCCTTTAAAAGTTTGGTACAAAGTTATTTTCTTCTTGATCAATCAACTTATTCTAAAAATCATTTATGAATCCTCAGCGATTCCTTAATAATAGTCCTGCTTTTCACCGGTACTAGTTGGAATATTATGTTAAGGTTGAATAAGCGGAATCACAATGAAATTTTCTTCTCTTTTCAAAAGGTATAACAGAAAATCATTTGGATCACTTAAGATCCGGAGGAGGTTTTCTAATAAGAATAATTGTAAGTAATGCAGCGTTAGCTATCGTCACCGGGATCTCTTTATACTTATTGTTAGACAGTAAGATAACCGGGCTTGTTCTATTCATCAGCCTCAGCATCATTGCAGATTACATAAGAAAGTTAGAGAAACAAGCCAACATTGAAAAGAAGGAAACAAAAAAAGGTATCATCAGCTATATGATTACAGGACTGATTTTTCTACTCATTATTTTAATGTGATGTTCCATAATCACATAAAGGAGGATGATCGATGAAATATGGTATCAGTGTTTTCGTTACTCTATTGTTCATCATTGCAGGATGCTCTTCTGAACCACTGAACCTCTATGAGATTGATGAATCCAAGGTCAGCGAACAATTGAATGGAATCAGTTTCGAATACCTCCTCCCATCAGGGCTGCCTTTCGAGGCTGAGAGCATTCAAGCTGGACAACCGATAACCAATTCTTCAGAAGTTTTCGTAGTAGAATTTTACGGAGAAGATGGACAAATGATTTCAATGAATGCATTAAACAGAGAAGTAACTCCTACACTGGAATCCAAAAGTGAAGAAATAGAGGTCGGGGATTACGAAGGGAAGTATTTTAACGAGAATAGTACCGAATATTTGTTTTGGGAAGTGGAAGGAGTCACATACATTTTGACTTTACCAGCTAAAGAAAGTAATGAAGACTTGGGAAAATCGAATTTGCTCACTATAGCTGAAAACTTTCAATAAGGTCTTTAACTTTTCTGGGTACTGAATAAAATGAGCGTCACAGGTGATTTTCCTGGACGCTCATTTCTTTGTTTAGAATCAAGTACCGCAATACGTTTGATAAGGTAAATCTGAAGGTGCAGGAAGCTTAGTATAGGGTTCTTGTTCCTCTGAATGAGCATAAGGATCAGACAATGCTTCCAACAAACGCCCCATCACCGTGTAATCTCCCCGGCTTAACGCTGCTTCCAGTGCCTCTTCGACACGGTGGTTACGAGGAATGACAGCAGGATTCGATTTTTTCATCAGTTGGAAAACTTCTTCTTTGGAAGCTTCCTGTCTCTCCAGTCTCGCCTGCCACTGTTTGTACCAGCTCTTGAACTGAGTAGACTCGAAGATCGGCTCTTCCGGGAACTGATCGAACGTCAGAGCACGGAACGTATTCGTGAAATCCGCCTCATGTTTTTTCATGATATCCAGCAAATCCTCGATGATCGGCTCATCCTGCCCTTTTGCATCCGCCATACCAAGCTTCGCTCTCATGCCTTCAAGCCAGTGCTCATGGTGAGCTGGATCGAACTGGGCAATCGCAGCCTGAGCGATTTTCACCGCTTCTTCCTGTTCATCATCAAAAAGCGGTAACATCGCTTCCGCTAAACGAGCCAGATTCCATTTGGCGATCGGAGGCTGATTCATATACGCATAGCGGCCTTGCGTATCAATCGAACTGAAGACCGTTTTCGGATCATACGTATCCATGAACGCACACGGTCCATAATCAATCGTTTCTCCACTGATCGTCATATTATCGGTATTCATCACGCCATGGATAAACCCGACCAGCTGCCACTTGGCAACCAATGCGGCCTGACGCTTGATGACATTCAGGTAAAGACCGAGGTATGGATTTTCGTCCTCTTTCAACTCCGGGTGATGACGGTCGATAGCGTAGTCGGCAAGTTCCTTAAGTTCCTCGACTCCCAATCCCCTTGCATACTCGAAAGTACCGACTCGGAGATGACTGGACGCCACCCGGGTGAGGACCGCTCCTGGGAAATCCGTTTCACGCATCACCGCTTCCCCTGTCGTCGCGACAGCTAAACTGCGGTTCGTCGGTATACCGAGTGCATGCATCGCTTCACTGATGATGTACTCACGCAGCATCGGGCCAAGATGCGCACGCCCGTCCCCTCTCCGCGAATAAGGGGTTCGGCCTGAGCCTTTCAGCTGGATATCCAACCGCTCACCGGAAGGCGTAATCTGTTCGCCAAGCAGCAACGCCCGTCCATCCCCAAGGTTGGTAAAATGACCGAACTGGTGGCCGGCATAAGCTTGTGCGATCGGATCCGCTCCTTCAGGCACCTCATTTCCTGCAAGGATGGCTGTTCCCTCATCACTACGGAGAGCTTCAACATCCAGTCCCAACTCTTCAGCTAGATTCCGGTTGAATGCGACCAGCTCTGGAGAGGTCACAGGCGTAGGCTGGGCATGAGAGTAAAACCCGTCCGGGAGACGTGTATAACTGCTCTCCAAGTTCCAGCCCATATTATATTTTGAATTCATGATTGATCACCTTCATTATTTGACTTCTTTCTATCGTAGCACCCTTGCACAAAAAAAGAAAAGCGCCTGACCTTCACGTATTTGAAGTTCCAGACACCCTCTCTTTTCATGCTTTTTTGTCTGCTTCCGCCGCGTTTTTTGCCAACAAGTCTTTGACCTGATTATAGCTCAAACCGGATTGTTGGTTGAGGCGCTTCACCTCATCAATGTCGGTCCCGGCACTCGTTAACCGCCTTTTTGGTTGTTCTTCATGCTTTCTCATTTCAAACACCTCCTGAATTTACGTTTTCTAAGTTCCACCTTTTTATGCGAAAAAGAAAAATATGTCGAAATTCTTGTCTTTAAAAACCATCAAACGGCTATACATAAAAGGTATAATATAGAAAAATAGTGAGTATATGGAGGTGCTCGGCATGCTGTGTCCAAAGTGCCAGTCATCGAACACCGATCAAGCGAGATTCTGTGTCCAGTGTGGTCATTCAATGACCCCTTCCTCTAAGAAGCACATAGGATGGCTGTTTGTCATTGTCGTTTCATTTTGTCTTGTGTGGACGGGAGTCATCTACTATTATTTTGAGAATAAAAAGGAACTCGTTGAGGTCACAAATGAACCACAGCCAGCTGAGGTAGTCGAAACAACGGTAGAAAAGCCGAAAACCGATTCTGATGCTGAAAAGACCTCCCCTACTGAGAAGGACAAGGATGCCCCTTCCACAGCTCCAAAGCCAGATACACCTGAAGGCAAGGAAAAAAAGGAAATCATCGACAAAGCCCAGGGGAAAGTCTATACCATCCTTACTGATCACAGCCAAGGATCAGGATTTTTGTTCAAGAAGAACGGGACGGTCGTAACCAACGCTCATGTAGTCGCAGGCTTCACGGATGTGCAGGTGAGGAACAGGAACGGGTCTCAAATGAGCGGGAAAGTCATCGGGATTTCCAATGTTTATGATGTGGCTTTAATTCGTGTCGACCAGCTTGCGGGGCAGTCACCTTTACCTATTGAAACGAAAAAGTCGAAAGTGGGTACGGAAGTCATTGCTTTAGGAACTCCGCTTGGTTTGGAAAATACGGCTTCCATCGGTTATTTGACAGGGGTCGACCGATCATTTGAGGAAGGGTTCAAATACGAAAATGCTTATCAGATCGATGCTCAAATCTCACCAGGCAGCAGCGGTGGTCCTTTACTGGATGGAGAAACCGGGAAAGTGATAGGAATCAATTCTGCACGGTTGAATGCCGATAGTTCCATTGGATTTTCCATTCCGATGTATACGATGACTGATCAACTCAATTCCTGGTCAAACGCACCAATGAGTACTGATGACGTCATAAACGCCTTCGCTATCGACAATTCCATGGATGATTATGACTTTGGAGAAGAATATGAGGAAGAACCGTATGAGGATGACTACCCATCAGCTTTTGATGAGGCAAGTCTTTCTGCGTTCATCATCGAGTTCCGAAACAATTACGAGCTGGCTTTAGAACAGGAAGACTTCAGTTACATTGAACCTTATTTGGAATACGAAAGCACCGCTTACCGGGATTTATATGAGTACTTGCATGAAACATTCGGTAAAGGGATGATTTTTGAATTCACTCAGAATCAAGTGACGAATGTCGAAATCCAAAACGATTACGCCATTGTGAGTACTTTTGAAACCTTCGACTTTATGAATGCAGCTGGAGAATGGAGTGTCTATGAAAGGATCAAAGACTATGTGGTGGTGATGGATGAATTCGATAGATATATGATCAGGAATATCGAAATCCATCAATAATATCCATTCAAGAAGTGAACCTGTGTCTGTTGGTGTCTCCACCATCAGGCACAGGTTCATTTTTTTACAACTTCCCGGCGTTTTTCAAATGTTCTTCCAAGATCCCATATAAACTGGGATTTCCTCTTTTCGATTCCGGCTTCCGGTTCACTGAGGTGAGCTTTCCATCTACATTCATATGGATGGAATCGCTTGATTCGTTGTACCAGACACTTAAAGGTACAGATAATGTTTTTGTTTTGGATTCTGACAAAACTTCCATCTCCCTTCTTGAACTAACCCTATATACAAGGAGATCATTTGTCAAAAAGTGGACATACATCTAAAGTTATCCTTAAAGTAATACAACCTTTTCAAGGAATTTACATCGTTTCGGACATTTGTCCTTTTCTACTATAAAAAAATGAGTTTCAATGGATAAAGACGAAAATAAAGGAGATTATTTTATGAAAGGTGTATTCTTTTCGATCCTTGCAGGCCTTTGTATCACCCTGCAAGGCATTTTCAATTCTAAGATGGGAACCGAATTGAGCGGATGGCATACGACTGTTGTCGTTCACTTTGTTGCATTCAGTCTGTCCCTCCTCGTTTATATGCGTGTGAAAGATGGAAACAAAGCTGGGATGAAGCGTGTTTCCCCTATCTATTTTATCGGAGGAGCCTTCGGGGTCCCTGTCGTCTTCTCTGAATTGACGGCTATTCAACTATTAGGTCCGGCAGCCGCCATTTCGATTCTTCTCGTCGCTCAACTCGGCGCAGCATTTTTTGTCGAGCTTCTGGGATGGTTCGGAGAGAAAAAGCAGTTGATCAAAAGTCACCAGGTAATCGGTCTCACCATGATTGTTGCCGGTGTGCTTATTTTTAAAATGTAGCCTGCACCTATATTACCCATCACACCTATGAGCCGGATAGATGAAGTCTCTCTAACTTCGGTTGAAGTTCAGGTCCATCATGAAATAAAGTTTGGCTGGGCTGGGAAACGACTCCCTTTCCTGCGGGGGAACGGGCAAGCCTCCTCAGGTAAACCTTCCGGGGTCTCGCCACGCTCCTTCTCCCGCGGGAGTGTCGCCGTTTCCCACCCCAACCGGCCGAATCATGACTAATGGACCTATGTTTATAAAAATAGAGTTGCCAACAGAGCTTAACTCATTTATAGCGTTTCCGTCCCTCTCATTAACGCAAGGGGGGCCGGGGAATCGGGAGACTCCTGTGGGAATAACATGTCAGTTGAGACCCCGGAAGGCTAAATGCCTGAGGAGGCTCAGCGCATGCCCACGGAAAGCGAGTGATTTCCCGGACCGCCTTCTTTTAGGCAAGGTAAAGGAAACATTACTGAAAAAACAGATTCAAAAGGTAAGGAATGAAGGATATGAAAGAAATCGATTATTGTCCGGTGCGGATCGAGGAGTTTGGTCTTGAGAGAGTCTTTACCGACGAGTCCATAAACCGGATGACTTACTTTAAAATGAACAAAGGAGACACGCTGTGTGTAAAAGGCGATGAACTCGACCATATGTACTTTCTGCTGAGCGGGAAGATCAAGATTCACACCGTCTCACAGGAAGGAAAAGGATTGATCCTCCGTTTCAAAACCCCGATGGCAATCATCGGAGATGTCGAATACATCCAGGGAAACTCTGTGTTTCATACTGTAGAGGCGGTCACTGATGGATATCTTATGGCGATCTCATTTCAGGACTTGAAGGTATATGAACAACACAACACCCACTTCCTCAACTTCCTGCTTGAAGTAATCAGTCATAAGTTTTACACCGAATCCCATGCATCCACGTTGAATATGCTTTACCCTGTCGATGTTCGCCTGGCAAGCTACCTGCTTTCCATATCTGAAGACGGGAAAGGATCGACGTTCCACGAAGAAATGAGAACGAGAAACCTACAGGAATTCGCGGATGTGATGGGGACAAGCTATCGTCATTTGACCCGCATCCTTTTGAGTTTTCATCAACAAGGAATCATCGAAAAACAACGAGGCTCAATCAAAATCAAAGACCTGGAAAAGCTTCGGGAAAAAGCGAAAGGCAACATTTACGAATAAGGAGCGAGATTATGTTCGGCATTCTATTATCCATCATCGCAGGTGTCCTCATCAGCCTGCAGAACGTATTCAATACCAGGATCAGTGAAAAAGGCGGATCCTGGGCGACGACGACCATCGTTCTCGGCATCGGCTTAGTCGTATCCATTCCTGTATTCTTCATCATGGATGACACCCACTTGCTGGATTTGGGTGGCGTCCATCCGATCTACCTTCTCGGTGGAGTATTCGGCGTCGGCATCGTCTACGGACTGATGCGTGGCATGCAGGAACTTGGTCCGGCCTATGCCGTCAGTCTTGTCATGGTATCTCAACTGGCTCTCGCTTCAACAATCAATACATTCGGTCTTTTCGGATTTGAAGAAATGGCATTTACGATTGAAAAAGCGGTCGGCCTTGGTCTGCTCATTTCAGGCGTGCTCGTTTACAAACTGGGTGGGAAAGTCAAGATTTTCGAAAAAACGAAGAAGGATACAAAAACGACGGTCTACGATGTGTAGGTCGTCGTTTTTATTCCTTGCTTGCTATTACCTACCTATTTCAGGTGTCTTTTTCAATTTTTGTTAATCAATTTTGTTTGATTAATTAGTTGACTTTTAGAATAAACTGGAATAAGCTTACATTAGATCAAAAAAAATTGATGTAAGGAGGACCACAGGTGAATAAAGAAATTCCCGCTACAGATGTATCCCTGGAAAGAACATTCAGCCTGTATGAAAAAAAGTTCAAAGCCCTGGCTGATCATCGCCGTCTTCACATCCTTCACGAAATCACAGAACACGGCGAAGTATGCGTCTGTGACCTATCGGAAAAGCTGCAGCTGCCGCAATCCAAACTGTCCTACCATTTGAAACTTTTACTGGACGCCCAGTTGATTGAGAAAGAAACCCGTGGGACCTGGAGCTACTACACGTTGAATCACTCAGAAATCAACCACCTCTTATCAGAAGAGCTTTGCTGTTTATTCCGTCGTGATTAAATTTTTTTCTTCAATAAATCAAAAAAAATTGATATAGGAGGACCAAAGATGAATGTACATGTAGGATTGAATGTGGTGGATCTTGAGAAATCGATCGAGTTTTATAACAAGGTGTTCGATGAAGAACCTGTAAAAGTCAAAGAGGATTATGCTAAATACTTACCAGAAGGACTTCAATTCAATTTCACACTGAATGTCACCCCTGAAGTATCCGGGAATCAGGTCGGCCATTTCGGCATTCAGGTCGAAGAACAGAAAGCGATTGAACAACAGAAAGAACGCCTTGAAAAGCTCGGATTTTTCACACGTGAAGAAAAAGAAACGAACTGCTGCTATGCTCTGCAGGATAAGTTCTGGATCACGGATCCGGACGGAAATGAGTGGGAATTCTTCTATACGAAGAAGAGCTGATCAACGTTCGTGGAAAAAGACTCGCTACAGGGGTTAGCGAGTCTTTTTTCATTCATCATATATAGGGTTTCTGGTTTGTTGAAATATCACAAATCTCGTATTGCTGTATTCAATTTACTATATGTTTGTTTATCACCTTGTACGTAGAACGCCAGTATGTTTTTAATCGTATATGCTTTATGAGTGACTACTTGTGCAGTAGCTGTTCTCTCTTTGAAATCTTCCATCCCCAGCTCCCTTGAGGCTGCAGATGGAAAGACATAAATGGTTAATTCAGAACCCTCTATGGAGTAGACTTCCGGTGAAATACCATTCAATGTTTGGATGAAAAGATTATCATCCGGTAAATCTGCGCCTTCTAATACCAATCCTTGTTCAGAAATAGCGTTTTCCACCTCTTCTAAACTGATATCAGCCGCTTCACCGGATCCTTTTTCTGCAATCTGACCACAAGCACTAAGAACGAATGCGATAAGTACAAAGGCTATAATATGCTTGACCTTAATCCCCTCCTTCTTTTCCTTTCCCTTATTAAGTAGACGAACCATAACCTCCAGAAGTTACTAAAAGAACGCTTAAAATAATATGTGAGCGTTCTTTTCAAACTTTTTCCGCCATTTATCCACTGAAGCTTTATGAATATTCTTGCTCACCAACTGTTGTCAGTGATGTCACTTCTTCATAGAATTCTCTCCAGTAAAAAGCCGACCCCGAGGCCTATGAAAATCGGCAGGATGGAACCACCGACTTCAAGTCCCCTTCCTTCTGCTGTTGTATATTCGTTCCGATAAGAAAAGTCGAGCCATTCCACATCAATGAAAATCCCGAGTGTGTATAAGAGAATGATCGTAACGATGGATGCAAGGAATGGGACGAATGTTTTAAGCATGAAACCTCTCCTTTTTTTCATAACCTAACTATCTGAAACCAATCACCTGAGTTATTCGTAACGAATAGTAAGGAGGTGTACATATGGGCATATTGGTTTTATTTTTAATCATTGCTGTTTTTTCAACCATTGTCTATTCCGCTTATAAACATTCAGTCTACCAAAAAGGGAATATCGTCTTTCACTTGGACGAATGGTATAAAGACTATAATAAATATGTAAAAGCTATAGAGGTTGAACTGAAAAACAGAGGCAGAGAAGCGAACTATCTTGGGAGTTTTCACTTTGAAATAGATGGAAAGTTGTATGTATTTCACCCACAGATTGTCACACAGGCCCGTGTTCCCACCCAGCGTACCATACTGATTCCCAAAAAATGAGTGGGCATTTTCATCCAATCTAGGCACTGTATATGCTGGCATGGAAGAAAGTAATGATAACCTCAGTCCTTTACCTCAACAGAAAACGCGTAACTCCCATCGCCACGCTCCCATTCAGCAATGATGTGGTATACATATACACCTTCTTGTTCCGGTACTGTGATCTTGCTGTCGATTACGTCCATATCCTTCGGAGGATCGACATCGTTCCATTGCTTGACCTCTATCGACCCTTCAGTCGGAGCCTGTTCGAAACTTATGTTTACCTTCTGGCCAGGCACAACTTCCGTTGGTTCATGATTCATGCCCATTTCAATTTCATTCGCGTATGCTTTATCTACACATTTCCCTTGCGAATCCCCTTTCCAGCAATAAGAGCCCTGGGTAGTAGGAATATTCACTTCACCGACTGACACTTCAGGTGAAGGTGGTTCCATCGGCCCCTCAGAGTCTGTCAGAGCCGTAATCAATACATATGTACCTATAATCAGCAATCCTATGCCCATCCATATCGAAAATTTTTTCATTTGTCTCAACCCCTATAGAGATGTGACGTTTCAATCCTTAATAGAGTTCCATATTTCAGCTTACAGTCTTCAAGTGTCTTTTTATTCTTGCTCTTACTTCAATAGAAAAATAGAATACTGCTGTGATAAACAATATAATGGAAAGAAACAGGACAATCCCATTCCATTCACCATCAAAAATGAGGATATTCATGAAAGTGATTGAATGCATTAATGCGATGATAGTAAATAATATCGTAGTAGTCTTCATAAACATTTTCTCCCTCTGCACAACCGAAAGTCCGTTTACTCGGTCTACTCCTCTTCTTTATCCTTGTATAGTTCCGACTCTTCTCTTATCTCCACCTTAAAGACAAGCGCGTACTCCGCCTCCTTCACTGTTTCGGGTAAGACCGTCTGATCCACAAACCCTCCACCTGTCAATTGATTTTGACTTGTTCCAATAAGGTAGGACAAATAGAGCGGAGTGCCTTTGGTGACCGTAACGTCCTCTTCAAAGGAATCAAAACGGTAGCCTCGAAGATCTTTTGGCATGGTGGTTGTGCCTCTGGCATACCCTTTTGGATTTCCGAGAGTAAGATAGGTTTCCTTTTCTTCAAGCAGGACCTGGAAGGAATGCAAGCCGCCATCAAATTCCTTGGCATCTCCTGTTCTTGATATAGATACTATTTTCTCTTTCGGCTCTTCATCTGCCTCGTAAACGATGACAGAAGATACAACAACATCACCTTTTCCCAATTTCCCACTAACTGTATAGAAAGTTTTATGATCAACACCCATTTGAGTGACAAGACTTTCTTCACGCTCCGTCAGTTCGGCTGGCTTGATGACCAGTGAGGAAGATTTGTCTTGATTTGTTCCCTCTTTGGTTTCACTTTTTCCTTCGGATGTACAAGCGGATAATAACACCATGATTCCAATCATAATAATAAATCTATTCATTTACACTCTCCTTTCTTATATTAACGGTGTTTAGTTAAATAAAAACAATGCAATGACTCCCACTACCATCATCAACAAAAAACTTCCAAACAGAAAATAACCGATGATTCTTATAAACAAAGGAAGCCTTCCCCTCCCCGTCTTCGGAGAGCCTTCAATATGTTGTTGATGAGCGATTACATCATTGAATGGCTTATTGTTGTAGTTCATAGATTCAAAGCACCGCCTTTTTAAAGTGGAAACGCATGATTGCACAAGTCCTCTTCATTCGTATACGAAAAACCTCGCGTTTAGTTTCATACAGTTTCTCAATAAATGGAATCCCCTCCTAAAGACCCCGTGGTCATTTATAAATGTAATCAAAAAGCACTCAACAGGATTTGTTGAGTGCTTTTCATGATTATTCAATTCCATCGCTTCAAAGCGAGCCACAGTCGTTTTAACTTCCGTTCTACAGGCTTGCCGCTGCTCGACTGCTGCTTCTGCCATTCATTGTAGCTTGCCACACTAATCAGAAGTAGACCAGCGATCAACAAGTACACCCACCACGGGGCATTGCCCCAGTATGGTTTTGTCTGATAAAGTACATTGAATATCAATACACCCATACCGACGAAAAAGTAGGATTTGATTTTCAACTGCATACCGGCGACCATCGATACGAGCGATAGCCCGCCGATGATCCAGGCATCCCAAATCGTATGACTTTGAATCGCATCAACGACGAGAAACGCAGCCACCAATAAGAGGATGCCGAACTGGACTTGGTTCATGATGAACGGATAGGCTTTCCACGTCCGTACTCTCAAATAAACGAGCAGTCCAAGGACCGGCAGTGCCTGAAGTTCCGCTTCAATCAAATCAGGAATAATAGATTGATAATCAACCAGAACGAGCACATAGGCAGAATAAAAACCCACCATACCAGCCGTGAAGGAAATCCCTGTGATCAAAGGGGCTTTCCATTTGCGGGAAGTGATCCACAACCATCCGCCAGCCAAAACAAGCGGAAGTATATGGATCCATATACTCTCTTCCATGGATGTGTACGTCACGAGAAAAGCGATATAAACGAGCGCCATCCATGAATAGGCGTCGACATTCTTTTTCCCGTCCAACAAGTGGGTATGAAAATGATATCCTGCGCCCATCAATACGAAAATACCCGCGATAAGTGCAACAATCATGGACCGGGGCTCCCAAACGAATCCCACCGTTTCCCAGATGCTGATCGTCAAAAGCAGCGGGACGAACCGGACCCAAGGCCATCTCCGAATATGGAGGAAGACCAAATTCAGGACTGTATAGCCGAGGATGAGCACCAGCTCGACATTTGACACTCTACCCGTCTGACTCGTCAAAAACATCAGACCGATAAGAGAGAAAGGAATCCAGTACCACTCCAATCGTTTCTTCCAAACGTGCGGAATAGCGACCCATATTCCACTGAGCAGCACACTCGTAATCAAGAACGCATGTAGAGCATCTCCCCACCACCCGTAATATTCAGGTACAGTGAGGATGAGCAGAAACAAAACACTTGATGCTGCGTATAACATGGCACTGATTTCTGACTCCCTAAGAGCACTCAAAGAACTATACAGATAAACAAGCAATGGGACCATCAGAAAAGCAGGGTGAACCGGATCGAATACGAATTGATTCAACAAAATGAGAACGATTATGAAAGGCTGAACGATATGGGCCAGCCAATAAAAGTACGGACGCATATCCCCCCATTTCCTGCTCCCCACCTCTGCAAGAAGAATCAACAGTACAGGTGCAAAAGTGATGTAGATCACCATCGATTCATGTGCTTCAAACCCGAATGGATCGATCAAGGATAAATAAAATCCGAGCGTGACGAGCGACACAAATCCCCACAGAACCGAATACTTGGCATACTGGACGAGGCTGTACATCATTGCGATTCCAACCGAAAGCATCAAGGGACGGATGACGTTCACGTCGACACCTGGATAGTCAATTAAGAGGACGATCGCCCCCAGGTAAGTTCCCTGTCCGACATAAAAAGTCGTGGAAGATAGCTTCCTCTTTCCCATAAGCCGCCAACCGAAGAAGACCGCGATCAACAGGACACCTGTAACTCCTATGTGGAACGGAAACGCAAAGGTTTCCTCGTACCGTGGCAGCCACCCCCGAAGAGGTTCATAGAAGAATGTGGATGCCAATACAAGGGCAGCGGGATTCGTCCATAGTGCGATTTTCTGGATGAATTTCCTTCTCGATTTTTTAACGGTAAGATAAGCGAGCATGCTGATACCGAAAAACATCAGAGCAGTTTTTCCGTAGGCAGATACCAGCACGCTGAACCCGATACTTCCGAATAGAACAATCAAAGAAGTATAAAAGCTAGATGTCTTTACTACGCTCATCCAACGGTTTCTGCTCCACAAACCCGCATATACGAATAACACCACAGCTCCTCCATATAGGAAGAAGTACAACGGTCCGAGATCCACCAGTGACCAAAGCTGACCTAAACTGATGAAGTAAAAGATCGGTGTCATGTATTTAAATACAAGGTGAGGCGTCACATTTGCTAAAAGGAAATAGTTGAACGTGATGACTACATAAGCGAAGAACAATAACCATGCCCCTTCGTCCCCTCTTAAAGCAATCGCCTCATAAGTGATGAATACGAATGCACAAAAGGAAACGACACCACTCGTATAGTGGAACACTTTTTGTATGAATGCATGATTGTTGAAAGCATAGGCAAAACCGAGATACAACAGTCCAGCCAAAGCATAAATGGTCCAGTCAACCTGCTCTAGCGGAGAGTGCTCGACCAGCTGATAGATGGCGTACACCATCATGACGGAAAAAACGAACTGATACTCCTTCGTTTTGTAGACGAACACCATCGCCATGTAAATGCTTGCGGTCAACAATAAGTTGAAGCTGTAGAACACTTCACTCTCGAAAAAGAAAAGCATCAACAATGTCGATAACACCAAATTCAATTGAGCGAATAAAGGCAGTTCCTTCGTAAACAACTGGATCCGTCTATCGTCCTTATAACGTACATACGCTGCAATGAGCGCAGCATTGTAAACCATCAGCATCAAATAAAATCCGTCTGTTGTTAAAGGCGTAGACCCAAGGGCAAACCCGACCGACAACGTAAGGAATAGGAAGGAAATCCAAACGTACATCCGTGATTGATGAACGATGGCATGTCGGACATACAACGGAAGCGGAAGCAATGTGCCGATCAGTCCGAGAAGATACTTCCCCTCACCGAAGAGTGATAAGTAACTCCCGAATAGTTCAAAATATCCGATGGCAAGAATCGTAATCGGAATCAATAAACTTCCGAGCGTCAAAAAAGCGAATGACGTCTGATGGATCTTCAAGAATCGTCCGGTGCCATAGCTCAACCCGAAGAAGAACAAGGAAACGAACGCAATTGAAACGACTTTCACCCCAGGTCCCATTTGTGCCCATTGACTCGTCGCCACGATGAGACCGGTGATCAACAGTAAAGCCACTCCGAGAATCAACGACCAGGTGATGTTCCGTTCACGGATCTGTTCAGGCGTCTTCACTTTTTTCTTCTTCTTGGGCTTGGCTGGTTCAGGAGTTTTCACCTGCTCTTGTTCATGTTCAACCGCAGGCTGTTCTTTTGCCTCCGATGAAGTTTTGGCTTCCACATAGGAGCGCTCTCCGTCCATGACCTGCTCGTACGTCTCTTTTGAAATGTAGCCATTCGCCATCAGGTGAAACAGCTTTTCTTTGAATACTTCCTGTTTCCACACTTCGGGCTTCCGTTCGTCTGAGTGATGTCCCGCCATGATTCACCCTCCCTTACATCTTAAGTGTAATTTTACACCTTAACTGTGTGTTCTTCAACCATTTTTTTCAATATTCTTTTACGTATGCACGACTGATACGTTCCAACATTTATTAAGTAAATTTATTTATTCACGTTCATGTAATGAGTGAAGTGTTATCAATATTCATCACATTTAAATTGCTGGACCTCCGTATATAAACAAAAAAAAGGAAGGTTTAATAATCTTAAACCTTCCCTTGACCTTATATCATTCAGCTGTATGCCTGTTTTTTCTCATCAGTACTCGTTTCAAGTTCCAACGCACGATCGGCTGTCTCATGAACCTCTTCGAGAAGCTCAGGATTTTCCGCCAGCTGCTTCCCATAAGAAGGAATCATTTCCTTGATTTTCGCTTCCCATTGTCCGATGTGGTCAGGGAAACAATTTTCAAGCACTTCCAACATGACCGATACCGCAGTAGAAGCTCCCGGAGAGGCCCCTAACAAGGCTGCAACCGAACCGTCAGAGGAGCTGACGACTTCTGTCCCGAATTGCAGCGTTCCTTTTCCGCCATCTTCTGTATCCTTGATGACTTGGACACGCTGACCCGCCGTGACAAGGTCCCAATCTTCGCTTTTCGCATCCGGAATGAACTCACGCAAATCTTCCATGCGCTTGTCTTTGGATGCAATGACCTGCTCAATCAGGTATTTTGTCAAAGAAGCGTTCTTCACGCCGGCAGCCGACATCGTCATGAGATTATCGGACTTCACGGAAGTAATCAAGTCCATCAGTGAACCCGTTTTCAAAAATCTAGGTGAAAATCCGGCAAACGGGCCGAACAGCAATGATTTCTTCCCATCAATGAAACGAGTGTCCAGGTGTGGCACAGACATCGGAGGAGCTCCGACCTTTGCCTTTCCATACACTTTGGCATGATGCTGCTCGATGATCTCTGGATTCTTACATACCATGAACACCCCACTTACAGGGAAACCACCGATTTGTTTGGATTCCGGAATGCCTGTTTTTTGAAGCAAATGCAGACTTCCTCCTCCACCGCCGATAAAGACGAAATCGGTCGTATGGTATTCAATTCTATCACTTTCCAAATCATGGACTTTCACTTCCCATGATCCGTCACTCGTGCGCTTAATATCTTCTACACTATGTTTGTAGTTGACCTCAAGACCGCCGTTCTCAAGATTATTGAACATTTTTCGCGTCAAATCACCGAAGTTGACGTCCGTACCTTGATCGATCTTCGTAGCCGCAATCGGCTCGTTCAAGTTCCGATCATTCATGATCAATGGAATCCAATCCTTCAGCTGATCCGGATCCTCAGAAAATTCCATCGCTTTGAACAAAGGATTTGCCGACATCGTTTGATAGCGCTTTCTCAGAAATTCTACATTTGAAGCACCATGAACCAAACTCATATGTGGCAGAGGCCGAATGAATTCGTGTGGGTTGCGGACTTTTTGTGTGTTGACCAAATAAGACCAGAACTGTTTGGAAACATTGAATTGTTCGTTGACCTTCACAGCTTTTTCAATATCAATGGAGCCATCAGGCTGCTCTTTCGTATAGTTCAGCTCACAAAGGGCCGCATGCCCGGTACCCGCATTATTCCATACGTTCGAGCTTTCTTCACCTGCGCGGTCGAGCCTTTCAAAAACACGGATGTTCCATTCGGGCGCCAGCTCTTTCATAAGTGAGCCCAATGTTGCACTCATAATTCCTGCACCAATCAAGATTGCATCTGTCTTCGTGTAGTTTTTACTCATATGCTACTCAAACTCCCCAAGTTTTACAGAAATAGATATCGTCGATCTCCTATTGCGTCACAGCAAGACAAAAGTCGACTCCGTCCACATCTTTTCTAGATTTTTTATTCCAATCTAATTTTATCATTATTATCTGTAAATTCAAATATCTACCCATATGTTGGTAATCCACATTCTTTCATTATCGAGATTTGCTTTATAAATCCGTAGATTTTGTGATAAATTATCGAAAAATCATAGATTTTCTTCAAATAAAATAGTTATAATGTAACTATTAGAAATTTTATAATAACTTATTTATTATACCAAATTATTACATATATTTACAACTGTAAGAGTAGGACATTTGAAACCTCATAATAAATAAAATCACATAAAAGGAGTAGGTGAATATGAAAAGGAAGTTTTATCAATTTGGAATCAGCTTATTGCTGTTCTTCGGGTTGCTTACAGGAGGTACACAGGCAGTCACAGCAGCAGGCGCAGTCGTCATTACCGGTGAAGGAGCTCCAAGCCTCAGTGCAATAACCGTCGGAGATTTTTCAGGAGTGACCCTTGATGGTACGACACAAACCACTACTTTAGTACTTCCATCCTTCACGGTAACAGATGCTACGGGGACAGGGGCAGGATGGAATGTCAATTTATCTGCTACTCAATTCAGTGAAGCAGACCCTGGCACTAAAACCTTGAGCACAGGATCGCTCACTCTGACGACTGCACCAGATGTTGCCTTGGCAGATACTGAATCTTCCCCCACCAATACGGTTACGGTAGCTGACGCAGGACCATCTGCAACCATTGACGAGGGCAGCGGAATCAAACTTTTGTCTGCTGCAGTAAATGGCGGTATGGGAAGTTACACGATCGGCGGTACGACACCTGCAGTTTTGACTCTTACATTGAAGCCAAAAGAAGTTTATGAAACTACCTATAATTCGACGCTAACTTTTACAGTTTCTACTGGACCATAAGTTTTTAGTAATTCGTTTATTATCATAAACATAAGGACTCCTGTCCTCTTTTGAAAAGCAAAAGGTTCCAGACCTTTTGCTTTTCTGCATCTTAAGCTTGATTACATATGTTTACAAATTGTTATTCCGTAATAATACAAGTCAGTGAGAGGGAGAATCTATGAAATTCAAACGTACATCTACACTCATAGCCATGCTGTTCATTTGTTTCTTTCTTCCATCGAATTTTAAAGCATACGCTAATGAAAAACCTCCGATTTATGTAGAACCCGTCTACCCACAAAATCAAAACAAAGAGGTTGAGGGATACTTCGACTTGTCCGTTCAACCTGGAGACTCTCAACAATTAAAATTCAGAGTAGAAAACAACTGGGAGACTTCAATTGAAGTGATGGTCATGCCCGCTAATGCCTACACGCACCCTTCTGGCGGCATTGTCTACCTCGACAATATGAATCCTGAGGAATCTTCTATCAACGACCCGGAATTTCATATGGCTGATAACATCGAGACACCCGAATCGGTCATAATCCCTCCAAAAGATACAGTAGAAATACCGGTAACCTTGAAGGTCCCTGAATTAAATAAAGGTGAACTTGTAGGAGGGGTCCGTTTCGTTGTAGACGGAGGGACGAATAAAGCGGAACACAACATAGCAGAAGAGAAAACAGCTCAGTTTCAAATCAAGACTCTCATGGCTACTGAGATAGGAATTAAATTATCCTTGCCGGAAAAAGCTGAACCTTCTTACCGATTCGGTAAGGCAGGGTTTGTCGGTAAATCTACACACGCCTATATCGAACTCATAAACGGTGCTCCCCTCATTCAAGAGAGAATTGACGCAACATATGAAGTTACAGATCAAGAAGGTCGAACTTTGTTCAGCGGCTCCATTGATTCTGTCAAAATGGCTCCCAAAACGACGATCCAATATCCGATTCCATGGACAGCAGAAACGATAGAGGATGGTACCTACACCCTGCATATCACCTCGACCAACGAAAATGAACGAGTTTCAATAAAAAGAGATATCACTATCCAACGGGAAGAACTGATGGATTATCAGGAGCAAACCGCTCAACCTGGGAATCCTGATGTCAGAATGAAGGGTATCACTCTTTCTGTTAAGGAAATGATCGCTTTAGTATTCGGCGTCATTGCCTTGGGTATCACTGGTACCTTGATCAGCCTCAAACTCCTTCGAAAACGGAAAAGACACGCAAACTGAAGAGTACCTGTCTCCATTAGAGGCAGGTATTTTTTTAATGTTATCACTGATACAAATCATTAAAATCTTACAATAATGAGTATACGAAATTTATATTGTAATACAGCGTCACTTCTTCCAGACGCTCCCATACACTATTGTGGAACTCCGTTGAGAATAAGGAAATAGATTTCCAGGAGTTTACTCAATGTAAAAGGAGTAGATGTAATGAAGAAGCTTATGAAGTTTATAGGCATCGGGTTGAGTTGTCTGGCTCTTACCCTTTTTCATGTTTCCGCTGTTTCAGCAGAAGGAGATGTCGTCATCACTGGAGAAGCTGCGCCGACTATGACCCCGGTCACATTCGGAGACTTTTCGGCGGTTGCATTAGATGGAACCACTCAGACTACCACGATGAACATCCCACAATTTACAGTCACAGACGCGACAGGGTCGGGATCAGGATGGAATGTGACGTTGACAGGGACTCAGTTCAGCAATGCCGATCCGACACCTAAATCACTTAGCACAGGCTCTCTCACACTGACTACCGCTCCGAACGTATCTTTAGTAGACCCGAATTCTTCTTCGGCAGATACCATAACAGTAGCAACACCAGGTCCCTCAGCGACCATTGATACTGGGACTGGACTAAAGTTGTTGTCAGCAGCCGTTGACGGCGGGATGGGAAGCTACTTGATCGGTGACACGACGCCTGGCGTTATGACTCTTGAACTGATGCCGAGAGAAGTTTACGCGACCACTTACACGTCCACCTTGACTTTGACCATCGCCACTGGACCTTAATGTTCAACTCGTTTCACCTAATCAAACCTGACCTGGTGTTCAAAATAGTTCCATTCACGATTCAAAATTGTTCATAAAGGGGTGGGGAACTTGGATCGATGGAAATCTCTTCTGTTTATTGCGTTCTTCGCGTGTTTTTTGTCTTTCGGTTCTACAGTCTCGGCAAATAATCTTCCTCCTATTTACGTTGAACCTCTATATCCTGATAACCAAAACCCTGACGTAAGAGGGTACTTGGACTTGGACGTACAACCCGGAGACACGCAGACGGTCATTTTCCGGGTGACCAATAATGACGAGGAAAGCCTTACCGTAACGATTCAATCCGCTAATGCTTATACCCACCCGACTGGAGGAATCATCTATTCGGATGACCTTACGGGCGAAGAGTCTTCCATTATCGACGATCGATTTAAAATTGCAGATTTGATCCACACACCATCAACCATCACCCTGGCCCCGGATGAGACCGATGAAGTTCCTGTCACCCTGCACATTCCGGACATGGACAATGGAGAAGTCATCGGAGGTGTCCGTTTCATCGTTGATGGGGATACAACCGAACAGAACTATACCATTTCAGAAAACCAGGATGCGACGTTTAAAATCAAGACACAAATCGCTACCAATATCGGCATCCGACTAGCCTTCCCTGAATCAGCGGAACCGGATTTTTCATTCGGAGAAGCAGGGTTCAGTGACGAAAAAAATGCAGCATTCATCGAAATGACCAATTCAGGACCTACGATACAACCAGATCTCCACATCAGCTATGATATCTTGACCGATACAGGAGAATCGGTGTTCACCGGTTCTATCGAATCTTTGAAAATGGCTCCGAAAACATCTATCACATTCCCGATCCCTTGGGAAGCGGACCCTATAGAAGATGGCACCTATACACTTCAAATGACGGCCGATAACGATGGTGAAAAAATTGAGGCAGAACGCAGCATTCAAATCGGGCAAAGCAGCCCACCGGAAAATGAAGAACCAAACGAACCACCGAAAGATCCCGAGCAGCCAGATGAGGAAAAAGATAAGTTCACCCAATTTCAAGTGACTATCCTTATCATAGGAGGCATTCTTGTTGCCATTGCCGGAATATACTTCATCGTTAATCTATTCAGAAATAGACACGACCGATAACTAAAAAAAGTGCCTGCTCTCATTTAATGAGAAGCAGACACTTTTTTCTTCTTAACAGCCCATACGACTTCGAACAAGAGGATGATTGCAAACATAACGACTACTGCAGAAAACCAGTAATTCATCGGAGATGTAACCGTCATCGTACAACAACTCCCACTGTACGTATACGGTAAAGGGGGATCGATGGTTGGATTCTCAAGCTTGGCGAACTCCAGCGGAAACCCTGTATGTATCGGAAAAGCCGATGCAAGCTCTTCCCGGTTATCGACCCTCTTTCCTCTGAATCCTGTCATAAATACGAAAAGAAGCGCAGCGATTGCGCTGATGCTGTACCCAGCGAGACGGACCCACGCGGTGTCATTCATTTTCTTCCTTACTGAATATCCGGTTACGATCAGTACAGAAGGAATGAGCGAAAACAAGAATCCCCCATGAAGGATGACATCTTCAAACGGACCTCCATACGATTGATCCAACCAGAAGGACGAACTGAATCCAGCGATATGATATGTATAAAATATGGTCGCAGCTCCTGGATCAATTATGTACAACCCCCAAATTATCAACCCGATTCCAGTGAATGTTGCTGTGGAGAGCCAAACGTCTATCCTCTGAGCTTTTTTAAGAAGCACCATGCTCAATACCAAGTACCCGATAACATTCACGACCAGCATGACAATGGAGAGAAAAGCTGCTCCGGCGTGATCGAGGCTTTGAAAAGAGATGATATAAAAAAGCAGACTGATGCTTCCCATGATGAGGTGAATGCCTAATACGCTCCACCACTTGATCTTTTGCACATTATCCCCCCTTTCAATTTGCAGCATTCTATCATTATATTAAAGTTAGAAGATGGAATGAAAGTTTTACATAAAAAAAAGACTTTCTTCTAGTACTAGAAGAAAGTCTCTTGCTTAAAAGAAGCTTACCATATAAAAACCCCCTCTCCAGATCTTACTCTGAAGAGAGGGGATAGATTTATTCAGTTACCAGCTGCAATTCAACAGGAATGAACTCTTCGACTGTTTCACCAGCCACCACTTTTCCAGCGGCAGTGATCGCTTCTTCACCGATCAATTCAGGCTGCTGGGCGACGGTTGCATCCATACGGCCTTCAGAAACGGCTGTACGTGCATCATCTGTCGCATCAAAACCGACCACGATGACATCTTCAAGCATGTTCTGAGATTCCAAAGCTTGTACAGCACCAAGTGCCATTTCATCGTTGTGGGCAAAAACGGCATCCAGAGAATCCGTACTTTGAAGGATGTTTTCCATGACTGTCAATCCTTCAGAACGGTCGAAGTTCGCGGATTGCTGAGCGACGACTTCGATGCTGTCTTTGCCATCTACGATGTTGTGGAACCCTTCGCCACGTTCACGTGTGGCAGAAGCACCCGGAATTCCTTCCAGTTCCACGACTTTTCCGTTTTCACCAAGCTGTTCAGCAATGAATTCCCCGGCCATTTCACCACCGGCTACGTTATCTGAGGCAATGTGTGTGACCACTTCACCGCCATCAGCTGTACGGTCTACGGTGATGACAGGAACACCCGCTTGGTTCGCTGATTCGATCGCAGATACAATCGCTGCAGAATCAGTCGGGTTGACGAGCAGTACGTCAATGTCCTGCTGCAGTAAATCCTCAATATCACTGACTTGTGTCGCCGGATCGTTTTGAGCATCTACCGTTTTGATTTCATAGCCAGCTTCTTTGGCAGCGGCTTCCGCACCGTCACGAAGAGATACGAAGAACGGGTTGTTCAAAGTAGAAATCGATAGACCGATTTTCGTCGTTTCATCTCCAGAAGCTTCTTCTCCCTCGCCGCCTTCGTTATCAGACGAACTTCCCGGCTGTTCCGTTGAACAAGCGACAACAAACAATAGTAATGCTAGAATTCCAAAAGCCTTCATCCATTTCATCATGGTTGATTCCTCCTAAAAAGTTTTTATATCATCTGTCCATAAAGAACAGGATGGACCATTATTTGGATCTGCGATCAAGTAGGACGGCAAGTAGGATGACGCCGCCTTTTACAATTTGCTGGTAGAACGAGGATACGTTCAATAGATTCAATCCGTTATCCAGAACCCCGATGATCAAAGCACCGATCAATGTCCCGACGATTCGTCCACGACCACCGGCAAGACTCGTACCGCCAAGGACGACGGCTGCGATCGCATCGAGCTCATACATCGTACCGGCTGTCGGCTGGGCGGAGTTCAAACGGCTGGTCAAGATGATCCCGGCAAGGACGGACAGCATACCGGTCAAGGAATAGACCCATATTTTCACGCGGTCCGCTTTGATTCCTGATAGAATCGAAGCTTCTTCGTTTCCACCCACTGCATAAACCTGCCGTCCGAAAACGGTTTTTCGTAGTAGGAGAAAGAGGATAAAGAAAATGATGATCATTAAAATACCAGGAAACGGGATACCGAATACATATCCGCGTCCGATCATTTCAAAAGCGAAACTGTCGGAAAGACCGGTAATCGGACGTCCATCCGTGTAGACGAGTGTGGCGCCCCGGAAAATCGTCATCGTCGCCAATGTAGCGATGAATGGCGCGACCTTCCCCTTCGTGATGATCAGACCGTTGAACGCTCCCATCGCAAGACCGGCAAGCAGTCCGATAAACACGGCAAGTAATGGATCCATGCCGCTTGCAAGCATGCCCGCGGTGAGCGCACTACCGAAGGCCAGGATCGAGCCTACCGATAAGTCGATGCCGCCCGTCAAAATGACAAAGGTCATCCCGAAGGCGATCAAGGCATTAATAGATATTTGTCTTAATAAGTTCAGTAAATTATTGACCGTGAAAAAGTTTTCGCTCATGAATCCGAGAATGGTCATGATCAAGATGAGACCAATCAAGGGTCCGAGCTTCGACAGGTTGTTGGTGACCAGCTGCTTCATCGTTACTCTCCTCCCGTTGCGGCTTGCATGATTTTTTCCTGAGTGGCTTCCTCACGAGGAAGAATACGGGCCACTTTTCCTTCATGAATGACCATGATGCGATCACTGACGCCAAGCACTTCAGGAAGTTCTGAAGATACCATGATGATAGCGACGCCCTGCTCCGTGAGTTCATTCATGATGTGATAAATTTCTTTTTTCGCTCCGACATCCACGCCTCGTGTCGGTTCATCAAGTATCAAAATTCTCGGCTTGATCCCGAGCCACTTGGCGATGACTACCTTTTGCTGGTTACCTCCACTCAGCGATTTCACTTCCTGCTCGCGGCCGGTGGTGCGGACATGAAGACGCCCGATGAGATCATCGATCAACTCCGCTTCCCGCTTCGACGAAATCCACCCGTTATCAGAAATCGCTTTCATATTTGTCAATGCGACATTTTCCCGAATCGACAAATGAAGCACGAGCCCTTCGCCTTTTCTATCTTCTGTAATGAACCCGATGCCCGCCTGGATTGCATCCCGGGGGTGCTTGATATTCAGAGGCTCGCCATCCAAAAGGACTTCTCCCTGTTTTTTCTTCACAGCTCCGAAGATCGCTTCCATGATTTCTGTCCGCCCTGCTCCCATCAATCCGGCGACTCCGAGGATTTCCCCTTGATTCACGTGGAAGTTGACATCTTCAAACCAACCGTCCCTTGCCAGGTGCTTCACTTCAAACACTTTATCACCGACCGTCGATGTCCGGGCTGGAAAACGTTCACCGAGCTCCCGGCCGACCATCATTTTCACGACCGATTCAAAGTCGGTTTCCTTCACCTGTTCGGTCCCGATGTATTCTCCATCCCTGAGGACAGTGATCCGGTCACAGATTTGAAAGATCTCTTCCATCCGGTGGGAAATATACACGATGCTGACGTTCTGCTTTCTGAGTGATTCGATGACTTTGAACAAACTCTCAATCTCACGATCTGTCAGTGCTGCTGTTGGTTCATCCATGATGATCATTTCCGCATTGGTCGAGATCGCCCTTGCGATTTCAATCATCTGCTGCTTTCCGACTGATAAATCCCCGGCTGTTTCATTCGGATGGATGCTCGTGACTCCGAGCCGTTCCAAATGATCCAACGTTTCTTGATACATTTCTTTTTTCTTTAAGATCCCGGTTCGTCCAAGCGTCTTCTCCTTACCGAGGAACATATTTTCGGAAACCGTCAAATGCGGAATGATGTTGAGTTCCTGGTGGATGACGACGATACCGTCTTTCTCTGCTTCTTTCGGATTGGAGTACGTCTTTTCTTCTCCTTTGACTTCGATTGTCCCGCCATCCCTCTGATGGATACCTGTCAGCACCTTGATGAGCGTCGACTTTCCGGCACCGTTTTCCCCCATCAGGGCATGGACTTCACCTGGCTGGACATCAAAATCCACTTTTTTCAACACCTGGTTTCCGGCAAATGCTTTTTCGATCGCTGTCATTTTCACGAACGGTTGATTTCCCATGTTGTTCACCACCTTACGGATTAAAAAATGACCCCTGAATGAAGAATGATATTGGCATAAGGCGTCGCTTCACCGGTACGGATGATCGCCTTCGCTTGAGAAGATTGCGCTTTGAACTTCTCATGTGAAACGAAATCCGCTTCACTCTGGACCAGGTCCTGCACCTTGCTCAAAAGTTCCGGATTGTTTTCCTTCATTTCTTCTGCCAACGTGTACTGTTCAACTTCCATATCTTCCAAAATGGCTTCGAGCACATCGGCGAACCGAGGCATGCCCTTTTCAATCGATACATCGATGCACGGCGTATCATTCGGAATAGGAAGACCGCAGTCCGCAATGACAATCGTATCGGTATGACCTAAACGCGCAAGAACAGAAGCGATTTCTCTATTCAAAATTCCTTGTTTTTTCATCCTTCCGTTCCCCTTTCTTCTATCAACATTTCCACTTCCTTTTTCGTCGGCATCCCACTTTGTGCCCCCTCTTTCGTGATGGAAAGCGCGGCAGCTGCATTTGAGAATTGCACCGCTTCCTCAAGCGAATATCCGAGGGCGATACGGGTGACGAGTGCTCCATTGAACGTATCCCCCGCCCCTGTCGTATCCTCTACCGGAACTCGATAACCCGGAACGATCACTTTTTCTCCATTCAAAGTGACTTCCACACCAAGCGCTCCTTTTGTCGTGACGCACTTGTTTTGAAAATCTGCATCAAGTGCTTCATTCAATAAGACCGCTTCCGATTCATTCGGTGTGAGGAACGTCGCAATTTCCAGCACCTCTTTCGGCAAGTCATGATAGGGTGCCGGGTTCACGACCAGTGGAATTTGATATTCTTCCGCCAGTTCTGCGACTTTTCGAATCGTCTCAATTGGAATCTCAAGCTGCACAAGCAGGATGTCGCTGTCTTTGATCAATGCCCTCATGCTTTCTACATACTCCGGTGTGACTTCCGCGTTCGCCCCCGGTGCTACGATGATCCGGTTGTCCTGTTCACATAAAATGATCGTTGCCGTTCCCGTCGATACCTCCGGCAGCTTCGTTAAACCGGACAAACCTATCCCCTCAGATTCAAGGTGGCGGGCCAACTCATCACCGAATGCGTCTTCCCCGACAGCACCGACCAAGCGGACATCCGCCCCCAATCGTGAAGCGGCTACGGCTTGATTCGCTCCTTTTCCACCTGGATACGTAGCGAAACGATCGCCAAGGACAGTCTCTCCTTGTTTAGGAATCACGGGAGTGGAAACTGTGAGATCCATGTTGATGCTCCCCACTACCGTCACTTTAGGTTTCGTCATCGTTCTGCCTCCTTTTTGTGGATTCCCGTTCAATCAGCTCCACCTCGAATTCTTCGACCTGAGTTCCCTGATCAGCCTGCTCGATTTGCTGTATAAGCATCTCGGCCGCCCGGGATCCGATCGTGTAAATCGGCTGAGCCATCGTCGTAAGCGTCGGTGTCGTCGTTTCACCGAGGGTGATTCCGTCAAAAGCGATGATCGACAACTCTTCTGGTACGGAAACCTTCATGGCTTCTGCACCTTTCAATGCTCCGACGCCCATCAGATCGTTGGCAACGAACAGCCCATCGATTTCCGGATGACGCTCCAATAAACTCTGGGCCGCTTCTTTCGCCGATTCAAACCGATATTCTCCTTGTTCGATATAACTGAATTTGAACCACTCTTCCTGTTGGACGGCGTCCAAATAGCCGTTCATCCGCTGCTTCGCGTTGCTGATATGCTCCGGCCCTGCAATATGAGCGATCCTTGTGCACCCCTGTTTTTTCAAATGTTCCACCGCCTGCCTTGCTCCTTCGCGGTTATTGACCGTGACGGATGACAAGTCTTCGTGAAGGATACGGTCCAAGGCGATGACCGGTATGTCCACGTTTTTCACATAGTCCCCCGACATCGTACTGGAAACGACGACGATGCCATCCAGAGACTTCTGCCTTAAGGCATCGATATAAGCGATTTCCTTCTCAGGATCGTCATCTGTATTGCAAAGGACGAATGTATAATCTTTCTGCTTCGCCGTATCCTCGACGGCCCGCGCCAGTTCCGGGAAGAAAGGGTTCATGATATCCGGAACAAACAAAGCAATCATTTTGGACCGCCCTTTGAATAAACTGCGGGCGACGTCATTCGGACGATAATTCAATTGCTGGATCGCTTTTGCCACACGGTCCTTCGTTTCCTTATGCACATAACCGTTCCCGTTCAATACGCGGGAAACGGTCGCTACAGAAACTTCCGCCAGGCGGGCAACATCTTTGATTGTGGCCATTTTTATCGACTACTTTCTTTGTAAATGAATGTGTAACCCGTTACATATCCGCGTAAAAAAATTTACCAAGTATCCGTTTCGGTTTATGTAACCCGTTACACATATAGTAAAGCGCTTACATTAAGTTGTCAACTCTTCTACTTTCTCCAGTTCAGAAATTGCAAATGAAATTCTTCCTCCCGTAGTCTTCAAATACAGAGTGGTTGTAATTCAAAATACTCATTCCTTAATACTTATTTAAAACCAATATTTGAATATTATGGAGGGGAGATTAATCATTATTCCCATATAATTTCCACTTTTCATAATAGTTTGTTAATATGTGTGGTACTAAAGGGAGGGAAAATAAATGCAGGTTATCGAAGCAGATGAAATCACTCAGAAATTTTCTATGAAAGAAGCGATGGAAAGCATTGAATCCTTCTATTTTCGTTCTGAACGGGAGTACATATCCCCCGATCGAATGCATATTGAGGATGGAGACAACACTGCATTGCTGATGCCCGCTTTCTGTGGTGATTATTATGCTACGAAACTCGTAGGTGTAGCACCAAATAATACGAGTATAAAGAAAGACACGATCCATGGGTTGATGGTTCTCAATGACCGGAACACGATGGAACCCTTATATATGTGTGATGCCATTGCCATTACTTCCTTACGTACAGGAGCATTAGGCGGACTAGGAATGAAGTATCTGGCTAAGAAAGATGCAGACACGTTAGGGATCATCGGGACAGGTACCCAGGGCTGGAGTCATCTGCAGTCAGCTTTGGTTGCCAGAGACATCAAAAACGTACATATTTTCAATCGGACACTGGAAAAAGCTCATCAGTTCAAATCAAAAGCGGAAGCTCAGTTTCCTGATGTCACATTCAAGGTTTCTTCAGTCGAAGACTTAGTCAAAGAATCGGATATCATTGTGACCACGACAACATCTTCAACTCCGGTTCTACCACAGTTGAATTCCGAAGATTGGAAGGGGAAATTAATCGTCGGCGTGGGGTCATTCCGTCCCTCCATGCAGGAGTTTTCGGATCAAGTATTAAGTGAAGCAGACGAAGTATACGTCGATGCAAAATCAGCCTTATTTGAATCAGGAGATATGATTCGTGGAAAAGATTTGCGATCTGACCTGGACGACTCCTGGGATCTGGAGCGAATCATTACAGAGGAACATCACCCAAAGGATCCAGAGGATAAAACGATCCTTTACAAATCCGTTGGAGCTGCCATTTTCGATTTGGTCGTCGTGCAGTCCATCTATGAAAACTACTATCAAACGAAGGAGGGATAATATGAAGAAAATGACTCGGAAAAAATGGAAGGACCCCGGCATCATCATGGTGATTTCCCTTTCCATCATCTCTTTGATCTTTTGGATATGGTGGCCTACCGAAACATTCATCGCCGGGATTTCATTAGCAGGTTGGGCGATGTTTGCCTGCTTCTTCATCTGGTTGGGATTGACCGTGACTTATGTCATTTGGATGGAGAAATTAGAGAAAAAAGAAGCCGAGCAAGCCGAAGAAACCAATAATAGAAATGTGTTGTGAAGGAGTGATAACCCGTGCAAATAATGGAAACAACGATATTAGCCATTTACTTAGGAATCATGACGATCATAGGAATATGGTTTGCCAAACGCGCCCACTCCTCGGAAGGAGACTATTGGACTGCTGGAGGGAAGATCAATAGTTTTGTAGGGTCGTTTGCGTTTTTCGCAGCTGTCGCGAGTTCGAGTTCATTGATGGGTGCCGTAGGTTCAGGCGTTGCACTTGGCGTGCCGTTTTTACTTGCCTACGGTTTTGGTGCAGTAGCCATCCCGTCTTTTGCCATGTTTTTAATTTCCGGACAAATCAGAAGAACCGGCGTAAAAACCCTTCCGGAATTCTTCAAACATCGATATGGAAAATCCGTTCAAATCGTAGCTGCAATCTTAGTCGTCCTGAGCATGACTTTTTATATGATTCCTCAATTGACTGCTTCAGGACTGATTGGATCTTATGTATTAGGCATCGATTACGTCACGGCAGTCATCGTCTTAGGATTAGGCTTCACCTTATATGCCGCCCTTGGTGGTATGTGGGCGATTACATATACAGACTTGATCCAGGGAGCTGTGATGGTGATCGGCATGTTCATTCTGGCCATCATCATCCTGATGGACCACGGCGGGATGGCAACGTTAATTCAAGACGCCTTAGCGGTCGATCCCCAATTCGGCTCTATGACGCAGCCTTGGATGTCCTACTTCGGATTATTCATCGCCTTTTTGTGGTTCGGAGTGGTATCTCCTTCCGCCGTTATGAGAAACTTTGCTGCTCGTGATGCAAAGACAGCGCGAAGATCAGCTCTCGGAGCCTGCTTCCTTTATGTGACCGTCTTTATTTTCGGTTTTGTCATTGCCTCAGCTGGGGCAAGCCTTGGAATAGCAGACTCGCTTGAGAACCAGGACATGATCTTCATATCGGTCATTGAACATTACATGCCCGCTCTGTTAGCCGGCGTGATGTTAGCAGGACTCTTAGCAGCCATCATGTCATCTGCTGATGCTATGTTATTAGCCGTAGCAGCAGGAATCGCGCATGACATTTATAAAGAACATATCAATAAAGATGCTTCAGAAAAAGCGGTGACACGCCTGGGACTTGTCGTCATGATCCTGGCCAGTATCGTAGGAATCATCTTTGCCATCGATCCACCTCAATTGATTGCAGTCATGGTCGGCTGGGTCAGCGGAGCGATGTTATCGGCATTCGGCTTCCCTCTTGTCCTCGGATTGTGGTGGAAGCGTGCCAATACCGCTGGAGCTTTAGCCGGTATGCTTGGAGGAACGATCACATTCATCGTTATGGCCCTCCTCCCATTCGCATTGGTGTCTGAACACTTAGTGTCTGCTCCAGTTTCCGCGATATTGACGATTGTGGTCAGTTTAATGACCGAACCACCGACGAAAGAGAAACAAATGCAAGTGGACCGATACCATATGGATATTGACGCTTAAGAAGGTGACAGAATGAACGTGAACATTTTAGGAGAAGAAACCGTAACAGAACAAGAATTACCAGAGTACATGTATAAAAACTTGAAGCCCTCACTGAAAATGAATCGTAATGTAACGAAAGAAACATTAGAAAATGGGATCGTGAAAAAAGAGAAACTTTACCACCCTATGTGGATCGTAAAGATGCTCATCATCGCTGATCGGAAGCCCTTCCCACCTAAAGTAAAACCGAATATGGCTTTTATCGATGCGGTTTCGGGATATCGGGGATTATTCCCTAATGTCCCCCCTATCAACGAGAAAGAAGTATCGGAATCAAAGGTGAAGAAGGCAAGAATCACAAAGCAGGATTTATTGAGCAAGTATGTTGTAAATATTCAAGAAAAACAAATCAACCGGAATTACATCTTGAAAAAACCCAGGTATGAAATCAAAGAAACCAGTATCGTTTATCTTCCACTCTGGGAGGTGGAAGTCGACACCAAGTACCTGACCAAAACGTTCGTCATCAATGGAAATACAGGAGAATCAGAGAACCTTTTGTATGATTTGTGGCAGTCTGGTGAATGGATGTTGTAAGTATGTTTTTTATAAAAAAGGGGTGACCACGAAACAACATCGTGGCCACCCTTATTTAGAGCAATATTTGTTCCCCTATTTCCCGGTTATCCAGGTTTTTTATATAGCATGCTTCTCCATTTTAGTAGACTCCAACTGTTCAATGACTTTCTGGAAACCGACCGTCACTTCACTCACCTTATACCTGACCTCACTCTTTTCCTCCGACTTTTCCGTTTCATGCTGTTCGCTCGTTGAAACCAGGTTCCCCAGAAGTTCCAATGCTTTCAAATCATGCACGACTTCTTCTAAACTATAATTCTCAAACTCATCGGTCCCCTGCAGGTATTCTAGTAATTCTTCAGGGGTTACATAGCCGTCAGAACCTTTATAGCGTTTATAACAATAATGGATGATAACACGGTAAACCCACTGATCTGTACATAAATAGAGCGTTTCTTGTAAAAGAGGTTTGCGGATGCCGTTCATAGAATCACCTTTTTCAGTGTTTTAGTATAAGAGTGTCCACTGAACAGCGGGAATATACCTATACAGTCACTACAAGGTTGAATATGATAACGAATTGGAAAAACTTTCACAGAGTCTCTCGTATCAATTCTATAAGTGAAATGATACAATGTTCACCGTTTGCGTCTTCTTCCCTTTCTATGAACTGCACAATCGGTGATGAATGGAATTGAAGATGACAGAAAGAAAGGGAGTGTAGTATGAATTTTGCATGGAAGCGGTTTGTAACCGACTTATTTTCAAATAAAGGGTACGTCCCTGCACTGATGATTCTGGGAATGCAGTTTCTCATTTTTATTGGAATTGGTGGATTCGCTGTCGCATGGTTGTTAGGAAACGGCTTATCCTTCCGAATGATTGAAACGGACCCGGGGCAGTTGTTGACATTCGTCCCCTTCATCATCGGTGCCTTCGTCTTAGCTTTGGCCATTGGGATTTATTCACAAGCCGCAATGATCGGTTCGTTTGTGGATGTAGTGAAGCTTGGTAAATTCCAAGGGTTTAAAAGCTTCTTCAAAAACGGTCTCCGTTATTTCTGGCGTCTAGTGGCCTTTTCTTTATTAATGACGGTTTTAATCATGGTGTTACTTATTCCACTTGGCCTCCTATTCTTATTCGGTGGGTTTATGTTTGGGAGCCAGGGACCAGGTATGGAGCCTGCAATCAACTTCGTCTTTACCGTTCTGACCTATCTAGTGATCGCCATTTCTTCACCTCTCATTTATATCGCATTTTACGAGAAGCAGAATGTGTGGAAAAACTATTTTTCATTCTTGAAGAAGAAGTGGCTTGTGCTGCTGATTGTCGGTCTGATCGTCGGTATACTTGCGGGAATTCCGCTCATCGGCATGATTTTTCAATTTGTCTTCCTACTTCCGATGCCGCTCTATCTTCTCGTCTTGTATGATGAGTCAAAAGAAAACTATCAAACGGAGGAAGAAGAGGGTTCTTCCTTGGTATAGACCTGACATAAAAAACGCACGAAGAATTTTTTCTTCGTGCGTTTTTTTAATAGATTCAATTTACCAGCCAATCTTCTCAAGCGGGACGAATGTAGGAATCAATGAATCATTGTAAACGTCTCTGATATGATTGGCGACATCCTCTTCTTGATAGAGGTCTACAATTGTTTGATAGACTTCTTTATCTGCTTCATCGGCTCTCGCCGCAATAATGTTGATGTATGGCTGGGCAGTATCATCCTCGATGAAAACTGCATCATCGACAGGGACAAATCCAGCTTCTACCGCTACCCCGTTGTTAATAATAGAAGCGGCAACATCCGGCAGTACTCTCGGCGTCTGGGCAGCGACAATCGGTTCAAACGTCAAGTTCTTGGGATTCTCCTCGATTTTATCAATCGAGCCATTCCCATCAAAATCTTCCGGCAGTCCGATCAGCCCGGATTTTTCAAGAAGCAGCAGGGCACGGCCCATGTTCGTCGCTTCTTTCGGGAGCGCGATGGAGCTGCCTTCCGGGATATTGGAGACATCCTCATACTTGTCCGAGTAGATGCCCATCGGCGCAATCAACGTTGTCCCGACCGGTGCTAAATCCAAATTCCGTTCTTTGATGAAGGCATCGAAATAACTCACCGTCTGGAATGCATTCAAATCGATATCACCATCAGCAAGGGCGATGTTCGGACGGACGTAGTCAGCGAACTCAACCAGTTCAATCTCAATATTCTCTTCGGCTGCCTTCTCCTTGATTTTTTCCCAGATCGGTACACCAGAGCCATTCAATCCTACTTTGACCACTTGCTTCTCTTTCGTTTCCGCTTCTCCTTCTTGAGAACACCCGGTTAAAACAGCTGCCAGGATAAGGGTAATAACGATTATAAATTTATTCATTTCTTTTTCCTCCTATTGTCTACGAATTTTTTTAGATATAAAAGTTCCGATCGTTTGCGTGACTTGAACGATCAAGACGAGTAAAAGTACGGTTGCAATCATGATGTCGGTTTCAAATCTCTGATAGCCATATGAAATCGCCAAATCTCCAAGACCTCCTCCTCCGACAAAGCCCGCCATCGCAGATGCTCCTACGAGGCCGATGGTCGCAATCGTCAAGTTCAGGGTGATCGAACTGAGCGCTTCAGGTATGTACACACGCCATATGATCTGCCAGGGCGTCGCTCCCATCGCTTCTGCTGCCTCAACCACCCCAGGCTTCACTTCCAGCAGACTGCTCTCTACCAATCTAGCAATGTACGGAGCAGAAAAAATGACGAGCGGGACGACAGCGGCCGCTGTTCCAATCGATGACCCGACAATCAGCCGCGTGAACGGTAGAATCGCAACGAGCAGAATAATGAATGGAATGGAACGGAAAAAGTTGACGACCGTACTGAATACGTTGAACACCGACCGGTTTTCAAGAAGCCCCCCTCCTCTCGTCACGACGAGAATGATTCCAAGCGGAAGACCAATCAAGGTCGCAAGCAAAAGCGAAATTCCGACCATGAGCAATGTCTGGTTGGTCGCTTCTAAGATCCGCGGCCAAAAGTCAGCTAAATTAACCTGCATGTGCTTCCACCTCCTGTATCGATACGTTCGATTGAATGTGATCGATCGCTCGTAAAATTTCCTTGTCTTCTCCCTGCAGCTCAACTACCAGATGACCGAAAGGAGTTCCTTGAAGCTCCGTGATTTGGCCGAACAGGACATTCACTTCAACTTGGAATTGTTTTGCAACCCGGGAGAGAATCGGCTCTCCGGCGTGCTCATTGATAAACGTAATCCGGTAAATATTTCGTTCGGATCCCCTCCTTTCAATGCCTTCCAAAATCGAAGCCGGAATCTCGTTCTCCATCACGGTCCGGACGAAATTTTGGGTGGTTGGGTGCTTAGGAGAGGAGAACAGATCAAAGATGGTTCCTTTTTCAATGACCTTTCCATTCTCCATCACCGCCACCCGGTCGCAGATTTCCCTGACGACATTCATCTCATGGGTAATCATGAGAATGGTGATGTTGTACTCATCCCTGACACGTTTCAAGAGACGTAAAATCGATTTCGTCGTCTCCGGATCGAGAGCTGAAGTCGCTTCATCACATAAGAGGATATCCGGTGAAGTCGCAAGTGCCCGGGCGATGCCCACCCGCTGTTTTTGCCCTCCGGATAGTTCTTCCGGATACTGATCGGCTTTATCCGACAATCCGACGAACTCAAGGATTTCCTCCACCCGCGCCTGAAGTTCTCTTTTAGGAACTCCCGAAATCGCAAGTGGAAAAGCGACATTATGACGGACGGTCTTCGACTCCAGAAGGTTGAAGTGCTGAAAGATCATACCGATCCGTTTTCGTACATTTCTCAGCTTCGGCTTCGACAGCCGGGTCAAGTCCTCTCCATCCACGACCACTCTGCCTGATGTAGGACGTTCCAACAGATTGACCAATCTCACCAGCGTACTCTTTCCTGCACCACTGAACCCGATCACGCCGAAGATCTCTCCTTTTCTAATCGTCAAATCAACCTCATCGACCGCCCGCAGCTCATGGCCGCCGGCTTGATAAACCTTCGACACACCATCAAATTCAATCATCTTCTTCCCCCTTCTCACCTAACGAACAAAAAAAGCCCCTCTTCTTATAAAAAAATAAGAAGAGGGGCTCTCATATGTATGAGATACCGTCTCTTCTCATCTTTCATGTGCTCCGAAAAGCACCTGCTGGAATTGGCACAGTTTCTGATGATGAATCATCAGTCCCGCTGCCGAGGTATCAAAGGGCCAGTCCCTCCACCTCTCTGGATAAGAAGATTTGTATTTCGTTATTTGGTTGATGTTGCTCATCATAGTACAGCTTTAATACTTTGTCAATTTAAATCAGTAAAATATATTCTCCTACAAGAATTTTTTCTTTAGATGAGAATTGAACCATTCAAAGATTGCTGGCGACACTATTGTATTCACCTTCCAAATCCGGAGAATACTTCGAATTGATCGCTTCACGGCCGACTGTTTCCGCCACTTGCCGGAGCATGCTCGGATACGCACCGCAGCACAGCCCGAAATAATTCACCCCGGAGTCATACGCCTCTTTCGCCCACTGCGAAAGTTCATAACGGTTGCACATCAACGGATCCAAGGCTGTCGGATAAGGGGTTTCGAGCGGCGGACAACAGGAACATCCGCTGTCTGAAAGCGTGAAGAACGTCGGGTTTTCTTCCGTCGTCCGGTAGGGAACAGGCAGAGCGCCTACGTACCCGTCACACGTCTGTCTGATTTTATTTATAAACGGCTGCATCGTGGCCGGGCCACGGAAACAGTTCAACCCTACGACCAGTGCCCCCTGTTCTTCCAACAGCCGGCACGCTTCTTCTACCGTATACCCGTCTTTAAGGACGCCTTCTTCCATCAGCCCGAGCGTAATGACCGCGGAGAAGCCCTGCTTTTGAATTTCTTCTAAAGCGATGCTCGCTTCCTCGTAGTAATAGAACGTCTCGCCATTCACAAAATCGACGCCCTCCTCCCTGCACCAGCCGACCATTTCAGCGAACATGCTGCGGACGGATTGCTTGGACTCCTCATCTTCATGGTCGAAAAGGTTCGTATTGGAGATATTCCCGGCCACAAGCGCCTCCTCCGTCGGGTGTTCCGCCGCAACCTCCTTCGCCAGGCGGATCGCCGAACGGTTCAAGGGCTCCAACTTGTCTTCCTTTCCAATCAGCTTCAATTTTTCCCGGTTCGCATTATAAGTGAAAGCGAGCACCACATCAGACCCGGCTTTCATGAAATCCCGGTACGTCTGCTTCAACGCATCGGGATCCTCCAAAGCCACTTCCGGGACAAATGAACCTGCCTGCAAATATCCCCGTCGCTCCAAATCAAACAAATAACCTTCCCCGCATATGACCGGTCCGTCTTCCAAGCGCTGTTCCAATGTCCGTTTCATTCCAACCTCCACCTTTCTATTATCGGGTACAAAAAAGCCCCTCTTCTCAAAAATAAGAAGAGGGGCTCTCGTATGTATGGCATGCCGTCTTTTCTTATCTTTCATGTGCATTCATGCACCTGCTGGAATTGGCACAGTTTATGATGATTATCATCAGTCCCGCTGCCGAGGTTTCAAAGGGCCAGTCCCTCCACCTCTCTGGATAAGAAGACTATGAAATTGTTTTGTTGATGGATGTTGCCCATCTTATAACACCAACCAGAAGGTGTCAATAAAATTGATTGAATTTTAAAATCATTTGTTTCGAGAATTTTGTCAGTAAATGAGGACCGGGAAAACGACTCGCTTTCCGTGGGCATGTGGTGAGCTTCCTCAGGCTTCCAGCCTTCCGGGATCTCACCGATCATGTACCTCCCACAGGAGTCTCCCCGTTTTCCCGGTCCCCATACGATTGAGATGTGCTCGAAACATCCTTAAGAGTATTTTATTTAGAGTTTAGAACCCGTTAACTATGATGTTCCCTCATTTTTAACTTACACCAAAAATAAAAAAGAAACGCCTGAAACACAGACGTTCCTTACTAGATTTATTCAGGTACGACAACCTCCAACTGGACGTTGTCGATTTCGATGGTATGGGCATCGCTGACAAGTCCCATTAAAAACTTCAAGGAGACTTCGTCATCAGCTGGCATATCCCATTGATACGTGAACGTTTGGTAATCCTGGGTAAGAGAAATCACTTTTTCAAAAAATCTGTGGTACCCGGCATTTTCAACTGTAACTTCCATATCTCTAGAAACTGTCGACTTCGCATCAAACGTCAGCTGATACGTGACACCTTTGGTAAGAGATAGGGCAGGATGCTCTGCAAGTACACTCCAAGCATATTTACCTCCGTTTGTGATATCAACCTTCAACACTTCCTGCTGGACATCCACTGAAGCAACTGCACCCTCGTTATGGATATACGAGGACCACCCATCCATTCCTGCGGAGAAGTCTCCGTTGCTCAACGGATTCATATCCACATTGTCATAATCGATGTAGCTTGAAGTCTGAATCAAACGGACATCATCAATTGAAATATCCGAAACTGCTCCTCCGAGGTGAATCAACAGCTGACCTTCAAGATCTGTGGTTTCTGTTGTCATTTCGAATGGTACGGTATACGTGTTCCAATCTGCATCCAGGGAAACCGATTTCTGTCCGGAGTAAGATGTAGCTCCATCGCTGCTGATGAAATCAATCACTGCTGTTTCTCCACTTTGTTCCGCTTTGGCACGGAACGTCAATTCATACGTATTGCCTTTAAGGAACTGAAGTCCTGTCTGTTTCAACTGGATATCTTCAGGGTTCGTGCCTCCATCCGATACGTCGATGTGTAGGAAACGATCATCCGGATCGACGGATGCTACAGCATCTGCGCCGTTTTGAGTCGCGAAATCCCAGTAAACCATGCGGCTGAAATCCCCTTGGTCGAAAGTTCCATTGTAAATGTGATTGCCATCTGCTAATGGCTCTTTTTGATTGGACTCCTGTTCCTGACCTGTAATTTCTTCGATTCTCACATTCCCGATCCAAACCGGATTCGTAGAAACGGATCCCATATTGAACTCGAGACGAGCAGCCAAATCATTATCCTGATTATGCTTGAACGTATATTCATACGTCTGAACCGTATCCGTCAGTTCGATTGTCTGCTCACCGGAATAATTCGCATATCCACGCTCAGCTCCTCCGGATACTTTTGTCATGATGGTACGATTGGCATCGGACTTCGCATCGAAGGTCACTTTATAGCTGCGTCCCTCGCCGATGGAAAGCTTTTGGATAAGCTGCAGTGCCCATAGAGCATTTCCCGGCTGGGTAATTTCAGTTTTTGCAAACGTCGTTCCATCGATGACTTCGGTACTGATGCTGCCCTGCCCTCCGAAATCAGGTAGAGTCAGGAAGTTCCAGTATGTCTCATCCATCGTATCTGTATTCTCATCAACGATCGCGAAGCCTTTTTCATAAGACGTGTCATAGATCAAGTTGCCATCTTCCGCCGGCTGTTTCGCTTCTTCCGGAAGAGGTTCAAGATTCGTGCTCGGTTCAACCGGCTCTTTGTAGTCACGCCCTGTCAATTCATACGCGCGTACATAGTCGACTTTCATTTTTCCAGGGAACGGTGTGGTTTCATCTGCATTACCACCGTACCAGCCACCGACAGCCAGGTTGAGAATCATATAGAACGGCTGGTCAAAAGGTGCCGGGAATGTATAATTGGCTGCCTGATCAGGACCTTTGCTGAACCAATTGTTCAACGTCTGGTATAGCTCCCCATCGACATACCAGCGGATTTCACCAGGTTCCCACTCCACGGAGTACGTGTGGTAACCCGTATAGTCCTCCCCTTCAGGGAAATGGTATTCCTTGCCACGATACGTATTCAACGGATATTCCTGACCATAGTGGATCGTTCCGCCGATCGTGCTCGTATCATCCCCTGCCGCTTCCATGATGTCAATCTCACCAGAAGCCGGCCACGTTCCATACACACTATCTTCAGGCATCATCCAAAAAGCAGGCCAATACCCTTGTCCTTCTGGAAGCTTCATGCGGGCTTCGAACTTACCATATTTTTTACTGAAAAGTCCTTTAGTTTTCAACTTGGCGGATGTATAGTCGTAAGAACCGTATTCATCCGTAACTGGACTTTTTTCCTTAATTGCTTTGATGACTAAATTTCCATCATCAATAAATGAGTTTTTCGAAGAATCGGTATAGTATTGCTGCTCATTGTTTCCCCACCCCGGAGAAACACCATTGCCATCTTCGTCTACAAGCCAGTTCCCCGTATCGTAGCTCCACTTCGAGGAATCAATGGTTTTAGTTACGAATTCGTCATTCCAGACAAGAGACCAGTCTGAAGCTTCCGATCCCATCGAGTAGACGACCACTTGATTGACTTCTGATTCATCCAATACAAGTTCGTTCTGAACTTTATCCTGGATATATACCTTCCCTTTGACTTTCGTCGACTTCAAAGAGACGGTTTCCCCTTCAGCTCCCTCAGTGATGATCAAGTCACCGTCGATGGTCACACCTTCAAGTTCGACACCTGGCTCATTGATCAGAGCTGTACCATTGAAGCTTTCTTCTTCGTAGGAATCATCTGTGAGTACATAATCCGCCACTGAATTCAGGTACCCTTTCGCCTCATTCCATTTCACTGGCTTGCTCTCATTTTTAGTCGTTTCTGCCTCCCATGATTGTTTATGGAATACATGCTCTAACAACTCCAGAGCTTCTTTATGTTTAATAGCCGCTTTTCCTTTGCCTTTCCAAAATCCTTTTTCCTCAGCGATCTGCTGGACCACGTTTTCTTCATATTCTGTGCCCTCGATTGCTTGACTAAGCAAATCTGTGAACACCAAGTAAGAAACGGCCGCTTGATCATTTGAAGGATAGAAATCTTTCTCCTCCCACAACTCAGCATCCTGCTTCTCATCATCATCCGCAAACACCTGCACCGTCACCATCAGTGACAAGACAGCGACCACCAACAACAAACCTATACGTTTCATCCACTCATCCTCCCTGTTTAGTGACCGGAAAAGAAACAACGAAACCGGTTTCCTTATCCGGTAAGAAAAAAGCACAATCTATTATTCTTTGATTAAAAATCACCAATAGAAAGCGCTTTCGTAACAACGTAAAAAATAAGCTGTGCGTTTCTACTAGAATATCATAAATTTTCCAAAATTCTAGTTTTTCTACTAAAAAAGTTTATAATTTTCAGCTTTCAATTTGTATTCCTGTAACGACAGACCTGTTTGGTATAGAAAAATGTTAGGAGAATTCTTAATAACATTGAAAAACCTGGATGAATTTTACTAGAATCAATACAGTTGTCTTTTTTATATACAAACTCAAAGGTACAAATCCAAATGAATAATTTGTTCAGGTGATGAAATGGAAAATGAAAGTAAACAAAAACTATTGTTAAGCACCACCGTCGTCGTATCCATATTCTATTTAATATTTGCGATGAGTCAGACCTCCCTGCCTACATCAATTGCAAACTGGATCATACCGTTCTCAGCCGCATTGATGATAGGCTCAAAAAGTAAGGTTGATACAAAATTCAAGTATCTGATTTTCATCCTGTTTATCCTCTACATATTTGTCTTATATCAATATGTCCTGTACCTAAGTGTTGAATTTTTCAATATGAATAATTACCACGGTGATTTCGGATTGACAGAAGAAAATTTAAACTTGATACCTTTTGCCTCAATTTTGGGTACGCTGAATGATCACCTGTTTGTTCTACCCAAATATGTGCAGCTGCTCGGCAACCTATTATTGCTTACTCCATTCGCCTTCGCCTTGTTGCATTTAAGAATAGTCCAAAGCAGTAAAAAAGTAGTCATCAGCCTATTTATCACTACACTTTTTATCGAATCAGCGCAACTTATTCAAACCTACACCCTTACCGGATTCACTCAAAGAGCCGGTGTTGGCAGGGCAACGGATGTCGACGATATAATTCTGAACACTTTAAGTGCTGTTATTGGTGTGGGAATTTATCGGCTCTACTCTTTAGTCATTGATAGATTTAAATTAAGCGGCAGTGGAAGTTAAAAAGATTATCATATCACTCAGAAACCAAAAAAAGAAGTGTACTGTAATGCCAAAGAGACAGCGGATTAAGACCGGTGATGTATTGGCGATCCCATTGCCGGATGATACATTCGCATTCGGGAAAATATTCAACGATGCCGGGATAGGTATTTATAAATACATAGGAAAAGATTACAATGACTTACCCCAGAAAGAAGAATTCCAATTCATTGTAGGTGTGTATGATGATGTAGTGAAATCTGGAGAATGGCCGAAAGTTGATTATCGTCCATTTGAAGATGAGGAAAGTGCCTGGTCTCCTCCTTCTTGTATATTTGATGTTATATCGAAAGGGTCCTCGATCTATCATAAGGGTGAAATTTATGATTCTACCGAAGACGAGTGTGAAGGATTGGAGGTTGCTGCTATATGGGAAGGGCATGCAATAATTAAAAGAATTATGGGAGATGAAAGCTGGAGAGAGTTTTAAGCACGTCTCAGCACCCATTCAAAAAGACCAAGGAATGAAACCCTTGGTCTTTCTTCTACATTTATTTCATCACTAAAACCGGACACGTCGCATTCTGGACGACATTGTTACTCACACTACCCAGGAACAACCGCTTCACATTTCCGAGACTGCGGTTACCGATAATGATCAAATCCATGTCCTGTTCCTCTGCATATTTACAAATACTTTCCCCCGGGTTGCCTTTACCGGCAAGCACTTTCGTCAACACCCGGAAATCTTCTTCAGCAAGTTCCCGCTTGATATCTTCCATCCCATCTTCCATGGTGGCCGCCATTTCCTTCGCGATTTCATTCGATACCGCGGCGAAAGTGGAAGGACCATCAGGGCTGGCGACTTGAACGATGTGCACTTCTTTGTCTTCAGCGTGCGGGGCCTGATTTTTCACTTCCCATAGAGCTCTCTGACTGCACTCACTACCATCATAAGCAACGAGTATTTTTACCGTCATCGGGAAACCCTCCTATGATTTTCAAGAACCTGCTGTACTTCTATTCTACCATTTTTGTAAGCGTTTTTACAGAGGGCGATTGAGTTTGCCCAGCCCCCCACAAGGGTAATAGATGACCAGTATAAATTACATAGAGTTTAGAGGAGAGGTATACATGACAAAAAACAAAACCATCCCACGCGCCGAACAATGGGATCAAACGTTTTCCCTCATCGATGAAGGATTTGAATTCTTACCGGGACAGCGGGATCAACTGGGATCGGATTTATTCGAAACCCGTCTGCTTGGAAAGAAAGCAGTCTGCATCGCTGGAGAGGAAGCGGCAGAAATCTTCTATGATACAGAAAAATTCAAACGTGAAGGAGCAATGCCGAAGCCGTTAAAAATGTCGCTGTTCGGTGAAGGAAGTCTCCACGGGATGGACGGTGAAGCCCACCGCAACCGGAAGCGCACGTTCCTTTCCATGTTCACGCCTGATCGTGTCGAAGAGTTGAAGCAGATGGCTCTGAAACATTTGGATGCGAAAGTGGATGAATGGGAGCATCGCGACCAAGTGGTTCTTTTTGATGAAATGCAGGAAATCCTCACACGTGCAGGCTGTGAATGGGCCGGTGTCCCGCTCCAGGAAAGTGAAGTGAAGCAGCGGACGACAGAAATGATCGATATGATCGATTCCTTCGGTGGCTCCCTCTCCCGCTTCCGCAAAGGGAAAAAAGCACGGGACAGCCATCAGGCATGGCTGGAAAAAATAATCAAAGACGTCCGTAAAGGGAAGCTCAACCCTGAGCCGAATACAGCCGCCTATATCATGGCTCACCACCGCGAAACGAACGGGAAGAAATGGGATACGAAGACCGCGGCTGTCGAGTTGAGCAACTCGTTCCGCCCCCTTCTCGCTACAGCCTATTTCCTGATCCTTGGCGCGCTCGCTATGCACCAACACCCGGAGACCGCAGAAAAATTGAAAAACGGCCCCGACTCTTACGGTCACTGGTTCGCCCAGGAAACACGCCGCTACTATCCTTTCGTGCCGGCAATGATCGCAAAAGTGGATAAACCCTTCCTATGGAAAGGCTATGAATTCAAGAAAAACACACGGGTCGTGCTCGATCTCTTCGGAACGAACCGCCACCCGGACAGCTGGGATGACCCGAATGCATTCATCCCGGAACGGTTCGACAACTGGCAGGGCAGTCCCTTCGCTTTCGTACCACAAGGCGGAGGCGATCATCACACCGGACACCGCTGTGCCGGGGAATGGCTGACCGTTTTGGTCATGAGTTCTTTCTTCGAATTTTTCGCGAAAAACATCGAGTATGATGTGCCCGAGCAGGATTTATCATTCAGTCTGAAGCGGATGCCGACGTATCCGAAGAGTGGATTCATCATCGAGAATGTAAGAAAAACCGCTGATTATGAGGAGACTTTAAGGGAATTGAATAAAGGGTTTTCAGCTGTAAGGTGAAAAATGCCTGCTTCCAACTGTGATTCTCACATCGGGAGCAGGTATTTTTACTTGATTCCGAACCCTTTTTAAAACCCGGGGGCTTTAGTCCTCTTTTTCATATAGACTTTATTTGATACGCTCAGACTTGCTAAAGGAGGAGGATTCAAATGAAAAAACTAGTCTTACTCTTGATCTCGCTTTTATTTATCGTCGGATGTCAAGAAGATGAGAAGACAGGTACAAATGTAGATGGACAGGAAAAAATCCCATATACATATACCTTTGAAAAGGAAACGGGTGATTATATCATCACTCATGATATTGAAGGGATGTTTTTCGACATCGAGAAAAGTTTTCAAGCTAAACACTCTATAACGTTACAACCTAAAGGAAATCCTTCTTCACAGGAGATTAAAATTTCTGTTCCAAAACTTGAACTTGAAAAAACCATGACGATCGAAGCGGAGACCACAGTCGAGGCACTAACAATGACAGATTTTGAAAAAGAAGAACTTGAAAACTTAAATTCTTTAAACATGACAATAATGACTAGTGATATCGAAGAAGAAATCACTCTCCGTAAACAAGAAAGTGAATAAACCAGTAAAAGCCCCCTTATGAAGGGGGCTCTTATATTAGAAAACGGCTACGATACGAATTATCAAGCAAAATGGACTTCACTTAATAGCTTTGACGTTGAAAATCAGGGAGCTGGTGATGTCGCAGCAGGTCATACACGACCCTTCCATTGCTCGGCTTCCCATCCGGATAATAAATCGGCAGCACATCAAACAAAAGGAAATAGAGCGCATAAAAGATGAACTGTTCCCAGAAACCCTGCGGCTGCAGCCAACCAGCATGAGCCATCGAATTGACCAATACCGCTGCCGCAATCGTACTGATGATAGGGGAAGCATAAATCAAGAGATGCACCCAGCGATTGTTTGATTCGATTTCCGTATGACTGCACCAGCTATACATGAAATAATATTTTCTTATTTCAAAGACACCGAGCCGGAACAGGACAGGCCCACAACCGACGGTAACTTTTGAACTTTTCACACCGAACAGGTGCGTGACGACGAGATATCCGACTTCTCTAATAATAGAAACCGTCGGCAGAATGATAAAGGCGGACAGGAGTAATTTGATGATATCCGTGAAGCCGAACATATGCATATTCCTTTCTTTTGTTGATTGATTTCAGAAGCTGCTCTCCCCTGAATTTTCATGTTTCGTATCCCTCTGATTTCCGTTGAATAGAGCCGCTAAACTTCTTTATTCCGCCTCGTTCAATTATGGACAATCCACACATATCAAAATCGATAAAAACGTTGATTTCATGGGATTCATAACCGTGAATGATGGTGTATGAAATTTCAGTTACAAACTTTTCAAAACCATTACTTCATGAAAAATAAAAAAATGCCCTCCCCCTCAGGTTAAAGATTAACCCAAGGGGGCAGGCATTTTTCACATCTCAAAATTTGTACCCGAACACTGCCACATCCACCGCATTCAGTCCAGCCCCATGCTCCCCTTCCGCTTTGATGGCAAGCATCAAGCCCGGAACATCATACGTCCTTGTGAACTGCTCCCCCGGCTCAAGCGTCAGCGTATCCAGCACCAGGAAGCTGACTCGGTTGATCTTCATGATGAGCTTGAACGTGACCGCACCTTCTGAGATCACCCGGTTGCCCCCGACAATCCGGATCGTGTAAAAGGGCTGAACCTGAATACCTTCACTCAAGTCCTCCGTCACTTCAACAGGTTTCCCCGACCGAACGATATGTCCGCCTGGTTCGGTCACAAACAGAAGATGGTTCCCTGACTTTATCCGTTGATGAGACATCCCGCTTTCTCCTTGCTTTTTTTAATATCCTATGTAGGAAAAATAAAAAAGGAAGCCCGCTGGTCACCTTAAAACAAAAAATGCCTGCCCCCTTCCAGGAACAAGCACCTTCCATCCATACGATCAATCAATGATCGTAATCTTCTGTTTCTCATATAACTTCTTAATCTCTTCATTAACACCTTCCGTAATCAAATAAGTGAGATGATTCGACGGACAGACGATATGATTGGAAATCGTGTCAAGCTTATCTTTCGTGACCATGCCGATCGTTTCATTCGAAATCGACTCCATCTTCCTCTTCACCAGGGCCTCGGCCAGACTCGGAACACTGATGCCGATTTCAGGGTCGATTTTATAAATGCCCATGATGTATAAATCCGCACGCATGTTATTCAGCGCTTCATGCGTATCGATTCCCAAGTTGACCATCGATTGCTTGAACAACGTGCCTCCGATCATGATCACTTCAACATCCTGGTGATTGGTCAGGGCCATCGCGATCGGCGGACTGTTCGTGATGATCGTCCCCTTCAATGATAAAGGCAGCTGGTTCACGAGCTGCAAGTTCGTCGTACTTCCATCAATGATGATAACCATATCGTCTTTGATAAAATCGAGCGCTTTCGAAGCTAAATTGGATTTCGATTCATGGAAGATGTTCTGTCTCGTGGAAAAATCCTCGACAGGAGGCCCTTTCCGGAGGGCTCCGCTATGGACCCTTTTGATGACCCCTTGGCTGTCGAGTTCTTTCAAATCTCTACGGATCGTATCCTCAGAGACCGACAATCGCTTACTCAAATCACTGGCGATCACTTTGTGTTCTTCATCGAGGATATCGATGATTTTCTGTTGACGTTCTTGTTTAAGCATAATCCTCTGACTCCTCGCCTCGTTTTCTTCATCTTATCATAGTATACCCCTCACACAAATCCATTCATGCAGAAAAACGCATAAACACGAAAAGAAACTCTTTACAAATGCACAAACAGGCACTAGAATGTAAAAAAAGGCATAAACAAGCAATCAAGGAGGCACAAACATGCAAAAAGAAGTGACAATCGCACCATCCATCATGTGCGCCGATCTCTGCAACTTGGAAAAGAGTGTAAAAGAGCTCGAAAGCGCCGGATTAGATACATTGCATATAGACGTCATCGACGGAAGTTTCAGCCCGAGCATGCCGCTTGGCATCAATACCATCCAGCAGTTGAGAAAAGTCACGGATATGAAATTCGATGTTCATATCATGGCGAACGACAACGAGTTTTTTATCCAGGAAATGCTTGATATCGGAGTCGACCAAATCACGTTCCACCTTGAAACGAGCTCCCATATCGACCGTTACATCAATCTGGTCAAAAAACAGGGAACGAAAGTCGGCGTCGCTCTGAACCCGGCTACTCCGCTATCCGTACTCGACTATGTACTGGAACAATGCGACACCGTTCTACTCATGTTGATCAATCCAGGATTTGCGACAGATAAGAACGAGCAGCAGGTTTCTTACGCACTTCAGAAAGTGAGAGACTTATCAGAATTGATCCAATCCAAAGGACTCGATACGAAGATCGAAGTCGACGGGCGTGTATCCCTTGAGAAAATCTCTGGACTGGTCGAAGCTGGTGCCGACATCTTGGTCGCAGGAAGCACAAGCCTATTCAAATCAGGAAATACCCTTTCAGAAAACATCGAAATCGTTGAACAAGCAATTCGCAAAGGATTAAAAGAGGAGGTTAAATCAGTATGAGCACTTACACAGAAGCTACAAAACAAATAACCGAGGAAATTACATCAAGTTTAAGCAACGTCGACAGCGAACAAGTCGATCAGTTGCTTGAGGAAATCAATAAAGCGGAAAAAGTATTTTTTGTAGGAGTCGGACGCGTGTTATTATCGCTTCAGGCAATTGCAAAGCGTTTGGCACACCTTGGAGTCCAAACGTACGTCGTCGGTCAAATCACGGAACCTGCGATCACGGATAAAGACTTGCTTATCGTCGGCTCCGGTAGTGGAGAAACACAATTCCCACTGATCATCGCTAGTAAAGCGAAACAGTACAAAGCCAGAGTCGCTCACATCGGTGCGAACCCGGACAGTTCCATGAGTGAATACGCGGATGTGTTCGTCCGAATCCCTGTCAGCTCGAAAATCGACGCTCCTGGCGAAGTGCACTCCCAGCAGCCGATGAAGAGTTTATTCGAACAAAGCCTGCTGCTATTCGGTGATTCCCTCGCCTTGATGATGGTGAACAAGAAAAACATCGAACTTCAATCGCTTTGGGAATACCATGCAAACCTTGAATAGAACCTTTAGAAAGAGGATTTAGGGATTTTAAGGAGGGGCAATTATGAAAGCGTTACACTTCGGTGCAGGAAATATCGGAAAAGGATTGATCGGATATTTATTGAACAAATCCGGATATGACGTTTGTTTCGTCGATGTGAATGATACGGCGGTCGAACGGATCAATGAAAATCACAACTATTTGCTGGAAATCATAGATGAGAATCGTACAGTCGAAACCATCTCCCCTGTCCGCGCCCTGGATGGCAAATCCCAGGATGACGTCGTAGATGCGATCGTAGACGCTGACCTTATCACCACTTCGGTAGGAGCGAACAACTTATCGAAGATCGCCCCTGTCCTGTCCAAAGGTTTGGCAAAGAGAGTCCACCTCGGTAAAAACAAGGTGGACCTCATCGCCAATGAAAATATGATCGACGCGTCTTCGGCATTGAAAGAAGAGATTCGTAAGAACGTATCCGATGAGGAAATGGACACGCTCTTATCTCACGTCGGATTTCCGAATTCTGCGATCGACCGCCTTTCCCTCTCCGAGGAGAGAGAGGAAGGAGAACGGACATTGGTGGAACCTTATTATGAATGGTTGATTGAAAAGTCAGGAATGAAAAACCCAGACCTTCCGGTAATCAAGGATGCGACCTACGTCGAAACGTTGGAATCATTCATCGAACGGAAGCTGTATATCGTCAACCTCGGCCATGCGGCCACAGCCTATAAAGGGTTCCTCGAGGGTTATCCTACCATCCAGAGTGCCCTGAAGAATCCGCAGATTGAAAAATTCTTAAAAGCGATTCTTTTGGAATCCGCGAGATATCTGATTGAAAAGCATAACTTCGCTTCTAAGGAAATGTGTGATTTCATCGAACAGACAATCAAACGTTTCAAGAATGAAAACATCAGCGATGAGGTGACTCGCGTCGGACGAGCGCCTATACGAAAGCTTGGAGCCAACGAACGATTAGTCAAACCGACCATGGAGCTTTTCCAAAAAGGTTATCAGGTTGAAAACCTCTCCATCGCGGTGGCATCGGCCTTCTTATTCGACTACCCGGAAGATGAAGAGTCGGTCACGCTGCAAGCTTATATCCATGAGCATGGCATCGATGAAGCCATCGCCCATTTTACAGGCATTAAAGAAAGCGCTCTCAGAACGAAAATCAAAGAAAACTACTTCAGACTGCAAGAAGACAAAACGATTGTAACTTCAAACGAAAGGTAGTGTTCATATGTTAGCTGAACAACTAGAAGGAAATATCCGTTTCTTATCATCCGTAGATTCCTGGGAACAAGGCATCCAGGAAGCAGCCGCACCATTACTGGACAATGGATCCATCACTTCCGGATACATCGATGACATGATCGAAAGTGTCCACGAAAACGGTCCTTACATCGTCATCGTACCCGGAGTCGCGATGCCCCACGCCAAAAACAACGGCACCGTCAACAAAACAGGTGTCTCCTATTTGAAACTGGACGAACCTGTGCTGTTCCCGAAAGACAAAGAAGTGAAGACCTTCTTCGTCCTCGCGGCTGAAGACAGCGACGGACACCTGGATTTGATTTCCGACTTGTCTTCCATCCTGATCGAAGATGAAACGAAGGATCAGCTGGAAGAAGCGGACAGTGAAGAACGCGTGTTGGAAGTCATCAATTCGGTTGAATAACCTGTATACGAAAACTTTTCCTTTGCTATTGCTCTGATTATATTTTTATAAAAGAAAGGAATGACACATATGGCAAACCCAGCACATGCCACGGATAATGTCGTGGAATACAAGAAATCCCCTTCCGCCCGCGCTAAGGTGCAGGCGTTCGGCGGATTCCTGACCAATATGGTACTACCGAACATCGGAGCGTTCATCGCCTGGGGACTCCTGACCGCTTTGTTCATCCCGACCGGATGGATGCCGAACGAAGAACTCGCAACCATCGTCGGACCCGCGATCAAATACCTCCTGCCACTCTTGTTAGCCATCACCGGCGGACGGATGGTCGGCGGACAACGTGGAGCCGTCATGGGAGCGATCGGTGCGATCGGCTTGATCGTAGGATCCGAAATCCCGATGTTCTTAGGCGCGATGGTCATCGGTCCTTTGGGAGGCTTGGTCATCAAGAAATTCGACAAGCTGGTTGAAAATAGAATCCCAGCCGGATTCGAAATGATCGTCAACAACTTCTCTCTCGGTATTCTAGGTTTCTTACTTATGATCCTATCGTTCTACTTTATCGGTCCAGCGATCGAATACGCAAACAACGGGGTCACTGCAGCCATCGAAGCATTGGTCGCGACAGGCTTACTTCCGCTGCTTTCCTTGATCAACGAACCGGCGAAAGTATTGTTCCTGAACAACGTCATCGACCAAGGAATCTATTATCCTCTCGGTATGCAAGCCGCTGCCGAAACCGGGAAGTCCATTTACTTCACAGTCGCATCCAACCCTGGACCAGGACTTGGATTGCTGCTCGCATTCACTCTCTTCGGTAAAAAGACGGCAAGACGAACAGCCCCGGGTGCCATCATCATCCACTTCTTCGGCGGTATTCATGAACTGTACTTCCCGTACGTTCTGATGAAACCCCTTACAATCATCGGTATGATCGCCGGTGGTGCGTCAGGGATCGCTGTATTCAGCCTGTTTGACGCAGGACTCGTCGCCGGACCAAGCCCAGGCTCCATTTTCGCCTACCTTGGTTTGACACCGAAAGGAAGCTTCATCGGAATCATCGCCGGTGTACTTGTAGCCGCAGTCGTAACGTTCCTAGTTACATCGGTCATCCTTAAATTGGACAAAGGTTCCGAAGATGACGATGAACTGGCTGCTTCTGTAGAGAAGTCGAAAGCGATGAAACAAGAAGGCAAGAAATCTTCTGCTGCCAAACAGCAGCAAACGGAAGAAATCAACAAGATTTCCTTCGCGTGTGACGCCGGTGCCGGAAGCAGTGCCATGGGCGCCACGACCTTCAGGAAGAAACTTAAGAAGAATGAAATCGAAGGCATCGAAGTCAAGCACTACCGAATCGAAGATGCTCCGGAACACTCCGACATCATCGTCGTCCATGAAGACCTGCAGGAGCGAGCGAGAAAAGCGCACCCTGACAAGGAAATCATTACGATCGGAAACTACCTCAACGATCCTGCTCTTGCGGATTTGATTGAGCGGTTGAAGAAAAAATAAAGCATGAGTAAGAAGAAGGTTTCTACTAGAGACCTTCTTCTTTTTTTATGAGAATTTACAGCTTGGACACTCTTAATGGGAATCCGACCGGAGAAGTGAGCATATAAGTTAGATAAGAAGCTAATCTCTTAAAAGGGAGAGGATTTACGTGAGTGACTTCTTCACACGGGTGAAGGTTCTGGTCGGGTTTCTTATCGTGTGGACGATTATAGGTGTGAATTTGATCGTTTGGTCATACGCTCGGTTCCTGGAGACGTTGAATTGGTAGAAAGATTAATTTGTTAGATGATAAAGTGCCTGACCTCCAATGCGATAAAACGCAGCAGAGATCAGGCACTTATTAAATGTTTCTATTAAACTTTATTTTTGAACAGCTTATTTGAAGTCACCACGAAAGCTCCGCATGTTGTAGATCTTCTACCCAAAGTTGCCTTAACTCTTCTTTAACCCCTTCTGACAAACTGTTTTCAGAAGCAGATAAATTGTGTTTCAGTTGATGAATGTTCCTTGCTCCAGGGATCACAGTAGATACTCCTGTATGAGAAAGAATAAACTGCAGAGCAGCTTGAACGATAGACTGGTCATCTCCTACAATACGCTGCACTTGTCCAACCAACTCTCCACGCCTTTCAATTTCCTCTCTACTCCATCTGCTTCTGATCCCGCTGAATCGACTTTGGCCATCATACTTTCCAGTCAGCCAGCCGGAGTCCAGAGGCACTTTGGCAATCACACCCACCCCTTTTCCGTGAGCCGATTTTATAGCATCAGCCGGTTCTTGATGAAAGATATTAAACATCACTTCGATAACTTCACTGTCTGTATTGTTCAACAGCTCCACCATTTCTTTTCCGGTATCGACAGAAGCTCCATAAGCTCTGATTTTCCCTTGTTCTTTCAATTTCTCAAGCAGTTCAAATTGCGGACTATTCCTATCAAGAGATTGAAATGGAGGGTTATGAAGAAGAAGACTATCCAGATAGTCTGTCTGTAATCTTCTTAAACTCTCATCTACGGATCGCAGCAACCTTCCCGGGGCAAAATCCTGCTCATCATTCGGGTGATGGCCGCACTTACTACTGATGACCACCTGCTCCCTTCTGCCTTTAAGAGCTTGTCCGAGAAGCTCTTCACTTCTTCCTGATCCATAGTTAGGGGCGGTGTCAAAGAAGTTACACCCAGCAGCTACCGCTTCATTTACTAGATTGAGAGCTTCCCTATCGTTCATCTTCCCCCAATCTTTTTCGTTGCCTAACTGCCATGCACCGAACCCTACTTCAGAGACTTGTATCCCTGTTTTTCCTAAACTACGTTTATTCAAAAGAACCTTCCCCCTTCTTTTTAAATACCCTCTCTAAGTTCCCACGTCTCTGCACTTGTTGAAAAATTCAAAGCATTAAAGGATAAGTGTTAGATACTTTGTAATCTTCATCGAGAGGCAGGCGGTATTAATTGATATTATTTCAAACCGTTTTGCAGTTGTTCCATCACATCCAAGTATCTCAACGACGCCTGGTGATAGAATTCCAGACTTCCATTATTTCTTATAGCATCCATGAACGTTTCGACTTGAAGACGATATTGATCCCCTTCTTCTATTGCTACCTGTTCCCCTTCACTATCAAAGACTGTGATGAGACCTTTGCTGTCCCTTTTGTCTGGACGATATGCATCATGAACCTTAATAATTCCCTCGGTCCCTATCACCTGATACTCATTGCGGAACGTCGCATCAAAGCTGCAATCGACTTGAACGACCACGCCGTTCGCCAATAAAAGTGAGGCAGCCGCTGTCGTATCCACGCCATGTTCCGGATCGATGTTCCCCGTCACTTGGACGTCCTTCACTTCCTCATTCATGACATTCAAGGCTGAGTGTACGCCATAGCAGCCGATATCCCAAAGCGCACCTCCGCCTTTCTCAGGATCGAGGCGGATGTTGTAATTGGAACGATCGAACAAGAACGAAAAGCTCGCCTGGATCATCGATACCTCTCCTACTGCGCCTTCTTCCATCAATTGTTTCACTTTTTTGTGCTGTGGGTGGAACTGATACATGAACGCTTCTAAGAAATACACGTTATTCTCCTCGCACGCTTGAAGCATCTCCTCCATATCCGCACGATTCAATGCGGCCGGTTTTTCACATAACACATGCTTTCCCGCCTGTGCCGCTTTGATCGTCCACTCCTTATGCAGGTGGTTCGGTAACGGAATATATACAGCTTCTATTTCAGGATCGTTTAAAAGTTCTTCATAGCTTTCATATGTATAAGGGATATCGAACGTGTCTGCCAGTTCTTTTTCTTTCCCACTCAAACTTGCAACAGCTGTGACTTCAGCACCCTCTGCACGCTGAAGCGCTGGAATCAATGCTTTTCTTGCGATGTTAGCCGCTCCCATAATGCCCCATTTCATTCTGCATTCCTCCTTGGTTTCGATTGCCTCCCTTCACATACAAAACCATTATGACTCGGAAATCAAGGGATATGAGTTAGAGAGGTCACTGGCTCACAGATACCGTATGTCTTTAAGTAATCAACCAGGTTTGAACCGTATACTTGGAAATGATTACAAAAATATTACGTTTGAATGACACACAAAGAAGGAAGACAGATAATGGAAGATATTTCACAACTCAACCGGAGGGACTATCTATGAATAAACGAAAATACCTTGCACCTGTCTTAGCTTTGGGAATGACACTTGGTTTCAGCACAGGCGTTTCAGCCGAAACTTCTACAGTAACGTTTGAAAAAGGAGACAGGCTCTGGGGAGTTGCGGAAGAATATGAAGATGTATCCGTTTCAGATCTGTACGAATGGAACCCTGGAATTGACGCAGACATCATTCAAGTCGGATCTGAAATTACGATAAAGACTGATGAAGAAGTCCAAAAAGAACAACCGAATCAGAATTACCATACCGTCGAAAGTGGTGACACCTTATACAGCATCGCGAAGGAGTATAAAGGCGTAACATTGGGTGATATCTATGAGCTCAACCCGAATGTCAATGCGTGGAGTCTCAGTGTAGGATCATACGTAAGAATCAGCCCCGACCTTCACACAGGAACCTATCACTACGTTTTACCCGGCACGACGTACTTCAGCATAGCTCAGGAGTATGAGGGTGTGACGGTCGAAGACTTAATGGAACTGAATCCGAACAAGGATCCGTTCGCTCTTGAAGTAGGTTCGAAGGTTCGAGTGAAATAATCATGATAAAGAGCGAGACCCCCAATGCATTAGAGTATTGGGGGTCTCGTATTTTTTAAAAGCAGAAGGATCAAACCTTACACCTCTCCTTCTCTCTTTTGCGTCTATATGATACGTTGAGAATATATTAATAAGCGTGAGTGAGTCCCCTTATTCTTCCTCAAATAATGCTCACCATACATACGAAAGGAGCTGGAACCATTATCAATTTAACATCTTATGAATTTCTATTGGGTGGAGTATACGAATCGATGCACACGGGTGGTATGAATATTACCGGGCAACTAGTCACAATCCTGTTGGTTTTTGGTCTCCCTATAATGATTATCACCGCTATCAGTCTCGGTTTGAGTCAAAACCGGAGAATCAAAGAGTTGAATAAGAAAGTAGATAGACTGGCTGCTGAGATACATAAAGAAGATTGAATTCCATAAATGAAATTACCTATCCCATTGTGGTGCAGCATTAGGGACAGGCAATTAAAACTCCATTTTTAATTAACTTTCATCCAGAACAAGTTATTAATTTTGGCTGAGGGATTTATAACGTCTTATTATTTTCAATAGTAAGTACATGAGCGATAGCATCGACAGGTAAAACATAAAATTCAAAGTCATTGCGACTTCATCAATGCTTCTAACCTTCCTTAATTCCAACCCGAAAAAGGCGGGCAGTGGAGGTTCTCTCATAGATTCAGCCTGTTTTATGTATGGAAATGGATAACCTAAGGTCAGTCCCTCTACTTCTATCCTTTCTTGTTGGGTTTCTATTAACCTTCCATCAAATGCAGCGGATAGAAAAGTGAAAACTCCAGCTAGCAATATTGCTATTATAATTTTTTTCATTATGGACTCCTTTGTGTATAAGTGCAATAAACAATATAATACCTGACCCCCAAGGTGTAAAGGATCTACACAAATGAGGATCAGGCACATAAACCTCTTATGAAATTTAACTCGCAGGTGTTCTTCTTCTAGGCCTCCGCACCTCTCTCAAAACTCCCCGTAAGGACCTCGCTTCCTCAAAAACGCCCATCATGACATTCACCGTTTCATAACAAGCATCCACATCCAACTGCTCATCATCCGTATGCTCCCATTGATACCCGACAGATAAATTGACCGTCTGAATACCGTGGGAGGCCCAGATTCTTGCATCACTGCTGCCGCCATTCGTACAACGCCATTCCCCGTGGCTGTACTTCCTTCCGATATCCTCCACCCATTCACCGAATGCCAGGTGGCAGAAAGGTTCGTATCCTCCACAGGAAGTCACAATATCTCCGCCGCCCCTGCGATCGAGGACAAAGGCTGCATCGATTCCCCACAAAAAGGTTTCATCCACGTTTCTCGCACCTATAAGCCCCACTTCTTCTTGCACAGAACAGATGACGATGACTGTTCCACCGAAACTTGAAGTGGTCAACCTCCGCAGGGTTTCCACTAAAACCGTAAGACCTGCACGGTCGTCAGCTCCAAGAATTCCTTCACTCGAGCTCCATGTAGACCCATGTTTCACAATCGTCCGGCCCTCACAAAAGTCTTCTGCGGTATCCAAGTGTGCATTCAGCAATATCGTCGGTCCGTTGCCGTGTTTGAATACTTTTCTTCCTAATAGGTTGCCGTAGGAATCCGTCGTCAGCTGGTCTACCCATGGAGTCAGTTCCTTTTTCACAAAATCACGAATTTGGTCTTCTTCACCACTCACACCTGGGATACTAAGAAAACCTTCCAGGCGCAGCTGAAACAGCTTCCTTCTTATGGAGTCATCACTTTTGGAAAGCTCTTCTGCAGTAAAACCATGAAGAATTTCACATAAATCCAGCAAACGCGTACGATTCGCATGTATGATGATTCCACTGTACCGGCGATCGACTTTCACATTGCCTATTAATTGGATGATCCGCTGCGCTTTTCTTACATCACTATCATTTTCAAAACCGATATGTGGTCTGCCTGTATCATGGCCGTCACAACTATGGGATGTTTTTAATCCAATCCGATTAAACTGTCTGACCAAACCGCTGATGTACATATCAAAGTTTCGAACCAGCAAGATAGTACCGATAAAACCAATCCGTCCGCGTCCTCTAAAATCCAAAACCGACAACCACTTCTCTTCTGTCACAGGCTCATCAAAAAGGACTAACTCGGACTCTACATAAGAATAGTCAACCTCAAGTTCACCTAAAGCTTCCAATAAAAACTCCATATTCTCTTTTGACTCTTCGTCACAACGAAAATGCCCTTCTTGTACTTCCGTAAGTAAAAATCCCTGTCTGATGAATAATTGGTTCCAGCTTTTCATCGATCATCATCTCCCTTTTGGTTATACCCCAATTATACGGAGGGAGCGATGACACCCCTGTCATTCGGCTAAGTAGTCGAGCGCAACACCATCATCATGACGATACATGATGATGTATCCAGGCAGCGGATCAATGGAATATCCTTGATCGGTATGAACGATATGATTGGAAAAACCCAACGGATCCACTCTGGCACGTAAACGCCGGATAACCTGCGATAAAGTATTATTGGCCACTGGATTGATCTTATTTTGAAGACGACTCAATTCAATACGATCCAAAGGCTTATCACTGGACTTCAAAACCAGATATCTCAAAATATCCGCATCTGAATGAGAAAGATCGACACTATGGTCAGCAAACAACGCTTCTACCATCCGATCGCCGAAATAAAGGTAAAACGTATTTGAATCAGGATTATCAATCAGCGCCTCACACGCTTCTTTCGAGCAATAACTCACTTCTTCGTTCGTCCTTTTTACAAAAGCATGATTCGCTAAGTACGCATCACTATCCAATAAGCGTTCATATAACCCGGACATATCACCTGAATCAAGTGGATCATAGCGATCCTTCATATTCAGACGCCCCATTTTTTCATGGGTTTCATATACAAGGTGAAGCTCACTGTTTATCGCATATAAATGAGCATAATAAAGCTGGCGTTCATCAAGCATATAACTTTTTTGCGACCTTTCCTGAAGGGTAATCGCCTGATGAAAACACCTCGAAGCATTGAGGTATTCGTGCTTACGGTATTGTAAAAACCCAAGCCGGTAATGCGCGATGGGAAGACGGGAATTCAATTCCAACGCCTTCTCCAACGATGAGAATGCATCGTTGTTGTTTTTTTCTTTCTTCATTTTCATGTAGGATCCATACCGCACCAGATAGTCAACGAGCTTTTCTTTAACGTAAGCCATGCTTTCTGTGTCTCTTTCTCTTCTAAACCTTCTCAGCATTTCTTCGTAAACAGTAATTAAAGGGTAATACCCTGAGTTGTCGCCTTCTTCTATTCTTTGAAAGGTCTCTTCTTCTTTGTCGTACAGTTCATCCATGGATAGGTGTTTGAGTTGCATTCAGTCTCCTTCTTTCGGTTGAGTTTCACATTACTTAATCACATTTATAGTAAATCTCTTCCATCAACTCATTACTTTCTGAATCCTCTTATACACTTTCACAGAATTACGAGTAAACTCAGTCAAAGGCTCCGCTCTTTCTTCACCATCGTTACTCTTAATAATGATCTGATCCCTTGACTTATCAAGAGAAACCTTATGATTCCCTACAACAAATGAAGTAACACCTGTGGATCTATCAAGATACATACTATCCAACTCTGTCCGTACATCTCTTGTGTACCTTCTTAACAATCTCCATAGTTTTACTTCTTCTTTAGACTTCATAAATAGCTCAGGTAAATCCTTGGCTTGTTTTAAAATACTTAAAGTTGTCATCGTATAAACTTTTACGCCATAACCTACTGGGTTAATCGTTTCATCTAAAGTTCTCCATTTATCTACACTTAACTTTACATACAAGTCATTCGATGCGCTTGGAATCTCGGAGATATTTGACCTTTCCACTATTTCTGCATTACTGATCTTCCCATAATAAGTAATCCCGTTAGGTTCTCCCAGCTCTTTTGACTCAGGCTGAGAAATATAAAGAGCTACATACTTTGCTTCTTGCCAACCTTTAGAGAGCTGTTTTATAGGGATGTGATAAAATCTATGGCTCTTATGCACTCTTAAATGCGCTGAATCTTTTACAACTCCTACCAACACCTTTTCCTCTAAAGAAGATTCCCAATGATCGATCGTACCCTTAGGAAGAATTCCATGCTGCTGTAAATCCTCTGGACTACTTTCCACTAAATGATCAATAAACTGTTCGACCATTATTGTCGTATTAGGAAGAAACGGGAATCCTCCAATGTTGACTTCATCAATGCTTTTATAAAATGGATGATTATCATAATTCTCCTCATCCATCCATGGAAATAACACATATGCGCCAAATGCATGACGTTCATATGGACCCTGATGCTTATACACCCAGGCATCTCGGTATCGGTGCATCGTATTAATATCATCTTCCATTGGTCCCGGAGAGGCAGTTTTATCCTGATTGAAGTCTATGCGATACTTCGCATCAAAAATATAGTGATACTCATAGGATGTATCTTTCTTTTCGATTGAGAGCATAATGTCAGGCTTTTGCCGAACAGTTGGTGGATCTTGATGTCTTTCTTGAAAGCTAAGAGTAATTTGCTCATCTGTTTTTGGGTGTATAAAGCTTCTCTTCGCTGTTTTACTTTGGTCAAGGTCTACAAACAATCCGCTTTTCTTCACTTTAATGATATCTTGTTCAACTGGAATATACTTCTTATGTAAGATTTGGCCCATCTTCAAATACGTCCAATATTCATATAAGGTCGCCACATCTTTCACAGACATTTTGAAAATTTCACCTTGTAAAGATAAACCTTGAGATAGGATGAGATAGATCATATACGCATCTCGATACCCTTGTTTCATTTGCATCACTAAACTCAGCACAGATCGATCTAAATCACTAATCTGCCTCCAAAATCTCCGCCTTATTAAACCATTTAATTGGACTTCCATCTGCTCCAGTTTGTGGTACACAGTCTGGTCAGCGTTCGGGTTATTTTTTTGATAAAACCTCAAGTTTTCCATTAATCCGTTTATTTTTCCTACTAAACGTTGGATCATAAATTTCACAAAACGATTCTCTAATGTATCGTAAGAAAGACGCTTTTTAGCATTTAAGCCTTGCGCAGGCATAAGCTTTTTATCTCCTATAGAAGTTCCATTAGGAGTCTCTTTAAATAAGTGGGGACGCTTTCTTAAATAACGACGCGAAACATTATCCATACGTTTAATTTGATCTGCACGCACTTGTTGATACTCTGTTATCAGTTCATGATGAGGCTGACGTTCTATCCTTCGAACAGCTTGAATAAATCGCTCAAAATAATGTGTAAGTAAGCGATAAAACTCCACAGGAGAAGGAGCTTTGGAAGATATTTTTGAAGCCCCTATAAAGGTCTTTTTCATAAAATGAAAAGCAAGATTATAAATTTCTTCACTTACTTCATCAAGCAATTTTTGATAATCCTCTTTATAATCAAGCTTCGTCGGGAAGAGTTCTATCGTTATTTGTGCGAGCGAATGCTGGTCATCTTTAATTTCAAACTCCGTAAAACCAACCTCATTCATAAACTGTAACTGCCCCATCAAGAAGTTAATGTCTCCAACGGTTTCTAAGCTCACGGCATCTCGAACCGAGGGGTGTTCATGATGAAAGGAAAGCTCTTTATCTTTTTTTGAGATGACCACGATCTGGTACACTTCATTCTCAAAAAAGACAGGCGGAAAGTCCTCATTTTCTAAATTGACTAACCGGTCATAAAAGGGATGATAGACTTGAACACTTTCTTCATCAATTCCTTTGAGTTTTAACTGCATGAACTGTTCGGTTAACTTTGATTTATTTTGAAACTCTTTTAAACTCTCAAACCGATGATTAAACGGTCGCCCCTTAATATGAAGAGAAAATTCTTCATGCTCAACCACTAATAACTTAATCTCACTTGGACGAGCCACATTTCCGCCTCCTCTCCGATCACCCTAACCAGAATGATGTGAATCCATTTCGCTCTTGATTGTGATACATCGTTGCCAACTTTTGAGCCGATTTAGGGTAATGTGCTTCTGCAATGGCACGAGGTCCATTTTGGATACTCTGCCCAGAACAAAACTCAAACAACCTTTCAATAATTTCAGCAGCCTGAATGTCACTTCCATTTAATTTAGGTAATACCTTCTGAAGTAATTGGCGATCAAACGCTTCATTCGGCTCCATAAGTTGACTCTCGTTGTTGTAAATCATAAAAAAACAAATCTCATCTCGAATGCGGTATCCAAAATGGCTGTTGTTGCGACTTAATATTTCGTTTACATCCATAAGCAATTTAGTAGTGGACTTAATAATCTCATGATGATCATTAAACGCATCCTTCAAAGATAGAAATTGAGGCTTTAACAATTCATTACTCACTACCGCTTCAGGATTATCTTTCACCTCATAAAAGTTTGGAAAAGCATCTAGAGCTACATCGTTAAACTCCATAGTATTAGCGCGGTCCAATACTTTCGAACTGAACGGATGTGTCGTTTCATCCATATTAACTGTTCCTATAATATATACGTTCTCCGGTATGATCACTCGATTTGGATAGCTTTCAGGTGTAGGAATTTCAGATGTTACTGTTCTACCATCTATTCTCTTCCGACTTTCCATCACACTTAATAAGTCACTAAAATAATACTCCACACGAGCTAAATTCATTTCATCTAATAAAATGAAATAAGGTTTGTCTAAATTTTGTTCCGCTTCCATCAGTACCTTTGTAAAAGGACCTGGTTTAAACTCCCCTTTAATATCCTCAAAGCCAATTAGATCAGACCCATCGCTCCAATCTGGTCGTACTGGAATCAATGTAAAGCGCCCGTTTTCCTCCGTAGCACCAAGGCTTGCCGCAAATTTCTCTACAATTTTTGTTTTTCCTGTACCTGATATACCAGAGAGAATAACAAACGGTTTCGTCTTTAGTGATAAATATAAGCTTTTCACTTCTTCTTCCTGATAATGCAGTCCTTCAGCTTGTATGTATTCATGGATATGCTGAACAAGTTTAGTATCTGAATCGAAGTGATCCACTTGCGGCTCTACACTAGGTGGATCGATTGTTTCTTTTATAAACAGGGGCAAACGTTCATTAAATTTATTAGTAAAATCATGAATGAAGGATGGGGACAACTCATAAAAATACCCTTGCTTCACGTTTCCATTCACATCAAAAGGCCCATCCTCTTTCTGTCGCCACTCCAGAGGAATATCGCTCTTGGCAATTCGCGGGATTAGTTCATGATAATTCACTTTGAGTAAATTCCCGTCCTTTTCCCAGCTATCAGTAGAAAAAGGATTAGGCTCTGTTTTAGCAGGTTCCACAACTTCACAAAAGGAGTGAATCATTTGTTGGGAGTATGCCAATACCACATCTCCCGGATTAGCTTTCAAGAGGTCTGTGTGATGGGATAGTGGAGAGCCATTTTTGTTCGTTTTAGGAGCCCACAAATAACCTCCTTCTTTTTCCTCCTTCATTGTTTTCCCTTGATTGACCCACCAGAATTTAACTTTAGAATTCATATTAATGACATTCCAATCTTCATCAATAAGTTCAGCATATTTCAACCATTGAATTATAGTGTTTTTTCTAGAAACGGCTACTGAATTTTTAATTGTAGTACCATCTGTTGAACTTACCACTGTTAAAGAAATTATTTCTAATAGTATTTTGTTTTTTTCATCTAGAGTATACATACTCATGCTATCAAGCACTTTATATACCATAAATACATATGGAACATTTATTATTTTTTCTTTTAGGGATTCTATGTTGAAGCTTTCTTCTATTAGCTTATCTTGATTATCTAGGTATCCAAGGATCCTCAGACTTTGTCTAGCTCGCATTTTTAAGCTTTTAATATTTTCTATTTCAAAAACTTTAGATATTTCACTTGCCTCATACTTACCTTCATAAAGATCATCCAATAAGCTTAATATTTGATGAATCGGGCTTCCAGGTAAAGCTAAAGTGTCAAATTTTTTTATGTATACGTCATTCTGCTTCTGATCTACAAATGGTAAATTAGCTAACAAGGCTGCTAATAAACAATTATGTTCTAATTTTAAAAATTCATCAGATCCACTAGACCCCTTAAAGTTTAAAATTTGAAAGGATTTCGCTATCATCTCTTTTTTAATATATACATTATTTTGAGGGGGAGCTTCTCTAATTACCCAAAGGCCATTTTCATCATTTTTGATAATTTTGTTTTCCGTTTTATTTCTGAGTGTATAAAAAGAATCTTGTTGTTTTATATAATCATACATAAATTTAAAGATCATGTTATCCCTCCTATACAAAAGTAAGTTAATGTTTTTAGTTTTATTAGTATAATATAAAAGTATTAATCAAGTGTGTTGGGTAATTAGAAAGTGAATATTGAAGTTTGTTAATAACTATTTATATGGTATATAAAATACCCAGTCCATAATAGAAGGGCTGGGTATTTCTATAAGTACCTTTTAACTATTTAAAAAGTCTGTTAAGAGAAACTACAAACACAAGGTATCGTATCATCTTGGATATCTAAATAATTGTCTACTCCCTCATTATCCATAATCTCTCTATATTCTTTCAACGTAAAGCGACTACCACTTCTTTTTAAAATAGAAACATCTTTATCAAAGTATTTTCTGAAGCGTTCTTCCATTTCTTCTTGCTCTTTAAATCGTTCTGGCCACACTTTATAAAGACGAGCATAGTGACCTAAACCTCCACGCACGCATCTCCCTCCACAATTGGCATGGGAAAATCCTAAATCATACATGCGAGGTAATTTGATGTTCCATTCATTTTCAATAATACTTTTCACATCTATATCTTCTCTATAAGTGTCTACCATAGGAAAGCGTGTTTCTACCGGCTCTAAAGGATAATGTTCATAGAAGTTTTGAAGATTTTCCATTCTATGCTTTTCATGTGGGCCTATACCGAAATATAAAATTGGTTCTAAATTTTCTTCATCCCTTAAGTCCTCTAAGAAAGTGAGTGTTTGATAAACTTTGAGTTCTTCTGAACATTTCGCTACTCTAGAATTGCCTAAAAATTCATAATCATAAAAGACTTCTTCAGGTGTGCGTCCATCAACCACTTCAGTAATTTCTACTCCAATATATTCAGATACTTCTTCCATAAATCTATAATTATCTTCGTCTTCCCATAAAGTATTAGTAAAGAAAAGCATTGAATTGTCTTTTCCATGCGCTTGGACCATTTTATATGCTACATAAGCACTGGACGCTCCCCCACTAAACATAGCTATATGAACTGGTTTGCGAGCTGTTTCAGATGCCATAGTGTGCCTCCTTTTTAATCAATAAATTCTTCCATTAAGTGAAAGATAAGTGTTTCGATTTCATCGTTGGAAACCGTACGTCCCCCATTCCTCAAAATACGATGAACATTTTTATACAATGTTTTGGTTTTTGGAGACATTTCAACTTGCTTTACCGTTTTGAATGTACCATTGTAGTGAATTTCCGTACCTTCTTTAACTTTGGATTGCAAGGAATCCATATGCCTATCTAACTGTTCATAAAAAGCGTTTGCTGTAATATCTGACCAATTATTAAGAGGTACTCCTATTACTTCTTGTGACAAATTTGATACTAGATCTCGTTCATCATTAGAGTTTAAAACAGAATAAACTAGAGGGTTCGTTTTTTGTTGAAAACTATCCTGTTCCTTACTCCATTTTAATAAAGAAGCAAAATCATCACAACTTAACTGTTCATAAACATAACATTTAACTTCATTTGATTTAATATTTAAATAGTTTTCTAATTCCTCTTTATACTTTTCAATAAAATATTCGTTTTCTTCCCACTTACTTTTTAAAAATTGTAGAGAAGCATCTGGGTCAATCTCTGAGTAACGAATATACTCTTTAAATTCGTTCAATTCTTTATTCATATCTTCTGAAAGCTGTGTATACTTAGGAAGCTTTCTTAACCATTCTAAGAGGGCACTAGTTACTTTCAAAAACAAAGGTTTTCCTTCCATTGACTCATGGATATATTCATTAAATACGTTTTCGATGTACTTAAAGAAAAGTTTATAGGTTTCATTAAAATCATAGTATTTAACGAAAATTTTCTCTGGATCGTCCTCCATCATCTCATAAATGATCTCTCCATCTAGACCAGCAATAAACATATCATTTTTGTAGAATACTAAATAATCCCACTTATCTCTAAGCAGTCCAATCAATAACAATGGAACGATTGGTTCCCTAATCCCATAGGGTGTTGAAGTTAATATGTCTACTAAATCTTTAAGGCTAGATTCATTGCCACTAGATATTTGAGTGAGTAACCTTTCTCTAATGTTTCTAAAACTCGGGTGAGCAATCTTACCCAATTCATTTACTTTTATATTGTTGTTTTTAAAGACCGTCGCATAGATCAGATAATCAGGACCTGTCCCTTTTATGCCTATGTTATCTTCTTCTGGAGTTTGTATAATTGCATTAATAACATCAATGGCCGCTTTTTTCTGTACTCTACTTATACTTCTCCTATTGAATGCATCATTCAATATCTCTGGAGTTTCTGAATAAGTGCTTTCCATTAAATTTGTTAAAATCTTTTCTAACTGCAACTGACTATTTACTGAAAAAGCTTCACCTTTATAAATCCATTGAAGTTGATTGGAAAATTCATCATAATTTCTCAATTGCTTATAAAGGTTGTTTTTCAGCTCAGCAATTTTAAAATCTAATTCTTCTAAAACCCCTTGATCTTCTTTCGCTAGACTACCTTCTTCCAACAAATATTCACATGATTTCCATAGCTTTAACTCTTTAACTATATCTTCCAACGATAAAGAATCATCAATTACAAAATAAGTGAACTCATCTTTTATTTCTTTTATCTTCTCTACCAAATTACTATGATCAGCCCTCGTGGGTATCACAAAATTTATTAAGATATCTGATTTTGACGAGTCATTAACTAGCTCTCCCTCCGCCTCATTATGAATGCGGTCTCCTGTTATTATATTGACTTTTGCAAACCTAGTCATACTTTTTCGATGATTGTATTGGGTTGGGATGTAAAACTTTTTCTTTATGAGAGATAAAATATAATTCTCTATATCGTCCTTAGATAGTTTTACATTCAAGTATTGTTCCTCAATCGCACTATCTAGGTTCACACTACTGCCGTCGTACATCTCCCAGTATCCTTGAACAAAGTTATAACGAATAACTTTTTTATCTGTTAAGTCTTGAAGTTCTTGTTCTACATTCGACTTCATAGAAAAGTTCAAGAACTCGGTAGTCACTTTAACCTTGGAGTAAGAAGATGTAAGTTTTAAAATCGTAAGTAGTTTCAATAAGTCTTCTTCTTTAGACGAAAGAGTAGTTTTCTTAATCAATCGATTGAATAATATTAAATCTTCACTTTCTCCTTCGTACTGACCTATATTTTCAATATCTTGAAAGAAATAATTGAACAATTGATGCGGTAAATATTCGTCCTTTTCACTACCAATATGCTTTTTAAGACCTCCGCTTACATTACTTTCTAAAAAAGTAAACAATGTACGTTCATTTTGCCCATAAATTTTAGACAGTTCTGGTAACAAAAAAGTTGCTACCGGATGCATAGGATAAAAGCCTTTTACCACAAGTCGCTCTAGTTCTGTCATATTTAATTCTTGGAACAAAGGATATTTACGTAGATGCTCTTTTGTATGCAACACGTATTCTTTTGGAGCACTTGTTTTGAAATCAGATATTATTTTTTGTCCTAATCGAAGAAACGTAGAGCGATCATTATCTATATAGTATAAGCCATACCTTTTCTCAATTCTTTGAAATTCTTGTTGGAATTCTGTAGATAAATGCGAGAAATATTGGCGCAAATTCTTATGAGCAATTAATATAGTGTGAAGATTGCTTTCCTCTTCATTAGCTAATTCAGCAACATCTTGAAGGTCTTGCATAGCTTCGTTTATAGATTCTGAATTCAGACTTTGTAAAAAGCGGCCAAATTCATCATATACAAATATAATCCCTAAATTATTTTCCTTTAATTTTTCTAATACATATTTCAATTGACCTATGAAGTCTTCCGTTTCGTAACTTACGAATTCAGTACCAGCGGTCAGTCTAGGAAAAACCTTCTTAAACCATTCAATCTCATTCGAATTGTAGCTTAGGATTTCTAACCTCCACAATTCAAAATCTTTTTCTTCCTCACTTAAAATTTTCATAAATTCTTTGAAGGTTTTTGGAAAGTCTTTTTCCCACATTTCTACTGTGGAAATAATTTTTGAAACTATTCCTGGTATAGTAATTGGGATGTTTTGATTTGATAAGGCTTTTAATACCCCTGATATGACAGCCTCTCTAAACCGTCCTTCATTTCCATTTAAGAAGACAGGAAGATACTTCCGCTCATTTTCCTTCACTTGAATTAAATGTTGATAAATGGATGCATCAACATTGTCGAATTTATTTATTAAAGTTTCATAGTCTTTATCCTTAATATAATGAGATGCTATACCAGCAATTAATGTCCCTATTAAAGATTTACCAGTACCATATGGTCCAACAATAATGTGCGATTGCTGACCTTGATTGTTTATCCCTTCTAGTAAAGCAGTCATTGCTTCTGCATGAGAGGGGGTGGGAAGGTAATGATCAAAGAGCTCGCTTTTTGCAAAATCAAATTTAATATTCACACTTGTTTTAAAACTCATATCGCTGCTTCTACCTTTCTTTTATACTCAAACCTCAAAAACTCTAAAGGTGAAAGTTTTGGAAGCCTAACCGTGTCTAAGTTATTTGTCCTGATAAAGGTTATTGGATATTTAGGATGTTCTGTTAAGTGATTGAGTCCATCAATAACACTTGACCGAGACATGTTAAAAGTCCTCCCCCATAGACCACCGTTATTTAAAATTTCGTCTACTAATAAGTCGTTCGTCCCGTTCTCATTTGCATAATTCAACAAAACATACATTAATGCAGAATACCCAACATCTTTACTTTCTTTATACATTTTTTTTACTTTGTTTTGTTTCACCTCTAATAACCCCAATGAGTGCAATGGACTTTGATTAACCTCTTCAGGATCTTGAGTATCTTGTCCAGCTGTATAGAATTTAATTAAACAATCCACATCTCTTTTCAAAGAGTTCTCAGATACCTTTATTTCTTTTTCAAGGAGGACCCAATCTTTTAAATCCTCTAAAACCTTTTCTTTAGTTGTAAAAGTCTCATTATACAAGTTAAAAAACCAATACCATGTAGTAGCAGGTTCAACTCTACTTACTACATAGTAATGTAACAGGGCCAATGTATCAGTGAATTGAATGTAGGGATCATATTCATTAATGAAATCAGCAAACTCTGTGATAAAATGCCCCTTTTTACGATCTTCCTTTGTTTTCTCTTCTACAAGATTAGTGGCTAAAGCCCAAAACCTTAAGGATTTCACCATGTTTTTTCCTAATCCTACTTTTTCAAATGCATCCTTTCTGTAAAAGAAACGATCATCAGATGGGATGTTTTTGAATATTCTGTTAATCCATCTATCTCTTAAGTAAAAACTTTGATGTTGTCCGAAGGCCATTTTTAACATCCTTTCTTATTGGAAGCAAAGCTCCAACTGTACATTTCTCCCCGAAAAAGTGCACCCGATTTTTAAGGTGCACTTTTTTCAAAACTATCTAGCAGCTAAATATTTGAATATAGCTCCTTGTACTTTCGGCTCTAAGAAGGGGCTTTTCCCTCTGATTAATGAGGTAGCTCCGCCTTTTAAGAGGAAGTCTCCCTTCCCGGCAAGTTTTTCAGCTCCTGTTTCATCGAGAATTACTTTTGAAGAAGAGCCATCTGTAACTTTTAATGCTAACCTTGCAGGTAAATTACTGCGAATAGTTGTATTTATAACTTCTGCTTTAGGGTTTTGAGTACAGATAATCAAGTGCATCCCCGCTGCTCTTCCTTTTTGACCTAATCGTTTAATAGCTTCTTCGACTCTTTTCGCCATTTTTTGATCTTGAGATTGAAAATCTGCGAACTCGTCAAAGACGATTACTTTATGGGCCATTTTCTGTTCATCTGACACTTGGTCATTATAATGTTTAATATCACTCATGAATTCCTTCTGCATCAATGTGAAACGTTCATCCATTTCATCACATAATTCTTCTAACCTTGTAACCGATTTATCTAAGTCATAAATCACTTCCTCTGTATAAGGTATAGTTTCATACTTTGTAAACTCTACCTTCTTAGGGTCAATGAAAGTGAATTTCACATGCTCTTTTGAGTATAACAACATCAAGCTAATGATTATAGAATTCAATGTAACACTCTTACCACTTCCTGTAGTTCCCCCTACTAAGAAGTGTGGGCTCATTGAGTCAGCTAAATCTATGCTCAGTATATTATTAAGAGGATCAATACCTATCGGAACTACAAGCTTTTTACTGATATCGTCAGTTAATGAGTCCCTGACATTTTTCATGAACTCATCAAAATAGACGATAGAAGGAGTCTCACGGTTGATGTCTATATATAAACCTCTATTATGAACAGCGACAGATGGCGGAACATCTAATCCCAACCAGAGTTGTAGACTCTGAGCTTTTTTCTCAATTGTAGAGGGAGCTACTTTTGAAGGGATGTCCAAATATATCCTTATCACACTGGACCCTACGACAGTATCTTTAATTTTTGTAGGTATATCATTCTGACTGAGATTACGGACTATTTTACGTTGATAATCTTCAACTAGTTGTTGTAAATTTTCATCCTCGTCAGATCTATTCAGCTCTAAACCTGCCAGAGCTTTCTCTTCAGGATGATAGGCATGAGAATCATCCAAGGTCTCATATTCGTTATTTTCTAGAACCTTCGTTTTTTCAGGATTTTGGTCATCATTAAGGGCTGTGTCTCCGGGTGAAGATACATCTTCTTTTTTATCCTCTTTCTTTTCTGAGGTTCCGGCTTTAGATTGTTGACCTGTAGAATATCTATCAGGACCTGTATTTTCAGCTGACGAATCCCCTTCAATTTCCTCAGATGGGGACAACTCTGAATACTCTGCCTTTTCTTCTATATTCGTTACCCCAAATCGATCTAGTACATATTTTCGGTTGAATATATTAAGTTTGGTGTTTTCTTCCACATTATCTTCGAAAACTCCATCATGGGTCATTTTTTCAGCATATTTCTCCAAAAAGCTGTCGTAACAATAAATGTTAATTTCAGCTTCTATGTTTGTAGTTATTTCAGACATTCCGGAGTTTTGAAGTTCATTGATTAAGTCAACTTCATACTGTGCATAATCTTTATTTTCAATTAGGTAATTTACAAATTCCTCTCGCCAAAATTCTCCATCTGCTGTATTTTGATCAAATGAAAATAGATCTTCATACAAATTCACACCTGCTTTTACTTGCTGTATAGCATCTATTTTTTCTTTATCAATCAAGGTCTCACGTATGAACTTTAACTCTACTAACCTGAAATTCACATGTATGGAGTCACCTTTTTTAGAAATAGTAGTGACGACCAAGTCAGGACGCCTCTTTGTCGCTCTTTTCCTTGAGAACCATGGCAATTCATCACATAATGAAATAACTTGTAAACAATCTTCATTAACAATATTATCACGGATATACATACTAGTTGCCATTAATTCATGAGCAAATTTACCTGGTCCAAGAGCTTTAAGAACTAGCGACCCGGATATTTCTTTCACAACATCCACTGTCTTCTGGACTTCATTGTTTGCTGAGATTTGCTTCACTCTTAATAATTGCTTGAGCTTTCTTTCCAATCGACCATAATACTCTGTTTCACTTTTCGCCGTATTCAACCTTTTGATATTTCTAGAAGAAGATACAAGTAACTTGAATTGCTTACTCGTTCCAGCTTTAGATTTATAATGTATAATTTGAGCTTTATTAGAAGCTTTTTTAAGTAGAGATCTATCTAAAAAGCGATCCATTATCATATTCCAGTTATAATTTTCATGCATAAAATCTATCAGGGAACCTTCATTAAACTTGCTAGCAGTAATTGCTTGGCTTAGTAAATATAAGTCGCCTTGATCTGGTATAGAATTGGTGTGTCCTATATACTGCATCTGATAGAAATCTGCAATAACTTTCGGAAGACATTCAGTCTCTAATGGCATACGCTTTTTAGCTTCCCTATCTTGTAAAGGCTCAAGTATCGGTTTTATAAACCAATCACTTTCCTTTTTGAACTTTTTCCTATTAAACTCAAAATCAATCTGTCCAGATTTTGAGAAGTAATCTGCTAATATAACAAGATCAGCGTCAACCATATGAGTTTTTAGTTCTTTTTCAATCTTGTTAACTGAGTCCCCGTTTATTACATTTACTTCTACTTTTGGGAACTTATTTTCGTAAGATGGTAATACGAACTCTTCATTATGTTCAATCCAAGAGTTAATATCTTGGTGTAAGGTAGCTGCACTAGTACTATGCGCAGTTATTTTTAATTTTTGTATACCTAATTTGCTCTTGAACAAATTCTTTATGGATTCAGTTATAATGCCTACGTCATCCACATGTAAGAATAATACGTCGAGCCCATCTTTAGCATAAGGAAATACTTCTAAATAGTTTTTTGTTACATTAACCACTTCTTTAGAGATTTCTTTAGTGTCGTTTACGCTATAAGAAGACCTAGTATTATCTAAGGTGAATAAACCATTACCCATCTCTTCATATACTTCTATAAAATAATGGGTGTTATCGCCTCTGCTGAAATATCTAGGTGCTAACTTATGATACTTATCCATAGAGAACTCTAAGAATTCCTCTCTTTGATTCACGTTAAGTTCATCTTGGAGAGCTTGTTTAAACCAATTATTTATCTCATCACTCATAGCAACCATTTTATTCAAATAACTCAACAGTCTTAGTGGATTAAATAAAGTCACTATTCTTTCTACTGGGTGTATATATTTTGATGGCTTTTCATCAAAATAATCTTTTACACCAATAACATTTAGGTAACTGTAAAGATTTTGTACATTGGCTACCGATTTGTAAACGTTTGAAAGAAGTTCTTCTAAAAGTTCTTCAAGGTCTGACTCGCTGACTGAACTAACACCTTCTGTTACTAAAGTAGCTAGATAAGATGAATATGCATTCAAAAAGCTTATAAACCTTTCATAAGCTTCTGCTGATTCCTTTTCATTTTGGTTTAATGTAGGGCCTATTTCGTTAGTTATATAACTGATTAAATCTTCTATAACAAGGTCCTCTTCTAAATACTTCTTAATGTAAGGGATGTTTTTCCCATCAATTAAATCAAAAAACTGGACAGCTGTATTTTGGTGTATTCCATCAATCGTAAAAAGAGCATTATCTAATTGTTTTTTAGATTCCTTCTCATTTTTCAATAAAACTAAGCGAAAAGTGACACTATCTATTTCTTTAGTATCTTTCTCGTTTATACTGTATTCATTAAAATATAGCTTAGGGATTTTGTTGTGAATGTCTTTCAAATAAAACTTGAGTAAACTGCTAGTATTTTTATCGATTTCTTTAGTGCTTACATCTAATCTCAAAGAGTAATCATTTACTCCGCTACTCGAGTCACTATCTAAATTGTCTTCTATCAAGGTGAAGGTTTCATAAAACAATCCATCTAACAAATCGCTATATACAGAGGAGTGCCGTTTCTTTTCTACATAACGCTTTAATGATTTAAGTAACTTACCATCCGACTCTAAAGACTCATAATGTTCGTCAATAAAATCTTCTACGTAATCAGGATCATTATCATAGTCTATTGCTTGCACTACATTATCTATCTGACTCTCTTCTTCTTTAGATAACTCTCCATCCTGTTTAAAATGCTCTCGAAGTTTATCTCCTAGAGTTTTTTTAGGCTGTTTAAATTCAAATATTTGATTAATGATTTCAAATTCATAGCGAAGTAATTTCTCATTTTCGGCATTTATAAATTGAAAAACTTCTTTTCTGAAATCTTCTACAGTCGTTTCTTCCCAAATTTCGTTTTGCCATCCTCTTTCCTCTTCATACGTTAGAAAGTCATAAAATTTGTCCTGTAACTTCTCTGTATCTACAGATGCGCCACTACTTTTTTGAAGGTGAGCCAAAAGATAATTATTGTTTAGTCTCTTTAAATACTTTTTGTTTACTTGAAAATTACTATCTACAAAACAGTTAAGTTCTGGAAGATTAGACTGTATTTTATTTACCATTGATACTTGGTCATCATTAAGTATTCCAGAAATGAAATTCGTCAGACTTTTTAACTGCGGTTCAGAAACCTTTCTATACAAATTAAGAAATTCTCGGAGAATATCAATTTCTTCACTTGCAACTTTGTATTCCATTTGAATTAAATAATAAAGGCTTTCCATACCTTCGCTGTTTAGCAATACTGATTCATCTAAAGAGAATAGATTCTCTAAACTTTGAGCTTCACTTGTAATATCATTAATTATAAGTAAAAGGGCTTCTTTACCCTTTGTGTTATTTCTTAGCCATATACTTGTTTCATGTTCTTTATAGGAATATTGAGAAAACCCTTCTACTGGAGTTATAGTTCTTATAATTGGTTTGTAATATTTTTCAAGTGAATGAAAGTTAGTATTTAGTTGATCTAAGACAGCTTCTATATTCTTATCAGATAAACCATTAACTTTCAGAAAAAGCTTTTCACTATGTGATTCTGCTTGTTCTTTAAAGTAACGCTGTAAGATGGTGTGAACCCATTGTCCTGTTAGCCGATGAGACGTAATCATCCTAATAGGCCTCCTCACTACTTCTATGTGTGTGTATTGACTTGTAAGGATTATGAATAAGAGCGGTTGCGTCAGAATACTCTACTAATAGTCCATTTTGCCTTAGCTTTTGACGCAAGGCTTCTTCATTCTTTTTGAAGTAACTAATATTAAGCTTTGATTTTTCATATATCCCAGAGTCCTTAGCTTGCTGGACCCCTATTATGAAGCCATAGTCCTCATATAAATCTTGTAAAAATTCACTGTATTCTTTGTCATGATTAGGTAATACTTTCATGTAAACCAAAGTTTGAAGGAAGGTATCTGACATGAAATAACGGTATTTGGATCCTGCCCTGAAACCTCCAAGCCCTCCATCTCTTAACAAGATTTTAATAATACTCAGCTGATCTTTTTTAAGACCATCGGATACCATATCCTTTACAACAGGATATAACTTTGTAAATAAATCACCTTTATCTTCACATTTTTTTAATGCACTTAAGATTTGCTTTCTCTTAGCTACACTCAGCTTATTTACTCCAAGTAACTTAAGAAGTTCGTGCCCTTTAGGCTCGATATTTGCTTTCCATTCAGTTAGCTTTTCGTCACTATAGTTAGTAGAAATTATTTCATGAAATGATTCATTGAACTTTTCATCAAATATTTGTTTGATCATTAATTCATTTTGAGAAAAAGTATCAGATGATAATTTTAATATTTGAGGTAATTGTCCATCCATACAATCAAAGAAGAATTGGGTTTTAGACTGTTCTCCCACTTTTGACCGATCATACATATAACGAACAAGTTGAAAGCTGATTAAACTCGTCAATAATTGGAACATCTCATACATATCCACTTTAATAGACAAAAGGTTCTCTAATTCTATTGCGAAGTTTTTGTAAAGATAATGATCATTAGTAGGGAGTAAAGGTATCTCTTTATTAGATTCATTAGGAACTAGATAAGGCGGTGTTCCATCACCATCATTCGAGTCTTCTAAGATGTATTGAACGTTATCAACAATGTGATAAATGGACTTGTTTTGATTTAACAAGTTGTTAAAACGGTCACAAATAAACCTCCGTCGCTCATAATTATCTTTTGTTCCATATTTCAGCATTAAGAAGTATAATTCTCCTCCACGTGCAAAGAAATTCCTTTCAAAATCCGGAGCATTAGCTCCCGCTTTCTTTCTCAGTTCAAAAAACAATAAAGATTCATGGAGTGGGTATAGTGAACGAGCGTACCAGGACCGATCAGCTTTCTTTCCATTGTTATTATACAAAGGAACTTCTAGGTTTCTGAAAAATTCTTGTATGTAGCCTACTTTTTCAGGGTCATCCATTTCTTTCTTCAAACGTTCTTTCTTTTCAACTGGGACAGTTGCAATATTTCTTTTACTTCCTTCTTTAACTCCTTCAAATATAAACTCTCTAAAACCTGCTCCTTTATACCTCTTATAGGTCGGACTCTCAAAGTTATAGGTTGTTCCGCGAAGCACATTTAAAAATTCTAATACATATTCGGGCCCTCGTTGTCCGTCTGTAAATCTATGTCCCCATATCTGTGCAGACAATCGACTGGAGAATTCTTTTACATCCTTGATCTGATCTTTATTTTCACTCATTTAAAAATCACCCCTATTCAAATCCGATTGTGTCTACAATATAAAGTCCTGCTTCCCTATCTAATCTAAGAATTTCTAATTCATCTTCTTCGGGTTCACTGGCATTGATCAATTCATTCTTAAATGTATCAAGCAAGATTTCTACTTCTTGTCTTAGTATATTATGAGTCCCTCCACCTGCTATTCTCATAAGGTACTCAAATACAAGCAAATTGATATCTAACTTGATGTCTAAATCTCCTGGCTCTACTGTTAATACTAACTTGGAAGAAAGATGGTCTATGTCTCCTCTAGTTTGTTCAATTCTTATATCTATATTTCTCTTTTTAAATTCCCCGCTAACCAAGGCGTTCTCACTTGTGGCAAGCAAATCTTTCTGGCCGGAAGTCTTAATTAATTTCTTAGAAAAAGTTCTATTCAGTCCTGAAATTAAATGACCTTTTAAACTGCTAGATACTTCCTGATTTTCAAAAGCTTCAACATATTGAGGCAAATATTCAAAAGCTAGCAATTCATTCACATCAAAATGCTCATTAGTTTTCAATTCAAAGAAAGTTTTTCTTCTTAGTTTTGCTATCCATTCCTCCATAAATTTTTTATTATCAATGTCATCATGATATCTATAAGTGTGAAGTTGGTTAACAAAATAATTGAACTTCATATCTAATTGATTATTAAACAAATTCCTATGATTTTCTTCTAAAGATTCACTTCCGCTTATGTCTCCATTAACTATGAAATCATCTATAACTGAATGTGAGTATTTACCAGGATCCAATATCCTTAATACTTTAAGTGCTCTCATTTCGTCAAAAGCGTCTTTTGGTGCATGCGCTCCATAAAAATTATCATAATAAGCACTTAACCTTTGTTTATCAATTTTTTGAATATCTTCTGTAAATATATCTTCACATACATACCCGCCTGTTATCGTATACGCTACATGAATTAACATTTCTCTCATTGTGATATGTTCATCAAGAAAGTCTAACGTTCGGTACTGCATTCCAATTTGATCTTTAATATTCGAATCAGCCGTCTTTTTATGGTTATGATAAATGATACACTTCTCTTTCATCGGGCATGTATCACAGCTACGCCAATTCTCTTGTTTATTCCAATCATCCAAAACTTTACGTACATATTCAGAAGAAGTTACATCAAGAAGGTTAATTACATCTAGACGTTCATCGTTATTTTTATAATCATCAAACCTACTTTTCACTTCGTTATATAAATCTGCCAAAGTACTTCTCTGAGCAAGAAACTTATTTAGTTTCCCTTCGTTAGCAGCTATTAAATAGTAGTTTTTATCTGCGTAATTAGTATGTATTTGCTGTTGAAGGTTGTTAAGTATTTCTTCTATGACGCTATCTCTTAATTCAGATAAATCTTTTACAAATGTTAAGGTTCCCTCAGAAAATTTTATTGTTATCAAGCCATTTTCAGGCCATGACGCAAGTGGTGTTTCTTCAAAAAAGTTATAAACTGTCCTACATAATCTAGTTTTACCGTCTCCAGCATTACCGGTCAATATGATACTTCTAGGCTTCTCTTCTAATACTTTCAATAAGTATTTCTCTACTTGAGTTTCGATTGTAAAATTATAATTTACTGTTTTTTCGTCATTCGTGTATTCATCATATATTTTTGAATGATTTGGAGACAGGACATTGTACTGATCCAAATAATATACAAAATCATTCTTATGCATCATATGCACCCCTTTTCCGGAAGTATATGTATAAAAAAGCTAAAGTTCTATAAAGTTACCGGTTACTTAACTAATAGTCATTGTTGACCATTCTATCAAAGAACCCCCATCTTTGTTAATTCAATAGTAAAAAAGATTCTTATATTGTTCTAGATGATATGAAAATAGACCAAATATATAATAAACTCTTCTATTTACATTATATTCCTATTAATGATCCAATACAATTACTCACCTCTAAATAAATTCTAGCTCTTAAGTATCATTAAGAGGCGACACTCTCCACTTATGTCGCTTACTTTTAAAAGTTGTATACATACAAGCTTTTCTTAAAACAAAAAATAAGTCGTAAGTTATTACTTACGACTTACTTGTTAACAAACCATTATTCAAACAAACCTCCAACAACAACTCCTTATATCCAACCTCCTCAAACTGAATCCCTATCTGATCTCCACCATACTCCGAAATAACACCCTTCCCAAACTTCCGATGAACAACCTCTCTCCCCAACTCAATATCTTCATACTTAAGAAGACTTTCATCATTCAAGTCAGGAACTGGTCCGTTACCTTTTCTAGAAGAAGGTTTCTTAGCCACTGGTTGCACGATTTTCTTCACATTCCCAACAAACATCGATTCCGTCACACGTTCATTTCCTTTATATTGGTACGATAGAAGCTCGAGATCCGTCCTCGCACGTGTCATCCCTACATAAAACAACCGCACAGCTTCCTCCATCAAGTCCGTCTCACTCTTCCTGTAACGGTCCATATCGTCTTTAGACGGAACCACGCCATTAATGAGATCGATCATATACACCTTGTCATACTCCAAACCTTTAGCACTGTGGAATGTAGTCAAAGTAAGTGAGCTTTTGTTTTTATTGAATTTCGACGTATGGACCAATTGCTCTAACTCTTTCAAGCGGTAAGCGAAATCCTTTAGAGAGCCTAACCCCCCTGCAATCTGCTCCAGGTTATCTAATACGCTAAACAACTGCTCGGAATTGAAACCGAATTTATCCGCCATCTTCCCGATCGCATGGTCGTAGCCGAGCTTTTCCCTGATCGTCCGAATCGCTTTGTAAGGGTTCATCTGGTTCAAATCATGAAAAAGTTTCTTCGCTTTCGGAATCGCTTTTTGCTGGTAGGAAGGCAGTTCGCTTTCCAGAAGTGTATCGAAGACCGAGTCGTTCGTGTTTCTCCTTTTCAAATAAGCGATTTGCTGTTTGGAGATGTAGGCGTTCATTTTCGTATGGATCCGTTCCAGGACATCGATGCGCCGGTCGTTGTAGGAAAAGCGCATGAAGTTCAGGATATCTTCAACGATCCAGTGCTTGAAGAACTTAGCGTCGATGTCTCTCATATAAAAATCGATGCCTTCTTTGTCCAACCGGTCGGCGAGCGGAATGGCTGATGAATTATTCCGGTAAAGTACAGCAATGTCTTCCCCGTTGCTGTTTCGGATAGCTTCGGTCACATAGTCCAGCTGATCGTCATACTTTTTCAACGTCTTAATTTCAATCGGCTGGTGCGACTCGTTTTCAGTGAACATTTCTTTCGGATACCGGTTTTTGTTGCGCTTAATAAACCGGTTCGCTGTGTTTACGATTTGCTGTGATGACCGGTAGTTTTGTGACATTGTTAGAACCGTCGCTTCCGGGTAGATCTGTTCGAACTGAAGCAGCTTCGTGACGTCAGAACCTCTCCACATGAAAATCGACTGGTCGTCATCGGCGACAACGCAGATGTTATTCTGCGGTTTGGCCAAGAGCTCGACTATTTCGTGCTGGACGACGGAATTGTCCTGGCTTTCATCGGTCAGAATGTATTCGAACTGGCGCTGGTATTTGGATAAAAGCTCGGCATCTTCCAACAGAATTTGATGGCAGTACGTAAGCATATCATCGAAATCGAGCAACACCTGATCACTGTGCGTTTTCTTGAATCGTTCGTAGGAGCGGTATATGTCCGCCGCGTTTTTGACGCTGCATTTGACCTTATCCAATTGCTTATCCCCTATCATCCGGTTTTTCACATAACTGATATAGGTCATCAGCTCGTCCATGTCGTCATCAGAGGCCTGAACGCCATTCGTGTCTTCATAGATCCTGCGCAGGATGAATTTTTTATGGAGGGGGACATCCGGTCCATCGAACCCTTTTTTCAATTCTTCTTCATTGATATCCCCTTCGATCAATTGGAAAGCCTCACCGTTCTTTCTGAGCGACTCCCGGACGACTTTGAAAGCGAAGCTGTGAATCGTCGAGAAGTTCACTTTTTCATCGGTCAGTGAGGAAAAGAAGTGATCGAAACGGTCTGCCATATCCCGTGCGGCGGCTTTACTGAATGTGACCGCCATGATCCGCTCCGGTCTCACCTTTTTCTCTAATAACAAGTAACCGATCTTCAAATTCAACGTCGTCGTCTTTCCTGAACCCGGGGATGCCAGCAAAAGCAGCGGGCCTTCCGTATGCTGGACTGCCTGCTTCTGCACTTCGTTCAGGCGGACGCCCGTTTGTTCTTCCATCAGATTGAAGAAATCCATGCCGGTCTCCTCTCCTTTTTCATGTCTATAAAAAATAAAAATAGATGAAAGGAGAAATCACGGATGAGACTTCTTCTTCCACCTATGGCTGACGTTTTTTTACCGTTCCCTATTATATCTCTTCACCCGCTCGGTTTCTACCTCTGATTTCACTCCTCCAGAATCTACCTCCCCTTGTCAAAATGGAATCATCATAACCCAAACAGGTGTAACGATTTAAACAGCCGTTGCTCTTGATTTTATACTCTGTGAACAAGGATTTTCCACACCTTCACCCTCCTGCAAAAATCGCATTCCTCTTTTATGATTTTTCCCTCTCCAAAGTCGTATATTTTTTCAAAACTGACTCATAATAACAACTCGGAAGGGAGGGAAGACCCATGGCGAAGAGAAACAAAAAGAACGATGCTGATCAAAAGAACCAAAAAGGATTCCAGCCGAAGCAAGACGCTGAATTTGCTGAGGAGTTCGGAGCTGCAGCTGCGAACGAAGCTCACCAGAAAGAAGCAAAACGCGCTCGCAAAGCAAACCGTCCACAACAATAATGTAAGAAAGGACGTCTCCATATTGAGACGTCCTTTTCCAAACCTACACCCCCGCTCTCTGTGTTAAAATGGAAGCACTATAAGCCATGTGGGAGTGGAAGATTCATGGACAAAAAAGACATCGCCGGGATCCGCCGGCAACTGAAAGTAGACAACGACCTTTTGAAAATCACCGACATTTTCAACGTATATATCATGAAAGAATCAACGGACATTTATCACCACCAGAGCCAGCCGTTCGAAATGCTCGACCGCGAACAGCAGGAATTGTTCATGAACAATTTCAAGAAAGTGCTCACCGGCCAGCTCGATGAAAAATTGTTCGAGCTCAAGTTCAAGCGGGATGCGGAGAATCACTCGCAGCTGATTTTACATAAAGGGTTGCTCAGTACGGACGTCGAGGACTGGAAACAACAGATGCTCGAAATGACCGAAAAAATGATTCATGAAAATCCGTATGAGAAGGATGTCGTCATCACATTCATCCGCGCGGAATACAACAAGACGATGAAGCGCCAGAGTGAAGAATCGGAAATCAGTGACCGGGATGCCGTGTATGCGAACCCGTTCATCCTATGCAGCATCAACCAGACGCAGGAGCCGAAAAAGGAGATCCAGTTCGACTATGTGGAGAAGGAATTCAAATACAAGATTGAAGTCGATCCCGTCATCGATTTGAAAAATCCGATGACCGGGTTCCTGTTCCCAACCATCACGGACGGTGCGTCGGATGTGAACCACATCCTCTATTCCGCCGGCAAAGCGAACGAGCCGGATTACCGCTTCATCGATGAAGTGTTGAACGGAGAGGAATTCATGACCGCGAAAGAGGACAAAGCGGTGTTCGAGGAAGTCATCCGGGATGTGTGCGGCGATCAGCTCAGCCCCTCCACCCTTGCGAACGTGTATGGAGAAATTAACCGGGTCGTCGAGGAGAGCGAAGACGATGAACCACCGAAGCTCGATTACAAAGACGTCGAACGCGTGCTGACCGACAGTGGTGAGCAAGTCGAAGGGGAAAAAATAAAAACCGCGTTCCAGCGTGTGACCCTGGAGGACTCCTATGAGCTGAAAGCGAGCAGTATCGTGCCGAAGTACAAATCGAAATCAATCAAGATCAATACGAAAATCGCCAACATATCGATCAGCCCGCAGGATCTCCAACATGTGCGGCAGGTCAATTATAAAGGGAAGCGCGCCATCATGATTGAAGTGGAAGAAGATGCGGAGATCGATGGCTTCAAGATGCTGCCGGAAGCGTTCGGAGAATAAAAAAACACGCGCAAAGCATGGCTTGCGCGTGTTTTACTATAGTTAGATATAGAATTAATTAGTCACGTGGATGGCTTTTGAAAAGGTACCTTCACACTGTGCTTTTCCCCTTTCCCATCGGTCCATTTCACTAATGTATAGGATTCATCCAACAGTTTCATCAAATCATCAGCTCCCATCCCTTCCGAATGAAAAACGCGGTGCCCTTCAAGACGTATGATCATTTGATTATCTTCGATGGGTTGGTCGTGAGTGGTTCTCGCTGTGATGTCGACGGGCTCCTTGAAATGGACGGAGACATCAAAAAATCGTACCTGCTTATCACCGTGGTAGGTCACGTGCTCATTGAGTGTCCAATCCTCTCCTGGATATTTATTCAGTGTGTAATCTACATGCCAATCTTTTGCTGAGGTTGATGATTGGATCGATTGTGGTTGTTTGGAATCCATAAACCATTGATAAAGGGGGAGCGAAGCCGCTGCTAGTAAGATTAAGCTGTAGATGAGTGGTTTTTTCATTATGATACGCTCCTTTTGCATCGATTCTATCCCATTTTATCAAGATTTCGAATTATAAAGAAGAAGGTATAACACGGATTGCGCACCCATGCTCCAGTCAGCTTTCGAAGATAGACAAAATTTTTAAAGAAGTAGTAACCGGAAGAAAATCGCACACACTAAGATTATATTTTTCCAAGACAAGGAGGAATCTTAGATGGATAAAAACGATTCTTTGGCTTACACGACGATTGCGATGCAGGAGCTCGGTTACCGGCAGGAGGAAATTGAAAACCTCACGAACAAGATGCTTGAGGTGCTTGAGCGTTATCCTGAAAAAGATGCCGAGAACAAAGCGGACGATATTTTGTACGGCGACCATTAGTGTCTAAGTGGACAATCCCACCTCTTCATGTTAATAATGGGAATTGAATGGGAAGAGTTTAGAGAATGAATATTAAGGAGTGATCCACTTGAATCAACAACAATTCGAAAAGATCAAGACCGGAAATGGTTTCATTGCTGCTCTCGACCAAAGCGGAGGCAGTACACCAAAAGCCTTAGCTGCTTACGGCGTTCCTGAAGACTCCTATTCTGGAGAGGACGAAATGTTCGACCTTGTCCACCAGATGCGGACACGAATCATCACGTCCCCATCCTTCAATGCCGACCAAATTGTAGGCGCCATCCTGTTCGAACAGACGATGGACCGCGAAATTGAAGGCCAGTACACAGCGGACTACCTCGCAAGCAAAGGCGTCGTGCCTTTCCTTAAAGTCGACAAAGGTCTCGCTGAACAAGAAAACGGCGTCCAGCTGATGAAGCCGATCCACGACCTGGATGAAACGCTTCGCCGTGCCAACGAACGCAACATCTTCGGCACGAAAATGCGCTCTGTCATCCACGAGCCGAATGAAGAAGGCATCAAAGCTGTCGTCGAACAACAATTCGAAATCGGTAAGAAGATCATCGAAGCAGGTCTGGTACCGATCATTGAACCAGAAGTGAACATTCACAGTGAAGACAAAGAACAATGCGAAGAAATGCTGAAAAACGAAATCCACAAGCATCTCGACCAGCTGTCTGATGACCAAAACGTCATGCTGAAGCTGACGATTCCTTCAAAAGCGAACCTTTACAAGGAATTGATCGATCACCCTCGCGTGGTCCGTGTCGTTGCTCTATCCGGCGGTTACTCCCGTGAGGAAGCGAACGAAAAACTGAAAGAGAACGATGGTCTGATCGCAAGCTTCTCTCGTGCGCTTGCTGCTGATTTGAATGCGAATCAGTCGGATGAAGAGTTCAATACTGCGCTGAAGAGTGCGGTGGACAGTATTTATGATGCTTCTGTGAATAAGAAATAATATAGATTGAGAAAAGCTGATGGAGGTTATCCATCAGCTTTTTATTATATCTAGTATATCTTTTTTGTCTTATGTATTATTCTACAACACTTAAAACAATTCCATTTGTTTCGGTTGGTTGTTTGTTAATTCTTGTCTTAAGCATGCAATCTTTTTCGCGTGAAAGCGCGGATACAAATCTAAGAGTATAAATTCCAATTCTTCTTGAGTTAAATGTTGCAATACACTCCCTTCTCCTCTTTCTCTAACATCCGTATTAAATTCACGATTTAAATGAGTATATAAGTTACTTAAGATGATTGATCCATTTGTGTGTTTTGTATTAACTGTTGAAAGAAAGTGCACCATTCCTTTTATACGTTTTTTATAATGGTCCAATTGTTTGTCAATACCAAGAGTCCTATCCTTGTAATTAGTGTTCTGCCTATAGAAATTTTTTGACACAATGCCCCAATTCTTTTTCTTATAAAATTCATAGGCTTGGTATTCATTACTATAAAAATCTTCAGTTTTATAATTTGAATCATCTAATGTTTTTAGAACAATAAATTTTGTGTCTTTATGTAAATATAAACGCATTCTTTCTTTGTCTTCAGCATAGTTGGGAATGGAAAATAAATGATCTACCCACCTACATAAGAAGTTCCTTTGAGTTTCACCCACATATATTAGATTATGCGTTTTATTAATTATGGCATATATTCCTTTACTTAATAGTTCATCCTTTTTAGTTCCCATAATTTCTCCTCGCTTTTTCATACCTTTTGTAAATTTTTGTTTTTTATAAATTAATACTTCGCTACTAAAGTTGGATTTCCTTTATTTGTATTTCTATTAATAAAAGCTGACGGAACTCATCCATCAGCTTTTAAAACATACCTTAGTAATTAACTATTTTTCTTTCGCCTTTATACTCTTCTTATCAAAAGCATTGCTAAAAGTTTTCTTAAATGAATAAAGACTAAGGTGTCGTGGTCCTAAAATATCCAAGCGTAATCTATCATAATTTACCGTCTTGTTATCTTCATAAAAATGGACTTCACCAATCTGTTCCACGATATCCAGAAGTAGATCACTATTCACATTCAATTCATTTTGAACGGCAGAAGAGTTGTAAAAGAGCAAGGTGCTTGGCTTGTACCTAGGGTTCCCTAATACTTTCTTCATTTGTATAAGCTCCGGTCTCTTAAAAGGTGTTCCTAGATAGCCGAGATCAGTGAATCTTTTAAGAACATTCCACTGATTTTCAGCACAGTATTGATTAAGTACTTTGTCCTGATATACGAGTCGGTCAATGGGTGATGATAGGTTGTTAATTTCTATCGTTTTTTTATAATACAAGAAGACGCTTTTCATCAATATATCCCCTTCTAGATTAAGACATAAAAAAAAGCATATGATCCCGGCAATCGGGTTCATATGCTAGTATCTCTCTTGAAGTGCCTCTTTAATCAACATCAAGAAAAACCTTCACTTCCATGCTTAGAATAAGTATTGGACTTACCTTCCAAACAACCTATCAAGCGTGTATAAATATCGTGCCAAGAAGCACTTAAATCTAACGTGTTCACTTCCATCGAAACCCGTTCACTCCACTCAAATACTTCATCTACATGCTTCCCGTTATAAGGATAAACCAATATCCCCCTCACGCTGACTTCTTGATCCTGGTGCATCAAATAAGTGAATAATTGATACATGTTGTGACTATGGAACGAATCATTGCCATGATAATTCTGAAAAACATGTTTATAGAACTTCGCATCCATGACGATCTTTTCATTTCCTTTCTTATGAGTAAGAGATACATCCGTCCTCATGGATGGTAGATATGTTTGATTTCCTCGAAGGTTCCAATTCAACGTCTCCGAAGATACCTTATATGTCTTCTGTTCTTGTTTATAAAACTGAAAAAGAAACTTCTCAAAAATACGATTTAAATCAGTGTCTTCCAACTCAGCATTGAACAAACTCCATCCACCCTGCTTATGGGATAACAAGGTGAAGTCGTGGAGAATCTTCGCAATATGAATCATACGTTTGTAATGAAACGTTTGGCGACTGTACGTAATTTCTTTAAATAACCGTTTTGTTAAAGGAGGAGAATCAACCTCAGGTATAGATTCCATTAACAAGAAACTTTTCTTTCTCGTTTCTTCTTTTAAAAATCTATTTTGCGTAATCGACCCAAGGGTTGATTTCATTATTTGATTCAACAGCACATTTGCGGAATACTCATCCTTCTCACAAACGACTGATGGTTTTCTCATCATAATCGAAGGCATGGACTCACTTAATACGAGCCTTCCGTTCAACCTGTTGGTGCTTTCTTTCACTTCTATATAATCTTTTACCAGACCTCGCCGGTGAAGCAAAGCCACTTCTTTCAGGAATTGTTTAACAATAAAGTCGTAGGTGATCAGGTCCTCATCTATTTCATTCATGCTTTTGGTGAGTTCCGGCATTTCATGAATATAGCTCAGAAGACAAAATAGATTTCGAATTGGAACTTTGAACGTCTGTTCCATTTAAATCCCCTCAATCAACAATTGGACGACTTCTGGCCGGTCGAAATAATACTCTTCTAAAAGAGGAATGATCTCAAACTGGATGACGCCTTCATACCATGTTTCTTCATCTAAATGATTCGGTTTGGATGTGAAGAAAGAGTGCCCGATGGCATACCCCTCTCCCAATTGAAAGTCCGATATAATCTCATCATTAATTCTCTTAATAGCCGATTCTATCCGTGAAACCATCTCGTCCGATACTCCTGAGCGCTTTAAAGTGGCTTCCCACTTATCATTGAAAACAGGCTTTAAGGTTACGAAAGCGAAACGGCGTCGTAAAGCAACTTCTATTTGGGCCAAGGAACGGTCAGCTGTATTCATTGTTCCGATTAAATGCACGTTGCCAGGGACGGTGAATTTCTCTTTCGAGTATCCCATCGTCACATATTCATCACGTTTATCACTCTCAATCAACATAAATAATTCCCCAAAAATTTTGGAGAGGTTTCCACGGTTGATTTCATCGATGATGAAATAATAATCTTTCCCTGGATCCTCTAACGCCTTTTGGCAAAAGTCATAGAAGACCCCGTATTCCAAATCAAACCCATTTTCTTTCGGTCGATACCCCATGACAAAATCGTCATAAGCGTAGCTTTGGTGAAACTGGACCATTTCTACTCTTGATTCATCTTTTTCTCCCATAAGTGAAAAAGCCAGTCGTTTGGATACAAAAGTCTTCCCTACTCCGGGAGGACCTTGAAAAATCAAGTTCTTTTTATAGGCTAATAGATTCTTAATTTTTGTGTATTTTTCTCTTTCCATAAACACTTCTTTTAAAAAGTCTTCTTTTGTATATGGATCAATTTCTTCTTCTAGCCAATTTTCTTCAGTCAATTCCATCGCTCTTTTCAAATTCGGTTTCAAACTCCATATGAATTGGCCGTCTTGTCGATATCCAGTAAATAGGACGGGCCAGTATTCTGCTTCACCTTCCTCTGATAGTGGAGGATTCATATCAATAGCCTCCAGTATTCTTTTGGCAAGATAGGCGACGGATGTGTTAAAAGCCGAAGGGTGTTTGTCTAGATTATGTGCCAGGCGGGTGGCAGAAGCTTCGCCTTCCCACTCATACATTTTCCCAAGATAATTGAAGTCACTCTCTTTGAAAATTGCATCGTTCTGAATCAGCTCACTCCATTGCTCTACAGGCAAATCCTGAGATTTTTTAAAAGATTGTTCTTCTGCACTGGAAGATGGTTGATTATTCAGGAATTCCGACTTCACCTCGACCATTTTGTGGTGAAGATCTTCATAGGTAAAGGAAGGTACATCTTTCACCACGGCTTCATTTTTTGACGCATTATTCACATGCTGATCTCCATAGTACAACCCGTATTGAACCCCATGCTCATCTACCGCTAAAAACAATTGAGGAGCTGTCCGGTGGCTGGCATGGTTCGATTCATAAACCGCAAGCCAGCACCTGCTGCCTCCGAAGTTATTGTTCCAATTGAATCCTTTCAATACTCGGTCTTCAACCAATTCAATTTCTTGGTATTCCTCAATATTTCGAATGGCTTCATGAATTTTACGCTGTTCTTCCAGGACTTTATCTTTTTTATCAAAGTAATAGACTTGAAACAGAATGGTGAAATTTGTCCAAGCCTGCAAGATGTTTGTCTCATGCTGGGCATTAACTTCTTGTTTGAACTGCTCAAATTCGTTTAGAGTCACTGTTCCTTCTTCAAGAATAGTATCCAAGACCTTAAACTTTATTTGGTTGACCTTTTGGTGGTCACGATACATTTCCCGCATGTCTTCTAAGTGCTTCGTATTCATTTCACTGATGCCTTGTAAAAAGCTATCCACGTTTTGCTTATATCGGTGTAGTTCGGTCGCTATTTCATACAAGTATTCAACAGCGCTTTCCACCCTTATTTGATCATACTGTGAACTGCAATAAAAGAAGTCTTGGATGTCTAAAATGGTGAGATTTTGATAGGTGGGCTTCAGATAATTGAGTGTTGTGTTGCAAATATGTACATATGCTTCATAGTTCAACCCTACTGAACCAAATTTCAAGTTTATCCCATAGGTTTGTTTGATATCTTTGAAGATTTCCTGCTTGTACAGTGGATATTGCCCAAGATCAAAAGATGCCAGGATATATCCAAAAAGAGGCGCGCCTAGAGAAAGTTTAGGATCGAAAGCTTTTCCCTTTTCACGGAACTCTTCTATGCTTTTTTCTAAAGGAATCGAGTCATCCAGCAACTGGTTCATTAGCTCCGATACTTCTTCCGGGTGACTTTCCGCAAAGCGGACCAAATCTTGTGGATTACTCCAGTGGACAAAGCTTCCTTGTTGAGGGTTTTCTTTTTGGAGTTTTTTTGTGATGTCTACGATGGTGGTTGGAGTGACTTCATTCTCTGCAAAAAAATGGTTCAAGCGAGAAAGAATCTCAGCTTTATAGCTTTCGTCGTAAAGTTCGTGATTTTTGAACGATAAATATTTTTGGAAAGCTATATCCAAGTACTTATCTTTTAATAGTAGGTGTTCAATTTCTGATAGATTCATAAATTCCATCCCCTTTTTCTAGCACATTCGTCATATTTTTATCATACATGACTTGTGGTTAAATATGTAATTCAAGAAGACACCTAATTAATATTGTCCCCAGCCTACCTCCTAATTCACTCGTATGTTTATATCAGTTTTTACATATTCTTACCTATGCAAAGCGTTGTTTAAGTTAACTGTATGATTCACTAAAATTACCTAAGTCGTCCCAAACTTCGACAAAGAGCACTCTCCATTCATTAATGGTAATTTTTTACTTATTAGCATATTAATTACATAAGCGAGGAGAGATGTCATGGACCAATCCAAAAATATGAAGCTCACATTAGGAGCTCTCACCATCCCCATTTTCCTCGAGCTGCTGCTAGGCATACTCATTCAGAACGTCGACCTGTTCATGCTGAGTAAGTACCACGAAGATGCAGTCGCGGCAATCGGAGCTGCCAATCGGATCCTGCTTATGGTGATCGTTATGTTCGGCTTCATCGGAAGTGGAACGACGATCGTTTTATCCCGGATGATGGGGGCCGGTCAGTCTGATGATGCAGAAGAAGCGGCTGTCGTTTCGCTGGTCGCAAACTCCATCATTGGGGTTTTGTTCAGCCTGTTGCTTTGGCAGGGTGCGGGTACATTCCTGAACTTCATGGATCTTACCCCCAATGTCCATTCCATGGCCGAGGGTTACCTGAAAGTCGTCGGTGGTTTCTTATTCCTGCAGGCGGTGATCCTTACCATCAACGCCATCCTGAAAAGCCATGGACACACGAAACAAATTCTTTACGCCTCCATCATGATGAACCTCATCAACGTCTTCGGAAACTACATCCTCATCTTCGGCCAGTTCGGTTTGGAACCTATGGGCACGGACGGGGCCGCTTTATCCACGGTCGTCGCCCGTCTGATCACAAGTGTCGCCCTGTACTTCATCTTGATCAAGACGATCGGTCATGCCCTGCCCTTTGCCCGGTTACTTTCAATGCCATCCGCCCACTTGAAGAAAATTCTCAGCATCGGTATTCCGTCTGCCGGTGAATATTTCACGTATTTATCCGCTCAATTCGTCGTGTTTTTCTTCATCACAACGATGGGCACCCAGTCCATCACCACCCAAATCTACGTCCAGACTATAATGGAACTTGTCTTCATCATCAGCACCTCTCTCGCGAATGGAACGAAAATCATCATCGGCCATCATATCGGTGCAAAACGATACGGTGATGCCTACAAGCAGTGCATCCAGAGCTTCAAATGGGGAGCGGTGTTTACAATTACGGCTACACTCTTCCTTTGGATGTTGTCCAAACCGATCATCGGGTTATTTACAGAAAGCACGACTGTCCAAAGCGGCTTCTCCCTTCTCCTTCTCATGGCTGTCGTATTCGAACCTGCCCGCATGTTTTATCTAATCGGTATCAATGCGCTCCGTGCGGTCGGTGACGCGAGGTATACGTTTTACGTCGCTGCCATCTTTATGTGGGGCATTGGGGTCCCACTTTCCTATGCCCTGGGGGTTCATTTTTCACTGGGGTTGGTCGGGATTTGGATGGCGTTCATTTTGGATGAATGGATCCGCGGGGTGGTCATTGTAAGGCGATGGAGGTCGCGTTCTTGGGTCCACCCGCTCAAACAAAACCTGAGTGCATAGAGAAAAGACCGAATGCTGTATAACACATCCAGTCTACTCTATGATCGTCTCTACAAACTCAAAATAAATAGCAATCCCCTCTTCAAATCGAGGGGGCGCTATATCTCAAGCCTTCAAACCTCTGAGCGTCCGATTGAATCTATGCAAATATATCCGAACAGAAAACCGAATAACAAAACCCCACCGCCAAGGCTGTTCATCAGAAATTCACCCAAGGGCCATGTCATACTTGGCGGGATATAACGCATTAAAGGCGCTAGTATCATGTACAACGAAGGAAGTCCGATACCTAGAAATCTCGCCCATTGAAAGCCCCGCTGCCCTCTCTTCCAACGGAACCATAATGCATGTGTGGCAAACAACGCACCGTATCCAATTGGATAAAGCAGTGTGAACAAAAGCAGGGGCGTCCCTTTGAATTCAAGATCTTTCAATGTCACAAGGGAATCCCGTATGTTCATGAGTCCAACGAAAAGCGCAATCATTGCCGCAGTAAAAACAAAATATCCTAGAAATTTTTTCATTCCCTTTCCCCTCCCATTCAGTTCACAAAACAATGCCTCCCTCCTGGGAGTCACTGTTTACTCTTGAAACCTAAAAGTTAAAGTCCGTTCTCAATTTTTGGCTTACGAACAGAATTAGACAAAAAGGGTGTAATCCCCTGTTGATTTTTATAATAAATTCAAATGTAAAATCACCAAAACGTCACTTTTTTCTACAACAAAATCTCAACGCATAAAGAAAAGACCGAATCTTGGATTCGGTCTTTTCTCTTAATTCTCCTCACAAATCCTAGGCGGCTCACTCTTCCCGCACCGATTCTCCACAAAAACGTTGGACAAATTCTCCGATAAAATATCCAGTTGCACATTGTCCTTCAACACATTCCTGATCAACAGATTCCCCTCAGCCGCTTCCGTCAACGTAACCCCCGTCTCGTGGTTGACCGTAATCTCGTTTTCTTCCAAGTTATTAAACTCACTCTGAACGAGAACGCCTGCACTCTTATTACACTCGATTTTGTTTCCGGCGACCTGGGCGGCGTCATTATCGATCTGCACGCCATTCTGGTTCAAACGGAAGTGGTTTTCGATGACGGCGCCGGATCCGAGGCCGGATTGTTCGTGGACACCGTTTTTGCCATTGTTGTTGATTTGGTTATAGTAGATGAAGTTGAAGCCTGCCTGATCGGCGATGCCGTTTTGAGCGTTATGATGGATGCGGTTGTAGGCGATGGTACTTCCGACCGTCGTGCTGCCTTCGAAGTGAATGCCGTCGCCACCGTTTTCGTAAATCTCATTTTCGATCATCCATGTGTTCATCGCTTTGATCGTCACTCCATGCTCCTCGGCACGGCGGATGGTGTTTTTCCACATTAACGTCGAGAACGCGAGTGACAACTGGATGCCGCTCCCCTCGGTGATGTTTTCGATCTTGTTTTCCAAGAGCGAGATGGCGATGCCTTTCACGCTTATGCCTGAGGTGCGGTAATTCTGGATTCGGAACCCGAATATTTGGACGAGATTACAGCTTAAGTCAAAGGCGGTATCCAGCTCCTCCTCCCCATCCAGGATCGCCTCCTTACCGCCGGCGATGATCCGAATCCCCGATTTTTCTGAAGGGATCTTGACGCTCTCCCGGTAAACGCCATCCCCGACGAGAATCGTGTCCCCGGGGGATGCAGCTTCCACTGCTTCTGAAATCGTCGGGAAATCTTTCGGCACGTGGATGACCGCGTAACCGAGCGTTGACAGTTTGTGATCGAACGGACCCTTATAGTTCTCCAGAATCGTATTGTCTTCATTTCGCATGTGTATAGAGGCACCTCGATTCAGAAGGAACGTATTCCTGAAAATGAGGTTGTTGGAGGCATCCTCCTGAAGAACGATTCCGCCTTTCCAATTTTGGAGGATGCGGTTCAGTTCGATCACGTTGAAGCTCGAACTGATTTTCACGCCTTCCTTCTGGTTGTTCTTGACTTCATTGTCGAGCGCCGTATTGCCTTCCGTCTCCATATGGATGCCGTTGTGGCGGTTCCGGGTGATCAGGTTTCCGACGGACATCGAACCTCCGATGCCGGATGGAAGGTCGATGCCTTCTTTGCCATTCCTTTTGATGTCGTTACCGAAGAGGAGGTTGAACCCTTCGTCTTCCCGCACCCCACTCTTCTTATTGCCTGTGATGGTATTTCCGACCACATGGTTTCCGACCGTGCGGATATGGACGCCATGATGGCCGTTCTCACTGATGTCATTATCCGCCACCCACACATTCTTCGACTGCAGGTGGATGCCATCCATGCCCGCGCGGCTGATTTTATTTTTCCAGATAAGGTTGGAAAACGTCTTCGAATCGAGCTTGATTCCGTGCCCATCCCTCACTTTATCGATGGTGTTCCTGATCATTTTCACACCATAGACGCCGGTCACTTCGATGCCCGCATGGAGAAAATCATGAATGATAAATCCGTTCACTTCGACATTATCGGCCATCAATGTAAAACCCTTATCCAAAGTACCTTTTCCGATGAGCTTCACGTCACGGCCATCCGCGATGATCCTTAGTGAGTTTTTCGATGCCGGCACGGTAATGCTTTCATTGTAGCTGCCGTTTGCGACGAGGATCGTGTCCCCTGCGTCTGCCGCCTCCACCGCTTTTGTAATGGTGGGGAAATCTTTCGGGACGCGGATGACCCGGGGGTCTGTCTCAACATTTTTCACGGGAGAGGTGATCTGGAGCAAGTCATCATGATACGCCTGCACCGTTTCCTGCCATCGTTCAAACAGCTTTTGTAAAAGCGCAGTAAGGTTTCCTTCTGTCATTGTTCCACCTGCTTCTTATGTTTTCGCTTCGTACGTGTTACATTTCGCCTTGATGTCGGAGTCACTCTTAGCGTATGCCCCATCCGCATTCTTGACATCGCCGTCTTTTCTTCACAAATGTTTACAGTGTTATCATTAACTTTATTTTCAGAAATTTGTTAAAATAAGAGTGTAGTTTTGTGTCCACACATTTTTTTCACAAAATTAAGCAGATTGTTTCCAAAACAATTCTTTCTTTATTATAATTACAATCTAATAAACTTTATAAAACTTTCTGCACATATGAGAGGAGATTGAACATGGACAAGAATGAAATGCAAAACAGTAAAGCATCTGCTGGTGAGTGCCCATTCTCTCACGGGGAAAAGTCACAGGAAGAGAGTGCGATCACACCAGTCAAAGTCGGTACGACGAATAAAGATTGGTGGCCAAACCAGCTGAATTTGGATATTTTACATCAGCATGACAAGAAGACCGACCCGTTCGGTGAGGACTTCGATTACGCGGAGGAATTTGAAAAACTCGACTACGCCGCACTGAAGAAAGATCTGCATGACTTGATGACCGACAGCCAGGATTGGTGGCCGGCCGACTACGGGCATTACGGTCCCCTATTCATCCGTATGTCGTGGCATGCTGCCGGAACGTATCGTACCGGGGATGGCCGCGGAGGAAGCTCTACGGGACAGCAGCGTTTCGCTCCGCTGAACAGCTGGCCGGATAACGGAAACCTGGATAAAGCCCGCCGCCTGCTTTGGCCGATCAAACAGAAATACGGCAATAAAATCTCCTGGGCGGACTTGCTTGTACTTACCGGAAATGTCGCCCTCGAATCGATGGGCTTGAAGACCTTTGGCTTTGGTGCCGGACGTGAAGACGTATGGCATCCGGAAGAAGATATTTACTGGGGAAGCGAAACCGAGTGGCTCGGGGACAACCGCTACTCCGGCGACCGTGAACTGGAAAGCCCGCTTGCCGCTGTGCAGATGGGTCTCATCTACGTCAACCCGGAAGGTCCGAACGGCGAACCGGATCCACTCGGCAGTGCGCGCGATATCCGTGAAACGTTCAGCCGTATGGGGATGAACGATGAAGAAACTGTCGCTCTTACAGCCGGTGGCCACACCTTCGGTAAAGCCCACGGCGCAGGTGACGCTGAAAAACACATCGGCCCGGCACCAGAAGCAGCCAACATTGAAGATCAGGGATTCGGCTGGAACAGTACTCACGGAAGCGGTAAAGGCCGTGACGCGATCACAAGTGGAATCAACGGCGCATGGACACCGAATCCAACCCAGTGGGACAACGGCTATTTCGATATGCTGTTCGGTTATGAGTGGGAACTGATGAAAACGCCTGCCGGTGCTTATCAGTGGAAGCCTGTGAATCCGACGGACGATCACCTGGCACCGGATGCCGAAGATGCATCGATGAAAGAGCACACGATCATGACGACAGCCGACATGGCGATGAAGATGGATCCGGATTACGAAAAGATCTCCTGCCGCTTCCATGAGAACCCGGATGAATTCGCTGATGCCTTCTCGCGTGCCTGGTTCAAACTGCTTCACCGCGACATGGGACCGAAATCAAGATACCTCGGACCGGAAGTTCCTAAAGAAGACTTAATCTGGCAGGACCCGATTCCGGAAGTGGATTACGAACTGACGGATTCTGAAATCGAGGATCTGAAATCGAAAATCCTTAACTCTGAACTATCCATCAGTGAAATGGTCAAAACCGCATGGGCCGCAGCAAGCTCTTACCGTGATTCGGACAAGCGCGGCGGTGCCAATGGCGGACGTCTTCGCCTCTCCCCTCAAAAGGATTGGGAAGTGAACGAACCCCACATGCTTGAAAAAGTATTGGGCGTCTATGAAAACATTCAAAACCAACTCGACAAAAACGTCAGCATGGCGGACATGATCGTCCTTGGTGGTACAGCTGCCGTCGAAAAAGCGGCGAAAGACGCCGGTGTCGACGTCACCGTTCCATTCACACCTGGCCGCGGCGATGCTACGCAGGAACAGACAGACGAAGAGAGCTTTGAAGTGCTCGAGCCGATGGCTGACGGCTTCCGTAACTATGAGAAGAAGAAATATACGATGAGTCCAGAAGAGATCCTCGTCGACAAATCACAGCTTCTCGGCCTGACAGCTCCTGAAATGACTGTCCTGGTCGGCGGTATGCGTGTCCTTGGCGCCAACTACGGCAATACGGAACTTGGTGTTTTCACCGACCAGGTCGGCACACTGACGAACGACTTCTTCGTCAACCTGCTGGACATGGGCGTAAAATGGGAACCCGTCGACTACAACCGCTACGAAGGCCGCGACCGCAGCTCCGGCGAAGTCGTACGTACCGCAACCCGCGTAGACCTTGTGTTCGGTTCCAACTCCATCCTTCGTGCTTATGCCGAAGTGTATGCGCAGGAAGATAACAAAGAGAAGTTTGTGCGTGACTTTGTGAAGGCCTGGGTGAAGGTTATGGATGCGGATCGTTTTGATGTGAAATCTGAAGAGTACGCTGAGTTTTCGAAGTAAGGCGTAATGAATAAGCACCTCGCCTGATTGGTATCAGGCAGGTGCTTTTCTCTTAAACTAAAAAGACTGATTGAGTGTATGCCTCAATCAGTTTTTCTTTCTTTTGTAGAGTACGTAAATCACATTGCCAGCCACCAATAGGAAAGCCCCGGTCAACCACCCATATATAGATGGAAGATTGGGCACGTCAGGAAAATACACGATTTGACTTCCAATACTACCCCCGATGAATAGGACCAGGGCCATCAGGCTGAAACGCCACTCGGAATGTGCAAGATTCCTCAGTTTCTTCATTGTAATCAATCCTTTTCCTTACAGACCTGCATTTTTAATAACATCACTTATCCATAAAAGAGCTACTCATCTAATAGAAGAAACTGCTCTAACAGGATCGGCCGGCCCTTCGTAGGCAAGTGCATCAAACACAAATTCATAAGCATTCGGGTCAAAGGCGATAAACTGGTGCTCTACTGGATCATTAGGAAAGTAATCCTGCAGAGTAATATTTGATACCTGCTTTGATTCTTCCAGGAAAGCTGACGTGTAAGGGACGACCACCTCGTCATAGATGGTGGTCACGTTTGTATAAGACACATCCCCTGGTGTTTCGTCTCCTTGATTTAAGTTAGTAAGGAACTCTGAGCCTGTCAGCTGCTGACGGCACGCCGTACATTCGGTTAATAGTCCGGCACCTGTACCGGTGAGAGAAGAGAATCCTCCCACACCATCGGTTCCATGATTGGAAGGAACCAGTCCTATGAGGTCATCGACTTTCTTTTTACCATCTAAAAACTTGAGGTAATAACGCGGCATCATTCCTCCCTGGCTATGACCAACAAGAGAGACCTTCTCGGCCCCTGTGTGTTCAAGGACATTATCAATAAAAACTTTGAGCTCCATCGCAGAGTCCTCAATTGGACCAGTGGAATAACCGGCAGTTGTGACCCCATAATTTAAGGCATACACACAATACCCTTCTGCTTTCAAAGCTGGTGAAAGACTTGACCAGTTTTCACTCATCGATTCGAACGTTCCGGGAACAAGTACCACGGGCGTAGGGTGGGATTCATCAGGCTGACAAGATGGATTATTGGCTCCCACCGGGGGAACTCCTTCCTTCAACATAAAGTCGCCCGAACTCTCGGCTCCGGATTTATCCATCGGGATGAAAAAGAGCACTAGAAAAGAAGTCAAAGCCATAACAAATAATCGTTTCATATTATAGAAGCCTCCTGTTTTTTATTAGATAAGCACTTTCAAGTTGGGGTCTTTTCATACCCCACCCTCTACAAAATAAAAAAAGCCCCCAGATCCAACACCCATCTTGTGGGTAATACTGAGGAACGCCGTTCATTTGAAAACTATCAGGTTCTTCTGCATAGTAACAAGTTAATGTAAGCGGTGTCAAAATTTTCTTTTATCGTCTCTTAATCTTCCAATAAAAAATACCTGCGCTTTTTTCCCTCGCCCCTGCATTATCTGTTGCCTGTAAAGCAGGAAATTCGTTGATACATGTAGTAATTTATAAATACAAGGATCTATTATTCTCGATCCTTGTATTTATAAATTTCCCTCGCTATTTCTGATATTCTAAGAAGCTTGGCAGAGAGATTCAAAAGTGAGGAACCAGAAGAATAAAGGGGGCATACACATGGCAGAAGTATCTTCAATGAAGCAGGCCGTTGACGTGTTAGTTAAAAAAGGGCTATCCAAACGGGATATTTTGAGCAATGTAGATAACAGCCATTTTCCGTTCGAGGATGAAGAAGTTGTGATGACCTTTATCGATTTGCAAATTGAATGTTCCTCTGATGATGAATTTGACAAGTTGGTGGAGTACTTATATGGGTTTGATTCAAACTAATAATTAACTTTTCATTTAAATGACTTTGCAAGTGTGAATGAACATATGAAAAACGCAGCTCTTTTGCTTAGGATGAGCTGCGTTTTTCTTTGACGCCTTTTTACTCAAGGTTTTAGCAAAACTAAAAAAGCATAACTAATATCACTCAAAGAAGGAAGTTATTATATGAATTGGAAGTATCGGCTTCATATCGGGTTGGCGTTGTCTGCCTTTCTAGTGACAGGGTGTTCTCCTGAAGATGCCCCTGCTGAGGAAGAAACCCAAAATGTCTCTTCGAGCGTCGAAAAAACAAAGGGCTATGACATGAGAGGAACGGTGGATTCTTTCACGGTAAGGGATGGACGCACGACCTTGTTCATCCGGGTAAACGAACCGTTGTCGCAGCAGGATGATGCCTATGTATCGTTGAGCGAAGAGACTGAGCTCCTGGATGAATCGGGTGAACCTATCGGACTACAACCCTTCTTGGAATCCTTGGATGGAGGTGACCGCATCAAAGTACGGACAACTGGAGAGCAGATGGAGAGTCTGCCTGTAAAAGTGCTGGCGGAAGCGGTCCGACTCCTCCCCTAAAAATCAATGCCTTCCCCATAGTTGACGGTCTCTGTTCTTTCCATATATTTAAATAATCTTTGGTAAACAAAAAACTGATTGAGGAAACATTCCTCAATCAGTTTTATTGTTCTTATCAATTTTCACCCAACTTATGGCTGGAATGGATTATACCCATCAATTGCATAAATCATCCAGCCAGTAGCGGAAACAGATTCCTTATCCTTCATGGTCCAGTACCCATTATTAGTACCAAGCAGAGAATATGGAACACCGCCTGTGCCATAGAAATCTTGAATCTTAATGATTTCATTCAAGAAGTAATCAGCATCGGCTGTTCTGCCATCCATCTTGAAGGAAACGACCATCTGCCCCTGTCCTTCAAACCAAATATCATCTTGATCACTATTAAAATCGAAGCCATCAATCGTAATCGTATTATTTTTCACTCGTTTCGTTTGTGTGTTGCGGTGCGTGTTCATGACATAGTCCAAGCCGCGGCTGTACTCATACGTACCTGAAGTTCCGAGAGCCTGCACGCCCCACGCATTCGTATCCATCGGATCGTTCGGATCATTGCGTCCGGCCCAGAAGAATCCTTCCGCTTCCTGCCACGCTTCATTATCTAAGAATGACTTCACTTCAGAAGCTTCCTGCGTGTATCCATAATGACTCAACATAGAATAAGCATCTTGGTTATGTTCCGTAGAGGCCCACGTCAGGACATTGTTGGCATCATCCAATCCGCCATTGATACCTCCATCTGCCTGTTGGAACTGCAGGGACCAGTCGATAGCTTGGATCGCCATATCACGGTATGTAGTGGTATCCCCTGTATCCTGTTCGTACTTAGCAACCGCCATCGCCACCCATAACACAGGACCGACATGCTGGTTATGCTCTTGAACGGACGTGTTATTGCAGTAATAAGCGGTGTACCAGGACCCGGACGGGTTTTGAAGATTCTTCAAGCTGTCAAGAACGGTCTTGGCACTGGCTGTATCCCCTTTTAATAGAAATGCAATGGCCCCTACGGCTTGATCGTACGTATAGGAGATTTGCTGACTATCAGAAAAACTGTCCAGTAATCCCGTTGAACATTGTTGACCCTTCAACCAATCATAAGCATTGTCAGACGCTGTCGTTGGTGTAGAAGCTGCAAAGGTTGGTGTCCCCGCTGACAAAATAAGCATAAGACTCAAGGTGATCGTCACTATATTTTTCAACTTAAACATGTACTTCCTCCTTAAAAAATTCTCAGCTTTTCGTCGAGCTCACGTCTCTCCTTTCCCTCTGTGGCATGGATCATCTCATTAAGGAAACCGCTTTCATAGATGTTAGGTGTTATACTATCAAACCTATGTACAACATGAAACATTTTCCGAAAGAAAGGGTCCGAATGAACTATGACTGATTAACTTAACGTTGAAATGAAAGAAAAACCACTTCTTTTGTACCGTTTATTCCACACTATATACGAAATCCTTTTCCTGATGTTCTCAAACCCGTGCTAATAGTATTGAAAGGATAATAGCTATAACAATTAAGACAAGCTGCAGCGATGACCTTTTTTCCCATTTCTTCTGAACACTTCTAGATATGATTTTTTCCCTTTTGATCTCTTTCATCCACCTGGATGTTGATAATATTAAAAACAAAATTATCATGATGCTTGTTGCACCAAGAGCTAATCTTACCCACTCCACTTTTCATCACCCTATTGTTTATTTGTAATTCCACGTTTTCTATAAAATTCATATAACTACTCTTTTTTACATGTATACCTTATAATAAAAACCAACTTTCATCTTCTTCCACCATAAAGGGGTTTTTTTCACTATGAAGTCATCGGTTTATTTTTCAACAGCTGAAGAACTATTCAACAAAATCTCTCAAGATAATGAAGTATTAAGAACTTTCAAGTACCACTCTTTACGAGTGATGCACTTTTCTGTCCTCCTTGCCAAGGAAGTAGGATGCTATGATGACGACCTGAGATATGCAGCACTTCTACACGATATAGGAAAAATCGGGTTATCGAAAGACATCTTGTTAAAACCGACTAAATTAGATGAATTGGAGTACCAGATCATTCAAGCCCACAGCGTGATCGGTAACAATATCTTAAGAAAAACGCTGGATATGCCTCGAGCTGCAATTTTTGTACGGGACCATCATGAACGGTGGGATGGGGAAGGATATCCGCGCGGACTGAAAAATGAAGAAACCTCTATACAAGGGAGGATTATAGGGATTTGCGACGCCTTTGATACGATGACGATCGATAGAAGAAACTATAACCGCAGAACACTGACCTATCATGATGCGATACAGGAATTAGAAAGGTGTTCATGGTCTCAATTTGATGGTGAATTAGTGGATGTATTTATTAATCTTATCAACCATTTAAACCTTCCTTCCCACGAAACATGGGCGGAAGACGAAATGCGCATGAATGATATTTTCAAAACAGAATAAATCCTGCCTCTAAAACACTTGAACCTCCATAAGACTAGTTCTACTCTATCAATCACATCACTATCTCCAGGACTCATGCTTTGCTTCCAATCCATATACTTCCTATAATTATCATAAAGGAGGAATTGGATGGGTGCCGCATTAGGAATCGCAATTATCTTTCTTATTATAGGTGTGATCCGTTCATTTTTTGGAGCTCCCCCGAAAAGATCAGAGTCTATGCGCTATGAAGAGCGTGATTATTCGTGAAAACACTTTACATAGAAAAAATGCCTGCCCCCCCCCACACAGTGATTGTGCAGGGTAATCAGGCATTTTTTCTGAGTTTATAAAGAAACCCTGTCTCTATGAGTCAGGGTTTTTATTACACAAAGTGAGTTTGTAACATTAGAAATTTTCTGTACTTATGTTGTATGACTGGCACAGTTTAAACCCTTTCAATAACTGCCCTCAGTTCTTTTTCCGTAAATTCACCCTTCACTCCGGGAACTTCCATGAAGTATTCTACAATCTGGTCTTCATTCAGACCGACTCCTTTTTTAAGACCACCAATGATTGTGCTCAAATACTCCACGGACGGCTTTTTGACCTCTTCGGGAGAAATATGCACAGGAGTTGTGAACGTGAAGACCGGATGGCCATCTTCATCCCCTAAGTAAAGGATATTGCCATACCACGAGTCCTGGACTTTCTTCGATCCTTTTTCCATAACTTCTTCAAAATCCATATCAAAAGTATCCAGCTTGTTCTCCTGGGCGACGATGTCCTGGAACTGTTCCCGGGTCACGAGATACATATTGCTGTACGTCTTTTGTTCAGAATAGCGGTCGGGATCGATGAAGGCTACGCCTCCTCCGTTCCAGCGGGCCGCTTCTTTTGCGAAAAAGACAGGATGGTTCATGATGAATGGTTTTTCATTTCTAGGAAGCGTCGCATCGCGGCAGCCTCTTTCTGTATCGTTCGATAACTCAGGCTTCCCGCCCTGGATGTAACATAAGAAGCGATCTGCGTTGATGTTGGAGCCAAAGCTCGCATACCAGACCAGGTTTTTATCTGTCATTCTAATTCTCCTTTTTATTGGATATAGATTCGACCGGTTTTTCACCTTCCATATGGAAGTCTAATACAATACGCTCAGTGAATCAAAAAAGGAGAAATCTGTTGGATTCATTCACCGCAATTCTTCCCCACTCTATAACATATATCTGCTATTATGGTAGGATGAAGAACACCATCTACTGCAGAGATTAAATGACATAATAGAATCCCGTACTAACAAAGGAGGTGTGCAGGATGGATCGAAGCCATGAAGAAAAAGTGATCGATAATTATCAAAAAGGCGAGAAAATGATGATTCTGCTTTTTGCCCAGTGGTGCATCAATTATGAACTGGATCCGGTAGCTATATATAAAGAGGCTTACCCGTATCAAGGTGAAAATAAAGAGCTGATCGATGCCTTGGAGCTGACTGTCACGAAAGAGGAGTCAGACCCTATTGATTCAGAGACTTTGCTTGAAGCTCTGTCTCTCTATGGAAATGACGACCTTGCTTTTGTTGTATCTGAATATATCAGTCAGAAAAACTTGAAATAACTCTGAGTTTACTTACCCAGGGTTGGTTTCGAAGAAAAGTGCCTGATCTTTTTAAAGGAATAGGGGTCAATTTATGTGGAAGCCATATCTAATAACTAATTTGATTCTAATGTTTTGGTATCACCCTATAACATTATTGGTCTTAGGAATGTCTCTACATCAAGTGAGTACACACCAAGAACTAGTCCAAAACTTATATTGGATCATCCCTTATCATCTTATCGTTGGTTCTTTACCTAACGTAATTATTCTTTTATATCAGTGGTTAAAGTATAAAGAAAAAAATGTTTGGTGGAGTTTCTTTATAGGTACAGTCATTATTGTAATTATTCAATTGGCACTCTACTTATTTTTCCTCTCAGACATCGTTAGTTTTGGAAAAATGCCTGAGCCACAATCTGTTATCTATTTATGAAGGGAATTATGCGTTCATATGGTCCTTTTCTCTGTTAGGATAGAAGATACGTCTAAAAAGAGGTGAATCTATGAAAAAAATCTGGCATACATACAAACATTCTTCTTTCCTGCTAAAAATGAGTATCGGCTTTTTACTAGGAATAGCTGCAGGTGTGGCTTTCGGTACTCAAATAGAATTCGTTAAACCACTCGGGACCATATTGATCAATCTGCTGAACTTAATTGCGATTCCTGTGATTTTTCTTACAGTCGTACTGGCCATCAACCAAATGGACCCGAAGCATCTGGGGCGGCTCGGTGGAAAACTGCTGATTTACTACGGACTAACAACAGCTGCTGCTGTTCTTATCGGAGTGACTCTGGCCTTATGGATAAATCCTGGTGACGGGCTGAGCCTGCCTGATGCACAGGTGGAACAACCGGAAACACCCGGATTCTCTGATGTCTTATTGAATATCGTACCGGATAACCTTTTCGAAGCTTTCACTTCAGGAAAGCTGATGGGCATCTTGTTCCTTGCGGTAATCATCGGTTTGACCATGGCGAAAATGTGTTATTCAGAGAAAAAAGAACTTCAGGAATCAGGTGCAACACTCCACCGCCTTTTCTCTGCCGCCAACGATCTGTTTTTCCTATTACTGCAAGGAATATTGCTTTATGCACCTATCGGAATCTTTGCGATTGCAGCTTCCTCTTTCGGAAATCAAGGATGGCAGACGTTTCAATCTCTACTGGCATTTACCGGTGTTTTCTATCTTGGTGTCCTTTTATTGTGGGCGTTCATTTACACATCGTTTCTTAAAGCTTCCGGTCGAAGCATCAAGGAATTCTTTGCAGAAACAAAAGATGCCTACTTTACAGCGTTCTTTACATCGAGCAGTATCGCTTCTCTGCCAGTTGCTATGGAATCCGCTAAAAAAGCTGGAATATCTGAAAGAACCACTCAATTCTCCCTCCCTATTGGAGCGGTCTTCAACTCAGATGGAGGAGCACTGAGGATGGGTGTGTCGATCGTTTTTGCTGCCAATGTAACCGGACTTGATTTATCTGTGATGGATTTCATCACCATCGTCGTTATCGGAACGCTCCTTTCCATTGGTACGGCTGGGATCCCGGCTGCCGGTCTCGTGACTCTCGCCGCTGTATTGACCATGTTCGATCTGCCTCTTGAAATCGTCGCCTTGATTGCAGGCGTAGATGTCCTCATCGGCATGGCAGGAACCGCCTCTAATGTTCTCGGTGACATTGTCGGAGCTGCAGTTGTCGACCGTAAAGAAAATCAGAAAGCAGTTTCTAACTCATAGTCAGTTTTCTCTACAAGCTAAAAAACCTGCCCCCCTCTGGGACAGGTTTTTTGTTTTATTATTCGCTGTTATTGTTTTGTAGAACTTTTAATCCGTTCCCCATATCAGAACCGAGAATGTAGTTCTGATCGACGAATACACCCCAGATATATGCATCTTCCGGTACGTATTTCCCTATTTGAACAGGGTTAGCAGGGTCAGTGATATCGACGGCTCTGATCCCTCCAGCATAATGAGAGAGATAAAGTGTATTCCCATGTACTTTAGGGTCGTGAACAGTATTCGCAAAGGTCACACCATCTTCCTTGTTATCGACACGATCCGTTTTGAAGGTGCTTAGAAGCTTTGGATTACTTTTATCTTTGATGTCAAAAATCCTTGTGTACCCATAAGATTCTTCATAACCTTCACGTGTAGGGTTATAAACTTCCCTTGTCTCGATCAACACATTTCCGCCTTTCGCAAGAGCGGAGGAGTGTGCAGCCCCTTGCACATCAGAAGCGAAATCCGTTCTTCCTTCAAACTTTACGTTGTGAGGATCCGAGATATCAAGAATGATTGTACCGAGATCCCAGTAGGATAGCAAGGCAGTGTCTCCATTATTATCAGTCATTGTACTATGGTTGAAAGCCGGACGCGTTTTTCCATCGGGAGCATTCCAGTGATAGCCATTAAAATCATCCGACACCTCAGGTAGCGAACGAGGATCGAATTCATAGATCGTTTCAGGTTCTGCCGGATTGGATACGTCAACAAGTTGGAAATCCATCGATTCTCCATGGGTGAAATAATCGGCATATGGATTGGCTGCCAATACATATGGCTTACCTTCTTGTTCAGTCAGGTACAGTTCATGAGTACCCGGCACTCGCTTGTCCACTTCCCAGAATCCAAGCTTTTCAGGTGCTTCAGGGTTGGTCACATCATATAGAAGGAAGCCCCCTTGAGAATCCGGATTGTCCCGTTTCAATTGCTGGACACTTACGACAGCTAGATCACCTTTGAAGTGTTCCGTGTTAACCGTCTTGACGATGACTTTTTCCTGCCACGTTCCCGGGATATCGTCTGCGAATTTGGTAACCTCAACAGGATTGGAAGGGTCTTTCATATCAAAAACCCTGACTCCGCCATTTCCGCCTCCCCTTACGTGAGTACCTAAATAGGCATAGCCTTTGTGAGCATACACGTCAGCGGTTGATTTTTTTACTCCGTCATATTGCTTCAGCTGGGCACTAGCGACTTCCTGCCAATTTCCAAGATTCTTATTTCCTTCGAGGACTGGGATCTGATTCAAGTTGTCCCCTTCATTGTCCCCTTTTTCAGCAAGGGAATTGTCGAGCATATCGTGAGCGAACGTCGTTGGTAACGTAGAAAATACCAGACACCCAGCAAGAGCTGTTGTCATAATGACCTTTTTATTCATGAATCTTCCTCCTTATGTAATCAGTTACCAAAATGTAACATATAAGGGAGTTAAATTCATTAATATTCAGAAAAATAGAACTAATGGACAGAGTGGGAATTAGGTGTTTTGTACCGAATCATGCATTATTTTGCGTGGAAGATTAATAAAAAGGTGAAATGAGTCATGATAGGAGGAATAATGAACTATGGTGAAAATATCCCCTTCTGATCAACAATATTATTAATGATTGTTATCCCCAACCATGAAGAAGGTTGCCTTCTATCTCCTCAAAAAAGAAGCTTGCAGAAAAACGGAAGGTTTCTCTACAAGCTTCTTTTATTATTTCAAGCAAGGAATCCTGACAATAAACGTACTCCCCTCGCCGGGAACGCTTTCCACTCGGAGCGAACCGCTGTGGTTATCGACCAGTTCCTTGGCGATGGAAAGCCCCAATCCGGTACCACCTGTCTTACGGGAGCGGTTTTTATCGACACGGTAGAAACGATCGAAAATCTTCTTTTGTTCCTCAAACGGAATGCCAATACCTTGATCGGAGACGGAAAGTTCAACCGAGCCCCCCTGCTTCTGCAAGGTCACGTTGATTTCCCCTTTGTCATCGGAGTAATGGATGGCGTTGTCGAGCAGGATGACAAAGATTTGTCTCAGCTGTTCCTCATCCCCTTTTACAGAGAGGTCTTCTTCCAAGTCCCCCTTGATCTGAATCGTGGTGCTTGATTGGAATTGTTGGATGGTTTGGTTGATGACCTTGGTGAGATCGACTTTCTCCATTTGGGTTTCCATTTGTTCGTTCCTTGCGATGGTCAACAGCTGAACCATCATCTTTTCCATGCGGTCGCTTTCTTCCTTGAGTGCCTCAATGGCTTGGTCCAGAATCTCAGGGTCCTTTTTTCCCCATCGTTTGATCAGGTTCAAATGCCCTTTGAAAGCGGTCAGCGGGGTCCTCAATTCATGAGAAGCATTGGAAACGAAGCTCTTTTCCCGTTCGAACTGCTTCTCCAGTTGAAATAATAGGTCGTTGAAACGGGTTCCAAGCTCATTCAATTCCCGTGGGGTTTCCGGTACAGGAACCCGCTTCGTCAAATCAGGAGAGCTTTCCATCTCACCGACCGCATCGGTGATGACGAACAGTGGTCTCAAGTTCCGTTTCGTAAGTTTATAAATAAAGATCGAACCGATGATGAGACAAAGCAATGCCGCTGTCAGGATGATCTGAGCCATCGCTGTCAAAAATTCCGCCACTTGATTCAATTGGACGTTGACTTCAATTATTCCGCTTTCGGATGTGGACTGCCATGGAATCATTTTTTGGATATAAAGCCCTTGGTCATCGTTCCACACATAAGATCCCGGAAGATTGAGATGAAATTCATCATCTTCTTCCTCATCCTCTTCTTCAGTCATCTCGTCATATCCTCTGGAACGGGCGATGGTGCTTTCTTCACTCGCCCTTATCTCAACATAGTAGTTCGCATGATCCGGATAGAGGACTTCATCCAAAGACTCCTGAACTTCACCTGGGTACTCTTCCTCGGTGAGGGTGGCGAGCTTTTTCTCCATCGCCTGCAGCTCCTGGTCCGTATTCTGAATCAGGAAATAACACATCCCCGCCATGACGACGACTGAGATAAAGAAGATGATGACGAGAAGGTTGAGGATATACAAGGAAGTGAACTGGAAAAGTAAGGACTGCCTTCTTGGATTGAGTATTCTATTGAGAGGGTTTTTGGCTGATAGAGATTTCATAAATTCCACTCCATTGTTTTTCCTCAAGATGATCGGCGAAGCACGTAACCGACCCCGCGGACCGTATGGATCAACTTCGGTTCATAAGCCTTATCGACCTTATTCCGGAGATAGCGGATATAAACATCGACAATGTTGGTTTCCCCGAGAAAATCGTATCCCCATACCGCGGACAGCATCCAATCCCGGCTCACGACTTCTTCCTTGTGTTTGAGCAGGAATACAAGCAGATCAAACTCCCGCTGCGTCAATTCAATCCGATCACCATCTCTGGTGACCTGCCGGCTTTTGAGATCGACCACGAGATCCTCGTAACGATAGGTTTCTTTTCCTTCTTCAATAGCCGCTCCTTTATAGCGTCTGGCAACCGACCGGATTCTTGCCAGGAGTTCTTCGATTTCGAAAGGCTTGGTGATGTAATCGTCAGCACCCGTGTCCAGCCCTGCGATTTTGTCACCGATATAATCCCGTGCCGTGAGGAGGATGATCGGGACAGCGCTCTTCTTCCTGACTCTCCTGCAAACCTCAAGGCCGTCAAGCTTCGGCAGCATCCAGTCCAGTAAAATAACGCTCCAGTCCTCCTCTTCGAAGGAGCTTAACGCCTGTTCCCCGTCCTCTACTGCCGTTACAGCATAGCCTTCGTGTTCGAGCTCCAGTTGGATGAAACGGGCAACGTTCCTCTCATCCTCTACAAGCAGAATCTTCTCTTCCTCCATCGTCTTACACCCCTCTTCATTGGTTACCTTTCATTGTAACTTTTACCAGCCTTATTATCATCTGATAGGAGATTAGAATCCCATGAGAAATGTAAATTCTCATCCAATTCTAATCTTTTATTCATCCGATTTTTATAAAAGGCGGGTATAGTAGAATTAAACCTAAAACATGGAGGGTTCATAAATGAAACTAACGAAGAAAACAATGATTATTGGAGGATTGTCTTTAGCGATAGTCGGAGGAGCAGGTTTCCTATTCCAAGGAACATCCGTTGTCGACGAAGTGTTCGCCCAGGAAGATTCTAAATTAGCGGAGCAGGCCAAACTCACGGAAAAAGAAGCTGAAGAAATCGCTCTTGAAAGAGTTTCTGGTGAAGTCGTCGAAAGTGAAGTGGAAAAAGAAGACGGCACGATTGTTTTCGAATTTGAAATCAAGACAGATTCCGGTGTTAAAGAAGTAGAGGTTGATGGGAATTCTGGTAAGGTGCTTGAGGTAGAGGATGAAGATGAAGATGATGATGAGGATGAGGACGACAACGAAAAAGAAGATGACAATGAAAAATAAGGATTAAATAGGGGCGGTTCTAGTGCTGCCCTACACTAAAAAAATAGCATCACACTTAGCAAGTGTGATGCTATTCCTTAATTATTGTCGCTGCGTTTTTTAATGCTGTAGTTTGTATGGGCAACCACGGTTTTTTCGACGTCTAGATTGCGGTCGTCGAAATCCTCCATAATGGTCATATCGCAAACAACGGAGTTTTGTAATCTAGCAGAAGTTACGATAGCTTCTACCTGTTGGCCGTCTTTTTCGAAAGTAATGATATCGCCTACAGTTGCTTTGTCTTCTTCCTTTACCTTCTGCTCTTCTTCTGCGTTCTTCTTCTTAAATGCAGCATCAAGTAAACCTTTACTCAATTTTTCATCAGCCATTAGAAGTTCCCCTCCTAGTCAATGTCGTCTCGTTTTTGTTTGTGTCTAATTCAGCACACGGCTATCTTTATCTATACCCTGAATCCAGGGGATTCACTCACCTTTTTCAGCTCTTGCTTTCTGTGCTAAAAAAAGGAAATTATTGAATGCCACAGTTAGCCGGAGTTTCTGACCCACGCTACATTAACGTATTACCGTGGCGGAGGTCAAATAACTCCATAAATCACTACTTCATCAGGTGCCTGTTCCACCACTAGGCGGCGGGTAATCCCCTGGTCCTGCGTGCCTCGTCTTCTCCTCATATACCTTTTCCCTGCTCTTTTTCCGATTCTTATTGAGTTCATCTCCGTAAAACCGATTGGTATTCCAACCGAGTTTTTCACGGATCATCCCCCATAAGATAGGCAGACCTAACAAGCCCAGAATGATCAGCAGAAACAGTCCTCCACTCATGTCCTTCACCCACTTCCGATTTCTTTCTTACTTTACGGTTGTAGGATGCATTAGGTTTCATCACCTTGAATCAGGAAAAATCTTATGTAGTGCTGACAAACCAAACTTCAACTATAAAATTGTTTAGTAATGCATAAAAAACTGAACGCTATATCAAATTATGGTTGAAACTTCACGGATGGAGAAAATCGGAACCTGGTAGTAGGGACCACTACGGGACAACGGACTTTGTTTTTCAAACCACAGTGATTTGTACTAAGTAAACTAGTAAAAAGCACTGCTTTTTTTTGAAATAATTTGTGAACCTTCTTGACGTTTCTTTTCGAGATGCTTCGTTACAAAAAACTTCGTTTTAAAACTCCATAATGATGAGCAAGACAAGATGGTCAATTCCAAGAACCTTCAAGGGTACTTGGGTGGAAATATTCTCTATTAGAATCCTTTGGATTTAACCCTTGAAATCAGATACTCATTTGTTATTGTGTTAAATGCAATACAAAAAAAGGTGGAGATATCGTGAAGAAAATAATTAATTCCATGTTGGGACTGGGTTTACTTGCGAGCATGTCGTTAAACCCAGTCCTTATTTCAGCGGAATCGAATTCCGACATCACAGCCCTTAGTAAAGAGCAAATCAGGGAAGAAGCAAAAACTCAATTGAGGGCACAAATCAACGACAATAACCTTGAAGAACTTCCTAGTCATGTAGACGTAACCGTTAGCGCGGATGGTGAAAAGCACGAGCTTGAATTTCCTAAAGGCGCAATCGTAGAGATTCCTTATGCAAATGGAGAAAATTCAGAAGGTCAACGCTACGCATCCATAGTTGAAGTAGACTTCAACATTGGCGAAAACGAACTGAAATTTGCGAATGGAAGTAGAGAATATGCCATAGATAAAGATAACGGGTGGACTGCTTCCATACAAAATCTTTCATCTAAATTCAACACGACTCTTAGTAACATCTTATTCGGCTCAACTATCTATGCCGAAATTAAAGGTAAAGGAAAATCGGACTATCGTTTCAGTGGAGACTTAAAACAAGAAATCTATGTCGAATACGACGAATGGAATGGAGATGTCAGTCTAGAGTACCTTGAAACGAAATGGGAGAGGGGCTCCACGTCATATGATGTTGATTACGCCGAACTTCATGGTGAATGCTCATGGAGAGGTGGTAGCTACGAGGACACTTTCAACATCGGTGAGCCAGATTGGCAAACCACTTACTCAACTTATGATTATGCCGATATAGCTGAATGTGGTTACACAGATAAAGAAAGCCAAAAACTGCCTCAGGTCGGTCACACCGAAGCTGACTTCTATGATGGCAATACACGGTACTATGATGATGTGAGAACGAAAATTGAATTGACCGAAGCTGGCCTTTAATCATAAGAACGAGGTATGAGGACGTTTAAGTCCTTATACCTTTTTCTAAGTAAAAGAACAAGGTCGCATCAATAGATTAAGAGCACACTAGCTATGATGAAAAATCGATATAGAGGAGGGTTCCTTTTGAAACGAAGAACACTTATAAGTTTTATAATCATCATTTCTGCGGCTGTCGCACTTATCGGTTGTTCTGATTCTGAAGTCTACAAGACCACCTACACAGCCAAGGGCGAAAGCGATAATTGGTTTGTAACTTTTCATCTAACTGAAAACACAAAGGAAGAAAATACGTCATCCGAAGTTATCTTCACTTCAAAAGAAGAAAAAGTCGTTCAGAATTTTCAGTATGAAGTAAAAGCCAAGCCACTCCAGACAGAGTTCTATGGAGATGCCGGAGAAATAGATTTTACGACGAAAGAAGACTATGAAACTAATGCATTTAAAGGGACATACACAAAAGATAAATCTGACTCCTTTTATGAAGGAGCGTTAAATGATGTTTTGGTTGAAATTTCATGGACAGAAAATGGAGAGCAATTATCAGAACATCTTAACCTATCTTACGAAAAAAAACTTAAACAACAATAAAAAAGCTTGCAGAATTCACAGTTCTGCAAGCTTTTTTTTCGTTCGTGTAACCAATAGATAGGAAATATTTTTTCCCTTTTTTAATAAGCTTGGGGCTGGTTTCCTTCCAGCTCGCTTTTCAGCTTGTTTTTGAGTATTCGTTCCGAAATAAACCCAACGATAAAACCAATAAAGATAGGGTTAAGAGAACCACCTGCTTCAAAAATTACCCCTTGGGATGGATTTTCTTTATAAAAAGTCCAACTTAAAAATAAAATCTCAAGTACGTGTCCAATTGTATATAAAGATCCTATAGATAAACGAAGCCACTATCAAAGGAAACCAAAATAACTTCTTTTTCACAGCTAACACTCCTCTTTTTTTATGTCCTAGCACTTGAATCAAGCGAATAATTACTATTATCAAAAGAGTACCTGCCCGAGGAATTTGACCAGGGCAGGCTATGATTAAAAATTAAAGTTAAAAGTTTTCTTACCAAGTCACACACTATACATGTTCGGAGTGTATGTTGCAATACAATGAAATGTCGAAACACTTCATTTATTTTTTCTCAAAGTCTTAGAGGCTTATTCTCCAACCATTCCATCTCCATCATTATCTCGCATATAAGCATATAACCAATGATCTTCTCTTATCGGCATAGTGAAACCGGCATCTTTCGCTTCTTTGATTGTTACTTGGCCATTTCCATTCGTATCAACCCCGGAAACATCACCTTTATCATTAGAATTAGAGTCATCTGAACTAGAAGATTCGTTACCACTTGTTAACCCTAACGACTCATTAACTTCATCGGGATTTACATTATCGAAAGTATCTACAACCTCGTTCCCGTTGACCGTGTATGAATACTGATACTTTGAAGGTATTTGTGTGTCAGTATCTGAGTACGAAATGACTGCTTCAAAATCAGTTGCACCACCTGCGTCACGTATCGCATCCTCCATGTACGCTTGGTCACCATGTCTGTTAAGCGTACTTTCCTGGGGGGTAATATTATAAGCATTTGATACGCCTCCCAAAGAGTCGGCAATAACATGCCCCTCGTCTAATTTATCACTTTTAACACCTGGAACTTTGGCTTCATCAGAGAAGTATCTACCAGTTGATAGGACTGGTTCGGCTTTATCATCTTGTAGAATAATATTGTCTGCAACGACTCTCACTAATTGCCCATGTTTATTCGTGAATGCCCAGTACTCCCTGTCACCAAATCCTATATCTACTACAACACTTGATTCTCGATCCCCGCTTAAGTCACCACCATCTACCTTTAATCGTTCGTATCCTGAAAACCGTTCATCATTCATTTCGGTTGATGTTTCCTCTACGTCTGACTTCTCAGCATTCGTAGTGGGCTCTTCTTGTAGATTTGGTTTTTCATCTGTAGTGGATGCATCTTCTACATTGTTGGTACATCCAACTATAAAGATGGTCATTAAAAGTAAGACCAAATAGTTCATTTTCTTTTTCATTTCGGACTCTCCTTTTAGCTTTATCTCTAAGCGATGCCAGCCCCCATCACGTTAATGGATAAATGTGATGGGGGCTGGCACTTGCATTAAAAAAAGCAGGAGAATCCCCCTGCTTTTCATTCAAACATCCTCTACTACTCTTACTACTTTGTTTCCACAATTCCTACATTTCCCATCCAACATCACACCAACAGGATGATTAACGACAATAAAGTCAGTGATCCTAACGATATCATCACAATTGCTACAGCGAACGTTGGCGATCAGTTTCTTTCTGAAATCTTCAGGTAAGGATAACCACTTTCTATTCGCTTCCATCCCAATGCCTCCTTTTCAGAATACTTATTGAGGCTTACTTTTCTTTCTTCTCCAGCCAAGTTACACACTCCACATGACTCGTCTGCGGGAACATGTCCACAGGTTGGACCTCTTTCGTCTCATACCCACCATCTTCAAGCACACGTAAATCACGCGCCAATGTAGACGGATTGCACGATACATAGACGATACGCTCCGGCTGCATTTCAAGCATAGAGTTCAACAATGCTTCGTCACAACCTTTACGTGGTGGATCGACGACGATGACGTCCGGCTCAAGGCCCTGGTTCTTCCACCATGGCATCAGCTTTTCAGCTTCTCCGACGAAGAAGTCTGCGTTGTCCATCTTATTCAGGCGTGCGTTTTTCTTTGCATCCGTGACAGCTTCAGGAACGATTTCCACACCGTACACTTTCTTCGCTTTTTGAGCTAGGAAAAGGGAAATTGTTCCAATCCCACAGTAAGCATCAATAACAGTTTCGCCACCTCGCAGGTCGGCGTACTCGAGTGCTTTGTCGTATAAGTGTTTCGTCTGTGTCGGGTTGACCTGGTAGAACGACTTCGGAGAGATCATGAATTTGATATCGCCGATCGTATCGTAGATGTATTCGTCTCCGTAGATGACGTTCGTTTCTTTACCCAGAATGACGTTGGTCTTCGCACTGTTCACGTTATGGACGATCGACTTCACGTTCGGAAACGCGTCTTTGATTTCGTCGATCAACTTGTCCTGATGTGGAAGCTTTTTCGTTTTCGTGACAAGTACGACCATGATGTCTTTCGTATTTTGTCCGGTACGAACCATGATATGGCGTAGCGCCCCCCGATGCGTCTGCTCGTCATACGCTGATATGCCAAGGTTCGAGGCGATACGACGGACGGTTTCGACCATACGGTCATTCATTTCATCCTGGATCAGGCAGGTATCCATATCAATGATATTGTGACTGCGCTTCTGGTAGAAACCTGTCTTCAGTTCACCGTTTTCTTTTTCTCCAACAGGGATCTGGACCTTGTTACGGTAGCGCCATGGGTCGTCCATACCAATCGTATCGTGTACCGATACGTGCTCAAGGTGGCCGATTTTCTTCATGACGTCTTTCACTTGTTTCTGCTTCATATCGAGCTGCATTTGATAGCTCATGTGCTGAAGCTGACAGCCTCCACATTTATAGTAGACATCACATGGCGGTTCAACACGGTCGTCACTCTCTTCGTGCACTTCCAGCAGCTTTCCGAAGCCGAAGTTCTTTTTCACTTTGACGACTTTGACTTGAGCGGTTTCACCGGGAAGGCCATACGGTACGAAAAGTGGATAGCCATCGACTTTCCCTACCCCATTGCCTTCGTGGGTCAAGTCTTCGAATGTCAGTTGGATCGTTTCGTTTTTCTGTACGGGCGGTTTTGGTTTCGCCATCATTCATCCGTCCTTTGCTTTATACTCTGTGTTCGATTTTACCACAATTGGTGCTTGGGGAGAAATTACGCAATCATGCGGTGAATATACGCAATATGGGTGGGAAATACAGCAATATTGCTCTGAAAATACGCAATACTGCCCTGAATATACGCAATCAGTCTTCCAAAATACGCAATCCACCACCCCAATCCAAACAAAAAACGCCGCCAGCTCTAGGCCGGCAGCGCTTCTGTCAGTTTTCGGGCTGGAATTTATCCTTCGGTACAAAGAAATCGATATGTCGATACAAATTGACAAATTCCCCGGGCAATAATCCGCCAAATTCCCCGTCAATATTCAACTGCATCTTCTCATCCGTCTTCACTTTCACGCGGCTTGCGGTCGTGTGGATGAATTTCGGATGATCGAGGTGATTTCCCTGAATCGCCAGTGTCGCAAGGCGGACGAACTCGGCAATGTTCATTTTTTCAATGAGCATCAAGTCGAATAGTCCGTCGTCCATACGGGCGGACGGGGCAAGTTTCTCAAGGCCGCCGACCGAGTTGGTGTTGGATACGAGGAACAGCATGATTTCCCCTTCGTACCATTTCCCATCGTATTCAATCTCGACATGGGTAGGGCGGATTGATGGCAGCATCTCCATTCCTTTCAAGTAGTAAGCGAGCTGTCCGAGCATCGTCTTCAGCTTGCTTGGCACTTCATAGGAAATTTCTGTAATTTTACCACCACCGGCAATGTTCATGAAGTAATGATCGTTCACACGGCCGATATCAAGTGGATGTGTGTAGCCTTCCAAAATGACATCGACAGCTTTATGAATATTGCGCGGGACGCTCAAGGCGCGCGCGAAATCGTTGGTCGTTCCGACTGGAATGATGCCGAACTTCGGTCTATGGTCTTGTTCAGCGATTCCGTTGATGACTTCGTTGATCGTACCGTCCCCTCCGGCAGCGACAACGACATCAAACTTCCGTTCTACAGCATAGCGGGCGGCCTCGATGGCATCACCGGCACCGGTCGTCGCATGAGTAGACGTTTCATACCCCGCCTGCTCGAACCGTTGTAACACATCGGGCAGAACTTTACGGATCAATTCTCTTCCGGAGGTCGGATTATAAATAATACGGGCCGTTTGCATCGTTTGAACCCCCTCATCCAAGCATTCTTCAAATAATATCATAGCTTGTTTTTCTGAAATTGCAACAGTTTTTACAAGTATATGATAGGTTGTCTCTAACCATACGAAAACACGCACTTCGGTAAATGTGCGTGCTTCGTACAAAGGTTGGCATGCGTAGGATCAGCGCTTATCCAGCTCTGCCAGAATAATTTTGTTGACCATCGGCGGGTTCGCCTGGCCTTTCGTTTCTTTCATGACCTGGCCGACAAGATATTTCACGGCGCGGTCTTTACCATTCTTATAGTCTTCGATGGACTGCGGGTTGTCATCCATGATTTTCACGATGATTTCCGTCAGCTGACCTTCGTCAGAGATTTGGACAAGGCCTTTCTCTTTGACGATTTCCTCAGGGTCGCCACCGTTCTCTACAAGCTCTGTGAAGACTTTCTTCGCGATCTTGGAGCTGATCGTACCGTCTTCGATCAACTGGATCATTTTCGCAAGTCCGGCTGGAGTCAGTTCAAGTTCGTGAAGCTCTTTGTAGTTTTTGTTCATATAAGCTGACACTTCACCCATCATCCAGTTGGACGCCTGCTTAATGTCTGCTCCTTCATTGATTGCTGCTTCAAAGAAGTCGGATAGTTCTTTGTTGTTTGTAAGGACCATCGCATCGTATTCAGGTAGTTCCAGCTCTTCGATGTAACGCTTCTTACGTGCGTCCGGAAGTTCTGGAATTTCGTTGTAGATGCGCTGCTTCCACTCTTCATCGATGTGAAGAGGCACAAGATCCGGCTCTGGGAAGTAGCGGTAATCATCGGAACCTTCTTTGACACGCATCAGGATCGTTTCTTTCGCCTTCTCATCGTAACGGCGTGTCTCTTGAAGAATCTCTCCACCTTTCAGCAATTCCTGCTGTTGGCGTTTTTCTTCGAACTCAAGCCCTTTTTGAACGAAGGAGAACGAGTTCAAGTTCTTCAATTCCGTTTTCGTACCGAATTCTTCCTGGCCGATCGGGCGGATGGAAAGGTTTGCGTCACAACGAAGGGAACCTTCTTCCATCTTACAATCGGATACGCCTGTGTATTGGATGATGTTTTTCAGTGCTTCCAAATACGCGTATGCCTCTTTCGGTGTGCGGATATCCGGCTCGGAAACAATTTCGACAAGCGGTGTTCCCTGGCGGTTGTAGTCGACTAGGGAATAGCCGTCATCACTGTGCGTCAGTTTCCCTGCGTCTTCTTCCATGTGGAGACGCGTGATGCCGATACGTTTTTTCACGCCATCGACTTCGATATCGATATAGCCGTTTTCACCGATCGGCTTATCAAACTGGGAGATTTGGTAAGCTTTCGGGTTATCCGGGTAGAAATAGTTTTTACGGTCGAACTTCGTATCGGTCGCGATATCACAGTTCAGTGCCATCGCTGCTTTCATTGCGAAGTTGACCGCTTCTTCGTTCAATACCGGAAGAACGCCCGGATACCCGAGGTCGATCGGGTTGACGTTCGTATTCGGCTCATCCCCGAACATGTTCGGAGACGGGCTGAAGATTTTCGAGTTCGTTTTCAGTTCGACGTGGACTTCAAGTCCGATAATCGTTTCAAAGTTCATTTATTGCGCACCTCCAAGAGACGGGCGTTGTTTGTGGAATTCAGTCGCCTGTTCGAAGGCGTGAGCCGCACGGTAGACGGTTGCTTCATCGAAGTGCTTTCCGATGATTTGAAGACCGATCGGAAGACCTGCTTCAGAGAATCCGCATGGTACGGAGATTCCCGGTACACCAGCCAGGTTGACTGGAATCGTCAGGATATCGTTCGCATACATCGTCATCGGGTCGTCGACTTTGTCTCCTACTTTGAAGGCAGGTGTCGGCGTTGTAGGTCCGATGATGACATCGTAGTCAGCGAATACTTTTTCAAAATCGTTCTTAATCAACGTACGGACTTGTTGTGCTTTTTTATAGTAAGCATCGTAGTAACCGGAGCTCAATGCGAATGTTCCAAGCATGATACGGCGCTTCACTTCGTCACCGAAGCCTTCTGCACGGGAACGCTTGAACATGTCGAGCATCGTCTCTGCATCTTCTGCGCGCTTACCGTAACGGACACCGTCAAAACGTGCTAGGTTCGCAGAAGCTTCAGAAGAAGAAATCAGGTAGTACGTAGAAAGTGCGTACTTGGAGTGTGGAAGAGAAACTTCTTCCCACGTTGCGCCGAGCTCCTCATACTTCTTCAACGCTGCTTGTACCGCTTCTTTGACTTCAGGTGCAACCCCTTCGCCCAAGTATTCTTTCGGTACACCGATCTTCATGCCTTTGACATCACCTGTCAGAGACTCTGTGTACCTCGGTACTTCAAGGTTCGCAGAAGTAGAATCCATGTGATCATGGCCTGCGATTGTTTCTAGTAGAAACGCATTGTCTTCAACGTTGCGCGTAATCGGACCGATTTGATCCAGAGAAGATGCGAATGCAATCAGACCGAAACGGCTTACACGGCCGTATGTCGGTTTCAAACCAACAACACCACAATAAGCAGCCGGCTGACGGATCGAACCACCTGTATCAGAACCCAGGGAATAAGGAACTTCGCCTGCAGCTACAGCAGCAGCGGAACCACCACTGGATCCACCTGGAACATAGTCGGTGTTCCACGGGTTGCGGGAGCCTTCATAGCTTGAGTTTTCGTTGGAAGAACCCATCGCGAATTCGTCCATATTCAGTTTTCCGATCGTGATGGACTTCGCGTCGTTCAACTTGTTGACCACGGTCGCGTTGTAAAGCGGATCGTTGAAGTTATCAAGGATCTGGCTTCCGGCAGTCGTGCGCAGCCCTTTTGTCACGATGTTGTCTTTCACTCCGATTGGCAGACCGAACAGCGTAGCGTCTTCACTGCCGCGCTCTTCGTCATACTGGGATGCCTGCTCCATAGCCTGTTCTTTGTTCAATGTCAAAAATGCTTTCACTTCACCGTCGACTTCATCGATTCGCTTGTACGATTCTTCGACCAAGTCTGTGACGGAAATCTCCTTTTTATGTAGCTTCTCTTGAAGCTCACGTAATGTATAGTCAAATAAAGACATCGTCGTACCTCCTTATTCCAATATAGATGGTACTTTGAATTGACCATCTTTTTGATCCGGTGCGTTTTTCATTACATCTTCTTTTTCGACCCATTTCTTAGGCTCGTCTTTACGCATCACGTTTTTCAGATCAAGAACGTGTGTCGTCGGCTCGACGCCTTCGGTATCCAACTCGTTCAACTGCTCTGCGTACGTGATGATATCATCCAATTGTTTCGTGAATGTTTCTGCTTCTTCTTCATTGATAGCGAGGCGCGCCAAGTGGGCGACGTGCTTCACTTCATCTTTACTAATTCTGGACATAATGCGACCTCCATTTCGATCTCACATAATATATGATCATACCAAATTTCTATATCCGTAATCAACGTGCGGTTGTTTTTCACCCCTCCTATCTTAACATATCCATAGGGGGCGTGTCTTTTTGAGGCTGACGTCCGGATCATTGCATGATTTGTATCATCATCGAAAATCTTCCTCATGAATAACGTTACCTTCGCTATCAAGTGCTTTTACAGGACCCCAGCTATATGGACTATAAAACACCCTTCCCCATTTTGATTCGTGGATGGGGATTTCTTCGAACCCGTTTTCTTTCTTCACTTTTACTGAATGAATATCTTCATCACCAACCGTACCATAGAGAAAAGGAACCTCGTCTCCATCAAAAGTAAAATATCTACTATGTCCGGCATTTAAAGGCTGGTCGGTGGGGGTGCGAAAATCAGAATGCGTTAAATTCCACTTCCGACCTTCTATCTGATAAAAACCGAATTTAATCATTTTGAAGTCCTCTTCAGCAAGATAAGCTACTAATTTCTTTTCTTCCCATTCTGTTGCATCTATAATTTCAATCACTTCATACGATAGAGGCTCCTCATCTTCTACAATCTCTTTTACCGTTTTCTCCTGACACCCGGCAAGTAAAAGAAGAACGAACACGATCATCACTGCTTTTACCTTCAAAATATCCTCCCCATCCTTTAAAAATCTAAACAAACGGTATCACTCGAAATACCATATATCAATCTCATTATGTAAAAAAGGAGGTCGTAAAAGTAGGATGACCCCGGTGGACGCCCATTTCCATAACCTCCTTACTTTTACAACAAATAGACAATAAAAAAGGACCCCCGGCAGAACCGGAGATCCTTCATCATTTTATTGATTAGCGAGTTCTCGCTTTTTCAAATTCTTCAACGATATCTTCTGGTGGGTTACCCATGGAACTTACAACCGTAGTAACGATCAAGTTCAGGATGAAACCAGGAACGATCTCGTAAAGATCGAAGATACCGCCGCTCAGGAAGTCACCCCAGATAACGACTGTCGCAGCACCGACGATGATACCGGCAACAGCACCGTTACGAGTAATGCCTTTCCAGAATAGGGACAAGATGATGATCGGACCGAATGCGGCACCGAATCCTGCCCAAGCGTAAGATACAAGGCCAAGTACTGTGCTGTCTGGGTTACCAGCCAGCAGTACGGCGATCAATGCGATACCCGCAACAGCTACACGACCTACCCATACAAGTTCACGCTCAGAAGCGTTCTTACGGAATAGGGCTTTGTAGAAGTCCTCTGCAAGTGCAGAAGAAGATACAAGCAGCTGAGAGTCAATTGTACTCATGATTGCAGACAAGATCGCTGCAAGCAGGATACCCGCGATGACCGGGTGGAATAGGATTTGTGAGAAGGTGATGAAGATCTTCTCAGCATCGGCAAGCATTTGTACGCCGCCTTCAGATACGATTTCTACACCGAAGCTGTCAAGGCCGCTGATGTCTTGTGTATTGATGAACGCAAGACCGAATAGACCTGTGAAGATCGCTCCGTAAAGTCCTAGAACCATCCAGCCGATACCGATGAATTTCGCTTTCGGTACGTCTTTAGGTGAACGCAATGCCATGAAACGCACAAGGATGTGTGGTTGACCGAAGTAACCAAGACCCCATGCTAGAGATGAAATGATTGCTAGTGCGCCTACACCTTGAACCATGTTCAGGTGAGTCGGGTCGATTTGACCGACAGCGTCTACAGCAGCGTTCCAGCCGCCAAGCTCAGTAACAGCAACGATCGGTACAGCGATCAATGCTAGGAACATCAGAATACCTTGAACGAAGTCTGTCCAACTTACCGCTAGGAAACCACCTAGGAAAGTATAAGAAATCGTTACGATTGCACCAATCCAAAGTGCTTGTGTGTAGCTCAATTCAAATGAAGCTTCGAACAGCTTCGCTCCGGCTACCATTCCGGAAGATGTGTAGAATGTGAAGAATAAAAGGATTACAAATGCAGAGATAACACGTAAGATATGAGAGTTGTCTCGGAAACGGTTTTCCAAGTAGTCTGGAATTGTAATCGAGTCATTTGCAACCTCAGTCAATACACGCAAACGACGTGCTACGAATTGCCAGTTTAAGTATGCACCGACAGCTAGACCTACACCGATCCATGCAGCTGACAAACCACCAGCATAAATTGCACCTGGAAGACCTAGTAGTAACCAACCACTCATGTCCGATGCTCCGGCACTCAATGCGGCTACTCCTGGCGTCAAACGACGACCACCTAAAACGTAGTCAGATAAATCACTTGTCATACGGTATGCAGCAAAACCGATCAACAGCATACCAATTAAATAAACTATAAACGTAATTAACGTTGCAGTACCCATTTCTTATTATTCGCTCCTCTCAGTGAATAGTGAAATTATTGTTAGAATGATTAGAATTGGCATTGGAACAAATAACCAGAACCAAGTTGCCCCTGTAATAGTGAATGATGACGCTGTTGCAAGATCGAACACTCTTCCACCTCCTCTATTCAACTTTTTGTTATGCACTTCTATGCATTGTTGCCGACTTCTGGTTCTTAAGTCATAGAAGCTTAAAATACCAAACACAGGTACAACTATATCATAATATATTTTTGCGAACATTTCAAAAATTGTGGTATTTCGACTTTGTTGTATAAAAATACTTGAATAACGTATTAATATACACATATAGACCAAATATACTATAAACATTCACAAATTTTTTTTGAAATTGTTCTTGACATTTTCTAAATTTTTAAAAATATTCTCCTGTGTTCTTGGAGTTAGTATGGTCTTTCTGCTCAAAAAAATCCTCTTTCTGTAAATTTCAGAAAGAGGATTTTGTTTTCTTCTATATTATAGCATTTCTGATGTCGTTTTTCCTTGCATGTGGTGGATCAAATAATCCGGTCCGCCTGCTTTGGAATCTGTACCGGACATGTTGAAACCGCCGAACGGGTGATAACCGACGATGGCAGCTGTACAGCCGCGGTTGAAGTACAGGTTACCGACGTGGAAGTCACGACGCGCCTGCTCCTGGTGAGAGCGGTTGTTCGTAATGACTGCGCCCGTCAGACCGTAATCGGTATTGTTGGCGATTTCGATCGCTTCGTCGAAGGACTTCGCTTTCGTGAATCCGACCACTGGTCCGAAGATTTCTTCCTGCATGATGCGTGCATTCGGATCAAGATCAGCAAACACGGTAGGCTCTACGAACCAGCCTTTGCTGTCGTCACCTTTACCACCAGTCATCAAACGACCTTCTTCTTTACCGATGCTGATGTAATCCATGATCTTATCATAAGCACCCTGATCGATGACAGGCCCCATGTAGTTGGAGTTGTCTGTAGGATCTCCGACATTGACTTGTTCTTTCGTTTTCTGCACCACGCGGTCAAGCAGCTCGTCATACACGTTTTCGTGCGCAACGACACGTGAACAAGCGGAACATTTTTGACCTGAGAAACCGAAAGCAGAATACGTGATCGCGTCCGCTGCCAATTCAAGATCGGAGTCTTCATCGACAACGATGGTATCTTTTCCGCCCATTTCGATGATCGTACGCTTCAGCCACTTCTGACCTTCATGCACTTTCGCTGCACGTTCAAAGATACGCGTACCGACTTCGCGGGATCCTGTGAAGCTGATGAAACGCGTGCGCGGGTGGTCGACAAGATAGTCGCCGACTTCTTTTCCGCTTCCCGGAACATAGTTCACGACGCCTTTTGGCATGCCCGCTTCTTCAAGGACTTCCATCATCTTATAAGCGACGACCGGCGTAGCACTTGCCGGCTTCAGTAACACGGTGTTTCCAGAAACCATGGCTGCAACTGTCGTACCTGCCATGATGGCAAATAGGAAGTTCCATGGAGAAATCACGACCCCTACACCGAGTGGAATGTAGTGGAAACGGTTGTTTTCGATCGGACGGGAGTTGATTTCCACTCCTTTGTCGATCTCAAGCATTTGGCGGCCATAGTACTCCATGAAATCGATCGCTTCCGCAGTATCTGCATCCGCCTCTTTCCATGGCTTTCCGCCTTCTTTGACAAGGTGGGCTGTAAACTCATGTTTGCGGCGACGTACAATTGCTGCAGCGCGGAAAAGGATGTCCGCACGGAACTTAGCATCTGTCTTACGCCACGATTCAAATGTTTCATCAGCGATCTTGTGGGCTTTTTCAGCCAGGTCCTGATTCGCTTTTGAAACATAACCAATTACTTCTTTCTTATTCGCTGGGTTCACGACTTCGATTTTGTCGTCTGTCATGATCCGTTCACCACCGATGATCAGTGGATAATCTTTTCCTAAATCGGATTCAACCTGCTTAATCGCAGCTTCGAGAGCTTTACGATTCTCCTCAACGCTAAAATCGGTAAATGGCTCATGTTTGTATGGGACTACCATGCTAAACCGCCTCCTTGAAATTAAATGGGGTTAGACGCTGTGTGTGATTGTTTTTTGAAAATTACCACTAAAAGCGTTTCCATGATTAGTTTACCGTACCTATGAATCTAGTTCAATTACTTTTTTTCTAAAAATTCGTATTTTCGACCAAAATCGCGTAAAAACAGGAATTTTGTTGAAAAAATGTTTTCATATCCGTGATTTAATCCAATTTGCTCGGTGTATTTAGTAAATTGATTTCGATATGCTTGTTAGTATTAGGCTCGCCTGGGCAGGGTTCGCTTTCCTGCGGGGGAACCGGCAAGCTTCCTCGGCTGCGCCTTCGGGATCTTACCTACTTCCTTCTCCCGCGGGAGTCTCACCCTTCCCCGTCGAACCTAGCCATATCAGATTTTCGAAATTACCTATTTCATCAAGTAAAGTACTAATCAGATCGATTCAGCAGTTCTCTGATATATGGTTTTACATTGAACATTTTCACTGTGATTTGGACCATGAGTAAAAAGAAAATACTCTCAGGACCCTGCCCACGTACGGTGTCTGCGGACAGCCACTTTTCGTAAAACGTTTCAGGTACCCATTCTAATGCTTGTATGAAAACGTACGTTAAAACTAAAGGAATGAACAGCAGCGCGATTCCCTTATAAACTGGATCGACTCCGAGGAAAATGAATAGATAGGTCAGGGCCATGATGGATACGATGATGACTGATCTGCCTAATAACATGGAAGTTCCCGTGGATATGGCTCCTGCAATCATGAAAAGAACTACACTCCCAATCACAATCATCAGCAGTTTATCACTTTCCCGAAGTTTATGTATGATATTTCCCACTCTTCCTCCCCCTCACTTGGATCTCTTCTGTTATGGAGGAGTCTAACATTTATGAACGTAGATGACTTCAAGCAGATTATCCCAATAATAAAGAGTCTTCATATAAATGAAGACTCTTTTTCCAGTTCAAATAGTTATGACTTTTGAAAAGAGATACCGACAAAATTAAAAAATCCACTCCAACACTTTCGCCAGCAAATACATCGGGAGTCAGCATGCCGGCAAGGAGATAACTGACTTTTTCCAGAAAGAATTTCACGATATCAACTATAATTTCCGCTATATAATCGATCCATTTAAACATTCCATCACCCTGGATCCGTATATTTATTTTCCTTGATAAGCATCCTGATAGATCTCTTCTGGAAAACGGCTTAAATGATCTACTATGATTCCATTGAGTTCTTCTGGAGTTATCTCTGGGTCCTCTTGTCCTGTTTCCTTTGAAGACATATCATTTTTTGCTTTCGCTAAATACTCTTTTATCGTAACGAGCAATTTTACATCTTGTTCATCTAATTGGTCATCCTCAGCCAACGGGGGGACTTCCCCTTTAGTCTCCCCGGTTAGTTTGAGACCGTGCAAAAACATCGACGCATATTCAAAGAAATCGGTAGGTCCTAACGACCAACTCACATAATACCTTCCATTATCTATGATACCATCCGCTTTTAACAGTTCTTCGTTAAGTAAGCGGATATCCTGCTCCAACTCTGCGCCTTCTGGATTTTTTTCAATTAGATAATCTATTTTTCTGATTGATCTCTCAAGTGAAAAGTAAAAATGATTCACGAATGTTTTCCACTCATTTTCTTCTGCTTGAACATCTTGATAGAAATGGTATGTAAATATACTGAGCGTGATAATAATAACCACCGAAACAAAAAAATAACCCTTGAATAACTTTTGTCGGATAAAAAACCCCTCCTACTTTGAACTATGAAACACTCCTTCATTTACGTAACACCTATTGATAACCATCCAAGTAGATTTCATTCGGATACTGATCCAAGTGATCGTTTATCATTTTCTGGAACGCTTCTTTCGTCATTTCCGGATTTTCCTGACCAGTCTCTTCCGAATACATGTCGCTTTTCGCTTCTGACAAATAACTTCTCAATGTTTTCAATCTGTTTATTTCTTGTTCGTCCAAGCGTTGATCTTCTGCTAATGGAGGCACGCCTCCACCTTCCGAACCACTTGAAATGCCATATAAATAACCTGGAGCTTTTCTAAAAAAACGAGTGTGTGGGATGCGATCACTTACATAGTGGTTGCCGTTCTCAAGAGTGACATGAGCTGTTGTAAATTCTTCATTCAGTCTATGAATATGCTCCTTCAGCACTTCACCTTCCGGCTTATGATCAATCAAGGAATCCAGTCTGATTATGGATTGATCCACTGAATAGTAAAAGCGATTGATAAATAACTTCCACTGACGTTCTTCTTCCCGGGCATCTTGAAAATAGAGATATGTAAAAATGCTGAGCACCATCATGACAGTGCCGATACCCCAATAGATGTTCCTTCGAATATAAAATCCTCCTTTTGAAACTGGAAACATTCTTCCATCTTATCATAGTAAACAAAGTAGGTGAGGGAAAGATTGTAACCTTTAGAGTACATATTTAATAAGAGGGTTGCAGCCAGCTGACATTTTGAAGAGGAAACGGTGGAAATGGGGAGACTCCTGCGGGTACAGCGGTAAGGGTGAGACCCCGCAGTGAAACGAGGAGGCTCAGCGCCGCCCGCGGAAAGCGGACCATTTCCACCGTCTTCACCTTCACATAAAAGCATAAAAAAGCCATGCGGGAATTTCCCACATGGCCTTCTATCTTATTCATAAATATGAACGAACGGTTCTTTCTTGCCCGCTTTCTTGACGATCAGACTCTCCTGTCTGTCCATACTGTTGATTTTCACTTCGACGGTGTAGTGTTCAGGGAACATTTCCACCACCAGGCTGTAAACGTACTGCGTGAATCCAATCACTTCCGACTGCGACCGGAATTCGATCGGAATGTCGATCGAAACTTTCTGCAGGTCGTCATTGATATAGAATCCATTCGCAATCATGCCTACGAAGTTCGGGAAATATTCCGTTACTTCTTTCCGGAAATCGGAGAAGATTTGGTAGTCATCGAAATAATTTTCTTTCCCTTCCTTCGATGGGAACAAGACGTACTTTTCATCGATCTTCTTCCAATCTTTGATTTTCAGATCCGAGCCTTTGACGTAAGCCTTGGCGAGGAAGTTCCCCGGCACTTTGGAGCTTGCCTCTTCCTCTTCGAAAATCGCAAAGACGATCGGTACGTCATTCAGTTCCTTCCGTTCACGAAGGCGTTTGAGAATCTCCCCTGCGTACTGCTGCCCTTTTTTCATAAGCTCTGCAGTGGAATGGTTCTCTTCATAGTCACGGCCTTCTGCACGGAAGTTATAGACCGTACGAAGCGAGATTCCGATTGTAACCCCTTCGACTTCGACGACGTTTTCATCTTTTTTCACAAGATAGTTCTGTTCGATGATGTTGGAGATGTACTTCGGATGCTTCCGGAAGTCCTCTTCTTTCGCTTCATCTTCATTCAATTCTGGGTTCAACCCTTCTTCGTTGCGGTCTTCATCATAACGGGACAACCAGCTCAACAGCGTGTCGTCCGTTAAAAATTGTCCCGGCTGGAAGAAGTATTTTTCCGGATCGAAGTATTCTTTCGAATGCCTGCGCAGGCCGCTCTCAAATTCAGCGATATCCATCCGGTTGCCCATCTGGTTCGTCGTGACGGACCGGGCTTTGGAGACTTTCGGGCTGTCCTCGGTGAGGATCATCCGGTAGTTTTCCTCAGACATGCTGTAGTTCGGGACGATGGCGGTCTGGTTGCTGTTCTTGTCTTTCGTTTCCTGGATGACTTCTTCTCTGTTGTCAAAAACCGGCGTACACGCTCCTAATATGAGTAAAGAGCTTAGCAACAGTGCGTGCAGCTTCCTCATGGTTCCTTCCACTCCCTAGTTGGATAAAGCGTTCATGAATTGTTCTTCATCCCATATTTCAATGCCCAGTTCTTCGGCTTTCTTGTACTTGGAACCTGCGTCTTCGCCGGCAATCAAAAGGTCCGTCTTTTTACTGACGCTTCCGGTCACGTTGCCGCCGAGTTCCTGTACGATTTTCTTCGCCTCTGAACGGCTGTATTGTTCCATTTTCCCTGTCAAAACGATCGTCTTATCGGCGAATGGAGAATCAACCGGCTGGTCGTCTTTCTTCTTGCCTTTGTACTCCATGTTGAGGCCGAGCTTCCGCAGTTCATCCAGCAGTTCGATGACCTGGGGTTTCGCGAAGTAACGGGCGATGGAGTCGGCCATTTTCTCCCCGATCTCAGGCACTTGTTCCAGTGTTTCGGTGTCCGCTTTCTGAAGACGTTCCATCGTTTCGAATTCAATGGCGAGCGTCTGTGCGGCTTTCGCGCCTACAAAACGGATGCCGAGTCCGAACAACAGCTTCTCCAGAGACTTCTCTTTGGACGCTTCGATGGCGTTCAGCAGGTTCTCGACGGATTTTTCACCCATACGCTCAAGCTTCAGCAGTTCTTCACGGTCGAGCTTGTACAAGTCTGCGATATTGTGAATCAAGTTTTCACTGAACAATTGGGCGATCACTTTTTCCCCGAGCCCTTCGATGTCCATCGCGTTTCTTGATACGAAGTGGATCAAGCCTTCGCGTAATTGCGCCGGACAGTTCGGATTGATACACCGCAGTGCCACTTCTTCTTCAAGGCGGATGAGCTGACTTTCGCATTCCGGACATTTCTCCGGCATATAATACGGTTCTTCATCACCTGTCCGGTGTTCGGTCAGGACACGGACGACTTCTGGAATGATATCGCCGGCTTTTTTGATGACGACGGTATCGCCGATGCGGATGTCTTTCTCGCGGATCAAGTCTTCATTGTGAAGCGACGCGCGCTGCACAGTCGTTCCGGCGACTTTCACCGGATCGAGAATGGCAGTCGGGGTGACCGCTCCGGTCCTTCCGACGCTCAGCTCGATGTCACGCAGCTGTGTGACCGCTTCTTCGGCAGGAAACTTGTACGCTGTGGCCCAGCGCGGACTTTTCGCCGTGAAACCCAGCGTTCGCTGTTGATCAAGACGATCGACTTTGATGACGATGCCGTCGATTTCATAATCGAGATCCGGACGGCGCTCGACCCAGCTGTGGACGTATTCGATGACTTCTTCGATGTCCTTGCAACGTTTCCACTCCGGGTTCGTCTTCAGACCAAGCTCTTTCAATGTCTCCAAATGTTCACTATGAGACTCGGCCGGGTCATCTTCCCACAGACCGACGCCGTACGTGAAAATGTCGAGGTTCCGGCTGGCGGCGATTTTCGGATCGAGCTGGCGCAGCGATCCTGCCGCTGCGTTCCGAGGGTTCGCGAACGGTTCTTCCTCCTTCGCTTCCCGCGCTTCGTTCAATTTGATGAACGACGGCTTCGGCATATACGCTTCCCCGCGCACTTCGATCGTCTCCGGCTTCTTCAGCCGCAACGGGATGTTACGGATCGTACGCAGGTTTTTTGTGATGTCCTCACCGACTGTTCCATCACCACGGGTCGCTCCGCGGACGAATACGCCGTCTTCATAGCGCAGGGATACGGCGAGGCCGTCGATCTTCAGCTCGCACACGTAGCTGACATCTTCATCGGTACCGTTGCGTACACGGCGGTCGAAATCGCGGAGTTCCTGATCATCGAATGCATTCCCGAGACTGAGCATCGGGATGTCATGTTCGACTTTTTCAAAAGCATCAAGAGGTTTGCCGCCGACCCTCTGGGAAGGGGAATCCGGCGTCTGCAGGTCCGGAAACTCCTCCTCAAGGTCGATCAGCTCACGCAGTTTCTGATCATATTCATAGTCGGACACACTCGGAGCGTCCAACGTGTAGTATTCATAGCCGTATTGTTCGAGTTCTTTTTTCAGCGCTTCGATTCGTTGCTGTGCTTCCGCTCTGTTCATTGGCTTTTCACTTCCTTACGCTTTCGTAATCGGAGCAAAACGGGCGAGCAGACGCTTGATGCCCATGGATGGGAAGGCGATGTCGAGTTCCATCGCATCACCCTCACCCTGCACCTTGACGACTGTCCCTTCGCCCCACTTCTTGTGGACCGCTTTGTCCCCGGGCTGCCAGCCGATTTTCTCGCCGCCGGTCGATGGTTTCGGCTCCATCTTCTTCGCGGCGCGTTTCTTCGGCTGCTGCTTCTGGTTCGGGAACGCGGTGTTCTGCGGCTTCTTCTTATTGAAGAAAGGCAGTTCCTCTTTTTCCTCTTTCCCTTCGACCAGGTCATCCGGGATTTCGTTGATGAAGCGGCTTTCCGGGTTCATGTTCGTGCGTCCGTACAGCGTACGCATTTTCGCGTTGGTCAAAAACAGCTGCTTTTCGGCACGGGTGATGCCGACATACGCAAGACGGCGCTCTTCTTCCATCTCTTCCTCATCCTGCAGCGCACGGCTGTGCGGGAAGACGCTCTCCTCCATACCGATCAGGAAGACGACCGGGAACTCAAGACCTTTGGCGGAGTGCAGCGTCATCAACGTCACTGTATCGTCATTACTAGGGTCTTCATTCATCGAATCGATATCCGCAATCAGGGCAAGATCGGTCAAAAAGGCGATCAATGTTTTATCTTCGCTGTTCTCTTCGAAGTTTTTCGTTACGGATTTGAATTCTTCGATGTTCTCGAGACGGCTCTGTGCTTCGATGCTTTTCTCGTTCATAAGCATCTCTTCGTAGCCGGTTTTATCGATGACTTCCTGGACCATGTCGGTCGCAGATAAGAACTCCTGCTGCTCGGTCCAGTTCTGGATCATTTTACGGAACGACATGATCGATTTTGACGCTTTCGCACTGACACCCACAAAATCGACTTCCGCTGCCGCTTCATATAAGGAAATGTCATGATCGGCTGCATAAGCCATCATCTTATCCATGCTCGTCTTACCGACGCCACGCTTCGGTTCGTTGACGACACGCTGGAAGCTGAGATCGTCGTTCGGGTTGGCGATCAGACGCAGGTACGCAAGCATATCTTTTATTTCTTTACGGTCGTAGAACTTCGTGCCACCGATCATCTGATAAGGGACGCCCGCTTTGACGAACGTTTCCTCGATCGTACGGGACTGGGCGTTCGTACGGTAAAGAATCGCAATATCTTCATATTTGAAGCGCCCCTGACGGACAAGCTCTTCAATTTTTTCCGTTACAAAAAGACCTTCTTCGCGTTCCGTGCCCGCCTTGTGGTAGTGGATCTTCTCTCCACCGGCATTATCGGTCCACAGGCGCTTCGGCTTACGGCCGCTGTTGTTGTCGATGACGTTGTTGGCGGCATTCAAAATCAGTTCTGTAGAACGATAGTTTTGTTCAAGCAGAATCGTGCGTGCTTTCGGGTAGTCACTTTCGAAGTTCAGGATGTTCTGGATGTCCGCTCCGCGCCATGCGTAGATGGACTGGTCCGAGTCACCGACGACACACAGGTTCTGATAACGGCTCGCCAGGTGTTTGACGAGCTGGTACTGTGCGTGGTTCGTATCCTGATACTCATCGACGTGAATGTATTGGAAACGGCGCTGATAGTACTCGAGCACTTCCGGCACCTGATCGAACAGAGATAACGTCTGCATGATCAAGTCATCGAAGTCGAGTGACTGGTTTTTGCGCAGTTTCTTCTGGTAGCCTTTATAAATTTTCGCGATTTGCTCTTCGTGCATGTTGCCCGCCTGCTTCTCGTAATCTTCAGCGGTCATCAGTTCGTTCTTCGAATTACTGATCGCACCGAGCATCGCCCGCGGATCCCACTTTTTCGGATCGAGGTTGAATTCTTTCAGTACCTGCTTGATGACTGAAAGCTGGTCACTGGAATCCAGTATCGAGAAGTTGCGGTCGTAGCCGATCCGGTCGATGTCGCGTCGCAAAATACGCACACACATCGAGTGGAACGTCGACATCCAGATTTTTTCCCCGTCTTTGCCGACGAGTGATTCGACACGATCTTTCATTTCGCGTGCCGCTTTATTGGTAAACGTAATCGCCAGGATGTTTCTCGGGGATACGTCTTTTTCGCTCAGTAAATAAGCAATGCGGTGGGTCAAGACACGCGTCTTCCCACTTCCTGCACCGGCCATGATCAATAGCGGTCCTTCGGTATGGGTCACTGCATTTCGTTGTTGTTCATTCAAGCCTTTGATCAAAGCATTCATCGCTTGTGTCATGGTACACCATCCTTAGTCCATTTTTGATTCTTTCGCTGCCCGGACCGTTTCCAGGGCAGCGTCGATTCTTTCATAAATGATATTTCCAACGACGATGACATCCGCAAAGCGGCTCATCTCTTCGGCTTCAGCCGCAGAACGGATGCCACCTCCGTAAACGAGTGTCGTCTGTTGAAGTTCTTCGGAGATCCGTTCAACGAGCTCCGGGCTCCCGTACGTCCCACTATATTCTAAGTAAAAAACGGGCAGTTGAAACATATGCTCCGCCATCCGGGCATACGCAAGTACGTCCTCTTCATCCGGAAGGGCACAGTTCGTATGTTGAAAAACTTTCGCTTCAGGATTCAACACACAGTAGCCTTCGGTGAGCACCGTATCCCAGTCCATCACATCGCCATACTCTCTCACGGCATGATGCTGGGCATCGAGCATCCACTTTTTCTCACGGCTGTTCAACACGAGCGGTATCAAATAGCCGTCAAAACCTGGCGCGATCGCTTCGATGTCCGAAATCTCCAGCAGGACAGGAACGTCATATTCCTGGATGCGTTCCAGCAGATCGAGGACATTTTCAAATGTGATGCCGTCAGTCCCGCCGACGATGATGGCATCCGTCCCTGAGGTGCAGATTAGTCTTAAGTTGTCGTCTGACAGATGCTTATTGGGATCGACCTTGAAGATGTGATCCCACTCGTTGAACTTTTCCATGTCCGTCCTCCAAAAAAAACAGATATCCATTCACTCATTATAGCAAACTTTGCTGTGTGGATTGAATGGATAAGGGGGAGAAAAAGTGAGGATTGTATGAATGGGCGATGGCGGAAGAAATTAATTGATTCGTAATGAAATCGGGTGGGGATCAATTCGCTTGCAGGCTTCAAGGAGTACAAATAAAGAAAGAGCAGCACTCTCATTTGTGATTTCACACAATACAAGAGCGCCGCCCATCTGTCTATGTATTACTGGTTAATATATTTAACTACAGCCATTTCTTTACCAAACCTGTCTCCATTGTCCACAAACCCTAAACTGGAGTAAAGCTTATGTGCACCTGGATTCATCGGGTGATAGCCTACTACAATTTTCTCCGCATTCCGCATCTTTTCTATTTCTAAAATCATTAATTTCGTTGCTGCTCTTCCTATCCCCTTGCCTTGGAATTCTTTATCAACCATTATTCTGTATACCCAGTGACCATCAAGTTCCTCTTTCACCGTATTGTACATTAAGAAACCCACTACTCTGTCTTCGAAATATATGGCATAAGGTTTCAATGTAGGCACGAACTTTGATTGAGCTATTGAAACTGCGTTTGATTCCATATACCCTTCTTGTTCTGAGGTTAATTCCAATTCACAACATTCATACCAATTTTCTTCATTCAGTTCTACAAGTTTCACGTTTTCTACATTCATGAATGTTCCCCCTTCCAATATTCAGGAATACGCTGCACAACTTCGTCAATTCGATGTGATTGCCATTAATCTTTCACGTTGACCTGCTTATTGCTTAAGCTGGCATCCCTTTCTCATAATATCACAGGAAAAAAAGTTCATGCCCTTCAATTGTGCTCTCAGGAAGAGTCTCTAACCTTGTTTCTACATGAACATATCGGGTCTAAACTTTTTGTAAGTGTGTATCTTTAAAATTACTCGGATACTTCAACCCATACCCGATTGCCCGATCCATCCCTATATGTGCAGTCCAAATAATACTTAATGCCAACAGTAAGTCCTGTTGTAAAATGACACTTGGAATGATGACTACTAACGGAATGAAATACGTATGTCCCACATTATAAATCACTGCACCTATTGAATTGTTAATCACGTAACCCAACATAGATACATCAGGAAGAAGGAAACAAAGGAAGAATAACCACCAAGTTACATCCGTTTGGGCGTAAAAATAAACAGAAGTAAGGAACACGAACAACCCTTCAATATGTAACAACAATTTCGTCATCAAAACCCCCCTCATAAAACAAAAGCAATCCAACCATATAACAGAGGAACGGTCCTTTCATTTGTGGAACCGTCCCTCCGTTTTTTCAATTGAATGATCAGATTCAAGCTATTTTTTTATGGAACTTAGAATGTATCCTCTTTTACACTAATCCACTTGAGGAAGGAAATATTTGCTCAACGCCTGTTGCAGAGTAGCTAAGGTTTCGGTCTGATCATTGAATGCAAACCCGGCATTCAATACCTCTCGAACGATTTCTTTCCTTAACCCGGTAATGACCGTTTTACAGCCCATCATACTTAAACCATCCATGCTCTTCTTCAATTCAATGATTGATTCCCGGTCCATTGTTGCGACTCCGGACAAATCCAGAATCAACGTTGATATCCTTAATTCTGAAGCCTTGGTCAGTACTTTTTCTTCCAGGATTTCTGCGCGGCTCGTATCGATGGTGCCAATTAGAGGGAGCACGAAAATGGAGTCATTGATAGGGATGATTGGTACAGAGAGGTTTTCAACCATTTGCTGCTGAGCCTTGATCAATGCATCTTTATAGGTGGAATAACGGATGAAAAATGTATTCAGAAAGTCATCAACTCGATTATTGATTTCCGTTTCCAGCTTGAAGAAATCCTCCATGCCACTATTCCCGTCCTCCTTATAATATTTCTCAATAAATATCCACAGGGTTCTGCGTATAGAGTGAACCCACTCCAACTTAAAGGATAGATCTATGGAGTGAGTAGCCCATGCCACCCCTTCTTGTTCAGCGAATTTCTTCAAAGATTCGTCTTCCCCATCAATGATATACATCACTAAGGTATGCGCATTGTTTACAAGGTCGATGTTTCCCACCCGCAAGATCTCATTAATCTTGTCTTTGACATTCACCGCCTCAGATAAAAGAGCTTGTTCAAAGGGCTTACTATTTTCCTTAAAGAAATACTTGAACTTCGTGGAATACCCGTAAGACTGTTCCAAAGGTCCTGCCCCTTTCTCGTATTGTAATCACTATTTTTCGTAAAGGTTAAAAATCAACATTAGTAGATTGCCGGTCGGTGTGTAGAGATCATTTTCCACCTTCAATGGTGAGACCGTAATCTCTTTTGTAATAAATTCTACAAAAAGGGAAATTTCCCTACTAGATTTGTAAATATTGATAGGTTATGTAGAAATGAAAAACCGTTTTTTCATTCTATTTCGATACACAACACACGTTAATTTTCCTGAACGACCCTGGATTACTCCGTTCAATATACCTACCCAGTAAAAAATGATCCCTCCGTTGAACTTTTTTTGTTTCTTATTACAAATGTTAAGGCAGCCTTTCATTTTATAATCCTCGTGTTAACATTTGGTTAAAGTTGGGTGAATGGTCTACAAAATCAATCACTCTCCCATTACTATTGTTGTGGGTTAAACAGAAATCTACCAAAGGAGGACATTACAAATGAAAAAATTTCTTAAAAAAGCCACCTTGTTTGCCGTTGCTTTGAGTGTGGTAATAGCTCCAGCAACCACCCTGGCAGCAAACAAAGATAAGGACCCGACAATGAATGATGAACGTTTTTTAGTGATTGGACATAGAGGTGTCAGTGGATTAGCCCCTGAACATACGATTCCCGCTTATGACCGTGTCAAAGAAGAAAAAGGAGACTATATCGAAGTGGACATCCAGATGACCAAGGATGGGAAACTTGTAGCGCTGCACGATACGACCCTCGATCGAACAACGAACGGGACTGGTGAAGTACGTGACCACACCCTTGAAGAAATCAAACAGCTCGATGCAGGCTCATGGTTCAATGAAGCTTACCCAGAGAAGGCAGACGAATCCTACGAAGGTCTGGAAGTCCCGACGCTTGAAGAAGTCTTCCAACGTTACGGAAAAGACACCAAGTATTATATTGAAACGAAATCTCCGGATGTCTATCCAGGCATGGAAGAGAAACTTCTTGAACTATTGGAGAAATACAACCTTGACGGTGCAAACGAGCGCTCCAGCAAAGTGATCATCCAATCCTTCAGTCAGGAAAGCCTACTCAAAGTGCACGAGATGGACCCGGATCTTCCTCTTGTGCAGCTGCTTTGGTATGAACCAGGTGAAAATGGCAAATACGAGGAATATAGCGGGGTCACCCCTTCTCCATCTGACGTAACATCAGAGGACTTGGAAGAGATCGATCGTTATGCAGTCGGCATTGGCATGAATTACCGCTATGATGGAGAACTTTTTTACGATGAGGATTTCATTGAGGAAGCCAGAGAACTGGACTTGCTTGTCCACCCTTACACTGTGAACTCAAAATCAGATATGGATCTGCTTCTTGATTGGGGAGTTACGGGGATGTTCACGAACTACGCCGGAAAGCTTCATGATGTCACTCATGACGATAACTAAAGGATAAGACTATCAAAGCTACATTTATATGTTTTTAGAAACCTACTATTATAAGCGTCTGATCCCGTTAAGGGGCAGACGCTTATAATGTTTATTTAATAAAAGACGATGAGTTGGAGCCAGCACGTTTCACCTTTATCTCATTCCAGTGTTTTTTTAAATACATAACTTACCTGGTCAAAGTCCATTTTCTCAGTGTAAAAACGGTGGGCATCTGTACGATTTAACCCGGATGACAAAGCCACACTTTCAAAACCTGCCTCCTTTGCCCAATCATTCACATAAGAAAGCAATTTTTCACCGAACCCCTTTGAGCGATGTTTCTGACTGGTAACCAGATCACAAACCCACACAAACCTTCCATAGTAGAGAGTAGTCATGGGCTTTATACCAGTGACTGCTACGATTTCTTCTCCATTCATTAATGCAAACATTCTATATCGATCTATTTCTTTCGCTTCGAAAACTAATTCCAAGTATGTATCTTCATCTAAATGCGTTCGTAACTCTTTCATTACGGGAAATGCTTTTCGGATTTCATCTTTGGAATTTAGTTCTTTTACTGTCTGATCATCCATACAATCTCCTGCCTCCTCCAAATACTGCGCTAAGAAAAATGGACCTGTGTAACAGCTGTAAGATATTCTATCAAACTTAACCGCCTATCGATTTTCTTCTTTTTCACATGCTAAACACTGCATAACAGTATCACCGAATGATCGGACATCAGCTAAATAGTCATAACCTTCTGGAGAACCAAAGCTATTGAACATTCGAACAGCGACGATGTCTTCGTCGGGAATTACAAGTAAGGTCGCGTTTGTAAATCCAAGGATTTGGTAGGACCCTTCAGGAACTTGTTGACCTATCTCTGTTTTTTCTGCAGGTAAATGTTTGACGAACCACAAAAAACCATTCTGTGGCAAGTCTTTGTGAAGTGTGGGTGGACTTTGGAGGGAAGTGGCTAAATCAATGATTTCAGCGGGAACAATCTGTCTTCCATTTATTTTTCCTCTTTTTAAATGGAGGTATCCCCAATAAGCTAACTCCCTCGTTGACACATACATATTCATTTTATCGCCTTCCGTGCTATCGCTCGTCCTCCAATCTTCATCACCTTCATAACGCAGCATCACATCAACGAGATGTTTGTTTTTCTTTGAATACCAATTGGATTCTTTAAATCCTAGAGGGATAAAAACATTCTCATGGATAATCTCTGAAACTGTCATATTTGTCGTTCGTTTAACAATCTGAGTCAGCACATCAATCCCTATTTGTTTATAAGACCAGCTTGAGCCAGGAACAAAATCCCGTACGTCTCGATCGCTCTCTTGTTTTAATCCATGTGTATGAGTAAGCAGATGTCTTATCGTCGTATCTTTCCAGATCGTTTCTTCAAGTTCAGGCAGATAGGTCAAAACGCAATCATCGATGTCGTTGATGTACCCATAAAATACCGCATAAGCAACTGCAAAGCCGATATAACTTTTTCTTACTGAAGCTACATGAAATTGAGTATCAGCTTGAACTAATCTAGATTCTTCTTCATCTGCCTGTCTCCCTATGTACTTTTCTAACACGACTGAATCATTGTGAATGACCAGAGTGGATGCCCCTGAGCAGACTACATGATTAAAAGTCCTGTTAACGTGGTCTAATATGGGAGAGAAGCTTCTTTTATCGTTCTTATTAAGGACCATGATCGGACTACCTTTCAACTTTGATTATGTACCTGTCCCCTCACTTTTGCGAGTGTCCGATAGACGCTTATTTTACATGAAAACATCCCTGCCTCTAATAAAAAATAGAATACTCAACCGGATCTCTGAAACCCAACTTCTCCGCCAACCTCACCGATGATGGATTGGATATATCGCAGTCCCATCGAATAGTCATATTTTTTTCTAAGCTATGTAAAATGAACGCATGGGCAGCTATGCTCGCGAAGCCCCTGCCTCTATATTCTTGAGCGGTCGCAATATCAATCTCAGCATAACCATTCGAACAGAAAATCGACGTGCATTCACTCACTACTTCCCCGTTATGTAAAATGCAGTATCCGAATCCATTTCTCAAAAAGTTTGCCACATTCCCCCAGTATTCTTCGTAATAGTCCTCCGTAAATTCCGCACTCTTTTTGATCAGTTTGGGAGTGATCGATTCTATGACATAGTCTTTTGGTAGTTCTCGAACATTTGCGTTTATGGTTCCACCGCTTAACTCATAACTGTATCGCTGCATTTGTTTCACTTCATCACCAAGCGTTTTACGAAGTGTCCTAACCCACTCTTTTGAAAAACTGAATAAAGTGAACCTCCGTTGATCAGACTTCCTTGTTTTATACAGCTTTACAAGCTCGTCATTAAAAGACGTGTTTTGTGCGCTGCCTCCGACAAAATAGATTCCATTATGCGTTTCTACAAAGATGGTGGTCCGGGAACTGTTATAGGTATAAACTTTTCCTCCAATCGATCCATCCAATACAGCGTCAACGAAGGTGGGCACCGTCATCTTTTCTCTTTGTATAAACTCTTTAATTTCACCATGATGTTCATATTCTTTCATCACGCACACCTTTCTTCCGTCCAAGGAAGGTTCACATATGCAAACTAGAACCGCCCCACTATTTTAATAAGCCTCAAAAATTAATGAGATAGCTTACTATTCGAAATATACTTAGTAAAAAAGTTCCTCCCAGCAGAACGACCATTACCCACTTTACGAGGAATGGTAGTTTTCCAGTTGTTGTTGGATAACCTTCAATCTTTTGTTTATGAGCGATAACATCGTTAAAAGGTTTATTTTGGTTTCCATAGCTCATATCCTTCGTCACCTCCATGGAAGTGTTGAGTACTAAGAAGGCTGTTCTTCAGACAACTTCTCTTTCATCGAGTAATCTCAGCCTGGGTATGATCATGCACATCAAGCTCAACAGTCTTTTTTCTATATTCTAGAAAAACAGAGCAAGACCTTTATTTAATCTATAAGGAAACCTTTTCCTTTTTCGTCCGTAGAAAGGAGTATCAGACATAAAGAAAGGGGATCCACATGCCGCTATCACAGAATCTACTCCCATTGAAAGAAACCTATATCGACATATACGATCAGTTAAGAAAAGAAAACCGATGGACCGATAAGAAAATATTGATGATGACAGCCTCCGTCTATGTAACAAGTGAGAAGGTATTTGATATTCACCGGTATGAGAAACTATGTGATGCCATTAAAAGCGAAGCAGGTTTGTTCTCCTATTTGAAATCTCCACTTCGTTATTCCGTTGCTGCCATGCTGGACTTACGCTTTGACGATTCATTGGCCGCATTTCATAACATGATGAAGGTGTACGACTCTATGATAGAGAATGGATTCAACCGCTCCCCATTCACCTACCTCGCTGCAGCCGCCATGCTGCGGGAAGATTTGGATGGACCTGAGATGGAGAACAAAGTCCGCCGGGCAGTTGCGATCCACAAGTCTATGAAACAGGAACATCCCTTCCTGACCTCCCAGGACGACTATCCTCTCGCAGCTTTGTTAGCGGAACGGGAGGAAGAAATAGAAACCGTCATTGATCAGGTAGAATATTTCTACCGATCGCTTGACCGAAACGGATTCAGTAAAAGTAATGAACTTCAATTTTTAAGTCACATGCTGTCCTTGGATGAGACTCACACCGCTGACGAGCTGGTGGAACGCACCATCCATGCAGCAGATATGATGAAGAAATCCTCCATCCGTTTTAAACGCATGCTGTATCCAGAAGCTGGACTATTAGCTTTGATCGGTGACGCGGATCGAACTATCAATGAATGGGAAGATTTCAAGACAGCTCTCGATCAAGAGTCATCGTTCAGATGGCACAAAGACCTCAACGGAAAAGTAGCAGCCAACATTATAGTCAGTTCACGCTTACAGGATTCCGACACGTTCCAGACCGGATTGTTCACCTCACTTGAGACCCTCTTACAAGCACAGCAAGTCGCGGTCTATGCCGGAACGATGGCTGCTGTTTCTGCTGGTGATGGCGGAGGGGGAGCAAACTAATCCAATAAAAACAGCGATTATTCCTTGGAGTAATCGCTGTCTCTTCTTTACCACTTACTAAAATGCGTATAATGAAGCGTTGAACAGCACCGTCTCCACTTTTTCGCTCTACTCATGAAATCAACTTCAAACCAATCGCTGCCCCTAAAACCATACCGATGAAGATGAGCCTTCTCCAGTCTTTGGATTCCCCGTAAAAAAGCATTCCTAATATAGCCCCGCCGGAAGCTCCAATTCCAGTCCACACAGCATAAGCCGTACCCATAGGTAAAGTTTCCATGGCAATAGAAAGAAAAAGAAAGCTTGCTCCAAATCCGAGAATCAAAAGAGTGAGAGCCTGCCAATTCCTGTCCTTATGCAGTTTGTTGATCATCACGACGCCAAGCATTTCACACAAGCCTGCCAAGATTAAAGATATCCACGCCATCAGGAATGTCCCCCTCCTTCACTCTCGTCTACAGTCACTGTCTTCAATCCAATGACACCTACCAGCAAAACAGCAATCAAAAGAATTTTTCCAAGTTTAACAGGTTCTCCGAAAAACAGGATTTCTGAAACGACTGTTCCTGCTGTACCGATTCCTACAAAAACGGCATACACCGTCCCTACGGGTAATTTCCGTCCGGCCATGATCATCAAATAGAAACTGATGACAATCGAAATCACCGTTCCCGTCCACGTCCAAAAATCATCGGCATGCTTTAGACCGATCACCCACGACACTTCAAAGAAAGCAGCAATGAATACACTGAGCCAATTCCTATCCATTTCCCTACACCTCCAACATCATTCATAAAAAAATGGGAGACCACTGTTAAAACAGGATCTCCCAGGCTTTTGTCCTTCCGTGTCACAGTATGAAACTGTGTGTTTTCTCTCGGACCAGACCAACTCCACACAAAGTTGCGGAACCCTAGAAAACATTCGCTTTCATTCAATTGCGTCTAACTTAACATTATCACAAACGGAGAAACAAGGGGTCTCACTTTACATGGGATATCATGCTTTTTGTTGTCGCCTAACTCCCCTGTATTTCCTGAATGCTTTTTCCACCTGCATAAGCATGCCCGGTCTGCAAGGTGAGGATCGTGTTGAAATTACAGCGACCATACACCTTTTCTGCTCGCTCATTGATCGGGTGCACCCATAGTTTTTCGAGGTCCAGGCTTTGAGCTTCTCTTTGGATATGCTCAAGCACCCTTCCGATCAATCCTTTTCCCCGATATCCTTCGATGGTGGCGACACTTTCCACTCTTCCTTGATTGCCATGAACAAACAAGCAGGCTGTAGAACAAGGTGTCCCCTTGTATTTCAATAGGTAATGCGTATAACGAGGATCATTGAATTCAGATTGGAATGCTTTTTCCCGTACTTCTTTTCCACCGAATTCTTTGATCTGACACTCCACCCCTAAAGCTTCATCATAATTCTCTGTGGTCACTTCCTCGATAGTAATGTTGGCATCTGACGGAAACTGTGTAATCTCCCCGTTCCACAACTGAATCGGCTGGGCATGACTTTCATACTGAAAGCCCTTTTCCTTTAACAGGGCGATGAAGCTCTTCAAAGCCTCTACGTTATATAAATAAAATCGAGGTATCACATTCAAATCTTTATAAAAGGCCTTCACCTCATCAATCACCTGCTCCGGGTGGGCAGGCTGTTCACTCACATGAGCATGGTTGGCATCATAATAGTCCGGTTGATTCTCGTTCCAAAACAAAGTCCCCCATGCCCGGTCTTCTTTATTTGAAAAGGACTGCAAAAGGGCGAATTCAAGTTCTTCTATCTGCTTCATCAAATTCATCGTTTTTCCACCTACTCTTGTTTTCTATATTCTTTCATTTTGCCAGCTACGTTTCAAACCACAACAAGATTTTTCGTTTATGGACTTATGTGCAAAAAAACCTTCCCTTAATCATTCATTTGACATATCCCTCTGCTTCGTCTTAGTATTTACCATACAACAAAAAGTTTCCCTAGGTAAACTTTTTGTTGTATGGTGAAAAATAGATGGTATTCACTATCTTTAATATTATGAAAGGATGATGGTATGTCTACTTGGCTACGCTCGAGTAAAATCGCAGCTGCTTTACTTACTGTATTACGAGTATACGTAGGTTGGAAATTTCTATCAGCAGGATGGGGGAAAATGTTCGGGGAGGGACCTTTTGATGCAACTGGGTTCCTGAAAGGAGCTATTAGTAAATCAAGTGGAGAACGCCCCTCCGTACAACAGTGGTACGCAAGTTTTCTAGAAAGTTTCGTCTTACCGAATGTCGAACTTATCAACTTCCTGATACCTGTTGGAGAAGTCCTGGTTGGAATTGGATTGGTCTTTGGTTTATTTACGAGGTTCTCAAGCTTGATGGGTGCATTTCTGAACTTCAGCTTTTTATTTGCGGGTACTATAAGCATTAACCCTAACCTCATTATCATCGAATTCCTCATTCTTTATAGTGGGATGAATGCTGGTCGATTCGGGATGGATTATTACTTGAAACCCCTGCTTGACCATACAACCAACCTTTTAAGAAAAACCCAAAATGCCAGCCAGAATTAATAAAAAAGGGAAGCTGTCCATTAAGACAACTTCCCTTTCATAAAAATAACCTATCCTTCCTTATGCTTTCCTCTCCCGAAATAGAAGATTCCGGACAAGATTCCAAGCGCGGTCATACAAAGCGAGAGTATGAGCCCAGCCCAAGGTCCGACACCTGCGATGAACGGTACTGAGAGCGCTGTGACCAGACCTCCTCCTAAGAAAGGTTCATACACAAGCTGTTTGTAACCGAACGCTTCGAACGCTGGAGATTCATTTTCCGGATCGACGATACGCATCAACAGCAGTCCTGTTGCCGTTACACCCATCGATTGACCAAAATCACCGATACCTCGCTCAAACCAGTAATTCGGAATGATTTTCGGTGCGAGGAAAAGGAACCCGAATAAATTCCATGAAATTCCTGCCACAGCTAAAATCAAGAATGGTACGAGGTAGTCACCGATCACTTCAAGTGACACTGTCGCAATCGCAGATATGATCAGGATATCGAGTGCAAGACCCTGGATACGGTTGATCATCCTGCGATCGACTAAATTGTATTTATCGTTTTTATTGAAGAAAGTCTGCAGAATAATACCACCGAACATAGCGATCGGGAATAGCGGAATATACGTCATGAAGTTTGAGCCAGTCCACTGTGCGATTGTCACGCTTTCCAGTGCGATTAAGCCTTGCAGGATTCCCCAGCCGATCAAGATGGCAAGCATGATGATGGATAAATGGAAAGATAATGGCTCGATCGATTCAGGCCGAAGCGTCATCTTTCCTGCAGGTTCCCGATTCTGGAACTCCATGATCCCGCTTTTTCGAAGTTCAGTGAATCCGTCCACGTCTTTGATGACTTCCGTTTTGTTATTTCGGACAGCCCAGTTGATCAGAATTATACCGAAGATCACCCCGGATAAAACACCTACGGTCGCAAGTCCGATCGCTAAATCGAAGGCTTCAGAAAAACCGAGTTCTTCAAATGTGCTCGCCATTCCGGCAGCTGTACCGTGTCCACCCTCGAAGGCAACCTCAATCAGAGCACCTGCCATCGCTGGAATATCGAAAAATGGGGTGAGAATCAATAACACGACCAACAATCCGATCACATACTGCCCCCAGCCGATCGCCCAGCCGAAAGCAAGTTGTGGTCCACCATAAGTCCAGACATCCTTGAGCTTCGGCATCGCCGCTCCAAGGAATAACGAAGCGAACACGACATTGATCATCAAGCCAGGAAGGGCCGACCACACTTGGATGATCGTATCTGTCATTACACCGTTCGATAAGAAATGCCCCTGTGAAACGTAGGGAGAAACGATTTTACCAAGCACCTGCGGCCCTAATAATAACGCGATAAAGCCACCGATAATCGATGCTGGTAGAAAGAGATCCTGAAATATTTTCACTTTCACACGAATGAGTTTTCCGATGATAAGAAATACACCTATATATAATAGCGCAAAACCTATTTGTTCCGGACTCATCACTACACCACCTCGTTGCATTTAGATTCTAAGCTGTTGTAAAAATTCTCTCGTTTCAACAACCTCTAACCTCACTACCCGCCCAAAAAAGTTTTTCAAACGTAAATCAAAGAAAAAAGACTTTTCAAAATTCTCCAATGAAAAGTCTTCCAGATAGATATGTAGAATGTAAATCAATCTTTTTCACCTGCTAACCCGCTCTTCATGTACAAAGCATGTTTAGGAGTCTCTCCTGAAGTAAATTAAAACTGTGATTCCTATGTATGAAAGAAGGGTGAAAACATGCTCCAGACCATCATCGATCATATTCCATCAAGCTTACTCCATGCACTGGCAGGAGCCTTAATCATAGATCTTTTCTTCGGCAGTAGATATCCTTTTAAAAAACGTTTATCTCTGCTCTTTTCAGGGGTTCTATTGGTTTTCACATTAGATATTCCTAAACTGTTCGGATTCATTTTTACTCATTCTCTGCTTTTTGTCCCCATTATTGGTGCAGGACTTGCTTTGTTGATGAAAAAACTGGTATCAGAACCTCTTATCAAGCTTTGGTCCGGAATTATGTGCGTGTTGTTCTTCGGAGGTATCTTGGTAGACTTTCTTGGGAATGGAGCTCATTTATTCTATCCTATTACCGATAGGAATTTCTCCTACTCCCTTGTAAGGAGTGAGTTTGAGCTGGTCGTAGTTCTGGGGGTCATCCTTGCCTTACGCTTACTCCTATTCCATAAAAAGAACTAATTAAGTTACAAAACGTCCCTAAAAACCCTCTGCATCTTCTATATCGAAAATGCAGAGGGTTTAATGCTTCAATAGAAATTATCCTAAAATCTCCACCCATATTTTGATAGCTGTTCCTAAAATCAATAGAGCGAGTATGATTTGGAGAATCTTCGTATTTACTTTCTTTCCTGCATTCGCACCTAGTGGTGATGCAATCAGGCTTGCGACGATCATCACTACTGCTGGAATGAACAATACCTGCCCGGTAAATACCTTTCCTGCTGTGGAACCTATGGAAGAAATAAATGTAATCGCAAGCGATGATGCGATGGTCATACGAGTCGGTATCTTCAAGACCAACAACATGATCGGTACGAGAATGAACGCCCCGGCTGCACCAACAATACCAGCTCCGATCCCGACAAGAAATGCAAAGATCGCAGCCAACCACTTGTTAAAGGTGACTTGATCCATCGGTTGATCATCAATGCCTTTTTTAGGGATAAACATCATAATCGCTGCAATCGTCGCCAAAATTCCATAGACGAGGTTTACGCCTTCCTCTGTCATGAATTTCGAGCCGAATCCACCGATAAAGCTACCGATTAAAATGCTGATCCCCATGTAAAGTATTAATGTCTTGTTTAAATATCCACCTTTTCGATATGCCCAAACGCCACCAATTGTAGCGAAGAGGACTTGAACGGCACTAATTCCTGCCACTTCATGAGAAGTGAAGGCTGACAGGCCGAGTAATGCTGGAATATACAGAAGCATCGGGTACTTTATGATCGAACCACCAATGCCCACCATTCCCGATACGAAGGAACCAACGAATCCAATTAGAAAGATTACAGTTAAAAAGTATATGCTATAGTCCATTTCCATCGTTTTCACCTTCTCATTTAAATAAGGACCCCGGGGGCCCTTATTTAGACTTATCCTTTTTTCCAGAATCTCCTTCGTGAATTTAAAGAAGTTCATACCATCCGATTTCACCCAGTATGCGAGGCTCCTCCGGTGTCCGTGCACTTCAAGGTCCTCACCTCAATTCGTCCTTTACTTTTCTACATCATCTTTCCATTCAAGCATGCCGCCACTCATATTCCGTACCTTATAGCCTTTTTCATCCAACAATTGATAAGCTTTTCCGCTTCTGCCTCCAGAGCGGCAAACCATGATATGTTCTTTGGATTGATCGATTTCATCTAATCGGTCCGGCAGTTCTCCTAAAGGAATGTGAGTGGCACCTGGTATCTTCCCTTCTGCGACTTCTTCATCCTCACGCACGTCAATCACACTTACATCTTCATCACTTTTTACTTTCTTTGCTACTTCTTCCGGTTTGATTTCCTTCATGTTCATGACCTCCTTAAGTAATGTTATCCTCCTGTATACTCACCCCTACCAATACATAACGGGGTATATAGGCGGATAAAAATTTTAGGATCAATTTGTCATCCACCCTTACTCAACATACCCTGGGTTACAGTGAGTAAGGGATGAAGAAACTGAACCTTTTCAAATCATTTTCATGAATACTATTACCAGTTAACGTAAAAAGTTAAACATTCATTTTCAGCCTTCCTATTTAATTGCTTGATCAAGGATTCTGATAGTCAGCTCTCAGTGGTCTACGTGCTAACCTGCACAGCAGGACAATTTGGAAACATCTTTATCAAACGTCAAACTCGCTAACTTCAACCCTTCCGCCATCGTTAGATAGGGAGCCATAGTCTCTTGAAGATCTTCGGCGGTCAATTTAAATTTCACAGCAAGGGTAGCTGCATAAATGACATCCCCGGCGTTTTCACCCACCACGTGAGCACCAATAATCTGATTCGTTTCGGCGTCCATGATCAATTTGAACACACCTTGAGTTTGATGATTCACTAATGCTCTTGGAACCGAGTCTAATGGAAGGACGGACGTCTTCACATCATATCCAGCTTGATGGGCCTGGCTTTCTATCCATCCAACAGACGCGATAGAAGGGGTTGTAAACGTCACTGCGGGTATATGTTCCAAGTTTTGTGTTTTGTTCGTTTGATGAGATACGTTGTGCCCAACGATGCCTCCTTGATGTGCTGCCACATATACAAATTGAGGGCTCAGGGTTACATCACCAGCTGCATAGATATGGGGATGATTGGTTTGCAGATAGTCATTGATAAGGACCTCTCCATAATCCCCTAATTTTATACCGATGTTACGTGCTTGGAGTTTATCAGTATTGGGCTTCCTTCCTGCTGCAACGAGCAGCTGATCACCTTCAATAATCTTTTCGTTCCCTTCCACTTTCACATGTACGAATGTTTGACCGTTTTTCTCCTCGACTTTTTGATAATGGACATCTTTCATCAAGGTAATCCCTTCTTCTTTCAACAACTCTTCAACGGTTTCGGAGATCTCAGGTTCATATTGTTTCAAAAGCCTTGAACTCCGTTGCATAAGCGTTACCTCCGCTCCTAGGTGCCGATACATTTGTCCTAATTCCAAAGCGATGTATCCCGATCCTATGACAACAAGATGCTTTGGAACTTCCTTCAACTCTAAAGCGGACGTGCTTGTCAAATAAGATACATCTTTCAACCCAGGGATATCCGGGACGTAAGGGGAGGCCCCTGTGGCAATTAGAAAGGATGAGGCACTCAGATTCTTTCCCTCGACGGATACAGTGTTGGAATCAACGAAGTGAGCTTCTCCTTTAATAAAATCGAATCCGTATTCATTGATCAGATCTTCATATTTCTCTTTTCGCAAGTGTTGGACCAACTTCTCTTTTTGTTTTTGCAGATTCTCCATATTTGGCTTCTTAACTGAAGTCGATAAACCTTCGAATGGTTGATGCTCGGATTGAAATTGAATGTGCCCTGCTCGGAGGAGAGTTTTAGAAGGTACGCAGTCCATTATCAGATGCCTGTATAGCTGCAGAAAAAGCAGCTCCCCCTGAGCCTATAATTAAGAAATCATAATCGTAGGCCGTTGCCGATAATTCATTATTATCAGCTGTGGTTATATGAATCATTTCCCCTGGTTGATATGGGGTCTGCTGAAGTGATTCCCGTATGGTACCTTCCTTAAGACCTTCAGGAAATTGAAATTCCGCTTTTCCTTTTTGATAATCCACTTGAATGTTTTCAGCACCACTTTTTTGAAGAGTATGTCGAACATGTTCTTCACAATTTGTACATGTCATTCCTTTGATACTCAACTGAATTGTTCGCATGTAGTTCTCCTCCTTTACTAAGAACAACAGCCCCTATTGGCTGATGATGGTTTGCTTTTTTTATAAGTACTTACTGCAAGGATGAAAAATACAGCCAGCAACGGAAGTAAAATATAATCCAAGTACCCTCCCCAGGCTCCTAGCCCGAGCAAACCTAAAAAGATTACTAATAATGGAGTCGCACAGCAAAGGAGAGTGATGAAAAATCCAACCACACTTCCAATAAACCACTTATTTCTTCTCATCTTACTACCCTCCTTCTAACTATCATCTCCAAGAACATTCTCGATAATTGGACAAGCATATAAGTCTCTTTCATTCGGGCAACAATTCTTCAAATCATCCAATACTTTTTGTATGTGTTGTAAATCTTTAATTTTCTTTTCGACATCCTGCTGTTTTTCTGAAATGAATTGATACATATCCTCACAACGACCTGAATCTTTATCGACTATCCCTAACAGTTTGTGTATTTCACTTAGTGAAAAGCCCAGATCTTGCATTTTTTTAATGAAATGAACGCGTTTTACTGTTTGCGCTCCATATATACGGTACCCTGAGCTGTTACGGTATGGTTCTGGTATTAATGATTTCCGTTCATAGTAACGGATGGTTTCTTTGTTCACGTTACACCTCTCAGCTAATTCGCTAATTCTAATCTCCAAATGAATCACCTCTATACATAATATAAACCCTGTACCATGGTACAGGGTCAAGTAATGATTGGTTTATTATTCTTTTTTAGGGGCAAAAGATGGAGTGTTTCAAGGAAAAATGTAACTTACAAAAAATATCCAGACCTATTGATCTGGACATTCATTTTTCAATGATTGATATATGCCCGCCACCTCTTGAAGAAGTGAGCAGCATAGTTACAAGTCCTACGCTTAAGATGGTGATCGTGGACAAAAGAAGAGTTTGCGTTGAGAAAAGGTACCCGCTCGCAGCGATGATGAGGAGGTCGAAGGCGAAAATCACAAACCCGACATTCAGTTTAACCCAATCAGCGATCATCTGCGCAAGAAGGTCCGTCCCCCCAGTGCTCGTCTGATTGCGGAGCATGAGACCGATACCTCCTCCAACGAGCGCACCGCCGAAAATGGAGCTGATCGCAGGATCGAGCGCTAAATGGTAGTCGCGCAGTCCGTGGAAAATATCAATAGAAAAGGAGGAAACAAGCAGCCCATGGAGGCTGTTGTAAAAGTAGGCGCGGTAATGAAACCAGGCGAGGGTGAAAATCGGGATACTGAAGCAGATGATCGTGAAACCGACTTTCAATCCCCAAATATAATTCATTATCATTCCAAGACCGATCATGCCGCCATCAAGAACATGGTCCGGGATGAGGAAAAAGTTGATGCCGAGCGATAAAAGAATGCTTCCGAACAAGATCGAGACGCCTTTTTTCACAAACGATTTCATCAGGTCATCCCTTTCTGTCAGGACAAGTTTTACTTCATCCTATGCTCGTCTGAGGGGGAATAGAATCAGAGGTTGATGAGTTGCTTGGCTACCAACTATATCCTTTCTATTTTAATAAATGTGTTTAGGTGTGGGTAAAGACACAATGAAGTGACCTTTAGCACACTCATTGATGAGGTGGCGGTGGAAATGGGGAGACTCCTGCGGGAAAAGCGGTCCAGGTGAGACCCCGCAGTGAAACGAGGAGGCTCAGCACCGCCCGCGGAAAGCGGACCATTTCCACCGCCACCTCGACCTTCTGCCTGATAATTTCCACAAAAAAAAGACCGACTCCCAATGAGTCAGCCTTCCTTCTTTTCCTGCACACGATCAAGCGCCAGCGTATACGCGTCATTCCCGTAGTTCAAGCAGCGCTTAACGCGGGAAATCGTCGCCGTGGATGCGCCCGTTTCCGTTTCTATTTTATGATAGGTGAAGCCTTCACGCAGCATGCGCGCCACTTCAAGGCGCTGAGCCAGCGACTGGACTTCGTTCATCGTCGCTAAGTCATCAAAGAACTCGTAACACTCTTCGACGCTTTGCAGTGACAGGATCGCTTCGAACAATTGATCGAGGGTCTTGCCCCGAAGTTTATCGATTTGCATACTCTCCATCCCTCCTGACTTAATTGGCTTCGACGGTTGCATTCGCCGGTATGACGTTCACCCAAGTCTGACCTGGTGTGAATGCGAGCGGTTCGCCGTCTTTATAGGGCAGGATACGGCCGTTTTCACTTTGCCATTCGACCTCCTGCATCTTTCCATTTTGTAAAAGATACCCGGTTCCGCCGGCTGTTAAATTTACGTCACGGCGGCCGACGTTATCGATGATTTTGTGATTCGTTTCTACGATGAAGACGTTCTCGAGTTCCAGTCGCTCACCGTTGTTGCTATCATTGGATGGTTGTCCGTCGCTAGAGCGAAGGAACGTACCATTCTCCTGATCGACCGTATACGTAACGGTTTCCTGTGGTCTTTCGGAATACGTGATTTTCACGTCATTCACCGCCTGTCCTTCACCAGAACTTTCTTCAGCAAAAGGCAGTGCTTCAATCGTCATATCGGTGTCATAGCCCTTTTGTTCAAGGACACGATCCAATCCGTCCGAAAGTAAATACGAATTGTGCGGCGCCTTCCGTTCATTGGAACGCATGAACAGCCAGCCATTGTTGTCATACTTGGCTCCGTTCACGAAATCGATGCCGCTCGATTGTACTTTATTATTGATTGCGGCAGAAGCACCGTGATAAACATAAACGGCATCATACCCTGCAGCCAATTCGAAGTAATAAGGTCGTGCACTTCTTACCGGTCCTATTGTATCAGGAATTTGACTATGAAATAAAGCTAAAAAGCGGGTGATCTGCCCTTCTGCCAATACTTCATAGACGACATCCGCCTCACTCAGCCCCGATTGCGGCCGGGCTCTTGTATGGTTGTTGACCATCACGGAAATCGCGCGGTGATCGACCTCTTCATCGGTCGGTTCTCCGGTCAAAGGATAGACATTCTCAAACTCGGGCTCCTCTTCTTCCTGTTCCACGGCTTCTTTCTCTTCTACAGTCGTCTCTTTTTCAGAGGCTTCTTTCGATTTTTTCTCTGTACCTGCATCACTGGAGCAGGCGGCCATCAGGATGAGAAAAGGGACAATTAAAAATAAAGCCAGCTTTCTCATTCAAGCATTTCCCCATTCTATATTGTTCTCTCTTTTATATTAACGCATGATCGAAGGATAGAGTACCTCTTTCTTTTTCACATCCATGATCCCCATCGGTGTGATGCGGATGTAAGGCAGATGTACGGAAGAAAGGAAAAGCAGCGTATAAACGGGATCACCGAACGGGAATCCGTACCCTTTCAACAGCTTCTTCAGTTCCTCTTCCTCTTTGATCAATTTCTCGAGAGGCAGATCGGACATCACACCACCGAGCGGAAGAGGCAGCTCAAAGATGATTTCCCCGTCATCGACGAGTACGATACCTCCTCCTATTTCCTTCATCCGCTTGAACGCTGTTTTCATATCCTCACGGGATTTTCCGACTAAAATCAAATCACCCGTGTTGGAATAGGAGCTGACAAGCGCGCCGAGGGAATGGGTGAACCCTTTCAAGAACGTATTCACCGTCCATTCTCCTTCGCGGTCCATCAGCATGAGAAACGCTTCATCACTGTCTTCCGGCAGCTGATAAACGGAAGGATCGATATCGATCGCGTACGGCTTCATGATGACATCGTTGACCATCTCCATTCCGATCGGCATCGAGAACTGCAGATCGCGATCACTCATCTCCCAATCGATGGAAAGCGGCTTGATGCCGTTTTTCTCCCATTCGATCGTCGTGGAAGGTGGGATTTCCTCACCATCACGCTTCACCCATTCACCCTTGGCGATGACCGAATGCGGCGTCGGATCTTTCGGGTCGGTCAAAAAGTTCAAGTGGGCGACACGGCCGACGTTGATGCTTCCAACCCGGTTTTCCACTCCGAAATGACGCGCCGGCTGATACGTCGCCATCATATACGCATCAATTTCCGGGACACCTGCTTCCATCGCGATTTTGATGCATGGATTGATCAGTCCTTCACGATAAAAGCCAGGCGTAGACCCGTCGGTCGTGAACATCAGGTGATCAAAGTGTGTGTGCCCTTTTTCCTGCAGGCCTTTTAAAATCTCAGGCAGGTCCGGTCTGATCGATGAGTAACGAAGTCCGGTATTGTAGCCGATCTCCAGCCGGTTCAACACATCGTCTGCCGTCATCGCTTCATGATCGGAATCCATACCGAGCAGGCGCATTTTCGCAAGCGTTTTTTCAGAAGCTCCAGGCAGATGGGCTTCAAGCGGCTTGCGCGCACGCTTCGTTTCCTGCATGCGGTGAAGCATCTGCTCATCACCGCCATAAAGGACATCCGTCCAGGCGGTCAGTTCGCCGCCCTGGATTACAGCATCATGCTCGATCCAATCCGGCACCTGGTCCTCGAACTTCCTCCGGTCTTCCTCACGAAGCACAGACTGTGAATCGAAACGTGCCCACCAGTACATTGTCGCAGGCAGTTTCATCGATTCTTCCAGTAAAGAAAACGCTTTCTCTTTGTCGGTTAAAAAAAGCCACATCAAGTTGTCATTCACCAACGTTGTGGTTCCTGTCCGAGCTGCATATTCCGCTAAGCTTCGGGGATTATATAACTGAAACGGATGGGCATGAGGTTCAACGTAGCCGGGTACGATATAGCTCTCTGAGCCGTCGATGATCTCCGTTCCTTCTGTATTCGGTGGTAGGTTCGGACCTGTATAAACAATCCGGTCTTCGTAAATCCATATATGTCCTGACATCCATTTTTTCAAATAGACGTTCAAGTAAGTTGTATTTTGAATTAATTTGGTCGGCGCATGCGTTCCGTCCAGCACGGATGCATGGACACGCAGCTGACGGTTACGCCAACGGAATCGTGTTTCATTCATGGGGAGTCCTCCCTTAATTCAATATCTACTATCGTAACACATGACGATCACGTTTACGAAGGAGGAAATGCTTTGAAATCAAATATTGGAACAATCAATGCGATGCTTCGGATTACAGCCGGACTCAGCATGCTTACATTTGCGACGATCCGTGCCGCCAAGCGAGGCGAAGATTCGTCGATGCACCCAATTATGGTGGTAATCGGGGCTTTGAAAGTCGCGGAAGGCATCACCCGCTACTGTCCACTGACCGCCGTTTGTGAAGAGTTGATGTATGAGTCGGATGGAAAAGAAGAAGATTGGGAACAGGATTTCACCGAGTTTGAGATATAGACTGGTGCTTCCTTTTCTTATAGGCTCTGTTAAAGTTGATTGTTGATATTTAGTCTCAAACTAAGGACATAGCGGAGGCGGCCTTTTAGAATGACTCCCTTTCCGTGGGGTACCGTGAGCCTCCTCAGGCTGCGCCTTCCGGGGTCTCACGATGTACCTTTATCCCACAGGAGTGTCGCCATTCTAAAAGGCCGCCTCTTCAAAGTAGGAGGGTAAGAATGGCCGTTACCGAAGTCCGTTACACCAATTACGAACGGGATGGCAGGGGAAAACAGGTAGACTCCTGCGGGAAAAAGGAACAAGGTGAGACCCCGGAGAACGAAGTTCGATGAGGCTCAAGCGTTCCCCGCGGAAAGCGGACTGTTTTCCCTGCCATCCCGTGCTCTTAGTAAATAACGGATCGAATTTAACAGATCCTAAATAATAGTTGGAGGTCTGGGAAATCACTCGCTTTACGCGGCACGATTCAGCGGATGGGGTGGGAAACGGCGACACTCCCGCGGGAGAAAGAGCTGGGCGAGATCCCACAGGGCGCAGCCCGAGGAAGCTTGCCAGGTCGCCCGCAGGAAAGGGAGTCGTTTCCCACCCTCACTCACAACTATGAACGACCCGGTCTCCTTAAAAATAAGAGCAAAAAAATAACAGGACGGGGCAGTCCCCGTCCTTACAAAAGGATGATTCAATAATGGATTTCATGGAATATTTCACAGATGTCGGCTTTGTCCTCGTCACCATCATCGGAACGATCGCCGCTTTATTTTATGTGGGACTCCGACGACGCAATCGATGACCGGCCGATATCCCTTCGGTAGAAAAAGTCTTCGTTGTCTTCGAACACCTGAAGCTTGTCATAAACCACTTCCAGCGCCTGGGCAAGACTCTCCTGTTTCGCCCCGACAAGCAACACACGCCCGCCGCTGGATACATAGCGTGCACCTTTCTTCTCTGTACCCGCATGAATCGCAAATGCACCGTCGGTTTCATCCAGCTCCGGCAGCGGCCGCCCTTTCTCGTATCCCCCCGGATACCCGTCTGATGCGACGACCACTCCTGCACAGGTGTCTTTTGACCATGACAATCCCGGGTCTTTCCCGTCCAGTACATCGAGGAAAACCTGCACGAGGTCATTTTCAAGCATTGGCAGGACGACCTGCGTTTCCGGGTCTCCGAACCGTGCATTGAACTCGATCACCATCGGTCCTTCGACCGTCTCGATCAATCCTGCATACAAGATACCTGTAAAGGAACGCCCTTCCTGCATCATCGCTTCTGCCGTCGGTTTCAATATCGATGTCACTGCCGTATCGTAGGATGATTCTTTCAAATCAGGAACCGGAGCGAACGCCCCCATGCCACCGGTATTCGGACCTTGATCCCCTTCGTAGGCACGCTTATGATCTTTGGCCGGGATCATCGGATAAACATTCGAGCCGTTGACGAATGCCATCAAGGAAAACTCTTCCCCTTGCAGAAATTGTTCGACGACGATTTCCCGGCTCGCCTCCCCGAACTGTCCTTTTTCAAGCATATCTTCAGCAGCCAATAACGCCTCATCCAATGTTTCCGCGACGACGACGCCCTTGCCGGCTGCCAGACCATCCGCTTTCACGACGATAGGAGCTCCTTGTTCACGGATGTAGTCTTTTGCTTCCGCAAGATCCGTGAATGCACGGTAATCCGCTGTCGGGATGCCGTACTCCATCATCAGACTCTTTGCATAATGTTTGCTTCCTTCGATGACGGCCGCCTGTTTTGATGGGCCGAAAACCTTCAACCCTTCTGCTTCAAAACGATCGACCACGCCATCCATCAATGGATTTTCAGGACCGACGATCGTGAGCCCGATCTGTTTTTCTTTGGCAAAAGAGACCAGCGTATCCAAGTCCGTTTCTTCAATCGCGACACGCTCCGCATGACCTTCCATCCCCGCATTCCCAGGGGCTGCATAAATAGTTTCCACCTGTTCATTTTCAGCCAGCTTCCGGATGAGGCTGTGTTCACGACCTCCGCGGCCAATGACAAGAATGTTCATTCCGACCCGCTCCTTTCTTAGTGTTTGAAGTGACGCATACGTGTGAAGACCATCGCGATTCCGTGTTTGTTACAGGCATCAATCGAATCTTGATCGCGCTTGGAACCACCCGGCTGAATGATGGCGGTCACGCCTGCTGCTGCAGCCGCTTCAACTGTATCCGGCATCGGGAAGAACGCATCAGAAGCCATGATGCTGCCTTCAGCTTCTTCACCCGCCTGTTCGAATGCGATTTTCGCTGCACCGACACGGTTCATCTGACCGGCTCCCACGCCAAGGGTGCGGTCTCCTTTCGCTACGACGATGGCGTTCGATTTCACGTGCTTCACGACTTTCCAACCAAGCTTCAAGTCATGAAGTTCCTGTTCACTCGGCTCGCGCTCCGTCGCTACTTCAAGCTCAATACCATCCAAGGATCCTTCATCTGTATCCTGAACGAGTAGCCCACCGTTCACGCTTGTCAGTTTGTGCATCTGCGTTTCCGGCTTCGTCATCTCGACCGTCAGCAGGCGCAGGTTTTTCTTCTGTGTCAAAATGTCCAGCGCTTCCTGACTGAAGGATGGTGCGATGATGATTTCAAGGAAGATTTCTTTCAGCTTCGCAGCTGTCTCTTCGTCCACTTCGCGGTTCAAGGCGACGATTCCACCGAAAATGCTGACTGGATCGCCTTCGTAAGCTTTTACGTAAGCATCATATAGACTTTCTCCTACTCCGACGCCGCAAGGGTTCATATGCTTCACGGCGACTGCCGCCGGTTGATGGAATTCCAGCACCACTTCAAGCGCTGCGTTCGCATCCTGGATGTTGTTGTAGGAAAGCTCTTTTCCATTCAGCTGTTCCGCACTCGCAAGCGAAGCACTTTCATAGTTCGCTTTTTTATAGAAAGAAGCCGTCTGGTGCGGGTTTTCCCCGTAACGCAGGGATTGGACCTTTTCATATGTGACGGTGTACGTCTCAGGGTAAGCTTCTTCAGTCAGTGTCGTGAAATATTCCGCGATCATCGCATCGTAATTGGCGGTATGGCGGAAGACTTTCGCCGCAAGCTGCCGGCGCGTCTCGTAACTCAAGTTATCTGCCTTCAGCCCTTCGATGACTTTTTCATAATCAGCTGGATCGACGACGACTGCGACGTCTTCGAAACTTTTCGCAGCGGCGCGAAGCATCGTCGGTCCGCCGATGTCGATGTTTTCAATGGCATCCGCTTCGGTGACATCCTCTTTCGCGATCGTTTCTTTGAACGGATACAAGTTTACAGCGACGAGATCGATCGTCTCGATATCCAGTTCTTCCAGCTGACTGATGTGGCCGCTGTTATCTCTTTTTGCGAGCAGTCCGCCATGGACAGCCGGGTGGAGCGTTTTGACGCGTCCATCCATGATTTCCGGAAATTCAGTGATCTCAGAAATCGATCGTACAGGAATCCCCGCTTCTTCGATGCTTCGTTTCGTTCCGCCTGTGGATACTAATTCGTATCCAAGCTCATGTAGTTCTGCTGCGAAATTTGATAGTCCTTGTTTATCGGATACGCTCAACAGCGCTCGTTTTGTCATATGGATTCCTCCTTGATCTTCAATGTTCGGATGACACTCGGATAAAGTTTATGTTCAATCGCCTGGATTTTACGGACGACATCGTCTTTCGTATCTCCGTCCTCGATCCGGACCGCTTCCTGTTCGATGATCGGCCCCGTGTCCATGCCTTCATCGACGAAGTGGACCGTCACACCTGTGATTTTCACTTGTTGATCAAACGCTTGACCAATAGCGTCTTTCCCAGGAAACGCAGGCAATAGCGACGGGTGGATGTTGAGAATCCGGTTGCGGTAAGGTTCCAAAAGCGTCGGTCCGATCAGGCGCATAAAGCCTGCGAGAATGATGTAATCGATCCCCCGCTCCCGGCAATCTTTCAATAACGCTTCTTCATACTGGACCTTATTTTCATACACATTGGCACTGAAAACGATCGTATCGATTTCATAGTTCTGAGCTTTTTCAATGACAGGAGCCCCGACTCTGTCACACACAAGCAGCGTCACTTCAGCATCCAGCTCCCCTTTTTGGATGGCGTGGACGATCGCGTCAAAATTCGAACCCGTACCTGATGCAAAAACAGCTAACTTCATCATATCCACTGGATCCCTTCATTGGCTGTGACTTCGCCGATGATCCCGGCTTGTTCTCCTGCCTCATTCAACGCGCGTACGGCTTCGTCCGCTTCCTGAGCTGGAACGACTGCGACCATGCCGATGCCCATATTGAATACGCCGTACATATCTTCTCCCGTCAAGCTCCCTTGTTGTTGTAAAAAGCGAAATACGTCAGGAATGTCCCAGCTTCCCTGTTGGATAGACACCCCAAGACCTTCCGGAAGAGTACGCGGAATATTTTCATAAAAACCGCCGCCGGTAATGTGTGCAAGACCTTTGATGGATACCGCTTGTCTCAATCGTTGAATCGCACGGACGTAAATCTTCGTCGGCGTAAGCAGTTCTTCTCCCAGTGGACGATCGAATGGAGGATAGGTTTCTTTATAATCCAAACCTTCTTCTTCCACGATCCGGCGAACGAGCGAAAACCCATTGGAATGGACGCCTGAAGAGGAAAGGCCGATCAGGACGTCGCCAGGTCGGATCGACTCTCCGGTAATGATGTCGTTTTTATCGGCCATCCCGACGACGAAACCGGCCAGGTCATATTCATCCAGCTCATACATGCCCGGCATTTCCGCCGTTTCGCCACCGACAAGGGCAGCTCCGGATTGTTCACAGCCATCCGCGATGCCTTTGACGATCTGTTCGATACGCTCGGGATTATTTTTTCCGCAGGCGATATAATCTAAAAACAAAAGCGGGTCTGCACCTTGTGCGACGATATCGTTGACGCACATCGCCACAGCGTCCACCCCGATCGTGTCGTGCTTATCCATCAAAAAAGCGAGCTTCAGCTTCGTTCCGACACCGTCCGTTCCGGTGACGAGTACGGGGTGGTCATAGCTCATCCCGCTGATATCGAACAGTCCTGCAAAAGCCCCGAGACCTCCGAGAACTTCTTTCCTCATCGTTCTCGATACGTGTTTTTTCATGCGGTCGACCGCTTCGTACCCGGCTTCGACGTCGACCCCCGCTTGTTTATACGATTGACTCATCGCTCTCCCTCCTTCGCGTTACGCTTTTTCATATGGATGTACCGTGTTCGGATAAATTTCAGTCGGATAGTTGCCGGTGAAGCACGCCATACAGCCTCCGTGCTCCATCGATTCCTCCCCTTGATAAATGGCATCATTCAGCCCTTCTGTCGATAAAAATGAAAGACTGTCAGCACCGATTTGCTGTTCGATTTCTTCGACTGTATTGTTCGCGGCAATCAACTCCCCGCTGTTGGAGGTGTCGATTCCGTAATAGCAAGGATTTTTGATCGGTGGCGATGCAATCCTGACGTGGACTTCCTTCGCTCCCGCTTCCTTCAGCATTTTCACGATCCGGCGGCTGGTCGTTCCCCGTACGATCGAGTCATCGACCATGACGACACGTTTTCCATCAACGATTCCACGGACAGCGGACAACTTCATTTTCACACCCTGCTCCCGCAGCTCCTGGGAAGGCTGGATGAATGTTCGGCCGACATAGCGGTTTTTGATCAATCCGAGCTCATAAGGGATGCCCGCTTCTTCTGCATACCCGATGGCGGCAGAAATGCTGGAATCAGGAACGCCGGTTACTACATCCGCTTCGACTGGAGCTTCATTCGCGAGTGCTTTGCCCATCCGCTTTCTGGACGCATGGACGTTTTTCCCATCAAGATCACTGTCAGGACGGGAAAAATACACGTACTCCATCGAGCAGAGTGTACGCTGGATCGGTGCTGAAAAGCGCTTGGATTCGATGCCGTCATCAGAAATGATCAGCAGTTCCCCCGGTTTCACTTCCCTTTCATACGTCGCACCGACGACATCGAAGGCACACGTTTCGGATGAAACCATCCATGAATCCCCGAGGTGGCCGAGGCTCAACGGACGAAGACCACGCGGGTCGTTGGCGACATACATGCGGTCTTCTGTCATCAATAAAAAGGCGTACGCCCCTTTAATCATCGACAGTCCTTCCATGATTGCCTCATCCAAAGGCAGGTGACGCGCGCGTTTGATCAAGTGAGCGACGACTTCTGTATCCGATGTCGTCTGTAAAATCGATCCCTGCGCCTCGAGCTGGCTTTTCAAAGCCTGGGCGTTGACGAGGTTGCCGTTATGGGCGAGCGCGAGCCCGCCGGTCTGCGAGCGGAACAAAAGGGGCTGGATGTTTTCATAGCCGCCGTCCCCTGCCGTCGCATAACGTACATGACCCATGGATGCATGTCCTACGAGATCATCCAACTGCTGTTGGGAAAAAACTTCGTTGATGAGTCCGTGCCCTTTGGCGAGCTTCAATTCCTCTCCGTTTGTCGTGACGATTCCAGCACCCTCCTGTCCGCGGTGCTGGAGGGCATGCAGCCCGTAATACGTCAATTGGGCGGAATCCAGGTGACCCCAGACACCAAAGATGCCGCACTCTTCATTTAAACCTTTGATTTCACCAAGCATGGAATAGCTCCTTTCCAAGTCTCCTTCAATGTTGTCGTCTGCTCTTCCAAGACCGGTTGTTCCCCTGATTTCACACGCAATACTCCGTCATCCGTCACGGTTCCGATACAGCGGGCATCCTTCACCTCACCCTCGAAGGCTTCTTGATGTTCAGGATTCACCGAGACGATGTAACGGGACTGCGTTTCAGAAAATAGTGCCGTCGTAAGGTCGCCTTCCAAAGCGACATCACAGCCTAGTTCATTTTCAAACAGGCTTTCTGCCAGCGCGACTGCAAGTCCACCTTCAGACAAGTCATGCGCAGATGCGACGAAACCTGATTGAATTGCCTTCAGCAACTGCTTTTGACGACTCGCTTCTATGTCCAGATCGATGCGGAGTGCTTTGCCGAAATGCTTCCCTTCAAGCATTCCCTGCAGTTCGCTGCCACCGAATTCCGGATAGGTTTCACCGATGATATAAATCAAGTCGCCGGCTTTTTTCATATGCGACTGCGTGATGTGTTTCGTTTCTTCGATCAATCCTACCATTCCGACGATCGGTGTCGGGTAAATGGCATGACCGCCGAACGATTCATTGTATAGAGAAACGTTTCCGCTGATGACCGGTGTGCCGAGTTTCGTACAGGCACTGCTCATCCCTTCCACGCTTTTTTCCATCTGCCAGAAAATTTCCGGGTTCTCCGGAGAACCGAAGTTGAGGCCGTCCGTCAATCCGAGCGGCCGTCCACCGGAACAGACGATGTTGCGAGCCGCTTCTGCGACAGCGATTTTTCCGCCCGTTTCCGGATCGAGGTAAATATAGCGGGAGTTGCAATCGGTCGTCATCGCAAGCGCCTTATCCGTACCGCGTACGCGCAGGACCGCTGCATCCGATCCCGGTCTCACGACAGTATTGGTCTGGACCATGGAATCGTACTGATCATAAACCCACTCTTTGCTTGCGATCGTCGGCTGTTTAAGCAGATCGAGGAGTGTCTTGCGATAATCACTTACATCCGGAATGTAGTTGTCCATCGCCTGGAACTCTTTATAATACGCAGGTACTCTCCACGGCTGGTGGTACACCGGTGCGTCTTCGGCAAGAGAATCGACTGGTACATCCGCAACGGTCTCGCCTTTGTGTGTGAGACGGAAGCGTTTCGTGTCTGTCACTTCACCGACTGCGACCGCTTCGAGGTCGTATTTTTTGAACACCTGAGCGATCTCTTCTTCACGTCCTTTTTCAACGACGAGAAGCATACGCTCCTGGGATTCTGACAGCATCATTTCGTATGGCGTCATGTTCAATTCACGCTGTGGAATCAAATCCAGGTTCATCGTCATTCCGGTCCCGGCTTTACTCGCCATTTCACTGGCGGATGAAGTCAGACCAGCCGCTCCCATATCCTGAATGCCGACAAGAGCGTCATGCTGGATGACATCGAGACACGCTTCGATCAACAGTTTTTCCATGAACGGATCACCGACCTGGACGGATGGACGCTTTTCTTCGGACTCTTCTGAAAGTTCTTCCGATGCGAAAGTCGCCCCGTGGATGCCGTCCCGTCCGGTTTTGGCACCGACATACATGACCGTATTGCCGATTCCGGCTGCGATTCCTTTTTGAATGTCTTTATGGTCGATGAGTCCGACACACATCGCATTGACAAGCGGGTTGCCGTTGTAGGCGTCATCGAATTGAACTTCTCCTCCCACCGTAGGAACACCTACACAGTTGCCGTATCCGGCGATGCCATTTACGACTTCTTCAAACAGAAACTTCACGCGCGGGTGCTTGAGAGACCCGAATCGTAACGAATTCAATAAAGCGATCGGACGGGCGCCCATCGAAAAGACGTCACGAAGGATGCCTCCGACACCGGTCGCTGCGCCTTGATAAGGCTCGACGGCGGACGGGTGGTTGTGGCTTTCGATCTTGAAAACGACCGCCTGATCGTCGCCGATATCAATGATTCCTGCGCCTTCGCCCGGCCCCTGCAGGACGTGCGGACCTTCCGTCGGAAACTTTTTCAATAAAGGTTTGGAGTTCTTATAACTGCAGTGCTCGGACCACATGACCGAGAACAATCCTGTTTCTGTATGATTCGGGCGACGGCCGAGAATTTTCGTGATCGATTTGAATTCTTCGTCGCTCAAACCCATTTCACGATAGAGACGTTGTTGTTCGATTTGCTCTGGACTGATTTCAAGCGTTGATGGCATGGTTATTCCTCCAGTGTGTCAAAATGGATTGAAACAGACGTAGACCGTCCTCATTTCCGATCAGTTTCTCAACGGCACGCTCCGGGTGCGGCATCATGCCAAGCACGTTCCCTGCTTCATTGGTAATCCCAGCGATATCCCCGACAGAACCGTTCGGATTGTTTTCGTATGTGAAGGCGATTTGATCGTTTTCCAGCAATGTCTGATACGTTTCTTCATCGCAATAATAGTTTCCATCCCCGTGGGCAATCGGAATGCTGATCTTTTCCTTCTTTTCATAGTGACTCGTAAACATCGTCTCGTTGTTTTCCACAATCAGAGTTTCATAGTGGCACATGAACTTTTGATTGACGTTGGAAAGCATCGCTCCTGGTAAAAGCCCCGTCTCGAGCAGCACCTGGAATCCATTGCAGACACCAAGTATCGGCTTTCCTGCTTCCGCTGCCGCGCGGATCTGCTCAGTCACTTGTGAAGTAGCGGCGATCGCGCCCGAGCGCAGGTAATCCCCATAAGAGAATCCGCCGGGAAGGAGAATGGCATCATAGTCTGATAGATCCGCTTCCTGATACCAGACAAGATCCGCTTCTTCCCCTAATGCGTCCTTGGCCGCAAAGTACATGTCACGATCACAATTGGAACCTGGAAATACGACGACTGCGAACTTCAATTAAACAACCTCCTCGATCGTGTACGAGTAATCTTCGATGACAGGGTTAGCGAGCAGTTGATCACACATCCGGTCGATCTGCTTTTCGATATCGGCCGTATCTTCCATCATCACTTCCATGTATTTGCCGACGCGGACTTCATTGACGTTGTCATACTCCAGGGAACGTAAAGAATTCTGGACCGCTTTTCCTTGAGGGTCGAGGACCCCTTCTTTCAATGTGATGTGAATTTTTACTTTGCGCATGTGTTTTCCTCCAGTCGTTGTAAAATCGTTTCATACGTAGAAATCAAATCTCCGATATTTTCACGGAACACGTCTTTATCCATTTTTTCACCGCTGTGGATGTCCCAAAGCCTGCACGTATCCGGTGAAATTTCATCGGCGAGCACGATGGTTCCGTCCTTCAGACGTCCGAATTCCAATTTGAAATCGACCAGTTGCAGGTCTGCTTCCTTGAAAAGCTGGATGAGGTGTTCATTGATGTTCAAAGCCATTTGTTTGATGTGGGTGAGTTCGTCTTCTGTGATGTCTGTGAGATGGTAGGCATGGACGTCATTGATGAGCGGGTCATCCAATCTGTCTTCTTTATAAAACAATTCAATGATCGGCGGGGTGAAGCTTGTTTTCTCTTCGATACCGAGGCGGCGTGTAATGCTTCCGGCCGCGACGTTTCTGACGACGACTTCAAGAGGGATGATGGTCGTCTGTTTGACCAGCTGTTCTGTATCATTCAAAGCTTCTATAAAGTGGGAGTCGATCTGGTGGAGCTTCAGGTAATCGAATACCTTCGAGGTAATCAAGTTGTTCAGGCGTCCTTTGCCCTCGAACTGATCTTTTTTCTTGCCATTAAAAGCGGTGGCATCATTCTTATAGGATAAAATCAAACGATCGTTTTGATCGGTGCGGTAGACACGTTTCGCTTTGCCTTCATACAACAAAGAACCTTTCATCAAGAACACCTCGCATAGATAGTTTATCGATGACCTGAGCAGAAACGGATTCCACCCAGGTCATCACAATGTCAAAAATGATTAAAGTCCGATTCGGTCAAAGATACGGTCGACGTTTTTCAAGTGGTGCTTGTAGTCGAAGCATGCGTCAAGCTGCTCTTCAGACAAGGTCTCTGTGATACGCTCGTCCGCTTCGATCAAGTCACGGAAAGGAACACCGCGTTCCCAAGCTTCCATCGCTTTCGGCTGGACGAGGTCGTACGCTTCTTCACGGACCATCCCTTCATCGATCAGCGTCAGCAATACACGCTGGGAGAAAATCAGGCCGTACGTTTTCTCCATATTTTCCTGCATACGCTCAGGGAAGACCGTCAAGTTCTTCACGATGTTCCCGAAACGGTTCAGCATATAGTTGATCGCAATCGTCGCATCCGGCAAGATGATGCGTTCAGCCGAGGAGTGCGAGATGTCACGTTCATGCCATAGAGGCACATTTTCAAAAGCGGTCATCATTTCCCCGCGCAGCACCCGGGCCATTCCGGTCATATTTTCAGACCCGATCGGATTCCGTTTGTGAGGCATGGCTGAAGACCCTTTCTGTCCTTTTGCGAAAAACTCTTCCACTTCGCGGGTTTCCGTTTTTTGAAGGCCGCGGATTTCAACAGCGATTTTTTCAATCGACGTCGCAATCAAGGCAAGCGTGGATACGTAATGCGCATGACGGTCACGCTGTAACGTCTGTGTGGATACAGGCGCAGGCGCAAGACCGAGTTTTCCGCACACATATTCTTCTACGTATGGATCGATGTTGGCGTATGTTCCGACGGCACCTGAGAGCTTCCCGACTTGGATGTGCTGTATCGCAAGGTCCAGACGTTCCAGGTTACGTTTCATCTCTTCATAATAAAGAGCCAGTTTCAAACCGAATGTCGTCGGTTCAGCATGCACACCGTGGGTACGCCCCATCATGACGGTATGTTTATGTTCACGGGCTTTTTCACCCAGGATTTCGATAAAGTTGACTAAATCTTTACGGATGATTTCGTTCGCCTGCTTGAGTTGGTAGGAAAGAGCTGTATCGACGACGTCCGTTGATGTCAGGCCGTAGTGGACCCATTTCCGCTCTTCTCCGACCGTTTCCGATACGGCACGGGTGAAGGCGACGACATCATGACGCGTTTCCGCTTCGATATCGTGGATACGCTCGACATCGAACGAAGCTTTTTCACGAAGTTTCTGTACATCATCAGCCGGGATCACTCCAAGCTCACTCCAGGCTTCGCAGGCAAGCAGTTCTACCTCAAGCCATGCCTGGTATCGGTTTTCTTCTGTCCAAATCGCGCCCATTTCGGGTCTGGTGTAACGTTCTATCATCGTCTTCCTCCTCGTTGTTTCCTAAAAATGAATATGATTGTCTTTGAATGTTTGATCGATTTCTTCAAGGGAGTTGCCTACTACTGTGATGTGCCCCATTTTCCGGTTGGTGCGGGCTTCTTTTTTCCCGTAGTCATGGAGATGGATATCCCGTAATGTCTCCAAATGATCCAGCAGATAACCGCGGTGTTTCCCAAGGACGTTGACCATGACCGCAGCCGGTAAGGTGTGGACGGTCAACAACGGTATGCCGCAGATGGCTCGCACGTGCTGTTCGAATTGGGAAACGCTGCACGCTTCAATCGTGTAGTGACCTGAATTGTGCGGCCTTGGTGCCATTTCGTTGATGTACACTTTTTCATCCCGGACGAACATTTCCACAGCGAATGTACCGACGACACCGATTTTTTCTGCCAAAGCTTTGACCGCTTCGCGTGCCTGATCTCCGACATAATCAGAAATACGGGCCGGTACACGTGTTTCGTGTAAAATGTGATTTTTATGGATGTTTTCCCCGATCGGGAAGTAGCTGATCGAACCGTCGAGACCTCTCGTGAACACTTGGGATATTTCCAAGTCGAACTCCAGCCATTGTTCGACGATGTACGTGCCGCCTTCTTTAATGAAAGCTTCCGCCTGCTCCAGGTAGTCCTTCCCTTCGAGCTTCAGCTGCCCTTTCCCATCGTAGCCGCCACTGATCGTCTTGATGACGGACGGGTATCCGATCGCTCTCAGTGCGCGGACCAATTCATCATAGGAATGGACGATTTCAAACGGTGGAACTTCCAGCCCCGCATCAACCGCCACCTGCTTTTCCTTCGAACGGTTCTGCGTCACTTCCAAAGAGTAAGCCCCTTGTGGAAGTTTTCCAGCCGCTTCGAACGAACGCGCGACTTCGAGATCGACATTTTCGAATTCATACGTGATGACGTCGCTGATCTCCGCCAACTTTTCAGCAGCTGCCACATCATCATAAGCCGCTTCGATATGTTCATCGGCGACTTGAGCACATGGACAATCTTCCGTCGGATCCATGACCGCAATCCGATATCCCATGTGACGGGCCGCTACGGCCATCATTCTTCCTAGCTGTCCTCCACCAAGAATTCCTATCGTCTGTCCAGGTCGTATGATTTCATGACTCACGTAAATCGCTCCTCATTCCTTCGACTTTATCTACCATGCGAGACCGATAGTCTTCAAGACTCTGTGCTACCTTTTCATCAAAAGCACCGAGCATTTCCGCTGCCAGAAGTCCGGCATTCTTCGCGCCGGAACTTCCGATCGCAACCGTCGCGACCGGAACCCCTCCAGGCATCTGGACGATTGATAATAAAGAATCGAGTCCCTGCAGCGCTTTCGACTGGACCGGTACACCGATGACTGGAAGAGTCGTTTTGGATGCGACCATCCCTGGCAGATGAGCGGCTCCGCCTGCACCTGCGATGATCACCTTCAGCCCTTTCCCTCTCGCTTCTTCTGCATATGAGAACATATCCTCCGGCGTCCGGTGCGCGGAGATGATTTCTTTTTCAAAAGGGATGTGCAATTCTTCCAGGACGTCACAGGCATGTTTCATCGTTTCCCAGTCCGATATACTACCCATGATGACACCAACTTCAGCCATTTTATCACTTCCTTCATTAAAAAAGCCTGCTCAACTCCCTCATAAATGAGGAGAGATGAACAGGCATACCTGTATCCACGAAAAAATGGACATGCGCGCACTCTCCTCATAGTCCGGAAATTTACGGTTTCCAGGTAGAGACGAACGGGCCCTATTCCCGTCTTATATGAGGATGGTCTATGCAATTTCTATCTACATCTTATCAATACGCACTCTACGATGTCAACGCGAATACGAACATTAAAAAATAATTTACAATTGATTGTTCGTGTTTATTGCTTTACAGCATGAAAAACGATCGTTTTCCCTACAGGTTTCATCACTTTTTCACCATTTTTTACCTCTTCACGGAATACGGGCTCCTCTGCACGACGAATCGGCATGTACCCTTCTTTCTTCATCCGATCGAGGCATTGATCGATCGTTTCATTCTCTTGGACTTCAAAACGCTTCTTGCTGTTCCTGCTGTTCTTTTTGGGCATCTCGAATCTTTCCTCTCTTGACGGATTTCACCCAGAATCCACCATGGATCTGCTTCGGTTCATACGCTACGATGAACGCTTTCGGGTCGATGTTACGGATCGTTTCATATAAGGAAAGCTCATATTTCCGCGGTGTCAAAATCTGCATTGCCAAACGGTCGCCTTCCATTCCGTACGCATACCAGCTCGTCACACCATACCCTTTATCACGAAGCTGTTTGGTGAATTGGATGTCCGGGTCTGAAGATATTACGTTAACCGTAATATAACCCAGAGCGAGCTTCTCTTCAATCTTCATCCCGACGATGACACCTGTTCCGTAACCGACAGCATACGCGATGACGTTCTCAATCTGATCGAGCCGGTCGAGTACAAGACCAAGACCAAAAATGTACGTCACAATCTCAAACATACTGATGAATGCAGCAAAATAACGCTGCCCTTTTAACGTAAAAATCATGCGCAATGTAAAAAACGATACATAAACGATGTTGACCACCAAAATGATGGCAATCACCAACCATGGGTTTTCTAACATGCATGCACCCTCCTAACCTAAGCTGCTTGCCAAGTCGAACCAGGATATTCACCCAGTTCCCTTTTCTTGCATACACTATAAACCATGATAGGTCGAACGACAATGAATTTTCACCGCAAAAACTGACATAATATGGAGGGGTATGTGATGAACAACCAATTCAAGGATTGGAAGTCGAATTTGGACCGATTTTTCGGGCATGATTTCTGGGGAGATTTCGAAGGGATGATGAAACCTTCGATTCCCTACATCAACATGTATCAGTATGATAATGAAGTGTTATGTTATGCGAGTATCCCAGGGATGAACCACCCTAAAGACATTGAAGTGTTCGTCGATCATGCGACACTTACGTTGAAAGGAAAAATCGAAATCAACCATCGCGGCGGTCACCAGATCAAAGCTGAGATCGCGGATGGAACGTTTGAACGGACCATCGACCTGCCTTTCCCTGTAAGGAGCGACAAGATCGATGCGACGTATAAGAACGGCTTGTTGATTGTCCAGCTTCATCGGTATATCTCTGATCATACGCGTCAGAACCCGGTTCAAATACGTCATCTTGAAGATGAATAAAAGGCAGCCATGATGGCTGCCTTTTTGTGTATTGGAACCGTAAATAGTACGATCCACGTATTCATGTATGTTTCTTTGAATCAATTTTTGCCAAATGGCTCAATAACAATTGGCAGCAGATGAGGCACAAAACAAAAAGGATGCCCGGCTCACCTGTACCCCATATGGAAGTGACCGCTGCAAACACCAGCACGGAGGCCACAATCCATAGAACCATATAAATGAAAATGCTTATGACTGTACTCATACAAAACCTTCCTGACAGATATTACTCTTAACTACTTGTTGTTCTTATTGAAATGGAAAAAGGCAAAAACACAACCTGCATACAGAGGTGCGAGGATGGAGATGAATATGATGCCTTGGTATATCTTTTTCTTATCATATAAGTCCTGATATGCAGCGAAGTACAATAACCAGGAAATGAGCGCTGTCGCTGCAATGATATAGTGGAGTTTTTCTTCGCTCAGACGACTTTTGTTTTTACTGTTCAAAATACATCACCTCTCCTCTACCTATACCCTGTATACGATTCGAATATACTTTCGTTTCATAGAATACGTCTATCACACTTTGAGCGAACCTCGGAAGCCTCTTGCCGCATAGTAGGATTCTGCTCCGTTGTGATAAACAAACACCGTATCATAGCGGCGGTCACAAAAGAGCGACCCGCCAAGCTTCCTGATCATATCAGGTGTCTGCACCCAGCTCGAAGTTTTCGTATCGAACTCTCCAAGTTCCTGAAGGTCACGGTATTGTTGTTCCGTCAAAATTTCAACGCCTATCGCTTCCGCCAGATCGACCGCGCTGTTTTCCGGTTTGTGTTTCTTTCTTGATTCCAGCGCTTCGCGGTCGTAACAGACACTTCTCCGGCCCTTTGGACTTTGAGCAGAACAATCAAAAAATATGTACTCTCCCGACTGTTCGTCCTGCCCCACCACATCCGGTTCTCCTTCTGTTCTCTCCATCTCATGCAGGGTCCATAGCTTTGCAGGATTCGATTCGAGTTTAGCGTGTACATCTTCCCACTCGATATTCGGATGGCGGTTCATGTTTTTCTCAAAACGGGCTTTCAACGTATTCAGAAGTTCGCCACGTTGTGCAGATGACAGACTCACATTTTCTTTTCCCATAGGAACTCTCTCCTTTTTCAAGGGTTACGATTGTAAAACTGACTTACAAGGAGATAATCGAATCTTGGCTAGCTCTTCACAAATCCTTCTTTGAACAAACCATACCATTCCTTTAAACCTTCACCTTCCAACACATGCAGGTCCTCCAATATGTCCCTTGAAAATTCTAATGCTCCCGAACCGTTCGCTGTGATCAGAAATCCATCACTTACGGACTGTGCATTTATATAGTTTTCATCTCCACGGTATTCAGGCGCACTCTCTTTCAGGTAAGGCAGCGAATTGCCTGTATGTTCATGATCGTCCAGAAACCCATGCTTCCCTAAAAAGGTCGTTGCATCACAAATCGCCGCTACAGGAATATCCCGCTCCATACAGGCACCGACAAGCTCCACTGCCTTCTGATTCTTTTCCTCTCTCCAGCCGGTTCCACCAGGGATGATCAACATCGCAATTTCTTTTAAAGAAACGTCTTCCATTGAGAAATCCGGCAGAACAGTCAGCCCACCCATAGATATCTTAGGTTGATCGTCAATCGCTACGGCCTTCACCTGATAGCCTGTCCCATGTTTATTGATCTCTGCAGTCACATAACCTGCTTCCCAATCAGCAAAACCATCCGTAACAAACACCAAAACTTGTTTCATTCCATGCCCCTTCCGACGAAATGAGAATTCATCGTTTATTTACTTCCTTCCATTACCGCAAAGTAATGCTCTTCATCATCGGAAAAATTGAAGACTTTCCCTATCGGCATTTGGACAATCTTACCGACCTTTACATTCTTACTTTTCAACTCTTCATGCAGCTGATTCAGATCCTCAGTGAAAAACATCAAAGAAGGGGTATCAAGATTCAATTCCGGAGACATTTCGGCAACCTTTTTCTTATCGTGAAGTACGATTGTCGTTTCTGCTTCTTTACTTGGAGCTATTTCAATCCACCTCATACCATCATTCGCTTCATCAACAACCACAAAACCCAGCTTTTCCGTCCAAAACCTCACAGATTCATCCTGATTATCGACATACAACATCACTTGTCCTAATTGAGTGAACATCATTTTTCCCCTCTCGAATGAGTTATACTCTAGTATTCGTTATCGGGGTGGAGAACCCTCCTCTATAATATGAAATGCGCAATATCTCATAGGAATCACATAGAGGGAGTGAAGTTTATAGGTGTTTATGCCTTTTTCAAGCTTCGAATCCTAAATAAGATCAATATGCCTATCAATGCTCCGATTCCTAAGAAGACATATACCTCTTCATTGGAGTCAGTATGATAGGGCATACCTCCATATGTATATTCTTTAAGTCTTACTGCTTTTACCAGCGTCCCGTCGCGATCTTTTACTGCAATGGCTTTGTCTGAAGATACTCCACTAATCTTATAGTAAGAGGTTCCTTCCTGCAGTGTATTAGAGTAATTACCACGTTCCTGCGCCATATCATTGTATGCGGTAACTTCACCTATTTCCTCTTCAACCTCTGACACCGGCTCTTCAGTAATCTCGTACACATAACCATCCCAGACGACAAAGTGATATGCCCAGCTCGTCGCACCGCTCGATATCGGATGAACCATCAGAGCGAATAAGAATAGGAAACAAACGGCCATAAATCTTTTCATTCCATCACCCCCACATCTATTTCACTCATTCCGCTACATATCTAAGTACATTCTGGAATGAAGGTTTTGGAAACCTTTCTTTTTGTAAAAATCCAATGCGCCTGAATTGAATGTGTACACCTGCAGTTCAATTCTATAAATCTTTCTTTCACGACTCCACATGACGACGCGATCGAGAAGCATTTTCCCTGTTCCCATGCCTTGGTCACCTTTCCTGACCACCAAGCTGTTCAGCTCGACCCATTTCCTTTTCTTAAGGACCGGAAAAGAACTCGATTCCATTACGGCACATTCCGCAAAACCGATGATGCGATCTGCAGTTTCAGCCACAACTAAATATTTATCATCTTCTTCGATTTGCTTTTGGATGTACTCGAAAGGTCTTACCTCACCCTCAGGCTCGATGAATAACTCTGGATATTCCATTCTGTGCATGTCATCCAGTTCTTTATATAACCCCAGCATATTTTGGTAGTCTGCTAATCTTGCTTCTCTGAGCGTAATATCCATTGGATCAGACTCCTTATTTAGTAATGTATTATGAGATTTATTGAAAACACAGCTTGGACTTATGCTGCGGTATACTTCAAAGTGACTGCGTTCAATAGAATAGTTACAATCAGAAGCACTGCTGAAGCGGCAGAAACAGCATACATCGTGTCCATAAGAGCTGCCCAGTCCTGAACTACTACCTTATGATATGTATAAAAAAGTTGAAAACAAAGTGAAATGCCACAGGCACTGAAACTGAGAATAGACACAGCCATCCAATGCCTGCTGCCTCGTTTCTTATCTTTCATAAGACTGACTACAGGGACGCCCCATGCAATTATCCCTAACACAAGGCTTCCAATATTCAACCAGCCGAAATCAATCATAACTAATCTCCTTCGTTGTATGTTGCTGCTATGAAGTTAGTTGAACGTACTACCTTCCTTCACACTCTTTAATAACTTTATGATTTCTTCATTTTGTGCCACTTGCTGTTCAGAGTTGTTTTTTATGATTTGAATCCATCGAATTACAAGTGCCACCAGAATGACAAGTAACAAATTAATTGCTGCGCCGATCATGAACATCAGTCCACCCCCTCTATGCCTTATATGTATACTTTTCACTTATAAGAAGGTTTACTTTTATTCATTTCACTTCTCACAAGTCTATAACCTGCCTCATTAGATCGGACAAATTTATCACATACTACAAGCTTGTTAAAAATGAACGGACAAATAATATGAATAAACTAATGACTAAAATGACATTAGAAATACGACTTACCATTTTGTTTTCATACATTTTATTCAAAAGATAAAAAAATCCAACCACCCAGACACCATGCTGGAAAAACGTGACGATGATGTTCCAAAGCATAAGTAGAAATAGAAATCCATGTCCCTTCTCCTCACTATTTAGTAGATTAGATGATAACCCTACACATTAATTTACTAATGAAACAAAAACATCCACAAAAAAAGGTGCCACCAAAAAGAACACAAACACGCCCAGAACAATTAGTAAAGGTGTGCTCATTGATTTTGACTCATTTAATTTATCCAGCTTACCATTCATACTCTTCAATTCCCTCAGGATTTCCCTTCCAAGCTCGTCCGACATTTCACCCCTCCTTCAACCATTAAACACCCTATCATTAAGAACCCGGGTTTCATTTAAACATGTAAACTAGTTTTAGTATTATGTAATACAAGACGGAACACACTGTAGTGAGAATTATGGCGAAAAGCTGATCATCCCCTTTGAAGAATTCCGTCAAAATCAATATCCCTCCAAGAAGTCCTCCTGCGCTAATGTACATACAAAGTTCTAATAAAAACGAAAGCCTGTTCGTTGCTCTCTCCTTAAGGAACCATTCAATGAGAATCGCTGTCGGGATACCTATACAAAGGTATAGAGGAAAAAAGATGATGAAAATCATGCTCGAGCTATCGAATCCGCTTCTACTTAACAAATTAATGACTATAGCTAAGGAAATGGTTGAGAATAAGGCAGCCACCAACTTATAAAACACGCTCAGATCTTCCTCTCTTTACACGAAGATATAAGGAGCGCATTAATTGAAAGCTATAAAATGCACCAAGTACTACTCCTAGATAAAACAAAAAATTTAGGCTGAGCATACCAGCATCAACCCTTTCCACTCGTTGCGGCTCCAAGCCGAAATAGGCTGGTAGAGGTGGTTCACGTAAGGAAGATTTCTGATGGACATACGTAAAAGGATACCCTAACGCCAGCCCGCCCAGTTCACTTGTATCCTGCCTCGTTTCAATAAGTTCTCTGTCAAAAGCTGCAGAGAAGAATGTACACATTAATGCAAGAACGATTGCTGCGATTGCTTTTTTCATGAGGCCTCCCTTAGATTTCGATTTTTGAACATATGAATACAAGTATTCAAACATTCAAATACCAATTATTTCAAAACACACATGCAATCTCAATCTTTTTCAAGAAAAAAGACTAACCTCTATTTGAGATTAGCCGCTCCTTAGCAGTGTTTATCACAATACACCCACCATTATCTGTGTTGATCAATAAGAATAGGGTTTCCATCAGGATCTTCAATGGTGAAGCTTCCCGGACCTTCACTATTGTCATCTGCTTTAGTCAGGATACTGATGCCTTTTTCTTCAAGTTGTTTTTGAAGTTCCCGAACATCTGTAAAAGACTCAAGATTCTCCGCATTTTGATCCCACCCAGGATTGAAAGTCAGGATGTTTTTCTCGAACATACCTTGAAAAAGTCCAATCACACTGTTTCCATTCTTCATTATGAGCCAGTTTTGAGCAGGATCGCCTCCTAGAGGTTCAAACCCTAATTTCTCATAAAATTCTTTGGATTTGTTTATGTCTTCCACATTTAAACTTACAGAAAAAGCACCAAGTTCCATACGCTCTCCTCCTTAAAATATACTTCACCTTAATTACTTGTTCGCTTCTTATTAACAAGATTCCTCTCTATCTATTTCGAACTAATAAAAATAAAAAGACGACGCTGCACCAGCAACGCCGCCCTATCTATCTTATAAACTTCTTAAGCCAGGAAAACGAAATACAGAATGAAGATAAAGAACAAACCATACATAATCGGGTGGATTTCCTTGATGCGCCCTTTCAATAACATCGTGATCGGGTAGAAGATGAAGCCGATCGCAATCCCTGTTGCGATGCTGTACGTGAGTGGCATCGCAGCGATCGTCAGGAACGCCGGCACACCGATTTCAAACTGATCCCAGTCGATGTTTTTTAATGTCGAAGCCATCAAGACACCGACGATGATCAATGCTGGTGCCGTCACTTCTGCTGTGATGACCGCAAGTAGCGGTGAGAAAAACAGTGCGAGCAGGAAGAATCCTGCCGTTACAATGGAAGAGAAACCGGTACGTCCACCCGCTCCTACACCAGCTGTCGATTCAATATAAGAAGTCGTCGTGGAAGTTCCGACTACTGCACCTACAACTGTCGCTGCAGAGTCTGAGAACAAGGCACGACCTGCACGTGGCAGTTTGTTGTTTTTCATGAATCCTGCCTGTGTAGACACGGCTACGAGCGTTCCTGCTGTATCAAAGAAATCGACGAATAAGAAAGTCAAAATGACCACGAGCATTTCAATAGTGAAAATATCCCCGAAGTGCGTCAATGCCGCCCCGAACGTGGGAGCTACACTTGGTGCTGGTGAAACGACGTCACCGAAACCTGTCGGTGGTGCAATCAGTCCTGTGATCATACCAGCGATGGAAGTCAAAATCATTCCGTAGAAAATACCGCCTTTGATTCCGACAGCCATCAGCATCACGGATACGATCAACCCGAAGATGGCAAGCAGTGTCGGACCTGCCGTCAGATCGCCGAGCTGGACGAGTGTTGCGTCACTGTTCTGTACGATTCCTGAATTTTGAAAGCCGATGAAAGCGATGAACAAGCCGATTCCAGCTCCTACCGCAAGCTTCAAGTTCGCCGGTATGGCATCGATGATCATTTGGCGCAGGCCGGTCACTGTCAATACGATAAAAATAAGTCCAGATGCCAAAACGCCTGCAAGCGCCGTCTGCCAAGGAATGCCGTACCCTAATACGACCGTGTAAGCGAAGAATGCATTCAATCCCATACCTGGTGCGAGCGCAATCGGGTATCTCGCGAATAACCCCATGATCAAAGTACCCACTGCCGCTGCAATCGCTGTTGCCGTGAAGACGGCTCCTTTATCAATCCTTGTCACACCTTCCGGAAGCTGCTCGATTCCATCAAGCGCTAGTACCGATGGGTTGACGAACAGGATGTAAGCCATCGCCAAAAACGTCGTCAAACCTGCCATAAACTCTGTCCGGTAGTTGGTCCCAAACTTCTTGAACTCAAAAAATTCTTTCATGATTCCATTTCCTCCCCTAAGTTGAAACAGCCTTTGTCTCTTTTTATCTCGTACCCTTCTGTTCTCTATGTGCATCCTGAAGCGGATGACTTTTACAAGATGGGTACATTATTTACAAAACAAACAAAAAAACACCCCTGGAATAAGCTCCAGGAGTGTCTACGAATCTATGCAAAGGAAGAATGAACGGACCGGAGGGATACGAATCCCCCGGTATATAGCTCATTCACCTGCGTAGTCGGACCAATTTACGGTAGTCCGGTAGAAACTCATGGGCCATATTCCCAAAATTATACGAAGGTGTTTCGGATATTGAATTTTCTTTTATACTACATAATTCAACTCGTTTCGTCAACCCTGTTTCCGAACATTAAAGTTGAATTATTCAATAATCGTTCGTTTATTCCCACTCGATGGTTGCAGGCGGCTTACTCGTGACATCGTAAACGACCCGGTTGATGTGATCGACTTCATTGACGATCCGCGTGGAGATTTTCTCTAATACGTCCCATGGGATACGTGCCCAATCCGAAGTCATTCCATCGATGGATGTTACCGCACGGATGCCGATCGTGTAATCATACGTACGCTCATCACCCATGACACCTACGGAACGGATGTCCGGTAGTACCGTGAAGTACTGCCAAATGTCACGGTCGAGTCCCGCCTTTTTGATTTCATCACGCAGAACCGCATCGGATTCACGGACGATCTCAAGCTTCTCTTCCGTGATCGCTCCTAGTACACGGATCGCAAGTCCCGGCCCAGGGAATGGCTGACGCCAGACGATATGTTCCGGCACCCCAAGCTCTGTACCGAGTGCACGCACTTCGTCTTTGAACAACGTATTCAACGGCTCGATCAGCTGGAACTCCATATCTTCCGGAAGACCACCGACATTGTGGTGAGATTTGATTGTCTGCGCTGTTTCTGTACCACTTTCGATGATATCCGTGTAAAGCGTTCCTTGAGCAAGGAAATCGATGTCTTTCAATTTCTCGGCTTCATCATCAAAAACATAGATGAATTCGTTCCCGATGATTTTTCGTTTCTCTTCAGGGTCGGATACCCCGGCAAGTTTATTCATGAAACGCTCCTGTGCATCGACCTTGATGATGTTCATATTGAATCCATCGCCAAGGGTTCGCATTACGTCATCGGCTTCATTTTTACGAAGCAGACCGTGATCGACGAAAATACACGTCAGCTGATCTCCGATCGCTTTATGGATCAAAGCTGCAACGACAGAAGAGTCGACGCCTCCGCTTAATGCGCACAATACTTTACGGTCGCCGACCTGTTCACGGATTTTTTCAACTTCCATTTCGACGACATGTTCCATCGTCCAATCGTCTTTCGCTTCACATACATCGAAGACGAAACTGCGAAGAATATCATTACCGTATTCGGAGTGGCGGACTTCCGGGTGGAACTGCACGCCATACATCTTCTTCTCGGGATGACTCATCGCCGCAACCGGGCAGGACGGGCTCGTCGCATCGATTTGGAAGCCTTCCGGCGGGTCGATGACCTTATCGCTGTGACTCATCCAGACCGTTTGATCTTTCGGTGTCTTGCTGAAAATCAACGGGTCTTCTGCGATTTTGATCTCCGCTTTTCCATATTCACGCTCTTTCGCACGTTCGACTTTTCCATCATAGTGGTGCGTCATCAGCTGCATACCATAGCAGATACCAAGTACCGGGATGCCCAGCTCGAACAATTCTTCATCGCAGCGGAAACTGTTTTCCCCATACACACTGTTCGGCCCTCCGGATAAAATGATTCCGCTCGGGTTCAGTTCTTTGATTTCCTCGATGCTCATCTTATGTGAATGCAGTTCACTGTAAACGCCGAATTCACGGATACGGCGTGTGATCAGCTGGTTGTACTGACTGCCGAAATCGAGCACGAGAATCATGCCTTGTACTTGTTCCATTTATGTCCACTCCTTCATAACTTATTCTAACTATACCTTGTACAATAATAGTGGTGGAGGCGGCTGTGGAAATGGTCCGCTTTCCGCGGGCGGCGATGAGCCTCCTCGTTTCACTGCGGGGTCTCACCTGGACCGTTTTTCCCGCAGGAGTCTCCCCATTTCCACAGCCACCTCTTCTCCTTAACTGTATAGAAAAAAGTAAAGCAATTCCTTCTTTATTATTGACTCACTTTATACCTGGCGTCGATCCTTGGATAATAAAAAAACAAAAAATGGATTCCTGCCTACTTTCCCGTAAAACGAAAAACGAAGGCAGAAATCCAGTCATGTCGATACACGTCTCGTGATTCCCACCTTCATAGTCAGGGCATTTACGGTGCCCCGGTAGAGACTCTCGAGCCGATTCTCGAGGATATACGAAGGAAGAATGCATTTGATTGTCATCCATTCTATCAACCGTATGTGCAGGAATCAAGACAATGCTTTTTTAATTAAATTTTCCCATAATTCAGTAACCTTACCCCATTCTTTGCTTTGATCTTCATTTCGGTACAAGGTCCGCTCATAGGAATTCGTCAAACGCCTCATTTCATTGGTCTGGAAATGAGTGTCGACCATCCGGGCATACTCTCTGAGCGTTTGATCGGGATTCCGCTTGATACCTTTGTGGTTGAGCACCGTCAACAAGTACGTGTAGGCTTTTTCATAAGTCTTTTCATCTTTATTTCTGCGGTACCGCCAAATCAACCAGGCGGTCATCCAACGGTACCGGGTGAAATACAGAACGAGGCCTGCGGCTGCGGCTCCTGCCAACGTCCACCACACCCATGCATAGCTGCGGTCTGAAGCACTTCCGAGCGCAGCATCGGATCCGTTTGATGCACTGTCTTCGACTTGCTGTGGATTACCGATCTCTGAATCCGTTGTGGAATCATCCTCTTCAGTGGCTGCTCCATCTTCGTCTTCATCATTGATATCACTGTAAAAATCAGCATTGTTCGTAAACCCTTGGGTAGGCTCGAATGGAACCCAGCCGATGTCCGGGAAATACACTTCGACCCAGGAATGGGCATTCGAACTTGTCACTTGATAAAGGTTTTGTATATCCCCGTCGCCATTTGCTGTCGTATCGATTTTTTCTCCACCTGTAAATCCTTTTACCCAGCGCGCAGGAATCCCCTGCGAGCGCAGCATGACGACCATTGAAGTGGAGTAATTATCACAATACCCATATTGCGTCTCGAACAAAAACTGATCGACATAATCCTGATTCTTCTTTGGAACCGGGACATTATCGGTCGTGTATTCGAACCCATTGGCAGAAAAATAGGTTTCGACCGCTTTTGCACGATCGTACCGGTTCTCTTTATCTTTCATGATTTGCCCAGCGAGATTCTTCACCCTGTTCGGCAGGCTGTCCGGAAGCTGCAAGTACTTTCCCTGAATTTCCTCAGGATCTTCGGAGTCCGCCGCGCGGAGCTGCTGGTATTCAAAAGAAGGAAAATCATAGCGAACGACATACTCCCCGAGACGCCCAGGCGAATCCCCTTTGACCGTATCGATTTCCCCTGTATTTTCATGGACCCGGAAACGATAGCCAGGTGGAATGATCTCTTCATTCAACGAAGATAAACCATAAGGATAGACAAGCTTATTGAATGAAGCCCCTCGTTCCATACGGATGAACGAAGACTTCTCTTCTGTTTCCACTTGGTCTGTGAAGGTTTTATACTCCACATTGCCTACGTCATTGACCGGCTGTGCAAGGGTATCTTCCCACCCTTTTCCGGTATAGGTGTCTTTCGATTCGATCCTCCAATACCTTCGTCCATCCGCAAGTGCTTTGAAAACAGGGGTGTCGTCCTGGACGAACGATCCGCCCAGCCGGCTGTCGTTTTCACCGTAACCGACTTTTTGAATCGCTCCACCGCCGCCTGGACCAGCTCCTGCTCCTCCCGCTGCACTTTCAATGTAAGGTACAGGATCCGGCCATTGCGGATCCAGTTTGGGTGAGGCGTAACCAGCGATGGTCGAGAACAAAGTGATCAGGACGAGTGGAAGCACCCATATATGCGCTTTTCTGAAATTCGAGACAGAGATGGACTCTTTGTCCATTTCCTTTAAGAAACTTGATAAGCCGAGTGCGAGCATCGCTAACACAAACGTACGTACAATCGCCCACTGACCGTCATACACCGTAAACGTATCAAGGACGGTGACATAGACGATCGTCATGACGACGAATAAAAACATGCGCTTTGCGATGACGAACCAATAATAAAGCAGATAACTCATCAGCCAGAGCAGAATCAAGAACAACAGACTTCTGAACAACGGCGTCATCTGCCACCATTCCCTCGTCTGAATCACCTCGGCGTTGAAAAGGATCTGCTCATAGACGATCGTCATCCATTCCATACTGAAAATCCGCTCTCCGATATACAAGCCATCAATGATGAAGGCCATTCCGATCAGCTTCAAAGGCATGGACAGCCACCATTGAACCTGAAGGAAAGAGATGAAGAAACAAAAGGCACCGTAGATATAAAATACAGATACATCTTCGGTCTCGGTAACGGTTTCCAGCGGTCTCAGCCACTCACAAAACAAAAGAAAACCGATGGCGTAGATGACGAAACGGTAGATGAACGTCATCCTCCCTTGGTTGTGTCCATCCATCATGTATTCACCTCAAATTCTCGCTGCGTCAGCTGTTCTTCTGAAAGGACATTGACAAGTATTCCATGATTCTTAAGCTGTTTGATCAGCTGATGATCCTGAAACGACATCTGCTCTTGCGGCCGGATATAGAAAAATATCAACCTCCGGCATTTCTTCGCCAGTTTCAACAGCGATTGATGGATGTCCGAGTTCAACTGATGACTGACAACCATTGAAATGATCCCTGACGGCAGCTGAGTGCGCTCTCTGTCCAGTTGCTGGGCAAAGGGTGTCCGGCCGATGGGGCGGATTTTAGCCAGCTGCCCTTGAATTCTTTGTTTATGGGAGTAATCTTTTTGAAAAGGAAAATAACTGCGCTGATCCCCCAGAGTCAAGAATCCTAACTGAGACGATGTTTGATGAAGTTCATCAAGCAGCGACGCACTGAACTCCACCGCTCCCTCAAAGCTGAGCGGGCTCATAACCGGATCATATACAGCATTCAAGATGATCAACATGTCGACACTTTTTTCCTGCTCGAACTCTTTGGTCATCATTTCATTTTTACGTGCTGTCGTTTTCCAGTCGACCCAGGCAAACCGGTCCCCAGGCATATACTCACGTACCCCTGTGACGATATTCGTATTTTTTTCATTCAGTTTGAAAGAAGGACTCGATCCCTGTTCAAAACTGTACACACGCTCGTGCAGATGAACAGGACGCTGATAAGGAAAAACGAGCAGGGACGTGTCATGATGATACACATGTTCTTTTTTGACAAAGCCGAAAAAGTCTCCAGTTTTCACCCGCACAGCCTGGAGGATATGTTCTCCGCGTGGAAGCTTATCCACAGAAAATCGATAGCGGATTTTCGTTTTGAACCAAGGAAAAACGACCCGCTTCACTTTCCTTATATACCGTCCGGACTCGGGGTCATTCATATATCGGAATTTTTCCACGTGTGTATCCTGTCTCTGCAGAGAGTCGGGAAAGAATTCTTCTATGACACAATAGTGAATAGGAAACGGATAACGTCGTGTAAGCGTGACCTCGACATCGACCGTTTCTCCTGCTGTGGCTACTCTTTTGGACAACTTACGCTCCACTTTCCAATTGTTCATCGGATACAGGAGTACACCGATCATATAGAGTAAAAAGGGTAAAAAGGCATAAAAAAGAAACCAGCTTACGAAGCCTCCTTGAAACATCGCATAAGAAAATAAAACGCCGAACAACAGACTTACGACGATCAGTTTAGCGATGAAGCTGATGGACTGTCTCATTCACTGATATTCCTCTGGACAGGAATTGACGTCGTAGACAACAGCTCCTGAACAACACTTTCTGGTGTAGTCCCTTCAAACTTGGCTTCTGATGTCAGAATCATCCGGTGACATAATACGAAAGGAGCCATGTATTGGACATCATCAGGGACGACATAATCACGATCATGGATGAATGCATAAGCTTTTGCAGCCTTCATCAATGCGATCGATCCACGAGGGCTGACACCGAGATAGACTCCTTGATGATTTCTCGTGCCAGTCACCAGTTCGACGATGTAATGGTTGATGGTACGGTCGACATAAACATCTTCCACTTCTTTTTGTAAATCGACGAGCTCATCACGGGTCAAAACAGAAGTGATTTCGTGAATCGGATGCTTCCCAGATGTCTTCGAAAGCATCTCCATCTCCTGCTTCGCTGTCGGATACCCCATCTTCATTTTAATCAAAAAACGATCCAGCTGAGCCTCTGGCAGCGGGTATGTCCCTTCATATTCAATCGGGTTCTGCGTCGCCATAACGAAAAACGGATCACTTAAAGAAACTGTATTTCCATCGACAGTCAGACTTGTTTCTTCCATCCCCTCAAGCAGTGCCGACTGCGTTTTGGGAGATGTCCGGTTGATTTCATCTGCAAGGACGATATTCCCTAAAATAGGACCTGGACGGAATTCGAATTCCAGCGTTTTCGGATTATATATAGATACACCTGTGACATCAGAAGGAAGCAGGTCGGGTGTGAACTGAATCCGTTTAAAATCACAATCCAATGATTTTGCCAGAGTCTTCACAAGCATCGTCTTTCCGACCCCCGGGACGTCTTCCAGTAGAACGTGCCCTCTCGCCAGCAAAGCGACAAGACTGAGTAAGGCCGCGTCTTCCTTTCCGATCATCACTTTATTGATATTTTTCATCACTTCAGATATCTTAGGTTGAAATAAAAAAGTATGCTGCGTCAATCGATGTTCTCCTCTCTTTAACACTCCATTTTCAGAATACTCACTCATATCCTAACTATACTACATCCACGCTTATGGGACAAAATATGTAATTCCATGGATAGAAATTGAAACGTTTTTTGAATTAGTGTTCATTATCGTATACTTTTTGTAAAAAATTAGGTATAATCATAAAGAAATAAAACAACGCAGGAGGTGTTCATAGTACGAACGCGTTCCATCCTCTTTCCTTTCACCCTCAAACACTTTTCACCACACAAAAAAGAGCCCTGGTGCACCACCAAGACTCTCCGCCCTCCTAATCCTATACCTATACAAACCTTCGTCTCTTATGTTCTTTATCTATTACGGATGGCTTAGTTCTAAAATATCATAACCATTCTTCTTTTCCCACTATTTTTAGCAAAATATACCTTTTTTTCTTAAAAAATATTTAAAATAACATACTAAATGCATGTATTTTTGTAAATATATGTTTCACAGATGTATTTTTCGGGTATTCGTTAGCTAACCAAAGTACAACGGAGGGGACCAACTTGCTGGAATCTCACATGTTAGAATTACAAATCGAGTCGGTTCGAAGTCAAATGTATGAAGCCTATAAACAGGAAAATGCTTATGAACAAGCCTTGAAACTCTCTCAAAAACTGGACGAGCTCTTGAATGAATTTGAAGGTTTGACGAAGCAGGTGTGTGTATAAATGAAAAAAAGCCCTCTTGAAGGGCTTTTTTTTAGTTTTCATATTCTTTTTCAAACGTTTTCGTACTTCTGACCGTATCAATCGGGCGGACGTAGTCTTCGATTTCTTTCCGCTTCGGCTCAAGCATCGGTGGAAGCGAAAGCATTTCTCCCAGTGTTTCGTAAGGCTCATCCCCCATGAAACCAGGACCATCCGTCGCGAATTCGAATAGTATTTGTGGAGCGACTTTCGCATAGAGAGATTCAAAGTAGTGACGGTTCACATACCCGGAAGTCCGGAATCCGAATTTCGGCAGCCGCTCGATCCACTCTTCCAGTGCATTTCGATCCTCCACCCTGAATGCCGCATGGTGGACAGTTCCAAATCCTTGACGAGCAGGTGGAAGTACGTTGTTGAACTCAACGATGACCTGCGCTCCGTTTCCTCCTTCTCCCACTTCGAACAAATGGAATACTCCCTCTGTGTCGATTTCTTTGAACAAAAGAACTTCTTCCATCATTTTTTTGAAGTACTTGATTTCATCCACGCGTACATGAAGAGGACCAAGGCCTGTAATTGCGTACTCCAGCGGAATCGGTCCTTTCTGCCATGGTGTACCTGCTGGGACTCCCTGGTCGTTTTCATCGGACACCAGTTCGTAAGCCTGGCCGTCAAAATCAAAGAACGGAAGCACCTGCTTACCGAAACGTTCTTGGATACCCCTGTGATCCACGTCCAACCGATCGAACCGCTTCACCCAGTATTCAAGAGCTGCGTCACTTGGTACTCGGAAAGACGTCCGGGAAATTTCATTCGTTCCGTGTGCCCCTTTCGGAATTCCCGGAAAATCAAAAAACGTCATATCGGTACCAGCACTCCCTTTGTCATCGGCGAAAAACAAATGATACGTCTCGATGTCATCCTGGTTGACCGTCTTTTTGACCAGTCTCATCCCCAACACATACGTGAAAAATTCATAGTTTTTTTCAGCACTGCTTGTAATCGCAGTTACGTGGTGAATACCCTTCAGTCCGTTTTTCATGTTCGATCCCTCCGTGAGTTAGTATTTCTATATTGAATGCAATTATTTATCTCGAATTCAAGATAATTGTATAATAAGTATGAAATATTGTCAATTCGAGACTTTTTCAGCCATTTCAAGAGATTATCAAATCTCCTTTTCAGTAAGGCTCTGTTAAAGTCTGTTGTTGATATTTTAAACGATTACTAAATCGTCACCGTCTGGAATTAGGGGTCCGATTTGTTATTAACTCAGAGCATGGGATGGCAGGGAAAACAGTCCGTAGTTAGTGTACCGGACTTTGGTAATGACCTTTCCGACCCTCCTACTTTGAAGAGGCGGCCTTTTAGAATGGCGAGACTCCTGTGGGATAAAGGTACATCGTGAGACCCCGGAAGGCGTAGCCTGAGGAGGCTCACGGCACCCCACGGAAAGGGAGTCATTCTAAAAGGCCGCCTCATACAAATTTCAAGACAGAACGAGGGGATACAAGCTTCAAGGTGAAATAACAACACCAAGCAATAACAGAGCCTTCAGTAAAAAAGAGGCTCCTTTCATAGGAACCTCTCTTTATAAACTATCAAACAAGCGTTTGATTAATTTTGTATATACTTTTCAAATACGTCTTTGAAGTCTTTCTGTGTGTGCTCCTGATGCTTTTCTTCGAACCACTTGTACGCGAACGTTGCAATTTGTTCAAACTCATTTGAAATATCATTGTCATGGAAACGATTATCTTTGATCAGTCCTGTTGCCGTTCCTATACTGTCTTTTGCAAACTCACTATGCAGACGGTTTTCTTCCTGAATGTGAGAAATGGCAAGAAGAGACTTGTATAAATCAGCAATCACTTCTCCCTCGTCCTTGGCGATATCGATGCTGAACACTTTATTCCCCATGGTGAACTTGATTTCCAAATCCAAATCGATTGTGCCTGCAGTTTCAATGGATACATCTTTGATGTGGTTTTGGTAATAATCATAGCGGTAAATATTCCATTTGCTGCTTGACGCCTTTTCTCCGTCCAGGTGAATCAGCGCCCGGTTCGTAAAGCAATACTCATCCGATTTCGACTTGATCAGAAAGTGAATCTTCTCTCCATCCTCCGTCAAAACGAAATCATCGGATTGGGTCTTATCAAAATCTTCTTTACTGATGATCCGGCCGATGTCGCTCAGACCTAACGCGTCACTGGCAATTTTCTTGAACATTGCTTCATTCCCCCTGTCTTAATCGCTCACCTTTTAAGGTTTCTATGCCATAAGGCAGAATCCTCCCAAAAAACCTTTATCAGCTGTTGAATTCAATCAAATTCCCATCAGGGTCACTGATAAATACCTGGTGCCAGCCGGTCTTACTATTAGGTTTATCCAAAATTTCTACTTCATAGGCTTCCATTCTATGTATGAATTTTTCTATATCAGATACTCGAATTGCAAAATGTCCGTCACGTGAATCCAGTGCCGTCGTGCCCCGGAGGGTCTTCCCTTCTTCGTGGACGATCAAATGAATCTGCGTGTTTCCTACTTGATACCAGGCTCCCGGAAAATCAAAGCCCGGCCGCTCATCACTTTCTTCAAATCCTAAGACACTCCCGTAGAAATGCTTCGCTTTTTCAATGTCAGTCACCAACAGAGACACATGATGAATTCCTGCGTACATGAAATCATTCCCTTCATTAAATTGAGTACATTCATAACCAGCCGTTCTCGTTTCTTCTATTATATAGCTTTCATTCACAAGGAACCAACAAATGCTCCTATATTGACTCGTCTAAACCGTTGTATTCATCGTTTTTCGTCCTAGTATCTTCTACAAAACTAACAATAGGCTGTTGAATTCCGCTAGAGTACCGACACCCGTCCATTCCATTGCCACTTGTTGGACATATATTACTATTGAGTCAAAAGGAATCTCTGCGCTTTTGACAAAAAATACACAAGGAGTGAAATAGATGAGAAAAAATACAGGTTGTGGACGTGGACACGACAAATGTCCTCCCCACCCGAAGAATGACGTAGCCAAAAACTCCAGGAGCTTACAGACGGAAGTTTATGTACAGCCTTTCGGCGATGAAGAAAAAACAGTCGTTCTTCAAGATGTCTTTATTCAGTCTTTGACTGAGGCAGACTTCCACTTGCCTACACACGCAACGGATATTAAAACGATCCGTAAAAACGTGCGCTTGACACAATGTAAAGCGATTCCGGTTATTGACAACAATCTAGCTGTCAAACTATTCGTTGAGGGTATCGTGCACAAAAATATCCAGTACGTCGAAGATGGAACAGGTAATGTGAAAGATTACAGCATCGATGTTCCATTCAGAGCATATCACAAAGTTACATTGGCAAAGCCAATAACTGAGAGGTTCTACAGCTCGAAAAACAGCAACACATTCGAATACCGAGAGCTTGCTGATGATGGTATGGGCGCGGATCGCTGCGAATTCGGATCATTGACATTCGAAATCAATAACGAGCCAATCCAATGCAAACTATTGGCATCAGCTGTCAACCAGCTTGATATTGTCAGCGATTTTGATAACTGGGGACGTTTCAGAAAAGTGACAGAAAAGATGGATATCATCCTTCTGGTCAAACTTACCCAGTTACAGCAACGCTCCAGCGGCGGTGCTGATGAGGAAAATGGCGAAGGCTCACAATCAACTGCTGCACAAGAATTCAGAAGAAGATTGGGTATCTAATAAGAAATAAAGACGACTCTGATTAGAGTCGTCTTTATCTTATTCTAAACATCTTATATATTGTTCCTGCAACAGATCGATACATAAACCGGCGCAGCCTTGCAGGTGGACACTGCTGTCTTTCTCCTCCACGCTGCCATTCCAAACTAATTCCGAAGATTTCAAATCGCTTGTTATTGGATGAGAGTATTTTTGGAACTGTTCAAGGTGGAAACCCTCTGACTCTTTGAATATATATTCGTTATGATGGCTTTTCGGGAAATCAGGAAGCGTCTTCCAATTGACGTTTACGACTTTTTCCCAATAGACCGGGAACTTTTTCGTATGAACGGACCCTTTCCCATGTTTACTGACATACTCGATGTCAACTTGAAAGATCCCGCTGATAAAAACCTTGGATGAAGGAGCTGCTGTTTTCGCATGAACGGAAAGGACCTCCCACTCTATCTTTGATAGTTCACACAATCCTTCCATGCTTAACGATTCTATAATGTCGATTTCCACTTGGAGGCGAGCTAAAAGAACGGGAACCTTGATTATAGAAGTTTCTTTTTCTTCACAACATTCCTCATAAGAATCATCTTCATCACAATGTTCATTGGATGGACAGCATGGGTCATCCGAAGATGCTGCCTCATAAGAGGAAGACTCCGATGAGCACATGATTTCCTCAAGGAGCTCTGGGAATTTGTGGGAAGATACGGTATCAGCGTTACAACGATCACTTGATGACTCTTGATATTCCTCGAAGGAGTCAATAGTTTCTTCTACAAATGAAGAAGACTCCTCATAGAATTCTGGAGAGCTGTCAACACTGTGTGACGACTCATCATAGAATGCGGAAGATTCCTCTATAATCGAAGAAGATTCTTCATAATAATCTACTTCTCCACTCTCAGTTGAAGGCTTTTCATATCTTTCTTCAAAAGCATCGGAACTTGGTGACGGATCTCCATACGAGTCAGGAGATGCGGATGGTGATTCTTCCAACATCGAGGAAATCTCCTCATAAATCGTTTCACTGTCATCGACTTCCCCTTCTGTACCAGCTACATATTCTTTCCCTTGTACAGAATAAAAACTTTTAATCCCATCATATTTTATCGATGAAGTACTCTCAAACGAGGAGGCGATGTCAGCTAAGAATCCAAAATCATCCGAACCACCGCCGTAGCCCGCAGTAAAACCAGGGCTTTCTCCATCCTCTTCAATATAAGAGGATGAAGATTCTCTATTTCTACCTAAATTCTCCAACCCACGGTCATAAATACTCCTGTCAGAAGAAGGATCTTCAAACAAAGATAGGATTTCACCGAATAAAGTATCTTTTTTTATATATTGATCATCTTTTCTACCAGCACCGTCAATCATTTCTTCTCTATATTTATGGCTGGAGTCATAGAAATGATTGGTTTGATCCGGTGCTGGCGGGATGACGATAGAACCCCCCCCTTCTCTGGACCTCTCCGGGGTATAGACACGCTTCTTTTCCGCTCGATCAATATTTTCAATATGTTCCTGGTGAATAGAAGAAGGCATTGTAAAGCTTGCAGAATCATTCCTGCCGGCTTTGGCAGATGGGGCGCGGCTGGACGATTGACGGTTGCTCCAACGAGTTTGAATGAATGTGTTTTTATCTTTTTTCATCATCCTTCGAAAGGTGTTTTTCCAAAAAACATCCTTTCTCTCCCCCTTTCCTCATGAATATAAAAATTCAATTAATCGTCATATTCACAATCATTCGTCGTAGAAGCCACACGGATTTGCTGATCCTGCAGCACTTTCAAACGGAGATCAAGCACCATTTTTTCTTCCACTTTTGTAAAGTAACCCTCATGGAAAGGCGCATGCCCCGGGAGCGGTACACGATCGAGCGCTTCATCCCATTCAATAATACTGCTTGAGATCAATTCACAATACGGCAGCTCATTGTAAAACTGACGGCTTTCCTGATGGAATTGGGAAAGGTCGCTTGAAATGAGCTCATCTTTCTCAGGGAATCCGGACGGAAGCGATTTAGACACAGCAAAATCGAATTCTTCTCTGCTGTTATGATGCGGCATAACCGGCATAGATAAAAAGTCTCTGATTTCCGTTACGCATTCAAAAGGAATATCAACAGTATAAGAATGCAGATCTGAAGTGACAGATTTCGGTGTACTCTCCTCGATTTCATGAGCAGGGCTTGCGTATTGAATATTTTTTCTCACAAACCCTTTGATGAAGAGCTTATGAGTAGGAAGCAGCAAACGGCATTGAGTTAAAGCCACTCTTTTCTTGATGTCTTTGATTTCAAGGACAGGTTCAGGGAACTTGATGGTTTCATCCAAATTGATTTGTAAATCCAATTCCGCCAGGACGACAGGCACTTTAGAAATGATTTTCCCGATACTTACTGCCGGCTTCACCGGTGTATTATCACAATGATGAAGGTTCGCTGTACCTTTGCAGTCGAACTTGTGCAAATCTTTTTGAGTCATTTATTTTCCCCCTCAAAAATTATACTTCATCGTATGAGGGATAAACGTCTATGTTACTTAAAATAATTGTCTTCAAGGAGGCATAAGGGCGTTAGCCCTTGGTGTGTGTAGGGTTTTCTTGAAAAGAAATATTTTGAATTAAGGATGTCCCAGCGCCAGGACTTGCTTGATGACTCGTCCTACTTGTAAGAAAACACTCCTTTTTCATATGAAAATCATCTCACCTTTAAAAATGTCCTAAAATAAAACCACCCCATACATCCGAGGTGGTTATGCCTGATTTAAAATACTCCGAAGCTTACTTGCTGACTTTGCAACACTCTGATGTGGAATGACAACATCATCTTCTCCAGCACGTGATGGAAGTAGCCTTCATCTTCAGGACCATCTCCAAGGCTTCGTCTGTCAGTAGCCTCATCCCACTCGATGATTTCACTGGAAACAAGTTCGCAGAATGGAAGATCGTTGTAATGTTGAGAACTCTGCTGGTGGAACTGAGAAAGATCGCTAGATAAATACTTATCTTTTTCAGGGAACCCATTACCTAGATCCTGTGAACGGAAGAAGTCGAACTCTCTTCTTGTGTTTCGGGTCGGTAATAAAACTTCATTCGCCAATTCGACCGTAGCCATACATTCAAAAGGAATGTTTGTAGTCAAAGATTTCATTTCAGAAGAGATGCATTCCCCTTTTTCATTGTGAGTAGGAGAAGCGTATTGAATATTCTTCCTTACGAACCCTTTGATGAACAGAGGGAACGGTCCTGTGGAACGGTCGTTATCGGAATCCGAAGACGGTGTCATAAGACGGCACTGAGTGAGGACGACTCTCTTCTTGATATCTTTGATTTCCAACACAGGGTGTTCAAATTCAATGTTCGCTACTAAATGGCTTGTAATAGTAAAGTTACCCAATACAACTGGAAGTTTTACCGGCACACCAGCTCCGATTGTAGTCGGTGGACTAGTAATTTCTACTCCGCGGCATTGTTCAACATTGGCGGACGTATTCAAATTGACACATTGTTTATTTTCGTTACTCATGAGTTTTTCCTCCTTTGAAATAACCTCCCTGTATGTTATGCGTTCTGAAATGCCGTGCATAGTTATATGTATTAGAACAATAGCGGATTTTTATAATAAACGCCTTTTCTCATTTTTCCATCAAGTTTGAGAAGGACCAGCACACAAATCCGCCCATTTTGCATAGGCTAATTCATCAGGAGGTCGATCAACATGTCAAAGAACAACATTTTTGCTGTGGACGTCGGAAACAGCTGGTATAAAGTCATCGCTTCCGACGAAGGCGAGTTGGTGGAATATCAACTCCCGAATGCCATCGCTTTATTTGATGAAGAATTTTACGAAAAACCATATGACGACGAAGATATAGACTTTGAAGAAAACTTGATCGTCGAAGTGAAAAGTGCGTCTGTCAAAGACCGGCGTGAAATCTATTACATCGGGAAGGCAGCGATGAGACAACGCAATGTCAGCCTCACTGCTTTCAATAACCAAAAAATTGATGAAGAACGGACTTATATCCTTCTACATTCGATCATCGCGTATCATGCAGCTCTCTCCAGCCCGTCGGAAACCGAAATCAATTATTACATCGATCAATTAGCTGTCTCCCTTCCCACAACCCAATATAAAGAGAAGAAATCCGTTTTCAAAGACCGCTTGAAAGGCGTGCACACCGTCATCTTCCATAAAGCACCTGGGATCCAGGATCCTAAAGAAATTGCTGTGAAAATCCACATTGATGATGTCATCATCGGTGCAGAAGGGGCTCTAGCTTACTTGAGCCTTACTCGGGACCCTGATACGTTGAACGTCTATAATGATGATCTGGTCAAAGACTCACGGAAAGGAATCATCATCGGGGATTTAGGCGGGGATTCAGTCGACTTTGTCGGGATCAAGAACAACAAGCCCGTTGCCTCTGTGGAAGGGGAACAATTCGGCATCAATCAATTTTTAGATAATATCATTCAAAAAGTCAGTAAAAATGAACTCTACAAATTCAACTCCAGATCCGAGCTTGAGGAGAAATTGGCAGCTGGTCAATCTGAATGGTATGTAGAGCCATTTGCAGGTGTGAAGAAGGATATAAGCAAATACATCATCCCTCAGCTGAAAGCAATGGCCATCAAGTACCTGGAACACTTCGACCGGGTCAGGAGCAGCTCGAATGAAATTAACGGAGCTGTTCAGTATATCGCTGTTGGAGGTGCTGCCGAAATTGCCATGAGGCAGATCAAAGAAGCGGCGGTCAAATGGAGTGAACGGGGACGCCCGATCGAGTTGTATTTCCCTGAAAACATGGCAAAACTGAACGTCCAAGGGTTATTCATCTTAGCTAAAATGAATCAACTGAAGAAAGAAAAGAACAATGAAACTGAATTTGTGCTGTCAAAAAATTAAAGGGTGAGTATTATGTCAAGAATTTACAGGGATTACTTCAGTCATACTCTACTCACAATTCCTGACACGTTCATCGATGTCAAGACAGGGGATTCCCAGACTGTCGCCCCTAAAGTCATAGAGGAGATCGAATACCATTCCAAGAACAATACACTGCAGCACCTGATCTTCTCTGCTCTTCAGAGTTATCTCTATGAGAAACGGAATACGTCCGTAGCTACGAGTGACGTACTGCTCCAGTTGTTGGAAATAAAAAGAATGTTGAATGGTGGAGGCGGGAATCCTCACGAAGTGAGTAAAAGAACACATGAAAAACCACCTGTGTCTGAAAAGGTGGATTTGAAAGAGATCGAGGACCTTCTCGAAGCATTCGGGGGATAACTTATGTATCAAAGGCAGCCTGGTGGATGCAGGCTGCCTTCTTTGTTGATTCGTAAATAATTCCGACGAGAAGACTAGCACAAATATACGGCAGGAAGACAAGTGACCGCACAAAAACAAGATAGATCGACATTGATGCAGATTCCTGTACCTACTAAATCATCCAAGTATTTGTGATCTACTTGGTCGCAGGCGGAACGTTTCGGGCACTTTCCATCCTTACCTTTTTCATGCTTCAAGTCAGATTTGAACACAAGCAATTCGAGGACAGCACATTTTTTATCCAAGTCTTTCACTTTGAATATGAATGTCTCGACGCATTTGAACTTCGTTTTCTTAGAGTGGCATGTGTAGGTGGTAACTCCAGTCCCTTTATAAGGGTGACATCCGCAATATAACATGACCGGAACCGTGTTTTTCTTTACCTTCTTCTTTTCGCCTAACAAATCTTCAATCGATCTTTTGCAGGACGTGTGGCAGTCATTATGTTTTTCTGCTGCTTCCTGTGCATATAGAATCGCATCCAGAACATCTTCTACACAGTTTTTATAATGTTTCGTTTTGCCACAGTCATTTTTATAATCGTCTTTAGATTCGTAGTCGTAACTCTCACTTAAATATTCGTTGAAACTCATTTGATTTTTTCACTCCTCCGATTAATGGCTCAAAACATTATACGTAATCGTACCTTTTTTGATTGAGAAGAATGCCCAGTTCATAAGATTAATGAGAAGGAAAAAATCGAGACAACTCTTTATTCAACCAAAAAGAAAGGTGACAAGCTCAAGTCCTGTCACCTTTCTTTTTATAAATTGAACAACATGAAAATGGACGCCAAAGGAATCCCGCTTAGGAAAGCGAGAGATATAAAAACAACTCCCTTGACTTGCTGCTTGTAATTCTCCTCAACCGATTGAACCGTTTCCTGTCCCTTCATGAACACCTTGGCTAACACCGTGAGCCATACGATGACCATTAGTCCGATAGATATATACACCGCACCTGTAGAGAGTGTACTGTTTTCCAAACTCGCAAACGCCACTACGATCAATACGATGGGAACGATTTCTACAATGGCTGACGATATGAAAAATTTCGTCTGCTCCTTCTGTATTAAATTTTCGTCCAATTTGCTTTCTGAGAGCCTCGTCATCATTTTACTGGATACGAAAGCAATTCCGATGACAGCAATGACGCTGGCCAATAAAAATAGAAATTCCATAGTTTCCTCCTTACCCAATTCAGTCCATCCCTCATTGTAAGCGGGCAAACTACTCCTATCTATGGTAATTCCAACATCACAAGGATTATATTTCCAAATTAACAACTTTTAAAGTGTCTTCATAGTCATAGTTATGTTCATTTCTCTACTTGCTCCATGGGTCTGCTCTTATGGACTTGATTTCGGAATGTTATTAAAATATTGGGGCGTGGGGGAGGGTTCGCTTTCCTGCGGGCAAACCGGCAAGCTTCCCGCGGAGGAGATCAACTTCTACCCTTTTAAGCCAGAGAAAAATCCTCCTCTCTCAAGTTCAATTCTTAGGAACCAATCATAGTCTTCTGTGTGAAATTCACCTTTATCTGGTAAAAAGACGTTTCTTCCATACATTAAATGGAAATAGTACCATAACCCATTATTTAGGAGGGAATATCAAATGGATATCCGCGAATTGCTTGATGAAAAAAGAGCTGTATTTGAACTGGAAAACGAAATCCAAAGGAACACACAGGAAGTTTTTGACTACATCAAAGACTTGACGAATCAATTATGTGCCGGCCAGCCTGATGCGATTTTGAACCTTGAAGGAAATACAATTTCCGTCGCCGCTTACAACAGCATGTTAGGTGCGACCAAAATAGAAGATGTGTCCATTCTCCGTGATTCTGACTTGATTCCGGAATCCGGGATTGAAGCCTTAGAGGAAACAACGAACTGGAAGAAGGTTGCGCTCCAGGAAGGAAGAAATGAATATATCACAGGTCTGATCGTATTTGAATCGAAGCATGATTCTCTTGGAATCGAGCAGGAAATCGGCCGTCTGTATGTGAACAAAGACAAGAAGATTACGTTCAAAGGACTCGTTGGCGGTAATCGAATTGAAATCATTGAACCGAATGAAATTGATGCCCGCCTGCCTGAAATTCTGCAGTCCTGCCTTGAAGATGCATTCTTTGAAGGTTGCTCATACTGGACTTGAGAACAGTCCCATATTGATACACCATGACGCTTCCATTACAATACCCCCCAATAAGTTTGAGCCCCTGGTCAGGCAGACCAGGGGCTTTTAATTTCAGTGAGTATCATTTACTCCTATTAATTACATAGAAAAGGGTAAATAAAAAAACAACCCCCGCCAGAATATACGAGCTGTACACCACCAGAGGGACATCTACATTCTGATTTTTCACACCGATTCCAATGAATGCCCAGACAAACACAAGTGGATATATCCAGTCCTGCTCATTTTTCAGGAAATATAGTGCCAACCCTGTTCCCGCTGCCAAAAGGATGAAAGTCCATACTGAATCTGACACTCCAAACCCAGTCCATCCTGTATAAGTGAGGTAATAGCTGATGTTTGCGATGGTTGCCACACTGATCCATCCTAAATAAATGGAAAATGGGAGAGTATCAAAAAATGAGGCGTCCACCGTTTTCAACTTTCCATAAAGCCGGATGAGACTTAGGAGTAACAGCACCATAACAATGACTGACAGACCGAAGAGCTCGTAATGCCACATAAAAATCCAGAGAATATTAAGAAGGCTGCTCAATACAAAAAGTCCGTGGGTCGATTGATAAACGGGAAGGTCTCTACGGCTCGATGGTAATTGACGAAGCACCCAAATACCTAAAAGAATGTAGATCAACCCCCAGATACTGAACACATAGCCCGCCGGTGTGAACAAGACATTCAACTGATTCGATATCTCTCCCGTGGTTTTCCCGTTCAAAGGCAGAGCATTCGCCAATCCATTCACAACTACAACGAGAAGCAACGCTGCTGTATTGATTATAAACTTCCTCATTTCACCACCCCCAGCTAATAGCAACTATGATTTATAGTATTCCTTCTCTACACTTTTAAAAACATTCACCCCACAAGAAAAGGCCGATGAGAAATCCATGGATTTCTCATCGGCCTTTTTTACTTAATCAAACAGCACACTGACAGAGTCTTCATGCTGAACCCGCAATAAAGCATCCGCAAAAAGCGGCGCTACGGAGAGAGAAGTGATTTTTTCAATCTTTTTATTTTCAGGCAGAAGGATAGAATTGGTCACGACCAGCTCTTTGATTTGTGAGCTATCAATCTCTGTAACTGCAGGATCGGATAAAACAGCGTGTGTCCCGCAGGCATAGATGTCACGAACTCCATTTTCTACGAGTGCTTTCGCTGCCAGAGTGATGGTTTTACCCGTATCGATCATATCATCCACGATGATGGCATTCTTTCCTTCAATCGACCCTACCACATTCATCACTTCATCGCTGTCAGGATGAGCTTTTCGATTATCAATGAATGCAATCGGGGCATCCAGGTAATTGGCCATTTTTCTAGTTCGACTCAATCCACTCGTCGCCGGCGCAACGACCACTACATCATCGAGATTTTTTTCTTTGTAGTAATCAGCCAGAATCGGAATGCCCTGAAGCTGATCGACTGGAATATTGAAAAAGCCTTCGATCTGCGGAGCATGCATGTCCAGGGTGATGACCCTTGAAACCCCTGATTTTTCCAGCAAATCAGCGATCAGTTTCGCCGTAATCGGTTCCCGGGCGCGGGCTTTTCGATCCTGACGGGCATACCCGTAATAAGGGATGACCACATTGATCGTCCTGGCTGAAGCTCTCTTCATCGCATCGATCATTATCAGAAGCTCCATCAGGTTTTCGTTTACAGGCTGTGATGTAGTTTGTATCAGATAAACATCCGTACCTCGGACACTCTCTTCAATTCTGATTTGAATTTCACCGTCACTAAAACGTACAACCGAGCTTTCTCCTAAGGGAACCTCCAACTTTTCAGAGATTTCCTGCGCTAAAGGGACGTTGGAATTCAATGCAAACAGTTTCATTTGTGATTTGGATCGCATTTCGACCTCTCCTCTCTTTTCCGATTCAGACTCCTATGTACCAAGAATCTTCACGAGCCATGCCTCCAAAATAAACAGGAGGATATTGAAATCATTATATCATAAACGGTTATTCAGGTTGGGTTGGAAGGATGTTCAAGCTCACGACTCCTTTAGTACTATTCACAAAAGTGACCAGGAAAAAACGTTGCTACCCTCTTCTACAAAAAGAACTTCCTACGATAGGGAGTTTCAGGGACTGCTTTCTACCAGATTACAAGATCGTATACACCTTGAAAATGCATCTGTCGCTGCCGGACCTGTCCACTACGATTTTATGACAATGACCAAAGCCAACCTCTTATGCAGAAGGTTGGCTTTCAAATTTGTTTAAAAAACTATTTTTCCATACCTCCATGGACTTCCACCACAAATGCATAGCTTTCAAAACCTTCCTCGTCTTCAATAAGTACATCAAAGACATAGACTCCCTGTTCACCAGGGAGTTTGATTGTGTTCTCTTGGATGGGCTCTGTTTTCATCAATTCATCTCCATCCCATTGCTGCAATGTGAGATTTCGCAACGAATGACCTTCGCGTACGACTTCCAAAGCTGCGTGGGGCGGGATGACATCAGGGTCTTCCATCATATGCTTCAACCGATCAGACATTTTTTCCTGATAGATTTCTTCTTTCCCCGGACCAAGCGCTCCAACCGAATATACTTCAAACTCATGATTGATCAGAAGTTCAGGTGGTTCTTTTATATAGGCGTCTCGCAGAAGATCCAGCTGGTATTTTCTGTTCAATTCAAACCAATTCATAGTTGTACGCCCCCGGTTCTGTCCATTTGTACTCATTATAGAACGATGCTTGTAAGTACACTACTTGAAATATTCACCAACCAAAATGTCTGCTTCCGAAAAGCTATATTAATCGATTAGTTGAAAAAATCTTTAATTCTTTCAAGTGTCTGAACAGAATCCAAAGACGCATCATGGAACGCCACATGACCATCCGGGCGAATGAAGAGAATATGTCCTTTTTTCATTCCGAGCTTTTTCTCCAAGTGACGGTGTACATCATAGATGATCGGGAGGTCTTTTTCTCTAGTCGTCACTGTCCCACCTCTTGCAACCAGAATTACTTGAAGGAGATCAGGGAAGGCTTCGTTGACTGCCTCATAAAAAGAATAAGCTTCATCTATCACATGTTCTTCCTGGCAATCGATGTAAATGAGGCACAGGTGGCCATACCTTGAAATGAGAGGATACAATCGTTCATCTGTCGTCCCATCAAAAAACATCAAATAATCAGGGACACGCTCTCCCGCCTGGACGGCTCGTTTTGGAAGGGAAGAATCTTTCAATGACCGGTTACAGGAGGTGTGATCATAATCATTTTGGATATGGGACATTTGGTTGGCGACTCTCTTTTGGACCCAGCCTTGAGTTAACGCCGCTTTCCCTGTCCAATTCCTCAGCTTTCCTTTCGCCCCCTTCATGGTGACGACTTTCAGCATTCTGGATGTTTCCTTCAGGACATCCTTTCCGATCGGGTAGCGCTCCTCGTGATAAGTATTCAAAAAAGCATCACCTGCATACCCTTTGAGGACGAGTTCCAGCTTCCATGCAATATTCACTGCATCCTGTAAGCCAAGATTCATCCCCTGTCCTCCCATCGGATTGTGGATATGCGCTGCATCACCGACAAAAAACACATGTCCGCTCCGGTAGTTGGGCACCTGGCGATGGGCTGTTCCGAAATTGGACAGCCACTTTGGGTTCCGGATTTCATAAGATGTAGGCAGAATCGTATCCATACTTTCCTGTACTTCATCCAGCGTCGGCTCATCTTTGTGCGGCAGCCCCTGCTTGGAACGGTCGAGCCCCACCACCCGGTAACTGCCATCTTTGTAAGGGAAGAAACCTACAGCACCCCGATCGTTCAAGTGCATTTGAATGTAAATCTCTTTCATTTCAGGAATGTCCACGTCTCCCAGGAAAAACGTGTATCCCTCATCCTCACCAGCAAAATCCACGTCTAAAGCTTTCCGCACCGGGCTGTGGGCTCCGTCACAGGCAAGTAAGTACTTTGCAAAATACTGTTTCTTTCCCCCTTTGAAATCAGCTTTCACAAACACCCCTTTTTCTGTATCCTCCAACTCGGTGACTTCATGCTCCCTGTTCACTTTCCCTCCCAAGGAAGATAAGTGCTCTTCCAGGATCTCCTCTGTTTCACTCTGAGGAATGACCAGCATGTATGGATATCGACTTTGGATATGATAGAGTTCGACGATGGAAGGGCTGTCTCCACCCAAATGCAGTTTGGCACCAGGACCGGGGTACCCCCGCTCCAGAAATGGTTTGTGTACGCCAAGAAGTTCGAACATTTCAAGCGTCCTCGCCTGGATACCCAGCGCTTTCGATAAAGTCGAAGGCTCGGCATTCTTCTCGATGCAAGTGACGTCCACACCTCTTTTCTGCAATTCGTTGGCCGCCATAAGACCAGCCGGCCCCGCTCCTACAATCAATACATCGGTTTCGATTACGGAAGTCATCTTAGACACTCCTTTTTCCAGCTCGATCTTGAGACGAATCTACCATACGATACCCTTCTTCACTTGAAACATGCATCTGTAGACATATTAAAGGTGAATAAAAAGACAGCCCGGCGGCCGGACTGTCTTTTACACCTTGTACTTTTTATAATGCAGCAATGGCGTCTTCGACCTTGTCGGTTCCTCCGACAACTTGAAACTCCTTGCCGATTGTAGAATCATTTTGAAGGGAAGCTAAAATGACTTTCGCTACATCCTCGCGGGGAATCTCCCCTCGTTCAACTTCTTCAGCCGCTTTCACCTGACCGCTTCCTTCCTCATTCGTCAAACGGCCCGGGTGAATGATCGTATAATCCAAATCGGTTTTTCTCAACCAATCATCTGCGTAATGCTTGGCGACGACATAAGGGGCAAAGGAAGGAGGAGCTTCCTGGATCTTTTCTCGTGTCGTATCGAATGAGCTGATCATGATATAACGGTTCACACCTGTCGCTTTCGACGCTTCAATCGTTTTCACTGCCGCATCCAAGTCGATGAGCATGGTCTTATCCGGTCCCGTATTCGGGCCTGACCCTGCAGTGAATACGACAGCATCCACACCTTCAAACGCCTTTGCAATCGTATCCGGATCGTCCTCGAGATCGACGACGACCGTCTCCGCCCCTAAATCCTTAAAGTAGGAGGCCTGCTCTTCTTTCCGGATCATGGCTTTCGCTTCCAGATCGTCACTTTCCTGAATGAATTTCACAAGGTGCTTTCCAACTTGACCGTTGGCACCTATTACAAGTACTTTCATCTTCTCATCCCTTTCTTCGTTCCTACCCTTTATGTATCCAAAATCACGGGGAAGAAAACCGTGCATTTATGAGTTTGGTCGATAAATAAAAATTCTCGCTGATAAAACATGGTAGAATGGTTGATAAATAAAAATCCCCGCCGATAAATAAGAAATTCCGCTGATAAAAGCCCCACCACCCCTCCCTCCCCACCTTTTCCTGCATACAATTCAACAAAAAACAGCATTTCTTCAGAGATTATTCATACACTGCCATAGAGGTGAAAATAAGTGGCCAGAATAAAATATAACAACAGCGACATTGCATTGATGGCAAGAATGATGAGGGCGGAAGCCGAAGGAGAAGGCCGGCTTGGGATGCTGATGGTCGGAAACGTCATCGTCAATCGAGTCAAAGCCGACTGCCTGGATTTTGAAGGATTAAGATCCGTACCGGATGTGATTTATCAAGTCCAGGGCGGAAACTATTCCTTTGAAGCTGTCCAGAAAGGAAATGTGTTTTATAACCGCGCGAGAAGCGCGGAAAAAAGATTAGCCAAACAAACATTGAAATATTGGAGACAGCACCCTTCCAAGTATGCCCTATGGTACTTCAACCCTTACGCCCCATGCCCTGACACCTGGTATGGGCAGCCTTTTACCGGGCAGTACAAAAAACATTGTTATTATGAACCCCAGGCGAATACGTGCCCGGGAGCCTATCGATGGTGACCACAATAAAAGAAAGACCTTATGACAATGGAAGCCTCCACGTCATAAGGTCTTTCTCTTTAAGATTTATTTTGAAAATCAAACTTGATCTTATACTCTTCATCCAGCATCAAAGCGGTACTGAAAGGCTTCTTCCCTTTGAATCCTTTCAACACTTTCGTACGTTTCTTTTCGCACAACGTTTTGATCATGTTGTTCGTGAGCGACTTTCCAGCCAGTCTCTTCGGAAAACTCACCTTACACCCTTCCTTATAGGCGGAACACGCGTAAAATTTATATCGATCCATGATCGATCCCGTGGAACAACGCGGGCATTTGGCAATCGGTTGATTCCAGTTCTTTTTCGTCTTTTCTCCGGTGCTCCTGACTTGTACATCCTTGATCGATCCCGGTGTTTCCTGGATCAACTTCTCGATGAACTGACCGGTCTGCTTGAGGAATACCTGCTTGGACCCTTCACCATTGCCGATTTTCCTTAAATACGCCTCCCACTTCGCTGTAAGCGATGGACTCGATAACAACGTTCCTTCAATCGCCTCACAGAGCATGATCCCTTTAGCTGTGACATACACGTTGTTCTTTTTCACTTCGATATACTTCTGGGCTTTGATGGTTTCAATGATACTCGAACGGGTAGCTTCAGTTCCAAGCCCCTCGACTTCTTTTAAAATCTCCACATCAGTCTCATCGTCCATGAGCTTTCCGCACGTTTTCATCATGTTGATGAGCTGCCCTTCGGTATAAGGTTTCGGCGGTTGAGTCATGCTTTCCTTGATCCCCACTCGTGCACCGACTTCTTCCCCCTGCTGGACTTCCGGTAACAAAGTTTCTTTTCCATCCTTCGATTTCGACGGTTTCGGAAACAGCTCTTTCCATCCCTGGCTCACTTCTCTTTTGCCCGTAGATTTGAAAGGAAGATCGTTCACATTTGTATAAAGAGTGGTCTCTTCATAGATATAATCCGTGTGGAACATCGATAGAGTCGTAGCAAGAATCTCGTTATAAATATTTTGTTCATCACGGCTCAAACCGCTCAGCTTCTTCTGCGTCGGGACCGACTTTGTCGGAATGATCGCATAGTGTTCCTGAACCTTACTATTGTTCACATAACGCTTGTTCGGTTTCAAAGATACAGGTGTGAAAGAGACGTTCAAAGCTTCCTGGTATCCCTTCACGTTATTCACGACGTACGCGAACTCATTCTCTGTAATGTAATTACAATCGGTCCTCGGGTAGGTGACCAATCGCTTTTCATAGAGTTTCTGCACCGTCTTCAAAACTTGTGAAGGGTTATATTTCCAACGTCTATTCGCCACACTCTGCAAAGTGGACAGGGAATGGAGCTTAGGGGACTTCTGGTACTTCGTTTTTTTGTCGACCTTTTGGACATTCCCGGTCAAGTCTTCCTTTTCCTTCAGCCCATGCTCGTCCATGAGCGCCTGCACCTTGGCTTTATCTTTATCCTTGATTTTCGCCAGACCTTTGTAGGTCCCTTTTTCCGCCTTGAACAATCCTTCGATTTGATAAAAGGGTTCGGAGACGAAGTTCTCAATTTCCTTGTGCCTCTGATAAATCAGATAGACCGTCGGGGACTGCACCCTTCCGATCGATAAGTGACTCTCAAACCCTTTTTTTTGTAAAAGCAGTGTGAAAAGGCGGCTCGCATTGATGCCGACAAGCCAATCACTGATCTGCCGTGCTTTCGCTTCATCGAACAATCGCAGGTCCTTTTCGTTATCACGCAAGTTCTTAAACCCTTTTCGAACTTCATCTTTTTCAAGAGAATTGATCCATAGACGCTGGACCGGCTTCCCTTTTACCCCTGTCAAACGGAGGATACTGTAAAATATATTGGATCCTTCCCGGTCGACGTCGGCGGCATTCACAATGACATCCGCTTGCTGGAACAACTTTTTCACCGCCTGGAACTGCTCCCACTTCCCCTTCGACACTTTTTCATGGAAGCGGTCTGGAACGATCGGCAGCTGCTCCAGTTTCCACCTCTTCCACTCCGGTTTATAGTCATGAGGTTCTTTCAACTCAACAAGATGGCCTACGCCCCAGGTGATCGTCGCTCCACTTGGAAATGTTTCGTCCGGTTTCAATTGTATGTAGGTTTTCGTTTTTTCCTGAACCGTGAAGGCCTCTGCATAGGCTTTTGCCTGCGAGGGTTTTTCGGCTAAGATGACCACGTTCGGCATGGTCCCTCCACTCCCTTCATCCATCACCCCCTGTTTATGGGGTGAAAAGGAGAGTAAAGACAGGCTTTACTCTCCTCTAAGATTTATATGGTAAAAATATCAACTTTCTAAACTATCATTATAACAGTTCTTTCACCTTTTGAGCGAAATCGGCTCCATTTAAGAGGTTCCTTCCACCACCCTGTACAAAATGCGGTTTCCCACCGCCTTTCCCTTCAATGAGGGGCATCGTCTGCTTAGCGATTTCATTCATATTCCGTTCAATATTCTCCCCATGAGCCAGTACGAACTGAAGCTGATGTTCCTGTTCACTGACAAGGATTAAATAAACATCCGGTGCTTCTTCGATAATTGTTTTTCCAAGAGACTGCAGCGATTTGATCGAGCGGTTGTTGAAGACGCGATGAACCACTCCGTCTTCCGGTATTTCTGATATGATTTCCAGTGCTTCGTATTGAAGCAGCCGCTCTTCCAACTCCGCAATTTCCTTATCTTTTTCCTTGCTGGACTGAATGATTGCCGAGACTTCCTCGACAAGCTGTTCCTCCGGTCTTGAAATCAACTGTTTCATTTCAGTCAGAACCTGATGTTTCTCACCAAGCTTTTGTCGCACCCGATGACCACAGGCGAACTCCAGACGTACCTGCCCTTTGCTCTTTGTCCATCCCAAAAATTTGACGGCCATGACTTCGCCGGTGGAATGCGGGTGTGTGCCCCCGCAGCCATTGTAATCGGTATCCGGAATGATCACTAGGCGAACGTCATCCTCGACAGCAAGCTGCTTACGAAGCGGATACGCCCCCGCTTCTTCTACAGACATCCATTTCGTTTCCACAGGAAGATTCTCCAGAATGATTTCGTTCACCTGTTGTTCAGCTTTTTCCAAAAGGTCATTAGAGAGGTAGTCGGTATCCAAATCGATCGTAACGGTCTCTTTACCCAGGTGGAAACTGGTCGTCGGGATTCCGAACCGATCATCAAAAACCGCACTGATGATGTGCTGTCCCGTGTGCTGCTGCATATGATCAAAGCGTCGTTCCCGATCGACCTCTCCACTCCATTTTTCTGTATCGGCCGGAAGCTTTCCGCTTACGTAATGACGGATCTCCCCCTCGACTTCTTCCACATCCACGACCTGCATTCCATTCAATACACCCGTGTCGTGCGGCTGGCCGCCACCTGTCGGATAAAAGGCCGTTTCTTCCAGCACGATATAATGACCGCGGGCATCCTGATCTGTTTTTACCAGCGTCGTTTCAAATGTCATCTTATATGGATCTTCATAGTAAAGTTTTTGCGTCATCGTCTGTTCCCCCTATGTATGTCTGACCATATCGTAACACGTTTACCTCCATCCGCATTCTAATGCACAAAAAAGGACGCACCACTCGAAGTGGTGCGTCCTTTGAACGTCAGAGGGCTTCCTTTAGTAAGCTCCTTCAGAATAAGTCAATTCATAGCTGTGCGTATAGATTTCGAAGATGTTGCCGAAAGGATCTTCCACATATACCATCTTGAATGGTTTTTCACCAGGGTAATACTCGCGGATCGGCATGCGCTGCTTCCCACCATGCTCTTTGATTTTCTCAACGATTCCTTCGATATCCGGATCCTGGACACAGAAGTGGAAAATGCCCGTCTTCCAATATTCGAAATTGTTTTCAGGCTGTTCATTATGAGGAAATTCAAACAGTTCGATTCCGATTTTATCACCAGTCGCCAAGTGGGCGATTCTGAATTTCTCCCAGTCATTGCCGAATACGTCACGGCACATCTGACCGATCGGAGTATCGTCATTCTGTACTTCTGAAGGCTCCATGATGACATACCAGCCGAAAACTTCAGTATAGAATTTTACAGCCTCCTCGACATTTGGTACGGAAAGTCCTATATGAGAAAATGTTCTTGGATAAGGATACATTTTTATTCCTCCTTGATTTTAATTTCTACATCAGACATTATAATTGTTGGTGAAAGATCACGTAAGTATGCACTTTTTTGTAAGACACTAACCTGAAGGTAAGAAAAGGTGGTTATAGTATGGATACCCCGATCGATAGAGAAGGAAAACTGAAATGTTCGATTGAATATACGTTGAATAAAATCGGAGGCAAATGGAAAACCGTCATTCTATGGCATTTGGGGGTCGATGGAACCCTGAGGTACAACGAACTGAGAAGGCTGCTCCCTGGTGTTTCTCATAAAGTGCTGACCCAGCAGCTGAAGGAACTCGAAGAGGATGGTTTTATCAACCGCGTCCAGTATAATACGATTCCTCCAAAGGTTGAATATTCAATGACCGATCTTGGAAATACACTCATGCCGATCCTTGAACAGATGCACATTTGGGGAACGGAACACGGTCTCACCTAAGACCTAAGCGTAAACGAGCAAGTTCACGGCCTGCTTGAGCAAGGCGGGCATGAACTTGCTTTCATTAGAGGAACACCCCGATTAGAGGGTGTATTTTTTTTGCTTATTTTTTCACATCTAATACTTTTGTCCTGCAAACATTCAACACTTCTATGAGTTCTTCGGCAGTGTTTGAAGGCTCAGTCATAAGCTTAGGACGACATCTAAACTCTTCAGAAGACCGCGTTTCTTTATTCACCTCCCCCTTTCCCCAAGAAGGTCAAATTCCCTAAATTGTAAAAATATTAGAAAAAGTTGTTGCAATTTTATCCAGGTCAACGTAAACTGTTCCATAACAGTTAATAAAAATTATTTCTGTTATAACAAAGGAGGAGTTAAAATGAAAAAATCAAATCACACGCTTACCGTTTCCTGCCCTCAATGTGGATCAGAAGTAAAGTCTCAAGCTTATACGTACATGATGGAATGTGATCGCTGCCTATCCAAAAAAGATGAGTAAAGTTATGCACCAACTGTTATATATCAGTTTTTAATTTCTAAGTATATACTATAACAAAAGGAGGCGGATACATGGAAACAAAAACAAGCAATTGGAAGGTGAATGGAGACATATCCCCTTCCTTTGCAGAAATATTGACCCCCGAAGCCCTTGATTTTCTTGAACAGCTTCACCAACGTTTCAACCCCACGAGATTAGAATTGCTGAACCGCAGAAAAGAGGTTCAGGAACAGTTGAACCAAGGTGTCAAACCTTCCTTCCCCAAAGAGTCTGCTCACATCAGAGAAACAGACTGGAGGATCGCCCCTCTCCCCCATGATCTGCAGGATCGCAGGGTGGAAATTACAGGACCTGTCGACCGGAAAATGGTCATCAATGGATTGAATTCGGGCGCGAAGGTGTTCATGGCTGATTTTGAAGATGCGAACTCCCCTACATGGAACAACACCATCCAGGGGCAGATCAACTTACGAGATGCAAACAGAAGAAGCATCACCTTCCAAAATGCTCAAGGAAAGACTTACGAGTTGAAAGAAGAAACAGCCACCCTGATGGTCCGGCCGAGAGGATGGCATCTCGATGAAAAGCATATGTCTCTGAACGGCGAGCCCGCTTCAGCAAGCTTGATCGATTTCGGCCTTTATTTCTTTCATAATGCGAAACAGCTTCTGGAAAACGGCTCAGGCCCTTACTTTTATCTTCCGAAGCTTGAGAATCATCACGAAGCAAGGCTTTGGAATGATGTCTTCATTTTCGCTCAGGAGTCGCTCGGAATTCCGACCGGGTCGATCAAGGCTACCGTCTTACTCGAGACGATCCTCGCCGCATTCGAAATGGATGAAATCCTGTTTGAGTTGAAAGAACACTCGGCTGGATTGAACTGTGGACGGTGGGATTACATCTTCAGCTACTTAAAGAAATTCCGCCAGGATCCGAATGTCATCCTGCCTGACCGGTCCGAAGTCACGATGACCAGCCCGTTCATGAGAGCGTACTCTCTCCTGACGATTCAGACTTGTCATCGCCGCGGGGCCCCGGCTATCGGCGGAATGGCCGCACAGATTCCTGTGAAAAACGATGAACGACGCAACACCGAAGCTTTTGAAAAAGTCACGTCAGATAAACTCCGCGAGGTTACGGATGGCCACGACGGGACGTGGGTCGCCCACCCGGGCATGGTTCAGACCGCGATGGATGTTTTTAACAAAAATATGCGGACTCCGAACCAAATCAACTATCTAAGAAATGACCTTCACATCACAGAAAACGACCTCCTGGAAGTCCCTGAAGGATCGATCACAGAGCAAGGGGTGCGGACGAACATCAATGTCGGTATCCAATACATGGCCTCCTGGCTTTCCGGACGAGGCGCCGCTCCGATCCACAACCTGATGGAAGACGCCGCTACCGCAGAAATATCACGCGCGCAGCTATGGCAGTGGATCCGTCATCCTCAAGGAATTTTGAACGATGGCAGAAAAGTCACGTTCGAATTGTTCGAGCAGTGGAAGCAGGAAGAAATGATCGCAATCCAACAGGAAGTGGGTCATCAAACCTTTGAAAACGGCCCGTACAAAGAAGCGGAAGCTTTATTCGAAAAACTGATCCGTGACGATGATTTTGCAGAGTTTTTGACAATTGAAGCCTATGGGCAACTATCTTAAGGGGGAATCGGAAATGACAAATGAACGTATAGAGAAACTGAAACAAGAATGGCAGGATGAAAACCGCTGGGGAAATGTGACACGTCCATATGAAGCGGAGGAAGTGATCCGTCTCAGAGGTTCAATGGATATTAAACATACCCTTGCTGAAAAAGGGGCCGAAAAACTGTGGCGTCTCCTTCATGAAGAAAACTACGTACACGCTCTCGGAGCTTTGACCGGAAATCAGGCGATGCAGCAAGTGAAAGCTGGACTGAAGGCCATCTACCTTAGCGGATGGCAAGTGGCGGCGGATGCGAACTTATCCGGTCACATGTATCCGGACCAGAGCTTGTATCCGGCAAACAGTGTGCCTCAAGTCGTGAAACGCATCAACCAGGCGCTTCAGCGTGCCGATCAGATTCATCATATGGAAGGGAAAACGGATATCGATTGGTTTGCTCCTATCGTGGCTGACGCCGAAGCAGGTTTCGGAGGACAGTTGAATGTATTCGAGTTGATGAAAGGAATGATTGAAGCGGGTGCTTCTGCTGTTCACTTCGAGGATCAGCTTTCTTCCGAGAAAAAATGTGGACACCTTGGCGGTAAAGTTCTGCTGCCTACTCAAACGGCTGTGAGAAATTTGATTTCTGCACGTTTCGCAGCGGATGTGATGGGCGTTCCGACAATCATCATCGCCCGTACAGACGCGAATGCTGCTGACTTGATCACCAGCGATATCGATCCCGCTGATGCTCCATTCCTGACCGGTGAACGTACCGCGGAAGGATTCTATAAAACTCGCGCCGGACTCGACCAAGCGATTGCCAGAGGGCTTTCCTACGCTCCTTACGCGGATTTGGTATGGTGTGAAACATCTGAGCCGAATTTAGAGGAAGCAAGACAGTTCGCGGAAGCCATCCACCGCGAGTATCCAGGCAAATTACTCGCTTACAACTGCTCTCCATCTTTCAACTGGAAGAAAAAACTCGATGATGAAACGATCGCTCATTTCCAACAAGAACTGAGCAAGATGGGCTATAAGTTCCAATTCGTTACGCTTGCAGGTTTCCACGCATTGAATCACAGCATGTTCGAATTGTCCAGACAGTACAGAGACAGAGGCATGGAAGCTTATTCAGAACTGCAGCAGGCAGAGTTCGCAAGCGAAAAACACGGCTATTCAGCGACACGCCACCAGCGTGAAGTGGGTACAGGATACTTTGATGAAGTCGCCCAAGTCATTTCCGGCGGTACATCTTCTACCGTCGCTTTGAAAGGCTCCACCGAAGCTGAACAATTTACCGAAGATAAGGTTCCTACAACTTAAGGAACTTCCCATATAAAAAAGGATTGATATAAAAGCAGATTGAAAGCAGGCGGAGGAAATGGTCCGCTTTCCGCGGGCGGCGGTGAGCCTCCTCGTTTCACTGCGGGGTCTCACCACTTCCGCTATTCCCGCAGGAGTCTCCCCATTTCCACCGCCTCTTTCTCATAATCTGTGCATCATTCATATTTCAGAGAATGCAAGCTCATTTATTGACGAAGAATAATATTTTTCTAATCAGAACTTTGTAATAAGCCTCCTTTGTCGGTGGCTTTTTTGGTGCCTTAAAATCAATGCCCACTCCTACTCAACCGTTTTACAATCGTAAAAAAATCCATAGAAAAACACCTTCAATATCATCCATTTGACGACATTGAAGGTGTTTCATTGATACGTTATTTATCTAAGAAACGACTGTACTAGTACAGAAAACAATTACACTTAACGATACTGTTTTCTTCTCACCCACATCGTCGCTGCCCATTTTTCTCCTGTTATTACAGGGGAGCCTCCATGAAGTGTACGTTCATTCATGGATGGGTCGGAATAAAAGTACTCAAAATAGACTCCCATCCCTTTTTGAGGGGAGATGGATAGATTCATATTGGGGAAGTACGTTTCCCCTCCCTCTTCTACATCATTCAAATAAAGGACCAGCGTACTGATTCTAGGATTATGTGTGCCATTGTGTTTTGGTTTGAAGTAGTCATAATGAGCTTTATATTCTTGCCCGGGTTTATAATTCAGGATGTGCAGTCCTTCTCCATGCTCGACGGGTACGTTCATAATTTGTGCCATCCGCTTTTCAACCCTTGAAGTGATATCGTCTTCCGGAAGAAAAGCGCCACTGCTTGTGCGGATATCGCTCACTTCATGCCGTGATCCGATTTTGGAACGGTTGATTCTGTCTTTGGAAAGACGGATCAGTTCTTCACACTCCGCATCACTTACCACGTTTCCCAGCACAACAATTTTAGGATCTTCCATTTTAGCGATGATTGAAATCTCACGGTCTGCGGTCACAATCTTGTTCCCCGTGTGGTCGAAAATTGAAGTTTCTTTCACTTGCATGGTCACTTTTTCATCAACCTTTTCATATTAATGATATCCTCTTAGATTGATAGGATACAACTCATATTTTATCACCTATTTACTATTTTTTCTTTATTTTTCATAAAAATCCCAAAATAAAAGTGAATAGAATATAAGTAAGGTTTATTAGTCAGTGGTATGTCTCTTGAGGACATTAGAAGGCTTGTCTCCCTCCTCGTTAAATAGATCACTTTCTCCAAAAACAATAAATGAATCTTTCGCCCTCGAAACAGCTACATTCAACAGGGTTTTATCTTCATCGAAGTTCAATTCTTCAAATGAACCTCTTCTATAGACACTGGAAAACAAGACGACCGGGCTTGAAGATCCCTGCATCATGTGAATAGTACCGACTGTAATGTTCTTGAGCCCCTTTTTCTTTAGAATCTTTTTTATTTCGTGCATTTGTTCAGTAAAAGGGGTGACTATTGCAACCAAAACAGAAAGATCTTCTTCCTCATAAAAAGATTGAAGCTCTTGTTGATTCTCTAGAATCCATTCCACAATGTGTTGTGCTTCATCCGTGTTGGACAACCCTGTGTGGTGTTTTGTGACTTCCCCATCAACATCAATGAAACCCATGTGATGAAAAGGATAGTTTTGATAACTTTCCCGTACAGGAATCAACCAATCTTGATAAACCAGTTCGTCGCAGAAATTGATCACCTCTGGAACGCTTCTCCGATGTTCAGTTAAAAACATCCCTTTCACATCAGGATGCACTTGAAAGGAACTGAGTCTTTGGAAAACACGCAGGGCGGATCCACCACTTGCCAACAGGTCCATATCCTCTGTTAATTCTTTATTCCAGCCTTGATTTAAAAGATTAGCTAAATCAAAGGTTCTAGTTATATTTCGAATAGGTGTTGCCTGATGAATATCACCTACAGCTACTATTTTTTTGGCAAAAGGAACAATACCTGCAGCCATTTCAGGTAACATCTGCCCTGACTCGTCTATCATAAGTAAGTCTATAGATTCATAGCTTGGTTCCTTATTCTCTTTTGTGAAAAATTTTGGTAAGTCAAAAGCAGACACTACTAAAATTGAAAACAATTTCATTAGAGATGGTCCAAACGACAGAATGTCTTCTTCATCCTGATCCATGATCCACCGTGCTTCCCAATATTTTACCGATAGACAAAAAGCTCGTTTGCGAAGCTTGAGATCGATCGTTTTCGCCATCACTGACCTTACTTTCTCATTTATATCGTCAATATTGTGCGAGCTCAACCACCTCAACACTTCTTCTTCATTACCCTGTTGAAGTATGTCCACAGCCTCTTTGATTTCAGATACGGTATGCCAAAGTTCGTTATGAATCACTTCAACAGCTTCATTTAAGGAGGAGCAATGATGAATAAAATATGCATTTGTGTTTTGCAGGAATTCTTCTCTCGACTTAGCCCGGATGTCAGGGTTACTGATTGTTTCTTTAAAATGATTTAAGAAATTCACGCCCTTAAGGGAGGAGTCTTCCCTTTCTTCGTTTCCTAAATACAATGCGTAATGATCGAGAGAATGAATCCACCTCTTTTCTATCAGAGATGAATCTGCACACTCAAAATCCTGCGCGATATCCAAAGACGTAAAGCGATCATGAGCTGTCGCTGTTAATACTTGTGGATTCTTTTGTTCTAACAAAGCGCTTTCCACATAAAGAGAAGAAGCGATACAATTCAACATCATTGATTTTCCGGTACCTGGTGGACCATTGATTGCAAGCACTCCTCCTTCATATTCTTCAAAAATATAATATAGCGCTTGACGTTGTGAAGTAGACAACGCATCATTCCCTGGAAAATGCCCCAGGTGTCTTGGGTGGGAGTCTAAGAATAAATCGTCCCACGGGAGTGATATTGGAGAGTCATCTTGATAGGTAATCATCTGCCTATATATTTCAGGCAGTTCCCCCTCCCCTTTTCGGCTCATATCATCCAGGACGGATATCAAATCCCCTTTATTACCAAGGCCTTCTTTCCTAATTGAAATGGATGAGTGTTCAACCGTTTCAAAGTCCTCATGTTGGAATGTTTCCAACGATTGTCCACTTACATACTTAAAAAGGCTCGAGGCAAACGTCCAATAATCATCCCAGGTAGGAAAGGTTAACTTTCTTCCTTGATAAAATTCTTCATAATCCTCTACATACCCTATCGAGGGGTCTCCTGTCCGAGAAGGAGCAAGGTAGTATGTGGTCATCCATGGTATATCCCGTTCATGAGGTGAAAGATAACCAGAAGAGTGAAGAATTGCAGGAATCCATAGGGGAGCAATATAAACTTCAGCATTATTACAGAGGAGCAGAGGGTTGATGAGGACCTCAAGCTCCTTTTCTTCCCTCCCATCGAAAAGCCTTTGTACAACCCCCGATGGAAGAACTCCACACCGAATATCTTCTATAGAAAGTTGGACAGCTCCATGAGAAATGTCCTGATACCGTGTTCCGTACCGCTCAGCATCAATCAGACTCGTGCGAAAATAACTTGTATAATCCATCTAATACTTCCTTCCGTTTATGCCTAAAGACTTAGGTGATTAGGAGTCGATATACACTATTTAACTAGTAAAAATTATGCATACCTTCTATGTATCCATATTTAATCTTCAAGAAACTCCTTAATGGTCTATCACCATTTAAGTAGTAACAAACGGAGGCGAGATGGCAGGAAATAAGGGGCACTTGTTTCTGATGAAATGAATTCATTTAAATGGTTTTTACACCCTTTAATGGATTATTATGTTTATTTTATAAAAAAGAGCGGGAAGGAGTTACTATAACTTTTTTAAAAGGAAGACAATAGTAATGGATAAAAAAATTATCGGCGGCGTATTCAACACGATTGATGATGCTGAAAAGGCGATTAGAGGACTGAAAGATGAAGGATTCGGAAGTGAAGACCTGACAGTTTTCGCAAAAGACAAAGATCAGATCCATGAAATTGAAGAAGAAACAGACACAGATGTTTCTAAAAATAAAACCGGCAGAGGCAAAAATTCCGGACTTGGTGCCGGGTATGGCGCAGCTTCTGGGGGAGTTCTCGGTGGAATTGCCGGTTGGATTGCAGGAATCGGGTTGTTGACGATCCCTGGTGTCGGCGCTGTAGCAGCTGCCGGACCACTGGCAACCATTCTTTCCGGTGCTGGAGTCGGTGCAGGAAGTGGCGGTATCGTAGGTGCACTGGTTGGAGCAGGTATCCCGGAAGAACAGGCTAAACAATATGAAAAAGATTTGAAAGACGGGAAAGTCATTGTACTTGTTGAAACACCTGCAGAAAAACACAATGCAGTTTACCGTACGTTTATTGACAATAAAACAGAAAACTCTGCGATGTATCCAAAAGGGGTAGTTTCAGAATCCTACCGGTAATTGATTAATTTCGCTTGTCTCTCATCAAGTATTCAATGGCCGTTTTTAAGACAAACAGAACATCAAATGCCCTGCAAATGTCATGACATTTGCAGGGCATTATCCATTTAAACATGAACATTTTATTTCCGAATCAATTTCGCAACAGACTCCACATGATAAGTCTGCGGGAACATATCCACGGGCTGAATCTCTTCAACTTTATACCCGTGCTTCACCAAATACTTCAAATCCCGTGCCTGCGTTTCAGGATTGCATGAGACATAGACCATCCGCGCAGGCTTGAGTTTCGCAACGCTGGATAAGAACGCTTCGTCGCTTCCACTTCTCGGCGGGTCCATGATGACCACTTCGGCTTTCTCACCTCTCGCTGCCATTTCGACCATGAACTCACCAGCGTCCCCCTGATAGAACCGGGCGTTTTTCACTCCGTTCCTCTTGGAGTTTCGGATGGCATCCTTAACCGCATCTTTATTGAGTTCCACCCCGATGACCTTACCGGCTTCTTTACTGGCGACAAGTCCAATCGTACCGATGCCGCAGTAGGCATCAATCACCGTTTCTTTCCCGGTGAGTTCAGCCATTTCTATCGCTTTTCCATATAATTTTTCCGTTTGTGATGGATTGATCTGATAAAAAGACTTTGCTGAAATCTCGAACTTCAAACCGCACAAAGTATCGGTAATAGTCCCTTTTCCGAACAGGACTTTTTCCTGATCGCCGAGCACGACACTGGTATCCCGTTTATTCACGTTCAGGAGCATCGTCGTAATTTCAGGGTGCGCTGCTCTTACTGTTTTCACGAATTTATTTTTCCCTTTAAACTCAGAAGATGCCGCCACCAGGACGACCATGATTTCCCCGCTCACTTTGCCGACTTTGATCAGCACATGACGCAGAAATCCCCTGCCGGTGTCTTCATTGTAAGGCTGCATTTTGGAGTTCCGCATATAGTCTTTGATCGTCTCTACAATCTCATCCGCTTTTGGATCTTGGATCAGACAGCGGTCTATCGGGATGATTTCGTGTGTGTTTTGAGCGTATAACCCTCCGATGACCTGGCGCTGCTGGTTCTGACCGAACGTCGTGTGGCTCTTGTTCCGGTAATCATACGGATAATCCATCGTCAAAATCGGATTCGGCTTCCCGAAAGGCTTCATGAGGGCATCAATGGTTTTCTGCTTGAAACGGGCTTGAGCGTCGTTACTCATGTGCTGAAGCTGACATCCTCCGCACTCATAATAGTAAGGGCAAGGCGGCTCGACTCGACCTTCGGCCGACTCGATCACACGCTTCAATTCTGCGTTCTCGAACTTTCCTTGCTTCGTCACCGTCACTTCCGCCTTCTCTCCTGGAAGAAGCTGCGGGACCTCCAGCTGTTTACCCTGCCACTCTGCAAGACCTTTCCCTTCATTCGTCAGTCCTGTGCACGTAACTTCAGCCGTCATGGTTTTTTGCCCACGGCTGCGAGCGGGAGGAGAGTTCTTTGTGTTTCTTTTCCGTGAAAGATTGGTGTTATTTTTGTTGGTCTTATAGGTTTTGTTCTTTCTTTTACTCATAGGCACGTCCTGTCTTTCTTAATCTATGCCCCTCATTATAAACCACCCGTCGCTCACGGTAAAATGATCGATTGTAATAGGTGCCGATAAAATAGACAGCCGGAAAACTACCCGGCATGTAATTGAAGAATTGAAAAACTATCAAAAGTACTATAATCTTGTATTGATAATTTTTCGTTTATTTAACCAGAGCGTGTTTTTTTGGATTTTTTCCTTCTATCTAAAAAAGCACGTATATTGGTCTTTAGTGAAGCATATACCCCTACCGCTGCGTTGCCGTAAAAAGCTCCCATAAATATGCCTGAAGCCAAATTGTTGGGGTGAGCTATGAAAATGGAAATAATAAACCCTAATCCACTCGCAATTGAAGGAACGGATGCTTTAGCTACAGGGAGCATATATTTAATGATTTGTGTGACAATCAAAATTACCGGGACAGCAATCAAAGCATCCCAAATATTTGTATGTATAATAGGAAATTCTTCCAATATAATCCCCCCCCCTCTGTCCATCTATTCATTTCTTCATTATGCTTTTTATTAGTAGTATGAATAAAAGAAAGGAGAATATACTTCCCCTCCTTCATATCTCCATTGCAGTCTTCAAATACTTTTCCTCAATTTAATCTCAATCGAAAAATTGAACAGAAATCAAAAAAGACTACCCAGATAAGTTGGAGTAGTCTTTTCGTGAATGGGACGAGCGAATACATCACCATTGTCATTAATCTTTATTTCCACTCTGTAATCTCATCAACAGGTAACCGCACAGACGCATGACCATCGTCTGCAGCTTTCCCCATCGATAACAGCATCACAGGATAGTATCGATTTTCATCCAAGCCGAGAGCATCTGCAATTTTATCCTTCTCATAGCCACCCATCGGGTTGGTATCATAGCCGTACTCACGTGCGACAAGCATCAACTGCATAGATACTAATCCAGCATCGATCAGATTCATTTCTCGATACTGTCTTTCCGTCAGCTGTTCAATCAAACCTCTGATGGCTGGCACTTGATAGTCTCTTACATCAGCAGGCATTTTTCCTTCTTCGACAGCTTGGTTATAGATCGGTTCCAGGTAGTCCAAGCTTTGCATATCCACGAAGACGGCAACAACGGCCGAAGATGTTTCTACTTGAGTCTCGTTGAACATCGCAAGCGGCTTCAACGTCTCTTTCCCTTCCTCGCTGTCGATCACGACGAATCTCCAAGGCTGCAGGTTCACTGAAGACGGAGCGAGTGTTGCTTTCTCCAGCATTTCTGTCATTTCTTCTTTGCTGATTTTCACGGATGGATCATACTTACGTATGGAGCGTCGCCCCGTGAGGATTTCATTAAAATCGTTGATTCTTGTTTGTGTCATGGCTCATTCTCCTTTAATCTATTTGTTTCACATTGTTTTGCACTTTATTTAACAGTTCTGATAAAACCGTCCGTTCTTCTTCAGAAAAGCCGTTAAAGACTTTTGATATGAAACTTTCTTTTTCAGTACAATAACACTCGATTTTCCTCCGCCCTTCCGTTGTCAACTGAACGAAGGTTACCCGGTTATCTTCAGGGTTTCTGCGACGGGAAATGATCTCTTTCTCTTCCAGCTGTTTCAAGTGCCTGGTTACCGCAGCACCATCAATATTCACTTGCTGCTTCAGTGCAGTCTGTGTAATCTCATCCACTTTCATCAACTTGTGCAGAATTTCCAAACGCGATTGACTGATTCCTGTACAGCGTTCGAATTTCGGACTCATCTGCTTATATATTTCATTCAGCTGCAGGATGATCTTCTGTTCCTGATCGTAGAATTCCGTCATCAAATCCCCCTTTTCTATCAATGATTGACGCATCAATCATTGACCCGTCAACTAATATAGTAGATTTGAGTTTTCACGTCAAAGGATTGGTTTTATCCCTTCTTAAGCTGAGAGTCAATTAATTAGAAGCGTAGAGGTTGAGTTGAAGCACCTTATGCACGGTTCAAGCTATTTCCTATCCTCTGTGATACCATAATGAAGTTAAAAGTTTGAAACAGAAATGGAGCATCAATCATGGTACAACAAGCCAGACGAGGCTATACCTTGTTCATCAGCATATACGTCATCATGTATTTTATTGTCTCTTTCACAGAAGGAGAAACATTGTCGACCACCCTTTCTTTATTTGGTCTCGCAGCTTTTTTGATCGGGTACGTTTTCCTCCCAGTCAAACAGGCATCGATATCGTTGTTACTGCTCGCCATCGCTTTGATTGTTCATGCATCCGCAGGTACGTCGCTCATAGAAGCGAGTGTCTCCGGCTTCACGATCATGAGCGGACTGATTGCACTATTATTGATCGTACCTACGATCAGCTGGGTGTTGGAAGAAAAACCGTACATCAAATCCGTCATCAACTTCGCGCAGAATCTGCTTGATACGAGCCGGAAATTTTACTTCGGGATGATGGTCATCACTCAAATCATCTCCTACTTTCTATTGTTCGGTTCGATTCCTATGGTCTACGGGATGATCAACGATTTTTTAAGCAATCAAAAAGGAGAAGTATGGGAGAACTATAAAGGAACAGCCTTACTGCGGGCGTTTTCCTTAACGACGATGTGGGTCGTGAGTATCCCGAGTTTCATCTTCGCCGTCCAGGCGCTTGATGCATCGTTATCTTTAGCGATCTTACAAGGGTTTTTCATATCCTTTGCCGGCATCCTGTTATCGGTCGTGTTCTCTCACTATCAAGAACGCCATTATGGAGTCGATCTTACAGCAGGTATCCAGGAGGAGCTCGCTAGAATTGAAGATGAGAAAAAGCAGGCTGCAGCAGGGAACCGCGAGGCAGTCGAGTTTGTCATTCTATTTGTCACCTTGTTCGGTTCCATCTTTCTTCTCAATGCGTTTTGGGACGTCCAGCTGCTGCTCATCATTCCTATCGTCATCGTCGCGTGGGTCCTCCTCTACTTTATCGTCCGTAAGAGGATTAGCGCAGTCAAAGACCACGGAAAAATATATATCACTAAAAATATCCCGGACAAAGCGCAGCAGTTCTCGATTCTATTGGCAGCCGGATTTTTAATCGATGCCGTGAACCAATCAGGATATGGGGAATATATCATTGATGGTCTCTTTTATATTACGGATGCCGTCCCTTTCTTGAATTTCCTATGGGTCCTCCCTTTCGTCGTCATCCTATTAGGTTTTATCGGCCTTGGTCCATTGACGGTGATCGTCCTCGTATCAGGGATTTTACAAGGGATCGATCTGCCTTACCCACCGGAAATCGTCGTCCTCGGCATCACATCCGGCAGTGTCATATCGATCATGCTATCACCGTTGATTTTACCATCGATCATCTTAAGTTCTGTGAACCGTCTCAGCATCATCAAGAACGGTTTGTTATTCAACTTCAAGTACGCCATTGCTTTTTATGTGATGGTACAGATTTATCTGCAGCTGTTTGTGCTGTTTTTCTTATAAGCGAAAAAAAAAGGTGAACCTGCCATAGGTTCACCTTTTTTATTCGCTCTATTTTAATTGATTTTTAAACCGCCCCAGGAGTCTCGCCATTCTAAAAGTCAGCCTCATACAAAGCCCGGGTCGAAAAGAGCTGATACGAGTTCACCTGTGAAATAACAACACCAAGTAAAAGAGCGCCTTTTTATTATCAAAGTCTTTCATCTTCAAATCCAGTCTATAAAATCAAACTTTAAGTTGTCACAAATGCTAAATAATGATACATTCTAATAAATAGTATGACATAATACGCTATTAAAAATTAATAGTATGACACATTAAAACAGCAGACCATGCGGACAGAAAACCTATATCAGGCCTTACCTGCCTCGGCTGCTCTTAATAATCTTAAGATAGGGAGATGAATAGTGACGAATAAAGAAACGGTATATGTCGTGTCAGACTCTGTCGGGGAAACAGCAGAATTAATGGTAAAAGCTGTCGCGAGTCAATTTTTCGGGCAGGAAGTTGAAATCAAGCACTTTTCCTATGTCGAAGACAAACAGGACATTACGAATGTCATCACGATGTCCAAATACAGCCTTTCCATCATCGCTTACACCATCGTCGTTCCAGAGCTTAAGCATTATCTCGATCAAAAAGCTGCAGAAGAAGGCGTAATCGCAGTCGACTTGATGCACCCGCTGATGAATGCATTCACTCAAAAATTCAACATGGAACCGAATCGTCAGCCGGGCCAGATGAGGAAGTTGGATGAGAACTATTTCAAACGAGTAGAAGCCATCGAGTTTGCCGTGAAATATGATGACGGCCAGGAAGTACGGGGGTTAAAGCAGGCGGACATCGTCCTCGTCGGGATTTCACGGACATCAAAGACCCCTCTTTCCATGTACTTAGCAAACAAGACGTTCAAGGTGGCCAACGTCCCCCTCATACCGGAGATCCAACCTCCTAAAGAGCTTTTCTCGATACCCAGGAAAAAGTGTGTCGGGTTGATCATATCACCTGAGAAACTGTACGAAATACGAACAGAACGATTGAAAAGTCTGGGATTAACAAGTTCCGCCAATTATGCTTCATTAGATCGAATCCTTGAAGAATTAACGTGTGCTGAAAACATTATGAAAAAAATCGGATGTCCCATCATTGATGTGTCCAATAAGGCCATTGAAGAGACAGCCGATCAAATATTAGCCATATTTAATAAAAGGGAGAGCTTTGCATAATGGATAACCAATTCGTTTTCATGTTTGACCAATCAGGTAGCAGTAAGAAAGAACTTTTAGGCGGAAAAGGTGCGAACCTTGCCGAAATGACCAAAATCGGATTACCAGTACCCTATGGCTTTACGATTACGACCGCTGCTTGTAATGCCTATTACGATGCAGGACAGAAGATTCCCGCTGAAGCCGAAACTCAAGTGTTGGAAGCCCTTCAAAAATTAGAAGAGAAAACAGGTAAAGAGCTTGGGAATCCTTCCAACCCACTCCTCGTATCTGTCCGTTCAGGTGCCGTCCATTCCATGCCCGGGATGATGGATACCGTTTTGAACCTCGGAATGAACGACGAAACCGTCAAAGGGATGGCGGAACTGACCAACAATCCCCGCTTCGCTTATGATTCCTACCGCCGTTTCATTCAGATGTTCAGTGATGTCGTCCTTGATGTAGACAACTATCACTTTGAGCATCAGTTAGAAACGATCCGCGAAGAAAAAGGCTACCATTCTGATACAGAAATCACAGCCGAAGAATGGAAACATGTGATTGAGGAATTCAAGAAGATCGTTCTTACAAATGCAGAAAGAAGTTTCCCGGAGGATCCAAAGGAACAGTTATTCCTTACCATCAATGCCGTGTTCGATTCATGGAACAACCAGCGCGCACGTCTTTACCGACGCCTTAACAATATCCCTGGCCACCTCGGTACAGCGGTAAACATACAAAGCATGGTGTTCGGTAATATGGGGGATGACTCTGGCACGGGTGTCGCTTTCACCCGCAACCCATCCACCGGTGAGGCGAAACTTTACGGAGAATATTTGATCAACGCCCAAGGAGAAGACGTTGTCGCAGGGATCCGTACGCCACAGCCGATCTCCAGACTCCAGGAAGACATGCCCGATGTCTATCAGCAGCTAGTGGAGACGTGTGATTTACTGGAAAGTCACTACAAGGATATGCAGGATATTGAATTCACAGTGGAACGAGGGAAACTATTCATCCTTCAGACACGTACTGGGAAACGAACAGCTCAAGCAGCGATTCGTATTGCGGTTGAATTAGTGAAAGAAGAAATCATGGATCAACGAGAAGCCCTTTTACGTGTCGATCCCGACCAGCTCAACCAGCTGCTCCATCACCGTATCGACCCTGACCATCAAATGACGCAGCTGGCGAAAGGACTTCCAGCTTCTCCGGGAGCCGCCACAGGCGAGGTCGTCTTTGATGCAGATGAAGCCGAAGAATTATCCAAAGCAGGTAAAAAGGTCATTCTTGTCCGTCCGGAAACTACACCGGATGATATACACGGAATCGTAGCATCCCAAGCTACGGTTACGAGCCGCGGTGGAATGACGAGCCACGCCGCCGTCGTCGCCAGAGGTATGGGGAAAGCCTGTATCTGCGGGTGTGAATCATTAAAAATTCATTTAGAAGCGAAACAATTCAACGTAGGTTCTACAGTCGTCAATCAAGGCGATGTAATTACCATCGATGGTTCATCCGGTCAGATTTTCCTTGGCGAAATTCCGATGATTGAACCTGAACTGTCCGATGAATTCCAACTGCTGCTCCGCTGGGCAGATGAAGAAACGAAAATGGGTGTAAGAGCGAATGCCGATAATGCGACGGACGCACAAAAAGCTCTGGAATTCGGAGCTGGCGGCATCGGACTCTGCCGCACCGAGCATATGTTCATGGATGCCTCCCGTATCCCGACGGTTCAACAGATGATTCTTTCTGAAACGATCGAAGAACGAAAAGAAGCTCTTGAAGAGCTTCTGCCGATGCAGCAGCAGGATTTTGAAGAAATCTTCGAAACGATGCAGGGATACCCGATCACTGTACGTCTGTTGGATCCACCGCTGCATGAGTTTTTGCCGGACAAAGAAGAACTGTTGGTTGCGGTGACCAAGCTGCAGATTACCAACCCGGACTCAGAAGAATTAAAAGAAAAACAGAACCTTTTACGGAAAGTCCGTATATTAGAAGAAGCGAACCCGATGCTGGGTCATCGCGGCTGCCGCCTCGGAATGCTTCATCCAGAAATATACGAAATGCAGGTCATGGCCATCTTCCAAGCCATGTCCAACGTCATGAAGAAAGGAATCGAAGTGAAGCCGGAAATCATGATTCCTTTGGTCAGCCATGTGAATGAATTGAAAGATATGCGTCAATTAGTCGTCCGTGTCGGTGAACAACTGCAGGCAGAAACAGGTCAACAATTTGACTACCTGGTGGGGACCATGATCGAAACCCCACGTGCCGCACTGACGGCCGACAAAATTGCAGAAGAAGCAGACTTCTTCTCTTTCGGAACGAACGACCTGACTCAAACTACCTTCGGATTCAGCCGGGATGATGCAGAAGGTAAGTTCCTTCAGCATTATGTGGAAAGCGAAGTACTACCGAAAAACCCATTCGTTTCATTAGATCAGGAAGGTGTCGGCAAACTGGTAGAGAGTGGCGTGAAGCTTGGCAGAGACACGAAACCTGAATTGAAAACAGGTATTTGTGGAGAACATGGTGGAGAAAAAGAATCCATCCAATTCTGCTTCGATCTTGGCATGGATTATGTCAGCTGCTCCCCATTCCGCGTGCCTTCTGCAAGACTTGCAGCAGCTCAAGCTACCATTCGTCATGAGCGCACGCACGGTATAAAAGAACCTCAATACAGTTAAAGACACGATTGATTTAAATAAATTAAAAAGAACTCTAAACAGAATCCTGTTTAGAGTTCTTTTTCGTTTAGATATACAGCTAAAAAGAAGGTCTCGATCACCAGCAAGTGTGATGATCGAGACCTTCTCGAATTTACTAGTTATTTAGATTTGGAAGCTGTACCTGCATCAGCCGGGTGTACACCATGACGATAGAAATCAGCATCGATCGGATCAAGAGGCTTACGGCCAAGGATAAGATCCGCCGCTTTTTCCGCCAACATCAATACAGGTGCATGAATGTTTCCGTTTGTCACGTATGGCATCGCGGATGCGTCAACGACACGCAGATTTTCGACACCGTGAACTTTCATCGTATCTGGATCTACAACAGCCATAGGATCTGATTCTGGTCCCATTTTCGCTGTACAAGACGGGTGAAGAGCTGTCTCCGCATCTTCTTTGACCCAATCAAGGATTTCTTCGTCTGTCTGTACAGTAGGTCCAGGTGAAATCTCTCCAGCATTGTATTGTTTCATCGCTGGTTGATTCATGATTTCACGAGTGATACGGATTGCTTCGACCCACTCACGCTTGTCCTGTTCTGTTGATAGATAGTTGTACACCATGCTCGGGTGCTGCTTCGGATCTTTCGATTTGATCTTCAATGATCCTCGCGCATCGGAGTACATCGGTCCGATGTGGACTTGGAAACCATGATCGGTCGGCGCTTTCTGTCCATCATAACGTACCGCTACCGGAAGGAAGTGGAACATCAAGTTCGGGTAGTCCACGTCTTCGTTGGAACGGACAAACCCTCCACCTTCGAAGTGGTTGGTCGCTGCAGGACCTGTGCGTCCAAGCATCCACTGCAGGCCGATCCAAGGCATGCGGCGCTTCTGAAGGTTCGGCTGTTCGGAAACCGGTACCGGGCATGCATGTTGAACGTATACTTCAAGGTGATCCTGAAGGTTTTCCCCTACACCTGGAAGGTCGACGATCGGGTCAACACCAACAGACTTAAGGTGTTCCGCATCACCGATACCTGATAGTTGAAGAAGCTGAGGCGTGTTGATCGCACCACCTGATAGGATGATTTCATCCGCTTCGACTTGATGCATTTTTCCGTTTCGCTTATACGTCAATCCTTTTGCTTTTGTACCTTCGAAATCGATGTTCGTAACGAAAGCACGCGTCTTCACCGTCAAGTTCTCGCGGTCCATGACCGGATGCAGATAAGCACGTGATGCAGACAAACGCTGCCCTTTGTAAACATGCTTATCAAACGGCCCGAACCCTTCTTGACGGAATCCGTTTACGTCCGGGGTACGGTTGTATCCAGCTTCTACAGCTGAGTCGAAGAATGCCTGGAATAGTGGGTTTTTAGCTGGTCCACGTTCGAGCTTGATAGGGCCATCGTGACCGCGTAGATCATCATCAGGTGATCCAAGCGCATTCTCCAGACGCTTGAAGTATGGAAGGCAGTGTTTCCAATCCCAGTTTTCCATACCCGGATCGCCTCCCCAACGGTTATAATCCATCGGGTTACCACGCTGATAAATCATTCCGTTGATGGAACTGGAACCTCCAAGAACCTTACCACGGGCATGCGCAATACGGCGTCCATTCATGTAAGGCTCTGGATCGGACTCATACTGCCAGTCGTATAGATTTTTGCCTGAAGGGAACGGCAGAGCTGCCGGCATTTGGATAAGCAAGTCCCAAGAATAATCGCTGCGTCCAGCCTCCAGGATGAGTACACTTTTCGTTCCATCTTCACTTAGACGGTTACCGAGTACAGAACCCGCACTACCGCCACCAACAATGACAATATCATATGATTCTTTCATCTTCTGTTCCTCCTTGATGCTATGTTGAAATCATGAAGAAGGGTTCAGATCGTACCCCTTCTTCATTTATAAAATCTAGTTGTTGTTTATTTTCATTAACCAATTCCAGCTGCTCAGGTCTCAGCCTGAAAAATCTATTAGAACCAGTTGATCGTTTCAGGTTTCAGGTTTTGGAAAATATGCTTCGTTTCCGTATATTCTTCAATACCTGGCTTCCCTAGTTCGCGGCCGATTCCGGACTGCTTGAATCCGCCCCACGGCGCGTGTGGGAAGTAAAGGTTGAATTCATTGATCCAAACCGTACCCATACGCATTTTCGCTGCACAGCGTTCCGCTTTTGCAATATCGTTCGTAAATACGCCGCCAGCAAGTCCGTAAATAGAATCATTCGCAAGCTTGACCGCTTCTTCTTCCTTCGTGAATTTCTCCACTGTAATCACCGGACCAAAGCCTTCTTCTTGAACAATGGTCATATCTGTAGTGCAGTCAGTGAAGATGGTCGGCAGGAAGAAGAATCCTTGCTGCAATTCAGGATCTTCAGGGCGTTTGCCTCCAACAGCTAATGTTGCTCCCTCTTCAATTCCTGCTTGCACATACTTCTCTACTTTCTCTAGATGTTCAGCTGAAATCAGCGGCCCCATTTGAGTATCTTCATCAAATCCGCTTCCCAGCTTGAACTTCTTGACGCGTTCCACAAGCGCATTCACGAACTCATCGTGGATGCTCTCTTCCACAATCAGTCTTGTACCAGCGGAACAAATTTGTCCTGCGTGGAAAAAGACTCCGTTCAACGCTTGATCGACCGCCAAGTCCAAATCAGTATCAGCAAAAATGATATTCGGGTTTTTCCCGCCAAGCTCTAGTGCAAGTTTCTTCACGTTCGAGCTTGCCGCCTGCATGATTTTCTTCCCTGTAACAATTCCGCCTGTAAAGGAAATGAGGTCCACATCTTGGTTGCTGGACAACTCAGCACCAACAGTCGCACCTGAACCAAGAACTAGGTTTGCAACTCCGGCAGGTACTCCTGCTTCTTCCATCAGTTCAAATACTTTGATATGAGTAAGCGGCGTAATTTCACTAGGCTTGATAATTAGTGTGTTTCCAGTCGCAAGTGCTGGAGCCAGTTTCCAGGACGCTTGTAATAAAGGATAATTCCAAGGTGTAATCTGACCACAAACACCCACAGGTTCGCGAACGACCTTACTGATTGAGTTCGGAATTGGTGAATCGATCAGCTCGCCGCCTTCTTTATCCGCAAGTTCTCCATAATAACGGAACACACCCGCGATGTCCTCCATGTCTCCACGACTTTCTTCCATTGTTTTACCGGTATCCAAGGATTCCAGATGTGCAAGTTCTTCATTATCTCTCTCAATCAATTCAGCGATCTTCGTTACGATCGCTCCTCGTTCCGTTGCAGGGGTTGTCGCCCAATCCCCTTGGTCGAAAGTTTCTCTTGCTGCAGCGATGGCTGCTTTTGCATCAGATTCATCCCCTTCAGGAACCGTCGCAATGATTTCCTGATTATAAGGATTAATGATATCCCGTGTATTTCCTGAGTTTGCATCTACCCATTTACCATTAATGTATTGTTTCAATTTCAGATCCAAGTTTATCAACTCCATTTTTGAAGTGTTTTTATGTGAATAATTTTTGAAGTGTTTTGTTCGAATTAAGTTTATTAAATTTTTATTTAACAATTTTAACACTAACACGTCTTACGAAAGCTGTCAAAAACCTTCATGGTTAGATGCAATGGAAAAGATAAATAGCAGCTTAAACGGTTGTTAACATTGAATTTATTGTTGTGAATGAGCTTTAAAATCCACCTTTTACATTTGACATTTCAAATGAAGACGTTAACATAAAGTTCGTAAAGAAAATTTGATAAAAATTTAATATGGCTTACTTTTTAATGAAGGAGCGACTATATGAATGAAAACAACACGAGATCCAGACTCAAACTAGAAGAAGCCAAAGATAAAGTCATTGGCGCTATTTCAGAGACGATGGATTTATATGGGGTAACACCTGCTGCAGCAAACTTATATGCGACAATGTACTTTAAAGATCAGATGACGCTCGATGAAATGCGTGAGGAACTCGGAATGAGTAAACCAAGCATGAGTACAGGTGTCCGCAAGCTTCAGGAAATAGATATGGTGAAAAAAACTTTTACGCGTGGCTCCAGAAAACACACGTATGCAGCAGAAAAAAACTTTTTCCGTTCCTTCATGGCGTTTTACTGCCAGATGTGGGAGCGAGAAGTGAAAATGAATTTGGAAGCCATTGAAGAAGCACAGGAAGATTTTATAAATGTCATCAAAGATTCAACCAGTACTCCTGATATTGTGGCAGAAGCCAAAAAGTATTATGACCAATTGCAGGAATCCAAAACTTACTATTATTGGTTGGATGATTTAGTGGACAGTATAAGAAGTGGAAAGATTTTTGAATTCTTACCCAAAGAATCCAAAGAATAAATGAACAAACTGTGATCAGGCCGTTTAAAGAAACGGTCTGGTCCAGAGTTTCACTATTACACAATAAACATAGATTCACTATGCAATTATGTTAATTAAATTCTTAATACATTTAACATGTATTGGAATATAAAAAAATATAGGGAAAGGAAGATTGCAACATGAACAACTGGAAAAAAGCATTAGGCATTATGGCAGTCCTACTCATGGTTACTGTCCTAGCCGCTTGCGGAGGCAGTGGTGAGGAAGCAGAAAGTGACCAATCTGCCACAGATTCTGAAGAAACGAAAAAGGAATTAACGATCGGTCAAATCAACTGGGCTGAAAATATTGCCGTGACAAATATGTGGAAAGTGATCCTGGAAGATAAAGGTTATGAAGTTAAACTGAACAACTTGAACATGGGCGCAACAATGAAAGCACTTGAGAGTGGGGACTTGGATGCCAGCTTGGAAATCTGGCTGCCGGTACAGGACGCCAACTACTTGGAGGAATACCAGGATAAAGTCAATTTCTCCGACGCGACGTGGTTTGACAATGCAAAAGTAGGACTAGTCGTTCCAACTTATGTAGAAGATGTGAATAGCATAGAGGACTTGAATGAACATAAAGAGAAATTCAACAGCGAAATTGTCGGCTTCGACCCTGGTGCAGGTACAATGGAAGTCACTGAGAAAATGATCAAAGACTACGGTCTTGATTACGAACTGCTTTCAAGCTCTGAACCAGCGATGATCGCTGAAATCGGAAAAGCTGTTGAAAATGAAGAACCAATCGTAGCCCCGCTTTGGAGTCCACACTGGGTATTCTCCGAATATGACTTGAAATTCCTCGAAGATCCACAGAAGACATTCGGTGGAGTAGAAAAAATCCACCACGCGACAAGACACGGATTTGACGAAGATTATTCAGATGTCAGCCAATGGCTGAAGAACTGGAAGATGACCGACCAACAAATCGGTGAGCTGATCAACTATGTAGAAAACAGCGAAGAACCTATCGATGGCGCGAAGAAATGGGTTGAAGAGAACAAAGAGTTGATTGGTGAATGGGTGAAATAAAAAAATAGAGGTAAGAAATAAAGAAGCTGGTCCCCATTTATTGGGGAGACCAGCTTCTTTATTCATCCCATGCCCTTTATCTTTTTTTTGGATAGATGAGAAATTAGTTATTATAAATTATATAATAATAAACTCTCATGTTGACAGATATAGATTCAGTTGATATTATTAAAGTTAATTATTCTTGTTCGTTTACGAATGAAAGCGCAAGTACCTAGTAAGTAACTTTTCGTCTTGAATGAATTTACAGAGCAATAATAGTAATACATTGTGGATTTGTTCCACGCAGGAGGTAACATATATGTTACAAGGTAATGTTAAATGGTTTAACGCAGAAAAAGGTTTCGGTTTTATTGAAGTAGAAGGACAAGACGATGTATTCGTTCATTTCTCTGCTATCCAAGACGAAGGTTTCAAAACTCTAGAAGAAAATCAAACAGTTTCCTTTGAAATCGTTGAAGGTAACCGTGGACCACAAGCTGCTAACGTTCAAAAATAAGCGTTACTAGATATGAAAGAGACTTCCAATTAGGAAGTCTCTTTTTTATGGGTGAATTACGGGGGGATGGTGATTACATTTGCCACCATTGCTCATTTATTGGTCTTTAACATCCCCCATCGCATGGATGAAGTGTTTATGCATCGCTTCTCTCGCCTTGTCAGCGTCACGATTCTTGATAGCCTCAAAGATATCAATATGATCTTTCAATGATTTATCTGTATCGATCTTTTCCTGATACTGCAGATTTCTTTGTGCAATCAATTCTTCTGATATCGTCTGGAAAAATTTAAGGATGTATTGATTTTGTGAGAGTTCAGCTATGCACATATGGAAATGGAAGCCCTGCATCGCATAATCCTCTCTTTTTTTCATCCGCTCTTCCAGTTCCCGAAGAGCATTTTCCAACTTTACTATCCCCTCATCATCGACCCGTTGCGCAGCGAGATAAGAAGCTTGAGCCTCGATCGCCATCCTCACTTCCAGTAATTCCATATAAGATCCTTCATTGTCGCTAAGCAGGCTGACCAATTCAGAGTTTTGAATTTTACGTACCGCTTCTTTTGTGACAAATGTTCCTCTGCCGGGAAATGATTCAATGACACCCATAAGTTGAAGACTTTTCAGAGCTTCTCGAATGGAATTTCTACTGACTTCAAACTCGTTCGCAAGCTCCAACTCACCCGGAAACTTCTCCCCCGGCCCCCATGTTTCCTTCTTTATTTCTTCCAACAATTGATTGACCACGTCTTTATATAATGAGCTTTTTAACACTGGCTTGAACAAATACCCTCACCTCAATGTATAAATATCCTACATTTAGTATAACCGTAACTGTTTACAAATTCTAATGATTGAGGTTTTATTTGTTAAATTTTCAGAATACTCTTTCTTTCCAAAATACCTAATGTTAAAATGTAGGACATTAGGATATTAAAACAATTATACGAGGGGGAAATTAAATGAAATTCGGGATCATAGGAGCCGGTAACGGGGGGCATGCCTTTGCTGCTTACTTAGGTCTGAAAGGACATGAAGTGTATTGGTATGATATAGATTCAGATGTCGTTCACGCACTTAATGAGCAAGGCGGAGTTTACGTAAATGGGAAATTGAACGGCTTTGCGCCTATCAAGCACGCAACCGATCACATTCAAGAAGTAATTGAACAGGCGAATATCATCATGGTGGTAGCACCTGCAAATGCCCATCGTGTCATCGCAAAAAACTGCTCCCCTCACCTCAAGGAAAAACAAATGATAGTGTTGAACCCAGGAGCCACAGGAGGAGCTTTAGAATTTTACCAGGAATTGAAAAACAATCATTGTACAGCAGATGTTACGATTGCAGAAACACAATCTTTATTGTTCGCATGCCGTTTGGAAAGTCCCGGATCTGTATCTATTTATGGCATCAAGGAGAACCTTCCTATGGCCGCTTTTCCCAACGAAAGAACTGAAAGCGCTTACCGTATTCTCGCTCCCATTTTTACTGAATGGGTCAAAGGAGAGAATGTACTTGAAGTGAGTCTCGGGAATTTAAACGCTATGCTTCACCCCGCTCCTTCTCTCTGCAGCCTTACTAAAATTGATCAAAAACAAGAATTTCTTCATTACTTGGATGGCATTACAGCAAGTGTTGCTAACTTCATTGAAAAGATGGATGAGGAGCGGATCAACATAGGTAAAGCTTATGGCCTGGACCTCCCTTCTTCCAAACAGCTATTGCGTGAGTTTTATGGTGTGGAAGGCGAAACCATCGACGAATTGACGAGAAATAATCAAGCTTATCAGACCATTGCAGGAGCACAGACGGTATCCAATCGTTACTTCGCAGAAGATATACCGATGGGACTCATTCCGATGAGCCAGTTAGCTAAAGCTGCAGGGGTACAGACGCCTACTATCGATTCCATCATACATATCGTCTCCTCCATTTTGGATGACGACTTTTCTTCTTCATCCAGGACCCTGGAATCCATGGGCCTTGAAAATAAAAGCGTAGAACATATCCTCAAGCTGATTGAGCAAGGCGAATCATCCCAAGTTATGAACGGCTGAACCAATTTAAAATTATTAAAAAGGAGAATGATCATGGGAAACCTTTTACCGATCTTGATTAGCAGTATCGTCGTTGTAGGTTTGTCAGCTGCTTTTTCACTATTTATTGGAATGAAAAAGAAAGGGAATGAACAATGGGCCGTGGGAGGAAGATCTTTACCTGTCTATGTAGTTGTAGGAACACAGTTCGCTACAGCTATGGGTGGCGGCATGTTGGTAGCCCATGTGGGAATTGGATACTCTTCTGGTTGGTCCACATTGACCTACGGCCTGATCATTGGTGCAGGACTCTTGGTCCTTGTCTTCATATCCCGCTGGTTGAGAGAGCAAGGATTCACTACATTACCTGATGTAATCAGAAAAATATATGGTGAACACCCTGTCCTCACTTCGATCACAGCGTTTATGACCATCATTGTCCCATTCGGGTGGGTCGCTACACAGCTCGTGGCCTTCGGTACATTACTGGAAGAAATAACAGGTCTCAACTCCAGTGTACTGATGTTCTTCTTGGCGTTGGTAAGTTTAGTTTATATTCTTCCAGCCGGGTTGACCTCCATCGCCTGGACAGACTTCGTTTTTGGCGTAGGGATGCTCATCATGTCCATTGTTTCCATTTTCATGGTGCTGGATATCGCAGGTGGAATGAACGCCGTATCCACCCAGGTTCCAAGTTCTTCATGGTCCTTCCCTGATGGCCTGGGGGCAGTCGGAGGTGTCACCATTATCTTATGGTCCCTGTCCATCCTGCCGGGAACATTGACGAACCAAATGTATTACCAACGGATTTACGCTTCCAAAAACACGAAAAACGTGAAGATATCCTTGATTTCCACAGCCGTTGTTATTTTGCTCGTTGAAGTGTGGGCAGCCATCATGGGAATGTCCATCCGTTCGATCAATCCAGGCTTAAGCAATCCAGAACAAGCAGCCGGATGGTTTTTGACACAAGTCCCGACCTGGTTCCTTGCTCTCTATGCAAGTTTCATTATCGCGACCATCATGTCTACTGTTAACAGCGGTGTCCAATCCGTTGTCGTCAACCTTACACGTGACATTTATCAGAATTACATTAATCCGTCTGTTAATGAAAAGAAGCTTCTTAATCTATCAAGGGTGCTTTCGGTAGTTGTCATCGGTGTTGCCTATCTAATGGCTACGCAATTCTCAGGAGCTCTTAACTGGCTCGTCGCCACCTACGCCTACTCAGCAGGAGCTTTGTTAGCACCCATCTTTGTCGGTTATGCTTTAAGGAACAAATCCTTCCTTACTATGCAGGGCGGTGTCGCCAGCATGATCTTCGGCCTCCTGGGTACGGGGGTTGCTCATGCTATGAACACTACAATTCCTTATGTGATTTTCGGGCTTGTTTTATCGGTAGTTGCGCTTGTTGTTGTTAGTTTCATGACTTCGGATAAAAATAGAGTAAGTCATGAAGAGAGAGATATTCCAACTAGAAAAGTGAGTTCAAGATAAGGCATAGTTTTTGAGACTATACTTGTATTAAAAAAGATGACGAGCAAATCTCTCGTCATCTTTTTATGTTGAGGACTATTCTCCTTCCTTAACTCCTAATGTCATGCCCCCGTCCACAACAATTTCTGTGCCGGTACAATAAGAACTTTCATCAGATGCTAGAAATGCTGCTACTCTAGCAATTTCAATCGGCTGTCCAATACGTCCAAGAGGAATCGAATCGTAATACGATGGAACCCCTTGGCCCTGCGTAGCCATTTCTGTTTCCACTCCACCTGGGTGGATCATATTTACACGTATCCCCTTTTTCCCTAACTCAATCGCTGCCGCTTTGGACATCGCAACAACAGATGCTTTCGTCGCAGCATAAGCCGATGAATTGGCAATAGGAGCAAACGATGAAACAGATAGATTGTTGATGATTGAACCTCTCCCCTGCTTTTCCATTTGTGGTGTTACGGCCTTCATCCCCCGGAAGACACCAAGCTGGTTCACATCAATCATCTGTTGATATTCATCAATAGAAATTTCATTAAATGGTTTACGTATGAGGATTCCGGCATTGTTTATAAGTACGTCGATCGCTCCGAACTTTTCAATGACTTCGGTAACAGCTTCGTCCCAATCAGATTGTTTCGTAACGTCCAGCTGAACTGGGTAGGCATGGTCTTCCCCTATCGCTGCAGCTAGTTCTTTAGCATTTTCAACATTCCGGGCACCTACCACAACCTTCGCTCCGAGTGAGGCAAGGTGTTCGGCCATCGCTTTTCCCTGTCCACGATTTGCTCCTGTTATCAATATAACTTGGTTGGTTAAGTCAGTCATATTCCACCTCCTCCATCAGTTTCTTTTATTATAAACTTTCACTGTTAGGAAAACAGTCTTTCGTCTCGTTCTCTTCAGCAATATAAGATATGAAATCCGCCATTGAGTAAAAAGGGAGTGGTTGACCGCTGCTCAGCTGAAGCGTAGTAAGTGTAGATCTTTTTAGGGGCAAATTAAAAAAGGTGACGAGCATAATGCTCGCCACCTTTTAATATTGGGGGCAGATGAATTACATCATGCCGCCCATTCCGCCCATGCCACCCATGTCTGGCATGCCGCCGCCATTGTCTTCTTCTGGAAGATCAGCGACTACAGCTTCAGTTGTTAGGAACATAGCTGCTACGGATGCTGCGTTTTGTAGAGCTGAACGAGTTACTTTCGTAGGGTCTACGATACCTTGTTCAACCATGTTGACCCACTCGCCAGTCGCTGCGTTGAAGCCGACGCCGACTTTTTCGCCTTTCAAGCGCTCAACGATGATGGATCCTTCAAGTCCTGCGTTGTGTACGATTTGACGTACCGGCTCTTCAAGAGCACGAAGAACGATGGAAGCACCTGTCGCTTCGTCGTCTGATAGTTCAAGAGATTGAACAGAGTTGATGATGTTGACCAGTGCTGTACCACCACCAGCTACGATACCTTCTTCTACCGCTGCTCGAGTAGAGTTCAAGGCGTCTTCGATACGCAGCTTACGCTCTTTCAATTCTGTTTCTGTAGCTGCACCGACTTTGATGACTGCTACACCGCCAGCAAGTTTAGCAAGGCGCTCTTGTAGTTTTTCTTTATCGAATTCAGAAGTGGATTCTTCTGCTTGGGCACGGATTTGAGCAACGCGGGATCCAATTTGCTCAGAATCTCCGTTACCTTCGACGATTGTCGTATTTTCTTTCGTAATAACCGCTTTAGACGCACGTCCAAGTTGGTCGATTGTAGTATTCTTAAGCTCAAGACCAAGGTCTTCTGTAATGACTTGACCACCAGTGATTGTAGCAATGTCTTCAAGCATCGCTTTACGACGGTCACCGAACCCTGGAGCTTTGACAGCTACAGCATTGAAAGTACCGCGTAGTTTGTTCACAACAAGTGTCGCAAGCGCTTCGCCTTCAACATCTTCAGAGATGATCAATAGAGGCTTGGACTGTTGTACCACTTGCTCAAGTACAGGAAGAACTTCCTGGATGTTGTTGATCTTCTTATCTGTAATCAAGATGTAAGGATCTTCAAGAACCGCTTCCATCTTATCCTGGTCAGTAACCATATAAGGAGAAGCATATCCGCGGTCGAACTGCATACCTTCAACCACTTCTAGTTCTGTGTTGAAACCTTTGGATTCTTCGATTGTGATAACACCGTCGTTACCTACACGCTCCATCGCTTCTGCAATCAATTGACCGACTTCATCGTCAGCTGCAGAGATGGAAGCAACTTGTGCGATGGACTCTTTGCCTTCGATCGGCTTAGAGATTTTACGTAGTTCTTCAGTCGCTACGGCAGTCGCCTTTTCAATACCGCGACGGATACCTACCGGGTTTGCACCGGAAGTTACGTTTTTAAGACCTTCACGAATCATTGCTTGTGCAAGAACCGTTGCAGTCGTTGTACCGTCACCGGCAACATCGTTTGTTTTAGAAGCTACTTCAGAAACAAGCTGAGCACCCATGTTTTCAAAGTGATCTTCAAGCTCGATTTCTTTTGCGATCGTTACACCGTCGTTTGTGATCAACGGAGAACCGAATTTTTTATCTAGAACGACGTTACGTCCTTTTGGTCCAAGTGTTACTTTTACTGCATCTGCTAATGTATCGACACCACGAAGCATCGCGCGACGTGCGTCTTCACTAAATTTGATTTCTTTAGCCATTTAAAAATGCCCTCCTCATTAAATCGTATCGATTCTAAGTATTTACCAAACAGATTACTGAATGACAGCTAGTACGTCGGATTCACGAAGAATCAAGTATTCGTTTCCTTCATACTTCACTTCTGTACCTGCGAATTTGGAGTAGATGACGCGGTCGCCTTCAGAAACTTCCAAAGCAACTTTTTCACCGTTATCCGTTACGCGGCCAGGACCTACAGCAACGACTTTACCTTCCTGAGGCTTCTCTTTCGCAGAATCCGGAAGCACGATACCGCTCGCAGTAGTCTGCTCTTCTTCGATTAGTTCAATTACAATACGATCACCAAGTGGTTTTAACAATTAGGACACCCTCCTTGATATGGTCATTTCCAATTTTTTGTCGTTTATTAGCACTCGTTGATGATGAGTGCTAACACAATTCTTATAATAATCAATTCACTTCTATTTTTCAAGAGAAAAACTAAGAATTTTTTTACATTATTTTTCGACAAAAAAGGCGCTCAGCCCGTCTTCCTTACTTGTGGTTTTGAAACTATGATAAAATACATAAAGTATGTGATATGAACATGAAAACAGGCGGGTTTCCCGAACCCGTCTTTCTGGTTACAAAGATAAAAAGGAGCAATGAAATTATGCCTAAGCGCTATTGGTATATCATAACGGCGTACATCGCCGCTCAGCTTTCAGCAATCATCGGTGTACCGCTTATGAAGCTGACTGGACTCAGCAATTCAGACGCGATCGCCATCTGGTCGGTCGCAAGCTTTACGGTAGCGACGTTGATCATCCTGCGGCTGCTGAAACCGGAAATGAAATCCGCTTCAACAAGAAATGACCGGTCAAGTGCCGGAGGCGTAGTCGTCTGGTCGATTATCGGCGTGTTTCTCGCCTTATTCGCTCAGGGAATTGCGGCCACCATCGAATCCAAGCTGCTGGGAATTCCACCCGGCTCTGAAAATACGATGAACTTGATGGAAATTGCGCGTGAATCTCCATTGTTCATTTTACTGCCGGTCGTTTTTGCACCGATTACAGAAGAAATCATCTTCAGAAAAGTGATTTTCGGTTCAATCTATGAGCGAACCAACTTCTGGGTTGCCGTGCTCGTTTCCGCACTCGTGTTCGGTGCCTTCCACTTTGATTTTAAGCACATGTTAGTTTACTTCTCCATGGGAGTCGTCTTCGCCTTCCTATATGTAAAAACTAAGAGAATTATCACACCGATCATTGCCCATATGGCGATGAACTCTTTCGTCGTAGTGACGCAGTATTTCGTTGATGAAGAGGACATCCGTCGTATGCAGGAACAATTCGAGACCATTTTTATTGGAGGCATTTTTTAATATGAGAACATCACCACTTTTCATGGCCGTCCTTTATTTCGGCATGGGTGTGGCATTCACGTTCATCGCCACCCAGGCCGTAGAGGAGACCGTTTGGAATGCTACGACGATCATCTTGGCGGTTGTCGCGACATTCAATATCGCCGTATCGATTCGCTTATTCAATTTGCACGTCCGTATCAAAAATTCAAAAAAGAAATGAGCATAAAAAACGCAGGAGGATTTGAAATCAAACCTCCTGCGTTCTTTTTATGCTTTATTCTTTATCGTCCTGGACGCCTTTCAATATGAAAGAGAAAGGCAGCGCGATGAATATGACGATGGCGGATACGAGGAACGCTTCGTTCAGCGTCTGAAGCGTGGCCGACTGCATATCGATCCCCGGTGCAGCCGCTACTTGCGCCCGTCTCACTTCATAATAAATCGAGAAAAAGACGATTCCTAGTGAAGATGATATCTGCCTGATGATATTGTTCATCGCAGACCCTTGCGCGACGAGATGTTCAGGAATGGCATTCATGCCTGAAGTCGTCGCCGGAATATTGCCAAGTCCCATTCCCAAGCCACGGACGGTGTTCAACAACAAGATCAGCCAGTACGGGGTGGACAGCTGAAGAAAGCTGAGACCGAGGGTAGCACCACCCATGATGGCAAGTCCCGGCGGCACGACGTATTTCGGTCCTTTTTTATCTAGAATCCGTCCACCGATGGACATGAAGATTCCGCTTGCAGCCGCTGCCGGTAAAAACAGCAGTCCTGTCATCACTTCATTGAGTCCGTACACTTTCTGAATCAATAATGGAAGCAGGAATATCCCTGAGAACAAACCGATCGAAGCCGCCGATGTAACGAGGATCGAAACGGAATACGTCGGCACTTTGAACACCGACAAATTCAACAGCGGATCGGACTGTTTATTTTCAAACTTCACAAATAGAATGACGGCGATCAATCCACCGATAATCAGCGAGAGGTTCAATGGATCAAATAACGTATCCAGCGTCCTTCCCCTGCCAAGCGCAAACAGGATGGCACCGATTCCAGATGTGACGATGATAAAACCGATCAAATCGAATTTTTTCTCCGGATTGGTTTCTGTCCGCTCCAGGAAACGTGAAGACAAAATTAAACCGGTCACTCCGAATGGAATGTTGAAGGCGAACAACCAGTTCCATTCCACGTATTGAATGAGGAAGCCCCCGACCGTCGGACCAATTGCAGGTGCGACCATTGCTGCTACCCCATAAACACCGACGGCAAGTCCCCTTTCATGACGGGGGAACGAATTGAATATGAGAGCCATGGCAATCGGCAGCATCAGACCGCCGGCCATCCCCTGTATGGCACGGGAGATGATGAGCATCGCAAGCTTTTGTGAAAAGAACCCGGAGAGAGATCCGAGAATGAAGACACTCAGTCCTGCTAAGTAAACTTTCTTCTTACCGAAACGATCTCCGAAATAGCCGGTCAAAGGCATCGTCATTCCCATGGAGACCATAAAGATGGTAAGGATCCACCCGACCGCAACGGCATTGGAATCGAAGATTTCAATGAATCGAGGAAGGATCGGGTTCAGCATGCTGTTATTTAAAATGACCGTGAACGTACCGAACAACACCGATACGACGACGAGCCATTTATTCGGTAATTTACTCATCCACTTCCCTCCTTTATTTCGACACTCGAACTATTAACCACTATACCACCTGAACAGACGATTAACCACGGAACTGCTTGTACAAGTATGCCAGATGCATAGTCCGTAAAACGCACAAATAAATAAGAGCTTCCTTTTTCAAGGAAACCCTTCTCTACTCTTTAGCATAACGATTTTCTAAGGTTCTAATACCAACGTTTCCTTTTTATTGTCCCATTCCAAATCAATCACGATCTCTTTCGCTTTCAGGGCAACACGACAATGTGAACATTCGAATTCGAACAGGATTTTATGATTTTGAAGACGCCTTGTTCTGTTGAAACCCAAACCCTTCGCAGAAACCTCATAAGAAACAGGCATATCCTCCACACCTTTTTCTCCCTCATAAGTAAGAGTGATCTGTTGAGTCTTCACTCCATGTTCTTCTGAAGCCATATACGCCCCTTGCCAATGAGAAGATTGACCACGATATGTATACTCCCCATCCGCGTACCAAACAAAGAACCCAATGAATCCTACGACGATGAACAATATGGTCATCAATTCTTTTTTATTCATAATTCCTCCTTTAAATTCGATAGAGGGTAAAGTTTGTTCATCCCATTCTTGAAGAGTGGGCGGAGGAAATGGGAAGACTCCTGCGGGAATAGCGGTCCAGGTGAGACCCCGCAGTGAAACGAGGAGGCTCAGCGCCGCCCGCGGAAAGCGGACCATTTCCTCCGCCCGCTCCCCACTATTCCATGAGCTCAAACTTTTTTCAAAACAAAAAGAGTGCCTCTACAGACACTCTTTTAAAACTCTTCGTCTTCCAACGGGTAATGCTTCAAGAAGTACACGAGCGCTTGAAGCTCGATCGCCAAATCGATATGGTGCACACGTACGTGATGCGGCACGGAAATACGGGCAGGAGTGAAATTCAATATCCCGGATACCCCCGCTTTCACGAGACGATCAGCGATGCCCTGCGCAGCGTTGGCCGGTACGGTCAAAATGGCGACAGTTAGATCGCCCATCTTTTCTTCCAAATCATCGATATGCTCGACTTTCACCCCGCCGACTTCTGTGCCGACCCGTTCTTCGCTGGCATCAAAAGCGATTTTGATTTTCGTATTATTATTTTTTGTGAAGTTGTAATTCAAAAATGCCGTCCCCAGATTTCCGACGCCGATCAGGGCGACATCCGTCGTTTCGTCCTGATCGAGCGTTTTTCTGAAGAAAGACAACAAATACTCGACATTGTAGCCGTACCCTTTTTTTCCAAGGGCACCGAAGTAGGAAAAATCTCTGCGGATCGTTGCGGAATCGACTTTGACCGCGTCACTCAATTCCTTGGAGGATACACGCATTTTTCCCTGGCTATGTAAGTTATTCAAAAAGCGGTAATACAGCGGTAGACGCTTCGCTGTCGCTTGTGGAATTTTCGTTGGTTCCAAATCCATGGGACTTTCCTCCTTTACTCACTTCTCCGTTGATAATCCCCGTTTTTTCCACCTGTTTTTTCTACCAGATAGGTCGGACCGATGACGATGCCCTTATCGATCGCCTTGCACATATCGTAAACGGTGAGCGCTGTCGCCGATGCGGCCGTGAGCGCTTCCATTTCCACGCCTGTACTCCCTTTCGTTTTTACAGAAGCATGGATGATCAATCGGTACGTGTCCTCTTCCCTCTTCCATTCAAAGGAAACATCGATCCCCTTCAGGGACAATGGGTGGCACATCGGAATCCAATCAGACGTATTTTTGGCCGCCATGATCCCAGCGACCTGGGCGACCCCCAATACGTCGCCTTTATCCATCTGTTGATGGGTTACTTTATTGTAAATTTCTTCATTGACTTCGACACTAGTCCGGGCGATCGCTGTCCGGACGGTCTCCCCTTTTTCAGAGATGTCGACCATCCGTGCCCGGCCCTGCTCATTGAAATGTGTAAACTCTGCCATCGATTCCTCTCCTCTTGGAAGGAAATTCACTAACTTTCTGATTGAAACACTACTCTTATTCTATCAGAAAATCAAATGGAAGTCGTTAAATCCTTCACATAGGAACAGGCCTGTCTTGCTAGAGGAATCCTTTATAAGATACACTTATCTCATCGAGGTGAAACGACATGATTCTCATGCAATTGAATCAATTGACCAAGCGCTTCGGCGCGGAATTGATTTTATCGAATATCAAATTGGAAGTACAAATGAATGACCGGATCGCCATCGTCGGACGTAACGGTGCCGGCAAATCGACCTTGCTGAAAATGATGGCCGGTGAAATGAGTTATGACTCCGGGGAGATTTTCAAGCCGAAGGAAACGACCGTCGGCTATCTCGCTCAAAATACAGGGTTGAAATCGGACGAAACGATCTGGAATGAAATGGAGCAGGTTTTCTCTCATCTGAAAGGATTGGAAAAAGAACTCCGTTCCATGGAAACAGACATGGCCGATCCTGCGTTGATGGAAGATCCTGAAAAGTACCAGCAGCTTCTTTCTGAATATGACCGCAAACAGGAATACTTCAAGACGGCTGGGGGATATCAGTATGAAGCAGATATCAAGTCGGTCCTGAACGGTTTGAATTTCAAAAACTTCGATTGGAACACCCCGATCACATCTCTAAGCGGCGGTCAGAAAACCCGTCTCGCTCTGGGTAAGTTGTTGTTGACCAAACCGGACGTCCTTATTTTGGACGAGCCGACCAACCATTTGGACATCGACACGCTCGCCTGGCTGGAAGGATATCTGCAAGGGTACCAGGGTGCCGTCGTCATCGTCTCCCACGACCGCTACTTCCTGGATAAGATCGTCAACACGGTCTATGAAGTCGCTTTTCAACAGTCGAAAAAATATCACGGCAATTACAGTGACTATTTGAAAAAGAAAGAAGAAGACTTCGAACAGGAAATGAAGCAGTTTGAAAAGCAGCAGCAGGAAATCAAACGGATGGAAGATTTCATCCAAAAAAACATCGTCCGTGCGACCACTAGTAAACGGGCACAAAGCCGTCGTAAACAATTGGAGAAGATGGAAAAGCTCGATAAGCCGAAAGATGATAACAAATCGGCGAAGTTCAGTTTCCAAACGGCAAAGAAAAGCGGAAACGATGTGTTGAAGCTCCGCGATTTTGCATTCCAGTACTCCGACGGTTCTCCATATCTGTTCGACGGTTTGAACCTCGACTTGAGCCGTGGCGATTCCGTCGCTCTCGTCGGTCCGAACGGTGTCGGAAAAACGACACTTCTCAAGACACTCGTCGGGGAATTACAGGAATCCAAAGGGACGAAGATGATCGGTACGAACGTCCAAATCGGATATTACGATCAGGAACAAACGAAACTCAACTCCAAGAAAACAGTGCTCAACGAACTTTGGGACGACTACCCGATGAAAAACGAAAAAGATATCCGCACCGTGCTAGGGAATTTCTTATTTTCTGGTGAAGATGTGTTGAAGCCGGTATCTGCCCTCAGTGGTGGGGAAAAAGCTCGACTCTCCCTTGCCAAACTCATGATGCAGGAAGCGAACTTCCTGATTTTGGACGAACCGACCAACCACTTGGATCTCGATAGTAAAGAAGTGCTCGAAGCAGCCCTTGTGGATTATCCGGGGACCCTGCTTTTCGTTTCCCACGACAGATACTTTATCAACAAAATTGCAACACAGGTCGTGGAAATGCTTCCTGAGGAGACACGCATGTTCCTCGGAGACTATGACTACTACGCACAAAAGAAACAAGAGGAATACGAACTGCAGCAAATTGAAGAAGCGGAGAGACAGGCAGAACAGTCTGTGGATAAAGAACCACAAGCTAAAAATAGTTTCCAACAGGATAAAGAGGCCAAGCGTGAAGAACGTAAGAAGAACCGCCGAATTGCGGAAATCGAAGCTGAGATCGAGGAGCTTGAAGCTCAATTAGAAGAGAACGATGAATTGCTTTGTGACCCTGAGATTTATCAGGACCATGAAAAGTCATTGGAACTCACAGAATCGAATGAAAAGAACCAGCGACGCATTGAAGCCCTCATGGAAGAATGGGAATCCCTGCATGAGTAAATGAATGAATCTAATAGCACCTCAAGTTATCCACATACTGGAAAACTTGAGGTGCTATTTTTCCTTTATCATCCTTGCATATAGGTGTATATATGACTATTCACTATCCACACGTTATCCAAAACCTGTGCACCGTTATTTCAGTTCTTAACAGGTTTATTCACATTATCCACATTTGACCACAGACTTATCCACATTTTTGTTAACGATTTCTTTACCTTTTTTACGGTAGGTTTATAATTTATCCACTGTATGTTTATACATCTGTGAATAAGTTTTGGACAAAAAAACACCTCCTACCTGTTAGTGGTAGAAGGTTATTGAATCACTCTGGCCTTTTTCTTGCTCCGTACATCTCAAGATCAAGCCCCGGGTTTGCATTCAAATCCCAGCCTGCACGGTGCCCTTGATTGTAAGCGACAGCCCCTGCAGCTGCGATCATCGCGGCATTGTCTGTACACAAATGAAGCGGAGGGATAAGCAGTTCTGTATCTAAATCTTCAAACTTCTCTTGAAGCGCAGCGCGAAGCCCTTTGTTCGCAGCTACCCCTCCAGCAACAATCATCTGTTTGACGCCGTATTCTTTCGCTGCTTGATAAGCTTTTGTGGATAACACATCAACGACACTCTCCTGAAAGCTTGCAGCTACATCTTCATTGCGTAAAACTTCCCCTTTTTGCTTTGCATTATGGAGCCTGTTGATAACTGCGGACTTCAATCCGCTGAAACTGAAGTCATAGGATCCGTTTTCAAGCCATGCTCGAGGAAAGTCGATCGTCACTTCACCTTCCGCTGCCAAACGGTCGATTTGTGGACCACCGGGATAAGGCAGCTTCAAAGTCCGAGCGACTTTATCATAAGCTTCTCCTGCTGCATCGTCCCGCGTCTCTCCAATCACTTCAAAGGAACCGTGTTCTTTCATCAGAATCAGCTCCGTATGGCCTCCAGAGACCACCAAGGAAAGAAGAGGAAATTCAAATTCCTTTTCCAAACGATTGGCGTAAATATGTCCTGCAATGTGATGGACGCCCACCAAAGGCTTTTGATTTGCGAAGGCAATCGACTTAGCTGCATTCACTCCGACTAAAAGCGCACCTACAAGGCCGGGCCCTTCGGTTACAGCAATGGCATCCATATCATCCATGGTAAGTCCGGATTGCTGCAAAGCTTCCTCCAGCGTGATCGTAATCTGCTCGATATGGTGCCTGGATGCGATTTCCGGGACGACTCCACCGAATCGTTTATGGCTCTCGATTTGAGAAGCTACCACATTGGCAATCAACTCACGTTCATTTTTCACTATGGCTACTGCTGTTTCGTCACAGCTCGTTTCTATCGCTAAAATATATTGATCATTACTCATCTTTTAAACCCACCCACATGACTAACGCATCTTCTCCATTATCGGAATAGTACCTTTTACGGACACCACCAGGTACCAGTCCGAATTTCCGATATAAATGCTGCGCTGCCGTATTCGATACTCTGACTTCCAAGGACAACTGGATTGCACCATTCTCGATGGCTTGATTACAGGCATAGCGGAAAAGTTCTGCGCCGTATTGGTTTCCTCGATACTCTGGATGTATGGCGATGTTTGTGACATGCGCTTCATCTATGATCAACCATAATCCACAGTAACCGACCACTTGTCCTTCGACTTCAATCACATAATAATTCCCATAAGGATTTTCTTCAATTTCATTGATGAATGTCTTTTCGGTCCAGGGGACGGCAAATGAAGCACGCTCCACCCACATCACGTCTTCAATATCATCCCGGACCATTTTACGTACGTGTGGCATTTACTTCTTCCCCTGCTGCTCCAGCCATTTAGCCTCAGCTTCTGGTATTCTCAAGTAGTTTGGCACCAATTCATGAAGTGGATCCGGATTCATCGTTTCACCAACTTGAGCGATGATAGATGGTCTCGCATATTGGTAGGGGCCATCAGGAATCCATGCTTTATCCCCAAGAATATCCCGGATCATCGACTCGTGGACGTGCATATCCTGACTCAAGAACAAGACCGGCTTTCTCAAAGCTTTCAATTGATGCAGCCACTCTTCCATCAAGACATTGGTCTCCTCTTTCACCAGTTCCATCTGAGAGTCGTATAACCCTGTGTAAACAAGTCCACGACGCGCATCGAAAAATGGACAGACATATCCATTGAAAAATACTCCCTGCCTGGCAACAGCCTCAAGACTTGATACCCCGACAACAGGGATCCCCAGCGTCCAGGCCATCGTTTTAGCCGTAGTCATCCCGATCCGGACCCCTGTGTAGGACCCGGGACCATGAGCAACAGCGATCCGGTCCAAGTCTTCAGGTACCGTACCCGTCTCTTTCATAACTTGATCGATCGCAGGCATCAAACGAATCGAATGATTTTTTTTGATATTGGTGATATATTCACCAGCTACGACACCGTTTTTGACGACGGCAACTCCCATAACATAGTTCGACGTATCGATCGCTAATATATTCATTTCATTATCGCCTCACATATCTCTTCAAAATGGCTCGATTGTGCATCGAGAGTAATTTTCCGGCGTGTTTCATCTAAGTAATGGATGGAGAGGTCCAGTCGCTCTTCCGGCAGATAATTCTCAATGAAGTGAGCCCATTCAACGACGGTGACTCCCTCTCCCTCGAAATACTCATCAAAACCTAGATCTTCCTCGCTATCTTCCAAACGGTACACATCCATATGATAAAAAGGGACCCGTCCCATATATTCTTTAATAATGGTGAAAGTCGGACTATTGATGGTACGCTTCACGCCCAAGCCAAGACCCAACCCTTTAGTAAAAGTCGTTTTACCGGCCCCGAGGTCGCCTTCCAGGGTCAAAACATCTCCTGCTTCGAGTCGTTGACCGAGCTTTTCAGCAAAATCCTTCGTTTCCTCAGGGGATGAACTGATCCATTCATATCGTTTCATTCACTCACCCCTTTTCAAATGCGTATATCCTGATTTCATTAATTTTTTCTTTTCATTGTTCTCATATATATATACTTCAGGCTGCTCATGAGCCATCTCTTTAACAGTACCGATCTTCGTAATAGAGATCCCGCAGTCTTTCGCAGCTTCTTCCACAACGTTCCAATCCTCATCCGCGACTGTGCCGATCAGTTCGAAATCCTCGCCACCGGAAAGGATCCATTCTTTATAATTCTTATTGAACCACTTTTTGATGGAATCCGTAAATGGGATGTCTTCCATTTTAAGATGCAGATCGACCTGGGAAGCTTCTGCTATTTCATGAGCTTCACTCGCAATCCCATCACTTACATCATTCAATGCTAACCGTTCGATTGGCAGAAGCGACTGGGCAAAATCCACCCTTGGCACCGGCCGTCTGTGACGTTCAATGAAGAATGCAGCCTCCTTGGAATCAATAGACAGATCGTTCAACAAGATTTCCAGCCCTGCCCTTGAATCGCCAAGCGTTCCCGTAACAAAAACGATATCGTCCGGTTTGGCAGATGATCGATAACGGGACTTTCCTCTATCCACATAGCCGAATACAGTGACAGAAATACTCAGCTGATCCCCTGAAACAGTGTCACCACCAATCAGATCCACGCTGTATTCATCTGCCAAAGATTTCATACCAGCATAGAGTTCATTCAACTCTTCCTGTTCCCACTCATCCGGGACTACTATCGATACGAGGTAAAAAGCAGGCGTACTGCCCATGGCACTCAAATCACTCAAGTTCGCTGCCAGCGCCCGATAACCCATATAAAAAGGGCTCATCGTCTTCCTGGAAAAATGAACACCCTCTACCATCGTGTCGACAGCAGTGACGACATCCTGACCGCTCGGGCGGAAGACTGCGGCATCATCTCCGATTCCTTTCACTAAAGAAGGCTGTTTATAATAGGACGGTCGAATAGAATCAATAAAAGAAAATTCATCCACAAACGGGTCTCCCCTTTGAACTCATCTAGTATTACTATTATACCAATCCGAGCTTTGAAATAAAAAAGAACATAATAAAAGCCTTAGGAAACTCTCCTAAGGCTGGGAATATGATTTCAATTAAGTAATAGTGGCGGTCCGGACGGGACTCGAACCCGCGACCTCCTGCGTGACAGGCAGGCATTCTAACCAACTGAACTACCGGACCAAATAAAAAAACTTTACTTCAATCAAGAAGTAAGAGAAAAATAATTTGGTTGCGGGGGCAGGATTTGAACCTGCGACCTCCGGGTTATGAGCCCGACGAGCTACCAGACTGCTCTACCCCGCGATAATGTGGGAAAAACCCACCATATGAAAATGGTATACAATGTGGCAGCGTCCTACTCTCACGGGGATCGACCCGACTACCATCGGCGCTGAAGAGCTTAACTGCTGTGTTCGGCATGGGAACAGGTGTGACCTCTTCGCCTTCACCACCACATCGTATTTGATTCTGAGGTAAACCCTCAAAACTGGATAAGGAAAACATTTCAACGATTGAACCAACTACGCTTTTCACGAATGATTAAATCAGATAGATAAGTCGTCGATCAATTAGTATCCGTCAGCTCCACGTGTCACCACGCTTCCACCTCGGACCTATCAACCTCATCGTCTCTGAGGGATCTTATTTGCTCAAAGGCAAAGGGAAATCTCATCTCAAGGAGGGCTT
>NZ_JAIVAI010000003.1 GCF_020171525.1 Halobacillus yeomjeoni
CGCGCTCGACTTGCATGTATTAGGCACGCCGCCAGCGTTCGTCCTGAGCCAGGATCAAACTCTCCATAAAAGTTGAAAAAGTTTGTCTTGCTCATTTGCACACCGAATGTGCTTGTTTCGTTTTCTTCTTAATAGAAGAAATATCTTGACGTACTGGTTGGTTCGTTCAGTTTTCAAAGATCAAATTGCCGCTTGAGCGACAGTAATCAAATTCTAGCACATGGTGTAATAAACTGTCAATATGTTTTGCTAGATTTTGTTGAAAAAATAGTTTTTATTTTTCCTGTCTGTTGCTCTCAAATAAGCAACGTTAATAATATTACAGCATAGTAGTTTAAGAGTCAATACATGGTTTAAAATAAATTTTGAAGAATGTATTTCATTATAAATTCCATCGAAATGAATGGCTGCTATAAATTTCTTAGATGTGCAGATGAATAATGAAGAGACTACTTCATCACTTTTGAAATGCTTTCCTCCTACAGGCGTATCTCATTTAATAACATGACAACCTTTCCTTACAAAGTGAATAAGAATGATCTTTCCTTGAAAAGCGGTTTCCAATAAAAAAGAACCTTCTCCTATTTAATATAGAAGAAAGTTCTCTAGATCCAATTAAGACTGTACATAGTAAACAGGTTTGTTCTGCTTTTTCTTTATCATTTTTGCAGCTATTTTAGCCCCACGCTTATCATCTGTGACCAATAGAATTTCTTTTGGGCATTCGAACCGTTCATTCAAAGCTCTGGACAAATAGCTTAAAGGAATATTTTCGGCCCCAGGATATGGAGAGCGGTGAGCGGAGATATAATCTCGAATATCAATAATACAAAAATCATCAGAAACAGCAGATGGGTTGAATGGTTTCAAGAAAGACCTTTTATAAAAGTCATTCAATAATAAAAGAGAAAGAGTTCCTGTTAATATATATAGAAGTATCATCATTGTTGATTACCTACCTATTTAGAAAACTAGTTCCCCATTCCAGTTCAGCATACCGCCGTCCATGTTCTTCACATGGGTAAATCCTTTTTCTTTCATAAACTCGGCAGCTTTCATACTTCTTCTACCGGAACGGCAAATCATAACATATTGTTCATCTTTCGATAATTGATCAATTTCATCAGGGATATTTCCTAAAGGAATATGCTTTGCTGTCGGTACCATCCCTTCAGCAACTTCTTCATCTTCACGCACATCAATCACTGTGAAATTTTCTTCGTTCTCAATCATTTCTTCAACTTTCTCCGGACTGATTTCTTCGATTTGGCTCATGGTAAATTCCTCCTTTTATATCCCTTTGCTATGTTAATTTTATTAAATTATATTTCAAAGTCAAGAAATTGGCACCGCATATGTTAGAAGATAAAAAAATCACCTTGAGATGGACTCTCAAGGTGATGTTTCTGACACTAGTTAGCCACGATATTGACTAATTTTCCCGGAACTGCTATCACTTTTCTGACTGTTTTTCCTTCCAGCCAAGGTTGTACATTTTCATTTTCCAACGCTTGTTTTTCTAAGTCTTCTTTGGAAGCGTCTTTGTTTACCATCATTTTAGCTCGTACTTTCCCCATGACTTGTACAACAATTTCAACTTCATCTTCAACAAGCTTGGACTCATCATAGCTCGGCCATTGTTGATAGCTGATCGTTTCCGAATGTCCCAATAGCTGCCATAGTTCTTCAGCCAAGTGTGGAGCAACCGGGGATAGCAGCTTAACGAAACCTTCTACATAATGCTTTGGTATTTCCTCTGCTTTATAACCTTCATTAATGAAGACCATCATTTGAGAGATACCAGTGTTGAAACGAAGCTCTTCAAAGTTCTCCGTAACCTTTTTCACGGTTTCGTGGTAAATTTTATCCAGTGAGTCTTCGCTTGATTCTTCTTTCACATATGGAGATAACGTTTCATCCTGGACAAAAAGTCTCCACACGCGGTCCAAGAATCTGCGTGCGCCATCTAAACCGTTTGTAGACCATGCCACTGAAGCATCCAAAGGTCCCATGAACATTTCATACAATCTCAAAGTGTCCGCTCCATGTGAATAAACGATATCATCTGGATTCACTACATTTCCTTTGGATTTACTCATTTTTTCATTATTTTCCCCAAGAATCATTCCTTGGTTGAAAAGTTTTTGGAATGGTTCTTTAGTCGGTACTACACCCACATCATAAAGGACTTTGTGCCAAAATCGAGCATAAAGCAGGTGAAGGACTGCGTGTTCCGCTCCTCCGATGTAAACATCGACAGGCAGCCATTTCTTCAACAAATCATAGTCAGCAAAGATATCATCATTATCGGCATCAATATAACGCAGATAATACCAGCAGCTACCTGCCCATTGAGGCATCGTATTCGTTTCTCTCCGGCCCTTCATACCTGTTTCAGGATCCACGACATTGACCCAGTCATCGATGTTCGCTAACGGGGATTCGCCTGTACCAGAAGGTTTGATTTCAGACGTCTTCGGCAGCTCTACAGGGAGTTCTTCCTCTTTAACAGGAGTTATAGAACCATCTTCCCAGTGAATGACAGGGATAGGCTCTCCCCAATAACGTTGACGGCTGAACAACCAGTCACGCAGACGATAAGTTGTTTTCTTTTCACCTTTTCCGTTTTCCTCAAGCCATTGGACAGCTTTTTCTATCGCTTCTTCCTTTTCCAAGCCATTCAGGAAATCTGAATTGATGTGTTTGCCGTCTCCCGTATAAGCTTCCTGCTCTACATCGCCACCTTCAACGACAGGAATGATCGGAAGCTCGAATTTCGTTGCAAATTCATAATCTCTTTCATCATGGGCAGGTACTGCCATGATTGCTCCACTTCCGTAGCTCATTAATACGTAATCGGCCACCCAGATAGGAAGTTTCTCTCCATTTACTGGATTGATTGCATAAGCGCCCGTGAAGACACCGGATTTATCCTTAGCTAAATCTGTACGTTCAAGGTCACTTTTATGCTTCGCTTTTTCGATATACTCATTAACTGAAGCTTTTTGCTCAGCAGATACCACTTTATCAACGAGTGGATGTTCAGGAGCAAGGACTGCATAGGTCGCGCCGAATAATGTATCTGGGCGGGTGGTGAATACATCAAAGGTTTCTTCAAATCCATCGATTTTAAAGGAGACTTCAGCACCTTCAGACTTACCTATCCAATTGCGCTGCATATCTTTGATGCTTTCCGGCCAATCCAAGTCTTCAAGGTCCTCAAGCAGACGATCGGCATAGGCGGTAATCTTCAACATCCACTGCTTCATTGGACGTCGCTCGACCGGATGCCCTCCGCGTTCACTCTTTCCATCAATGACTTCTTCATTCGCAAGTACGGTACCAAGCGCTGGGCACCAGTTTACTGCGACTTCATCAATATAGGCCAATCCTTTTTCATACAGTTTCAAGAAAATCCATTGTGTCCATTTATAATAATCCGGATCCGTCGTGTTCACTTCGCGATCCCAGTCGTAGGAGAAGCCGAGCTCTTGAATTTGACGGCGGAATGTATTGATATTTTGTTCAGTAAACTCTTCGGGGTCATTCCCGGTATCTAACGCATATTGCTCAGCAGGAAGTCCGAACGCATCCCACCCGATGGGGTGAAGTACTTCGTACCCCTGCATCCGCTTCATCCGAGATAAGATATCTGTAGCTGTATACCCTTCCGGGTGCCCAACGTGCAACCCAGCTCCTGAAGGGTAAGGGAACATATCCAACGCATAAAATTTCTTTTTGTCAGAATGGCCGTCAGTTTTGAATGTTTTGTTTTCCAGCCAGTAATTCTGCCATTTCTTTTCGATGTTCTTATGATCAAACGCCATTTCTTTTCCTCCTCAATTCTTCCATATTAAAATATAAAAAGCCTCTCGTCCCTATATGGGACGAGAGGCTTGATTCCCGCGGTACCACCCAAATTAACGTTCACTAAAACGTTCACTCGAAAAGTCAATAACGGTGACTGTACCGGCAAAGGCTACTTGTTGAATTCACCTCTGCGACATCCAAGGCGAGTTCATAAAGGTCATGAGCAGCTTACACCAACCGCTGCCTCTCTGATAACATGACTCTTTACTACTACTCCTTTTCTACGTCAATTCATATCTAATCGTATCTTAATGAAACGCATAGCCTTTGTCAAGCATGTCCGGGGTCGCTATCAAATACATAACAGCGAAGAAATCCAGCTGCTATATCAGATACTTGGGTGATCACCTGGATTTTAAGCACTTATGGTATTGAAACTACCCGAACTGTTTTATCTGCAGAACCGATTGCAAGATAAGAGCCGTCCTGCGCATAATTCACACTATAATTCCCTTTTGCAGGCAGGGACAATTGTTGAACAGAAAGGTCCGATAAAGTAATTCTTTTCAATTCGTAAGGCATAGTCACTGCTGCTTCTAATCCATCAGGAGAAACGTCTATGCCATAATAACCTTCATCCCCGAGGTGGAACTTCTCTAATGGTTGATGAGTGACCATGTCCCAAATAAGCAACTTACCATCGTACCCGACTGAAACCGCATGCCGGTCTTCATCAAAAAATCGGAAGCCCATCACAGCACTTTCATGCGCTTCCATCTGCTCCAGAACTTCCCCTTCCATAATGGAGATTCGCCGCAGCGTTTTACCCAGCCCTCCTATAATGGCATGGTCATGAAAGCGCGCAACAGACAGGACACCTTGATTCTTTTGGTCACTTTTAAGTGTGGAAACTTTCTTCCCTTCCTCAAAATCCCAAAGATTCATCAAATGAGATTTTGTGCTAGTCAGGAAAAAACGTTCATCTGCTGTTACACGGAGATGATTAACACCGGATTTTAAGTCTTGCATCTCGCGTAAAGGCGAGCTTGTGGAAACTTCATGTATCAAAATCTTCCCATCGCCGGAAGCAGACAAAATTTTCTTCCCATCATCCAGCCAGCAAACCCCATTAACGGTCTGTTGGTGACCTTCATAAACTTGGACACGTTCCTCCCGTTCTACATCCCATAAGAAAAGTTCACCACTGAAACCGGCTGAGGCTATGTAACGAGCATCTGGACTGACAGCTACTTTGTTTACGTGTGAAGAATGCCCTTTAAGCGGAGTGATTTCCAAAACGATTCCCCCTTGTTTTTCATATTTTCATTATAAAGGAAGGTTGGAATAGAAACGAATCATTATATAGGTTTTTCTTTTTATTCGTGCTACAATATCTCAAGGTTTTTATTAGAGAATATGGAGGTGAAAAAAAGTATGGTATTACAAAGGGTACTTCCATACTCCCATTCACTCATGGAGCAAGCACTAAGTGAAGGGGATATCGCAATCGACGCTACCTGTGGAAATGGTCATGATACATTATTTTTGACTAATCAAGTAGGTGAAAATGGTCACGTTTATGGGTTTGATATACAGCAAGAGGCTGTGGACAACACGAGGCAGAGGTTAAGGGATAACGACATGGAATCGAGAGCTACGTTGTTTCATGAATCTCACAGCCATGTAAAAGAGTGTATACCGGAAAAACACCACTCTCAAATTAAAGCAGCGATCTATAACCTTGGGTATCTGCCGGGAAGTGATAAAAGTATTGTTACGACTCCTAAGGAGACAATAGAATCTGTAGAGAAAATTTTATCAATGATTCAAAAAGGCGGCATACTCGTGCTGGTCGTTTATCACGGACACCCAGGCGGGAAGGAAGAAAAGAACGCTTTGCTGGAATACGTAAGTAACCTTGACCAAAAGTATTTCAAAGCATTGCAATACGGTTTCATCAATCAGAAGAATGACCCGCCTTTCATTGTAGCGATCGAAAAACAATAGCCTGGCAGACATTAAAGTCGACCAGGCTTTATTTTGTGATACATTTTCGTATTGTAGTAAAAGAATGTCGCTTTACGACCACTCACTTTCAACAAATCTTTCACGAAAGTTTCGGCTCCTTTCAGACGATCCACCTTTCTATCCGCAAGATACATCCCGACCAGACCTTTACGAATCATCTGGTGGAAGTTTGAATCAGGTAATTTTGAGACTTCTTCATTTGTCTGAGTGACAAAGTACTTAAAGCGCTCCTTCATTTGTCCATCATGATTGTAATAAGAGCAGAAGTTCAAGTCTCCCTCGACCTCATCTTCCTCTTGATCGATATAGTAATCCAAAAGGATGTGCAGCCCCTGCATGAAAGGGAAATAGCTTTTTTCGATTTGTTGAGCCAGACGTCCGTCAATCCTATCCCCCAATGTATAAGAAACGAGGCAGAAGATGCCCAGTGTAGAACCAGTGCACGCAGAAAATTCATACCATTCTAAGTCCGGCCATTCTTCCTGATGGTTTTCAAACCAGTTCATAAGACGAGGAATCCGCTCCTCTTCCATTACGTGTTTATGTACCTGCAAGTCCACATACAACGCACATAGTTTACCAGTATGGTACCTCACATTTTCATATTGCGGGTATTTCCCGAGGACATTCTGACAGGTTTTAACGAGATCCCCCAAATAACCACCATCCTCTTGATCCTCTCTGAATTGGTAGTAATCTTTCAACTCGTTTTCAGGATTCAAGGCATCAAGCATGGATTCATGAAGCATACGAAAATCTTCCGGGTCCATGGATGTGCTGCGATCGCATAAATTATCCAAATAATCACTGATCGTCTGGTAGGCTACGATGAAACGGACCACATCCGGTGCGTGGTGCCCTGCCAGAACTGAATAAATGGCTCCGCCTTCACAATGGAATGTCTTCGCTTCTATACTCGCCAGCGCCTGTGTGCGGAGCTCTTCATTCGGTATAGCTTCTGCTCTATCCACCCAGTACTTCAATTCTCGATGGACACTCGGGAACACTTCCTTATAAACTTTATACATCAAATGAACAGCATTTTGTGGAACTTTAGACGCCAATGATCCACCCTCCTATAATTTCGTCTTTTTCAACTGTAACTGCATGAAGTTCAAGCTGTATTCATAGACCATAGGCCATTCAGGTTCATTAAAGATTTCATGATATAACCCGGGCCATTGTTTATAGCTTTTCTCTGTGAGATCTATTTTATGAAACCATTCTTTCGTTTTACTTACATCGACGATGCGGTCGTCTCCGGCCTGCATGACTAACAGAGGAACATCAGGAAACTGATCCGTATGACGGAACGCTTCTTTGATCCCTTGTTTGAATTCACGATACCACCGAATCGATACTTTATCCAAAATCAAATCATCGTCTTCATCTTTTAAAATGACTTTTTCATTCCGTGTGATTAAATTTGGCTGCAAGGAAGCTTTGACTCTCAATCGTGGTGACAACCGGTTGAGGATGTAAGAAGCGATTTCCATCGGTTTCTCTGCCCCATTAAGTATTCCAGCTGCAGGAGATGAGAGAATGACTCCTTCCACTCGCGGCTTCACCTTTTGCATCGTTCGAATCACCGCAATCCCCCCCATGCTGTGACCTAGAAGAAATACAGGCTTATCGGGGTCCGCTTTTTCAATCCATTTCTGGATCGTTTCTATATATTCATGAAAGCTTTTGATATGTCCTTTTTTTCCGGGAGATCTGCCTTGTCCGGGCAAGTCATCATAAATGACATCAAAACCATCTTTGTGGAATTGGCTTGCCAGATCATCGTAACGACCTGAATGTTCGAATGCTCCGTGGACGATAATTACAGTGGCTGCGCTTTGATCTGAAACAAATGATGTCATACGTCACGACTCCTTACTTTTGATATACTTGATATAGTCATATTATAAGGGGGTTCGACATGATTTGCGAATATAAAGGAAAACGACCACAAATCGATCCCACAGCATTCATTGCAGAAGATACAGTCATCACCGGGGATGTTACGATCGGAAAAAAATCGAGTGTATGGTTCAAAACTGTCATACGGGGTGATGTAGCTCCAGTTCGTGTAGGGGATGAAGTGAATATCCAGGACCTCAGCCTCCTCCACCAAAGTCCGGACCAGCCGTTAGTCATTGAGGATGGAGTCACTGTAGGACATCAAGTCACTCTTCACTCCGCACACATTAAAAAGAATGCACTGATCGGAATGGGGTCACTCATTTTAGATGGAGCTGAAATCGGAGAGCAAGCCTTCATAGGAGCCGGGAGTCTGGTACCTCCAGGCAAAGTCATTCCACCGAACACACTTGCCTTTGGAAGACCTGCCAAAGTGGTAAGAGAATTGGAAGAAAAAGATATCCAGGAGCTGAATCGTATCCGTGCAAGCTATGTGGAAAAAGGGCAGTATTATAAAAACCTGGATTAAGTAAGTATATGAAAGAAGCTGCCTCTATGATCATAGAGACAGCTTCTTTTTACTTGAATCTGTTTTTAAGTTCTTCTGCTTTATCGGTTTTTTCCCAAGGGAATTCTACATCGGTACGACCGAAGTGTCCGTAAGCAGCCGTTTGACGATAAATCGGACGGCGGAGATCCAACATCTTGATGATTCCGGCCGGACGCAAATCGAAAAGTTCGCGAACGACTTCAACTAGATCCTCTTCTGATACTTTCCCTGTTCCATTCGTATTGATGGAGATAGAAACGGGCTGTGCAACACCGATGGCATAAGCGAGCTGCACTTCAACAGAATCAGCCAAACCTGCAGCTACGATATTTTTGGCTACATATCGAGCGGCATAGGCGGCAGAACGGTCAACTTTCGTTGCATCTTTACCACTGAAAGCTCCACCACCGTGACGGGCGTATCCACCGTATGTATCTACGATGATTTTTCGTCCTGTTAAACCTGCATCTCCTTGAGGTCCTCCAATGACAAAACGTCCAGTAGGATTAATGAAGTATTTCGTTTTCTCATCAATCCAGTGAGAAGGAACGATAGGATCGATCACTTCCGCTTTCAGGTCTGTTTTGATTTGTTCCAAAGTGATTTCTTCTGCATGTTGAGTAGAAATGACGATCGTATCCACTCGCTTAGGTACATCATTTTCATCATACTCAATGGTCACTTGGGTTTTACCATCTGGCCGCAAGTATTCTAATGTACCATCTTTACGTACATCAGATAGTCGTTTAGAGAGCCTGTGGGCTAATGAAATCGGCAGAGGCATCAGCTCCTCGGTTTCATTATTGGCGAAACCGAACATCAACCCTTGATCACCTGCTCCGATGGATTCAATCTCATCTTCACTCATCTGACCTTCGCGAGATTCATAGGCCACGTCTACGCCGCCCGCAATATCAGGGGATTGCTCATCAATTGCTGTCAGAACCGCGCATGTATCTGCATCAAAGCCGTATTTGGCTCTAGTATATCCGATATCTTTTACGGTTTGGCGGACAATGGAAGGAATGTCTACATAAGTATTCGTGCTGATTTCTCCTGAAACTAGCACAAGTCCCGTTGTTACTGTTGTTTCACATGCGACCCTTGCGTTCGGGTCATTTTTTAAAATTTCGTCTAAAATCGCATCAGAAATCTGGTCGCAGATCTTATCCGGATGGCCTTCTGTGACAGACTCTGATGTGAATAACCGGCGATTGGCTGGCATTCTGAAAAACTCCTCCTTCTAAAGTACAAAGTATTAGACGGAACTCTTTACCAGTATGTGCAAAAACTTTTAAGTTAAGTTTCATTATATGTTCGTTTCGCACCCTTGACACAACCTCTGAGTTTTTAATAAGTATCTTGAGTATATGTGATACCTACTATGGATTTTTTCTCCTTTGAAAAAGAAAAAACCCTTCCTGACTCGAGGAAAGGGGTTGCTTCCTTTCGCTCTTATCGTCCAAGGAGCATCGATCTCCTTGCTTCAGGTTAGCACCATGTCATATGCATGACGGTTGCCGGGCTTCAAAGGGCCTGTCCCTCCACCGACTCTGGATAAGAGAGTTTCCGTTCTAAGATATCGTATCGAAAACACCCCCTCATGTCAATTGCCGCCCATGTCTTCAATAATTTAGAAAGAACTTCGAAAAGAGTATTTGATAAAGAGATAAACCATACTAACTTAAACATATTGCTTCCATGAGACATACCATATTAAAAGTCGATTATGTTTTAATAGTTGTGTGGAAGTGAACATTCATTAAAGACAGTCAAATTCACAGACATAAAAGGTATAAAAAATAATGTAAGCATTTTCACGAATAGTATGGACGATATAATCCAATGTGTTATACTAATGAACATAATCATACATCAGCTTACTTAAATCTCTTTATAAAGGCGGGTAGACACTATGAGTACCATCAATCAAATGTCCGACTTAAAAATATTGTTAGCCCAAGAGAATGTGCACCACCAATTATCCGTTCCCCAGCTCGTTGAAAGAATCTTGGATCGAAATGAAGGTACTTTGACGGATAAGGGTGCCGTGCAGGCTACCACTGGTACCTATACAGGAAGGTCCCCGAAAGATAAGTTCATCGTTGAGGATGATGTATCTAAAGGTAAAGTGGACTGGGGAAAAGTGAATGCCCCTATTGAAGAAGAAGTATTTGTGAACCTCTACCACAAAGTACTCGATTATTTAAAACAGCGCGATGAGCTGTATACATTCAAAGGTTTTGCTGGAGCAGATGAGAAGTACCGTCTGCCTCTTCAAGTCATCAATGAATTCGCCTGGCACAACCTATTTGCACGCCAGATGTTCATCCGTCCGACTGAAAAAGAATACAAAGATCACGAACCAGAATTCACGGTCGTATCTGCCCCGACCTTCAAAGCAGACCCTGAAACGGATGGAACGAACTCTGAAGCCTTCATCATGATTTCCTTTAAACATCGGATCGTTCTCATTGGAGGAACGGAATATGCAGGAGAGATTAAAAAATCCATCTTCTCTGTCATGAATTACCTTCTTCCTCAAAAAGATGTTCTGCCTATGCACTGTTCTGCGAATGTAGGGAAAGAAGGAGATGTGGCTTTGTTCTTCGGGTTGTCCGGAACAGGAAAGACTACATTATCCGCAGACCCGCTCAGACGTTTAATCGGTGATGATGAACACGCATGGTCCAACCACGGTGTATTCAATATCGAGGGTGGATGCTATGCCAAGTGTATCAACTTGTCCAAGGAAAAAGAACCTCAGATCTTTGATGCGATTCATTTTGGTTCTGTTTTAGAAAATGTCGTACTCGATGATTTGTCGCACCAACCTGACTATGATGATACAAGTTTGACTGAAAACACAAGAGCAGCTTATCCAATCCAACACATCGATAATATCGTACAGCCGAGCAGAGCTGGTCACCCTAACGCGATCATCTTTTTGACCGCAGATGCAACAGGGGTTTTACCACCCATCAGTAAATTGACAAAAGAACAAGCCATGTACCACTTCTTAAGTGGCTATACAAGCAAACTGGCCGGTACAGAAAGAGGGATCACCGAACCACAAGCTACTTTTTCCGCTTGTTTCGGATCACCATTCTTACCACTAGCTCCTTCTACTTACGCAGAGATGCTGGGTGAAAAGATCGATCAGTTCAATACGGACGTTTACCTTGTCAATACAGGTTGGACAGGTGGAGCCTACGGGCAGGGCAGCCGGATGAAATTATCCTATACCCGTTCCATGATTCAAGCTGCCTTGGAAGGTGAATTGAATTCCGTAGAAACTTATACCGATCCTTTCTTCGGCCTCAACATTCCTATGCATGTTCCCGGGGTGCCAGATGAAGTTCTGATTCCTAGAAAAACATGGGAAAATCCTGAAGAATATGATCAGGAAGCTAAACAACTAGCAGATAAGTTTCATGAGAATTTTAAGAAATTCTCTTATGCAAGCGATGAAGTTAAGCAGGCTGGACCTGTTTATCACAAGTAACACTGAAAATTGTTTCCTCATCTCCTCATATAAAATGAGAGCGTCGGACTTATCGGTCCGACGCTCTCTCTTTTTTAACTGGTATCAGCTTTTGATTGTACCCTTTGCTTTTGCGATCCCGGCCATGAATGCACGAGTCAGCAGTGTGTGAGTAGCAATAACACTTCTCACCCAGGAAGAGTTACTTTAGTTATGTTGTTCAATTCTCTCCATACATAAGGGAAGGACTTCATCTTTCATCATGAAACTGAAACGGTTGTTGTTTGCCAGGCCTTTCGGAAGGTGGCTGAATAAGACAGGACCATCGGTTTCAAAATAATGGTCTTGTTCCACCAATTCAGCTATCTCAGCGAAATAAACGTTTTTAATGACGGTACCACCTTTTCCTTCTACGTGGTATTGCCCTATATAGCGCAGCTCCTCTACGTCAGCACCTGTTTCTTCTTTCACTTCCCTGATTGCAGCCTCTTCCGCTGTCTCTCCGCTCTCGACCTTTCCTCCTGGAAATTCCAAACCACGATCTTTATGTTTCGTCAGCAGCCATTGGCCTTTATAACGGCAAATGATCCATACATGTTTGGGATCTTTGGAGAAAGGGTGATCATCAAAAGATAATTGAACTGGATTTTGGTAGAAATCGTAAAAAGTTTTCATGTTTGATCAGCTGCCTTTAATTCTGGATATGTTCATTTTAACTTCCTGTTCGATACTAACTTCACCTGTATAAATCGTACCACAAGCAGAAGTAAATACAAACCGCGCGTTGGTTAGTTTCTATTTTTTATTATTCCTTTCTTACACTTTACGTAAACGGAAGAGGAAATGACGTTAGAGTGAAACCATTTTATTTCCATATCGTATATTCAAATAGAAGAAAAATTATTAGGAGGGTCATTCTATGAAGAAGCTGATCATCTCTACCCTGAGCATCATGACTATACTTATATTCACTACAGCATGTTCCAGTTCAGAAGGGGCGAAGATCGAGGACATTTATCAAAAGTCTTCAGAAGCAAGCAAAAAATTGGATAACTTTTTGTTGAAAATGGAGTCTACCCATACGCTTGAAATGGACGATAGTCAATCAAGCCAAGCGGATTCACCTGCTCTTCCTTTAGGAGAACCGATCACGTCCAAAATTGAATCAAAAGTCCAAACGGAGCCAATGGCTTACCATCAAAAAGTAGAAACAATGGGACAGGTGATGAAACAATACTACACACCCGATGGTTTATATATGACTCTTCCTACGAAGAATGGATGGTATAAAGCTCCTAAGGAAGTGGCTGAACAACTGAATGCCATAGATGCAGAGAAACAAACGCCTGTGTCTCAGCTGGATAGCTTGAAAGAGTTTATCGATGAATTCGACTTGGAGGAAAAAGATAATTATTACATCCTTTCTTTACGTTCAGAAGGGGAGAAGGTTAAAAACCTTGTTGATCAGGCAATGAAAGAATCCCTCACAGGAGGTCAAATTCCCGAAAACCTTATGGATGGTGTCGATTTCAAAAAATTGAGTTACTCTTTCTCTATAGATAAAGAAACGTACTATCCTCACAAAATGAAAGTAGATATGACGTTCACTATTGACCAGAACGGGGAAAAGGTAACGATGAACCAGACGATTGACGGAAATTACAGTCAGTTCAATGAAATAGGGGAAATTTCAATCCCTGAAGACGTGAAACAAAAGGCAAAAGAGATTGAAAATATCGAGAGTTTATTTCAGCAATAACTGACAACTCAAACAACGGACACCTGCAATTCAAGAGGAAGCATAGATCAAAGCATGCAGCTTCAGTACAAGTAGAAAAGACGGCGGTTCATATAATGAACCGCCGTCTTTTTTATTCGTCTAAAATACCCATTTGTTGAATATGCTTTTTTGTCTGTTCATCACCGAGCTCATATATTTTCCGAAACGCCGTCACCATACCGAGATCATAATCGTCATTACTTTGGTCTTGGTGGTAGGGCTGGGCTGGAATGTGAGCTCTAAAAAATGAACGGATATCTGCATTATACATCTGATCGAAAATTTCCCTGAGCTCGATGATTTCATCTTCTGTCGCACTTACAATGAAATCATCGTTATTGGCATCATGGTTTAACGAAATCTCTCTCGTTCCTATATTGATGAAGTAGTTATTCTTTTCCATACACCGACCTCCTTGCCCTTATTGTGAGCAAGACGAGGCCAAGTTATGAAAATCTTTCTTGAATTCGTTTCGATACTTTTTCAATAGTAACATCCTCCAGATAGCTTGTATCCACTTCCACACCGATTCCCGGACCTTCCGGGACCTCGATTTGACCTTTCACAACTTCAATCCCCGGTTTGATGATGTCTCTTTCAAAGTACCGCGTTGAACCGGACAAGTCCCCTGGGATCGTAAAGTTTTCCAATGACGCTAATGCTAAATTGTGCGCTTTTGATATTCCTGATTCGACCATTCCACCGCACCACACCTCCACTCCATGGGAGGTACAATAATCGTGAATCTGTTTGGCAGCAGAAAGACCGCCTACACGACTGATTTTTATATTGATGATTTTACAACTGTTGAACTGAATGGCCTGTACGGCGTCATGGTAGCTCATGATAGACTCATCCAGACAAACCGGGGTCTTTGACTGTTTCTGCAATAGGCTGTGTAAATAAAAATCACCTGATGAGAAGGGCTGCTCAATCATCATCAGCCCATATCGATCTAAGCTTAATAAATGAGGGATGTCGACTGATGTATATTGACCATTTGCGTCAATCATAATTGGGAGGTCAGGTGCTGTCTTTTGGACTTCTTCAATTACCTGATTTTCTTTTCCTCTCTCCACTTTCAGCTTGAATCGCTGGTATCCTGATTTTTGAAGCGACTTGATATCTTCTTCCAAGTGGTCCGATAAGCTCAGGACCGCTCCCGCTTTCACATAACCGCGTGTACCGCCAAGGACTTCACGCAGGCTTATATTCTGCTGCTTGCTGTATAAGTCCCATAAGGCTCCTTCAAGTCCCGCCTTCGCCATAGGGTTCCCCTGCACCCAGCGGACGTTTTTTTCAAAATCACTCGGATGATGGATGCTCATCTCTTTCATCTGTGGAATCAGGACATCCACTAACATATGCCAGGCTGTAGAGATCGTTTCGGATGTATAAAAAGGAGCTGAGAAAGCCGTCACTTCTCCATAACCTTTTAAGCCATCGTCATCTTCCGCTTCCACGATGATCAATTCCCGGACGGTCACAGATCCCTGATGAGTCTGAAAAGGAGCCCGCAGTGGCAGGATTATTTTTCTTAAATGGACATGGCTAATTCTCATACTCATCCCTCTCCTTTTGAAGAGCGGAAAACAGTTTTCTTCTCAAAATTTTATTTGAAGCATTCCTTGGGATCTCCCTTACAAAATAGAGCCGTTTCGGCACCTTATATTTCGCAAGCCTTTCCCGGCAAAACTCCTGCAGGGATGCCAAATCAAGTTTTTCCCCTTCTTTGACAACAACAAAAGCAACAGGAATTTCTCCCCATTCAGGATCCTCTTCTCCGGTAACTCCTATCTCTGCAATTTCCTTCATCTCAGATAATATTTTTTCAATTTCTGCAGGATAGACGTTTTCACCACCTGAGATGATCATATCATTGGCGCGGTCCACTACATATAAAAAGCCTTCTTCATCTTCATAGCCTAAGTCACCAGTTCTAAAGTATTCCTCTGTTAGCGGAGGACGATTAAAGTAACCACCTGTGACCATCGGACCTTTGACCATGATTTCACCGACTTCACCTTTTCCTGAAGCATCAACCTTTAATTCTGCAGACGTCAGCGCCTTGCCTGCTGATCCAATTTTTCTGGAAGCATCTCTAGGGCTTAGTGTTGAAATTTGGGATGAGGTTTCTGTCATGCCATAGGTCTGGTAAACAGGGATGTTTCGGTCCGTCGCTTGACGAAGCAACTGCTCAGGAACAGGGCCTCCACCTAGCAGCATACAGCGAAAATGAGAAGGATAGTCGTCACTCCCTAATTGATCGATCATCTTTTGCAGCATGATGGAGACCGCAGATATGTGGGTCACTTCTGACTGAAAAACTTGTCGGTTGACGACTTCTGCATCGAACTTATTAACTAAATGGACCGGCATCCCATAGATGACGCTTTTCATTAATATTGAAAAGCCACCCACATGGAACATAGGCAGACAAAGCAGCCATTTATCTTCTGTATGAATACCTAGATTCAGACCAGAAGCGACAGCACTGTGCCAATGGTTTCCATAGGTGTGCATGACTGCTTTCGGGCTGCCTGTCGTCCCTGAGGTATACATCATCGTATAGACATCATCTAAAGAGATCACTTCTTTCAAATCCTGACGGTCGAAAGATTCATGATAAGACTCGAGACAATGTATCTCAATATTACGATCCGCTCCCTTTGCAGCTTCTACTGCTTTCTCACAAAGAGTAGAACCTGCAAACAGGCGAGAAACTTGAGCATCATTCAATTGAAAAGTAATCTCTTCCGGAGAAAGTCTTGTATTCAATAAAACAGCTACAGCTCCAACATAACTGATGGCATGAAGAAATGCAGGCAAATCCACATCATTTTCAGCTAAAAAAGCGATATGATCACCAGACCGAATCCCATCATTAAGCATGGAGGATGCTATAGATCTGCTCTTGTTGCGGAGATCCTTGAAAGTAACAGAAACTCCCTCCGGATCTTCCAAGGCTATCTGGCCGCCTTTCAACTCATACTGCTTTTCTAACCAATGAGGAATAGTTGTACTCATCATCTTCCTCCTTATCCTTCTGACATGTAAAAAAAGGGGACATTCCCTATTTAGGAATGCCCCTTTCATGAAGACGTATTAAGGGAAACGAGGGAACTGATCGAAATCAGGCTTCCTTTTCTCCTTGAATGCGTCACGGCCTTCTTTTGCTTCATCTGTTGTGTAATAAAGCAATGTCGCGTCTCCACCCATTTGTTGAAGACCAGCTAAACCGTCCGTATCTGCGTTGAAAGAAGCTTTCAAGAAACGAATAGCTGTCGGAGATTTTTCAAGCATCTCTCTACACCACTGTACAGTTTCCGCTTCCAGCTCCTCTAGAGGAACGACAGTGTTGACAAGTCCCATTTCTTTCGCTTCTTCAGCACTGTATTGACGGCACAAGAACCAAATTTCGCGGGCTTTTTTGTGACCGACGATACGTGCAAGCAAGCCTGCACCATATCCAGCGTCAAAGCTTCCCACTTTTGGTCCTGTTTGACCGAAGATCGCGTTATCCGCAGCAATTGTAAGGTCACAAACTACATGTAAAACGTGCCCTCCACCAATTGCATAACCAGAAACCATAGCAACGACAGGCTTTGGAATTACGCGGATCAAACGTTGTAGATCCAACACATTCAAGCGTGGAATGTGATCATCACCTACGTACCCTCCGTGACCACGCACCTTCTGGTCACCACCTGCGCAGAATGCATCATCACCGACGCCTGCAAGTACGATGACACCGATTTTAGAATCATCACGCGCATAGGCGAAGGCATCAATCAATTCGTGTACGGTTTGAGGGCGGAATGCATTCCTTACCTCAGGACGATTGATGGAAATTTTCGCAATTCCTTCTAATGTTTCATACGTAATGTCTTCATATTCGCGTTCGCGAACCCATTCAAAAGACATAGCAACTTCCTCCTTCAAACGAAATAAATCTAAGTATTATCATGAATACCGCTTTCATGCATCCTCTATTGTATCATGAAGTCTTCTACAATTTTAGCAAAAATTCTTGTTTGCTCTAAATGAACAGTATGACCTGCTTGATCGACGACTTCCCAGCAGGAGTTCGGCAGAATTTCTTCCATCCTTGAATTGATTTGATGGAATTTCGTATCCTGTTTACCCGTAATCAATAGAACTGGACAGCGGAGTTCAGCTAAACGCTCCCACCACGAGGGCTGCTTCCCTGTCCCCATTCCTAAAAGGGATTCAGCCAATCCGGTGGCCTTATGACTCATTCTCTCCTCACGCAGAGCAGCTTTCTTTTGTACCGGAAGGGTCTGATGGGAGTCGAACAAGGGAATCGTTTCCCAAAAATCTACGAAAGCCTCTAAACCTTCATTCTCTAATTTTTCAGCCAGACCCGCATCTTTAGCTTGACGGGAAAGTTGATCCTCTGAAGATTCCAACCCTGGTGAAGCACTTTCCAACACGACTTTTTCAACCATGGCCGGGTAGAGAACGGCAAAAGAAAGAGCGGTTCTCCCACCTAAGGAGTACCCTAATAAATTTACAGGCCCGGTGCCTAAATGGATGAACAGCTGATAGAGGTCCCTGCAGAATTGCTCCATTGAGAGGACCCCGACAGGTCCTGTTCGTGCATGGCCCGGCAGATCGATCCGGATGATCCGGTACGAACCGGAGAATTGATCCACCACTTCATCGAAAGTATTTGTACTCCCCGTAAAGCCATGCAAAAGAACTAAAACACTGCCTTCTCCCTCATCCTCTATCCAGTATTTGCGACCGCTCACCGATACATACATCAATCTACACCTCGGTTACTAATCGCTTCTTCTACACTTTTCCACTTCTGCTTGTGAAATGCGACATGATCTTCCCGGTTCGTCACAACTTCAATGACAGAAAGTCCCTCGTCTGTATAACTCTCCATTAAAGCTTTTCGATAAGCGTCCCATGAATCGACTTTGGTGTGGATTCCCCCATACATACCAACTGTTTGTGCGAAGTCGATATTTACAGGCGTTCCAAATAATTCTTCAAAGTGATCCGGATGATTTACTTGTGGCAGGTAAGAAAAAATACCGCCACCATTATTATTGATGACGACAATGGTAAGAGGGATGTTCTTACTTTTAGCCATCCAAAGCCCGTTCAAGTCATGGAAGAAAGAAACATCTCCTAATAACAAAGTCGTCCTCCGACCTGAAATGGCAGATCCGAGGGCTGTCGAAACCACGCCGTCTATTCCGTTGGCTCCCCGGTTCGCCATTACCCGGACATCTTTAGGGGTGGCCATGAAGAAACTGTCTACATCACGGATCGGCATACTGTTTCCGACAAACAAGTTCGACCTTTCAGGGAGTGCGTCCGCCAAAAAAACAACAGCATGTCCTTCATTCAAAGGCTCTTCAGGTTCCTTGAGCATTTCGTCTTTCGCTGTTTTATTCATCCCCTGCCATAAGGAGAGCCATTCATTTCTATCATCCCCTTCAGGGAGTTGAGAAGAAAGCTGCCGGCAAAACTCGACCGGATCAGTCTCTATGAATTGAGCAGCTATTCCGGCTGGTTCTCGGTAACTTTGATGCGAATCAACGATATAATGATCGACCGTATCTTCATTTCTTTGTACCCATTTCAAATAGGCTTTCGAAATCGGCATGGCACCGAACCTGAGAATATAATCTGGAACGGCTTGCTCCTGTATCGTTTCAGATTTTAAAAGTGCATCATAATTTTCTATGATGTTCCGTTTGTCGTGATCGCCTGTCCGCAGTTGTGATAAAGGATCTGCCAAAACAGGCACCCCCAGCCTGGAGGCCAGTCGGGTCAATTCGTCAGCTAAGTTTTCATCCATTTGAGGACCCACGACAATCAGACCTCTCTTAAGCGGCTTGCATCGTTCGATGAATGATTCAGCTTGTTCAGCAGATAAAGAATTTATGCCTTTTGATGAACGTGGAATGACCTTCCCTTCCTCTCTCCATAATCCAGGCAGGCTAAAATCCGGAACCAAAGGTTCTCTGAAAGGTAAATTCAAGTGAACAGGAGCCGGATGAGGAGCTAACGATTCATCCACTGCTCTTGCAGCCTGACGTCTGGCATACATATGTAGACCGGGCTCTGGTAAAGCCAGGTCTTGATACCAGTTCACGTAGTTTCCGAACATCTGAATTTGATTAATCGCCTGAGGCGCACCGACACCACGCAATTCATGAGGACGATCAGCTGTCAAAACGAGCAATGGAACTCTGCTGTAGTAGGCTTCGACCACTGCTGGGTAGTAATTTGCAGCTGCCGTTCCGGATGTACAGACGAGAGCGACAGGCTTTTGCTGTTCTTTCGCCATCCCTAAAGCGAAAAAAGCTGCAGACCTTTCATCGAGATGTACCCAATGTTCGATCCCATTATGTTCTGCAAACGTCATGGCAAGGGGAGTGGATCTTGAGCCCGGGGAAATGACCACGTGTTCCACTCCTGAATAGACCAGTTGATCTACGAAATGCGTGACGTATCTTGTCAGTGTCTCCACATGTTCCATTATGATCCTCCTAAAACAGATAACATCGGCTTTAATTTCACAGCTGTTTCTTCATATTCTGCTTCCGGTTCACTATCTTCTACGACTCCACATCCCGCAAACAATGAAGCTGAATCGTTCTTAATAAGTGCAGAACGGATAGCTACTGCAAATTCACCATTATTGGAAGAGTCAAACCAGCCGATCGGGCCTGCATACCATCCTCTGTTCATCGTTTCATTTTCCCTTATATAATCCACAGAGGCTTTTTGTGGGAGTCCACCAAGAGCAGGTGTTGGATGCAGCCGTTCGATCACGTCCAGTAAGGAATAACCTTCGTCCAACGTAGCCGTGACTGGTGTGTACAAGTGTTGTAAGTTCCGCAGTGGATATAACACCGGTGAAGCAGGGATATCGACATTGGTACAGCAGGCTTCCACCGCTCCACGAATCATATCTACGACGAATTGGTGCTCTTGTAGGTTTTTTGGATCTTCGAGCAGTTCTTGACCTAATTCAGCATCTTCTTCTTTCGTTTTACCTCGAGGAATAGTACCTGCAAGGCAGGTCGATACGAGTTGGTCTTGTTCCAGCTTTGCTAATCGTTCTGGAGTTGCACCGACAAAATAATCTCCATCACTCTCAAATGCGAAGATATAACTGTTATTCTGAGTTTCCGCCAAGTCCTTGATCACCTCTGCAAGCTGAACAGGTGCTTGGAATTTCACTCGTAATTCACGTGCCAGGACGACTTTTTCTAATAATCCTTTTTTAATATCGTCCGTCGCCCGCTCCACCGTCTTCTTCCATTCTTCGGGAAGGACTTCTTCCATTCCACTTCTCACAATCGGTTCATAAGGGAGTGGTTTTGGAGAAAAGAGAATTTCTTGGTGTTCTTTGATCTGCCGGATGATTTGCTGTGGATGATCTTCCGGATAAAGAAAAACATTGGTTGTCAAAAAGCACTGATCATCCTTGATAGTAAGCATGTATGCCGGAATCGTCATCTGAGAATCAGAAAAGTTTTCCCAAGGAACTCCATTCCTTTGTTCAGGGTCAAAGCTGAACCCTCCCAGAGCCACGATGCCTGTACCCTTTACGTTAAAGTCATCGTAAAGAACAGCTTGATCATTCAAATCATTCCACATCGATTGAATCTCATTAAAACGCGCTCTCGTCTTCGCATACAATTTGCTGGCAGTTCCGATTCCTACCAAGGTGAATTCTTCTTCAGCACTTTGCCAAAAGGATCGATGCTGATCGATGATTTGTCCTGTATGCAAAAACTGAAACGGATCTATATTATCAATCCGGTCCACTATGCTGATCAACTGAGGCTTTTGGTGTTGACGAGCGGTTTGGATCGCACCTTCAATGATTTCTTCTATTTGTGAAACTTTAGTGTGAAGCATTATAATTCCTCCCATTCTTAAGGGACGCTAAATATATATCAATGATTTCTGAAACTACTTGTACTTACTCGCACCTTCTTCTATTTTATTCTCTTTTTCCCCTTGACTCAAGGAATCCCCACTTTAAATTGCATATTCTTACATAGATTGACACTCATGGGGTGTTTCCCTAAACTTATATTGATAGAATAGAGTATAGTTATTAACAAGGGAGAGAACACCAATGAGTTCGATTTCAAAACAAAACATGAGAGCTTCCTTGAATGAACGAGAAGGATTTCAAGTATGGTGGCGTCTGCTTCGCCCCCACACACTGACAGCAGCATTCGTTCCTGTTTTCATCGGTACTATGCTGGCAGCGACGGAACAATCGATCGATGGCTGGTTATTCGCAGCTATGCTGATCGCTTCCATCCTCATTCAAGCGGCTACCAACATGTTCAATGAATATTATGATTATGTCCGAGGGTTGGATAATGAAAATTCTGTAGGGATAGGCGGCACGATCGTCCGTGATGGTGTAAAACCCAAAACCGTACGCCTTCTAGCCCTCACTTTCTTCGGAGCAGCTGCTCTATTAGGCGTTTTTATCTGCATTGCTTCAAGCTGGTGGATTGCTGTAATCGGATTGATTTCAATGCTTTTCGGATATCTTTACACAGGCGGCCCTCTACCCATCGCCTACACGCCATTCGGTGAAGTTACGGCAGGCTTTTTCATGGGAACCGTCATCATCGGAATCAGCTATTATATACAAACGTTGATCATTACATGGGAAGTGGTGCTCGTTTCTCTTCCAGCAGCCATTTTCATCGGAGCGATACTACTTGCCAACAACATCCGTGACCGTGTCGGCGATGCTGAAAATGGAAGAAGAACGCTTGCCATTTTATTCGGTCATGTGGGGTCTATAAGGTTCTTGTCCATCTTGTTTATCAGTGCCTATGCAATTACAATCGGTCTTATTATATTTGATGTCTTACCTTTCTGGTCCTTGATCACCTTGCTTAGTGTAAAAAAAGCTTGGCAGGCTGTCCAGGGGTTCATAAATAAGAAGGAACCGTTGGAAATGATGCCCGCCATGAAAGCAACAGCACAAACCAATACGTTTTATGGACTTCTGTTGGGATTATCACTTGTCCTGCATTTACTATTCCCAATAGGATAAAAATTCACTTATGAAGAAGGATGGTCATATGCCATCCTTTTTTTCTATAGGTTTGAGGCTGGAATATGCGGGAAATAAACTAAAAGGATGGATGACTTATGGAATCATTTTTAAAAAATACTTTATTGGAAACTCTAGGGATGGAGGTTTTAGAAGCTCGCCAGGACTTTGTCCAAATCCGTATGCCTGTTGATGAGCGTACGAGACAGCCTATGGGCTTCCTTCATGGAGGAGCGAGTGTGGCTCTTGCAGAGAGCGCTGCCAGCATAGGAGCATACTTGAACGCTGATGCAGAGAACCAACAGATTTTCGGCATTGAAATCAATGCCAATCACATTAAAAGCATCCGTGAAGGGTATGTCACAGCACACGCCTCCCCTATTCATCTGGGAAGAAAAACGATGGTTTGGGAAATAAAAATTGAAAACGAAAGTAAAGACCTCATATCCATCTCCAGATGCACCATCGGTGTTGTCCCGAAGAAAGATCAAGGGTAACAACAACCCACGCAGTTTCTAAACAGAAAGGAGCTTATGATATGTTGACCGAAGAGAAAAAAGCATCCTTAAAAAAACAGCTGTTAAAAATGAAAGAGGAAGCAGAGAACGATTTAGAACAATACAGGGATGATCGGGCTAAAGAAGACTATCCCAATGATAAAACCGGCGAAATCTCCAGTGTAGCCGATCACCCCGGCAATCAGGGAACCGATCAATTTGAGCGGGAAAAAGAGATGACCCTTTATGAACAAGCAAGAGAAAAGCTCATGGAGGTCAATGATGCCTTAAGAAGAATGGAAAAAGGCACATACGGATTAAGTGAAAAATCAGGTGAACCGATTCCTGAAGAACGTTTAGAAGCAATGCCGACAGCAAGATTCAACGTTGGGGAACTTGAAAACAATAAAAAATAAAAAAAGATGGCCGCTTTGATACGTGGCCATCTTTTTTATATCCGTTTTTCATTCAGCTATGCAGCATTCGAAGACGACATCCGCTTTTGTTTGATCCATGGCTGTAACTTATTGAATAAAGCGATGAACATGAGGCTGACAATCAAACCTTTGACTAAATTAAACGGAAGGATACCGGCAGCAATCGTCCCAAGCTTCAAGTTCGCACTCATCGTTTCCCATCCCATAAACCAGGTATAGGCAGGAAGAATGATAAAGAAGTTCAACACACTCATACCGATTGTCATGATCACTGAACTTCCAATCAGACCGGAAATCAGTGACTTTTTCGTTTTAAATTTATGGTAAATCATAGCTGCGGGAACTACGAATAAGGTTCCAGCTGTGAAATTAGCAAGAACCCCAATCGGGTCTGCAGCACCTGTGTAAATCATATACATTAAATTTTTCAATCCCTCGACCGCTACTCCAGCCATCGGCGTGAATAAAATAGCTGCAACTAATGCCGGCACTTCACTGAAATCGATTTTCAAATAGGGTGGAAGCATCGGTAAAGGAAAATTCAACAGCATCAACACCATCGATATACTTCCCAGCAATGCTATAATAATCAGTTTCATTAATTTTGATGATTGACCTTTGTATGGATTCATCATCAATCTCCTCCTTCATCTTTATTATCGATTCACATCCCAGATGAAGGTTGAACGTCCCTTGGAAACATAAAACCCTAAAGCTGAATAAGGGCTTTAGGGTGGGAATTAGATCCATAGGAAACTAGAGGCAGAGAAAACACACTTCACCTACCTGCTTCGTTCGACATCTTCTCCCATCCAGACTTTCACTGTCGGTCCCGGATTTTCACCAGGTCCACCGTTTGGATAAACCTCACGGGTCACGGACTTAGAATGATTTCTCATTCATTACCGTCGGTCGGGAATTTCACCCTGCCCCGAAGATGGAATCGATATGTATTTGTATTCTTATTTTATATTCAGGGAACACGTTTGGCAATAAAAATGTTTGAACCATTAGATGTACCAAAGGTATATGCTCCACCCAAAAAGTATAAAATCGAAAAAAACCAAAATAAAAAAGCACCCTGAGAGTGCTTATGGCCTGTTCACTGAATCCAGTAGAATACGAAGTGTCTGGGAGATTGTACTTTCATCTACAATCCCATCTTCCTTCAATTTCACGGCATCTAAATGAGGAGTCAGATGATCTTCAAATTGATTATATTGTATTTGGCCGGAACATATTTTCCCTTTTAATGTAAGAATGTTTTGATGCAACGTTTCCCTATCCATAAAGATCCCTCCCTAAAATCAAATATATTCTTCCCTAGGCTTTCCTATGATAAGAATTTTTAAACGAGAGAGATCCAACAAAAAACCCCGGAAACTTCTTCATAAGTTCCGGGGACTTGTGTTAATCGTCAAGCGGATTCAAGCTTTCATTACCAGTCATAGTCGCAATCATTTCAACTAATAGATCGATTTCTTCTTCCATGTCTTTGATACTGACGGTTTCTGCAGGTGAATGCATATAGCGAAGAGGGAGGGAAACTAAGCTTACAGGAACCCCTCTACCGGTCAATCGCATTTTATCAGCATCTGTACCAGTCACTCTTGGAGTCAGTTCATACTGAACATCCATCTCCAAAGTTTTTGCGGCTTTCTCTAATAGTTGGTTGATTTTTCGATTGATCGGTGCGCCTTTTGCTAATACTGGACCGCCATCTAAGCGGATATCTCCATACTTATTCTTATTTACTCCAGGATAATCTGTCGCAAAAGTAACGTCACATGCAATCGCCATCGTCGGTTCGATTCCCGCTGCAGCGAAATAAGCGCCGCCCATATTGGTTTCTTCATTCACTGTGCTGGCTGCATAGACACCCACGTTCAATTGTTTTTCAGATAGTCTACGCAGCACTTCTCCGACAATAAACTGACCGGTGCGGTTATCCAATCCTCTGCCTGCTATGTAGCGATCCATCATGATTTCTGGTTCACGTTTATAAACAGCAAGGTCTCCGATTTGAACGAACTTTTCCATTTCTTCTCTAGACTTTGCACCGCAATCGATGAACAAATCATCAAGACCAAAGTCTCCTTTCAACCCCCCATGGTGTTGAGCGTTCACTCCGACGACTCCTGTCATCGTCTTTTCGTAACCAAGCACTGTCACCTTCATTCCAACAGCCGCTTTCGGATTGATTCCTCCCATCTTGTCAAAATGTAAAAACCCATGGTCATCGATCCGATTGATAACGAGTGCAATTTCGTCACAATGCCCGGCCAGCAATACCTTCACTTCAGCTTCAGGGTTAAGTACAGCAATGGCATTCCCGGCATGATCCGTGCGAATCTCATCCGCATATGGTGTCATTTCTTTGATCCATCGTTTTTGAATCTGCATCTCCATACTGGATGGCGATGGTGTTTGTAGAAGCTCCATTAAAAAATCCATACGTTCTTGTTCCATAATCAATTCCTCCTCTTCAGTCTCTTTCATCATAACAAATATGGATTCTAAACGTCTGTTTATTCGGTGTTTCATTCGATTTGGTTTTTTATTCCTTATAAAGGCTTATTGTTTCCCAATCACCAGTAATTTAAAAACTCATTCTCAACTATAAACCATATTCTATAAGACTGTACTTTGAGATAGAGATGAAAGTAGAAGTGGGCTTAGAAGGCAGCTTTATTAATATTAAGCCTTAGGATGTAAAACGATTTCCATCGTTTGAATTTCTTATTTTTGATACATACTGAAGAATAAAAAGGGGCATTCATGATGCAGCACTGGATCCGCTTATACTTCCAAGTCCCGCTCGTAATCCGTTTATTAGGTACGGTAATGGTCATGATGACTCTTTTCGGAATCATCATCCACCTCCTTGAACCGAATAGTTTCCCTACCTTGTTTGATGGCATTTGGTGGGCTTTTGTAACAGGTTCCACCGTGGGTTATGGAGATTATGTACCACTCAGCCTCCCTGGAAAAATAACTTCAATTCTGCTGATCTTAGCAGGCGGTGGATTGGTAACTTTTTATATGGCTATGCTCTCTTCTACCACTGTAAGGCATGAAAAAGCACTGACCAGCGGGGAAGTGGACTATCGAGGATCATCCCACCTTGTATTAGTAGGCTGGAATGAAAGAACTAGACAGTTGATTGATAGAATTGATGGCGAGAACCTGCAGGAAAAAATCGTTTTGATCGATCGCAGTATGAATCATTTTTATGAAAGATTGTCCTATGTCCACTTCATACATGGAGATGCTACTGAAGAAACTACACTGGAAAAAGCGAATGTAAAACAGGCAGGCATGGCGGTCATTACTGCCGATCCATCTAAAAAAGAGCAGCAATCCGATCAGTCCGTCATCCATCAAATCGTCGCGATGAAAGGGCACAACCCCGACCTGTTCATCATCGCGGAAGTTTTAACGGATAGACAGAGGATCAATGCCGAACGCGCTGGTGCAGATACCGTCATACGCTCCAATGACTTCATGAGTAGTCTTTTTTATCAGGAATTATACAAAAAAGATCCTGTACAGCCATTTGACCTTTTATTGAAATTGCTGACTTCCAGACAGTTTCATGAAACAGAAATACCAAAAGAGCTTGAAGAAAAGCCACTTCTACAAGCTCTCGAATATTATCTTAAAGATGGTTGCCAGGTCATTGGGGTACGAAAAGAGGACAAGGTGACATTTGATCTTCGTCCTGAGATGGTTCTCCAAAAAGGAGAAGCCCTCGTGTTATTCACTCCGTTTCGGCATTAGTACCTGCTCTACTTGAGCTAAAACTTCCCGTCCCGTACTGATATACTTTTCCGGGAACGTAGCATCTTTGTCGACCGGTTCCTGGAATTGATCAAAGATTGCACGTATATTTCCTTCTCTGACGTTGTCATCAAGTCCTGGATTATATTTATGTGAAAGTAAAAACGGTTCCTTCATTTCAATCGTTGCATAATCAGCAGGGGCATCGAGTGAACCTGATTTGATGACGAACGGCAGCCTTAAAAATTGATACCCGACTTCGTCTGCAATTTTGTAATCAAAGTATCCGTGCTCATAATCCCAGTTATCAGAAAGTTTGAAACCTATAGGCTTCAATTCCTGCTCTACATCATTAAAAGTATAAACACCGCCAGTGATTGAGGACGATAAAGAAATCATACTACCACACTCCTTTTCGTCTAGTCTGCCCAAATAAAAGCACCTCAGTTCATCCATTTTCTGGATGAACTGAGGTGCTTATTCTTACCAATTATTGATTTAGGCGTTTTTCGAGCTCTGCTTTTTCTTCTTCAAAGCCGGGCTTACCGAGCAGTGCAAACATATTTTTCTTGTACGCTTCGACACCTGGCTGGTCAAATGGATTGACTCCTAGAAGATACCCACTGATGGCACATGCTTTTTCGAAGAAATACACAAGGTAACCAAATGTGTATGCATCACGCTTCGGAAGGTGGATCGTCAAGTTAGGAACACCGCCATCCGTATGAGCAAGCATGGTCCCTAAATATGCTTTTTCATTGACTTGATCGACTGTCTTACCAGCTAGATAATTCAAGCCATCCAAGTTCTGATCATCTTCTTCAATTGTAATGTCAGAATCTGGAGTTTCAACATTCAACACTGTCTCAAATAAGTCTCTACGTCCTTCCTGTACATACTGACCAAGAGAGTGAAGGTCCGTAGAGAAGTTGGCAGATGATGGGAAAATCCCTTTTTGATCTTTTCCTTCACTTTCTCCAAATAGCTGCTTCCACCATTCAGAGAAGTATTGCAGAGAAGGTTCATAGTTGATCAACATCTCAATCGTCTTACCTTTGTTATAAAGAACATTTCTGACCGCTGCATATTGATAGGCAGGGTTTTCAGATAGGTTATCTGAGCTCAATTCTGTACGAGCAGCTTGAGCACCTTTCATCATCTCATCAATATCGATTCCGCTTGCTGCAATTGGCAGAAGGCCGACAGCAGTCAACACAGAATAACGTCCGCCGACATCATCAGGAACGACAAAGCTTTCATAACCTTGCTCAGAAGCTAATGTTTTCAACGCCCCTTTTTCTTTATCAGTGGTTGCATAAATACGCTTACGCGCTTCATCTTGTCCGTACTTCTCTTCTAAGAACTTACGGAAAATACGGAATGCGATCGCTGGTTCCGTTGTTGTACCACTTTTAGAGATGACATTGATAGATACGTCTTTATCTTTCAAAAGGTCGAATAGTTCATTCATATACGGCGCACTGATGCTGTTTCCTACGAAGAAAACCTGAGGTGTGCTGCGGTCATCAGAAGATAATTCATTGTAGAAACTGTGGTTCAACATCTCTAAAGCTGCACGGGCACCTAAGTATGAACCTCCGATACCGATCACTAATAGAACATCAGAGTCAGATTTGATTTTTTCAGCAGATTTTTTAATTCTGGAGAATTCCTCTTGATCGTAATCCTCCGGTAAATCAAGCCACCCAAGGAAATCGCTGCCTGCCCCTTTCTTTTCATGAAGCGCTTCGTGAGCTAAGGATACAGCTCCCTGCATATAATCCAGCTCATGTTCCCCAAAGAACGGCAATGCTTTTTCATAATCAAAACGAACGTGTGTCATTTATTTACCTCCATTTTTTCGATAAAATTACTGATCCTTTTTTTACTCTACCGAATCAAAACTCCATAATCAAGTAAACCCCGAATTGCAAACGCATACATATAAAAAGAGACCCGAAAAAGGTTATTCCGGGTCTCCTAGTTCTTTATTTGGACATTTCTAAGATCTTTTCTACATCGTCTGCTTCGAGTTTATTGAAGTTTCCGAATGGCCCACGTTTCATAGCACGATCGACGATGACATCGAACTTCTCGTCACCGATTTCATAATGTTCAAGGGTTTCTGGCGCTCCAATGGAAGTCCAGAAGGAACGTAGAGCTTCAATCCCCTCTTCTGCTACCTGACGGTCAGACTTCCCTTCTGTTTCTACCCCGAATACGTTGGTCGCTAATTGAGCGAAACGCTTTTCGTCAACGGATAAATTATGCTTCATCCAGTTCGGGAATAGAATCGCAAGACCACCTGCATGAGGGATGTCATACACGGCGGAAACAGCATGCTCGATGTTATGGCTTGCCCAGTCCCCGCGGTATCCCATTTGCAGCATGCCATTCAAAGCGATGGTTCCTGCATATAGAATCGTTTCTCTATGCTCATAAGATTCCAGGTCATCTAACAATTTAGGAGCTGTATCAATGACTGTCCGTAATACTCCCTCAATCATTTCATCCTGTACAGGAGATTGTGTCGGAGTATGGAAATACTGCTCAAACATGTGAGTCATCATATCCACAATTCCATAAATGGTTTGATCCTTAGGAACACTTACGGTGTTCTGTGGATCCAATATGGAGAATTTAGGGTTGGTGAATGGAGGTGCCCCCCATCCATACTTCTCATTGGTTTCCCAGTTAGTGATGACTGACCCTGCATTCATCTCTGAACCAGTAGCTGCCAGAGTCAAAACGGTACCAAAAGGAAGCGCATCTTTAGGTGTCGCTTTTTTCGTTACAAGATCCCAGGCATCTCCGTCATATTTAGCACCTGTCGCGATGGTTTTCGTGCAGTCGATGACACTTCCTCCTCCCACAGCTAGTAGGAAGTGGATGCCCTCTTCTTTACAAATTTTCACCCCTTCATGAACCGTCGTCAGTTTAGGGTTCGGTTCAACGCCGGAAAGTTCATGGACTTCAACACCTGCTTCATTCAACTGTTCCATGACTTGATCATAAACGCCATTTTTCTTAATGCTTCCTCCACCGTAAACAAGAAGCACTTTCTTCGTGCCTTCAGGGATTTGGTTTGGAAGCTGCTGAACTTGATCTTTACCGAATATTAACTTTGTCGGATTATAAAAAGTGAATTTTTCCATTTTCATTCTCCTCTCATCTAAACTCTCGAGTTATATTATCCATGATTGACTTTTAATACTCAAAGAATCTGCTGTAGGAATATTTTCGAGCAAGGTTGTGGAAGCTAAAATTGCAGTTTTCATTTTTTAAAAAAGGAGGGGTTAGAATGAGTTGGTTTCAACGCGTAGCCTTGTTGTTAGTCATTGTCGGTGCGGTCAACTGGGGGTTGATTGGATTATTCCAATACGATCTCGTCGCTGGTTTGTTTGGCGGTGGTGAACAAAGCGGAGCACTCGCACGAGTGATTTATACACTAGTCGGTATCAGTGGACTCATTGCCATTTCCCTATATTTCAACCCAGCAGCCGAATATAGTGATCGAACTGCAGAATCTGTAGAATAAAAAAACGGACCCGTCCATAGACAGGGTCCGTTAAAAATTCATTCGCTTTATTTGCGGAATTTTTCACGATCGTCAGACTGTTTGATCCAGTCTTCCAATTTATCTTTAAGTGTGTTAAATCCTGCAGTATCTTCTTGCTGCTGTTGTTTAGGTGCAGCTGCTTGTTTGCGAGGACGTTTTGGTGCTTCCTGCGTTGCACGGATGGATAGAGAGTATTTGTTGCTCTCTTCATCGATATTCAAGATCTTAACTTGAACTTCATCACCTTCGGACAGGTGCTCGTTGATGTCTTTTACAAAACCGTGAGTCACTTCTGAAATGTGCACAAGACCTTGTACTTGATCGTCTAGTGCAACGAATGCACCGTATGGCTGAATTCCTGTAACTTTACCTTCTAATACTTGTCCTTCTTGAAACTTCTCTGACATGCTATACAACTCCTGATAATTATATTATTCGCTTCTTTTCACGCAATTAATGATTTTATCATAGTTTCACTCATTTAGCAAAGTCCTTACAGAATCCAGATGACATATTCGGTCGTACTTCATCAAAAACTCCTATTGGATAGTTGGTGATAAAAACTCTCTCCCATAAAAAACCGTGATATAATGAAGAAAAGTCATTTGAGGAGGAACCGGAGTGACGATCGGAGATAACATCAGAAAAAATAGAGAAAATAAAAACTTTACGAAAGAAGAACTTGCATTGAAAGCGAGGCTGGGAGTTCAAACCCTTGAAAGCTATGAAAATAACGAACGTTCTCCTGAACTGGATACCATATTGAAAATATCAACAGTACTTGATATTCCTGCATCTGAATTAATGGAATTCCAGGAGGATGATACCACCATAGACGACGAACTGAAGAATTTGATTGAAGAGATCGGTGTGAAAAGTTCTAAACTGATCTTGAAAAAAGCCCGGGATTTCTCCGAAAAAGACGTTTTACAAGCCATGAATCTACTTTATGAATTAAATCAACAAAAAAAATAAAATTTATAGGTTTAAAATCTATGAAAGTCGGTAATAAGTAATAACGTAAGACTTTCTCGTATTCCCCCTGTTGAAGCAGAGCGAACGTTCGCTTTGCTTTTTTTTTGCCTTTTTTAAAGGATCTGTTAAAGTCTGTTGTTGATATTTGAAACGATTACTAAATAGTCTCCTTCTGGGTATAGGTGGTCCGATCCGTTATTTACTCAGAGCATGGGATGGCAGGGAAAACAGTCCGCTCGTAGTTGGTGTACCGACTTCGGTAACGGCCATTACGACCCTGGCACTTTGAAGAGAAGGCTCACGGTACCCCACGGAAAGCGAGTCATTCTAAAAGGCCGCCTCACACAAGATCTAGGACAGAAAGACCAAGCAATAACAGAGTTTTTATAAAGGATACCCTTTTTCATACTTGAAGTTTAGTGTAGATGCATCACTAAACTGCTCCTTTACATAACCGTCGTTGAATCAGAATTACCAAAGCAGAAAAATTCATCAAAAGATTCCTTTCGGTTATTATAAAAAAATACAGCAGCACCTTGAGGAGGGATAAGGATGGGACGCTTTGATGAGGTTATAGAACGTAAAGGAACGAAGTCAGTAAAATGGGATATGGTGGATCACTTCTATCAAGATCCGGAAGTTTTACCGATGTGGGTGGCGGATATGGACTTCAAAACTCCAGCCCCCGTTACAGAAGCTTTGACAGAGAGGGTCCGACATGGAATATTCGGCTACACTGTGCCTGATGACAATACGAAACGAATCATTACCGACTGGCTTTCAAAAAGACACGGTTGGGATGTAGAACAGGATTGGATCCGATATAGTCCAGGGGTCATACCTTCATTACACATGATCATTCAAAGTCTCACGGAAGTCGGAGATCACATCTTGATTCAAACACCGGTATATCCTCCGTTTTATACAGTTATAAAAGATCATGGACGGCATGTGGTCAAAAACTCTTTGATTTTTAATGAAGAACGATATCACATCGATTTCGATGATTTCGAAGAAAAAATAAAGGAAAATGACGTGAAGATGTTTATTCTTTGTAACCCGCACAATCCTGTAGGACGGGTTTGGACGAAGGAAGAATTGAACAAGATTGCGGACATTTGTAACCGACATGAAGTTCTGATCGTCTCGGATGAAATTCATGCGGATCTGGTTTTTAAAGACCACACTCACGTCCCCATAGCAAGCCTGGATCATCATACGAGTCAAAACACTATTACTTGTATGTCTCCGACGAAAACATTCAATTTAGCCGGTATGCAGGTTTCTTATGTGGTGACAGCGGATAAAAAAGTGAGGGAAGTATTAGATAAGCAGTTCAACAACCAAGGAATGTTCCTTCTTAATACTCTTGGAATCACTGCATTAGAAGCTGCTTATCAACACGGGGAAGAGTGGCTTGAGGATCTGACAGATTTGTTGGAATCCCATTATTACTACGTTTCAGATCGCCTGCACAAAGAAACAGACAAAATCAAAGTCATTCCTCCTGAAGGGACCTACCTTCTTTGGCTGGATTGCCGGGAGCTGAATTTCGAACAAAAAGAACTGAAAAGGTTCATGCAGAAAGAGGCCAAAGTCGGTCTTAATGACGGCGCATCATTCGGAGAAGAAGGAAATGGTTTTATGCGATTGAATATAGCAGCTCCGAAGCCAATTATAGAAGATGGAGTGGATCGAATTGTGAGAGCAGTCAATCGACTTCAATAAAAAAGCCTCCCTATAAAGGGTGGTGACCCCTAAAAGTTAGAATTTCAACTCTAACTTCTGAGGTCACCACCGAAGGGGAGACTTTTTTTATTCTTCTTTCTGCTTTTTATCCGGTTCTGTTGGATCGCTGGTCTCATCTTCATCTGCCTTGATGGTGATTTTGCCACAGGCGACTCGTTCACCCGAATCACCCGCTGGTTGAGTCATCCCATCATCAGGTCCGCTTGTAATGATGATCGATGTGCCCTCTTTTCTTAACAAAGATGTTTGGGCTTCTTTTAATTTCGCTTCTGGAAGCATCAGTTTCGTATCGACCATCCCACTAGGGTCAGCTTCTATATTAGCCATGTCTCCAGCATGGGCTCCATCTGCATTCATCAGGCCATGATCTTTTGACTTCGGATTAAAATGATTGCCTGCACTCTTGAAATCAGGAGCTTCACACTTTGGAAACTCATGAATATGGATTCCGTGAACCCCCGGTTCCAATCCTTCTACCTTGACCGCCACTTCCACTCCTTCAGGACGCTCGGTGAAAGTAGCCGTGCCGATTTTGTCATTTTCACTATTGTAGATGGAAGTTTCCAATGGAGACCTCTGATCATTCGAACAACCGCTTAAAACAATGAACAGCAGGAGTAAACTGCCACAACATAATTTCATTTTTTCCCTCCGCTCTACCATGTTCTAAGCGTATTATCCCCCATAACCATTAAATGTATGACAAAACCACGCCAGAATACTCTCCAGCGTGGTTCATTCACTCTTCCTGCTCTTTCCTCTCATCATTCGATCGATCTTCCGTCTTTTTTTCTTCTTTCTGCGAAGCTTTTATAATTAAAATCATCGTAATGGCTGCACCGACGACGAATAGCAATAATGTAAGAACAGCAGGAATATATTCTGACTTATCTTCAGGGAAATATAAAAATTCCATCATAAGAGCATCACATCCTTCAGGCATAGTATAGCAGATTTAAATAGACCATATAATGATTTCAAAATTTCTTCACAAATTGAATTTTTGTTATAATTCAGCCATAGGAGGGATCGTCATGACTGAACTTGAAAAAGGTACGATTGTAAAAGCTCATTACAAATCCGGAATCTATATCGGTGAAATCGTAGAGGACCGCAATCGATTTTATCTCGTCAAAATATTAGCTGTAGACAAGCATCCAATGCAGGGTGACTTACATAACCCGGGAAAAACAGAGAATGTGTTTTTCCACCAAAGGAAAGCCCTGAGTTACAACGAAAAAGCCAACATCCAAAAAGAGGCCGTTCATTTATATGAAGAATCGTCTGTACCTGATTATAAAAACTCTTTACAAAAGTCCGTCGATCGTTTAAAAGAGAAGCTGCAGCGAAGAGATACAGAGTTCAATGCACACGCATTAGAACGATTGGAGGAACTAGAGAAGCAATATTTCAAGTAAAAAAGGAGGCTTGCGCCTCCTTTTTCAGCTTCCTGGCAGCTTGATTTTCTTCTTTTTCTTTACAGGTTTCCCGTAAACCTTGTTGGTAATGTTTGTGGCTTGTTCAAAAAGCAGCATTCCAACGAATGCAGCAACCAGAATATATAGACCACTGAACACCTTCAACACCCCTGTCGCCACACTCGCAATGACAACAGAGAATTCGCCGCGGGAGCACAAGGATAAACCCGCTCTGAGAGAGGCTCGCTTTGAAATCCCGTACATGGGACCACCCAATATTCCAAGAAGAAGCTTTGCTATGACTGACCAAATGATGATGATGACTAACAGCCCGATCATCGGCACTCCGTCTCCCAATTGAATGGTTGTCCCAAAATATATGAAAAAAGTAGGCAGCATCAAATCTTTTACAGGGAACACCGTCTGCTCCACTTTTTCAATTCTTCCAATTTCCGCAAGCATCATTCCAGCGAGGAAAGCACCTAACACTTCAGATAACCCTAAGAAAAGAGCAAGGCCCCCATACGCCAGAGCAATCCCGATCAACAATGCGATTTTGAAATCTTCATCGTCGATACGATCAAGGAAGGATTCAAATCTTTTGAATAAAGTCTTCCCTAAAATGATCGCAAGTAAAGTAAGGCCCAATATCTTCCCTACCAGAATGACGAAGGTGAAAGTATTGAAATGATCTCCTGCACTCACTCCGAAGAGGATGGCGACGATAATCGGTGCGACCAAGTCTTCGAAAATCAGAATGGCTAAAATAAACTCTGTTTCGGTATTCGCCATACGACCGCGATCATCCAACAACTTCGCTGTTATGGAAGAGCTTGTCGCATATGCTATTCCTCCGATTAAGAAACTGGAGAACAAATCGAGGTTAAACAATAATGCAATCCCAGTGGTGACGCCTAAACTTAAAAACACATCCAATAAACCTGAAGGCCATATTTTTTTTGCAATTCCCCCAAGTCTTTTTACATTAAATTCCAACCCTAATAGGAAAAATAAAAGGACGATTCCGATTTCACTGGCAAAAGCCAGCAGTTCGCTTTCATGTATGACGTCCGCTACTACTATTCCTAAGAGGATATATAATATGACACTGGGGATTTTGATCTTTAAACTTAAAAAGCCTAAATAAAAGATAAATATTAGAATAAGTCCTGCTCCCAGCAGAGCTGGAAATCCTTCAGCATGCACCGGCCATCATTCCTCTCCTTTGCACAAGTCGGATAAGGTATCGATTTGATCCTGCTTTCCGATCGTCATGATGACATCTCCTGGTTGTAATCTCGTATCTGCCTCGGGAATTGCGATCGTTTCATCCCCTTTGACGATCCCGATGATCGTCGCTCCGGTCCGATTCCTTATTTCAGACTCTTCAATAGTTTTAAAAGCTAAACTTGATTTTTCTTTCAACTCCACCCAGTCGATCACAATTTGATTCTGGAATATCTTCAATTGATCTGCATCCACCGGCTGGTAAGTAGCGCCCAGTAACTGGGCCCCAAGCTCTCGTGTTTCATCTGAGGTAAGGTCCATAGAAAAGTCAGCCTCTTCACTGTCTGCATCTTCAAAGAAATATAATTCACGTTTTCCGGTATGATGAACAATGAGTACGAGCATACTATCCTCGCCGGTTTTCAAACAAATTTTTTGTCCGATTCCTGGAAGTTTGGATATAGAGATATTCATTCCATTTGCACTCCTTAAAATCCTGATCTTCGATTCGATTTTTAATAAATTGGGTTCCATCGTGTTCGTGAATTATTTTTTCACCTTTTTTCCATTATAACCATATTCCTCTTTGTTCACATAATATCCGAATTGTCATTAAGTTCTTTCCCTCATTTTACCAACCACCAAACAGAAAACAACTGTATTTGTCAACAACTGCGGCGTGTGGTAATTTTAAATAGTCCAAAGATATATAGGAGGTAATTCCATTGACAACACATATTGGTGCAAATCCTGGAGATATTGCAGAAAAGATACTATTACCCGGCGATCCACTACGTGCAAAATACATCGCTGAGAACTTTTTGGAAGATGCGACTTGCTATAATGAAGTCCGCGGCATGTATGGATATACCGGCACATACAAAGGAGAACGCATTTCTGTCCAAGGTACAGGGATGGGAGTCCCTTCCATTTCCATCTATATCAATGAATTGATGGAAAGCTATGGTGTGCAGAAATTGATTCGTGTCGGATCTTGTGGCGCACTACAAAAGGATGTTAAAGTCCGTGATGTCATCTTAGCATCCACTTCCACAACTGATTCTCAAATGAACCGTATGGTATTCGGCGGCATCGACTTCGCTCCGACAGCTGATTTCGGTCTTTTAAAAAATGCGTATGAAGCAGGAGAAAAGAAAGGTTTGAATTTACGTGTAGGTAACGTCTTTACAAGTGACAGCTTCTACCGTGACCAGGCAATGGATCTGTTCAACCTGCTCGCTAAATACAATGTATTGGCCGTAGAAATGGAAACTACTGCCCTTTACACCTTGGCTGCTAAATACAACCGTGAAGCTCTATCTGTACTTACAGTCAGTGACCATATCCTGACAGGTGAAGAAACGACTGCTGAAGAGCGTCAAAACACTTTCAACGATATGATCGAGGTCGCTCTTGAGGCGGCTATTCAAGACTGAACAAGAAAGACACCCTATTTCGGGGTGTCTTTTTTATCTTCCACTCTTTCTATTAAAGAGAAGTCAATAGAAATCAATCTCTCTCCGACACTCATGATTGCATGTTCACTTGTAAGTATTTCCAGTTTCCCTCTATACACATGGCACCTCGAATACACATCAACCACTTTTCCGATATGGCGCTGCCAGCTTCTAAGCTTTTCTTCTGATCGGTCGCAAGCCTCATTTTCCTCTGTATACAAGACCACTGCCTCCCGATATCTGTTTACATGTATTGTATACAGGTCATGTTGTTATGACAGGGTATCTACCTAGTGAGAATACAAAAAAGGCTAATATGAAGTATCTGTTAATGCTTAGTGTAATCAAAATCCGTTACACTAACTATGAATGGGAGGAAGGGAAAACAGGTAGACTCTTGCGGGAATAAGGAACAAGGTCAGACTCCGGGGAACGAAAAGTTCGAGGAGGCTTAAGCGTTCCCCCCGGAAAACGGACAGTTTTCCCTTCCCTCCCACACTCCGATAACAAAACGGACCGACACAATCCCCCGGAGAGTAGTCTGGTATGAAATCATTTAAAATATCAACGACAGACTTTAACAAAGACAAAATGAAAAACACTCAAGCATTCATCTGCTTGAGTGTTTTCCTCTATTTCATCACATAAGAGGCTAATGTTTTTGCCATAACCCCCGTCGGGCCTTTAGGGCCCAGGTCATGTGCTCCATCTGCAATGGAAGTTCCTGCAATATCCAAGTGAATCCAAGGAGTGTCTCCAACAAATTCACCTACAAAAGCCCCTCCCATTATAGCGTGCGCTTTGCGAGTAGGAGAATTGTTCAAGTCCGCGATATCACTTTTTCGTACTTGAGCTTTGTAGTCGTCATTGTATGGTAGCAGCCAAATCGGCTCTCCCACTTCCTCTCCTATTTTTTGAACATCGGTGAAAAACTGTTGGTCATTTGTCATCGCACCAGTCATCCACGAACCAAGAGCAGTCACCACTCCTCCGGTGAGGGTAGCCACATTCAATACACGATCGATTTTTTGACTTTTGGCATAAGTAATACCGTCACCCAGTGCCAGTCGACCTTCTGCGTCAGTATTCAATACCTCGATCGTCTTCCCACACATGGAAGTGATGACATCATCCGGTTTGAAAGCATCTCCTGAAATCATATTATCTGTGGATGGAATGACAGCTATGACGTTCTTTTTGGGTTGAAGCTGACCAATCGTATCCATTGCTCCCAAAACGGCGGCAGCACCTCCCATGTCTCCTTTCATCCCAGGCATCCCTGTCTTCGGCTTGATGGAGTATCCCCCTGTATCATAGGTGATTCCTTTACCTACTAACGCCGTGACATCTTCCCATTTCTCTAAACCTTGATATTTTAAGACAATCAATTTAGGGGGCTCAGTGGAACCTTGATTGACAGCCAGTAAAGCGCCCATTCCTAAACGCTCCATATCTTCTTTTTCCAGAATGTCGATTTCAAAACCATAATCCTCCGCCAGCGTCTTTGCAAATTCGGCCATCTCAGTTGAAGTCAGAACATTCGCAGGCAGGTGAGTAAGGTATCTCGCAGTATTGACTCCGTTTCCCAAGCTCAACCCTTTATTCAAAGAGTACTCCAAAGATTCTTCATCCTGATCCGTAGCCAGAGTGACCTTTTCAAATTCCACTGGATCCTTCTGGTCTGTCTTAAATGTAGGGAGTTGATAAGTGGAAGAAACCAGGGCTTCGGCAAGAATTTCAGCTGCTGTTTCATAAGCGACCTCGTCACTCACCATACTTTCAAAAGCCACTGTCAAAAGGTCTACTTTATCAGATAAGATTTTTTTGAAGGCATAACCTAATGCCTTGCGGTACTTATCCTTTGTAATTTCGGCTTTAGCTCCTAACCCGAGCACATAAATCCTTTTCGGCCCATCTTCCTTTAATGGGAGAAATTTTGACACTACTTTATATCCGCTTGAGATATCTCCTTCGTCTATGTACACCTTCAATTGACCATCCATTTGATTGTTCAATCGATAAAAATCTTTTTGATTTTCTACATCTTCATTAAAGAGACCTATCAGCACCGTCTCTCCTTTATGAATAACATTTTCTCGTATTTCAAACATATACAATCCACCTCCATCCAACAGTATACAGAAATATGATGTGTTTTTCTTTCCTTACCACTAAGCAATATGGAATGTGTTATAATGACGGTACTTTGAAGAAATAATCAACTCTAATACTACCGCCACCCTTAACGGAAAGGATGTCACCATGTTGCTAGATTTACTACATAACTTCCCATTATGGGCGTCTATCGCCTCCATCGTCTTTGCACAAGTCGTAAAAATCCCGATCAATTTCATCGCTTCAAGGCACTTCAACCCAAGTCTCGCGTTCAGTACAGGTGGTATGCCCTCAAGCCACTCCGCAGCCGTAACCGCTCTTGCTACTGGTGTAGGGATTGAACAAGGGTTCGATTCTCCTATTTTTGCCGTTGCCTGTGTTTTCTCGATCATCGTCATGTTTGATTCTACCGGGGTGAGAAGGCAGACCGGTGAACAAGCAATCATGCTTAACTTGTTACTGAAAGACTTCAACCGTTTCGTTCATGAAGCAAAAGATTGGGGAAACAAAGAACAATACCAAAAGAAAGAAGAATTGAAAGAACTTCTCGGCCATCAGCCCATTGAAGTTTTCTTCGGCGGACTGACCGGAATTTTACTTACTTTTTTACTTCACACTTGGATTTATTAAGATTAATTACTTAAATATAGGCTCTGTTAATGTTTAGTGTTGATTTATTCGTTTAAAGCCTTTTGTGAGTGAATAGGTGGAAGCTTGCCGGTTCCACCGCAGGAAAGCGGACCCTTCCCCGAAGGCCCTGCACCAAATCCATTTCTGTCAAACAAGTTTTATAAAACCGAGAGTATCAACCCCACCCTTTAACAGAACCTGAATATAAATCAAAAAGACCTCCATAAAGGAGGTCTTTTGTTAGTTTGGAATCATTTGAGAGCGGAATACCTGCAACGATTCGTTCTCATTCAGTTTAATAAGTTCGTTTTCTGTCAAGCTTCCGTCTCCTTTTTCAATCACATAAACATCCAACGTTTTCTTCCCCCACTGTTCAAAAACATCAGTAACTGTAGGAAAATATAAATCAAGCTTATCCCCCTTGATTGCTCCGCCTATGTCTGCAACAACACCATATCCATAATCAGGAATGAACAACACAGTACCAATCGGAAAAACACTTAGGTCAGCTGCAATTGTAGAGTATAAATCTCTCTTAACGTTGACACCCGAATAGGTAATTCCGTATTGCGGATGACCAGGGTTTTTACCGGTCGATTCAAACCCTGCTGTATATCCCGTTGCTGTCACCGTATGTTTAGGATATGAGGATAAGTCCAACGTTTCAGCGAGCGTTTGTACAGCTTCAACTGTAGAGCTCGACACATATGTCTGTTGAGCATTTTTGATGTTCAATGACTTAGTGTCCAAGTCTACACCTTTCCCATTCATCTCCGCTCCGTCTAATGATTCCTTATGAAATTTAGCAGCAATCCATTCGTCCCAGTCTGTCAGCGATAGATTCGATATGTTAGAGAAAGTACTGTAAAAAGCCAGAACAAAAAGGATCAAGAAAACTATTTTCGTATGCTTTTTCATGAAAATCACCTCTAGGTGTAATCATGTCCAAGCTCGTTCCTTTTATACCTTTTTATGTTTCCCGGACTTTAAAAAAGGTTCTGTTAAAGTCTGTTGTTGATATTTTAAACGATTACTAAATAGTCTCCGTCTGGAATTAGGGGTCCGGTCTGTTAATCACTCAGAGCATGGGATGGCAGGGAAAACAGTCCGTTCGTAGTTGGAGTACCGAACTTCGTTAATGGCCTTTCCGCCCTTTCTACTTTGAAGAGGCGGCCTTTTAGAATGACGAGACTCCTGTGGGATAAAGGTACATCGTGAGACCCTGGAAGGCGCAGCCTGAGGAGGCTCACGGTACCCCACGGAAAGGGAGTCATTCTAAAAGGCCGCCTCACACAAATTCCAGGACAGAAAGAGCTGATATGAGCCCACATGTGAAATAACAACACCAAGCAATATCAGAGCCTTAAACAAACAAAAAAACGCTGCATGACGTAGACCGTCTTTTGCAGCGTTTGACTCAGAACATTTGATATCCACTTTTTCTCAAGAACCGAATAACGATTCCAGCCACGATCGTACCCGCAAAACCACTTGCCAAAATGAAAATATCTACAATCTGCAAATTGATCAATTGGTTATAAACTGTAGGAAAGGCTTCTCCAGGACTTGAAAAGTATGTCGTGAATGGAAAGTTATCCACGATCAGCAATATGATCGCCGGATATACGAAAGACATAATCCATGAAGAGCGCAGAATCATATTCAATAGAAAAGAAATGCCAAAGAATAAGACAAAAAATAACAACATGGAAACAATAAACTGTACAATATTCAAAAATGTTCCTCCTAAAACTGCCTTACAAAAAATTATCCAAATTTCATTCTATAATTGATCTTTCAAAATCGCAAGCTGATTAGGTTGGAGACTCTGGGTGACTGTATGCTTTAGAAGCTGTCCCGGCAGAGTGAGTCGTTTTTTAAAACTACCAACCTCTTATCAAAAGCTATCGTTCAACAGTTGCATTAAGAAAGAGAAAGCCAAATAAAAAAGCAAAGACAGCGAGACTGCCTTTGCTTAAAATCAGAATTAATGGAAGAAATTCAATTTACCTTTTTTCATGACTAAACCAGGTCCACCCAATTTCATAAGGTAGCGGTTGTCAATGACTTTCTTCATTGCAGAAGCAGACCATCCGAACAGCTTCTTATCATCAAATACGACACCGATCGCATCGTCATGACCTAGAGAAGCGACTGTACCTTTCAAATCAGGCTTGAATGGTTCCAAGTGGTTGTCCCCTCTCACCAATTTAGTCAAGTTTGCAGCTGTATGCTCTGCTTGCTGGATAGCAATTTGTGCTGTCGGCGGATAAGGGCGTTCTGTTTCCTCATTGAATAGAAGTGCGCAGTCTCCGACGATGAACACATCATCATACCCCTTAGGACGGAGTTCATCACTTACAGGAGTACGGCCACGGTTGGATTCAAAACCGGCATTTTCTACGATAGAGTTACCGCGGACACCAGCTGCCCACACCACTGTATTCGTAGGGATTTCTTCACGCTGCTCGTCCTTTTCAAATACCAGCTTGTTTTCAGTGACTTCTTTGATCATCGCACCGATCTTGAATTCCACTCCACGAGCTTCTAGAGAATTCATCGCATACTCTACCAGCTCAGGATCGAAACCTGGTAGAGCCGTAGGAGCTGCTTCGACATTGATGATGCGGACATTTTCACGCGGTACATCATACTCTTTACATAGTTCAGGAACGCGATTCGCAAGCTCACCTACAAATTCGATACCTGTAAATCCAGCACCACCTACAACAATGTTCAAACGCTCTTGCTTTTTGTCTGCTTCATTGTTGTATTTAGCGAAATTGTATTCGATGTGCTGACGGATCAAGCGTGCCTGGTTGATGCTTCCGATAGTGAACGCATGCTCTTTAAGTCCAGGAATACCGAATGTAGCAGCTTCAAAGCCTAGTCCGATAACTAGATAGTCATAAGATAAATCTCCATTTTCAAGGATGACTTTCTTTTCATCCGGTTTGATTTCAGTTACAGAATCCTGGATGAAATTAATTTTGCTTGTGTTGATCACATCTTTGATCTGAATGCGTGTACGGTCGTGATGCAGCGTCCCTGCAGCATTCTCATGCAGCCAAGTGGTTTGATAGTGATAGCTATGCTTATTCACTAATGTTACATTAGCTTCATTTACACCAAGACTTTTCTGCAGCTTGACAGCTGTCATAATTCCTCCATACCCTGCGCCTAAGATGACAATGTTAGGGTTCTTCATGATTAATCACTTCCATCTCGTAGTTTTTTATAATACGATAACGAACCTTTGTGACTGGTTTCACACAAAAACACATAAAAAAAAGCCTGTCGAATACTATTTGAAATTGTCACAAATACGTAATATATTGTCTAACTTCATCTTAGACTTTTTTACCGCCATTTTCAACCCATAATATATTATCGAAATAATGGAAAAATTGCCGTCTCTTTTAGAGGATTTACCACATCCGTAGCATTCCCATCTGTAAAAAAATTATGATAGAATGGACGATAGTGACAATTTGAACAGGAGGAAAACTATGAGTGATAAAATATATGATATAACAGTCATCGGCGCAGGCCCTGTCGGTTTGTTCACCGCTTTTTATGGTGGAATGAGAGATGCAAGTGTGAAGATTATCGAAAGCCTTCCTCACCTTGGCGGCCAACTTTCTGCACTTTATCCTGAAAAATACATTTTTGATGTAGCCGGGTTCCCACGTGTAAGAGCACAGGAGCTTGTCGACAACTTGGAGGAGCAGGCAATGGCATTCGATCCTACTGTAGCCCTTGAACAAGAAGTAGTGAGTGTGGAGCGCCTCGAAGATGAAACCTTCAAGTTGACGACCAATAAAGAAATACATTATACAAGAACCATCATCATCACTGCCGGTAATGGTGCTTTCCAGCCAAGAAAGCTTAAGATTGAAGGGACAGAAAAATATGAAGATACCAACCTTCATTATCATGTCAGTGATATGGACCGCTTCAGAGATAAAAACGTTATGATTTGCGGCGGAGGCGATTCAGCTGTGGATTGGTCCCTAATGCTCGAACCCATTGCTAAACAGGTGACTCTTGTCCATAGACGTGATAAATTCCGAGCACATGAACATAGTGTCACTCAGTTGAGAAATTCCAACGTCAATATTTTGACACCATTCACACCGGATCAGCTCATCGGTGAAGATCGTGTTGAAAAAGTGGAATTGAAAGAAGTCAAAGGAGATCGCACGGAAACTGTCGAAGTGGACGACCTGATCGTCAACTACGGTTTCATATCTTCTCTTGGACCAATCAAAGATTGGGAACTGGAAATCGAGAAGAACAGCATCGTTGTCAACTCTAAGATGGAAACGAACATCAAGGGAATTTATGCTGCTGGAGACATCTGTACGTATCCAGGTAAAGTCAAATTGATCGCTTCTGGATTTGGTGAAGGTCCTACAGCCGTCAACAATGCAAAGAACTACATCGACCCGGATGCCAGAGTTCAGCCGAAACACTCTACAAGCATGTTTTCTTAATGGAAATCTTCAGACATAATCTTATTTTAAAAACGCTCAGATTAATTTCTGAGCGTTTTTATTATGCACATTTATTGTACATTACATATTTTGTAAAAACTTACTGCCTGGTTGCTTCGTATACTGCAAAAATCCGCTTATTAAACAAAAGTACTTGTTCCTAATCCTTTTGAGGAGAGTCTTCTCTTCTTTGAAGATGAGCTGTATTCTTAAACACAGCATATTCTTTCACGTGGTTCGTCACTTGTATTGCGGCAATGATGTAGATAAACGTCAGCAATAAATTGCTTACCGTTTCATCAATGATTCCTGTTACGGCATATTTATACATGGTTACACCCAACGTGATAAAAAAACCGACAATAATTGCACTTATTCTGTATTCATCCATGGATAAACATTGTCTCAACATCTGCTTCATGGTGTCCCTCCATTCCATCTTCCCTTAATTATATGGAAAAAAAGGTTGTCCTCATGTTAAAACCAAAATAAAAAACCTTCCTTTGACAGGAAGGTTGAAAATTATGCGATTAGCAGTTCGGATCGGGTGCACCAGCATTCGTCGCTGTTTTGAAAGAAGATCCACAGCCGCAGGACACGATGGCATTCGGATTATCGATTGTGAATCCGCCACCCATCATATTCTGTTTGAAATCAATTGTCGTTCCTTCAATGATTGCTGCATCTTGTCTATTTACAACTACAGGAATGCCATTGGATTCCTCTAGAAGGTCCAATTCTTCGTTTATTTCATCTTCGAAGCCCATCGCATAAGATAATCCACTGCAGCCCCCACCTTTCACACCAAAACGAAGGCGAATGTTTTCATTATCCTCTTCTTTCATCATCTCAGTAATTTGGTGTTTAGCTGCGTCCGTTATATTAAGAATCATCCTGAGCCTCTCCTTTCCATTCATTAATTCCAGTATACTAACCCAATCCACCTTTATCAAATAGTATGATGAAACGTATACACAAAATTCCAGTCGTAAACATTGTGAAGTAAAGCTCTTTATAGGATAATAGGATTAGTTCGAAAGGATGTGTCTGAGATTTCGCCCCCCTCCATTAATCCCATTTATAAAAAAACAGTCCAATGCCCTCTTTGTAACTATGAATATACGACATCCAAGATTCGATCGCGATACATAATTCCTACTACTATAGATACGGATTTTTTCACCCTTTATAAACAAGAACGATACAACCCGACGTTGTATCATGTACATGTTTGTTCAAAGTGTGGTTACTCACATACTGAAAACTTTTCGTTGTCATTTAGTCCTCAAGAGAGAAAAGATTTTAATAAACACTTAGTAAGTCGTTGGAATTATAAAGATTTTGGCGGGGTACGTACTCATGAAGATGCTTTGAAGACATTGAAACTCGCCGTCTACAGTGCCCGTTTAAAGAATGAAGAAGCGAGTGTTTTAGCTGGTCTTTATATGAGAATCATGTGGATCCACCGATATTTGAATAATGAAGATCAAGTGCTTCGATTTTCATCTCTAGCTAGAGATGCATATAGAGAAGCTTACCTTGTCGAACCCCTCGACCGCCCGGAATGGCCTTCGTACAAAGTCCTTTATATCATCGGCGAATTGGAAAGGCGTATCGGTAATTATCGTGAAGCGGTAAAAAATTTCTCTTTAGTATTAAACTCTAGAAAAACAAAAGCGGACCCTCACATCAGAAGTTTAGCCGAAAAGCAATGGCAGGTGACTCGTGAAGAATCGAAAAGCAGGCGGTGATAATTATGGCAATTATCCCTAAGGATCATCCGCTTGATACTAATGTCTATTTAGGAGGTAAGGGGAAACAGTCCGCTAACCTTTCAATAATGCGGGGTCATTTGAATTTTTCAAGCCCTAATTAAAGGCTCTGTTAAAGTTGATTGTTGATAATTAGTCTTCAAAATAAGGACATAAAAGTTCAATAGTTTATATCGATATGTGCGGAGGGGCTGCGGGGAATCACTCGCTTTCCGCGGGAGCGCGGTGAGCCTCCTCGGACTTTTCGTCCTGTGGGGTCTCACCAAGCACTCTCTTCCCGCAGGAGTCTCCCGATTCCCCTCCGCCCTTTGCATTTTCATCTTGATGGGAGGAAGTATAAAATCTTAAAACCTAATGCTATATTTAATACTCTTAGGAGTGGCATAAGTATCAGACGATCTTGATAATAGGTCTTTTTTTTACGTAGTCACGGATTTTATACTTTTAAAAGATCTTGTTTCGAGACACTCTGATGAAGCAAAGGGCGGAGGGAAACGGTGAGACTCCTATGGGACGTGTGGGACAGGTGAGGCCCCGGAAGGCATAGCCTGAGGAGACTCAGCGCCCGCCCCATGGAAAGCGAACCTTTTCCCGGAGCCATACACGCATACAAACATTTCGTAATGAATTCTTTTTTTGATGGATATATCAACACTAAACTTTAACAGACCCAAATTAATAAAAGCGTGCTCCTTTTAAGAGGGAACACGCTTTTATACATCTCATTTTATAGGGTCTCGTCCAGATGCTTATATATATTGTCTACTAACTCCTGCGGGGTGTCGGCCATTACTCTTTCCCCATCGACAAGAGCATATATGAATTGGGAGCAAATTCCACAGTTACTTAAACAACCGTATTCTACAACATCGAGATCTGGATCTTTTTCAAGCTTTTCAAATGCTTCTTGAGCACCGTTGACTAAATTATTTACACAGAATTCAATTAATGGATTCATCCTTCTCACCTCGTCTTTTCTGGATGAAACCCTATTCTTTCAATAGTTTACCACAGGGAATACAGAAAACATACCACCATTCAGGAATTCGTAACTGCTTGAATCCCATGACTTTCCAAAGCTTTATATATATCCTTTAACCTGGGATTACCTTCTCCCACTATTTCTCCATTGACCAGTACAAGTGGATAAAATAACTCTTCATCGAACAATTGACTGAGAATCTCTTCGTCTGCTCCAGGCTGGTTTTCCGTATGAATATCATAATACGTGTAAGATATCCCCTCAGTACCATACTTCCGGGCCACAGCTGCCTGGATCCACTCAAAGGTTTCTTTCGACCCAGGAGCATTCACGCAACTAGCACACTTCACTTCTGCCCCATAAACGCTCACATTGACTTCCCCCATGTTTCATCGTCCCCCTTAATATATATCGAAAAATAGATCTATTTCCATTTTACAAAAGGAATAAAAAAAGATAAAATGAAAATGGTTCTCAATAACATAACAATTGAACAACAATAGATTTTTCTGATTATTCGTTTTATAATGGTGTTACAGAAAGGGGAAGATTGAACATGCATGAACAAGTTCAAGAAGTTTTGAACAAGCTTCGCCCATTTTTACTTCGTGACGGGGGAGACGTTGAATTAGTGGATGTGGAAGATGGAATCGTACGTCTACGTTTGATGGGGGCTTGCGGCAACTGCCCAAGTTCAACCATTACACTGAAAGCAGGAATCGAGCGTGCACTGGCACAGGAAGTTCCTGGTATATATGAAGTAGAACAAGTGTTTTAATACATGATTAAAGCAGCCTTTCGAGTGAAAGGCTGCTTTTTTTATTGTACAGGGGTCAAGAGCTTCTTTCCTTCGAAACAGCGAACAATGTTATCCAAACACAACTCCATCATCCGATTACGTGTTTCAATCGATGCTGAGCCGATATGTGGTAGACAAACCACTTGATCTAATCCAAGTAATGGGTGGGATGGATCAATGGGTTCGTTTTCAAACACATCCAATCCAGCTCCAGCAATTACTCCACTTTTCACTGCATCAAATAATGCTTTTTCATCCATTGTTTTACCTCTTGAAGTATTAATGAAAATGGCATCACTCTTCATCTTCTCGAATGCAGCTTTGTTGAATATGTGATATGTATCCTCTGTCAGAGGTGCCATACTTAAAACAAAATCGGATTGATTCAACAATTCATCAAACGATACATAGGATGCCCCCAGCGTTTCTTCGGCTTCCGTTTTTCGTGAGCGGTTGTGATAGAGGATCTTCATACCAAAACCTTTTGCCCTTCTGGCCACAGCTTCCCCGATTCTCCCCATCCCGAAGATACCGATCGTTTTATGGTGAACCTCTTTTCCTGCAAGTAAAAGAGGTGACCAATGCTCCCATTTTCCCTCTTCAATATACTTTTGGGCTTCCACTATTCTTCGGGCTGAGGAAAGCAGTAAACCGAATGTAAGATCTGCTGTTGTTTCGGTTAGTACATCAGGCGTATTGGTTACAGCCACTCCATGTTTATTGGCCGCACGAACATCAACATTGTCATAACCTACAGCTAGATTGGCTACGATCTTCAAATTTTGCGAATTTCGAATTAGGGACTCATCAACAGGATCTGTCAACATGGTCAGCATACCGTCTACTTTCCTGCTCTTCTCCTTCAACATCGATTCCGGAATTGGTGTGTGTTCATCTTCCCAGACATCAAACACCAACCGATCGCGATAAGAATCAAGGATTTCACTCGGTAACTGACGTGTGATTAAAACCTTTGGCTTCTCCATCATCATACCTCCGTTTTTTTCTTACAGTTTACCATACCATTCACCTTCAAGATATTTGTCACGGGCAAGCAAAGAATCTGATATACTTATGGTACCCCTCCCGTTTGTCTATAATGGAGGATGGGTAGTGAACACAGAAAGATATGTTGAGTTGGGAGGTTTTCATTATGGCAAAAGAAAACAATATAACTGCGCTTGAAACGACTGCTAGAGAATGGATTACAGAACGTGGTGTCACTATTGAAGATATGGCAGAGCTTGTTTATTACCTACAATCGAAATACCACGAAAACCTGACGATGGACGAATGTCGTCACAATGTGAATCGTGTCTTGAAAAAAAGAGAAGTTCAAAATGCTATCTTAACTGGAATACAATTGGATAAATTAGCGGAACAGAACAAACTGGAAGAACCATTACAAAAAACAATTGAAACCGATGAAGGTTTATATGGTGTTGATGAAATCATCGCCTTTTCCATAGTAAATGTTTATGGGTCCATCGGATTCACAAATTACGGTTACATTGATAAACAAAAGCCCGGGGTCTTAAAGCGCCTCAATGATAAATCAACTGGAGAGTGTCATACGTTTCTAGATGACATCGTCGGAGCTATAGCGGCAGCCGCTTCCAGCCGCCTTGCCCACAGCATTGAAGGAGACACAGACCCTGAAGAAGATTAATATTTAATAAAGCCATGCGAGAGCATGGCTTTTTTTATTTTCTGAAACCTTTTTGTGGTTCAAGACGTACAAATACTATCTACTCTAAATGCCATATAAGGAAAATAAAGGGAGGAAGTATACGTGTCACTTTTAAAACGAAGCATTGTCTGGCTTGCCCCACTCATCATCATTTTAACGGGCGTGGGAATTCTATTTGCAAAAAATTATAACGAAGTAACGGAGCCACCCAGCGAAGAATGGAGCAGACCTTTACAAATAGCCACAACTCCCTCTTCTAAACAACCTTCCGTCACAGAGACGAAACAAGACCAGCTCTCTGTTTCTTATTTAACTGAAACAGGCGCTGCCCATAAAACTTACAACGAAGACCTTCGTCTAATAGATGAGACCTATTATGATATCCCGGTGGATAAATTCACACGCATACATATTGAGGATAACCAAATGGTCTATGCTGATTACTATGGTCTGTACAATGGGAAGACGAACGAAAAAATTGTAGACATTACAGGGTTTTATCCTTTAAAGAATCATGTATTTTATAGAGATGAGTCAGCTATTCATAAATTGGATATGGAAACCCTCAAGTCATCCCCTGTCCTGAAATTAAAAGATGAGAAAGCATCTGTTTATTTTCATGAAATGGAAGACCAGGTTCACCTTATGACGGAACATCGAAAGACAAATGAACATCACATCACTTTTTATTCCTTGGAAAATGCAGAATTTACAAGCATTGATTCGACTACACTGAATTTGGATGCTTCAGAAGAGTTACAAGAGCTGCTCTTTTCCATAAATAACGATACTTACTCCCTTCTTATCAGCACTGTACAAAAAACGAATATGGAGGGAAATGTAAGGTATTTTTATTACTTTGATCAAACAGCTATAGGGAAAAATCCTGAACTTACAGAATTAAATTTTCCAGATCCACATGGTACTGAAAACCTGAAAGAAATCTCAGATATCGAACTGAGAACTGACACTGGGCAGACATCAGTGTTGTTCAAAGCCTTCGGTGCTACGAAGACTCAATTCAAAGCGCCCGCTCAGTTCAATATCTACCAAGCCACGTTAAAAAATGATCAAGTCGGGACAGTAATGAGGTTAAGCAATACACCGAAACATTCAAGCAACCCTGCTTGGTATGATGAGAAAACCATCACATGGCTCGATGTCGAAAGTGGAAGCAATCCCTTATATCTTTCTTCAGGAAAGGACCACTTGATACAAAGTGCCCCTTTCTTAACAACGGATTATTTTCTGCAGGCATTAGGAAAGACGATGGGGATGTTGACGTACGGACTGTTTGGAGTAATGATTTCTGTCCTTTGGTTCATTTGGCCGCTTCTGTTTATTGTGATTCTTTCCTTTACAAACAGTCGGGCGATGGACCATGAGCATTCCTGGGTGTTATATGCAGGGGCTGCTATTTATATCGCAGCTGCTGTCATCTTTAAAAATCAGTTGGTTACAGAAGCTGCATTATCAAGAGCACCAGAGTATTTAAGTTTTACAGGAAGTACACTGACTTACCTTTTCGGATTCGCCTTGCTCTCCTTCGGGATATTAAAAATCGGTGCGAAAGTGAGAGACTGGTCCATGTTCATCCAGCTCACCTACTTCATAGCCCTTCACGTAGCTTTTATGACCATTTTCTTCGGACCGTATCTCATCTAAGACGGTAATGTCTGGTGAGGAGACTCCCGTGGGTAGTACATGGTTAGTTAGAGCCAACAAAAAAGCCACCAGATAGGTGGCTTTTCTTATGCTTTCAACCAGTCGATTAAGTTTTTACTTTTGTAGGTCGGCTGTTTATCCATGCCTTTGATCTCTTCAAAGGTGCTGACCCCTGTCTCCAACATAAGAGTATCGATTCCTGCATGAATCCCTGCAAGAATATCTGTATTGTAATTATCTCCTACTAAGAGTGCCTCTTCTTTTGGAAATCCGAGTTGATTCAATGCCTGATTCATGATGATTGCTTCAGGCTTGCCGATAAAAGTGGGTTCGACCCCTGTACTGACAGTGATGACAGACGTCATAGCTCCATTCCCAGGTAACATTCCCCTTTCGGTAGGGATAGCGATATCTCCGTTCGTACTTAAAAGCTCTGCCCCGTTCCTCACGTTCAAACAAGCTTTCACATACTTCTCATAATTAATTTCTCTGTCAATCCCAATAACCACATAATCCGCTTTCTCCTCGACAAGCCGATGCCCTTCTTGTCGGATGGCATCCCGCAAGCCTTCCTCTCCAATAACAAAAACGTCTGCACACTTTTTCTGTTCTGAGATGTAAGAAGCAGTAGCCATGCTGCTTGTAAAGACTTGCTCTGAATCTGCGTGAACACCTAAATTATTGAGCTTTTCAGCAATTTGTTCTGGACGTTTTGAAGAATTGTTCGTCAAATACAGGAAAGGTTTACCGTTCTTTTTCAGGTGATCCACAAACTCTTTGGCACCCTCTATACGTTCAGTTCCTCTATACATCGTTCCATCTAAATCAATGATATATGCTTGATATGACTTCATCCTGATCTCCTTACTAACCTTCATTTCACTTTCTTACTTAGAAAAAGCTGAGACTGGCCCCAGTTCATTCGTTAAATAATCACGGATTCTGTTCGGAAAAGCTTCTATAGAAGGCATTTGCTCGTTCCATACTTTCTTTAGTTCCTCGTGATCAATGGAATCGTAATGTTGCACGACACTCTTGCGCAGTCTTATGAATGACTTGTAATTTTCCATTTCCTCTTCGGGCAGGACTTGTTCATCCGTCAGAATGTCGATAATGTCTTCATAACTTCCTGGATCTCTCATGATAAAACCGTCGATCATCATATTGCCTACATCAATAATGGCTTCTATATTGATATGCGTCATACGTTCCAATGCCAGCAATTCATTAAAGTCATTGAATTTTTGAGAGGAGACGCTATGTAAAACCTTCTCCATATACTGCAATATCTGTTCAATTTTTTCACGATCTACAAAGTACATTTTCATACCTCCTCTTACTTCTGAACGAATCTTTCTCATCCACATAATAACATAACCCTGATCAACAACTAAAAGCAAACCACCTTAGTACGACTATGATATAAGGGTTTGGGCATACTAGTGTCAGCATGTTTTAATCGACCTCAACATACATGAGATATTCTTTTTTAAAAAGGAGTTGAAGATAAATGGGCGAAAGACCCCTTATTGAAGATATCACACAAAATACAAGCACCCGTTTTGTATCTTTTACTGCTGGAAACCACCGCTTTGAACTTGCACTCATGAAAGCAGAGTATTTTAAAAATCAAACGATGGTCATCAACCTCCATAAGAACCGACAGGCTTTACTGGATTTGGAAAACATAAAAAGGGATGGTCATTTAGAGCACATTTTTCAATTGAGTGCATTAGAAGCTGAAGAACTTAGAAATTACCTCCCTGACTTACTTTAAAAGTCACCAGGTCACCTTAAGTAATACTTCCCCCCCCCCCTTGATGTCAGTTTAGAGTCAAGTGGATAAGAGAATAAAAAAACCTCCTCTGTGAAAAATAAAAGAAAGGAGGTTTCTTACTTATGGGTAAAAATGATAAAAAGAAGTATTCTGATTTTGCCAATGTGGAAGCACAAAGAAACTTTTTAACTCCAGAACAATTGCCTGAGGGTCCTTACGGAGCACCACGCAATAAGTATGAGCCGGTTTCGAATGAAAAAAGCTCCCCGTGGACAGAGTCTCAAAGATATTACAGTGCTTTCAATTATGAATACAAAGCGCTGCATCAGGACCTTCAACGCCAGGAAGATGGTGCTCATCCTATCCATGATGAGAAGAACAAGGATATCAAACCCTCAGAAGAACATGAGTAAAATAAAAACCGACGCGCTGATACCAGCTCGTCGGTTTATTGGTTTACTCTTTTCAAAACAAAATAAGGGCAGCCGAAATTGCAGTACTCATATAAATAATCCTCGAGAGTACTGATTTTTGTATCGAACGTGGCTTTGGAGTTTTGATCATCATAAAAACCTTTTAAGCGCAGTTGACCATAACCCCAGTCTCCTACGATAAAATCGTATTTATTCAATATTTCACTGAAACGCCCTTCTACTTCTTCCTGTTGAAAACCTTCACGGTAATCTTCTACAACTTCATACTTTTTCCCGAACAGTTCTAACACAAAATCACCTCTTATTCTCTTTTTAGTGTACCATAATTCAATCCTTGCTAGGAAATCAAAATACATCGGTATGAATACAACAAAATCGTCCAATCTAATGTTATAACCTAAATCACCAGGAGGAATCATGATGAAGAACATAATCAATATATGTTTGATACTCGGGCTTATTCTCCTTTTCGCAAGCGGCTGCGCAGAAAATGCAAAAGAAGAAACGAAAATGCAGGAAGATACGCTCAATGGAAATGCCATGGACAGTTACGAAGATGAATTAATGGACGGCCAAGTCGGTTATGTCCGTTTCAAGAAAGACCAATTGGACCAACGTGTAGAAAAGAACCGTGTAATCAAAGTGAATCGTGAACAAGTAGCGGACATGATTTCAAGGATGATTCTTCGTTACGAAGGTTTCGAAGATGTTGCGACTTTAGTTACAGACAATGAAGTTCTTATTGCATATCAGAAGCCAGAAAACCATAGTCGTGAAGAAGCAGCAGATATGGTGCAAAAAACCGCTTATTCGATGGTACCAAGCTTTTACCATGTGTATGTCTCTGACGACCCTGCATCTTTTGGAGACATCCAGAGCGTCAGCACCTCTACCGTTTACGATGAAGAATATAAGGAAGTCATTGATAGTATCGTACAAAAACTGAAAAAGTCACCGCAAGGGAAAGTTCCGGAAAATAACATGAACCAGCCGGATGTCGGACCCAATATGGATATGACCAACAAGCGTGACCATTAAGGATTTCCTGACTTTAACAATCATAACCAGTGGGGTTTTGTTGAAGCTAAAGGTATCAAACGTTGTAGGTGAGTAAAAATGAGAAAATTGATTTCAGCCTTCTTCCTCCTTTTCATCATCAGTCACATGTGGGAAACTCCAATATATGCAGATGATGAAAGTGATGGACGAATGGCACTTTATAAAAAAACCTCTGCTGTTTCAGGTATTCCGTGGGAATATATTGCGGCCATAGATCAATTCGAAAGACAAATTCACGATGACCCAGATGAAGGCCGTGTAACAGCGATTAAAATCGATCCTATGTTTTGGTATGGGCATGATACTGGAAAAAGCATACCCCGCGGGATTTTCCCCAATGGATGGGGCACAGATGGCAACGGGGATGGGAAAGCGGATATTGAAAATGATGAAGATATCCTTTGGTCAATTAGTAACTATATCAACTCTTATGGAATAGCGAGAGAAGATATAAAAATAGCTCTTTGGAATTACTACAAACGGGACCTTACTGTACAGACGATCATGAATACGGCTGAGGTATTCAAAAAGTTCAAAACCGTAGCTCTTACTGACCGGGATTTTCCGTTACCAACGCATGCGAACTACAGTTACCGAAGCACATGGGGGGACGCGAGAGGATTCGGTGGAAGAAGAATTCATGAAGGGACAGATATTTTTGCCAACTACGGAGTTCCCGTTAAATCCACGACATATGGTGTTGTAGAAATGAAAGGCTGGAACAGGTATGGTGGATGGCGGATAGGTATCCGGGATATTTATAATATCTACCATTACTACGCCCACCTTCACAGCTTTGCTGAAGATGTCAAAGTCGGGGACGTAGTCAAACCCGGTGACGTCATAGGTGGTGTAGGCGCATCCGGATACGGCCCTCCAGGTACGTCTGGAAAGTTTCCTCCCCACTTGCATTATGGGATGTATAAAGACAACGGAAAAACCGAATGGTCCTTTGACCCCTACCCTTATTTAAGAAAATGGGAACGAATGGCTAAATAAAACAAGCGTCGCACTCGATTGAGTGCGACGCTTTTCATTTCAAGACTATTGTTTGGATTTCTTTACTGCATTTGTAATACTTGCAGCAAGTCCTCCCCAGATCACGACAATACCAATAATCATCATTACAATTGCACCTGCTGTCATATCAGCCTACCTCCTTGTGTGAATCCTCAAGAGCCTCAGCACTCCATCGTTTCGTCATCATGATGAATCCTACTACAATGGCGAAAGCAGCTACAAACCAGCCGCTATAAAGGATGAAGGCATCTGTATATCCACCGTAGTTTCCTGTTTCAGTTTCAAACTGACGTAACAAGTTTGTTTTGAATAGATCGAACATCATGTAACCTAGAACAACTGGTGTAATGACGCCAAGACATATCTTCCACCAGCCACCAAGACGCAAATCAGAAATTCCATTTGCATGGGATTGGAAGCTGTTCAAGTTACGCAGGAACCAAGCAATTACTACTACTTCCACCAAACCTACGAAAGCTATACCAAACTGGTTGATGAAGTAGTCGGCAGCATCCAGGAAGAACAATCCGCCCTGAGTGGCGAACAGGATTGAAAGAACTGCAGATAATCCTCCGCCAAAACCTACTGCGGCTGCTCTGGAAATCCCGAATTTTTCTTTAATCGCTGCTACGTAAGTCTCTGTAATTGAGATCAAAGAAGACAATCCAGCTAAAACTAAGGATATGAAGAATAAGAACCCAAAGAGTCCATTTAATGCAGGAAACTCATTTATGATCTGAGGGAAGACCACAAACGCTAACCCTACTCCACCGCTTACAACATCCTCAACAGGGACGTTGTTCTGCGTTGCCATGAAACCTAAAGCACCAAAAACTCCGATACCAGCTAATAATTCGAAGCTGGAGTTACTGAAACCTGTAATGAATGCGTTGTTAGTTATATCCGATTTCTTCGGAAGATAACTGGAGTAAGTAATCATAATTGCAAACGCTATAGATAAACTGAAGAAAATTTGTCCATATGCAGCGACCCAGACTTTCCCGGAAGTGATGGACTCGAAATTCGGTTCGAAAAACGTCTGCAAACCTTCAGCAGCACCCGGAAGAGTGATTGCTCTAAGTACAATGATCAAAAACAAGACAACAAGTGTAGGAATGAAGATTTTGTTTGCTCTCTCGATTCCTTTTTTGACACCTGCGAATAGAACGCCGAGTGTGACTAACCAAACAAATATTAAAGGAATAAAGACGCCGGGTACCAGGCTTCCTGTTTGACCAGGATCTACAGATAAGTTCAGATAATCACTAAATAAGAAGCCTTCTGTGTCTTCTCCCCAGGAAAGGTTGACTGCAAAAACACTGTACGACATTGCCCAGGCGATTACGACTGCATAATAAGTCGAGATTACAAAAGCAACAAGTACAGCCCACCATCCAAGCCATTCCGTTTTCTTGTTCATACGGAAGAAGGATAACGGAGCAGATCCACGAAACTTATGACCCACTGTAAATTCCATAACTAATAGCGGAATACCCGCAGTTAACAGGGCGAATAAATAAGGGATGAAGAATGCCCCTCCGCCGTTTTCATAAGCTGTTGCAGGGAATCGCCATATGTTTCCAAGGCCGATTGCTGACCCTACAGCAGCCAGAATAAATCCGGCTCTCGTTCCCCATTGTGCACGTTTTTCCATGTGAAAGACCTCCTTTGTAATAAAACCCCCGCTTTCGCCTACTTGAGGCAAAAACCTTTGTCGAAATTATTGATAATTTCTGACTATTTCTGCTTAAATTATAACCATCGTTCACATGCTTGTCAAAATTTATTTTGAATATTCATGATTTCCAAAATAAGCTAAAAAAAAGATAAGCGCAGGGATTTGCGCTTATCTTAACTCTAACCATTTAATTTTTTTCCACTTTCAACGAAGGACTAAAGTAATGAATCGCTATTCCTATGACCACCACTAAAATCAGGGTGATGAATAACGGAATCCATACTTGACCTGTCATTCCCAATACAATATAACCGACAGATGCAGCTAATGCTGCGATACCGGCATATGGAAGCTGTGTCATTACGTGATCAATATGATTCGATCCTGCACCTGTAGAAGATAAGATCGTAGTATCAGAAATCGGTGAACAGTGATCTCCGAAGACAGAACCCGCAAGAACAGCTGATAGAGCAGGCAGAATAAATGCAGGCTCAGTTACAGCAGCAATTTCGCCGGCAATCGGTAACATGATCCCGAATGTACCCCAGGACGTTCCTGTTGCCAATGCCATAAAGCCGGAGATGATGAATATCAAGAACGGCAGGTAGGCAATGCTGATATCCGCCTGACTGAATACACTCGCCAAATACTCTCCTGTCTGCAGTTGACTGATGATATCACCGATCATCCATGCAAAAACCAAAATATAAATGGCCGGAAGCATTGCTTTCAATCCTTCGATAAATACATGGCCCATGGAAGATTTCGGTTGAGCCTGACCAGTATATAACACTCCTGCTAGGATTACAGCTGACAATCCACCAATGAACAACGAAATATTAACATTCGTATTTGCAAAAATCGATAAGATATCGACTTGCTCTCCAGAGTTATTCACTCCTGTTACGATCATAGAAACGACAGTTCCAAGAACAAGTGCGACAATTGGAAGAATCAAATGAGAAATCTTCCCGTTATCATGCTCTTTAAACTCATCGTTAAGATCTCCAGGGACATCCCCTTTATCAGGGTTCGTCAATTGTCCTGTTTCCAATGCACGCTCTTCATGTTTGCGCATCGGTCCAATATCCAACTTCAAGAAAATCGTCAAGAATACCAGCAACAATGCAGCAAAAGCATAAAAGTTGGCTGGAATCATCAAAATGAATGCCTGTAGTGCTTGGTAATCTGTGATTTCATTCGCCGCCAGAATGCTCCCGATTGTACCAATGATATAAGCGCCCCAACTTGAAATTGGAGATATGACCGTTACAGGCGCAGATGTTGAATCAATATAATATGCCAGTTTAGCTCTTGATAATTGATATCTGTCAGTTACCGGCCTGGCAACCTGACCTACTGCGAGCGCATTGAAGTAATCATCAATAAAAATAACGATCCCTAGTATTGCTGGAATTAATTTTGCACCCCGACGGGTACGGATTCTTTTTACTGCCCATTTTCCAAATGCACGGCTTCCGCCTGAAGCTGTCATAAAGGCAGTCGTCACACCTAATAGGAATAAAAAGCCTAATAGGTATAAGCTTCCTGTATTCAGTGATCCGTCACTGATGAATATAGATGAAAATAAGGACCAAATTAAAGCAAGTCCTGATCCGATATCCATTTGTGTGAGCATGAAAGCTCCGACAATGATCCCTACACCCAGGGATAAGATTACTTTTCTTGTGAATAGCACAAGTAAAAGCATAAGTAATGCTGGAATTAAAGAATAAATGGTTCCTTCCATAATGTTCCCCTCCGTATATCTTTTGATGTCTACGGGATGGAAGGCTACTGTGGAGTTAAAATGAGGAATAAAAAAAGACAATGATAGACAATAATCCATCATTGCACATTAGCGGCAATTCGATTATCCTCCATTTCGATCAGTAGCGCCCCATGCACCTAAAAAGCATGCATGACAGTGTATCCCTTGTTCAGAAATTACACCAGCTCAGGATAGCCTGACACCACTACCATGAGCTTCGGCAAACATCCCTTTCATCAATGATCAACGTTTGTCAGAACTCCCATTGATTACTAATGACATTTGCACCTCTACCTCACCGATCTGATAAGGTCACGCATATTTAATTCTTTGTCATTCTATCAAGCCAAAGCAATTATTGCAAGGGGTCCATTGGATAGGAAAAAGATGGAGACTCACTATTCTCTCCCATACCCCCATAAAAATTCGGAACTTCCCCTAATATGGTTGACGTATCGATCGGAATATCCGTCACTACCGTAGTTGTTTCTGTAGAAAATGGAATCACGATTCGAACGTTTACCTCCACGTGAATAGAGAGCTGAAACAACGCCGCATTTATTCCATATTCAGTGATTTCACTTTTGAAATTGGATTGCACATCTCCAATGACGCGCAGCTGTACAGGAACCTTAGGCCCTAAGTTAGCGAGAATAGAATTGTTGGTGGCCTGACCTATGGGGATTTCAATCAGTGTGGCCGGCTGCTCCCCGACCTCCTCCTGTGTCATATTTGGATCCAGGTCCGGTTCTAAAGCCGTGTCTTCCATAGGAAGTTCATTTAGTTCCATCCTCTTCAAAAAATTTTGTACTCGATAAGTGGTGTTTCTGAGAACTCGGTTTACAACGACTGAATTCCAGCCCATATATACAATGTTTCCATCCGAATCCTTTTCCATTTTAACTAGATCATTGAACTGCAAGTCTTCAGCGATTTGTTTATTTACAGCTTCATTGATTGCATCCCTGGCATATTGTTGTGTTTTCGTTTCAGCAATACCGATTAATGCTGGTGTAATTCCACGATTAATCAGCCATAGACTCAAGGCTGTAAATAATAAGAATAATAGGAAGGTGATTACAATCCGTTTTCCGATCGAACCCCCTTCTGTCACACCCTTCTTTACCATAAAACAACCCCTCCTGACCTATCTATATGTGGTCAAGGAAGGGTTTAGGCATTCAAAATTGGTTGAGACACTCGTTTACCGGAATGTTTTTAGTGCTCTTGTCAATAAATCTCTTAACAGCTCCGGCATATAGTATTTTTTCTTTTTTGAGTAAGCTATTTCGGGAATCAGCCTGCCGAACGTAAATGTATCGGCTGTCGCAAGGGTATACACTTTATCTAAATCGATCGGTTCGCCATTTTTAGTTACACGCTTTACATGAATTTCTCCATCTTTTCCTTCATTACTTTCGATTTCCAAACCGGAGAAGACCATTTTACCGATCACTTCCCCCCTGAAGCCGAATCCTTTCAACCTTATTTCCGTCAATTTTCTTGTATGAGCAACTCTTATGACTTCTAACAACTCATCCCCTTTTAATTCCACTTTGCAAGGGTTCATTGGATGAGGACAAATACGGTGAACATCTTCGAAGGTGATTTCACCTGCTTCTAAATGATCCAATAGCACGCCTGCGTTCAACATCCCGATATCAGCGTCTGTCCACTTTTGTAACTCCTCCGTCAATCTTTTCATCAATAGTGTTTCCTGGAACCATCCGACGGACAATGGCTCTTTTAAAGTTGTCACGGGTTCTCTCAAATGTTGTACAGCTTCGTTACGCATCCCCTTGACTTGATCATTCACTTCTTCATCTTTCTTTAAGTGTTCAGTAGGAATGGCATAAGCTTCTTTTTTGGTGATCTGCTTTTTCTCCATATCCCATTCGATGAAGACCTCACCCAGATGTGTCCCATGCTTTCCGGCTGCAGTGAGAATTGTATTTTGAATGTATTCACCATTTTGGAAGAGATGGTGCGTGTGCCCTCCGATCACGATATCTATATCAGAATATCTCCGGGCTATTTCCTCATCATCATTGATACCTAAATGAGATAAGAGCACAATAATATCTGCTTCTTCCTTCACTTTTGGAAGGAGCTCATCCAATACATCATATGGAGAATACACCTTCCATCCAATCTGTTTATAAAACGTCTCAAAAGGTGCCGTAAGTCCAATGATGGCAACTTTAGTTCCTTTTTCAGAGGTCTGGATTCTATAGGGTTTCAACCATTCAGGTTGAGGTTCCTTTCCATAACCGAGATTCGCACACACCACATCAAAGGTTGCTTGATCATATAAGTGAAATAGATTTTCTTCTGATAAGGTAATTCCTTCGTTGTTGCCTAAGTTCGCAACGTGATAGCCTGCTCTGTTAAGAAGTTCTATATTCCCTTTACCCATCAGACCTTCAGCAATCGGATGAAAACGATCTACATGGTCGCCATTATCCAATAACCAATAGGTCTCATTTTTTCTTTCATGTTTTATTTTCTGTTCATTGAAGTAACCGACGATTTGAGGCCAATTCTCAAAATGACTATGTAGGTCACTTGTATAATAAAGAAATAGTTTCTCCTTCATCATCAGTCTCCTTATCCGATCCCCTGCCATATTAAGCGGATCCCGATCAATATCAATAAAATCCTTAAGAACCATTCTACAGCTTGTCCATTCATTCGACGATTCATCCTGGCTCCTAACATTCCGCCAATATACGCTCCTGGTATGAAATAAAGTGTATAGGCCCATTCAACATGACCTAACAGCACATGAGTTGCCGAACTTGATATGCTCGCAAAGAAAATCATAAACATAGAAGTTGCCGTAGCAATATGCGCTGGAATCTGGAAAAGCAGAATCATGGCTGGAACCATCAAAGAACCGCCTCCAATACCAAGCAGCCCCGACAATAAACCGACTACAAACGATAAGATCAAGCCGATGACCAGAGGCATTTGATACGTGTAACTCTTCCCATTCACAACTTTTTCCCTTTTCATTCCATGTTGAAATATGGAGATTGGTTTACGTGGGATGAAGAAAAGCAGCGACACAGCAATCATGACAACACCGAAAATCAAAGAAAAGCTGTCTGTTTTAAAAAACTGATTCAGCCAGGACCCAAATATTCCACCAGGGATACTTCCGATCAAGAAGAGCATCCCGATTTTTTTATCGACTCTTTTATGTTTGATATAAGATATAGCAGATGACATTCCTGTAAAGATCATCACAACAAGAGAAATCCCAACAATCGACTGAGGATTAACCCAATTGAAAGACTCGAAATGATCGCTGAGGAACAACAAAGCCGGCACTAATATGACACCGCCGCCCAGTCCAGCTATACTGCCGATCCACGCTGTAAGTAAACCAATTAAAAATAAGACGACGATCATCAATCTAAACACCCTTTATCTCTTAATAGATATTATTATAGTATCATGTTTTCTATTCATAAAACATTCGTTGTCCTTTCTTTGTAGACCTTTCCAGTCTCTATGAAAGTTGAGTGAAGGTTAATAAAACTTCATCCAAATCAATATCACATTATCAAGAGCCATAGACAATATGTTTGAAGGTTTACAAGCCAGCTGACCGTTTGACAACGAAAAGAGTGCGCAGAAGCATAACAGCTATGTCCCAAAACGGATATCTCTAATTGCTTATCAAGAAGTTAATTATCTACAGATACCAGCGATACACAAACTAAAAAAACCGTACGGATGTATTATCATCCGCACGGTTTTGAATCTTGTTGTAATTAACCGATGGAACCTTCCATTTCGAATTTGATCAGACGGTTCATTTCTACCGCATATTCCATAGGAAGCTCTTTCGTGAATGGCTCGATGAAGCCCATTACGATCATTTCTGTCGCTTCTTCTTCAGAAATTCCACGGCTCATCAGATAGAATAGTTGTTCTTCAGACACTTTAGATACTTTTGCTTCGTGCTCTAAAGAAATGTTTTCGTTCATGATTTCGTTGTATGGAATCGTGTCTGATGTAGACTCGTTATCCATAATCAACGTATCACACTCTACGTTGGAACGTGCACCTTCTGCTTTACGTCCGAATTGTACAATTCCACGGTACGTTACTTTACCACCGTGCTTGGAGATGGATTTAGATACGATCGTAGAAGATGTGTTCGGCGCCAGGTGGTGCATTTTCGCTCCGGCATCCTGGTGCTGACCTTTACCAGCTAGTGCAATAGATAAGGTCATCCCACGAGCTCCTTCTCCTTTAAGGAGAACAGCTGGATATTTCATCGTCAGCTTGGACCCAAGGTTACCGTCTACCCATTCCATCGTAGCATTAGACTCAGCTACTGCACGCTTCGTAACCAGGTTGTAAACGTTGTTCGCCCAGTTCTGAATCGTTGTATAACGGCAGTATGCATTATCTTTTACAAAGATCTCAACTACCGCACTGTGCAGGGAGCTGGAGGAATACGTAGGCGCTGTACAGCCTTCTACATAGTGTACAGAAGAGCCTTCATCTGCAATGATCAGAGTACGCTCGAATTGTCCCATGTTTTCAGAGTTGATTCTGAAGTAAGCCTGCAGAGGCGTTTCCACTTTTGTATCCTTAGGAACATAGATGAATGAACCTCCAGACCATACAGCGGAGTTCAGAGCCGCAAATTTGTTATCAGATGGAGGAATCACTTTACCGAAATACTCACGGAAGATATCTTCGTTTTCTTTAAGAGCAGAGTCAGTGTCTTTGAAAATGACACCCATATCTTCAAGATCTTTCTCCATATTGTGGTAAACCACTTCAGATTCATACTGTGCAGATACACCTGCAAGATACTTCTGTTCTGCTTCAGGGATACCTAGTCGATCGAAGGTATTCTTGATTTCTTCAGGTACTTCATCCCAAGAACGCTCTGAACGTTCTGAAGGTTTTACGTAATAAGTGATATCGTCAAAGTTCAGCTCAGATAAATCGCCACCCCACTGCGGCATTGGCATTTTATAGAACTGCTCAAGGGACTTCAAACGGAAATCAAGCATCCACTTTGGTTCTTCTTTATAATTGGAGATTTGTTCTACGACTTCTTTCGTCAAGCCTTTTTGAGTACGGAAGATGGATACATCTTTCTCGTGGAACCCATATTGGTACTCTCCAACTTCTGGCGCTTTTTTAGCCATGGTATATACCTCCTTTTGGTATTGAAACAAGCTTATCCTTGTTTCTCTTCATCTACACCTTTTTCCATTGCCTTCCATGCCAATGTGGCACACTTGATACGGGCTGGGAACTTGGACACTCCTTGAAGAGCTTCAATATCTCCTAAGTCGATACCTTCGTTTTCCACTTCATTCCCCTGCATCAAGTCTGAGAAGATCTCGGACATTTTCAACGCTTCATCAACTGGTTTATCTTTGATAGCCTGAGTCATCATGGAAGCAGAAGCCAAGCTGATTGAGCATCCTTCTCCTTCAAATTTTGCATCCTTGACGATTCCGTCGTCTACTTGCAATTGAATTTGAATACGATCTCCACACGTAGGGTTATTCATGTCGACGGTCATATGATCGCCTTCGATAGAACCCTTGTTACGAGGGTTTTTGTAATGATCCATGATGACTTGGCGATATAACGTATCTAAGTTATTAAAAGACATCGCCAAAATACTCCTTTGTTGTTTGTAATCCTTCAACAAGTCGATCGATTTCTTCTTCTGTATTATACAGATAGAAACTCGCACGTGCCGTCGCTGATACTTCCAGCCATCTCATCAACGGCTGAGCACAATGGTGACCTGCACGTACTGCGATTCCTTCAGCATCGAGGACCGTTGCCAAATCATGAGGGTGAACATCAGATAAGTTGAACGTCACCAATCCCGCTCTTTCTTTGGGGCCATAGATTTGCATGCCTTCGATCTTTTCCATTTGCTGCATTGCGTAATCGGCAAGTTTCTGCTCATGAGCTTTGATTTCATCCAAACCGATATCAGTCAGGAAGTCAATCGCAGCTCCCAAGCCTACAGCTCCTGCAATAATTGGAGTACCACCTTCAAACTTCCATGGAAGCTCTTTCCACGTAGAGTCATACAAGTTGACGAAATCAATCATTTCCCCACCGTACTCTACCGGCTCCATTTCATTCAAAAGCGATTTTTTCCCATATAAAACACCGATACCTGTTGGACCACACATTTTATGACCGGAAAAAGCATAAAAATCTGCATCCAAATCCTGAACATCGATAGACATGTGTGGAACACTTTGTGCACCATCAACGAGCATGACCGCTCCGTGCTGATGAGCAATCTGAGCGATTTCTTTAACCGGGTTGATTGTACCCAGTACGTTCGAGACATGCATGATTGCCACAATTTTTGTGTCATCCGTAATGATTTCACGAGCATCATTCAAATCTATCGTGCCATCAGGCTGCAACGGCATATATTTCAAAGTAGCTCCTGTTTCTTTCGCTACTTGCTGCCAAGGAATGATATTACTATGGTGCTCCATAGGCGTAATGACGATTTCATCACCTTCTGAGAGGTTTTCACGACCATAGCTTGCCGCAACAGTATTGATTGCCGTCGTCGTTCCTCGGGTGAAGATCACTTCCTGAGTACTGGAAGCATTTATGAAACGTCTTACCTTTTCACGGGCCCCTTCGTATTCATCTGTGGCTTTTGTACCAAGTGTATGAACACCTCTGTGAACATTGGAATTGTAACCACGATAATATTCATCCAGTTTCTCAATCACTTTGACTGGCTTTTGAGACGTTGCTGATGAATCGAGGTATACGAGCGGATGACCGTTCACTTCCTGATGTAGAATCGGAAATTCATCACGTACCGCTTTTACATCCATTAATATACTTTCCTTTCAATCACTTGGGTAAGTTGGCGTTTCACCGCTTCTACCGGCAGTTGTTTAACTACTGGAGCAAGGAAGCCGTGAATGATCAGACGTTCCGCTTCAAATTTAGAAATTCCACGACTCATCAAATAATAAAGCTGGATAGGATCTACACGCCCTACAGAAGCTGCGTGGCCTGCAGTTACATCATCTTCGTCAATCAATAGAATCGGGTTTGCATCCCCACGAGCGTCCTTACTAAGCATCAATACGCGAGACTCTTGCTCAGCGTTTGACTTAGAAGCACCGTGTTCGATTTTGCCGATTCCGTTGAAGATGGCGGAAGCCTTATCCTTCATCACACCGTGCTGCAGAATGTAACCATCGGAACCTTTACCGAAGTGTGTAATATTGGCTGTGAAGTTTTGTTTCTGAGAGCCGCGTCCAATCGCAACAGTCTTCGCGTTGGAGTGAGAATTGTCACCAATCAAGTGGGTGATGTTCTCAGATACAGTATTCCCTTCGTTCATTTGACCGAGTGCCCATTCGATGACTGCATCACGATATGCAACACCACGGCGGTTTGTGTACACGGTGGTACCTGCTTCGAAGTTGTCGACAGCTCCGAAGGAAACTTTTGCTCCATCTTTCGCAATCACTTCAGTTACGATGTTTGCAGAAGTTTGTTCTTCTTTATTATTGGAGATATAGTTCTCCACATACGTTACGGAACTGTTTTCTTCCGCTACGACTAAGATGTGGTTGATCAATGACGCTTTCGGATCTTCCTGCCAGAAAATCGCTTGAATTGGTTCTTCAATTTGAACATTTTTAGGAACGTATAGGAATACGCCTCCGTTCATCAACGCTGCATGAAGCGCTGTCAGACGGTGCTCGTCCATGTGAACCGCGTCATTCATATAATATTTCTCAACCAAATCGCCATGTTCACGCAGGGCTGTAGCCATATCTGTGAAGATGACACCTTGATCCTTCAACTTCTGATCGATGGTACCGTACGCAACAGTATGGTTCCGTTGAATCACCAAGTTGTGCTGGTCTTTTTCTTTATCTAAGAAGTCCTGGATTTCAGCCGGAAGGGAATCTAAAGACTCGATTTTATCTCCTTCTACATTGTGGCTGAAGTCTGTGAAATTCCATCCCTGGATATTTGTTTTATCCGGTTTTGGAAGAGGTAGAGATTCAGATTTTTCCAAGGCGCTCAGACGAAGGTTTTTCATCCATTCAGGCTCTTGCATACCTTGTGAAAATTGAGTGATATACTCTTTATCGTATGGTAGTGAGACTTCTACTGTCATGTTAACCCTCCTATCTAAATTACGCTTTTTGACCGACGGTTTCGTCTTCGATGCCTAATTCTTCTTTGATCCACTCATAGCCTTCTTCTTCAAGACGTTGAGCCAATTCAGGTCCGCCTGATTTAACAACACGACCTTGCATCATGACGTGTACATGATCCGGTGTAATGTAGTTAAGAAGACGTTGGTAGTGGGTAATGATCAAGCAGCCGAAGTCGTCGTTACGCATTTCGTTAATTCCTTTAGAAACGACTTTCAATGCGTCGATATCCAGACCAGAGTCAATCTCGTCAAGAATCGCAATTGCAGGTTGGATCATCATCAACTGCAGAATTTCGTTACGCTTTTTCTCACCACCAGAGAAACCTTCGTTAAGGTAACGCTGTGCCATGTTTTTATCCATATCTAATGTATCCATTTTAGAGTCCATCTCTTTGATGAACTTCATAAGAGAAATTTCGTCTCCTTCTTCACGGTGAGCATTGATAGCTGAACGCAAGAAGTCAGAGTTTGTTACTCCGCTGATTTCACTAGGGTATTGCATAGCAAGGAATAATCCAGCTTGTGCACGTTCGTCTACTTCCATTTCAAGAACGTTTTCTCCATCCAAAAGGATTTCACCTTTTGTTACTTCATATTTAGGGTGGCCCATTACTGCGGAAGCAAGAGTAGATTTACCTGTTCCGTTAGGTCCCATTACAGCGTGGAATTCACCACCGTTAATTGTAAGGTTTACGCCTTTAAGGATTTCCTGACCTTCGATTTCTACGTGAAGATCTTTGATTTCTAAAGTTGATCCTGCCATAGTTAATACCTCCAGTATCTATTGTTATGAAAATGTGCTGGTTGAATATGGATCAAAGAACCATTCTCAATTTATTCTCATTACAATCTTATATCATATAGAAACTGATATCAACTTTTTCCTATTGTAATGAAACCTCGATGAATCCTGTATTTCAAAAGGTTTTTCAGCCTTTTCCAGCCACTGCAAAGCCAATTATAACATGAAAAAATCAGGCAACTAAAGGTCACCTGATCGATGGAGTTTATCTATGCAGTTGTGGTCCTACCTGCGATAACATCTGCTTGCACTGCTCAAATTCACGCTGGCGTTTCACTTCAATCTTCAAGCGGTTGTCAATGTTTCTGCTGTACTCCGCATAACCCATGTTATGCGCTTGATGCATGGCTTTTTCCATTTCAGCAGTATAGTTCATCTTCAGATCGTTATGAATAACGAATCCACCCTTTCAGATTATTTACACAATTCAGACTACCACAAGTAATATACCCCAACAAATGGTAAATAAACGTGAAATTCCTTATATACATTCAAATACCTGTATAAAAAACGCTTACTTTGTATATATAGGCTTTATTCTTTTCTTTTGCTTCATTTTACTGAATAATCAATCAATTCACTTTGTTAGATAAATCTGAATAAGCATGTTGAACTAACGTGACCGCCTGGCTCAGTGCCGCTCCACCGCCAAACGCAGCAGCTACTCCACAAGCCTCCAGGATTTCTTTTTCTGTTGCTCCTTGATCGACACAGCCTTTCGTATGATAAATCATACAATACTCGTCCTGGGCTACTATGCTGATTCCTAACGCCATGAGTTGTTTATGCTTTTTGGACAATTCGCCCTCTTTAAAACACGCTTCAGAGAATTCACTGAACTGATGAGCTACTTCAGGCATCTGCTCAGAAAAAAGTCCCATACCTTCTTTATAATCATGTAAGTACGTCTGTGTCCAATTCATTTGTTGTTCTTGCATGTGTGTATACCTCCCTAATAAATAAGTGACTGCCGTTAGTATAAACAGCAGCCACTCTTTTTATCCGTTATTCTGTTGTACCATCGACCGGAACGACAGCACCCTTATATTCTTCCTTGATGAAAGTTTGAATTTCTTCAGATCGTAAAACCTCAACTAACGTGTTAAGAGCTTCTGCATCTTTATTGATGCTTTTAGCTGCAATGACATTTACGTATGGAGACTCGGATCCTTCCAGAATCAGAGCATCTTCACTTGGGTTTAAGTCTGCTTCAATCGCATAGTTCGTATTGATTGCTACAAGTGCTTCTTCTTCAAGCTTATAATTTTGAGGCAGGTTGGCTGCATCGACACCAGCAGAAAATTTCAATTCTTTTGGATTTTCTACAATATCGTCAACCGTAGCATCTACTTTATCTACGTTTTCATCAAGTTTAATGAGACCTTCTCTTTCTAATAAGGAAAGAATTCTACCATGATCGGCAACTGAACGGCTCATGATCACTTCTGTTCCTTTTTCTATCTCATCCAACTTTTTAATATTTTTTGAGTAAATCCCCATCGGTTCAATGTGGATTCCGCCTAAGTTTGAAAAGTCAAAATCATGTTCCGCCTTTTGCGCATTCAAGTAAGGGATGTGCTGGAAATAGTTTGCATCTATTCTTCCTTCAGATAAATCCTGGTTCGGCAGAATGTAATCCTGATACTCTTCAATCTCAAGTGTAATCCCCTGTTCTTCTAAAATTGGCTTGGCTTTCTGTAATACTTCAGCGTGTGGAACACTTGTCGCGCCTACTTTGATTTCTTTTGAATCCCCAAGACCATCTTCAGCTGCACTTCCTTCAGATGACCCACAAGCAGCCAGTAATAGTACGGATACAGAAACAAATAATACGGCAAATAATTTTTTCATTCTTTACTCTCCTTTATATATAGTAAGATTTTATCTTCTATCCAATCGACGTGAGAGTGAGTCCCCGACGAATTGAAATAGGAATACAATCAGGATAATGAGAATCGTACAAGCTAAAACGACATCCCAGTCACTCCGCTGAAAACCATAAAAATAGGCGAAGTCTCCGAGTCCACCGGCACCGATTGCACCTGCGACGGCCGTGTAACCGATTAAAGCGATGGCCGTTACAGTAATGCCTGATATCAGGGCTGGCATCGATTCCGGAAGCAGGACTTTAAAGATGATGCTGCGATACTTGGCCCCCATTGCTTTGGCTGCCTCAAGCACCCCTTTGTCCACCTCTTTCAAAGCTATTTCCACCAATCGCGCGTAAAACGGTGCCCCTCCAATGATTAATGCCGGTAAAGCCGCCTTCGGTCCACGAATCGTTCCCACTAAAAAGTCAGTAAACGGGAAAAGTAGTAAAATTAAAATGATGAAGGGGATGGCTCTTAGTACATTGACGGTCGAGGCCGTTACCATATTCAGAGTCCTGTTCTGCCACAACCCACCCGGACTGGATAAGTAGAGCAACAAACCAAGCATCAGACCTAGGATAAATGTCCCTGCAACTGAAATGATCGTCATATATAAGGTTTCATACGTTGCTGTCAGCATATCTTCCATCTCAACGTTAGGAAATAAAGATTCAAGCACTTGGGTTCACCTCCACCTCGACTGTCGTAGATTGGATATAACCCACAACGTTTTCAATCTCGTTTTGCTCACCAGAAAATTGGACGAATAACGTGCCGTACGCCCCTTTCTGGGTTTGAGTAATTTTCCCATGTAAAATGTTCACATCTATATTGAACTTTCTTGATATATCACTGATTAGAGCTTGATTAGTGTTCTCACCTACAAAGTGGAGCTTTAGTATGCTATCGGATTTGTAAGTGTCGTGGATCAAGTTCAATGAATTTTCTTTCTCCGGGTCCCCCATCACTTGATCGACAAATCTTTTTGTGACTTTCTTTTGAGGGTGAAGGAAAACGTCAAGAACATCCCCTTGCTCCACGATCTTCCCTCCTTCCATGACCGCCACCTGATGACAGATCTTACGAATCACATGCATTTCGTGGGTAATTAATACAATCGTAAGATTCAACTTTTGATTAATATCCACTAGTAAATCCAAAATCGAATCCGTGGTTTCAGGATCAAGCGCTGAAGTTGCTTCGTCACAAAGGAGAACTTTCGGCTTGTTTGCCAGTGCACGTGCAATGCCCACTCTCTGCTTCTGACCCCCACTCAATTGAGAAGGATAGGATTGACCACGCCCAGCTAAACCGACGAGTTCAATCAACTCTTCAACCCTTTGGTCTCGTTCTTTTTTTGCTACACCTGCAACTTCCAATGGAAAAGCGATATTGTCATGGACTGTCCTCGACCAAAGAAGATTGAAATGTTGGAAAATCATCCCGATATCCTGTCTGGCTAATCTTAATTCTTTCTTCTTCAATGATGCGACATCACGATCATCAATGACTACTGACCCGGCAGAGGGGTCCTCCAAACGGTTTAAAAGTCGAATGAATGTACTTTTTCCTGCTCCGCTATATCCGATGACGCCGAAAATTTCTCCTTTTTCTATAGTTAAATCAAGGTTGTCGACGGCAGTGACTGCTTGATCTTTTGTTTGAAATACTTTGGATAGACCTTTGATTGATATCATGCTGTTCCCCCTCACATTAAAAAAAGCTCTTCTATTCAAGAGAACAGAAGAGCTTTTATAAGCTTTTTCAATGTTCTCTCATCTCTCAAAGTCTTCAGACTTTGCAGGATTTGGCACCTTGTCAAGATTATCTTGATGGTTGCCGGGCATCATAGGGCCAGTCCCTCCGCCACTCTGGATAAGAATTTTAATATATTAAATTGTTATTGCTTTAACTCGTTTAAGTGCTGCAATATGGATTCTATCACCGTGCGAATAGTGTGTCAATTGCAATTTTTTAATTTTTTACTTTTGAAATTTTGTTCTTAGTTTTCTTATTAGAAAAAAGTGAAGTTGATAAAATGGAAAAAAGAAAATAAAAAAATCCCTTCATTTGGATGAAGAGATTGCACGTAAGCTTTAACTCTCCTCATCTATCAAAGCAAAATGCTTTGCAGGATTTAGCACCGTGCCGTCCTATGACCGGTTGCTGGGCTTCGTAGGGCCAGTCCCTCTGCCTCTCTGGATAAGTGAAGATGTCGCTATGAAATTATTTGATATGTTAGCATGGGGCTAGGAAAACGTCAATAAAAAGGAGAGATTTCATTTGAGGCAAGCACCGAATTTCAAACTACCGTATATAAATTCTGACAAAAATTATACTCTTGAAGAAGATCTGGGAAAAGTGGTCGTCCTTACGTTTTGGGCATCCTGGTGCCCGGATTGTGGAGTGGACCTTCCCAAGAAAGAACAATTGTATAAAACGATGGATCATGAAAAAGTGAAAATGTTGACAATCAATGTTACAGGAAGGGAACGGAACGTCGAAGATGGAATTGAATACGCAGAAAAATTCCTAACCCAGCCTACTCTGATGGACGATGGCCGTGAGATCTATGAACGTTATGGTAGTCAAGGGGTCCCGACAACTGTCATCATTGACCAATATGGAAATATTCACCGTCAATTTGGAGATAAGGCAGACTTTCTTGAAATTGTTGAATCAATTGGACAACTCATTTAGAAGATAGAAAAAGGAGAGATTCCACGAACAAAATATGGTTGTATGCACCTTCGATATGACAGTGGTTTGAGCTGATCGATGTCAATTTCTTTTCACCTCGAAGCAGTTCTTCAATAATGTCTTCAGGAGCCTTCAAAAAAATGGCTTCATCTTTTTGAGAGGGTCTCAAGGAGACACCCGAATGATCGATGGCTACATTTACTGATTGATGTTCTGTCTGAAGGACAAGGTCAAGGTTGCGTTCTCTCCAAATCGGCAGTAAATCGTTACGGTCATTGACTTGTGTTACCCAATCATATACAAAATCAACCATAAAAAAACTCCTCCTTTTATCTGTTAATAAATTCTTGATAAGGAGGAGCCTTTCCTTTTATTTTGGGCAGGAATCGTACGCCATTTCCCGGGAAATTCATTCATTTTATTACATATTCAGCAATCTTCTCATACATGAAAGGTACAGAATGAAAAGCATATATCTTTTCTATCACCGATCCATACTTGGTAACTAATAAACAAGGTACACTCTCGATTTTGTACTCTTCCATGAGGTCAGGGTGAAGGGAAGCGTTGAACTCATGAAAAAGCTCTCGTCCATAAGTGACTTCGATAGTATCCAGCATTTTTCTTGCCAGATGGCATGTAGCACAAAATGGACTGTGCACAAAAATGTATCCATCTGGTCTTTCTTGTATTTGCTTTCCTGCATTATGATGATCCAGTTCTTGCAAGGTGAACCTCCTAAATTAAATAGATCGGCTTTACGGTGAAGTGTCTGCTTAGTAGAGCTCTCGCCAGCTCCGGTTCTGGAGTGGCAGCAACTTCTCTGAATGCTTTATCAATATAAATATGCTCTGCATGAGGCAGTTCCTCTGTCAACTGTTTCCTCAGCTTGTATCCAGAGTCATCTTCATCCACAAGTATATAAACCGTTCTCTCGTCCAAATTGAATTCGAAAATCAGCTCTTCCATCCGCTCTATCCCTAGGGTACCATGGGTGCAAATAATTTCGATGTCCTCGTCTAACACCTTTTTCAATTTCTTCTTGTCTGTAATCCCTTCGACGATTACAATTCTTTCTCCATCCATATATACTCACCCACTATATAGAAACAGACCATGCCGACGGACATGGTCTGAACATGATTATTATGATACGTGATCATGTCAGACAAGGGGTTGTTATGTAGCCCTGCCTGTACAGCTGTTCATTAATGAAGACGATGATTAATCTTCATCGATCATTTCTTCATATTGTTCCGGAGTCATCAACTCTTCCAATTCAGAAGAATTACTCGGTTCAACGACGACCATCCACGCTTTGTCGTAAGGTGATTCATTTACGAATTCTGGACTATCTTCCAAATCTTCGTTCACTTCTACGACTTTTCCGCTGACCGGTGCGTACAGTTCAGAAACCGTTTTAACAGATTCCACGCTACCAAAAGGTTCATCTGCTTCAAGTTCATCGCCTACTTCAGGAAGCTCAACAAAAACGATGTCCCCTAGTTCGGCTTGAGCAAAGTCCGTAATTCCTATACGTACTCTCTCTCCTTCTTCTTTTACCCATTCATGTTCTTCAGAATAGCGCAAGTCTTTTGGTAAACTCATGAAAATCCCTCCACAATAATTGTAATGATTTAGCAACATGTATAAACATAAAAGCTGAACGCTTTTATTTCCAATGTTCTGCTCACTTACTCCAATTCTCTTCAAACTGCTCTTGTTTGAAACCGACAGTGACCTTTTCACCATCTGTGACAATAGGGCGCTTGATCAGCATTCCGTCAGATGCCAGGTACTGGATCATATCCTCTTCAGTCGCATCCTTCAGCTTATCCTTCATGTTCAACTCCCTATACTTCTTTCCACTCGTATTAAAAAATTTCCGAGCCGGGAGTCCACTTCTCTCCACGAATGATTTCAATTCAGCTTCTGAGGGAGTCTGATCGACAATATGTACAGAAGTATAATCTACTCCTTCTTCATCCAACCATTTCTTCGCTTTTTTACACGTACCGCAATTGGGGTACCAATAGAAGGTTAATGCCAAGAGGATCTCCTCCTTTTCTATGTTCCATTCCATTTTACCATAATGAGAATTGGTTTTTCATGGTTTATCCTAAACCAGTTTCACAAAAGGGAATACCTAAGGGGATCGATGGGGGCTGAGATAGAACGGCGATGTCCATTAAACTTTCAAAGCAGGGTTCTCAAACTCTGTTTTCAAGGAAAAACCCCCGCTTCGAACAAAGTCGAAACAGAGGTTTGGGAATAAGTTTATACGATATACTTTTCAGCTTCAATCAGGTTAGCTGCAATTTCCCGCTTCTTGGCAATGACATTGATTGGAGTATGGCGAGTCAGTTTACGCATGGCTCCTAACATCATTCTCAGCGTGTCACCCGTTTCAGAAGCAATCAATGTTTCTTTCGCATGTGCTTCAATTCTGTTGAATGCTTCTTGAACGTAAACTTGCGTATAAAGAAGCTTCTGCTTATTCTTTTCTTCACCAGTTTTATTCATCGCTTTTTCAGTACGTAACACTGCAGATTCCATGTTATAGATTTCTCCTACAATATCCGCAATGTTCACAAGTACTTCCTGTTCATTTTCCAGCTTCTCACCGAACTTCTGCGCTGCAAGTCCAGCAGCTAACAAACCGATTTTCTTTGCATTCTTCAATAAATGTTTTTCTTGCTCCAATGGTTCCAACCCAGGTTCTTCAGGCATCATCATCATGATTTCTTCCTGCAGAGCTTGAGCTTTTTGCAATAAAGGCAGTTCACCTTTCATCGCTTTCTTCAATAGTGTGCCTGGTACGATCATCCGGTTGATTTCGTTTGTTCCTTCAAAAATACGATTGATCCTTGAATCGCGGTACATACGTTCAACTTCATACTCTGCCATAAAACCGTATCCACCGTGAATTTGAACCGCTTCATCAACGGCAAAATCCAATAGCTCTGTACAGAATACTTTATTCAAAGAACACTCAATCGCATATTCGGCGATAACTTTCGCTACGGCTGCGCCATCTTTCAAGGCTTCTTCAGATAATTTACCCATGCTTTGTTCAAACAGTCCTACCGTGCGATAGACTGCACTCTCGTTTGCATACGTATCGGCTGCTACAGAAGCCATTTTTTCTTGAATCAGAGGGAAGCTTGCAATCGGTGTCTTGAATTGCTTTCTTTCTTTAGCGTATTTCACTGACAATTCGATCGCTCGCTTCGATCCTCCCACTCCACCGATGGCAAGCTTATATCTTCCGACGTTCAATATGTTGAAAGCAATGACATGACCACGGCCAATTTCGCCAAGAACATTTTCAGCCGGTACTTCTGCATCCTCAAGAACAAGGGTACGAGTAGATGAACTCTTGATTCCCATTTTCTTCTCTTCAGGACCTGTAGATACTCCTGGATAGTCTCTCTCCACAATGAAAGCCGTAAATTTATCGCCATCAATCTTCGCGTATACGACGAATACGTCAGCGAATGCAGAGTTGGTAATCCACTGTTTTTCTCCATTCAAAATATAATGGGTTCCAGCTTCATTCAGTTTAGCTGTCGTTTTCGCACCCAAGGCATCTGAACCAGAACCTGGCTCTGTAAGTGCATAAGCAGCAATCTTCTCTCCAGTGGCCAAAGCAGGCAGGTACTTATTCTTTTGTTCATCGTTTCCGAAAAACACGATCGGTAGAGATCCAATTCCTACGTGGGCACCATGTGTAACGGAGAACCCTCCGGCTCTAGAGAATTTCTCTGTAATAAGGGAGGAGCTGATTTTATCCAGTTGCAATCCTCCATATTCTTCAGGTACATCTGCTCCTAACAAACCCAGCTCCCCTGCTTTTTTCAGTAAATCCACAGAGTGTTCAAATTCATGATTCTCCAAGTTCTCTACTTTTGGAAGAACCTCTTTCGCTACGAAATCCTCTGTTGTCTTAGCTATCATCAAATGCTCTTCAGTGAAATCCTCCGGTGTAATGACATCCTCAGCCGATAAATCCTCGACGATAAACCCGCCGCCTTTGATCATTTCTTTCAAATCACTCATCCGTGTTTCCTCCTTTAAATTAGCTCAAACACTCCCGCAGCTCCCATTCCGCCGCCGATACACATCGTCACCACACCAAATTGTTCATTACGTCGTTTCATTTCATGAATAAGACTCAAGGTCAATTTCGTACCCGTACATCCAAGCGGATGGCCAAGAGCAATAGCACCACCGTTGACATTCACTTTGTCAGAATCAAGACCAAGTGTTCTTATTACTTGAAGGGACTGGGAAGCAAAAGCTTCATTCAGTTCAAACAGTCCAATATCAGACAATTCAAGTCCCGCCATTTTCAATGCTTTCGGGATTGCTTCTATCGGTCCTACTCCCATGATTTCAGGTTCGACACCTGCTACAGCAAAAGAGCGGAATTTCACCAGCGGTGAAAGTCCTTCTGCCTCTGCTTTCTCTCGATCCATGACCAATACAGAAGCTGCACCGTCACTCATTTGTGAAGAGTTTCCTGCTGTCACACTCCCTGTAGTTGAAAAAGCAGGTTTCAACTTCGATAGAACCTCAGAAGTTGTACCAGGTCTGACGCCTTCATCGGAAGAGAAAGTTTTCGTTATCTCTTTGACTTTGTTATCAGATCCGAGGGTACGCTCAACGACTTCAACAGGTACGATCTCATCGTTGAACCGTCCTTCTTTCAGTGCTTTTGCAGCTCTTTCATGACTCTGGACCGCAAATGCATCTTGATCTTCTCTCGATATATTGAATCGACTGGCGACTTCCTCAGCCGTGTGTCCCATGGACATATAGTATTCCGGTGCTTGTTCCACCAGTTGGATATTGGGCTTAATAACATGACCGCCCATTGGAATGAGACTCATAGACTCTGCTCCGCCTGCAATGGCAGCGTTGCTATGGCCCAGCATGATTTTTTCAGAAGCATAAGCGATACTTTGCAATCCTGAAGAGCAATACCTGTTGATCGTAATGGCAGGAACTTTATGGTGCAATCCAGCAAGGCCTGCGATATTCCTCGCCATATTCATCCCTTGTTCCGCTTCAGGCATCGCACATCCTATGATGACATCATCAATCGGACCTTCATAATGACCCGCTCTTTTCAGCGTTTCTTTAATGGTTAATGCTGCTAGATCATCAGGACGGGTATTGGCGAGTGCCCCTTTTTTCGCACGTCCGACCGGTGTCCTTGCTCCAGCGACAATGACTGCTTCTTTCAAGGTCCTTCCCCCTTTAATTAATTACGTAATGGTTTCCCTTTTACAAGCATGTGCTGCATGCGTGCCTGGGATTTAGGCTCTCCTACTAGACTAAGGAAAGCTTCACGTTCTAAATCTAATAAATATTGTTCATCGACGAGTGTTCCTTCCTTCAATCGACCTCCAGCCAGTACAAAAGCCAGCTTCTCAGCGATTTTCAAATCATGTTCACTCGCATAACCGCTTAAACCTAATGATTTTGCTCCTAATAGCATGGTTGCGTATCCTTGTTCTCCAACTACGGGCACTTTTGTCCGTTTCGGTGCGGTATATCCTGAACGTGCCAATCCGAGAACTTTCTGCTTGGCGTCATGCAGCAAATGGTCACCGTTTACACTGATTCCATCCCTGCTATCAAGGAAGCCATTCTCCCGGGCTTCTTCACCTGATGTAGACACCTTCGCCATAGCTATTTTCTCAAAGACGCTTATGGCCACTTTTTGAAGATCGAAGTCTACGCCTTCGGGGATGTTTCTTAAGTGTTTGATATACAGTTCTTTATTTCCTCCACCGCCGGGAATCAATCCGACACCAGCTTCTACTAACCCCATATAAGTTTCTTGTGAAGCTTGAATCGATGACGCCGGCAGACAGACTTCTGTTCCCCCGCCAAGAGTCATTCCGAACGGTGCAGCAACGACTGGTTTATCGGAATATTTCATCCGCATCATGGCATCCTGGAAGTTCTTGACGACCATTTCTATTTCAAAGAAATTGTAATCTTGAGCTTCCATCAGGATCATCCCGAGGTTCGCCCCTACACAGAAATTCTTCGCCTGGTTTCCAATGACCAACCCTTCGTAATTTTCTTCTACATGGTCAATCGCAAAATTGATCATTTGGATGATGTCAAGCCCGATAGCGTTACTGCGAGAATGAAACTCAAGTCCTGCAACTCCATCTCCAAGGTCTATCAAACTTGCTCCTGCATTCTTCTTAATCACTTCTTTCGTCTGCTTCAATCGCTTGATATTGATTTCCTTGGCATTAAACGTCTGCTGTACATAGTTTCCTTTGTGGTAAAAATGAACTGCTCCTTCTTCTGCCTTATAGAAAGTGGAATATCCTTGATCAAGCATCTCTTCGATCCAGGATGGAATGGTTTCGCCTTCTTCCTTCATTCGATCGACGGACTCTTTCAAGCCGATCGCGTCCCAGACTTCAAAAGGTCCAAGTTCCCATCCGAATCCCCAGCGCATAGCTTCATCTATAGATGGAACATCATCTGCAATTTCACCGTGCAGCTCAGCGGAATAAAGTAACACCGGCTTCAAAATCGACCAGATCAAGTCTCCTGCACGATCTCCTTTAGCTGAGACGAGCGCTTTTATTTTGCGTTTGGATCCTTTTTCATTTTTGGCTAATTCAGTAGCTTTGGTCTTTAGTTTATTTCTCGTTTCATATTCCAGAGTTTCAGGATTCAGTTGTAATATTTCGCTTCCTTTTTCGCCTTTCTTCTTCAAAAAGAACCCCTGACCTGACTTCGAACCAAGCCAGCCCTTTTCATTCATTTCTTTCATAAAGGCGGGTACTTCAAAAACTTCTTTCTCTTTTCCATCCACTTGATCATAAACGTTGTTCGCCACATGAATGAATGTATCCAGTCCAACGACATCAAGAGTACGGAACGTGGCACTTTTCGGACGACCGATCAAAGGCCCTGTTACAGAGTCGACTTCCCCTACCGAATAGCCTTTTTCAAGCATCTGCTGCACAGTGACCAGCAAACCGAAAGTACCGATACGGTTGGCGATGAAGTTTGGTGTATCTTTCGCTTCCACTACACCTTTTCCTAATACATCTTCACCGAATTGCTTCATGAAAGATAACACTTCAGGATCCGTATCCTTAGTTGGAATGACTTCTAACAACTTCAAATATCTAGGTGGATTGAAGAAGTGAGTCCCTAAAAAATGTTTTCGGAAGTCTTCACTGCATTCTGAAGACATCGCTTCAATTGAAATTCCTGATGTGTTAGAGCTTATAATGGACCCTTCTTTCCTGTATCGATCCACTTCTGCAAACACTTTCTTTTTAACATCCAGGTTTTCTACGACGACTTCGATGACCCAGTCTACATCCGTAAGCTTTTCCATATCATCACTCATATTCCCGACCTCAATGAGATCAAGGTTTGACTGACTGGTTAATGGAGACGGCTTCTGCTTTTTCAAAGCTGCCTTGTTATTCATTGAAATACGGTTTCGCACTACTGTATCTTCCAAAGATAACCCTTTTGCTTTTTCTGCCTGAGTCAGTTCCTTTGGAACAATATCAAGCATAAGCGTCGGTATACCCACATTTGCTAAATGAGCCGCAATCCCCGCTCCCATGACACCTGAGCCAAGGACAGCTGCACGTTTTATTTTTCGCTGCATACATGTGCCTCCTAAGACTTGAATGAATACTCATTCATTTTTTGTCCAAAAAAATATGTTGGTTCGAATGGTATCTACTTACAATATAAAATATTTTCAGATATTTCGCAATCCTTTTTGTTACATTATTTTGTAAATGTGTGCATCATTCTCCAAATTCCTATAAAGCGCTACATTTATTATATTGATTAATTCATAAAATGTTGTTGAGAATGTAGTAAAAAGGCAGATCCATGCTCTTCCCTTTATAAAAAAGGAGCCCTGTCCAGGACTCCTTACCTTACTTACCGAAAACCCCTTTAAGAACGAATGCTACGTTGGCAGGCCGCTCAGCCAATCTTCTCATAAAGTAACCGTACCAGTCGTTGCCATAAGGGACATATACGCGCATTTTATAGCCTTCTTCAACTAATTCTTCCTGACGCTCCACTCGGATGCCGTACAGCATTTGAAATTCAAATTGGTCTTTGGATATTCCATGTTGTTCAACTAGTCGTTTCGTATATTCAATCATTTCATCATCATGAGTAGCCACAGCTGTATAATTCCCGTTCAACAAATGTATTTTGATGATTTCCTTGTAGTTATCATCAACATCTTTTTTATCAGGGAATGCAACCTTCGGCGACTCTTTGTAGGCGCCTTTGACTAAACGAAGATTAGGGTTATATTCATTCAAAGCATTTATGTCGTCTACAGTGCGGTAAAGGTACGACTGCAGTACTGTACCGATATGCTCGTACTCCGAACGAAGTTTACGGAAGATGTCCAATGTCTTTTCACAACGAGCATGATCTTCCATATCAATCGTGACAAAGACATCTTCTTTTTCTGCTACATCTAAAATCCGCCTCATATTGTCCATCACGAGCTGTTCAGATATATCAAGACCCATAGAAGTAAGTTTCAAGGATAATTGAGAATCCAAGTGGTGCTCAGAAATAGCTTTGATGGCTTCGATACAGCCGTCGGCAGCTTCACGTGCTTCATCTTCACTATCTATAAATTCTCCAAGGTGGTCAATGGTCACTGACATTCCCTGGTCATTGAGTTTCTTAATCGTGTCAACAGCGTTAGGAATCGTTTCACCGGCCACAAATCGTCCAGCACCGAATCTTAAACCGTATCTTTTCGCCAATTTTGTAAAAAAGCGGTTTTTGGATAAAAATAAAAAGAAATTACGCAACAATTGTTCCATACCTAACTCCCCCTACTGCTCAGGATTATAAAATATAATTTTTCATAATCCTTTCTACATAAATATCTAGAACTATTTGTAACCGTTTCCATCATTATTTTATCACCTTTTATAACAATTGGGTACAACATTTATAAGAAATTCGACAATTTCGTACATGTTCTCCCTTCACAAATAATTTCTGACATAGAACCTCTTATAGCGGTCATACTAAGCATGACTAAATAAGGAGGTTATTCTCATGCAACAACAAAATCAACCGTCTTCCATGCAGCAGGCACAGCCTATGCCCCAAGTTCCTGACATAGTAAGCACTAAAGACCAACTTTACATCTCTGATATGCTGTCATGGAATTTATTAGCTTGTAAAAAAGCACACTTTTTTGCTCAGAATTGCCAAATGCCTGAAATTCAAGCAGCTTTAGAGGAAGCGGGACAAATGCACCAAAGGCATTATGACAAGATCCTTTCCCACCTCGACACTCAACAGCAAACACAAATGCAGAAACCTAATTAATTGAGGAGGCTTTGAAATGAACCAATCTTCCAACAAAATTCAAAACCCTGAAACGGAAATACCAAAAACGCCACAAATGAATGAGCGTGATTTTCTGAATGACCAACTTGCTACAGAAAAATACATGACAGCGTCCTATAACATCGCCTTGAATGAAGCAAGCAACCAGACGCTTTATCAAGATTTAGCTACTGTTTTTAAGGAAACTCAGGACTGCCAAAGAAATCTTTATAATTTGATGTTCAAAAACGGATGGTACGGCGTTGAGCAGGAGCAGGAGCAGAAAATCCAACAGGCTTATCAACAATTTACGGGCTACAAATCCCAACTCCCTTACACCATTCAATAGAATTCACAAAAGCCCGGCGGTGCCGGGCTTTTATTTTATCCTACCGGGTCATATCCTTGGGCTTCAATCGCTTCTTTCATCAACCCTTTGGAAACAAAGGCTTCATCATAGGTAACGTCCACTTTACCGCTCTCCAAATGAACCTCTACTCCATGGACACCTTCTAACTCTTCCAGGGCCCCTTTGACAGCTTTTTCACAATGTTCACAAGTCATTCCATTCACTTCTAATGTCATTTGCATGATTTTTCCACCTTTCTTGGTATTGTTATTCAAATGAATTTTTATTGTAAAAATATCCTTATAAGTCATATTCCACATTTTAGGTGGCTTATAACTTCTAAGTGTATAAAAAGCAGGAGAAATCAGTTTTAGGCAATGACAGAAATGATTTTTTAGACCGACGGGGTTAAAAATTATGATACAGTAATTATTCTAGTAGTTGTTATGTAAAAAGAGGTTTTGGAGCGATTGTTATTCACAAAAAATAAAGGGAAAAAAGGAGTAAAAGATGAGACAAACAATTTATTTAGGGGTTGCTCTAGGCGGCGGCTTAGGAGCGGTTTTCCGTTACCTCATCACCCACACATTCCCATATAAAAGCGGATTTCCTTTAAGCACGTTGATGATTAACCTTATTGGATGTTTTGTACTTAGTTTTTCATATCAATTTTTTAAGAGATATTTCACAATCAACCTTGTCTTTCAAAAAGCTCTTACCACCGGTCTGATCGGGAGCTTTACGACTTTCTCAGCATTTACTGTAGAATTTGCTCATCTTTCGAACCAATCTATTGGTTTATCTTCTTTGTATATCGGGCTTACGGTGGTGGGAGGTTTGTTGATGACCTTTGCCGGCCATAAGTGGGGGGAGAAAGTGATCAAATGAATTTATTATTTGTTTTTATTGGTGGAATGGCAGGTGCAATCTTACGTTTGGAGATCAGTCATCGATTGAACAAATCAAATCAAATTCCATGGGGGACATTTTTTGCCAACTTCACCGGCGGACTCTTGCTTGGCGGCCTGATCCTGTGGCACCGCCAAACAGATGTGGCCGACTGGCTCTGGTTATTGTCAGCCACAGGCTTTTGCGGAGGTTATACCACCTATTCTACTTTCAGCTATGAAGTCTTTCACCTTTACAGCCAAGGGGAAAGAAAAGAAGCATTTTTTTACTTACTAACTTCCATAGGAGCAACCATACTTGGTGTTTTGATCATCTTATAACAAAGACCTTTCCTTATTTTAAGGAAAGGTCTAATTCGTACAATATTTTTGTATGGCCTCTTGGAGGGTACTCATAAAATTCAATTCAGAAGGTAAAGGCATCTCTTTCAACTCTCTTGCCTGCTGCGGTTTAACTCCGATGATTTTGACCTTGACACCCATTAAGAACAAAGAGGAGATGACATTATTTAATACAGTAATTCCTTCTCTTTTCAATTCTCCCACAGCTGTAAAGTCAAAAAACACCCGATCGATGCCTTCTTTTTGTGCAGAACGAACAATATGATCTTCAACTGCAAATAATTTTTCTTCAGTAAGATTACCGAACAGCGGAATCAGTGCCGTCTCTTCGTTTAATTCTATAAATGGTGCAGACAATAGATTGTTCTGCTTGACTGCTTCTTCAAGCTTTTCCTTTTCCTCAAGCAGCTGGAGGTTGCTCTCATTCAGACGAGACCTTAATTTAGCTAAGCTTTCCGTCACTTTTTGCAGTTGATTGCCTTTGAGGTGAACTAAAACTTTTGCATGCAGGTCACTATCCCACAAAACATGCAGATCGGCGAGCTGGAATTCTCCTCCACTTTTTTTGAAGTTAATTTCAACCGTAACTTTTATAGTTTCCGGTCGTACCATCTTCTGAAATTTCTCATGACTTTCTTCGTCCAGTAGTTGGAGAAAATTATTGGCGAGCCCCAATTCTTCTTCCGCTTCGTTAGAATAGCCGACAATATTATAATTCTTATCAATGACATAAAAAGGTAGGGGTAGTGATTGTTCAACTCGTTTCATTATATATACTTTCCACTCCCTCTTGGAGCCACTCTTCAAGGTGCTTCAAATCTCTGATTACTATGACTTGATTGGATTCCAAATCACTCAAGCCATAAGACTTTGCCATACGTCCCCCTATCAACAACTTGGGTCTCCAATCCAAATGAGCCAATTCGTGTATGATGTTTTTCAGAGTAGACAAACGGTAGGATAATGCGGCTGATATACCTATTACATCAGGTTTGAACTTATGAAGCTGACTCAATGAATGCTCAAGCCGCAGATTGGGTCCCAGATACCTGACTTTCCAGCCTTCCGCTCTGAAAGTGTTAGCTGCCATTTTCAAGCCTATGTAATGCTGCTCTTCTTCCACACCAAATAACATGACTTTCGGCTGCTTATTTGAGGAGTTGACTCCTTCAGATAAATTCGTCTCAAGCTTAGAAATGATGAAATCACATATTCCAGTCGCTAGATGCTCGTCTGCAACGGTTATTTTATTTTTTTCCCACAGTTCTCCGATATAATACATAGCTGGAGTAAGAATATCTTCAAATAAATATAATTGTGGGTGATCGATTAATAAAGTTTCAACATATTCTAAAGCTTTTTCCTCTTCGCCGTCTAAAAACAAATGAGCAAGGGTCTCATGATGGTTAATCAATGCTATTCCTCCTCATGCCAAAGAGTATGCATATGTTCAATAGCAGACTGTAAATAGTTTTTATAGCAGATAACTTCGTCCTGCGAATCCCACGATTTTTCCCCTAACAATCTTAGCAGCCTTTCGAAATTGTCAACGATTAAATGGCTGTCAACTCCTCTGGAAGTCAAAACATTGTTGAGCCATTTCGTATAATCGATAAAAAGCACTTCACTTTTCATATCACAAGCAGCCGCCAAGTGATCAAGGTGATGGTAGTTATCTTCTTTCGTACGCTCAATACCATTTTCACCAAACTTCTCCCATAAAAATGGATAAGCTTGATAGATTTCATCCGTCACTTTAGAAACCAAATATTCTTTCTCTTCTCTATTCATTCAGCAACGACCTCATATTTCTTTACTTTGGGAACAATGCCCTGCAGCTCTTGATCAGGGTATTGCTTTTCCAACTCATGTATTTTCTTGAATTGTTCACTCCGAGCCCAGTTCAAATACGCTTGCTTTGACTCCCATTCCAGATGAACCGTCAACTCTCCGGGTTTCCGGTCATTTTGAAGTAGTTGGAAAGATAAGAAACCCTCTGCTTCATCAACGAGACGGGAGCGGTTTCTGTAAATCTCTATCAAATCGTCCGCCTTATGTTCAGGTACAGTTACTGTGGAGTCTACAACAAACATAAATAATTCTCCATTCTATCATTTTATCTATATAGTATTTTACCATATTAATTATTTGGTTGTATAACGATTGAATGGAAGAGAAAATACAAAAAAAGCGCCGGAAACTCCGGCGCTTTACTTTATTAATATTGAACGACTTCATCAATGACATGCATTTCTTCATGATCAAGCAGGTTTTTGTTAATAAGTTCATCTGCTTCTTTATTCATGTGATCCTGCAAGTCACGCAACTCTTCTTTATCACCAACGAGATAGATTTTTTCCCAGCCGTAATCCTTGGCCATTTTATCAATCTTCGGTGCGATACTCTTATACCAGCGGTAGCGGTTTGCTTCAAAACGCTCCTGGAACTGATCCTGCTTGGAGTTCTTTGCACCACCTGAGCCCATGGAAGGCTGAGCGCGGTGAGGCCCTTGGTGTTGTCTCCAATCATCCGTATCCAAGTCCAATTCGAACAACTGTGTATCATTCAAATTACCCAATTCTGCATCAATTAACTTGATTTGATTTTTCTGAGTCAAAACAATACCGGTTTTAGGGAATTCACTCTGCATCTTTTTCAGTTGATCCAGTACAGGCGTTTCTTCCCAATAAAATTCTGTTTTCACAGGCATTTGGAAACGCTCTGCAAACCAAACGGTATCGTCCCCTGTAGCAAACAGCACGACACTTTTTGCAAAGTGCTGCTCGTTTTCTTCAATGAACTGTTCTACCTTTTCTTTGACAGCCCAATAGTTACGTTTTTCATCTGAATCTCCATCTTCCTGCAGATAGGATTCAAAATTGTTCAACCCGTTTTTCAAATGTATTTTCCATTCCCCGCCTTGCTGATCAGGGTCTGAAGGGTCGGTGTTTAGATACATAGTAAAAACTTTTTGTGGTTTTTGCAGGTGTACTTGTTCTAATTTCTTGATTTCTTTATTTAAATCCATAAAACAGCGACTCCTTTCAAGTGTTTAGAATGACTTCTAGTAATATGTTTCCTGAAAAAGGAGTGCGTAAACTTTTAAATATTACTTTTCTCTATTTTTCATTTCCTTCAGCTCTTGTTCCCATTGAGTGATTATTTGAATGAACCTCTTCAGCTCATCATTTTCAATAATTTTCTGACCATACCGTACTTCATAATAAACCTCTGCATTTCCTCTAAGACCTATTCTTTTGAACCATTCGTCTACGGTCTCATTCGCTCCTCTTCCCAAACCATATTCATCTGCAAACGCTTCAAATCGCTCAAATTCCTTCCTTATTCCCCCTTGTGCACGGGAATATTTGAAATTGAATGGAATCCAAGAATAATCGATCTGATTATTCGATACTAAACCCTGATAACTCCCATCTTGATTCTCTGCTATACAGCCTGTCCCTCTTTTCCTGAACCTGTACATGACATAAAGTACAATCAGTGAGATAACTATTATCAGAATGAACATTCCTGTTTCCGTAGCTTCGGCTATCTTTTGTGCAGTTCCGCCATCATAATCCTTATTATTTATAATTGAGGAATCTTTTAAATTATCCATATCAAGCGTTGGTTTTGTCCCTTGCTTTAAAGGTTGAAATAGTGCAAAGTCAAAACCCATCCAATTCAATAATTGAATCGTTCCATCCAGTCCACCTAATAAGAGAGAATGGAAAATCGTAAGGACCTTTCCAAGCATGATCCGCAATGGTTGGAGGATGTATAAGAAAACAGCCATGCTGATCATGAAGAAAAATGTCACCAATAAGAAGGACTGCCATTTTATTTTGTTTTCTCGACCAGAAGCCTGAGCATAATGAAATAGGAAGGATCCACCTAAAACGACGAAGTATTGAAGAACAAGCATTAAAACCAACTCAAATTCTCTAAAAAACAAAGATGTTACAAATCCGATGATAGTAGTCAGGAACAAAATAGTTGTTCCGTTATTATTGAAGGCGTCTTGTTCAATTCGTATGTATCTATAAATGAAAAAGGTTCCCGTTATGATAGTGACCACGATATTTAAATTCAGTAGATATCCCAGTCCAATCACTGCAATGCAGACTAATAAGAAAAGAAGCGAGTGACCTCTATACTTAGAAGAAATTGCTAATATCACCAATGTGAATAGGATGAGAAATAGATACGGCAAAAAGGAAATAGTTAAACTTGTCCATTGGGCAACAATGTAGAAGATAAAATAAAAGAATAGACCTTCAGCCAAAAATTTATAACTGACAGCAAGAAGACTACTCCGTCCTGACATAACTATTCATCCCTTTTTTTATAGGCTTCATTGTAGCGTAATCACCTTCATTGACCAGAGTGTAAACATTCAATCCTTTTGCCACCCATTCAGAGACGTAGCGGTATGATTCCTCCGTCATTTCTCCCAATATCAAAACTCCCTTCGCTTTAGACACTTGGAGATTAAAACGGTGCAGCATCTCTTCAAAGGCCATCAAATTTTGATCTTTACTCACTCTCGCAAGAAGTTCGATCGATTTTTTCAAGTGGTCTCTCCCTGTCCCTTCCCTTTGATGTAAATAAGGCCGCTGATGAGGTCTCTTTCCATTGATCATCAGTTCATAAGGATAGTCTTTTTCAGCCGCTGTGTGACATAGAAAACTTGCATGGGAAAGCAGGGATTCCAAAAGTGCCGACACATGCACATTTCCGAGACGTGTACGTTCCCCAATATTCACTAGTATCGCCCAGCTATAATCCACATTACGTTCATAGACTTTGGATTGCAGAGCGTTCATTTTAGCGCTTGCTTTCCAATGAATGCGATGGAATGGGTCTTGTGGTACATACTCCCTGGTACTTGTTGGTGTAAGACGGTCTTCATATGGGGATACAGTTGATAATTGTTTTCCAGGCCGCAGATGATAAACGTCTTCTAATCCGTAGACAGGCTTCATCTCTGGATAAACAATGATTTCCTTGTAATAAGGAGAGGTATATTTCATCGATAAATCTGTCAATTTCGTTAAATGGGGAAAATGATAGGTCAGGTCAGTAATTTTTGTTACACCTCTGGATTCAGCAATGATCGGGACTCTTACCTGCTTGTCTCCTCGTGACAAAAACGATAGAGGAAATCGGTAGATGTTTCCTTTTGGATTCCTGTGAGACAGATCTTCCTCACTACGGATAATAGGATTGGTTTGAAAAGAAATTACTCCATTTAATAGAGGAAATCTGGAAGTGTTCCGAAATCTGAAAACCAAGGAGGACTTTTCTCCAGGAAATAAACGAACTGAACTACGGTCTTCCTGCAATACAAAGCCATTTCCACTAAAGTGATCATATAGCTTGCTTGCTGTCCAGATGGTTAAAAGCAGACATGAAGGAACTAAAACCATCCCCCCATTGATATATAATCCGATTCCTCCAGTCAAAAGAAGGAGAATTAATAGATAGTCATAAAATTTATGTTCTTCTTCCCTCGTTATTTTCTTCCATTGAATCAAACTCTTCCACCTGCCTCCACAGGAACTGGAACCTGCTCAATAATTTCCTGCAGCACTTCAGCTTTCATTTTTCTTATAGATGCTTCCATCGATAATATGAGTCGATGTTCAAATACAAAAGGGGCTAACTTTTTTGCGTCTTCAGGAGTGATGAAATCCCTCCCCTTCAGTAATGCTCCAGCCTGACAAGCTCTCATTAATGCCATAGCCCCTCGAGTACTTATGCCCAATTCCACATCTTTTGTATTTCTTGTTGCTCTGGCTAAATATAAGAGGTAATTTAAGGTGTCATCCCCTATAAAAACCTCTTTCACTTGTTTTCTAAGCTCTAGGATATCTTCTCTTTTTATCATCGGTTTAAGGGCATCGAAAGGTTCTTCAGTTTGGTATGTACGTAAGATACTCTTCTCTTCTTCCTCTGTAGGATACCCCATATCCACCTTGAAGAGAAAGCGGTCAAGTTGAGCCTCCGGTAAAGGAAAAGTTCCTACATTTCCTTCTACTGGGTTCTGTGTAGCAATAACAAGCAAGGGTGGATCTATATCCAGAGTTTCTCCATCAACAGTTGTTTGTTTTTCTTCCATGACCTCCAACAAACTTGACTGTGTTTTAGGCGTAGCACGGTTGATTTCATCCGCTAACAGAACATTAGTCATTACCGGACCTTCCCTAAGCTCAAATTCTTTAGTTTTTGGATTGAAGAACTGGATACCCGTAACATCTGTTGGCAGCACCTCAGGTGTAAACTGGATTCGTGAAAATTTTGCATCCATCACTTTGGCAAAGCTTTTGGCTAACTTTGTTTTTCCTGATCCCGGTACACTTTCTAACAATACGTGTCCATCAGAGATCATGGCTGTAAAAAGCAGCTCAATCATTTCAGGTTTTCCTACAATAACTCGTGATATAGCTTCTTGTGCTTTTCGAACTTGCTCAAGATGAATAGACATAAGAACCTCCTATTATTACTTATTTTTCCACTATATCAGAATATTCTGCATCATTCATAAAAAAATAAGCGATTTACTCCATTTAGAGTAAACCGCTTCAATAGAATTATTGCTTCGTCCATTCATCAATAACATCCTGATGGTCTTCAATCCATTTCTGCGCGCCTTCTTCAGGGCTGTCAGATTCATTTATTACCGCCATCAAGCTGCCAAGCTGCTGATCGTTCATCTTGAAATTATCAAACCATTTTACAACTGTAGGGTTGTCTTCCTCAAGACCTTTACGTGCAGCGTAAGAGATGTTTTCAGACTCTCCATATACTGTCTTTGTATCTTCCAGGAATTTAAGGTCCATTTCAGCGAATGCCCAGTGAGGTTTCCAAAGAGTTACTACAATCGGTTCTTCATCTTCGATTGCATTCTTCAATTCAGTCGTCATTGTAGGACCAGAAGAAGCAAGAAGCTGATAATCCAAATCATACTCACTGATGGCTTCTTCGGTCAGGGACATCAGGCTCGCTCCTGCGTCGATTCCTACAATTTCTTTTTTCTCAAAAGCATCTGTATTTTTAAGATCTTCTATCGTATTGATATCTTCCATATATGTCGGTACCACAAGGCCTAGTTCAGTTCCCTCGTACCATTCAGCACGCCAGTCAATTTCATCTTCATATTTTTCATAGAAAGGCTTGTCTGTGTGCGGCAGCCAGATTTCCATCCCGATATCCAAATCACCAGCAGATAGAGCTTCATAAAGGAAACCTTTTTCGACTTGTTTCAATTCCACTTCATATCCTTTTTCTTCAAGGATCAGCTTCCACATATTTGATACGGCTACGTTTTCAGCCCAGTTGTTCATTCCAATACTTACTGTACCTTTTGACTCTGTTTTAGCATCTTTTGAATCGCCTTCTGCATTTTCTCCGGAATCTGATTCACCATTTCCGCAGGCAGCCAGAATTAATACCAGCCCCAAGAATAATGCAGGGAGCCATTTACGTAATTTTTCCATTAGATGTCCTCCTCAAATGTTAGCGTCATCGATGACTTTCGTCTGATTCACAATTAGGTATTATAGCATAAAGACAGAAAAGTTCAAACAATTTAAACTGTACAAAAAATTTTTATGTTGACCTGCACTTCTTGAATAAAGGTTATACCCCAGGCCCATTGTCATGACCTGAGGTAAGATCTTATTTCTTTCTATGGCGTGCACGACGGTCCGCTTCTTGACTACGCTTCAAGGCTTCCATATCATCGCGGTCAGCGATTTCTTCAGAAAACTCTACATCGATACCGTCTGTTTTTTGGTTTTCGGGAGTTTGAGGCAGCTTAGATTTATTTTTCCCTTTTTTGTTACGGTGTTCATCTCTACCCATGAGATCATCCCTCCTCTTCAGTGGACATACTTAGTTTCTTCCTCATAACCGACGATTATTCTAGAAGTAAGAAGAAAAAAGAATGAACCATTGGAACTGATGAGGTGAGATTAAATAAGGATTTTGTGTATAAAAAAATGACCAGCACCTCAGTATCCAGATCAAATGGATAGAGAGGCGCCGGTCTTTTTTCACTTATGATTGTTGTACAGTATTCGTGCTTACGACAGTTCTTCCTCTTGTAATGGAGAAGTAAGCAGCTGCTAGTGCCAACAGTACGAAAACTCCACCTGCCGTCGCATTATGAACGACAGAAGACTGTTCAATTACAACACTTCCTACGGTAGAACCAGCTGCAATTCCAAAGTGTAAAGCAGAATTGTTCAAACTTTGCTGGATATCAGATGATTCAGGAGCAGAAGCGATCAGATAATTTTGCTGTGCCGGTGTAATCGCCCAGCTTAAAGCACTCCACACGACCATAACCATCAGGAATAATGGAAGTGAAAAAGTCACATAAGGAATCATGAATATTGAGATTGCAAAAACAATGATGATTCCGATGATACTTTTTTGAGAACCTAATTTATCCGAAAGCATTCCTCCGACTCCGCCACCTAAAACAGCGGCCACACCGAAAATGAAATAAACGATACTCACCCATGAGCCGTTCAACCCCATGATATCTTTCAGAAACGGAGTCAAGTATGCATACAAGGTCAAGTGTCCTGTCAAGAACAGGAACGACGTCAATTGAGCAGAAAAGATTTTCTGGTCTTTGAGTGTCCGGATTTGCTCTTTGACAGAGATGACCGGCTTCGGTTGTATTTTCTGCAATGATATTCCAACAGCGACCATTGAGAGTAACGTCAATACAGAAATCAGCAGGAACGGTGCTCTCCAACCGAACGCATTTCCGATCGTCAATCCAATCGGTACTCCTAACACTAGAGAAGCACTGATCCCCATGAAGATGACCCCGATTGCACGACCTCTATATTCCGCTTTTACGATAGATGACGCAATCGTTACACCTAATACGACTAGCAAAGAACCACTGGCAGCGGTGATGATTCTTGCCGCCATCAACACCATATAGCTGGGACTCCAAAAAGCGATCATATTACCAAGGAAAAAGATGAGCAACGTCCATAACGTCAACTTTTTACGTTCTACACCAGCCGTTGCTGTCAATAGAACCGGTGATGCAATAGCAAACACTAATGAAAAAATGGTAATTAAAAGTCCTGCACGTCCGATCGAGACATTCAAGTCTGCAGCCACCAAATCGAGCGTACCACCGATGATCAACTCAACTGTTCCAACGACAAAAGATACGAGTGCCAACAAATATACTTTTTTATTCATATTTCATTAATCCTTTCGAGTTAAGTTACCACTACAATGGTAACCATATAAAGAGAAGAATACAAGGGGATCTTTTACTCGTTTTACGAAATGAAATTTACCATGTATTCTTTAAGCAAGTACTGTTGTTAGAGAAGAGGTATAGGATGTTACAAAAATTCGGTTTTACAAGTTATGAAAGCCAGGTTTTCGAAGTTTTGACGGCCAGTGTGTCCCCTCTCGATGCAGCCACGATTGTAAAGCATTCACAAGTCCCTAAGTCAAAGGTTTACGAAGTTTTGAACCGCATGATTGATAAAGGATTGCTTCTAAGCTCCTTTGAAGGAAAAAAGAAGCTGTATTCAGCTCTTCCATTAGAAACCACGATTGAGAAGTTGACGGCTGATTTTCAAGCCAATGTGAAGGAGCTTAAAAATCATGAATATAAACTTCCTCAAGTCGATGATCGAGTTTGGACGATAAAAAACGAATCTGCCATCGCTTCTCTGGCTGAAGAAATTGTAAGTAAAGCGAAGAGGAGCATTTATGTATCCGGGTGGTCGGATGGTTTGAACGCTCTGCTTCCCATCCTTAAAAAGAAGCATGACGAACAAGTGAAGGTTGAAGTTTTATCTATCGGTGAAATGGATTCTGTGATGGGAGATATGCATATTCTGCTTCCTGATGAGAAGCATGACGCCCTGGAACGGCACCAAATCATCATCATTGATGAAGAGGAACTTCTTTTTGCTGGAGTAGAAGATGGAGAATGGCACGGGATCAATACCAAATCCAACCCTTTGGTCAAATTCTTCACAGATTTCTTTTATCACGACGTAGCGCTTACTGAAATTACAAAGAAATATGAGCAAACGTTATTACAAGACGAGGAAATCAGAAACATTCTTATGAAATTGAGATATTAATGACACGCAAAAGGGCATCCTTTGAATGGATGCCCTAGTCAATCGATTTGATTAAACTTTTTCTACTACAAAAGCAGTCTTTTCTCGATAATACTTTTCCCCATCTTCAGAGGAATGCTCAAAGAATCCTTCAAAAGCATTCACTACTTTGTATTCCCGTTCAGGATCCGTGAACAATTGAGATTCGTTGTTCGACAATACCACTACATCAGTCGTTGAAACAAAACTATCCAGTTCTTTCGCTTTGTAATTTTGACCTACTTCTACATCACTTAAACGATATTGACTCATAAAAACAACTTCCCACCTTTCTTGGATTCTTGGTAAAACGTTTCCCATCTTCAGGAAAAATCAAACATAAAAACGCTCCTTCTGACACACCATGCACCTTGACGATGAGAATTGTTATCAACTACAATGTTGTTAAACAGGAGATAGATAATCGTCTCCTTTATACCAAACATAAATGAGGTTTGATTATGGCCAAGATACTTATATGCTTTGCCAGCACCACAGGAAATACAGAACAAATTGCTGACCTCCTTCAATCCTATTTAGAGGAAGAAGGTCACCTCGTATTTATAGAAGATGTAATGGAAATTGACCCTACTTACATCAGCGGCTATGACGCGACGTTCATCGGTACCTACACGTGGGATGATGGAGATCTCCCATTTGAAATAGAGGACTTTTATGAAGAGCTTGAAGAAGAGGATTTGACCGGCATTCCAGTGGGTGTATTCGGCTCTGGAGATACCTCTTACAACCACTTTTGCGGCGCTGTAGATACCATTCAAGAACGAGTAAGACAATGTGGGGCAACTCTTATTGCGGATGGATTGAAAATTGAAATGAATCCAAGTGATGAGGAAGATGAAAGTAAGTGTCGTTCGTTTGCACAAAAACTCACAAACCACTTGTCTGAAATATCCGTATAACCGAAAAACCCGCCACATCGGCGGGTTTTTTTACTTTTTATCCTGTAACTCCTGTTGAGCTCTTCTGACTAATTCCTTGACCATCTGACCACCTATCGACCCGCCGAGTTTCCCGGCATCTCTTGTGCTCAAATCACCGTTATATCCATGTTTCAATGGTATTCCCTTATCTTCAGCAATTTCGTATTTCGCTTGATCGGGAGTGGCCGTATTCATCAGTTCAGCTTTCAACCGATCCAACCCTTCTCTTGCTTCAGGAACTAAAATCTTATTTCTCCTGGCCATCTCTATCACTCACTTCTTTTCTTAATTTCTTCTCCATCATGGCTGATCAATCGGCCATTTTTATCAACTTGATCGATTTTCCCATCAATGGTTCCCTCAGCAAGGGTGTCGTTCACCTGCTCTTGAGTAATGGATAATCCTTCTGAAAATTCTGCATCCTGTTTCCATTTATCTTCATTGGTGTTTTTCTTTTGATTCATCCGTCATTCCTCCTTCTTCTTTTGTTTATCTTTTGCAAAATCAAAAAAACGATTCGAATCTGAGCTTTCGTTCGGATAATCTTCTTTACTTTACTTAAACTACGAATGGAGGTGTTAGTGAATGAGTAAAAAGAGCAATGCAGACAAACGGAAAGAACCGCCTACCGTCAATCCTCAAGGGCTATCACAGGATGTAGCAGATCAACAGCCTTCCTCACAATTGGAACAAAAAGCTAAGAAAAGCAATACAAAACGCTAAAAAGCTGACACTTTTCATGTCAGCTTTTTTTCTTCATTATCTTCGCCGCAAAATGCATCGAAGGCTGATGGTCATATATTTGGTATATCGCCTGTGAAAGTCGGACGGGATCACCGAAAAAGAACCGTTCATAAAGAGTCTGCCTGGAACCGAAGGAACTCATCGTCATATCCCAAGCTAACCGAAACAGCCTTACCCTTTCCTCCCCTTTTCTATCGACCCCTTGTAAAAAATGATCCAATTGTTCTCCGATCGAGCTTTTAAAATCTGCCTCATGCGGTATCGTCATCATGCCGCTTGCTCCAAGCAGCTGGATGATCTCAGTAAATCGGGGATACAGTTCCTGGAATTGGTTGACAGCCACATACAAAGATTTACGTGATGGAATAACTATGCCTGCTTCATCTGTCTCGGCATTGCTCTCTGCGTAGTGAAGCAGAGCTTTCATCGATTCCAGTCCTTTAATAATCTCAACAACTTTGCTTTGGACATGCTGGTATTCACTGATGTTGATTGTTTCAACAATATGATTCGCAATCCCTAACAGGAGCTCGGTTTTTATGATCTGCCTGGAGACGATCTGATGCAAGGTGAAGGGTACAAACTTTCCTTGAGTGTAAAATTGATTGGCAGCTTTAATGTTATCGTGCAGAAAAACACGGTCCCAGGGGACGAGAACCTCATCGAAAATAACGATCGTATCCATTTCTTCGTACCGGGAAGACAGTGGAGCGTTATAGGAAGATTCATTATGAGTGAAAGACTGTCTACAAACAAATTTCAGACCGGGAGTATCACAAGGAATGGAGAAACCATACGCATGACACCGCTCTTGAGCCCCAGGAGCTGAGAAAACGAGAATCTCATCCGTCATCCCGCCTTGGGTAGCAAGCAGTTTTGCCCCTTTGATCACCAATCCCTGCTCCAATCTTTTTATAATGCGAGCATTTGTTACATCTTCTTCTAAAAAAGCGAGCTTAGACCGGTTGGATTGAGGATTGATAAACGTATGAGTGAAAGACCAGTCTTTCTCCCGTGCTGATTCATAAAACCTCAGCAAACGATCAGGATAACAGTTCTCTTCCCCTTCTAACACATCTACTGAAGCTGCAAAGGAAGCAAGAACGGTGTTCATATAATCCGGACTTCTTCCCATCAGGCCGCCTGAATGACGGGCCCACTCTTGTATCATGCTTCTTCTTTTCACTAAATCTGCGGTCGATTTAGGGATCATGAAAGACGCACCGATTTTATTTCCTGTTTTTTCGCATGAAAAAGTCATCGTTTCACTTATTTTTTGATCATGTTGCAAATCGTAAAGTTCCGCCTGCGTTTGAATAGCTCCTCGAAAAGCATGGTGTTCGGTAATCGGTCCCTCCACCATTTTTCCATCTAACCATACTTCCGATTTCATCGCGCCGATTCTCTTCTTATACTCTTCACCTGTTATTGCCGGCATGATCTCACTCCTGATTTTTGTGCCACACACAAAAATAGTTGATATCATAACATATTAATTCGCCCAATAAAGGTGATAAAAAAAGCAGAAGGAGTTACCTTCCGCTTTTAACGATCGCCGCCAAGAATATCGAATAATCCACCAGCAATACTGCCTTCTCCTTTATTTTCTCCACCTTTTTGCGGCATGGCAGCAAACACTCGACTTGCCAGACGGCTGAACGGCAGGGACTGTACCCAAACCGTGCCTGGTCCTCTAAGCGTTGCAAAAAACAACCCTTCCCCCCCGAATAAGGCGGTTTTCACTTTTCCAACATATTCTACGTTATAATCGACATCTGCTGTCATCGCTACCAGACAGCCCGTGTCTACACGCAGCGTCTCACCCGGTTGTAACTGTCGTTTGTGCATCGTACCACCCGCATGGATAAAACTCATTCCATCTCCTTCAAGCTTCTGCATGATGAAGCCTTCTCCTCCGAAGAATCCAGTACGAATCTTCTTTTGGAATTCTATGCCGATGGAAACTCCTTTCGCTGCTGCAAGGAAAGAGTCCTTTTGGCAGATCAGCTTTCCGCCGAGCTCACTCAAGTCCATCGGAATGATCTTCCCTGGATAGGGTGAGGCGAAAGAAACATGTTTCTTCCCTAATCCTTCATTCGTGAAGGTCGTCATGAAAAGACTTTCCCCGGTAATGACACGCTTACCTGCTCCGATCAATTTCCCCATCAAGCCGCCAGTTTCTGAGGACCCATCTCCAAAAATCGTTTCCATCCGAATCTGGTCATCCATCATCATCAAACTTCCTGCTTCAGCAATGACCGTTTCATTCGGGTCGAGTTCCACTTCGACGAACTGCATGTCATCTCCATAGAGCTTGTAGTCGATTTCATGATTATTCATTTGGCCATCTCCCTTTTATAGGCGTTTTGTTGCTACTTTAAGTTTATTTTGAAATGAGAAATTTATCTAGTAGGAAGGGGGGATTTTTTTGTTGGTGGGCTGGCGGGGGTGAATTGCAGGTTTTCAGCGGCTGTTTGCAGGTATTCAAGCTGGTATTGCAGGTTTTGAACAGATGATTGCGGGGTTTCAGTTCTTCTTTGCGGATTTTGAACAGATGATTGCAGGTATTGAATAATTATTGCACAAATTTACTTTTCAAATCCCATCTTATATTTCGTGTCCTCCCAATTGGTTTGATATTCATATCAATCATTAACTGTCGCGCAGTATCTCTGGACTTCAGCCTGAGGAACCGCCTTAATTCTTGATTGGATATCGTATCACCAATTAACAAGTAATAATCCTTCATGGCAGTGAAATGGGCATCTTTAGAGAAACTCTCACATTTGCTGCACTTCCAGCCGCCGTAGACTTTATCCATAGTTACAGTTGAACAATTGTCACATAACACCCCCTGAAGCAAATCATCATCTTTCAATTGGAACCTTTGAAAAACATCGTAACTGTAAGGAGCATGAGATTGCTCACATTTTTTGATGAATAAATGCTGCTCTTGTTCAGTCCATACAGACTTACAATGCTGATCATTATCAGCATTTAATTTAAACGGAAGATAGTCGCTCGGGAAAACACGTGGATGGGAAGAAGATAAAATAGCAGAGGGATGAGTAAAAACGACATAAGGTTCAATCGGTATGTAGGGCAGAGAGTGTGTTTTGATCCCCTTCTCCAACTGATGAGCCTGACGCTTAACTTGAAGCAGAGGGTCAGGATAAGCTTTCTTACAACCATCCTTCACCTGTAAAAGTTGATGGGAGGAGTCATCGTAATGTAATTCTCCATCCATGTGCTTCACTTCAATGAGTATGATTCTTTTTTCATTCACCAATAAACAATCCATTTGAAAATAATAGTCGCCACCTAATAACCGAATACTATTTAATTTATAGTAATCCTCCTTAATAAAATGAAGATGGTAATCCAGAGAACTTTCACCCCGGATTCCTGCCCGCATTTTTCCTATTTCTTGAGTTACCCACTCTTGTTTGGAATGACCAGCAAGCCTTCTTTCAAGCGCTTGTAGTCTTTCTATCATGCGCATCCACTCCTTTTTCTCTATCTTACCTTATAAATGAAAAAGAGACTTACAAAAAGTAAGCCTCTTCAACCATTACAGTGAGCGTTTCAATATATCGCGTACAGAATCTTCGTCTAATTGTTTATACGTTCCGACACCGGGTTTGATGAAAGTTTTTTCAACAATCTGATCGAAGTCAGAATCATCAATATCATAACCAGCCAGTTTACTTGGCGCACCGAGCGAATCCCAGAAATCACGGAGAGCCTGCGCGCCTTCACGCGCGGTTTCCAAATCACTCTTTCCTTCAGGGGAGATTCCAAAAACATTCACAGCCAGCTGTTTGACACGTGATGGATCATCTTCCAATACGTGCTCGATCCAGTTCGGGAATAAGATGGCTAGTCCTCCACCATGCGGAATATCATACACAGCAGATAAAGCGTGCTCAATACGGTGACTTGCCCAGTCGCCGCCATCTGTTCCGTTCATTAACGTGCCATTGAAAGCAGTCGTACTCAAGTACATCATCGTTTCACGGTATTCATAGGAATCCAGTTTTTCTAACAGTTTTGGCCCGGTTTCAATAGCTGTACGGAGCAATGACTCAATGAATCCATCAATCATCGGAGTATTTTCAGTTCGGTGGAAATAATGTTCAAGAGCATGCGACATACTGTCTACGATGCCGTAAACGGTCTGGTGCTCCGGCACAGAAAAAGTATAGGTCGGATCCAGGACAGAGAAGCGAGGATAAACCAATGGTGAACCCCATCCTAGTTTGTCATTTGTTTCCCAGTTGGAAATAACAGAAACCATGTTCATCTCTGACCCTGTAGCCGCAAGCGTAAGCACTGTTCCTAGTGGAAGCGCAGACTCGATAGGCGCTTTTTGGGTAATCAAGTCCCAAGGATCACCGCTATACTTCGCACCCACCGCAATCGCTTTTGTGCAATCGATGACGCTTCCGCCTCCTACAGCCAGAAGGAAGTCAATCCCATGTTCTTTACAAAGGTCCACGCCTTTCTGCACGGTCGTCAATCTAGGATTCGGCTCCACTCCTGTCAATTCGTAGACGGTTGCCTCAGCTGTTTCCAACTCAGTCATGACTGCATCATAGACACCATTCTTCTTGATGCTGCCACCACCGTATACCACTAATACGGACTGTCCTTTTTCAAGTTCTTCTGATATTTGTTTGACTTGCCCTTCTCCGAAGTATAATTTCGTAGGGTTATATTGTAAAAAGTTCTTCATTTATAAAGCTCCCCTTAAATAAAAAGTATATTTATTCTAACAAGATAACTTCCCAGTACGCTATTCAAAAGCTTGCGAACTTATTAGAGCAGCTCTTTAACTACAATTTCACAAGCAATGATATACTCTTCTTACTAAAACTTTAGGAAGCAGGGAGTAAGCAATTCTATGAAAATTTTAAAGTTACTTGGAAGTTCAAGACCCGATGGAAACACGGAATACCTGGTGAATCAATCCTTAGAAGGTGTAGACCATACGACCATTCGCCTGAGTGATTATCATATAAAACCCATTGCAGATATGCGGCATACCGCAGAAGGATTCCCGCGCGTAGATGATAATTACGAGAAACTGTTGAAAGTATTTTTGGAGCATGACGTGATCATTTTCGCTACTCCGATCTACTGGTTCGGAATGTCCGGACAAATGAAAGTCTTTATCGATCGTTGGTCTCAATACATGAGAGACAACCGTTTTCCATTCAAGGAACGCATCGCACAGCAAAAAGCTTATGTCGTATTAACCGGAGGCAGTGACCCAAAAACCACCGGACTCCCCCTCATACAACAATTCGGTCACATTTTTGACTTCGTACATATGTCTTTTGAAGATTATGTAATAGGGAACGCTGTGAAACCTGGAGAAATTAAACGTGATGAAGCCGCCCTTCAGAAAATGGACCAATGGAAAGTGCAGTTCGAACAATATTCGGAAAAGTGCGAAATATAGAACGAATGTTCTTGTTTTAAATATGGGAAAGGGGTACAATCATGTATGTGTGGTACTCAATTCTATTAAAAGGATGTGTTTGAATGAAACACCAAGCGACACCTTATTTCACTTTCAACGGCCAGGCGATGGATGCATTGAATTATTATAAAGAAGTCTTCGGTGGAGAAATCACAGACGTTCAGACGTTTGGGGAAGCCCAATTTGAAACTCCAAAAGAGTTGGATGAGCAAATCATGCATGCCCGCTTCAAAGCTGGTGACCTCTTCTTCATGGTTTCTGATGCTTTCCTCGATCAAAAAGTGGAAGTCGGAAGTAATATTTCTTTAGCATTAGAATTAGAAAGTACTGAAGAAATCCAATCAATTTATGACCGTTTGAAAGAAGAAGGTACAGTTTTAATGGAATTGCAAGATACATTTTGGAACGCAACATTCGCAAAAGTGAAAGACCGATTTGGAATCACTTGGGATCTTAACTTTTCAAAAGAATAAATGAAACAAGCGGCTCCTCGTAAGAGAGCCGCTTTCTTAATACCAAGTTCATTCAAGGTGCAGGGTGCAGTTGAACCGATGGCAATTCCACTTTCCATTTTCAAGGTGGACCTCAGTCAATGATGTATTTTTCATATGTACTTTTTCCTGGGGAGGTCGTATGACATGCAGGAGATGTTGAATCAATCCACCATGGGTAACGACAATCACCTTTTCTTCAGGATGTTCATCCATTACTGCTTCAACAAAATCGTTCGCTCGTTTTTGGACTTCTGACGGCTTTTCTATTCCTAATTCTAGAGACCGCCAATCCTTCCCCCACTTTTCAATTCTTTCCTCCTCTGTCGTCCCTTCGATCTGACCACCGTCAACTTCTCGAAGACGATCATCTTCCAAAACATTCATCTTCAAACGATCGGCTATGATTCCTGCTGTTTGTCTTGCTCTTGTCTGAGGACTCGTTATAATCAAATCCCATACATCTCCCGCCAAACGTTCGGCTAGTTTTGCAGCATCGGATTTTCCATCCTCATCTAACGGGATATCTGCTGTTCCCTGCGCTCTCTTCTCCTTGTTCCAAGCCGTACTCCCATGACGTACCAACGCCAGTTTTGTCATCTTCTCATCTCCCTTGATTTAGTACTTTTCGATATCATCCCATAAATGACTAAAAATTACCATTGCCTGAACCTTGCTTTCTTTCGTATACATGTTACTATTAAGTCACATATTAAATGTTACTAAAAAGTAACATAAAGGAGTATATAAATGTATGAAGAGGAGGAGTTGACCCGGACGTTCAAAGCCTTATCCCATCCTGTACGCCGACAGATCCTGGACCTTGTAAAAGACGGTCCAAAAACAACTGGTGAATTGAGCGATCAATTCGAAGACTTGAGTCGATACGCAGTGATGAAACACTTGCGACAACTGGAAGAATCTAATCTGATTATTGTGAGAAGAGAAGGCCGAAACAGGGAAAACTACTTGAATGCAGTTCCACTAAAGGAGATTCACAACCGATGGATGAATCAATACCAATCCACAATGGCAGGCTCTATGCTTGCTTTAAAAAACAATATTGAAAGGGGAAATAATGACATGGAAAAACCGCACAACCTGAAGCATGATGCTTTTCAAATTGAGCAAAAAATCACAATTGATGCGCCTGTTTCCAAAGTTTTTGATTCACTCACTAAGGATATTGACAAGTGGTGGGCCTACCGGTTATGCGGGGAGGATTCCACTCTTTATCTTGACCCTAAGCTCGGAGGGCAATTCGTCGAAAAAGCCTCTGAGGATCATGCCGCACTATGGGGAACAGTCACTTATGTGAATGCTCCTTATGAACTTCGCTTTCAAGGCTTATTGGGGATGAACACAGCTGTCAACGGCGCTTACTCTTATTCATTGGAAGAAAAAGATTCAAAAACAATTCTGACCCTTTCACATGATGTTTCCGGTCTGATCGATCCAGAATGGAAAGAAAATTACTCTGGAGGATGGGAGGAATTGTTAGGGAAATTCCTTAAAGAATACGTGGAAGAAGGCAAAATTCCTGAGAATGTCAGAGGGTAGTTATGGAATAAAAAAACTCTCCGGGCAGCAATGATGCTCCCGGAGAGTTTTTTTGTTATTCATCCAAATCAAGATCTGTGACCGCCCCTTTTGCTGAAGATGAAACTAAACGTGCATATTTCGCCAGCATACCTCTTTGATGTTTCGGTTCAGGCCGTTTCCAATTCTTACGACGCTCTTCCAACTCTTCTTCACTCACGTCGAAGTTGATCTCCTGTGTTTCACTATCGATGGTTATCGTATCTCCATTTTCCAACAATCCTACAGGTCCACCGACAAAGGCTTCAGGTGCCACATGACCGATGACGAATCCGTGGGATCCACCTGAAAAACGTCCGTCAGTCAGAAGTGCCACTTTTCCTCCTAATCCTTTTCCGACGATCATTGCCGTGATGGATAACATTTCAGGCATTCCCGGCCCTCCTTTAGGACCTACGTTACGGACAACAAGGACGTCGCCTTCTCTGATTTCATCATCGACAATCGCCTGGGTCGCTTCTGCTTCACTGTCATATACGCGTGCCGGCCCTTCAAAACGGCTGATTTTCTGACCGGACATTTTCGCAACGGACCCTTCAGGAGCGAGGTTCCCTTTCAGAACCACTAGTGGTCCTTTCGGTTTGATTGGTTCTTCAATCGGCATGATGACTTTCTGCCCTTCTTTCAATGGAGGTGCCTCAGCCAGGTTTTCCGCCACGGTTTTACCCGTTACAGTCAAGCAATCCCCATGCAGCAGTCCATGTTCATGCAAAAGTTTCATGACAGCAGGGACACCACCGCTTTCATATAAATCCTGCATTACATATTTCCCACTCGGTTTCATGTCTGCGATATGCGGAACATTTTGTCTGATGCGTTCAAAATCATCTAAGCTCAAGTCGACGTCTGCCGAGTGAGCCATTGCCAATAAATGAAGGAATGCGTTTGTGGAACCACCAAGTGCCATGACGACAGTAATCGCATTTTCAAACGCTTCTTTTGTCATGATATCTCTAGGATAGATATCTTTTTCCAGCAGCTGAACAACCATCTCACCTGCTTGTCTGCACTCTTCCTCCTTATAATCTGCGATCGCCGGGGTAGAAGAGGATCCTGGAATACTCATCCCTAAAGCTTCCACAGCAGATGCCATCGTATTCGCTGTGTACATGCCCCCGCATGCACCAGCTCCAGGGCACGCGCTGCACTCGACTTTATGGAGTTGTTCTTCATCAATTTCCCCTTGGTGGTACTGACCGACAGCTTCAAAAGATGAAACGATATCAATATCTTCGCCATTCAATTTTCCTGGCTGAATCGTCCCGCCATACACATATACGGAAGGAATATTCAATCGACCGAGCGCCATCAAACATCCAGGAGTCGTTTTATCACAGCCGCCGATGGCAACAAGTCCGTCCAGCCTTTCTGCATTCGTCACTGTTTCGATGGAATCCGCTATGACCTCACGACTTGGCAGAGAATAAAACATGCCTTCATGACCCATCGCTATTCCATCTGCCACGGTAATCGTATTAAAAATCATCGGCGCTCCTCCATGATCTCGGGCACCACCTTTGGCTTCACGTGCCAAACGATCGATATGTACGTTACAAGGGGTGACCTCGCTCCAAGTACTGGCCACTCCAATCATCGGTTTCTTAAAATCTTCATCTGTAAAGCCTACTGCTCTGAGCATAGACCGGTTCGGTACACGGTTGACTCCTTCACTGATGACTTTACTGTTTATACGTAGGTCTTTTTTTGTTTTTTCCATCACTGCCACTCCTTTTACCTTTATGTTTACTGCGTTCATGGATTGTCTTTCCGGAAACAACTTACCATGATGATACTAACTTGTCCGGGTTATAGCAATGATTTTTCTGAAAATACCGAACTTTCTTTTTAATAAAACGCTTACAAATGAAAAAGTGCTTACTTCGTCATAAAGTAAGCACTTCTGAGTCAGGAGTCATTTATAAGTTAGCAGGCTCGAAAGTTTTACAATCCGTTTCTTCACTATTATGGGCTTGTTCTCCTTTATGACTGACCACATAAATACGATCCGCCCCGCAGGTTTTCCCATTTTGATTGTAAACACAATTCTTTACTTCACACAAAACATCCAATGCCATTTCAAACACCTCCCTATCTCTCTTATATTTCGTCAGGAACCGGAAACTATGCGAGGCTCCATAATATCCTTCCCATGTCCTACCTTCATCTATGGTAAAATGAAAATCGTATGGTTTTTAATAAGTAAACTTTTTTAGATAAAAATCATAAAATATGGACAGAACGACCGAAGTCTATTGCAAATACTTTGAAATCCTTTGCATTTGTTATAAACTGCTTAAGGATGAACATCTTAAAATGGGACTGATGGTTATGGATAACAAACGGAAAATTTATAATAAATTATTAGACCTTGTAAAAGAAGAAAACGTAAAAATGGATGAACCTTTGAAGGATCACCTCTATACGAAACTTGGAGGCAGAGCTGATTTTTTCATCACTCCAACTTCATTCCAGGAAGTGCAGAATGTCGTCAAGCTTTCTAATGAGGACAACATCCCTTTCACACTCCTTGGAAATGGATCGAACCTGATCATTAAAGATGGGGGAATAAGAGGAATTGTCATTAACTTGAAGCATTTGGACGACATTTCGACCGATGGGAATACACTTGTGGCTCAAAGTGGCGCCCGCATTATCGATGCATCTCGTTACGCTTTGAAGAAACATCTTTCAGGACTGGAATTTGCCTGTGGGATTCCCGGCACTGTAGGAGGCGCTCTTTACATGAACGCAGGAGCATACGGTGGTGAAATCAAGGACGTGCTGGATTATGCGTACGTCGTCGATCGTGAAGGAAATCTGGTCAAGCGCCTGGCTTCTGAACTTGATTTGGATTACCGGACCAGCAATATCCCCGATAATGGAGATATCGTAGTGGAAGCGACCTTCAACTTGAAACCTGCCAAATATGAAGAAATCAAAGAAGTCATGGATGATTTGACTTATAAGCGTGAATCCAAGCAGCCATTGGAATATCCTTCATGTGGCAGTGTATTCAAGCGCCCTCCCGGTTATTTTGCAGGGAAATTGATCCAGGACAGTGACCTCCAGGGAACGAATATCGGCGGAGCGGAAGTTTCTAAAAAGCATGCAGGCTTCATCATAAATAAAGACAATGCGACAACGTCAGATTACATTTCATTGATTGAACATGTCCAAAAAACGGTGAAAGAAAAATTCGGTGTTGATTTAGAGCGTGAAGTCAGAATCATAGGTGAAGACCCGGAGCAGTAATTTATAATGTAATGAAAGAGAAGCATTCAGTAATCAAACTGGATGCTTTTTTTGTGATCACTCCCCCCTTTTTCCAATCCTGTTGTTCTAATAAAAGTTAAATTGCTACAAAAAAACCATAAAGTTCCATATAATATAAAAAATGTTATATTAAACTATTGTTCATTATTGGATAAAATTCTTTATTTTTCGACATCATTCTATTATGATATAGTAAAATAGTTTCACGCTCAGGAATGGAGGATAAAATATGGGAAGAAAAATATTAACAGAAAAAACAAACCAATCCACTAATGACATAAGCCCTATGTCCCAAAATAATCTTTTGAACATCTTCACTTCTTCTTTAGAAGGACACCCTGAGATCGTCTATGTCTTTGATAAGAATCTTAATCCTGTTTATCAAAATAAAAATTTTAATCACCTCCTCGGCTATCAAGAATCGAGTCCAGACCTTTTCGAACACCTTACAGAAGGTGAGACACAGCAATTAACGAAAATGATCGACTCCTCGTTACAAGGGATGAACTCCTATACAACACTGCAGATCTCTGCTCATTCTTATATCCTCAACATTGAAGTCACATCTATTCCAATCAAAGATTCAAATGATGTGATTGGCGCATACCTGATCATCAAAGATACGACCCCTGACCTTCACCTTAAAAATGACTTATCCATTACTGAGGACTCACTTTCGATCGCACAGCAGTCCGGGGATATAACGAGCTGGGAATATGAATACAGTACCGGGCAATTCAAAGTATCGGAATCTATTTATGAACTATTCTCTCTGCCAAAAAAAGAAGAGACTGAATGGACCCTTCAGCTCATTTTGGACCGCATCGCTCCTGGAGACTTGGAAAAGGTAACTAAAGCTATAGAAAAATCGATTGCTGAACAAACAGAAGGAGAGACAGATTTCAAAGCCGTTTTGACTGACGGTACGATACGATACATAGAAGCTTCCTGGAAGTTCACGATGACACTGAATGGTGAAATACTTCTTGTCGGAGGAGCACGTGATGTCACGAATGAAAAGGAATGGGAAATGAAGCAATCTGTTGAAAAGGAACAGATCACCCATATGTACGATAGTCTTGAAGGCTTTTTAGTATGGGAATATGATTTCTTGCAGCAGAAAATAACGTATGTATCCGGTGGCACGGAAGACATTTTTGATATGGCACGGCAGTCGTTTATCGATGATCATGATTTATGGATGGAAAAAATACATCCTGAAGATAAAGACTTTGTCCATTCTCAGCTGAAAAAATTGCGAGAAGGTCATGCTGTCTTTTATCAATTCAGATTCGTGAATGAAACGGGAGTCATCTCTCATTTGGAAACTCAATCTTTCCCCCGTTTCAACCTTGAAGGAGAGATCACTCAGTTTTTCAGTTTTGTGCGGAACATTACAGTATCTAAATCCATCGAAGAGCTGCAAACCTTCAATGCTTCCCACGATTATTTGACACAATTATTCAATAGAAACCACTTCCATGAAACCATTACTACTTTAAGTTCCGAACCTAATACCCCTTATGCCCTGATGTATCTTGGTCTGAAGCGTTTTTCTTCCATCAATGAAACTTTAGGGTTCCAAATCGGAGATGCTATTTTACTACAAGTCGCAGACAAGCTCCGTTCTTTAGCGAAGAAGGACATTTATTTGGCTCGAATAAGCGGTAGTACGTTTGCCATCGTGTATAAAAATTTCCATGATGAACAAGCAGTCTATGATTTAGCAACACACTTATTAGACAACATCGACCCTCATTTCCACATCAAAGATTATGAATTGTATATCAACATAAGCATTGGTATCACTTTTTTCCCTCACGATGACACAGACCCTAATCATCTTATCCAATTAGCTATGTTCGCCATGCAGCGTGCGAAACAGTTGGAAGGCCATAACTATCAAGTCCATTATCAAACCAATGACTTGGTTTCATATAAAAAATATGTATTGGAAAAAGACCTAAGACAGGCGATAAAACAGGAAGAACTTGAACTTTATTATCAGCCACGTGTAAACCCATCTTCAGGTGTAATCAACGGGTTTGAGGCCCTTATACGGTGGAATCACAAAGAATGGGGAGTTGTACGCCCGAATGAATTCATTCCTCTTGCAGAAGAAAGCCATCTCATCACAGATATTTCCTATTACGTCATAGAACAGGCGTGTAAGCAACTCGACGAATGGACAAGGCAGGGACTACCAAAACGCTTGATTTCCGTCAACGTATCGCCCCTCTGCTTTTTAAAGAAAAGGTTAGTCGATCATACCGAAGAATGTTTAAAACGATACAACGTGGAGGGAAAATGGCTGGAGATAGAACTGACAGAAACTACGTTAATGAAGAACGAACAAATTGTTCTTCAGGCGATGGAAAAGCTTCGTGGTTTTGGAGTAAAAATGGCCCTCGATGATTTCGGAACAGGCTTTTCGTCCCTCAGTTATATCCGTAAGTTTCCTATTGAAACGATTAAAATCGATAAAAGCTTTATGGATAAGGTGGGGGAAAAGTCCACCGAAGGTACAAATGGAGAAACCTCGATCAATAAAGATGAGCACCTTGTCGCTACAATCGTATATATGGCGAACGGAATGGGAATGAATGTTGTCGCAGAAGGTGTTGAAAATGAACAGCAGTTGGCTTTTACTAAACAAATTGAATGCAGCGAAGCGCAAGGGTACATTTTTTCTAAACCGCTAAAAGCTGAAGAACTCCTTCCCTTGTTAGAAAGAGGAACTGTGCCTCCAAAAATTAAAAAAGAGAAGAAACAGAAAGAAGAACGCCGCTCATATTTCCGCCTCGTATTTGCTGCGCCTTTGAAAGGAAATATGCTCATTACTGAAGTTCGTGGCAAAGCTGTACAGACAGGTCAAACAGAAATAATGATCAAGGACATCAGCGTTGGAGGATTGAAGTTCACATCTTCTCTGAACTTGCCTGTTCGACCTGATATAAAAATGAAGTTTCAAATACATTTAATGGGTGAAACGTTGGATGTATTCGGTAAAGTCGTTTGGAAAAATGAGATGAAGCATGAAACTTATGATTATGGAGTAGAGTTCAAACTGAACGTACCTCTTCAGGATAAGCTGGCTCAAATCATCAATAAAGCATCCGTATACCAACATAAAAAGAAAGATCTTCCTAAAACTCCAGTCATTAATGAGAACCCTCACACTTATCTATACAAAAAGTTAAAAAAATAAAGAGAGCTCCACGGGGCTCTCTTTATTTTTTGGTTCTGTTAATGCTTGGTGTTGAAAGTTCATATCAACGATGGATTACCAGAAGAAAAAACAGCCCATTCCTTAGACCAGACATGACATGCCTGTCTCCCAAAAATGAGCTGTTGTTTGAACACTAACATTCAATTGTATATTACGACATCCACTTTGGTGGAGTATTCTTCTCCCAGTAAATTTCTCCGATTGTATGATGTTTGACGAACTCATCGGCCTTCATGTGGTAATGAAAGTTGAACCAATACCCTTCGCCAGGCCGTTTGTCACGTCTGACGTGGAAACGGGCGATTTCTTCTCCTGTCTTATAGTTGACGAGATTGAATATCTTTTCCCCGTAACCAGGAACCAACTCTTCCGTTATTTCATAGTAAGGAATTTCATCTTCATCGCCTTGAGAAATAATGGATTCTACTACTTCTTCAATCTTCGGCAGAATCTCTCGCGTCATGTCCTCATCTACTTTCTGAATGATACGCGGTCCCATTTTTGCAACGGTCTGTGCTTTCGCACGTTCTGCAAGTTCTTCGATAGGATCGACGACTGCGTCATAGGATTCTTGCCCTTCGTCCACATCTTCCTGTTCACCAATCGATCCGCTGGCCAAAGACTGGTCGTGGTTTGAAACCTCTTTATTATCTGCGGCATCCGTATGTAAATCTGTCGGTGGTACATAAAGCCCTAAAGTCAATACAGATATCAGTACTACAAATATTTTTCTCATCCAAAGCTTCATCGTTTAAATCTCCCTTTTCAAACTATATGAACTCGTAAAACATGGTCTTTGCGACAATTGAAGAATTTTTATAAATCACACAGTTCTGAATAAACAATTTTAAAACATTATACCACGTTTTTCGACTTATAACAGATACATGATTGAAATTAGAGAGGGTATGCTTAAGATGACGACTTATTTCACAGGAGGAAAGATGCATGAAAGAAAAACGAAATCCCGGAAATGATACTCCGCCACCTGTAATCAATCATGGTGGTCATGAAATTTTTGATGCACATGAAGTCATTACTAGCGTCATTTCTTTCCTGGACCATCAGAAAATGTACGCATCCTATGTTCAGGATCAGGAATTGATGACGCTTTTAAACAGACAACAACAATTTACCGCTCAGTTGTATAATACGATTGTGGAAAGTTTTTCATCAGGGAAGGACCCTTCTGTTCCGACCCAGACTTATAAAATGCAACAAAATAACCGTGTCACTTATGGGGTGACTCCCTCAGAGCCGAAAAAACCGATACAATCGATGGATGAAATTACAGATGAAAAAGTTTCGGCATATTTGTTAGGAGAATTGAAAGCACTCGCTTCCTTGTTCACGATGACATCACTCGAAATGACAAACCCTGTACTGCGTCGTATAACCGCTGACTCCGTCCCGAACTTGATTGAAATGAGTTATGAACTATTCCTTTATCAAAACAAGCATGGATTTTATCAAGTTCCGAAATTAAAAGAACAAGATATGAGCCGAATGCTTCAAAGTTACTCTCAGGTGAATGAAGAACCTCCTTTGCAATAATGAACATGCTGGAGAGTATGTACGTTTACCCTCCAGCATTGTTTTTTGTTAATACACAGCAACTTCCCCCCATATATATAAATGAAAACCAGCAAAGGACGAGTGATGATGAGTTTATTTTTCAGTTACATATTATTAGGTCTCTCCTTATCGGCTCCCATCGGCCCTATCAATGCTGCCCAGTTGGACAAGGGGATCCGTTTCGGTTTTTGGCATGCATGGCTTGTAGGATTCGGCGGGATGATTGCAGACGGTATTTTCATGCTTCTGATTTATTTCGGGATCGCTCAATTCGTTGACACCCCTATGATCAAAGCTTTTCTATGGTCATTCGGTTTTTTTGTCTTATGTTATACAGGCTATGAGAGTATTTTACAGTCTGGAGAACTTACTAAGGCGAAAAACAGCGGAAAGAATGAGCCTAAATGGCGTTCCTTTCAGACAGGTTTTTTGATGGCGGTTTCCAATCCTCTGAACATATTATTTTGGCTCGGTATTTATGGATCGATGATTGCTCAGTCCTCTTCCTCTTATTCAACTTCCCAACTGCTCCTCTATAGCAGCGGAATATTCTTAGGTATCACCCTTTGGGACATCACGATGGCAAGCTTGGCGACAGGTGCGAGAAAATGGGTAAAGCCGAAAATACTGAGAGGAATCTCAATCATTTCGGGCATCGTTTTGATCGGATTCGGTGTTTATTTTGGTGTACAAGCTCTTCAGTTATTGTTCGGATAAGACAAACACCCCTTCGTTCCCTCTCTAATAGGATACTTTGTAGACTTATTGGGAGGGACGATTCATGCTGTTGCATTCAAAAAGTTGGATTGAAAAGCACAAGGATGATCTTGAACCTTGGCAGCAGTCCGCATACGAAGAATTTGCAAAGACGATGACCGATAAAGAAAACCCCTATCCTTGTGTGCCTGGTATACAAGGTTTCATTCAAGATTCTTTACGCTTCTGCTTCGCCGGCAACCCCGAAGAAGAGTCCTCAATTAAACGCGTTTCCGCTGCATTGAAGGAATACGGAACCATTTCGAGAGATACCGGAAGATATGCCTCGATTGTTATTTTCTTCGAAACCTCTAAGCAGAATGAATATGATATCGAAAGTTTTCAACACCTGTTTTGGTCGTTATTGAACAGGATTCATCATTATGATGGTTCTGCATGGCCGGAAGACATACCGAAAAACCCCCATCACCATGACTGGGAGTTCTGTTTTGAAGGAGAGCCATACTTCGCTTTTTGCGCCACTCCTGCGCACACCATCCGAAAAAGTCGTTACTTCCCTTTTTTCGCATTAGCGTTCCAACCCAGGTGGGTATTTGAGGATATTAATGCTGACACGCCATTCGGAAGGAAATTGAAGAATGTCATACGAAAACGCCTATTGGAGTACGATGGGGTAAGACCCCACCCCGACTTGAAATGGTATGGTCAGGAGGATAATCATGAATGGAAACAATATTTCCTGAGAGATGATGAGACATCAATGTCCAGATGCCCATTCTCGACCATGAAAAACGAGATCAAAAACCGTTCTTAAATCCCTGTTTTCTCCGTTTCATCAGAGTAGCAAGCGCTATGAGCACGATGAACCCTGCGCTGATGAATAACCCGGGTTTACTCACCTCATCCATCCATGTACCACTGACTGCAATTGTAATCAGCAGGACAGCAAGCCAGAGTTTCACTTCAGCGAAAAGCTTCGTGTCCATCAACTTCCGGTATGAGAACAAAATCATCACCCATGTATAAAGAAGCATTAAACCGGCAGCTGTGGTTAAGTACTCAAAAACTTTTTCTGGTAAAAGTAATGCCACAAGAATTGAGAGAAGCACTACAAATACAGTCAACAAAAAAGCCGAGGCGGGTATGTCCCGTCTCCCTTTTTTTGCGAACATTTCAGGTGCATCCCCTTCCTCCGCCAAAGTCACCAGGATTGTTGTGACTGCATATAAGGAGGCCACAAGGGTAGAGAATCCTGCAATAATCAAAATACTGTTGAACACATGTGGCACAAACGGAAGTTCCAACGGCTTCAATACCGTCAAAAATGGGCTCTCATCCGCATGGATTTCATTCGGATTTGTCAGTTTGGTCACTAAATAAATGGAAGCGATATATAGAACGGTCAATACCACCAGCATGAGCTTCCCGGATTTCGGTGCATCTTTCGGATTCTTCAACTCCCCGGCCATCAGCCCCATAACTTCAATCCCACCAAATGCATAAAATGCGTAAAGAAATGCTACCCATAAACCAGTGACTTTTATATCAGTAAAAGCGGCCCCACCCCCATCAGCGGCCGACCCTCCTCCCTCTCCCAAAACTCCAGTCATCGCCGCTCCAGCGATAAGAATAAACATGAAGATCGCTGCCACCTTCATGATTCCGAATACATTTTCCATCCGCTCCACAAAATGAACGCCCACAAAGATGACCAGGAGACCCAAAGCAGCAAAAACACAAGCCAGCATCCACACAGGAAAATCAGGAAACCAGAATTGAGCAAAAATCGCCAATGCAGTCAGTTGACTCCCCATGATCAGCATTTCTGAAGACCAATACACCCAGCCCGTACTGAAACCCGCCCAAGGACCGAACGCCTGCTTTGCATACGTACGGAAAGATCCTTTCTCAGGGTGTGACGCCGTCATTTCCGCCAGTGATTGATAAACAATCCACGTTCCCATCCCTGCAAATAAGTAAGCGAACAATACAGAAGTTCCTGCTTGTTGAATCGCTATACTTGAACCTAAGAAGTATCCTGTTCCTATAATGCACCCGACACCTATGAGTGACATCTGCCACCAACTCAAATGCCCCTCTGACTTCATACATTTTTTCATATGGTTTCCTCTCCTTATACGACTATCATTAGTGTGGAAAAAAACCACTTTGAATATGTACCTCCCTTCGAATGAATGTGCCCACTCATGGGGAAAGTAATGAAGATACAAATGAGGAGGAAAGCGAATGGACATCACACCCTCATGTTTCAGCGAACACGAAGAGTTGAAAAAAGTACTCGTCTGTTCGCCTACACATCTGGATATACCCAATCAACAGACGGCAGATATGGTTCAATGGATCGAGCCTGTACAAGCCGAAAAGGCGTTGGACTGTCATAAGAAGATGGTTCAATCATTGGAATCAGCAGGAGTGAAGGTGATCGACTACAACTCTTACATTCCAGGAAATCAAATGGCTCTGCATCAACAATTGATTAACAGACATTATGTAAGAGATTTAGCATGCGTCTTCGGGAACACACTCCTCCCTGGAGAACCGGGCACTTCCATGAGAAAACCCGAATATACAATTGCTCATCAACTCTTCCAAAAGTGGTTCACTTCAAGCGTTTTTCCTATCGACGTAAAAAAGACATGGCTCGCACTTGAGTATGGGGATGTCTTCGTTCTTAATTCAGACGCCGTCTTGATCAACACAGGGTTGAGAACAAGTATGGAAAGTATAGAGAATGCGATAGAATCCATATTTGAAGCAGGTTTTTCTGAGATTGGAGTTATTGACCTGCCACGCCAAGCCCAAACCCTCCACTTGGATATGAACGCCAACATCGTCGGTGGAGATTTATTTGTCGCAAAAAGTTACATTCGATATTTACCTATTCAAATTCTTTCTGACAAGAGCAGCTGTTTCTCCATGAGTCATGAATTTATAGAACGCCATGGATTCGAAGTGGTTTGGCTGGATGAAATCAAACATACATTGGCGGATCTGAATTTCCTCAACATTAACCCGGACACGCTCTTAATCAGCAGTCAAGCGGAACAGAAGCTGTTCCAATATCATGATAAATGGAAGAAGAAAGAAAAAATCAAAGTAGATGTAAGCGAATTGGAAAAAGGGGGCGGAGGCATCCGCTGCATGACACTTCCACTTGAGAGAGGATAATATAAGAAGACAAAAAACACCTCACTGAACTGAACAGTGCGGTGTTTTTTTAGGTTTATATAAGTCTGTGGTCATTAAACCTTGAAAATTTTCGATAATAATAAAAAACCACCAATATATGTATTGGTGGAGACGGTGGGAGTCGAACCCACGTCCGGAGATATCGGCACTCGGGCTTCTACAAGCGTAGTCGATATATTATATTTCACTTCCTCTTCGGCCTACCGACAGGCTTCCGAGGAGCTAGCCTGATTAGTCTCTTCGCTTTTCCTCAGGCGGTGGAAAAACGCGTAGCCCGCTTCAGTTTGAGACCCTTCATCTAGCACACGGGCGATGCCAGGAAGGATCAGCTATAGACTACTTACGCAGCTACAGCTAGGTTTTCGTTAGATTCGCCAGTTATATTTAGGCAAATGACGGTTAACGAGTCGTCGCCTCGACTTGCAACCCGAGCTCGACCTATCCCCGTCGAATCCGTAACGTCCCCGTTAGGATTAAGGATAAAGAGTCAAGCTCTTATCTCTCGTCGCCATGAGCGACAATAATCATTATAGCACAATTATATATTTTTTCAAGTCCTGCACTATTGCAGACTTTCCTTGATTGCACGATCGATCTCTCGTTTCTGCTGTTTACGTTTGAGATCTTCACGTTTATCATATTTCTTTTTCCCTCGACCGACACCAATTAAAACCTTAGCGACGCCGTTCTTGATATAAACTTTCAATGGTACGAGAGAATACCCTTTCTGCTGGGTCTGACCGATAAGCTGATTGATTTCTTTTTTATGAAGCAATAGCTTTCTGGCACGCGTCGGGTCATGGTTATAAATATTTCCTTGTTCATAAGGTGAAATATGCATGTTATGCAGGAATACTTCACCATTGACGACTCGGGCGAAGCTGTCCTTCAAATTGATACGACCATTACGGATCGACTTGATTTCTGTCCCCTGCAGAACAATGCCTGCCTCAAACGTTTCTTCTATAGCAAAGTCATGACGTGCTTTTTTATTTTGTGCAATGGTTTTTCCTTGTCCTCTTGGCATAACGGTATCCTCCTCTATTGCGTAAGTTCTATTTTATCAAATGTCACAAATGAATCCAATCTAAACCCTGAATGGTGAATTTGACCGGCACTTGTGGGATGATTACATTAACAATTTGAAAAAGGAGATTCCGATGAAACAAGATATATATGTAAAACCATTGTCGTATGACCATTTATCGTTACTCAAGGACATGGAGACAGGTATCCAGGATGACTATATCATAAGGGTTTTTGAACGTTTGGTTTCATCAGAATCCGATCGATTATTCGGTCTGTTTGACGATCAACGTATCTATTCCATTGCGGGATACAGCTTGTTTGGAGACGGAAAATTCGCCATGATCGGGAGGCTCCGGACAGACCGCAGATTCTTCAATAGAGGTTATTCAACAATCGTATTGGATCATGTGATGAACCAGTTACAAACTTCTCCCAAAATTTCATGGATAGGTGCGAACACACACGTGGATAATGATTCTGCGCGACGGGGACTGGAGAAGATCGGGCTTCACCAACATCATGTCCTCCATTACTTGATCTTGAATCGACCTGAACTACTAACCGATCACACCGAAGGTAAAGTTTGGAATGAAATTACGAATCTAAGCACAAAAAAGGAACTTCTCCTCTCACAGCCACAAGTGCAGGACCGCATGTTCCCATATGAAGCGTATTACCCTCTGCCACTGGATAAGGAGTTATTCACCGAGGATTATTTGAATCAAACGACATTTTATCAAAATCATGAAGGTTCCCGGTTTGTCATGGTTAAAAATGATACGAAGAAGTATACATACTCACACGTCAAATACATGTGGGACGACCATTATGAGCAGCCAGGTTTTTTTGAGACAATCCTGGACCATTGGAATAAAAATCCTGACAATGCCGGCTGCTGGATCGACTTTTCCGATGATGGCTTCAACAAGATCCCCGAATTGGCTCCCTTTCTGGTTCAGCCTCCTTGGCTGATGTACGGAAAATGGAAGAAAAAATGAAAAAGCGTTTTCATACAAATTCCCTATGAAAATAGGCTTAAAATGATTGACAGCACCCCTTTAAATCAATAAAATCCTAGACGTGAAGATTTCATTTAAGAAAGGAATATAGATATGGATTTTAAGCAATCGGCTGAGCTGTTAAAAGAAGGATGCGCTTTGAGAAGAAAAGGTTGGAGCCAGAATGGATATATCGTTCAGGATGAACAAGGGAAGATAAGGTTTTTCGATCATAATGAACCGAACGTTTTTGAAATGACCTTAGAAGACATCCTGGCTGACGATTGGACCCAGGTAGAAAAAGACCGTTGGACGATCGTTTCCATTTCCTATGACCGTGAATTAATGGAAGGGAAGCTTTTCGTCTCTTATGATGTGTGTTCTGAGCAGGACGGTAAGATTTTGAACAACCGCCAAATCGACGAAGAAGAACTGAGCAAATGGTCTTACTATGTAAACGTAGATATTTTCCGAACAAGCCAATATTTAAACGAAAAGGATATCGATCAAGTCAAACAAGTCATTCATATATAAAAGGAAAGCGCGGGGTTATACCCCCGCGCTTTTTTCAGCTCTTCTTCTTTTTCTTCCCTTTCTTAGGAACGCCTTTATTCCGATAAAAAGGTTTATTACCTTTTTGTTTGTTCTTTTTCTTGTCTTTCTTTTTCGGGTTTCTATCAGTTTTGATCTGCTTTGGACGAGCCGGACGCGGTCGTTCTTTCCTCGGTTTCATCCCGTCAATCTCGAAGTCGACGACTCTTTCTTCTATGTTGACATTTGTAACTCGAATCGTGACTTCATCACCGATGCGGAACACATTCCCTGTCCGTTCGCCGATCATGGCAAACTGCTTCTCATTGAAGTGATAATAGTCATCTGTCAGCGTACTGACATGAACCAGCCCTTCGACCGTGTTCGGAAGTTCCACGAACATCCCGAAGCTGGTGATGGAGCTGATGACTCCTTCATATTCTTCACCGATTTTATCCTGCATGTATTCGGCTTTCTTCAAATCATCGGTTTCGCGCTCAGCATCCACCGCAGCTCTTTCCATTTCTGAAGAGTGGCGGGCGATTTCAGGCATTTGATCTTTCCAATGCTTTCTCGTCTGATAATCAAGCTTCTCCTCGATCAAATAAGTCCGGATCAATCTGTGTACGATCAAATCAGGATATCGGCGGATCGGAGAAGTGAAGTGCGTGTAGAAATCGGTCGCTAAACCGAAGTGACCAACACCTTGAGGGTCATATTTCGCCTGCTGCATCGAGCGGAGCATCAGCTTGGAGATAATCATATCCTCCTGCGTCCCTTTCACTTCTTCGAGCACTTTCTGTAAGGCTTGAGGGTGAACACTTTCGGCTGTCCCTTTGACGACATACCCCATATTAGCGACAAACTCGAAGAACCGCTGCAGTTTGTCCGGATCCGGATCCTGGTGGATACGGTGGATAAACGGTACGTCCATCCAGTGGAAATGCTCTGCAACCGTTTCGTTGGCAGCCAGCATGAATTCCTCGATCAAACGTTCAGCTACAGAACGTTCTCTCAATCGGACATCCACCGCTTTTCCTTCTTCATCTACAACGACACCGGCTTCTTTAAAGTCGAAATCGATGGCTCCCCGGTTCATCCGTTTGTCTCTGAGCAGCTGAGCCAGATCCTTCATGTCACGGAACATAGGAACCAACTCTTTATATTTGTTGATGAGATCTTCGTCTTCGTCCTGTAAAATGCTGTTGACATCTTTATATGTCATACGTTCATTCGTCTTGATGACACTTTGGAAAATCTCATGATTGACGACTTCACCATCCTGATCGATTTCCATTTCACAAGAAAGGGTCAAACGATCCACCTGTGGGTTCAATGAGCATATCCCATTGGATAGGCGGTGAGGAATCATCGGAATGACGCGGTCTACCAAATAAACACTTGTCGCGCGCTCCCTTGCCTCCTGATCGATGGCAGAACCTTCATCCACATAATAAGTAACATCTGCGATATGCACACCCAGCTTATAGTGGCCATTTTCCAATTGCTTGACCGTTACGGCATCATCCAGGTCCTTGGCATCAGCTCCGTCAATCGTCACAATCGTTTCGTCACGCAGGTCGCGACGGTTTTTAATTTCATCTTCACTGATTTGATCGGGTGTATTCGCAGCCTGATCCAGAACTTCTTGAGGGAAATCCGTTTTGATTCCATGTTTATGGATGATGGAAATGATATCGATACCCGGATCATTTTTATGGCCTAAGATGTCGACGATCTCCCCTTCAGCACTCATGCGCCCTTCTGGGAATTTCGTAATATTCACGATAACTTTATGGCCGTCTACCGCCCCGTTCGTCTGCCCTTTCGGAATGAATATGTCATTTGGAATGCGTTTATCATCAGCAATGACGAAGCCGAAATTACGACTTGATTCATAGGTACCTACAATTCTTGTTGTGGCCCTTTCTAAGATACGGATGACCGTTCCTTCCGGGCGGGTACCATCTTCTTTCCGCTTTTCAATTCGGACGAGTACTCTGTCGTTGTTCATAGCAGATTGCAAATCAGAATGATGCAGGTATACATCATCCTTGGATTCGTCGTCTGGTATCAAAAAAGCAAAACCTTTCGCATGCATCTGAATCCGTCCACGTATCAAATTCATTTTTTCTGGTAAACCGAATCGGTTTTTACGAGTCCGTACCAGTTCGCCTTCTTCCTCAAGCTCGTTCAGAGATTTCATGAGGTTCTTGAAATCATCGGCATGTTCGAGTTCCAATGTTTCTTCTAATTCTTGGACGGATAGAGGTTTGGAAGCTGTTTCTTTAAAAAAATCTAAAATGTTTTGTTTTAATTCTGCACTCATATGCCTTACCTCCTTTAAGTATGAAGGACCTGACTCTGAAACTTAAGACCAATCCAGGGATTCAAGAAATTCAAGTATATCTTCATGAAGCTGTTCTTTTTCTTTATCCATTGTGATGACGTGTCCAGAGTTCTTATACCATTTGATATCTTTTTGGTCCGCTTCTACTTGTTTATATATATAATTTGCACTGTCTGTATTGATCATTTCGTCATTTTCGGCTTGGACGACGAAGGTCGGAGTGTAAATTTGATCGACATCATCATGAACGGAAGTGATGAACTTCCCAAGCTCCTTGAACATCTCTTCTGAGTCATCAAGCATTTCCTTTACTTCACGATCAATCGTTTCTTTATCTTTTCCTTCTAATTGTTTGTATTGACGCGCTTTAAATTCAAACCCTTGAGTCAACTGCTTTTCATTATCAAAAAACATCGGTGCGCACATCGTCACAAGCCCTTTTAAAGGCTCGGAATAAGCAAGCTTCAAGCCAAGCACGCCGCCCAGCGATAACCCGGCTACCGCTATCTTTTCGTATCCGAGTTCCCTTAAATGATTCAAAGCTTCCTGCACATCCGCCCACCAATCTTCAGGACGGGCATCAATGAGCGCTTCCAGTTCTTGTCCGTGCCCGCGGTAAATCGGAGCGTGAGTCGTGTATCCGTGTTTTTGAAGAAAACGCCCAAGCATCCGGACATCCGCAGAATGGCCGGTAAACCCATGTAGTAATAATACCGCACGTTCTCCTTCCTCAAACGTAAACGGTTGAGGTTGTTTGATCTTCATAACTTTTCTCTCCTTACTTCATCTATTTCCTTAATTAAAGATTTCATTCTAATCATCAGCGTTTTCTATTTTACCAAAATCATACCCTGCTGGCATTTTTTCCATTTGATATAGAAAAACCGCGCTTTTATAACAGCGCGGTTTCCATTCATTATTGATTATTACCCTAAAATGTAAGCAGCTAAAAACGCCAGAACAAAGAAAAGAACACCTGTGACAATCGTCGCCTTGTGCAGTACAGCGTCGATTCCACGTGCTTTTTGTTTTCCGAATAACTGCTCCGCGCCACCAGATATTGCACCTGACAGCCCGGCACTTTTTCCAGATTGTAAAAGTACTAATACGATTAATGCAATGGTATCGATTGTTAATAATGTAATTGCGAGTGTTTCCATGATGTGCCAACACCTCCTAAAAACGTACAAATGACTAGTTTAAATGTAGCATAGAAGGCTGTACTCATCAAGATAATTTCATCCCCTGTTCCTCCATTTGTATCTACTTGATCCTCCCAGCGAGCGTTTTGACTGATTATGAAAGTTATCTTGATTATTTTTGATTGTTTTTGAATGTTTATGGTTGATTTATGAAAAGGCTTCCATTATGATAAAGAACAAGAACTTAAATGAAGGAGCGGACGACATGCTGACTACAGAACGACACCGTCTTATTTTAGACCTTCTCGAGGAAAAGCAGATCGTTAAATTGAAAGATCTTGTCCAACATACAGATGCTTCAGAATCCACAATCCGGCGTGACTTGGATCAACTAGAACAAGAAGGACAGCTGCGCCGTGTCCATGGCGGGGCCTCCCTTAAACAAAGGGCAAGTGAAGAGCCGACGTTGAAAGAAAAAATTACGAAGCTTCATAACGAAAAAGAAGCCATAGCCAGACAAGCCGCTTCTTTGGTCCAGGAGGGAGACAGCATTTTTCTTGATGCGGGGACCACCACCCATCATCTGATCCCACACCTTCAAGGGAAGGACATCATTGTAGTCACGAATGGTCTCAACCATCTCGATGCTTTGACGGATCACTCTATTACGACTTATATACTGGGAGGATATATCAAACACCGCACGAAAGCAGTCGTAGGTACGAACGCTCTTGAAAATTTGAAGCAGTACCGTTTCGATCTTTGCTTTATGGGAACGAATGGCATCTCTTTAAATGATGGATACACCACACCTGATCCTGAGGAAGCAGCTTTGAAAAAAACGGCACTTAATTTATCACGTCAGCGGTACGTATTGGCTGACCATTCCAAATTTACGGAAGTTTCCTTCAGTAAATTCGCAAATTTGAACGAAGCGGATATCATCACCAATTACAAGGGAGATCAATTGAAGAGCTTTAAAGAAATGACGAGTATAAAGGTTGTGATCACATGATCTATACTTGCACACTCAATCCATCCATCGATTACATCATGAACGTTCCGGAGTTTGAATCCGGAACGCTGAATCGAGCTCACAACACCTCTTTTTATCCTGGAGGAAAAGGAATCAATGTATCCAGAGTGTTGAGAAGACTTGGGGTCGGAACCATTGCTCTAGGGTTTACAGGTGGTTTTTCAGGAAACTTCATCAAGCAGTTTTTGAGTGAAGAAGGAATCGAACATCGATTTATTGATACCGATATAGACACAAGAATCAATGTAAAGCTGAAAAGCAGCGACGAAACGGAAATCAACGGTCCGGGTCCTGAGCTGACAACCGATCAACAGGAAGCATTGTTGAAGCAGGTGGATGAGATGACCGATAAAGACACTCTTGTATTAGCAGGAAGTGTCCCTTCCACTCTACCACCGGACTTTTATATGACCATCGCTGACATATGCGCGAAGAACCGCACCAAGTTCGTGGCTGATACTTCAGGAAAGGCACTCGAAGGTCTGATAGGTAAACGGATTTTCCTTTTGAAACCTAACCACCACGAGCTTGGAGAACTATTCAAAACGGAGATCGACTCTATAGAAAAAACGGTCCATTATGGCAGAAAGCTTTTTGAGAGTGGTGTAGAACATGTCATCGTTTCCATGGGCGGATCGGGAGCGATTTATATAGGAGAAAACAAAACACTCCATGCGAATGTACCTGAAGGAGTCGTCAAAAACTCTGTCGGGGCCGGGGATTCCGTCGTATCAGGTTTTCTAGCAGGCCTGACTCAAGGCAGGTCGATTGAAGAATCTTTCCGCTTCGGGGTGGCGGCCGGCAGTGCGACTGCCTTTCAAGATGATTTATGCGAGGAAAAACATGTTTCTGAAGTTTTGGAGAACATAGAGATTTCTTTTATTCACTAAGGAGGGGACCGCAGTGAAAATCACTGATTTGTTGACAAAAGAGACCATCGTTTTGAATATGACAGCTTCCTCTAAATCTGAAGCCATTGATGAGCTGATCAAAAAAATGGATGAAGCCGATAAGCTTCACGATAAAGAAGCTTTCAAAGCGGCTATTGAAGCAAGAGAACAGCAGAGTACGACAGGGATCGGCGAAGGTATTGCCATTCCGCATGCAAAAACCTCTGCTGTCAAAGAACCTGCGATCGTATTTGGACGCTCCCGAAATGGTTTGGATTATGAATCATTGGACGGGCAGCCGAGCCGCTTGTTTTTCATGATTGCAGCTTCTGAAGGCGCGAACAACACTCACCTTGAAACATTGTCCCGCCTTTCTTCATATTTGATGGATAACAAGTTCCGTACACGCCTGGAAAACGCAAGTTCTGAAAATGAGGTCATCCAGGCCATCAATGAAAAAGAGGCAGAAGAAGAAATAGAGGAAACTTCGACGGACGATGGGAGCGGAAAAATCGTAGCTGTCACCGCATGCCCGACAGGAATCGCTCATACGTACATGGCCGCAGACAAGCTTAAAGCGACAGCGAAAGAAATGAATATTCAAATCAAAGTCCAGACCAATGGTTCCAGCGGTGTAAAAAACCGACTGACAGAAAACGATATTGCAGAAGCTGATGCTGTCATCGTAGCCGCAGATACCAAAGTCGATATGAGCCCCTTCAACGGTAAACATGTGATTGAAGTTCCGGTAGCAAAAGCGATACACGAACCGCAAGAACTTTTGAAAAAAGCACAGAATAAAGAAGCAGATATTTACCATAGCAGTGAGAAATCCTCAGAGGGGACAAATAAGAAAAAACAAAAGACAGGATTTTATAAGCACTTGATGAACGGTGTCTCCCACATGCTGCCTTTTGTCGTTGGCGGCGGGATTCTAATTGCGATTTCTTTCTTTTTCGGTATCAATGCCGCAGATCCTTCCAGCGACGAATACAACCGATTTGCTGAAATGTTGATGACGATCGGCGGAGCTAATGCGTTCTATCTGCTTGTACCAGTGTTAGCCGGTTTCATCGCTTACAGTATAGCGGACCGACCTGGATTCGCCCCGGGGATGATCGGCGGGTTGATTGCCATCACTTCAGGCGTGGAAGGTGCCGGTAACGGCTCAGGATTCTTAGGCGGATTGATCGCCGGTTTCCTGGCGGGTTACTTGACACTTGGAATAAAACGGATGCTTGATGGACTGCCTGCTTTTCTCGACGGGATGAAAACCGTGCTTTTTTATCCAGTATTAGCGATTTTCGGAACAGGAATGATCATGCTCTTGATCAACCCGAGTCTGACGAGCATTTACAATGGTCTACTCTCTTGGCTGGAAAGCCTCAGTGGTGCAAACATAGCACTTGTCGGAATCATCATAGGAGGGATGATGGCTGTCGATATGGGAGGGCCGATCAACAAAGCGGCTTATACATTCGGCCTCGCTACATTGGAGTCAGGAAACTATGAGTTTATTGCTGCTGCTATGGCCGGCGGAATGGTTCCTCCACTAGCGATGGCTTTAGCGACAACTCTTTTCAAAAACAAATTCACTGAACAAGAGCGCGAGACAGGGAAAACCGCTTATGCTCTTGGAGCTTTCTTCATTACGGAGGGTGCGATACCGTTTGCAGCTGCGGATCCTGCAAGAGTCATTCCATCCATGGTTGCAGGATCTGCCATCGCTGGAGCGTTGACTACATGGTTCAGCATCAACTTGACTGCCCCTCACGGAGGCATCATCGTCATCGGCTTGGTCGAAGGTGGAGTCATGAAAGCGCTGCTATATATTTTAGCGATTGCAGTCGGCTCGATTATTGGAGCAATTGCTGTAGGATTGTTGAAAAAAGACCTGCAAAAGGCTTAAAATGATAGAGTTAGGGTATCTCAAAATAAAATACTTTCTTAGGAGGAAATCAATATGGTAGAAAAAACATTTACTATAACTTCTAATGACGGCGTACACGCTCGCCCGGCAACTGTGCTTGTCCAAAATGCGGGTAAATACGAAGCTGACATTAACTTACATTATAAAGAAAAGGCTGTGAACCTGAAGTCCATCATGGGAATCATGAGCCTTGGCATCCCTGCAGGAGCAGAAGTCAAAATCACTGCAGAAGGAAGCGATGAGCAGGAAGCGATCGATCATCTTACTACGACAATGCAGAATGAAGGGTTGGGAGAATAACTTTATGACACATTTACAAGGTATTGCAGCTTCCAGTGGAATCGCGATTGCGAAAGTATATCCACTGGAGGCTCCGGACCTGTCTTACAGCAAAGAGAAAGTTGAACAACCAGAAACAGAAGTAGAACGACTGCATCAAGCACTTGAGGTCTCTAAATCTGAGCTCGAGAAAATTAAAGAGCACACGAAAAAATCCCTCGGTGATGAGCATGCCGAGATTTTCTCCGCTCACCTGCTTGTTCTCAGCGATCCTGAATTGATCAAGCCGATTGAAGATAAAATCAAGACCGAAAACGTCAACGCAGAAGCTGCATTGGATGAAACAGCGAATATGTTCATCGACTTGTTCAAAAACATGGACAATGAATATATGCGTGAACGTGCTGCTGACATTCAAGACGTAACGAAACGCGTCATGGCACAATTGTTGAACGTGACGTTCCCTGATCCAGCGCTGATCAACGAGGAAGTCGTCATTGTCGCTGATGATTTGACTCCGTCTGATACAGCCCAATTGAACAAACAGTTTGTCAAAGGGTTCACGACAGACATCGGTGGCCGTACTTCCCACTCCGCTATCATGGCCCGTTCATTGGAAATCCCGGCTGTAGTCGGAACAAAAAATATCACATCCCAGTCTGAAAAGGATTCCATGATCATTGTCGACGGAATCAGCGGGGATGTCATCGTCAACCCTACAGATGAGCAGATTGAAGAATACAAACAAAAACAGGCAGACTTTGAGAAGCAGAAGCAGGAATGGGCGAAGCTGAAAGATGAGCCTACTGTGACTTCTGAAGGCGATCATGTCGAGCTTGTCGCAAACATCGGTACACCGGATGACGTTGAAGGTGTTCTTGAGAATGGCGGCGAAGGCGTTGGTCTTTACCGTACAGAATTCCTTTATATGGGTAAAAGTCAGCTGCCGACAGAAGAAGAGCAGTTCGATGCTTACTCTTCCGTCTTGAAGCAAATGGGTGACAAACCAGTAGTCGTTCGTACACTGGACATCGGTGGAGACAAAGAGCTGAGTTACTTGGACCTTCCAGATGAGATGAACCCATTCCTTGGTTACCGTGCGATTCGTCTGTGTCTTGAACGTGATGACATTTTCCGTGTCCAATTGCGTGCACTTCTACGTGCAAGCGTTCATGGAAACCTGAAAATCATGTTCCCTATGATCGCTACGCTGGATGAGTTCCGCCAAGCGAAGGCACTTCTTGATGAAGAAAAAGAAAACTTGGTCAAAGAAGGACATCAGGTCTCTGATGATATTGAAGTTGGTATGATGGTCGAAATTCCAGCAACTGCTGTGATTGCCCGTCAATTCGCTAAAGAAGTGGACTTCTTCAGTATCGGAACGAACGACTTGATTCAATATACAATGGCTGCTGACCGTATGAACGAACGCGTATCATACCTTTACCAGCCGTATAACCCAGCTATTTTGAACCTTATCAATAATGTGATTGAAGCAGCACACGCAGAAGGCAAATGGGCCGGCATGTGCGGTGAAATGGCTGGAGATGAAATCGCAATCCCGATCCTGCTGGGACTTGGTCTGGATGAATTCAGTATGAGCGCGACGTCCATTCTGCCGGCTCGTACACAAATCCGTGATCTTTCCAAGAAAGAAATGGCTTCTTATAAAGAAGAAATCCTTTCAATGGGAACAGCGGAAGAAGTTGTTGAGTTCGTCAAAGAAAAGACTCAATCCAAGTAGTAATCTGCTCATATATGTGGCACAATAGGACATGTGGGAAGGCATTCGCTTCCCCTCCATGTTCTAAGGAAAGAGAAGTGTTGAAATGACCTTTACTATAATAATGATCGTTTGTGTAGGTATCGTGCTCGGTATTGCAGCCATGTTCGGTTTTGCCGTCTCCAAAGGCTACGAATATAAACACACAATCGACCCACTTCCCGAAAAAGCCGACAAATATGAACCAGACCATAAAAAAGCTGACGCCAATTAAATGGTGTCAGCTTTTTTGTTCTTTAATATTAAGGCTTTGTTATTGCTTGGTGTTGTTATTTAACATGTGAGCTCATATCAGCTCTTTCTATCCTGGAATTTGTTTGAGGCGGCCTTTTAGAATGACTCCCTTTCCGTGGGGTACCGTGAGCCTCCTCAGGCTTCGCCTTCCGGGGTCTCACGATGTACCTTTATCCCACAGGAGTCTCGCCATTCTAAAAGGCCGCCTCTTCAAAGTAGAAGGGTCGGAAAAGCCATAACCGAAGTCCGTTACACCAACCACAAGCGGGATGGCAGGGAAAACAGGTAGACTCCTGCGGGAAAAAGGAACAAGGTGAGACCCCGGAGAACGAAGTTCGAGGAGGCTCAGCGTTCCCCGCGGAAAGCGGACTGTTTTCCCTGCCATCCCATGCTCTGAGTAAATAACGGACCGAACACCTAATCCCAGACAGGGACTATTTAGTAATCGTTTAAAATATCAACAATCAACTTTAACAGAGCCAATATTTCATTCGTTATTCATCATTTCTTCCAGGATTGATGGACAAACGTGCACTTTTCCTCAATAGGCGATCGGGGTTTAAATTTCGGAACTTTCTTCGGGTACCCCATTTGTAAGACAGCAGCAAGCTTATATTTTGACGGCGGCAGCCCAAGATCTTCAGCAAAAAGCGGATCATTCAAGTAAGGACTTGTCGTCCATAACGTCCCCACTCCTTCTTCCCATGCTAATAGTTGAACATTTTGGATATAAGCGCAAACCGCTGCATAGTCTTCTTCAAACTTATGTGAGTCTTTATCTATTTCCAGATAAACCAAAGCATGGTGGGGTATAGAGACTAAAAAATCACGTATGCCTTTTTTCATTGAATTTATTTTCCCGTTTTCATACCCCTCAAAAAAACCATTCCTTACATAACTGTCAAGCACTGCGTCAGCATAATCGATTTTTGCTTCTTCTTGAAAGACAGTGATGTTCCATGGTTCTTTCATACGGTGATTAGGTGCCCATGAAGCTTGTGAAAATATATGCTTCATTAAGCCGCTCTCCAGTTCCTGAGGCTGAAAATCATGGATGGAACGACGTTCTTTAATCGCAGTTTGAAGATCCATTTCAATGCCACTCCCCATTAGAAAAAACTTGGTTAATCCCATTCTGAGATGGGCCGGATAAATAAAAGAGAGAATCTGCTTCATTCTAGCGAGAAGCCACGGATTTTCCTGTAAAAGTCATAATCAATTGACACACCTATTCGAAAAGGTGTGTCAATTGGTGCATCATCATATAAAGCCATTCCCGGACGAAGAACGGCATTTTTGTTTCCATGGTTTCATAAGCAGAGTATGCTGTAGGAACGCCTGTGACATCCATCCCCTGATCCTCTGCCATGCCTACCGCTCTTTTCAGGTGAAATTGATCACTTACCAGCAAATAAGAATCAATCCCTTTGTTATCAGCAACTTTCTTAGCGTTAATCAAATTGTCGACTGTCACGGCGGACTGGCTTTCAATTAAGATGTCTTCTTTAGGGACTCCTTGATTCAACGCATATTTCATTCCGACTTCTGCTTCTGAAGAGGCGGCATTTTCGCTCATACCACCTGTAAAGACCAGGTAGTCCACTTTATCGTTTTTATATAACTCTATTCCTTGTTTTAACCTTCCTTCAAATACAGGACTTGGCTTCCCATTCCATTGGGCGGCGCCAAGGACGATTGCTGCGTCTGCTTCAGGAATATGATCATCAGCGCCATATGTCCAGAGGCTGTATCCCGTGTACACGCTATAGCCCAGCAAAATCAATAGCAGGATTTTAAGTATACGTTTCATTCTATCTGCTCTCCCAAGATCTCTTTCTGAACTTTATTTTACCATATAAAAAAGCCTCCCTGAAATCAGGGAGGCTTCATGTGGGAACAATTACTTGTTCAAGTTATAGAAAGCTTTTCCGCCTGCATATTCAGCAGTTCCAAGCAGCTGATCTTCGATACGAAGAAGCTGGTTGTACTTCGCCACACGGTCTGTACGGGATGGAGCACCTGTCTTGATTTGACCAGCGTTCGTAGCAACAGCGATATCAGCGATCGTCGCGTCTTCTGTTTCACCGGAACGGTGAGAGATGACAGCTGTATAACCAGCACGCTTCGCCATTTCAATCGCTTGGAAAGTTTCAGTAAGTGTACCGATTTGGTTCACTTTGATCAAGATAGAGTTACCTACGCCCTGCTCGATTGCACGGCCAAGCTTCTCTGTGTTCGTTACGAACAAGTCGTCACCGACCAGCTGTACGCGGTCGCCGATACGGTCTGTAAGAAGTTTTGTACCTTCCCAGTCGTTTTCATCAAGACCGTCTTCGATAGAGATGATAGGATATTTGTTAACAAGCTCTTCATACCAGTCAACCATTTCTTCAGAAGTACGTACCACGCCTTCACCTTTCAGGTTGTACTTGCCATCTTCGAAGATTTCAGAAGAAGCTACGTCCATTGCAAGTTTAACTTCTTCATCCGGCTTGTAACCAGCAGCTTCAATCGCTTCGATGATTGTAGAAAGAGCTTCTTCGTTGGATTGTAGGTTCGGAGCGAATCCACCTTCATCACCAACACCAGTGTTATAACCTTTGTTCTTAAGAACTTTCTTAAGAGCGTGGAAGATTTCAGCACCCATGCGAAGAGCTTCTTTGAATGTAGGAGCACCTACAGGCATGATCATGAACTCTTGGATGTCCACGTTGTTGTCCGCGTGCTCTCCACCGTTAAGGATGTTCATCATAGGTGTCGGAAGAGTGCTTGCTGTGAATCCTCCAAGATATTTGTAAAGTGGAAGACCGACAACGTCAGCTGCAGCGTGAGCGACAGCCATGGAAACGCCAAGGATTGCGTTTGCACCCAGGTTACCTTTGTTTTCAGTACCATCAAGTTCCATCATCATTTTATCGATGATCACTTGTTGAGTTACGTCCATTCCAAGCAGCTTTGGAGCGATTTTTTCATTTACGTTATCTACAGCAGTTTGAACGCCTTTTCCAAGGTAACGCTCATTATCTCCGTCACGTAGTTCTACCGCTTCGTATTCACCAGTGGATGCACCACTTGGTACTAGTGCCGTACCGAAAGCACCTGATTCTGTATAAACTTCAACTTCTACAGTTGGGTTACCACGAGAGTCTAAGACTTCGCGAGCATAAACATCTGTAATGTAAGGCATTGATTATCTCTCCCTTGTTATTTGATTAATGATTGTCCTGTCATTTCTTCCGGCTGTTCGACGCCGAGTAACTTCAATAGAGTTGGTGATAAGTCACCCAATACTCCTCCGTCACGCAGTTCTACGCCTTCTTTAGTGACGATGACAGGAACTGGATTTGTTGTATGAGCAGTCATGGCATCTCCTTCAGAGGTCGTCACCTCATCAGAGTTTCCGTGGTCTGCTGTAATGATGGCGTGTCCGCCTTTTTCATGAATTTTATCTACGATCTTGCCTAAGCACTCATCGACAGCTTCAATTGCTTTGATGGTCGGCTCAAGCATTCCTGAGTGTCCAACCATATCCGGGTTGGCAAAGTTCAAAATGATCGCATTGTGCTTCTCTGCATCCAATTCAGCAAGCAGAGCATCCGTCACTTCATAAGCGCTCATCTCAGGTTTTTGATCGTAAGTGGAAACTTTAGGAGAATCGATCAGGATGCGCTCTTCCCCATCAAACTTCTCTTCACGTCCTCCACTCATGAAGAATGTGACGTGTGGGTATTTCTCTGTTTCAGCAATGCGCAGCTGCTTCATGTCATTGTCTGCCAGAACTTCTCCTACTGTATTCTTCAAGTTGTTCGGTGGGAATGCCACTTTACTGTTCACAGCATCGCTGTATTGAGTCATCCCGACAAAATGAAGGTTCTTCGGAGCTTTTTCACCACGGTCGAAATCTTCGAAATCATCGTTAGCAAAAGTGCGTGAAATCTGGATGGCACGGTCTGGACGGAAGTTGAAGAACACGATGGCATCTTCATCTTCTACCGTTCCAAGTGCTTCTCCCTGGTCGTCTGTAAGGACCACAGGTTCAACAAATTCATCATACACTTCTTTTTCATAGGATTCATCGATCGCTTGAATGGGATCCTTATGCTTCGGTCCTTCGCCGTAAGCGATGGCATCATAAGCCTTTTTCACGCGATCCCAGCGATTGTCACGGTCCATCGCATAATAACGACCTGAGATCGTAGCGATTTGACCGATTCCCAGTTCTTCAACTTTTTCCTGAGTCTGTTTGATGTACGTTTTTGCAGATTGTTGACCTACATCACGTCCATCAAGGAAAGCGTGGATATAAACTTGCTCCAAGCCTTCTTCCTTAGCTAACTCAAGAGTTGCGAACATATGGTTGATGTGGCTGTGAATACCTCCATCTGACAATAGACCGAAGATATGAAGGGCTTTGCCTTTCGCTTTCGCATGGCGGACAGCGTTCAGCATCACTTCATTCTCAAAGAAATCTCTCTCTCGGATGGAAAGATTGATACGTGTCAGACTTTGGTAAACGACGCGACCTGCACCGATATTCAAGTGACCGACTTCCGAATTCCCCATTTGTCCTTCAGGAAGGCCTACAGCCTCTCCACATGCAGTCAATTGGGAATGAGGGAACTGGTTCCAAAACCGATCAAAGTTCGGGGTGTTCGCTTGCTTGACGGCGTTTCCGAACTCTTCATCACGAAGAGCGTAGCCATCAAGGATGATTAATGCTGCTAAGTTTTTGTTACTCATGCTTACCTGCCTCCACAAGTTTTAGGAAGGAATCAGCTTCAAGGCTTGCTCCGCCGACTAGTGCACCATCAATATCGGATTGAGACAGAAGCTCTTCGACGTTTGCCGGCTTAACGCTTCCTCCGTATTGGATGCGGACTGCATCTGCAGCTTCAGCATTGACGAACTCGCTGACAACTTTACGGATGTGTGTACATACTTCGTTCGCCTGCTCAGCAGAAGCCGTACGTCCAGTACCAATCGCCCAGATTGGCTCATAAGCGATGATCGCCTGTGCACACTGTTCGTTCGTCAAGCCTTCCAACGCTTTCTTCACTTGTGCTTCTACATGATCCATTGTTTGATTCGCTTCACGTTGATCAAGCGTTTCACCGACACAGATGATTGGAGTCAGACCATGTTTGAAAGCAGCATGGACTTTTTTGTTCACATCTTCATCTGTTTCGTTGAAGATTTCACGACGTTCGGAGTGGCCAAGTACGACATACGTGACGCCAAGCTCTTTCAGCATAACCGGGCTTACTTCACCAGTGAATGCGCCGCTTTCTTCAAAGTGCATGTTTTGAGCACCGATTTTCAAGTCTGTACCTTCTGTTTCTTCAACGAGCTTCTGAAGAAAAGGAGCCGGTGCACATACGACTGACTCCACCTGGTCAGAAGAAGGCACTTCATTTTTTGTCGTTTGAATAAAATCTTCCGCTTCGCGGTGGGTTTTATTCATTTTCCAATTTCCTGCAATCACTTGTTTACGCATGTTTCCTTCACCTCTCCTATTCTTTATCGTTTAGTAGAGCGACACCTGGAAGTTCTTTACCTTCCATGAATTCCAAGGAAGCGCCGCCTCCTGTGGATACGTGATCCATGTCATCAGCATAACCGAACTTTTCAACGGCTGCGGCAGAGTCTCCACCACCGATGACAGTATAACCTTCGGTGTTAGCAAGTGCATTTGCGACCGCTTTTGTTCCGTTTGCAAATGTTTCAAGCTCGAATACGCCCATAGGGCCGTTCCAAATGACGAGCTTGGAATCTTTGATGATTTGATCATACTTCTCTCTTGTTTTCGGTCCGATATCCAGCGCTTCCCAATCAGAAGGGATGCTGTCGATTCCGACTTCTTTCGTATTCGCAGAATCAGAGAAATCGTCAGCAACGATTACATCTTCAGGCATGTGGAAGTTCACGCCTTTATCTTCTGCTTTTTTCATATATTCTTTAGCCAAGTCGATTTTGTCTTCTTCTAGAAGAGACTTACCGATTTCATAGCCACGTGCTTTTATGAAGGTATAAGCAAGTCCGCCGCCGATAATCAAATGATCGACTTTGTCAATCAGGTTATCGATGACTCCGATTTTATCTTTGACCTTCGCTCCGCCGATGATGGCAGTGAAAGGACGTTCAGGATCGGATAGCGCTTGTCCTAATACATTGATTTCTTTCTCCATAAGAAAACCTGCGACAGCCGGAAGGTGTTCAGCTACACCTGCTGTTGACGCATGAGCACGGTGTGCAGCACCGAATGCATCGTTGACATAAAGGTCTGCCATATCAGCGAACGCTTTAGCAAGGTCTGCATCATTCTTTTCTTCACCCGGGTGGAAACGGACGTTTTCAATCAATAGAACGTCGCCATTTTCCATTTCAGAAAGTGCCTGGTTCACTTCGTCACCATGCACCTCATCTGTTTTCGTAACCGTCTGACCTAACAGGTCACTCAAACGGTTGGCAACAGGGTCTAGACGAAGCTCTTCGACAGCTTCTCCTTTTGGACGACCCAGGTGGCTGGCAAGAATCACTTTGGCACCGTTGCCTGTCAAATGTTTGATTGTCGGCAGTGCTGCTTTGATTCGTGTGTCGTCTGTTACTTCTTTACCGCTCATCGGAACATTGAAGTCGACGCGGCAAAACACAGTTTTCCCTTGTACTTCAACATCACGGATTGTTTTCTTATTCATGAAAGACAACCTCCTTGGTTTGTGGTCAGGTTCATCGCCTGCCCATATGTACGTTTCCACGCTTGCAATCCATGAAAACGCCTAAAAGCAGGGACCATTAGAAATGGATAAAGGAGGAGGACATGAGACCTCCTCCTTTTCCACGTTCTTTTTAATTCTTTTTATTGATTCTTACTTTTTACAGTCCTTGGTTCTTGATGTAAACAGCTAGGTCTACACAACGGTTGGAATAACCAGTTTCGTTGTCATACCAAGAAACAACTTTTACCATGTTGTCTTCTAGAGTAAGAGTAGATAGACCATCGATGATGGAAGAGTGAGTGTTTCCGTTGTAGTCAGTGGAAACTAGAGGCTCATCACTGTAGCCAAGGATTCCTTTAAGGTTACCTTCAGCTTCAGCTTTAAGCGCTTCGTTCACTTCTTCAGCTGTTACGTTCTTATCAAGTTCAGCAACGAAGTCTACGATGGATACGTTTGCTGTTGGAACACGCATAGCCATACCGCTAAGCTTGCCATCAAGCTCTGGAAGAACTTTTGCAACTGCTTGAGCAGCACCTGTAGTTGTTGGGATGATGTTTTGAGCTGCTGCACGCGCACGACGGTAGTCTTTGTGTGGCAGGTCAAGAATTTGCTGGTCGTTTGTGTAAGAGTGGACAGTAGTCATCATACCACGCTTAAGACCGAACTTCTGATCAAGAACTTTAGCGTATGGTGCCAGGCAGTTCGTTGTGCAGGAAGCGTTTGAGATTACGTGGTGAGCATCTTTGTCATACTGATCTTCGTTAACACCCATTACGATAGTAAGGTCTTCCTGCTTAGCTGGAGCAGAGATGATAACTTTCTTCGCACCTGCATCCATGTGTTTCTTCGCGTCGTCACGCTGAGTGAAACGACCTGTAGATTCGATTACGATATCTACACCAAGATCTCCCCAACCAAGTTGAGCTGGATCTTTTTCAGAAAGAACTTTGATTTCTTTTCCACCTACGATAAGGTTGTCACCGTTTGTTGAAACTTCTTGAGAAAGAGTTCCGTGTACAGTGTCGTATTGTAGTAGGTGAGCTAGCATATTCGCGTCAGTAAGGTCGTTGACCGCCACTACTTCTACGTTTTCATTGTTCAAAGCAGCACGGAAAACATTACGTCCGATACGACCAAAACCGTTAATTCCAATTCTTACAGTCATGCAAAATTCCTCCTTAGAATGTATAAAAAAGATTTATTTAAAGGGAATGCTCCCTTATTAACTCTTGTGCAGCACCTTCATCGGTGATCAGGACATTGCTCTGTCCCGGTTGAAAATAAGATGCAATGGCTTGAGCTTTCGTATGACCACCCGCGACCGTAATCACATGTCTTGCATGCTTCAAGTCTTCGAGTTGAAGACCTACCGTACGGACTTTATGAACGATTTCACCTTTGGTATTGAAATAATATCCGAAGGCTTCTCCCACGGCCTGGCGTTCTTTGATGATCTCCAGCTGTTTAGCTGACGTTTTTCTTCGTTCAGCCATCGTCAGAGCATCACCGACGCCATGGATGACGATTTCTGCATTGCGGATGATATCAAGAACCTCTTTTATTGAAGGTTCCTCTATGATCGTCTGATATGATTCTTCACTTAATGGGTCAGGAACATACAACAATCGATATTCTCCACGAGCTTTTTTCGCCATTTCGGCACAAATGGTATTCGCTTGATTTTCTACTCGTTCTCCCAGTCCACCTCGGGCAGGTACGAACAAGCAGCGGTCCGCGCCGGTTAATGGAGTCATCGCACCAGCAACTGCAGCCATCGTCGTTCCACCTGTGATGGCAATGGCTTCACCGGCTGCCAGATGCCCTTTCAAATACTGGACGCAGGCTCTTCCCATTTCATGTTTTACCCAATCGAGCTGATCGCTATCTCCTGGAACAACAACGACGTGGTCTAGCTTTAATTTATCCTTTAATTGCTGTTCCAAAACCTTGACTCCTGTTACATCCTTGATGAACTCAGCAAGTTGTTCAAGAATATTTTGGCCTTCATACGTCAAATGCATGCCCCTGGAAGTCACTTCCACGGCCCCTTGCTTATTCAGGAAATCCACTTCACTTCGAACTGTACGTTCAGCGAGATCCATGTTTTCAGACAAAGCACGGCGGCCTACAGGCTCCATGATTTGAATGAAGTGCAACAGTTGATAACGGCGTTGCATAATGTCCAAGACATCAGGGAACAATTTCTTTTGTAAGTCGATCAACGCTCGCATGAAAAAGCTCCTTTAACTCAAATTCACCATTACCTCCGGGATATTTATGTCCCAGCTAGTCATATTCTGTCCCGCCAGCTGCAAAAAAATATCCTTTTCACTTTTTCATATTAACAGTGGGGGGACGGGCACGCAAGCATTAGCCCCCGTTTTTTTTATGTAACCGTTTTTCTAAAGATAAATAATCAATTGCCTCATACCCGATCTCCTCTCCATTCACTACAAGGACCGGGACTTCAAACATATACTTCTCTAACAGCCGATCATCCTGTTCGATATCCACTTCTTCAAGGTCTATTTCATAACTGGATGCCATCAAACCGACAAGGCTCTCGACTTCGTCACATAATGGGCATTGTTTTTTAGTATACATAACGATCGTATTCAATCATCTGACCTCCTTGCCATCGGTTCACATTATAAATGGTACAAAAAAAGAACACGTTTAGGAAGCGTGTTCTTGTTTATCATAAAAACCATTCTCTATTTTAAGCTCTCTTTTCTGTAAAAATTCGAGTAACTCTTCGCACGCATAATGTCTTCGTGTCCGTTTAAGAGATTCATAATTGAACGACAGCTTCAATTGTTGCTGCATATCGAAAACATGAATCCGGCGATCTTCAGAAATGAGTTCTGTTGCCAACAATTTGTAACGGATTATATTCTTCATAGACACTCCTTTTCTTATACCTGAGCGAAAAGTCTGATTATTTCGTATATTATAACACATGTACTCACTTGTGAAAACTACCATAATATAATCGTTTATTTAAGCTATCGAAATCTATGAGGGAATGAAAAATTGAACTTCAAGCATCCTGGAGCACAGGGGCGTCAGGGAAGGGGGAGACTTTCACGGGAAATGGAAACAGGCTCTGGCCCCACAGGGCTTCAGCCCGAGGGAGTTTGCCGGTTCCTCCGCAGGAAAGCGGATCCTTTCCATAATTTGCTTCGGAATCTTCTTAGTTATTAGAGTGAAAAAGATATAACACCCTTATTAATTAGTTGTGAACCTATAAAATGGATGTTGAGCTTATCAAAAACTTAGGGTGGATTTAGAACACAGAGGTGTGTTAGCACTTTAGATTCGGAGAGGGAAATAAACAGCAGATTTTAATAGAACCAAAAAAGCTTCTCTGTCTTTGACAGAGAAGCTTCTTTGAATCAGCGCGCCCGGAGGGATTCGAACCCCCGACAGACGTGGTACCGGAAACCACCGCTCTATCCGACTGAGCTACGGGCGCAAATTGACATGCATTTAATATTATAGGGATGATACTAAAAAAAAGCAATAGATTTAAAGAAAATAAACGCCAGAGCAGCTGAGAAATTTTTCTATTCTATCTATGTTTATCTAAATATTTTTAGGGAATGATGGTAGCAGGTGTTCTGAGAAAAAGGTCGATTGTTTTTGTTTGACCTTCATTGACCTTAATTGTATGATAAATGTATTCCATCAAATTTCAATTGATGATAAGGAGGAAATCACATGAATTTAGTCCCTACAGTAATTGAACAGACAAATCGCGGAGAGCGTGCTTACGATATTTACTCCCGCTTACTTAAAGACCGTATCATCATGCTTGGGAGCCCGATTGATGACAACATCTCAAACTCCGTTGTCGCGCAATTGTTGTTCCTGGCAGCAGATGATCCGGAAAAAGACATTTCCTTGTACATCAACTCTCCCGGCGGCTCTATCACAGCTGGTATGGCCATCTACGATACTATGCAGTTCATCAAGCCGAATGTATCTACCATCTGTACAGGTATGGCAGCATCCATGGGTGCTTTCCTGCTGAACGCTGGAGAGCCTGGTAAACGTTATGCTTTACCTAACAGTGAAGTCATGATTCACCAACCTCTTGGCGGTACCCAGGGACAGGCTTCAGATATCGAAATTCACGCAAAACGAATCATCAAGATGCGTGAGAAGCTGAACAAAATCCTTGCAGAACGCACAGGGCAGCCTATCGAAGTCATCGAACGTGATACGGATCGTGACAACTTCATGTCTGCACACGAAGCTGTAGATTATGGCTTAATCGATAAGGTTATGGAAAAAACTACAGATAAATAATCGAAAATCCGCTGCACCAGCAGCGGATTTTTTATTTGTACTCTTCACAATGAATATAAAACAAAAGTACGTTCATTTATTCACAAAACAGGGTGATAAAATCACTCTGCTTTTACAAATGATTCCAACTTCTCCAATGCCTCTTCTTCGTCGCTGCCATCAGCAATCAGCTTAATTTCTTCGCCTGTGCCTATGGCGAGGCTCATCAATCCCATAATACTTTTGGCATTGACTCTTTTTTCATCCTTTTCAATGAAAACATCGGCATTGAAGCGGTTCGCTTCCTGCACGAATTGAGCTGCCGGTCTTGCTTGAAGACCTGTATCCAACTCTACGTTTATCGTCCGTTCAATCATCGTTCATTCTCCTCTCATTCCTGCTCTGTGCCAATTTCGAAAGCGCATTCAAAACGCTCAAGAAAAACGCTCCCAAAGGGAGAGCGTTAATAATTGTTTACCATTATAGCATGAATCCAACTTGAATACATTAATTTCGAGAGCTTTCTGTAACTTCCCCTTTGCGGACCTTATCCGCGAATTCATCAATTTTTCTCAGTCTGTGATTGATTCCTGACTTACTGATAGGTGCTCCAGAAACATATTCCCCAAGTTCTTTCAAAGAGACATCCTGGTATTGAAGGCGGAGTGAAGCAATTTCCTGCAGCTTATCAGGCAGCGCATCCAATCCGACCGTACGCTCAATAAATTTGATATTTTCAACTTGTCGGAATGCGGCTCCGATTGTTTTATTCAAATTAGCTGTTTCACAGTTGACTAAACGGTTGACGGAATTACGCATATCACGGACGATCCGAACATCCTCGAATTTAAACAAGGCTTGATGAGCACCGATATTGCTGATCAATTCTGTGATCTTTTCAGCTTCCTTCAAATAGGTAATGTACCCTTTTTTACGGACAAGCGTACGCGCCCTTAGTCCGAATTGATTCATAAGCTTACACAACGCTTCGTTGTGTTCCTCATCCGAAGAATAGATCTCCAGGTGATAGGAGGAGGTCTCTGGATTGTTCACAGACCCGCCGGCGAGGAAAGCGCCTCTCAGATAAGCACGCTTGCAGCATGTATCTTTCATATATTTTTCTGGAATATCTGGATTAATCGATAAAGGTCCATCCAGAATCTCCAAGTCATTTAAGACTTGATCCGCCTGTTCCTTCATCCTGACAATGTAAACATTGTTCTTTTTGAGGCGCATTTTCTTACGAACGAGCAGTTCAACAGGATAAGGATAGAGCTGTTTGATGAGCATGTAGATTCTTCTTGCGATGGCTGCATTTTCGGTTTGAATATCCAGAATATATTCTCTATTGGATAAAGAAAAGGTCCCGTTCATACGGACAAGAGCTGCCAGCTCCGATTCCATACAGCATGACTCTGCTTCTACGTTTGTCAGTTCTTTTTTGATCTCTGATGCAAATGACATAGATGTACACCCCCTCTGACCACAAGTCACCTTTTAAAGCATCGAATATAAAAGATTGGATAATTTATCTGTATCGTGACGTAACATCGTTTGACTATGGTCTATAATGTCCTCTTCAATGATTTCGATTCCCATTGACCTGAGACGATCAATGTCATACACGACCGGTTCAGCCTTTTCTTTTGCATAAACACTCTTCATTCCTTGGTCGATCGGTTTATTATGAACAATAATGGAATTGATGACTCCAGTACCGATGTGGTCCACCAAGGCTTGCAAATGATCGGCAGCCGTGTACCCTGAAGTTTCCCCTTTTTGGGTCATTACATTGCACACATAAGTAACTTTAGCTTTCGTGTCCTTCAAAGCTTCCCCGATTTGAGGAATGATGATATTCGGTAAGATGCTTGTGTACAGACTGCCCGGCGCAATGACAATCAAATCTGCAGTCTTGATTGCATCGACCGCTTCAGGCAGAGGCTGCACTGGATTAGGACTGACAAAGACCCGTTTGATTTTCTTATTCTGCTCGGGGATCTTCGATTCTCCAGTGACTACGGTCCCATCTTCCAACTCAGCATGAAGATTCATTGAATGATTGGCGATCGGGTAAATATGACCTTTAACATTCAAGACTCTTGATATCTCTTTGATTCCTTTATAAAAATCTCCGGACATGGAAGCCATAGCGGCAAGCAGCAGATTTCCCATGGAGTGACCGGATAACCCGTTTCCATGGGCAAATCGATGCTGAAACAGTTCTAAAAGCATAGGTTCAGCATCCGATAAGGCAGCGACGACATTCCGAATATCGCCGGGAGCCGGAATGGCCAGTTCATTCCTGAGCCTGCCGGAACTACCACCATCATCTGCTACTGTGACAATCGCAGATAAATCCACCGGCAATTTTTTTAACCCGCGCAGCAGCACAGGCATTCCTGTCCCACCGCCTATGACGACTACGCTGGGCTTTTTTGATTGAGCCATCTGCTATTTCCCTTTCCTTTTCTCAATATCCCGGTGCGTGACATGTGTGTTGAAATCACTGGAAAAGTACTCACCGAAATATTCAGCAAGAGCTACAGACCGGTGCTGGCCTCCTGTACATCCGATTGCTATGACAAGCTGGCTTTTTCCTTCCCTTTTATATTGAGGAAGCATGAATTGCAGCAAATCTTTCAATTTCTCCAGGAACTTCTGAGTATCTGACCATTTGAAGACATAAGAGGATACATCCGTATGAAGGCCCGTCAAATCCCTCATGTGTTCAACGTAGTGAGGATTCGGCAGGAAACGCACATCGAACATCAAATCCGCATCAATCGGTACCCCGTATTTAAACCCGAAAGAAACCATCTGGATGGAAAACACCTGTTGTTCTTTCTCACGATACTTTTCAATGATTTGTTCCCTCAGCGCTTTCGGCTTCAGGTTTGATGTATCAATGATCGTTTGAGAGCGTCCACGCAGTTCATCAAGCATCCTTCGCTCTTTACGGATTCCATCTAAAGGCAGCCCATCTTTAGCTAATGGATGAGACCTCCTCGTTTCCTTATAACGGGAGACCAGCGACTGATCATCTGCATCCAGGAAGAGTATATGTTCTTGTATCCAATCTTCATTGCCTAGACGATCGAGCGAATCGAACAAGGATTCAAAGAACTCTCTCCCTCTCAAGTCCATCACTAAAGCTACGTTTTGGATATTGTTGCTGGAGTCTTTCATCAACTCTAAAAATTTAGGCAGTAAAGCGGGCGGAAGGTTGTCCACACAAAAAAAACCGAGGTCTTCAAAGCTTTGGACCGCTACGGTTTTCCCTGCTCCTGACATCCCAGTTATAATTACTAATTGAGTACTGTAAGCATCTTCAGGCATAATCGATCGCTCCTCATTAGTCGGGTCGGGACGGATCCATATCCTGATCGATCAGTTTGAAATCCGTCGTATATACAAATGTTCCATAAATTTGTTCTTCACTGTTTAATATGTGTTTGAAGATATGACGGTCTCCTTCAGCCATAGGCTTTTGAAGGACTTCATCAACAGGAACCCACTCGAGTTCCCCCTCTTCGCTGACATCAAGAAGTTCTCCTGTATAACTTGTGCTGAAAAACGTAAACATCATCCACTCATGGGTCGTTTTCTCCCCATCACGCATGATGAATGTGAACGAACCTCTAAGCTCAGGCTGATCCACGGACAGGCCGGTTTCTTCCTTGAATTCCCGGACAGCAGAATCCTTGATATTTTCACCAGATTCCATTTTCCCACCTGGAGCTACATACCAGCCTCTTCTTGGTTTTTTCAACATGAGAACATGGTCATCTACTTTTAGAATACAATTGGCTACACGTTGCATAAGCTGTCACCTCATTCTCTTTCCAGAGGACATCTCCCCTCATTATACACCGAATAGATCGAACCCTACAATATTATGATTCATACTCCTGAAAATGCCCAAAAAAATAACACAGGTGAAAAGCACCTGTGCCAATAGAGATTCTATCTATTAAAGGGGGTCAATTAATCATCACCATTATAACGTAATAATATTTCACTCGTATTACAGAAGAGTTAAAATGTTATGACTTTATTTATTGACCGGCTTAAGTTCTTCTAGAAGATTCTCGATATAGTGCTGAGCCGATTGAGCAGCAATACTGCCATCGCCTGTAGCTGTCACGATTTGACGTAACTCTTTCTCACGAATATCGCCAGCTGCGAACACACCCGGAACTTTCGTTTCCATTTTCTCATCGGTTTCGATATATCCTTGTTCGTTCGTAATGCCGAGACTTTCAAAAGGAGTGCTTAGTGGAATCATTCCGATATAGATGAATGTTCCGTTCGTTTCAAACTCATATTCTTCATCTGTCTTATTGTTGTGGAGAGTGACACTTCCCACTTTTCCATCTTTCTCATTGATGGATTTCACTTCGGTATCCCAGATGAAGTCAATTTTGTCATTGTCGAATGCGCGGTCTTGTAAGATCTTCTGGGCACGAAGTTCATCTCTACGGTGAACGATCGTTACTTTGCTTGCGAAACGAGTGAGATAGACACCTTCTTCGACAGCAGAGTCACCGCCACCAACGACAACCAGCTCTTTGTCTCGGAAAAAGGCACCGTCACAAACAGCGCAGTAAGATACGCCGCGGCCGCCTAATTCTTTTTCACCAGGTACCCCGAGCTCTTTATACTGAGCACCAGTGGTAATGATCAGCGCACGGGTTTTATATTCTTTCTTCCCTGCTTTTACGATTTTATATTCTTTTCCATCCACAACTTCTTTTATATCGCCATATGCGTATTCAGCACCGAATTTCTTTGCGTGCTCGAACATTTTATTTGATAGGTCCGGTCCCAGAATACTTTCATATCCAGGATAGTTTTCTACATCTTCTGTGTTGGCCATTTGACCACCCGGTACTCCACGCTCAAGCATGAGAGTATCGAGGTTGGCACGAGAAGTATAGACAGCAGCTGTCATTCCAGCTGGACCGGCACCTGCGATGATTACATCATAAATACGCTCTTCTGTCATAGGTCATCAGCTCCTTGCTTTTCCAATAAACTTCTAACTTTTCATGTTCATATCATAGTAAATCATACGAAAACCGTCCATTAATGTGCTTGAAAACTAGTCCAATGGGCCTGGATCCCATCAAAAACTTTCATGACAGGCTGGAATTGTTTTGATTTTCAAACATGCAAAAGGTTGAGAGGTACTCCTCCCAACCACCTGCACAGTCTGTGATCAGCGTTCTGTCCAAGGTCCACCATCAAGGCTCAATTTCGGAAACTGTTTACAGCCTTTTTCCCAAAGGTTAAGGGCCTTGGATGGATCTCCTGTATGATATGAGGCAATACTGTACCATTTATAATAGACTTTCCGACGAACTACTTGTTTATCCCTTAAAACACTGAATCGCTCGACTGCTTCCTTATATAACCCTGCCCGCGCCAAAGTTTCGGCAATAGCCAGCTTCTGCTGTTCATGCATAGGGAATACATTTCTCAAGAGCTCGACGTGTCCGTGGGCTTCGTCACGTTTGTCCATTTCCAAATAAAAGGTTGCCAAGTTGACGTGACTTTGAATGTTGGAAGGCTCTTTTTCAAGACAATCCACCTCAATATCAACAGCCTCTGATTCTTCTCCGCTCATAAATAAGGCGTATGCGTATTTATGCTTTGCGGTAGTGAATTCAGGGAACATCTGCATCATCTCATGAAGGACGCCAATAGCTTCTTCCCACTCTTCATGCTCAAGGTGGTAGAAAGCTGTTTCTTGATAAATCAGTAATTCATCTTCATCATCAAAAGCCCATTCATCATCTTCGTCATCTTCATCCAACGACTCCAACATGTCAATCAACTGCTGAGCCGCTTCCTCAAACTCTCCGTCTTCTGCGTACTCCATATAGGTGTCTGCATACTTTTTAGCATCTTTCAACAGCCCTAAATGAGCATAATTATTCGCCATAAGATAATAGCAATCTACATACTCTTTTCCGAATTTCGTCAGAACCTCACTCAACAATTGATTCGCCGCATGGTAAGAGCCTACTTCTGTATATACGACAGAAAGCTGGCATTGGTAAAGAGGTTCATCAGGCGAAGTATCGATCGCTTTTTTCAACCATTTGACGGCTGCATTGAAACGGCGTTTCTGAAATGCCTGTATGCCATGAGAGAAATAAAACTTCCCTGATGGTAAAAAAGGGATGATATTCGACTGATCTTGAGCTGCTGCACTTTGTAGTGATGTCGTCATGACCGTCCTCCTAATTCCGTTACAATCTCACTAATAAAGCAGTATAACACAGAAATGCATTTAGAAGTAGGAGGAATTTGGTACATTTTATTCAAGAATGACGTTTTTCCAATACATTCAGTACTTCATCCAAGGAGACATTTCGGTCTGTCAGAAGAAGTAAAAGGTGGAAGAGAAGGTCGGCGGATTCAAGCGCCATTTCCTCCGGGTCATCATTTTTAGCAGCAATAATGACTTCACCCGCTTCTTCACCGATCTTTTTCGCAATCCTGTCCACACCTTCCTGGAACAATTGCGCTGTGTAGGAGCCTTCAGGCAGCGTCGACTTTCTTTCAGCCAACACTTGTTGTAACTGATCTAAAATGTAATAACGGTCCTCTTTCGGAGATGTACTTCCTTCAGTCAATCTTTCAGAAAAACAGCTGTAATCTCCTTTGTGACAAGCCGGGCCTTGAGGGATGACTTGAACGAGGAGAGCATCCTGGTCGCAATCATAACGGATTTCTTTGACCTTTTGAATATTGCCGGATGTTTCACCTTTGTGCCATAGCTCCTGGCGGGATCGGCTGTAAAATACAGTCTCTCCGACCTCCAGCGTTTTTTCTAAAGACTCTTTACTCATGTAAGCCAGAGTCAAAACGGATTTTGAGCGTGCATCTTGGACAATGGCAGGTACGAGACCTTTTTCGTCAAACTTGATGTCTTTTATATTCATCGGACGGTCACTCCTCTCTCTTTCAAATAGCTTTTTACATTCATGACAGAAGTTTCTTTGTAATGGAATATGGATGCAGCCAATGCTGCGTCTGCATCGACTTCGGTGAATACTTCATAAAAATGCTCACTCGAACCCGCACCGCCTGAAGCGATGACAGGGACACTCACTACTTTTTGGACAGCCTCAAGGAGCGGAAGATCAAAACCAGTCTTTTCCCCATCTTTGTTCATAGACGTCAGCAGGATTTCACCAGCACCCAGACGTACCGCTTCCTGCGCCCATTCGGTCACTTCCCAGTCCGTCGGAGTTCTTCCCCCGTGTGTATAGACCCGCCATGATTTCAATTCTTCATCATAACGAGCATCGATGGCGACAACGATACATTGGCTTCCAAAGTAGTCTGCCCCCTCAGTAATCAATTCAGGGCGTTGGACTGCAGATGAGTTGAGCGAAACTTTATCGGCACCATTCCGGAGAGTTTCTTTGATATCCTCAAGCGTCCGGATACCTCCTCCAACCGTAAAAGGAATGGCCAGTTCAGACGCAACAGAGCGAACGACATCAATCATCGTTTTCTTTCCTTCATGACTTGCAGAAATATCTAAAAATACGAGCTCATCCGCTCCTTGTTCATCATAGACTTTAGCCAGCTCCACCGGATCTCCAGCATCACGAATATCCACAAACTGAATGCCTTTGACGACTCGCCCGTCCTTTACATCTAAACACGGGATGATTCGTTTGGATAACATCAGGACTCCTCCACTTCTAGGGCTTCTGACAAGCTGAAGCGGTTGGAATAGAGAGCTTTTCCGACAATAGAACCGATTACATGCTGCGTCTGGTACTGCTTCAACACTTGAAGGTCCGCAAGACCCTGGATTCCACCAGATGCAATGACATCCACACCCGTCTCCTTAGCTAAATGTACGATTTCCTGTACATTCGGACCTGAAAGCATTCCATCTTTCGCAATATCCGTGTAGATGAACGTTTGCGCTCCTTCTTCCGCTAATGCAAGTCCAAGGTCGACCGCCTTCACTTCTGAAGACTCAAGCCACCCTTCTGTTGAGACATATCCGTCCCTCGCATCTAAACCAATCGCTATTTTTTCTTTGTATTTTCGGATCAAGCTTTTCGTCAATTTCGGATCCCTTACTGCCAATGAACCGATGATGACACGGTCGACGCCTTGATCCAGATAAAAGCGGACATCTTCTTCAGAACGGATTCCTCCACCGATTTGAACGCGGCAATCCAACTCATTCGCTACCCGCAACACATGACCAGCATTTTGTTTGGAACCTTCTTTCGCTCCATCAAGATCTACCATGTGAATCCATGAAGCACCTGCTGCTGCGAATTCTTTAGCTACTTCAAATGGATCTTCTCCATATACCGTTTCTTTATCAAAATCCCCTTGTTCCAATCGTACACATTTTCCATCTCTCATATCGATAGCCGGATAGATTGTAAAACTCATTTAAAAACTCCTCACTGTTTGACCATTACTTTACAAAAGTTTTCTAAGAGCCGCATGCCAGGTTCTCCACTTTTTTCAGGGTGGAATTGACTGGCTACTAAATTTCCTCTTCCAATGATTGCAGGAACCTCTAAATGATAGTCAGAGGTTGCATATAAAATTTCAGGGTGATCGGTTTGAACGACAAACGAGTGGACGAAATAAACAAAGTCCTCCCCGACTTCGTTCAGTAACCCCTTATCCGGTTGATGAATGTTCAACCTGTTCCACCCCATATGTGGGACTTTATAAGAATTGCCGTTTTCATCCACACCAGGAAACTTGACGATGGTTCCAGGAAATAAACCAAGCCCCTCCGTTTGTCCACCTTCCTCACTGGACTCAAATAAAAGCTGCATACCCAGGCAGATCCCATAAATAGGCACGCCCTCATTCACTTTCTCCTTGATGAATGTGATGAATCCATGGTCCCCCAAAGCTTTCATCGCATCAGGAAACGCTCCGACGCCGGGAAGAATATATCCGTCACATTCAGAGATTTTTTCAGGGCGGTCTCCCACCTTATAAGGGACATCCAGACGCTCCAAAGCTTTTGAAACACTGAATAAATTCCCCATTCCGTAATCAATGATTCCTATCATCATAAACTTCCTTTCGTACTCGGTACTCCTTTGACACGAGGATCGATTTGAGTCGCTTCATCCAGTGCTCTGGCTAAAGCCTTGAACATCGCTTCAATGATATGGTGCGTATTATGACCATGATGAAGGACGATATGTAAATTCATTCGAGCTTCTACTGCAAATTTCCAGAAAAATTCATGGACGTTTTCTGTATCAAACGTACCGACACGCCCTTTTGGCAGCTCAGCCTTCCATTCGAAATGTGGACGGTCACTCAAGTCCACGGCTACCGTGACTAACGTTTCATCCATCGGCAGCGTCATGGATCCATAACGTTTCATGCCGTGTTTGTCCCCTACCGCTTCACGAAACGCTTGTCCGAGACAGATTCCGATATCTTCGGTCAAATGGTGGTCATCCACCTCAACATCTCCATGACCTTTGACTGTCAAATTGAAAAGCCCATGCTTAGCGAAAAGTTCCAACATGTGGGATAAAAATGGCGTTTGTACGTCCAAGTCGGAGCTTCCCTGTCCATCTATGGAAAGCTCCAACTCGATATCTGTCTCTCTCGTCTTTCTCTTGATTTCAGCTTTTCGATCATTCATGATTTCCATCGCTCCTTACGTATCTCCACGGCGCGCGCATGGGCTTCCAACCCTTCCAACCGTGCGAACCTGGCAATTTTATCAGCATTTTCCTTCATAGCTTGTGCACTGTATGAAATCACACTCGATTTTTTCACAAAGTCATCGACGTTCAATGGACTTGAAAAACGAGCCGTTCCATTGGTCGGAAGCACATGATTGGGTCCAGCAAAGTAGTCCCCGACCGGTTCACTACTGTATGGCCCGAGGAAAATCGCTCCAGCATGCTTGATTCTTCCTAACTCTTGAAATGGATCTTCCGTAATGATTTCCAAGTGTTCAGGAGCGATTTCATTGATGGTTTCTACTGCTTCATTCCACGTTTCACAAAGAATGATCATGCCGTAGTCTTCAACGCTTTTCCTTGCAATTTCTTCTCTCGGAAGGTCGGCAAGCTGCCTCTCTACTTCCGATTGGACCTGCTCAGCTAATGAAGAACTGGTGGTGACAAGAACGCTTGAAGACCTTGCATCGTGCTCAGCCTGCGATAGTAAATCCCCTGCCACTTCTGCAGCTTCAGCCGTATCATCAGCTAAGACGGCAATTTCACTGGGACCGGCAATCATATCGATATCGACATCTCCGAAAACCTCACGCTTTGCGAGCGCAACGAATACATTCCCGGGTCCTGTGATTTTATCGACGGCTTGAATCGATTCCGTACCGTAAGCCAGAGCCGCTACTGCCTGAGCGCCGCCGACTTTATAAACATCTTCCACACCTAAAATATGAGCGGATAGGAGCACTCCCGCAGGTACTTTTCCATCCTTCCCGGGAGGAGTCACCATCACAATCCTCTCCACACCCGCGACTTGCGCTGGAATGATGTTCATGAAAACGGATGAAGGATATGCGGCCGTACCGCCTGGAACATATACACCTGCAGCATCGATCGGTGTGATCTTTTGTCCTAAGATCGTTCCATTACTTTGTGTGTCAAACCATGATTTCGTCGATTGTTTTTCATGGAAAGCCCGGATATTGTCTGCGGCTTCTTTCAAAATTTGCACGTATTCTCCATCCAGTGAATCATACGCTTCTTCAAATTCTTCGCTGGTCACTTTGTAATCATCAAGTTTCACACCGTCAAAACGCTCTGTATAGGATAAAACGGCTTGATCACCGTTTTCTTTCACATCCTGGATAATGGATTGGACAATTTTTCTCTGTTCTTCGGTCCCTTGATCGACTGTACGTCTTAGATTGATCCGGTCACTTTTTCGGATGATTTTCATACTTCTTCCCCTTCCATGACCTCACTCAATTTATTTACCATCCGGTCGATCTCCTCACTTTTCAATCGATAGCTGACAGGGTTTACGATCAACCGGGATGTGATATCTGCAATCTTTTCGTATTCGACTAATCCATTTTCTCTAAGCGTGCGGCCGGTAGACACGATATCGACAATTCGATCCGCCAAACCGATCAGCGGCGCCAATTCAATCGAACCATTCAATGGAATGATTTCTATCTGCTCGCCTTGTTCTCGGAAATAATCCGAAGCGACTTTCGGATATTTCGTAGCGATTTTAGGCGCAATCCGGTTCATCGGCTGATCAGGCAGGCCTGCCACTGCTACATAGCAAGGACTGATTTTCAAATCCAGGACTTCATAAACATCCCGGTCCTGCTCGAGCAGCACATCTTTACCTGCAATTCCGATATCTGCAGCACCATACTCTACATAAGTGACAACGTCCATCGGTTTCGCCATCATGATTTGAATGTTTTGTTCCGGAAATTCAAGAATCAATTTCCTCGACTCATCCTGGTCCGCTCCCAAATCATAACCGGCCTGTTTCATAAGTTCTGCCGCTTCTTCATAAATGCGTCCCTTCGGCATAGCAATGGTAAGTTTGTTACTCATCCTGTCCACCCCCAGCCTCTGTCATATCTTCTGTATTTGCTAATTCCTGCTTGAATGATTGAACATCCGGGATTTGATCAACATGTTGAAGCAATACAGAATATCCATTCTTTCTGTATTCCTTCGCTTTTTGCATCCCTCGCTGGAACGAGTCGTCATCTACGATGATTCCTATACGTTCATCGTTATCTTCACTTTCATTCAGCGCTTCTACCAGACGTTCTACGTGGATCGCGAAACCGGTCGCGGAAGCATTGAGCTGGAAGGAAGGCAGTAACGCATCATAGCGCCCGCCATTACATAGCAGCGCTCCAAGATTGGGAGCATAGCCTTCGAATAGAATGCCGGTGTAATAATCCATGTGACTGATCAAATTCAAGTCGAATTGGATATACTTCTCCACTCCATGTTGTTTCAATAGACGATAAAGCTGTTTCAAGTCATTGACCGCCTGCATACACGATTGGTTACGAGCCAGTGATCGGCTTGATTCGAAGATTTCTTCTCCTCCACGAAGGGAAAGAAGCTGAAGCAGAGCCTGCTGTTTATCGTGTTTGATCGAGAGTTGTTTAACGGCTTCTCTAAACCCTACATAATTTTTTCTATATAGGTACTCTAATAGACGATCGATCGTTTCATCGTCATCTTCAAGAAGATCACTGAAAAAAGCTTTTACATAACCGATGTGACCTACGGTAATGACGAAATCGTCAAGACCTGCTTTTTTCAACGAATCGACTAACAAAGCGATCACTTCTGCATCACCGAACGATGAATGATCGCCGATCAATTCTGTCCCCACTTGTTCAAATTGTGCAGGCTTTCCACCCTCCGTCTGTTGAGCACGGAAAACCGGTCCATCATAGGCAAGACGAAGAGGAAATTCAGAATTCTTCAATTGTGAAGCAGCTACGCGTGCTATGGGAGCTGTCATGTCCGGACGCAGTACGAGCGTGTGCCCTTGCTGGTCCAGCAGCTTGAACAACTGCTGATCCAAGGTTGCACTCACTTCTCCCACTGTTTCGTGATATTCAAGAAAAGGCGTGTCCATAAAGGAGTAGCCGTGGGCAATGATTTCTTCCGATAACTGTTTTCTTACTTTTGCTTTTTGTCTATAAAAAAAGGGAAGCGTATCGCGCATTCCCAGTGGTTTTTCAAACATTAAACGCTTTACCAATGGAATTCATTCCTTTCGACAAATCCTTTACTTCGCTAATATGTTAACATGCTAACAAAATGAAGATATACCGTCAATCATTAATACTCCATGGTTTCCCTCTTTCATCATAGCAGAAACTAAGACGAAAAACGGGTGTTAACCTGCCTTTGGTGTGTTTTTTGAACGAATTTTCCGAATTATGTCTTATTTAGGATGATCAGGGGAAAAAATATAAAGTTTCTCTGCGTAATCTTAGAAACAAAAAACACCTCTATTTGTTTAATCTCAACAAAATAGAGGTGTCTATACTCAGCGGTACCTGGTTTGCAGCAAAAATAAAAAGGCGACCAGGGAATGCGGGATGTCATCCCGCTTTTTCCACTCGATCAGAGAACCGTATACATCATTGAAGTCGTCAGCTGCTTCACGTGGAATAGCTCCTTCTTTCATGACCGCCCACACATTTCCATCCTGATCCTTGATGGTGAAATGGCCAATCACAGGATCTCCCTCTGCACTCCAACGGACATAATTTTTCTCAATATACCGGTAGACTTTTTGTCCCGTCGATTTATTTTTCATTTCTTTCGTGTATGCGACATAGGTTCCATCCATCTGCTGGACATAGCCCCTCCAGGTGAATCCACCCTTTTTCTCCAGATGATAGATTTCCTTTCCATGATCGGCCCTCATCTTATAATCCGCAGGTCGAATTGAACCATAGGAAAGAAAGGTGGCAAAGAAAGAAACCAGGCTGTGTCTGCTTCTCGTCTTCTCTTGAACTGAGAAATAAATTTGTTTATTCATATCATACATATGAGATTCTCCGGCTTCTTTTTCATTCGCTCCTATGTACATGCGGGCGGGCGCCTTATCAAAAAATATATCTTCATCGTCCTTCAGGGCACGCTCGGTGCGTTTCGCTTTTTGTATATCCCGATATCCCATTTGAATCAATCTCCCCCCACTGATTGCAAATAGAGGACCATACAAGAATGCAAGGACAGTGCTTCCTGGATCATATGTAAAAAATCCGATAATAAAAATAAGAGATACGGCAGCCAAACAGGCTCCTGTTATGAGTTGACGTTTTCCGTCTTTTTCAATCAATTCTCTGACATCTGTCATTTCACTTCCTCCTCTCACAATGATTACGGATGGGAACGTGCAGAAGTTTCATTTCAATGAAAATACTCTATTTAATGAGTCCAGAAAAAAGCCTCCCACATGATTTGTGGGAGGCTTCAGTATCTTACTTCACATACTCAACTGGAGTGTCTGCTTCTTCCAAAAGAAGATTCAATTCATCCGTATATTGTTTCTTCTGTTCATCTGAATAACCCAGTTCTTTTGCCATGAATTCAATAACTGATTCTTTATGATCGTGTACCCATTGAATATCAAAGAACAACGCTCCTGTACGTCTTACGAAGAAGTCGACCGGTTTGAAAGTCAATTCGTTTTCCAAGCCGTATACGAGTTGAGCAAAAACAACCGGATCGATATTTTCTTTTTCTGCATCTTGCTTACGGTTCTTATAAATGCCGTACACTTTATCTACATTCGCTCCATAAAGTCGCACGAGCCGATCCGCCTGTTTTTCACTCAATCCAAGAGACTGCCCGATGTTGATACGTTCGGTCTTAAAGCGTTCGAAACCTTTCGATCCGTTCACTTCCCCGCCGGAAATCGGCATGTGTTTCGTCTCCGAATCCGAGTAACGGATGCCGTACTCTTCCATCAACTGATCTCTTACGATACCGACAGCTGTTTCCGCCATCTTCCGGTAACCGGTCAGCTTACCTCCAGCCATTGAAATGAGACCTGAATCCGAAATGAAGATCTCGTCCTTTCTGGAGATTTCTGAAGGGTCTTTCCCTTCTTCATGGATCAATGGACGGATGCCGGCCCAGCTTGATTCCACATCATCCGCTGTCACCTCAACCGTAGGGAACATCATCTTGATCGCATCCAAAATATAATCCCTGTCTTCTTCGGTCATCGTCGGATGAGCAATTTCTTCTGTATATTTGGTATCGGTCGTTCCTACATACGTTTTTCCATCACGAGGAATAGCGAAAATCATACGACCATCCGGGCTGTCGAAATAGATCGCCTGCTTCAACGGGAATACGGATTGATCGAAAACGAGGTGGACACCTTTTGTCAGTTGAAGGGTTTTCCCTTTTTTAGATCCATCGATCTCGCGTAGTTCATCCACCCAAGGACCACCAGCATTGATGATCTTCTTGGCTTTTACATGGTATTGCTCACCAGTGACGGTATCCTCGATTTTCGCTCCGCTCAATGTACCATGCTCGTTGTAGATGAAGTCGACGACTTTCGCATAGTTCGTTGAGCATGCTCCATACTCAACCGCTTTTTTCATCACTTCCAGCGTAAGGCGGGCATCGTCCGTTTTATATTCTACGTAGACTCCTGCACCTTTGAGACCTTCTCTCTTAACCAACGGCTCCCGCTCAATCGCTTCTTCAGGAGTAAGCATCGTACGACGTTCTGACTTTTTCACTCCAGCCAAATAATCATAAACACGAAGGCCGAGGTTCGTAGATAATGGACCGAAATTTCCTCCTTCGTGGAAAGGAAGCATCATCCATTCCGGAGTTGTGACATGTGGTCCATTTTCATAAACGATTTCCCGTTCTTTTCCTACTTCGGCCACCATTTTCACTTCAAATTGTTTCAAATAACGCAAACCGCCATGGACAAGCTTTGTGGAACGGCTTGATGTACCGGCAGCAAAGTCCTGCATTTCCACTACCGCCGTTTTCATTCCTCGGCTGGCTGCATCCAATGCAATTCCTGAGCCGGTAATTCCTCCTCCGATGACAAGGACGTCCCACTCTTCCTGGGTCAGTTTTTGAAATTGTTCGTTTCTTTCGTAACTAGAAAATGAAGTCATTCCGATCTCTCCTTTTATATGATGGCTCAAATTTTTCAATGTCATATGATACCTTTATTCCCTAATCTGCATAGAAATATGTCCTTTTACACACATCATCGATGACGGGAATAAAAAAAGAGACCACGAAAGACTTTATGCCCAGCATAAAGTTTCGTGGTCTCTCCGTATCTCCGACCGTTTGCATTAACTTGTTGCTTACATTGTAACAGATATGTGGATTCTGTCCACCATTTAATCTGTTTTAAAAACCCGGGTGGCTTCGACCGCTTTCTGCCATCCTTTATAGAGAGTTTCTCTCTTCTTTTGATCCATCGTCGGATCAAATTCACGCTCTACTTCCCAGCGTTTCCTGATATCATCTTTACTTTCCCAAAAACCAACTGCAAGTCCAGCAAGATAGGCAGCTCCAAGAGCGGTCGTTTCATTCACTTCAGGACGTTCCACGGTGACATCCAATAAATCACTCTGGAACTGCATAAGCAGGTTGTTTTTGACAGCTCCACCATCTACGCGCAGCTTTTTCAATTCGATTCCAGAATCCTCCACCATCGCATCGACGACATCTTTCGTTTGGTAGGCAAGAGATTCCAATGTGGCACGGACGAAATGCGCCTTCGTCGTTCCACGGGTCAATCCGAATACAGATCCACGAGCTTCACTATCCCAGTATGGGGTGCCCAGTCCAACAAAAGCTGGAACGACGTATACTCCATCTGTCGAGTTGACCTCTCCTGCAATTTCTTCACTTTCAGGAGCGCTTTCAATCATTTTGAGACCGTCACGGAGCCATTGGATGGCCGATCCAGATACGAATATACTCCCTTCCAGAGCATATTCAACTTTGCCGTCCACACCCCAGGCGAGCGTCGTCAACAATCCGTTTTCAGATTTGACTGCTTCCTCCCCTGTATTCATCAGCATGAAACCGCCTGTTCCATAAGTATTTTTGGCCATTCCTTTTTCAAAGCAGGCTTGACCGAACAATGCAGCCTGCTGATCTCCAGCTATTCCAGCGATCGGCACTTCTTTTCCATAAAAATGATAGTCGACCGTATGGGCATAAACTTCTGAGGATGGTTTAACTTCCGGGAGCATGCTTTTCGGCACCTCCAGGATGTCCAGGAGCTCGTCATCCCATTCCAAGTCGAAAATATTATACATCAAGGTCCGTGATGCGTTGGAATAATCGGTCACATGCGCTTTTCCACCTGACAATTTATAAATCAGCCACGTATCGATCGTTCCGAACATCAAATCCCCGTTTTCTGCTTTCTCCCGTGCGCCATCGACGTGATCAAGAATCCACTTCACTTTTGTACCAGCAAAGTAAGGGTCTAATAGAAGGCCTGTCTTGTCTCGGAAAGTATCATTCAACCCTTTCTCACGAAGCTCATCACAAATCCCCTGCGTTTGACGGGACTGCCACACGACAGCACGGTAAATAGGCTTGCCTGTATTCTTATCCCAGACCACGGTCGTTTCCCTCTGGTTGGTGATCCCTATCCCTTCTACTTGCTCAGGATTGACATCCGCTTTTCTCAACACATCTGCCATACAACTTAATACAGAAGTCCAAATCTCGTTCGCATCATGTTCTACCCATCCTGGCTTTGGAAAATATTGTTCGAACTCTTTTTGTCCGGTTTCCACAATTTCTCCATCCTGGTTGAAAAGAATAGCTCTCGAACTAGTCGTGCCTTGATCGATTGATAAAATATACTTTTCCATCGTGAATTCCTCCTACTCTTCTTTTTGGCTCTGTTATTGCTTCGTGTTGTTATTTCATATGTGAGCTTATACCAACTCTTTCTGTCCTAAAATTTGTGTGAGGATGCCTTGGGAATGACTCCCTTTCCGTGGGGTACCGTGAGCCTCCTCAGGCTGCGCCTTCCGGGGTCTCACGATGTACCTTTATCCCACAGGAGTCTCGCCATTCCCAAGGCCGCCTCTTCCAAGTAGAAGGGTCGGAAAGGCCATAGCCGAAGTCCGTTACACCAACTACGAACGGGATGGCAGGGAAAACAGGTAGACTCCTGCGGGAAAAAGGAACAAGATGAGACCCCGGAGAACGAAGTTCAAGGAGGCTAAAGCGTTCCCCGCGGAAAGCGGACTGTTTTCCCTGCCATCCCATGCTCTGTTCAAAAAACGGACCGAACCTATAATTCTACACGGAACTTTAACAGAGTCTTCTTTTTAACGCTGTTTAATACAGGGATCATCCAAAAAATCTTAATGCAGTTTATTCGTCATTGAACATTAACACTATTTAAGCCGCTTTGACTTTTTTCAACTCCACCCTCATGGATGCGAACAATAACGCGATGATGAGAAGTGAAGAAATCCAAAACCACCCGGTCATGTTCGCCTTAAAAATCGCTTCGTAGAACAAACCGCCGTACATGCCTCCGATTACAGGTCCGATAATCGGAACCCAGGCGTATCCCCAATCCGAACTCCCTTTACCCGGAATCGGCAGCAGCGCGTGAGCAAGTCTCGGACCAAAATCACGTGCTGGATTGATGGCATATCCCGTAGTTGCTCCGAGAGACATACCGATAGCTACAATCAACAGTCCTACAATCAATGGGTTCAACCCTTCTGTAAATTCATTGGCACCGATGAAAAGAATCCCGATGACCAACACAAATGTTCCAATGACCTCACTGACCAGGTTCGAAATGGGGCTTCGAATCGCAGGATCGGTACAAAACACCGACCTCATCGCTAATTTGTCTTCTGTGTCTTTCCAATGAGGCATGTAGTGGAAATAGACGATGGAGGCACCGATAAATGCTCCCATTGTTTGAGCTACGATGTACATCGGTACTTTCGACCATGGAAAGTCGCCAACCGTAGCTAAACCAAGGGTTACGGCAGGATTGATATGTGCCCCACTCACCTGCTTGACCGCATACACCCCCATGGCGACAGCCAGTCCCCAGGCAACGGTAATCAGTACCCAGCTACCTTCGGCTTTTGTATGTTTCAAGTTGGCACCGGCTATGACCCCGCCACCGAGAATGATTAAGATCATAGTTCCGACCAGTTCTCCCATGAATTCTGTCATGGCAGCAAGCCCCTTTCCTTACGCCCGCCTTTAAAAAAATCACACAATGTCCATGATGGACAATTGTGTGACATCTAGGTGAGTGCTTCAGCTAAGGAAAGATTTATGTATCATGCGAAAACCGCCATAAATCCTTATGTGAAGACGATACAGCTGAAGCTCCTGCTTCAATAGCCTCGTCGACTTCATCTGCATGACGAATGAGTCCACCGGCAATGACAGGAATACCCAGACGGGCTTTAATCTCTCTTATCATTCCCGGTAAAACGCCAGGTAAAACCTCTACATAATCAGGTTGGGACTTTTTCATAAGTTTAACGTTGTGTTCAATCGCTTGACTATCAATCAAAAACAATCGCTGCACGCTGACCATCTCGTATTTTTTTGCCTGACGTATGACATGCGCTCTAGTGGAAATGACTCCGTCCGGCTTCACTTCCTGCCCGATATACTCCATTCCGAAATCATCCGCTTTCAACCCTTGAATCAAATCGACATGAACGAAAATCTTCTTCCCCGCTTTTTGACCGACTTTTACAAGTTTTCTTAAAAGGCCCAGACGACTTTCGAGGAGAATGATCACTTCTGTCTCACTGTCGAGAAGGGCTTCAAACTCTTTCACGGTCTTTACAGCAGGTAATACAGGGTCTTTGAAGTTCATGAAGATCCCTCTTTTCTATTGAAAAAATCATCCTGTCTTCTCCGTTCATCCATTTCTTCCTTGGAGTAGATGACCGCCATCGGATTGCCACCTACAAATGCTCCTGCAGGAACATCTTTATGGACGAGTGTACCTGCTGATACGATGGCACCATCACCGATCTTCACACCAGGTAAAATGGTGGTGTTGGCTCCGATCATCACCTCATCTCCAATGAGGACATCCCCAAGCCTGTACTCCTGGATCAAATATTCATGAGCCAGTATCGTCGTGTTATACCCGATGACACTATTGCGCCCGACTTTGACCCGCTCCGGGTACATGACATCGAGCATGACCATCAAGGCGAAGGCGGTTTTCTCCCCTACATCCATCTTCAGAAATGTACGGTACAACCAGTTCTTCATGCCGAGAAATGGCGTATATCTTGCAAGCTGGATGACGATGAAGTTTTTGACCACTTTGAAGAATGGCACCGTTTTATATACGTGCCACAAAGAATTAGCTCCTTTCACTTCATAGCGTTCTGTGTTTCTCATCCGTCATCCTCCTGTAATTTCAATCAGCTCTCTCATATTTTCAAGCATATAATCAGGGTTCAAATCATCCAGAACTTTTCGCCCTTTGACCGTCCATGCCACTCCAGCAGTTTTTGTACCAGCATTTTTCCCTGCTTCGATATCATGCGTATTATCTCCGACCATCATCGCTTCCGATGTTTTGACACCCAATTGGTCCAGAGCTTTCAAAATCGGCTCCGGATGAGGCTTGGCATGTTCTACGTCATCCAGGGTGACGACCGTTTCAAACAGCCCGTCAAGGTCCGTCAACTCCAGCCCCATTTGGACCGTATTTCTCATCTTTGTCGTCACGATGCCTAAACGATAATCTTCTTCCTTCAGCTTTCGGATGGTTTCCACCACTCCGTCGTACGCTTTCACATACGAATCGTGGTTTTCAATGTTGTGTTTACGATATGTCTCGACCATTTCTTCGACGCGATCCGGGTTGATTTTTCTCAAGCTGTCTCTTAGAGGGGGACCGATGAAATCGAGGACTTCATCCCTTCCATAATCCCGGTCTCCGTATTGCTCGATCGTATGCATGAAAGAAGCAATGATCAACTCGTTCGTATCGATCAACGTTCCATCCAAATCAAAAAGTATGGTATTTATTTTCATAAGAAGTATCCTTCCTCTGCTGTTGTAATCTGTTCCAAACGAAACCGACACCCGCCGTCAAAATGATCGCTGTAGCTAAACGGATAGCCAATAGAGGCCACACCGGTATGCCCAAAGGAATGAAAATCAACGTATCCTCTACGACAGCGTGACAAGAAACTAAAAACAAAATCGCTAAATACATATCTTTTTTGGAAACCCCATCCTCTTCCACTGCCTGGATCATCAAACCTGCTCCATAAGCAAGACCGATGGTGAGTCCGGCAACTAAGGTCATGGACGTATTCCGCTCCATACCAAGGAAACGTGTGGCAGGGGCAACCCACCGGGAAAAAAGGTCCAGCCAACCTTTTTCCCGGAGGTATTGCATGAAAATCATCAAAGGGATGACAATGAGCGCCAGCTGCAAAACACCCATGGATGCTGTCTGAAACCCTTGCCAGATGATTTCTCCCCATCCACCAGGGTCAGAAGTTTTCTCAGGGGCAAGGCCGTATTTAGCTACTTCACCCCCACCTTTCCAAAGGAGGTTGATCAAAACGGCCGATAGGAATGCCAAACTCAGACGGACTCCTGCGACGAACCACCAGCTTACACCAACCTTTTTGGCAACTGTCGATTCGATGAGTAAGTTGTGGGAGAAGGACATCATGACCGCCAGGATGAACACTTCTTTGACGGTGAATTCAAACGATATGATCGCTGCAATCCCTGCGTATAAGTTTAAAAAGTTTCCGACGACAAGAGGGACTGCAGCTTCTCCAGATAAGCCGATGAACTTCATGAGCGGTTCTAGTTTTTCAACTACCCACGGAAGGACAGGCGTGTACTGAAGGATCGTAACAATCAAGGTAACTGGAAAAATCACTTTTCCAAGCGTCCAAGTAAGAGATATCCCTTTCCCGGCTCCTCGTTTCATGATTCCTTTCATTCTGGTACTCTCCCCTATTTTACTTTCTTTCCGTCATAATATTTATCTGCCATTCCAGTCTTACGGCGATAAATCATGACAGCGATCGCTAAGACGACAAGAACGATCGATATGAATTGAGCCGTGCGGATCTCTCCAAATAGATAAAGGCTGTCAGTCCGCATTCCTTCTATGAAGAATCGACCGACGGAATACCAAATGACATAACTCAAGAATACTTCTCCGCGGCGAGGGTTGAACTTATGTCTCAGAATCAACAAGAAAATGAAACCTAGAATGTTCCATACGGATTCATATAAGAACGTGGGGTGATATAACGTTCCTCCGATACACATTTGCTGATTGATAAATCCAGGCAGATACTGCATGAAATTATTATAGAACGCTTCAGATACCGGCCCGCCGTGGGCTTCTTGGTTCATGAAGTTTCCCCACCGACCGATCGCCTGACCAAGGATGATACTTGGCGCAGCTATATCGGTAATCATCCAAAAGGACAAGCCTTTAAGTTTCGTATACAAGTAAGCGGTCAACACGGAACCGATCAATGCTCCGTGGATAGCGATACCGCCTTCCCAGACGGCAAACACTTTCCACCAAGGTCCGCCGACATAACGTTCCCATTCAAAAATGACATAATACAATCGTGCGAAGATGATAGCCGCCGGAATAGCATAGACGACAATATCGACCATATAATCTTTTTTCAAACCTAGACGTTCTGTTTCCTTCGTTGCGATCAACAGCCCCAAAAAGGCCCCTGTCGCGATGATCAGGCCGTACCAATATATAGATAAAGGACCAAGTTGAAGGAATACACGGTCTAAGGACTCTGCCGTACAACTCATGTTGAAAATTCCTCCTTACTCTTTCAATTGGTCCTGATCGATGACGTTCGTCAAACGTTCAGAAAATTCTTCTGCGGCATTGACTCCCATTCTTTTCAAGCGGAAATTCATCGCCGCCACTTCTATGATGACAGCCAAGTTCCGACCTGGACGGACCGGGATGGTGGCTTTCGGTACTTCAACGTCCATGATCTTCATAGTTTCTTCCTCAAGTCCTAAACGATCATATTGTTTCTGTTTATCCCATAATTCCAAGTTGATGACTAGCGTGATCCGCTTATAACTTCGAACGGCTCCAGCACCGAAGAGAGTCATGACGTTAATGATGCCTAATCCGCGAATTTCAAGCAAGTGCTCGATAAGCGGGGGGCTGTTTCCGATTAAAGTATCATAATCCTCCTGGCGAATTTCAACGCTGTCATCAGCGACAAGGCGGTGTCCACGTTTTACAAGTTCAAGTGCAGTTTCACTTTTACCCACACCACTTTGACCGGTAATCAATACACCTATCCCGTAGATGTCGACCAAAACACCGTGAATCGCTGTGAAAGGAGCAAATTTGGACTCCAAATAGTTCGTCAGACGGCTTATGACTCTCGTCGTTTTATATGGGGAAAGCATCAATGGAACCCCTGCTTCTTTCGCTGCTGTGTGCAGCTCTACTGGAATATCCATCCCCCGTGTGATAACGATTCCCGGCGTCACATCCGTACACAGTTTCTCAGCACGATCCTGCCTCTGCTCCTGGTTCAGTTCATTGAAGTAGGAAAGCTCTGTTTTTCCTAACAGCTGAAGACGATCTTTCGGGTAAAATTTGAAATACCCCGTCATCTCGACACCAGGGCGAGATATATCGCTCGTATGTATTTCACGGTGAATACCATCTTCACCTGCAATCAATTCCAATTTGAATTGTTCTAATAAATCTTCGGTGCGAACCTTACTCATGTGGTACCACGACCTCCTTATAATTCCTTCAATTCCTGCCCCCTATTGTAGCATGTTTTTACTATCCATGGACATACGAGGGATTACAGCCGCTATTATAGTTGGAATCAGAGGTTAGAGGAGTGTGTGAATGATGCCTTATTTTAGTTTGGGATTATTTATATATAGGCTCTGATATGGATTGGAGTTTTGCTTTTTTTCATGTGAGCTCATATCAGCTTTTTGTCCTAAAATTTGTATGAGGCAGCCTTGGGAATGAGACTCGTGTTCGATGGAATCTCTTCAACGTCTCCCAGACGATTCCTTCATCCTATAGAAGTATTCCTTTGAACAAAGTACGGGCTTAGAGGGATGGAAAAGTCATATACCTTTATAAAAAGAAGTCCGTTACACCAACTGGGAAAGGGAGGGAAGGGAAAACAGGTAGACTCCTGCGGGAAAAAGGAACAAGGTGAGACCCCGGAGAACGAAGTTCGAGGAGACTCAAGCGTCCCCCATGGAAAGCGGACTGTTTTCCCTTCCCTCCCATACTCTTAGCAAAGAACGGACCGAAACCACAATTCCCGACGGGTGGACCATCAAAATATCAACACCAGACTTTAACAGAGACTGAACATAAAAAGCCTGCACAAGTTCAATGACTTGCACAGGCATTCGTGTTTGTGCTTATTTCATATCTTTGATCAGGCTGTTCAATACAAGGTTGATCAGGGCAATGATGATGGCGGCGACGAAAGCCATTCCAAACCCGTCAATGTTAAATGTGCTGCCGAGAAGAAGGTCTGTTAACACGAGAGTGATCGCGTTGATGACCAGCAGGAACAACCCAAGGGAAAGAATCGTAATCGGCAGTGTTAAAATAACGAGAATAGGACGGACAATTGCATTCAAAATGGAAAGAATGAAACCTGCCAGCAATGCTCCCACCACACCATCGATTTGAACGGCTTCAAACAACGCACCGACGGCTATGATGGCAATAGCATTGACTATGATATGCATCAGCCAGTTTTTCATAGTATCCCCTCTTTCTATTACAGTGTTTTACCTGAAAAAGAAGACATCCTCCCCCCTGCTGTCAATCACTCAATTACAATGCCCGCTTGACGGTCACGGTACCGGTTTTAGTTTCTGCCTCGACGTGGAAGCTTTCTCCAAACTCCTCGAAGGCTTCGAACTCAAGCTTCTTATTCACTACTTCGTTTTTATCACTTAAAATCTTATAGTTATCCAGCTGGCAGTCGATTTTTCCAATACTGGAACGCAGCACACCATCGATCTGCTTATGTTTCGGCAGCGTGATGTCTACACTTCCAGTGCCCGTTTTATAAAAACCTGTATGAGCACGCCCTCCTGTATGCTCGACTACGATGCTGCCGCTGATAGCGGATGCGTCACTTTTACCATATTCACCTCGTAACGTTATAGAACCGTTTACGGTATCTGTTTCACACGTATCAAACTTTCCTTCTGTCACCCGGACAGCTCCATTGACTGTTCCTATCTTACAACTTTCTCCATTCACAGATTCCAGCTGCACTTTGCCGTTCGCCGTTTTGAGATGCATGTGATCCGCTTTGACATTTCTCATATCCAAGCTTCCATTGGAAAGTTTCATTTTAATAAAATCATAGTACTTTTCAGGAATGTATAAGTGGATATTCGTCTTGATTTTTTTAGACGGACTTGCAATACGGAGTAAATCTCCTTTAACTTCAAATTGATTATCTGCTAAAAACCTCTCTCTAGCCTCTTCCTCGTTTTCCACTTGGTAAGCTTTGATGTCGTAGACCGCTTTCAGGTGCGATTCACCCCAGGACTCTATTTTTGCTCCACCATTAGCTATTGAAAGATCGATGTCTTTAAAATCTACATCTTCTGTTTCTGTTTCATAGGTAAACTCCACATAATCACCGAAGGATAAGTCAAAGTCCGCGTTCCTGATTTTTTCAACCGCATCTTCTAAAAAATTTCTGATGCCATAGGTTTTCTTATCACTCTTCGCAGGTTCAGACTTCTCTTTATCCAATGAATCTAAAAGTCTGCTTCCTTCTTCGGCAGATATTGTCCCTTCTTCAATCATCTTAAGTACTCTCATGCGTTCTTCATTCATAAAGCATCCACTCCTTTATCTATTAATACAGCTTTCCCGTTGGTAAGGTTTCAAAAACTATAAAAAAACACCTCAAGAAGGTGTGTCCTTCTCAAGGTGTCGTAGAAATTACTGTTTAAATCGATACTTGTAGAACCGCTCTTTCTTCAACCGTTCCAACTGTTCGGACTGTTGGTCTGTACTTTGAATTAAACTCATCATCCCATCCGCTTGAGATAAATGGGCTTTAATCGCAGCCAGCTTACGGTCCCAGTACGGCTCGATATCATATACAATATCCGGTTCGCCTATTTCTTCTTCATGATCGTTTGAAATTGCATGCATCCAAACTTCCGGCCTATCATCCGAATCCATTTGACGGACAGCTTCTACAACTGCAGCTCCGAGAGCATCATGATCAGGGTGAACTGCATACCCAGGGTAATGGGTGATGACCGTAGTCGCTTTATACTCGGATATTTTCCGTTTCAAATGGTCCGCCATCTGAGCGACCGGTTCAAATTCAAGGGTTTTGTCACGATAGCCGAGATACTCGACATCGATATCCAGCTGCTTTGCTGCTTCTGCCAATTCTTTTTTACGGAATGAAGAAAGGGTTTCACGGTTGGCGAATACAGGATTCCCCATATTCCTTCCCATTTCTCCCAGTGTTCCGCATAAGTAAGTGACAGGAACTCCTTCATCTCTGAACTTGGTGATTGTACCTGATGCGCCGAATGATTCATCGTCTGGATGTGGAAAAATGACCAGGACGTGTTGATTACTCATGGACATCAGCCTCATTGGAAAATGGTGTTTCACTGATTTCCAAAGCCACCATCAACCGGCCTTCACGATCATGCCCTGCCATCAACAAACGATCCTTATCATCAATTTCGAAGTCCGTAACACCTTCCGCATAGACCCATCCAAGATCGAGCTTCAAGCCTACACGGTAGGAGCCACCGGTACTTACGATTTTTCCATGCTGGTAACGGACCTTGGCATTGCGGATGAATGCACCGACGTTATAAGCATTTTCATTGAAATGGCTGGCGTATGCGCCATTCGTTGTTTCTAAGTGTACGTACACATCTTTATCTGCAAAGTCATTGATTTTATTTTGCACGATTTCTTGTTCGATTGCTTTCACTAACAATTCCTCCCGTCAAACATTTCTTGTTTAACGATACTGAATAGGCTGCCCAGCGTCAAAACATTTACTTATTGGTCACTTTCTGCTTGGATTGCAGCTTCTTCTCCATCCGTTTCCTGTCCCGTTCTAAGACAGGTTTTAAATACTTGCCTGTATAGGAACGAGATTCTTCTGCGACTTCTTCCGGCGTGCCGCATGCGATGATCTGTCCGCCATTTTCTCCGCCTTCCGGGCCGAGGTCCACAATATGGTCTGCCTCTTTGATGACATCCAGGTTGTGTTCGATGATGAGTACGGAATCTCCATTTTCGACTAAACGCTGCAGTACTTTCAGCAGACGGGATATATCATCTACGTGAAGACCAGTCGTCGGCTCATCCAGGATATAGAAGGATTTACCATTAGACCTGCGATGTAGTTCACTGGCAAGTTTCACCCTCTGAGCCTCTCCTCCGGACAGGGTTGTAGCCGGCTGCCCCAACTTGATATATTCAAGGCCTACATCTGCAACTGTCTGTAGTTTGCGCTTGATCTTAGGAATATTTGCAAAGAAATTCAAAGCTTCCTCGATCGTCATCTCCAAAACATCGGAAATGCTCTTGTTTTTGTATTTGACTTCTAATGTTTCACGATTGTATCGTTTTCCGTCACAAACTTCACAAGGCACATAGACATCAGGGAGGAAGTGCATTTCAATCTTGATGATTCCATCTCCCCGGCAGGCTTCACAGCGTCCGCCTTTGACGTTGAAACTGAAGCGCCCTTTTTTATATCCACGGATTTTAGCTTCATTCGTCTGTGCAAATACATCGCGGATATCATCAAACACACCCGTATAAGTTGCCGGATTGGAACGGGGAGTACGGCCGATCGGAGACTGATCGATATCGATGACTTTATCCAAATGTTCAATTCCTTCGATCGTTTCATGTTTCCCGGGCTTCTGTTTTCCTTTATGAAGCTTCATTGAAAGAGATTTGTATAAGATTTCATTAATCAAGGTACTTTTTCCTGATCCGGAAACCCCTGTCACAGCGGTGAACACGCCTAAAGGTATTTGGGCATCGACTTTTTTCAGGTTGTTTTCTTCCGCTTTCTTGATTTCCAAATAGCGCCCGTCAGGCTTTCTTCGTTCCGCCGGAAGCGGAATGAACTTTTTACCTGATAAATATTGTCCTGTAAGCGACTTTTTACTCTTCATGACCTGTTTTGGAGTTCCTTGAGTGACGATATCTCCACCATGGGCACCAGCGCCCGGACCAATATCAATGAGATAATCGGCAGCTAGCATCGTATCTTCGTCATGCTCGACGACAATCAAAGTGTTGTCCAAGTCTCTCATTCGTTTAAGCGTATTGATGAGGCGGTCGTTATCCCGCTGGTGTAAACCGATGGAAGGCTCATCCAATACGTAAAGAACGCCTGTCAATGCAGAGCCGATTTGAGTCGCAAGGCGAATCCGCTGCGCCTCACCACCAGAAAGCGTTCCTGCCGATCTGGAAAGCGTCAAATAATCCAGTCCGACATTGGCAAGAAAACTCAAACGTTCGCAAATTTCTTTTAGAATCATTCGGGCAATGGTCTCTTCTTTTTCCGTCAGTTCGAGGCTTTCAAAGAATTCTTTCGCTTCCGTCACAGAGTAATCTGTAGTGATTCCGATATGCTTTCCGTTGATCAACACCGCTAATGCTTCTTCATTCAAGCGGTTGCCTTTACATTTCGGGCACGGCTTCTGAGCCATGTATTTTTCCATTTGCTCCCGAATATAATCAGAACTTGTTTCACGGTATCGACGGGAGATGTTCGGGATTACACCTTCGAAGAAGATTTCATTTTCCCTTACCTTTCCGAAGTCATTCTCATATCGGAAATGGATTTTTTCATCTCCGCTTCCGTACAAAACGCGCTCCATATGCTCTTTAGGCAGGTCTTTGATCGGACAGTTCATATCAATGCCGTAATGGTTGGCGACGCTCTGCAGCAGCTGAGGATAGTACTGGGAACTTGCCGGCTCCCACGCCGCAATCGCGTTTTCCTTCAGTGACTTATTCCAATCAGGGATGACGAGGTCGATGTCCACTTCCAGCTGAGTACCCAGTCCGTCACAGCGGCTGCAGGCACCATAGGGACTGTTGAAAGAAAACATCCGAGGTTCCAGTTCGCTTACGGAAAAGCCACAGATCGGACATGCATGGTGTTCACTGAACATGAGTTCTTCTTCACCGATGACATCGACAATTGTATGACCACCGCCTAATTTCAACGCCGTTTCAACAGAATCAGACAAGCGACCCTCGACGCCTTCTTTAACGACAATTCGATCCACGACCACTTCAATGGAATGTTTTTTATTCTTATCAAGCGTTATTTCCTCGGAAATTTCGCGCATTTCACCATTCACACGAAGTCGGATATACCCTTCTTTTTGCAGCTGTTCGAATACACGGGCATGCTCGCCTTTTCGACCTGAAACGACAGGTGCTAAAATTTGCAGCTTCGTCCGTTCCGGATATTCCATGACACGGTCGACCATCTGCTGAACCGTTTGAGAGCTGATTTCAATTCCGTGTTTCGGGCATGTCGGGCGGCCGATACGCGCAAATAAAAGTCGCAGGTAATCATAAATTTCGGTGACCGTCCCGACAGTGGATCTCGGGTTTCGGCTGGTTGTTTTTTGATCGATTGAAATGGCTGGGGAAAGTCCTTCAATCGAATCGACATCCGGCTTATCCATCTGTCCTAAAAATTGTCTCGCATATGCACTGAGGGACTCGACATAACGTCGCTGTCCTTCCGCATAAATCGTATCGAAGGCCAGAGATGATTTACCCGAGCCTGATAAACCGGTCATGACAACCAGTTTATTCTTAGGAATATCAATGTCGATATTTTTCAAGTTATGAGCCCGGGCACCTCTGATGCTTATGTTTTTGCTAGCCATACTGAAATCATCCCTCCGCTTTTAATTCCAATAAGATATCTCGTAATTCTGCCGCACGCTCGAAATCCAGGTCGCGCGCCGCTTGCTTCATTTCTGTTTCCATATTGTCGATCAGTTCCTGACGCTCTTTCTTCGTCATTTCTGATGGTTTCTTACCTGTATCGTAAACTTCTTCTTCTTCAGCAGCTGCTGTTGCTTTGATGACATCCCTGACTTCCTTCTTGATCGTCTTCGGCGTGATGCCATGCTCTTCATTGTAGGCGATTTGTTTTTCTCGTCGTCTGTATGTTTCGTCGATGGCATACTGCATAGAATCCGTCATCTTATCTGCATACATGATGACTCGGCCATTTTCGTTACGTGCAGCACGTCCGATCGTTTGAATAAGTGAGCGGCTTGAACGAAGAAAACCTTCTTTATCCGCATCCAAAATGGACACTAAAGAAACTTCAGGAATATCAAGGCCTTCTCTTAGCAGGTTGATTCCGACAAGTACATCATACTTGCCGACACGAAGATCGCGGATGATCTCGATTCGTTCAAGAGTCTTGATTTCTGAGTGCAGATACGCCACTTTGATTCCGAGGTCTTTCAAATATGCAGTAAGATCTTCGGACATCTTTTTCGTCAATGTCGTAACAAGGACTCTTTCTCCTTTGTCTTTCCGCTTATGAATTTCCCCTACTAAATCATCCACCTGTCCCTGGATCGGCCTTACGTCTATTTCAGGATCAAGCAGCCCTGTCGGACGGATGATCTGTTCTGTCATATAAGGCGTATGCTCCAGTTCATATGGTCCTGGTGTAGCGGACACGAACGCCGCTTGATTGATTTTCTTCTCAAACTCAGGAAATTGAAGCGGACGGTTGTCCAAAGCTGAAGGCAGACGGAAACCATGATCGATCAAGACCTGCTTGCGGGCACGGTCGCCGTTGTACATTCCACGAACCTGCGGAAGTGTAACGTGCGATTCATCCACCATCATTAAGAAATCATCAGGAAAATAATCAAGCAGTGTATAAGGAGTTGCTCCCTCTTCACGGAAAGTGAGATGGCGTGAATAGTTCTCGATTCCAGAACAGAATCCCATTTCACGCATCATTTCCAAATCATAATTGGTCCGCTGTTCCAACCGCTGAGCTTCCAATAGTTTATTTTGGTCTTTCAATTCTTTAAGACGTTCATTCAATTCTATTTCTATATTTCTGATCGCTTTTTTCATTTTTTCTTCTCGGGTGACGAAGTGAGAGGCCGGGAATATCGCTACATGTTCACGATCCCCTACAATCTCACCTGTCAGTACATCAATCTCACGGATACGATCGATTTCATCTCCGAAGAATTCCACACGAATGGCGTGCTCTTCACGTGAGGCCGGTATGATTTCTACTGAATCTCCCCGGACCCTGAACGTTCCACGCTGAAAGTCGATGTCATTCCGTGCATATTGGATATCGACAAGATTTCTTAATAGTTCATCACGATCTTTTTCCATTCCCATACGTATAGAAAGGACTTGACTGCGGTATTCGTCTGGAGAACCCAATCCATAAATACAAGAAACACTCGCCACGATAATCACATCATTCCGTTCAAATAATGCAGATGTAGCCGAGTGTCTTAATTTATCGATTTCATCATTGATGCTTGCATCTTTTTCTATGAATGTATCTGAAGAAGGCACATATGCCTCCGGCTGATAGTAGTCGTAGTAACTCACAAAATACTCGACAGCATTGTTCGGGAAAAATTCTTTGAATTCACTATAAAGCTGTCCGGCCAGTGTCTTGTTATGGGCAATGATCAATGTCGGTTTGTTTACTTGTTGAATCACGTTCGACATCGTAAACGTCTTACCCGTACCTGTAGCACCGAGTAAAGTCTGATACCTTTCTCCACGGTTGATTCCATCAACCAGCTCTTTAATCGCTTTAGGCTGATCTCCCTGGGGAGAGTAGGACGATACTAATTCAAACTTATTCTCCACGACGAAAACCTCCGTTCCTTACTTATCAAGAATAGTTTACCACAATATACTACCATTCTAACATCAAACGAACAAACATTCGGTTTCACTGATTTATCGAAGAGAAGATGGATTACGAAAGAGTGCATTTTTAAAGTGAGATTGTTTCCTTTTCCCTGGTTAGGAGCAGGAGGTCCGGGAAATCACTCGCTTTCCGTGGGCATGTGGTGAGCTTCCTCATGCTTCCGCCTTCCGGGATCTCACCGACCATTTTCATCCCACAGGAGTCTCGCAACTTCCCGGACCTCCTTTCATTAGTCAGAAGAACGGAAACACAGTGGCTCTAACACCACCTAAAAATTATACTCCCACCCTAGAATGTTGGCTGATTAGTAATACTTGGTAAAAGTCATTAGAAGCAAGATCACCCCGTTGTAGAAGGTTGTCTTTTAGGCTGACACTTGACTGTTGAGTGCAAAAAAACCACTACAATACATGTAGTGGTTTCTGTAATTCTTATTCGAATGTCTGGTTATATTGATTGACCTCGAACAAGTCCGTCAATTCAATATCTGGGTTTTTGTCTTGGAACCAACGCAGGGAGAAGTCGTTCTTGAACAAGACAAGAGGGTTTCCTTCACGGTCCTGAACAAGCATATTCCGCTCATCGAATAACGTTTCATCCACTTGGTCTTCTTTTAACCAGCGTGGGATACGCTCCCCGATCGATGTCAATTCGACATCAACGTTGTACTCATTCTTCATTCGATACTCAAACACTTCATATTGAAGTTCACCGACAGCACCGATGATGTAATCTTCAAAACGGTAACGCTTGAATAACTGGATCGCACCTTCTTGAACAAGCTGCTCCAACCCTTTTTTGAACTGCTTGGATTTCATGACGTTCTTTGCAGTGACCTTTTTGAATAGTTCAGGCGGGAACTGTGGCAGCTCATCATATTCAAAATTCGATTTGCCGGTTACGATCGTATCGCCGATCCTGTAAACGTTCGGATCATAAATTCCGATGATATCTCCGGCATAGCCTTCTTCCACTGTTCCACGGGAAGAAGCGACGAACTGTTGCGACTGAGCCAGTTTAAACGATTTTCCTGTCCGGGACAGTGTCACGTTCATTCCACGTTCGAACTTTCCTGAACACACACGAACAAAGGCGATACGGTCGCGGTGCTGAGGGTTCATGTTCGCTTGGATCTTGAAAATGAATCCTGAAAATTCTTCGTGATCCGGGGACACGACACCTTCTGTGGATTTACGTGGAGCCGGTTCAGGCGCCATATCAATGAATGTATTAAAGAAAGTTTCCACTCCGAATGGAGCCAGGGCACTACCGAAGAAGACCGGCGTCTGATCTCCTTTCAACACTTTATCCATTGAGAAGTTGTCTCCTGCTTCCTCCAGAAGTTCCATCTCTTCTTGTGCTTCTACGAAACTTGCATCTTCAGTGATTTCTGGATGCTGATCAAGTTCATCATAAGGAATATACGTTTCCTCTTCATTTCCTGAGAAGTGTACGAACTCCTTATTATTACGGTCGAATACTCCACGGAAACGTTTCCCCATTCCTGCTGGCCAAGTCATAGGATACGTTTCAATATTCAGTGTCTCTTCGATTTCTTCCATCAAGCTGAACGGGTCCCGTCCTTCACGGTCCATTTTGTTGATGAATGTGAAAATCGGAATGCCACGCATCTTACAAACTTTGAAAAGTTTCAACGTTTGAGCTTCGATCCCTTTTGTTCCATCGATGACCATGACCACACTATCGACAGCCGTCAACGTACGGTACGTATCTTCACTGAAATCTTCGTGCCCCGGTGTATCTAAGATGTTGACTTGATATCCTTTATAGGGAAAATTCATAACACTTGACGTAACGGAAATTCCACGCTGCTTCTCAATCTCCATCCAGTCAGATGTAGCGAACTTGCCTGATTTTTTTCCTTTGACTGTACCTGCTGAACGAATCAAGTTACCGAACAACAGCATTTTTTCAGTCATTGTCGTTTTTCCGGCATCCGGGTGGGAAATGATTGCGAACGTCCGGCGTTTTTGCATTTCTTCTTGTATACTCATCGTCATATCCTCCATTTTTCATGTTCGTTCGGTTTGCTTTTTTAAAGGTAGGATATACGCCTACATTGGACTTCTGCCTCCTATTGCAGCTTTATCCTTTTATTAAGTAAGGATCTCATAAATGGATAGAGCCATAAAAAAATCGCTCATCAGATGAGCGGTCGACCTCGAACATAAACTCATACTTTGAAAGTTAGCATACCCATGCGGTAAAATCAATCTAAAATGAATCGGTGCAGCAGACAAAAGGTGTGACAAAATTAGGTAAATATCGCCTTTTCAAACCTGTTATACTAAAAGTAAAACGAAAGAGTAAGGATGCCATTTATGCAGACATACTTATTACAACCTAAAGATATAAAAAAAATAACCGGAAATACCTTTTATACTCGCGGAAAACATTATTATGAAACAGGCAAAGTTTATGGCCTCTCTCATAACAGCGCCATTCGTTCATGGCGCGCCGTCGTAACGGGTACTCATGATTATGAGGTACGCGTTTTCTTTTTTGAAGATGACGATGTGGAAGCAACGTGCGAATGCGAGGCCTACAACACCTACTACACGTGCAAGCACATCGCAGCTGTCCTGATTGCAATCCGAGAAAAAGCACTGGAAGAGCTGGCTCCGAAGCTTGCTGAAAAAGGCAGCCGCGACCAGGAAATGTCCAGAAGTAATGACCGGTTATTTGCTGTGAGATTGTTCGAGACGTTTCGGCAGCGACAGGAAAATCGTTCGACTGATGAATTGAAAAAGCCTATACAAGTCAACTATTACCTTCATTATCAATCGATATTAGGTACTAGAAACCTAAGCGTTGAAATCAAATTCGGTGAAGACTATCCCTATGTAATTAAAAACATCCGGGAGCTTCTTGATCATATTCATAAGGGACAAGCCTATAAAATTACGAAGAAGTTCACCTACGACCCAGCAGAACATTCATTAATGGAAGAAGACCTGAAGCTTCTTGAGCTGCTCTATCAAGCATACGAACAGGAACGGTTTTATGAACAACAATGGAACTTTTCCGAGCAGAAGACTTTAAGAATTCCGCCTTCGATGGTGAACAAGATGCTTCCGTTACTCGAAGCACAAAGTGCGGAGTTGATTGAAAAAGGAGAATCCTTGGGACCTATTCAATTCAAAGAGGAGTTTCCTGACCTTTCATTTTATATATCAGAAGAGCGCGGGCATTTTCATATGCATTTGAATCATTTGAAAAGCTTCGATTACCTTTCTGAGTACCACCTATTATATAAAGACGGGATATTCTATACTCTTGACGCCCAAAAGGAAGAAATCATCGAAACTCTCCATACGTTGTTTCCATACAACTCCAACGGCAATCACACCGTAAGCCACGATGATATGGAGGGTATTGTTTCTTATGTACTTCCTGAACTGGAAACGATCGCAAATGTGAGGCTGGAACCTTCCGCACAAGAGAAAATCGTCCAGGACCCTTTGAAAGCAGAGGTTTATCTTGATTTTCACCACTGGACGTTGACGGTCCAAATCCAATTCAAATATGGAGATAAAGTGATCGATCCGTTCAAAAGTGAAAAGGAAAACAATCAGACGATCATCCAGCGTGAAAGTCAAACGGAGCAGGCGATCATGCAGATCATTGAATTTGCGGAATTCAAATATGACGGTGAAATGGTGTACATCGAGGATGAGGATCAATTAGACAACTTCCTGTTCGAGTATTTACCTAAGTTGAAACAACATGCCGATGTCTTTCTCTCTTCATCCGTTCGATCTCTGATGGACCATTCCCATCACGAGTTGAAACCGAAGGTCGAGATGGAAAATCCGGGAAGCTGGCTGGACATCAGTTTCGAGATTGCAGGAATCAGTTCTGAAGATGTATCCCAAGCCTTGAAAGCGTCCATCGAAAAGAAAAAGTATTATCGTCTATCCGACGGTGCTTTACTTTCCTTGAATTCCGACTCCTTTGAAAGATTTCAACGCCTGGCGACAGAGCTGGATTTGACTGCAAAAGATATCGAGGATGGTCACGTCCAAGTCTCAGGTATGAGAAGCTTGCAAGTTGAAGAAGCACTTCAAACGACGGAAGCTGAACGCGATCGTCATTTCAGTGAGCTTGTGGAACGCCTGAAAACACCGCAATCCTTTGAAATTGAAAAACCTGAAGGCCTAGAGGCAGATCTCCGTCCATATCAGATGACCGGATTCCGATGGTTGAAGTCCCTATCAACGTACGGATTGGGAGGAATTTTAGCCGATGATATGGGGTTAGGAAAAACGATACAAACCATCACATTCCTTCTCAATGAAAAGGAAGAAGGATTGATGGAACATCCGGCCATCATCATCACTCCTGCTTCCTTGATTTACAATTGGAAAAAGGAAGTGGAGAAGTTCGCACCTGAACTATCCGTGCAAATTATTTCCGGAGACCCTCAAACAAGGGCAGAGGCATTTGAAAAAGCATCTTCTGCAGACGTCTGGATCACATCATATCCGTTGATCAGACAGGATGCGGAATTTTATAAAGATAAGAGTTTTCATGCCATGATTTTGGACGAATCACAGGCTGTCAAAAACGAAACGACGAAAACAGCTTCAGCTGTCAGAATGATAAAAGCCAAGCACCGGTTCGCCTTGAGCGGCACCCCGATTGAAAACTCATTGAGTGAACTGTGGTCGATTTTCCGCATCATAATGCCTGGCTTTTACACGAGTAAAAAGAAATTCCTGCAGATGAAACCGGAAAAGATCGCACGAATGACTCGTCCTTTTGTGCTGCGTCGAATGAAAACAGAAGTGCTTGACGAACTGCCGGACAAAATCGATACGGTGCAGTACTCTGAATTGACCCGTGAACAAAAAGAAGTTTATCTGGGATACCTTGAGCGGATACAAAATGATATTCAAGAGACGATTGCCACGAAGGGCATACAACGAGGAAAACTGGAAATTCTCGCTGGGCTGACCCGTTTACGGCAAATTTGCTGCCACCCCTCACTATTCCTGGAAAATTATGAGGGTGGATCCGGTAAACTCGATCAATTGCGTGAGTTAGCAAGAGAATTGAAGGAGAGCGGTCACCGCCTTCTCATATTCTCCCAGTTCTCAAGCATGCTTTCCATTCTTCATGAAGACTTGATGAGCGCTGGAATCGACGGCTTTTACCTGGATGGTAGTACGAAATCTGAAAAGCGGATGGAAATGGTCGACCGCTTCAACCAGGGTGAAAAAGACGCCTTCTTCATTTCATTGAAAGCAGGAGGTACAGGTCTGAACTTGACCGGTGCAGACACCGTCGTCCTCTATGACTTATGGTGGAATCCAGCTATAGAGGAACAAGCTGCAGGTCGAGCTCACCGAATCGGACAAAATCGAGTCGTCCAAGTCATCCGGATGATTTCTGAAGGAACGATTGAGGAACGGATCTATCAACTTCAACAAAAGAAACGGGATCTCGTCAACCAAATCATCCAGCCAGGTGAGTCGATGCTTACTTCGTTGAGTGAAGAAGAAATAAAAGAATTGTTTAAGTGATGACTCTGTTTACTGTTGATCAGCTGTATCATAAATAGAGACAAAAAATAAAAGGGTGTCCGGACCTTAAACAGTCCGGACACCCTTTTTGTCTGCGTTTGATAACTTCTAGTTAAGCATTTACCGTTCTCTTTTGGAGTTTGAACCAATAACCACCGAGAATGCTTGCACCTATGACCGTGGTGATTGTTGAGAGAATCATGTGTATAGACGAGGCTATCACGATATTTCCAGTCACCACGATGACAAAACCGACGACAGCATTCAACAGTATACTGATCAAATAAAGCCAGGATAAGGTGATATGATACCTGAATTTTGATGCGTAAATGACAAACCATACCGCGGCTACAAGAATGACGACAGTGGCTGTCATATGGATGGAATAAATCATGTTCGCTATGGATTCACTACGAACCAAGTATTCCATTGCAGGGATGTCCATCATCACATTGCTTGCCCGGCTGTGCTTGAAAAAAGCCCCCAGTATGACTTGTAGAATATACAAGCTGAAACCGATCAGGAAGGCACGATAACTCATTGAAATCGTAGCCCAGCTCGTCCGGTTCAATTCAATTTTCTTCTCATGCAGGCTGTAACTTAACAGCACCAGCACTAGAAGAAGGATTTGACTGAAGGTCACATCCAGCGTCGTGAACCCCGGAGGAGTACCCAGTAAAACATTGAAACCTCCAATCAATGATTGGAAAACGAGCAGACCAAGACTCAAGATGGATAAAATAAAAACGGATTTTCTTCTGCGATGTTTATATAAAGCTCCCAAAGCGTTGATCAAAGTCAAAAACGCAAGTAATGGAACCATTAAACGGTGTGAATATTCAATAATTACATGATAGTCCGTAAAATCAGGAATGACCGCACCATTACAAAACGGCCAAGACGTCCCGCACGCATCCCCTGAATCGGTTGCTACAACCAAATTACCAAGGATCAGTGCCAGAAAGGTTACGAACGTAGTCAAAATGGAGAATTTCTTCATCGTCTTACCCTTTCTCTATTCAAAAATGACGACTTCTAAAACATACATGTCCCTTGCCATCATACCATGAACACCAAAGGTTAGAGAATGGCAATCCAGGACATTGTCATGAACTTTTTGTGAACTTGCGTTTTCTTTTCCTTTTTTCATACAACATGTAGAGGACAGAAGCCACAATCAGAATAATATTGATTAATGAAAAAATCTCTGCATGGTATTCGTCATCCCAATAAGAAATCTTACTCCTGAACACATAGCTGCTCACAGGATAAAAAACAGGAACGGCATCTTCCACATGCGTCAATAAATCCAGGATGACATGGCCGAGCCATCCATACATCAGTGCCGTCCATTTCGTGAGGCGTGGTCCCTGCCAGAACAGGATGATGATGAATACGACAATCCAAACAAACAATGAGTGTCCAACCTGCCTCAGAACAAAAACGACAGGATGCTCGAACAAATCCAGGACAAGCTGGAATAAGGACTTGAGTGGATCAGGATCATCTATGACTTGTAAAGCATTCCTTTCCACACATAAATATAAAAACATTACATAATACACGATATCTGGTGAAATACCTCCCAACACGAACCAGCGGGTGAAACGCTGTTTCCGGGAAGCAAAAAACGTCCAATAGGCATGGTGCAGTGTGTTCATCAGTCCTCCCCCTCATTTACTAACATACTTGTTTATCCGTTTTGTTTAAAGGGAAACGACTACGAAAGGAAGGAGCTTATTAATGAGTTATAAAGCTTATGTATTTGATGCATATGGAACATTATTCGATGTCCACTCTGTTATGGAAAGAATTCATGAACATTATCCTGATAAAGGATCGACGATCAGCCAGCAGTGGAGAGACCGCCAAATCCATTACTTTCTGGTAAGGCAGTTGATCAATGGGTATAAACCTTTCTCAGAAATCACCCGGTGGGCCCTTTTGGATGCCCTGTCCATAAGTGAAGTTGAAATCAAATCCGAAATCGTAGACGACTTGATGAAACAATATGAAAAACTACAGCCTTATTCTGAAGTCAGTCACCTTTCTGAACAACACCCGGATAAGAAATTCACGATTTTTTCAAATGGGACGAGGTCCATGCTTGAACCATTACTTGAACACAATCAATTAGAAGAGACATTCGACTTGTTAAGCGCAGATGACGCCCAGGTGTATAAACCACACCCCGACGCCTACCACTTTGCTCAAAAAGAGCTTGAATATGATAAAGATGAAATTCTTTTCTTCTCAAGCAACCCATGGGATATCACTGGTGCAGCTTCCTACGGATTTCACACCGCCTGGGTCAACCGGAAAGAGCAAAAGTGGCCGGAGCTTGGAGTCGAACCTACTTATATCATCCAAGACCTGAACGAAATTCCTGAATAAATAAAAGGTCCGGAGATATCAGTTTCTCCGGACTCTTTTAAATATCTTCATATAAGGACGCACGATCTTTTCCACTTCTTTTTCCATGATAAAGAGCTTGATCGGCGGTACGGAATAAATCATCCAGCGTCTCTCCATCTTCCGGGAAACAGGCCACACCGATAGAAAATGTAGATACGATTTCTTTGCCATCCAGGAAATAAGGCACTTTTAATTCATCTAGAAGAAGGTTGGCAAATCGCCTCACTTCATCTTTTGAAGTGAAATTCTGCATAAGGATTGCAAACTCATCGCCCCCGATCCTTCCCACTGCATCTCCTTTTCGGAGTCTCGCTTTCATCCGAGCAGCCATCATCCGTAAAAATTCATCGCCACTATCGTGCCCATATTGGTCATTGATTTTCTTAAAACTGTCTCCATCTAAATAGAGTAGCGCGAACTCCTTTTGGTTGCGTTTATTATTGGTAATCGTCTCTTCAACTCTGTCCTCGAATAACCTTCTGTTTGGCAGACCTGTCAAATAATCATAGAAAGCAAACTTCTTCAATTGATCTTCATACGACTTCTGCTCTGAAATATCACGGGAGACGACTACAATTTTGCTCACTTCCCCCTGTTCATCCAAAACAGGTGTTCCAAGACATTCAAACCAGACCCACTGTTTGTGTTTATTCAACAGTTTCATAGCAACAGTGAAAGGTTTAAAATCTTTTTGACACTGCTGAAAAGCCAATTTCACTTTCTTTAAATCCTCTTCTTTCAGAATGGTCCCCATATCTAAGAGGCTGTATCCTGTTGGGTCAAACCCCAAAAACTTGGCATGAGAAGGAGAGGCATAATTGATTTCTCCATCCGGAAGCAGGACGGAAATCAGGTCATTGGAATGATCAGCAATCAACCGGAATTTCGCTTCACTTTGCCGCATTGCTTCTGAAGCATGCTCCTTTTCTGTGATGTCCTCTAAGAGGGCATATAAACCTTCCTTTTTATTTTGATTATGGATAGGAACCAAATAGACGTTCACGATTTTCACTTCGTTTTTTACACTGAAACGCGTTTGAAACATCACATTTTCAAATTCCAAACTATCTTTCAACTGTTTTTGAACTAATTCGACTTGAGCATACGGGACCCAGTCTAAAATCGACGTATTGATTAATCGCTCATCACTGGTTTCGGTCATTTCCAAAACAGCTTTATTCACTTTGGTAATGGTTCCATCCAATTTTAAAGTCAGAATAGGATGGGGGTTATGTTTAAATAACGAGCGGTACCTGGAACGGCTGGCTCGCAATTCCATTTTAGCTTTTTTCTCTGATGTTACGTCCCGAATAATCGAACTCAGACCAATGATTCTACCTTCGTCGTTCTGTATAGGCGCTACCGTAATGGAAACGTCGATGAATCTGCCGGACTTGTGCTTACGTATCGTTTGATAACTGGAGATCTCCTCATTGTTCAACCCTTTATGAATCAACGATTCAGCCTCATCCTTCAAATGATCCGGAACAAATGGGAACCAGCTGGCATTGAGCTCTTTTTTAGCGTATCCATAAAGCTGCTCAAAAGCGGAGTTGGCTTCAATCAGTTCTCCTTTCGCATCAACAATCAAAATTGCGTCAGACGTATTTTCCATGAGGGATCGATAAACGGCATTAATTTCAGCCAGATCTTTCTTTTTTTCGAACAGTTCAGTAACATCACGAGTGATGCCTAGTATGTGAGTGACCTCACCATAATCATCAATTAGAGGAGTCAAAGAGGTATGCCCCATGAAAGGGATCCCATTTATGTACATTTTATCTTCATACGTAACGGCACTTTTGGTGAGGACCACTTTTTCATACTCATCATTCAGTGCTTTTGCACTAGGTTCATCCAAGAGATCATCTATGTACTTATTCTGCCACGTCAATTCACCGAAATTGTGATGGTCTTTTGCAGCCTCATTCATATGCATATACCTGAAGAGCCGGGGACCGTCCACTTCCATCAAAAAAACAAAGTCAGAAACCCCCTCCATGAGGGTATGGATCAATTGCTCACGAGGGACTTGATCGGAAAAGTTCTTCTTTATCGGATTGAGGTTTTCCATCATATTCAGAGTACCGCCTTATCTAATCAAATATTCCTATATTTAAAATAATCATAACATTTCATTCATTTATTTACACTAAATTAATAAAAAAACAAAAAAAGCAATGGGTTCTTAGACCCATTGCTCTGTAATATTAACTAATTGTAGCTTTTTTCGTCTGCGCTTCGGCTTGTGCTTGTTTGATCAAACAGCGCCCTTTTCCATGAGGGATACACATCGGTGTTCCAAATAATGGATCCTCCCTCACATCACATGTCATATTGAATACATGCTGCATCAAATCACAGGTGACAACCTCCTCAGGTCTTCCCTGTGCAAAAACGGTCTTATCTTTTACGGCTATCAAGTGATCAGCGTAACGACAAGCCAGATTGATATCATGTAAGACCATGACCACTGTCCGCCCATGCTCCTGGTTCAAATCAAACAGTAAATCGAGGATTTCGATTTGGTGGGTCATGTCTAAATAAGTCGTCGGCTCATCCAATAGGATGGTGTCTGTATCTTGAGCAAGCGTCATAGCAATCCAAGCCCTTTGACGCTGACCTCCAGATAAGGAATCGACAGCACGGTCTCTCATTTCCGTCATATTGGTATCTTCCAAAGCTTTTTCAACAGCAGCTTCATCTTCTTTTGACCATCTTCTAGTCAACCCTTGATAAGGATAACGGCCTTGTTTCACCAGTTGATAAACACTGAGACCTTCAGGTGTCGTCGGACTTTGAGGCAGAATCGCCATTTTTTTCGCTACTTCTTTTGTTTTCATTTTTGATATATCTTCATTATCAAGGACGACTTCTCCCATTTTCGGCTTCAACAAGCGAGCCATAGAACGGAGCAATGTAGATTTCCCACAGCCGTTCCCTCCGATAAGAACCGTCACTTCTCCCTTCGGGATCGTAACGTTCAATGAATCTATGATAATGGAATCGCCATATCCTAATGTAAGATTATTTGCTAAAAGAGTATCCATGAACTCGCCTCTCCTTTATACCGGCACATGATCCATGTAGTATGAAATCGATTTATTCACTATTTCTAGTTTATGGGTATAAGAGAGGTGTGTCAATGATTATGAGAATCGTTTTCAATGATAGATTAATGACCATAAAAAACTGCAGCCAATAAATATGGCCGCAGTCATTTGGTCGGTTAGATCTTTTATAAATGTTCTGGTTTTGTAGATTGGTTCCCGGCACCATGAGTTATATAATCTTCCTGCAAAACTTGATGATCTTTCATGGTCAAATGGTCTCTTTCAGCCTGGCGCCTGCCGCGTCTCTCAAAGTACACAGCAAGAGCAATCAAAGATACAGGGATCGTGAGCAGCAGCCACATCATTCGAAACCCCTCCTGTAATGATATTGACTTACAGTAAACCATTCCCCTTTTTCATACCGATATGCAATCCTTACAGAAGACAGGTCTACAGCACCAAATTCTGTTACACAAGACCTTGTTTTGAAACACAATCTACATTAAATTTCTATCAATTGAAAGAAGGCTAGTCCATTTTAAGTGTTTCAATTTCCTTTTCCTTGATCTGCCTCTGTAAATCTTCAAGTTCATCTAAAAGTTTTAAAACCATTTCGTCACTTTTACGTAGTTCCTCATTCAAATGCTGGATCGTCTCTTCTTCCCAAATGAATGGATTTCCATTCACAGGGGTGACCGGAATGTCTTTATACTCGACACCCTCTTCTTCGTCTGTGGGTTGGAAATAGACTACGACTTCACAACCTTGGTGCCCTAAAGCTATTCTTTTTCTGAGATTAACCTTCCCATACCCCATTCTTCTCGCTGCAATTCCGCCGAAAACACTTGATGTCATCATACATAAGTGAGGGGCGTCCTGGACAATATCCCCAAAAGGACAAGCCTTAGCTTTTACGACGACCCGGTCATGATACACTTCAGAAATTTGGAAATGTCCCCCGATTGAATTTTTCAAGTCCACAATGACTTCTGCATATCGGTCAGGAGACCACAGCTCCTCTTTATCACTGTAAAAGGACTCAATCCACTCTCCTGTTTTAATCCCAATTTGCTTAATGTACTCACCGGCTTGATCGCCAACTGTCCGTTCATGCAAGTAGGCATATTGAGTGATGAGTTTAGATAGAAAGATTGTTCCAGAAAGAGGTGTATGATTTCCCAATAATTTTCCCCTCCTGTTAATCTTTTCTTTTATTATAAATAAAATACAAGTGTATGGATACTAGTAAATTCACACCTTCATACCCCCACCCGAATCAAAAGTCAGTGTTCCCATAGGTTGAATGAAGGGTAAAATATTTTTCTAATAAAATAAGACAGATGACCCAGGTCACCTGTCTCTACTTATTTCGACAATATTTTACACTTGACCGAAGAATCCGACGGACTTTTCATGCGTCGGCGGTTCCACGAACACCAAACCTAATTCAAAATGCTCTCCTTCATATAAGGCGCGTTGGACATAGCGGTTCTCTCCCCACTCATCACGTACTTCAATTTTATTGAACCCTCCATTCACTTGAAGAGCTTCATAGAATTGATTTTCTGTTCCCACAGGAAGCGCATTGACCCGCTCAATCAGTTCTCCCGGAATCAATCCCATTTGTTCTGCAGGGCTTCCAGGCAGCACCCCTAGTATGCGGAGCCCTCTGTAATGAGAAGTGAAGAATGGCTTTCGATCTTCTCTCATTCGATGACTCGTGTATATGACTATACGACCTGCTAAGGCGATGGCGATTGCCGCAAGAGAGAGAATTGGCAGGTAGAAGCCTCCTATCGTCACCCCTGTGACTACTAATGCCATGAGAAAGATATGACGCCCGATCGTTTTCGATGCATGCACAGGGGATTGCCCGCGTGCCACCCATTCCCATCCAGTTAAAAATGGAATGACGATCAAACCGTAACTTTCTCCTCCGACGGATAAAAGGGGCCACCATGGAAAAAGAGGCTCAATGCTACCGACAGGCAGGAAAGCCAAAAATGGAACGACCGCCAACTTTCTCCCCCGGTGCTGCCCGATCCACATTCCCCTTCTCCCTTTAATACGTTCAGGAAATGATTGATGAGGCGTAGTTCTCAACATCAGTATCGCCTCTACAAATAGCAAGACGCTCAATAACACAGCTAGAAGACTGAAAGGCGTGGATTGCAATGTAGAGATCCAGGATAGCTCCTGGTACTTGTCAGGTATGTAAGATAAACCGAAGATGACGAAGGAACTTATTCCAATAATATAAACCGATGAATACCATTTGAGTTTAAGCGGCAGGCTTACTATGAAAGTGACGGCTGCAACTAAGAGCAGCAACGGCCACGTGACCACCATTCCTCCGATGAGGGAAAAGACGGATATGACCATACCTGCAACCAACGCAGTGCCCCATGTACCTTGAAACTCTGCAAAAGGATTGAATATTTTAATGCCGAACTGCTTTCTTTCACGTTTGATTCTTCGCCTTGATACAATTGCTCCCATAATGATTGCCATATATATAAAGGGCTGGGTAAATATTCTACCTAAACCATACAACACCTCTACCAACCAAACATCCAACATGATTCTCCTCTCCGATGTTCACGAAAAAATCCGCAGTCATAGACTACGGATATAATTCGTGATGGGATAGTCAAATCCCTGCTTATTTGAACAGTACCTCCAACGCTTTCTTCATTTGACGGTCGTTATCTTCGTCCCGCACTTCTTTGATGATGCCTTCTTCAAGCTTACCGCCAGTTTTTTCATCTACTTCACCTGTAGTAGAAAGACCGGCATCCGCTTGGAAGGCTTTCACAGCATCTTCAGTCGCTTTGCTGAAATATCCATCTGTCCGACCCGGGTCATACCCAAGTCCTTTAAGCATTTTCTGGACATTTTTCACTTTTTCATTATTATCGTTGACCTTCAAAGGCTTCTTCACTTCCACCGGATTGGTATAAAAGTAGTCCGGCTGCTCCACTTTGACTGTCGGCTCGATGCCTTTTTCGTGGATCCAATTGCCATCCGGCGTCAACCATTTGAACAATGTCAGTTTGATCGTACTTCCATCGCCCATCGGAATCGCCTGCTGGACGGTACCTTTTCCGAAGCTCTTCGTCCCGACTAAATCATAGCCGCCGGCTTCATGCATGGTTGCAGCTAATATTTCAGATGCAGAAGCACTGCCTTCATCCATCAACACAGTAACCGGGTAGTCTTTCTTCTCTTTCGTATCGGAGAAGTAACGAGACTTTTCACCTTTACGATCTTCGACCTGTACAATCGGCTTGTCATCCGGAATGAATTCTTTTAAGATTTCCTGGACATCTGTGAACAACCCACCTGGGTTTCCACGGACATCGATCACGAGTCCTTCCATCCCTTCTTTTTCAAGCTTTTCCAGCGCTTGAGTGAATTCTTCAGATGTTTTTTCAGAGAAGGAGGTGATTTCGATGACACCGACGTTCTTTCCGTCCACTTTCTTCGTATCTGTATAGACCGTTTCCAAAGGAATGTCATCGCGCGTAATCTTTATGTTCAATGGCTCGCTGACGCCAGGACGCTCAACTTGAAGTGAGACTTCTGTTCCTTTTTCGCCCCTGATTTTAAGCACAGCTTCATATAAATCAAGGCCTTTGACACTTTCACCATCGACTTTGATGATTTGGTCATTGGGTTTCAGTCCAGCTTCTTCTGCTGGTGAACCTTTGATTGGAGCGACGATCGTCACTTTGTCATTAACCATACTGACTTCGGCACCGATGCCTTCAAAGGAAGACTCAATGGATTGATTGAATTGTTCCATCGTTTCTTTGTCCATATAAACACTATATGGATCCTCCAGCGTATCCAACATCCCCTGAATCGCACCTTCAATCAACTCATCCTTATTGACCTCACTGACATAATTATCCTTGATGATGCCATAAGCTTGGGATATTTTTTTCAACTCTTTGCTTCCTGCCATATCTTCAAGAAGCTTTTTACGCTCTTCTTCAGAAAGACTGGCAAAATTGCCTTGATCGGCATTCGCGATCTGCCCGCTTTTTTCCTCTGTCTTTTGATCACTGCTTGCGAAGTACTCTATGCCTATGTAAGAACCTGCAGCTCCCAATAGGACCGCCAACGCCATCAATAGCGCTATCGAACGCGGTTTAATATTCATCGCATTCACCCTTCTGTTAATAAATTCAATGTTGTTTCTATACTAGCAAATAAGAACCTTCACCGTAAATGTGTGTTTCTAACTGTTCTAACGTATGCCAAAACTCAGCTTAGCATGTCCACATAATTATAGAATCTATTGCTGTAAATGAAAACCTTTTTATTGGAAAAATCGGGATAATGTCACGTCCATGAATAAACTGTGAACTCGATAGTCATGGATCAGCCTCAATCAATGGGAAATTAAAAAGCTGCCCCATATCATGAGACAGCTTATCGCCATTAAAATTCGTAGCCGTAATCACCTTTCATTTCATCACGTGCAATCATGCCATCCTCAATCGCGATGACACGCTTACGAATCGTGTTCACGATTTCTTTACTGTGGGTAGCCATTAAGACGGTGGTACCACCTTCATTGATTTCCTCTAAAATGTGCATGATTTCCCAGGAAGTATCAGGGTCTAGGTTACCCGTAGGCTCATCGGCAATCAGAATCTTAGGATGGTTGACAATGGCACGAGCAATCGATACCCTCTGCTGTTCACCGCCTGACAATTCATCCGGGATGAAACGAGCTTTGTTTTTTAGACGAACTTGATCTAAAACGTCCATCACCCGGCGGCGGATGTTATTCGGATTCTCCTCGATCACTTCCAAAGCGAAAGCGACGTTTTCATAAACCGTCAATTGTGGTAGCAGCCTGAAATCCTGATAAACGACACCAATTTGTCGACGTAGTTTAGGTACTTTTCTTTCTTTCATGGAATATAGGTCATAATCGATGACTTTTACCGTTCCTTTAGTAGGCTTTTCCTCACGGTAGATCAATTTAGTAAACGTCGATTTCCCGGCTCCACTCGGACCGACAACATATACGAATTCACCTTGATCGATTTTTACATCCAGACCGTTTAACGCAGTCACACCATTGGGGTAAGTCTTATATACGCCCTGCATATCTATCATAGTTTCAATCACCTTATACTTTCGTTTATTTCTTTATGTCTTTTATCTGAAAACACCTCTATTATAACATTCATTTTCGATATTTTTAGACAAAAAATATTACATTTCCTTTTCAATTGTCTATACACTAAAAAAGCCCGGCACCAAGCCGGACTTTTCCTTACGTAAGTATTCTTTATTTCATCGTCGCCAACCAGCCTGCAATCAGCTGGGCGTCTTCGTCGGAAACTTGCTCTTGAGCAGGCATGCTTCCTTGTCCATTCTTAATGATGTTCACGATTTCATCAGCAGAGTATTTTGACCCGATCTGTGCCAGAGCCGGTCCAAATCCACCGCCCAGTTCACCACCGTGACAGCTGGAGCAGTTGTTCTGGTACGCTTTTTCAGCGGCAGCCGTATCAACGGTACCCTCACCGCCACCTTCTGTACCTTCTCCTGAATCATCTCCAGTCGTATCTTCTGTACCCTCATCGGCTTTTTCTTCCGTTGCAGGCTCTTCAGATGTGTCCTCAGATGTCCCTTCGTCTCCGCCGCCACCGCATGCGCCTAAGACAAGGACCATGGCAAATAAAAGTGCGAAAAGTAATTTCTTCATGTCATCGGTACCCCCTTATCACTAAAACAGTATAGAGGTATTATAACCGACTTATGTCGTTTTGAAACCTTCCCCGAGAACCTCTGTTGCATTCATCGCTACGACGAATGCCCCCGGATCGACCATCTTGACGGTTTGTGTCAATTTAATGAATTCATTTTGCTGGACGACGCACATGACAACACGGCGCTCACGTTCCGTATATCCCCCAGCTCCGCTCAACACAGTCACACCTCGATCGATTTCCTCGAAAATCGAATCACGCACATCCTCGACATATTCTGTAATAATCATGACATTTTTTGAAGTATTGAAACCGACTTGTACAAAATCGATGGTCCGGCTCGTTGCAAACAAACCAATCAATGCATACAACCCTTCTTCTAGTGAAAATACGAGCGCAGATGTCACGACAATCATACCATCCAGCAGAGCAACGCTGATGCCAAGTGGAAGGTGGGTGAACTTATGGACCACTTGTGCTGCGAGATCGATTCCACCTGTAGATGCACGACCTCGGAAAACGATTCCAAGACCCAGACCGACACCCATGCCGCCAAAGATCGCCCCGAGTAAAGAGTTATCCGTAGCTGCATCAATGTCACTCGTCAACAGGACGAACAAAGGTAGTACAATCGTTCCGACAAACGATTTTAAACCGAAGTTCTTTCCTAATATGACAACTCCGATGATGAACAATGGAATATTGAGCACCCATTGCACGACTCCAGGCTCCCAGTCAAAAACAGCTTTGGTGATTGTACTTATACCCGCAACACCGCCTGATGCGATATTATTCGGTAATAGAAAAACGTTGAAAGCTAAAGCCACAAAAAATGAACCTAAAATAACAAGACTATATTCAATCAAATTTCTAAGTAGTGGTGGCAGGGGTTCCCTGCGATACTTTTTTGCCATCATCATGTTGATTTTCTCTCCCTATTCGTACATATATCTATAAAACCGTTAGGAGTATAACACTCCCCTACTGAAGTGTAAACGAGAGCGGGATAACGTATTAACACGCTAAAGAAACGAAGAACAACTATTCTCAGTATCCCCCAAAAAGAAACCGCGATGAGTATTAACTCACCGCGGTGCTGATTTAGAAATTATGATTTTAACGCATTCTGCTTTTGAAGTACTTCTTCCATCAACTCAAGGACATCGTCACGGAGATCTTCACGCTCCATAGCTACCGCCAGGGTCGTTTCGATGAAACCAAGGTGGTTCCCTACATCATAACGGTCCCCTTCAAATTCATAGCCATAAACCGGCTGTTCCACATTCAAACGCTCAATCGCATCCGTCAACTGGATCTCACCGCCTGCGCCCACTTCCTGGGTACCGAGCAGTTCCATGATTTCAGGAGTGAACACATAACGTCCGATGATCGCCAAGTTGGACGGTGCATCCTCGACAGCAGGTTTTTCTACGAAGTGCTCGACTTCATAACGGCGTCCCTGTTGTTCTTTCGGAGCAATGACACCATATCGGTAGGTCTCTTCTTTCGGCACCTGTTTCACACCGATGACAGAGGAATGAGTTTCTTCATACTGATTCATCAATTGCTTTAAGCAAGGCTCATCCGAACGTACGATATCATCACCAAGAAGCACAGCGAAAGGCTCATCGCCGATGAACTTGCGTGCACAATGGATCGCATGACCCAGACCTTTCGGCTCTTTTTGACGAATGTAGTGGATATCCACTTTAGCAGTTTGCTGTACTTCCTCTAATAAGTCGAATTTCCCTTTTTTATAAAGGTTGTCTTCAAGTTCTAAAGCATGGTCAAAATGATCTTCGATCGCACGTTTCCCTTTTCCTGTCACGATGATGATATCCTCAATGCCTGACTTGATGGCCTCTTCTACGATATATTGGATCGTCGGTTTGTCGACGATCGGAAGCATTTCTTTAGGCATCGCCTTCGTAGCTGGAAGGAAACGCGTTCCCAGTCCAGCAGCTGGGATGATGGCTTTTTTCACTTTCATTACACATTCACCGCCTGTAATTGATTTGGTATGTATTCTCATTTCATAATAGCAAAAATAGTTGGAAATGGATAGCCAAATTGATAAAAGTTAGTAAAGAAGTGATTATAGTTTTTTACTTAAACTTATATAAATTAACAACTATTTAGCATGTAGTGGTTGAATTATAATTGTAGCTCCTTGTGTAGTGTAGGGGCACCGGGGAAGGATTCGCTTTCCTGCGGGGAACCGGCAAGCTTCCTCGGGCTGAGGCCAGTGGGATCTTGCCTGTTTCCTTTTACCGCGGGAGTCTCACCCTTCCCCGGTGCCCCTTTCCGAAGTTGACTCTCAAAATTATTTTTATTGTGATAAAAGTAAATTTTAAACGGTGTTAACTTGCCTATTTTTCAAGTTATTCAATATATCAAACTTAATAAATGGAGACTCTGTGGGATGTACATGATAGGAGAGATTCCTTAAAGCTAATAACCTGAGGAAGATCACCACATGCCCACGGAAAGCGAGTCGTTTTCTACAGCCCCACCCACTCACCAAAAGCCTCGAAACGCTTTATCAAATCCTATAAATAAAAGACTCTCAATTGAATGAGAGTCTTTTGTCTTACTTATTATCCATCGTAGAACGAAGATAAGCATTGATGAATTTATCCAGGTCACCATCCATGACGCCTTGCGTATTACCTACTTCTGTATTCGTACGGTGATCCTTGACCATGGAATACGGGTGGAACACGTAAGAGCGGATTTGGCTTCCCCAGCCGATTTCATTCTTTTCTCCGCGGATTTCATCAAGCTCTTGCTGCTGCTTTTCAATCTCTAATTGATAAAGCTTCGCTTTCAGCATTTTCATTGCCTGTTCACGGTTTTTAATCTGAGAACGCTCCGACTGACATGTAACTACCGTATTCGTCGGTGTGTGTGTAATCCTGACAGCAGAGTCCGTCGTGTTGACGTGCTGACCACCAGCACCACTGGAACGATACGTATCGATTTTCAAGTCTTCTGTACGGACTTCGATTTCCACTTCATCGTTGAATTCAGGCATGACATCACAGGATACGAACGAAGTGTGACGCCGGCCGGAAGAATCGAATGGAGAAATACGCACGAGACGGTGGACACCTTTTTCTGCTTTCAGATAACCGTAGGCATTGTGACCTTTAATCAATAACGTAACACTTTTCACTCCAGCTTCTTCTCCAGGAAGATAATCCATCGTCTGGACAGAAAAACCTTTTCGTTCCGCCCAGCGGGTATACATACGGAGAAGCATGCTCGCCCAATCCTGAGATTCGGTTCCACCAGCACCCGGGTGGAGTTCCAGAATAGCATTGTTCTTGTCGTAAGGTTCACTGAGTAATATATCCAGTTCAAACTGATTCAAGCCTTTGACCAGTTCTTGAATCTGTTCAACTAAATCTTCAAGCAGGTCCTCATCTTCTTCCTCTTTGACCAGTTCATAAGAGACTTCCAAGTTTTCATGTGTCTCTTCATGCTCTTCCAAGGTATGCACAAGGAACTTGAGGCCGTTTACTTCATCGATGACTTTCTGCGCTGTCGTTTGGTCGTCCCAAAAGCCAGGCATCGTCATTTCTTCTTCTAATTCAGCAATGCGGGTCTTTCTTTGATCGATGTCAAAGAGACCCCCTGAAGTCCGCTAATCGCTTAGCTGAATTGTCTAACTGGTGGCGAATATCTGCCATATCCATATCTATCACTCCTATAATAATGTACAAAGACAAGGGAAGACACTCTCTTGAAGAGAGTGCCCTACACCTTTATTTCCCATGACAGTTCTTATATTTCTTGCCGCTTCCGCAAGGACACGGATCATTACGACCGACATTGTCCTTTCTTACGTAAGGCTGGCGTTTTTTACTTTCTTTGCTTTCTTCACCGCTTCCAGAAACGGCTTTCGCTCCTTCTGCTACTTCCTGACGCTGAAGGTTGTTGCGAATTTGAGCTTTCATCACATAGCGGGAAACTTCTTCATCGATGTTTGCAACCATTTGTTCGAACATACGGAAACCTTCGAAGTTGTATTCACGAAGCGGATCGTTTTGACCATAGGCACGCAAATGGATCCCTTGGCGTAGTTGATCCATCTGATCGATGTGATCCATCCACTTCTGGTCGACCGTACGAAGCAGGATGACTTTTTCAAACTCACGCATCTGCTCAGAAGTAAGCTCTTCTTCTTTTTCATCGTAACGCATCTTCACTTTCTCCATGATGAGTTCTTCCATTTCTTCAGGAACTTTTCCTTTCAGATCAGAAACGGTTACGTCACCTTCATGAAGCAAGTTGGCACGTAGATACTCAACGAGAGCTTCCAGATCCCAGTTCTCTTCCTCTTCTTCACTCGTGTGCACTTGCACCGTCTGTTTGACCGTACGCTCAATCATCTGTTCGATGATATCACGAAGGTTCTCTGATGTGAGTACATCATAACGCTGGTTGTAGATGACTTCACGCTGCTGACGCAGGACATCATCATAAGAGAGAATCGTCTTACGCGCATCAAAGTTGTTCCCTTCTACGCGTTTCTGAGCTGATTCGACAGCTCGTGAGATCATTTTACTTTCAATCGGCTGGGAATCGTCCATACCTAATCGATCCATCATACTGCGGATGTTATCGGATGCAAATCGACGCATCAATTCGTCATCAGTCGCCAAGTAGAACTGTGACATACCAGGGTCACCTTGACGTCCGGAACGACCACGCAGCTGGTTATCGATACGGCGTGATTCGTGACGTTCGGTACCGATGACCGCAAGACCGCCAAGTTCTCTCACACCATCACCAAGTTTGATGTCGGTACCACGACCAGCCATGTTGGTGGCGATGGTCACTGCACCTTTCTGCCCGGCGTTTTCAATGATTTCAGCTTCACGGAAGTGGTTTTTGGCGTTCAGGACATTGTGAGGAACTCCCGCTTTGTTCAAGTAACGAGAAATGATTTCGGACGTTTCAACGGCTACTGTACCGACAAGAACCGGCTGTCCTTTTTCATGACGTTCCTTGATGTCTTCAACCACCGCTTTGAATTTGCCGTCCATCGTCTTATAGACAAGATCAGCCTTATCGTCACGGACAATTTCACGGTTTGTCGGAATGACGATAACACGCATGTTATAAATATTAAGGAATTCCTCTTCCTCTGTCTTCGCTGTACCTGTCATCCCTGACAGCTTGTCATACATACGGAATAGGTTTTGGAATGTGATTGACGCAAGGGTCATACTTTCGTTCTGGATTTCCAGACCTTCCTTCGCTTCAATGGCCTGGTGTAGTCCATCACTATAACGGCGTCCTTTCATCAAACGACCGGTAAATTGGTCGACGATGACGACTTCTCCCTCTTCTACCACATAATCCGTATCCCTCTGCATGGACGTATGGGCTTTCAAAGCCTGATTGATATGGTGAATCAAGGAGACGTTAGAAAGATCGAACAAGTTTTCAATCTTGAAGAAACGTTCCGCTTTATTGATACCTTCCTCTGTCAACTGTACGTTTTTCGTTTTCTCATCATACGTATAATCCTCTTCGTGAGCAAGAAGACGTACGAAGGAGTTGGCAGATTGATAGAGATCCGCTGATTTGGAAGCAGTACCTGAAATGATCAATGGTGTACGTGCTTCATCAATCAGAATCGAGTCGACCTCGTCAATGATGGCGTAGTGCAATGGCCGCTGTACCATCTGCTCTTTGTACAACACCATGTTGTCACGAAGGTAATCGAACCCGAACTCATTGTTCGTACCATAAGTGATATCCGCAAGATAAGCTTCTCGTTTTTCTTCCTTGGACATGCCATTGGAGTTCAGACCTACGGTAAGGCCCAGGAATTTATATAGTTCACCCATCTCTGTAGCGTCACGGCTTGCCAAGTAATCGTTGACCGTGATGATGTGAACCCCTTTGCCAGTGATGGCATTCAAGTAAGCTGGCATTGTTGAAGCAAGGGTTTTACCCTCACCAGTTTTCATCTCAGCGATGTTTCCTTCGTGAAGGGCAATGGCTCCCAGCAGCTGTACCTTGAATGGACGCATGTTCAATACACGTTTTGAACCTTCACGGACGACCGCGAAAGCTTCCACTAACATATCATCTAGTGATTCGCCTTTTTCATAGCGTTGTTTGAATTCTTCAGTTTTTTGACGGAGCTCGTCATCAGATAGTTTTTCATAGTCTGATTCCACCGCCTCGATGTCATCAGCAATCTTCTCCAGACGCTTCAGCTGACGCGTATTTCCGTCTCCAAAAATTTTCTTTAAAGTACCAAGCATTGCAACCGCTCCTCTATTGTTTTCACACTTCGGTTGAATAGTATAATCCATCTCTTATCATAACACTAAGGGAAGCGGACTTACAATAAAACTACTGAGCGGAATACATGTAGGGCGCTGTCTTTTTAGAGGGTTTGTTCATGATTGTTTCTATGTTCCAGAGGCAGTGAAAGGATGCGGTGGAAATGTTACGCTTTCCGCGGGCGGCGGTGAGCCTCCTCGTTTCACTGCGGGGTCTCACCACTTCCGCTATTCCCGCAGGAGTCTCCACATTTCCACCGCATCCTTCTCATCGAAAGTGCTTCCTTCTTTAACTTTCAATGACTTTCCTTACCTCAAAAGCTTAGGAATACGCAATCCTTTTATTGATTTTTTCAGAAGTATTTACTAATGGGGAGGTTATCAGAGGTTTAGAGATGAGGAAACCGGTTGTTCCATATTTTTATGGTGCTCTTTCAGTTCGCCAACGGTTCGATTTAGAGATCCTATGATTTCGACCAGCTGGGCGATTGCTTGTTCCTGCTTCTTCAAACGATCGTAAAGGTACTCATATTGTTGGTAATGTGATGTCTTTTTCATAGCACTTCCTCCTGATTGAATTTTCTAACTATTTTATACCATGTGTTGGAATTGTAGTGAAATATATAAAACATGGCTTTTAAGGTGTTTATCTATCTAAATATCGAAAGTATGTAAAGGCAAACTTCAATTTTCAAGTAAGTAGGGATACAAAAAACAGAAAAACACCTCTGCTGAGCAGAGGTGTTTCGACTTTCATAGTTTATTAAGTTTCAATCAAGCCATAGCGGCCGTCTCGTCGTTTGTAAACAATGTTGGTTTCATCCGTATTTGCGTTTGTAAATACGAAGAAATTGTGACCAAGCATATCCATTTGCAGGGCAGCTTCTTCACTGTCCATCGGTTTCAAATCGAATCGTTTCGTTTTTACAATTTCAATGTCAAAATCACTGTCATCTTCGCTTCGCTCTTGCTGAGCTTCACGCTCAAGCTCTGCAAAGACGTATTTCGGAGCACCCTCTTGACGGAACCTGCGATTCACTTTTGTTTTATGCTTACGAATCTGTCGTTCCAATTTATCAACCACAAGGTCGATGGCAGCATATAAGTCTGCATGATGTTCTTCTGCCCGTAGAAGAAGATTCTTCATCGGGATCGTGACCTCGATAGTCTGCTCATCATTATGAACACTTAAATTAACGTGTACCTCAGAGGACGGAGGAGTATCAAAGTAGCGCTCTAGCTTGCCCACCTTTTTCTCCACATATTCCTTGATTGAATCCGTCACTTCTAAGTTCTCACCGCGAATGGTGTATTGTAGCATAAGAAGTGTCCTCCTTTCATCCTTATGTGATATATATTCTATCATACCCAGCGCCTTTCCTGCATAAACTTTCTAAATATTTTGTCGATTTTTAGCAGGTAATTGATGGAATTGCTGTATTTACGGGGGTTGGCGCCAGTTTTGGAAGGAAGGATTTGACGGAAACAAAGTGTTTATAAGAGAAAAGATAGACACAAAGAATTAGAGGTCGAAACGTCTCTCTTTCATTTTAAAGGCGTTTAATTCCCTTTCTATAAGCCCCGAATGAATGATTGAACTTCACTGAATGTGGCAGATACTTCAATGTGAAATCGACTTCAGAATGGACGTGCGTATAATACCACGTCTGACCTTCTCGTTTGACCACTTCACCCGGAAGTTTCGGAACGAGGTCATTCGTATTTACAAAACGCACACTATAGAGTACATGGTCATTATAGATGGACGCAAAGTGTCGATCGCCGACTCTCGGACTCGCATAGTTGTACATGACGATTTTTTTAAATCCGATATCACTCAGCTCTGCATCCAGTGCATGTAACGTAGCTAAACCTGCCCCTAAGCTGTGGCCGGTAATATATAGCGTCTTGTCTTCTGTGTTTTGTATGAGCTGGCTGTACGCATGAAATATCTGCTTTTTACAACTTTTATAAACCGATAAAAAGCCGCGGTGAACTTTCCCACCATGAAATGAAACCTGGCCCACTTCTGAATCGACCAGCCAGTCTAAAGGAGATTTTGTTCCACGGAAAGAAATGATGATGGAATGCTTGGACGCAATGATGAAACCGAACCACTCTTCTTTCCCAAGTGCGCTCGCTTTAAAGCTTTTGATAAGTCGGTATCCTTTCGGAATGGGAAACTTATTGTGTTTTTCATATTGAGTACTCGCAAGGCGAGCGATTTTCAATAAATTAAGCGCTAAATCTTTATTGAAAGCCACATTCGTTGTCATTCATACACCCCCACAATTGGTCTCAACTATTTTTATGTGAAGGGGTTCTTAATCATGAAAGGATTTGCCCATCAAAAAACGCCCCCATTTTCGGGGACGTTTATCTAATGAACGATATATGGGTTTAAGAAAGCCTGCATCCGTGTTCTCCAGCTCTCAAAAACCGGTACGACATTTTCTACCAGCAGCCGCTTTTTCTGCAGGTTGGTTTCTTTAACAAACCATGACTGCAATAAATTTACGATGTCATGAAAATCGTCTATTAATGGATGGACGGTTTTTTCTTCACGGAAGAGGATAAGCATTTGTCCATGACTGTCCGTCACCTGCCCAAAAGCCATCAGAAGATCTTCAAACACCTGCTGTGCCTGCGGGGGTGCTTCTTCTTCAATATGAGTCTCCAAATATTCAAAGGCCTCACTAAGTGTATCCAAGAGTTGATTGTATTCATTCAGCATATGGGTTTGATTCATGGTTAGTTGTGACAAAAAAATCACCTGCTACTTTTTTTGGTCGAGGTACATGCCGTCGAAACTAGACACGCTTTGATAGGGATTGGTATATCGTTGTTTGCTCGTTTTCTGCTTTTTCATATTTCGCATGTCCTGCTTCAATCCACTGAGAAGAAACTCCAACCTCTGGTTGATTTTCAAGTCTCTTTTCTTCACTTCATCCAGCAAAACCATCTCCGAGTCAGCCGGTTGAGGAAGTCTTTGAATCAAATCAGATCGCTGGTCCAATAGTAAATCTACGTCATCAAGAATCGTGGACCGGTTTTTTTCCGTCACTGTCTGATGAACGGTTTCATCCAGCTTTTCTGTAAGGGTTAAAAATTCCTTCCAGAGACTCACTTCGCCATAGCACCTTTGCCATGCTGTTGCTGGCGCGTTTTCAAGATGACCTGCTTCCACGTATCACGGAACTCTTCGGTCAAGCCCTGCACCTCATCCAAGATAGCCACATCGTTTTTCGTATTCGCCTCAATCAGGCGGTGATACATATAATCATACAATGGCATGATCTGCTTGCTGATCGCATACTCCTGATTCATCGTCACCATCAGTTCCTGAATGATGTTCTGCGCCTTTTGAATGTTTGTATTTTTCTTTTCAATCTCATTGTTCTCCATAGACGTGCGGGCCAATTTGATGAACTTGATGCAGCCATTATAAAGCATCAACGTCAATTCACCCGGGGAGGCCGTTTCAACTGAGTTATTTTGATAGGCTTGAATAGACATCTATTCTACACTTCCTTTATGAAAAGTTTTGCATTATATATGCAGATTGCTGGTTCATTTTCTGGATCATTTTTTCCATCGCACCGAATTCGCGCCAATAACGGTCTTCGATATCGTTGAGCCGGTTTTGGAAATCGTCCATTTCTTTATCAAGGTCTTTGATTTGACGACCGAGTAGGAAATTATTATCAAGCGATGTGGATTTACCTGCTTTTCGCTCAATCGATCCAATTGTATTCTCAATGGATTCTTCAATTTTTCTGGCGACACCTGGATTGGCTTCTGTGCCTGCAAAAAGCTTCTGCACGGACTCGGGGTCATCATTGAGTGCTTTACGCAATTCATCCTCATTGATCAAGAGCTTTCCATTATCACGGTAGTTGGAAGAAGTCGTAATGCCGATTTCCGACATCATGCTGTACTCACCGTCATTGGTGATCGGCGTGTACCAGTTGGAACGCATGCTGTTCAAACCACTCTCGATGACAGAATCATTACGAAGCAGACCACTCTTTGCTTTCTCTTCCCAAAGTTCGATCTCTTTCTCTTCCATGTCTTCTTTCTGCTTCTCGGTCAGTGGCAGAAAATCACGGTACTTTTTCTCTTCGACTTTTCCATTCAGATCTTCGATGATCTTATTGTATTTATCGACGAACTCGACGATGTTTTCAACCGCTTTGTCTACATCATTTGACACATTGACTTTCACATTTCCTGTCGTGACTTCATTGAATTTAAAGTTCACACCATTCAATGTGTAATTATTGGAATGAGAATTAATGACCAGTCCGTTATTGTATGTGAACTGGGCGTCTTCTCCTCCGAATTCAGCAGGTGTCATATCAAGGGTTTCAGTGAAAAACTTATTGGTGTTATCAAAACCGATTTCAGCTCCGGAAAACTCACCACTTTGGTTGAAGTCTCCTGTCTTCGTCCGCTCAATCATGACTTTATCAGCACTCTTGTCATAAAAGGCACGGACTCCAAGGTCAGAATTGCTGATTTCCTTCAAAATTTGATTCAACGATTTATCCCCGGTCACTTCAAAGGTGGCTTCATTCTTCGTACCATCTGCATTATAAGTTGTTAGATTAAAAGACTCACCTAGAGTGACCCCGTTTTTCAAATTGTTTCCCTGGGTGCTCAGCTTGGCATCCGGGTCGAATGCCTCTCCGTTTTTGGTCATTTTCGTTTCACTATAGTTATAAGCTGACGTAGCCAAACGATCGACGCTTAACGTATAATCGCCATTTCCAGCTGAAGCAGATGCTGTAGCGGATACTGCTGAACTGGACGAAGTGACGTTCTTAGAGTTATAAGTCGATTGAAGCTTCATATCAAAAGCTAAAGTATCAAGTTCCTGCAGCTGCTTATTCACATCACGATACGCATCGCGCTTCCAAGTAAGCCAGGTCTTGTCCTGCTCCATCTTGTTCAAAGGCATACGCTCAGCTTTCATGAGATCGCTGATGATCTTATCGGTGTCCATCCCGGAGGCAAGTCCCCCGATTCGCATATCACTCACACTATCACCTTCTTATATTTTGTGATCGACAATAAAACCAAGCGACTCCGCAATCGAAGCGTAGAGATCCAGCATTTTTTTAGGAGGGATTTCCCTCACGACCTCGCCGGATTCTTCATCCACAATCGAAACATAATATTCTTCCAACTTATCGTGGAACTGGAAACGAAGTGCTGTCGCGGAAGGCTTTAAAAATTCGTTCATGCTGTCTGTCACTTGTTTTAATTTCTCTTTATCTACTTTTTTATCAAACTCGGTTAATCTGTTATTCTCGTGTTCTCTACCCTCTGTTTTGACTGGCTTTTTCTCCTGCACAGAAGTTTTTTCACCAACAGGGGTGATGTTTCTCTGCAAAAGTTGTGATTGGGCTGTAGTATTTCTAATATCCACCTTCAACAACTCCCTATCCTTTTATTCTCTTTGTATTTTATATCGGTCAAATGTCTTAAATTTAAAAGGTAAATAAATGTTTTCATAAAAAAAGAACCCCGGTTTTGGGGTTCTTTTAGAACTAATAAGATTATCGAAGAAGTTGTAGAACTCCTTGTGGGTTTTGGTTGGCTTTGGCAAGCATGGCTTGTGATGCTTGGGCTAGTATAGATTGCTTCGTTTGGTTCATCATTTCTTTAGCCATGTCGACGTCACGGATACGAGATTCAGCAGCAGTAAGGTTTTCAGAAGAAGTACCTAGGTTATTGATTGTATGATCAAGTCGATTTTGGTAAGCCCCTAACTTAGAGCGTTCTGCTGAAACATTCTCAATAGCATTATTTATAGAGGTTATAGCTGAATTAGCAGAAGATTGAGTATTAACTGCTATCCCCGCTTGGGCTACTGCGTTAACTGATACATTACCGTTAGCATCTGTAGTAGCTGCTGAAGAAGTATTAGCTGTTAAATTAAATGTAGCTGATTGTGCATCTGTCAAACTTCCAAAAGCGAAGTTAGACTTAAGAGTTTCTCCAGTTGCCAGATTACCTACCTGAGCACTTGTATCTCCATTATATACTCGAGTCGCTGAACCAATATCTGTACTACCTGAATCCTGCAATTGTAAGTCAGCATATGCAGCTGTTACAGCAAAAGTATACGTATCATTCACAACATAGTCGCCTGCTGCTGTTCCATCATTAATTGTAAGAGATAATCCATCTCCTAGGTTAAAGCTAGTATCCGTCGCGCCTTTTACACCAGAAACAGAGTTCCAGTTTGAACCTCCATCAGTAGAATATTCAATAGTTGAAACATTATTCCCTGATTCAGCAGTTACTTTCACTTGGAAAGTTTTATCTGTGGTTCCAGTATAGTTTGTAGCAGGATTTATTGCTACATCTGAACTAGCAACATTCTTCGTTCCTGTTACAGACTGATCTTGGAGAGCAGTACTATAGGCTGCATCAGTTTTGGAAACGTCAATATTATATCCAGTGCCTGTTGCAAAGCCTCTACCAAGTTCTGTTATCCCCGAAATACCAGAGGTTCCTCCACTAAAACTATCTGCATTCACAGTTTGCCCAGCTACACCAAGAGAATAAGCATCCATTGACCCAATTTGCATTTGAATATTTTGATCAGCATTAGCTCCTATATGGAATTTAGAATTATGTCCACCTGCTAATAAATTCTTTGTGTTAAATTCAGTAGTATTAGAAATTCTTGTAATCTCTTGAGCTAACTGATCAACTTCTTTTTGAATTTCATTTCTATCAGTTGCAGTAGCAGTGTCATTGGATGACTGAACAGCTAATTCCCGCATACGTTGCAAAATACTGTGTGTTTCATTAAGTGCACCTTCAGCAGTTTGAATCAAAGAAATTGAATCTTGAGAGTTTCGTTGTGCTTGGTCTAACCCACGAATTTGCCCACGCATTTTTTCTGATATTGCTAGACCAGCAGCGTCATCTCCAGCCTTATTAATTCTTAGACCAGAAGATAGCTTTTCCATTGAATTTCCCATTGCATTGTTTGCCTGTCCCAATTGACGATACGTATTCAACGCTGCAATGTTGTGATTAATTCTCATTATTATTTCCTCCCTGGAATGTTTTCAGGTGGACATCCTTTTCCACCTATCTATTTGATCCGAGTCGCTAACCGGGCCCTGGATAACAACTCAGAAGCAAATCATAAAAAAAAGACGAGTTTGGTGAAGAGAAGTGGATACGCATCCATGCCTTCTCTATTCCAAACTCGTCCATGAGTTTCATCGAATATTATTTATTTTTCTTTTCATATAATTCACCACGTGTAATGGAAACTTCTTTTGGGGCATCAATGGCAAGTCGAAGGTGTCCATCTTCACTTTTAACCACCTTCACCATGATGTTATCATCAAGCATCACATATTCTCCAGGTTTTCTTCCAATAACTAACATAAAACACTACCTCCCTGATGTTTTAAAGCTTAGTAATGAAAAGGATGAGTAAATAAACCTATCAGCTCATTTCGAGACTACAGGTCTATTACTCATCCTTGAGTGTTTCGTATTTTTCTAACTCATCCATGAGCTAGACTGTTTTAATGTAATAAAATACATTATTGTAAAATTTTTCTTTCTCATTCATTATATCGGTTGTTTCTATCATTTGTTAACTATTTGACTCATCTTTTTTTAAAATTAAAAAAGGATGAGGAAAAAAACGTTGGAATTACTAACGTTCACCTTTCACTCATCCTTGAAACATATAATTCTACTCTTCCTTGAGTATATCACCTTATATACATTATCGGTTGAAAAGTAAATAGATTAAATAAAAAAGACCTATCAAATGATAGGTCTCTAAAATAATTATCGAAGAAGTTGTAGAACTCCTTGTGGGTTTTGGTTGGCTTTAGCAAGCATAGCTTGGGAAGCTTGAGCAAGAATACTTTCTTTCGTCTGGTTCATCATTTCCTTCGCCATATCAACGTCACGGATACGAGATTCAGAAGCTGTTAAGTTCTCAGCAGATGTACCTAAATTATTGATTGTGTGATCCAAACGGTTTTGGTAAGCACCTAGTTTAGAACGTTCGGAAGACACTTCTTGTATTGCGTCATCAATTAAGGTAATCGCCTTTTCGGCATTTGTAGTAGTAGATACCCCTGATCCTTTTAAAGCTGAGATACTTGAGAATGTAGAGGAAACATCACTATTTAAACCAATCTTATTCGCATTCATTGAATTGATATTGACTGCCATGCTTTGACTTTGGTTTGCACCAATTTGCATCATGACTCCACCTTGACCAACTTCAACAGTCGCTTTACCATCTCCTGTTGCTGTAAGAGCGCCTTGCTCTAGTTGAATCTCAAGGTTGTTTAAACCTAGGTTTGCATCAGCAGTTGTTAAACTAACCGTGTCACCTGAAACAGTAATGTTTGCACTGTCTGTATTTGAAACAGAATCTTGTAGAGTAACCACAGCATCTACTGAAGCTGTGCCTGCACCTGTACCTCCAGTTCCAAAGCCAAACGTCGCGCCATTATCAAAGTTATTTTCTGTAGCAGTAATATCATAGTCTGAACCAGCTTTAGTTGAAGTTAGAACTAACCCATTATCTGCATTAGTTGCACTAAACGAAGCCGTTACTGACATTCCTTGATCTTCAAAAGATTGATTCAGCCTTTGAACAACTTGGTTGAATGTATCCGTACCGGCTACATCCACACTAATACTCTTTCCATTTTGAGAGATGGTAAGTGATTCATCTCCACCAAATGCTGTATTTCCTCCAGCGTCAAAAGTACCTGCTAATGTATCAGTTCCATTCACACCTGTAAAATCAACAGCTACTGCATTAGCATTTGTACCACCTACAGATGTTTGCACTTGTGCTACAGCTGCAGTGTCTACGTTCACACTTAATGTTCCTTCATATGTGTTTGCACCTGTTAACCTAGTTGAAATAACATTATTATCACCAGTTTTGACTTGTACACCAGAAGCTTCACCATTTAAAAGGTTCTTCGTGTTAAATTCAGTCGTATTTGCAATACGATCTATTTCGTCAATCAGTTGATTAACTTCTTTTTGAATTTCAGCTCGATCATCTGAAGTGTTTGTTTCGTTCGCAGATTGTACAGATAGCTCTCTCATACGCTGAAGGATAGAATGAGTTTCATTCAAAGCACCTTCAGCAGTTTGAATCATTGAAATTCCATCCTGAGCGTTACGACCCGCTTGTTCAAGACCACGAATCTGACCTCTCATTTTCTCAGAGATTGCAAGACCAGCTGCGTCATCTCCTGCACGGTTGATACGAAGGCCGGAGGAAAGTTTCTCCATGGAGCTTTCCATACCTTTGTTCGCTTGACCCAATTGACGATACGTGTTCAACGCTGCGATATTGTGGTTAATACGCATGATTAAATCATCCTCCTTGATTTTTGAACCCCACGTCCTTGTGGGATTGTAAAAAGTTTGACCAAGTAAAAAGTCGGCCGACTTTTGAAATGCTTGGCTTTACATTTCTTATATCGGACGACTTCTGGTTTCATTTAATCTTTTGGACTATTATTTTTTAATAAATTCATTAAATCATTATTAAGTGAAGCAGCTTCTTTGTTCTCCTCCTGAATCGCAAAGTAGATTTCCTGACGATGAATTTCCATATCAGAAGGGGCATCGATTCCGATCCTTACCTGATTGCCTTCAACAGAGATCACTTTAATTTCAATATCATCACCGATTCTGATTGATTCATCTTTTTTTCTATTTAGAATGAGCATGGGATTCACCTGCTTCTTCTTTAGATGTGATGGAGTGCTTCGTATGATAATCAGATTGATTCAAGATTAGCTGCTTCGCATCTCTGTTTTGTTGGTTGATGATGATTGGAGCTTGCAAGTTAATTGTGGATTGATTAAAAGGGTCTTTCAACGTCATTACAGAATATAATTCCACGTCTTCCGCCAGTTTCAAGTCCAGTTCTTTTTTAGACTGTTCGTCAATATCAAAAGCGTAATCGTGGAAGAATACATATGGATTGACGAGGATAAAAGCAAGTCCCTCTTCTTTCGTCGATTGTAAAACTTTATAAATAGGAGCTTCCTCAAGTGGAAGGAGCACAAATTCCTTGTAATCCTTGAACCCCGGCAACCCCTGTTTGAATTGAATGACTTGCTCTTCGTTTATTTCAATCGCACCAAAATATTTCGTTTCGATTTTCATAGGTCCCTTCCTTTATACGAAATTAAATTTTCCAGTCAATCTTAACATCTGCATGTTGAGCTAGTGAGACATCCACCGAGCCTCGTTGATATTCGAATTGTGGGTATCTGGGAGTGGCTTCAATAATTGGATCATTCCTCTGAACTTCGATCACTGCAGGGTTCGCTTCATACCTCGCCTTGACTAAATCGTACGTCGGAGTGTTCCCTGGAAGATACGTAAAATTCATCACTGAATTGTTTTTCGCATGTTCAGCAACGGGATTTCCACCATTCTCCACACGCATCAAATCATCGCCTTCTTCTGCCATACGTCCGATGCCCTCCAGCCATTTCTGGTTGGCATCATCCGCCACTTCCCGCGTCCTTTCAAAAACCGATTTGAAATGAAGGTTACGCCAGGCATTCGATTGATCGATCGTCAATTTCCCCGGTTTTTGCTCAATCTTAAGATCTGCTTTTGGCTGCTGAATACTTTGTTCAGCTTTTTGTTGATGATATTCATGACGGGCAGGGTTCGTATTGAGTGTAAGTTTTGCTTGCTGAGTTTGCAGTTGCAGCTTTGGCATATCCATAACGATCCCTCCCCTTAAAAAAGAAAGCTACCTGAAATTCAGATAGCTTATCTTAAAAAATCCATCAATGTCGGTTGAATGATCCGTGCTCCAACACCCATGGCTGCACGGTGGACACTTTCCTGTGTCTTCAAATCTGTAATCACTTTTTCAAGCTCTGCATCCTCATTATCTGAAAGAACGCGGTTCGCAATGATTTCCTGGGTTTCTAAACGATCTTCTACGAGTTCCGCCCGGTTCATCCGCGCCCCGAGATCTGCCCGTTCATTAACGATATTATCAATGTGACCATCTAACTTGGAAATAAACTGATCGAGATCTTTTTCAGAACCGCTCTCTAAAGTAGAGGCGAATTCATTCAGGTCCTTAAACAGTTCTTCATTGAAAACCTGCGTGCCATCGACATTGGCTTTCAGAAAAACTCCCTGGGAAACCTCCATCTTCACTGGATCACTGTTATCGGGAAAAGTGTTTTCTTTGACCGATACTGGAGCTGTTTTCGTGTTTGCCCCATTGAATAAGTATTTTCCATTGATTTTGGAGTTACCGATGTTCTCCATATGTTCGACCAGCTGCTGGACTTCTTTCGCTATATTCTTTCTTTGACCGGAATCATAAGTGCCGTTACTCGCTTGGACGTTCAACTCACGAATCCTTTGCATCGTCTTCGTCGCTTTATCAAGAGAAGAGTCAGAGTTATCCATCCAAATGTTCACTTCGGTCATGTTCCGCTTGTATTGTTCAATTTCCGTTTTCTGCGTCCGGTAGTTGACCGATTTCATCGCTATGACAGGATCATCGGAAGGACGATGGATTTTCTTACCTGTCGATAGCTGCTGCTGGTATTTATCCATATTCTCATAACTTTTACTCAAGTTACGAAGCATATTGTTTGAAAGCATACTTTGTGTAATACGCATCGTCAATCACTTACCTCCCCACTCGGCCCATTTGGTTGATGATTCGATCCATCATTTCATCGACGACGGTGATATTTCTGGCTGCCGCATTGTATGCATGCTGGAATTTGACCATATTCGTCATTTCTTCATCAAGCGATACAGAACTGACGGATTGTCTTTGTTGTTCCACCGATTGTCTTAACGTTTCAGAATTCTCATGCTGACGATTGGCTTCCTGAGCTTCCACCGCCATACTGCCGATCATCCCTTCGTAAAAAGAAGCGACACTCGTTTCCTGCCCTAAAAGATCCAACGCTTCTGTCCTGACATCTGCGAGCGCCTGAGCATTATCTCCATTACCGGCAAATGCCTGTCCATTTTTATTGGTCTTGGCAGCAGCGATATCATCCAAGTCCCTGCGAATCGAATCAGAAATTTGGATCGATCCGGATAAGCCACGATAAACTCCGTCCTTCACCGAAGGAGGCAGAGATTTACCGAATGAAAAGAATGGCGGGGGAGTGTCACCATTATTCATGCTTTCCAGCGATTCCCCACCTTGATGGACACGGTTGAACTCGGTCATAAACGCAGATGCCATCCGATCGAGGTTGGCCAACATATTCGAAAAGACACCGTTCAAGTTGTTCGAACCCTGATAATCACCCTGCACACCAAGTGCAGAAGCAGCATCAGAAGGCTGAACATTCAAGGCTGCTTCTTTACCGACGTACTGAGATTTTAAAACCAGCTGTTGAGAGCCGTCATGCTCCTCGACCGTTGCTGTGACACCCTGGCCTGAGTTGTTGATTTTATCAGCTAAACTCTTTAATGTTTCATCCGGTTCAATCGTGACGGAAAACTGCTGGCTGGTTTGATAACCCGGATCTTCAGCAATCGCCCTTGTCCCTGAAATCGTCAACGTCTCCCCGTGCAGTTTGCTGGGAAGAGAAGCATCCGTTGATCCATCCATGGAATAAGACTCGGAAATCGTATATGCCTCTACATCTGGTGTATTTCCCATATACCCCACAGCCGTCATAAGCCCTGTCAACTTCCCATTGGCCTTGAATTCATTCATTGAATATTTTTGATCGCCGACAGTAATTTGATTGACGAGCGTTTGACCCCTCGTTTCATTGAAGGAAACGCTCACGTCATTCACCTGTTCTGTTTTTCCATCGACTAAAACGATATTCGGCTGCACAGGAGTGCCATCTTCATTCGCAAGCCGGACGGTTGCTTTTCCAAGAGCAAGAGGATCCGCAGACCCTTTCGTGCTGGAAGGAGAATAGCTGACATCGATATTGACCAATTTGGACATTTCGTCTAAAAGCCTGTCCCTTTGGTCATACAAATCGTTCGGTACATACCCATGAGGTTCAATTTCCCCGATTTGGTGGTTCACACTGTTAATCTGCTTGGATAACGAATTGATCTGCATTGAAACGACGTTGATTTCGTTTTTCATATCTTTTTGGATCGCCTTCAGTGATCCATCCAGGTAATTGAATGTTTCTGCTAACGCAATGCCTCGCTGGCGGACAACTGAACGTGCCCCTGAATTTTCAGGGTTCACAGCTAAATCCTGAAGCGACTGCCAAAAGCGATCCATCGTTTTGGATAAACCTTGTTCAGAGGGTTCATTCATGACCTCTTCCATCTTTTCCAGTGCACCTGAAATAGACTCATAAAAACCGACTTTATGGTTCTCATTCCTGAACTGCACATCGATGAACTCTTCACGGACCCGTTCGATGGTTCCTGCTTGAACACCCTGACCGATCTGCCCCGGCATTTCAGGACGATTTCTCGCTGCTGCCGGGTAAGGGGAAGTCTGCTCGAAATTCACCCTCTGCCTCGTGTATCCCTCTGTATTCGCATTTGAGATGTTATGACCTGTTGTATACAGAGCTGACTGCTGGGTGAATAACCCCCGCTTGGCCACCTCAAGTCCATGAAAAGTTGATACCATAGTGAATTCTCCTCTTTTCTATGCTTTTGAATCAAAGACGGATCGTTTAGGCTGCACATCTGAAGCTGTTCCGGTTTGGTTAAAATAATTCACTGTATTGAGGGAGGGTTGGAGTAAATCCAGGGATAAATTGATGAATTGCAGAGATTGGTGAGTCAACTCAGAATTCAGCTGCTCCTGCTTTTTCAATTCGGACAATACGAAAATCAACCGCTCATAAGCTTCATTCAGTTTTGCTTTTTCTCCGCCATCCAATTGTTCGATCATTTCAGATACCGTGGCAGATAAAGGAATTTCTCCCCGCTCACGATACCAGTCACTCACGGCCATCTCCCGTTTCTTTTCCACTTGGCTGATCGCTTGGACATGCTTTCTTTCTTGAATGAGCAGTTGTTGAATTCCGTTCACATCGTTTTGTTTCAATGCGTCCGTTTTCTTTTTTGATAAAACGAGCAGACTGTCATGAAGTTTTTTTAAGTGGTTCATATGCTGAACGACAGTATTGATGGTCACACAAATTCTCCTCTATGACTTATTGGTCCAAAAATCGAGCATTTTTTCAGCGGTGGACTTTGCATCCTTTTGATAGTTTCCTGCATCCACTTCCATTTTGATATCATTGACAAGCTTTTGTCTCGCAGGGTCCGCTTTTTCAGAACTTTGCATGCGCTTGGCTTGATGGGATATCTCTATTTTATCTTTTTGTGATTGGATTTCTTTCATCCCGGATTGTTTTTGAATTTGTTTTTTATATGGGTTGAAGTTTGTATGGTTCGGACCATTGATCTTCATAAGTTCACCTCTTTCACCTTTCTTACGACTCCTTCTTTATTCTTATATCGTCCAACAAGATCTATTGTTTAAGGTATTTTTCAATCATCTTTTACAGAGTAATAGGTCATCTTTGCAGCTTGTTTTTTCATTTCGGATAGTTCTTTATCTCTTTCCACCTGCTTAAGTCCACTTTCAATTTCCTTAATACAATCTAAGCAGATACGACCGTCTTGAATAGGTCCTCCACACTTTTCACATTCATAAGATAAACTTGGAAATTGCGCCGGATGCAGACGTTTCTGTTTTACAAATTTACGAATCTGTTTTTCCGGAACCCCTGTCCCCTCAACGATTTGAGAGATTTGAGCTGTACGGTTCTTTCGAATCCTCATAAAAGCATAAACCGCCTGAAACTGTTCTTCTTCTTTTTTCATACAGTCTTTGCACATCGTCGCAGGACCTCGAAAAAAAATGGCATTGCAGTGCGGGCAATTCGCTACTTCTCCCATCGGCGTCGCCTCCTGAGTATCTCTTTTAACTATTATATCGGATTAAACATCGGAATCCGAAGGAGGAAAGCAGAATTATCTGAAAACCGTGAAAGAATAGACTTCGGGACACCCTTGTTCTGTCAATAATGAAGCCGCATGCCTGACTGTAGTTCCCGTAGTATATATATCATCAACAAGGACGACAGGTTTACATATAGGTTCAACAAGCGTAAACGGGTTTTGGGAATGAATCCGTTCAAGCCTTCCTTTTTTGGATTGTTTCTCTGAATGACTTCTTACTAAAGCTTGGACAGGGCTCTTGTTCAACAACTCGATGATTGCTTCCGATTGATTAAACCCTCGTTCCTTTTCTCGTTCATCGCTTAAAGGGATGGGGATAAGAGGCCAATTACGATAACCAGCCTCGTCAAAAGCCTTAACGATTTGTTCTTCCACTGATTGGATCAACACATAATCTCCTCTATACTTCCATCTCGCCACTAAATCTTTGGCAAAACCATTATAGTGGTAGACCGATGTATTTCTTTTCAATAGATCAGGATGAGATTTTGTCCAGCGTTTACAATCGAAACAAACCCCTGTGCTGTCTTCACGTGAGCAGACGGGGCATCCCGCTTCACCAAGCACTTTCATTTCATCTAAGCAATCGTTACATATCTTTTCTTTCTTCGGCGGTCTCCAGAACGTATCCCACGTCACTACCAGCATGATTTCTTGATGACAAACGTAACACCTCATGACCGATCCGCCAATCGGTTCATATCACGAATGTGATCGACGGCATCCAGAAGAGCATTCGTTTTTCCGCTGTGGAAAAAGATGACTTCTCCATCAGGGTCTTCAGGACTCCTCCCCGCTCGTCCGGCAATCTGTACAAGGGCCGCTTCATCAAATACTTCATGGCCGGCATCGATCACGAAAACATCAACCGAAGAAAAAGTCACTCCCCGCTCTAAAATCGTGGTAGTCACCAGGATGCGGTAATCTTTATTGCGAAACTGTAGAATCTTTCTTTCCCGGTCAGGATCTTCTGAGTGGACGGACTTCACTTGATACCCTCTGGTATATAAGGTTCGAGCGGTTTCCTCCGCTTTTTTAATGGAAGGAAAAAACAACAACAATTGACGATTCGTACTTTGCTGACGTCGGATCGTGTTCAGGATGGCAGGTGGGAGAAGTTTTCTTTTTGAGTAGCTTGGAAGATTGTACATCATTTTCAGTGTCGGAACTGGTAGGGGATGACCGTGAAAGCGTCGTGGAATGAAGACAGAAGGAAGATTTCCAGATTTGATTCTTCTCTTGAATTTTTTTCTTGGTGTCGCGGTCAAATAAATGATCGATGCATCTGGTTTTGCAGCCCTTTTACTCGCAAAATGGAGAGTTGGATCATTATGATAAGGAAAAGCATCCACTTCATCAATAATGATTACATCAAAAGCATGGGCATAACGGTAGAGCTGATGAGTAGTAGCAACGAGGAAAGGTGCATCTCCTCTTTTCTCATCACTATCTCCATAGAGCGCTTGGATCTTTACATCCGGAAAAGCTTTTTGGAATCGTGGATACAACTCCCTTACAACATCAACTCTTGGCGTCGCAAGGCATACCCGCTTCCCCTTTTCCAAAGCAAGTGTCAGTCCAGGGTAGAGCATCTCTGTTTTTCCCGCACCGCAGACGGCCCATACAAGCAGTTCACCTTTTCCGTGATGGACGGTTTTCGTTATTTCAGCTGCAGCTTTTTCCTGATGGTGAGAAAGCTCTCCTTCCCATTGACACGGACGGCTGTATTCCAGCCATTGAAAGGAAGAGCTGCCATAATATAAGGGTTCACAATCCATCACACGACCGAGCTGGATGCAGTGACGGCAATACACACACTCCTTCCCGCAATTTGCATGAGGCATTTTTGCAAACAGATCATGCTTGCGATTCCCGCAGCGTCGGCATTGATAGCCCCAGACAAAGCGCTCAATCGCATCAACTTCGGTTAAGACAGACTGTGGAATAAGGTATTTCAGTTGTTCTTCCGGCACATGGAGTTCATTTCTCTGAAGGAGTTTTCCGGCAAGTTCCGGATGAGAATGAGAATGGGAGGGTTTGGATGAGGGGATCCAATCGAAACGGGGGACAAAATAATTGTAAAAGTCTTTCAGCATGTCATCACCTTCCTGTTAAAAATAAGCACCTGTCCGAGTCTCACAAACAGGTGCTTACTTATTATCAGGATTTTCGGTACCAGCCGAGGCCGATGGCACCTTCCCCAAGGTGGGTTCCGATGACAGGACCGAAATAACTGACCTCGATATCGACATTATCATGTTTTTCTTCAATTTCTTTCTTAATCTCTACTGCTTCATCTGGGCGGTTGGCATGAATGATGCAGGCTTTGTACTGCCCGCCTTCACTGACCAATTCCTCGAATAATGAGATGATTTTTCTGATTGCTTTTTTCCTTGTACGGATTTTTTCATATGGGACGATCTTCGTATCTACGAAGTGAAGGACCGGTTTCACTTGAAGGAGGCTGCCTACAAAAGCCTGGGCACCATTCAACCGGCCACCTCTTTTCAGGTGACTCAAGTCATCGACCATGAAATAGGCATTCATCGTCTGTTTCATTTCATCCATACGAGTCAAAATCTGTTCCGGCGTCGCTCCATTTTCTGCTAACTCGGCCGCTTCCAATGCATAAAACCCTTGCATGAGACAGCTGATTTCCGAATCATACACATGCACCTCCAGGTTTTCCACCATTTCAGAGGCTGTATTCATCGCCTGGAAGGTTCCGCTGATGCCACTCGAAAGGTGGATCGCTACAACCGCATCATAATTTTCAGCGAGTTCTTCGAGTTTTTTAGTCATCAGACCAATCGCAGGCTGTGATGTTTTAGGAAGCTTTTCTCCTTCTTTGACCATATCGTAGAAATCATCTGCATTTATGTCGACTTCTTCCTGATAGGATTCATGACCAAAAATGACGTTTAACGGCACCATATGTATGTTTTTGGCCTTGCGGATATCCCTGGGCAGGTAAGCTGTACTATCGGTAAGTACCGCTGTTTTCATTATATATTCATCTCCTTATCGCGAATGTATAAGTATGTATTTTCCATTCTCTTGTACTATCATTCTACATGAACCCCTCATGCATTGCACCACCAAACTGGAAATCTGTCTATCTGTATCCATGGAATCATAGGGTTAAGCTTGATTGTTTTCAGGGTTATTCTGACGCAATGAAAATGGCACCGGACCAGGAATACTTCATCCTAATCCGATGCCTATTCATCACTGCATTTAAATGACTTCTACCCAGCCATTTTTGATGGCGGTGACGACCGCTTGCGTACGGTCATTCACGTTCATCTTTTGCAAAATATTACTTACGTGGTTTTTAACCGTTTTTTCACTGATATATAACGCCTCTGCAACACCCCGGTTACTATTACCGTCTGCTAGAAGCTGAAGAACTTCGCACTCACGACGAGTCAGCAGATGAAGTGGTTTGCGGTACTCGATGGTACGATAAGCGTTGTTACCTTTATTTTCAGATAGACGACGATACTCAGCAACAAGGTTGTGTGTCACTTTTGGATGCAGGTAAGACCCACCATCGCTCACGACTTTGATTGCATCAATCAACGCATCAGAATCCATTTCTTTAAGAAGGTAGCCTTTTGCCCCTGTTTTCAATGCATGTGTCACGTAGTTCTCATCATCATGGATGGAAAGAATGATCACTTTGATTTCTGGGTATTTCTTTGAGATTTCTGCTGTAGCTTCGACTCCATTCATGCTTGGCATATTGATATCCATCAATACAACATCCGGCATGTACTGCTCAATCAATGGAAGTGCGGATGAACCGTCGTCCCCTTCCGCCACGACCTCGAAACTGGATTCAAAGTCTAAAATTCTTTTTACGCCTTCTCTGAACAATTTGTGGTCATCAATAAGAACGATTCTGGTCGTCATAGTCTCTTCCTCCTATTACTTACAATGGTATACCCTAATCTGTTTTCTCTCTTTTTCTATCTTTTATCTCTACGTCTTTTTTATAAACCCTAATCCTATCTAACTCCTATTATAAACGATTCATGTCCATTTACATAGTTCTTCCTAAATTTATCTATTAATTGGTAAATGAATCGTGACCTTTGTCCCTTCTCCTATACCTGATTCGATAGAAAGCTCACCTTCCAGCATTTCTACCCTTTCTTTCATCCCTACGATTCCGAATGAGTTTTTCTTTGTTTTATTCGGATCGAATCCTTTCCCATCATCTTTGACCAAGATCGTTGCGGTCTCTCCTCTCATCTCCATCTTCACATGGATGAATGTGGCTTCCGCATGTTTGACTGCGTTCTGTACAGCTTCTTGAATCAAACGGAAAAGAGCGACTTCATATTTAGGTTCTAGTCTCCGTTCTTCTCCGAGGGACGTGTACTGGATTTCAATGTTGTTATAGTCTTCGATGGTGGCCAGGTATTTTTTCAAAGTAGGGATCAGCCCTAAGTCATCTAAAGCCATCGGCCTCAGATCGTAAATGATACGCCGCACTTCATATAAAGCTGAGCGGACCATCTTTCGAACACTTTTCATTTCACTTAATGCTTCATCAATACCGCGCTCGCGATATGTACGGTCTACGAGGTCTGAGCGTAGCATGACGTTCGCAAGCATCTGAGCCGGGCCGTCGTGGATTTCTCTGGAAAGGCGTCGCCTTTCCTCCTCTTGTGCTTCAATGATCTGAAGACCGAATTTCTGTTTTTCTTTTGCATCTTCCAGCACGTTTGAGACTTGTTTGAAATCCTCTTTCAGGTAATTCAATACGACTGAAATCTTGCCACCCAATGCCTCCGCACGATCGATCGTTTCATCCAAATTCCTCAATCGGAACTCCAGATCATCACGGCGGGCACGAAGCTGTTTTTCTTTCTCTCGGTTCATTGATAAATCCATCTGCAGACTGTGGGTCTGCTCGTACACTTTACGGATTTCTTCTTCGGAATATTTCTGGAATTGTTTGCTCACTTCAGATAAGCGCACTCGTGATAAGCGTACTTTTCTCTCAAGAAGATCGCCTTCATTGATCAAAGACAATACTTCTTCTTTTGTCTCTAATAATTCCTGATTCAGCTTTTCAAACTCATGGCGGGAATCCTCTCCAATTTCAAAGATCTCATCTTTACTATTGGATACCGTATCTATCATTTCTTCTATGATATGATCAAGTGCGAAATCCCTAAATTTTTTATCACTCATCAAAGTCCCTCCATCAATATTCACAACACACTCATTCGTTTTACCTAAGTATTTTTATGGGGGTGTTCGATTACGAAATCTAGTAAGTATTTCTATTTTCATACATAAGATTCCTTCATTTGCCGGATAGAACCCCGGGTTATATAATGAAAAATTAGGAGGTTGGACAACGATGTTAGAAACTTATCATACAGTCAAAACTGAAGGATCCGAAGAGGTTATTATCCAAAAATCCCGATTCATCGGGTACGTGAGAAGATGTGAAACAGAAGAGGAAGCACAGGCTTTCATTCAGGAAATCAAAAAGAAGCATAGCGATGCGACCCACAACTGCTCTGCCTATATGATCGGTGAGCATGATTTGATTCAGAAAGCGAATGATGACGGGGAGCCGAGCGGCACAGCAGGAGTTCCAATGCTTGAAGTCTTGAAAAAGAGGGGATTGAAAGATACTGCAGTCGTTGTGACCCGTTACTTCGGCGGAATCAAATTAGGCGCAGGCGGTTTAATCCGGGCATATGGTGGTACGACATCGACAGCGATCGATGCGACCGGCGTCGTCCGCAGGCAATTGATGAAACAAATGAAAGTGACTGTCGATTATCACCTGCTTGGAAAACTTGAAAATGAAGTCCGTAATTCGAAATATACGCTGGATACGATTAATTACCTGGAGAATGTGGAACTAATAATATATGTAGAAAGTGGTCAAGAAACAGAATTTGAAAGCTGGATTGTCGATTTAACAAGCAACCAAGCTCAAATCACTATTGGAGAATCATCGTATGTAGAATTTGATGTCACTCCAGAATAAAGGGGTAATCGAACATCATGAGTCGCAAAAAAGTGAAGTATGTCATTTGGGCTCTCGCTTTCATTCTCCTGTCGGGAGTGGGAGCCGCTGCCGGGTATGCTGCGTATATTACGGATAAAGTGAAGCAGACAGCCACCGACTCCCACCAGGCTCTGGACCGGGGTAAAAAATCGGACAAGCGCGTGAAAGTCGTAAACCCTGCTAAAGATCACACATCCGTTCTGTTTGTAGGTATTGATGACAGTGAGCAGCGCACTTCAGAACATGCAAGGTCTGATGCACTCGTCTTAGCGACGTTCAATGACGATGAAAAATCCATCAAAATGGTCAGTATCCCCCGTGACTCCTACACCTACATTCCTGAAGTCGGCTACAAGGATAAAATCACCCACGCCCATGCTTTCGGAGGTATCGATGCGACTGTGGAAACGGTCGAGCGCATGTTTAATGTCCCTGTCGATTATTATGTGAGGCTCAATTTCAACTCATTTGTAGAAGTCGTCAATTCCATAGGTGGGATTACGTATAATGTTCCTTTTGATATCAAAGAACAAAATAGTAAAGACCAATCAGGAGCTATTGAACTGAAAAAAGGATACCAGCATTTGAATGGTGAAGAAGCCTTAGCGCTTGCACGGACGAGAAAGTATGACAGTGACCTGGCCCGTGGCCAGCGTCAAATGGACTTGATACAGGAAATCATCCGCCAGGCAATGTCAGAAAATGCGATTGGTAATTTCAGCGGGATTATCGACTCCATCAATAACAACCTCAAAACAAATTTATCCTTCGATGAAATGATCAGTTATAAAGATTACTTCCTTACCAAAGAAGGGTTATCTTTTAACAAAATGCAGATTAAAGGTGAAGGAATGAGGAAAAATGGCGTTTGGTATTACAACGTACAGGAAGACAGCCTTTTGACTGCACAACAACAATTAAGGACCCATCTGGATATAGAATCCCCAGAAAATCAAGGAAATATGAATTCATTTGCAGAAGATGACGAACAAGATTCCTCTATGTAATACAAAGGCGTTCCTCAACATTCAGGAACACCTTTTCAAATTTCCTTAATTTACGACGAAATATTTCCCGGGGAATGACAAAAGCTGTCTCAAAAGAGACAGCTTTTTTATCGCTTACGATAATCCCTGATAAAGTTGAGAATCGGCTTATAATCCTTACCGATCAAACCTGTCATTTCGACAATCAGTTCAATCATCAGGAACAGCATTCCAATGACCAGCAGGGACCCATACATGGTTGCTTGTGAGAAAATCACAGCTGCTAGACTGAATAAGGCACTAACAGCATATATCATCAATACAGTTTCCGGATGACTGTAACCTAAATTGATCAAACAATGGTGTAAATGGGACTTGTCCGGTGCTGATAACGGTTTACGTTGTATTACACGGCGAACGATGGCAAATAGTGTATCTGAAATCGGAACACCTAGTATAATAACTGGAATGATGAAAGAAAATAAAGTTACATTTTTAAAGCCCAGCAGGGACAGGACACTGATCATGAAACCTAAAAATAATGCGCCGGTATCCCCCATGAATATTTTGGCTGGGTAAAAGTTGTAGATAAGAAAACCTAAGGTACTTCCTAACATCATTAACCCTGCGAAAACTACGAATACGTTCCCCATGGTGATCGCCATTCCTGAAATCGTAAGAAGAGCTATTGATGAAACTCCGGCAGCAAGTCCATCGAGACCATCAATCAGATTGATGGCATTGGTTATCCCGACAATCCAAAGGATCGTGATCGGAATACTGAGGTAACCGAATTCCAGCTGCCCGCCGAATGGAAGGTTGATGTACCCCACTTGGACACCACCAAGAACGACGACAACAGCAGCGAGGAGTTGTCCACCTAACTTCACTTTAGCGGAGAGCTCTCTCATATCATCTAAGACACCCGTGATGATGATGATTGTCGCTCCTATGAATACAGGCCATGTATAATTGCTTTCCGGGAAGAAAAACAGCAGGCCCGCCGCAAAACTTAAGAATATCGCCAAGCCTCCTAAACGGGGCATTACGATCTTGTGCACTTTACGATGGTTGGGCTGATCGGTCGCACCGATTTTAATTGCGATTTTTTTAACAAGCGGTGTGATTAAAATGGAAGCAATAAAGCAGAATAACAAGGCCTTATACTCCATAAAGACCCTCCTCAGGTTTATTATGTCCTCTCCGACACGTTGTAAGCTGATATATTTTTTCCATCATGCATTGCATAGATGTTGGTTATTGTCGAACACTAAATCTTAGAAGATTATAGCACAAGAACGGGCAATCGAATATATATTTTTTTCTTCATTACCCGTTAGCCGAATTTGCGAGTAAATAAACTTCAAACGAATAGAAAAAAGTAAATTTATTCCATATATAAACCTTCTATATTCTAGACGATTCAAACTGGTTAAAGTTTCACTACTCAGCATTATTTTTTTGGTGGCATGAAAATCTCTATACTTCTTCGCTACCCTTGTAACACTTTGAGGGGGTCATCAAAAAAATGACGATTTTTAAAGAAAATCATCATTTTATGTTTGAACGTTAATCAAGTAGTCAATATAACCCTAATGGAGTTATATACAAAAGAACATTTGCATACAGCCGGAAGTATACGTAAAATCGGTGCGTATGGTTAACAAATAGGAGGATTAACGTCACATGGAAAAAAGAGAACGAAAAAAACTTGAAAGATCTTTGAAGCCTCACTGGGTCTGGGCCATTGCCTTTGGATCTGCGATTGGCTGGGGAGCCTTCGTCCTTCCGACGGACTGGATCAGCCAGGCAGGACCTCTCGGAGTTGTCATTGGTATCTTGTTAGGCGCAGCCCTTATGATGGTGATCGGAGTAAGTTATGGCTTCCTTATTGAAAAATTCCCCGTCACAGGGGGAGAATTCGCATACGCTTATATCGGATTCGGACGGAGTTTCGCATTTATTGCCGGATGGTTTTTGACGCTCGGATATATATGTATCGTCGCTTTGAACGCATCTGCTTTGGCACTTTTAGCTAAATTTCTATTCCCGGAGCTTGTCCGGACAGGTAATCTATACACTGTCGCAGGATATGAAGTTTCCATTATTCAAATCGCGATTGCAAGTATTGCACTTATCTTATTTGCCTTTTTAAACATTCGCGGAGCAAGCTTTTCCGGTCGGACGCAGTTTGTATTCAGCTTAATCTTAATTGCAGGCATTACACTTTTAGCCTTGGGTGCGATCTTTACAGAAGGACCGAGTGTCCAAAATATCACGCCGGCCTTCAAACCTGACCAGGCTGCCATCGCATCCATCCTATCGATTCTGGCGCTCGCACCTTTCGCCTACGTCGGTTTCGATAATATCCCGCAGGCGGCTGAAGAATTCAAATTCGAACCTAAAAAAGCGTTCGGTCTGATCATCTGGTCACTTTTAGCTGCCGGCCTTGCCTACAGCGCAATGATTTTAATCACGGCAAGTACGATGCCTTGGCAGCAGCTGCTCGCTGATATTGAAGCCAGTAATTCTGTCTGGGGTACAGGAGACGCCATTGAAAGCTATATGGGAAGAATCGGTGTATTTGTCATCGGCATCGCTGTTACTATGGGAATCTTTACTGGACTGAACGGTTTCTACATCTCAGCCAGCCGTTTGACATTTGCTATGGGCCGTGCCCGGATTTTACCGAACATGTTCAGAAAGCTTCATTCCAAATATCACACGCCTTATGTAGGAATACTATTTACGATGGTGGTCTGTCTGATCGCCCCTTGGTTCGGAAGACAGGCGCTGCTCTGGGTAGTGGATATGTCGGCCACCGGTGTAGCCATCGCTTATTTCTTCTGTACAGCGACGGCCTATAAATTCTTCCGCTGGTCCCCAAGCCAGGCTTCCAAAAGTAAGGAAGATGTCGTGGCTCCAGGTAAGAAACTCTTATCATTGATCGGGGTCATCAGCGCACTAGGGTTCCTTGTACTGCTGTTATTCCCAGGTTCACCGGCCTCTTTAGGAAAAGAATCGTATATGGCACTTGGAATATGGATCTTGATAGGAATCATTTTCTACGCTTTCAACGCCAAGCGCTACAACAGCATCGATAAAAAAGAAATGAACTATCTCATCCTAGAACGAGAAGAAATATAAAGAGAAAACTCCCCGTGCAGCACGGGGAGTTTTTTTATCATTCAAATTCCACTTCACCGAAATATTGATTCCAAAAATCATCAAACCAGCTGAACCACTTTTCATCATCCTTGGCTTTATTTTTCTTGATTTTGATTTGAGCAAGGACTGGATCGTGGTCACTTGCCCGGCCGGATTCCTTAGAAAAATCCGAGTTGATGTTTACGGTTTCGATTTTGGTGTCTTTTTTCAAATTGTGACTGACTAATATGTGATCCAGCACTTGTGAATTGCCTTGATAAATATACGTATACCGTTCTTCATGAGGAACTTCTTCCATCATGTTCTTCAGCACATTGCCTTCAAGGGTATCAATAGGGGAAGAGAATTCAAAGTCATTCAGGTCCCCTAGAACCACAACTTTCGCATCTTTCATTTTTTCATCCACTTTATTCACGAACTTGTTGACGACAATCGCTTGCTGAAGGCGCTGCTTTTCAGAGTTCAATTCTACCGGGTGAGAAGATCCGAATAAAGCGTCGTCTCCACCCTTGGAATTGAAATGATTGGCAACGACAACAATTTTTTCACCATTGAATACAAATTCAGCTGCCAGCGGTTTTCTGGAGTCGTAAAAAGCTCCGTTTGTCGGATCAATTCTTCCAGGGTTTAGAGTTAAGCCATCCTCTTTCACATCTACTGCTGTAGTCGCGTCCCCATCAGGCTTCTCCGGCATAGAAACTCGATCGGGATTGTAAAGGAATCCGACACGAATGTTTCCACCGGGCTGCCCGCCATCCTCTTTGTCTTCAGGGGCGATATCAGTAAATTCATAGGAAGGTCCACCAGCTTCTTTAATCGCATCAATCAACTTTTGATAACTCTCACTTGCATCCACCGTTCCATCATCTCCAGGACCATTATTGTCCTGCATTTCAATCAGTCCGATGATATCGGGAGTATTCAATCGATCGACAATGGAAGAAGCGATTTTCTTCACTTTTTCAGGTTTGGTTTCGGCTGAGAAATTTTCAACATTATAACTGGCTACAGTCAGTTTGATTTTATTGTTTTTCAATTTCGCTTCCTGCCGCTCTGTTCCTCCATCTTTTATAGAAGGGAAATCACCGGTCGGACGAATTTTGAAATTACTATAATCGTAACTGACTATCCCTGTGATACTTTCTTCAAAATAATCACCGGTCTTCGCCTGGACCCCTAAGCCTTTAACATCCACTAAAATACGTTCCGGATTAAGATCTTCTTCAGAAATCAATAACCCTTCCGCTCTGGTAAACAGTTGATCTTCACTTGCTTCGACAAACACAGGGAGCTCATCATATTTGACCGGGCCGCTCACTTTCGGCTCAGGAAGCTCGACTAACATCCCCTCCAGGCTTTCATAGAAATCCAATCCGTCTTTTTTTGGATCGAATGAATCCATTCCATCGTTTTCTATCACTTCTGTCGGTTGTTCACGGTCTTCTCCAATGACTACAGGGGCAGGGAGATCATGGCTGGATGACAATACATTGACGTCATACGCTGATATTTCAGTCGTCAGCAAATCATCAGCATCGTTAAAACCATCTTCACGCCATTCTTTGACTTTTCCTGTGATTTCTAAATGATCGCCTACTTTTAAAGAATGCGACTTGTTATATACAAGAATCCCTTCTGATGTGGCGATATCATCATCGGGGTTCAGGCTTTGCATGTAAAAAGTGTTTTTTCCATCGACTTTTGTCACCACACCTTCGACTCCTTCAACGACACTCCCTGCATAAGGAGAGATATGTCCTGCCCCCTGGATGTCATGGATCTCCAGTTCATCCAAAGGCTCTAAAGCCGTGTAAGCAAAGGTAGAGACTTCACTTAGCTCCCCGTTTTCACGGACAGCTACTGCTTTAATTTTAACGTCTTCCTGGATTTCTATTGGACCTGTGTATTTCTGACTGTCTGCATTCGGAGTCGAGCCATCTACCGTGTAATGAATGCTTGCTCCAGGTTCCGCTGTGTTCAGGGCTACTTCTTCTCCTGTAACCACTCCACCGGAATCAGGGGTCGCTGTCACAGAAAATATCTTTTCAACGATATCGGAGGAGCTGCGGGGCAGCAGCTTGTAATCTCCGTAACTGTAACTGACTACTCCTTGAATCTGTTCATAAGTCTTCCCGACTTCAAGACTTTTTTCGACTTGAGGCTGAATTATGAATGTTCCTTCTTTATCTTCAGCTGTGTAGTTCCCATATTGATCGACCTGTGTAATTTCCACCGGTCCTACCTGAACAAGCTCCGCCTCCACTTCTTCTCCAAAATCAGAAGAAGTGATTTTCTTAACTTCGGGTTCTCCTGCTTTTTCTAGAACCTTCACTTGGGAAGAGTCAGACTGGATTTGCTCTAAACCATAATGTACATAGAATTCTCCACTCGCTTGAACTCGATCACCAACCTCAATATTCAATCCCTCTGCTCTCACGACAATACCCGCAGTATCATCTTGTATGTAGAGGTTGGTTTCCCCTCCTACATCAAATGAGGCTGTTGCAACACCTTTGGCAGCTACCTGAGCTCCACCTTTGCTTTTTCTCACATCCGCTATAGATTGTACTTCTTCCGCCGCGCTCATTTTGGACACAGGGGTTATGAATGTACAGACCAAAAACAAAATAAAAAGACTATAAAAAAACGATTTTCGAAACATACGGTTCCTCCTTCAACATTTTCCTACATGGATTTCATTCCCACTATAAAGAACAAAAAATCCAATTAGTATGATTTTCTTGTTAAAAACGATAATTCATTCCAATTATCCGATACCAAATACCTATATATGACAAGCGGTTTACACTTTTTCCTTCCATAGAAATATGTCCTTCGGGTGTTTTCATATATGATAGAATAAGAAGTTGAGAGATTGGTTAGTATGTGAGGTGAACACCATGAGCAAAAGAATGGAACGTATTCGAAGACGTAATATAAAAAAGAAAAGACGACGTATTGCAACAATATTGATCATGTTCGCCCTGTTGATCGGTGGCGGATTTTACTTCGTTTCTCAAGTCTATACAGCAGCGTTTACGGATTTAAATCGAGGAGACAAATCAGACAAAAGAGAAGAAGCCGTAGATATCGGTGATGACCCAATTTCTATTTTATTAATGGGCGTTGAAGATTATTCGACAAACGGCGAAGCCGGACGGGCAGACACGCAAATCGTGATGACCCTCGATCCTAAAACGAACAAAATCACTATGACCAGCGTCCCGCGCGACACTAGAGTCACGATTCCAGAGGAGAAAGTCGGAAGAAAATATGCAGGTCAGCATAAAATCAATGCCGCCTACTCAATGGGAGAAGTGTCGGGGTATGGTGGTGAAAGATTGACGGTCGAAACCGTAGAAGAATATCTCGACATTCCAATTGATAAATTCGCAACAGTCAATTTTGATGGATTCATAGAGATTGTGAATTTATTGGATGGGGTAGAAGTGGATGTCAAAGAATCTTTCTGGGAACGAAGCAGCCTGGATTGGTATAAGAAAATCGAGTTCGATGAAGGCCCGATGGTGATGGATGGAGAAGAAGCACTTGCCTTTGTACGTATGAGGAAAAGGGAAGCGAACTTGGTTTATCCTCGTGAAGAACGTCAGCGTCAGTTCATAAGAGCGGCCATCAATGAAGCGATTTCTGCAGGTACACTGTTCAAAGCCGGAGACATCGCGGATGTACTGGGAGAGAATGTGTCCACAAACTTATCACCGAGAGAACTTTATTCAATCCAAAAAGTTTTTTCATCGAAAAAATCAACGACACAATCCTACTCGATTGAAGGAGAGAATAAACGCCTGGAAAATGGTTTGTATTATTTTGTCCCCTCAGATGAAGGGCTGAAAGAAATTCAAACGAAATTGAAGAAAGAGCTGGGGCTGGTCAAAGCCCCGGATAAAGAACAATCTAACCAAACTTCTGCCTGAACGTAAAAAGCCCGTTTGAGATCTACTCTCAAACGGGCTTTTTCATCATTTCATCATCAGGAAGCAACTCTCTCAAAAACCAGCACGCCATTCACTTTCTTGAATCTGTAAGGACCTTTGAACTCAAGAAAAGGCTTCACTCCTGCGTCCTTGATACTGATATGATGAATGACTGGTTTCGTTTCCTGAATTCTCCTGAATGTAGTCTCCGTCAATTGGCGTTTCGGTTCGATGACAATCGTCTGATCAATACGAACACTGTACCTGCCAAAAACAGATAACTCTTCCATGTCTAAAAATAGTCTGCTTAGTTGTGCCAACCCACTTCACCCTTCCCTTGTTGATTCAGAAGCGATTCGCACATCTCCTAATCCTCATCTATTATAGTAGTACAATTTCCTATAACTTCCTACAGCATTTTGCACTATATTCAGGTTAAGCTTAATATTTTACAATATATTCTTTTATGACAGCAGACCTTCACTATAAATAACCCCCTCTCAGAGGAGAGGGGGTTACAGTGATTTATTAGTCTATAATACGGTAATTTGTATGGGCAACCACCGTACGATCGTATTCAAAATCGATTTCATCCAAGTTATCCATGATTGTCAAATCAACAATAACCGACCGTTGGCATTGACTAGGGATGACTTTCCCTGTAAAAGTGATATCATTCCGTTCAAAAGTTACGACTTGACCAGGTGTTGCTACTCGTTCATCAGGCTTGATCATAATTTTCCTACCCTTCCTCTACCACATTTTCAACAGCGTTGAATCGGCTTTCATCAAATTAACAAACAATTCTAATAAAAAGGTTTACAGATAATGTTACTCTAATCGACAAGAAATTACAAGTGTCAAATCCCTATAAATTTTCAAAATATGGTTTAATGTTAAGTCTAAAGAGTTATAGTAAAATATTCCATAATGTAGAGAGGCGGTCATCCATTGAACTTTTCCATCCGACAAATAAAGAAATACATACTTCTTACACTAGCCTCCACCTTTATGCTATGTGTGTTGATTTTAATGCTCCCGTTCATTCTCGGCGCTGATTACCTGGAAATAAAAAGCGATGCGAAGCCGTCTGAAGCAATCATCCTTCTCAGCGGCAGTAAAGAGCGGATGGAGAAAGCCGTAGAACTTTATGAAAATGGATGGGGAGAGAAAATCATCCTTACCAATTCGAAACACCAATGGACTACTGTTAAAAAGGCAACAGAGCTCGGGGTTCCTGAGGACGACTTGATTTCAGAGCCTCATGCTACAAGCACATTCGATAATGCACTCTTCTCCAAAGAGATTGTGGAAAGAAAAAATATCAAATCCGCAATCATCGTGACCAGTGACTATCATTCGCGGAGAACCCGAATGACTTTTGACGATATCTACGATCACCAGATTGAACTTACCTATTCCTTCGCATCATCATTCTTCAATCCGAAAGATGGTCTATCTAAAGTAGAAGAATTTATAGCTTTCTCTGAATATGTGAAGCTATTCGGGTATTGGCCCAGGCTGTTGTTTGTCTGAGGCCCTGTGCTCTCCCCCTGATTCACACTCTCATTTGAGAGGAAGATATAACCATAGCCTTGTAGACAAAGGAAATCATTTCCTTTATAATGTAAGCGATTGCAAAGAAACCATTTAGAAAGTAGGGAGCTGCCTTGAAAAAAAGTTGGATTTTGCTTATAAGCTTATTAGTTTTTTTAGTGTCATTTGCGCAACCGGTTGCACAAAAGGTGGTAAAGGCTGAAGAACAACAGTACTCTTCCGTCGTCTTACGCGGAAACGCAGCGTCGCTTGATTGGGGTTCAAATGATAACCCTCTTCATTATGACGGCGCAAATGGTGTATGGAAAAGTGAACCTATTGCATTAGAAGGTGGAAAAGAGGTTCAATTCAAGTATGTGTATGATGGAAACTGGATGAGTGGAAGCAACTTGTCCTATACCCCTCCACAGGATGGGGATTATGTTTTCACCTTTTATCCCCAAGAAATGCGAACAGTAGATGTAGATTTTGCAGCTACACAAGCTGGAAGTCTTACGTTAGAGGTGACTGTGCCTGAAGAAACACCGGGCTGGGTAACCCCTACCCTTGCTTCTAGTAAAAATAATTTCAATTATACAGCGGCCCCCTTAACTAAAACCGGTGAACGAAAATATGAAGTAACCGTTTATGGAGAACCCGGTGAAACTTTATCTTATTTATACAGTCTTGGTGGAGAACCTTACAAAGAAGAACGAGACCAACCCAGGACAGTCACATTCGCTGAAGAAAACCAAACGTATGAAGATCGCATACAAGACTGGGTGAATATTCCGATTGCCAAGGACATCACTCATGATTTCAATTATTCCCCATATACCCCTGATCAGAATGATGCTGTCGAAGTGACAGTCAAAGTGGATCATTACGGAAATGTGGACAATGGAGCTATTTATTTCACTACTGATGGTACGACACCAAAAGGAAAACGCGGACAAGCTCAAAGTGGGCAGGTCTCAGCGCTGAGCGTCATTGATAAAACCACTAAAGATGGCTTACACACGACAACATTCACAGGCACGATTCCTGCACAAGCGAATGAAACGAGAGTCAAATACAAAATTGATGTATGGAATTCTGCTATCAAAGGCTCTCAATTTGCAGATAATGACGTTCTTTATTCTCAAAAAGCTACGGAGTTCGCCTATTACGTGGACGACTTCCAATCACCAGAATGGGCGAAAGAATCTATCATCTATCAGGTGTTCGTCGATCGCTTCCATGATGGAAGCAGCAAAAACAACACCTCCGTGAATGAGACCATTCCTTACGATGAGCAGTTGAAAGGATGGATGGGAGGAGACCTTCAAGGGTTACTAGAAAAGCTTGACTACATTGATGACTTAGGAATAAACACCATTTGGGTTTCTCCGATCTATGAAGGGCCATATTCTCACGGGTATCATCCGACGGACTTTATGAACATCGACCCACGCTTTGGGAACAATGAGTTAATGAAGGAACTCGTCCACAAAGCCCATCAGCGGGATATCAAAGTCATTTACGACCTGGTACCGAATCACACCTCCAATCAACACCCGTTTTTCCAGGATGCTTTGGATAATGGAGAGTCCAGCCGGTACTATGACTGGTATACATTCTTGAAATGGCCGGAAAGGTATGAAACGTTTTATGGCATTCAAGAACTTCCAGAACTGAACAACGACAACCCGGAAGTGCGGGACTACATGCTGAATGAAGTCGTTTCTTTCTGGATGGAGGACATCGGTGTGGATGGCTTCCGTTTAGACTATGCAAAAGGACCGAGCCAAAGCTTCTGGGTGGATTTCCGTCATAAAGTGAAAGAGATTGATTCAGAAGCATTCATTTTTGGTGAGATTTGGGACAACCTGGATACCATCGATTCCTACACAGGCAAACTGGATGGGGCGATTGACTTTGCTACTCAATCGGCCATCTATGATACTTTTATAAAAAATGATTCTATGGATCAGCTGGCTGACTCATTGAAAACGATACGCAGCACATATGGCCAGGAATATCTGCCTGCCACATTCCTCGACAGCCACGACATGCCTCGCTTTATCTATGAAGCTGATGGAAATGTGGAAACGATGAAAATGGCAGCCACCCTGCAATTTACCCTGCCAGGCGCCCCGATCATCTATTACGGGGATGAAGTAGGATTATCTCAAAGTGGAGATCATAACGCAGTCAATGAGTGGAAGGACAGATACTACCGTGAAATGATGATTTGGGATGAAGAAAAACAAAATCAAGACTTAAAAGCCTATTACGAGCAATTGATCGAGATAAGAAAAGACAATGAAGCTTTGACACACGGTGACATGAACATTCTTTATTCAGATGAAGATGTCATGGTCTTAGAACGTGTGCTGGAAGATGAACGAGTGCTTATCCTGTTTAATAAAAGCTCTAATCAACGCAGTTTAAATATAGCTGGCTTTTATTCTGGCAGTGATGATCTGGAGCTGGAGTCATTGCTTTCCGAAAAAGAATACGAAAATGAAGAAGGCATCTTGTCTATTCCTCTACCATCAAACACTGTTGAAATCTTTGAAGTCGATGGTTTTGAAAGCTTAGAAGATGATGATGAAGAAAATGAGGAAGACGAGGAAGATGCAGCTTAAAAAATGCGCCCTGCGGTTTTGTACCGAAGGGCGCATTTCTATTTCTGTTTTTCAGTCATATAGAGTATCAAGTATATACTCTTTGCCTGCTAATGTGTCGTATTGTATCCTATGATAATCTTGTAACAATGATTTCGTTGTTGAAGGGAGTTCACCCATGGAATGAACTGTACCTGCCTCCTTATCAATATAAATAAGATCTTTGAAAGCTGGGATTTCTTGTTTCATCTCATTCATATATTCATAAAACAAGTGAGTTTTAAAGTCCAATGAATCTGTTACCATAGGGGCTATATAAATCGGACTTACCGTTCCAATTTCTTGAGGTAAACCAGTGTCAAAGTTAGACATGAATAACAAAGGTGTCTCATAAAATTTTGACATCTTTTGTTGACTCTCTTCATCTCCGAATCCGGTTTCTTTGAATGCTTTCAAATTCGCACCAATAGAAGGTAGATGGTCTCCAAAAAATACCACTAATGTCGGCTCTTCCATCGATTGAATCTTTTCATATAACCTCTGAATGGTTGTATCTGACCGTTTTATTCCCTCAGCATAGACTTCTATCCTCGTCTTTGATTCTTGAGACAGTCCCTCGCCTTCTACCTCAATTGTACTACCACCTTTATATTTATCAGCATCATAAGGCAGGTGATTGGCAATAGTCACAGCATGGATGAATGCGGGCTGATCTTTCTCTTCAATTGTCGATAGCAATTCTTTAACAACAGACTCATCCGAAACGAATTGCTTGTTATCTTTTTCTGTATAAGTCATATCTTCAAGGAACTTCCATCGATTGAACTCTAAATTAGGATAGACACGTTTACGCCTATATAAATTCCCACTATTAGGATGAATAGCCTCACTAAAATAACCTCTGTTATTCAAATAAGTTACGAATGAAGGATATTTTTGGTTAGCTAATAACTGGTTAAAAGGATTACCGCCTGGATTGATGAAGTCCATAGAATAACTCGTCAATGCTTCAAATTCCACATTAGCAGTTTCCCCGCCGAACGAAGGGCTGAATAATGTTCCTGAGGGATTTATGGTCATAAGCCTTCTGATATTCGGCATTGGATCCTCAGAAAATTTAACATCTAGTTGTGTAGGGTCCCAGAATGTTTCATTCATTAGAAAAACTATATTTGGAAGAAATTCTTTTTGACTCCCCTTATCATCTTTTGCGACTTCCTTAATTTCGTTGAGCGTATTTGCCATAACTTCACGATTATATTTTCCAGGCTTCTCTACAATGTCCAGTTTGATATTGGATATCATACCTATGACAGGACCATTATAATAATAATTGTTTTGCTGGTTCCATGGCATTATCGATGTGTATTTATCGTAATATTTTTCAGTAAATGTATCTTCATATAATAAAAAAGAATAGATAAGATAAGCAATTGGAATTAATAAAAAGAGCCTTGTAATCCATCCTACTTTCAATTTAGGGGACTTATACCAGACAAAAATAGAGAAGACTAAGATCAAAATGATCATCAAGGTGTACAAAAGTGGAATAGACTTTGAAACGAATGGAATTACTTCATTCAATTGACCTATTTGAGTGAAATCGTTTGGAAAAAGTGGCTCACTTCGATAAATTTTTTTGTAATAGTTGACAATGGCTATTACAAAATAAATGACCAAAGATATTCCAGCCCCCATATACACTTCACCAATTAAGAGGATCAGCCCCAAAGTAAGCAAGGACAATATAAACCATGTAAAACCAAATCGTTGAGGATATTGTTGCAGCCACTCTGTTGTACGTCCTATATTTTCGATATCAATATGAAAAGCAAGGAATAGGTAGGCTGAAATTCCACCTACATATATAGAAAAAACTATAGTAGATAGCAATTTAAAAAATTTAGAGTCAATTATTCTAACAAACCATTCGTATTTAGATAAGTACCAAATAGTTAAACACCAAACAATTAAAGATATTCCTACTATGGATCCTACTATAGAAAACGTATGTAATTGCACCGAATCTACAACACTTCCCCAGCTAGAGTTTCCTGCCAAGCTGACACCTGCATAAAGTAGTGAAAATACTGAAATATATACAAGTAGTAAAGGAAATGTTTGAAAAACTTTTTTATACACTTTAATTCACCCTAAAAAATTTATTATTATTATGTTTTTCACGCTCCACCATTGTAATATGAAATGTTATATTTTTCTAACAAAATGTAAAACTATTGTAAATCATACTTAAAACTACGATCTACATCTCGCAATACTATATTCATAAATGTTATTGATGCCCTCTACAAAATAATGACCCCGGTTTGATACCGAGGTCACTTATTAGTAGCTTAGCGCTTTTCATTAAACTGTCCATTTTAAGGGTTACAGTTCAACCGATGTTTATTTTTCATTGCCAATTTTATTTTACTCCGTTCAGATTTAACGTTTCGCATCAATAATTAAATTAATAGCAAATATACGAAATATTTTCTGTTATCTCTTCATAAAGATTTATCCAGGCACTGTTATATTTGCATTCATCATTTTTGATTTCATATTTAACAACGTATTCTCCAGCCTCCGGAAGTCTATCGATCTTTCCTATTATGAAATCACCATCTATATTTTCTTCTAAAACCTCATGTATTTTATCTTCACCTAAACGAGGGGCATTTAAGAAACCTGAAGCCATTTTATAACCTTTGAAGCCTACCGTTAAAATGATAGGTATAGCTATTGCAAAAATAAGTGTTTTCTTCATATATTCTCCCTTGCCTAAAATTTATATCTGAGATGATAGGTGGTCACATCTACCAGGATAGGCGTACTTTCTAACATTTTTAGTTTGAACCTTAGAACTCATAGAAGCAATCCTTTGTAACTATTCTTGTAAAAGTGATTATTCAGCATAATAGAATATAATTCCATTCCCAGAAAACCCCTTTTTATTACTTCCTTTTTTATAAGAGGTAAACTATTTATTATAATCCCAGAGAATTGTCCACTCTTTCTTTTCCTTTTTTACAAAGACTTTTTGTTGAATCGAAAAATGGCCATACTTTCCTTTGAACGTTTGAACGACTGTTACAGCATAAACCGGTCCTATCGCTTTAGCTTCCTTATCCGGCTTCCAACTGTTGATTTTCTCAACACTGCTCTTGAGAGTATACGTAAACGTCTCTACCCCGAAATGGTTCATGAACACATGCGCCCGGTCTTGTATGTAGTGTCCTTTATCGAACCGTTCTTTCATGTATGGATGGAAAAGTTTCCATGAGCTTGAGAAATTCCCTTCCTTTTCAAAGTCATAAAAGGTTTCAACTGTATTTTTCGCCTGATTGCTCGGGCTTGTATAAAGATAGGCAGCTATAGATCCCCCGATCAGAATCAAAACAAATAATGTAATAAAAACAATGAAGTTTCGGTTGTGCATGGACAGCTCCCTCCTTACAGGAAGTCTGTTAATACCCTATGCTCACCACCCGGAAAATATCAGTTATTCCATGACAATATAAAAAACGCCTCCTCCCTTGTTCAAGGGCTTGGAGACGTTTTTTCTTTTTCTTTTGCTGACGAACGATGCACAATATCAAAAGGAACGATGATTCTTTTAGCTGGCTCGGACTTATCCTTCACCTTTGCAATCAAACCTTTGGCTGCCTGTACACCTAAATCATAAATGTTGATATTCACAGTGGTAAGTGGAGGTCTGGTCAGTTCAGATAAGTAAACGTTGTTGAAGCTCACTAAAGAAACATCTTCCGGGACACGTTTCCCGCATTCTTCAAGCATGTTCATGACCCCGATGCTCATCAAGTCATCGACCACTACCAGTCCTGTCGGAGGTTCAGGTAGTGAGAGCAGCTCTTCCACTGCTCTTTGTCCTCCGGATTTAAGGAACTCGGTGTGTACTCGATACTCCTCCAGATAAGGAAGCCCCGCTTCTTCTAAAGCCAGCTGGTACCCACGCATTCGATCCACAGTTACAACCCTGTCCATTGAACCACCAATGAAAGCAATACATTCATGTCCAAGATCGATTAAATGTTTGGTAATCTCCTTGCCGGCACGGACATTGTCGTTATCCACATGGGTTATTTCATCCACCCGGTCGGAAGGCTTTCCTACGATGGAGAAAGGGAAGTCCTGGGCGAGTAGAAAGTTTACAATCGGATCATCTACCTGTGAATAAAGAAGAATGATACCATCGGTTCGGTTGCTATATACCATCCGCTCCACCCCTTCGAGCATCTCCTTATCCGTCTCACCGGTACATAGTACGAGTGAGTAGTCCGTTTGATGGGCTACACTGCTTAGACCACGAAGTACTTCCGGGAAAAAAGGGTTTTGTAATGATTTATCTGCACTTGAAGGCATGACGACGCCTATCGATTGACTCGATCTGTTCGCCAAACTTCTTGCACTTGCATTAGGGTGGTACCCCATCTCTTTCATCGCTTTTTTCACTTTCTTTTTCGTAGCCGGGCTGATTCTCGGATGATCAGCGATTACACGTGACACCGTAGAAGGGGCGACCCCCGCCACTTTGGCCACATCTTTAATAGTCACTGCCATTTCCATCACCTACAATTTCTTAAGCTAAATCCAATGTACATATCTATCTATCATTGTAACCTAACTTCATAGTTTTAAAGCTTTCTTCATCAATATTGTTATTTATATCGTTGATTCTTTTCAACTCATACACTTAAGGATAAGAAAATGTTCTTTCCACTGTTGCACACCTTTTTAAAAGACAAAGGGTCTGTTAATGGTTGGTGGGGTAATCTCACATGTCAGTTGGGTCAGCTCTTTCTGTCGAAAAATTCATGTGAGGCGGCTTTGGAAATGACTCTCCAAAACCCTTATAAAGCGAAGTCCGCCACATCAACTTCGAATGGGAGGGAAGGGAAAACAGGTAGACTCCTGCGGGATTAAGGAACAAGGTGAGACCCCGGAGAACTAAAAGTTCGAGGAGGCTCACCATTCCCCGCGGAAAGCGGACTGTTTTCCCTTCCCTCCCAACCTCTGATAACCAAGCGGACCGAAACCCCAAATCAAAAGAAACGGAAGGCAGGTTTTTCAACTCCCTTCCGTTTCTTTAAACAACTTATCCTTTCGTTCCTCCTGCAGTCAATCCAGAAACGAAATATTTCTGTAATGACAAGAACAAGAGAGAGATCGGCACAGCGATCAACACAGAACCAGCGGCGAACTTCGTGAATTCGTTACCGAACTGATCGGCAATCAATTCGTAAAGACCGACGGCCAACGTGAATTTTTCTTCTGTACGAAGTAAAATCCGAGCCAGGATGAAGTCCGTGAACGGCATGATGAATGTGAATAGTGAAATAACGGCAATCATCGGTTTTGCCAACGGCATGACAATCTGCCAGAAGATACGGAAGTTTCCTGCACCGTCGATTTTCGCGGATTCATCCAACTCCTTAGGGATGGTATCCAAGTAACCCTTCATCAAGTACGTATTCATCGGTATCGCTCCACCTGTATAAACGAGGATAAGCGCCAAATGTGTATCCAAAAGTCCTGTCAGGTTCGCCAGGGCATAAATAGCGATCAACGCTGCGAAGTTCGGAATCATTTGGAGAATTAAGAACGTCATCAATCCATTCTTACGACCCACAAAACGGAAACGTGAAAAAGAGTACGCCGTCAAACAAACGAGAATCACAGAGAATATCATAGTCAGAATACAAATCTTCATCGTATTCCAGTACCAGCGTAAGTAATCGCTTTTCTCAAGGTCGAACAACTCTTTATAATGGGCGAGCGTCGCATCCTTAGGAATGATGGACGAGCCGGACAAACTGTTCCCCGGATTGAAAGAAGAGCCTACAATCCAGAGAATCGGATATAAGATGATCGCGATCATCGCCACAATTACAAGATAGGACAAGGTCAATTGTACAATTCTTTGTTTTTTATGAGTAGTCATATTACATCATATCCTCTTCTTGGAATGATTTTGTTCTTCTGAACTGCCACAATGCGACCACAATGACAATCAAGGATAGGATCATCGTGATGGCAGCTGCTTTCCCGTATTGTGCGGATGTCATCGTCAACGAGTAGATCCAGGAAATCAAGATGTCCGTCCCGCCGGCGTTTTGGCCGGGAACTGCAGGACCACCGCCGTTGAACAGGAAGATGACATTAAAGTTGTTGAAGTTGAACGTATACTGAGTAATTAATATTGGAGCCGTTGCATAAAGAACCAGTGGCAGGGTGATGCTCTTGAACTTCTGCATGATTGTTGCTCCGTCAACGTCTGCCGCTTCATACAATTCATTTGGAATCGATTGCAGAACGCCGGTCACCATGGCAAAAATGAATGGGAAACCGAGCCATGTCTGAATCATGATCAAAGCGATTTTCGTATAGGTCGGGTCCGTCAGCCAAGGTATGTTCCCGAGTCCGAAAATGGCCAGGATATCATTGTTGATCGTTCCGAATGTTTCATTGAACATTCCAGCGAATACGAGGATGGATACGAATGCTGGAACAGCCCAAGGCAGAATGAAAATCGTACGGATCGTTCTTTGGAAAATGATTCCTTTCTGGTTCATCAAAACAGCAAGGAAAATCCCTAACGCAATTTGAAGTGTGGTCGCTCCGAATGTCCATATTACTGTCCAGGCAAGAACACTGAAGAACGTTTCCCGCCAAATCGGAATCTTGAAGATATCAATGAAGTTTTGGAATCCGATCCAGTCGACTAAGTTTGCCGGTGGAGAGTGATATAAGTCATAGTTCGTAAAAGATAATAAGATGACAAATAAAATCGGGAAGATGACCACGAAGATCAGCAGTAAAAAACCTGGTGTCATCATTAAATACGGAAAACCACCGCCGACCAAGTTTTGATATTGGGAGCGCACGGAGTTTGGCTTTTCTCCTTTATCCCTCTGCTTGCCCACTTTGAAAGCATCTCTTAAGTTGAATACATAAATTCCTAATCCCAGCACAGTGACGATTAAAGTCAGGATTCCTTCCACTAAAAGAACGATGGAATGATCGAACTGTGTATCCGTTCCAAGTGTAACTAATCCCCAAAAACCGTACTGGATCAAATCTGAGAAAGCAATGAAAAAAGATGCTGTCAAAACGAGAAAGACTATTCCTTTGAGCCATTGCTTATTATAAAACTGTCCAAGTCCAGGAATTACCGATAACGCCAGGGCGATTTTTCGATGATTGCCGGAATATTGATTTCCCTGATCCCCCATCTTCAGTCTCCTTTCTCTTTATAAAAGACATATAAGTTCTTCATACCCTTTGAAAAATGAAAGCAGCGCCCGAGAGCCGGGCACTGCTCTTCATCTTTAATTTCCTGAGTGATTCAATTCAATCTGACTCTTGATTGTTTCTGTCGCTTCATTCAAAGCTTTTTCAGGTTCAGACTTACCTGTTGCGACCAATTGAAGTGCTTGTGCCATCGGCTCCCAAACCTCACTCATTTCTGGAATGTTCGGCATTGGAGTCGCGCGCTCAGATTGAACGGCAACAGCACGAGCTTTTTCGTTGTCTGCGATAACCGGATCTTCAATCAAAGATTTGACCGGTGGAATTTCGTTTGTTTCTTCAAAACGGATTTTTGCGTTTTCTTCGTTCGCAATCCATTTCACCAACTCTTCTGCCCATTTCTTGTTTTCAGATTGAGCAGAAACGTGCCAGCCTTTCACCCCTACGAATGTTTCCGGATACTCACCGTTAGGCAGCTTCGGAAGTGGAGCGACACCATAATCGATTCCAGCTTCATTCAATGTCTGGAACGCCCAAGGGCCGTCCATCATGGAAGCGACTTTACCTTCTTGGAAAAGACCATCTTTCGCAGAACCGCCGCTTTCGCCTACGATTCCAGATGGGAAGACTTCTTCATACCATTTCTGGATGTACGCAGCACCTTCAACAGCGCCTTCATTGTTCAAACCAAGATCCTGCGGGTTGTACTTCCCGTCAGTCTTATCGAAAACATAGCCGCCGTAACCAGCGATGACTGCGTTACCGAAATAGAAGTTGTCCCAAAGGGCTAGATAACCATATTCTTTCTCTTCTCCGAATTCTTTGGAGAATTCAAAAAGCTCTTCAAATGTTTCCGGAGCTTCTTCCATATGTTCTTTGTTGTAAATGAATACTGGTGTTTCTGTAGCTTTCGGAAGACCGTAAAGCTTACCATCGTATGTTTGAGCAGAAATAGAAGCATCTGTGTAAATATCTGTTACAGAACTATCGAATTCTAATGGAGAAATCAATCCTTCAATCGCCAACTGACCGATTTGGTCGTGTGGAAGCGTCAATACATCCGGACCTTTACCAGCTGGACCATCCAGGCGCAGCTGCTCACGCATTTTATCTGACATATCCAATTCTTTGAATTCTACTTTGATGCCATGCTCTTCTTCGAAGCTTGCGATAGCCGGTTCAAGACCTACACCTTTTTCATTGTCTTCCCAAATGACCAGCTTTTCTGGTTTTTCCGGCATACCATCTTCAGAAGTTGTTCCTTCATTCTCGGAACCACTTGAATTTGCTTCTTCTTCACGCTCAGGTGCACATGCAGCAAGCAGCCCGACCGTAAGAAAAGCTATGAACAAAACACTTAACCACTTCTTCATCCTTTTTTCCCCCTTAAATAAATGAAACCTGTTTATGAAGTGTGTGCCATATTTGTGAAACCGATTGCACACTTCGTAATTCTCATTATACTAACCTCTATTATTATTGCAAGCGTTTTCTTATAAATTTTTCTCTACTATGATCGTTTCCTGTAACTACCGTCCCTATAATTATAAATCGCTTCCATTGAATAGATTGACTTCCTATCTCACTTTCTATAATTTAGAAGATAAAAGAATGATAGATAAATGATTGTGCAAGCGATTGTTCATAAGGAGTGTTCATTGATGTTCAAAGAAGCCGTGTACCACCGACCAAAAAACAATTATGCGTATCCGTACGATGAAAATACCCTGCATATCCAATTAAGGACGAAAAAAGATGATATTGATCATGTGGTCCTCATCCACGGAGATCCTTATATTTGGGAAGATGGAGAATGGCAGACAGATGAAACCACCATGGAAAAAAGCGGGAGTGACCAGCTGTTCGATTACTGGTTCGTTGAAATCAAACCAGAGTACCGTCGTTTAAGGTATTGTTTTGTGTTGGAAACAGAAAAGGAGAAAGCTGTTTACACGGAAAAAGGATTTTACGAGGAAGTTCCGCTTGATGATATCGCCTACCATTTCTGCTTTCCATTCCTAAATAGGAAGGACGTTTTCACCTCTCCTCAATGGGTGAAAGACACTGTTTGGTATCAAATCTTCCCTGAACGTTTTGGAAATGGTAATTCAGAATTGAATCCTGAAGGAACAGTGCCATGGGGAAGCGAAGATCCGAAACCGGACAGCTTCTTCGGCGGTGATTTCCAAGGAGTGATCGATCATCTTGATCATTTAACAGAACTCGGGATCAACGGTCTATACTTCACCCCCATATTCAAAGCGTACTCCAATCATAAATACGATACGATTGATTATATGGAAATCGACCCTCAGTTCGGTGATAAAGAGACGTTTCGTACCCTCGTCCAGGAATGTCACAAGCGGGGTATCCGCGTGATGCTGGATGCCGTTTTCAACCACAGCGGTTATTATTTTGCTCCATTCCAGGATGTTTTGGAAAATGGCGTAAACTCACCTTATTACCAATGGTTCCACATGTGGGAGCAGGAAGTGAAAACAGAACCACACCCAAACTATGACGCCTTTGCTTTTGTATCACATATGCCGAAACTGAACACAGAACATCCGGAGGTAAAAAAATACCTTCTTGATGTCGCACGATATTGGATTGAAGAATTCGATATTGACGGGTGGCGCCTCGATGTGGCCAATGAGGTGGACCATGCGTTTTGGAGAGATTTCAGACGGACAGTCAAATCTGTTAAACCGGAAGCTTACATCTTAGGTGAAATCTGGCATGATTCCATGCCATGGCTGCAGGGGGATCAATTCGATGCTGTGATGAACTATCCATTTACCAATGCGGTTTTGAAGTATTTCACACAACAGTATTCTCTCGAACAGTTCAAAGATCAAATCACTCATGTTCAACATATGTACCCTCAAAACGTCAACGAGGTTTCCTTCAACTTGCTGGACAGCCATGACACGCCGAGAATATTGACCTTTGCTGAGGGAAACAAAGATGCCGTCAAACTGATGTACCTTTTCCAAATGTCATTTGAAGGAACCCCTTGTATCTACTATGGGGATGAAATAGGTATGACCGGCGGAGAAGACCCTGACTGCAGGAAGTGTATGGTGTGGGAAAAAGACGAACAGGACACGGATCTATTCCAATTTGTCCAACAACTGATTTCCCTCAGAAAATCCGAAAAAGCCTTCGGTAATGAAAGCCGCTTCCGCTTCAAGGAACACGAGGATGTTCTTGTATATGAGAAGCAGAAAGAGGAGCAGACCATCGTCTTCATCATGAATCCGACGCAGCAGCTGAAATCAGTTACTCTTGACAATAGAGTGAAACGGAAATTGGAAATGGAAGAAAGAGCGACGGTGAATGAATCTCATGTAACCATCGCCCCATACGGTTACTTTGTATATGAAAAAGAATAAGATTGATAAAAAGAAGTCCGCTCCAGTCATCCTTAAGAGAGATGAACAGAGCGGATTTCTTTTTTTGTATTATCTTTCAAGCTTTCAAATAGATTTCGTCCAGGAATTCCCGTTCTTCTTCTGTAAGTTTCATATCAATTTGAAATGCTTTTCGATCTATGTCCAAACCTTTATTTTCCCACTCCGGTTCAGTGAATAATGATCCCACCCATTTTTTCGTCAGGTCTGTAAGGTGAGAATGTCGATTCACATAAAGGCTGTCATATTGCTCCTTTACCTTATCGTGCCACTCTGAATCGGACTCTTCCTGTATACTATTATCGAAAACAGAGTGAAGAAGATCACGAACTTGTTCATCTAGTGTGAGAAGATATGAAATCTCTTTTAACTTTACGATTGTTAAATGGTCATTTAGATGTTCTGCTATTTGTTTTAATAATGATTTTTTAGTGTGATCATAATAATTTTCCATAGACCGAATTAGATCTCTTATCCACTCATTCAAATCAATCCTATACTTGATACATTTCAAATTGAAGTCATTCACTGCCTGGTAATAGGATGAATAGGATGATTTCAATTCTTCAACCGAGGAATGATAGTCTTTTACGTATGATTCATATACGAATTTACTTCTTTTGCTGAAATTCTCTAAGTTAAGGTGTCTTTCTTTCATTTTCTCTACTTCTCTTTTATTGTACGAACAAGTAGATAGCTTGCCTTCATAGTTGGGAATCACTTCTTTCGTAATTGATTCGTACAGTACATGGAGACCATCATAACGGATCATCAAAGATTGGAATGATTCTTTCTGCTTTTCACTTTTAGGATAAGTATCATCATATAACTTTTTCAAAGGGTTCAAGTGTTCATTGAACGTATAAAAACCTTCCACCCTTTTTGATGTAAATTCGTTCCACCTTTCAAGCAGATCTTTGATCATTCGTTTTCTTTCATAAAGAAAGAGTAACCTTTCGTAAGATTCCTTCTCCGCTTCTAAGTTCAGAGCCTCAATGAATTGAAAATAATCTTTCATAGGAAGGAGATTCAGGTGCTCTGTAAAAATTGACTGATAATCTTTCATTAAATCCAGTAACTGTTTATCATTTGTACCCTTGTAGGAAATGACTGATTCGTTTTCATTCATCCAGCTCTCTATATCAAGATAAGCATTGGTTAATCCGGATCTTTCCACTATTCAAAAACACCCCTCCCTGAATTTAGAAAAAAATACTACTATATAATTTCTGTTTATATGAAATAAATCCTATATAACCCGACAAAAAAAGACAAAAATCATTCCAATGTCATGCTGGTAGTTAATTATACCTAATTCGAATAGATCTATACCCAAATTAGATTTACTATAGTAAAACAAAAAGACATGACCAAATTCATGTCATGTCTTTGCTTTGCTATACCATTACCATATGCCTCAATTGATCAGCAAAAACCCCTAATTTCTCTAAATCCGATACATCCTCCTCGTACAAAGGAACCTGTATCAATTCCTGCTTCGCAAATGTACGCTCAATCTCATTCAAATATGTTTTTTCCTGCTGCCTTCTTTTCTCTAGAAAAACTCCATCTGCATGTTCAGGCAGCACTTTATTGACAACCAGCGTATGAACAGGAAGGTCGTGCTTTCCAAGCTGCTGAATCGCTTGTTTGGTCTCCAATATAGGCAGGCGTTCAGGAATTAACACAAAGATGAACCCTGTCCTTTCTTCATCGAGAATGATTTCTCGAACGGCTGCGAATTTCTCTTTTCTTTTCTGCAGAATATCATAAATTGGATCATCGACCGGGTCCCCGTCATTAAGGAGCTGGGTATAGTTATCATTGATTTTCTTCCGCCTTTCAAGCATCCCGTCGATCCATACTCCCATCAGCTCCGGCAATGTCAGTAATCGGACTGTATGTCCTGTAGGTGCTGTATCAAAAACGATTTTATCAAAGTCTTCCGCTTCATCCAGGATGATAGAAATCAAACGGTCGAACAAAGCCGCTTCATCGGCACCGGGAGATGCACTCGCCATATCGATCTGCCTATGGACTTCCTCAATCATTTTCGACTTCACAAGACCCTGCAGGTTTTCCTTTACGCCTTCAATATATCGTTTAGATTCACGCGCTGGGTCAACTTCGATTCCCCATAAATTTTCTTGAAGCTTCGTTTTCTCGTGATTCACTTTTTTATGAAAAATATCCCCGAGATTATGGGCGGGGTCCGTCGATACGACTAAAGTTTTGAACCCTTCCCTGGCAAAAGCCATCGCTATTGCAGCCGAAGTGGTCGACTTTCCGACTCCACCTTTCCCCCCGACAAACAGAATTTGATTTTTCGACAAATGATTCATGAAGTTACCAACCTTTCTATTAACAGCAGCGTATTCCGTCCAATGGGGACTTTTCCATCCCCATCCTCAAATGCCAGTCATGGAACTTCTCGACGATGTGAGGATAAAGCTCCAGCGTGTAATAAAACGCTGGATTCGGTATACCGAGCATGTCTGAATAAACGAGAAGAAGAAACAAATCATCTTCATCCCGCAGTTCCCTCGCTACTTCCTGTTTATGAGGGAGACTCAGCATTTCGTCATATAGTTCGATCAGTCTCTTCAACGTAGGCTTCTTTTTCACGCCTTTTCCTCCTTACTCCTGGATCTGAATTCTCAGCTGTCTCTCATAATCGGAAAAACTCTCAGTCATTCGACCATTTATAAAAATGGCTCCATATTTCATGTGAAATAGGATATTCTTAAGAGCTGTTCTCTTGTTTATCTGCTTTTTCCTCGCTTGTTTTACAAAGTACATAAGGATGGCAAGAAGATTTCTCGGATCTAAAAATATGATATCGACACGATCTCCATACTCATTTAAAGTTCGCTGATAAATTTCCCCGAGCCGCATGCGCTCTTCATCATGATGTTTGAACTCATCCTCCATGTGGACGAGTCCATCTTCATCACTGCAGACTCCTCCACAACACCCCATACCGATTTCTTTTTCCGGACGGATGATCATCACTTCGATGATAGAACCCCCTCCTCGAATAAAAGAAAGCCGTACGAAGGTGTACGGCTGTTCTCAATTTTATTACGCACTTCTTTGTATTTGATCCTGGTCACCTTTTCTTAAAGCAGCAACAGCCGTTACCAAAATCCAGAAAGTGAATACGAGGATGATAGCACCAAATGTGAAGAGCATCCAGTCACTCTCAGCCGCCCAAGGTGCCCATTTCGTCACCACTTGTGAAATCATGGCCCACAAAGTCATGAACATGATGAATACCATCGGAATGACTGTTGGAAGGTAGTTCCTTCCTTGACGTTTCAGCCATATAGAGATCAAAAGTAAACTGATTCCGGCTAACAGCTGGTTGGATGTACCGAATAACGGCCAAAGCAGGTACCCTCCTGAACCAAAACCTCTCGGCCCTTGAGGAATCAATGTCAAAGCAGCACTGGAAACGACCGCTGTCGTCGTCGCCACATGCATCTTCGTAAGCGGTGTGATTTTATATTCCGCGCCTAGTTCAGAAATGATATAGCGCATCAGACGGACGGATGAATCAAGCGTTGTAGCCGCGAAGCTGACGACAATGACGGATACGATCGTCGACGCAACCGTAGCCGGGATGCCTAATCCAGCAGCGAGCTGTCCAGCTCCTTGAACGAATACACCCAAGCCGGCTCCGCTCGCAGCAGCAAAGCCGCTGTAAGTCGCCGTGAATTGTTCAGCTGTCGGGAAGAATGTGACAACGGCTATGATCGCGACTAAAGCCAGTGCACCTTCTCCGACTGACCCGAGATAACCGACGAAACGCGCATCTGCTTCATTATTCAATTGTTTGGACGAAGTTCCTGATGACACTAATCCGTGGAACCCGGAAATGGCTCCACAAGCGATCGTGATGAACAATAACGGGAACCAGGAAGTATCCGCAGACGCATTGGTCACAGGAGCGGTAATTTCCGGATTTGTAAACAAAAGCCCCAGATAAAGCAAGCCAAGTCCGACGATCAACTGGTGGGAGTTGATGTAATCACGGGGCTGAAGCAGCTTCCATACCGGTAAAGTGGATGCAATGTATACATACACCATCAACACGATGATCCAGGCGAAAAACGCCATGGAAGTTGCACTCAATCCGAAGAATGAAGTGGCCCCTTCGCCTCCGAAATATTTAACGAGGTCGATTTGCATAGCTGGAACATAGCTTGCGACAACCGCCGCCAAATACATGACCGCCAATGCGACGATCGATGGCAGCAGCATGTTGCCTTTCTTTTTATAAACACTGTACCCGATCCATATCGCCAATGGGATTTGGATGAAAACCGAAACGACACTTGCCGGGAAGGAAATGAACAATTTAGCGATGACCCACGCAAAAACAGCGTTGACCATAAGAACTAACAATAAAATGATGAATAAAAACAAGACTTTCGCTTTCTGCCCGATCAGTTTGCTTGCTAAAGTACCGACAGACTGCCCTTTGTTACGGACCGATAACACCAATGTTCCGAAGTCATGAACCCCCGCTGCAAACACCGTACCTAGCAGCACCCACAACACTGCGGGAAGCCATCCCCAGTAAACAGCAATCGCAGGACCGACAATCGGTGCTGCTCCAGCTACAGATGTGAAATGGTGCCCCCATAAGACAAATTTATTTGTCGGAACGAAGTCCACGCCATCCTTATACCGATGAGCAGGTGTGACATAATTCGGATCCAAACGATAGATTTTTTCAGCGATGAACTTGGAATAATATTTATACCCTAAGAAAAAAACAAGCATCCCTACAACCGCAAGCCATATTCCACTCACAAAAACCCTCCTCTTATGAAATTGGTATTCTATGTATGCGTTTACATACTTCTGACAGTATACTACATTGTTCCCCAAACCATCAATGTAGTTTTTTTATTTTTCTGAAAACAAAGAGGTTAAGGATTTCAAGAGCCAGCTAAGGTAAAAAAGCCTAAGGATATAATTCGAATCCACCCAATACATGCCTTTAGTTTGATAAAAAAATACCACCTCAAGCATGCCTTATGCTCAAGGTGGTACCCCCATTTCATGATTCACTTTGCTTCAGTTCTGTATAAACGACGAGGCGATCCTGATGCCCGCCTTTGGAACGGATGAACTCTCCTGTACAAGTAATCAACTTCAGACTGCGACGAGCCGTATAGCCGAAAATATCTTCTACAGGTGCTTCATATTGAGGAAAGACATCTTTACCTGTAACGACAAAGGTGAGACGTTCACCGCTCTCGCCGGTCACAAAGATCTCATCTCCTTTTTTCAACTTCTGCAAGTTATAAAACACGGCCGGGCCTGTCTTGCTGTCCACATGACCCGCAAGGACAGAGCTGCCACGTGCTCCTGGTTTGGCCCCTGGTTCAAACCATCCTACATTCTCGACTTGTTCCGGGACTCCCATTTGCCCGTTATCGAGGAGCCCGACATTTTCAATATCGGTGTCGACGTCAATAGCAGGAATTTGCAGCCGTTTGGGCGATACACTTACATCTTCATCCTTAATGATCGGGTCTGCATAGGTTCCCTGCTTTTTTTTCTGCATGGTTGCTTCTTCTCTTACATTTTCAGAGGATTGATCGTTTTCTTTTGCAGAGACCTGTTCAGCAGTGTCTGACACCACCTGGGAGTCAGTGCCGCCACACGCGACTAACAGGGTGAGGATCACCCCCATCAGGATTTGGATCGATAAGTGATACCGTTTCATAGCTGCATGCTCCTTTATTTAAGAAGGAAAGAGAGGCTCACCTCTCTTTACCCTTATTGTTTCGCTTGTTTGCGATAGAATAGTGCAGATGCACTGATCAATGCCAGAATAGAAGCGAAGATCCACAGGTCACTGTTGGAATCCGCTGTACCACCCATTCCGGTATCCGGCATTTCTGAAGGCATTTCCATAGCGAACTTATCAGGGAACTGGCTGACGAACGCTCCAGATAGGGCTTTGGAAGCACCGAACATGTGAGCATAAGATTCTCTCAACTGTTCATAAGTCGCAGCGTAGTCTTCTTCAACATAACTATCGAACGTGTTGATCAAGTGATCTACGTGCTGCTGCAGATTACCGGATAGTGTATCGGCATCAAGACGGCCTTCCGTTGCTGTTTCTAAAAATTGAGAGAAGTCAGCACGATAGTTTTTCAAAGCTTCCATCGCTTTTTCTTTTTGTGCTGCATCATCTTTTGCCGTTCCTTGGACGTAGGTTACAAAGTCACCGATGTGACCGGTCCACATTTTCTCAAATTGCTGCCCTGCTTCTTCACCATAAATGGATGAAATTGCAGCAGCAAGGTCATCCGTGTTGGCAGCGAGAGCTTCAGTGGAAGCTTTAAAGTCTTCAGATCCTTCGATTCCATTCTGCATCGCCATCATGGCAAGTCCTGCGTGCTCGCTCAGCAAGTGGTTCAAGTTGGAACGAAGGTCGGCTGCAGGTGTGACTGCTTTCGTATTGTTGAATTTGTCCGGGAATTGATTCACAATCGCGCTTGATAGACCTTTACTCACACCGTACATGTGGTTGATCGCTTCACGTTCATATTCATACGCTTTTGCATAGTCTCCCACTACATAGCTGTCAAAAGCTCCGATCAGCTGGTTGACGTGCATTTGCAGTCCTTCCGCTAATGCATCAGCTTCCAGGCGCTCACCTGTAGCGGACTCAAGGAATTGTGAAAAGTCCTGGCGGTATTGACTCAATTCATCCAATGCATTTTGTTTCTTCTCTTCATCGTTTTCAGCTGTTCCTTTTACATAGTCCACAAAGAATCCGATATGGCTTGTCCACATTTTGCTGAATTTCTCTCCAGCTTCTTCACCGTATACAGATGAAATCGCTCCAGCTAAGTCTTCCGTATTCGCTGAAAGAGCTCCAGCCGCTTCCTTGAAGTCCGGGGCACCTTCTGCACCTTTTCTCATCGTTTCAACAGCAAGGTAGGCGTGTTCACTAAGTAGATTGTCTAATGTAGAACGAAGCTCAACAGCTTCAGTCGTAACGGATGGCTTCGCATGGTCCTCGGCACTTACGACGTTCAATCCAGTAGGTATTAATAGGGATACACTCAACGGTACAGCTAGAAATGCGTTTTTCATGTTCATATTCAATCGATCCACTCTCCTTGTTATTTTTTTATTCACTTAGCTATCGAGAGAGATCATAGATTGGATCACTTTTTTCTGAAAAAATTTTGAATTTAAGATTCTCAACTTCTTAGAACGCTGTCACGGCAACGGTTCGTGGCAAATAAAAAAATCCTGAAACCGTTATACGATTTCAGGATTTCATCTATTATAAGCTTGAACTCATGACGACTTCGCCCTGTGGCGTTTCGCTGTTCGCATCCGGTTCTTTAGATACGGCAACGGCATCCCACTCGACGTCCTCAGGCAATTGGTCCATGGAAAAGGCGACAGCCCCTTCGCCATTTTCATTGGCGACAAATGTACCTGCGCGGTAAGGCGTTTCTCCTTGAATCAACCAGACTTGATAAACTTCTTCCCCTTGTAGAGGCGTGAGCTGTTCAGCCTGTATCGTCAACAATTCTTTCTCATTTTGGCGGATCATCGCAGCAGTGGCGTTCGCTTGTGTATTCTCACCCTTCAACTGTACCCGCTTAGCCACTTGATCGGTACTTTCCTCTATTTGAGGCGGTTCGGGTTCCGGGTCGGAAACCTGTTCTTGTCCATTATTAGTTAAAGCATAGAGGTTTCCTACTAATGAGAGGATGAGTGCGGCTGCCAATCCACGGACCACCCATGGCCGCTTCGACTGTTTTGGCACCTGTTCCTGTTTTTGTTCTCGGTGCTCGTCCATGTAGACAACCGGATCTTCCTCGTTTGAAACAGGCTCATCTTCTTCAAATACAGCACCCAGCACTCGATCTTTCATACCTTCCGGAGGGTCGACAGGTTCAGAACTGAACGGCAGATCTGCAGTAAGTTCACGCAATTCTTCGAGCTCTTCACGACATTCTGAACAAGATTCCAAATGCTGCTCGAACTGTGCTTTTTCATTCTCTGATAGTTGATCATTGAAGTAATCCAACACCTTATCACATTCGTTACGCATCGCGTATCCCTCCTTCCAATGCTGATACGTGCTCTTTCAGATGCTTCAAGGCAAGCCTCAGTCTCCCTTTTACCGTACCGAGAGGGAGATTACACTGTTCAGCGATCTTACTCTGGCTTAATCCTTTGAAGTAAAATAGGTCCACCATTTGTTTTTGGTCATCGGATAATTTCTGGACCGCCTGTTTCATGACAGCACTCTTTTCTTTCCATTCCACCAGGTCTTCCGTGGATTGCGTCTGTTCTTCAGGCACATCGGTTTCTTCCTGTAAGGAAACATTGTGCTTTTTGTTTCCTCGTATTTGATCGATCGCTGTATATCGAGTGATGGTCACAAGCCAAGACGAGAACTTCCCCTTCGTGTTGTCGTACTTCGCTTTTTGTGTCCACAGTTTTATAAATACTTCTTGTAACACTTCTTCGGCTAACGTCTCATCAGAAGACAGCTTGATGACAAATGAATATAATAGCTTTTCATATTTATCGTAGAGGGCTTCAAGTGATTGCTTGTCGCCGTCGATCATCTTCTGATAGAGCTCTGCATCACGATTACTCATAGCACACCCCTTTAACTCATAGATATCGCCATCTTACCACACTCAGAGTAGGAGTTCTGTATTAAGCTATCGGATTGGAGTCCGTTTTGGATCACTTTTTGTGGTTTGGTCGATAAAATTTGTTTTCCGCTGATAAACAGGGGTGAATCGCTGATTAAAGGACCGGTTTGACTGATAAAATGCAATTTCCGCCGATAAAAAGGAAAACACACCTTAGCCGTCTAATAGATAGAGATCAGAAAGGTGTGATGTCATGATTAGAAAAGACCTCATATTCCCTCTCCGCATCGAGCAGCTCCAAGCGTTGGAAAGAAGACTCCCTTGCTCTCATACTCATCTCCCAGCTGTAAAAGAAAAACTAGCGATTGAATTTGCAGGCTATAAAGGAGAAAACGCCTTGCGCCACCCTCTGTCTTTCCTCCCTGACCAATTCTCTATTTACTATGACTTGAGACTCTTCGACGGTACTCACTACTTTCAAAATGATGCTCTCATTCTTACCTCCCGGTGGATTTTATTGATTGAAGCGAAATACTATGCTGGAGAACTATTTTATGAGAATAACCAAGTACGGCGGGAATGGAATGATGAGGTGCAGGGTTTCAATGATCCATTAATACAAGTCAAACGTCATAAACGCCAGTTGGAAAAGTGGCTGATTAATCGAAACCTTCCCCTTCTCCCCATTCATTGCCTCGTTGCCAACAGTCATCCACACTGCGTCATTCATTCCGCCGCCCCCGAAGTAATCCGCACTTATAATCTGCCAGAGAATATAGAAATCATTGAACGTTTACATGAAAAACGTACTCACCAAGATATCCACGAGCTATCTCAAGCATTACTCCACCACCATCAACCATTCTCATATGATTTTGCAGCGCATTTTCAAATAGGCAAGCGGGATGTGATGACCGGAGTACACTGCCAGGACTGCGGAACTCTTGGAATGACTCGACTTTACGGGGGCTGGTACTGCGGGAAGTGTAAGCATAAAAGTAAAAATGCTCATATTCACTCCCTGAGAGACTATGCTCTACTTTTAGGTAAGAAAATTACCAACGCTCAAGCAAGACGCTTTTTACAATTGTCATCGCCTTCGACTACCAAGCGCATCCTGCAGGCTACTGGCTCACGTAGGGTAGGCATGAGAAAAAGCAGCGTCTATGAACTGGATTTGGACAGTTTGGTCGATAAAAATTGATTTGCGCTGATAAAATTAATTTTCCGCCGATAAACCTGCCCATTTGGTCGATAAAATTAAAAAGTCGCTGATAAACATAAAAAAGAGCCCTGCGCCCCCTACGCAAGACTCTTCCTATCTACTGATCCTCCACTTCAACAGTGAACTCTCCATCGCCTTGAGCGTACACAACCCAAACATCGTCATCTATCTTATACTCTAATTCACTGATGCCATAAATCTCTTTCTCAGCTTTATCCTTGGCTTCCTTGATCACTTCACCGACACTCAAATCAGCCTCTCCCCAAGCATCTTCTTCAAGAATTTCAGTTTTCCATGCTGAAGATTGAGCAGGTAAGGACTCAGCAACGTTCCCGAACTTCACATGAACTCGATCGCCGACTTCCACCCCTGAAGGTGCATTCGAGAACCAGATGGAATTCACGAGCATTTCATCGTCTCGAGTATCTACGACATACCCTATCAGTTCATCGACCCACACATCGAGTAAAATCCTGGCTTCGACTTGTTCTTTCAAATAAGATAAATCCTCTTCACTCAACTCTTCCTTTACGCCTACTTCAATAGCATTTCCAGGAGTGCAGGTGCCAAGCGAATTCCACACCTCTTTAATAGAAGGGCGATCTTCAATCGCTTCATATAACTGATCCTGCATGTTTTCTAACTCTCGCTGCGAAAAATCTACCTTCTGGACAATTATGGCGTCATCATTAAAGTGCTGCTTCACTTGTTCTACAACCTTTATAACGGCGTCTTCTTTTTCCACATTCTCCTTCAACTGAATGACGATCGTCCCTTTCACCATATACATGTTCCCAATCTCAAACAGTGATGGAACATCCAAACCTTGCTCCGACAATTTCTCCCGTAAAAATTCCTGCCTTACATTTTGAATCGCACTCACTTTATACATTTCTTCATTCTTAATAGCTGAATCAACCTGATCGATCGGATACATCTTCTGCTCTTCTTCAGATAAATCTTCAAAGGTCTGTCCTTCGATCGACGAACGATCACAGGTGATTTCTTTTTTCTCCGAAGTATTTGATTTTGCTGCATTGTCTTCATCCGGATTGCTCGATGATGTCCCACAACCAGCCAGTAATAACAATATCAGTCCTAAATATAGCGCTCTCATACGTATCCCCCTTTCACTATCTTAGTCGTTCAGACCTAGATTTTAGTTACAAATTTTTCATAATAAAAAGAAAAATATGGTATAAAATGCACTACTAAATGAGTAATAAGGAGTATTTTAGTAGAATAAAGCGAAATTGAAAGAAAATTAGCTATATTTTTGCATGGATTCTAGTATTTCAATGTTTTTCTCCACTTTGCTGATATTTCTGAATTTTTGTATTTGTTACACAATTTGAGATAATAGTATATGACTAACTGAAGGGGGAGCACGATTTATGAAAAAGATGTACGCACTTATTATTAGTTTGATTGCAGTTTTATTCTTAGCTGCATGTGGAGGCGGAGATTCAGAAAATAAAACATACTCCGTCGCAACAGATAACAACTTCGTTCCGTTCGAATTCCTGAATGAAGAAACAGGAGAAATGGAAGGATTCGATATGGACTTGATCCGCGCCATCGCTGATGAAGCGGGAATCGATATTGAAATCGAGTCGATGAAGTTTGATGGTGTTGTTACTGGAATGCAGTCCGAACGTTATGATATCGGTATTGCAGGAATGACGATTACAGAAGAACGTAAAGAAACAATCGATTTCTCTGATCCTTACTATGATGCTGGTTTGATGCTGGCTGTTCAAAAAGATAACACAGAAATCAAATCGGAAGATGATCTGGCTGGTAAAAAAGTCGCTACCCGTTCCGGTACGACAAGTGAAACGTACTTAAAAGACAATCACCCGGAAGCTGAAGTCGTAACTTTCCCAGGTATTGTGGAAGCGTACATGGATCTTCAGTCCGGTCGTGTCGACGCGGTTATGTATGATGTTCCGAACGTTCAATACTATGTAGCCAACGACTCTAAAGGTGAACTGAAAACTGTCGGAGACATTCTACAAGGTGAACAATACGGAATCGCATTCCCGAAAGGTTCTGAACTTGTTGGAGATGTGAACGAAGCACTTCAAACGTTGATCGACAACGGGAAATACGATGATATTTATGAGAAATGGTTTGGTGAGCGTAAGTACGGTACAGAATCATCTGAATGATAGCATAACCGGAAAAGCGTAGCAGGTGTCAAACTTGTTACGCTTTTCTACCCTGTAAAGAACACTTACCCAGCAATACAAAACAGTCATAGATAAGGGGAGTCACTGGATATGGAAGCTTTCTTAGAGTCGCACTATGTCAGGGTCATGCCCTTCCTATTGGAAGGTTTGGTCTATACCCTGCTCATCACCGGCGTCGGCCTGTTCTTCGGCTTCATCCTCGGAGCCATCGTAGGACTTGCGCGTCTATCAAAAAACAAAATCATTTATGTACTTTCCTCCATTTATGTAGAAGCACTGCGGGGAACTCCGATTTTAGCACAGATCTTATTCATTTATTTTGGTCTACCCGATTTACTCGGCTTCAACATTGATAAAATTACCGCATCAATCATTGCTATTGCGGTCAACGCAGGAGCGTATATCGCGGAAATCGTCCGTGGTGCGGTTTACTCGATCGACAAAGGTCAAAACGAAGCCGGCCGGTCTATCGGACTTACACGCGGCCAGACGATGCGTTATATCATATGGCCACAAGCGTTCCGCCGTATGATTCCACCTCTTGGTAACCAATTCGTCATCAGTTTGAAGGATACGTCCTTGTTCTCTGTAATCGCCGTTGGTGAGATGCTCTACATGGGGCAGCAATACTACGGGATTACATTCGCAGCTTTCGAAGCGCTGACGATGGTATGTCTCATGTATCTAGCCATCACGGTTCCAACCGCGCTTTACTTGAGAAAAGTCGAAAGGAGACTTGACGTATGATGATCACAGTCAAAGATTTGCATAAATCATTCGGTAAAAACGAAGTGTTGAAAGGCATCGACTTGGAAGTGAAAGAACAAGAAGTCGTCTGTGTCATCGGCCCTTCCGGTTCCGGTAAAAGTACGTTGTTGAGGTGCCTCAACCTACTTGAGGAAGTGACGTCAGGAGATGTTTTCATCGAAAACGACAACCTGACCGACAAGAAAGTAAATATCAACGAAATCCGCTCCCGAGTCGGAATGGTGTTCCAGCACTTCAACTTGTTCCCGCACATGACCGTGCTTGAAAACATTACACTAGGTCCAATTAAGATCAAAGGTGTCAAAAAAGATGATGCCATCAAAGCTGCGATGCCGCTGCTTGAGAAAGTAGGCCTGGAAGACAAAGCTGAGATGTATCCTGAAAGTTTATCTGGCGGACAAAAGCAGAGGGTAGCCATTGCACGATCGCTCGCGATGGAACCGAAAATCATGCTGTTTGACGAACCGACCTCCGCCCTTGACCCCGAGCTTGTCGGAGATGTTCTCGCCGTTATGAAAAACCTCGCTAAAGAGGGAATGACCATGGTTGTGGTGACTCACGAAATGGGATTCGCACGCGAAATGGGCGACCGTGTCATCTTCATGGATGAGGGAATCATAATGGAAGAGGACACACCGGATGTCATTTTCGGAAATCCTACCAACCCTCGTACGAAGGAGTTTTTAAGTAAAGTATTGTAAGCACAAGACCCGTGCCTGGATGTCAGGTACGGGCCTTTTTGTGTTTGGTCGATAAATTAGAGTTTTCGCTGATATATTTAATTTTCAGCTGATAAATCCAGTTTTTCGCTGATACCCAAAGGTCCAGCGCCTAATCCTTCGCGTCAATTTTACCTAAAAAGAATCCATCCACCTCTTCAACCTTGCCGCGCCAATAAAACTCTTCTTCTGAAGGCGTCGGTTGAGCATCACCATTATAGACCTGCGCGTTTTTCAAGTGGACGAAACGCACATCTTCTTGATCACGCTCTTCCGCGGACTGACTGGCTTCCGCCAATTTTTCACTGATGGCCTGGGAAACTTCATCGCCCTCTTCCAGTGATTCACTGAGCGATTGCAGATACTTACTCGCTGAAACCGTCGTCCCTGTCACAAGGGCTCCATTCACATTAAGTGTAAGGTCGATAGAAAAGTCTTTCTGATTGGCCGCTTTCACATAAGTCAAAAGTAAATCGTCCATAAGGATTCCTCCTGGTTATGATTTTTCAGTATCATCCTGTTGGGAAAGCTCTGTTTTCGGCTTTACTGTAGGGGCATGCATTTCCTCCATTTCTTTGGAAGCTGCCACTTCCGGGAGAGCTTCCTGAGCGTTTGAAGCTTCACCTAAAAGAGGAGTCGCTGGGTCACCTGAAGTTCGGAAACGTTCCACTACCTGCTTGGATTTATTCTTCAAGTTTGCAAGACCAAAACGTGCCCGCGCCTTCAATGTAGGAGCCTCTCCATCTTTAGATTGAGAGGAGCACTGAGTTAACCATCCTGCGGCAGCGCCGAGGACACCTCCTACCACTGCTCCGATTATTTTTTTATTCGTCTCACTTATCCCACTCTCTTTTTGATGCGCGGATTGGTTCAACACTGTTTTTGTTTCTTCCATTTGAATCATCCTTTCTCAGCATAAGTATGGTTGTGCATTTTTGTTTCCAGATGTTCCAGACGTTGCCTGAGCTCTTTATTTTCTTTTTCCAAAGCTTCCGTACTTTGCTCAGCCGCTTTAGAGCTCAAATAAGGATCGGTTTCCCACCAGTCCATCCCGATTTCTTTGGCTTTATCGACAGAGGCGATGATCAGGCGGATTTTTATAGTCAGAAGTTCAACATCAGCAAGCCCGACCTTGATATCACCGGCTACGACGACACCTTTGTCCAATACGGTTTCCAAAACGTCTACAATGCTGTTGGATTGGGTGGGGTGTTCGATGGACATGTTTTTCCCCCTTTTCTACAATAAGTTTCCTAGAGGACCGAGATCGATATTCAAATCCTCATCTTCCAAGTCGAAGATTTCCTTCAACTCATCCATTTTCACTTCCAGATTCATTAAAGCGAGACCCAGCTTCTCAATCTCCTCATCACTCAACGTCCCCCCGTCCACTCGGCGGATGGCATGACGCTCAATCAATTGACGCAGCAGTTCGATCACTGTCAAAACCAGCTGCCCCAGTCCTTGTTCTGCCCCTTCAGGATCCAGGTTGATCCGCCCGCTTTTCAAAGGTTGTTGTTCGAAGTTACTTTGTGACATGACTAAGCGCCTCCATTTCTTCTTTGAGTTTCTTTGAGGTCAACGGGTCTTTTTCTTCGGCAACCAGCGTTTCTACCGCTGACACTAAAATACGTAAATCTAAATAAACGAGATCGATGCCTGCAATGGATATGACGATATCTCCTTGGATTGCCACCCCTTTATCCAAAACTGTATCCAGAATATCGATCAAAGCGATTTCCTTGTTTTCATACTGTTCTCTGTGTGACATCCATCAAACCTCACTTTTTGCGAGAGTCACAAAGTGATAGGCGGGCCAAGGACCCGTCACCTCAATTTTCCATCCTGATTCTCTATGGCGATCGTTTGCCTCCGTAACGAGCTCCAGGAAAGTTTCTACATTCTCCGAAGAAATAAGATAAGCCCCGTTCCAGGACATCTCTTCCGTTTTTCCCGTCACGTCCTTTTTCCAAATCTTCTTTTCCATAAAACGGTCCGCCCATCCATTCCACGTGTCATGCATTTGTTTAGAAAAAGTCAGCTGTTCCTCTTCGACCACTTGATCGATCCACCCGTCGAGCTTCTTCTTCTGTAAGTACTGCATGCCCTGACTCATACCGGCGATATCTTCCCGTTTTTTCAAAACATCAGGATGATTTTTTTCTATATTTCCTCTCAACCGATTTGGGTCGCAGTATATCTTCAAGTTCCACTCTTCTTTGCCTGCAATCTCAGTCAGAAGTTCATTCCAATCTTCACGATGTGCCTGAACCACATCAGACAATCGATTTTGACTTTGGTAAATGGTAAAAAGCTTCATTGGGACAATATTCGTACGTTCTCTCAGCTTCAACAATGTTTCATGATGGTGAAAAGCTTTTTCCTGAATCCAGTCAAGCTCCTTCGTCTTCTTTTCAATTATTTCTTCACCATAATCGCTTTCATCCAGCCGGCAAACGACAGCCATACAATCCTCGAATCCAATGGTAAAAAGCGGATGCTCACCATCAATCCCCATTAAATCTGAAAAAGCTTCATTATTTTTACCGGCCGGAGCAACCCCGTATAAGTATAATAGTTCCGCCATGCAAGACATCCCTCGTTCCTAGTTGCGTTTCGTCATTTTTTCCCACTGTTCCATCTCTCTTCTTTTCGCCACTTCATAACGCAGCAGCAATTCTTCTTCCTGAGATTCATAAACTTCCTCTGATATTTCCTCAAGCTCATACATCATCTGCAGTTGAACGAGCTTTTTTTGAATATGTTCTAAATCGTACAATTCCTTATCCACTTCTTCTTTCACATGTTTGCCGACTCTGACCACGAGATCGATCGGGGAAGTGAACAATTTGTGGATCATGTAGGTTCCTCCACTTTCAATTTGATGTTAATGAAATTGTACGCAGGCCAAGGTCCTGTATATTTAAAATCAACACTTTCCTTCCATTCATCGTGCAATTCATTGACAACCCGATCGAATTTTTCTTCCTTCTCACGATCGATCAGGTAAGAGCCATTTAACAACATTTTCTCCCCCAGCGTATCGTTCGTTTTCGAGGATTCAGAAATTTGGACGAGCGGGTGATGAATGCTGTTTTCCACTCTTCTTTGAGTTTCTTTGAAAAAGTCTTCTGCCATTTCACCAAGCTTGATCCGATCGAAATAACCGGCTGCTTCCGACTTTCTTTCCACCGTTTCTTTTTGCTTGATAACTCGTTCATCCTGATGGATTTGTTCTTCCAGCCATTCTTGTTTCCCAATCACTTTCAAACCGATTTCAATCTTGTTTTTCACTTTAGGGAACAACTCTTCTAATTGAGGATATAAATTCTCAAGCAGAACTTCTGTATCCTCTACCGTATGAAACACATTTCCGAAACTGATGGGAACGACCGTATTTTCTGTATTCATCACACGTGAAATCACCTGCTGGTGCATCATCAAGTTGGTTTTGTCAGGGTGATAGATTTTTACCGGGGCTTCCATAGCCACCATAGCTGCATCCTTATGGTGAATCGTAAAAACGGCCCGCTCCTCATCTTGAAACATGATCGTTCCAAAGTCTTTTTCCTCTTCAGTCTGTATACAACAAAATACATATATTCCTGTTCGATCTTCCATCCTTTTTCCTCCTACACCTGCTTGCAAACGTTTAAAATATGGCTCCTTACATCTTCCTCGCGCTTTGAACATAACTTCAAATGAAAATAACACACATCCAAGGCCAACTGCTGAAACTCCTCATTCTCACCATCCACAGGTATATCATTTTTCATGATCACATCCGCCATCATGAGAGAAGCTCTCAAACTTACGGTCTGACTCCCTTCACGACATAACGCATTCACGTTTCCAATGAGATCGACGATTTTTCCCGCCTCTCCTTTTCCAATGGACGTCTGCTGCATGAGTATCTCAGCTCTTGTTTCATTACCCATCGTCTCAAACGGCAGAGAAATCATCCGATCAAGAAGGGCATCCTGAGTTTCATAGACTCCCACATACTCCGAAGGGTTACTAGTGAAAATGATCGAAAAATGAGGATGGACCTCAATATGAGATTGTTTTCGTTTTGCTCCGTATAAGGGCAGGATTTTTTCTTCAATGACGGACAAAAAAAGATTATTTGTATCTGGACTGGAGCGGGTGAATTCATCATAAACGACGGTATGACCATTTTTCACCGCTTCGTACAATCTCCCTTCCACCCAGTCTTCCGTCACGTTTTCTTCGACCTTATGAACTTGTTTTACAAAATTATCGTTCAGTTTCTTACGGTTATAGCCCTTAAAAGCACCGATTAAATCTTCATTGGACATATCCCTGTTTCCATTGATCAGCGTCACTGGTCTGTTTCGACTTTTGGCCACATGCACGGCCAGCGTCGTCTTCCCAATCCCGGAAGGACCCGTGTAATGAATCGGGTAACCAGCAGATAAATAACGGTGGGAGCGGCGGATCAAACTACGAAAAAAGGGGTGGTCATAGACGTCTTGCTGATTGGATGCCTTCTGTTTCATTCGGGTCAATCGTGACATACAGAACCGTCCCCCTTATTGCTCAACCGTTTCTTCTATTTCACTGCGGTATCTTAAACTCACCCTTGAGAACCCGGTCACTTCATGGTCATCGTCAAGGAACACTTCATAAAGGCCGATCATCTGGTCTCTGGCGTATTTACGCATATAATCTTTTTCTTCTATGACCTCTACCAGTACTCTCCACCCTTCCTCGTTCTTTTTTGCCGAAATGATTTTGTGAGGCGGAGCTATGTTATCTTGAAAAAATGTAGTCACCGTATCAAGTATTTTCATAAACAAGAAACACCTTTCTCATAGACTGTGAGAGTTGACGTCCGCCGCCAACTCTCACTCCTCTTATATACTGAATCCGCTTTGTTGATTAGATGATTGGTAGGAAGAAGAGCCGCCTTCACCTAAACGTCCTCCTAAACCTTCTTCTTCTACTTCATCTCGAAGCAGCCCGACCGCTTCCGCGTATCGAAGCCACGTGTCTACACTAGCCACCACGACGCGAGCTTCTACCGTGATCAGTTCAATCCCTACCACAGATACCCGCGCAAACGCATCAATGACGATTCCTTTATCCAAAATTCTATCAACGACTTCTGCAAGGCTGGAGCTATCATTTGATTTTTGTATAGCCAATGCCATTCTCCTTTCGAGTTTTTAAGAATGATAGGTTTTGATATCCGACAATCCTTTGACTTCGTTCGGTCCCTTTATCTGGGTGGCACTTTTCACATGGCTGATCCCTTTAATGTCCTGCACACCTTTGACTCTTCTGTCCGAGCTGCTCTGACGCATTCTCTTTTGAAGTTCCTGCCCGGAATCTTTTAAGGCAGCCATTCTTTCTCGCAGCTGAAGCAGATTTTCCTGCACAGATTCTTTCGCCTCTTCAGCTTTCGAATGTACCTTTTCTGCATTCCTCTCCGCCTTTTTCTGCAAATGGGACTGGAATTGATCCTTCATCATTTCAGCCGCTTCTTCCTGGGTTCGTTCTTTCGCTTCCTCAGGGTCGTCCGACTTTTTAATGATTTTAGAAACTGTCGGTGCCTTTTCTCGAATGAAGCGTGCGGACTCCTTCACACCTCCCTCAACTTTGTCGATGATGGATTCATTCGTTTCTCGGTTCTTTACAGACACACTTACCATCCTTTTGGAAATTCACGCTTTTTATCCTTACTTCCCAACTCCAGGAAACAAAAACCAACTTTGGGAAAAATAGTATGAATTTCATCATATGGTGGAGAAGAATGGAACTATCCGCCTAGCCATCAAGAGAGTTTGGTCGATAAATTTGTTTATTCGCTGATAAATAGTGGAGTTTGGTTGATAAACAGTCGAATTTGGTTGATAAAATCAAATTTCCGCCGATAACCTCCACCTTTCCGCTGATAAAAAGCCACCCGCCCCACAAAAAAAGCTCTGCCATTAAGGCAGAGCTCTCATTATGCTTGCTGTTGATTGCGTGCAGTCAGTTCTCCGATATATTCATCGAACTCTTTCGTTCGTTTCGTGATACTGTTCGGACTTACACCGTATTTTTCAGCAATTTCTTTTTTCGTTACATCTTTATTGAATTCAAAATAAGGCGTTGCCATCATTAGATAATCCAACGCTGCGGCGAACACCCCAGCTTTTCGGATTGTCGGACGTTTCTCCTCACAGTACGTGATCCATAGATTTTTCAGGGAGGTGAAGGCATTTTCCTGCTGTACCTCTTCATCTACGTTTTCCTTCAACTGATTGAGAACTTCCACTTCCTGAGGACGGCCTTCCCACACTTCTTCCACTTGTTCAAATTCGTTGAAGTGTTCGCGGTAGAGCCATGTTTTCATTTGCTCCAGGAATGTCTGAACGAAATATTCGTGCTTGCTCAAAGAAGTTTCTGCTTCTTTGTATTCCTGTTCGAATGCTTCCATGAACTGGTCATAAGATGCTTTTACATCTGGAACAGCAAGCGGCATGGATTGATAGACGTCTCCCCACTTCATCAGAATTCCCAAGTAATAAGGAGAGTCTGGAATATGGTCGACAGGAATGCTGTCACGAGTGACTTCATAAACTTCGCCGTCAAATAAGTCCTCTACTGTGATATTCTCTGAACCTTCTTCCTTCAACTCAAACATACTTACTACAGGTTGTCTCCACTGCTGAAGAGATTCTAGTGTTGCTGGTCGGGTTACCGTTTTCTCAAGCTTTTCAATGAACGGATCAACAATTGTTCCGCCTTCCTCCAACGGTTCAACAATCCCTTTATAAATCAAGAAAAGGTGCTGTTCTATATTTTCTTCATCCGTACGCGGCGCATGCGCTGGAAGAAGGTAAGGATAATGTTTTCTTACGTATTCCTGGAACTGCATATAGTGCTGGTTCAGTTCCTCTTTCACAATTTTTTTCGGCAGTTCGACTACCTTTTTATTTCTACAACATTGTTTATACTTTTTCCCGCTTCCACACGGGCAAGGCTCGTTGCGTCCAATTTTCGCCATGTTGATTCTCCTCTCTAGATGTCCATCAAACGATTATACCGAATTCTTCTCCATCTGTCACAAAAAATCCTACAACTGCCTTATAACGATGTCTTCAGCTGAAAATATTAAGTATATAATTCATAAGGAAGTAGAGTACCTTGAAGGTCAAGCACTTCAGAATAGAGGTTAAAAAAATCCAACAAAAAAACTGCCTGCGAAGAGGCAGTCCATCCTATGAATTATATTCTTTGATCATCTGTTGAACATTATGAATCTCGGAATCCGACACCTGCAGATAGTAAATTCCGCCGATCTTCGTGCCGCTCCCTGTCATTTGATACGTCGTCATGTTTTTCTGAGCAGTACGATAATTCAATACCAAATCTTTCATAGTGCCGAAATCCATGTTCGTCGTTACGTTATGACCCAGAGCATCCATGACATCACCGATTTTATTCACCGCTCCGACTTGAGCTCCGGAATCGATGACTCCTTTAATGACCAGTCTCTGTCTTTCGTTACGGCCTAAATCCCCTTTAGGGTCCTGATATCTCATCCTCACGTAACGGAGAGCTTTATCCCCATCCATAGTCAAAGAGCCTTTTGCAAACGTTTCGCCGTTCCCCTCTGTCCATGAAATCGGATTATCAATCGTAATGCCGCCCACAGCATCAACAAGATCAGCCAGTCCTTCCATGTTCACTTTCACATAGTAGTCCAGTTCGATATCCAAAAAGTTCTCAACCGTACTGATCGCCATATCTGCTCCACCGAATGCATAAGCATGGTTGATCTTGTCCAGTTTTCCAGCCTGGGACGAATCGCCGACCATTTCCGTACGCGTATCACGCGGGATACTGACCAATTGACTCCGATCGTTATCCGGGTCAAGGGAAAGCACCATCAAGGCATCGGAACGTCCGCGGTCATTCTGCCTTTCATCGACGCCTAATAAAAGTATGTTCAATGGTTCTTTATTTTTCAGCTTTTTCTTCGTTACGACATGATCGATCGAAGCCACTTCTTTATGCATTCTCGCATCGACCGTCTCTTTTGCCCCACTATAAATGGTATACGTATAAACAGCACCGGCTCCAACGACCAAAGCGACTAATAAAAGAGGGAGTTTCCACCACCAGCTCTTTTTCTTCTTTCTTAAAGCACGACTCATTCATCATCCACTCCAAAATTTTCTAGTTCAACACTTCTCTTCATTATATAAAGTTATGAATCTTTTTACAATATACTATTTATTAGCCTCTGTTTTTGCTTAGTGTTGTTATTTCTCATGTGAGCTTGTATCAGCTCAATCCGTCCTTGAATTTGTATGAGGCGGACTTTTAGAATGACTCGCTTTCCGTGGGGTACCGTGAGTCTCCTCAGGCTGACGCCTTCCGGGGTCTCACGATGTACCTTCATCCCACAGGAGTCTCGCCATTCTAAAAGTCCACCTCTTCAAAATAGGTGGAACGGAAAGGCCATATACCTTTATAAATGGAGACCCATTACACTAGCTATGAATGGGAGGGAAGGGAAAACAGGGAGACTCCTGCGGGAATAAGGAACATGGTGAGACCCCGGAGAACGAAAAGTTCGAGGAGGCTCAGCGTTCCCCGCGGAAAGCGGACTGTTTTCCCTTCCCTCCCATACTCTGGTTAAAGAACGTTCCCAGACGTGTCGACGATTTAGATATCAATTAAAATATCAACAACAGTCTTTAACAGAGCCATCTATTAAAGTGAATCATAGGAGGAGCATTGCACAGAAAAAACCCCCTCCATCCAAAGGACAGAGAGGATTGATTCACGCTGCGTCTTGATTCTGTTTGTTGTCTTCCCTTTTCTTACGAATGAACGGGACGATAAACGATAGAAAACTTACAGCAAGCAGTCCGACCGAAATCGGGTCTTCGACGAGTACCAGCAGGCTGCCTCCTGAAGCCGTCAGTGCTTGACGAAGGGCCTGTTCCATCATGCCACCTAAGATGAATGCGAGAATGAACGGCGCGGCCGGAAATGAAAAGAGCCTCATCAAATAGCCCAGTAAGCCGAAAGCAAGCAGCAAGTACAAATCAAATGTACTGAAGCTAATCGAATACACGCCGATCAAGCTGAAAATGATGACCAGTGAAATCAGCAATGGGCGTGAAATTTTCAAGATCTTCGCGATATATGGAATCAACGGCAGGTTCAAAATTAATAAGAAGACGTTTCCGATATACATACTGGCAATGATTCCCCAGAAAACGTCCGGGCGATCCTGTACCAGCAAAGGCCCTGGCTGGATTCCCATGACAAGAAACGCTCCAAGCATGACAGCGGTCGTCCCTGAACCTGGGATACCAAGACTCAACAAGGGAACGAACGCACCACTCGTCGCTGCGTTATTTGCCGTTTCCGGAGCGGAAAGGCCTTTGATCGATCCTTTCCCGAATTCCTCAGGCTTTTTCGTAATTCTTTTTTCCGTAATATATCCGATGAAGGACGCGATGGTCGCACCTGCACCAGGAAGGACGCCTAATAGAAATCCTAAAAACGATTGACGCGTCATAGGACCTTTCATTTCCTTGAAATCGTCACGACTGAGTTTCAAATTTCCGATATCACTCTGCTTGCTCAGTGATTTGTCCTTCCGGTTCAAAATCAAAAAACACACTTCCGCCAAAGCGAAAAGTCCGAGCGCAATCACTAGAAAATCGATGCCTTCCATCAAATTCGGATTCCCGAATGTAAAACGGTTCGTCCCCGTTTGAGCATCAATTCCGATCGTCGCAGCCATGAATCCGAGGGTCGCTGAAATCAACGCTTTTACAGTAGAACCATCAGAGAGACTTGAAATCGCCGTCAATCCCAGGAACATCAGAGCAAAATACTCCGGAGGTCCAAAGGAAATCGCTACACTCGCGAGCGCCGGCGCAAATAACATCAATAATACAACTGAAACTGTTCCTCCGATAAAAGAAGAGATGGCCGCGACGGCCAGCGCTTTTCCTGCCTCTCCCCTCTGGGCCATCGGATAGCCGTCGAATGACGTCGCGACCGTACCGGATATTCCCGGGGCATTCAATAAAATCGATGACGTCGACCCACCGAATACAGCTCCGTAGTAGACACCTGCCATCATGACCAGCGCACTGGATGGATTCATTCCATAGGTCACCGGAATCATGATAGCAATCGCACTGATCGGCCCAAGTCCCGGCATCATACCAATCAACGTGCCTGTAACGACACCTATTAATACAAACAAAATTCCTTCCCAACTGAATGCGACCTGAAACCCCTGCATCAAGCCATCTAAAGCACCCATGTTTCATCAACACCTTTTAAAATGGTAAGATCCCCTGCGGCAGGCGGATCTGTAGCAAGTAATTGAACAAATAATAGAGAGCTGAAGGAAATATGAGCGAGACCAATACATTGCTCACCCATTTGTCATAACCTAAAAACCATGAACAAAAGAAGATGAATAAAGCTGTCGCAAGTAAAAATCCGATTACCTCGAATAATAGGATATAAATAAAAATCATTCCGCCGACAGCAGCCATGACACCTATTTCCTTTTTCGGGACAGTCCGCTTTTTCTTCTCTCCTTCTTCTTCTGAAGATTTATCGAAAAACAAGAGGACAGCAAGCCCAATCAATACAAATCCCAATGCTTTCGGAACAAGGTCAGAATCTACGGGTACGTATGGATACTCCTTCAAGTTATAACTTAAATAAAGATAACCGGCACTGAATAAGATTAGCACCACACTGATTTTTCGGTTCATCGTTTTCAACATCCCATTCACCTACTTTCGAGACGAGAGTTTTTTAAACGAAAAGGCCTGACCATCGTCAGACCTTCCCGATCATTTCCAACGTTTATTTGCCAAGTCCTAATTCCTCAAGCAGGCTGCCTAGTTCTTCTGTCTGTTCTTTCAGGAATTCTTTGTACGCTTCACTATCCATGTACATTTCATCCCATCCATACTTACTACGGATATCGGCGAATGCATGAGATTCACTCACTTCTTTGAACTTTTCTTCGTAATAAGCCACGGCTTCAGGCGACATATCTTTCGGTCCGAAGAAACCTCTCCAGTTGACGAACGTCGTATCAATTCCTTGTTCTTTCGCTGTTTCAAATGTGGACAGGACTTCTCCTTCTAAACGTTCCTCAGACGTGACACCCAATACTTTGATTTTCCCGGCTTTCACTTGTTCAATGGTTTCAGCGACACCAGTGGAATACACATCTGCACTACCATTCAAAATTTGTGTCAATGCACCACCGTCCTGTGCAGAAACATATTTGATCTTCTGAATATCGACACCCGCTGCTTTAGCAACTTTGACGAACTGCATATGGTCCATGGAACCAGGAGAAGATGCGCCCACTACAGTCACACTCGATGGGTCTGCTTTCATATCTTCAAACAGTTCATTCAAGTTGTTCCATTTCGCATCATCCGCAACTGCAAATGCACCGTAATCGGCAATCATGTTGGATAGAGGTGTAAAATCTTCATAAGACAAATCCGACTGACCATTCAATGGAACAAAAATCAGTGGAGGAGAAGAGACGAAGATATTCTCAGGACTGTTCGTACTATTGATATACGACCAGCCGACCGCTCCGCCACCGCCAGGTTTGTTTACGACAGCAACATCATTTTCTACAATCTCCTGATCTTCCAATACTTTTCCTACACTACGGGCGGTCGTATCCCAGCCACCACCAGCGCCACCTGGTGCGACGATTTCAATATTTCCGTCCGGTTTCCACTCTCCGTCACTTTCCGTGGTACCGGAACTTTGTTCCCCACAAGCGACCGTAAATACAAGTAAAGATAAAATGGCAAGACCCCAAAGCTTCTTCATATGATTCTCCCCTTTTCAATTAGTTGTACATACATCATAAAAGGGAAACCGCCTTATGTAACCGTTTTCAAAATAACCCGTTTAAACAACATTAAATGAATAAACCAAATAAAATTCACAAAAAAACAACCTCTTTGCTGAGGTTGTCATTTCATCATATATTTCCTTTCCGGTCTTCCTACTTTTCCATAGCGCATTTCTGCTTTTCCTTCATTTAATGAAACGAGATATTCCAAATATCTTCTTGCTGTCGTTTTGGAAACGCCCATTTTTTCACTCGCCTGTTCGGCTGTCACCCCGGAGGCTTCCAAATTCAACATTTCCCTCATTTTATCCAGTGTCAGAGGATCGATACCTTTAGGGACATCTGCCCAATTCGAAGCGTGTGTCGATTTCGTATTTCCGATCAACTGATCCACCATCGTCTGGTCGAACGTTGAAGCTGACTCGATCATCCGTTTCTTTTCCTTATAAGCTTCCAAGGTTTTTCTGAACCGATCCATGGAAACAGGCTTGATGATGTAGTCGATGATTCCATACTTCATAGATTTTTCAATCATGGTTTTATCATTGGCCGCAGTGATCATCATGATATCGAGTGAAGGAGCCTGTTCCCTCAATGTATGTAAAAGCTCCGTTCCTAGGCGGTCAGGCATATACACATCCAATAAGAGTAGATCAGGATTGTGCGCCTTCACCATATTTAAAGTTTCTTCTGCATTCAACGCTTTTCCAACCACTTCTACTTCCTCCACTTCTGCCAGGAACTTTTCGTGAAGCTGCGCTACTCTGAAATCATCCTCGGCTATAGCAACGGTGATCATGAAACCTCTCCTTTTTCTTTCGGTATAAAAATAGAAAATATCGTACCTTCATTCTCTGATCCGGACAATTCAATGGTTCCTCCCAACTCCTCTACAATTTCATTGACATTGGCAAGTCCGAATCCTCTGTGCTCTCCTTCTTTAGTTGAAAAACCACGAACGAATAAATAAGGTATCATTTTCTCCGATATTCCCGGACCATTGTCCTTCACCTCGAAAACAAGCTCATTCCCAACATCCGTCGCAAAGAAAGTTACCTGTTTATCAACCTGATTCTTGGGCGCTTCGAAAGCATTATCAATGACATTTCCCAAGATAGTCACCAGCTTGGACCGATTGATATGCGCAGGTATACTCTGAATCGATGATTCATCATCGATGGAAAACTCCACCTTCTTTTCAGAAGCTTTACTCAGTTTTCCAAGCAAAATGGCCTGAACTGTATCATCTTCGATTTGATCGAATAGAATTCGGTTCTGTGACTGGGTCATTACGAATTCACTTTCAATCAAACTGCAGGCTTCTTCATAGTTTTGCAGCTGCAACAATCCAAGCAGCACATGCATTTTATTCGTATACTCGTGTGTTTGAGCCCTCAAGTCTTCAGAATATCTTTTCACCTCTGAAAGAGCATTGACCATTTCCCTGACTTCGGTTTTATCCCGGAAGCTTGCTACGACTCCAACTACACGCCCTTCCGCCATGATCGGTGTGCGGTTGACGATGACGACCCTGTCTTTCAATCGCATTTCCTGGTCCATTTCCGGTGCTCCTGTTTCTAACACACGCATGAGCTCGGTATTCGGAAAGACCTCTTTTATAGGTTTTTGAGTCGTGTCCTCATCAATGTCGAGCAGTTTCATTGCTGACTGATTGATCATGGATACGTGCCCGTCCTCATCAATGGAGATGATTCCTTCCTTAATAGAAGATAGGATAGCTTCCCTATCCCTATATAAAGATGAGATTTGAAACGGTTCCAGTCCCATCGTGTCTTTGCGGATACTTTTCGCAAGTGCAAAACTTCCCATCATCCCCAATAGAAGTGTCCCGACTGAGATACCTGCAATATCCATCAGCTTCGACCAAATGGCTGAATTGATATCTTCAATTAAAAATCCTACAGAAACGATACCGATGATTTCTCCATTCTCATCTATGATCGGAGCTTTTCCCCGTAGTGATGGACCGAGAGTCCCTTCTGCTTTGGATATATAATACTCCCCGTTTTTCAATGCACGATCGTTATCTCCTCCCACCATCCTTTTTCCGATTTTCCACGCGTCGGGATGGGCATAGCGTACGCTTTGTTCATTTCCTACCACTACGAACTCCGCGCCGACTTGTTTTTGAACACTCAGTGCAATCGGCTGAATCACTTCAGAAGGATCTTCCCGATCGAAGGCTTTTTGAATGGCCGGCATAAAAGAAATGGTTGTCGCTGCCTGAAGAGCCAGCTGACCCATTTTCTCTTCTGTCTCCCTTTTTTCCCAATAGGCAAAGACTCCGGAAAGAATTAAGACAATGGAAACAATCAACGTTATGACAAGTGCACTGATTTTCGTTTTCAATGAAACCTGTTTATTCATTCAATATACCCCTTATGAAAACGTCGTAATTTTTTATAGTAGCAAAGATTTTTGAATAAAATTTTTCTTTAATGCAGATACTTGAAAAAGTCAATTGTTTAATTTTGTAACCATTAAAAACCCTTTCACTTTGCATAGTACAACTTTTGTCGAAAAATTACCAATAATCATTATAATCTAAAAGGATATTTGAAAGCGTTTCCCGAATTCACTCTATTCTTGTAATTTTTCAAAAAAAACGGTAAACTAAAAAATGATGAAAGCGATATCCATTGATTTGGCGGTCTTTAACCGATCCTGCCAAACAGTCAAAACTACATAAAAAATTAGGAGGTAACAAGATGAAGAAATTCTCATTATTCAGTTTAATTACTCTGATTGCATTGAGCATGCTTCTAGCTGCTTGCGGCGAAGGCGGAAACGGTGGCGGATCTGCTGACGAAGGTGAAGGCGGAGAAGCAGCCGGTGGAGATGCTAAGACAAACCTTACTATGGGTACAGGTAGTGTCGGCGGTGTTTACTACCCACTTGGCGGAGAAATGTCCAACCTTTTGAAAGATACGATTGAAACAGAAGGCTTTGACGTAAGCTCAGTTGAATCTGGTGCTTCTGTTGAGAACATCGCTAAAGTACAAGCTGGTAAATTCCAATTGGGAATCGCTCAGAACACGACGATGATCAATGCAGTTGAAGGTAACGGAGATTTCGAAGGAAAAGATGTCAGCAAAGTCGGTGTCATCGGATCCCTTTATCCTGAAGGACTTCAAGTCGTAACTCTTGGAAATACAGGAATTGAGTCAATCGAAGACCTTAAAGGCAAGCGTGTAGCGGTAGGACCTCCAGGTGGAGCGACTCGTGAAGCTGCAACAATGGTTCTTGAAGCATACGGTCTTAAAGAAGGCGACTACAAAGCGTTCGAAGAAGGATTCGGCGATGCGAAAAGTAAACTTCAAAACGGTACAATCGATGCTTCATTCGCGGTTGTAGGTGTTCCATCTTCTACAACAGACGAATTGCACGCAGCTACGAAAGACGTGAAGTTCCTGAACATCGAAGGAGAAGCTCTTGATAAAGTTGTTGAAAACAGCCAGTACGAAGCGTACACAATGGAGCCGGGAACTTATGATTGGCAGGAAGAGCCGGTTCAAACCATCACTGCGATGGCACTTCTGATCGGTTCTACTGAACAAATCAGTGAAGACCTTGCATATGAGATTACAAAATCTCTTTACGAAAATGCAGATCAAATGACAATCGCTCAAGCTAACATGATTACAAAAGATAGTGCATTGAAAGGTGCACAAGACCTTCCGCTTCACCCAGGTGCTGAGAAGTACTTCAAAGAAGCAGGGATTCTTGAATAATAGTCGATGATAGATGGAACCGGACATATTCATTTGTCCGGTTCTTTCGCCTTAGACTACCAAGTGGGAAACGGAGGAAAGACACTTGACTACACACGATAACCCAGAAGTCGACAAGCAGGAATTGATGGCCAAATATGATAAGGAAAGTGCCTTTCGAACGAACTTAGGTACATGGGGATGGGTCATCCTTGTCCTAGGGTCCGCCTTGACTATTTTCCAATTATATACGGCCTATCGCGGCGCATACGTATCATTGATCCAAGGAGCGGTCCACCTAGGTGCCGCATTGTGTTTGGTTTATCTCCTTTATCCAATGAAATCTACATGGACGAAGAAAAAAGGAATCCCTTGGTATGATGTTCTATTTGCAGGTGCTGCACTCTATACGAACTTTTACATCATTCAAAATTACGACCGTTTAATTAACGAAGCCATCATTTTCGGCTTCACCTATATGGACCAGATCGTAGCCACGGCCGGTATTCTTCTATTACTTGAAGCCACACGCCGTGTCGTTGGACTGCCAATCGTCATCATTGCGATTTTGGCGCTTTTATATGGTCTTTTCGGAAACTACATCCCGGTCATCGGACATGCGGGGAATGATTGGCCGACGCTTGCATCTGAAATGTTCTTCAGCTCCAGTGCAATCTTCGGTATTCCGATTCAAATTTCATCCACCTACATTTTCTTATTCCTCTTCTTCGGTGTCATTTTGGTCAAAACGAACATTGGTCAATTCTTCAATGACATCGCTCTGCGTCTGACTGGTAAGTACACCGGCGGAACGGCAAAAGCTGCCGTAGCAGCAAGTGGACTGCAAGGAATGGTCAGCGGTAGTTCCGTTGCCAACACCGTAGGTTCTGGATCCTTTACGATTCCGATGATGAAAAATGCAGGCTTCAAGCCTCACTTTGCCGCTGCATCCGAAGCATCCGCTTCTACAGGTGGACAATTGATGCCACCGATCATGGGTGCTGCTGCCTTCATCATGGCATCGTATACAGGAATTCCTTATAACGATATCATCGTCATTGCCATTATTCCGGCGGTCCTTTATTTCAGTGGGGTATTCTTAGGTACCCACTTCGAAGCTCGTAAACAAGGAATCCGCGGATTGTCTAAAGAGGAACTTCCAAAAACGAGTAATCTCGTAAAGCGACTTGACTTGTTCCTTCCTTTGGTGATCATCATCGGTTTCCTATTAGCAGGATTTACACCGACATACGCAGCTCTTTTCGCAATCGGAACAGCGTTTGTCATCAGTTTCTTCCGTAAAGAAACACGGATGTCACCAAAAGAAATCATTAAGATTCTAGAAGAAGGTGCACGTGTCGCCCTTCCCGTCATCGCAGCCTGTGCGACTGCAGGAATCATTGCGGGAACTGTGACGACGACAGGTCTTGGACCAAAAATTGCAGGTGGAATCATCGATCTTGCACAAGGTCAATTCTTCCTTGTCATGTTCTTTACAATGATCGCTTGTATTATCCTTGGTATGGGTCTGCCGACGACTGCGAACTACGTTGTAACCGCAACGATGGCTGCACCAGCGTTGCTTGCCTTTGACGTTCCAGTCATCGCTGTACACATGTTCGTATTCTACTTCGGTATTGTTGCCGATATCACTCCACCTGTGTGTCTCGCTGCATATGCAGGAGCAGGTATCGCGAAAGCGAATCCGATGAAGGCCGGTGTCACCGCCGTCAAACTGGCGATTGCCGCCTTTATCATCCCTTATGTATTCGTATCGAACCCGATACTACTGCTACAAGGTGATGCAAACTTCTTGAATGTCACACTGGCCCTTACGACCGCTATGCTCGGTATGGCCAGTATCAGTGCCGCCATGATCGGCTACTTCATAACCAAAGTCAATTGGTTTGAGCGAATCGCCATGATTGTCGGTGGTCTGATGCTTGTTTACCCGAACATCGTCATTTCCCTTATCGGGCTGGCTGTCTTTGCAGGTATTGCTGTATGGCAGATGGCTCGTAGTAAGAAAGATGACTCAGGCAAACAGGAAGCAGTAACTTCATAAATTGGAAGAGTGGGCTTCGGCCCACTCTTTTTTATTAGGTGTGGTCGATATATTTCTATTTTGGCTGATAAAAATCTTTTCTTGCCGATAAAATGTATTTTTCGCTCATATATACAAAATTCCGCTGATATACTTCCTTTTCCACCAATATCCTCCTCTGCCCCCTTATCAGACCCCAAAGTGAATATGTTAGACTGGACTAATGGCCGTAAATGACCAAATCGCTTGAAACACTTAAGGAGGCAAATATTTGCCCGGTGAATACAATTTAGAACTCTCAGACTTCGATTCGTTGAAAACAGTTTCGAAAAAGATTTTCAAAATCATCAGTAAACAGTTGAATGTCAATACAGCTTACGTGACGAAGCGCGGCGATCAGTCGACTACAATTCTCAGTTCCTATAACGATGATGAAGTCATCATCCCTGAAGGATACGAGGTTGAGCACAGTGGTACATATTGTCAATATGTCATTTCCAATGAAGACAACGCCATGACCACCACGGATCTAACTACGGATGAACTGACACGAGAGATGGAAGCGACCTCTCAATTGAACGTCAAAGGATTCCTCGGTGTCACACTGAACGATACGCATGGCAAAGTTTTTGGTACATTGTGTGTGATGGATGAAGAAGAAAAAGAGTTCGACGGCGAAGATATCGATTTTCTGAAGTCCATGGCTGGTGTACTCTCTCACCTGATCGAGTTGGATGAGACAAAGTATAACATGGCACTACTGAATGTGCCGATCATACCTATAACGGAAGGAATTGCAGTCCTTTCTGTACAGGGAATCATCGATCAACACCGGTCAGATAAAATTACCAGCGATGTTCTCACCTACACGACTGAACAAGAGACGGAATACTTCGTCATCGATGTCTCAGGACTGATTGTCGTGGATGGAAACTTTCCTCAAGAGCTTATCAACATGGTCAAGTCACTTGAGATCATGGGAGTCGAACCGATCATTACCGGAATCACACCCCATTTTGCTAAACACGAGGCTGACAACGTACAGCTCTTACAGTTAAATGTCAAAACAGTGAACAGTCTTCAGTCCGCTCTCGAATATATCGGCTTCTCTTTAGTAGAACATGATGCATAAACAAAACCCTCATCCAACGAACGGATGAGGGTTTTCCTAATTATAAACTTTCAATCATTACCTTCACAGCCTCTGTTAAATCATCCTGCGACCAGCTTGGAAGCTCTTTATGTTGCACTGCTAATCCATGAGAAGCAGGGATATGAACAAATCCGAATGGAATTTTCTTACTCTGGCTTTGCAGATGATAGAGTCCCTGGTACATGATGTGATTGCATAAATACGTACCGGCACTATTGGAAATCCCAGCCGGGAAACCTGCTTCATTTAATTTCTCAACAGTATCCTTGATGGGAAGCGTAGAAAAAATCCCATCCGGACCGTCAGGCTGAATCTTCTCCCCTGATAAAACCCTTCCCTCGTTATCCGCCTCTCCTTCGTTACAATTGATTGCAATCCGTTCTGGAGTCATTTTATGACGGCCGGTAGCAAGACCTAAAGAAACCACCACATCCGGCTGCAGCTCCTTTATGTACCCGACAAGGTCCCCGCCTGCTCTCTCGAAATCTACAGGCAGTATTTTTCCGACCACTGTAAACTTACCGATCACCTTCCCATCCATCTCATTTACGATCGGAATCGTAGGGTTGATAGAAAAATTCAAAAAAGGTTCGAAACCTGTAAGCAGCAACTTCTTCATGTAACATCCTCCTCTATGAAAAGCATACCCCTTTACAATCATCGCGACACAAAAAAGACTGCCTCCTTAGAGACAGTCTTTCTTTCTTTACCCTTTAACAGCTCCATCCATAATTCCTTTTATGAAGAAACGCTGCAACACGATGAACAAGACGACGACTGGAACAATCGTCAGCAAGTTCGCAGCAAGGACTTGTGACCAAGGAATCGCAACCGACTCACTGGACAGCATCGCAAGCTTCAGAGGGAGGGTGAACTTGTCCTCGGACTGAAGCAAAACAAGCGGCATCGTGAACGAGTTCCAGTTATTGACGAATTCGATGATAACTAGAGTCGTAATGGCCGGCTTGATGACAGGCAGGACGACCTGGAAGAATATGCGGAATTCACCGCAGCCATCGATCCGGGCGGCTTCCAATAACTCATCAGGAACATCATCGATATACTGTTTCATGAAGAATACTCCGAACACAGTGACCCCGAACGGGATGATCAAACTGATCAATGAATCATACATGCCGAGCTTGATGATGATGAAATACAAAGGCAGCAGCAGTGCCGGAGGTGGCACCGTCATCGTTCCGACCAAAATCATGAACAACACGTTTTTACCGAAAATATGCTTTTTCGATAAGGCATATCCAGCCATAGTCGCAAAAATCGTAATTAAAATCGTTGCGGAAACCGTTACGAGTATCGAGTTCCAGAACGTTTGTGTAAAGTCCAAGCGATCCCAAATCAACGGGAAGTTTTCCCAATGGAATTCCTTCGGCCAAAAGGTCGGAGGAAATTGAGTGATTTCTCTATCCGACTTCACACTGGAGATGAACAGCCAATAGATCGGCATCAAGAAGATGACCGTTAACGTCCACATGAATACTTGCAATAAAATCGGGTGTTTCGTTTTCATAAGTACAATCCTCCTCGCCTTTATCCAAGCTTCTTATCCACTGCGCGTTTCTGCCACACCGTAATGACGATGATGATCAAGAACAAAATGTAAGACATTGCGGATGCGGTTCCGATACGGAAGAACTGGAAGGCTTCGTTATAAATCAGGAATGGAACCGTCGTTGTTGAATCCCCAGGTCCTCCTCCTGTCATGACGTAAATTTCCTGGAAGACTTTCAACGTATCAATCATAAGCAGGACGGATACGACAAGGGTAATACGTCCGAGCAACGGCCATGTGATATACCAGAACTTCTTGAACGGAGTGGCACCATCAATATCCGCAGACTCATAAAGACTGTGAGGGATATTCTGCAATCCAGCTAAGTAAATAAGCATGAAATAACCGATTTTCTTCCAAGCACTCATGATGGCGATGACCGGCATCGCTAATAATGAATTGGAAAACCAGTTCGGTCCATCAATTCCGAATTTGTAAAGCAGCGCGTTGACGAGCCCTTGATCACTGTTGAAAATGAACAGGAAAATCAAACTGGCACTTACAATGGAAATGATGTATGGAATGAATAAGACCGTTCTGAAAAAATTGATCCCTTTCAACTGACGGTTTACGAAAATCGCCAATAGAGCTGAACTGACTAGAGTAATCGGAATATAGACGATTCCGTAATAGGCCGTGTTCCATAGGGACTTGATGAATAAGTCATTTTTGAAAACTTCGATATATTGGTTCAGGCCTACGAATTCACCCGGTATATTGAACAGTCCGGTTTGTCTCATCTCCATCGGATTGATGGTTTTGAAACTGGCAATGAATGCCCAGACAATCGGATACATGACAAATAAGGAAAGGATGAGAAGGGCTGGTGCCAAAAAAGCATAGCCAGTCCAATCCGTTTTACGCAAATCAAATCGCTTCATGTTACCAGCTCACTTCCTTTTCTTTGGTGAAGGGCAAATAAGGAAGGAGCTAGAACCCTGCCCTAGCTCCTTTCACTCCTTACTGCCTATTATTTAGAATCTAAAATCTTATTCCCTTTTTCTTCGACGGTTTCAAGAGCTTCTTCCACTGATTTCTCTCCTGTCACCATTTGGTTAAGCTGAGATTGGTAGACTTCCTGTTCTACACGTGCCCATGCCTCTACCGGAGAAGAAATACTCGGGTACTTCAGCCCTTCGATGAAGACTAAAAATTCAGGGTGCTCCTGGAAGTAATCAGAGTCAGCTAGATCCTTACGCATCGGAACACGGAATGGATAATATTCGCCATCATCACCTTTTTCACCAAGCATGATCATTTCCTGTGCTTTCTTGGAACCTAGGAATTCAATCAGCTTCTTAGAAGCTTCTGCTTTATCACCTGAAACGGTATCAGGGATAGACAGCATATATGGTCCTAAGTCAGCTGCACGTCCTTCTGGTCCAGCTGGTACGGGAGCAGCTGCAACCTCGAATGGATTGCCGTTTTTCCAAATATCCGTGATTCCCCATGGGCCCTGGAATTCCATAGCGACCACTTCGTTACGGAAGTCGGCCATGACGCCGCCGCCATCTTTGTTTCCTGTATCCGGTGGAGCTACTTCATTGACTAATTTTTTATAAAACTTCAACGCTTCTTTTCCTTCAGGAGAGTTCAGCGCAACTTTGTATCCATCGCCTGACTCTTTAACAATTTCACCGCCTGCCTGATTGACGAACATGTTTGTCAGCCACGCAACATCCGGGTGCTGTTTTCCTACAAGACCTAGACCGTATTGGTCGATTTTTCCGTCACCATCTGTATCTTTTGTAAGCTTTTTGGCAGTTTCATAGAGTTCATCCCAGTTCTCAGGAGGGCCGTCGATTCCAGCCTCTTCGAACATCGTCTTGTTATAAACCAACTGGATTGTGTGTCCCAACCAAGGGAAACCGTAAAGCTTATCGTTGACTGTACCAAGGTTGACCAGTTCATCATAGAAGTTTTCTGCATCATCAGAGAACTCATCCGTCAAATCCATGAATGCGCCTTCAGAAGCGAGGTTACGAACTTCACGGTATGGAACCTGAAGAACTTCCGGAGCCTGTCCACTAAGGACCTGAGTCAATAATTTCTGGTTATTCTGTGTCGTTGAAACCAATTCTACATTGATATCCTCATTTTCTTTTTCAAACTCATCGACGATCGTCTGAATTGCTTCTCCACGTCCAGAGTCGGTACCCCAGACGATTTGCATCTTAATGTCCGTTTCACCACTGGAATCATCATTACCAGAGGTTTCTTCACCAGAAGAAGAACATCCAGCCACTAATGCAGTCAAACTGAGCAACAAGACTAAAAACAACTTCGTATGCTTCACACTTACATCCCCTTTGAAATTTATTGCCATCGTTGGCATTTAATTAGTAAAAGAATCCCTTCAAAGAGACTCTCTATCTACGATTTCCGGTGTAATGAAAATACGTTTTGCAGCAGGCTTTACGTCTTTGATCTGAGTCATCAGAATATCAAAGGCCTGTTTGATGAAAGTGGGGATCGACTGATCGATGGTCGTGAGCGGTGGATATATGTACTCACTCATCCTCACATTATCGATACTCATGACGCCAAAGTTCTCGCCAATCGTGTACCCTTCCTCATTCAATGCCCGATAGACACCGAGGGTTCTTTCATCTCCTGAAACGAACAGCCCTTCAAGCTTCTTCTTCTGCACGATCTCTTTTGTGATGTGATAGGCACTCTCCATACTGGACACATCGTAGTGGGTTTCATTCGTCTGCAGTCCTTTTTCTTCGCAGAAGCGTCGGAAACCGACAGCCCGGTCATGATTGACTGTGAATGCTCCGTCCCCGAGAAGGAAGTCGAAGCTGCGATATCCTTTTTCAAACATATGCTTCGCACCTAAGTAGCCCGCATATTCGTTATCCAAATCCACAAATGGCGTGTCATAATTCCCTGTGTCTTTCCCCACGATGACGAATGGAACATTATACTTTTTCAAGTAATCCACCCGTTTATCTCCTGGCTTCGTGTCGAACATGACGGCCCCATCACATAAGCTGTGCTTGACTAGATAAAAACCATCGTTTTCATCCTCTTCGAAACTATCTGCTGAAGAAGAGGAGATGACCATCCTCATGTTATTCTCTTTAGCAAGCTTATGGAGCTCTTGTAAAACTTCATTGTGAAATGCTCCCCAATATAATCCATGGTGACGATCGACGAAAGCAACGATTTGATTCGTTTTCTTCGCTTTCAAAGATCGTGCAATCGCATTGACTTGGAATCCCATTTCATCAATCGCGGCTTGGATTTTCTCCCGCGTTTCTTTCTTGACGTTCGGGTCCTTGTTCACGACTCTTGACACTGTGCGCACGGAAGTGTTGCATCTTTTAGCAACATCCTTGATTGTTACTTTGCTCATCTCGAGAACATTCCTTTTGCCATCGTTGGCATTTATCTTGCCTTCATGATAGCGTTTTCAAATAGAAGTGTCAAGGTTCTTTTCAGAATATTATTGTTTTAATTTTTCTTGTAAAACATTGGATAAATAAGTTTGTAAGGCTTCATAGGAATACAATTCTTTCCCGATTCGGAAATTGGTTTCGACCACTTCCTCATAAACATCAGGGCTGGTCAAGATTTCTACTGAATTTCGTACTGCCTGAGTCATCACCTCATCATCCACTTCGACAAGCCCTTGGGAAGTTGTTTGATGTTCAGCTCCGAGGGAAGGGTACTTGATTCCGCTCTGCTTGATATCACGTTCAAAAACTGGATATTCATATACAAGAAGCGGCTTTTTAGCAAACATTCCTTCAAGCAGCTGATTGCCCCAACCTTCTAAAATACTCGGATAGGTAATGAAATCACAGGCAGCATAAGCATCCCATAAGGAATAAACTTTTCTGTCTTCTTTCTGCCACCTCGAATGGTCAATGGAATGATTGATCCATTTCATCTTTACACCAAGATCTTCAGCTTTTTGTTTTAAAGCTTGAATGTATTCCGGTTCTGCTTCATCAAGCCCTGCGAGTACATACACGACCTCACTCGATGCAGTGAAAGGCTGACCATTATATAAGGTGGTTCCTTCCTGCAGTTGATCCTGTAATTTGGCGACAAAGTCGATGCCTAATTCAATCGCTTTTCTTTCTGCAATTCTAGTCGCCTGCAGAATGAGGACATCTTCTTTTTTAATGCCGAACGTCTCACGAAAATCCTCATTATAATCATCTATGCTCCATGGCTCTCGTTGAAAATCAAAGACGTTCGGGACAACCGTCGCATCGATATCATAGTGCTTTTTCAACTCATCTTGAGCCAGGCTGTTGATGACCACATGGCTGATGCGCGGAGAAACAGGAGGGAAATACTGTCCAAGCCACTCTTTTACGAAATCGGCCGTCGGGTTCTGATACTTGTCCCTCTCCCAGTGAAAATCATGGTGATGACAGATCGTCCTTACCCCTGTCCGTTCAATCGCATTGGTAAATGCCAATCCTGCCGGCAGGTTCCAGCCAAGCGATAAAATGTTATTTGGAATCAATAGGTCGATTTCTTCGTCCTGGATGAAAGCGACAAGTTTCTCTTCGACTCTATTTGCGTAATCCAACATGTCTTCTTTCATGGCGTCTGCAGATGAATAATCTTTTATTTTTTTATAAGCATTTTCAACAAACTTCAAGTTTTCCGGATGCTTATAGTGCATCTCTTCGATCACATAAGCTTCTGATTGGCCTTCACTTCCTGCCAACATGACGACTTCATGCCCCATACTTTCATAAGTCGTCTTCCATTTTTCCATTTCCAATGAAACCCCATCGGTTTCGCCTACTCTAAAGTGAGCCAATGCAATTTTCATTTCTTCACCCCTCATTACATTTTGCCAACGTTGGCAATTTAGTTCTAAAAAAATCAGGTGTTCAATAACCTGAAATTGTTCTTCTTCAACAATTGTTTTTTATTCTATAACACATTGTAATCGTTTTCAATGAGAGAGTTCAATTTCTTTTAAAAGAATGCCTCTGTTAAAGTTTAGTGTTGATATATCCATCAAAAAAAGAATTCATTACAAAATGTTTGTATGCGTGCAGGGCTCCGGGAAAAGGTTCGCTTTCCATGGGGCGGGCGCTGAGTCTCCTCAGGCTACGCCTTCCGGGGCCTCACCTGTCCCACACGTCCCATAGGAGTCTCACCGTTTCCCTCCGCCC
>NZ_JAIVAI010000004.1 GCF_020171525.1 Halobacillus yeomjeoni
CTGATAGGGTATTGTGGTGTCTTACTACTGTTTACCCGATTAACCTACGTATTTACGATCAAGGAGCTAGTTTCGTTCATTATAACTCGGACTTTTCGTCCTGTGGGGTCTCACCAAGCACTCTCTTCCCGCAGGAGTCTCCCGATTCCCCTCCGCCCTTTGCATTATAAAATCCGTGACATCTACGTAAAAAAGACCTATTATCAAGATCGTTCGGTCCTTATGCCACTCCTAAGAGAATGAAACACAGTAGCTAGGTTTTAAGATTTTATACTTCCTCCCATCAAGATGAAGTATTTCTTCCAAAAGATCTTGTTTGGAGGCACTCTGATGAAGCAGAGGGCGGAGGGAAAAGGTGAGACTCCTATGGGACGTGTGGGACAGGTGAGGCCCCGGAAGGCGTAGCCTGAGGAGACTTAGCGCCCGCCCCATGGAAAGCGAACCTTTTCCCGGAGCCCTACACGCATACAAACATTTCGTAATGAATACTTTTTTTGATGGATATATCAACACTAAACTTTAACAGAGCCAATTTTTTTAAGCTCTGTTCATCCCTATAAAAAAAAGAGACCCGGTATTGATTCCGAGTCTCTTCCAGTTATACGGTAAAGGATTGAAAAATCGTTTTTTCTTTCATAGGGTAGATTTCTCTTCCCAGAAGATGATTGATTATCACTTTATTACGATGGACCGATAGACCTAGATTCGTGGATCCCACCCCATGTGTATGGGAAATGCCACTATGAACATAGATCTCATTGGATGTTTCTTTTGTTTGTTTCAAACGATAATCCGGAGTAACTTTATACCTTCCATGTTCATCCCATTCTAAAAAGTCTTCGAGGTGGTGTACGAAGTCAGGTACATTCGGCTTGTAACCTGTAGCAGCAATGACGAGATCACTCGAATGAGTGAATTCTTCTTTTTTCTGCCAATGGTAGCAAGTCAGTTCATACCCTCCACCCTGTTTCGGTTGTATTTCTTTCACTTCACTCAGGACCTGGAGACCGACATTCGGTTCTTCTTCACCTACGGAATATTCATACAACAAGTTATAAATATCATTGACTGTGTGGTTACTGATACCTTTATAATACAGCCCTTGAGAAGCGAAAATTTCATCTTTTTGGTTCTGCGGCAGTTGATAGAAATAATTGACGTAATCAGGTGAGAAGTGCTCTAAACTCAATTTAGACTCTTCCATAGAAGCAAAACCAGGCGAGCGGGTAATCCAGTCTAATCGGAATCCATATTCACGCTGCTCTTTCAGCAATTCCCTGAATGTTTCTGCAGCACTTTGTCCTGACCCGATCACTGTAATAGATCCTGCGTTCCGACACCGGTCCTGATGAGATAAAAAGTCGGCAGTATGGAACACATCTTCCGAAGGCAGTCCTCGGAAAGACTTTGGGATAACAGGAATACTGCCTGTACCCATGACAAGGTTCCTTGATTTGAATGTCGTTTTTTCTCCGGACTCCAAATCATCCACGACAATTTCAAAGTATTCTTCTCCATCCTGCACGTGCCTGATATCCACAACTCTCTTCCCAAAACGGCAGCTATCAAGCTGAGCTGCCACCCATTGACAATAGTCGTTGTATTCACGTCTAGGGATATCTAGTCGTTGTAAAAAGTAAAATTGATACATACGATCATTTTTACTGATGTAATTCAAGAAACTGTATGGATTTGTCGGATCCGCCATTGTAACTAGATCCGCGATGAATGGTACCTGCATTTTTGTTCCTTCAATAAGCATACCAGGGTGCCAGTCAAAGGCAGCGTTCTGTTCAAAGAATAGAGCATCGACCGACTCATGCTCATCAAGTAAAGCCGCTAAGCTTAAATTAAATGGTCCGATTCCTACGCCGATTAAATCATGCATTTTCTCATGTTGTTCCATTTCTCACTACTCCTTTTTCAGAAAAAACAACGATTTCAGAAATTTACTCATCACTTATATGTTACCATATTCCCACTAAGATATAAGAAAAGTTTATCGATAGCGTCAGGGGGAAGGGATATGAGTGAGGTTCAACTTCAGCAAGTGAAAGACCGTGAATCATTAAAAAAATACTTACTACTCGCTGATGAAGATGAAAAAATCGTTGAAGGTTATTTAAACGAGGGAATGATGTATGCCATAACGGTCAACCAGGAAGTCGCAGGTGTCTGTTTGTTCATAGAGATAGAGGATGAAACCATAGAGTTGAAGAACTTAGCCTTGGACAAGAGGTACAGAAGAAAAGGAATCGGGAAGAAAACCTTGGAGATAGCGACAGAGATCCATCACCGCTCCTATACGTATATGGAAGTCGGTACAGCCAACTGCAGTTTAGATAATATAGCATTTTACCAGAAAGCCGGTTTCCGATTTCATAAAATCAAAAAAGATTTCTTCTTACGCTACCCTTCTCCTATTGTCGAGTTTGGCATCCAGGCCCTGGATATGGTCGTTTTCAGAAAGAAGATAAAAGAATAAGACTCTAAGTACTGGTTCATGATAGAAAACACTAATTAAAGCATAGAAAACGAGGAGGCACCCGCTATGAAGCTGCCGTCTAGATCCATGCTCCTCCCCTTCCTTATCTTTATAATAGCTGGATGTAATTCAGAGCAGCCGTTTACAAGTAAGATTGAAGAAGATATAGGAGAAATCACGATCCACATCAATAATGACTCAGCAAATCCTGTAACTTACAGGACAGATGACAAGGAAATCCTTGCAAACTTCATTGATGCCATGAATGCTATGCCCTGGAATGAAACGAGCGACAGTAGCTCTGTTTTTCACAAGGAATTCAGTTTATATGACAGCAACGGGAACCCCATGACAAAAGTGGTCTTTACTGGTGAAAATATTGCTGAAATGAACGGGGAACGATATGAAGTGGATGAAGAAAAGCTTCGAGCATTCATGGAAGACATCAATGATCATATTAAGTGGGAATAACCGGTATAATGCCGGTTATTTTTTTATGGCCAAATTTATGAAATTCATTTTACTCTCGGAAACCTTTCTTAAGAGGATAAAAACTCATAAATTTTCAGTTCACGCACATGCTAAGAAAAACGCACGCTGAAAGGAGTACGCGACAATGAAGCCATCAGGCAATGATTCCTCTCCGTCAACATCAGCTTCCCGACCGTTACTCCTCGATTTGAATGAGAGTTTACAATTGATTGAAACTACGATGGGTGAAAGTTCCGACCTGGTTGTCAGACATATGCAGATCGGAAAAACTCCTTGTGCCGCCTTATACATCGACGGACTCGTAGACAAAGAGACTATACAAAATTTCTTGTTGGAAGCCCTTATGCTTGAAATGCCTTCAAAGAGGGTGTCCACGAAACATTTATATCAAATCATTAAGGAAACCTCCCTCCCTATAGGAGAATTGAAGGAAGTGGATACGTACGAAAAGTTCTTCAAACACCTTCTATCAGGGGAAACCTTATTAATGTTAGATAAAGTTGATAAGGCTTTGGCAGCAAGTACAAGAGGATGGCAGGACCGTGGAGTTCAGGAGGCAACTTCTGAAAGTGTCATTCGGGGTCCTAAAGAAGCATTTACAGAGACTCTTAGAACGAACACATCATTGCTGCGGAGAAAAATCAAATCCCCTGAGCTCAGAATGGACAGTATGTCTATCGGTAAACGGACTCAGACCGATGTAGTCGTCAGCTATTTGGATGGGATTGCAGATGAACAAGTCGTGCAAGAGGTTCATCGACGACTGGAGCAAATTGATGTAGACAGCATTTTGGATAGCGGTTATTTAGAGGAGTACATTCAAGATGGACAATACTCTCCTTTTCCGACCATCTACTATTCTGAAAAACCAGATGCCATTGCAGCAGGTATTTTGGAAGGCCGGGTAGCTATTTTGACCGATGGGACCCCGAACGTACTGCTGGTGCCTGCATTGTTCGTCAACTTCTTTCAATCCAGCGAAGACTATTATCAACGTGCTGATATCGGAACGCTGATTCGTATATTGAGATTGGCTTGTTTCAATATCGCCTTATTCATGCCGTCACTCTATATAGCGTTCACCACGTTTCACCAGGAGATGATCCCCTCTTCTCTATTGATCAGTTTAGCGGCACAGCGTGAAGGTGTTCCGTTTCCAGCTTTCGTCGAAGCCATGATCATGGAGTTGACTTTTGAGATTTTGAGGGAAGCCGGAGTTCGACTGCCAAAACCTGTAGGTTCTGCAGTGTCTATCGTAGGAGCCCTCGTACTCGGTCAATCAGCGGTGCAGGCAGGGCTCGTATCACCCGCCATGGTCATTGTCGTTGCGCTGACAGCAATCAGCAGCTTTGTTTTACCATCTTATAACATAGCCATCCCTGTGAGAATGTTAAGGTTCACGTTTATGATCCTCGCGGCAACGTTCGGCTTGTATGGGATCATTCTTGGTTTGATCGGCATGGTTCTTCACCTTTGCAGCCTCCGTTCATTCGGGGTGCCTTACATGTCACCTTTAGCACCTTTTGTTCCAAAAGACCAAAAGGACGTACTCGTTCGTTTCCCTCGTTGGGGGTTGTTCTCAAGACCAACGTCCACTTCAAAGCAAAATGAAACGCGCACCAATCCAACATCAAAGGAGAGCTGATTATGGTTAAGAGGAAATGTTTTAAGAGAATCATTCCAATCATACTGGTCATGGTCAGCTTATTGATGCTGACAGGATGTTGGAACAGCAGGGAGTTGGATGAGCTTGGGATTGCGGTAGCAACAGGAATCGATAAAAACGAAGAAGGGGAATTCATCATCATCGTTCAAGTCATCAACCCTTCTGAGATTGCAACCGATGCTCCAACTACACGTCCACCGGTATCCAGTTATACGATTACAGGAAAATCAATGTTTGAAGCTTTTCGAAAGCTGACTACAAAGAGTCCGAGGAAAATTTATTTTTCTCAAATGCGGTTAGTCGTCATCGGTGAAAGGTTGGCTGAAGAAGGATTGATGCCTGCGTTGGACTTTCTTTACCGGGATCACGAATTCAGAACGTCTTTCTATATAGCTTTAGCAAAAGGGGAATCAGTAGAGAAAATGCTGAGTGTCATCACCCCCTACGAAAAAATCCCGGCCAACAAAATCATGAACTCCATCAAAGCTTCTGAGGAAGCATGGGCGTCTTCAAAAGGGACAACAATCGACAAAGTCCTTTCAGCTCTCAGATCTCCTGGCGAGAATCCTGTGATTGGCGGCATTGAATTGATTGGTGCAGACTACCCGCTCGGGGATAATAAGATGAACGTTGAACACGTGGATGCCCCGACCAAAGTTGAGCTTGACCACCTAGCTGCTTTCAAAGAGGACCGTTTAGCAGGGTGGCTGACGGAAGACCAAAGCCGCGGACTTAATTTCGCAACTGGTGATGTTAAGAGTACGATTCTACAAATTCCTTGTAAAGAAAAGGGAACGATCGGAATAGAAATCATCCGCACAAAAGCAGGGATGACCGGCAAGACTAACGGCACCTCCCCTCCCAAACTTGAAATTTCTGTGGAAACAGAAGCTAACATAGGGGAAGTGGCTTGTGATATGGATTTAAGTAATCCTGATACCATTGACTACTTGAATAAAGAGACAGAAAAAGAAATTAAAAAACTTATTGAATCAGCTGTAACAGTTGCGAAGGAAGATTTTGAAAGTGATATTTTCGGTGCTGGAAATGTTTTTCATAGAGATGAGCCGCGATATTGGAAGAAAGTCGAAAAAGATTGGAACAAACATTTTAAAGAGATGGATTGTGAGATCAAGGTTCAAGCGGATATAAGAAGAAAAGGAAATACGACTCAACCGATCGATAAGAAAGGATAAGTGAACTCATGTGGTCATCCATAGCGATTTTTTTGATAGGAGCAGGGATTTTCCTGTTTCAGTTTAAAAAACTTTACAAAAACAAAAAAATGAAAGAACTTTGGTGGTCTTCTTCAATATTGGTTGCGACAACTTTTATCAGTATATTAGAAAGCCGGGGTGTCGATCTCCCCAACCCTCTTGATTATATTTGGTCGTTTTATTCCACCATTCACTCATGGTTCGGGCTTTAATTAAGGAGGTCTCATTCCAATGGACAATCAAACGATCAGTCCCCGTCAATTTATGTTTCTTGTCATTTTTTTCACAATCGGCAGCTCTATTCTTATTGTTCCAGGCCCTGTCACTGAGCAAGCTAAGCAAGATTCCTGGATGTCCATTCTCCTTTCAATTCTGATAGGGGTGGCTATAATTATTTTATACAATAAAATTGGAGAACTTTCTGCTGGTAAGACATTCATAGAAGCTTTCAATGATGTATTCGGAAACTGGGTGGGACGGTTATTCAGCAGTTTTTATTTAGTTTTCGTATACATCCTGGCCGCCCTTGTCTTGAGAAACATCGGAGATTTCATGACATCTCAAATCATGCCGGCGACACCTTTGCAGTTCACTCACATTCTTTTCTTTGTCGTTGTGTTAGGTGGGACTTTTCTCGGCATTGAAGTAATCGGCCGTTCTTCGGAGATATTCATGCCTTGGATGATTCTTTTGCTCTTGTTCCTGTTTCTTTTCTCCTCACCTCAAATCAGCATGGATAATTTCAAACCTATATTGGGGGACGGGGTCTCTCCGATGCTTTCAGCCTCAAAAGTCATGATCAGCTCACCCATATTAGAGATGGTGGCACTATTAATGATTTTTCCTTATGTAAAAGAATTAAAGCAGACGAAAAAAGGGTGGATCATAGGGAGCGTAATTGGAGGATCCGTTTTATTAGGCATCACCAGCTTATGCATCCTCGTTCTGGGTAGTGATTTAACGATTATGAATACTTACCCCACTTACCGAATCGGGGAGAAGATATCAGTAGCAGGGTTTCTGGAAGGTTTGGAAATCTTTATAGCGATCATTTGGATGATGACGATCTTCTTCAAACTGATTGTCCTATACTACGCCTCTACGGTCGGGTTTGCTCAATTTTTAAGCTTAGACGACTACCGCCCCCTTGTTCTTCCGTTGGGTATGGGAACGATCATTCTCTCAATCATATCTTATCCGGATGTCGCCTATTTTGAAAGTTTCGTCGGTGAAATCTGGTTTTCTTACGCTCTTTCCATCGGCTTCATTTTGCCACTGATCCTTTTAGCAGGATTGTTAATAAAAAAGAAAATTAAACAAAAAGGTGCATAATGAATGAAGGGAGCTTTGTCCAAACAGACAAAGCTCCCTTTAATAATTTGGTTCAACGATCGTTAGCTGTCATTTTGTGATGGAGGTACTGGTGAAACGTCATTGAATGGATCTCTTCTTCTTGGGAAAGGTAGAGGTCCCCGTAATGATTAAGAAGTTCATCGCTTATCATCCATGATTCAGGCTTTCTATCATCTTTTTTCTGCATGATCAATCGCCCCCATCCTCTTTTCATCCCTATACCCTTTCTTCAGATAAAAAACACCCCTCCATGAAAAAATAGAGAAGGATGTCGGTGCAGCGCGTTGCCAGAACTTCTCTAAGTGCGAGCCGATTTCAGAGGCCATAAGAGCTTTTGTAAGGAGATATTAATAATCCCCATCATATTGTTATCTATTTTTTATATTGCATTTACAATTACCCTCTAAAATAAAACTGACATCACTAAAGGAGGCAGCTTATATGACAATTCAAAGAAAGTTGAGTATTATAACAGCTTCACTTTTCTTATTCATTACCCCTCTGGCCACATACGCTTCCGAGGGGCCGCTCTTATCGATAGGAAGTAAAGATGGAGGCATCGGAAACTCCACTCACTATACGGATTTAGCCCCTAATGTTTCTCTGGACCCAAAAGTGAATGATATCATTTACCCGCTTTTTGCTACTCCTGCTATAAAAGAAAAAGGGCAGACTCTTACAGTGAAAGTCGACACTCAAGGGAAAGAAGCGGCTGGCTGGAATGTAGAACTGAACCCGATAGACCAGTCTCCATTGAAAGAAACCCATACTTTGCCCGTTCAGGATATTTCTTCAGGAACGTCTCACTGGAAAGACAGTTCCAAAATATATGAAGTAACCGTACAAATTCCCGAAGAAGTACCAGAAGAACTCTATGACCTCGAGGTAGAATACACAGCGAATGGACAAAGGAAAACTGATGAACAGCCTCATTCTGTTCAAGTTGTCGAACAGTTCAATAAAGATTTCGAGTTTCTACATTTGACCGATACCCATGTAGGGTCTCCAAGAAATCTCGGTAATCATGACGACACTTCTACAGTAGATCCCGGAAGAACGAAAGAAGCAGGGATGTGGACCCCGGATGAAGATAGCCGCTGGCTGTACCTGCAGAAAGCGATAAAGGAAGTGAATATGAAAAAGCCGGACTTTGTCGTTGTGACCGGAGATCTTATGTATGGTCAAATGAATCCTCAGGAATATATCTACGAGTACGAGGAAACGTATCGAATGTTAAAAAAATTAGAAGTTCCTGTCTATCTCGTACCTGGAAACCATGACTATTATGCTCAAGATGCCACACTTGCAGATGGAGCAAAATATTGGGAAAAATATTTTGGACCGCAGTACTTCTCTTTTGATTACGGCCCTTATGCCCATTTCATCGGGTATAACTCGTTCGATTGGCACAAATTCGACCGGAGTGGTCACGGAACAGTCTCCGTACCAACCTGGGGCGGTCAGATCCGACAAGAACAGTTGGACTGGGTAAAACAAGATTTGAAAGATAATGCAAAGAATGCACACCCGAACCAAATCAGAGGTTTGTTCTCTCACCATAATCCATTATGGAGAGACCGTGAAATTTGGCCAGAGGATGACCCTGATGTACAAAAATATTGGAAACAATACGATGAACAGCACAACCCACAAACTGCAGAAACTCTCGCTCTGGGTGAAAAGCTTGGAATCGAGTATGACCAACAATGGCATGGGGAGAATGCAAAAGAATTGATGGATATAATGGAACGTAATGATGTCGACCTCAGTCTGCACGGTCATACGCACATCGATGACATTTCGAAGAAGAATGGAATTCTATATGCGACCACAACATCCATTGAGTTAAGCGGTAAACCATGGGCAGGCTTCCGTCCTTTCCAAGTCAACGATGGCAACATTCAAGATTATAATTATGAAGACCCTGACCGCTCTGTTCCTGTGTACCAGCATGGTGATACAGAAAGCGGAGTGATGTCACTTGAGTCTGATTATGAGAATGCCAATGACGGAACCGCTACGAGACAAACAATCCAAGTAACGAATCGATTGAAGAGAGAAATGACCCTGACCCTCCCTGCATATCTGGTCAAAGGGGATTACAGCGTATCCACTGGAAATGTTATTCAGGACCGATCATCTGGAGATAAGCAAGTGATAAAAGTGCAGGTGACCGTTCCTGCTGAAAGCTCAAAAGAAATCGTCATCAAATAAACCACAAGCCCCCGACACCAACCGGCTCGGGGCTTTTCTTATTTAAATCTATATGATCATAGCCACTAAACCTGACCATTTCCTTAACTGTTTTCATGAGCTTGATCAACACTAACCTTTGATAAAGGAAACAAGAAAGGGACGACATCCTTATAGGTGTCGTCCCTTCCTGTTGAAAGAACAGCAATCATTAAAAAAATAACTTGGCTTATCCTTCATATTTCAGGCTGGTTATTGAATACTCCCGCCAGCTGCATCGTAGCGTGCATTGAACTCTTGTAAGAATTGATTGGTGATATCAGCATCATGGATGAACAGCATGTTTTCATCGTTGATATCATTTCCGTTCGTACTCCAATTTGTAGAGCCGACGATGACAGTCGGATCACTAGTAGGATTTTCAGCATCAATCAACATCGTCTTACTATGCATCTTACGATCTTCATTGTCTTTGTATACAGGTGCTGGATTGTTCCACCTGACATTCGGGTTATTTTCGGAAGTTTGAGATGCTGTCCGACCAGTCATTTCGATCGCCGCAGACCACCATTGATTCCAGAAGCCTTCATCAAAGACACCTTTGACATCAAAACCTGTCAATGTCCCTTCCATGTCATTGTAGGAACCTTCCCATTTGTTCTTAAGCTCATTGACTAACGTCTGGTCGCTCCAAGCGAAAATAGTAAAGTAACTGCTGTAATCCGCTTCATTTTTTACGTATGTCGCCATTTTTCCTACTGCATCATCTCCAGCAGAGAAATAAACGTCAACTGTTTTTCCACCTACATTGACCGTATGTTGTGTATTATCGATTTTACGGCTGCCATAATTCGAAGCCACAGGGTCTGGTGTCATTCCAGCACTTCCCCACATTTCATCAAATTCCGTCTTAAAAATAGAAGCTAAATCTGAACTGTTGATTTCTACGACGTGCTGGGTATTACCACCAAGAACGTCATTATTCATATTATCTTCAGTACCGTAAAGCCCTGTAACCGTAAAGTTCCAGCTTCCTGTGAACACCCACTTGCCATCAACGACAGCAAATTTGTTATGCATTTGATCATCAGGAGAGTAGTAACTATCCACATCTTTTTCCTCTGCATCTGCAAGCATATAGCCGGATTCTGTTCCACTTCCTACTGAAACCGTCACTTGGTTCATTCCGGTCGGTGTAGATGGCAGATTATATTGTTGACGGAGAGTTTGGTCTTCTACGGCAAACATGATCGAGTCTGAGAATACCTCGACATCGTCAGCCGTACCGATCGTTCCATCCTGTCCGCGAACCAGCTGTTCCATATACAACCTCATTGTTTGATAACGCTCCGTATAGTGTGGATCACTCGAGTCTTTCGCATCTGCGATGACTCTTACATCCACCCCTTGAGCTGCTTTAGCTGCAAGAGCATCAATCACACCTGGTAAGTTGATTTCATACGTGGCAAAATCAATAGACGTCGTCGCACTGTTGATTCGTTCAATCAAACGATCTTCTAAATTTACATTGTAGTTAGCTTTGTTTCCTGTTGTAGCATATTGATCGTAGGCACATTTATTAAAGTAAACATTAATTGCATCAGGAGCATCTGAAACATTGTTCAACTGCTCGGTACTTGTTGAACACCCATTGGACGTGGTCGTGCCCGCAGCTTTTGGAGTGCCTGCCCCTCCTGAATAAGAATCAGTTGCCGTAGCCCAATTAGATGCTGTTGTCCCATCGACGCCCGGGTCCACACGTTCCATCGTCGCTTTCGTATCATTGTCTCCAGCATACCAGCTGTCTACGGAATCTATTAACGTACTTCCTGCATCCTTAAGCTCAAGGATTTCTCCTGAATTTGAAAGAGATCCAGAATAAATCAAATCCGCAGCTGTTCCTGATACGGTTGAGTCATCTGTACGCTCTAACAGGTAATAACCATTAGCAGGAATTGTGCCTGTCAGATTGATGGCAGGAGATCCATCTGCCGCATTTAATGTCCATCCATCCAAAGTAATCGTTGATCCTGTAGGGTTATGTAATTCAATCCATTCATCATTATAGCTTGTCGTTGTTCCCATCCAAGCTACTTCGTTGATGACAACATCATGTTTCGTCGCTGCATGAGATGTTTCATTTGGTGAATAAAAAGAAACATTCAGCATGATAATCGTGAGCAATACTACAAAAACATTTTTCAGTTTCATGAGGTCAATCACTCCTTATGTATGATGGGTGTTACACACTTAAACCTATCACATAGAAAGAGTGATTTTTCAAAAATTAATAAATCTTTACGAAAAAGGAGACAAAACGATCAGTATATGGAAAATTTTAATGAAATTTCGGGACTTTTACTTTTGTAAAACCTACTAAAGTCATATCCAATATGTGCGGATCAGATTCAGTCCATCGTATCCGAATTTACATCCAAAACCTATCAAAACGATACTTGCGACACTGTTGATACTTTTCAGTACGAAGGGGTTGGCGAGAAAGCGGCCAAAGTGCATAGTGAATGCTAAATTGATGTTCCACAAGCCTATCCCTACAAACACCAATGAACTGACTAAGAAAGAATGAAATAAGTTTTCTTCTTGAAAAGCTCCGCTAAGGACAGACCCATAAATGCCAACCCAAAATAGAATGTTCATAGGATTGGTCCCCGCTATAAGAAACCCTTTCATGAATGACCCCAACCTCATTCTAGTCTCAGAAGGCAGCCGCTCTGTCTTTCTCTCCTCTACCTTTAATTGATCGGTACGAAGGCTTGTCCACCCTGTCTGAATTAAAATTATGCACCCTAAGAGCATTAATGTAATTTTCACCCATGTCCAAGTCAAAACCGTTGAGATACCTGTAAACATCGCACCCATCAATACTAAATCAGAAGACATCCCGCCCAGACCGACGAAAAGTGCAGGCCAAAATCCAAAAGCCAGTCCTCTTTTGATGATTTCGACATTGATTGGCCCTACTGGAGCAGCAATGGATAACCCGAGAACAATATATCCCGCAATGGTAGCGAACATCGAGCTCCCCCTTTTCTGAACACTTCTTTAAATATTACATGTGAAAAAGAGGTGGGTTAGAACTACAATCTCTTAATCTTTGAGTACTTTCTTTTACTTCATTTCTCTTGGCTCTGTTAAAATCTATTGTTGATATTTAAACGATTTCTTACTAGTTCACATGTCTGAGTTGTGATTTCCGTCCGTTCTTTACTAGGAGTATGGGAAGGCGTCAGCCTGAGGAGACTCACGGTACCCCACGGAAAGCGAGTCATTCTAGAAGGCCGCTTCACACTAATTCTTCTACGGAAATAGTTGTGAGCTCACAAGTAAAATAACAACCTTAAAGATAAACGGAGCCTTCCTCGTAATAATACCTATTTCCGAGTAAGGTTCAGTTATTGCTGATGGGATACAAATAGCTGCTATCACCTGAAGCAGCACGCTTCTCTAAGTACACAAAAAAGACCACCTGAACAGGTGGTCTCAGTCCACGACAAAATAAGCAATCATCGGGCCTTCATCTTGGATACTTCCATGCGTGTGACATACCAATTGATATATGCCTTCTTTTTCAAACTTCACATCAATGACGGTTTCTTTTCCTTGCTTAACGACCCCTTGGATGTCTGTACCTTCGATTTCAAAAGGGTGTTCTTTCCCATTGACGCCATAAATGCTCAATTGGATCGGTTCCCCTTCTTCGACAAAGATAGTACTTGGATCCCATCGATAGGATTCGATGGAGTCACCTTCTACCGTTTCAGCCTTGAACTCTCCAGTTACAAGGTGAATTTTACGAGGATCCTTGGATATAAGCGATTCGGTTGATGTTGCGACAGCTGCTGTCCAAAAATAGCTCCCGATAAAATAAGCCATCAATGCCAGACAAACAGCTCCAAAAATCCACCCGACTTTCTTAGCTGATATGATCCATGCGTCCACCCGCATCCCTCCTGTAAGCTTGTACAATCATGTATATGCATACAAGCTGAAAAAAGTCGTCTGCGGTTGAACTTAGAGAATTTTCACTTCGAGTTAGAGTAAAATGAACGAGGAACTGGTGATTCAAACCGCAGGACCTTTCCACTCTTAGGGTGTACGAATGTCAGTATTTGAGCATGTAGACCTAAACGCTTTAGTGGATTCGTATTTGCTCCATACTTTTTATCTCCCACTATGGGGTGGCCTATATCTTCCATATGGACACGAATTTGATTTTTTCGGCCGGTTTCTAATTGAACCTCCAGTAAAGTGTATTTTCCGTTACTTTGTATCACTTTATAGTGAGTGACCGCTTTCTGACCACCCTTCGGATTTTGACTTGATATCATTTTCAACGTCTTGCTCTCCCGAAGAAATGATTCGATCGACCCCTGTCTTTTCTTCACCGATCCTTCCACTAATGCCACATAAGTACGCTCTTTCACAACTTTTTTCCATGCTTTTTGAAGCGTGTTTTTAACATCTTCACTTTTCGCAAACATCATCACACCCGAAGTGTCACGATCCAACCGGTGTACGATGTAAATCCGATTGTTCGGATTTTTACTTTTGACATAGTTCATTAACTGACGGTGGGCAGTCAATTGTTTCTCCTTATGGGAAGCTATGGACAGCAGCCCGGAACTTTTCTCAATGACAATAATATGATCGTCCTCATGAAGAATTTCCAGTCCGTGGAGAGTTGAAGTTCTTTTAGCTACCTTATTTTTGACTATTTGGATCTTTTGGCCCGGATGTACCTCCAGGTTATGCCGGGTTTGCACTTCATCATCCACAATGACTTGCCCACGTTTCAAAATGGATTTCACAGAATTCCGACCCGTTTCTGGTAATGATTGAATGAGAAATGGTAATAGCTGAGACGTTTCTTTGACGAGCAAGTGCTGCGGTTTCTTGTTGTTTTTACGTGGCATGATTTTTCCCCCGTTACACAGTTTTCATTAAGTTTACCACGCGTAACGAAAGAAAACTTAAAAAAAGAGCAACTCATATGAGCTGCTCTTCACTTTATTTGAACCAATCCAACTCTAACCAGTCGACATAAGATGAAGATTCACTCTTCTCTTTATGGTCACCTAGCAGAAGTGAATTACACTTCTGATTAAAATCAAATGGGATTGCTTGTTCGTAGTTCACTGGTATGATGTCTGCATCTCTATATTTGGTGAACGGAGTATCCAGTGAACGTCCTCCCACTCTGTCTTTTCTCAATTCATCCACGACTATTCCACCGATCTGCCGTCCCAGACGAAGACCTTCATCATTATCTACCGGGTAATGGACACCAGCATATAAGCGGGATTTGGCATTTTCCTCTGCTAGCTGATGGAGTTTATCTCGTTCAGCGGGGAAAAAGTAACTTAAAATGACTTCTGCCGCTCCAGAGATCGTGGCGTGACCTGAAGGATAGGAAGGGTGATTCGGTGTACAAATAACCGTTGCCAACTCTTGATCGAGTTGATTTGGTCTTGGCACGAGCCATCTATACTTCAGTGTCCAACAGACCACAAATGCATCATTCATACCACTATATAAAACTCCCAGTATTCTCGCTGCCCGAGGTGCCTCCACTCCATACGTATCAATCAATCGATCGGCTATTGGTGTCCATTGTTTTGATGCAGGGCCATCCCCCCAATATTTGGCGATAAGGATTTGTCTTTCAGTCAAATGAGCAAGTGTTTTCTTGACCTTTTTCAATTCTTTATACCAATCGATGGTTTCAGGGTGTTTGATCGCCAGACGGATTGCACTGCCATCCAATGTTTCAAAACCATATCTTCGACTATGTCTAATGAAATACGTTTTCCAATGGGATGCTTCCGGTTCTACGCCTCCACTGATCGTCGGTGGATTTTTCTCACCTGCATAGGGAAGTGACGTCCACAAAGGATAACTTCTTTTCTTTGAAGACATCGTCTCACCTCCTTTTTTATAAACTATGACTGGAGCCCTGAGGGAGTGTATAAGAAAACAAAAAAAGTACTCTGCTAAAAGAGGCAGAGTACTTTCATTCAAAATATAGATGATGTTTAATATCAGCACACCATCACTTATATAACTTTTTCATCTTCATAGGTCGATGCGGTAAGTAAAGAGACAGATCGTCATTCTCACCTACAATGCTGTCTCTTATGATTTTTGCCAGTAACATGTTGTACACAGTCCCATTATCTCCATATCCTAAAAGGAAGTAACTGTTCGGATATTCCTTGTAGCTTCCAATCATCGGAAGTCCATCGACCATTCCCCCGTAAAAAGCTGCCGCAAAAAATTCAGGCTCTACAGTTATATCCGGGAAGCGGGCATTCAACTCTTTGACTAACAAGTCACGTTTGTGAATCATTTTTTGATCCCGCTCTTCTGCATCGTCAATGGTTTCATCCAGTCCTCCTATGATAATGCGGTTATCCGGAGTCGTTCGCATATAAATGTATGGACGCGCCGTCTCCCATAATAACGTTTGCTTATACCACCCCGTGAAAGAAGCCACCGGAGCGGTTGTCATCGTATAAGTGCTTTCAAAACGTGCCTTTTTCTCTGTTTTTATTTCCATACATTCATAACCTGCAGCATAGACGACGGTTTTAGCATGGATGGAATGACCAGTATTCGTGCGGATGACCGGTTGTTGATTTTCGTAATGCTCACCGACCATTCCGGTGTGCTCGTACACCTTCACCCCTCTTTTGTGAACATACGAAAATAATCCATGGGTAAATACATAGGGGTTCATCTCTGCATCATTCTTTGAATAAATGGCTCCAAGCCTTGAAAAAGAATAATGATTTCGAATCCATTTCTCAGACACCCATTCCACCGGCGCCCCTCTTTCCTGAAGCCATCGGCATTCTTTCTGCAGCGATTCTAAGTCTTTCTGTTCACTGACATAATACAGTGTATCCCTTCTCGTAAAGTCCGCATCAAAAGCAATCTCTTGAGAAGCCTTTTCAATTTCATCAATTGCGTGCTGACACAACTGCAGATGTCTGGTGATATAATCATCTCCGAAACTATGGATGAGATCTGTAAACATTTTATCCCCAGAGTACTGGAGTAAACACGTATTTGTCGCTGAACTCCCGAGTCCAATGATTTCTTTTTCAATGACCACTACCTCGAGACCTGTATCGGCAAGATAATAGGCACTTTGAGCTCCTGCTGTTCCACCTCCTACAATCAACACATCACAGGATATATCTTTATCTAAAGGTGAATACTTCGGTGCATCTTTGAATGTAGATGGCCAATAATAACTTCCGGATTGAACATCCATGGCATCGCTGCCCCCCTTTTCCTTACTTTTCTTTAGTATGGGGCTATTCACGATAAGATATGTTTTTAACAGCGTTTATCTCTTAAAATTCATCTTCAGAGGGGAGGAAAAGATAATTCAAAGCACACAAAAAAAGCAGGCATGTTATGCCTGCTTAAGGTCTGCCGGGAATGCCAGCCCGATCTGCTTTCTTGCTTCGGTCATGATCCTTGATGCCAGAGTTGAGCTTAGATGGGAGTTGATCACCGATTGTTTTTCACCATTCTCGATCAACTTGATGAACTCGTTCATCTCATAGTACATCGGATCAAAGTCCTGTTGGACGGATAGGTCTTCAACCTTTCCATTATTGTACCGAATTTCAATATTGCTTGGTTCTGAAATATCTTCAATCAGTATTGCCCCCTCTTCCCCTTGAATTTCAGAGGGAGTATGAGAGGTTTGGATTTTAGAGAACATGATGATTGCTTCCATCTCGTCATAAACAGCAGTTATGCTTCCTTCTCCATCCACGCCTGATTCTAGAAACAATGCATTTCCACGCAACGACTGAGGCTCCCCGAATAAGACGACCATAGGGTAAATTCCGTAAACCCCCATGTCCATTAAAGAACCATTAGAAAATTTCGGGTTGAACGCATTCATTACTGTACCCTCTTTGTATGCATCATAGCGGGAAGAGTACTTGCAGAAATTCCCTACGAAACGGCGCACTCGTCCAATTTTATGTAAGTTGTCTTTCACTTTTAAAAATCCCGGCATAAGAGTGGATTTTACCGCTTCCATGAGAAGTACTCCTTCTTCTTCAGCCACTGAGAGCATTTCTTCAACCTCATCAACATTCGAAGCCATTGGCTTTTCACAAAGAACATGCTTCCCTTGTTTCATACAAGCAATCGCTTGTTCTTTGTGAAAAGCATTGGGGCTTGCGATATAAACAGCATCCATTTGACTGCTCGCCACAAATTCTTCAATCGTTGTATAGGTGTATGATGCACCATGTTTGGATGCAAACTCCTCAGCTCTTTCTTCTGTTCTCGAATAAACAGCTGTCAATTCAAATTGAGGATGTTGAGAAGCTGCATGAATCAATTTATCTGTAATCGTATTGGTACCAATGATTCCGAAACGAACCAAAGACCTCCACTCCTTTCAAAGCAATATGATTTCATTATACATGAGAATAAAAAAGACCTACACCTTGTGCGGTCTTCAGTGGATATACCTCAATGCTTTTTTAGCCAACACGGTCTGACCCTTTTTTGATGGATGGACATCTCCCTTCAATATATAATCCGGATGCCCTCTGAATGCTTTATGTGCATCTATGAGTTCGATATCTGTAAAGTGGCTCATCAATTTAACTAAAGATGCAAGTTGCTGATTGATATAATATAAAACCGTCTCCAGCTGCTGGTCCGATTCAGGGTATGGATTGTAGATGTTGTATACGAGAATTTTCCCTTCAGTCAATTTGTCAATTTCAAGTATCGTTGAAAACAGGTGATACATCCAGTCACGCAGGACAGGGATGACTTCTTTTATTTCAATCCCTTGAATGCCTCCATTTCTTTTGACGACATTCAATAAGTCATTCCCACCAATATAAACGATGACATAATCGGCATCTTTTATAGACTCTCTATACGACTTATCTGTAAGAACTGCTTCATATAATTGTTTAGACGTCATTCCCGGAACAGCTATATTCCTTACTTCTAATCCTTTTTTCTGTCCAATAATGAACGGAAATGCATATTGGGAAGGTTTTTTTTCGTCTTTTGATAAATGGTAGCCAAAAGGAATTGAGTCCCCTAATGCCACCAAATGCTGTTCAGTATGAGCTGACACATGTCCCGGAACAGAAGATAAAAGGAGTATAATTACGATCACTATGTTCTTCATGTCGTTCCCCCTTTGCTCATTTATGTAAAACAAGACGCTTGGAGACCCACGCGTCTTGCAGCGTTATTTTTCCCTTATGAACATCTGAGTCCAATATTGACCATCTTCATCGAAACCGACTCCAATATGAGTCAAGTTCTTGTTCATGATGTTCCGGCGGTGGTTGGGACTATTCAGCCATCCCTTTACGACTTGATCCGGGGTTTGTTGACCTGCAGCAATATTTTCAGCTGCTATTCTGTATTCGACACCGAATTCTTTCAACATGTCAAAAGGTGTTCCGTATGTGGGGGAAGTATGAGAAAAATATTTGTTTTCCGCCATATCTTCCGCCTTTTTCTGGGCAACTTTGGCTACTTGAGCACTGTTTTTCAAAGGTTTTAAACCGTTTTTCTTACGAGCTTGGTTCGTCAATTGTACAACTTCACTTTGGAAAGCACCATTGACTTGATCAATACGCTCCTTGTTTGAACCGAGGTGATCGTCACCTTGATTTTTATATCGATCGGCCTGCTCATACATATCCAGCCCCATAATAGAGCCATTAGGTCCGTTTGGATTCAAACCTTCATATGGAATGTTTGCATCTACGCGGTTTTGTCCAGGTGCAGTCTCCCCTGCGTCCTGGTGCGGTTGTATTCCTTGATCACCAGGACCAAAACTTACGTTCTCCAGATTATTGGTGTCTTTACGGTTTCTTGCAGCTTCTTCTGTATTACAAGCAGCCAGGAACACCATCATAAGAACGCTTATTATGATTAAGAAATAGACTTTTTTCATAGTTATCCTCCTTAAAAGTTCGTCACTTTTACTATGTACCTTGAGGAGGATTTTATCCTGAAGTGAAGCTGCCATTTTCCACTAAAAAAACCGCTATGTAACAACATAGCGGCAGGTATTTACGTTATGTGGCAATCTGGACAACAGTTGTCACATCCGTTCACTTGATCATAGGTATTTTTTGCTTCATCCAAAGCGTCACTGCAGTCGGTAAAACCACCAAGGTCGAGAAGATTTTTTTCAAAAGGCATGAATTTACAGCCTTCTTGATGCACCTCATGATCACCGTTCGATTGCTGATTTTGGTTCACGTAAAATTGTGCCAAAAGAAAACCTCCTTTTAGGATGGTTTACCCGAACCTTGACCTACAAAACATTTCCAGGAACGAACTATCAAAGAATAGTAAACGAACATTTCATAAGAACATGTGCATTTTGACTTCGTTTCCCTCTTGTCCAATCAATTTAAATCCTGCTTTTTCATACACCCGTATAGCCGGTTTATTATCAACATCTACGGTAAGTTTAATCGAATTGATGGTACCAGGATAATATTCCGTGCCGAATTTAATTCCTTGTTCCACAAAGGTTTTCCCGTACCCTCGTCCTACCAAATCAGGCCTCAGAGCTAAACCGATCTCCAGTTGCTTTCCATCGACGATATATTCAAATAATCCTACCGGCTCTTGATCAGAATATGCTACGAACCCTTCGCTCCCTCCCGGACCAATGAGCTTTCCTTTCGTTTTTAGGGATTCGTAATATGGCTTCATAATCACTTTTTCGATAAAACCGTCATAATCCCACGTGTTTATAATATCTAATGACTCTTTTTCAATAGGTTTAAAACAAAATTCCATTTGATCAACACCTTCTTCTGCCATACTTTTCCTTAAAGTATAACAAAAAAAGCATGAACTCTTTGGAGTTCACGCTTATATAATAAGGCCTTCAATAAAAATCTTTACTTCTCTTCTAATTTAAAACATACAACTTTTTGTTCCGTCATCGATTCTATGGCATATTTGACACCTTCGCGGCCAATTCCAGAACCTTTTGTACCTCCGAAAGGCATTTCATCAATCCGATAGTCGCTGCTATCATTGATCATGATTCCCCCGACATTCATATGCTTAATGGCATAAAAGGAATGGTCAATGTTTTTCGTGAAGATGCCGGCATGTAAACCATAGTTGACTTGATTTGATTTATTGACTCCTTCTTCCAAACTTTCCACTGCTTCGATCATCACTACGGGACCGAATATTTCTTCTTTAGCTATCTGCGCATGGTGCGGAACTCCAGTTAGAACCGTAGGGTAGTAAAAGTTCCCTTCTCTTTTACCTCCTGCTTCAATTGTTGCACCCTCAAGGACCGCTTCCTCCACCCATTTCTCTACTCTCACCGCTTCTGTCTCTTCAATCATCGGACCGACATCTGTGGTTTCATCCATTTTGTCTCCGACTTTCAATTCCAATGTAGAGCTTACAAATGAGTCTAAAAAATGAGGATAGACTTCTTTTTCGACATATATTCTTTGAACACCGATACAGTTCTGCCCTGCAGCCGAAAAAGCTCCGGAAACACACGATTTTACTGCACCCTCTATGTCTGCATCAGCTAAAATGATTACAGGAGAATTAGAACCGAGTTCCATGCTCACTTTTTTTATCCCAGCCTTTTCAGTAACTCTCCTTCCAGCTTGAGAACCGCCGGTAAAAGAAACCATTTGTACGAGTGGATGAGTGACAAGGTTTTCACCTAACTCTTTTCCTGAACCCGTGATGACAGATAAAAACCCTTCTGGTAACCCTGCCTCCATAAAGGCTTCTGCCAGTTTCAAAGCACTCAGTGGAGTTACAGAAGCAGGTTTTACGACGATCGCGTTTCCCGAGGCTATGGCCGGACCAACTTTATGAGCGACTAAATTCAAAGGATCATTGAAAGGAGTAATCGCTCCAATTACACCTATTGGGAAACGGTAGTGGTAACCTATGCGGTTCTCACTGCCCTCATTTTGATCGAAATTGATGGTTTCCCCTTTCATCCTCCTGGCTTCTTCTGCACTGATCCGGAGCGTTTGGGAGGCTCTTTTAACCTCTGATCGGGCTTCTTTAATTGTTTTACTGCCTTCAGAAGCAATAACGCGGGCGTAGTCTTCTGAATGCTCGACTAAAAAATCGGCAACATAAGTTAGAATTCTCATCCTTTCGTGCGTCGGTATAGTATTGGATTCTACGAAAGCTTGATGTGCTTTCTCAATCGCATGGGTCATGTCCTGTTTAGATGCCAAAGGCACCCGAGCTATCATTTCTTGACTTTGAGGGTTCTCAACTTCAAATATACCTTCTGTATGAACCCATTCGCCTCCAAGAAGCATTGGCACCGTGTCCACCTTTGTCTGCATGTAAGAATTCCTCCTTTTACAGTTTTTGCAACGCTTGTTGTTTCCTGTAGTGAATAAGGTCAATCAATAAAGAAAAACCGGTCTCTTTCAATCCTGCCCCCGCACCTGTCAGCATGATCGGACCTGCTAAGTCACAGTCGTAGATAACAGCATTTGCTGCCCCCTGTACACTTGCTAAAGGACTTGATTTTGATATTCGTTCAGGTTTTACTGTAGCAGTCACTTCTTCGTTCTTTCGTTGAATACGGGTGATCAGACGCCAGGTTTCTTCGTCTTTGCCGGCTTTTGTGATGTCCTCTCTCGTCAACCCGGTGATTCCAGTGCATTCCACTTCATCTGGAGTTAATGGAATACCCATGACATAATTGGCTAATATGACTGCCTTATATCGAGCGTCATAGCCTTCTACATCATTTGTAGGATCTGCTTCAGCATACCCGTTGTTTTGTGCATTTTTTAATGCTTCTTCATAGGAGAGACCTTTCTCCATTTCACAAAGCATATAATTCGTTGTCCCATTCAAAATCCCGGTAATTTCTTTTATTTCATTACCTGAAAGAGTCTCTAAAGGTAAACGTAATGCAGGTGTTCCGCTCATCACTGTTCCTTCAATTCCAAAAAACTGCTGATTTTGAACAGCTACTTCCGCAAGCTCACGATAGGCTAACGCTACAGGACCTTTGTTTGTGGTAATTACGCTCTTTCTATTTTTAAAAGCTGTAAGACAATGACTAATGGCTGGCTCTCCCGTGTGAACATCTGTAAAAGTAGCTTCTACGATGACATCTGCATTTGAATTCGTGATGGTTTCAAGACTAGTCCACCCTTTCACCACAGTATCTTGATCTGGATAAGCATCTACCGTCCCTTGGTTCTGAAGGCATTGAAAGAGAGTGTCGATATCAAGGCCTGTTGAGTCGTAGACGGATCCTTTCATTAAATCTGAAACAGCTACTATAATCACCTCAACTCCATACTCGCTTCGGAGCATTTCTTCACGGTCCTGCAAAATTTGAGTTAGAGATTGACCGACTCCTCCAAAACCCACAATTGCTAATTTGATTGCCATGCTTCTCCTCCTATTCGATTCAATAATTGAAAGACACTGCCCACCATGACTTGGACCCCGTCAACCATGGCCCAATCATCGAAATCAAAGTCAGGTTGATGTAGATTTGTTTTTCTATCTAATCCACACCCTAAAAAGAACATAGCTCCAGGTATAACTTTACTGAAATGACTGAAGTCTTCGCTCCCCATTCCAAAAGGTTGGTGAATGATTTCCATCGGACCGGCAGCTGATTTTATGGCATCATTTACTCTTTTATCATTCACCAAAGCCGGCTCTCCTTGGATAACATTGACCTCACACTCTCCGCCAAGTATTTTCACCATTCCGGGAATTTGATGAATCTGCTCGATGAGTGTGCTGCGGACCGCTTCTGTATAAGATCGGCAGGTTCCTTTAATATCCACTACATCCGGAATGATGTTACTCGCTTCACCAGCGTGAATTTCACCAATACTGATAACCCCGACGTCCATCGGATCCACCTTTCGACCATTCGAGCTATATAGAAACGATAATACATGTGCTGAAATCCAAATCGGGTCTACTGCATGTTGAGGGTAACCTGCATGGCCTCCGCTACCTTTAACACGAATATGAAACTCATCATTGTTCGCCATGCTGGGACCGTCATGCATTTGTAACTGCCCTCTTGATCTCCAAGGACACATGTGGAGGGCAAGTACGGCATCCATATCAGATAATCTGCCGGTTTGAAGCATCTTCACTGCTCCGGTCTCTCCACTTTTATCCGCTTTTTCTTCTGCAGGCTGAAAAATTAATTTAATGGTCCCTTTGACGCCTTCACCTGATAAAACCCCCATCGAGAGTAAACGAGCAATTCCCAGCAAAATCGCGGTGTGAGCATCATGTCCACACGCATGCATGACACCGGGGTTTCTTGACTTCCATGAAAAAGAGTTTTGTTCTTGAATTGGAAGAGCATCCATATCCGCCCTGATCCCCACCACAGGTCCCGGACCATAAGAAAGGGTGGCAACCACACCATAGCCACCCACTCCTTTTTCAATTTCAAACCCTCCGAAGGATTCCAAAAGGTCAACGACCTTCTTACTTGTCTGCGCCTCCTGAAAGCTTAGTTCAGGGTAGGTATGAAAGTGTCGTCTCCATTCAACCAGATCATCAAATAATAGCTTGCATTGATCAGCTAAGTCCGGTTTTTTGAGGTTCATTTTTATTTCTCCTAGTTTTTAGCGTAGGTTTGTAATTTTTTGAAGGCCTGAGATAAATCCTCTTTTAAATCTTCAATGTCTTCAATTCCTGCAGAATACCGGACTAACCCCTCAGGAATACCCATTGCTGCCCGTTCCTCCGGAGTACACTCTACGTGGCTTGTCGTCCTTGAGGGACCGACCACTGTTTCTACAGAACCTAAATTCGCAGCACGATTGGCGTATTTTAATTCAGGCAGTAGATTTCTCACAGTATCTACTCCGCCTTTGACAGCAAAACTCAACATGCCTCCGTACCCTTTCATTTGTGTTTTAGCGATATCGTGGTGAGGATGCTCTGGTAAACCTGGATAATAAACGGCTTCAACCATATCAAATGACTTCAGGTAATCAGCGATTTCTGCAGCGTTTTTATTTTGCTGATCGACCCTTAACTTCAAAGTCTTCATTCCCCTTAATAAAAGATAGGCAGCCATCGGATCTAAAGTAGCTCCATTTATTTCACGATAATGGTAAATAGCTTCAACCAATGACTTCCTTCCACATACGGCACCACCCAGAGCATCGGCATGGCCGCCAAGAAATTTTGTTGCACTATGAATGACCAAATCCGCTCCTAATTCAAGTGGATTTTGATTCACAGGTGTTGCAAACGTATTGTCGACTACAACTGTTGCTCCTACTGCTTTTCCAGCGATGGCCATTCTCTTGATATCCGTCACTTTGACTGTTGGGTTGGTTGGGCTCTCCAAATATAGAACCTTACACCCTTTTGATATTTCCTCTTCCAGTGCTTCATGGTCACCCGTTTCACATAAAACGACTTCAACCTGTTGTTTTGGCAGGAATTCAGTAAATATTTTATTCGTGCCCCCGTACGTATCTTTTATCGAAACGACTCGATCGCCCGGAAACAAAAGAGTCCCGAGCGTATTGCTTATAGCAGCCATACCTGTAGAAAAACTTGTGGCCGATTCAGCACCTTCCAGGATTCGTATTTTTTCCTCGAATGCCTGAACAGTGGGGTTCGTATTTCTTCCATAGATATGTCCATCTTTGCGGCCCACGGCCACTTCGTACCACTCATCCATATCGTCATAACCGAAAGATACGCTGTGTACGACAGGAACCTGTGTGGCTCCGAAAGCTAATTGCTCCTTCTCTCCAGCCCAGATGGATTTTGTACTGAACCTAGCTTCATTCATTTTTCAATTCCTCCTTTGATAGCAAAAGTGGATAGACGTGACGCGCTATGGCAGTATCTTGGATGCCTGTACCGGTAAGGTCGCATAGAGTGATTTGGCTTTCATGAGTTCGTCCTTGTTGTTGACCCGTAATGACCTGTCCAAGCTCCATCGTCTTCTCTAAGATGTGATCTTCCGCACCTCTAAGTTCACCTAACCGAAGCGACTGATCAAGGACATCACAAAAAATGACATCCGCTCTTTCCAACACTGAATTGTCCAATTCTTTTTTATGCTCTGCATCAGAACCCATAGCGGTAATGTGGACTCCAGGCTTCAACCAATTCCCATCTACCAATGGGGATACAGCTGGTGTCGTAGTTACCAGGATGTCACTGAATTCTGCAACTGCTTCTGGATGGTCACATATAACGACGTGAAGTCCCAAACTTCTTTCTATGTCTTCTTTGTATATTTCTGCTTTTTCCTTACTTCTTCCGTAAACATAGACCCTTTCAATAGGACGGACGAGAGTAAGAGCTTCGAGTTGCAACCTTGCCTGCGCCCCCGTCCCGATCATGCCTGCGATGCGGCTGTCCCTGCGACTTCCATATTTTGCGGAAACAGCTCCTGCTGCAGCAGTACGGAGGTCGGTAAGAAGCCCGTGATCTGATAGGACCGCTTGAGGCGTTCCCGTTTTTGCACTTAAAAGAATCATCATCCCTCCTGAACTCGGAAGCCCGATCTCAGGATTATTGAAAAAACCACTTGATATTTTCACAGCGAAGCTGTCTTCACCTTGAACATATGCAGATTTTATATCCACTTCGCCATTATGTTCAGGGATGTCGATTCTCATTATGGGAGGCAGCTCTATTTTTTTCGTGGCAAGGGAGGCAAAGGCCTGCTCTATACTTTTGACGAGATTTTGGTCCAAACGAATGACTTCGGCAATTTGGTCTCTATTAAATACTAAAATGAGTTGCTCCCCCCTTAACTGATTTGACCACTGAGATCCAAGTGATCTCTTATAATCAATTCTTGAGGATAAGCCGTAAACCTTTCACTGCCCTTCTCAGTAACACGAAACGTTTCGCTGATTTCTATACCATCTGTATCAAACCAGAGAGCAGGGATAAGGTGGAAGGTCATATTCGCTTGAAGGACAGTATTGTCTCCTCTTCGAATACTTCCTGTATGTTCACCCCAGTCCGGTGGATAGTTGAGTCCGACCGAATAACCAAGACGAGCTTCCTTTTCATATCCATGCTTTTTAATGCTTCTCCTCCAAACCTCTTCCAACTCTCCACATGTCACGCCTGGTTTCGCGAATGCCATCACATTTTCGATGCCTTCCAATACGACAGGAGCGACTTGTTTCAATTTTTCATTTGGTTGTCCGATTGAAACTGTTCGAGCAAGAGGAACGTGATAACGCTTATAGCACCCGGCGATCTCTATGATCACTGCATTCCCATCAATAAAAGGCTTCTCAGACCAAGTAAGATGAGGAATGGATGTATGTTCCCCGGTCGGCATCAATGGCACAATGGCCGGATATTCCCCTCCATAATCAGGCGTGCCTTTCACCAAGTGGTAATAGATCTCTGCCGCCGTATCACATTCTCTGACCCCGGGTTGGATACTTTCAATGCCTTTTTCCATAGCTAAGTCCGTGATTTTGGCTGCGCGCCTCATGTATTCAATTTCTTGATCAGATTTGATTAACCTCACCTGATTGACAAGCAGGGTAGCATCCAGAAATGCAGCGTTTTTCAACCCGTTTTTTAAGCGTTCAAGCGCCATTCCTGTGAAATAATAGTTGTCTTTTTCCACACCGATCCGCCTGTTTCCATGACCGATCTGCAATAAAATTTCTGCTATGAAGTCCATAGGATGATGAGTGTCTGACTGGACGTAGTAATCTGGATAAGGAATGACGTTTTCATCGTAAATCCACGTCGTCACTTTAGCTCCGTTTGCATCTTGATATCTACCGATCCATAAGGGCTGTGGTTCATCTATAATGATCACAAGCATCTGATGTACGTAAAATGACCAGGCATCGTAACCGGATAAATAATTCATGTTTGCTGGATCTGTAATTAATAAAACTTCTATACCCTTTTCTTCCATCCGCTGTTTCGTTTCCTTCAAGCGTTGGTGATATTCCAAAATATCAAACGGAAGCACCATTATCCCCTCTCCTTTTTCAGAAAAGTATAATAACTCATGTATTTATTGTATTGCTTCGCCTTTTTCCTTGTAATGTAAAATGTGTATGAAGTTTACACTGTTTTCTTAATACACTATGCACGGCAAATTTCGCATTTTTGATTAGATAAGCATTTGTTGGCTGTGTGTTATGATGATGAAAGGGCGTAAAAATTTTCTAAAATAAGGAAAGAGGTTTTGATTTATGGAAAGAATTCAGATGGCTGAAAACCTATCTTATTCGAGAATGATTCACGGATTATGGAGGTTGGCCGATTGGAAACAATCAAAAGAAGAAACTTTATCTTTGATTGAGCATAATGTTGATAAAGGAATTACAACATTTGATCATGCAGATATATATGGGGATTATACGTGCGAAGCTTTGTTCGGGGAAGCACTCAAACTGAAGCCATCCCTAAGGGATAAAATGGAGCTTGTAACGAAATGTGGAATCGTGCTTCCGTCGAAAAACCGTCCTGAAAATGAATCCCATCATTACAACACAAGCAAACAACACATCATCCAATCGGTAGAAAATTCCTTGATGAATTTGAAAACTGATTACATAGATACGCTGCTGATCCACCGTCCTGACCCTTTCATGAACGGTGAAGAAGTCGCTGAAGCGTTTATTCAACTGAAAAATGAAGGAAAAGTAAGGTCGTTTGGAGTATCTAACTTTAAACGTCATCAGTGGAGCATGCTCGAATCGTTCTTACCCTTCCCTTTGATCACAAACCAATTAGAATTGTCTTCCTATCAGCTTGAGAATTTCGAAGATGGCACGCTGGACCTCTGCCAGGAAAAGAACATAGCTCCGATGGCCTGGTCCCCTCTTGCCGGCGGGAAAATTTTCAATTCAAACAATGAGAAATCGACACGCTTACGAGATAAACTCCATCTCATCAATAATGAAATTGGTGCCGATGGAATCGATCAAATTTTATTCGCCTGGCTTTTGAATCATCCAGCCCGAATCATGCCAATCATCGGATCAGGAAATCCAGACCGCATTGATACTGCGTTACAATCCTTGGATATAAAACTCACTCATCACCAGTGGTTTGATATTTTCCAATCATCCATGGGCCACGAAGTTCCATAATATCTTTTTAAAAGGCTCTGTTAATGTTGATTGTTGATATTTAGTCTTCAAAATAAGGAAATAATAGTTGAAGAGTTTATATCGATATGAGCGGAGAGGCTGCGGGGAATCACTCGCTTTCCGCGGGAGCGCGGTGAGACTCCTATGGGACGTGTGGGACAGGTGAGGACCCGGAAGGCGCTATTCCTTGAGGAGACTCAGCGCCCGCCCCATGGAAAGCGAGCCTTTTCCCGGAGCCCTACACGCATAAAAACATTTCGTAATGAATTCTTTTTTTGATGGATATATCAACACTAAACTTTATCAGAGCCAAAAAAAATAATAAGGTTGGACTTTCTCCATGTGCTAAAGGGTATAGAACAATAGAAAGAACCTTTCATTTCATATATATCTCATCAAGATCGGGTGGTTTTGACTCCTATGTAACATATGTGAACCATCATTAATTGATAAGGGAGCGGTGAACATGAAGGTGTGGTCCCTCATCATCCTATTAACCGTCTGGATGGTATTAGTAAGTTGTGGATACGAAGAAACTAATTCCCAAGGCTATGCAGATGTTTCACCTCCAAAGGATACCCCTTCTGACATGACTGGATTTGTTATGAAACAACAGAAAGACCGGTTGTTAGTAGTCCACTGGGATGAGTCGGATACAGATAGAAAGTCAAGAGCCATGTGGGTATCTGATCCCCCCAAGGGGAATTGGCTGGGTAAGCAAGTCGAAGTTTGGATTCAAGGAGAGGTCTTGGAATCTTATCCAGAGCAAGGTAAGGCACAATCCATCTCTGTTCTTGAAATGAGTGAAGTCGATGGAGCTGAAATGGAAGCTTCCGAAGCTTTGAGAAAAGTGCTTAAGAAAACGAAGGATGAAGAGTTGTACGCTCTCAAAATGCTGGTCTATGACAAAAAAAATGATCAATGGACTGTAAGGTTAATGTCCCTTTCAGATAGCAGAGAAATTGAAGAAAAGGTTTCAGACTAATAAAAAGTGAGCATGGCTTTTCAAGTCCATGCTCACTTTTCTATTCTTTTTAACATCCATAATCGGACGCTCAGCTCTAATAAAAATAAATCATCTGCGTCCAGCAAGGATAACCCTGTCAGCTGTTCAATATTTCTAAGACGATGAAGCAGAGATTGACGGTGCAGGTTAAGGGCTCGTGCCGTTTGACTGACGTTGCTATTGTACTTATTGTACACGATAAACGTATGGATGAGATCAGTCTGCCTTTTCGCATCATATTCAACCAACTTTTCCAATGTCTGGTCAACGATGCTTGCGACTTCCTCCTCGTGGGATAAAACCATAAGTAAACGGTTCATTCTAGTATCGTTGAAAAAAGTCCGATTACGCCCCTCATGCTTTTCTCCACCCATGGTCAACGCTGTTTTCGCTTCTTGATAGGTGGAATGAAAATGATACTGCCCTTCTTTGAAGCTGGAGATCCCCCAGAGAACGATAATTCCTGGAAGTAGTTCATCTAAACGTCGTTCAATCAGGTCAAGAAATTGTCTGGCGGTTTCCGAGTATGTTTTCTGATCCACCTCTAAATATATGATGACCTCTCCCTCATCAAATGTTGTCATCGTCTCCCGCTGCAGAAGCCCCCCTGCAAATGTCACTTCTTTTTGTATGTAATAATTTCGACTTTGGATAGAGGTAGATTGATAAGTAGAAGTTTCAGCGGGGGTAGAGTCATTCGAATTTGGTTTTTGATGAATCTGACCCATAAGACATATATAATCTCTGTCCAGGTCATACCCAAGAAGCTGGGCTTTGGATAAGAGAGAAGGGGCGATTTCACGTTCTGTTTTGGCTAACTCCAACAAGAAGTTATCCTTCAAACGGATTTCAGTCATTTCTATGGCATTTTCCTTAACGAAATATAACGCACAAGCAGTAAGAGCATGATCGAGAATCGTAAGTGCCATCCAGTCGAGTTCTGATTCTGTGTGGGGCTGTACCAATAAGTATCCCTGCTTTTTATAGTTGGACAAGATGGTAAGCTGATAACATACCTCTTCGCCAATTTTATATTTTTCCATATAGTGGGCAAGGGGGTGGTCTCCCTGGAGAACCAGTGATTCAAGGGTACAGGTAATCTCTTCGACACCGTTCAGAGCATCAATCAAGTACCGGTCAAAATCTTGATTGGCTCGAACCTGTTTATTGTGATCACTGATTGCTATTGGGATTTGAGTGCTTTGGTATACAATCTCTGTGATTTCCTGTAATCCCTTCCCATTCAATACACAATTCGTTAATTCCTGGCGAATCGATTCTGCCCTCTTTTTCTCTTCTTCTTTATTAAGGTTAATCAACTGAAAAACCTCATGTAGAATATCTCCGAACCTGACCTCCCAAGGAATCTCCATTAAAATGAGATTGTGCTCTTCAGCTAGCTTTACCACCCGATCCGGGATGTTATAAATATGTCTCCCAGTCGCTATGGCCAGCACAGATGCATGTGAGCGGATGACATCTTTTACGTAACCCTCAAGGTCCTCTACTCCTCCAGTACACCCTACCCCCGTACTTAAAACAAATTCATTGTTCCGCACAAAATTCTCAACAGGTGATTCGATCACAGAAATCCATTCCACCTGGTTGGGGACAAGTTTTGTATGTAACTTGGCCCGATCAAGAATTGGTAACTGTAATACTTCCCTTACATGAACACTCATCTACTCCCCCCCTTTATCGCACGGGTTCTACTACAAGCTCTGATATTGTCTCATGGTCGATATTGTTACCACTAATGACGATAATTACGGGATCATCACATTTTTCTTTTTCTTCTAGTAATAGACCCACACCGGCTCCGGCCGCGCCTTCTACAGCCATCTTATGGTGCTCTAACATGAATAACACGCCGTCCCTTATGGACCTTTCTGATACTTTTCTACCTTGATCCATATAGGCTTTTGTCATTGGAAAGGTATACCGATTATCGATTCCGATTCCTCCGAGCAAACTATCGGCCAAGGTGTGTTCCTCTTTCATTTCTATGGGCTGACCTTTTTTCAGGCTTTCATACATTACGGCTGAACGCTGGGGAGATACACCTGTTATTTTTATATTAGGGTCTATGGACTTCAATATATAGCCAATACCTGATAAAAGCCCTCCACCAGACAAGGGAATGATCACGTGCTGTACATCAGGACACTGCTGCATGATTTCAAGACCGATCGTCCCTTGGCCTGCAATGATATCTGCATCATCAAATGGTTTAACAATCGTCAATCCTTCTTCCTTTGCCAGCTGATAGCAGTAAGCTTCTGCATCATCTTGATTCTGCCCGACAATTTCAACTCTTGCACCTAACCTTTTTAAGCGATTCAGCTTCTCTTTTGGTACACGATCAGACAAGCAGACCACACAAGTCATTCCCAATTGTTCAGCTACATAGGCGACAGAGATTCCATGGTTACCAGTGGAAAACGTAGTCACACCTTTTTTTCTGTCACTTTCGCTTAAGGATAGAAGTTTGTTTGCCGCTCCTCTAATTTTGAAAGAGCCTGTAGGATGTGTCTGTTCCAACTTTAAATACACTTGCTTATTCAACCTTCTGGATAAGGCGTCAGAGTATACCAGTGGAGTTTCTTCAACAATGGACCGAATTCGTTTTTGAGCTTTCCACATTTCTTTCAGTGCGAATGGCTGATATACGATATTCATCCTCTCCCTGACTATATTTCAGATTTTTCTGACATATACCCCACCTCCATTATAGGCGAAAACAGGGAGGTATTGGAAGAGGTGATCAAACAAAAACCTCTTGCTTTTAAATACAGCAAGAGGTTCATATACGTACCAACGATTGATAAATAACCCGCTCGAGATTACGCACGTCTTTTACGGAGTCTATACTGGCTTGGAATACTTCTTCCTTTGAAACAGCTGCCCATTCAATCGTGTAGCCTGCTTCAAGAGCAATACACCTTATGAATTCGCGTAGACTTCTTCCATTCCCTTCACGAAATGGGTGAAGTACATTGATTTCCGCCATGTAATACGCCAGTTTTTCGGCCAATCGCTTCCGATCCATGTTTTCCCAGTCTTCTGATATCAATTTTTCAAACAAGGGTGCAGCTGCTTCACGGATGAAACGCGCTTGCGCGAATGAGAATCCATCTTTCGTAATGTTTTCAGTCCTGATCTCTCCTGCAAAAGGATACAAATCACGAAAGATGCATTCATGAATTCTCTGGAGATGCTTCAAATTCAAATCACCACGAACAGGATGCTCTTGAAGTTCAGACAACCTTTGTGTAGTCAAGATGGTTTCCATTGCTTCAAGCTGTCTATCATCTTTGATGTCGTAATGGTTGATCAAAATATTCGTTCCAGGATAACAGTAACGTGAATACCCAGTACCATATCGGGAATCAGCCATGCCGTGACAATTCCAAGGCTTGTTTTAAAAATTCCTGATGTGAAATGGCCCCTGTCAAACACTGTTTTACTAAAACTTTTTGTTCCTGAGTTAAAGAAAACCCTTCAATAGCCATAGAAGCTTGAGCGGAACGCATCAAATCTTCCGCTTGTTCCTCTGTACGTAAACTCATCCACATACCCTCCGAGCATAGTATTTCTATTATCCATTATACTACATATCACCCTTGGGTAACAGTTGAACACTTCGACAAAACCTTGATAAAACAGCTTTTTTACGAGGTTTTCTTTTTTGTCTTAGGAGCAGTTTTCCGTTTCGTAGTTTTCTTCTTCGTACCCTTGGTTTTCTCTAATGACTTTTCTAATGCTTCCATTAAATCTGTCACATTATCTGGTTTTGGTCGATCTTTCGCTGTCGTTACTTCTTCATTGTTCCGCTTCGCATCAATCAGATCCAATAAAGCTGTACGATAATCATCTTTATATTTTTCAGGTTCGAATTGAGCAGTCAATTGATCGATCAGTGTTACAGCCGTACTCAATTCTTTTTTACTCAATTGAATGTCTTCTGGAACGTTAGGGACTTCCTGCACGTTTCTGACCTCATCAGGAAAATGAATCGTTTCCATCAATAACGTATTTTGGTAAACACGCACTACAGCTAACTGCTCTTTAGATCGTATGATAATTTTTGCAATCCCTATCTTTCCTGTGTCTTCCAGGGCTTGGCGCAACAACCCATAAGCTTTTGATCCACCTTCATTCGGGGACATAAAATAACTTCTTTCAAAGTAAATAGGATCGATCTCTTCCAGCTTAACGAAGTCCATAATTTCTACTGCTTTATCTTCCTGCTCTTTTTTCAAAGCTTGAAGATCCTCTTCATCCAGCACTACAAATTTATTCTTTGCGTACTCATACGCTTTTACAATTTCTTCGTGATCGACTTCCCGATCACATACAGGACACCGCTTTTTATATTCTATTGGAGACTTACATTCTTGGTGTAACTGCCTAAGCTTGATATCTTTATTTTCTGTAGCGGCGTGTAACTTGATTGGAATATTAACTAATCCAAAACTGATGGTCCCCTTCCACATCGTGTGCATTTCGTCCACTCCTTTTTCCATAGCTTGGACGAAAAACAAAGAATTATGTTTAAACCAAAAGAAGCGATATAAACTAAGTCTGAATACAACCTGTTAAACTTTCGGAACTCGGAGTTTATCAATGAAAAAACCGGGGAGGGGAGACGGAAATGAATCATCAACCTATGCTGCCTTCATTATCTGATGAACCGCCAGCGCACGAAAATTGGGCCTTTGAAGTGAAGTACGATGGTTTCAGGGCAATCCTGCATTGGGATGAACAAGGGATTTCCTTAACAAGTAGAAATGGGAAAGACCTATCCAATAACTTCCCAGAAATCATGGACTTGAATAAAAACACTGCCCCACCCTTCTTCCCGCTTACCTTAGACGGAGAGCTGGTTATCCTCAACACCCCTTATCAAGCGAATTTCCAACTCATTCAACAAAGAGGGCGTTTAAGAAGTTCAAACAAGATAGAAAAAATTGCACAAGAACGGCCTGCAACGTTTATGGCTTTTGATATTTTCAACTATATAAAGGATGAATATAAATTAAGGAAGTCCAAGCTGAAAAATGTCGTAGATCAATTAGGGACAAACCGTATCAAATATGTAGAGTCCTTTAATAGCTACAATGAAGTGCACCCTATCATCCAGCTGCATGCCAGTGAAGGTGTAGTCGCTAAGTCGTTATCCCACATATATAAGCCCGGAACCCGGACTAAGCATTGGCTGAAAATCAAAAACTGGCGCACTCTCTCTGGTTTTTTGACCGAGTTCGATTCAAAGAATGGATATTATGAAATACGTGTGTTTGAAGAAAAGGAACAGGTTTCAATTGGAAAGTTCAAGCACGGGATGAACAAGGAGGAAGCACAAACATTAAAACGTTTTTTTATGGAGAATGGTGAGAGAAAGGGGGCGAAATGGCACCTTGAACCCAGTGTGTGTGTTGATGTCCATTGTTTACAATTGAATGATGGAGAGCTGAGAGAGCCGATGTTCAAACAATTCCGATTCGACTTATCCCCAGAATCCTGCACAATAGAAAAAGTAGAATGGGACTTATCACTATTCCCCCCTGAAGTGGAAACGACGAATGACGGTAAAAGGTTATGGCCGGAACATACAAAGAAGGACTACCTTTTGTATTTGAGAGATATAGCTCCGTACATGCTGTCTTTTATGAAGGATAAAAAAGTTACCATCATCAGATATCCTGATGGCATACAAGAACAATCCTTTTTTCAAAAGCATGTGGCTGCTCATACCCCTGAATTTGTGGGAGGATGGAACGATCAAGGTGAAACTTACATTCAATGTAACACCCTATCCTCACTCCTTTGGTATGGAAATCAAGGAGCGCTTGAATACCACATTCCCTTCAACCGTGCAGGGTCCTCAGACCCTGATGAAATTGTTTTTGATTTAGACCCCCCTGACCAAAAGCAATTCCACACAGCCGTTCTTGCTGCTCAACTGATCAAATACTTAATGGATCAGCTTCACGTCGTTCCCTTTATCAAGACATCCGGAAAAAAAGGCATGCAGGTCCACATTCCGATTGCAGAAGGCAGTATGAGCTATGAAGAAACACGACGTTTTACTGCAGCCATCACAAGCCTTTTAATTAAAGAAAAACCAGATTACTTTACTGTAGAGAGGCTGAAGAAGAAAAGAGGGAATCGACTTTATTTGGACTATGTCCAACACGGAGAAAAGAAGACAATTATCGCTCCCTACTCGTCGCGGGCGACAAAGAAAGCGACTGTAGCAACACCTTTATACTGGTCCGAAATAAAACAAGGGTTAGACCCTGAAACATTCACATTAGAATCGATAAAAAAACGGATAGAAATGCTTGGATGCCCATTTTTTTCGTACGAAGAAGCACGAATGAAACAACCGATCTCAGAAATGAAAAGATTAATAAGTGAATAAAAAACTGTCGAATATTGCCCGGGAAATGAAAAAGCAAAGCTCTGCATACAGCAGAGCTTTGCTTTTGTTTGTCATGTTACTTTAAAATCATTCCAAGATAGCAGCCGATTTTTCTCTAAGCTTGAATTTCTGAAGTTTGCCACTTGCATTTCTGGGTAATTCACTTACAAACTCATACCTTCTCGGTCTCTTATATCGAGCTAACCGATTTTCTGAAGTACAAAATTCATCCAACTGTTTCTCATCTAAATGGTCATCTTTTTTAACAATGAAAGCGACCACTCTTTCTCCCCACAATTCATCCGGCTCTCCGATTACCGCGGCATCCATTACAGCAGGATGATCGAATAATACGTCCTCTACCTCTCTTGAATAAATATTTTCTCCACCGGAAATTATCATATCTTTGACCCTGTCACTGACCCATAGATAGCCATCATCATCAAAAGAGCCGATATCACCGGTGTGGTACCATCCCTTATACAAGGCCTCCTCGGTAGCCTCGGGACGATTGTAATAGGCCTGCATCATACTCGGACCTCTTACAATGATTTCACCGGGTTCCCCCGGTTTGCACACTTCCTCTGGTTCGGATGGACCTCTCTCATTCGTCTTCACTACTCTTACATCGAAGTTAATCAATGGGCGTCCTGCAGACCCTGCTTTGGATTGTTGTTCATCTTCCATCAAAGCTGTAATAGCAGGCCCCATTTCAGTCATTCCATAGGCTTGTATCAACTGGACACCGAGGGCTTCATGAAGGCGCGTCGTCAAAGCTGGAGCCATCGGTGCTCCTCCATATAACCCCTGCCTCAATGTGCGGAAATCTTCTTTACTGAAGTCTTCCTGCAGCATCATATTCCACATCGTCGGAGCAGCAAAGAAGCTCGTCACTTCTTCCTCTTTCACTGTTTCAATAACTTCAGCCGGATCGAAGTGATGCATGAACACATTGGCCGCTCCGACCATGACCCTGGGGAAGAATGTACAGTGGAGTTCAGCACAATGGAAAATCGGAGCAACCGTCAACCCTCTGTCTTTATCCGTCAAACGAAGGGCAGCCGTCATCAAAAGTGCCTGGTCGACCATATCGCGGTGTGAATGAACCACCCCTTTAGGGAGTCCCGTCGTGCCTGAAGTGTACATGATGGCGTAAGGGTCATCTTCTTCTAAATGACACGAAGGTCTGTCTATGCTCACACCCTCGATCTGCTCATAGTATGAGAGAGCATATTCCATGTTCTGCTCATCAATGGACCAAAACTCAATATGTGGCATGGACTGGACAAGAGGCTGGACTTGTGAAGAGGTCGCCTTTTCAAATAACACTACCTTCGGATCGGCATCCTTCAATATGAACGACAATTCTTTAGACATTAATCTGAAATTGATCGGGTTAAAGATGGCACCTATTTTCATACAAGCAAATAAAGACGTAGCAAATTCTGCGGTATTGAATAGTACTGTCGAGACTCGGTCACCTTTCCCTACGCCAGAGGCTTTCAAAGCATTCGCTAAACGATTGACTTCAATATCCCATTCCCTGTACGTCCATCGTGTGCCTAACCTTAAATCTACCAATCCTTCTTTCTCCGGGTACTTCGCTACCGTTTGTTCGAACATGCTCTTTAGTGTTGGTGCCATTTTCATCGACTCCTCTGTATGATTTTTTTCACACAAAACAAGGCCTGCCTCACTCACCACTCACTTCGGCTGCATTCGTATCGCTCCGTCTAGACGGATCACCTCCCCATTCAACATCGAATTCTCCAAAATACTAAGGACCAATTGAGCAAATTCATAAGGTTTTCCAAGTCTCGGTGGAAATGGTGTCATTGCGCCTAAAGATTCTCTTGCAGGTTCTGGGAGCTGCTCGAACATCGGAGTTTCAAACAAACCAGGAGCGATTGCCATCACTCGAATTCCATAAGACGCTAACTCTCGTGCCAGCGGCATAGTCATACTTGCAACGCCACCTTTTGAAGCACTGTACGCAGCTTGGCCGATTTGTCCTTCGAATGCTGCTATAGAAGAAGTGTTAACGATCACTCCTCGCTCTCCCTCTTCATTCAAACGATTATTTTTCATAAATTCAGTGGCCAGACGCACGACATTAAATGTACCTATTAAATTCACTTCAATGACCTTCGAGAAGGATCCGACATCATGAACTCCTTCTTTGCCGATCACCTTCCTACCGATGACTATGCCGGCACAATTCACTACTACATTCACATGACCAAAAGCGACAACGCTTTCCTCTAACATTTTCTTAATGCTGCTTTCATCAGTAACATCCACTTCAGAATAAATGGCAGAAGCTCCTAATTCTCTTGCCAGCTTTTCTCCTTTTCCGCGATCACGATCTGCGATAACCGCGCTTCCACCATTACGGACGATTTTTCTTACCGTTGCTTCTCCAAGCCCTGATGCTCCACCAGTAACGACAGCCACTACTTCTTTTGCATCCACCCATTACGCCTCCAATCGTTCGATGATTGTTGCATTTGCCATACCTAAACCTTCGCAGACAGCCTGCAGTCCGTATCGACCACCTGTCCGTTCAAGTTCATGCATTAAGGTCGTCATCAATTTTGCACCTGTGGCTCCAAGTGGGTGCCCCAAAGCAATGGCCCCTCCATTGACATTCAGCTTTGAGTGGTCCACACCCGTCTCTTTCATCCAAAATAAAGGAACAGATGCAAAGGCTTCATTCACTTCGAACAAATCAATTTCTTCTATACTAAGTCCAGCTTTTTGTAATGCTTTATAGGTAGCTGGTAAAGGACCAGTCAACATGAGAGTCGGATCCGACCCTACAACAGCACGAGAAACGACTCTAAATCTAGGCTTCAAACCGAGAGCTTCTGATTTTTTACCTGACATCATAAGTACTGCGGCAGCACCATCACTGATTTGACTCGCATTTCCGGCTGTGATTTTACCGTCTTCTTTAAATACCGGTTTCAACTTGTCCAACGCTTCTAATGTCGTTTCAGGCCGTGGACCTTCGTCTGCCTTCATAAGAGTCGGGCTGCCCTCCTCATCCCTGACCTCTAATGACATCACTTCCCGGTCAAAGCGTCCTTCTTTCATAGCAGTTACCGCACGTTTATGACTTTCGACAGCATACTGATCCAGTTCTGTTTTATCCAAATTCCATTGATCAGCGATACGCTCAGCTGAAACGCCTTGATTAATCATTTCGTACTGACTGGTCAATTTATCACTATATGCGGTTCCTTTCATGTTTGAAAACATCGGCGTTCGGGACATGCTCTCCACCCCTCCCGCAACAACAACATCCATATCTCCGCATGCGATCGCCTGGGAAGCAAAATGAACCGCCTGCTGGCTTGATCCACACTGACGATCTATCGTAACTCCAGGGACTTCAATCGGAAATCCCGCGATCAAAGCAGCTATCCTTGCAATATCCCCGGCTTGTTCTCCAACCTGCGTCACACACCCTGCTATTACATCTTCTATATGACTCGCCTGGATACCGGACCTCGAAACCAATTCTTCAAATACAAGAGCTAATAATTCATCCGGCCTTTTACCGCTGAGAAGACCATTTCTCTTCCCGACGGGTGTACGAACCGCCTCTACTATTACAACTTCATTCATCTATATACCTCCTAAGACAATCCCATTTTCTTAGCTATAATCGACTTCATAATTTCATTCGAACCTGCATAGATAGCCGTGACAGGAGCATCACGAAAACGTCTGGCAATCTCATACTCTTCCATATATCCGTACCCTCCATGGAACTGCATGCATTGCAGCGCTACTTTTTTGACTAGATCTGTGGTCCACCACTTAGCCATGGAAACCTCGGTGACCACATCCTCCCCCTTCATATGAGCGTGGATGGTCTGATCCAAAAACACACGCCCGATCCGGACTTCTGTTAACAACTCTGCAAGTTTAAACTGGGTATTCTGAAATGAACTAATGGATTGTCCAAAAGCTTCTCTGTTTTTGACATATTCAATCGTCAAATCCAACATCGTTTCACATGCTGTTACAGCTCCGATTCCTACAATCAAGCGTTCCTGTTGGAGTTGATTCATCAGATAATAAAACCCTTTCCCTTCTTCTCCAAGTAGATTTTCTGCCGGTACCACTGCATCATCAAAAATCAATTCCGACGTATCTTGACTATGGAGACCTACCTTATCGAGCTTCTTACCTCGTGAAAAACCGGGAGTATCCTTTTCAACTACCAACAAGCTTATCCCTTTGTGCGCGGGTTGAGCATGAGGATCTGTCTTGCAGACCACGACAATCAAATCAGATTGTATTCCATTCGTAATAAATGTCTTTTCTCCATTCAATATGTAATGATCCCCGTTCTTCTTTGCAGTCGTTCGAATCCCTGCTAAATCTGACCCTGCCCCCGGTTCTGTCATGGCAATCGATGTGATTACATCTCCTGTCGTACATTTAGGCAGCCAGCGCTTTCTCTGTTCTTCAGTGCCATATTCATATAAGTAAGGAACGACAATATCATTATGGAGACCTATACCGATCAAACCCGTCCCCACTTTTTCAAGCTCTTCATTGATTACAACAGAATACCCGAAATCCGCCTGAAATCCACCATACTTTTCCTCGAGCCAAGGACATAGGTACCCTTCTTCTCCAAGCTTTTTCCAAAAAGATCGGGGGACAAGACCGTCCCTCTCCCACTTAGTGAAGTGAGGATATGCTTCTTTTTCTAACAACCGTTTCAATGACTGCCTTAAAATATCATGTTCTTCCTTTATGTATGGTGGTTTCATTCCAACCTCCTGTTATTGAATATTCTGAAAAAACAAACACATTGGTATAATTTCTCTTTTTTCATTGAAATTCCTTCCTTTTAAATAGAACGCTTTCATTTTTTATATAGTTTAGCTACAAAATCTGATGACAACTGATTAAAAAAGGTTATAATGTGTGCGTGCTTGAGGCTTCGAAAAATTGAACATGAAAAAATCCCCTCCACTTATGGAAAGGGATTTTTATTCAGTCACTGTTCGTCTAACACTTTATTGATTGCATGTGCAACTCCATCTTCATTATTTGATAAAGTTACCCAGTCCGCCTCTTCTTTCACCTTATCTTGAGCATTGTCCATGGCAACACCGAATCCAGCTTCATGAATCATCGCTATATCATTCATACTATCTCCCACAGCCATGATTTCTTCCATTGAAAGGTTCAAATGTTCACAAACCTTCATTAACGCTGCTGCCTTATTTACACCAGTGGGATTGATTTCAATATTTGTAGGACTGGAATTGGTAACTTCCAATGCTTCATTGTTATTGACTTCATTGAGAATGACTTGACGAACTTCCTCATCTTCAATATCAAAGCCGAATTTCAACCAAGTATACTCATCTAATTCTCTATCAAATGGATTGTGAGTATTGAAAATTCCTTCTACTGTAGAAGACCAGAAATAGAGACCGTGTTCCTCTTTCAATTCCCACAAACGACGTACTTCATCACGGGCCAATTCGTTTCTTTCTACCAATTGATAATCCTTATCGTAAATTTCACCGCCATTGATCGTGATGATATAGGAAGATCTTCCGAGGGAATCAGCGATATCCCTGCACCTAGACAAAGAACGTCCTGTACTCAATACAACATGAATCCCCTGGTCTTTTGCCCTTTTGATAGCTTGTCTGTTTTTTTCTGAAACTTGATGATCAGAGTTTAATAATGTGCCATCCATATCTAAAGCAATCAATCTTATGTTTCTTTTCATTATATTCACGTCCTCTCATATCTCCATCTCATTTTAATATAAGCCTCCCCCATCATACAACAAACAGAGTAGTTTATGGAATTCAATGATTACTGCGATACGAAGCCGGGTATATTATTTTCGAACCCAACCTTTAAGGAGGATGATTATGTTTGACTATACCGTTGAAACAGGAAAAAATGTTGATGAAGCTGTTGAAAGTCTAGAAGCGAACTTGATGGAGGAAAAATTCGGAGTGCTTTGGGCGTTCGACATCAAAGACAAGCTGCACGAAAAAGGACTGGAATTTGATAAAGACTTTAAAGTTCTCGAAGTTTGCAACCCGAAAGAAGCTCAGCGTGTCTTGAACGAAAATACATTAGCAGGATATTTCCTTCCTTGTAAAATTGTCGTATATAACGACGATGGAACGACAAAAATCGGTATGCCAAAACCCACTTCCTTAATTCAGATGGTAGAAGATGAAAATATCCAGGATATTGCCAAAGATATTGAGCACCGCTTAATTCAATGTATTGACCAAAGTGTTTAAACGAAGGGTGTAGGCATACTCTGCTTACACCTTTTCAACGAAAAAATACATACCCCTCCCCCTATGAATTTCGTTCACAAATTATATACGTCACGTAAGGGCTGTTATTAAGCTGAAATTTTTTTGTGTTCAGCTGTTGACAAAATACCTATAGGGGTATATTATATTCCATGTACTGTTCAATACAGACCAAAAACTCCACAAAGGGAGGTTCTAACATGGAATACAATGACGCGATGAAAAATAGAGTCAAGCGTTTAGAAGGTCAGCTTCGAGGAGTGCTGAAGATGATGGAAGAAGGTAAAGACTGTAAAGATGTCATCACTCAGCTATCGGCATCAAGAAGTGCGATTGACCGGACAATTGGTCTTGTGGTAAGCTCCAACCTTGTGGAGTGTATTCAAGATGAAGAAGATGGCCGCACAAAAGAAGAGTCGATCAATGAGGCTGTCCAACTGCTCGTCAAAAGCAGATAAATTTTTTTAGTTGACTATATACCCCTACGTGTATAAGTATAATAAATAACAAATGTTATCGAGGAGGATGAATATGTCTGAAACAAAAAAGACAAACATCGTATTATTCAGCGGAGACTATGACAAAGCAATGGCTGCTTATATCATTGCGAACGGAGCAGCAGCCTATGACCATGAAGTAACTATTTTTCACACTTTCTGGGGACTGAACGCATTAAGAAAAGATGAGCAGGTCCCAGTCAAAAAGAACTTCATTGAAAAAATGTTTGGCAAAATGATGCCAAGAGGCGCAGACAAAATGGGAATTTCTAAAATGAACTTTGCTGGCTTCGGTCCAAAAATGATTAAGAATGTAATCAAAAAGCACAATGCTATGCCACTGCCTGATTTAGTAGAAATGGCGCAGGAACAAGATGTTAAATTGGTTGCATGCACAATGACAATGGACCTTCTTGGTCTTCACAAAGAAGAATTATTAGACGAAATTGAATACGCAGGCGTTGCCGCATATATCGGAGATTCTGAAGACGGCAATGTAAACCTGTTCATTTAATAAGGAGGTCATTCTAATGAAAACTATGACAGCGAATGAAGTAAAAGAATTATTGCAGAATGAAGAGAGACTGAATATTGTTGATGTAAGAGAAGATGATGAAGTAGCAGCTGGAATGATCCCTGGTGCAAAGCATATTCCATTAGGGTCTATCGAAGAACGTTCCAATGAATTAGATTCATCCAAAGAGTATATCATGGTTTGCCGCTCTGGCGGACGCAGTGGCCGTGCCTCTGAAATCCTTGAAGGAAAAGGATTCGACGTCATTAACATGGAAGGCGGAATGATGAGCTGGGACGGACCAACTAAATAATTACACTCACTACCATACCCGCCTGGGTTATAGGAGGATGAAAAATGGAAATTAAAACTGATTTAATGTTAGATGCAAAAGGCCTCGCTTGCCCGATGCCAATCGTAAAAACTAAAAAAACAATGAAAGACCTTGAAGCAGGTCATGTATTAGAAATCCAAGCGACTGATCAAGGATCTAAAGCAGACTTGGCTGCATGGGCAAAAAGCTCAGGACATCAGTATTTAGGAACGATCGAAGAAGGAGACGTTCTAAAACACTATGTCAGAAAATCAAGCGATGAAGAAAGCCAGGAAAAGCAGCACCCGAATGTTGTAAGCAATGATGACTTGGAACAAGTCCGTTCCAATGAAGATACGATCATTGTAGATGTGCGTGAAGCAGCAGAATATACTTTCGAGCATATCCCTGAAGCCACCTCTATTCCTTTAGGAGAATTAGGTGACCGCGCAGAGGAAATTGACCGTAACAAAACAATTTACGTTGTATGCCGCACAGGAAACAGAAGTGATATGGCGGCTCAACAATTGACTGAAAAAGGCTTTGAGAACGTTTATAACGTGGTACCAGGCATGAGCGAATGGTCTGGTGAAACGAAATCTTTGAAGCAATAAAAAAATTTTAACAACCTGAATACCTGAGGGGGTAAATGAAATGTCAGTACAAGAAATGACAGTACAAGAAGTTGCGAAAAAAGTATTGAATAATGAGAAATTGTTTGTACTTGACGTCCGTACGGAAGATGCCTTCGAAGACTGGAAAATTGAAAGTGAAAGCTTCACTTACTTGAATGTTCCTTATTTCGATTTGCTTGATGGTGTCGAAGAAATTATGGATCAGCTTCCAAGTGACCAGGACATCCTTGTTGCCTGCGCGAAAGGTGGCTCATCTCAAATGGTCACTGAAATGCTTGAAGAAGCTGGTGTGAAAAATGCTTACTCCCTTGAAGGTGGGATGAAAGCATGGAGTGAACACCTTGAGCCTGTAAAGGTGAGTGACTTGGACAATGGTGGTGAGCTTTATCAATTCGTAAGAATCGGTAAAGGCTGCCTATCCTACATGGTCGTCTCTGATGGTGAAGCAGCTGTGATTGATGCAACTCGCATGACAGGTATCTACACGGATTTTGCAAACGAAAAAAACGCAAAGATCACTCATGTGTTTGATACTCACCTACACGCCGATCATATCTCCGGCGGTAAGAAGCTTGCTGAAGAATCTGGCGGAACTTACTGGCTTCCTCCAAAAGACGCGGGTGAAGTCACTTATGAATACCAGCCACTTCAAGATGGTGACCATGTATCCATCGGTGGAACGACAATTGACATCAATGCCCTATATTCACCAGGTCATACAATCGGATCCACTTCATTCGTAGTAGATAACCGATTCTTGATGTCAGGTGATATCCTGTTCATCGATTCCATCGGTCGTCCAGACCTTGCTGGCAAAGCGGAAGATTGGGTCATGGACTTGAGAGAAACCTTGTATTCACGCTATAAAGAGCTTTCAGATGAACTTATTGTTCTACCGGCCCACTTTATGATTATGAATGAGTTGAATGAAGATGGAACGGTAGCTGAAAAATTAGGTGTCCTATTTGAGAAAAACCATGGTCTGAACATCGAAGATCAAGATGAATTCAGGAAGATGGTAACAGAAAACCTTCCACCTCAACCGAATGCTTATCAAGAAATCCGCGAGACAAACATGGGTAAGATTATACCGGATGAAGAGAAGCAGCGTGAGATGGAAGTCGGCCCAAACCGTTGTGCCGTACGCTAAATTTCTTTCAAAATGATTATCTTAAATAAATGAAATTCACAAAAACAATTTTACTGGAGGTATTTAATCATGAACGTAGCAAAAGTATTAGATGCAAAAGGATTGGCTTGCCCTATGCCGATCGTTAAGACTAAAAAAGCGATGAAAGACGTGGAAAGCGGAGAAATCCTTGAAATTCACACAACTGACCAAGGTGCTAAAAGCGACCTGACCGCATGGGCAAAATCAGGCGGACACGAACTGCTTAAACATGAAGAAGAAAACGAAGTATTAAAATTCTGGATTAAAAAAGCGTAAATAAAATTAAACAAAAGGGGACCTGCCACGGTTCCCTTCCTTTTTTAAAAGGAGGTTGAACGCAATGGAAATAGGATTTATGATCACCATATTCCTTATAGGGTTCGTTGGTTCGTATATATCTGGTATGCTCGGAATTGGCGGATCGATTATAAAATACCCGATGCTTTTATATATCCCGTCTCTCGTCGGTTTCACTGCATTCACCGCACATGAAGTCTCAGGAATCAGTGCTGTCCAGGTATTCTTTGCTACCATTGGTGGTGTATGGGCTTATAGAAAAGGCGGATACTTGAATAAGCCCCTGATTCTTTATATGGGCGTAAGTATTTTGATCGGAAGCTTCATAGGAGGATATGGATCAAGATTCATGCCTGAAAGTGGGATCAATATTGTTTACGGGATATTAGCGCTGATCGCTACCGTGATGATGTTTATCCCTAAAAAAGGGTTAGATGACCAAGCACTTGATGAAGTACGATTCAACCGTGGTGTCGCTGCCTCTCTTGCGTTGATTGTAGGTATCGGTGCAGGAATCGTCGGTGCAGCAGGAGCTTTCCTACTTGTTCCTATCATGCTTGTTGTATTAAAAATCCCGACACGGATGACAATAGCATCCTCTCTTGCGATTACCATGATTTCTTCCATTGGAGCTACTGTAGGTAAAGTGACGACCGGCCAAGTCGAATATTTCCCTGCAGCAATTATGGTTGTGGCCAGTTTGATCGCTGCACCGCTAGGCGCAAAAGCTGGTAAGAAAGTAAATACGAAGGTTCTCCAAACGATCTTAGCCATACTGATACTTGGTACGACCATAAAAGTATGGGCAGATATTTTCTAAATTGCATCTTTAAGAGTCACGATTGAATATCGTGACTCTTTTCTGTGGATTTAAGCCTCCTCCCTTTTTTAATGGCAGCTGTCCTTAAATAAAAGTTCTGTTCAAGTCTGTTGTTGATATATTAATCGATTTCTTATTAGTCCACCCGTCAGTGATTGTGGTTTTGATCCGATCGTTTCCCTGTGTATGGGAGTGAAGGGAACAACGGTCCGCTTTCCGCGAGGACGCTTAAGTCGCCTCAAATTTCGTCCACCGGGAATCTGCCTGTTTCCCCTTCTTACCCATTCATAGTTGATTTAATAAAAGGACATGTTTTAAAGATTCATGGCCTTTCCGGCCCATCTATCTATAATAAGCGGTCTAGGGAATGGCGAGAGAGACCCCCTGTGGGATCAAGGTACATCGTCAGCCACCGTATGAAGAAGAGGCTCACGGTACCCCATGGAAACAGCTGAGACGTACTCACATGTAAAATAACAACACCAAACAATAACAGAGCCAAATAAAAAAGCTGCCGTACTCGATACGGCAGCTAAATCAATTCACTTATGAATCTTTTGTATTCTCCTCCGGAGTGACCATTTCTGTTTCTTTTAAATAGCGTAACAAGTCACCATAGATAACAGAATCGGAAACATTCAGTTCTTCCTCTGCTGCTTCAAAACCTGGAGCACAGTCCTCGGAAGGTACTTCCTCACCTGTTTCACGATCATAGCAAACCCCTTGAATACCTACATAGTTCTCATTGGCAAAATCTCCATCACGGGTAACCATCAATTGACGTCGGTTTTCCGCTAATAAATCCTGCCCGAATTGTACAGGGTTGGAGTCCTCAATCCCTAACAAATTAGTAAGGGTAGGACGCAGGTCGATTTGTCCACCGACCGTATGGTTCTTTTCTGCTTTGATACCTTTACCATATATAAGCATAGGGACGCGTTGTAACTGGAATTGTTCATAATCGTTTATTTCTTTACCCAGGTACTCACCCATTGCTTCCTGATGATTTTCTGAAATACCAAAGTGATCACCATATATGACTAGAATGGTATCATCATATAATTCGGATTGCTTGAATTCTTCAACGAACTGTTTTAGAGCTTCATCTTGATATCGTATTGTTTGGAAGTAGCGGTTCAAGGTACCACTGGAAGTTTCCCCTTCTTCAATGAGCTTTTTATCTTCCGGTAAAGAGAATGGATAGTGGTTCGTTAAAGTAATCATCTTAGAGTAGAACGGCTTCTCCATATCTTTCATTTTATTTAAAGAATCTGCAAAGAAATGTTCATCCAAGTAACCCCATCCGTGGGATTTTTCCTCGGTAATCTCATAATCCTCTTTGGAATAAAACTCATCGTACCCTAATGAATCATACATGACATTTCTGTTCCAGAATGTTTTATCATTCGCGTGCATGACATTGGTGAAATAACCATTTTCTTTTAATAAGCTTGGGAACGCTTCATAATCATTCCCTGAATGAGTAAAGAACACAGCACCACGATTCAACGGGTACATGGAGTTGGCTAGTAAGAATTCTGAATCAGACGTTCGACCTTGCTTTACCTGATGGTAAAAGTTATCGAAATAAATACCTTTTTCCTTCAAATCATTAAAATAAGGAGTTAACTCTTCGCCGTGTAAGGTATTATCGACAACAAAGGTTTGAGTACTTTCAAGTGAAAGAGCAATTACGTTCTTACCTTCGGCCACGCCTTCAAGACGATCACTATCTTCCTTCTTGTTCTCGTTCATATAGTTGATGACTGGTACGAGTTCGTTACTGTCTGCAAGAGTTTTCTTCATTTCTGTCTTACCTTGTAGAACAGCATCATAGACGTGATAGTTGATCAAGCCGATATACTTCACCAGCATATTTCTATCAAATGTTCTTTCCAGAAGATCTGTACGCTCTGTTTCTGCCCATTGCAGGTTTACAATAAACAATGGAACAGCGAGAAGAGCCAACAGAAAACCCTCACGGCGCTTTGGCATGAATTGTGTCAGACGATCTGACTTTAAATAAAACAAAAGAACGGCAGCTATGACTACATCGACAAATAATAATATGTCCGTCGTTTCAAGAATCGTTTTTATACTGCCTCCCATGCCAGCCAAGTTTGCGACCTGGCTCAGCATCGGTATAGTGATAAAGTCATTGTATTCACGATAAAAAAGGACATTCACATATAAAAGAACGGATCCAAGAATATAAGAAACAAACATTCCTTTACGACCGCCCAGCAAAATACCTAAACCAAAAATTAAGAAAATGCTGCTTAATGGGTTGAATGCAAGTATGGATGCTTCATTGGCATTCTCTACATTCAAGGAAAAAATATTGCTTTGTATATATGACATTTTAATCCAGAATATACCGATAATAATGGCATAAACCGTTAACTTCAATGCATTGTTTTTATTAAAGTATTTATTTTTAGTAAACATTGTAAAACCTCCGTTAATTTTACATTACCCAATTCTACCGCATATTCGGCTATTTTTGTACCAGATTTTCATAGTTTTAAAAATCTGACATATTCGTAATAGAATTATCAAGGTTTCGTAAAGGAAAAATGAAACATTGGGACTAGGTGACTTTGGATTTACACATAACCCCACTGCAATAGTGCCATATACAAATTATGTTTCAGCCTGCTTATGTATTAACTTTCCACTACATTTTCTTCTACTTTACCTTTTTCATGTGGCGTTAAACTTATTTTACGAAATTAATTTTATAATAGAATCAAACCAACAAGATTACACAATCCAGACCCAATACTTGTAAATAATAAACATTTAATATCATTTTTTGTAATTTTATGTCTATTAATATCAAAACGGCACTTTTTTGTTATATATAATGTACGGTAAGTACCAGAACGGTTACAATAAACCTAGGTTCTGACCGGAAATAATAGTGGAGGTGTTTGAAATTAACCGTCAAAAACTCACCTTGATAGGCTTTTTTATCATCTTTTTTATATCGGGGTGTGATCTTTCTATTACAGATCATGCAAAAGATCCTGGCAAACTACACGCATCATCGAGTGTTAATGTAAAAGATAAAAAACAAAGGCATTTTAATAAGGAAATAACCATTTCAGCCATTGGGGACATCCTGATTCACAGTCGGGTATATCGGGATGCCAAAACAGAAGATGGCTATGAATTCTTTCCAATGATGGACGAAGTTCAATCCCAGTTGAGCTCTTCGACAATTACAATAGCCAACCAGGAAACTATGATTGGCGGGGTTGAATTAGGTTTATCAGGGTATCCACAATTCAATTCTCCTACTTCTATTGGTGATACGCTGAAAGAGTTGGGCGTCGATGTTGTAACACTGGCTAACAACCACACCTTGGACCGTGGCTTAGAAGCAATAGATCGATCTATAAAGTATTGGGATAAGATAGGAATGAAACATACAGGAGCTTATACCAATAAAGAAGCAAGTGAAAAAATACTTACTTACCATACAGAAGAAGGAATTTCAGTGGCTATACTCAGTTATACATACGGAACAAATGGCATCCCATCTCCTGATGGAAAAAACTATGTCGTAAACAGAATCAACTATCAAAAGATGGCCTCAGATATAGAAAAAGCAAAAAAACAAGCCGACAGCGTCTTGCTCAATCTTCATGCAGGTAAAGAATACCAGCCCTACCCAAGTGATTATCAAAAGCAATTAGCAAGATTTGGGGCTGACCACGGTGTTGATGCTGTAATCGGACACCACCCTCATGTATTACAGCCATTAGAATGGGTAGAAGGTAAAAATGGCAACAATACACTTGTAATCTATTCCCTGGGAAATTTCTTCTCTGGTCAAAATCCCTTTCAGACCCGAATAGGGGGTATCCTCACATTCTCCCTTAAAACGACAAATGACGATGCAGACCCTATCGTAGCAGCGAACCCTACATTTGAAATAACATTCGTGAAATCAGATGGCGAGCATAGGTATGAAGTCGTGCCTATGCATAAGATCAGTCGACTTAGCCAAGAATATGAAAATAAGAAAAAACACCTTTCTCAATGGATGCCCGACCTACAATTTGTTGAATAAAAAAAGGACATGACAACTTCCAGTCATGTCCTTTTAACATTAATTGTAATGAAATACGTTCAACAGCTCATACTAATGGGAGGAGGTGTTGAAAAACATGCAGCCCTATCTTTGTCCGAACTGCAAAACAAACCGATCCCGTTTCAATCTTATTGAACAGAAGTCGAGATCAGTAAAAATCAACCCTGATTCTGGAGAAATTATTAAGGAGTATTCGCTTGATCAAATGGACCCTTTTCATATGCCTTATAAAGGTCCTTCTATAAAAATTCAATGTGGATCTTGCGGCCTCGTAGAAGATGAAAAGACATTCGCTGCTTTTGCAGCCAATAACAAGCTGAAATGATCCTCAAATCATAGAATCACCATAAAAAATGACTGAATCCCTCGATTTTAATGTTGGGAATCAGTCATTTATTCATGCTGGAAAAGAAGTCACCAAGAGGATCATCATCTGTTTCTTCGGAAGAGGATTCTTCTACCTGGGTATTCAAGTCCTCTTGTAAATGGTCAAGGCTGAGATCATCAAGGTCATCATCATTCCCCTGAAAATCACCTTCATCCTCTATAGAAAAGGTTGGAATTTCTGCTTTTGGATCATTGGGCTCTTCTCTTAATGTCGCAGCCATTTCTTCTTCCTGTAAATAGAGAGCTTCATCAATATCGTAGGCATTGCTGTTTAAAGAAGCTAATAATGTTGTTGCACGCATCGGGTCCATCATCAGCTGATATAATATGCTTCCTATCAATGCTTCTGAATGCTCATGCTTGATCCAATTTCGTTGTTCTTTAGTCAATGGCTTTGGAAGGGGGATGGTAACTGTTTCTTTGTCTTTAGAAATCGTTTCATTGACACCATCTAACACATATTGTGCAATTTTGCTTGAGAAATTGCGTCGTTCTTTTTCCTTCAACTGGGATAGCTGCCTTAATATATGATCTGGAGTGTCCGAGGGGACACGAAATGTAATCGATTGACCCCTCTCAACACTTCTTTTTGACTGATTACTCATATCATCACCTTATTTAGATGAACCTGACTTTTGTTCTTGCTTCTTATTATCTTTCACTTCTTCTTTAGAGTTCTTACGTACGAAATCAGATATCAGCTTGTAATAAGCATTTGCCATCATCCATATGCTTTCATTTTCATCCTCAAAGAATTCGATATTAAAACCATCAAGCTTATTATTTAATGTTTTCATGTAATCTTTTAGAACCGCAGATCCTCCACCTACAAAGTAGCAAATCTCAGATTGAGAATTTTTCTGCCATACATTTCTTAGGTAGCGATATTGTTTTTTAGCAAGTTCTAACAATATACGATCGGTAATATCATGGACATTCGTCCGGCTCCCTTTCACCATAATATGGTGGCGGTCATTTTTTCGAGTAATGATATCCACTACATCTCTACGGCTGTCAAGCTCTACGCCATGCTTCGTAAGAATTTCATCCCTGATTGCTTCTAATGATTCAGATACACCTAAATTGAAACCTTGCGCTTTATCATCGTCAACATTACGGTTTCGAATGACCGCAATATCCGTTGAAAGACCTCCGATATCTTGGATAAGAATCTGTTTATCAATCAATTCTTTATTGATTATATTCAAATCATTATCCATGACCAAGTTCACATATGCTGCGAAGCCTTCAGGATACACTTTTACTTCATCAAATTTAAGGTTCACTTTCATACCCTGATATTGAGGGGTTACTAAAAACTCAACTTGGTGTACAGATCCCAATAGCTGAGAGCGATACCCTACATCTTTACCTTCTTTAACTTCGCGTAGAGGTAAACCTGTACCCAATGTATAATTAGCTTCTACAACATTATTCTTAGAGGACTTTGCATCCTTGCCTGATACAGCATCGAGAGCTAATGAAGCAAACAACATAACCAAAGTTTGATCTTCCTCTGATTTATAGCTCCCTGGATCTAGTTCAGTGGAGTTTGTTGCTTTTGCTGCCAAATTACCCACACGGTAAATCGCATTGTTTTCTCTAAGAGCTGGGGAATGCACTCGAATATGTAAATTATCGAGTGGGTCTTTTTCATCTAAATCTTCGATACCGATTACAGGTCTATCTTCCATGTCTCTTGCTATGACATTCGGAATATATAATGAAGATTCTAACTTTCCAAAATTAGCCTTAACCGCATCATTACCAACATCAACAGCTGCAATTCTTGAATTTGTCATAAAACAGCTCTCCTTTTTATTGTTTGCTAGATTTTGCCTCTACCTATCTTAAATCTATAAAACTATTGCCCAATAGTCAATGGAACTTTTTATGCATGCAAAAATGCATACAAGCATACATAATTGCACACATCAACACTCAAAGTGCACACAAGCATACATTATTGCACACATGCCTATATAACAACTTGCATACACTTTTGTATACATGCAAGCATAATTGAATACATTCTGTGTTCATTTTGTTTACACGTATACATCTTTGTATACAAATAAAAAACAAATGAAACCTGGTGATATTACACACAAAAACACGGACTTAGTTTTAGTGAATATCATATCTCCGACCTAATTAAAAAGTGTTCCTTATTATATAAGGAACACTTGAAAATCATGAGTTAGTAAACACACTGAACAACTCTTCTAATTTGTTAGTCAGGGATAAAGTTAACAGCCCATTACCCTCTGCCGTTTTTGAATATCCGAGTGGAGTGGTTCGTTTGATTAATTGAGAAAATATCTCTGCTTCCGACATTTTTCTTTGGAATTGCGATTCAACCATTGGAATAAGTAAAGCGAGCGCTCCTGAAATATGAGGGGTGGCCATAGAAGTACCAGACAGTTTGGCATACTTCCCTTCTAAATAAGTAGAGAGAACTTTAACTCCTGGGGCAACGAGATCAATTTGATCATTCGTGTTCGTGAAATCTGCTAACTTTCTATTATGGTCAACAGCACCTACTTGAATCACTTCATTATAGGCCCCTGGATAAGCAAATTCAGCAGTATTAGATTTACCATCCCCTTCATTGCCAGCCGCACACACAATGGAGATTCCTTTTTCTACAGCCTTTGTTATAGCAGTATGAAGTTCTTCACTATCCTCTGGACCACCTAAGGACATGGAGATTACTCTTACCTTTTCTCCTTTTGGGCCCTCCCATTCTATTGCGTGCTCAATCGCTTGTATTATCCCTTTATAATCACCATTTCCTTCACCAGTAAGAACTTTTAAAATAAGTAGACTAGATAAAGGAGCTACACCTACAACACCTTTATTATTCTTAATAGCACTAATGGTTCCTGCTACATGTGTGCCGTGCCCATTATTATCTTCATAAATATCCGGATCACCATTGTAATCTTTTGTAAAGTTCTTTCCTCCTATGATTCTTCCTTCCAAGTCAGGATGATCCGTCTGGCAGCCGGTATCGAGAATAGCTACCACACTCCCCTCCCCTCTTCCTGACTCCTTCCACACCTCTTCAGCTTCAATCATTTGCACACCTCTAGGAATCTCAACGGAAGTTTCTAGCACTTCTTCAGTTTTGTAAGGTATCAACTTTACTTGATTCATTATTAACCTCCTTTTTTTACCGAACTGCCATCATAGTTTAACGTAACTGGCAGCCTATCTAATTCATATACCACAAATATCCATATTTAATCTATATTTTACCAACCACGGAACTAGAAAAGCCACATATAAAAGCCCGAAAGGCTTCTATATGTGGCTTATTAGTCATTATTTTAACCGTCTTTCACTTCTTTTTATGGAAGGAAACGACGTGGATCTACAGAATTTGAACGACTTGGATTCCAAGAACCAATGTGAATTTCAAAGTGTAAATGCTGTCCAGTAGAGTTTCCTGTGTTACCCATATTCCCTAAGAATTGCCCTCTTGAAACGGATTGTCCAGCCGATACCGCCGGAGTACTACGCATATGGGCATAAACTGTTGTGTAAGTCTGACCATTGATACGGTGGCTCAAGAATACAACGTTTCCATAACTTGAGGAGTAGTAAGAACGGATGACAGTACCATCAGCTGCAGCACGAATCGGTACCGTACCAGCTTTAGCCAAGTCGATTCCTGAGTGTAACCGTCCCCAACGCTGTCCATAATGAGACGATGCATATCCGGCTGAAGGCCAAGAGAACATAGCATTGCTCGATGGAGCTGGTTCAGGATCTGGTTCTGAGCTTGTATTGGAAGATTTCTTCTCTGCAGCTTTTCTAGCTGCTTCTTTTCTAGCCGCTTCTTCAGCTGCTCTTCTCTGACGTTCTTTTTCACGTTCAATTTCTTTTTGAATAGCAGCTTCCTGCGCAGCAAGTGTTTCATTAGCTTCTTCTAAATCAATAATATGATTATGAAGCTCTTCTTCTTCTCTTTTCAGAGACTTCATCAATTTGTTCTTTTCAGACTTTTTACCGTCTAAATCTGCCTTTAATGATTCTAATTGATTCAATTTCTCTTCAAGTGAAGCCAGCTGTTCTTCAACCTGAGCCTTCTTTTCTTCAACTGCAATTTTATCCAGTCTGTGCTGCTCGAGAATCGCTTTATCCTGCTCTGCAATCGTGTTCAGACTCATAACGCGCTCCAAGAAGTTTCCGAAGCTCTCTGCGCCCATGAGTACATCTAAGTAATCAATGGCTCCACCATTTTGGTACATAGACTTCACACGGTCTTTCAATAATTCGTCACGTTCAGCTATACGCTTTTCTAATTCATCGATTTCTTTTTTTAATTTTTCGATGTTCTTTCTTGTTGTTTCAATTTCGCTTTCTTTCGTGTCGATTTTATCAGTCGTTTCCATAATCTGCTTATCTAAGCGTTCAATTTCACGATTCAATTGATTTTGTTCTTCTTTAACCTCAGCAATCTCTTGTTCAGTTTCATTCTGCTTTTCTTCGTTTGCAGATTGTTTGTTTCTATTTTCCTCTAATTTATCATTCAATGATTCTGCGATCGCTGGGCTCGTAAATAGTCCGGATAATCCAAGGCTGACGGTCATGGCAACTACTAAAAACTTAAACTTCAATCCTTCTTCCTCCCCCAAAACTATTTAATTGTCTATCTAGACTTTCAAGTATTTGCGTATTGATGTAAAACTTCCCCATAAACCTATGGTCATTCCCATTAACACTAGTAATCCTGAGACTTTCAGTACGAAAGGATATACAGGCAGTAAGTCGATAAATAAGGTTGGGTACCTTGTCGTAATCGTCGTATAAAGATAATCATAACCGAAAACGACGAGACCAATTGGTATCAATGCTCCTAAAATTCCGATGAGCACCCCTTCTACAAGGAATGGCCAGCGAATGAACCAGTTGGTGGCACCAACCATCTTCATGATTTCAATTTCTTTACGACGCGCAACAATCGTAATTCGGATCGTATTTGCTATCAGGAACATTGCAGTGAATAACAGTCCTCCTATAATCGCAAATCCGATATTCCGCGCCATATCCATAACATTGAAAAGTCGTTCAACCGTTTCTTTGGCATACTCTACTTTATCAACATTTTTGAAATCCTCAATAGACTTTGCAACTTCTATTGTGTCTTGTGGATCAGATGTTTTAACGACGAATACGTCATTCAATGGATTTTCATCTTTGAGAGATTCAAAAACTTCTCCATCGTCCCCAAGACTATCAATCAATCGATTCAACCCTTCCTCTTTTGATTGAAATTCGACAGTTGAGACCTTCGATATATCTTCTATTTTTTCTCTTAGATCAGCTTGTCCTTGTTCATCTGCAGTCAGCTCAATGAACACCCGAACTTCAACGTCTTCTTCAATTTGAGTTCCGATATCATTCAGGTTCATGAGCAAGGTGGCAAACACCCCGACCAATAGCAAAGTCACAGTAACGGCAGAAATTGAAGCCAGTGACATCCAACGGTTTCTTGTCAGGTTCTTAACGCCCTCTTTACCATGACGGCCAAATGTTTTAAGCTTCATGGCTGCCGTCACCTCTTCTATTGCCTAGAACACCATTACTTCCGTGCACATGAATAATGACATCTTCTGATGTCATTCTAAGGTGTCTTTTATTTAACAAATTAAATCACTTCCTACTAAACACTCATTTTGTCAATCTATGTTGAAAAATATATGTAGTCTTTGTCGTCTGATGTAATTGCCTCTTAATTATAACAAATAAATTCGCTAAATAAAGACAATTTATTATTACATTTCTATTTCATTATTTTACACCTAAGTGACAGGTGACATTTATTAATGAAGGACATCAAAGAAAGGTCGTTGTCCCATGCTCTACTCCTTGATAAATACGAGGTTGTAATCGAAATCAACAAAACGATCTCTCCACAAAGAAAGATAGATTTGAACCCATTGATATTTTCGTGTATATACAAATGTAAATCGGCGAAAATAGTGTTTTAATCAACTCAATTCATAAACAATGATGTAAGGTTTCAAAAGAAAAAAGACAATTCTTGTCGAATTGTCTTTTTCCTTATATCTAATGATTTAGTTATTGATTTTTTAATATTTTTAGTTCCCTTTTCAAACGCAGGTTTTCTTTACGAACAGAGTCGATATGATCAATATTCTCTTGGACGGGCATCAAATTTATCTCATACCAAGCTTTACTCTGAGCGTCGTTCACCTCTGTCGTTTTTTTCACTTTGGCGGAAGGATAAAGCTCGCGTAATGCATCAAGTTCCCCTTTAGATAATCTTAACTCCCTGTAGTAAACACCTTCACTAAAAGATTCATTCAGGAATTTCTTGAATTCTTTCTCACTCATATCTCAATCCCCTTTACATGTGATTGTGTTCCTGAGGACTTAAGACTTCTGATAAACGGTTTCTTTCACTACCACTTCTGCTACGACTTCCATTGGATCAATCAACGGAGTAGGGAGGTGATAAGGGCGTAGGACCAGACCGATTTCAGTACAACCTGATATAATTAATTCAGCTCCGTTATCCAGCAATTCCTGGGCGGCTTCTTTCAATAATTGCAAAGGTTCTCCATCGGTATTACCACTTTTGATCCCATTTGTCCCATAAATCGCCCGCATTACCTTATCGTTTTGAGTTTCCGGGCTTGGATATAAGACGTCTAAATGATCCAGGTACTTTTCGAAAAGACCTGTTTCCAAAGTTCCACTAGTAGCCAGAACTCCGATTTTTTTAGCGCTTGGATAATTATCACTTATATATTTTTTTAATTCCAGAAAGGCATTTAGCAGTGGAAAAGAAACTTCCCTTTGAACTTGCTCAATAAAGTAATGAGCAGTCATGCATGGAATACACGCTACTTCAACTTCTAACTTTTCCAGATTTTTTGCCGCATCCACCATTTGAGGGACGGGATTTGGCCCTCTCCCTGCAATTGCTTCTGTCCGGTCTGGGATTTTTGCATTGCTGTCAATGATTACACGGAAGTGTTCCTGGTCCTTTGTTGCATGAGTAGCTCGAATGATTTTCATATAACATTCAGCTGTTGCCTCCGGTCCCATTCCACCTAATATACCTATAACCTTGTCATTCATATAATGCCTCCTTACGAACGACTGTATTGTGGTCTGTGATGTTTACAAGATTCCTGCTACTCTGTTCTTCAGAGGCTTGAATAATTTTTCTTCATCCATCTCAGGACGCTTTTCACTTAGCTGTTCTAATGCAATTTTCGCTCCTGGGTCCATGCCCTGACAACCAGCTAATAAGACTACATCGTCTTTTTCAGCTTCTGAAATGGCATGGTTGATTGCATCATCGATTTTTCTATACAAGTGAACTTTTATTCCTGCCTTATCCATCACATCTTGGAATACACGCAATTCTTCTTCAGTCACTTTATCTTTCTCTGAGACATGGGGTTCACTCAAGGTTGCAATGACTTCCCTCAACCCTAAAGTTTCAGCCCACTCAGCAATTGCTTCTGCATTCTCGCGGTTGACCGTGACTCCACGACTTCCTCTTATAGCATAAACAAGTTTCAAATTGGAGTATTCCATTTGTTGCAGCGTACTTAAAGTTACATTGATGTTTCCATAATTAGCGAAGTGATCATCAAGTATTTTGAAGTCATCTTCAAACACCATTTCGAAACGGCGCTCTACACCACCAAATGCTTTCAACCCTTTCTGAATTGTCGAAACCGGGACTTCATTCAATAATCCTGCCGCAATAGCAGCCATTGAATTGTATACAGAATGGTACCCTGGTGTTGACAGCTCAACATCGAACTCCATCGGTTCATATGAGGTGTCACCAACCTTAAACGGCTTCCTTACTTCCACCGTAAATTTGGCGCGTCCAGAAGAAAGGTCAAGATCCTTACATACTAAGTCGCCGTCCCTCGTTTCTACACTGTAAGTTAATACATTAGCTTCGGTTTCTTCTACAAGGGAAGCAGAATATGGATCATCTAAGTTCAATATCGCCCATTTACCAGGACCAGCCTCCCTGATGAGGCTTGCTTTACAATTGAAATACTCTTCAAAAGAACCGTGTAAATCGATATGTTCCCGACTAATATTATTTAACGCGACGATATCAAAATCTACACTGCCGACCCGGCTTAAATCTAATGCTGATGATGACACTTCCATTGTAACGTGGGAAACATTCTGCTCTCTCATTTGTGCAAAATAGTGGTGCAGATCCAATGATTCGGGAGTTGTCAATTTTGTAGGTTCTGAATAGTCTCCGAACTTCACAACGACTGTGCCGATAAGACCTGTGTTCAACCCATGTTCCTCAAGAATCGCATTGGTCATAAACGAAGTGGAAGTTTTACCATTTGTTGCTGTTATTCCGATCGTCTTTAACGCTTGAGACGGATGACCATAATAGGCATCACTCATTGCCGCTAATGCCTTACGACTATCTTCCACACGAAACTGAGGGATATCCTGCCAGTCTTCTTGATAATCCTCTACAACAAGGGCAGAAGCACCTTTAGATACAGCTTCTAAAATATACGCATGCCCGTCGGTTTTAAAACCTTTTATACATACAAAAACATTTCCTTTTTCTACTGACTTGGAATTATAAGCAAGACCTGTAACTTCTAGATCTTTTTCATTCCAAGACTCCAACACATTAACGGATTTTAGCAAGTCGTAAAGTTTAGCCATTCTATCTACCTTCCTACTCTATTGATAACTTGTCCAACATTGGACCAGACGTATATTCATACTTAATACTTTTCGTATCACTTTAATTTTTTGTAACGGTCTACGCTGAGGTATTCCCCGCTTCCACCTATGATTAAACCGTCAACTCCGCTTTATAACCTTACCTTTAACTAAACCGAACATTTTTTTACCGAATGCCATAGCAGGTTTAGGGTCTTTAGGATCCCATATCGCTGGAGCTTTTGGACGGAAATAGGAGGTGATTACTTGTTTGATGGATAACTGACCTGTTTTGATGTATTCCCTGACAGCTAACAGATCCTCATAGGCATACCAGAACACCATGTTCTTATCTTCTTCGACAGCCTTCGGATCAAGTGGTTCTCCGATAAGCTCACGGTAAGTGATCCATGGAATATTGATTCCGGTCTTGTATAATAAATGGTTCAAGTTCGTAATCCTGACATTGATTTCAATCAAGTAGTAACGCCCTGTTTGAGCATCCTTCTTAAATTCAATTTCTGCAAAACCTTTGTATCCAATTCCTTCAAGAAATTTCGCTCCAAGCTCATACAACTCCGGCACATGCTTTTGTTGAGTATATACGGAAGCCCCGTAATTGATAGGGAACTGACGGAGCTTTTGGCAGGTAACCCAATGGGTAACCTTCGAATCCTGATTCAAATACGCATCGAACGTATACATGTGGTCATCAAATCCAGGAATGATTCTCTGAACGATGACTTCGATATTGGACTCTTTCGCCAAATTAACTTTTTCAACCAATTCTTCTTTATTGTAAACCTTGAATAATTTTCTTCTAAATTTAGAAACAAAGGCAGGGGAATCAACCGGTTTTACTAAACACGGATAGTCCATCATCTCTTCAACTTTTTCAACAAAGTTTTCCTGGTAAACATTCACGGTTTCAGGTACAGCCACTCCATGTTGAGAAGCTAACGTGTGAAGTGTACCCTTATCCATAATCTTTGTATAAAGTCCCTGCTCTTTTTGTGGAATGAGAAAATGCTCTCGTAATTCAGGTAGATAGTCATCCACAAATTCGACATATGGGTCAGCTGTCGGGATCAGCACCGGAGTATGATCCTGTCTTTTTGAATAATCAATCAAAAATGATAAAAGTCCTTCAGGATCCTCTTTATAATGTGGTCCTATCAATGCTTCCGAGCAGTACTTCGACTCTAATCCATAAGCACCATCCCAGGAATAATCCACGGCTGCCACGTGTACATCGTGTACACCTAAACAGCGGATCGTGCTTAAACCGATATAATAATTCGCACCTAGAACAACCGCTTTGTTTTTCATTCATATACCCCTTTTTCAACGAGTCACTTTCAATGTCTTATACTCATTTTTCCGAAACTACTTAAACATACCTATTTTATCATAATCTTAACTGTAAAAAAATGATGACGCCCCGTCTTCCATTTGATGATACCAATAATTAAGGTGACCTTCCTGTGATGGAAGGTCACCTTAATGTCAATAATGGTTGGGTCTTGAGAATTCCATTTCTGGTGTAAATTCAGGTTTTGAAGATTTATATTCAACTTTCTTCAACCTTGTCACCAATTTATCTATAGAATAGAGGGCCAAAAACGTAATCAAAACAGTCAGTGATAACATGAATAAAGATGTAACCATGTCTCTTGTTTCCCCTTCTTTTTATATTGGAATAAATATCATAAAATCCTTTTATATAGTATCAAATTTTAGCGTGATGTAAAATAATATTCTTATTTCTTTCAAATACTTAAAAATAATAAAAATAGCGAATCAATCCTCCAAAAAATGATTTTTTTATAAGTTCTTATGCAACAAATGGGGCGCTGCAATAGAAAGAAATAAAAAAACGCGCTTCTCTTCGAAGCGCGGAACCTGACTACTGCTTACCCAGTTTTTCATAATAATCGCAAACCGTTTCTATGCCTTTTCTGAAGTTTTCAAGATGGAAATGTTCATTAGGCGCATGAAGGTTTTCCGATGGCAGACCAAACCCCATCAAGACTACCGGTGATTTCAATACACGTGCAAACACCTCTACTATTGGAATGGAACCTCCTTCTTTAGGAAACAGAGGCCGGGTTCCATACACCTTTTCATATGCCTCTGCAGCTGTTTGAATCATAGGGTCCTGTGAATCCAGTGATACGGGGCTGGCTTGAATGTACTTTATCAGTTCTGCTTTGGCTCCAGTCGGGCATTGTTTTGTTACATAATCCGTTAATAATTCATAAATTTTTTCTGGATCTTGGTCACCCACCAATCGGCAGCTGATTTTAGCACTTGCCTCACAGGGAACAATCGTTTTCAGTCCTTCCCCCTGAAACCCTCCTGTAACTCCGTTGATTTCCAGTGTGGGACGCACCCCTACTCGTTCTTGGAACGTAAATCCTTCTTCACCAAATAAAGCATCCAACCCTAATTCTTGTTTGATCCGCTCTTCATCAAAAGGAACTTCAGCCACTTCTTTCTTTAATTTTTCCGTTGGCTCAGGTACTCCTTCATAAAAACCTTCAACAGCTACTTTACCGCTTGAATCATGCAGTGAATTTAGAATTGTTACTAAGGCGTGTACGGAATTAGGGACAGCCCCCCCATAAGTTCCAGAATGTAAGTCTGTATTGGCGGTTTTCACTGTGAGCTCCATAGCCAGAGCTCCCCGCAATGACGTGCAAATAGCAGGCTGTCCTTTGTCAATAAAGGAAGTATCACTGACGACCACTGCATCTGCATGCAACTTCTCTTCATTTTCGTTAATATATGGAGGCAGATGAGGGCTGGCCACCTCTTCTTCTCCTTCAATGCATAACTTCACATTTATCGGGAGCTCTCCATATTCTTCAAACAACATTTCAAGTGCTTTTATGTGAATAAATAGCTGCCCTTTATCATCTGTAGCTCCTCTGGCATAGATCTTATCGTCTTTAATGACCGGTTCGAAGGGAGGGGTTTCCCATAAGTCAACTGGGTCTTCAGGTTGAACATCGTAATGTCCATAGATCAATACAGTCGGTTTACCTTCTGCATGAAGCCAGTCTCCATATACAATTGGATGCCCATCAGTCTGAATCACTTCTACATGCTCCAAACCGATCCGCTGCAATGATTGTGCCGTCCACCGTGCTGCCTCTTGAACATCCTGTTTGTGCTCTGACTTGGAAGAAATGCTGGGAATGGATAAGAAATCTTTCAACTCTTCTAAAAACCTTTGATTATGTAAATCACTGACTCGTTTCACAATTATTCCTCCTTTATTCATATTATAAGCGACCCGCCACATACATAACAGCAGATAAGAAAGTAAAAAACTCACCATAGAGGTGAGTTTTTTAAGGGATTATAATAGAGAAATAATAAAACCGATGACGACGACCAAACCAATAATCATTAAAATTGTACGAATCATTTGACCACCTTCTTTTCGTTTATTTATTACTCCATTCCTTACAATCTATACAATGAAACAGGTTTTCTTCGTTTTATAACAAAATGCCCAACAAATTAACCTTACACCAGGTTGCGATTCCAGTGTCTATGAGCTTCAACAGCTTTAGTAAAGGTGCTTATAAATGTGTCGGCATCATCTTCGGCAACCACCCCTTCATGGTTTAGTACATCACCTTTTTCAAGGAAAGATACACCTTGGTGGGTAGCACCTATAGGTTTATAATGTTTAAAAGCTTCATGGATATAATATTCAGTACTCTGAGTGAAAGCTTTATCATGGGATTTTCCTCCGATGATATAGACAGCATCGAAAAGGACTGGGTCAGCTGTCGTAAATGTATGGTCTATTTTCAATTCAACCCCATCTGACCCACTCAATACACCTTGTTTGTTACTGATAATAGAAGTTTTCAATCCTTTGTCTGCCAGACCATCAAGAACTTTCTCAACTTCCTCGCCATTAAACCCTTCACCCATAACCACTGCAACTTGTCTTGTTTCTGCTTTGAAGTTCGTATTCGCCTGGCTTAATGCAGGAGAGGCTTTAGAGGTGGTCGACCCTCCACTGACTGGTGGTTTAACTCCAATATTCTCAGCGAACCCTTGAGCAAGCTCAAGACTTACATTTGAAAACATCTCCACCACCTGCTCTCTTACTGACTCACTTTCAACTTTACCAAGCTCAAAGCTGAAGGCCTGGATCAAATGGTCTTTCTCATGCGCACTCATACTGTTCCAGAATAAAGCCGCTTGAGAGAAATGGTCTTTGAAGCTTTCACTACGCGCCCTCACTTTGCGCCCTTCTACTTTTTCATGGTAATGTTCATATCCTCCCTCTTCCGGTGAGGCTGTTTCGGGAGTATTATTTGCAAGAGAATTGTTATGGTAACTGACCTGCCCCTGATTGATCGTATGGCGGCCATAGCCGTCCCGCTGATTATTGTGAAAAGGACAGACAGGCTTATTTATCGGTAGCTCGTGAAAATTAGGACCCCCAAGCCGGATCAGCTGTGTATCTGTATAAGAGAATAAGCGTCCTTGTAGAAGCGGATCATTCGAAAAATCAATACCTGGAACTACATGACCCGGATGAAAAGCGACCTGTTCGTTTTCTGCAAATACGTTATCTACATTCCGGTTCAATGTCATTTTCCCTACAATTTCAACCGGAACATCTTCTTCAGGCCAGAGCTTGGTCGGGTCTAAAATATCGAAGTCGAATTTGTCTTCATCCGCTTCAGCAATAACTTGAATACCTAATTCGTACTCAGGAAAGTCCCCATCTTCTATTGAGTTGTATAAGTCCCCCCGATGGAAATCAGGGTTTTTTCCGGAAATTTTCTGGGCTTCATCCCAAACCAGTGAGTGAGCACCCAGCACCGGTTTCCAATGAAACTTGACGAAATGAGACTTTCCTTCGGCATTCACAAGTCGGAACGTATGTACACCGAATCCCTCCATCATACGGAAGCTTCTCGGAATAGCGCGATCTGACATCGTCCACATCACCATATGGGCAGACTCCTGATTGTTCGCTACAAAATCCCAAAACGTGTCATGAGCAGAAGCTCCCTGTGGCATACCGTTATGCGGCTCAGGTTTGACTGCATGAACTAGATCTGGGAACTTAATCGCATCTTGGATAAAGAATACAGGAATGTTGTTTCCGACTAAGTCATAATTCCCCTCATCCGTATAAAATTTAGTCGCAAATCCACGGGCATCTCTTACTGTTTCTGCAGAACCTTTGGATCCTGCAACTGTAGAAAACCTTACGAAGACAGGCGTAGTCTTCGAGGTATCATTTAAAAAGTCAGCTTTTGTATAGTTCTCCAGTGATTTGTACAACTCAAATTCTCCGTGCGCAGAAAAACCACGAGCATGAACGACTCGTTCAGGAATACGTTCATGATCGAAATGTGTCATTTTCTCACGGAAATGAAAATCTTCCATTAGTGTCGGTCCACGTTCACCGGCTTTAAGAGAAAACTCATCTTCCGACATCTTCAGGCCCTGGTTCGTCGTTAAATGCTTTCCCCGGTCATCGACTCTGCTTTCATCAAGTTGTTCGTTCTTCTTAGAATTGTTGACGTTATGTTTACTCAACAAGAGTTCCTCCCCTTCAAAAAATTCCATTTATTTCATCTTTTACGTCTTCCCTCACCTGCTTATCGTTAAACTATTTGAGACTTTATGATAATAAACCTCTACTTCGTATACTTAAGTAGGACGGCCTGTTGTGGCGGGCAGTTATAGATGGCTTTGGATAGAAGCATTCTTTATGAAGTAGTAAGATTGGACTTCAAGTGAATTGAAATTGAACATGAAAAAACCCAGAGTAGAGACTCTGAGTTTTTTAAAATCTTTCCATATGAATATTGTCTTACTTTTCTACTACGATTGAAGATATTTCGATTAAGGCAGTTGAGTGCTTCCCATCATATATCGATCCACTTCACGGGCAGCTTCACGTCCTTCATTAATCGCCCAAACGATCAAGCTCTGCCCTCTTCTCATATCTCCTGCAGCGAATACTCCGTCGATATTCGTTTTGTACTTTCCATATTGAGCAGCTACATTTGTTCGTACTGTCGTTTCTACTCCAAGCTTATCAATCAAGTCTTGTTCAGGTCCGCTGAAACCAATAGCCAGTAACACCAAATCCGCAGGCCATACTTTTTCTGTTCCAGGAATTTCTGTTCTCACTTTATTGCCTTCATCATCATAAGAAAGAGCGACATTGATGGTATGAACTTCTTTAATACGTCCATTTTCATCCCCGACGAACTTTTTAGTCATGACAGCATATGCTCTTGGGTCATCGCCGAATAAAGCTTCTGCTTCTTTTTGTCCATACTCCACACGGTGAATCATTGGATACTGCGGCCAAGGGTTTTCTTCATTGTCCCGCACTGATCCTTTTTTATCGTATATATCAAATTGAGTGAGGCTCTTGCACCCATGTCGAAGAGAAGTTGAAATACAATCGGTACCTGTATCTCCACCACCGATAACGATGACATCTTTTCCTTTTGCACTGATATAGTTTCCATCTGCATGATCGGAATCAAGCAGACTTTTTGTATTTGCATGCAGGAAATCCATAGCATAATGGATACCCTTCAGATTACGCCCATCAACCTCAAGGTTCCTGGGAGTGGTAGCTCCTCCACAAAGAACGACGGAGTCGTACTCTTCCCGAAGTCTGGAAACAGGGTAATCTCTCCCTACTTCTGTATTCGTGAAGAAATGAATGCCTTCTTCTTCTAAGATATTTACTCTGCGTTCGACTACCGAATAAGGTAATTTCATTTCAGGAATGCCGTATGTCAACAAACCACCAACACGGTCATTTCGCTCATACACAGTCACCCAATGTCCTGCCTTATTCAGTTGAGCAGCTGCAGCCAAGCCTGCTGGCCCAGATCCGACAACGGCCACTTTTTTACCCGTTCTCTTCTCTGGAGGCTCCGGTTTCACCCATCCTTCATCGAAGCCTTTTTCTATAATCGAACGTTCTACTGATCGAATAGCTACTGGTGGTTCATTGATCCCCAGCACACATGCACCTTCACAAGGTGCCGGGCAGGCAAACCCGGTGAACTCAGGAAAGTTGTTCATTTCATGCTCTTTCTCAAGTGCTTCTTTCCATTGACCACGGTAGACTAAATCGTTCCATTCTGGAATCAAATGATAAACAGGGCACCCCGTAGTGATTCCATTGATCTCCATTCCGGAGTGACATGTAGGAACGCCACAATCCATGCACCGCGCCCCTTGTTTCTGCACTTCTTCGTCTGACATAGGTAGTGTATAGTCGTCCCAGTCTTTCGTACGTGTTGCAGGATCACGTTCAGGTATCGATTGGCGTTCGTATTCCTTGAATCCTGTCGACTTTCCCATAAAATCTCCCCCCTCAGTTATTTCACGGTCTCTACAGGTTTATTACTTTCTTCAAATGCTGTCATTTCAGCATCAAATTTCTCCATTCCACTCTCTTTGAGGTGTTTGATTCGTTCTTGCATTGCCAAGTAATCACGAGGTACAACTCGTACAAATCTATGGACATAATGGTTCCAATTGTTTAAGATCCGCTGAGCAAGGCCACTGTTCGTGTATTGGACATGCTTTTCTATCATTTCATAAAGTTCCTGAATCTCTTCGGCATTGGACAACGATTGTAAATGGACAAGGTCCTTATTACACTTCGTTTCAAATGGTTGTTCAGATTCATCCAACACATATGCAACTCCTCCGGACATCCCGGCTGCAAAGTTTCGTCCTGTCCCTCCGAGCACAACAACCTTTCCACCTGTCATATATTCACATCCGTGGTCTCCTACACCTTCGACGACTACATGAGCACCACTATTACGCACACAAAAACGCTCGCCGGCTAGTCCGTTAATATATGCTTCACCCGAAGAAGCCCCATAAAAAGAAACATTACCGATAATCGTATTTTCTTCAGGTGCAAATGTAGATCTCGGAGATGGATGTACAATGATTTTTCCGCCGGATAACCCTTTTCCGACATAATCATTTGAATCTCCGACCAGTCGTAGCGTCATGCCTTTTGGAATGAAGGCTCCGAAGCTTTGGCCGGCTGACCCTTTGAATGTCAATTGAATGGTATCTTCCGGCAAACCTTCCTCTCCGTACTTCCGAGTCACTTCACTCCCCAGAAGGGTACCTGTAACACGGTGGATGTTCCTGATTGAACCCGTTGCTTGTACAGGCTCACCTGTCTCAATGGCCTGCTTACATAAAGGAATCAGTTCTTCTATATCCAAAGTTTTTTCCAATTGGTGATCCTGAGTTTCTGTTGCATAGCGTCCATAGTTGTCTGGAACTTGTGGTTGATAAAGAAGAGCGGAAAGATCGATCCCCTTCGCTTTCCAATGATCAACAGCTTCATTTGTTTCTAATACATCGGTACGACCGATCATTTCGTTGATGGAACGGAAACCGAGTTCTGCCATCAATTCTCGTGTCTCTTGAGCAATAAAACGCATGAAGTTTTCCAAATGGTCGGCTTCACCTGTGAACTTCTTCCTCAATTCTGGATCCTGCGTTGCTACACCCACAGGGCAGGTGTTCAAGTGACAGACACGCATCATGACACAACCTAAGACCACCAAAGGTGCTGTTGAGAATCCATACTCTTCTGCTCCAAGTAAAGTAGCGACAACAACATCCCTGCCCGTCATCATTTTCCCGTCTGTTTCAACAACTATACGATCTCTCAAACGGTCAAGGACAAGGGTTTGATGTGTTTCTGCCAATCCGATTTCCCATGGAAGTCCAGTGTGTTTAATACTTGTTCGAGGAGCGGCTCCGGTTCCTCCATCATAACCACTGATCAAAACTAAATCTGCACGACCTTTTGCCACACCTGCAGCTATAGTACCTACCCCGACCGCAGATACGAGCTTCACACTGATTCTCGCTTTTGGATTGGCATTCTTAAGGTTATAAATAAGTTCAGCCAAATCCTCGATCGAGTAAATATCATGGTGAGGTGGCGGCGAGATCAATTCGACCCCGGGAGTCGACCCACGGACTTCTGCAATCCAAGGGTATACTTTCTTTCCAGGAAGGTGTCCTCCTTCTCCCGGTTTTGCTCCTTGAGCAATCTTTATTTGAATTTCATCCGCATTCACTAAGTAGTTGCTCGTGACTCCGAAACGTCCGGATGCTACTTGCTTGATTGAACTTCTACGCAGGTCTCCATTTTCGTCAGGTGTAAAACGGTCAGGGTCTTCTCCTCCTTCACCCGTATTACTCCTTCCTCCTACACGGTTCATGGCAACAGCTAAAGCTTCGTGTGCTTCCTTGCTAATGGAACCGTAAGACATGGCACCTGTTTTGAACCTCTTACAAATATCCTCAACAGACTCCACTTCATCTATTGGAATGGAAGGACGGTCTTTGAAAGATAACAGGCCTCTCAGAGACTGCAGGTTATTCTTTTCATCTGTGAGCAATTGTGAGTATTGCTTATATAATTTGTAGTCGTTCTTACGACAAGCGTGCTGAAGAGTAGCAATCGTTTGTGGATTGTATTGATGATCTTCACCGTTTTTACGGTACTGGAATTCATCCCCCGCTTCTAATGTGCGGTTTCCTCCACGTTTTTCACTGTAGGCGACTTCGTGACGCATCAATACTTCCTTCTCGATGATATCTAAACCAATTCCACCTAAGCGTGAAGATGTACGAGTAAAGTACTGATCGATGACATCCTTATGAATACCAACCGCTTCAAAAATCTGCGCTCCACGGTAACTTTGAATCGTAGAGATCCCCATCTTTGATAAAACTTTTATTATTCCGTCTGTAACAGCTTTTACATATGTTTCAACCGCAATGTCATGGGATTCAACTTCCAAATCGCCACGATCCTTTAGATGACGCAGTGATTCAAATGCCAGGTATGGATTGATTCCTTCCGCTCCATAACCTAAGAGAGTTGCAAAATGATGGACTTCGCGAGCTTCCCCAGTCTCAATCAGGATGCTGACTTTCGTTCGTGTTCCTTGTTTGATCAAATGGTGGTGCAGTCCTGATACAGCAAGCAAAGCAGGGATAGCCGCATACTCTTTACCCATACCTCTGTCTGAAAGCATCAATAATGTCGTTCCATCTTCGATGGCCTGATCCGCTTCTTCGAATAGACGGTCGAGCGCTTCTTTCATTTTATTTTCTTTCGCTTCAAATAAAATGGAGAACGTTTTCGGTTTGAAACCATCTATTGTTTGTTGTCGTAATTGTTCAAACTGAACGTTGGTCAAGATGGGCGTCTCTAACCGAATCTGCCGGCAGCTTTCAGGTTTCGGATCCACAAGGTTACCTTCAGCACCTATAGTCGTTTCCACCATTGTAATCAATGATTCTCTGATAGCATCAATAGGAGGATTCGTTACTTGTGCGAATAACTGTTTAAAATAGCTGTACAATAGTTGCGGTTTCTTAGAGAGCACCGCTAATGGAGAGTCATAGCCCATTGACCCGACTGGATCTTTTTTGCCTGTCACAAGCGGCATAAGAATTTTATTCAATTCTTCATTCGTATAGCCGAATGCAAGCTGTTTATCAATCAGTGATTCAACAGGACGATGCTCAACCGTCGGCTGTGGAAGGTCTTCCAAATTGAACTTATGCTCATCGATCCATTCTTTATATGGCTGCTCTCTGGAAATTTCAAGCTTGATTTCTTCATCTGGTATGATTTTGCCCTTTTCAAGATCGACAAGCAGCATTTTTCCAGGGTGGAGGCGGTCTTTGTATAAGATATCGTCTGCAAAGATATCCAAAGCTCCTACTTCAGAACCAAGTACGATCATTCCATCTTTCGTTACGTAATAACGGGCAGGTCGAAGGCCATTCCTATCGAGACAGGCTCCGATCTGCTTACCGTCTGTGTAAGCAAGTGCAGCCGGTCCATCCCACGGCTCCATCAAGCAGCTGTGATATTCATAGAAATTCTTTTTATCTTCTTGAATCGTTTCATCATTAGACCATGGTTCCGGCACCATCATCATTGCCGTGTGAGCAAGAGAGCGACCAGAGAGGTATAAAAACTCAAATGCATTATCAAACATAGAGGAGTCACTACCATTGGAGTCGATGACAGGAAGGATTTTCTGAAGATCCTCATCACTGAAATATTTAGAGGAGCATAACTCTTGGCGAGCCCTCATCCAATTGACGTTTCCTCTTAAGGTATTGAATTCCCCATTGTGGATGGTATAACGGTTTGGGTGTGAACGTTTCCAACTAGGGAAGGTGTTCGTACTGAAACGAGAGTGCACTAATGCGAGGGCAGTCTTAAAATCAGGGTGGTTCAAATCAATATAAAAAGAATCCAATTGCTCAGGAATTAACATCCCTTTGTAAACAATTGTATTTGAAGACAAACTGCTGATATAGAAGTCATCAAAACCATCTCTACTCGAGATCTCAATCTCTGCCCTTTTTCTTATAATGTATAGACGTCTTTCCAAGTCCATTTGATTATTTATGTTATCTGCAGGCGCTACAAAGGCTTGAAGAATATAAGGTTTCGTTTTCTTCGCATCTTTCCCTACAAAGGAATCATTGATAGGAACTGTTCGCCAGCCTAAAAATTTCTGCCCTTCTTCGTGGACGATCTTTTCAAAGGTACGTCTGCATTCCATACGCTTATCACGGTCTTCAGGAAGGAATAACATACCGATCCCATACTTCCCGGCATTCGGTAGTTCAATATCTTCTTTTTCACATTGCTTCTCAAAAAAATGATGCGGAATTTGTGTTAAGATTCCTGCACCATCACCGGTACTTACATCTGCGGACTGACCTCCGCGGTGTTCAAGGTTACATAAAATTGTGACAGCATTTTCAACGATGCTATGAGATTTCGTACCGTCAATGTTGGCAATCATCCCTATTCCACAGGCTTCATGTTCGTTCTCAGGGTGATATAACCCTTGAGGTACTGGATATCCATGTTTCTGCATAATCATTCCCCCTGATCAGCTATTTGATTGATTTTAGTCGATTATAAAAAATTCTGTCTTTTCAGTTTTTTACTAGTATAGCACGAAAAAACCTTCGTATCATGCTTGAACAGCGTGTTTAGAGGGAATTTTCATTAAAATTTGACAATTTAAAATGCACCTGAACTCTTATATATAGATGATGTAAGCGCAACCATATTTTTCGCTTAAAATTTTTCAAATTTTTTCTGAAATTAACTCAAAATCACTTAATTTCATTCTTGAAAATGTATAAAACAGTCGCTTATTGTATAAAAATACACCTTTACTGAATGAACTCTTATTGAAATCATTTATAAAACACTAAAAGGGTAGGATGAGGAAAAATTACTCATTTCATCCATGAATTGTATGGATTTAAAGGAAACGAAGGTGAAATTGAAGAAAGAAACAAACAGGGAGGTTCACCTACTATGAATTTAAGAATAAGAGACTATGGAGTAAAGATTGGATCACTAGAAACAGGAAAACTGAATAAAATCACAGATGTAGCAGGTGTCAAAGTAGGGCATACGACCTTAAGTGAAGGAAGCTGTCAAACTGGTGTCACAGCAGTCATCCCCCATGAACGAAACCTTTTCAAAGAAAAATTGATTGCTTCCACTCACGTGATTAATGGTTTCGGAAAAACTATGGGGACCATACAAATCAAAGAACTTGGTACCCTTGAAACTCCGATTGTACTAACTAACACATTAAATATAGGTGTGGCAGCCGAAGCAGTCATGGAAAAAACTCTTGAAACAAACCCTGACATAGGCCGTTCTACAGGAAGTATCAACCCTGTGGTCGGAGAGTGCAATGATATGTATCTAAACGATTTACGGGCGATGTTTGTTGAGAAAGAACACGTACATAAAGCTATGACAGAGACCAAGATTGATTTTGAAGAAGGTTGTGTAGGGGCCGGTACAGGAATGCTCTGTTACTCATTAAAAGGCGGGGTCGGTTCATCTTCCAGAACAATTCCGCTGGAGCATGGAAACTACACGCTTGGAGTTCTTGTGGTCACCAATTTCGGCTACATCAGTGACTTGAGAATTGATGGGAAACCTGTCGGAGAGCAATTAAGCAGGTATGTCATTCCTTCTGGAGAAACAAAGGATCGAGGATCGATCATGGTGATCATTGCAACTGATCTGCCTGTTTCAGAGCGCCAGCTAAATCGAATCATTAAAAGAAGTGTTACCGGACTGTCCCGGACAGGTTCTGTCATCACTACGGGGAGCGGAGAGGTCGCCATCGGCTTTTCTACAGCAAATAAAATCCCTCATGAACCCAATGGAGACTTACTCTCGACCTCCACAATTCATGATGATGAAATCGATGAAGCTTTCAGAGCAGTAGGGGAAGCGACGGAAGAAGCTGTTTTGAACGCGCTGATTATGGCAACTCCTGTTAAGGGGAGAGGTGGAAATGAACGGCCTACCCTTTCAGAGCTTATTGAAAAATATAACTTATCCCTAAACTAAGAAAACCCCGGTCAAGGACCGGGGTTTTCATTTAAGCAGCCTTACTTGCTCCGCCACCATGTTTGCGATGATAAATGACATTGATTTCAGCTCCTACCATCAAAATAATGCCCGTAAGGAAGAACCATAGCATTAAGATGATGACGCCGCCTAAACTGCCGTATGTTGCTGTATAGTTACCGAAATTGCTTACGTAAAAGGAGAATGCTAAAGAAATGACCTGCCATAATATTGATGTGATAATAGCTCCAGGTAAGACATGTTTAAATGGAATGTTTTTGTTAGGAGCAAAATGATATAAAGCCATCAAAATGGCACTCATTACTACAATTCCAATTGCCCATCTTAAAACTTGGAAAAAGATTACTGTCTGATCAGGCAGATTCAACGTACGATCGATGGCACCAATAATTACGTCCCCAAAGACAGGCAAAGCCAGGGCTACAACAAATCCAATAATCATTCCAAGTGTAAGAATGATAGAAAGCAGCCTTACTTTTATAAAAGAACGCGTCTCTTCGACGTCGTACGCTTCATTTGCTGATTTAATAAAAGCATTAATTCCGCTTGAAGCTGACCACAGAGTACCAAGTATACCAACGGTCAATAAGCCGCCGTTAGGTTTATCAACGACATTAATAATATTTTCTCGAAATACTTCTGCCGTGTCTTCAGGAAGAAAATTGGTAACAGTGTTCATAGCGGCTTCCGCACTAATGTTCAAGTAAGGAAGAATCGACAAGAGTAATATAAGCATAGGCACGATTGATAATAGATAATAATAGGCTTGGGCAGCCCCTAATAAGGGAATATTATCCTTTTGAAATTCTTCAATCAAATCTTTTACATAGTTCACAACCTTCTTCACTATTTAAGCCTCCTCCAACATCTTCTAGTAGTCTATCCCCTTTTTGACTACTTATTAACCTATGAATCGTTTGAAAATGTGTTTAAATATGGAAGCAGGGCTATTCTTTCCTTTTCGAAGAGGCTCTTATATTCATGGATTCTCTATATTTTGCCACCGTTCTCCTTGATATGGTAACAGGGTGAATTTCCTTGATTTTATTGACGATCTGTTGATCAGAAAGTGGATTGCCCTTATCTTCACCCTCAATCAAACGCTTTATCATTTGTTTCACTTCACTGGAAGAGATGGGAACATCCCTCCCATTCTTTAATCCTGGTGTGAAAAATGCTTTCAAATCATAAGTCCCTCTTGGAGTTTGTATAACTTTATGAGCAACTGCCCGACTTACTGTAGACTCATGTACCCCAATCATTTCGCCCACTTGTTTATAATTCATAGGAACCAGGTGGTTTCCATAAAAGAATGAAGATTGCTTATAGAGTATAGCTTCGACCACTTGGATAATTGTTGCTCTCCTTTGTTCGATACTATTCATTAACCAACGAGCTTCCTTGTAACAATCTTCTATGAAACTTTTCGCATCAGAGTTTATATCCGTAAGAGATGCAAGCTGTGAATTTAGGTTTATTAGAGGAGTTAAGGAATTTGTGTCTTTCAGAAAAAACTCTCCCCCCTTCTCTTCAACGATGATATCCGGAATCAAATAGTCTACAAATCGGTTTCCTTCATCGACCTTTGGTTGAGGGTTTAAGTTTTTCAAGAGCGAAAAGGCTGCTTTCACTTCTTCCTCACTGACATTCAGATTTTGAGCAATAAACTTCCATTTCCGATCAGACGCCTCTTCAAGATAATCGGACACTAGCTTATGTAGTATATAATTGGAAGGATAGTCATTTTCAATTTGATAGAGTAAGTACTCCCTCATATTAAAACAGCCAAGTCCCATAGATTCATATACTTTAAGTTTGGTTATCTGTTTCTCTATCTCTGAACGGGTAGACGACATAGATGCAGCGATTTCTTCAATGGTAAGTGGGAGAAATCCTTTCTCATCCAGATTTAATATTAGATACTCCATGATTTGAAAAGGTTTTATGTTTTCTTCATTCCACTTGAAATAATCAATTATTTTTTCCCTCCACCCTTGTTCGCTCTCTACAAAGATACCAGCAGGGTTAAACATAGGCCTGGTTCGCGAAGGTGTCCCGTTGATCCCCCTTGGATTTTCAATGGAAATAAGAGGGTTTTCCAATGACTTTTCTTCTATAAATTCTATAAGTTGAGCTTGAGAATACTGCAGAATTGTGACCGCCTGACGCATTTCTGTAGACATATATAGTTTTGTCGTTTGATTTTGAGTTAATTGAAGCTTCATGTTGAACTTCCTCCCACTCGTTGTCAGCGCTTTCAATGTAATTTAATTCTATTATAACAAAGTAGGAGGACCGGAATGAACGCTGCTGAGGGATATAATTTTCATCTCTATTCTCACAAAAAAACCGACACCTGAAGGCATCGGCATTAATTGTTTCACGTGAAACAATAGATTATAAAACATATTTGGCTAAAGTCTTTTGAACTTCCTGGATAGGACTGTCTTTTTTGAATAGCTTTCCAATCGGTTCATTGGTGCCGGATAACCAGATTTTCAATTCAGAATCCAAATCGAAGCCACCCGCTGTTTCTACACTGAAATGGGTTATGCTTTTGTAGGGAATGGAGTGATATTCTACTTTTTTACCTGTCATTCCTTGTTTATCTATCAATAATAAACGTTTATTCGTAAATATAAATGAATCTCTCAATACTTTATATCCACTTTGAACTTCTTCTTGATCGACTAAAATATCTTTGATTTCTCTCTCCAATTTATCTTTATCCACTTCGCTGGCGTTACCCATCAGTCCGTCTAAAAAGCCCATTCAGCTCTCCTCCCTTAATGGAGATGTCTTAACAGCATACATTCACAAGGGGCTAAATCAATCGTTAATTTACCCTTCTTCGCCTTGAAAATCCTTTTCTTATTCTCAAGCTCCTGCCACTTCCCTCTTTCAACATTGAGACTGACTTTCTTTTGTTCATGATAGCTGCGGTTCATAATATAGATGAACTGCTCATTGTTTGCTTGTTCACCAAATACATCTTTTTCATTCGAAATCCATCGTTCAAACCCGTACACATCACTATTCACAGCAAATGAGTTCCAATTACCGGTTCTCAACGCTGCGTGTTCTTTACGCCACTTTCCGATATCCTTATACCACTCGATTAACGTCGGGTCTTCTCTACCCCAAGGATAAGGCTTTCGATTATCAGGATCAGCACCACCAGTAAGACCCGCTTCATCCCCGTAGTATAGTGACGGAATTCCAGGGAATGTATACATCCATAAGCTTAATGCTTTGATCTGCTTTTTCACGATGTTTTCCTTTTCTTCTTCTCCAAAATGATCAGGCAGATAACCATCCAGCATCGTTTTGATTCTTTCGACGTCATGACTGGATAACATGTTCATCAACGCATAGAAGTATTGCAAAGGATAGTGTTCGGAAAGAGTCTTCAAACGTCGGTCCACGTAAAGAGCATCAATATCACCTTTCATAAAGTCCAGCATCAATTTACGCATCGGATAATTCATCACTGAATCAAGAACTCCACCTAAAAAGTAATCCCTTCTGTTCCCACCGGAAATTTTATTGGATGCATCTTCCCAGACTTCTCCGAGAAGTACACTGGATGGATCATGAGATTTCAACTGACTGTTGATCTGCTTGATCAAGTCATCCGTCAGTTCATCTGCAACATCCAGTCTCCAATGCTTCATCCCTGAATTCTGCCATGTTTTTATGACACTATCCGGGTTATGGATCAAGAAGTCCTGATAATCCTTATTCTCTTTATTCAGTGTAGGAAGCGTCCCCACACCCCACCACGCTTCATAATCATTCGGGTAGTTATAAAACTGGTACCAAGGGTAATAAGGAGAATCCTTAGATTGATAAGCTCCTAAAGAGTCATATTCCCCTTCTCGGTTGAAATAGATACTATTGCTGCCAGTATGGCTGAACACTCCATCCAGCATTATCTCTATACCGTGTTGACCAGCTTTTTCAATGAGTTCTTCAAAATCTTCTTTGCTCCCTAAAAGAGGGTCAATGGTATGGTAATCCCCGGTGTCGTATCGATGATTACTTTCTGCTTCGAAGATAGGGTTCAAATAGATGACAGTTACCCCTAATGACTGAATATAGTCCAGCTTTTCAGTAATACCTTTGAGGTTTCCTCCGAAGAAGTCCCAGCGTATGACTTCTCCTCTCTCATTTCTGATGTATATCGGATCGTTTTCCCAATGTGCATGAACCAAGCTTGATTTAGGGGCCTTGCTCCTATCTATTTCTCCCGCTGCATAAAATCGATCAGGAAAAATTTGATACATCGTTGCATGTTTCCACCAATCCGGAGTCTCATAATCCGGATCATAAACAGTGATCTGCCAGGAAGGAGGGATATGGTCATAAACTTTGCCCTCTCCACTTTCAAAAATGTTCTCCCTGCCATAAAAAATCTTTCCATCTTCCAGTACTATTTCGAAGAAGTACCAAATCAATTGGGGCTTCTTCGGCATTTCTACAGTCGTTTCATAGGAGTTGTAGTGGTGTTCTTCACTATAAAGATCCATCATCTTCGTCCGTTCATGATCTGTCCTATCCAGGATGTAATGTAAAATGACACGTGTTACCCGGAAATGTTCATGTACATCAATGGTCAAAGAAACATTCGAACCCTTCGGTGCTGCACCGAAAGGCTCTCTGTATTTCAAGTCAAAACTATTGTGATACACATCATAATGTCTCACGATTGGTCCCTCCAAAACATCATTTCAGCATTTGAACACGTTCAATATTCCAAATTTGAGAGGCGTATTCTTGTATCGTACGATCACTGGAGAAGTGGCCGGATTGGGCGATGTTAACCAGGCTCTTTGCGTTCCAGAGTCTCTTATTTTGGTAATCCTGACTCACTTTTCTTTGAGCCATTACATAATCCGCGAAATCTTTCAAAACGAAGTACTCATCGTTATGGTGGATAAGAGCTTCGTAAATCGGCTGAAAATCCATCTCTCCCTTAGAAAAAGGACTATAGTGAATGAGTTGTTCTAATGTATGCCGCAAACGTTCATCTTGGTCAGAAACCTGTTTGGAGGAATACCCTCCAGTTCGGTAATACTCAAGGACCTCTTCTGAACTCAGACCAAATGTATAAATATTTTCATCACCTACAAGATCATGGATTTCTACATTCGCTCCATCCATCGTTCCGATCGTTAGTGCTCCATTCATCATGAACTTCATATTCCCCGTCCCGGATGCTTCTTTACTTGCAGTGGAAATTTGTTCACTGACGTTGCTTGCAGGAATGATTTTTTCAGCTGTTGAGACCGAATAGTTCGGTAAGAATACAACTTTGATTTTGTCATTGACCTCATCATCTTTGTTGATTACTGCTGCGATTCTATTAATGAGCTGGATGACCTTCTTGGCAAAATAATATCCTGAGGCTGCTTTTGCCCCGAAAAAGAAGGTTCTAGGTACCATATCCAGGGTAGGATCCGCCTTTAACTCGTTGTATAAGTGCATAATATGAAGAGCATTAAGCAATTGACGTTTGTACCCATGTAATCTTTTAATATGGACATCGAAGATAGATTGCGGGTCTACGGTAATCCCTTGAGTTTCTTTAACCCAATCAGCAAGTGCGATCTTATTGTTCTGTTTAACGTCATCAAGACGGTCTAAAAATGACAAGTCTTCTTTCTTCTTCAAGAGGTCCTTCAAACGATCCGGTTCATTCATCCACTGATCGCCGATAGCTTCTGTAATTAAATTGCTCAATGGTTTATTTGCATGCATCAGCCAGCGACGGTGGGTAATGCCATTCGTTTTATTATTGAATTTACTAGGAAATGTTTCATAAAAACTCTTCATTTCACGTTTCTTAAGTATCTCTGTGTGCAATTTTGCGACACCGTTAATACTGTGACTGCCTACAATGGATAAATGGGCCATTTTCACCTGCCCATCTGCTACAATCGCTAAATTAGCGATGCGGTCAAAGTCACCGGGATATGTTTTCCATAACGCCTGGCAGAACCGTTCATTTATTTCTTCTATAATCATGAATAGTCGTGGAAGCAGAGTTCGAACTGTATTGACCGGCCACGATTCTAAAGCCTCACTTAGTGTCGTGTGATTCGTGTAGGAGACGACAGATTGAGTAATCTCCCAGGCTTGGTCCCAGCCGAGACCTTTTTCATCGACTAATATCCTCATAAGTTCGGGAATCACTAGGGCAGGGTGTGTATCGTTGATGTGGATAGCTGTTTTGTCAGAGAATGCAGACCAAGGGAGGCCTGTTTTTTCAAATGATTGTATGATGGATTGAACGCCTGCAGAAACAAGGAAATATTCTTGTTTCAACCTCAATCTACGTCCTTCTTCTGTGGAATCATCCGGATACAAGAACTCTGATACCGACTCTAAAGCCCGTCTGTGATTCAAGAAGTAACCCATTTCGTTTTTTCTCTTCGCTCTGACCATAATGTCTTCTGTCGTGGCTTCTGCAGACCACAACCGAAGCGTATTCACAGTTTCATTATTATAGCCTACAATCGGTACATCGTATGGAACTGCACGGATTTTCTCATAATCAACATACTCAAATTTCCAATTTCCAGAAGAATCTTCTTTGAAATCGACATAGCCTTCGTATTTCACTTCGATCGCTTCTTCAGGTCTCCGCACTTCCCATATGAAGTCTTTGGAAAGCCATTCATCCGGCAGCTCTACCTGCTTGCCGTCGATGATATGTTGATCGAACATACCATATCGATAGCGCATTCCATATCCATGTCCAGCTAAATTCAGAGAAGCTAATGAGTCCAGAAAACAAGCAGCCAGTCGTCCGAGACCACCGTTACCAAGCCCTGCGTCATTTTCGTTTTCTTCAAGGCTGTCGAGGGACAATCCCAAATCTTCCAATCCATCCTGTACAAGCTTTAAAAGATTCATATTCAGTAAATTGTTCCCCAGTAATCTCCCCATCAAAAACTCCATGGAAAAATAATAAACCTGCTTCGTTTGGTCTTTTTGATACCGCTCTTCCGTCTCCATCCATTTCTTGGTTATTTCATCTTTCACCAAAGCACCGAGCGCTCGGTATGTGTCGTACTCTGAAGCTGTCTCTACTTTTTTCCCGAAGTTCGTTTTCAACTTCTCAACCAGTGCCTGTTTGAACATCTCTTTATTGCTGAACATTACCAATAAGTTCTCCCCCTCTAATGAAAAGCTATTCAAGCATCGTTTGATACAAATCCATATATTGGTTTGCGGAATCTTTCCATGTAAACTTGCTCTTACAAATATTCTTGACTAACTTCTGCCATTCAGACTGGTCCTGATAGAATTCAAGTGCGCGACGAATCGTATACAACATATCGTGCGCATTATAATTAGCAAATGTGAATCCATTCCCCTCTCCGGTCGACTTGTCGTACGATTGAACTGTATCTGCAAGTCCTCCTGTTTCACGAACAATCGGTGCAGATAAGTATCTTAATGCTATCAATTGACCAATTCCACATGGTTCAAAGCGGGAAGGCATCAGGAACATATCGCTTGCAGCATATATTTGTCTTGAGAGTGCTTCTGAGAAGGTAATATTCGTTGACATTTTTTCTGGGTGTCGGTCTTGGACCCACTGGAGCATCTGCTCGTATTGATATTCCCCTGTACCCAATAAGACGATTTGCAAATCATCGTGATACAATAATTCATCAATTACACGCCCGATAAGGTCGAATCCTTTTTGTTCAACCAGCCTGGAAACGATGCCAATCATAGGAACATCTTTTCTTACAGGAAGACCCAGCTTCTCTTGCAGCCACATTTTATTCTGAGCTTTCTTGATCAACGAACTTCGGTAGGGAAACTCGAGCGCTTCATCTTTTAACGGATTGTAATCTTGGTCATCAATTCCGTTTACTATACCAACCAACTCATCGGTGCGCTTTCTCAACACTCCATCAAGGTTCTCCCCGAAATAAGGCGTCTGGATCTCTTCAGCGTACGTTTCACTGACCGTCGTAATGAAGTCAGAAAAGTTCAAAGCAGCTTTCATAAAATTAATGTTTCCATAAAATTCTAACGTGTCGTCTCGCAGCATGCTTTCATCGAAATCCATTAAATCATGCAAAACTGACGGCGCGAACACACCTTGATACTTCAAGTTGTGAATGGTAAATGCCGTTTTCATACCCTGGAACTTCTCTACATCTTTGTAATGGGTGTGCAGATAAAGAGGGATTAAACCTGTGTGCCAATCATGGCAGTGCAGAACGTCAGGCGTCCAATCCAAATCGATTAACATTTCCATGACTGCACGGTTGAAAAATACGAATCGCTCTGCTTCATCATCAAATCCGTATAAATTGGATCGCTTGAAGTAATACTCGTTATCTATGAAATAGACAGGGATTCCGTCATATTCGATATATTCAATGCCTGCATATTGATTGCGCCAGCCTAACTGCACATTCAGTTCCCCCAGGTGGGTCAGTTGCATCTTCCATTCATCAGACATATTTTCATACTTAGGAAGAACAACGCGGGCATCCACCCCTTCTTTTTTCAACGCCTGAGGAAGAGATCCCAGCACATCTGCCAATCCTCCTGTTTTTATAAAAGGCGTACATTCTGATCCGATCATCAATACATTCACACTGATACACTCCTTCATATTGTGAAATCGCTCACTTATATATCTATGATTTTCCCTTTCACTGTTTAAGTGAAAGGGACTGCCTCTAGACAGCCCCTTACCCCATTTATTTACATACTTTTTCTTTTCGGTACCACGTAAGGCTTCTCAGGGGCACCAATAAGTGTACGGCCCTTCGAAATCGTACAATCTTTATCCAGAATGACATTTTCAAGCACTGCATCACTTTCAATCTCGCATCTCTGCATGATGATGGAGTTTTTAATTACAGCCCCTTCTGCAACTTTCACACCTCTGAACAAAATGCTGTCTTCCACATGACCTTCAATTTCACAACCGTTCGCTACTAAAGTATTTGTTACGTTGGAAGAAGACAAATACTTGGAAGGTGCTTCGTTTTTCACCTTCGTGTAGATCGGGTTATCGTCATTAAATAAACGATCATGTTCTGTCTCGTTCAACAGATTAAAGCTGTTGCGGTGATAGCTTTCTACGGAATTAATCAACGCATGAGCTCCGACATATTCATGTGCATTCACTTTCAAACGGTCCAGCTGCGCTTTGATTCCATCTTGGAAAAAGTGTGAACAACCATGTGCAATACACTGTTCTATCAATTCATGAAGAAGGTTCTTGTCTATTAGATACATATCCATATAGACGTTTTTGTTTTTCAAATCATTATTTATAGAAGTGACGCGATGATTTTCATCGATTTCAAGCTTATGGGCACTCTGATGTTCAGGGTAGAGTTCATCCACTTTTGTATAAACCACGGTGACGTCTGCCCCGGACTCTTTATGGTCTGCAAGAACATTTTGATAATCGATATTGCAGATATTTTGCGAACCGGATACGACAATATAGTCTGCCAGCGTACGATTAATAAAGTCGATGTTGTTATGGAAATGCTGCAAATCTCCTTGAGAGATATCAGTAGGGTCATTCCAATCTGGAGGAAGGATGAATAAACCTCCACGTTTACGGTCTAAATCCCACGCCTTTCCCTGCTCGAGATGATCCATCAATGAGCGGTATTTGCGACGGGCAAAAACCGCTACGGAATCAAAACGGGAGTTTGTCATATTCGAGATAGCAAAGTCGATCATCCGGTAACGTCCTGCAAATGGGACAGCTGCTCCACACCGGAAGTAAGTCAGTTCATCCAACATATCTTGTTCATGATCCAAATTTATAATTCCAGCTACACGATCCATAAAATATAGAAGCCTCCTCTTAGCAATTGGTTACATAACTTGAAGCAAGGACACTGCCTTCTTCAGCTACAAGTGTGATTTCACTATCAGGTGCCGGGTCTCCAATAACAGCCCCATCTTCGATGACTGCACCCTTGGAAATGATCGCACGATGGATTTTTACATTTTTGCCGATTTTCACATCAGGCATAATGACTGAATCTTTAATTATTGAATCTTCATCAACGTGTACACCATAGAAAACGATAGATGTGTCCACAGTGCCTTTGATACGGCACCCTTCATTGATTAATGCATTATTGACCTTCGCCTGAGGAGCAATATACTGCGGAGGCTGATTCGGGTTTTTAGAATAAATTCTCCATCGTTGATCGCTTAGATCCAGCTCAGGCTCCTTTTTCAATAAATCCATATTGGCCTGCCATAAGCTTTCTACCGTTCCTACATCTTTCCAATATCCTTCAAATGTATAAGCCATAAGTTTTTTATAATCATGAAGCAAAGCAGGGATGATATCTTTTCCGAAGTCATGAGAAGAGTTTTCGTTTTCTGCATCATCCACTAAGTACTGCTTCAGTACATCCCAGCGGAAAATATAAACGCCCATAGAAGCTAAATTGCTTTTAGGTTCAGCCGGCTTTTCATCAAACTCGGTAATACGACCGTTTTCGTCTGTGTTCATGATTCCGAATCGACTTGCATCTTCCCAAGGGACTTCTATGACAGAAATCGTAGCGTCCGCTCCTGAAGCTTTATGATGATCCAGCATGGCGCTGTAATCCATTCGGTAAATATGATCACCCGATAAAACCAATACGTGCTCGGGATCATGTTGGTTCAAGAACTTGATATTCCGATAAATCGCATTTGCAGTTCCTGTATACCAACCGCCACCTTCTGCCTGCATGAATGGCGGAAGGACAGAGACTCCTCCGAATTTCCGGTCAAGGTCCCACGTATCTCCAATTCCGATGTAGTCATTCAAAATCAAAGGTTCGTATTGGGTCAATACGCCTACTGTGTCGATTCCAGAGTTTGTACAATTACTCAGTGGAAAATCGATAATCCGATATTTACCTCCGAAATAAACAGCAGGTTTAGCAATTTGTTTCGTCAAGGATTTAAGTCTCGTTCCCTGCCCACCAGCTAAAAGCATTGCTACGCATTCTTTGTTTTTCATGATTTTTCCTCCTTGGATACTGAAGTTCTTTTTAAGAAGCTCACGCCGAGTGGGGGAATCGTCATGGATATATGTTGGTCTTGTCCTTGCCAAGGTTCAGAAATAGTTTGCAGTGCTAAACCATTTGTTTGACCAGAACCTCCGAAGTGTTCCGCATCACTCGAGAATATTTCTTTGTATGAGCCATGTTTCGGTACGCCTACTTTATAATCGTGATAAACTTCAGGAGTGAAATTACAGACCACGATCAATTCTTCGTTTGAACTACGGCCATTACGCGCGAATGACACAATGCTCTGCTCATAATTATTTGGATCGATCCAACTGAACCCTTCCTCTTTATGATCCAGCTCCCATAATGAAGGATTGTCGTTATATAATTGATGCAATTGCTTCATGTATTCCTTAATCGCAGAATGTGAGTCGTAACCCAGAAGCTCCCAATCCAAGTCCTCTAAATCTTTCCACTCATCGAACTGACCGAATTCACTACCCATGAATAATAACTTCTTGCCTGGGTGTGCATACATATAGCCAAGGAAAGCACGAAGGTTTGCGAATTTCTGCCAGTAATCCCCCGGCATTTTATTTAATAACGATTTCTTTCCATGAACGACTTCATCATGAGAGATCGGGAGTACAAAATTCTCAGAGAAGGCATAAAAAAGTGAGAATGTAATCAGGTTGTGGTGGTACTTGCGGTGGATTGGATCAAGCTCCATATACTTGAGCATGTCATTCATCCATCCCATGTTCCACTTGTAGTTGAATCCAAGCCCTCCTATATAAGTCGGAGCACTGACAAGCGGCCACGAAGTTGACTCTTCAGCCATCATCAGAGTATCGGGTATTTCTTCAAACACAGCTTCATTCATTTTCTTAATGAAAGATACAGCTTCTAAATTTTCACGACCGCCGTATTCATTCAATTCCCACTGCCCATCTTCTTTACCGAAATCCAAGTAAAGCATGCTTGCTACTGCATCTACCCGGAGCCCGTCCAAGTGATATTCCTTCAACCAGTAAATGGCGTTGGAGATTAAAAAGCTTTGAACTTCATTTCGAGCAAAGTCGAAGGTTAACGTGCCCCATTGTGTCTTTTCTGCCTTACCAGGGTTTTCATATTCATAAAGATGCTCTCCATCAAACCTTCTTAATCCGTGCTCATCTTTACAGAAATGGCCTGGAACCCAATCCAGGATCACTCCGATTCCATGCTGGTGGCACTGGTCGACGAAGTATTTGAAATCATCAGGAGAACCATAACGCGAAGTTACTGCAAAGTAGCCTGTGATTTGATAACCCCAGGATCTGTCGAAGGGGTGTTCCATAATGGGGAGTAACTCAATATGGGTATAGCCAAGCTCTTTCACATAAGGAATGACCATATCAGCATATTCACGGAAGTTATAGAAGACCTCCGGTTCTATGTATCTCCACGATCCCAGATGAATTTCATATATCGACATTGGGGATTCATAAGGATTTTTGGCTTTTCGTTCCTTCATCCAATCTTCATCGTTCCAAGTATAGTTATCCAATGAATGAACAACTGAAGCTGTATCCGGACGAAGTTCACTTGAAAAAGCATAAGGATCCGCTTTCAACCTCAAGTGACCATGTGGTGTCAATATTTCGTATTTATAGATGACACCTGCTTCCAACCCAGGAATGAATGTCATCCAAATTCCATTACCATTCACTTTTTCCATAGGATGCTCTCTGCCATCCCAGTCATTGAAGGTACCTACTACACTTACTTGTTGAGCGTTCGGAGCCCACACAGCAAAACGTATGCCCTTTTCACCATTTCTGGTTTCAACATGAGCACCAAGAAGCTGGTAGCTGTACCTCAGATTCCCCTGATGAAATAAATATATGTCGTGTTCTAAAGCTGTGTCATTAACCACGCCACCACTCCTCTTACAAAGAAATTTATGTTTAAAATATTTGAAAAACATGTAGAATTTTTTAATCTCTATATTAATCATAAAATTCCAACTGTGCTTTTACAATTAAAATTAGGAAAAAATTCTGAAAAGTTTTGTCGATAAATAGGGCTTTTTGTAAACGTTTTATTAAGCTTCTTAATATATCTACAAAGATAGCGCTTACAACATTTTGGAGGGTCTTAGAGAAAAAAAAGAAAAAAAGTAGTATTATAGTGAGGAAAATAATTACAAAAACATTTATCTTTCTAATGTCACCTTTGGATGGACATGTGATATCAAAACCTATAAACTACACTACCTTCTATTACGCTTATTCAAACCCAATATTTTCTAGGTGGCAGATTTCACCTGATGCTCCGGCCACGCAACTTCCATATACAGGAAGACTCAAGGTGGGAATTCAAGGAAATTATTCCATGAGTAAATGTGTTTCATTGGTTAATGTTAGTGGTATAGCAAACTAAACATGTAGAAGAGGTGATAGAGAAATGACATTAGCAGGCATCAGTTTACTTATTATTGCATTATCTTTTGCATTCATAGCTGTTTTTGTTGTAAAAACATTAAAAGCTGCCTCCTCCACCATGACGAGCGTGTCAAACACCTTAGAAAAAGTAGAAGGTCAAATGCAGGGAATCACATCCGAGTCTGAAAATTTATTGAAAAAAACCAATAACATCGCATCAGACTTAGAGAAGAAAACCCAGTCCATCAACGGATTTGTAGATTCTTTACAAAATGTCGGGTCCACTATGGGAAATGTTAACCACACCTTGAATGGTATGGCCGAAAGTGTAGCCCACGCTTCTGATCGATCCAGCGATCAAGTAGCAAAAGCGATGCGATGGGGAGATGCAGCGATAGAATTATACTTAAGATGGAAAACCAAAAAGAATAATACAGGAAAGAGAGGGTAAAAGATGGACTTTTTAGGAATTGGAGTACTAATTATAGGAATTGCTTTCGCCGTTGTATCTATTTTTATAATAAAAGCGTTGAATAACTTGGCAAAAGTTCTTGGCGGAGTGAATAAAACCGTAGAACAACTTCCGGAACAGCTTGATTCTGTAATGAAGGAAACATCGAATGTCATCCACAATAGTAATGATACGTTAGCCGACGTCAATGAAAAAATCCGAGCTTTAAGTCCATTGTTTTACATTGTCGGGGACATTGGAGAATCCTCCAGGAAATTAACGTCGTCCCTGGTTGATATAACTTATTCAATGAAAAATAGTACGCACGAAGGGGAGCAGAAAGTAAATGAGGAAGGCTGGCGCGGAATCTATGGCGCTCTAGCATTATCCTACTACCTGATTCAAAGAAGAAAGGCTTTAAAATCTGTCCAACTGGATAGTCAAAACCTATGAAACGTCTCGAATGGTTGGTAGGTGCTTCATTAGGAGTGATCAGCGGCGTTTGGATCCAGGCTGTGACAAAAGAGCTTCCCATATATAAAATGAAAGTCGAGCGCAAGAAAGAAGAGTTTTATGAAGTAGGTAAAATACATCATCACATTTTGGAAGCTTCTAAGGAAAAATTGAGAAATGAAGCACAACAAAACATACTTGGAGAGGAGAATGAAATTGGCACAACAAACACAAGAAACTAAAGGAAATAAAAAGCTGCCACTGGCTATTCTAGCAGGTGCAGTAGTCGGAGGAGCATTGGTCTTAATTAAAGATTCTAACGAAAGAAAGCGTCTTAAAGAGGGAACCTCATCAACCAAAGAGGCCCTTACAAATTATGCATCAGAAGTAAAGGAAGATCCTTCAGCGAAAAAAGATGATTTAGTCTCTAAAGTGAGAAATATCGTATCTATTACGAATGAAGCGGTAGCTACAGTACAAGAAGTTTTCAACAACCAAGGTAAGGAAATCACTGAGAAAGCAAAGGATATTAAAGAAGAATCAGAAGAAATCATTTCTACAGCTAAAGATGCTGGAGAAGACCTGCAGGAAGTCACAGAAAAAGCGCAGGAAGTAAAAGAGGAGATTACTGATTCTGAAGAAGAAACGCTGACAGCAGAACAAAAAGAAGTGGAAGTTAACCCTAACCGATAAAATTCAATATTTTAACCTTAAAAAGCTGGGCTTATGCCCAGCTTTTTCTTAATGATTCTTTTTATCCAAGTACTCGTTCGGCTCTGCACCAAATTCAGTACTATGGTTTTTAAACTGAGCCAGACGGCCGTTTCTGTGTTCGCCATTGTTTTTATTTTCTTTAAATTGACGATTGGGCTTCTTGTCTTTCTTACTCAAAGTTCATCTCACCTTTACTTTTTGTAGTGGAGGGGTATTATTATTGTCTATCGTCCCGGTGAGGTTATGCATTTTTAATGGAAGCCACTTTACTGCCGACCTCTTTTTCACTTGAATAGTTCATCATTTTTTCTAAATGCTTTCTGAATAAAGCCATAATGATCAAATGAGCTTTTGCTTGTGTGTACTTATAAAAGAACCAAGGCAGGGATGGCATATAATCATGGATAGCAACTATGGCCTGGTTTTTATGTGGAATTTTTCTAAACTCAAGCCTCCCTCTTACATTTTTTTCTGTGTCCGTAAGCCACCCACCAGTTATATAATAAAGCGATCGATCTGTGTTGCTTCGTTCGTATGAATAAGTAAGCTCCAGTAAAGGGGTATTTGAATATACGAATCCGATTTGACAGCTCAGTTTTTGATCCACCGTCGTTTTAATCCACGGATTCAACACATCCTCCAACCATTTCACATAATGTTTCGCCACCCAATCCACGTTCTTCCCTTCAGGAATAGGAACGCGTTGGACAGACCTCACATCCTCCTGAATATCAGTCAGAATGGAAGGTTTACCCCCTTCTTTTTCTCTACTCTGTTCTTCTTGAATTAAAGCATTCTTCGCAGCTTCTTCAAAACGGACAGAACCAAAACTGATGGGCTTGACTGTATTTTCTTTCTGCACAACCATGGGGTGAACAAGGCTTTCGATTAATGGATAAACCATTTCTTTGGGAGCTCCTGATACGAGACGGACCCATAACCTTGATAAATGAATGGTCAAAAAAGGAAAATGAATCATCTTTGGTTTGTTTCCCATGACATCCGCCAACTTAGTCATCATCGTTTGATAGGTCATGACTTCAGGTCCTCCGATATCAACCGCCCGGTTTTCAAGCTCTTTATTCCCAACACTTTGACTAAGAGCACCTAAGACATCCTCCAGCGCAACAGGCTGCGTTTTCGTGCGGGTCCATTTAGGAAGCAGCATAAACGGAAGACGCTTGACGAGTTTTGCCAATATAGGAAATGAAGAACCTTTAGGTCCCACAATCAACCCAGCACGAATTGTGGTAACAGGGACTTGATAGGATTTTAAAATCCTTTCTACTTCCAATCGACTTTTAAGGTGCCTCGACAGTTGGGGAGAATGTTTCGGGATTATACCGCTCAAATAAATGATTTGTTTCACACCTTGTTTCTTGGCAGCTTTTGCGAAATTATCAGCAAGGATAACATCCATGTCTTCAAAAGATCCTTGAGTCAACTTCGCTGACGGCATCATGGAATGAACCAGATAAACCGCAATATCCGCACCTTGCAATCCCTTTTCAGCATCTGACAATGAATATAAATCACAGGAACGCCAAGTTACATGCTTCTTATTGTCTCTACGTTCTCCATTTCTCGATAGGGCTATTACTTCGGCATAACCCTCCATTTTTTTCATCAAATTGCCCCCTATGTACCCACTAGCACCTGTAAGGGCTACTACTGGTCTTTGACCAGACATAACACTCCCTCCTTTTTGATTCATTTATTAAGAAATACCCTAAATCCAAACCTTATAACATAAACTTCATCTGTAATATTTCCAACAAAATTTTAAATTACTGACAATAACATAAGCTCATGTAATTGCCTGATATAAACAAAAAATAACTCCCCTACTGAAGGTGAGTTATTTTCTACGGATAAGCCCACTTATAAATGAGGTTATCGAATAGCGTCCTTATATCTTTGATAATAAGAAGAAATGTTATTTAAGAGCAATAATTCTGTATATAAGTAGGCTTTCATATTAAAATCATTAAAGTCTATTGAAGTTAATTCCTGTATTTGTTTAATGCGGTAATTCAAAGTGTTTGGGTGAATAAAAAGATTTTGAGCTGTCTGTTTTCCTTTTCCGTTATTAGCTAAATACACTTCTAAGGTTCTAAGTAATTCCGTTTGTTTTTCAGAATCGTTCTGAATTAACCGTAAAAGATCTTCACTGTAGTAATCATCTGAACTATTCTTCTCATACAGAGTTGCTAAATGCCTATAGATTCCCAGCTCAGCAAATTCACGAGGCATGGTTTCAGGTCTTGGATTAAGAAAGTTTGCTGTTTCAATGACCTCCAGAGCTTCTAAGAAGCTTTTTCTCATATAATATAATTCCGTATACTCTTTACCAATTCCAATTAAAAAATGATAAAATTGTTCATCTCCAAGATCTTTCTTCACTTCATCGACTAGGCGGCGCGCTACATTTGTAGAAGAAAATTTCTCTCTTGAACTACCCTCCACGACTAAAATTAATTGAAATTCAGACTTCAAATATTGGTATTGGCGGTGAAATTTAAAGCGGTCGACAGTTCCTTCTAAATAATCAAGCAAATACTTGTGCTGCGGAGCACTGACAGAAAAAACGATGACAGAAAAACGATTCGGGATTTGAAGTTTTGCTTGAGAAGCTTCATTACGGAATTGGCTCTCATTCCCGTATTCATGATGCAGCAATTGCCAAAGCAGCTCTTCTTTTCTTCCTTCTTTGACATTTGCTTTCGTATACATATCATAGATTAACTTGCCCAGGTGGGGGGCGACTTCTCCTAAAAAATCAAGCTCCGTTTGGTTCAGGTTCCGATCCGCTTCCTGCACCCAGATGAACCCCATCGTGTGGCCTAAATGCTTGACTGCGACAACTATTCTTTGCTGGAAACCAAATTCTTCTATTGGCTCAATTCTGATAGGATCTGATTTCTTTTCTAACCGCTGAACAATCCCTTCTTTTTTTAACCGTTCAATGATAAAGCTTGGACACTTTTTTGATAAAATCGTCTTCTGTTGCGTTAAATCAAATTCATAAGATGAAGAACTGTAGGAAACCAATTCAAAGTTTTTGTTCTCAATTATAATAGGTTCCCCTATTTTAGAACTGATCAGTTCCGTCGCCTTATGAATATCTTCTACTTGAAGAATCAAATCTTTGACTTCCATATGAAATCATACCTTTCCGTTACCACTGATCCTGTTTCCGCATCTCTTGTTTGTCACCATTATAGCGGCTTCATATGGAAATAAAAAGCAATATCCCGGAAAGGATTCTAAGGCTCTATTAAAGTTTACCTGTTCATTTATTCACTTCGAGAGGTTGTTGAGTGTGTGAGTGCCTTAGAAAGCGGACCCTTATCCGCACTCGTCACGAGATGCAATTAGAATCGATCCCAATACTTGCCTAGGGTTGGATAAATAAAAACGACACTAGATATTAACAGAGCTTTAAATAAAGAAAACACCCCGAACTCATTAGGCTCGGGGTGTTAAGATTCTATTGAATAGTATTAATATCTTTCAGAAATGGTCTTCGCCTGCATATGCAGCGCTAGATAGTCCGGTCCGCCAGCTTTGGAGTCTGTACCTGACATCTTGAAGCCTCCGAATGGCTGATAACCGACGATGGCACCTGTGCAGTTACGGTTGAAATACAAGTTTCCGACGTGGAAGTCGTATTTCGCTTTTTCCAAGTGGTCTCGATTGTCTGAGATCACTGCGCCGGTAAGGCCGTACTCCGTGTTGTTGGCAATTTTAATGGCTTCATCAAAGTCCTTCGCTTTTGTGAAGCAGACGACAGGACCGAAGATTTCTTCCTGCTGCATACGGGAATTAGGGTCAAGGTCTGCGAAAATCGTCGGTTCAATGAAGTAACCTTTGGAGTCGTCCCCTTTTCCTCCAGTTACAAGACGTCCTTCTTGTTTACCGATTTCAATATAGCTCATGATTTTATCATAAGCGCTTTGATCTACGACAGGACCCATATAAACATTTTCTTCAGAAGCGTTCCCGACCGTAAGTTTTTCCGCGCGCTCTTTCACCATTTCCAACACTTCATCATAAACATCTTCATGAATGACGGCTCTGGAACCGGAAGAGCATTTTTGTCCTGAGAAGCCGAATGCTGATATGATGATCGCTTCTGCGGCTGTTTCAAGGTCCGCTTCCTTATCAACGACGACAGTATCTTTACCACCCATTTCAGCAATTACTTGTTTAATGTGATTCTGTCCTTCCTGGATGACAGAAGCACGTTCCATGATCCGTGTTCCTACGTCACGGGATCCAGTAAAGGAAATAAGGGCAGTTTTCGGATGGTCGACAAGGTAATCGCCTACTTCTTTACCGCTGCCTGGAACAAAATTCAGCACACCTTTCGGAAGACCTGCTTCTTCAAGCACTTCTACGAATTTCGCAGCTATGACCGGGCTGTTACTAGCCGGTTTCATGACTACGGTGCTTCCAGTGACTAGAGGAGCTACTGTCGTTCCTGCCATGATTGCAAGTGCCAAGTTCCATGGTGGAATGACAACGGCTACACCTGTAGATGTGTAAATATAGCGGTTTTCTTCACCAGGGCGGCTTTCTACTGCTTTTCCTTCTTTCAACTCAATCATTTGGCGTCCGTAATATTCAAGGAAGTCAATCGCTTCTGCCGTATCGGCATCGGCTTCTTTCCATGGCTTTCCTACTTCATGAACAAGATATGCAGAAAACTCATGCTTGCGGCGTCGAATGATATTTGCAGCACGGAATAAAATTTCCGCTCTTGCTCTTGGATCCCATTTTCTCCAGCTTTCAAACGACTCGGACGCTGACTGCATCGCCTTTTCTGCTAGATCTTCATTCGCTTTTGATACCGTTCCGACCACTTGTTTCGTATTTGCCGGGTTGGTAGAGGTGATAACATCATCCGTACGAATTCTTTCGCCATCAATCAACAAATCGTAATGTTGACCTAATTCCCCTTTCACTTTCTTCAACGCTTCCTCGAAAGCTTTTTTATTTTCCTCTACTGAAAAATCTGTGAATGGCTCATGTTTATAAGCGGTGACCATGTTGACATACTCCTTTCCATAATCAATGATTTATTTGCAAAATATTCCTTTGATCGCAAAGGCAATATTCGCCGGCCTTTCTGCTAAACGCCGCATGAAATACCCATACCAATCTTCTCCGTAAGGCATATACACACGGACGTTATACCCTTCATTCAATAAATCTTTCTGCATCTGATTACGCATTCCGTAAAGCATTTGAAATTCAAAACGCTCATTCGGAATATCATGTTCTTCAACCAGTTTTTTCGTGTAATCGACGATCGCATCATCGTGACTGGCAATGGCTGTGTAGTGACCATTCAGAAGGTTCTTCTTGATTAAGTGCTTCAAATTCTTATCGACACTTTCTTTATCAGGAAAAGCTACTTTCCCTGATTCCTTATACGCCCCCTTCACAAGACGCAGGTAAGGTTTGCAGGCATCCAACTCATCCAAATCTTTATCTGAACGATATAAATAAGATTGGACGACTGTACCCAGATTTTCATACTTGTCTTTCAACTCTTTATAAATTTCAAGTGTAGCTTCACAACGCGAAGAGTCCTCCATATCAATCGTTACCGTTACCCCTCGTTTCTCAGCTTCCTCGAGGATCGTCTCCATATTTTCAATCACAAGTTCTCGGTTGATATCCAGTCCAAGTGACGTCAATTTTAAGGAGACTTCTGAATTCAATTGATGATTGGCAATTGATTGTATGCAGCGGGTGCACTCCTGTGCTCGGTCGCGTGCTTCTGCTTCACAATTTACAAATTCACCTAAATGGTCGACAGTGACCTGTAACCCTTCATGATTCAATTGCTGAATTAACGGAATTGCTTGAGAGAATGTTTCCCCTCCGACTATCTTGTCAGCCCCAAATCTCTTTCCAAAACGCTTCGCAAAGCGGTCTAATAATTTGTTGTTGGATAGGTATAAGAAAAAATTCTTGCTGATGGCTTCCAAGATCACCACACTCCTTTCGTCTTTCTCCTATCAGGAACCATGTGGTTACTTCAGGTGAAATGGCTGAATTATTTAACTGTTGTGAAAATTATAACGTTATTGTAAGTGCTTCCACAACGTGTCAAGACCACAAACATCCGACCATAGTTTTATAGTTTAAGCACAATCAAAAAAGACCCTGGACGAATTCACCCAGGGTCTTCCTATATTTTCTAGTTCATATTTTTTATAAAACATCATGTACGACTTGGACAGCTGCAAATGCATTTTTTCCACACCATTTGATCAGCCTTTTCGGAACACAGATTACAAATCCTCTGGTTAAATTAGATCCTCTTAACGAATCATGTCTATGAAGTGATTCAACACTTTAGCAGTCAGCCCCCAGATCACCTTGTCTTCATAAAAATAAAAAAGTTCCTCGACAGGCCGTGTCTGCCACTTATAATTTTCCCCTCCCGGTATTAAGTGATAAGGAAAATCTTCATCCGGCTTCACTTCGAAATGAACGTGGTGGACTTTTGGCTCGTTCTCTAGAAAAAAGGCAAGGGGAACTGTAAACACCTCTTCTACTTCATCAGGGTTAGGATTCATATCTGTCACTTCACAATTCATAAAGCCTACATAAGTGTGAACCATCATCCTGAATGGAGAAACTAAGTAATCGAATGGATACACATGAGTGATATGTTCAGCTCCTACCCCTAATTCCTCTGTCGCTTCACGGACGGCGGCATCTTGTTCCATATCATCTTCGGCATCCACTTTTCCTCCTGGGAAACAGATTTCACCAGGCTGACGACGCATTTTATGAGACCGTACTTCAAACACAAGATGCAGTTCTCCTTCTTTTTGAATCAGCGGGAGGAGAATCGAATACTCAGAAACGGAATTTTTCCCCAGCACAGAAGGGCTGTGCTGTTTCATCTTCTCTAAAATGGACTCGAAATTCATTCCTTTCACCTCGTCATCTCTTTTTCTCATACTATAACAGACAATATCAATTTCAGAATAAAAAGATGGGCGGCAAAGCAAAGACCTTACTCTTTACCGTAAGGTCTTTTTCATTTTATTGTGCACTCAGAGCTGTGAGGGCATCTATTTCATTAAATTGAGTTTCATCCTGAAATGCTGCCATATCCCAACCACGAGCGAAAGACCAGTGATGTATGTCCGAAACCATATAGGAACGTGTCACGTCAGTACTTTCGTCTTCATACTTTTCCATTGCCAACACAGAACTTTCTCCAAGGACAAAAACCAATAACTCCAGGCTTCCTGTCAAACTTTTCTGTTCTTCCGTAGCTTGATAAATCGTTCCAGGGAAATCATTGATAAAGGAATCGGATAATAATTTACCATCTTCCATACTTGAGTCCGCTTGAAGATAGTTGACTCCGAGATCATCGAAGACAACCATAAGCTTCTCACTATACCAGGCATCAATAAAGGTATAATCGTACCGTTCATTGTCCATCTTCTCTATAGGTTCGCCCAACGTTTGGATCACTTGATTATTGGAATCACCCGTGAAGACCCCATTCATACCAAAGGTGTTCGTAGAAAGATCTATTCCAATATCAATGGAGGGCATAGGTTCTCCCATCTGTTCTGAAAACTCATCAGATGAACCTTTTTCTGAAGTTTTACTTTCGCTCTTTGGTTCACCAGAAGCTGGTGTAGTCTCACTTCCCTCTTCTTCAGGTTGGTCTTGAGAACTCTCCTCCCCAGGTTTTGAAGTCTCTTCTTTATTTTCTCCTGATTCAGTTACATCCATCGAAGTCACTGCTTCGGGTGTCGATGTGTTGCAGGCCACTAATGTCATGAGAATAATAGTCATAAGCATCAATAAAAATCTTTTCATGTTTTTAGCTCCTTAAAAATACTCTATGAATAAATCTATTTTACTTTGAATCGAGAAATATAAAACTAGGGTATAGGACCTGTTTTTTTATTTGCTTTGCAAGTTTTTTTCTGGTAACTTTATGTTAACTGAATATTTCTTATTCTAAGACAATTAGGGTAAGGATAGAGGTGCAAATACATGAGTACACAAGAGGAGGAGAATGGGCTCCAGAGATTCTTGTGGAAAGGGGAATTTGCCGAAGCGGATGAAATCTCATTTTTCTGAAGCTGGTTCTGAAGCTGAATAAGTTCAGGACTGTCATATAGGAAACTATATGGAGGGCTATCGTACGCAGAAGCGGTAAACATGTTTCTACGGCAGCAACGAAGCCTTCGTTGCTGCCTTTTTGTTTTCCTGCATCCAGCCCTCACGACCTCGAAAGTATTTCAAATCTTACAAAGGGTGTGAGGTAATGAATTTCGGAGAAGTAATTACAGCCATGGTCACCCCGTTCGACCAACAGGGAGACATTGATTTTGAAGCAACCAGGAATCTGATCGACCACTTACTAGCCAATGGTTCGGATGCTCTTGTGATCGCAGGTACCACAGGGGAATCTCCAACGCTTACAACTGAGGAAAAAGTACGTTTATTTAAGTTTGTCGTTGAATATGTCAACAAACGAGTACCTGTCATTGCAGGCACGGGATCGAATAATACTCAAGCATCCGTTGAACTGACAAAACAGGCAGAGAACGCAGGGGTGGACGCCGTCATGCTCGTGACCCCATATTACAACAAGCCATCCCAGGAAGGAATGTACCAGCATTTCCGTACCATTGCAGCAGCAACCTCTCTTCCAGTGATGCTGTACAATATACCAGGTCGAAGTATTGTGAACTTACTTCCTGAAACGATTGTCCGTTTAGCTGAAATTGAAAATATCGTTTCTGTGAAAGAAGCAAGCGGTGACTTGGATATGGCTACAGAAATCATCAGCCAGGTACCAGAGGATTTTTCTGTATACAGTGGTGAAGACTCGAACACTCTTCCATTCATCGCCATAGGAGGAACCGGCATCGTTTCAGTTTCTGCTCACGTCATCGGTAATGAAATGCAGAAAATGATCCAAAGCTATCGTAATGGAGATGTTCTTTATGCCGCGAGTCTTCATCGAAAGATCGTACCCGTCATGAATGCGGTTTTCTCAGCGCCAAGTCCCTCTCCAGTCAAGGCGCTTTTGAATAGAACAGGTATCGAAGTCGGATCTGTCCGTCTTCCTATGCTGCCTTTGAATGACGAAGAAACGGATGCTTTAGTGAAAATCCTTGATACGGTACAGGAAAAAGAAATCAGTGTTGTGTAAATAAAAAAACAGCCTTCAATTACTTTGAAGGCTGTTTTTCATATCAATCATCATCTTCGTCTTCGTCTTCATCTTCTTCATTCTCTTCTTCGTCTTCATCTTCTTCATAATGATCCTCATCATCATATTGGCTGGAAGAATTAGAAACTAATAATTCGGCGTAATTATCTTGGATGAAACCGACTAAAATACCAAGCGTCTGCCCTTTGAAGCGATCCGGCACTGACTTCCCACCTGGATCAGAAAAATATAGTGTATCTTTATCTTCACTATAGTAATAACCTATGTCTTGTAACGCATGTTGAAGATCCACAGGCAGTTCTGTCATCCCTGTTTGATTCATAAAGTATGTTGTCGGGTAAATCCACACATCAACATCATCAATGCCTGTCTCTACTACAAACAAATCGTAGTCATATTGAGTGATCCACTGATTTTTTGAGAATATGGAGACACCTGTACCTTCAAGAGCGGAGATCCCCGTCAGATTGGTTCCGAAGATTTCGTTAATGATGTTCCTGATTGTTCCCCCATCCATTTCCCCGTTATACGATTCGAAATACAAGTCCATAATTTCAACTTTGGATAAAGATAAAATGTATTCATCTAAAGGTTCGTCTATCTCATCTTCATCCAAAGAAGCTTTGACCCCTTCAATGATGAAGTCTTCGAACGTACTAACCTGCTTTCCGGCATCCAATTGAGAGATTTCCTCTAGATCAATGCCATAAATTTGTTCGACGGTTTCACGGATTTTCTTAGGTTCTACTTTCTTTTCATAGGATTCGAGATAATGGTCCATCGCTTCCGCTTTGGACATCTGGTTTACTAAGACCAATGCTTCCTCGAACTCAAGCTCTTCTTCACGATTCTTTTCTAAAACTTCAATAATTCCTTTAGTGATCTCTTTTGTATATTTAAGATCTTCTTTATCAGCTTCTTCTACTTCTTCCTGCCAGTCATCAGCATAGATATGTACCGGCGCCACCGTTCCAAATGTTCCTAGAGCTAATACTAAAGTCATGATGATGAACCATTTCGATCGTTCATTGTTCCATAATTCCATCATTTCATCCTCCTTGGTAAAAATTAAAACTAAAGTAACCCCCTAAAACACCTATAACCTATATTGTAGATATCGGTCGAACTTCCACTTTTTTTAGAAAATTTTTCAATAATATAAGGATATATTTTCATTTTATTCAGCTTGTATTATATTGCACACTGCGTTTGAATATAATTAACCTCTATACTCCACCTTGGGTGAGGAGATGATGGATTGGATCACACCTATTTCATGAAAAAAGCTATCCAAATGGCCAGTGATAATGTGTCAGACAACAGTGGTGGACCTTTCGGCGCCATCGTTGTTAAAGATGGAAAAATCATCGGCCGAGGAAAGAATGAAGTGACCAAAACAAACGACCCTACCGCTCATGCCGAAGTGCAGGCAATAAGGGAAGCATGTGATACATTAAAAGATTTTCAATTGACCGAGTGCATCATCTACACCAGCTGCGAACCTTGCCCGATGTGTATCGGGGCGATTTACTGGGCGAGACCGAAAGCCGTTTACTATGCGTGCACGAAAGAGGAAGCTAAAGAGATCGGATTTGATGATCAGTTTATTTATGAAGAAATCGAGCTTCCCGTAGGAAAGCGGAGAATAAAGATGGAGCAGATCATAACCGACAATTACAATGAGCCGTTCAGGTTATGGGATGGTTCTACTACTAAGAGAGAGTACTAATAGATGAGAACAGTAAAGAAGCCTACGGTGCAGTCAACACCGTAGGCTTCTTTATATTTAGTCTTCATCTTCTTCATTATCATCATCGTTTTCATCTTCAAAATGACCTTCGAAGAAGTCTTTTTGTTGAATGGACTTCCAGAATTCATCTGCTATTACCTCGTATCCTTCTTTACTTAGGTGGATATCAGCAGGGTTAGGAAGGTACTTTACGTAATTTTGAGCAATAACTTCTTCAGCAGGTATAAAAGTATAACCGTAAAAATCTGTATATATTTCTATTATACTATTTAAATTATTTAGCAGAGGAATTATTTGCGTTTGTTCTTCTATACTCTTATAAGGAAAAGCATTATAGTAGCCCATAACATAAACATTTGCATTTGGATTAGTTCTTTTTATTTTATCTAGTGCTTCAGGGAGATTATTAGATACATTATTTAGAGCACTAGTAAAGGCTGGTGGATCACATGTTTTAAAGTCAATCTCATTTTCTGTTATATCACATGTTTTAAGAGCGTTTATAAAATCATTCGCACCGATCGTAATGGTTATAAGCTCTGCTTCTTCAATCTCTTCTATCACGTCTTCATTTTTAAGTACTGATAGTAAATGTGAAGTTGTATGACCTGCGACACCAAAGTTTTCATAATCTACATCGTAACCCGAACTTTCCATTTTGGCAGCCAGATAATCCACATAGCCTAAATCATAACCGCCGTAATATGTCATTCCTGCAGTCACAGAATCTCCCAAAGCTACGTAATCGACTTCCCGCTCGTCCCCATCAGCATAAACGGCAGGCGCCAAAGAACCGAACATAATAAAAACGACCATGAGAACAGACAACTTTTTCAACCAATTCATTAATAAAAGCCCTCCCCATCAATTCGTTATATAGAATAAATTAATAATACCATTATATTCCATAAACAGAACAGGACCTTTGACCAGTTTTCTATTGTGTCTATATTATAGAGTCCCCTGCTCAATTCCACACTTGCTCATGCACTATTGGCTGCGTTCCTTTTTAATCCCTCATTTAATAGGACTCCATTCATACCTTTTGAAGTAATTGCTATCTACCCTTACAATAAAGATAAGGGTCATTTTCAGAGTCCCCATTTATACTTTGTAAGATAGAATGGAATCGTTACCAACGAAACTCCACTCTATCTAAAATGAGGAAGATCGTGAGAATATTCGTCAAACGGTTATTTGTTGACAAATATCTCTTTGCATTTAATAATAGTTATTGAATTAAAATTATTATAGATAAGCACTTCATGTGCTGTCTCTATAAAAAACACTTTTCAGGAGGAATTCTTTTATGTCTCTAATCGGTAAAGAAGTACAACCATTCCAAGCTAAAGCATTCAAAAACGGTGATTTCATCGATGTAAGCGAAGAAAGTTTCAAAGGTCAATGGAGCGTTGTATGCTTCTACCCTGCAGACTTCTCTTTCGTATGCCCTACAGAACTAGAAGACTTGCAGAACAACTATGAAACATTGAAAGAAATGGGAGTAGAAGTATTCTCCGTATCAACAGATACACACTTTGTACACAAAGGCTGGCACGACAGCTCTGAAAAAATCAACAAAATCGAATACGCGATGATCGGTGACCCATCTCAAACTCTATCCCGCAACTTCGACGTATTGAACGAAGAAGAAGGTCTCGCAGATCGCGGTACATTCATCATCGATCCAGATGGCGTTATTCAAGCAGTAGAAATCAACGCTGGCGGCATCGGCCGTGACGCAGATACACTTGTAAACAAAATCAAAGCTGCTCAATATGTACGAAACAATCCTGGTGAAGTTTGCCCGGCTAAATGGGAAGAAGGCACTGAGACCCTTACCCCAAGCCTTGATCTTGTAGGTAAAATTTAAGGAGTGGAATAAATGGTTCTTGATGCACAAATTAAGGCACAATTAGACCAATACCTTCAGTTGATGGAAGGTGAAGTCGTCCTGAAAGTCAGCGCCGCAGAGGATGACGTTTCCAAAGAGATGCAAGCTCTCACAGACGAGCTTGCATCCATGTCATCTCAAATTACGGTTGAAAAAGCAGAGCTCAAACGAACACCGAGCTTCAGCGTCAACCGGCCTGGCGAAGATACCGGTATTACATTTGCCGGTGTCCCTTTAGGTCACGAATTCACTTCCTTGGTTCTAGCGCTCTTACAAACCAGTGGACGTGCCCCTAAAGTGGATCAAAGCATGATCGATCAAATTAAGAATATTTCTGGTGAATACCATTTCGAAACCTACGTCAGCTTAAGCTGTCATAACTGCCCGGATGTTGTCCAGGCACTTAACGTGATGAGCGTTCTCAACCCGAATATCACCCACACCATGATCGACGGGGCTGCTTATAAAGAAGAAGCAGAAAGTAAGAACGTCATGGCGGTACCGTCCGTACATTTGAATGGTGAATTTTTCAAAGGTGGACGTATGACACTTGAAGAAATCGTTGCTGACTTAGGTGACGGACCAGACCCGGAAGAATTCAACAATAAAGATCCTTATGAAGTTCTTGTAGTAGGTGGTGGACCTGCAGGAGCAAGTGCGGCAATTTATACCGCACGTAAAGGGATCCGCACAGGCATCGTAGCTGAACGCTTCGGCGGTCAGGTGCTGGATACAATGAGTATCGAAAACTTCATCAGTGTGAAACAGACGGAAGGTCCTAAAATGGTTGCTAGTCTGGAAGAGCACGTGAAGGATTATGAAATTGATGTCATGAATCTTCAACGCGCCAATCGTTTAGATAAAAACGAAATGTTCGAACTGGAACTTGAAAATGGCGGCGTTCTGAAGAGTAAAAGTGTCATCATTTCTACTGGTGCTCGTTGGCGTCAACTCGGTGTCCCTGGAGAAGAAGAATTCAAAAACAAAGGTGTCGCGTACTGTCCACACTGTGATGGACCATTGTTTGAAGGTAAACACGTGGCAGTCGTCGGCGGAGGTAACTCCGGTGTCGAAGCGGCCATTGATCTTGCAGGCATCGTGAAACATGTCACGGTTCTGGAATTCGGTGCTGAACTTAAAGCCGATGAAGTGCTGCAAAATCGCTTGAACAGCCTTCCAAACGTGACGGTTCACACTAATGCTCAAACAACGGAAATCACCGGTGACGACAATGTCAATGGACTGACCTACGTCGATCGAGAAAGCGGACAAGAAAACCACATCGAACTTGAAGGTGTATTCGTCCAAATCGGACTGATTCCGAACACTGAATGGTTAGGTGATTTCGTTGAACGTTCGAAGACTGGTGAAGTTGTAGTCGATAAATACGGCTCAACCAACGTCCCAGGGCTGTTCGCAGCCGGTGACTGTACTGACAGTCCGCACAACCAGATCATCATTTCCATGGGTGATGGAGCGAATGCTGCCTTAGGTGCGTTCGATCATTTAATCCGTAACTAATAGAACATTTTATAATATTAAACCTCCCCGTTCCCGGGGAGGTTTTGCTTTTTTGTAAGAATAAAGGTGTCACGGCAATACAAAACGCCTCGTCACTTGCACTTTTCGCTTGATACCATTAAAGTATATATTGGTTGAAATCTGTCCTATTTGGGGATAGATATGACAAAACCATTTTCACTTTTAATTTTGGGAACACGTTTCCCTTAAGGAAAGGGTTCAGATATACTATGAAACAAAATTTTTGGCATGAGTTGCCTCGACCGTTTTTTGTTCTGGCACCGATGGAAGCTGTGACGGATGTTGTTTTCCGTCACGTAGTAAGTGAAGCAGCGAGACCTGACGTGTTCTTTACAGAGTTTACGAATACGGAAAGCTACTGCCACCCGAAAGGAAAAGACAGCGTAAGAGGGCGTCTGACGTTCACGGAAGATGAACAGCCGATCGTTGCGCACATTTGGGGAGATAAACCTGAATACTTCCGTGAAATGAGTATCGGTATGGCGGAAATGGGGTTCCGTGGAATCGATATCAATATGGGATGTCCTGCACCTAACGTTGCACCTAAAGGGAAAGGATGCGGACTGATTCGCCGCCCGGATGTTGCAGCGGAAATTATCCAGGCTGCCAAAGCTGGAGGACTGCCCGTTAGCGTGAAGACCCGCCTAGGATATACTGAAGTCGATGAATGGAAACACTGGTTGAAGCACCTTCTTGAACAGGACATCGTCAACCTTTCCATCCATCTACGGACGAAGAAGGAAATGAGTAATGTCGATGCTCACTGGGAACTGATTCCTGAGATCAAGAAGCTTCGTGATGAAGTGGCTCCAGAGACGCTTCTTACTATAAACGGTGATATTCCTGATCGTCAAAAAGGACTTGAGCTTGTCGAAAAATATGGTGTCGATGGAGTGATGATCGGAAGAGGAGTCTTCCATAACCCATTCTGCTTCGAAACTGAGAAGAAAGAACATACGAGTGAAGAACTACTCGATCTTCTGCGTCTACAGCTCGATCTTCACGATAAGTATTCCGAAGAATTGGAGCCGCGACTCTTCAAACCGCTGCGCCGCTTCTTTAAGATTTATGTACGTGGCTTCCGAGGTGCAAGTGAGCTCAGAAACCAGCTGATGAGCACAGAATCTACAGATGAAGTGCGAGCTCTGCTTGATGAGTTTGAAGAAAAAGGTGGAGTGAAGGAAGAGGAAAGCTTTTCTATTTCTTGAAGAACTTCTTTTTCATTTGCCCCATAAAACGTTTAAAAGAGAGAAGAGCCTAAATGGCTCTTCTCTCTTTTTTTACCGAACTTATATAAAAATCAGTCTGCATAAGTTGGAGAGTCACTTTAGCAGGACAACCACCTTAGCTTTTAATTATCATGCTCTTTCTTATTTATGGTAAGGTTCATTCCTCATTATCTTAAACGCACGATACACCTGCTCCACCAGCATCAAACGCATCAGCTGATGCGGGAAAGTCATTTTGGAAAAAGATAAGCCGTAATCGCTTCTCTTCAGTACTTCATCACTCAACCCAAGTGAACCACCTATAACAAAAGCAATTTTACTCTTACCGTAAGTCGCCAGCTCATCCACCTTTTTGGCAAGCTTTTCTGAAGTCAGCTGCATCCCTTCAATTTCTAATGTGATCACGTACGTGTCTGGTGAAATTTTAGAAAGGATGCGCTCCCCTTCTTTTTCTTTCACCTCAAGCATTTGTGCTTCACTTAAGTTTTCAGGTGCTTTTTCATCAGGGACTTCTATGACATCTACTTTTGCATAAGGACCGAGACGTTTCACATACTCGGCAATCCCCTGCTTCAAATATTTTTCTTTCAGTTTTCCAACCGTCACTATTGATATTTTCATAACTCGATGTCCTCCACTCATTGTTCCTACCCATAGTTTAACATGAAAAATAAAAGCACCTCAGCCCTTTAGTAACAAGGGTGAGGTGCTATCTTAATTAAAGAATTCCGATGGTGTTCAGTAAAATGACGACAGCAACAGAGATGACTGGAATCAATACAGCAACGACGAAAATTTCTTTATAACTGTCTTTATGAGTCATCCCGGTGATTGCAAACAGGGTTAAAACCGCCCCGTTGTGCGGAAGTGCATCAAGTCCACCCGATGATAGAGAAGCGATACGGTGGAAAGCCTCTGGACTGATTCCTGTATTCATTGCGATCTCATAATACTTCGATCCCAGCGCTTCAAGGGCGATCCCCATCCCTCCTGATGCTGATCCTGTGGCTCCTGCCAGGACGTTGACGGCTATTGCTTCTGAAATGAGCGGGTTTCCTTTTACACCCATCAACAGTTCGGTTAGGCGTTCAAAACCTGGGACTTCACGGACGACGGTACCGAAACCGACGGCAGCACTCGTATTGATGATAGCAATTACGGATCCACTGGCCCCTTTATTCATAGACGGGATGAATTTTTTAAACAAGTGGACATTCAAAAGCATGATCAATACGATACCTGAAATTAAAGAAGTGACAATATCCCAATCAAACACGTTCAATGTCACCAAAACCGTTAACAGCGGCAAAACGGATAGGAAAAAATTCGGCATGTGTTCTGCTTCTTCAACGACTTTTCCCCCTTTTGGCTCGACGAAAGTATCTCCTTGTTCCGTTAGTTTCTTCTCACGATACCTAAGATAAAGATAACCTCCGACAGCCATAACGATAGCTGCGATCACTCCCATTACAGGGGCTGCAGTTGCAGAGGTTTGAAAATACTCCATTGGAATCAGGTTCTGTATTTGTGGAGACCCTGGTAAAGCGGTCATCGTAAACGTAAACGCTCCGAGGGCTACAGTTGCTGGTATTAGTTTTCTGCTGATATCAGCTTCCCTGAATAAGGATAAAGCTAAAGGGTAAACGGCGAATACAACGACGAAAAGACTGACGCCTCCATATGTAAGTACAGCTGAAGAAACAAGCACACCGAGAATAGCGCGTTTTGTCCCGATCACCTTTGTCAGTGCGAGCGCGACGGAACGAGCCATGCCTGTGTTCTCCATCAACTTACCAAAAATCGCACCCAGCATGAAAACAGGGAACCAGGCTTTTGCAAAGTCTACAAACCCTCCCATGTAGGTATCTTTATATGCCTCAAGCAAATCGAGGCCGCCCGTTAAGGCGACGACTCCGGCAGCAATCGGTGCCACCCATATGATGGACCACCCGAGGTATGCCAGAGCCATCAAAACGACAAGACCGAGTAATATTCCGAACATAGTTTTTTCCTCCTAATTGATGAATGTTCTAAGCAGCTTTAACGACCATGGCAATTCCTTGACCGCCGCCAATGCAAAGTGAAACGACGCCGTATTTCTTATTTCTCCGCTTCAGTTCTTTCACCAGTGTATACAGCACTCTTGTTCCGCTTGCTCCTATCGGATGACCAAGTGCGATGGCTCCACCATTGACATTGGTTTTTTCCCTCGGAAGATCAAGCTCTTTTTCTACAGCCAGATACTGTGAAGCAAATGCTTCGTTCACTTCAATCAGGTCCATATCATCAAGGGTAAGTTCCGCTTTCTTTAAAGCTTCACGAATCGCATCGGCAGGACCTATACCCATATAATTAGGGTCGACTCCTACGACAGACCAGGAAACGACCTCCGCTAAAGGATCAGATTCATTTTCCTTAACAAACTGTTCACTGGCAAGAACGACTGCTCCAGCGCCGTCATTGATCCCACTGGCATTTCCTCCTGTAACGGTTCCATCTTTCCGGAAGGCCGGTTTTAAATTGGCCAGCTTTTCAGTTGTCGTGTCTTTACGAATGTGTTCATCGCGATCGATGCTGATTGACCCTTTACGAGACTTCACTTCTACAGGAACGATCTCTTCGCTCATGATCCCGTCTCGAACCGCCTTCGCTGCACGTTGGTGGCTCAACGATGCATATTCATCCTGTTCTTCTCTAGTAATCTCATATTTCTCAGCCAGGTTTTCCCCTGTCGCTCCCATCCCTTCACCGATGTACTCATCAGTCAGAGCAGCCCAAAGCATATCTTCCACTTTAGGAGAAGATAACTTCGTGCCGAAACGACTGCCTCTCATGGCATGAGGGGCCATGCTCATACTCTCTGTACCTCCAGCCAATGCCACATGTCCTTCCCCCAAGAGAATAGACTGGGCAGAAGAAACTACAGATTGGAGTCCTGAACCACAGAGACGGTTCAAAGTTAAAGATGGACTGCTTGTCGGAATTCCTGATTTCAATGCGATATGTCTTGCAATATAAGGAGCATTGGAAGAAGAGTGAATCACATTGCCCATAACGCTGAAATCAATTTGTTCAGGTGTAAGACCACTTCGTTTTACTGCTTCCTTACTTGCGGTCACGCCAAGTGTAGTCGGGTCTACATCTTTCAGAGAACCTCCAAATGTACCGAAAGGGGTACGTGCCCCTTCTAATATGTAAACAGAATTCATTATCATCTTTCCTTTCGTAAAGTTATTGTGTTGTGTAGCCTCCATCAATCACGACCGCCTGCCCTGTGATTCCTTTAGCTTGATCACTCGCTAAAAACAATGTGTAGTCAGCGATTTCCTGAACAGATAGCAGACGTTTTTGAGGTACCAGTGGGTAAATGACTTCTTCCAATGCTTTTTCTAAAGAAACTCCTCTGTTTTGTGCAAGGTCTTCCAATTGATTCCTGACCAATGGCGTATCGACATAACCAGGGCAGACCGCGTTGACTGTAATCCCATCTTCCGCCCCTTCCAGCGCAGAAACTTTCGTCAAACCAATGACACCATGTTTAGCGCTGTTATAAGCAGATTTACCTGCGAATCCAATCAAACCATTAATGGATGCCATATTGATGATTCTTCCAAAACCCTGCTTTTTCATAATCGGGAAAGCATGCTTTGTAGCCATGAAAGGAGCGATGAGCATTACTTTTGTCATAAGCTCGAATTTTTCAGTCGGGAATTCTTCAAGGGAGGCGACATGTTGCAGCCCCGCATTGTTGACCAATACGTCCAGTCTGCCGTACTTTTCCACCGTTTGATCGATCGCTTCCTGCAGCTGACTTTCATCCGTCACATCACATGTCAAACCAATACATTTATAACCTTCATCTTTCAACATCTCTGCTGCTTCGTTCACTTTGTCTTCATTGATATCACTCAAAGCGACTTTCGCTCCTTGACGAGCGAACTCCAACCCGATTTCAAATCCAATTCCGCTCGCTGCTCCTGTAATGAATACAACTTTGTTTTCTACCATTTTTCTGCCTCCTAGTTTGATTGTTGTAATAAACGATCACTCACGACCAATTCCGCTTCTGTCGATTCGACCACTTCTTCAACTGTCCACCCTTCTAACACATCAACTAACACTAGTCCTTTCGGTTCTACGTCAATAACTGCGCGGTCTGTAATGATGCGGTCAACGACACCTTGTCCCGTTAAAGGTAGGCGGCACTCTTTCAATATCTTCGGATCTCCATGCTTATTCACATGATCCATGATGATCACGACCTTTTTTGCTCCATGGACAATATCCATGGCTCCGCCCATACCTTTGATCATTTTTCCGGGGATCATCCAATTCGCTAAATCACCATTTTGTGCGCCTTCCATCCCACCTAAAATAGCAAGGTCCAAATGTTCCCCCCGCACCATCGCAAATGATTCAGCACTGCTGCAGTAAGCCGCACCTTTTGAGGCAGTTACGGTTTCTTTCCCGGCATTGATCAAATCTGGGTCCACTTCAGATTCATAAGGGGAACGCCCAATTCCTAAAAGACCATTTTCTGATTGTAAAACCACTTGTTTATCATCCTGAATATAATTGGCGACCATCGTCGGCATTCCGATTCCAAGGTTTACGTAGTAACCGCTTTCAATTTCCTGTTCAGCTCTTTTTGCAATTTTTTCTCTTACTGTCGCTTTGTCTAAGTTTGCTGCCATTTTTATCTGCCTCCTATTATGCTTGTTTTTTTATCGTCAGCCGTTCGATTCGCTTTTCCTGATTCCCTTCAACCAGCCCCTGCACGTAAATTCCAGGAGTATGGATACGATCCGGGTCCATCTCTCCAATGTCTACAAGATTTTCTACTTCTGCAATCGTCACTTCACCTGCCGTGGCGATTTCCGGGTTGAAGTTTCTTGCTGTCTTATTGTAGATGAGATTTCCAGCATGATCTCCGTACTCAGCTCTTACAAGACTGAAGTCAGCTTTCAGACCCGTCTGTAACAAGTAATCTTTTCCGTTAAAAGTCCTTACTTCTTTTCCCTCAGCTATCGGAGTTCCGACACCAGCCGGCGAATAAAAGGCAGGTATACCAGCACCACCGGCACGGATGCGTTCCGCCAGTGTACCTTGAGGAGTGAGCTCTACTTCCAATTCCCCAGCCAGCACCTGGCGCTCAAACTCTTTGTTTTCACCGACATACGAACCTATCATTTTATCAATCTGCTTGTTTTTCAAAAGTAACCCGAGTCCCCAGTCATCAACCCCGCAGTTGTTGGAAATGACCGTCAGATGCTTCACTTCGGATTCTACTAATGCCAAAATCAAATTCTCGGGGATTCCGACCAAACCGAATCCACCCACCATAATCGTTGAATGATCTTTAATATCTTTCACAGCTTCCTGAAAAGTGGAATATATTGTTTTCATTGTCCACACTCCTTCCACTTATCTATATACGCAAGAAGTGTGCCAACTTGAAAAGTGCATGGAATCAAGAGATTAATATTCGCTTTTTCAGAAATCTGGAATAAAGAATCCAACCCTTATTGAGAACCCTTTCATTTAAAGTAAAAAAGAACCATTCCAGAAATCCGGAATGGTTTCCGAATTTCTGGAATGGTTTATAGACCATACTTTTTAACTTTATCGTATATACTGGATTTTCCAATTCCCAGCCGTTCTGCGGCCAGGGATTTGTCTCCTTCCGTCATTTCTAAAACTTCCTCTATGAAATTTTTCTCTGTATTTTCCATCATTTCTTTTAAACTGAAAGCTTTATTGTTATCTCTCGTTCTTGGTTTGAAGTGCTGCGGTAAATCATCAAGGGTGATTTTTTGGCCGTCAGATAAATGGACCGCTGATTCAATAACGTTTTCAAGCTCTCGAATATTTCCCGGCCATGAGTAATTTTCTAATACATCCTGAACTTCAGCGCTAACCTTTCCTATACGTTTCCCTATTCGCTGACTCGTTTTTTCCAAGAAATATATCGTAAGAACCCTTATGTCTTCAATTCTTTCACGTAAAGGTGGAACCTCTACTTGTAGAACGTTGATGCGATAATATAAATCCTCTCGAAATAGATTTTTTTCAATCAATTTTTCTAAAGGTTGGTTGGTAGCTGCAATGATTCGTACATCCACTTTCTGTGATTGGACGGACCCAAGAGCCTCTACTTCTCCCTCCTGAATTGTCCGTAGTATTTTCACCTGTGCGTGCATGGGCATATCGCCTATTTCGTCTAAAAAAAGCGTTCCCCCATCAGCCAGCTGAAATTTACCAGGCTTACCGCCTTTCTTCGCTCCAGTAAAGGCCCCATCAAGGTAACCAAAAAGTTCGGATTCAATCAGGTGCTCTGGGATCGCTGCACAGTTCACTTTTACAAATGGCTGGTCACTACGATCACTCAATTGGTGAATACTGTGAGCGAAAAGTTCTTTCCCTGTTCCACTTTCGCCTCTGATTAAGACAGGGATATCGGCATGGGCGATTTTTTTAATTTTATCTTTCACATCATGTATTTCTTCTGAACTACTGACAATATCATGGAGGGAATAACGGGCACCCGTTCGGCTGCTTGACCGATTACGGTAGGTTTCAAGTTCAAACAGCAGATCCTTGATGTGTGTATTCATGATTTCCCATTCTTCTGTATCACGAAATAACACCATCCCAAGAGCACCTACAACTTGTCCATCTGAACGTAAGGGAATACGGTTCGCAATCATATACTGACCTCTAATATGCTGCAAGTCTGCCATTTCTTCCTTACCAGACTCTACTACAAGATGCATCCTGGTATTCTCTATAACTTCCGTCACATGCCTTCCGATGATTTCTTCTTTACCCACATCTAAAAACTGAATATAGCTCTCGTTCATATAAGAGATGTTTCCTTGATGATCGACAATGACAATACAGTGATCGACATTTCCAAAAAACGTTTCAAAAATACTATCACGGTAATTCTCCAGTACAGTTATCAAACTATTCACCCCTGCAACCCATGGTAACGTTTTCATTGAATTAATTAGAATTCTATCACTGTAAATGGAATGAAACCACCTCAGGTCGACATCCCCCTTTAATTCCTGCATGCTCATGAAAAATTATACAACTTTGGTACTACACTGATTTATATCCTTTGGTGAATTGGTGATTCAGACAAAATTTGTAATAATGGTAAAGACAAACCCCATTTCGGTTTGGCCCCACAATTGGTCAGTGGTTTTCCATTCGACTAGTTATGGGGTTATTTAATTTGATTTAAAGCCTTCCTTTTCGGGAAGGCTTTTTTGTTCTATTAGAGCTGCTATTTATCTTCTTTATTTAGTTACTGGATTAAGGTAAAATTATAAATATAGAAAATTCAGACACTACACCAGGAGGTTGCAATGGGACAAACATCAAAGCTCCAAAATAAAGATAAGCAGGCGAAGTGGTTCATATTGATTGTTTCCCTTGTCGGTTGGAGTACCATCGGTGGATTGGCTTTCCAAATAGACCGACCGGATAACATAGCTGTCTTCTTACTGCTCGTTTTATTTATGGGAATTACGGAATACTATCCGATCGCCATTTGGAAAGGTTACACTTCTCTCAGTTTTCCACTTCTCTATACCATGTACATCGTGGATGGGCTGCCTTTGGCGGTCACCGCTTACGCTTTGATCATGGTGATTGTGAACATCGTTCAACGACGTCCTTTACGAATCATTCTTTTCAATCCATCCCAACTGACTTTGAGTTTGATTGCAGCTGTATTTGTCGCTGATTGGTTTCAATCCACGTTCAACTTATTAGAAACAGGTTCCTTCCTTTTCATCATTTTCGTAACCTTGCTTTATTATTTCTTCAATAACCTCTTTGTCGATTTAGTTCTTTTGATTCGTCCTCAGCCATACACGTTTACCATATGGAAGACGAAAGTAATGACAGAAGTGGTCAGTGCTTTGATATCCATTACATACATAGGGATTATGTTTTATATGGGCAGTCAAAACCGCGGGGTCATTGATGTATTCACCTATTTCTTCTTCTTCTCGCCATTGGTCGGTTTCGCACTTTTGAGTTCAATTATTGTACGCCTCCATATGGAAAGAAACCGAATTAAAGCTTTGTTTGCCATTTCTACAGAATTGAACAGACGGATTCCCACGAAAGACTGGGTTCAATCCATAGAAGAGAACTTGAATGATATTGTGGATGTCGATGCCAGCATCTTATGGGTGAAAGAAGAAGGAAAATGGAAAGCGCGTTTCCACTATGGACAAGTGGATCCAAATAAAAAGCTCACTCCTGATTCTGTTGCAGCCTTCGAGAAAATTGAAGATGTCGTAAGTTTCCAGAATGGAAGACGGAGCGATGTGCCTGTTCCGAAGAGCTTTCACAAAGCTTTGAAAGCTTTCATATTTGCTCCGATCATATTAGAAGGTAAATCTCTCGGCATGTTCGTTGTGGCAAGAAGCCGGACTCATAGCTTCAGAGAAGATGATGTCCAGTCTGTAGCAACTTTAGCCAACCAATTGGCGATTGCTATTAAGACGAGAATGCTGATCTCCGAGCAGGAAAAGCGAACGGTCTTGGAAGAACGCAATAGAATTGCGAGAGAAATCCATGACGGAGTAGCGCAATCACTAGCTGGTGCTGTATTGAAGCTTGAAACAGCCAATCGTAAATTTCATCAAAAGCCGCAAGAATCCCAGAACATCATAATGGATAGTCTGGATAAACTGCGTTTCAGTTTAAAAGAAATCCGGGAGTCCATATATGCCTTACGCCCCTATGAAACTGAAAGGGTAGGTTTGAAGCAGGCCATCGTCAAAAGGATTGAGGTCATTCAAAAAGAAACAGAATTGGAACTTACTTTTGAAGAGCGTGGAAAACCGATTGCGCTAAGCCCAATGGTAGAAAAAGTCATGTTTGATATTTTTCAGGAAAGTGTCCAAAACACAATCAAACATGCAGGCGCGTCTCAAATTCACGTACTTCTCAGTTATCAAAAAGAACATGTGTTACTGAAAATCACGGATAATGGAGTAGGTTTTTCATTACTGGGGGCTATGGTGAAAGCGAAGAAAGATCCACACTTCGGGATATTGAGCATGAATGAACAAGCAGAGAAAATAGAGGCATCGCTTCAAATCAATAGTGAGGAAAACGAAGGCACTGAAATTGTCCTTACTATACCGAAGCTCGGCTTTGAAGGAGGTATGGAACATGATCAACGTCATGCTAGTGGATGATCATGCTGTATTAAGAGATGGATTGAAAAACATCATTGAAACAGAAGAAGATATCCATGTTGTTGGAGAAGCGGTAAATGGACAACAATTCATGGAACTTCTCCCTGAATGTGAGCCTGATGTCGTTTTGATGGATATTAATATTCCGGACAAAAACGGGATTGAGCTGACAGGTATGCTGAAGAAAAATCATCCAGATATCAAAGTTCTGGTTTTGACGATGCACAGCCATGATGAGTACTTTATGGCTGCAATTCGTGAAGGGGCGGATGGCTACCTACTTAAAGACCTCCCCTCCGACCAGGTCGTAGAAGCGATTCGGACGGTAGCTAAAGGAGAATCGATCATCGACCCTTCGATGACTAAAAAGCTTCTCGGTTTTTATAACCAGAAAGAAGAATCCTCTCAGCAGTCCGAACTGACAGAAAGAGAAAAGGAAGTTTTAATCTGCCTTGTCAGTGGAATGAGTAATAAGGAAATCGGTGAAAAGTTGTATATCAGCGATAAAACCGTAAAGATCCATGTCAGTAAAATATACAAGAAGTTGAATGTTAAAAGCCGCTCGCAGGCAATCATTCACGCAGTACAAAACCAGCTGGTGCCACTTCCATAAAAGACAAGCTCCTCATTACGAATGAGGAGCTTTTTTTGTATACACCTTTCGTACTATACACCGTAGGACCCTTGGACAACAATTTACTCCTTTCGAGCAATAGCTAAACAGATAAAAAATAAGGATAATAAATACAATACTAAAAATTCTGAATTCAGGAGGAAATCGTATGAAACTTAAAGCTATATTGCTGGCAGTCCTTTTGGTCGTTTCCACCTTCTCCCCCAGTGCTTTTGCTCAAAGTACAAGTGGTGAGGCAACCATAGGTCCTAAACTGAAAAACTTGATGCAGCAAACTACAGAAAGTCTTGAAGTCGTTGTCGCATTTCATGGGGATGGCGGTCCTACAGAAACACAAATGCAGCTTCTTCAAGACGTAGGAGTTACAAAAGGTATTTCATTCCAAAGCTTACCGATTGCTGGAGTTTTAGCAACTAGTGAACAAATCACTCAGTTAGCTCAAAATTCTGATGTCCGTTCCATTTACTTCAATAGCGAGCTTGAATATGAGAATGCTGATGCAACAGCTTTGACAGGTGTTGATAAAGTACGTACTGACGACGATATGAGAAAAGAAAATGGCGGACTACCTGTTTCAGGTAAAGATGTAGGTGTTGTAGTCAATGACAGTGGTGTAGACGGTACGCATAGTGATATCAAATTCGGCGACCACTTAGTACAGAACGTCCTTGGATCTACAAACTTGCATGCGTTAAGTGATTTGCTTCCAGTTACATACGTGGAAGACGTCCCGAACACAGACAACAATTCCGGCCATGGTACTCACGTAGCTGGAACAGTTGGAGGAAATGGTTCTAAATCCGGCGGAAAACACGAAGGTGTAGCCCCTGGTGCCAACCTGATCGGTTATGGTTCTGGAGCAGGCTTAGCGATTCTTGATACAATCGGAGGTTTCGACTACGCGTTGACGCACCAGAAAGATTACAACATCCGTGTCATTACAAACTCCTGGGGTGCGACAAGTGATGCGGGTACAGCATTCGATCCTGAAGATCCAATCAATATCGCAACGAAAAAGTTATATGATCGCGGCATCGTAACGGTTTTCTCAGCTGGTAACTCTGGTCCAGGAGAATCAACAATCTCTGGTAATTACAAAAAAGCTCCATGGGTCATTACTGTTGCAGCAGGAGACAAACAAGGTAAACTTACAGACTTCTCTTCCCGCGGTTTGAAAGGTAAAGGCGGTACAGTGACTGTAGATGGTGAAACATTTGAATGGGTCGACGCACCAACGATTACGACTCCAGGAAAAGACATCATTTCCACTCGTGTCGTGTCCCCGACTACAGGGCTTTCTGCTGATAAGGATGTTGAAATGATCGAACCTGCTTATCTGCCTTATTACACAACGATGAGCGGAACTTCCATGGCAGCTCCTCACATGGCTGGGATCGTCGCTTTGATTTTAGAAGCGAACCCTGAACTTTCACCGATGGAAGTGAAACAAATCGTCCAAGAAACAGCTACAAACATGCCGGGATATGAGGCATGGGAAGTCGGTGCTGGATACGCAAACGCTTATGCTGCTGTCGATAAAGCGTTCCATATGAACAAAGAATACGGAAAAACATTGAATGCAACGAATACGCACAATGCCAATGTAGAAATGAAAATCGAACGTGAACCATTTACAATCGACTATTCTACTGCCAACGACAATACAAAAACGTTTGAAGTACAAGAAGGCCTTAGTGAAATCGTAGCTAAAGTGAATGCCAGAGGTTTAGCTGGTGAAACAGGCAATACGATCAACTTGGTGTTAATCGCTCCTGATGGTACCGAATATACTTCAGGGATTTACCTTGCTTTCACCCTTTACCAGGATCGCACAGTCCAAGTCACTTCTCCTATGCCTGGAACATGGACAGTTGAGCTAAGAGGTTTGGACGGAGCAGCTCTTCCTGAATCCGTAGACGGGGAATGGACCACAAAAGTAGCAAGTGGATTCAGTGGTCTGGATGATATCGCAGGCCACCCGGCGGAAGATGCAATCAAAACTGGAGTATCTGAACGTCTGTTAGATAGTAAAGCTAATGGCAGCTTCAACCCTGATGAGAAATTGAAGCGTAAACACCTTGCCCAATATTTGACGATGGGAGCAGGTGTGGTCCAGTCTGGTGAGAACACATTGTCAGATGTCAAAGACAGCTACCTTCCTTTTGTAGAAGCAGTTACAGCGAAAGGGGCTGCATTGAAAGACCTTCAACAAAATCATGATGGTGTAATGAAAACAACCGATGGTAAATTCGATCCTAAAGGAACGGTCACACGTTCAGATTTGGCTTACTCCTTGGTTCAAAGTCTTGGACTTCAAGAAGAAGCTCAAAGCCATGAGGGTCCTCTTACTGTCCAATATAAGGATGAGCGTATCGCTCTAGCTGATGCAGAAAGCGTACCGGCTGAATACAAAGGTTATGTACAGCTTGCTCTGGATCTGAACATCTTGAATGCTTACTTTGATGTGACACAAGGTCCATACGATCATGAGCCAACAGTCACAGCGAGCTTTGAACCTACTAAAGAAATTACTCGTGGTGATTTCGCGGTAGCGATTTCCCGCTACTATGCCACATATTTAATGCCTTAAATAGAACGAAAGAACCCCGGTTTGAGATAAAACTCAGACCGGGGTTTTATTATGCATTTCTATCAATCTAGGATGATCGCATTTAGAGAGAAGCAGTTATAACAAACCTACAACAATTAATTAATACCTATTCTACATCTAACCTGGTAGAGGAAGAATTGGGCCACGGTATATCCTATCTTCACCCTTAAAAGCGGTCTGAAGTCTGGTAAATAACTTGCTCATCAAGGCATGCGCCACCGCTCCTAAGATTCCATATTAAGTGACACACATGAACTTACGCTACCCAAATATCCCCCTCATATTGAAAATTATTGATAAACAAATTCCTTACATTACTCTCTCTAAATCACCTATGACATTAAAGATAGTAATATTCGTGGTAGAATGTATTATTTATAACTTACCAACATCCTTAGAAAAAGTTCCATACGTAACCCTTTTGTTAGCCGGAAACAGGGAGACACCAGGGAAGAAAGACTTGGCCAAGGTGTTAAACATGAAGAAGCATGCAGGGGCCCCAAGCCCACCTCTAACTTATTAACACAAACAGTCCAAGCACACCGAAATATTATCTTAAACATCAGAAGGATTTGCATAAATGTAATTGAATTAAAAGAGTCGTACACTTTTTCAGGGTGAATTTCATAAAGAAAGAGCGAGCTTGATGGACAAGCTCGCTCTTTTTAGAACTTAATATGGGCTGGTGGCTGTAAATGTGAATGGAACGTCTGCTCCAGAATAGAGACCGACATATACATATTTCGTTCCACCAGGGATGACACCTGCTTCATTCGCACCCGCAGTGGCTACACCACCGATTTGTTGGAAATTCTTATCGTAGAAATATACATCATAATCGTATTCAGTATTGCTGGAACCTTCCAGCTTAAAGTTATGAATACCATCACCGTAAGGCTTCGGTAAAGTGATGACATACCCGTCAGCTCCCTGTGAAGCCGGCTCTGGATTCTGGGTAGTCACAAATTCGTTTTCCGTTACAGCCAAAGATGCTTCAGCACCAGCAAGGCTCCCTACACCCGTTCCTGCGTTACCGGCAGTTACCGTACCTTCTGCCACAAACGGCTCTTCCGGGGTGATTTCAATCGGCTCGACCTCAGACTTTTTAGAGAAAGCTTGAACTTCTGCGATTTGCACATACCCTTTGCTGTTATCTTGAGTGTCGTGGGCAATGAGTTTAAGATACTTCGCATCTACAGGTTGATCTAAGTCGAAACCTTGGTAATGCAAGTCTGCGATTGTAGGGCGTGGTTTTAGAGCTGTGAATTTATCCCTTACAACAGTAGTCCAGTTCTTACCATCCATAGATGTTTGAACAGTGAAGTTTTTCAGTGTAGCAAATCGGGATTTAGATATATCTTTCAAAGCACTCACTTGAACGTGGGAGATTTTCACTGCTTCATCGCCTGCCAGGTCAACGACAAACTCAGAACCTTTGAAACCATTTTCCTGCGTATCAGAAGCATAGACACTTGCTTCTGTATCATCAATGGCGAATTTCACGGGATTGCTGTCTGCTTCTCCTGATACTTCATCGATCTTCGCACCATTGAATGAGGAAGCGACGTTCGGAGATAGCTTGAATGACATTTTATTTGCTTTTCCAGGTTTGATTGCCACATCACGGATTGTTCTAGAACCATATCCTCTTGCCTGGATCGTAATATCATACGTCCCCTCAACGATATAATCAGCAAAGCTGCCTTCATCGCTGGATACGGACAATGGAGTGGTTCTTGCTTCGAATTCACCGATCATGATTCGTGCATCTTTGATAGGCTCACCTGTAGCAGCGTTCAAGACTTTTCCGACCAGCTGTCCGTTATGTTTTCCATCAGGGTGATTGAACGCAGGTGTCGGATCGGTATCGTCGCCACCTTCAGAATAAGCATCTGACCCTAGACCACGCTGGGCGAAAGCTTTCCAAAGAGTATCATAATGCGCTCCATCATATCGTTCGAAATCAGCAGCAATGATGGCAGTTCTCATCGCTTCCATGGACGGATCAGGTACAGAAATCGGCATTGCATCAATGACTAAATGCTCAGCAATTGATTCACCTTCAGCTTTTCCATATTCCGCAATCAATTGTTCGCGTACATGCCATAAGATCGCCGCCCAAATATCGCCGTCAGAGTGAACCTCAGGGCCACCGACATCATAGCCGATATCTCCATAGTTATAAGGTGCTTCATCAAGCGAGTAGCTTCGAATACCCGCTTCTTCATTTCCTGTAACATAAGCTCCTACTACAGGTTTATCTTGGAACCCTTCTTTGATCAAGTAGTGCATGCCGTACCAGTCGCCCCAGCCTTCGCCCATAGACCCGGACTGGTGGCTTCCTAATGCTTCACCACCGGCTACTAGACGATTGGATAAAGCATGGGAGTATTCGTGGTAAATGATTCCTGCATCAAAGTCACCATCTGCATACTCTCCTTCAAATGCACCTTCGATCGGCTCCCATAAGAACATTCCACTCCAGGAAGGAACACCATCAGGTAACGTCAGCATGTAAGCATTGTCACGACCTGTGTAGGTAGGAGCACCGCCGGAAGCTGCGCCAGCCTGCACAAGACCGAGAATCGCGTCGCCGCCAAGGCCGCCTTTGCCGTAGTTATTGTATTGCAGGTTGCCTGCTTCTTCTGTCCATCCAAGATTATAAAAATAATCATGGAACAAGTTGTGATGATAGAATAAGTTCGTTGCTGCACTATTCAGGTCATCAGCATAGGAAGGAGGGGTCGTCTGCCCTTTAGTTTCCTGCCAGGAGTTTTTGAATGTGAAACTGAACTCTCCCATAGGTGCCACTGGACGCACAGCTTGATCAGCAGGTGCCAGGAAGTTACTCCAGTTGGCATAGGAATTGGCGTTGTTCCCGAATGTGGTTACGCCGAGTGGAGATCCTGGTATCAACCATCCGTCTGGAGAAGCATCGGGGTCTCCATTGAATGATTTAAGCACTTGTGTACCACCTTTAGGAGCACCCGGATAGTTTTCAAAAATCAACCCTTCCGGATCTGCCAGGTGTTGGACAAGGGAACGTTTGTAGAGCTGTTTCCCATTCACAGCATCAATGACGATTTCATAGCCTTCATTCAACTCTTCAATGTATAAGACTCGATAAGCCGGTCGTACACCTTCTTCAGTGATGAATGCAGCTTTCTTCACACGCTGTTTCGTGGGCAGCACATCCGCTCCATCAAAGACGTCCCATCCATTTTCTGTTCCTAACGATTCTGGTGTATATGAAAGAGATGCGTTTTCCAAGCTGATTGCTTTATTTAGTGCATCAGAAGCCGTCAATTGGAAGTCATCAGCCATCTGTTTTGCTGGGCTCGCGTTTCCTGTCACAGATAGGATTCTTCCTTCTTCATTGACTGCCACAATCACACGACCGCCATAGACAGATTCTACTCCTCCAAACGTTTGCTGGAATGTTACAGGATGAAGTCCTGTTCCCTTCATCGCGTAATCACGGATGACATTCATGTTGTCGATATCTGCAGGACTCAGACCAAATATAGAAGCATGTTCTTTCAACCACTCCCGCGCTACAGTTTGCGCGTTTTTATTGGACGATTCCGTCAAATAACCTTGATCTCTCATGATTACAGACGGTGTACCGAATAAGGAATTCCATTTGACTCTTACTCCAGCCCCCACCTGCTCGATCAATTGATCAGCAGCTTTAAGTTGGTCTTTCGTTGGCAAAACACCGGATGTGACATCGCGTACATCAATGTTCAAATGATCATGCTGCTCATGAACATCACTCACCATAGGACTTGAAGTCAGAGCTTGGCTTCCCGTAGGATTGAGAAGCTGACTCGCTAAAATACCCGCCCCTAAAACGGACAACAGTTTGCGTTTTTTCATATGGTCGATAGCCTCCTAAGATTTAGCATTATGACAATTTTCTTCATCGATTGTTAAACTCCTATGTAAAAAACTCCATTTACTGACATGTGCCTACCAAGTTCATGTCTTAGGACTATACATGGGTACACCAAAAGGCGTAGAGGCATATAGGTATTACCCGGGAAATTAGAACTATTTAATAATGGCTCTGTTAAAGATTAATGTTGATTTATTCTTTTTGATCCTTTGTGAGTGGAAAGGCACTTTAGCCAACTTAACTTCCATTTAAAAGGTTTAATTTACAAATGAGAACCACTTATATAGGATGTCGTATCCTTTTTGGTTTTCACTCTTTTAACGAAATAGATGATTTCAATAAATAATCATGAAAAGGGTCGTCGGGGAAGGGGGAGACTCCCGCGGGAGAAGGAAACAGGCTCTGGTCCCACAGGGCTTTTGCCCGAGGAAGCTTGCCGGTTCCCCCTCTAGGTGCGCGGACCCTTCCCCGACGACCCTTCACTTCATATGTGGTTTGAATTCATTTCTGTCCAAACAGTTTTTTAAAACAGAGAATATCAACACCAGCCTTTAACAGAGCCTTAATAATAAAAATCCCCCGCTTCTCAGTTCATCTAAAGGTTAGATGGCCTGAAAAACGAGGGAATTTTATTAAGGTCATTTTTTCTTGTGGTCGTATTGCTCGAGCATATAAATCCGCTCCATCATCGTCGGATGACCATATCTCAAATATTTGACCAGAGCAGGAGGGTTCACCTCACTCAGCCCATTTACGGTTAACTCTTGAAATGAGCCGACTGCAGCTTCTTTATCTTGTGTCATCTGGATGGCGTATTCATCAGCCGCTTTCTCTGCTTGACGGGAAACGGCCAGTTCGATCGGACTTGCTGCAAATGACAGCAGCGAAAGTATCAAAAATAAAACTGGAAGTCCTGCAATATCAGATACTTTGTGGAAGTTCCATTTCCTTCCACATTTGCTCACGGCGAAGTTCATCAAATAATAAGCAAATAACAATCCGAAGAAAGCGGCGACAATAGCTCCGATTAAATTCCAATAAAGATGATTCATCACATAGTGGCCGATTTCATGTGCCATGATGAATAACACTTCATCCTCTTGCAGACGATTCAAAGTCGTATCCCAAAGCACGATACGCAAATTGGATCCGATCCCGTTTACATAAGCATTCATACTGTTTGTTTTCTCAGACATATTTACTTCGTATACGCGATCCGCGGGTATATCCGCCTGATCAGCCAGAGTGAGAATCTTATCTTCCAGCTGTTTATCTTGAAGAGTTGTGAAGTCATTATATAAAGGATCGATGACCACCGGCTGAAGATACATCATGAATACAAAAAACGGGATCATCAGCAGCCAAGCATACAACCACCACCGTTTTTGGGACCATTTCATTAACTTATAAAGTACAGTGATCAATAACGCCATGATGGCAAATCCAATCCAGAAGCTTATAATCTCATCCCGCATCCAACTGGAAAAACTTTGTGTTGAAATCCCATAATGTAGTGATAACTTTCGCTTAATATAGTCCAAGGGGAACATTATAAACCATGAGATTGTGGAAAGGAGCAGCACATAAATCGGGATTTGGATGGCTGAAAAACGAGAAACACCTTCACTGAAACGCTTAAAGACTACAGAAGCACCCATGAGCATGATACCTAGATATAACAACCATTCCAGTGGCTGACCAAGAAAAGAAAGAAAATACCTATATCTTGAATATTCCTCAGTAAGTTCAAGTTCTCTTGGAGTCATAAATGTTTCCGGGTCTGCAGCAGTGCCTTTGTATGCTTCGGGCACGCCGAATTCGCTCCATTGGAATAGGTAAAGCCCCAAGAGCAAAGCATAAATGCCGAATCCTAACAACGACCATAAAACAAAACGTTTTTTCACTTTCCCACCTCCGCTGCGTACGCTTCCCCTACATTGTACGAGCCTGTCCTGCCGTTTTAGAACCAATAGTATGATTATACCTCTTCTGCCCTGGATCTATAATCTCTTTTTCAAAAGTATAAAGCCTACCGCCTCCATTGAAGGGGACGATAGGCTTTGTTGATTACAATTGTTGATGAGCCCAGGCAGCTAAAATAGCGGAACCATTCGGCAACGCTTCCTCATCTAAATCGAACATCGGGTGATGTAGTGGATATACCGCATCCTTTTCTTCATTTCTTACTCCTATACGGAAGAAAATCGCCGGGATTTCATTCGCATAAAAAGAAAAATCTTCACCTCCCATGGAAGGCTTTACGATGGAAAAACGATTTTTTCCTAAGACTTCATTGACTGTTTGTTCAAGACCTGGGATCAAGGAGGAGTCGTTGAAAAGCGCTGGGTAGAAGTATTTATAATCGAATTTATAATTCATATCGAATCCTGACGTCACACCACCAATGACACGCTCCATCTTTACTTCCATTTGACTGCGGACTTCCGGATCAAGCGTGCGGACCGTTCCACCGATACGAACCCGGGGAGCAATGGCATTATCCGCACTTCCCCCGTGAATTTGTCCGATCGTCAATACCGTTGGAGCTAGAGGATCGGTCTGACGGCTTACCACTTGTTGCAATGAACTGATAACTTCAGCACTGACAGTTATGGAATCTGCAGCTTTATGAGGATGAGCCGCATGTCCGCCTGAACCAATAATCTCTAAATCAAAAAAATCAGCTGCAGCACATGTTTCTTTTTCAGTGCACGTTACGTATCCCGTTTCCACATCCGGATTCACATGCAATCCTGCGATAGCTTTTACGTCTGGATTTTTTAAAACTCCTTCATCAATCATTGCCCGGGCACCGAACAACCCTTCTTCGGCTGGTTGAAAAATCAGTTTCACATTACCCTTTTCAGGAGGATGATCCTTCAATAGCTTGGCAGCTCCAAGCAGCATTGTCGTGTGACCATCATGTCCGCATAAATGAGCTTTCCCTTCAATTACAGAAGCATACGGGGTATCTTTTTCATCTTGAATAGGAAGAGCATCCATATCGGCGCGTAGTGCTACAGTCTCTCCTTTTTCTTTACCTTCAGCTAAAGCTACAACTCCTGTTTTCGCAAAGACTTTTGGCTCATAGCCAAATTCTTTTAATTTATCTTGAACAAATTGAGAAGTTTTATATTCTTCAAAACCAGTTTCGGGATTTTGGTGCAGGGTTCTGCGCCATTCTGTCATCTGGTACTGTAAATTTTTCGCTTGTTGTAAAAATTCACTCATCTGCCTCACTCCTTGGTGACGAAAAATCATAAATCCCAGTATTTCACAACGATCTTCATGTTTTCAATTATTTTTTATATTTTTCTCAATACTGGGTTTTTTTCGTTTTTTTCCCTTTAATACAAAAATATAGTCTCTTATAATTCAAAACTGTATTCTTTTCAAACAATTTCAAATTTTAAAATGGTTAAAATAAAGGAAGGAGAAACACCATGGAACACTTCGGAATCTTATCATTACTCCCTTCCGTACTCGCTTTAATACTAGCGATATGGTCTAAAAGGGTCGTCCCATCGCTTCTATTAGGTATCTTGGTTGGAACGATCATGATTGACATACAGAATAACGGGGTCATTCATGCATTTCTTTTCTCGATTGTGAATTTGTTCGGAGCAATTGCCGGACATCCTGCTGACGCTGATGCAGGAATCAGGGGAATGGGGCTGGTAAAAGGGCCGGGAAGAGCTGAATTAGTCATCATCGTCTTATTACTCGGTGCATTTATCGGCGTATTGAATAAATCAGGGGGAGCTTACGCTTTCGGTCACTGGCTTGCAAATAAAGTACGTGGCAAAAAAGGGGCTCAGCTTTCTACAGCTGCAATGGGAAGTTCATTATTTACGAGTGCTTACTTCAGCTCTCTTGCAACAGGTACAGTTTTCCGCCCCATCTATGATCGAATGAACATATCAAGAGCTAAGCTGGCATTTTTCCTGGACTCTACTTCCTCTCCAATCAACGTTCTAGTCCCTATTTCAGGCTGGGTAGCATTTATGGGAGCGTTGATGGTGGACAACATCCAGAGTGTAGAAGACCCGATTGTAGGTATAGCAAAAACCGTGCCTTACAATTTCTATAATATTGTCATTTTGCTTGTCGTATTTTTAGTAGCTGCAGGAAAGATCAAAGATTTCGGCCCGATGAAACAAGCGGAAGAAAAAGCAAGATTCGAAAATAGAGCGTTCCAGGAAGTTGCAGCTTCCAAAGAGAAAAATGAGGAAGAAGAAACAAAACACAATGGGACTGTATCTGATATGGTCTTACCTTTAGGCATTTCCATTGCTCTTCTTGTCGTTTTAGGTCTCTGGAATTATACACTGACCTACTTTGCAGATATCCCTACATTGCCGTTGGATGGAAACAAGATGCTTCTCATCAGTTTTTCTGTCGGCATTGTCATAGCATTCATCAAATACATCGCCAAAGGATTGATGAGTGCCAAAGAGTTTTTGAATGAACTATACGATGGAAGCAAGTCCGTCATCCTGGGTGGTGTCATCATCATACTAGCCGTGACTTTAGGAGACATCATGCGTGCGACCGCCCCAGAAGGGGTGGGTGCAGCGGCCTATATTTCCGAAGTAGCTGAGGGGGTCATTCCAAGCAGCATCATTCCCGTAGCCATCTTCTTGATTTCAGGTTTCGTAGCTTTCTCTATGGGAACTTCTTTCGGTACATGGGCCATAATGATGCCGATCGGCGTGTCCTTGATGTATGCGACCGGCGGGGATCCCATCCTTGCAGCAGCTGCAGTATTATCCGGGGGCGCATTTGGTGATCATACGTCACCAATCTCCGATACAAGTGTCATGTCTTCCATCGGTGCAGACGTAGAACACATGGAACACATCAACACCCAGCTTCCTTATGCATTGATGGCAGCTGGAGTCGCTTCCGTACTCTTTTTGATAGCAGGTTTTATCATTTGAACAAACCATTACCTCACTCCATCGCATTCTCTGGTTGGAGTGAGGTTTTAATTTCATATCTTCTTGTGAAATATTGAACAAATAGGTTGCATTTCACCGATCCCCCTATTATAATAAAGTCATAATCAACATTGTGAAATAATTCACATGTGTTTTCAGTATCAATAACCCGACAAACAAAACACATTTTATTTACTCTTGTGAAATAGTGAGCAATAAAGTATATTTCAAACTCTTCTTTTTTTATTTTTATATGTGAAATTTTTCACAATATACTATGGAGGTAATCATTTATGAAAATTGCAGTCATTGGAAGTACTCACGCAGGTACAGCTGCAGTCACAAATATGGCAAATATGTACCCCGAGGCTCAAATCACAGTCTACGAACGTAACGATAATGTCTCCTTCCTGTCCTGTGGTCTTGCTTTATATGTTGGTGGGGTCGTGGACAATGCAGAAGAATTGTTTTACTCTTCACCCCAAAAATTACAAGAGCTTGGGGTAACGATGAAGCTGAAGCATGATGTAAAAGATATTGATACTGACCACCAAACCATTAAAGCCCAAAATTTGATCACAGGAAAAACGGTTACTGATTCTTATGACAAACTTGTGATGACTACGGGGTCCTGGCCGATCGTCCCTCCTATTGAGGGAATACAATTTGAGAATATTTTATTAGCTAAAAACTACGACCAAGCCAATACCATCATTGAAAAATCCAAATCAGCTGAAAAAATAACCGTAGTCGGTGGCGGCTATATTGGTGTAGAACTTGTCGAAGCTTTCGAAAAAGCCGGTAAACAAGTCACTCTGATTGATGGAGCAGACAGAATCCTTAATAAGTATTTGGACCCTGAATTTACAGATATGGTGGAAGAAGATTTTAAATTCCGAGGAATTACTTTAGCTTTGAATGAAACAGTGAAGAGCTTCCAAGGAGAATACGGATTTGTGAAACGTGTAGAGACCAATCACAACATTTATGAAACAGACTTAGTTGTCATGTGTGTCGGGTTCAAGCCAAATACGGATCTTTTAAACGGAAAAGTCGATATGCTGCAAAACGGTGCCATTAAAGTCGATGAATATATGAAAACAAGTGATCCAAATATTTTTGCTGCCGGGGATGCATGTGCTGTCAAATACAACCCGACAGGTAACCATGTATATATTCCTCTCGCAACAAACGCTGTACGCATGGGAACATTAGTTGCATACAACTTAATGGAACCGAGGATGAAACACATTGGAACCCAGGGCACATCTGGACTCCATATTTATGATTGGAATATGGCATCTACAGGTTTGACCGATACTTCCGCTCAAGCGGGTCATGTGAAAGTGGAAAGTGTCACGGTTGAAGAAGTACACCGTCCTGGATTTATGCCTACTGCTGAAAAGGTGAAAATGAAAGTGAGTTTCGATCCACTCACACGTCGTGTTTTAGGTGCTCAAGTCATTTCCAAAGCGGATGTCACCCAATCCATCAATACGATGAGTGTATGTATACAAAGCGGAATGACGGTTGATGAATTAGGGTTTGTTGATTTCTTCTTCCAGCCTCATTTCAATCAACCTTGGAATTTCATCAATAAGGCCGGGCTAAAAGCGGCACAATAACGATCAGACTCCTGGCTTGACCGGGAGTCTTTTCATGTATACGGCAAAATTTTTTTGTAGAGAAAAAAACCAAACGCTTATAGGAGTAAGCGTTTGGTTTCAACTCCGTTGTTTTTTCGCTTTTCTATATTTCTTCGTACTCCTCACATGTTTTCTTAGCTCATCCAAAGGGATACCATCGAGAAAAAACCCTTCTCTTGCGAACAGATCAGCAAACTGATGCTCATGGGTCAACGGCTTTTGTCTTACACTTTGACCAGCCTTGAATTCCGGCAAGGAATCCACCTCCAATGGTTGGATTTACTCTTTTATTCCCTTGGCTATTCTGGAACAAACCGCTGGATGTGCGATGAGAAGTTTCACTATTATGATTATGATTTTTAGAAAACGATTATGAACAGCGCTTATAGTTTTTTTAACTGGTTGACCATTTCAGCCATGCGCCTTACCGTAATTTGTATTTCCTCTTCACTCACATCAAAATGTGTAACAAAACGAATGGTATAAGGTCCAAAAGGTACAGCTAAAATACCACTCTCCTTTAACTGATCAAGAAATTGCTCAGCCGTTTTTTGACATTCTTCTACATTGACGAGGACGATGTTGGTTTCAACCGCTTTTTCTACTTTCAAACCATGGATATTCCCAATACCTTCCGCCAAAAGCTGTGCATTGGAATGATCCTCTTCCAGGCGGTCTACCATTTCTTCCAATGCTATCAGACCTGGTGCTGCGATCATCCCCACTTGGCGTAAGCCACCACCAAGGCGTTTTCTCCACTTCCTCGCTTTTCTAATAAACTCTGTGGAACCTGCTATAATGGATCCTGCAGGAGCTCCCAGTCCTTTTGAAAGACAAAATTGAACACTGTCTGTTTGGTCTGCAAATCTGTGAACAGAGATTCCACTTGCAATGGAAGCGTTAAATAAGCGAGCACCATCTAAGTGAACTGGAATTCCATGTTCACGGGCGATTTCATAAATGGCTTGCATGTTTTCCAAGGGGACTACAGCTCCGCCAGCTTTGTTATGAGTATTCTCTATACAAATCAAACTGGTGTCCGGGAAATGTACGTTTTCGGGACGTATTTTTGATCGGACTTCTTCCGGGTCCATGGCACCGTTAGTTCCTTTAATTGTTCGTGGCTGTACGCCGGCGAGAGCAGACATCGATGCTCCTTCATATAAAAAAATATGGGCCTCTTCCTCCATCAATACTTCATCACCAGGCTGACAGTGCGTCAAAGCCGTGATTTGATTGCCTTGAGTACCACTTGTCACAAACAACGCCGCTTCCTTACCCAGCATTTCTGCTGCTTTCAATTCCAGTCGTTGAACAGTCGGGTCTTCTTCAAATACATCATCTCCTACTTCTGCATCAAAAGCTGCCTGACGCATTTTTAGAGTCGGCTTTGTCACCGTATCACTTCGTAAATCAATCATATGTACAACCTCCTTATGTCTATTGTACGAGAGTTGCAGGTTTCCATAAACAGCAAACACAGTTATCCAAGATGTCGAAATAAAAAGGAAAAGAACTTTCGAAAATCGTTACTTAAAAAGAAGGGGGTGAAGAAAGAAGCATGTAAAGGCGTTGAGCTAAACATTGAGAGAAAAGATACTTGTTATTTTTAAGGTTTAACTTTATTCACATGTGGAAGAAATAAGTAACGAAATTAGTTACCCACAATTGTCCACAGACTTATTCACAATAATTGTTAATTTTCCGATATTCACAGGTTTCCTCACAATATAAACAAATTATCCACAGTTTAATCCACATATTCACATATCCATAGGTGTATATGGTAGTAGCATGTATGTTCGCTACCATATATGCTACTTATCCATAGCCTTATTCACAAGCTGTGGATATGACAAACTTCTTTAAAATACGACAAAATAAAAGGGTATCCCCGGTGGAGGATACCCTTTTTTCACTTTATTCCTGTGAACCTAGTGTTATAGTCAACGTGTTTTTCTTTCCATCGCGGTAATAAGTAATCTCTAATTTATCGCCTGGATCCTTTTGACTGTATAAATACTTTCTCAAGTCAATAATGTCTTCGACTTTCTCACCATCTAAAGCAGTAATGACATCAAGAGGCTTTAATCCAGCTTTTGCAGCCGGGGACATTTGTTTAATGCTCCGAATGTACAATCCGCCTTTCACTTCTTCAGGAAGGTTCAAAGTGTTGCTCCATTCTGCACTTGGAACCTCATTCAAGCCGTATGCTTCAATACCGATGTACGGTCGATTGACTTGACCGAATTCTTCCAATTCGTCAATAATCGGTTTGGCTGAATCAATCGGTATCGCGAAACCGATCCCTTCCACTGCCGATTTAGCGATTTTCATGGAATTGATGCCGATCAATTGACCTTCAATATTGATTAATGCTCCACCACTGTTCCCAGGGTTGATGGCTGCATCGGTCTGAATGACTTCTGCCTGCCAATCTTCCAGGCCGTCCCTGTTGAAATCTTGAGGAATGGCACGTTGCTTTCCACTGATAATCCCTTTTGTAACAGACCCTGAAAAACGAAGTCCAAGCGGGTTACCAATCGCAATAGCTGGTTCGCCAACTTTCAAGTTATCAGAACTGCCAATTTCTATCACATGTTTCACCTGATCATCAGGCATCTTAAGGACAGCTAAATCGGTAAAAATATCACTGCCGACAAGCTGGGCTTTGATTCGTGTCTCATCTGATAAAACGACTTCAATCTCATTAGCACCTTCGATGACGTGATTATTGGTGACCACATAAGCTGATCCATCTTCTTTTTTATAGATGACTCCCGACCCTACTCCTGCTTGCTGAGAAGAAGAGTCACTATCCTGCCAGAAATTTTGTTGTGATTGAATATTAACGACTCCAACGACGGAAGGTGTGACTTTATCAACCACTTCTGTGATCTGGGTCGTTACATTGACTTCTACATTCTTCGTATTATTACCGGTCAGACCTTGATCGTCTTCAACTAATCCACTTTCATCTTCCGGAATAGTAATATCATACGGAAGCAAATCGGTTTGTACGAGCGCCGGAAGTGCTAATAAAATGAGAACAGCTCCTAAAATGACACCGACAATGGTTGGCATTACCCAGCTGCGCCGTTGCTTTTTATTCTGAGTGGCTGCCGAATGGTCATCATAATAACCCACAAGTCTTCACCTGTCCTTTCTGTCCTACCCTGACTACTTAGGTATTCTTTCCTTTTTTATTGAAAAATAAAACGCTTTACACTTCATAAATCGGAGTCGCTTCTTGAGGATCGGTGTCATGAAGCTCGATTCTGCTCCCAACCTCGAAACCTCGCTCTTTTAAAATATTCGTTACGGACATTCGGGCTAAATCTTTCATATTATTATCCAAACTCAAGTGGGCTAAATACACTCGTTTCGTTCGATCAGTCAGAATGTCGGTCAAAGCCAGCGCACAATCTTCATTGGATACGTGGCCGGAATCCCCAAGGATCCTGCGTTTAACATTCCATGGGTATCTCCCCATGCGCAGCATGCTGACATCGTGATTGGATTCAAAAATATAAGCATCTGCATCTTCCACCGTTTTTTTAATACGTTCAGATACATAGCCGAGGTCCGTAACAAGCGCTACTTTTTTGCCCTCATGGTGAAATGTGTAGAACATAGGGTCTGCCGCATCGTGCGAAACCGCGAATGATTCTACATCAATTTCTCCGAAAGTCCGGGTCGTTTCCATATCAAAATGAAATTTCTGATCGATTGGTATTTTACCAATTTGATTTTCCATCGCTGTCCATGTTTTTTCATTCGCATAGATCGGAAGCTTATACCTGCGAGCCATGATTCCCAATCCTTTGATATGATCGCTGTGTTCATGAGTCACTAAAATACGTGAAAGGTCATGGGGATCGATATCGACCTGCCCAAGCAGATTTTCAATTTTCTTTCCACTCAATCCTGCATCAACAAGGATCTTTTCATTGCCCGATTCTATATAAAAGGCATTTCCAGTACTACCAGAAGCAAGTACACTAAATCTTAAGGACATGTGTTTGACACTCCATCTAATTAATTTCTCCAGAGCTTCTTTGATTATTAGCTGTTAAATCACTGATTTGTTTCGTTAAATTATAGGTCGCCTCGATTTCTTTGATGAAATCTTCTTCTTCAATCGTGATAATCGTACCATCAATGGCATAAACAAAGTGATTTTCACTTTCATTGACAGTTACTTTCCATGTCGGCCCAAAAACCTGCGGTCCGCTTTCCTGGCCCGGAGCCAGGTTCAAACTGTTATGATAACCGATCGTCATTTTCGTCACTTGATCGCCTGAAGTGATTTTTTCTTCTTCATACAGCTGTTTGACAACCCTCTTGGAGTCGATCAAGTCTACCATCTGTTCCTTTTCAGAGTCTTCTCCGGGAGAATCAGAAAAGGCCAATAAAGTAGCGATATAACCAGTGATTTTATTGTTTTTTACCTGGACCATCAAAAATCCGCCTTTATTAAAGTAAACCGTACGGTCATTCACCTTTTGGAAAAACAATAAAACCCCATTGTCTTTATTCCAGCCCCAGTACGAATATTGGTTACTGAAAGGAAAGACAGAATTCACCTGTTCCAGAACGTTTTCACTGGTCACTTCTACCGGTTCTTCCAATTGTGCTTTCAAAACATTTCCACTGGGCAGAGAGACGATCTGTTCCCCCTCATCTTCCAAAGTTTTCATCTTGGAGATGATTTCTTCAGAAAACTTACTTTCCTCCGAAATTAATATCGGTACTTCAGGGGTTTCTTTCGGAATAGCATCCGGCGCAAAAGTTACATCATTATTTTCTAATACTGTTTCTATATCTTCGGATGCCGAATAAGTGATTTTTCCTAATTCAGCTTCTTGCTGCTTCTCTAAGAATTGTTGAAGTAAATATAAATCAAGAATAAGAAAACTTAGAATGAACAGAACTTTGATTTGACCCCATTGCATTTACATCGCCCCCCTCCTTAAGACACTTCTTCATTTTGAGAAAGCTCTGTATTTTCGGTGACAGCTATCCACTGACCATCAATATTTACAAACCACTGGGGAATCAAATAATAAGCAAGACCATGTTCTTCTTCTTTAAGTTCATAACCGATCCGTAAGCCTTGAATATTTTCATATTTGAATTTGGATTTTTTCAACCTCTCAGCGATATCTTCCCCGGAAAGTAACTCTCCCACCGAATCAGCGCTGTTAATGTTAAACCTCGACTCTTTGAATTGTAAAAGAGGGCGGGCATATGCTTGAATCGCTCCTTGCTCATACTTGATGTACATGGTGGCCACATCCACATAATCCAAGCTCTGAAGTATAGGAAGACCCTCGAAATACATCCTGTAATTGACTTTTGCACTAAATTGTAAAATATCTTCCAGCTTAAAATCATTCGTCCAGCCTAAATGTTCATTGATATCCTCACGGCTTTGCTCCAACAACTCGAACTTACCTAAATCAGTAGCATTCGCCTCATTAGGAATTTGATAAATATACTTCAGCTTTTTATCGTTGCTCATCACTTCAAGGTGACGGTATACATCACGAATCAACCGCTCCCCCGTAGAGGAGGTTGAATCCGTCACAACTGATGAGGATGGGAATAGATAATTCTGCAACGGAGTTACCGGTATGGAATCGGCCTGCAATACGACAGAAGGATACGTCCGCTTTTCTTTTGAAATATAAATATGATTGAATCCATCATCTGACGTGTTTGCTTCGTCCATGTAATCAGCTAAGCGTACTTGTTCAACCATATCTTTTTCGGTAGATGTACTAAATAAACTATTTCCATCGACTTCCTCTAGCTGAGCCCGCAGTTTTGTTCCATTTACTTTTTCTTTTGAATTGATGACAAACAATTCGTACTTCCCTGCAGACTGTTCCTCATGGTTATGAGTAACTACGATACGATCGAAACTTTGCGATTGATTCAAAATTTCGGCAGAAGGAATCGAAACGAGTTTCTTCAATGCCAACATCGGAATTTCTGTCGGGAAAATGATTTCAACCATCTCTTGCCCTTCACTTGGTTTGGCGGCATTCGGGTTTTTATTTATACTCGACAATTTCCACTGCTTCATATCAGTGTAAGCATCTTTCAAATCTCCCGTGTTCGCGTATGAATAATACCCCTGATCTTTGTGGAACACATATTGTTCAGGTTCAATAAGGGTGAGTAACTCGTTTGTTTCTCCAATCCCCTCTAATTTTGTATCTTCAACAACTTTTTCTTTTTGCAGCTCATCCACACTAGGCTGATAATTCCATAGTGCAACACTCAAAATCAAACTGAAAGCTATTAAAATCACCAAAATCACGGACTTAAGTGCTTCTTTATTCATGATTTCCCCTCCGCTTCTGACTCATTAGCGGTAGAGTAAAGAGAATGGTCGTCCCTTTACCTTCTTGACTTTCAGCCCATATCTTTCCATGATGGGCATCAATCATTTCCCGGGCAATGGCAAGCCCGAGTCCAGTTCCGCCCATCTGTCTAGCGCGGGACTTGTCGACTCGATAAAATCGATCGAAGATTTTATCTACGGTATCAGCAGGCATCCCGATACCTTCATCTGCTATCGTTACCCGCATCTGCTTTTTAGTAGAGTAGGCCTCAAAGCGGATCGTACCCCCTTCCGGTGAGTACTTGATCGCATTGGAGATGACATTATCCAACACTTGCGTAATTTTATCTTTATCAATCCATACATACATTTTCTTTTTCGGTAAATGACGGACGAATGTAACGTTCTCATCTTTGTTCATTTCAAACCGATCGATGACTTGGTTGAAATATTCGACAAACTCCACTCTTTCCTTCACTAAGCTCGTCTCTTTATGATCCATTTTCGTTAATTGAAGTAAGTCATTGACTAAGCGAATCATCCGATCCGTTTCATTCTGAGTGACATCAAGAAACCTTGGAGCGATGTCTGGATCCTGCCAAGCTCCATCATTCAAAGCCTCGATATAACTTCTCATCGTAGTCAATGGCGTACGGAGTTCATGGGATACATTGGAGACGAACTCCCGCCGCTCCTGTTCGACCTTCTCTTGTTCGGTTACATCACTGATTACAGAAATGAACCCGTTCATTTCATTGTTCTCATCTTCTATCACTGAAAAATTGGCCTTCAATAAGAGGTGCTTCTCATCCGTACTCAAATCAATGATTGTCGACCCTGTCTCCTCGACTTCAGAGATATCCTCCATCTGATCGTTCAAATCAAGGACATCCACCAGTGACTGCCCCTGGACTTCATCAAATGTCTGACCAAGAAGTTTAGACGCCGGCTCATTCATCAGAATGATCGCTCCGAGCCGATCTGTTGCTATGACACCATCCGACATATTGGAGAGAACAGAACTCAACTTTCGGCGTTCCCCCTCGGTTGTCGCCTGGGCTAACCGCAATTTATCATTAAGATCATTGAACGTAATTCCCAGCTGTCCGATTTCGTCATTTCCTTTAATATCGACTTTCTGAGAAAAGTCTCCCGTTGCCATAATTTGAGCTTGTTTCTTCATTTGCGTCAGTGGATTCGTGATCGTACGTGCAACTAAAATACCAAGAATCGCCGTTATTGTAATGGCAAGCAAAGTTCCTCTGGCAAATATTCCATTGATCGACTGAAGTTGATCATAGATGTCTTTCATGCTCGTTTCAAAGCGTAAAACCCCGACGACATTGCCGGACTCATCCGTAATGGGTTTTGAACCTACCCAGAGCCGCGTGTTCGACTCTTTATCGACATAAACCTGCTGTTCGGTTTCTCCAAGCATAAACACTTTCGTAATACGGATATCCGTCACCTTTTTACCGATGTTCTTCTTATCTCCTCCAGAAGAGGCAATAAGGTTAGGTCCATCGTCATAGACGGACAGTTTACGAATATCATCTGTATCATTAAAATCATTCAATAACGAATTGATTTCAGATTTAAGAGTTGGATCCGCCTCTCCGCGTTCGGCTTCAAATGCACTTTGCAAGCTGAAAGCTAAAGAGTCCAAACGGCCGTTCATCGAGGTTGTGAAATTCTCAACCAATTGTTCCTCCAACTTCCCAACAAAATAGGCACCAATGACTTGGATGCCTAATAAGAGAAGCAATATATAGATGACAACAAACTTCAGCCGGACCGACTGAAAGAAACCCACCTTTTTCATAAGACCATTACTCCTGCTCTGGGTTTCTCAAATAATAACCGACTCCTCGACGGGTCACGATCCAGGAAGGGTTACTAGGATTTTCTTCAATTTTTTCACGAAGGCGGCGAACAGTCACATCCACTGTACGGACGTCTCCATAATAGTCATACCCCCAAACCGTTTCCAGCAAGTGTTCACGGGTCATTACTTGACCGATATGACGAGCTAAGTAGTGCAGCAATTCGAACTCACGATGAGTTAACTCGATATAATTTCCATCTCTTGTAACCGTATAGGCGTCAGGATGAATCGCCAAACGACCAATCGTAATATCCTTAGGTTGATCATTATCTTCCGGCTCTTGCTGCTGGCGGCGCAAGTTTGCTTTCACCCGCGCAATCAATTCACGATTGCTGAAAGGTTTGGTCACGTAATCATCGGCTCCCATTTCCAAACCAAGCACTTTATCAATCTCAGCATCTTTAGCCGTAAGCATGATGATCGGCATATTATGCTTTTTTCTCACTTCACGACATACTTCGTTTCCGTCTTTATTCGGAAGCATGATATCAAGTAGGATTAGATCCGGCTTTTCATCGTATGCCTTTTGAATGGCTTCATCACCATCATGGGCGCATACCACTTCATAACCTTCTTTTTCCAAGTTGAATTTCAATATATCCGCTATCGGTTTTTCGTCATCGACTACTAAGATTTTCGGTGCCATAGAAAGTCACATTCCTTTCTTTGTCTACTATACTTTCTCTCATTTTAACTTATTTAGATGCAAATGTCTTTTTTAACCACAAATGTTACGAATTCGTAATGATAAGTGTGATGTAAAAATCCGCTATGATCATCTATCATAGCGGATTGGTTTCTAATAAAAGGACATAGGATTTTTTATATTTCCCTCTTTATGAATTTCAAAGTGTAGGTGAATGCCGGTAGAATTTCCGGTAGTACCCATAACACCGATTTTGCTTCCACGTTTCACTGTATCTCCTACCTCCACATCAAAGGAAGATAGGTGGGCATAAATCGTTTTATACCCGTTATTGTGATCAATGACAACTTTGTTACCGAATCCACTTTGACGTTCTGCGACAATCACCTTTCCGTGGTCGGCAGCTTTGATGGTACGGTCGCTTACACCGGCAATATCAATACCTTTATGCATGCGGCCCCATCGCTGACCTAGTTCACTGGTAACCGTGCCTCCGACAGCAGGCCATACAAAATCTCCTGTCCCTCTGGATGGAATTACCTTTGTTCCTTCCAGAATGATTTTATTTTGTGGTTCCTTCGTTGTTTCTTCTTTTGTAACCGTCTCTTTTTCTAACTGTCCATTTTTGAAAACTTTTGTAAAGGAAATCGATTTTTCTCCGTCTTTACCTTTTTGTTTTACTTCAGACTCTCCCTTATATAGGTCATCTGTTTTCTTGACTTCCGTTTCAAAAGGAACCTTTTCCGTTTTAATTCCTCTCTCTTTTACAATCACTTCCGTCAAAGGAGACATCTTTTCAGATTTTTTTACAACTTTATCTTCTTCTGATTTATCACCATCAGAATCTTTGTTCATAAGGTGATCCTTGGATAAGTCATAATGAACTTCAGCTTTTCCTTTTTCAATAAGGTCAACGGTCTCTTCAACTGTGGAAAGCTTGTCAGGGGAGACCTTTGTTTCTTCACGATCAATCGCTTCACTCATGCTTACATGTACTACTTCGGATTGATTTTCTTGAATAGCAGGTTCCTGGGCTTTCGCTTTTCTTTCCTCTAATTTTTTTAGAGTGTCCGGATCGACATGTTTTTGTTTCAATTTCTGTTCGACTTGTTTGGCTTGTTCTTCTGTCGGGAGGTAAGCAATGGTATTTCCATCAATGTTCAAGCCTACGGCATCAACTTCTAACGTCACCTCATCTTCAAGCGTATCCATGACTTCGTCGTTATTGAATTCTGGAGAAAATTGTCTTTCTAATTTGAATGAGACTTCTTCTTGTATTTGGGCATCCCAATGATCATTCTTCTCTTCTGTCTGTTTGATTTTTTCCTCAACGTAATTTTTCACTTTTTCTTTTTCATCAACTAAACCGACATGTTTACCATCCACATAGACGTGGTATGTAGTTTGTAGATTACTTTCTGCATATACGGTTCCTACAGTTAATAACATACCTAAAAACACGACAGCAGCTACTCTCTTACTGAATCCTATATATAAAAACATGCTGTTTCCTCCTGTTAAACTTTACCCTTGTCAAACAAATGAATATACAATCGTAGTTTTTCACTCATATAATCTATCATAGCTGCAGACTTGTTAAAATAGATTTATCAAGATGTAATGTATATATAATATTCTTTCAAAAAAATAGAAATTAAGAGTGTAATTTTAAACAAATAGAGTCATTCTAAAATACATATTTTACAAATGAGTAACATTAATAATATGAATAATATGGTAAATGATTAAAAACCTGAGAAATTGGATTAGTTCTACCAATTTCTCAGGTTTTTCAGCGGCAAAACGAAAAAAACGTCTGCGTAAGTACGCAGACGTTCAAAGTGGCTCGGGACGGAGTCGAACCGCCGACACACGGAGCTTCAATCCGTTGCTCTACCAACTGAGCTACCGAGCCATCATGTTTGCATTTCAAATTTTTACTACATCTTTCAAGTTTCGATGACATATTCGATAACAGATTGCTGTAATTTCGAGTCATTTCACATAAAAGAGAGAGTATAATGAAAGTGGCGGTCCGGACGGGACTCGAACCCGCGACCTCCTGCGTGACAGGCAGGCATTCTAACCAACTGAACTACCGGACCAAAATAGTGTTGTTTACCGCAACGAATAATATCATACCATAGGATACCGATCCATGCAATATACTTTTTCATAATGATATAGAATGAGCATCCACTTGTTGATAATCTCTTAAAATGAAAGGAGGGTGAGTAATGAAAAAAGTTTTGAAACCGGCCTCTTTTTTTATCATCCTGTTTTTCTCAATTCTTTCCCTCTATCTACAGTTCAGTCCGCCTTTGAGTCACGGGTTCGTTGGTTCTACAATGGATAAAGAATCAGTGATTGTATCACTTGTGAATAATAATATACTTGGAAAGGTCCGCATCACAAACGTTAAGGTTAATGGTAAAGAACCTCCTGTTAAAATGATGATGCAAGTCAGTCATAAAGACAAAGGATTTTCTATATCTGACTCATATGAAGAAGCATATGGGATGAACAACATTTCTGATTCAAGTGCTAGACATGTACGTACGATCTTCCTGTCCTCTCAAAAGTCTCAACCCGAGAAAATTTACGGCTTAAGCATCTCTCAAGGAAAACCTATCAATAGAATCGAGGTTTCTTATCGATACCTTGGATTATCTTTTGTGAAAACGATAAGTTTATAAGATATTTACGAAGGAAAAGAACGACTTACGATTCCATCCACTTCAATATTTGATGAGGATCTTCAGACTCAAATATCAGCTCCTTGTTTTGTTCAGGAACGAAGCCTGCTTCAATTGAATGCTCGATCAACTTCATCAATGGCGTATAATACCTATGGATATTGAATAATGCCATCGGTTTTTTATGCAAGCCAATTTGTGCCCAGCTAACTGTCTCAAATAATTCCTCAAAGGTCCCGAAACCTCCTGGAAGCGCAATATACCCATCAGCTAATTCGCTCATTTTCGCTTTCCTTTCATGCATCGTTTCCACTTCAATAAGCCTTGTGATATCTGGGTGGATGATTTCTTTCTCAAATAAATGGGTCGGCATGATTCCCGTCACTTTGCCGCCATGTTTTAAAATGCTGTCTGCCAAAACTCCCATCAATCCGCTCTTCGCACCACCATAAACAAGTTCAATGCCTTTCTCAGCGAATACTTCACCTAACTCTTTCGTTTTACTTTCATACGATGGATGACTTCCCTTACTTGATCCCGCAAACACGCAAATCCGTTTCACGTGAAACATCTCCTTTCCTTCCATATGTTAAACAAAACACGCCTGACCTAACCCTGTCAGACGTGTTCCTATTTTTATTCACTATAAACGCTTCGAACCACATTCGTCTGGGCACGATCCGGGCCTACGGAAAAAATGGATAAAGGAATTCCTGTAAGCTGTGAAACACGTTCAATGTAATGACGTGCATTTTCAGGTAGATCGCTTAACGTTTCTGCCCCTGTAATATCTTCTGTCCACCCCGGCATCTCTTCATAGACAGGCTCGCATTCTGCCAGAACTTTTAAGCTGGCAGGGAATTCTTCCATGATTTCGCCTTTGTACTTATAAGCTGTACAGATTTTTAAAGTTTCAATGCCAGTCAAGACATCAATGGAGTTCAAAGATAAATCGGTGATGCCGCTCACTCGACGGGCGTGACGTACCACCACACTATCAAACCAACCGACTCTTCTAGGACGGCCTGTAGTCGTTCCATATTCATTTCCTACTTCACGGATCTGATCCCCTGTTTCATCCTCTAATTCTGTAGGGAATGGACCGTCTCCTACACGCGTGGTATACGCTTTGGATACACCAACGACATGTTTGATTTTTGAAGGTCCTACCCCTGATCCAATGGTTACTCCACCAGCAATTGGGTTGGAGGAAGTGACAAACGGGTACGTCCCCTGGTCGATGTCCAGCATGACGCCTTGTGCACCTTCGAATAGAATTCTACGCCCTTCATCAAGATTATCATTCAGTACGACAGAAGTATCACATACATAATGCGCAATTTGCTGGCCATACTCATAATATTCTTCTAGAATTTCATCGACAGTAAACGGCTCTATACCATAGACTTTTTCCAACAGACGATTTTTTTCTGCCAGATTTTGCTCAAGTTTCTCACGGAAACTCTCCTTGTCTAGTAAGTCAGCGATGCGGATTCCCATCCGGGCTGCTTTATCCATGTAAGCAGGGCCGATCCCTTTCTTTGTCGTACCTATCTTATTAACACCTTTATCTTCTTCTTGAAGAGCATCCAGTTTTAAGTGATAAGGCAGGATAACATGTGCACGATTACTGATTCGTAAGTTATCCGTGGAAACCCCTTTATCATGTAAATACTTCAACTCTTCCAAAAGAGCTTTAGGATCAATGACCATTCCATTTCCTAGAACACAAATTTTATCTTCAAAAAAAATCCCGGAAGGAATTAAGTGCAATTTATAAGTTACTCCATCAAATTTAATTGTGTGACCTGCATTGTTACCACCCTGATATCGAGCTACAACTTCAGCATTTTGAGAAAGAAAATCGGTGATTTTCCCTTTTCCTTCGTCTCCCCATTGGGTTCCGACTACAACCACTGACGACATAAGGCACCTCCGCCAAAAATTTGTTTTTATATGTTTTCCACCGTCAGTTTATCAATGATAAAAGGACAAGTCAATCTAATATCCGAACATTATAAATTAAAAATAAAATATCGTTCGATAATTGGTTTGTTCCAACAAAAACCTTAACACTTATTAACACTTATATAACTTGTGTTTAATTATTTTTTTACTTATAATGACTTAAAAAGGATAGATGTGGAAGGAGGAAGGGGAATGTATCAAGAAGAACGTATCATTGGAATTCTTCAATTCTTAAAAGACCATAGACGTATATCTGTGGAACAAATTTGCGAGAAATTCAACGTTTCCAGAGATACAGCAAGAAGAGATTTAGTAAAGTTGGAAGATCGGAAAGCCATCGTTCGTACAAGAGGCGGTGCCATCCTTCCTTCTTCTCACAATCAAGTGAAGAATTACAGTCATCGTCTGAAGACTGTATCTTCAGAGAAGCAGCGAATCGGCAAAGAAGCAGCAACTATGATTCATGATGGGGACAGAATCATCCTTGATACTTCTACCACAGTACAAGCATGTGCCAACCATATGGGTGCCATCGACTGTACAGTCATTACCAATTCCATTCATCAGGCGGAAAGCCTCTCAAATAAAGAACACGTCAATATACAGCTTCTAGGTGGCCAATTAGAGAAAGAACACCGTTTTTTATATGGTACATCAGTGATTGAACGTCTAAAAAAATTTAACGTCGATAAAGCGTTTATTGGCGTAGTCGGCATCTCGGACAAAGGTCTGACGATTGCCCATGAGGAAGATGGAATGGTCAAACGGAATATGATGGAGCAGGCCAGCGAAGTCATCGTTCTTGCTGATCACACGAAGTTCGGTACTACCGAGTTCTTTCAATTTGCAAGTTTAGATGATGTCGATGTAATCATCACTGATAAAGCACTCGATTATCAATATCAGAAATTAATGGATGATCACCATGTACAACTGATTGTTACAGAACGATTCAATTAATACCGTCCAGTTTCTATAAGATTAATACAGGATTCATCCATCATTCCAGCGTAACTCATTAGAGGCGTGATGGTATGATGATGAAATAAAAAAGTCGTCTATTCCATGTTGAATAGACGACTCTTTCTTTATATCTGCCACAATCAGCACTACTTTAAGCTGGTGGAACATCGGCCTCGCTGTATCGGTGATCAAGGTCAACGAATTTGTTGTATTCTTTCACAAACGCCAACTCGACATTCCCTACCGGACCATTACGCTGCTTCGAAATAATGATCTCGATAATGTTCTGGTTTTCAGACTCCTGATCGTAGTAATCATCCCTGTAAAGGAAACCTACGATATCAGCATCCTGCTCAATAGAACCCGACTCACGCAAGTCAGACATCATCGGCCGCTTGTCTTGTCGAGATTCTACTCCACGTGAAAGCTGGGATAAAGCGATTAGAGGTACATTCAATTCCCGGGCTAGTCCTTTTAAGGAACGGGAAATCTCTGATACCTCCTGCTGACGGTTTTCTTTTGAATTTGCGCTTCCTTGGATCAATTGAAGATAGTCAATCAGAATCATTCCCAGACCGTGTTCCTGCTTCAAACGACGGCATTTGGACCGGATTTCACTGACGCGGACGCCGGGCGTATCGTCGATAAAAATACCCGCATTGGACAAGCTCCCCATCGCCATCGTCAATTTGTTCCAATCCTCTGCTTCCATATGTCCCGTACGTAACCGTTGTGCATCAATGTTCCCTTCTGCACATAACATACGGGAAACCAGCTGATCAGCACCCATCTCAAGACTGAAAATCGCTACATTTTCATCTGTATGAACGGCCACGTTTTGAGCAATATTCAAAGCGAAGGCTGTCTTACCCATGGAAGGTCGTGCAGCGATGATAATCAAATCATTACGCTGGAATCCAGAGGTAATGTTATCTAAATCACGGTATCCAGTAGGTATACCGGTGATTCCGCCTTCGTTATTGTGCAATTGCTCGATATTGTCATAAACATCGATCAACACATCTTTAATGTTTTTGAACGCCCCGGAGTTCTTTCTCTGAGAGACTTCCAGAATATCTTTCTCTGCAGAGTTAAGCACATCTTCTAAATCTTCTTCTTCTGAATACCCTGTAGTGACAATGTTCGTAGCAGTGCGTATTAAACTTCTGAGCGTAGATTTCTCACTGACGATTTTTGTATAGTAGGTGATATTGGCAGCTGTCGGTACAGCATTTGCAATATCCGTTAGATATGAAACGCCCCCGACCTCTTCCAATACTTTATTATTGGAGAGCGCAGTTGTAACTGTGACAAGATCGATCGGCTCTCCTTTATCAGATAGATTCAACATCACTTCAAAGATACGCTGATGGCTAGCTCGATAAAAATCTTCTGGGAGTAAATACTCCGCTGCTGTCGACATCGCTTCAGGTTCTAAAAAGATCGCACCAAGGACCGCTTGCTCCGCTTCTATGTTGTGGGGCGGTGTACGATCATTCCATAATTCACTCACTAGCAGTTCCTCCTAGTTTGAAAAGGATCCTCATTTTTCTTCTACATGAACACGAATGCTACCTGTCACCTCTGGATGAAGTTTGACCGGTACGTCTGTGTATCCAAGCGTACGGATCGGTTCATCCAATTCAATCTTACGCTTATCGATTTTTATATCATGGTTTTTCTTCAACTCTTCAGCAATCTGCTTACTTGTGATGGAACCGAATAAACGTCCCCCATCACCAGATTTAGCACTAAGTTTCACTTCTAAATTGGAAAGTGTTTCTTTAAGCTTCTCAGCTTCTTCCACTTCTTCTTGTGCAAGTTGTTCTTTTTTCGCATCTTTGGCTTTCTGTGCTTGTACGTTTCCTTTTGTTGCTTCTACTGCAAGGTTATTTTTCAAAAGGTAATTGCGGGCATAACCATCGTTTACGTTCTTGATTTCACCCTTTTTCCCTTTGCCTTTTACGTCTGCTGTAAAAATTACTTTCATTCTGCTTCTCCCCCTTCAAAATATTCGTCAATAATATCTTGCAACAATGCTTTGGCATCTTCAATCGTTGTGTCCTCAAGCTGGGTGGCAGCATTCGTCAAGTGCCCTCCCCCGTTCATCCGCTCCATAATGACTTGGACATTGATATCTCCTAATGAACGGGCACTGATTCCGATGCGACCATCATCTCTTTCAGAAATGACGAAAGAAGCTACGATTCCACTCATCGTCAATAATGTGTCAGCTGCTTGAGCGATAATGACCGGACCATAGGTCTGCCCCTCGTCCCCAGCGGCAATGACTATGCCGTCACGATAAATATCAGCTTTTTCTATTAATTTGCTTCGCCTTACATAGACATCTAGATCTTCTTTCATAAACTTCTGGACTTGTACGGTATCTGCTCCCTTTGATCTTAAGTAAGAAGCGGCATCAAAGGTCCTTGAACCGGTACGTAACGTGAAGCTTTTCGTATCTACGATAATTCCTGCTAAAAGAGCCGTCGACTCAAGCATGGACAGCTTCAATTTCTTAGGCTGATACTCCAGGAGCTCTGTAACCAATTCCGCAGTAGATGAAGCATAAGGTTCCATATAAACGAGCGTCGGGTCAGAAATGAATTCTTCTGCGCGTCGGTGATGATCGATAACCACCACATGCTCTGTTTTTGACAGAAGCTTCTCCTCCATCACGAGCGAAGGTTTGTGGGTATCAACGACCACGAGCAAGGATTCGTTCGTGACCAGTTCCATAGCATCCTCTGGTGTAATGAAGTGCGGCCACAAATCTTCGTCTTTTTGAATTTCTTCTACCATGCGCTGCACGCCTGTACCAATATCATCAGGGTCTAAGACGATCGCTCCTCTTTTCTCATTGGCTTGAGCGATTTTCAAAATACCGATTGAAGCACCGATCGAATCCATATCCGGCGACTTGTGCCCCATGATCAAGACGGTTTCGCTCTCCTGGACAAGCTCTTTCATCGCGTGGGAGATAACTCGTGCACGCACACGGGTACGTTTCTCCATTGGATTCGTTTTTCCACCATAAAAACGCACTTTTCCGGAATCATCTTTAATTGCGACCTGGTCTCCCCCACGTCCTAAAGCTAAATCCAAACTCGATTGAGCCAGCTCTCCAAGTTCAGGTAAAGAGACCTCTCCAACCCCGATTCCGAAACTTAACGTCAAAGGAACATTTTGATCGGTAATCAGTTCACGTACTTCATCTAATATTTCAAATTTCGCTTTTTCAAGCGACTGTAAAATTTCATGGTTCATAACAGCAATGAAGCGCTCTTGAGAAGTCCGCTTCAAATAAATTCCATAATCTCCCGCCCATTTGTTCAAAATGGAGGTCACTTGAGAGTTAATATGACTTTTTGCGGTATCATCCATCCCCTGGGTGATTTCTTCATAGTTGTCCAAAAAGATGATCGACAACACCGTTTGTTCATTCTTATAGAGATTGTGGATTTCCGTTTGTTTAGTACGATCGAACAAATAAAGCAAACGTTCTTCTTTTTTGATAATGGTCTGCATTTTGTATCCATCGACATTGATCCAAACTTCATTTTCATCCTCTTTGATACGAGGAATCAACTGATCTGACAATTTTTTCAGAGATTGACCTACTATAGTATCTTCGTCAGTAAACTGGTTCATATATGGGTTCGCCCACTCTATTTTGTAATCCTCGCTATAAAGGATGATTCCGAGGGGCATACCCAGCAAAGCTTCTTCTCCGACCTTTTTCACTCGATAGGACAGGGTCGATATATATTCTTCTGTTTCGTGAATCATATGTTGTTCTGTTCGGACACTATAAAAAATAGAAGCAGCTAAAAACAGGGTCATCATCAATCCCAGCATCCATTGATAATACCAAATGAATGCAAGCAGAATGAGAGAAATCACATAGATGATCCATAAATGACCGCTCATTGTTGGTTTTTTGAAAAAGTTAGGCATTTCTTTTCAGCTCCTACCGTCATCTACGAGCTATTTTTATTTCTTTTCCTCGACTCGTTGTCTCAAGGAGAATCCTATATCAATTATACCTAAGATTCTTACCAGGTACAGAAGGATTTGCGGAAGCAGAAGGGACAAGACAATAACAACAATGGGAATCGCTTTCGACCATTTTTTCACTTGTGCGTAAAACACGATGAAAGAAAATCCCTGCAGAACAAGCAGAATTCCTGTCAACGTGAAAACATTGATTGCAGCTAAATAAACCATCCCATTTTCACTTGAAACGATGTAATTCAAGATCAATGAGAAGAAGTAATACCATAAGATGGATGTAGGTAGCTGCATTTCTCTGAACGGAGAAAATTTGAACTGTGTTTGTTCGATTCGATTTACAAGTTTATAAGTCAGCCATTGGCTGATGAACGCATACACGATTCCAGTAATCGCTAAAACACTTGGAATAATATCTGGTAAAACATTGAGTTGTTCACGTACCATTTGCAATTGTTCTTCAGCATTCTCTTGGTCCAGCATGCCGCTGAACATGCTCTCTGTCATTGTAAATGCTTGGTTTAAACTCTCTCTTACCTGGTCAGCCCAACTGATTCCAAAGAACAATTGAGTAATCAGGTAAATTCCTACAATACCGATAATAAAACCGACCGAGCCGATCGCCCAGGTTTCATAGGAGGACCTTTCCTTATACATGGCTTGACCTAAGGATATTCCCCCAACCCCTGCAAGCAAGGTGATCGGAAGCGATACGACGGTTGCAAATAACATGGTGAAGATCAGAGAAGCAATGAACATTAATGCACCTGATTTCCATCCATGGCGATATGTGTAAAAAATAAATGGAACAGGGAGTACAAATAACAGGAGAGATCCGATAATTCCTGGCATGAAAATAATTACCAATAACAATAGCAGATAAACGCCTGTCATTAAAGCCCCTTCCGTTATTCTCTTTGTGTTATTCATTTCCAACTACACCTCAATTTCATTCGGGCCTTCTCTAACTTATCCATTTTAACATATTCCCTTTACTTCATCCTTCTTAGACCATGAATCGATATAATTCTTTCAGTGCTTTGGCTTGTTTGATATGCTATATGAAATCAAATGAACGAGGAGGGCGTTTATGAGGACCGATTACCATGTTCATATGGCGGAAACAGGGAACTTGGATGTCGATTATTTGAAAACCTACATAGACAAAGCAGAAAGTGAAGGTATCCAAGAGTTAGGAATATCTGAGCATGCTTACTTTTTCAATGAAACGAGGGAAATCCTTTCAAATCCATGGGTGGAAAACCGGCGGACTTTGGATTTCAAGACCTATCAGGATATGTTCGACAAGGCTCATGAAAAAGGATTATCAATTAAAATGGGCATTGAAATGGACTATATGCCCGGGAAAGAAAAAGAAATGAAAGCATTTATCGACTCCCACTCTTTTGATTATGTGATTGGATCGGTTCACTGGATCGATGAATGGGGTATCGACTTAGCGATTTACCGTGATGAATATGAAAAGAGGGATTTGAAAGAGGTCTATCGTCAATACTTCGACCGTGTGGTCACCTTGGCAGAATCAGGCTTGTTTGATTTCATCGGTCATATCGACGTGATTAAAGTTTTCGGGTACCGTCCAGAAGACCAGGACTTTCTTCGAGATCAATACCAGCGTGCAGCTGTGGCCCTTGCTTCTACAAACACTTGCATTGAAATCAGCACGGCTGGACTGAGAAAACCTGTAGGTGAAATTTACCCTGACCCTGAACTGTTGAAAATTTGCAGGGAAGCCGGAGTTGGAATCGTCCTATGCTCAGACGCCCATAAACCGGACCATATCGGGTACCGATATGAAGAGGCCATCGACCTGGCGAAGTCCGTCGGATACGAGGAAGTCCATACTTTCCATCAACGAAAATCCGTTACGCATCCTTTAAAATAAAGACTGCATTGACCTTCTAATCAACAATACTCCCGTAATTTTTAAAAACGATTTCCGAATTTATGTTGTCGACGAGGAAATGGATTTCCTGTGGTGGAACCTCCTCCAAATTTAAGACAGATTCAAAGATAAACGTTAACAGAGTCAAAACAAAAGGGTGACAGCCATGTATGGTCTTGTCACCCTTTTGTTTATCTTATATATTTCTATCATAACGTCAAACACTGGACTTGCTTAATATCATTTATACCAGCCAACTTTTGATGACAATCGACTTCGACTTCTTTATCCACCGTCAACACCATGACCGCTTCTCCACCGATATTCGTCCGTCCAACTTGCATGGTAGCAATGTTGATTGTGTGTTCTGCCAATAAACTCCCGACTCTTCCTATGGCTCCAGGTTGGTCCATATGATGGATGACGATTAAATGCCCATCAGGAACAACGTCGATCGAATATTGATCCAGTTGAACGATTCTTGCTCCTAATCCATTCAAAAGAGTTCCTGCTACAGAACGCTTTTCATGATCTGTCTCTATTTCCACTCGTATCAGATTCGTGAATCCCTTGGTAGATGTGGACTTTTGTTCATTGATTATAATCCCTTTATCTTTCGCAGTTCGGAATGCGTTGACGTCATTCACACGATCTCCCATGTGACGCTGTAGTATACCTTTGACTGCTATCCTTGTTAATGGCATGGTATCTACATCTAAAAGATCCCCGGAATAATAAACATTCACACGCTCAAGAGTACCCTCAGACAATCTGGATAGAAAACCTCCAAGTTTTTCAGACAGCTGGAAATAAGGTGAAAGTTTATCCATCATCTCGGAAGATACAGACGGCATGTTGACCGGATTTTTGACTGTTCCCCCTCTTAGCAGCTCCATCACATCATAACAAACATCTGTGGCGACGTTTTCTTGTGCTTCAACCGTACTAGCACCTAAGTGGGGAGTGGCTATGACTTCCGGAAGAGATAGTAAAGGATGATCGATTGCAGGCTCTTCTTCGAATACATCCAATGCAGCTCCTGCAATCCTGCCACTTTTAATCGCTTCAAACAGGGCCTCTTCTTCAATGATTCCTCCCCTTGCACAATTCAATATCCGCGCCCCGGGCTTCATCAATTGAATCGACTCTTTATTGATCAAGTGCCTGGTCGCTTCAATAAGCGGAGTATGAACGGTCAAAAAGTCCGCTTGCTTAAGAACATCCTCCAACTCCCCATGTTTGACACCAGCTTTTTCGGCTTTTTCCTCATTAAGGAATGGATCGAAGGCAATGACATTCATCCGGTGGCCTTTGGCACGTTGAGCGACCTCGTTACCAATCCTTCCAAAACCGACAATCCCTAGAGTTTTTCCTTTAAGTTCTACCCCGACAAACTTTTTCCGCTCCCATTTTTTCTGTTGCAATTGATGATAGGCTTGCGGAATGTTTCGGGCTAATGACATTAACATCGCCATCGTATGTTCAGCTGTGGAAATCGTATTTCCGTCAGGTGCATTGACGACGATAATCCCCCGTTCCGTAGCGGCATCCAAATCGATATTGTCGACGCCTACCCCGGCCCTTCCAATGATTTTCAGGTGTGGAGCATGTTCGATCAGTTCTCTCGTCACTTGTGTTTGACTTCTGACAATCAATGCATGACTGGTACTGATTTCTCTCAACAAATCTTCATGAGAAAGAGACGGGGCTATCACTGGTTCTATATCTTCAGATTCGAGTAGAGGTCGTATTCCTTCTTCACTTAACGGATCAGAAATCAAAACTCTCAGCATTCTTGAACCTCCTTAATAATCTCTAAATAAGCTTCTTGAGCAGCGGCGACCCCGGCCCCTGATGTGAAATCATGGCCGAGACGTTTCAAAATAATTTCTAAAATACCGATATATTGTAAAACCTGGCTGGATCGACAATACCCCATATGACCGACCCTGAAGACCTGCCCCTTCATATGTTTCTGTCCTCCGGCTAAAATCAATCCGAATTCTTCTCTAGCCATTTTACGCAGATCTTCGGCTTGGAATGTATTGGGCTTCACAGAAGTAACCGTAGCGGATGCCGCTTCCTCGGAAACTAATAAAGGAAGATTGAGAGCTTTAAAAGCTTCCCGTGTCATACCTTTCATCAGTTGGTGTCGATGATAAACGTTCTTCAGTCCCTCTTCATCTAATAAATTTAAAACCTCTGATAACCCGAATAATAAAGAAAGGGGAGGGGTGAATGGAGTCTGCCCTTCTCCTAAGCGGTTACGGTAACTCCTCAAGTCCAAATAAAAGCGCGGCCTGTCGTTTTGTTCAACGACTTCCCAACCATATTTGCTCACAGCTGCAAAAGCTAATCCTGGAGGCAGCATCATTGCTTTTTGCGAACCGGTCACTACGAAATCGATTCCAGACCTGTCCATATTAATTTCTACTCCTCCAATGGAAGATACACCATCTACAACAACAAGAGCCTGGCTTATTTCTTTTACTCTTAGAGCAATTTCTTCTACAGGATGAATGACCCCTGTGGAGGTTTCACAATGAGTTAAGAAAACAGCTTTTGTATTTTCAAAAGCCTGGAGGGTCGATTCCACTCGTTCAACATCTACAGCTTCGCCCCATTCGACTTCGATTCGATGAACCTTGAGTTCATAAGTCTCACATATTTTCGCGAAACGATCTCCGAATGCACCAGCAACTACGACGATGACTTCATCTCCAGGTCGGGTTGCATTCACTACAGCTGCTTCCAAAGCTGATGTTCCACTCCCTGATAAAATGAGTACGTCTTCTGATGTTCCGAATAATGGCTTTAATCGTGGAGCGATTTCCTTCAATAAGTCTTTACACTTCTGCCCCCTATGACCAATCATAGGTTGATTCATTGCCCTTTCTACACTCGGTGGCACCGGAGTCGGCCCTGGCGTATGTAACAAGTCCCATTCTCGCTTCATGATTCGAAACACCCTCCTAAGTAGACTCAATTTCCCTATTTTTCTTTCCTTTTATTCAAAAAGCCCTGTTAAAATTCTTTGGTGATAAATCAACAAGGAAACTTAACAGAGCTGCTCGAAAAGAAATGATATTCCTTTATCCTATCAAAAGATTAAACGATGTCAATTTAATTTGAATTTTCTGCTTTATTACTTTTTTTCTTTTTTTTCTCTGGATTTTTACCTGAAAAGTTTTTCTATTCAATGTATAATTCAAAAAGTAGTCATTTTTTAGAAAATTTACAATTCGAGGGGGATTACATTGAGAAAGCATTACAGTTTATGGCTTCTTTCGGTGCTTATGCTGGTCTTGGTACTTGCAGCGTGTAGTGGAGGCGGAAGTACAACAGAAAGCAACGGTGAAGGAAATGAAGAGAATACTGAGAAATCCTCAGAAGAAAATAATGCAAAGCAAGAAATCACAGTAACAGCAAAGAGTGAAATTCCAAGTATGGACCCTCAACTGATCACTGACTCCGTAGGTTTCCAGTGGGCAGGAGAAACGTTAGAAGGTTTGTATCGTCTTGATGAAAACAGCCAGTTAACAGAAGGTATGGCTGAAAGTTCTGAAGTCAGTGACGATGGTTTGACTTGGACTTTCAAACTTCGCGATGCCAAGTGGTCCAATGGCGACCCGGTAACAGCAAATGACTTCGTATATGCATGGAGAAGAGCTGTAGACCCGGATGTAGGTTCTGAATACGGCCCTTATTTCCTTGGTGGTATCATTAAAAACGCAAGTGCCATCAGTAATGGTGAAAAAGATATTGAAGAGCTCGGCGCCAAAGCCGTTGATGAAAAAACGCTTGAAGTACAGCTTGAAAAACCTGTACCTTACTTCAAATCTATGACTGTATTCGTGACATTCATGCCGATGAATCAGAGTTACGTTGAAGAGCAGGGTGAAAACTTCGCTACAGAAGCTGAGTACACTCTTGCAAACGGACCTTTCAAAATGACGGAATGGAATCACGGTGAAGGCTGGACAGTAGAGAAAAACGAATCTTACTGGGATGCTGACACAGTACAACTAGATAAAATCAATGCGAAAGTAATCAAAGAAGTATCTACTGGCGTAAACTTATATGAATCTGGTGAAATTGATCAAACAGAACTGAACGCTGAATTCGTCGATCAATACCGTACAAATGAAGCATTCGAAGTAGTTGAAAAACCATACCTTTACTTCTTCAAATTCAACCAGGAAGCTCACCCAGCTTTAGCTAATGTTGATGCTCGTAAAGCGATCTCTCTTGCCATCGACCGCCAATCCTTAGTCGATGTCATTCTGAATGATGGTTCTGTACCAGCAGAAGGTTATGTACCATCAAACTTCGTATCCATGCCTGAAAGCGGTAAAGATTTCCGCGAAGCTCAAGGTCCATTGGTAGGATCTGATGAAGAAAAAGCGAAAGAACACTGGAGCAAAGCTCTTGAAGCTCTAGGAGAAGAGTCTGTAACCATCGAATTGCTTGGTGATGATACAGGAACATCGAAAAATGTACTAGCTTATTACAAAGATCAACTAGAATCCAAACTAGATGGTTTGACGATCAAACTTGTCGAAGTACCATTCAAAGAACGTGTACGTCGTGACAGTGCTTCTGAATTCCAAATCGAAGCAGCGACATGGGGTCCTGACTATGTCGATCCAAACACATACTTGAACATGTACTTGACAGATGGTCAGAACAACAACATGAACTATTCAAGCGAAGAGTATGACGCTTTAATCAAAAAAGCGAATGACGAATATGCGCAGCAACCTGAAAAACGTTTTGAAACTTTCCTGGAAGCAGAACGTTTACTTCTAGAAGAAGACGCTGCGGTAGCTCCGATTTATCAGGATGCTAAAGCACAACTCTTCCGCCCATCCATCAAAGGTGTATTCACGACTGCAACAGGTCCTGAATTCGAATTTAAATGGGCTTACGTTGAATAATTAATAAAAACCATGAAATCCATAAGCGCTCTTAATCGAGCTGCTTATGGATTTATCTTTTTCTTGAATCCTTTCCTACTTCACGTTATAGTGATGTGATAATCAACACTGAAGTCAGGAGGGGAAGACATTGAAGCGGATTTATATAAGAGCTCTTTATTACTTTACAGGTATCATACTGTTAACTTTCGGTATCGCTTTGACAATCCAGTCAAAATTAGGTACTTCCCCTTTTGATGCCCTTCTCGTAGGCTTATACAGAACTTATGGATTGACGATAGGAAGCTGGGAAATTGTTGTAGGTTTATCGATGATCGTCTTCAATTCAGTGGCTGAAAAAAGGCGGCCTGAGATGATTGCCCTGGCCACATCTTTTCTCACAGGTCTTGGAATTGACTTTTGGATGTTCACCATCAGATCTTGGCTGGACCCTGAAACTGTTCTATTGCAATATATTGTTCTGATCCTTGGAATTCTTTTCTCTGGATTAGGTATTGCCATAAATCTGCAAGCTGATTTCGCTCCGAACCCCTTCGACCGAATGATGCTCGTCGTCCGGGACCTAACTGGGTGGTCGGTTACTTTTTCAAGAGCTTTAATCAGTATCGTCCTTGTCATTCTGGCACTTATATTCGGAGGTTCAATCGGAATAGGAACAATACTCATAGCCTTATTCAGTGGAGCAATCATTCATCAATTCATGAACCGCATTCATCGATTAGACAAAAACTTACTGCTTATCGATCATTAATCCTGAGTTTGGCTAAACCATATTGTAAATAAATCTTGAAACCACTCTTTTTATTAGAAGGATGATCTGCAAGAGGAATTTCAACTTCTATCCAAGTTTTGAACTTCCAAATTCAATGAAAAAGGCTGACAACACAAAAAAGCCATGGGATCTAAATAGATCCCATGGCTTTTTTTCGCGCTACTCTTACTCAGTAGAGTAAGGAAGTAGAGCCATTTGACGAGCGCGTTTGATAGCTTTCGTCAATTTACGTTGATATTTAGCAGAAGTTCCAGTTACTCGACGAGGAAGAATCTTCCCACGGTCAGAGACGAAACGTTTCAGCAAATCAACATCTTTAAAGTCGATGTGTGTGATTCCATTCGCAGTGAAGAAACACACCTTTTTACGTTTTCCGCGTCCACGACGTGCCATGTAGCATTCACTCCTTCCTTTTTAGAATGGTAAATCGTCGTCTGATATATCGATTGGCTCCCCATTATCAGCAAATGGGTCGTCATCTCGTTGATTATTGTTGTTAGAACCGAAGTTATTTCCTGATGGTTGTTGATTCTGATTAGGTTGGAATCCTGAGCCTCCACGATTTCCTCCACCTTGGGAAGAACCTTTGGATTCTAAGAATTGTACGCTATCTGCAACAACTTCTGTTACAAATATACGCTTACCTTCCTGGTTATCGAAGCTGCGTGTCTGCAAGCGACCATCAACTCCGACTTGACTGCCTTTACTCATAAAGTTGGCTAAGTTCTCTGCAGCACGTCTCCAAACGACACAATTGATGAAGTCTGCATCTCGATCACCTTGGTTATTCGAGAATGGACGGTTCACTGCAATTGTGAAATTAGCGACGGCTACTCCGTTAGGCGTATAGCGTAAATCAGGATCCTTCGTTAATCTGCCGACTAATACGACACGATTCAACATCAGAATCACTCCTTATTTGTCATCTTCGCGTACAGCGATGTGGCGGATAATATCATCCGTGAACTTCGCTTGACGGTCGAATTCGTTGATCGCTTCACGTGTACCTTTGAAGTCGATCGTTACATAGATCCCATCACGGTAGTCGTTAATTTCGTAAGCAAGGCGACGCTTGCCAACTTCTTTAACCTCTTCAATCTCCGCGCCTTGATCGGTTAGGATAGTGCTGAAACGATCCATGACAGATGTTTTAGCTTCCTCCTCGATATCTGGGCGGATGATATACATGATTTCGTATTTTCTACTCATCCGTTTTCACCTCCTTATGGACTTAGCGGCTCCTATATCGTATAGGAGCAAGGAGTAATTTTTCTTAATTACTCACAATGAAGTATTATATCAAAGTTGTCCTATATTTACAATACTTAAACGGAAGGATCCTGTTTTACGCTTATACGTTGAAACGGAAATGGATAACGTCACCATCACGGACTAAATATTCTTTTCCTTCTAAACGGACCCGTCCACGGTCACGGGCAACACTCATAGACCCCGCATCAACTAAATCTTCATAGGAGACTGTCTCAGCACGAATGAATCCTCTTTCGAAGTCGGTATGAATGATGCCGGCTGCTTGAGGGGCTGTCATTCCTTCTTTAAATGTCCAAGCTCTTACTTCCTGTTCACCCGCTGTGAAATAAGTTGCAAGTCCCAATAAATTGTACGTAGCCTTGATCAATTGATCCAGACCTGACTCTTCGATTCCTAGATCTTCTAGAAATTCATCTTTTTCTTCCCCATCAAGTTCAGCAATTTCAGATTCGATTTTCGCACATACGACGATGACTTCAGCATTTTCTTTAGCTGCAAACTCTCGAATTTGCTTCACTTTGTCGTTGTCTTCCTGACCGATTTCATCTTCACTCACATTCGCTACGTAAAGGATCGGCTTCGAAGTCAATAAATGAAGTCCTTTGACGATCTTCTCTTGATCATCACTGAAATCGATGGCACGTGCTGGTTGTTCAGCTTCTAAGGCATCCTTCAACTTCTCCAGCACTGCATATTCAGCTACGGCTTCTTTATCTTTTTGGCGGGCCATTTTAGCTACTCGCTCCATTCGTTTAGAAACGGTCTCTAAGTCGGCAAGAATCAATTCTAAATTGATTGTTTCAATATCGGTAATAGGATCCACCTGTCCTGACACGTGAGTGATGTTTTCATCCTCGAACGCACGCACGACATGGCAGATCGCGTCAACCTGGCGAATATGGGATAAGAATTGGTTTCCTAATCCTTCCCCTTTACTAGCACCTTTTACGATTCCTGCAATATCGGTGAATTCAAAAGCTGTGGGTACGGTTTTCTTCGGGTTGACAAGCTCGGTAAGCTTTTCTAGACGACTATCCGGAACTTCCACGATCCCGACGTTCGGATCTATTGTGGCGAACGGATAGTTGGCTGATAAAGCACCAGCTTGAGTAATTGCGTTAAATAACGTAGATTTCCCTACGTTCGGTAAACCTACGATTCCTGCTGTTAATGCCATATAAGACTTTCACTCCTTAAGGATTTACATACATGCATGTTAGTCATTTCAATTATAGATACTGAATAGGAAAATAACAACCGATTGAAAATATAAATCTATGCATGAATAGACTGGTTTTTACAACTTTTTCTAACCAAATAAGAAAGTTTTAATACTGATAATCACACATAATCTCTGTTTCTTAATTGTAGGCTCTGTTAAAGTCTGGTGTTGTTATTTCACATGTGAGCTCATATCAGCACTTTCTCTCCTGGAATTTGTGGGAGGCGGCCTTTTAGAATGACTCCCTTTCCGTGGGGTACCGCGAGCCTCCTCAGGCTGCGCCTTCCGGGGTCTCACGATGTACCTTTATCCCACAGGAGTCTCGCCATTCTAAAAGGCCGCCTCTTCAAAGTAGAAGTGTCAGAAAGGCCATAACCGAAGTCCGTTACACCAACTTCGAACGGGATGGCAGGGAAAACAGGTAGACTCCTGCGGGAATAAGGAACAAGGTGAGACCCCGGAGAACAAAGTTCGAGGAGGCTCAAGCGTCCCCCGCGGAAAGCGGACTGTTTTCCCTGCCATCCCATGCTGTGAGTAAATAAAGGACCGAACACCTAATCTCAGACGGGGATTATTTAGTAATCGTTTAAGATATCAACAACAGACTTTAACAGAGCCTAATTGTAAATAAATAAAATTTAGAGATCTATCACTAACTTAACAAGAGAAAGCCTGCCGGAAGGGCAGGCTTTTCTTCAGCAATATTCATTGTTCATTATGCTCAAGGACTTTCTTCATTTTTGTTTCGAATTTACGTCGGGGTACCATCACGCTATGACCGCATCCCTCACACTTGATACGAATATCGGCACCCATACGGATGATTTTCCAACGATTCTCTCCACAAGGATGGGGTTTTTTCATTTGTACGATATCATGTAAGTCATACTTTTTATCGGTCATGTGATCTGAACTCCTTTTCAATCAAGCTTGTTTTTGTTCTGCTTCATCGTGCCTGGAATACATCACCATACGAGGGAATGGAATCTCTATTCCGACTTGATCCAGACGGTTTTTCACTTCTTTTCTTAGTATACGAGCGACTACCCAGTGTTCCATCGGCTGCACTTCACTGATAATCCTCATTACTACGTCGGATGCCCCCAGGTTTTGGACGCCCAATAATTGAGGAACTTCAGTAATTTGTTCGTACCGTTCAGGCAGTTCCTTCAATAGCTCTAAGATTGCCTCTTCAGCTCTTTCAATGTCTTCTTCATATGCAACACTGACGTCTACTACAGCGATACTGTTGTAAATGGAATAGTTAGTTACTTGGGTAACATTTCCGTTTGGAAGGATATGAACCTCACCCGTCCAAGATTTGACTTTACACGTTCTGAGACCGACTTCTTCAACAAAACCTTCTACACCTGATGTCTTAATATAATCGCCGACTGAAAACTGATCTTCAAAAATGATGAAGAAGCCCGATATAATATCCCGGACCAGGTTCTGCGCTCCAAAACCGATGGCTAAACCTGCCACACCGGCACCGGCAAGGAGAGCACCCACTTCGAGGGTGAACGTCTCGAGAATCATGATGAAAGAGATAAAATAAACAACGTAGGAAAGCGTATTGATAATCAACTTTTTCAGCGTAGCTTCGCGTCGCTGAGTAATTTTGAACGGACCTTTCTTACGATTGTCAAAGAATCTCGTAACCAGTCTCGATCCAAATTTGATAATGATCAGCGAGACCAGCAAGATCAAGCATATCTCCAAAGCGCCCAAGCCGATCGTCACCCAAAGCTCAGGACCCGTGATATACTCGACCGTTCTGTCCACTTGAGTTTGTATATCCTTCACCAATTCCCCTCCTGAAATAAAATGATTGTAAGAATCATTTTAACAGGTTCTCAACGAATTTTGAATTTAGAAATCAAAGGATGGATTAAAAGGGACGAAAGTACGTATAAGTTCAAAATCCCATACAACGGATATAAGATTTTAATCAATGTAGAAAACCCGAATGAAGTAAACGGAAGCATCAGAGCGATCATTGCCATCGCCAATATCCATAACGGCTGATTCAAATAGCTCCGGAACCTCGTTACCAGTCCCAGGGTCCCTGATGCTGCAGTGGTAAAAATAGCGATCCACAGCATAATCGACATAAATATCATCATTTCGTACGGATAATGTTTTAATATGGCGAATAAGGGAATTTCATATAAAATGATTTGTTCAGAAATTTGAATCAAGCTGTTGTTATATAAATAGGAAATGATTCCGAGAACAGCCCCGCTTCCCAGTGCTGCAATCCATACCTCTCCTTTATGTTTCATCTGGTTCCCTATCGCTCCTAACACAGCAATCAACGGCAGGATATTCAAAGCCGTGAATGGAAAAGCAGCCATCCAGTTACTGGTTTCCCTCACGTGACCGAAGAGAGATAAATTTTGATCACTGATGAATAAGATCAATACAAACAATAAGCCTGAGATCAAAAGCGGTAATACGAAGCTGTTCACGACGACAAGCCCTTTGACATCCCACACAAAAAGCAAGATCAGCGGAATCACGATGGCAATGACACCTAAACGGTAAGAATAATGAAACGCCTGCCACGTCGCACCACTGCCTGCAAGCATGACCACCGTAGTTGTAAATAGATAAAGGATGATCATCCAATCGTAAATACCTGTAAGACGCTTACCTACAACTGCCCTTAAGACTGGGAGATAATGCGTGGATTGTTTCTCAAAACTGATGTTCATAATCGTAAAACAACAAATAGTAAACATTACTGCAAACAACAATATGGCTAAACTACTATCTTGTCCAAAGAACTGCCAAAGCTCTCTTCCCGAGGCATATCCCGCTCCGATCATCGTCCCTATTATTAAAAACATCCATTTCATACCCGCTTTGATCATAGTCGCTCCTCCAGGTCTATGTATTTGTCACGTATAGAACGAGGGAAAACCTTATATACTGTTACTACTATGAGTTTGGAGGAGAAGCTATGAATCTAAAGGACAAGTTTTCTAAAGAAGAACGACGTGTCAACATTGAAGAACCGGCAATGAGTGAAACGTTAAGTCTTCATTTGAATGATTGGCTTCCCCATTCAAGAGAAGTAGTAATAGCGTGCATAGGGACAGATCGTTCCACAGGTGATTCATTCGGGCCGCTGGTCGGATCCATGCTTGAGGACCAACATTTAAAAACATTTCACGTTTATGGAACTCTTGAACATCCACTACATGCATTAAACCTTAAAGAAAGAATTGAATTGATCTACCAAGTCCATACCGACCCTTTCTTGGTTGCCATAGACGCCTGTCTAGGTAAAGCTTCATCTGTAGGATATGTGGTGCTTGGGCAAGGATCGATATCTCCAGGGTCTGCATTGAAAAAAGACCTGCCTCCTGTTGGTGATGTCCATATCAGCGGCATGGTCAATGTCTGCGGATTTATGGAACACGTCGTTTTGCAGAATACTCGTCTCCATACGGTCATGCAAATGGCTGCAAAGGTGGCTGCTTCTATTAAAATAGCTGATATAGAAAGACACAAAAAACGAGTAGAGATACCTCCTTTTTCTACTATAAAAAGAAACACTTTCAAGAAAAAACGCGCTTGAATCAAAAAAAAAACGAAGCATACGGCTTCGTTTTTTTGTCTTTACTTTATTGAATTTCCCTTAATACAAAGACAATCAACCCTACAACAATCAATCCGGGAAGAAGGTTGGCAACTCGTATCTTTGTTATTTTAAGGATGTTAAGCCCGATGGCAACGATCATTAACCCACCTGCAGCAGTCACTTCATTGATCAACATTTCAAGCATACTCTTAGGAATCCATTGATTGATTTGAGTGGCTAATAGTGCAATGGATCCTTCGTAGAGAACGACCGGAACAATGGAAAAAATGACGCCGATCCCTAACGTTGTGGTCAAAACGAGAGAAATGAATCCATCAATGATTGCTTTCGTGATTAAAATTTCATGATCATTGCGCAGGCCGCTGTCTAATGCTCCAATGACAGCTAATGCACCAATGACGAAAATAAGAGAGGCTGTAATAAAACCTTGGGCAATCGTCGATTTTTCATCAGGCTTCGTGAACTTCCTTTCGAGGGACCGCCCTATTCCCTCCAGCTTCTCTTCTAAACGCATAGCCTCTCCAATGACTGCTCCGAATAAAAGGCTCAATAATACGATTACGATGTTTTCAGTTTTAAATGCCATCTGGAGACCGATCAACATCACCGTTAGTCCTACGCCGTGCATAACGGTTTCTTTATATCGTTCAGGAATTTTTGTGAAAAATAAACCGATTATAGTTCCGACAAATATACATAAGCCATTGACGATTGTTCCGAATAATACCATGCCCTACTCTCCGATACTTTGTTTCACGTGAAACATTTAATAATTATTTGTTGAACAACTACTTCTCCGATGGTGACTCAAACCACTTCAAAATACGCTCAAGATCGTCCTCATTCATAAACTCAATTTCTATTTTTCCTTTTCTCTTCCCTTTATGAATGGTTACTCCTGTCCCTAAGCGTTGTTTCAAATGCTCTTCCTGTTCTTTCAAGAAAATATCTCTCTTATCCTCTTTCTTTTTCTCTGTCTTTTCTTGATTGTAATCGTAGACCATTCGCTCCACTTGGCGGACATTGAGCCCCTCTTTTTCAATTTTTTCTACAAGAGGGAGTAATTTTTTCCTATCTTTCAAGCTGAGGAGTGCTCTACCATGACCCATCGATAATCCACCATCATCCATTCGCTTAATAACATCTGCAGGCAGAGAAAGTAACCTTACAAAATTGGCAATGTGTGACCGGCTCTTGCCAATCCGATTAGCAAGCATGTCTTGGGTTAAATCTAATTCATTCATTAGACTTTGATACGCTTTCGCTTCTTCAATCACTGTCAAATCTTCCCTCTGAAGATTTTCAAGCAGAGCGATTTCCATCATTTGCTGATCGGACATTTCACGTATGATGGCAGGAACAGCCGTCAAACCAGCCATTTTGGCTGCCCTGTATCTCCGTTCACCGGCGACGATTTCGTAGCCTTTAATACTCCTTCTCACAATTAACGGCTGAAGGACACCATGCTTTTCAATCGAGTGTTTCAACTCAAGAATCGATTCTTCTTGAAAATGCTTCCTTGGTTGATAAGGGTTCGGTCGACAATCTTTTAATGGAACTTCAGTCATATGTTCGCCTTTTTGTTGTTCGACATCCGAGAAAAAAGCACCAAGGCCTTTACCTAACCCTTTCGCCATTAGCGATCACTTCCTTTGCGAATTCTAGATATACTTCAGCACCACGGGACTTAGGATCGTACAATATAACAGGTTTTCCATGGCTGGGCGCTTCACTGAGACGTACGTTTCTTGGAATAATGGATTGGTAAACACGGTCTTGGAAATATTTCTTCACTTCTTCAATGACTTGTATCCCTAAATTTGTACGAGCATCAAACATTGTCAGGAGTACACCTTCTACCATCAATCGGTGATTCATATGTTTTTGAACCAGGCGTACGGTATTCAACAATTGACTCAATCCTTCCAGCGCATAAAACTCACATTGGACTGGAATGATGACCGAATCAGAAGCTGTCAACGAATTCAAAGTTAATAATCCTAAAGAAGGTGGACAATCAATAATGATATAGTCATACTCATCTTTGATCTTATCAACCGCTTGTTTTAACCTTACTTCTCTGGATATGGTCGGTCCAAGCTCAATTTCAGCACCTGCCAACTGGATTGTGGCCGGAATGGCGTCCAAGTTTTCCACCATGGTGGATGTAAGAACGTCATGGGCGCTGGCGTCTTCTACAAGGACATTGTAAATGCATTGGTCGACGCCACCCTTTTCTACTCCTACGCCACTTGTCGCATTGCCTTGCGGGTCGATATCGACTAAAAGAACTTTATGGTTGTAATATGCCAGGCATGCACTTAAATTAACGGCCGTTGTTGTTTTTCCAACCCCGCCTTTTTGATTAGCAATCGAAATGACTTTCCCCATAAAGTCACCTGCCTTTTCATTCGTTTTCCTTAATAGTACCTTTAGTTAAAAAAATCCCCATCTCACAACAGTCAAGATGGGTAGTGAAGCCTATGATTTTTTCTTCGGTATCTTTATGGTGATTTGATAGTAATCCTCGTGATCTTCTTCATTCGTTTCTAAATCTATTCCTGTGTCCGTCACCATGCTCAACGATTGTCTTATCGTGTTCATAGCAATTCGCATATCTTTATTGACACCTTTGAGTTTCGGTTTTTTCTTTTTCTGTTTTGATTCGTTCAACTTTGCAATCCGTTCCTCGGTTTGCTTGACGTTTAGCTGTTTCTCAATAATTTCATTAAGAATGTTCTCCTGAATTTCAGGATCTTTCACAGCGATTAATGCTCTTGCGTGTCTTTCGGTAATCTTTTTATCCATCACGGCGAGCTGCACAGCTTCCGGGAGCTTGAGCAAACGCAGTTTGTTGGCAATTGTTGATTGACTTTTTCCTAGTCGCTGCGCCAGGGCTTCCTGGGTGAGCTCATGAATTTCAATCAATTTCGCATAAGCGACAGCTTCTTCAATAACTGTCAATTCTTCCCGTTGCAAGTTCTCGATCAATGCCACAGATGCCGTTTGTGAGTCATTCATTTCTCTTATGATCGCGGGAACGGTCTCCCACCCAAGTGATTGAACAGCACGCCATCTGCGCTCTCCAGCAATCAATTCATAATTTTCTTCATCTAACCGACGGAGAACGATCGGCTGAATCATCCCATGCGTATGTATCGTCTGGGCTAGTTCGCTGATCTTCTCGTTGTTAAAAATAGCTCGTGGTTGGTAACGGTTTGGCTGGACTCGTTCTACTGGGATTTGCACAACTTCATCAGGGTTGTACACTTCCTCTTTGCTGTCATTCTCAGTATCCGTTTTTTCCCCCAGCCCAAACAAACGACCAAAAGGATGTAACACGATCAGACACCACCTTTATACGATCAAGCACACGTCGGATTCTTCTCTCTGATTAGAGAATCTCGAATAGAAAAAAGCGCTGCAGATCTTCGGGCTGCTGCGCATACGTATGCCGATTTTTATTCTTTATTCATTTTATCATATTTAATCTAGTAAAAGTATCTTCAAGATTGATAAATTGGATTGTAATCATGTCGAAAAATAGCAAAGAAATGTAGGAATCATTGGAATTTCATTTATAAATGCCTACTCGACCTTCCATTTTTATAGCAGAAAAAGTCGATATATTTCTAAAATCTTCTTGGGAACGGAAAAAATCTTCACATCAAATGTGAATATGACATTCTCCTTTCTTTAGTCTCATTTAGTTATAATCTGCATTCATTTATGATTCGAGGAAATAAAAAAGTGAACAAAGCATAATGCTCTTGTTCACTTCTATTCCTGAGTTTATTTTTTAAATTATGATCAACTATGATGAAGATCGTCCCTGATCAAGCCATATACGTCTATATCTTTATATTCATCCCTGTGAAGCAGATCTTTTCTTAATGTTCCTTCATAACTCAGCCCGGCTTTTTGCATAACTTTGGTTGATCCCGGATTACCCGAAAGGGCTGCAGCCCATATTCGCTGCAAATTCAATACTTCAAAACCATATTCGATCATCCGTACGGCCGCTTCTGTCGCCAAACCTTGATTCCAGAAAGGTCTGCCGACCCAGTAAGCTAACTCACCCTTGTTATGTAGGGTATCGATACGCAATGTCATCGTTCCTACAAGGGCTCCACTTTCTTTAAGAGTCATTGCCATGGGGTAGGCCTTCCCTTCATCAAGCCACTTCTCATGAGATCGGATCCAATCCATGGCATGGTCAACGGTATATGGATGAGGCACGAAAGTAGTGGCTGCTACCTCTTTGTCTCCTGCAAGTTCACTCACTTTTTCAGCTTGTGAAACAGAATAAGGTTTAAGGTGCATACGGTGGGTTTCTAACTGTATGGAAGCTGCCATTTCTATTCCTCCTCATCAAGTTATTCATTATATCTTTTCATAACCGACGTGAAATGAAAACCTGCTTATTGTAATAATTTAATGTTTTTGTGGAAGAATGAGCACAAAACTGAAAAGTAGGTGTAGGCATGGATCTTCAACAAAATCAGTATCAACCCGGGGATGTCGTTTATGTCATATATCGAAACCCCCACACATATGATGTGGCCAATATACAAGAAGCTGCTGTCGTCAATAATCCTGAACAGCCTGGTGAACTTGCATTATTTCTATACGAATCCTATTTTCCACTGGACTCCGCCATTGCGGTTTACGCTTCCCAAAGAGAGGCTGAACAAGCATATTTCGATACTTTCGGAGGAACGAATACGGAGGGACAGTTGTGGTAAAACCTTTTATTCCAGAGTTGGTCTATATCGAACCAAGAGCTTTAGAGTATCCACTGGGGCGCGAGTTGAAAGAGAAATTTGAAGGTATGGGTATAGAAATCCGTGAAACGACCTCCCATAACCAAGTAAGAAACCTGCCAGGTGAAAACGACTTTCAAAAGTATCGAATGGCGAAATCGACGCTTGTCGTCGGTGTCCGAAAAACCCTTAAATTCGATACCTCCAAACCTTCAGCGGAATATGCCATACCACTGGCTACCGGTTGTATGGGACATTGTCATTACTGTTATTTGCAGACGACGATGGGGAGCAAACCGTACATCCGTACGTATGTGAATGTGGAAGAGGTATTCGATGCCGCAGAACAATATATGAAGGAACGAGCACCAGAAGAGACGAGGTTCGAGGCCAGTTGTACTTCAGATATCGTGGGAGTGGACCACCTTACTCATACACTGAAACGAGCGATTGAATACTTTGGTGAGTCGGAACGCGGCCGTCTACGATTTGTTACTAAGTTCGCTCACGTCGATCACCTTCTGGATGCAAAACATAATGGGCGAACTCGTTTCCGGTTCAGTATGAATGCTGATTATGTCATCAAATACCTGGAGCCGGGGACCTCCAGATTAGACGATCGGATCGAGGCCGCTGCAAAAGTAGCCAAAGCCGGTTACCCACTCGGATTCATCATAGCTCCCATTTACCTTTATGATGATTGGAAGGAAGGGTATCGAATCCTTTTTGAAAAGCTGCAGGACAAGCTTCCTGATTATGCGACGAAAGATTTGACATTCGAGTTGATTCAGCACCGATTTACGAAGCCGGCGAAAAGAGTGATTCAAAAGAATTACCCTATGACGAAGCTGGAAATGGATGAAGAGAAGCGAAAATATAAGTGGGGTCGTTATGGGATCGGAAAATATGTTTATCAAAAAGATGAGCAGGAAGAAATGAAAGACACATTAGGCGGTTATATCAACCAATACTTCCCTGAAGCTTCTCTGGAATATTTCACTTGATACAGCTCCCTTCCTATCAAAGGAAGGGAGTTTTATAATTTTTTTCGAACACACTCACGGTAAACTTCAAATCCATTGTTCATATAAAATCTCCTCGCCTCCTCATTTTCTATCCAATAATCCAGCTCCACGTATGCACATTGCTGGTCGGCCGCCATGCGCTCGACCGCTTCCATCAATCTTTTTCCGTAACCACAATTTTTTATCGAAAATTCATTTGTTTGATATTTTCCTGAAAGTGGAATGCTTACTATACCAAACAAATTTAAGGAGGCACACTATGGACTTTATGAACCGCCAGACAGAAGGACAGCCAGCTCAGCACCAAAACCGACAACCTGGTATAGAAAGCGAAATGACACCAAGACCTGTACAGGCAGATGAAGAGTACCAAAGTGGTAATAAGTTAGCAGGGAAAGTAGCTTTGATTACAGGTGGAGACAGCGGCATCGGCAGGTCTGTTTCTATCGGTTTTGCAAAAGAAGGTGCAGATGTAGCGATTTCGTACTTAGAAGAGCATGATGATGCTGAGTATACGAAGAAAATGGTCGAGGAGCAGGGACGTCGTTGTATATTGATTCCAGGTGACATCGGAGATGAGTCCGTCTGTCAGGAAGCCGTAGAGCAGACTGTCAATAAACTAGGTAAGCTGGATATCTTAGTAAACAATGCTGCGGAACAACACCCGACGGACGACATCATGAACATTACTTCTGAACAACTGGAACGAACATTCAAAACGAATATCTTCGCCATGTTCCATATGACAAAAGCAGCGCTGCCTCACCTGCAGAAGGGAAGTTCTATCATAAACACAGCTTCTGTAACACCTTATGTAGGAAGTCCTGATTTAGTAGACTATACATCTACAAAAGGAGCAGTCGTAGGATTCACTCGTTCATTGGCCAAACAATTGGTGAGTAAAGGGATTCGAGTCAATGGAGTTGCACCCGGCCCCATTTGGACACCGCTGATCCCATCGACATTCTCAGAGGATAAGGTGGCTGAGTTCGGTACCAATACTCCAATGGGACGCCCTGGACAGCCGGTGGAACATGTCGGAAGTTATGTGTTACTGGCATCTGAAGACTCCTCATACATGACAGGCCAGTTCATTCATATCAATGGCGGCATGTATACGTCCAGTTGACATATTCTTTCTTGCAGTTTTTCTCCTTCCTGCTCAAACTAATATTTAAGGAGGAGAAAACGTATGCCTGAAGGTCCTGAAATAAGACGTGCAGCAGATCAAGTAGAAAAAGCTGTGATTGGACGCCCTGTACTGGATCTTTCATTCGCTTTTGAACATCTTCAACAATATGAATCGATGTTACAAGGCTCTTTTATCTCCCGTGTGGAAACGAAAGGAAAAGCCATGCTCATTCGCTTCGACAACGGGTTCACGATTTATACGCATAATCAACTCTACGGGAAATGGGTGATCCGTAATGCTTACAATTATCCGAAAACAAATCGCCAACTACGTTTAGCCATCCACAACGAAAAAAAGTCAGCTTTACTTTACAGTGCTTCGGATATTGAAGTCATGCGTTATGAAGAGGTCCCCCATCATCCGTTCATTGCGAAAATAGGACCTGATGTACTGAATGAGCGAGTCAGTGCTGAAGATTTAAAATCCAGATTCATGGAAAAACGATTCCGAAACCGCAAATGGACATCACTTCTTTTAGACCAATCATTTATAGCGGGCATTGGAAACTATTTGAGAAGTGAAATCCTATTTGTTGCAAACATCCATCCCGATCTTCGTCCGGTCGATTGTACAGAAGACCAGTTGACGAAGGCAGCAGAAGCTACGATAGATTTGATGTGGCGTTCTTATGAAAATAAAGGGATAACGAACGACATTGAGTTGGCGGAATCACTCAAAGCAAAAGGTGCAAAGCGATATGAATATCGGCATTGGGTCTTTAATCGAGCTGGGCAGCCATGCCGCATTGATGGAACTGAAATTATAAAATTCACTGCTGGTTCACGAAGATGCTATTACTGCCCGACATGTCAAAAAAAACCGTAATCCCCTTACCATTTGTTCAGGGGATTACGGTTTTTCTCATGTCTACTCTTCTGTGGTTTTAAAAAAGATATGTTCAGCTTGAATTTCTTCGCTGACTGTCAATTTACCAAAAGAGTAATAAGGTAGCTTGCGCTTGTCTGTCACAGAGCCTGGATTGAAAAGGAGCTTATTCTTGTAATAGCGAAGAAGGGGAAGATGGGAATGACCAAAGATGATCAAACTTACATCTTCTTTTTCGAAAGCTTCTATGACTCTTTTTTCAGTCGTTTTTTTCTCACCATGCCCATGAATGACTCCAATTTCATGCCCATCAGCGTCAAATACCAGTTGTGAAGGAAACAACCGTTTGATGTCTTCCCCATCAACGTTTCCATAGACACCTCGAACGGGTGCGTATTTTTTCAACTCATGATAAACCTCTACGGTCTGCCAATCCCCTGCATGAATGATTAGGTCAGCATCCTTTAACTCTTCAATCAAACGACCGGGAAGCTGTTTGGCTTTTTTCGGCATATGAGTATCTGAGAGGACAATAAGTTTCATTTTTCCTCTTCCTCCTATCTTGAATTATACACTCAGCCCGTGAATTTGTTCTTTTCATGATGTCGAAATGACAAGTATGAAAGTAGAAACCCCCTCGAGATCTTCGAGGGGGCCCTGTTATTGGATGGGTGCTTTATTTGGCGTACCTGCTTTTCGCGGGTACTTCTTGGGTGTTTTTCTGCGCTTTTCAATAATGGCGATATTGCGTTCACTTTCTTCTTCCGGAAGCGAGAAGGTATGAATATCCTTCACTTCTCCTCCTACCGTTTGAATCGCGACTTTCGCATCTTCCAATTCTTCTGCAAGACCCGGCCCTTTCATAGCCATGAAATGACCGCCTTTCGAAGTAAGAGGTAGACAAAGCTCACTTAGAACTGACATTCTGGCGACTGCTCTCGCCATGACAAGGTCATAACCTTCTCGAAACTTAGCGTTTTTTCCGAAGTTTTCAGCTCTGTCATGATAAAAAGCGACATCATCCAGTCCCAATTCATGAGCCAGGTGATTCAAAAATGTGATTCTCTTCTTCAAAGAATCCACAATCGTGACTTTCACATGCGGAAAGGCGATTTTAAGCGGTAAACTCGGAAATCCAGCTCCCGCTCCTACATCACAAATGCGGAGCGGTTCACTGAAATCAAAGTACATTGCTGCCGTCAGTGAATCATAAAAGTGCTTAAGGTAAACACCTTCTTGGTCCGTAATCGCAGTCAGGTTCATTTTTTCATTCCATTCGACAAGAATTTCAAAATAACGCTGAAACTGCTGAAGCTGATTGTCGTTTAATTCGATACCTTGTTCTTTCAGTGCTTTTAGAAAGGTGTTTGTATCCATAAGTCCATCCTTTCGTTATTATTCACCAGACACGCGGGCGATATTTCCTTGTTCAATATACACAAGAAGAATAGAAACGTCCGCCGGGTTGACTCCTGAAACACGAGAAGCTTGTCCTACTGATAGTGGACGAACATTTTTCAATCGATCACGTGCCTCTGTAGCCAAACCATGAATCGCATCATAATCGATGTCTTCCGGAATCTTCTTATTCTCCATTTTCTTCATACGATCGATTTGCTCCAGAGCTTTCTTGATATAACCGCTGTATTTCACTTGAATCTCCACTTGCTCTTTTACATCTGCAGGAAGATTCACGTCACTAGGAGTCAGCTTTTCAATATGCTCATATTTCATTTCTGGACGTTTCAGCAGGTCGATGGCACGGATTGCATCTTTAAGTTTCGATCCACCCGCTTCTTCGATGACCGCCTGTACTTCATCGGTTTCTTTAAGAATGACTTTATCTATGCGTTTTTTCTCTTCTTCAATCAACCGTTTTTTCTCCTTGAATCGCTCGTATCGATCTTCAGGAATCAACCCAAGGTTATAACCGATTTCGGTCAATCTCAAATCAGCGTTGTCGTGTCTGAGCATCAAACGGAATTCAGCACGAGATGTCAGCAAACGGTATGGTTCCCCTGTACCTTTTGTAACAAGGTCATCAATCATGACTCCGATATACCCTTGTGAACGGTCAAGGACAAGAGTTTCAAGGTCAAGTGCCTTGGCAGCAGCGTTAATTCCTGCCATCAGCCCCTGACCGGCTGCTTCTTCATAACCAGAAGTTCCGTTCAACTGACCCGCGGTAAACAATCCTGAAATCTTCTTCGTTTCAAGGGTCGGCCAGAGCTGGGTAGGCACGATTGAATCGTATTCGATAGCATAACCCGCCCGCATGATTTCTGCATTCTCAAGGCCTGGGACCGTCTTCATCATTTCATTTTGGACATATTCAGGCAGTGAAGTAGAAAGACCTTGTACGTAAACTTCCTCTGTGTCTCGACCTTCTGGCTCGAGGAAAATTTGGTGACGCGGTTTATCGTTGAATCGGACAATCTTATCTTCAATGGAAGGGCAATAACGAGGCCCTGTCCCTTTAATTGCACCTGAATACATAGCTGACAATCCTAAGTTGTCATTGATGATCTTATGCGTCTCCTCGTTTGTGTAAGTCAGCCAGCATGGAATCTGATCGGTAATGAATTCCGTAGTTTCATAAGAGAATGACCGGGGCTCCTCTTCTCCTGGTTGAATCTCGGTTTTCGAATAGTCAATCGTATGACTGTTCACACGCATAGGTGTACCAGTCTTGAATCGAACCATGTCGATGCCGAGTTCCTCCAACTGCTCTGAAAGTGAAACGGTTGAGCGTTGGTTATTCGGGCCGCTTTCATATGAAAGGTCACCGATAATCACGCGGCCACGCATGAATGTCCCTGTCGTGACGATGACAGTCGGAGCATAATACGCAGCTTTTGTCTCCGTAACGACTCCTTTGATTTCATCATCTTCAACAATCAAGCTGTCGACCATCGCTTGACGAAGCGTTAAATTCTCTTGGTTTTCCAGGATACGTTTCATCTCTTTAATATATAAAGGTTTGTCGGCTTGTGCTCTTAATGCACGTACGGCCGGTCCTTTACGAGTGTTAAGCAGACGCATTTGGATATGCGTTTTATCAATGACTTTCCCCATTGCACCGCCTAGTGCATCCACTTCACGGACAACGATTCCTTTTGCCGGTCCTCCGATTGACGGGTTACACGGCATAAACGCAACCAGGTCAAGGTTAAGAGTCAACATCAAGGTTTTCGCACCTCTTCTTGCTGCAGCTAACCCAGCTTCAACCCCTGCATGACCGGCACCAACTACAATAACGTCATAATGCCCTGCATCATATGTCATTTGGTTGTCTCTCCTTTTTAATGTTATTTCCCTAAGCAGAATTGTGAAAACAATTGATCAATTAAGCTTTCATGGACCGTGTCCCCAACAATTTCTCCGAGGATCTCCCAGGTACGAGTCACGTCGATTTGTACCACATCTAAAGGTACACCCATTTCCATACCGTTTTGAGCATCCTCCAGAGCTTGTTTCGCTTGCTTGAGCAATTGCACATGGCGAACGTTGGATACATAGGTCATATCCCCACTGTCCAGTTCCCCTTCAAAGAATGTATTGGCTATCGCTTCTTCCAGCTGATCGATCCCTTCTTCTTTTACTAGTGCAGTGGAAATGACCGGATGATCGCCTGCCAATTCTTTGACTCGCTCTATATCTAACTTTGGCTCTAAATCCATTTTGTTTACAATTACGATGACATTCATGTCTGAAATGGCTTCAAACAGCTTCTCATCCTCATCGTTCAATTCATCCCCATAGTTTAACACAAATAAAATCAGGTCAGCTTCTTTTAAAACTTGACGAGATCGCTCGACACCTATTTTTTCAACGATATCTTCTGTTTCCCTGATTCCGGCTGTATCGATCAGACGCAAAGGTACTCCTCTGACATTCACATATTCCTCGATGACGTCTCGAGTAGTTCCTGGAATTTCAGTAACAATCGCTTTATTCTCATGGACAAGGGCGTTCATCAATGAGGATTTCCCGACGTTCGGCCGCCCAATAATGGCTGTACCTAATCCTTCTCTGAGAATTTTACCTTGGCGGGCAGTTTCCAACAGCTTTGTCACTTCTTCATGGACTTCTCTTGTTTTTTCTTTCATCATTTCATGCGACATTTCTTCTACATCATCGTATTCGGGATAATCGATATTCACTTCTACGTGAGCAAGCGTCTCCAATAACTTTTGACGGAGCTCTTGAATCAATTTCGACAAACGACCATCCATTTGCTTCAAAGCGACATTCATTGCACGGTCTGTTTTGGCCCGGATCAAATCCATTACAGCTTCAGCTTGTGAAAGGTCGATACGCCCATTCAAGAACGCTCGTTTTGTAAACTCTCCAGGCTCAGCAAGGCGAGCACCACTGGCAAGCACTATTTCAAGTACACGGTTGACAGACACCAGACCGCCGTGACAATTGATTTCTACAATATCTTCTCTCGTAAAAGTTTTTGGCGCACGCATGACGGATACCATCACTTCTTCTGCCATTTCACCCGTCTCAGGATCGATGATTTTACCGTAATGCATCGTATGGGAATCGACTTCATTTAAATCCTTCCCTTGAAAAAGCGCTGCTGAAATCGAGACGGCTTGTGGTCCACTCAATCGTACGATTGCAATGGCACCCTCTCCCATAGGGGTTGATATGGCGGTTATTGTATCTGTTTCCACACGCGCTCACCTCCTTGATTTTTTTCCATGATTTATTTATCCACATAAAAAGAAATTTTAGTAGTCACTAACTTATTAGATTACCACACACCCGTGTGTTTTGAAAAGATATCAACATATTTTTTGAATAGATATCTTAAAATCCATTATCCACATGTGTATAACTCCTTATTCAATCTTTAAAAGCAAAAGAATTCATGCAAAAAAAGTACTTCTATCCAGAAAACCGGATAGAAGTACTTATCAAAAAGCTCAAGATGGACGGATCACTACATGTCGACGTGGGTCATTACCATCTGAGTCTGTATTTACTTTTTTATGATTCTGCAAAGCGGTATGAATAATTTTTCGTTCATACGAAGGCATAGGTTCTAGTCTAACGTCTTTACCGGTTCGGATGGCTTTATCAGCCAGGCGCTGAGCCAGGTTTTCAAGTGTCTCCTTCCGCCTTTCTCGATAACCTTCAGCATCGAGCATGACGGTGAAATACTGATCAGACTCCCGGTTGACGACTAATTGAGCCAGGTATTGTAAAGCATTAAGGGTTTGACCACGTTTGCCAATCAGAATCGCAATTTTTTCTCCTTCTAATTGCATCGCTATATCACGATCTTTGACTACTGATTGGATTGAAACAGGAGCCCCCATTTGTTCTGCTACTTCTGAGATGAATGATTCGGCATCCTGCACTGGATCTTTTTGAATGGATACTTTTACGATTGCGGGTTTGCTCCCAAATCCGAGAAATCCTTTTTTTCCTTCATCAATGACATCGATATTCACTTGGTCCTTCGATGTTTGCATTTGTTCTAGTGCTGATTGGACCGCCTCTTCAACTGTATTTCCAGTAGCAGTTATTTGCTTCACTCGCTTGCTCCTCCCGTCGCTTTATCCATCATAGGTTTACGGATGAATATCGTTTGAAGAATCATCACGATGTTACCGACAATCCAGTACAACGCAAGTGCTGATGGGAAGAAGAATGCGAATGTACCGATCATAAGCGGCATGATATACAGCATCATTTGCATTTGCGGGTTTTGAGCTGCTGCTCCGCCTGCCATCATCAACTTTTGCTGAAGGAATGTCGTTCCAGCTGTCAAAATCGCTAGGAATGGATCAGCTGTCCCCAGCTGCAGCCAAAGAAAGTCATGAGTCTGAATGGCATCCGTTCTCATGATTGCATGATAAAAGCCAATCAAAACAGGCATTTGCACAATAATCGGTAAACAACCTGCTAGTGGATTGACCCCGTGCTTTTGGAAAAGCTGCATCGTTTCTTGCTGCAGTTTCTGCTGAGTTTGTGCATCTTTAGATGAATATTTTTCACGCAGCTCTTTTAGTTCAGGCTGGATGTCCTGCATCGCTTTTGAACTTTTCAATTGTTTAACGTTCAAAGGCAGCAATAGAACACGGATGATGATGGTTACGATGATAATCGCCAAACCATAACTTCCACCCGTCAATTCAGCGAAATACAAAAGTGTCTTCGACAATGGGAATACTACATATTCGTTCCAAAATCCTGTGCTATCCTGGGTGATTTCTTGGTTGACTTCCATACACCCGGATAGGAACGCAAGCACACCTAACATGGCAAGGAGTGCTATAATCTTATTGCGCAACGTTCCTTCCTCCTTACTGAAACTCTCTTCACTAATTCTCTACGACTTCTCCTGTTTCCTGCACGGACGAATCGTGAGAATTGACTCTTATTTCGTTTTATTCAATAGCTTGGACCTCGATAAAACGTGGTTCAAGCTTTTCTTAATTTCATGAAAATTCATTTTGTTGGTTGGTTTTCTAGCAATGATCACAAAATCATAGTCAGGGTGAATCTGGTCTTCAAGTTCTTTAAAAGCTTGTCTCAAGTAACGCTTCACCTGATTTCGCACTACAGCAGGTCCGATTTTTTTACTGACCGACAATCCAATGCGGAAATGGTTTTGTTCTTGTTTTTTCAAATAGTAAAGAACCAGTTGACGATTCGCGAAGGACTCACCATGCTGGAACACTTTCTGAAATTCTTCATTTTTTTTGATTCGGTAAGCTTTCTTCATGTCAAAGATCCACCCTGCTATAAATCTTCATATACTAGAAAAAAGACCACTGATTTTTTCAGTGGCCTATGCTGATAATACTTTTCTTCCTTTACGACGACGGCGTTGTAGTACTTTACGACCGTTCTTAGTACTCATACGCGCACGAAAGCCGTGTACTTTTTTACGCTTACGATTATTTGGTTGAAATGTGCGTTTCATATATATACACCTCCTGAGGAAAATTCCATAAATACAGACATTTAAAAGGCAGTCCCGATAATTATAAGCAATGATCACCTTTTCTGTCAATGTGGTTTTCCATTCTTTAGTTTTTTTAATGTGGAAGTTCCAAAGTTCCCTATGATCCATCCCAGTTATATAACAGATCCTGTTGTAGAACACTTTAAAAAAATCCTCTATCAATTTACCATTTTTTCGAACGAAATTGCGAACATTCACAGCTTCTGTGTATAATTTTTTCGGGGTCAAACGACTGTCCACATCAAATATCGACAAGCTAATCACAAAATATAGTGTTGTGGATAGCATCTGTCTACAAGCTGTTGGGATTGTGGATAAGTTCGCAGGAACCATTGCAACTCGTGTTTTTATCTGGTATTATATTTGTGCTTAACCGTGAATTGATTTTTCCACAGTCAAATGTTTTCCACAGTTTGTGGATAACGTGTGGACATTTATTAACACGGATGTTTATTTGATTATGCACAGGATTGTGGACAATGAGATTAACTATCTAGAAAACTATCACTACCAGTATCCAACTCTCCACAAGCTGCTTGTACTCATAAAACAAATTACCTTATACAAAATTTATACGAATGCCTTTCGGTCCTTTCGCGCCGTTCGAAAAAGAGAACGAAAGGCTTTTTTGTTTTCCATTTCTATCGAAAGGGGTGAAATGTTTGGAGAACATAAATGAACTATGGAATAACACGCTGGAAAAAATTAAAGAGAAAATTAGTAAACCCAGCTTTGAAACGTGGTTAAAAGCAACAAAAGCAGATTCGTTGAGTGAAAATACACTAACAATCGTAGCTCCAAATGAATTCGCCAGAGACTGGCTTGAAAATCAATACGAAGGGTTGATCACAGAAACCTTATATGAAGTGACAGGAGCTGAACTGACAGCTAAATTCATCATTCCAGAGACCAAGGACGATTCCTTGGATGATGTAAAACTTTCTTCGAAGAAGGTACCGGAAGTTAAAAATAATGGGAACGAAGAATCCCCGCAAAGTATGCTGAATTCTAAATATACATTTGATACTTTCGTTATCGGTTCTGGTAACCGTTTTGCTCATGCGGCTTCTTTAGCTGTAGCGGAAGCACCGGCTAAAGCTTACAATCCTTTATTCATCTATGGTGGAGTCGGACTCGGTAAAACTCACTTGATGCATGCGATCGGCCATTACGTTCTGGATCACAATCCAAACGCGAAAGTGGTTTATTTATCTTCAGAGAAATTCACGAATGAATTCATCAATTCCATCCGTGACAATAAAGCTGTCAATTTTAGAAATAAATACCGTAGTGTCGACGTTCTTCTTATCGATGACATTCAATTCCTTGCCGGGAAAGAACAGACACAGGAAGAATTCTTCCATACATTCAACACATTACACGAAGAGAGTAAGCAAATCGTCATTTCCAGTGACCGACCGCCGAAAGAAATTCCTACTCTGGAAGATCGATTGCGTTCACGTTTTGAATGGGGTTTGATTACGGACATCACGCCTCCTGATTTGGAAACAAGAATTGCAATCCTAAGGAAGAAAGCCAAAGCGGAAGGATTGGATATCCCGAACGAAGTTATGTTGTATATCGCAAACCAAATTGATACCAACATCCGCGAGTTAGAAGGCGCGCTGATCCGAGTTGTCGCTTACTCCTCCTTGATCAACCGTGATATTAATGCATCTTTGGCTGCAGAAGCGTTGAAAGATATCATTCCAAGCTCAAAACCGAAAGTGATCACCATTGAAGCGATTCAGGAAATGGTTGGTGAAAAGTACAATGTGAGATTAGAAGATTTCCCAGCAAAAAAACGAACGAAATCTGTCGCATTCCCTAGACAAATCGCCATGTATTTATCTAGAGAACTCACAGATTTCTCTCTTCCGAAAATCGGAGAAGAATTTGGTGGACGAGATCACACGACCGTTATTCATGCTCACGAAAAAATATCAAAAATGATTGCTACCGACCAGCAGCTGCAAAAAGAGCTGGACGAAATTAAAGAACAACTGAAAACTCACTAAGTGGATAATGTGTATAAAAGGTGCACATACATCAACAGATTGTCCACATGTGGATAACCACTCGTGAAAGTTGTCGAATTGCGTTATCCACAAATCCACAGCCCATACTATTACTATTACGACTTTTTATAATAAAAATAATTAAATATATGCTTAGTAGGAGGAGTGTATTCATGAAATTTATAATTCAACGGGATCAATTGATTGAGAGTGTCCAAAATGTAATGAAAGCCATATCTTCAAGAACAACGATTCCAATTTTGACTGGAATGAAAATAGAGGCTACAGCGGAAGGAATAAAACTGACAGGTAGTGACTCAGACATTTCAATTGAATCTTATATACCTCAAGAAGAAGATGGAATTGTTTATGTAGAAAATATTGAACCAGGTAGTATTGTCTTACAGGCAAAGTATTTCCCTGATATCGTACGTAAACTTCCTCAAAATACAGTTGAGATTGAAAGTGATAATCACAGGAACGTTACGATTCGCTCTGGAAATGCAGAATTCCATTTGAACGGACAAGATCCTGAAGAATACCCTCAGCTTCCACAACTGCATACTGAAAATAGCTTTGAACTTCCGATCGATCTTTTGAAAAATTTGATACGTCAAACTGTTTTTGCAGTGTCCACATCAGAAACGCGCCCGATTTTAACAGGGGTTCATGTTCGTATGGATAACGGGGAGCTGGAATTCATCGCAACAGACAGCCACCGTCTTGCATCAAGAAAAATTCCTATGGAACAACCAGAAGGCAAAGAGCTTCCATCTGTCGTCATTCCTGGTAAAAGTTTGACGGAGTTGAATAAAATCCTTGATGATTCAGAAGAAACGATTGAAATCAGCGTTACAGAAAATCAAGTTCTTTTCCGTACGAAACACTTATACTTCTTATCGCGGTTACTTGACGGCAATTATCCAGAGACCTCCCGTTTAATTCCGGAGCAAAGCAAAACGATCGTGAAAATCGATACGAAAGAACTGCTTCAGTCTGTGGATCGTGCATCTCTATTAGCTAAAGAAAACCGTAACAATGTCGTGCGTTTGATTACGAAAGAAAACAACCACCTTGAAATTACCGGTAACTCTCCAGAAGTCGGTAACGTTGTCGAAGAAGTAACGGCTGATGACGTAGAAGGGGAAGATCTGAAGATTTCCTTCAGTGCAAAATATATGATGGATGCCTTGAAAGCTGTCGAATATGACCAAGTGAAAGTTGAATTCACAGGTGCTATGCGGCCATTCCTCATACGCCCCGTTGACGATGAACAGATTTTACAATTGATTCTTCCTGTTCGAACTTATTAATAAGATGTGCCACTGAAACGAAGGTGCTGTTATGGATGACATAATGGCACCTTTTTATCTTTTTGAAAGGAATTGAGGCGGAAAATCGCTTGGACTTTTCTTACACCTATATCTTTAGTAAAATAGAATAAGGTGAATTCATAAAATAGGGTGAATAATATGAACGAACGTATTGAAATATCAACAGAATATATTCCATTAGGGCAATTTTTAAAACTTGCAAATATTGTCGAATCTGGTGGAATGGTGAAAATTTTTCTCAGCGAGTTTGAAGTGTACGTGAATGGAGAGTTGGAGAACCGCCGTGGACGGAAGCTTTACCTGGGAGATACGGTGGAAATAGAAGAATTCGGAGCCTTTGAGGTTGTCCGAGAAGAACAGAATTAACGCATATGTATATACATGAGTTGTCTTTGCGATCCTATCGTAATTATGATCAACTCTCTCTGACCTTTGACCATACGATCAATGTCATCATTGGTGAAAATGCCCAGGGGAAGACCAATTTGATGGAAGCCATTTACGTTTTGGCTTTTACCAAGTCCCACCGCACGCCGAGAGATAAGGAATTGATACAGTGGGATGCAGAGTATGGTAAAATAAAAGGGAGTATATTCAAACGTAATCGTAAGTTCCCTTTGGAAATCATCGTTTCCAATAAAGGGAAAAAGGCGAAACTTAATCATATCGAGCAAAAGCGCCTGAGTGATTATATCGGTGCTTTAAATGTGGTCATGTTTGCACCTGAGGACCTTAATTTAGTCAAAGGGAGTCCTCAGGTGCGTCGTCGGTTTATTGACATGGAAATCGGTCAAATTCAACCGACATACATTTATCATCTCGGTCAGTACCAAAAGATTCTCAGACAGAGAAACCATCTGCTGAAAGAACTTCAAAGAAAGCCTTCAGCGGATAGAACGATGTTAGGCGTACTGACCGATCAGTTAGTCGAACATGCAGCCACGATCATAGAAAGACGTTTCAAATTTATGCAGCTGCTGCGTTCATGGGCCACACCGATTCATGAAGGGATCAGTCGTAATCTCGAAAAACTAGAAATTGCCTATGATGCGAGTGTCAAAGTATCAGAGGATATGAATTTGGAAACAATAAGGAATACGTACAAGGAAAAATTTTCCGAAATAGAGTCGAAAGAAATCGATCGAGGAACGACCCTTGCAGGTCCACACAGAGATGATCTTGTTTTTTATGTGAACGGTAAAGACGTGCAGACGTATGGATCTCAAGGTCAGCAGCGAACCACTGCCTTATCTTTGAAACTTGCTGAAATCGAGCTCATTCATAGTGAAGTAGGAGAATACCCGATTCTACTATTGGATGATGTTCTGAGTGAATTGGATGACTACCGTCAATCCCACTTGCTCCATACGATTCAAGGCAAAGTTCAGACGTTCGTCTCGACGACAAGTATAGATGGAATTGAACATGAAGCTCTTGAAAAAGCAGAGATTTTTCATGTGAAAGAAGGAACGATAGAAGTCAGGAAATGAGGTGGCAAGTTGTTCATTCACATTGGTGATGATCATGTTATCCAGTCGAAAGATGTTGTGGCCATTATCGATCGAAGTTTAATTTCATCCTCTACGATCATTGAAGAAATGATTTTTAACCAGCGCAGAGAAAAACAAGTGATTGAAAGTAAAGATCATCAAGCGAAATCCATCGTAATCACAGATGAATACATCTATTTCAGTCCACTTTCTGTCTTTACGTTGAAAAAGCGTGCCAATATGATGACGACTTTGAATAAGTTAGAGGATTTCTCTGAAGAAACAGAGGATCAATAAAATAGATATCTGTAAGAGTATTAGAGTAAAACCACTTGAGGAATGTAGGTGAGTACCGTGAAAGAAGAAATTATCCGAGACCAAGAAGAACAGTCGTATGATGAAAGTCAAATACAGGTACTAGAAGGGTTGGAAGCGGTCCGTAAACGTCCTGGTATGTATATCGGGTCTACGAACGAAAAAGGTCTGCACCATCTGGTATGGGAAATAGTCGATAACAGTATTGATGAGGCGATGGCTGGTTATTGTGATCATATCCAAGTGGCTATAGAAGAGGACAATAGCATTACAGTCACCGATAACGGACGCGGAATTCCAGTTGGTATTCAAGAAAAAACCGGCCGTCCTGCTGTTGAAGTCATCATGACTGTTCTTCACGCTGGCGGTAAATTCGGTGGCGGTGGTTACAAAGTTTCTGGGGGACTTCATGGTGTAGGTGCTTCTGTTGTGAACGCATTATCTACCAAGTTAGAAGTTTTTGTCCACCGTGATGGAAAAATTCATTATCAAGCCTTTCACCGTGGGGTTCCAGAAGAAGATTTGAAAATCATCGGTGATACCGATATCACGGGTACTCGTATCCAGTTTAAACCGGACCCTGAAATCTTCAGTGAAACAGAGGAATACAAATTTGAAACGCTTGCGAACCGCTTGCGTGAGCTGGCGTTTTTGAATCGTGGTTTGACGATTACGATCGAAGATAAACGCACCGATGACGAACCGGTCAGCTATTATTACGAAGGTGGAATCCTATCTTACGTAGAACACATGAACCGTACGCGTGAAGCGCTCCATGAGCCATTCTTTATAGAAGATGAACAGGATGAGATTTCCATAGAAATCGCACTGCAGTACAACGATGGATTTGCGAGCAACATCTACTCGTATGCGAACAACATCCATACTTATGAAGGCGGAACTCATGAGTCTGGATTCAAAACAGGTCTGACAAGGGTCATTAATGATTACGCAAGAAAGAACAATATGTTTAAGGATACTGACCCGAACCTTACCGGGGATGATGTCCGTGAAGGTTTGACGGCCATTATTTCCATCAAACACCCGGACCCGCAATTCGAAGGCCAGACAAAAACGAAGCTTGGAAACAGTGAAGCACGTACAGTTACCGATAACTTGTTCTCAGAAGGGTTTTCAAAATTCCTGTTCGAAAATCCTAACATGGCAAAAAATATCGTCGAAAAAGGTTTGATGGCTTCAAGAGCCCGTATGGCGGCTAAAAAAGCCCGCGAACTTACTCGACGTAAGAATGCATTGGAAGTGTCCAATCTTCCAGGTAAACTGGCTGACTGTTCTTCCAAAGATGCCAATATCTCTGAACTTTACATCGTTGAGGGGGACTCTGCCGGTGGATCAGCGAAGCAGGGACGTGATCGTCACTTCCAGGCTATTCTTCCGTTAAGAGGTAAAATCATCAACGTGGAAAAAGCGCGTTTGGATAAAATCCTATCCAACAATGAAGTTCGTGCCATCATCACAGCATTGGGAACCGGGATCGGGGAAGATTTCGATATATCTAAAGCCCGTTACCACAAAATCGTCATTATGACCGATGCCGATGTCGATGGTGCACATATTCGAACGCTTTTACTGACGTTCTTTTATCGATATATGCGCCCATTGATCGAACATGGGTATATTTATATCGCACAGCCGCCACTTTATAAGATTCAACAAGCCAAACAGGTGTATTACACCTATAGCGATAAACAATTGGATCATATCCTGGGTGAGCTTTCTAATTCTCCGAAGCCGAGTGTGCAGCGCTATAAGGGACTTGGAGAAATGAACCCTGAACAGTTATGGGAAACGACGATGGATCCAGAAACACGAACACTTCTTCAAGTGAGTCTGGAAGATGCTATCGGAGCAGATGAAACCTTTGATATCCTCATGGGAGACAAAGTCGAACCACGCCGTAACTTCATTCAAGAAAACGCTCAATATGTACAAAACCTTGACGTATAAACGAAACAACAAGCCACATGAATGGAGAACGGCCTGAGCCTTTCTCTCTTTTGGTAACATAGGAGGTAAATAGAATGGTTGATCAACCCGAACGCCCACGCGTACAGGAAGTGAATATCAGCCAGGAAATGCGAACATCTTTCCTGGACTATGCGATGAGTGTCATCGTAGCACGTGCACTTCCTGACGTTCGTGATGGCCTTAAGCCTGTACACCGACGCATTTTATATGCGATGCACGATTTAGGTATGCATGCAGATAAAGCATATAAAAAATCTGCACGTATTGTCGGTGAAGTAATCGGTAAATATCACCCGCACGGTGATTCAGCAGTATACGATACGATGGTACGTATGGCACAAGATTTCAACTATCGATACATGTTAGTCGATGGACACGGAAACTTCGGCTCTGTCGATGGAGATGCCGCTGCTGCTATGCGTTATACAGAAGCGAGAATGTCGAAAATCTCAATGGAAATTTTGAGAGACATCAATAAAGATACCATTGATTATAACGATAACTATGACGGTACAGAACGTGAACCGATCGTTCTTCCTTCCAAATTCCCGAATTTGCTTGTCAACGGTGGCTCGGGAATCGCCGTAGGAATGGCTACCAACATTCCACCACACCAATTAGGTGAAGTGATTGATGGTGTCCTGGCTCTAAGTAAAGACCCGGATATCACGATACAGGAATTGATGGAAAATCATATTTACGGGCCGGATTTCCCTACAGCCGGAAAAATCCTCGGTCTCAGCGGGATTCGTAAAGCCTATGAAACCGGTAAAGGTTCCATTACAGTCCGGGCTGACGTCGAAATTGAAGAGATGGCCAACGGTAAACCACGCTTGATCGTGAATGAATTGCCTTATCAAGTCAACAAAGCACGATTAGTTGAAAAAATTGCTGATCTTGCGCGCGATAAAAAAATCGACGGAATTACCGACCTGCGTGATGAATCCGACCGTAATGGAATGCGTATGGTCATTGAACTTCGTAAAGATGTCAATCCGAATGTTTTATTGAACAACCTATATAAGATGACCGCCTTGCAGTCGACATTCGGTATCAACATGCTGGCTCTAGTTGATGGACACCCACGAGTCCTGAATCTTAAGCAATGCTTGGAATATTACTTGGAGCACCAAAAAGAAGTCATCAAACGACGGACCGCTTACGAACTTCGTAAAGCCGAAGCGAGAGCTCATATTTTAGAAGGTTTACGTGTCGCTTTGGACCATCTGGATGAGGTCATTACCTTGATTCGTGAGTCGCAAACGACAGAAATCGCCCGTTCCGGTTTGATGGAGCGTTTCGGATTATCCGAAAAGCAGTCACAAGCCATCCTTGATATGCGCCTGCAGCGTTTGACAGGATTAGAGCGTGAAAAAATAGAAAATGAATATCAGGATCTCGTCAAATTGATCGCTGAATTGAAAGCTATTTTAGCGGATGATGAAAAGGTTCTTGAAATCATTCGTGAAGAATTGCTTGATATTAAAGAGCGTTACAATGACGAACGACGCACAGAAATCATTCTTGGGGGTACAGACTTCATCGAGGATGAAGACTTGATTCCAGAAGAAACGATCATCGTAACCTTGACCCATCAAGGCTATGTGAAACGACTACCAGCGAGCACATATCGGTCCCAGCGCAGAGGTGGACGAGGTGTCCAAGGTATGGGTACCCACGAAGAAGATTTTGTCGAACATCTTCTGTCTACTTCCACACACAATACTTTGTTATTCTTCTCAAACAAAGGAAAAGTGTACAAAGCGAAGGGATATGAAGTTCCTGAATTCAGTCGAACAGCAAAAGGTATTCCAATCATCAATATGTTGAATATTGAACGTGATGAATGGATCAATGCTGTGATAGCTGTCGAAGACTTCGTCGATGACTGGTTCTTCGTGTTTACAACGAAGAATGGAATAACCAAACGTACGACTCTGTCCCAGTTTGCCAACATACGTAAAGGCGGTCTGATTGCCCTTGGTCTGCGGGAAGATGATGAGTTGATTTCTGTTAGACTGACTGATGGTACGAAAGATGTCATGATCGGTACACAAAATGGGTATCTGATTCGATTCAATGAAGATCAAATCAGAGCGATGGGCAGAACAGCGGCTGGTGTCAAAGGTATTTCTCTCCGTGAAGACGATAGAGTCGTTTCCATGGAAATTTTAGATGATGACCTTCAAGTCTTGACGGTTACAAGTAAAGGATACGGAAAACGTACCCCGGCAAGTGACTACAGAATTACGAATCGTGGAGGAAAAGGTATCATCACTTGTAATTTGACCGAAAAGAATGGCCAGGTCGTAGCGACCAAAGCCGTTCACGGAGATGAAGACGTCATGATTATTACAGCAAGTGGCGTCCTGATCCGTATGTCTGTAGAAAGTATTTCTGAAACAGGAAGAAATACACAAGGAGTACGCTTGATCAAACTCGGTGAAGGCGAAGAAGTGGCTACTGTCGCACGTGTAGAAACTGAAAAAGAAGAAGAGGAAATGGTAGAAGAAGCCATTGAACTTGATGAAGAGACTGCAGAGACAAACGAAGACTCTCAAGAGGATTCTTCTGCGGATACAGATGGAGAAGAATCGTAACCCTTTTTTCAAAGGTCGCCTGTCGAGGTAAAAAAAGCGGCAGGCGGCCCTTTTTAATATTTAACGCTTATAAGGAGAGGTGAAAGGCTTTATGCAAGTGCATCCTTCTCAGTTGGTCCCTGGATGTATTATCACAAAAGATATCATAGGCAAGACCGGCCGGCCGATCATACCAAATCGAACCGTCGTTTCTCCTATACATATAAGAGTGTTGGAGCAGTTTCTGGTAGAGGAAGTGGAAGTAGCTGATAAATTGTCTGATGGGACGTTGTTTACACCTCGTTCAACAGATTCTGAAGAAGAGAATCCTGTATCGAATGAACCTCCTGTAGCTGAATTGACTCCTTTTTATGAAAATTATTTAGAGGCTGTCCAAAGCTATAAAAGATGGTTCAAAGAATGGCAGCATGGGGATCCAGTAGATTTACTTGCTTTACGTAAAGTTATGGTTCCTTTACTAGAAGAAGCCGTGGAATCAGGGAAAGATGTTTTCAAACTTCACCATTATTCTTCCAGTGGTGAATATTTGTATCACCATAATGTAGCAATGGGTTTGATTTCTGCCTATTTAGCAGAAAAGATGGGATACAAGTATGGGGAATGGATACAAATAGGACTCGCTGCCACTTTATGTGATGCAGGTATGTCTCAGATCGATCCGACGATCATATGGAAAGAGGGCTCTATTCTTGAATCAGAATATGCCGAAATCAAGAAACATCCTTTGATCTCCTTTCAATACGTAGAATCCACCCCTTATTTGAGTAAAAGTGTAAAATTAGCGATTCTTCAGCACCATGAACGATTGGACGGAAGTGGTTACCCTATAGGGCTTAAAGCAGATAAAATTCATCCCTTCAGCCAAATCATAGCTGTCAGTGACATTTATCACGCAATGACCTGTGAAAGGATTTATAGAGTTAAACAATCCCCATATAAAGCTCTTGAGGAAATTTTACAAAAGCAATTCGGGCGCTATGATCACCGTGTCATTCAAGTGATGGTAAAGGAATTGACGGATTATTCGACAGGAACAAAAGTACGACTCTCCAACAAACAGACAGCAGAGGTGATGTTTGTCGATCAATCTCAGCCTACAAGGCCAATGGTCCGGTTGGAAGAAGGAAGTATCTTTCAATTGAAAGAACAGCGTCACTTGCATATCGAAGAAGTTATCGGTTAAATGAAGACCAGTTCCCTTTAAGAAAGGAACTGGTCTTTTAACCATTCAGCAATCAACTTTGGAATGTGTTCTGATGCAGCATTCAGGAAGTGAATGATAAAAACATAGTCTTCCCGGTCTCTCATTTGTTCCATTTCCCCCCACCATTCTCCTTCATACCGGACCAGCATACTCAAGTTATAAAGGACAGCAAAATATGATAAAAGGGCGGGCCAAGGTTCTTCGGTTTTTTGACTGGAGTTCTTATAGTGATAGATAGGTTTCATGGATTCTAGTGGTCGAAGCAATTCATCCATAGAAACTTTTTCTTTCGTACAATTAAATTGGAAAAGATGATGGGCTGCGTATGGAAACAAGCCATGAGGCTGGATTCTCACATCATCTTCTAAAAAACGATAATGCTGCTTTTTACGTTTACGAGTGGATAATCCATGGGCTAATACTTTGGAAGTAGCAGGATATCCAGGGTCTACTGTCAGCAGGCAGCTTTTTAAATAATGGTTCAGTCCATAGTAATATAATAGAGGTTTGACGCTGAGGGGAGTATGGGAGGCAGCATTCCAATACTCTTCTCCTAAATTCAACCCGTGTATAAACCTTTCAGCGTTATGAAACGCGTGATGATCCACTTTAGGATGATCGATCCTCTCGTAACAAGATGCTAAAAAAGGGCGCGAATGTGCGGTCACCTTTAAGTATGTAAGGATCGTTTCTTCAAACACCATACTCTTCATCTCCTTTTCACTTGTTACAAAAAATCCATTATTTATAACATTTTCCTTTAATTTGTAAAAGTGGAAATCCCTCATGATTTTTATGGTTGAAAAACCACAATCATTGTCGTATTGTAAATAACAATAAGTAATTGTAAGTCGGATTTACCACTTATTTTACCCACCTTTACCTAAACTATTTGATAAAAGGGAGAGATCAATGCATGCGTGAGGACAAGTTTACTAAAGAAGGTTTGACGTTCGATGATGTGCTGTTGCTGCCTGCAAAATCAGATGTGCTGCCTAGAGACGTTTCATTAGCCACCGAACTGACACCTACTTTACGTCTGAATATGCCGATCATCAGTGCGGGGATGGATACCGTGACAGAAGCGGCTATGGCGATCGGAATGGCAAGACAAGGCGGTCTTGGTATCATCCATAAGAATATGTCTATTGAAGAGCAGGCTGAGCACGTGGATCGAGTAAAACGATCAGAAAGCGGCGTCATTACCAATCCATTTTTCCTGACTCCTGAACATCAAGTTTTTGATGCAGAACATTTGATGGGCAAGTTCCGTATATCTGGTGTTCCAATAGTCAATAACGAAGAGGAACAAACCCTGGTCGGAATCCTTACCAATCGTGATTTACGGTTCATCGAAGATTACTCCATCCAAATCAAAGAAGTGATGACAAGTGAAAACTTAGTCACAGCCCCTGTAGGAACGACTCTTGATGAAGCAAGCGGGATCTTACAAAGGCACAAAATCGAAAAGCTTCCAATGGTTGATGAAGAAGGAACCCTCAAAGGTTTGATTACGATCAAGGATATTGAAAAAGTCATCGAGTTCCCTAACAGTGCCAAAGACAACCAGGGCCGTTTATTGTGCGGTGCAGCAGTCGGAGTTACAGCAGACGCTATGACACGGATCGACAAACTTGTTGAAGCCGGTGTCGATGTTCTTGTTGTGGATACAGCGCATGGACATTCACAAGGGGTCATCGATCAAGTGAAACGTATCCGTGCGAAATACCCTGAAGTGAATATCATTGCGGGGAATGTAGGTACAGCGGAAGCTACTCGTGAGTTGATTGAAGCTGGTGCAGACATTATCAAGGTGGGAATCGGTCCTGGTTCCATTTGTACGACCCGCGTTGTAGCTGGTGTCGGAGTTCCTCAAATAACAGCTGTCCATGATTGTGCTGTAGAAGCAGAGAAGCATAATAAGCCGATTATTGCAGATGGAGGAATCAAATATTCCGGAGACATCGTCAAAGCCATCGCTGCAGGAGGACATGCGGTTATGCTCGGAAGCCTTCTTGCGGGTGTGTCCGAAAGTCCAGGGGAGACGGAAATCTTCCAAGGACGTCGTTTCAAAGTTTATCGTGGTATGGGATCCGTCGGTGCGATGGAGTCCGGATCCAAGGATCGTTACTTCCAAAATGATCAAGAAGCGAAAAAGCTTGTACCTGAGGGAATTGAAGGCCGTATGCCATACAAAGGACCACTTGCTGATTCCATTCACCAAATGTTAGGCGGGCTTCGTTCAGGAATGGGTTATTGTGGTGCCCCTACGATTGATGCATTGAGAAAAGAAGCGAAATTCACAAGAATCACCGGAGCAGGTTTGAGAGAAAGCCACCCACATGATGTACAGATTACTAAAGAGGCGCCGAACTACTCCGTTTGACCTGGTAAATCATTGCTAGACAGGGACTTTTCCCTGTCTATTTTTTTATGGAAGCATGTGATAAAATGACAAAGATGCATATTTTATAGGTGGAGGTTGAAAAAGTTGATACAAAGATTCAAAGCATCATTAGCCATTACACTGGCTATCATTTTAAGTTTTACTGCCGTTTTTGCTGGTCCTAAAGATACATACGCCTCTACGGTTGCTGTCGAAGCGAAGTCAGCGATTTTAGTAGATGCTGAAACAGGAAAGGTTTTGTTTGAGAAAGAGGCAGATTTGACCCTCCCTCCAGCTAGTATGACAAAGATGATGACAGAATATCTCGTACTAGAAGCGATTGATGAAGGGAAAATCAGCTGGGATACGACAACACAAATCAGTCAATATGCTTTTGATATATCCGCCAACCCTGAATATTCAGGGGTCGGTTTGAAATTAAATAAAGATTACACTGTACGTGAACTCTATGAAGCTATGGCCGTCAATTCAGATAATGCGACTACGATCGCACTTGCAGAATTGCTGGCAGGTACAGAAGGCGAATTCGTCAAAATGATGAATGAAAAAGCCAAAGAAATGGGTCTGCCGGATTATGAATTCGTAAACTCTTCCGGTTTGAATAATTCCCATTTAGATGGGAACCACCCCGAAGGAACAGAACCAGATGCTACAAACTTGTTATCCGCAAGATCAGCAGCTCTCCTGGCTTATCATTTAATCAATGATTATCCGGAATCTTTGGAGTTTTCAGGTCAGACGACAGCTGAAATTGATGGACAAAAGGTTACGAACTGGAACTGGATGATTCCGAATATGCCGGGGTCTTTATCACAATTCGGTTATGAAGGTGTCGATGGGTTGAAAACCGGATATACGGACCTTGCAGGAAACTGTTTCACAGGAACGGCCGAGAGAAGCGGCCAGCGTTTCATCGCTGTTGTCATGAAAGCCGATTCCCGACCATCTCGTTTCCGTCAAACGGCTAAACTTTTTGATTATGGGTTCCAACAGTTCGAACGAAAAGAATTGTTTGAGGAAGGTTACCAGATCGATGGAGAATCAGAACTTCCAGTTACGAAAGGAAAAGAAGATGTAGTAGAACTGGAAACAAACGATTCTTTGTCCACCCTTGTGAAAAAAGGGGACGAGGAAAATTATACGATCAAATACAATATTTCCAAAGATAAATTAGATGCAAATGGAAAATTGGTTGCTCCTGTTGAAAAGGGACAAAAAGTAGGAACCGCTGAGCTGGTCTACAGTGGAGAGGATCAGTATGATAACATTCTCTCGAAAAAGACGAATACAGTAGATCTAGTGACAACATCATCTGTTGAAAAAGCGAACTGGTTCATGCTCATGATTGGCGGGATCGGTGAATTCTTCAGTGATATTTTCAGTGGTGCGGTGGATATGGTAAAAAGCTGGTTTTAATCGGCTATATCCAATTTAAGTAGTAGGAATTGATCATCTCTTGCGTTACAATAGTGGATAGGAATTCTTTTAAATCAATGAGAGAGCTATATAGCTGAATTAGGAGGAATGTATCATGTCACAAACAGGTACAGATCGTGTAAAACGAGGAATGGCTGAAATGCAAAAAGGCGGCGTCATCATGGACGTCGTAAACGCTGAGCAAGCAAAAATCGCCGAAGAAGCCGGAGCAGTTGCGGTCATGGCGCTTGAACGTGTACCAGCTGATATCCGTGCAGCTGGAGGCGTAGCACGTATGGCGGACCCTACCATCGTAGAGGAAGTCATGAATGCAGTATCGATTCCGGTTATGGCCAAAGCTCGTATTGGGCATATTACAGAAGCACGCGTATTAGAAGCGATGGGTGTAGACTACATTGATGAAAGTGAAGTTCTGACCCCTGCGGATGAAATTTACCATATCAAAAAAGACGATTACACTGTACCATTCGTTTGTGGCTGCCGTAACTTGGGTGAAGCGACACGCCGTATTCGTGAAGGGGCATCCATGCTTCGCACAAAGGGAGAACCAGGTACGGGTAACATCGTAGAGGCTGTCAGCCACATGCGCCAAGTACAGTCCCAAATCCGTCATCTTCGCGGTCTATCCGAAGATGAGGTAATGGTTTATGCAAAAGAAAATGGTGCTCCATTCGATCTATTGATGGAGATCCGTGAAGAAGGCCGCCTTCCAGTAGTAAACTTTGCTGCCGGCGGTATTGCTACTCCAGCTGATGCTGCATTGATGATGCAGTTGGGAGCGGACGGTGTATTTGTTGGTTCCGGGATTTTCAAATCCAACAACCCAGAAAAGTTTGCTCGTGCAATTGTAGAAGCAACGACTCACTATGACGATTATAAACTGATCGGTGAACTTTCCAAAGGACTTGGAACAGCTATGAAAGGCATGGAAATGTCCACTTTGACTGCTGATCAGCGCATGCAGGATCGCAGCCAGTAATTGAGCAGACGATTGACCGGTCACGGGCAGTCGGATAGTCATTTTTAGTTTCATTGTTTAAAAAAGGAGACATGCATCATGACGACAATCGGTGTATTAGGACTTCAAGGGGCATTTCGTGAGCATGTTCGTTCTGTAGAAGCTACAGGAGCAAAAGCGCTCGTAGTGAAAAAGAAAGAACAACTCGAGGATATTGATGGTCTGATCATACCTGGTGGAGAAAGTACGACCATGCGTCGTTTAATTGATAAGTATGATTTTTTAGAACCTATCCGCCAATTCGGGAAGCAAGGAAAACCGTTGTTTGGAACTTGTGCAGGCTTAATTCTGCTGGCTTCAGAAATAGACGGCTCTTATGATGTTCATTTAGGACTGATGGATATCAAAGTTCGAAGAAATGCTTTTGGTCGTCAGCGTGAAAGCTTTGAAGCGGATCTTGATATTAAAGACATCGCAGACGGATTCAATGCTGTATTCATCCGTGCGCCTTATATCGAAGGTGTCGGTGAAGACACAGAAGTACTGGCAACCTATGATGGTCACATTGTTGCTGCTCAACAAGATCATTATCTGGCATGTTCATTTCATCCTGAGCTGACCGACGATCATCGTTTAACGAGTCATTTTGTCGAAATGGTCGATCAGTCTAAAAAATCACTTGCATTCTAAAAAAATTTAAGCTAATCTAAGTGAACACAATAAAGATATCAAAACGTTGATAGGAAATAGTAGCATGAACTTCTTTCCAAAGAGAGTCAGTGGCTGGTGTGAACTGATGAAAGAATTATGTGAATCCATCCTTGAGTGTCCGATTGAACAACAGTAGGTCGGACCGGCCCTCACCGTTATGAGATAAGCCGGAAGGTCGATATATGACCTTCAATCTGGGTGGTATCGCGGGAAGCTTAAACAAGAGCTCTCGTCCCTATATAAGGGACGGGAGCTTTTTTATATACAAAAATAAGGAGGAATCAACTATGTTGGATATGAAATACCTGCGTCAAAATTTTGATGAAATCAAAGAGAAATTACAACATCGGGGAGAAGATCTCTCTGATCTGGATGCTTTTGGTGACTTAGACAGCCGCCGCCGGGAACTCATCCAAGAAACCGAAGAATTGAAAGCTCGTCGTAATGAGGTTTCTAAAGAGATTTCACAGCTTAAGAAACAAAAAGAAGATGCTGATGATAAAATCAAAGAAATGCGTGAAGTAGGCGATCGTGTAAAAGAATTAGATGGAGAGCTGAAGGATGTAGAGGAAAAGTTACAAACCCTTCTTCTATCCATCCCGAACATCCCACATGAAAGTGTCCCAGCTGGAGAAGATGAGGATGATAACGTTGAAGCTAGAAAATGGGGAGAGATCCCAACCTTCAACTTTGAAGCAAAAGCCCATTGGGACGTAGCTACAAACTTAGGATTACTGGATTTTGAACGCGCCTCTAAAGTGACAGGCAGCCGATTTGCTTTTTATAAGGGAATGGGAGCTCGTCTGGAGAGAGCTTTATTGAATTTCATGATGGATTTACATGCAGATGAACATGGTTATCAGGAAATGCTTCCCCCTCAGATGGTGAACCGGGATTCTATGACTGGTACTGGTCAATTACCGAAGTTTGAAGAAGATGCATTTAAGATTGAAGACTGGGATTACTTCTTAATTCCGACAGCAGAAGTACCTGTGACCAACTACCACAGGGATGAAATTTTATCTGTTGAAGATTTACCTCAAAAATTTGTAGCTTTCAGTACCAATTTCCGTTCTGAAGCAGGGTCTGCCGGGCGAGATACAAGAGGATTAATCCGTCAGCATCAATTCAACAAAGTCGAGTTGGTTCAACTTGCTAAGCCTGAAGATTCTTATGATGTATTAGAAGAGCTTACAGGCCATGCTGAGAAGGTCCTGCAGCTGCTTGAACTACCTTATCGAGTCATGAGCATGTGCACAGGAGATTTAGGCTTCACAGCGGCTAAAAAATACGATATTGAAGTATGGATTCCAAGCTATGATACGTACCGTGAAATCAGCTCTTGCTCCAATTTCGAGGACTTTCAGGCTCGCAGGGCAGGAATCCGTTTCCGCCGTGAAGAAAAAGGAAAGCCTGAATTTGTTCATACCTTGAACGGTTCCGGTCTTGCTATCGGTCGTACAGTCGCTGCAATCTTAGAAAATTATCAGCAGGAAGACGGCTCTGTCATTGTACCTGAAGTTCTTCGTCCATACATGGGTGGAAAAGAAGTAATTAAATAATGCTTGTAGGGCCACGTCTTTACGTGGCCTTTCTTACATACATAAGGGGTTCTATTAATGCTTGGTGTTGTTATTTCAAAAATCGTAGCTTAGATCAGCTCTTTCCGTTCTGGAATCTGTTTTTGTGTCCTTTTAGAATGACTCGCTTTACGTGGGTACCGTGAGTTTCCTTAGGCTGACGTTTTCCGGGGTCTCACGATGTACCTTCATCCCACAGTAGTCTCCCCATCCCCGCGGAAAGCGGACTGTTTTCTCTTCCCTCCCACATTATGATTAAACGAGGGACCGATGGAGTAATAAGTAATCGTTATAAAGAGCAACAAACGACGTTATCAAAGTCTGAAAAAAATTTTTCAAGAAATGTTGACGATTTTTATAAACCGTGATAGTATATTATTTGTCGGTCACACGGAGGAGTACCCAAGTCCGGCTGAAGGGAGCGGTCTTGAAAACCGCCAGGGGGTTAACGCCCCGCGGGGGTTCGAATCCCTCCTCCTCCGCCATTTAAATTATCAACAATAGCGCATAAATATTGGAGATTATAGAATGAAATCGTTACTGTTAAGTAACGGTTTTTTTTATGCTCTTTTTTAAGTGATGAAGCATGACTGCTTTTCAAGATACATATCGAGAATGATTATAGAAGTAGTAGAGGTATAAACGTAAAACACGGGCTAAGGGCTGCAATAAAGGTGAAATTCTGTTTGGATATCGCTTATATCGCCTCCCGATACGGGGTGAAAATAATCTTATCCTCTACTAAATAAAGGTTTCAGAAAAGAAAGATATATTGTAAGATTTATTTAGAGGCTCACTCATATCGGTTATAGCGTCTGGCGATACAGTAACTATATCGATGAACGTAGTTTTATTTGATGTATCGCTACCCGATACATATTGCTAACTTGGTAGAAAAACGTCATCTTTTAGTAAAGGAGATCCGATATGCGACACGATATACGTCCAAACGAACGTGCTTATTCCACGAAAGAAGTGGCAGAAGAGGTAGGTATAGCCACGCCTACAGTAAGGAAATATGGTCAAATACTCGAACGCAATGGATATGAATTTTTTAAAGAGGGAGATCGGAGGATCTTTGTTCAATCCGATATCGACGCCCTCATAGCGATACGCGATACAGCACAACCTAAAGACGATACAGCTAAAGAGTTGGTTGAACAGCAGCAAGAACGCTTATCCAGCACCGAAACGACGAGTGTAGCGGCTCCCGATACATACGATACTGCTCTTCAAGACTCTGCCAAGCTTCATGAGTTCTTAAAGTTCTTATCCAGTGAACTGGCTGCCTCACGGGAAATGAATGCACAACTTTCTAATGATATCACTCAACTCAAAACTACGGTCTCGCGTCTTCAACAGGATCACCATGTTATCAGCGCAGGGGTCGGGAACATGGCTCAAAAAACAAATACCAAAATAGATAAATTAACAGCCCGGCAAGAAGCTCAATACGAAGAATTGCTGGAACAAGAAAAACTTAAAAGTGATATGCTTCAACAAGAATTGCAAGCGATGAGAGAAGAACAGAAGCGTGAATGGCAATCTCAAAATGAGTTCAATAAAAGGTTGGAAGGAAAAGTGAAAAACTCAAAAGGAACCTGGGATTGGCTGCGTTCTTTATTCAGTAAATAAAAAATCCTGCAGCTTACATGTAAGCTGCAGGATTTTTATTAAGACTTCTTCTCTATTACGTCAGCAAGTGGCTTGAGCGCCATTTACGGGATTGTTGAATGAAATGACCGATTTTCTCTAAAATAGGTTCAATGCTGTCTTCATCATTCATCACATCGTAATCAGCAATATTTAATCGTAATACCGGACAGGCGTTAAAGTTATCGATCCAATTCTCATAACGTTTAAACATTTCCTCCCAATATTCGACTGGCGTTTCCTGTTCCATTGGCCGGCCTCGCTTTTTGATACGTTCTAAGACGTCGTCAAAAGAGCCTTCCAGATAAATTAATAAATCAGGATGAGGAAAATATGGGGTCATGACCATAGCATCAAATAGGTTGCGATACGTTTCATAATCTGTACCCGACATCGTTCCTTTTTCATAATGCATACGGGCAAAAATCCCGGTATCTTCATAGATGGAACGGTCTTGAATGAACCCGCCTCCATATTCAAAAATTTTCTTTTGTTCTTTGAAGCGCTCGGCTAAGAAGTATATTTGAAGGTGGAAACTCCAACGTTCAAAGTCTTGATAGAATTTATCAAGGTAAGGGTTGGTGTCCACTTTTTCAAACGAGGTACGAAAATTTAATGCATCGGCAAGAGCATTCGTCATCGTTGACTTCCCTACACCGACGGTACCAGCTATCGTTATGACGCTGTCATGTGGTATTCCGTAGCGTTCACGTGCATTCATTTGATAACTTCTCCTTTATTTAAATGTTGCTCTACTTGATCAACAATATAATTCAAATCATCTTGGTGCTTAACAAAGTCCAGGTGATCACCGTTCAAGCGAATGATTGGTATATCCGGATGGGTAGCTTCGAAGTGGTTCATGAAATCCTCATAATCTTGGGATAGCTGTTGTAGATAAGACGGTTGAATATTCGCTTCCACATCTCGGTTACGCATTCTGATCCGGTCTAATAAAGTATCCAAACTCGCATGCAAATATACAATGATATTCGGGCGTGGCATATCGTGTGTTAAGATATCGAATATTTGAGAGTACTTGTGAAATTGTCCTTCCTGCAGCGTACGACGAGCAAATATCATGTTTTTCGAAATATGGTAATCGGCTACGACAGGCTTTCCGTGCTGCAGATATTTGCGGTCGATATCTTCAAGCTGCTTGAAACGATTACACAAGAAGAACATCTCAGTTTGGAAACTCCATTCTTCAATATTATCGTAAAACTTGCCTAAAAACGGGTTCTCCTCAACGATTTCCTTGAGTAAATGAAAATCAAACTGGGAGGCGAGCTTTTTAGACAGAGACGTTTTCCCAACCCCAATGGGCCCTTCAACAGAAATGAAAGGTAGTTGTCCCATCTCTTCTCCTCCTTGTAACTCTATTAAGAAAAAGCTTAGGTACTGTTATGACTACATCAGTTTCGGTACCTTATGAACTAAAAACAAATTTCGATACGTTTTGACAGACAAATAATATTTTATCATATACAAAGCAATGAAGTAACATCCATGCTTTATTTTTAGTGGAATTTACTTTTCAATTGTCTGCTTGTTTTGTATAATATTACACATACATTTTGAGCCCCCGTAGCTCAGGGGATAGAGCATCGGTTTCCTAAACCGTGTGCCGCAGGTTCGAATCCTGCCGGGGGCGTTTAAACAAACAATAAAGGCTGGGGGAGCATTGTTACTTTTGCTCCCCCAGCCTTTTTCATTTATCCTCTTTCAACACTCCTTTTTCTATATGAAGAATCCGGTGGCCGAGTGATTCGGCTTCATGCCGATCATGCGTGACTAATAGGATGGGTATTTTCCATAATTTATGTAAGCGAACCAGTTCTTGTTGGCATTGAACTTTAGTTTGATGGTCCAACGAAGAAAAGGGTTCATCCAGTAATAACAAAATCGGTTGTGTAGCTAAAGCACGGGCTAACGCTACTCTTTGTTTTTCGCCACCTGATATATGTGCGGGATATTTATTCATAAGGTGATTAATACCTACTGCATCTATCAATTGACTCGTCAGAGACGCATCTTTCGCTCCATACTCGATATTCTTCTTCACTGTCATATGAGGGAATAAAGCATAGTTTTGAAAAACATATCCTACTTTTCGATTTTGAACAGGAGCGGGCTTTTGCTTTCCCTTAAATAAGATGTTATCTCCTAATTGTATAAAACCATCATCCGGGTGTTGAAGACCAGCAATACAATCGAGAGTAGTGGTTTTACCTGATCCCGAAGGACCGGTTAGTACAGCTATTTCATTCCCAAGATTGATATTTACATTTAAAGGGAACCTGTCTAATTGCTTGGAAAAGTTTGTTTTCAGCATAAGGTTAACTCCTTAATGAATTCATTCTTTTGACGTGGTGAGCATGTTACGCCTGGTCCACCAATTCAACCACAAAATGGAACTAAGTCCGAGAATTAATAAAACAAGAACCCAGATTTTCGCTTCTTCCATATGACCAGATTCGACAGCAAAATAGATGGCTAGGGGAAGTGTTTCTGTTACTCCGGGAATGTAACCTGCAATCATCAACGTGGCTCCGAATTCACCTAACGCTCGAGCGAAAGTCAGAACCAGACCGGCTAAAAGACCCGGCCATGCGAGCGGGAGGGAAATGGTAAAAAACACTTTCACTTTTGATGCCCCCATGGTTAAAGCAGCATTTTCAATATTTTGATCATAATTGCTGAAAGCGGCAGTAGCGCTTTGATACATAAGAGGAAAAGAAACCACAATTGCTGCAAGGACCGCACCGATCCAGGAGAATACGATTCGGATTCCGAACCAATCCATGAGAAGACTCCCAATCCAACCTTTTTGACCAAATATGTATAAGAGTCCAAAGCCTATGACAGTGGGTGGAAGCACAAGAGGGAGCAAAAGAATGGATTCAATCAAACTTTTCCCGGGAAATATTTTTCTGGAAATGATTCGGGCAAGGATAATTCCCATAATGAAAACAATCAATGTAGCAATGGTTGATATTTTTAAAGAAAGCCAAAAAGGAGAATGCATCATCGTGTGTTAATCACTTCCTGGAAACCGTATTTATGAAAAATTTGCTGGGCACGTTCTGATTGTAGATATGTGAGGAATTTCTCTGCTCTTTTTTGGTTTTTCTTATTGTCAATAACAGCCGCTGGGTAAACAATCGGCTTGTGTAAATCTTTGTCGATGTATTCAGCGATTCGAACACGGTCTGAGATCTTAGCATCACTTGCATATATGAATCCGTAATGAACATTTTCCGATTCTACATAGGCCAGCACTTGACGTACATTACTCGTGAAAACAGTACGTCCATGCATTTCCTCCCATAATTGAATCTTTTTTAACACTTGTTTCGTATATGTACCAGCGGGAACACTGTCTGGATCGCCAATAGCGACCTTTCCATCTTTAAATTTAAGATCCTCAACATGAACGTTGGAACGGTTGTGCTTAGGTACAATCAATACCAGTTGATTTCCGACGATATTGTGGCGTGAGTTCTTTACAATCAGGTTTTGTTCTTCAATCTTGTTCATCCAACGCTGATCTGCCGATAGGAAAACATCCACCGGGGCTCCACGGATGATTTGCTGAGCGATTTTCCCTGAGCTTGAAAAGTTGATCTCAATTGATTCATTATTCTCCCTTTCATACTCATCGGCGATCTCTGATAAAACATCCGTTAAACTTGAAGCGGCAGATATAGTGAGTGGAGAAGTATCATCAACATTGGAACAGCTGGTTAGACCAAAAAGGAGGGTTGTAAAATAGAGAACAATTGTGGGTCGATTCATCCTTCATCCTCCTTAATCATCGATGGAAGTTCATCAATTATTATACATTCAGATGAAAATGAAGTAAAAACGGAAAGAAAGGAGGGTGATTTATGAAAACTAAAATTATTGTTGGTATATTGGTAGCTCTCCTGTTGACTCAAATGCCCGTAATCGGAAAGTATTTTGCAATTTTGAATACAATGATTCATGAAACCGGACATTCTTTCTTCGCACTTATTACTGGGGGAGAAGTGCAAAGGATCTCATTATTTCCTGATACCTCAGGAACTACATTGACTGGACATTCTTCTTGGTGGAGTCAATTCTTAACCAGCATTGCAGGGTATGTCACATCGTCGTATTTTGCTTTTTTGTTTTTATCTTTGCTGCTAAAAGAAAAATATAAATGGATCATATATATCCTGTTAGTCTTTCTTTCCATAAACCTTTTTTTCTGGGTCCGAAACCTTTATGGGCTTTTTTGGATTGGATCGTTTGCAGCGGGATTCATATGGCTTTTAAAATCTGGAAATAAGACATTCGTACAGTATGTTCTCGTTTTGATCGCTTCTCTCGTTTTTGTCGAAGCAATTACAAGCGCATTTGAAATTATGTGGGTCAGCTTCGTAACGCCTCTCAGGGCGGGAGATGCTGCCAACCTCGCCCAATTAACTACGTTTATCCCTTCGCCGATTTGGGGGATTGTTTTTTTCGTGCAAGCTGTCTGCTTTTCTTGGTTTGCCTTAAAAAAAGTGCTTGTTTAAACGCCTGTTTTTTATTTTTTTACAAAAATCCGCTCATGCCCTGCCTTTCATACAACTACTGAATAAGGTAGTAAAGAACTAAGAGAGGGGGGAATCAAATGAGTAAAGGATACGGTGGAGGCTTCGCGCTTCTAGTAGTATTATTCATCCTTTTGATCATCATCGGGGCATCTTATGGAGGCGGCCGTGGTTACGGTTATTAATAAATGAGCGGGGTTCCCCGCCCCCTTACATAAATAGGTTTGAAGCTGACTGAAAAGGGTAACTAGTAAATAGACTATTGGTACAGAGGGGTATTCATTATGGATTTAAAAGAGCGTTTAATCAGTCATGGTTATGACCATATTGATATTTTGATTATTGATGAAGAATCAAATCAAACGACTGTGCCGGATATAACTCTACACAAGGTATCTGAATTGGAATATAAACTTTATCTAATTCCTGAAACCATCCACTATCATCTGGAAGATGAAAATCCGTACTTCGAAGCAGAACAAAGAAATGAATTGGGAGAGCCGAAAAAAATCAAAGGTTTCGTCCTAGAGTGGTAAAAAGATCCTGTGAAAGGGTCTTTTTTTTATTTCATGTTTTTGTTTAACCTATCCATCCGTTTACATTTTGGTTATAAAAGGAAAATAAAACTTAAATCTTTTCAGGAGGTATGAAAAATTGAAAACACATTCTTTGTATATTAATGGCGAATATATTGATTCGACAGGTGATGAATGGATTGATGTCTTGAACCCAGCGAATGAACATGTCATATCCAAAATACCAAAAGGGACCGAAGAAGATGTCAATCGAGCTGTTGAGGCAGCGAATGAAGCGCAAAAAAGCTGGGAGCTGAAGCCGAATATAGAGCGAGGTAAAATTGTCAGGAAATTGGGGGATCGCATAGAAGAGAAGCGCGATACATTCATTGACCTGCTTCAAGAAGAACAAGGAAAGGATTATGAATTAGCCAGTGGAGAAGTGGACCTGGCTATCGACTACTTCCGCTATATGTCTGAATGGGCGAGGAGGATCGAAGGAGAGGTTGTCCCAAGTGACCGACCGAATGAAAATATCTTTATTTATAAAAAACCGATCGGTGTGGTAGGTGGAATTGTCCCATGGAACTTCCCGGTTTTCATCTTAGCCAGAAAAGTGGCCACAGCATTGGTGACCGGGTGCACGATTGTATTGAAGCCTAGTCAGCAAACACCGAACACAGCTATGGAATTCACTAAAATTGTTGATTCAATGGATGAAATTCCAAAGGGTGTCTACAACGTAGTGACAGGTACCGGTTCAGAAATAGGAAACACGTTGGCTGCTCATAAAGAGGTACACATGATATCAATGACAGGAAGTGTCCAAGCTGGAACGAAGGTTATGGAAGCAGCTGCTCAAAACATAACAAAAGTGAACTTGGAGCTGGGAGGTAAAGCACCAGCGATTGTTACAAAAAACGCTGACTTAGATGTGGCGGCAGACAGTATAACGACTTCTCGATTGGCGAACAATGGACAAGCTTGTACAAACGCAGAGCGTGTATATGTCCATGAGAGTGTGGCGGAAGATTTGGTGGAAAAACTCCGTCATCGTTTTGAATCCTTGAAAATAGGAAACCCAAGAGAAAGCAAAGAAGTAGATGTGGGTCCGCTTGTCAGTATGGAGCGATTAGAAGAAGTGGAGGCAATGGTCGAGGGGGCTGTGGAGAGCGGTGCACGCGTTGAAATTGGAGGAAAACGCGAAGACTTGGAACATGGATACTTTTATCAGCCGACGATTCTTACTGAGATTGATCATAGTAATAAAATCATGCATGAAGAAATATTCGGTCCAGTCATCCCTATTGCCACATTTAAAACCTTAGACGAAGCGATTGAGAAAGGGAATGATACAGAGTACGGTCTCTCTTCTTCGGTCTACACAGAAGATATGAATGAGGCAATGCGTGTAATCAATGAACTGAAATTCGGTGAAACTTTCGTCAATCGAGAGAACTTTGAAGCTGTTCAAGGCTATCACGCCGGAATGCGTAAATCAGGACTCGGAGGAGCGGATGGTAAACACGGAATGGAAGACTTTCTAGTTACTCAAGTCGTATACATGGAATACAAAAACGATCAACAATAGAAAGAAGGTTGCCTGGATCAGGCAACCTTCTTTTACTCTTTATTCAGCCATCTTGCAGCGAAATCTACAGATTCCTTCATAGAAAAAAGGCGACTTTCTGCCAGCCCCACTTTCCCGAAGATGACTGAATGATCGGCTTCAAAATCCCTGCCTATGGTTTCGAAGGAATCTTCGTTGAATTCGATGTCCTTATAAGTCATCCAGATCTCTCTCCCATCTTTTTGGATGGGCGCACCACGAACGTATTCTTTTCTTACGTCCGCTTTGTATTCGGATAAATGAAAGCTTGTGTTGGTATCGTATCCTACACCAATCAATAAGATTTTTGCATCAAGGTCATACGCTTTCTGAAGCGGTGAATTCTCACCTAAGGAATACTCCAGTTGATGGTCCTTGGTTATTTCACCTGCATGTTTTCCCCATGCAGATATAGAAAAAGTAGGGTGATAGCTCCTATAAACCTCTGGAAACTTTCGGAATAACTCAGGTAGAACACCTAAATATGTAGAAGGCGTCTTGTCACGATCAAACGCAGGCATCGTTTGTCGTATGGTGTCGTGCCATTCTTTTGGAACGGGTGGATTCTCCCATTCTGACGGATCAGATAGGGTTAGAGAGTGCGTTTGTATAATCAAAGTCCCCTCTGTGGTTACCGCATCCATTAGAGATTGAAGGACTGCTTGCGGTCCTCCGACCGTCCAGCCCAGCGCTTTCATCGAGACATGTACTAAGAGATTATCCCCTCGGCGGATTCCCAGCTTTTGTAGATCTCTTGTCAAAGAATTAATAGTGTTGGGTTTGGTGGATTGTTCGATCACTTTTTTTTCGGACAAAGTTTATCCCCCTTCTTCTTTATACAAAAAGATGCTCTTTCTTAAAGAGCATCTTTGTTTTGCTGGTCTGATCAGCGATTATCTATCTTTTCTGGATAAAGGTCATGGTTCATTAAACGGTGATCAGCCATTTGTTCGAATTTCGTTCCAGGTTTCCCATAGTTGCAATAAGGGTCAATGGAGATGCCGCCTCTTGGTGTGAATTTTCCCCAAACCTCTATATAACGAGGATCCATCAAGTCAATGAGGTCATTCATAATCGTGTTTACACTATCTTCGTGGAAATCTCCGTGGTTTCTAAAGCTGAATAGATACAGTTTCAGAGATTTACTTTCCACCATCTTAACATCCGGAATGTAACTGATATAAATCGTAGCAAAATCAGGTTGACGTGTTTTCGGACAGAGGGTGGTGAATTCCGGGCAGTTAAACTTTACGAAATAGTCACGGTTCGGGTGTTGGTTATCAAATGTCTCCAAAACATCTGGGTCATATTCAAAAGAGTAGTCTGTACCTTGATTGCCAAGTAAAGACAAATCCAAACTGTTTTCGTTTCTTCCATGCATGTTAAATATCTCCTTTATCATTTCGTTCCTTTCTTTGTCCAGAACCTTGTGAGGGCAAAGAAGTAGATATCTCAAAATAAAAACCGCAGCTTCTAAGGGCTGCGGTTTATCGGCTTTCAGCTTCCTTAGTTTTTTATAGAGGGATTACGCTAAGAAACCTCTTTATAAAGCGAAACAATTTCAGGTTCATTATATGGATACAGATGTAAACTGTCAATTTTCCTTATTCTTTATACCCATTTATGTAAATCTTTTACCATTTCCCTTTAAAAAAAGAACGTTTTCATCTAAAATGGAATTAATTCATGCAAAATTCTGAAAAATTATCAATGCAGCGGCTCTGAATAGCAGAGCTTTTTCAAGCCGCAACGAGAAAACGTTTACAAAAACAATCTTTTATGAGGTGATTTAATGGACATGCAACCAATCCAGGCAAGAACAGGTAATCACAACATGGATAACTACAAAGAAACATATGATCAATTCAATTGGGAAGAAGCCAAGAGTAATTTTACGTGGAGTGAAACCGGCAAAGTGAACATAGCTTATGAAGCCATCGACAAACATGCTGCCGATCCACAAAAGAAAAACCAAGTCGCTCTTGTTTATTCAGCGCCTGACCGAGAAGAAGAGTTGACTTTCGAAGATTTGAAAGTGAAGAGTGACCAATTTGCAAATGTATTAAAAAAACACCATATCAATAAAGGGGATCGTGTATTCCTGTTTTTACCGAGAAGCCCTGAATTTTACGCAGCTTTTCTCGGAATATTGAAAGTCGGAGCTATCGCAGGTCCATTATTCGAGGCTTTTATGGAACAAGCAGTAAGAGATCGTTTGGAAGATAGTGAAGCGACGATGTTAATTACGACTCCTGAACTGCTGGAACGTGTTCCTGTAGATGAACTTCCACATTTAAAGCAGATTGTTTTAGTTGGTGGAGAAGCACCAGGAAACTATATTTCTTATGATGAAGAAATGGCGGACGCTTCCAAAGACTTTGAAATCGAGTGGGTGGACTTGGAAGACGGTATGCTGCTGCATTACACTTCAGGATCCACAGGTAAACCAAAAGGGGTTTATCACGTTCATAATGCCATGATCCAGCACTATCAAACAGGAAAATGGGTGCTCGACTTAAAAGAAGATGATATTTATTGGTGTACAGCGGACCCTGGTTGGGTCACAGGTACAAGCTATGGAATATTCGCTCCATGGTTAAATGGGGTTACAAACGTAATCCGCGGTGGCCGCTTCAGTCCTGATGATTGGTATAATACAATCGCAGAAAAGAATGTGAGTGTGTGGTATTCCGCGCCGACCGCGTTCCGAAAACTGTTGAGTGCCGGCGAGGAAGCCGCGGAACGTCACGACCTTTCTTCACTCAGACATATTCTGAGTGTCGGAGAGCCATTAAACCCAGAAGTCATCACTTGGGGGCTGAAAGCTTTCGACCTTCGTATTCACGATACATGGTGGATGACGGAAACTGGCGGAATGTTGATTTGTAACTACCCGGCTATGGATATGCGTCCGGGTTCCATGGGTAAACCGTTCCCGGGAATCGTCGCCTCTATTGTAGACAACGAAGGAAATGAATTACCTCCAAATCAAATGGGGAATCTCGCCATTAAAGAAGGATGGCCTTCTATGATGCGCGCTATTTGGAACAATCCAGGAAAATATGAAAGTTATTTCATGAATGGCTGGTATGTATCCGGAGATAGCGCCTATAAAGATGAAGATGGGTACTTCTGGTTCCAGGGACGTTTAGATGACGTCATAAACACATCTGGAGAACGAGTTGGACCATTCGAAGTGGAAAGTAAATTGATTGAACATGAGGCCGTAGCAGAGGCAGGCGTCATCGGAAAACCAGACCCAGAGCGTGGGGAAATTATAAAAGCTTTTGTAACATTACGTGAAGGATATCAAGAATCAGATGATCTTTTAGAAGATATCCGTCAGTTCGTGAAAAAAGGGTTAAGCGCTCACGCTGCGCCGAGAGAGATCGAGATTAAAGAAACGATTCCTAAGACAAGAAGTGGTAAGATTATGCGTCGACTACTTAAATCTTGGGAGTTGGGACTGCCGACAGGAGATACATCTACTCTAGAAGAATAATGTTTGCCAAAAGCGCACAATCAATGGTTGTGCGCTTTTTTTATGAGATTGTTTCACGTGGAACAATGGTGGTGAATGGAAAAGGGAGAATGATCAGGTTTGTTTGGATAACGGATAAGGGAATAGGCTGTATGATTACTCGATATGGAGCAGTATGGAATGAAGCGATGCTCTATAGGGTAAAGTGAGGAATACAGAGGAAGTGAAGGAAATGGAAAAATCTATGTACGATTTAATCGGAATAGGCATTGGACCTTATAATCTTGGTTTAGCCGCATTGGTCGATCAAACGGATGAATTAGAAGCAGCTTTTTTTGATAAAACTCCTGAGTTTATTTGGCACCCTGGAATGTTGATAGAAAAGATGGATCTCCAAGTCCCATTTGTTGCAGACTTGGCTACATTTGCTGATCCCAAAAGTCCTTATACATTCATGAACTATTTACATGAACACAACCGGATGTTCCCTTTTTTCTTTCACAAACACTTTGAAGTGCCAAGACAGGAATACAACCATTATCTTCAATGGGTGGCAGGCCAGTTGAAAGAGCTCTATTTTGGCCACACTGTAGTGGATGTATTGGACAAAAAAGAAGCCGATCCTCCTCATTATGAAGTGATAGCAGAAGAAAATGCCACCGGGGAGAGAAAGTTCTATAAAGCAAAGAATATTATTATGGGAACGGGCAGTGAGCCGTTGATTTTAGATGGAATGGATGGATTGCCGAATGAAGATGTCATGCATTCCAGTCGCTACTTATTTGAAAAGAAACATTTATTGAAATCCAAAGGCATTACGGTGGTAGGTTCAGGACAAAGCGCATTGGAAGTTTTCTTGGATTTATTAGAAGAACAAGAACGCCAGGATATGAAATTAACTTTGCTGACCAGGACAGGTGGATTATTTCAATTAGACAAAGCGAAATTTGCCCAGGAAGTTTTCACACCTGAATATGTCGATTACTTTCATCAATTAAGTTTTGACCAGCGTACCCAAGCTCTTGATACATTGAAACCGTTGAGAAATGGAATTGATCCGGAAACACTCACCCGTTTATATACGAAACTTTATCACAAAACGGCAGGGATGAGAGATAGTAACGTGTTAATTCAGCCGATGACTGAAGTGAAAAATATTAAAGCTGTTGAAGACGGATATGAGCTTTCCTGCAGGCAGTGGCAGGAAGAAGTGGATTATAAGTATAAAACCGAAAAAGTGGTATTAGCCACTGGATATAAACCTCACATTCCTGATTGGTTTTTACGCAGGTTCCAAGATCAAATTGTATGGGAAGAGGAAGGGAAGTTCAAAGTGAACAGGGATTATCAGCTGGAATTCCGTGATCATCGGAATCATCATCTGTTCAGTTTGACCAACCTTGTCCATTCTCATGGAGCCGGGGCTACCAACCTAGGATTGTCTGTGCATAGAAATGTTCATATCATTAATAAAATAGCAGGCAAATCTATTTATAAAAATCAGGAAGATACCACCTTCCAGCAATTTTCCATGAAAGATTTTCAAGGATGAACCTCCCCCCTTCTCTAGAAGTTTATCTTTTAAGCACAGGGGAAAACAGGCTGTGTGGAAAAATTTTGAATAAATAAAAGGAGAGGGTAGTAGATGAGTAAAATCGCTTGTGTCATTACGTCTATGTTTGAAGATGTAGAGTATACGAAACCGGCGAAATCTTTTGAACAGGAAGGCCATGAAGTGACAACCATTGAATGGGAGTCAGGAAAAGAAGTTACAGGTAAGCAAGGGGAAGCAAGCGTACAAATTGATGCATCTATTGATGAAGTCAAGCCTGAAGATTTTGACGCGTTGTTCATCCCAGGTGGATTTTCACCTGATGTGTTACGAGGGGACGAAAAGTTTGTTCACTTCGCTAAACATTTCATGGATGAGAACAAACCTGTATTCGCCATTTGTCATGGGCCACAACTGTTGATTACAGCGAAAACCCTTGAAGGAAGAAAAGCAACCGGCTTCAAATCAATCGCAGTTGATATGGAATATGCAGGAGTTGATTATAAGGATCAAGAAGTCGTCGTCTGTAATAATCAACTTGTGACAAGTCGTCAACCTGATGATATCCCGGCATTCACGAAGGAGTCACTTCAATTATTGAAATAATAAATAATGTGAATTTGAGTCACGAGGCTGCCCCTTGTGACTCCTTTTCATATCCTGACTGGATTGCATCATGTGGAGTTGAGGTCCTCAATCAATTATAATGGGAGTAACGTATAGTCAGTGGATTTGAGTGGATTGATGTCAGTACATACATAGGAGGACAAATATGATCGTTCGTGAACAGGAAAACGCCTTTATTATGATCAAGCAGCACGATCATGCAAGGATATCTGGAGAAATCGTTTCTAATTGGAAAAATAATTTTTTGTTGCGCTCGAAGCTGAGGGAAGAAGCGGATTGGGCAGTTTTTGAACATGACCGGGCGTGGATTCCTCTGGATGATCATCCGGTATGGGATGGGGAAAATAATCGTCCCTATTCGTTTATAGATTACCCATTAGAAAAGAAGCTCGCCGCTTATCAAAGAGGGATCGAAGAGGTAGCGGCTCATTCCTTATATGCCGGGATGCTGTGCAGTATGCATTATCAATCTTTTTTCTCCGAGGAAGCAGATGATATTCGTATACGCGAATTTATAAAAGAAGAAAAGGAACGACAAGAAACGTTGTTTGCGCAAATGGAAACTGATGTACCGATGGATATTTATCAACTTCACTTTAAGAGGTTACAGTTTTGTGATGATTTGTCCTTATATGTATGTATGCAGGAACCGGGTATAACAAAAAGCGAAGAGGTACCTTGGTTCAGAGATGGCTTTAGACAAAGTTTTGATTTTTCACCTGAAGGCATGATGGCTCATTGGAAAGATGAAAATCATGTTACTGTTGATCCATTTCCATTTCAATCGGCTTTTGACGTACTGATCCCTTACCGTCTCGTTCAGAAAGATCTTATAAATGATGTGGGTATTGAGAGGGCATACCAGGAGACAGTAGTAAAACACTACCGAATATCATTTATTCCTGAATCATGAAAAGAACCCGCATGACAGACAGTCTGAAAAGAATTCTGACTGTCTGTAGCGGGAGATTTATTTTTGTTTCTTTTCTACATTGAACTGGTTGCTAAGCAGCAGCCAGTTTTGAGGGAAAGAAAGGCCGAGTTTCCAATAACTGATTCCCTTTAACCCTCGATCTTTAATTAAATCGAATTTTTGTTGAATGGACCGTGCATCCTCAAACCAAACTTCATGATCGTTTCCCTCTTGATCTGTATAGGTGAAGTAAGGGGCCTGCTCTTCTTCATCGTACAATATGTTTACATTATTCTCTTTTGCTATTTGGATTGCCCGCTGAGGGCTGACAGCTTTTGCGTACTCACCGCCAGGCTCATACGGAAGCGTCCAATCGTATCCATATAAATTCTGCCCCAGTAAAATCTTCTCTGCCGGCATTTCTGTCAATGCGTAATCTACCACTTCAGTTACTGGACCGATCGGAGACACAGCTCTAGGCGGTCCACCGCTATACCCCCACTCATAAGTCATCAATACGACAAAATCGGCAATTTCCCCGTGCGCCTTATAATCGTGTGCTTCATACCAGGCGCCTTTTTGGTCCGCGCTTGTTTTAGGGGCGAGAGCCGTGGACATCAAAAGGTCTTCTTTAGTTAATCTTTGCTTTGCTTTTCGTAAAAACTGGTTATAGTTCTCTTTTAATTCTATTGGGAGGAATTCCATATCAAAATGAACGTCTTCATAGCCGATTTCCTTTGCTGTATTGACGATATTGTCGAGTAAAGTATCCTGTAATGCCGTGTCAGTCAAAAATTTTCTACCTAACTCAGCGCTGAACTCACCATCAGCCAGGTTGGTGACTACCATCATTAATGAAGCATCGTTGTTCGCAGCAATTCCTTTGAAGTCATCCAGAGGTGGAGATTTCAAGGTTCCATCTTCGTTGATTTCATAACTGAAGGGCGCTAAGTAAGAGAGCTGCGCGGCCCTTGTTTGAGCAGAAGCCTTAAGAGTATCAGACACTTCTCCACCGAATGGCTCAATATAGGCATTAGCTGACGTCATAGTCGGTGGCTGTTCAGGAATATAGAGTCTGAATCCGACATTCAATATGGCATTCTTTGAAATTCCGTTCACTCGAGCAAGCTCGTCTGCGGTTGTATTGAAGCGTAGTCCAATGGTATATAAACTATCTCCAGGCTGTACAAAATAATATTGACCGACAATCGGTATCACGATGGCTTGACCAATGACCAGATCATCAGGAGTTTCTAATTCGTTTGCCTCAATGATAGCATTTGGCGTAGTATCATAGAGACCAGCAATCGAATATACAGAATCGCCTTGTTGGACGACATGGATTTGCATTGACGTCACTCCTTTCTCATCTATATCAATGTATGAAAAGCTTAAGTGTAAATATTCTTACTAAATGGAGGTCTCTATGAATCAAGATGAGCACTATATGCGTCTAGCGATCGAAGAAGCAATGAAAGCTGAAAAAGAGGGAGAAGTTCCGATTGGTGCTGTAATTACTCATCATGGAGAAGTCGTGGCCACCGGGTATAACCAACGAGAAACCTCACAATTGGCATCTTCTCACGCAGAGTTCATAGCGATTGAAAGAGCCAATCAGCAGTTGGGAAGCTGGAGGCTGGAGGATTGTACATTATATGTAACGCTCGAACCTTGCCCGATGTGTGCAGGGGCTATTTTACAGGCGAGGGTTCCAAAGGTCGTTTATGGCGCTAAAGATCCTAAAGCCGGATGTGCCGGAACATTAATGAATCTACTCGAAGATGATCGCTTCAATCATCTCGCTGAGGTGATCCCAGGCGTGTTGGGAGAAGAATGCGGGTTCATGCTGACGGACTTTTTTCGTAAGCTCCGGCAAAAAAAGAAAAAGAAGTGAATGGATTGAGGATGAACAAAATTTGGCATTGCATTTTTAAATAAAACTCGCTATACTGGTAATGTCGTGCTAAGCGGGGAGGTAGCGGTGCCCTACACTCGCAATCCGCTGTAGCGAGGCCGAATTCCCACCCAAGGTGGTGTGGCTTCAAGGTCTGCCTTATGTGACCGGTGTTGACACTCAGGTCCTGCGCAACGGGAACCAGTGAATCCTGTCAGGTCCGGAAGGAAGCAGCAGTAAGCTGTTCCTCCCGTGTGCCGCGGGAGTGCCTGGGTTGAGCCGTAATCATAAGTAACGCTTGGGGCCACGCCATCGACGGTGGGTGCACGGCACATACATATTAAAGCACTGTTCAATTTTTTATAAAAGATGAAGCCGTTATGAACGATAATCATAACGGCTTTTTTCTATTATTAAAACAAAATGGTTCAGCAACTTTCGTGAAGGTTCACATCACATCCTTCCATCAGGTATAATAGAGTCGAGACTAAAAAGGGAGAACGGTTATATGAGCTATCAGGCTTTGTATCGTGTCTGGCGTCCCAGGAACTTTGAAGATGTCGTTGGACAAACTCATATCACACGAACACTACAAAATGCGATTGAGCAGGATAAATTTTCCCACGCATATTTATTTTCCGGCCCTCGTGGTACAGGGAAAACAAGTGCGGCGAAAATTTTCGCCAAAGCTGTAAACTGTGAACAATCTCCAGTGAAAGAACCCTGTAATGAATGCCGGGCTTGTTTAGGTATTCAGGATGGGTCTATTTCTGATGTTATTGAAATTGACGCTGCCTCCAATAACGGAGTAGAACAGATCAGGGAAATACGTGACAAAGTCAAATATGCACCGAGTGCCGTTTCCTATAAAGTGTATATTATTGATGAAGTTCATATGTTGTCCATGGGTGCTTTTAATGCCCTGTTAAAAACATTGGAAGAACCTCCGCAGCATGTCATATTCATTTTAGCTACCACAGAGCCGCATAAAATACCGTTGACGATCATTTCAAGGTGCCAGAGATTTGATTTTAAACGAATCTCTCAAAAAGCTATGGTAGACAGGATGGATGCCATTACCACTGCTGAAGAAATTAATATTGCTCGTGAAGCTTTGGAAATAGTCGCTCTTACAGCTGAAGGCGGAATGAGGGATGCTTTAAGTCTCCTCGACCAAGCCATTTCCTATAGTGAAAACGAAGTAACCGTTGATGATGTTCTCGCTGTTACGGGTGCTGTATCGCAAGGCAGACTCGCCGAAGTGGTAAACGCACTGCATAAACAAGAAGTCAAATCTGCCCTTGAAGCGGTAGATGATCTTATACAAAAAGGAAAAGATCCAGGTAGGTTTGTTTTTGATTTGATTTATTACTTGCGAGACATCTTACTCTTTCAAAGTGCACCTGATTTGGAGCATAACCTCGAGAGAGCAATTCCTGATGAGACATTTCGGCAACTATCCGGCCAGCTTTCTGCGTTCTGGATACAAAAAGCTATCCGTGAGTTAAATCAATGTCAGCAGGAAATGAAGTGGACCACAAGTCCAAAGGTATTCATCGAAATTGCACTGCTGAACATGGTGGAAGTAAAAACTGTAACAAGTGAAAGTTCTCAAATAGAACCAGAAGCTGTACAGAAACTGACACGTAAAATCAGTGAACTGGAGAAAGAGTTGACGTCACTCAAGCAAAACGGGGCCAGCCCACAAGCTTCTGCTCCTCAAAAGCCGAAGCGGACACCTGCAAAATCAGGAAGAAAAGGATATAATGTACCATATGAACGAATTCGGCAGGTATTGAATGAAGCATCTAAAGATGAGATTAAAAATATCCAAAGCCGCTGGGCTGATTTTATGGATGCTCTCAAACAGAATAATGCCCCTGCTCATGCGACACTTTTGAATAGTAAACCAAGAGCTGCTTCGTCAAAAGCACTTGTTTTAGCATTCCGCTATGACATTCATTGTTCTTTGGCATTGGAACACCAGCAAACGATTGAGCCGCTGCTGACTGAATTCGTAGGTAAACCATTTACAATCATCCCGATTCCCGAACAAAACTGGCAGGATTTAAGGGAAGAGTTTGTTCGGAAACAGAAGGGGGATTCTTCTGAAGACACCCCTGAAGGCGATGGAACCGGCGAGTCTTCCTCTTCATCTAATGAGGAAGATCCATTGGTGTCTGAAGCGCGTAAATTAGTCGGGGATGATATGATAGAAATTCAAGAATAAAACGACTTAGTTCATTTAAAGGAGGAATCGCCATGCGTGGTGGAGGAAACATGAATAATATGATGAAACAAATGCAGAAGATGCAGAAGAAAATGATGAAGGCTCAGGAAGAGCTTCATGAAATGACATTCGAATCTTCAGCAGGCGGCGGTATGGTTAAAGTAACCGCTAATGGTAAAAAAGAAATTACTGACGTAGAGATTGATGAAGAAGTTGTAGATCCAGATGATGTTGAAATGCTTCAAGATTTGATAATTACTGCGACGAATGACGTCCTTAAACAAGTAGACGATAAAACGAATGACACTATGGGACAATTCACCAAGGGTATGCCTGGAGGAATGTTCTAGGAGGAGTACTCATGTATTATCCGGAACCAATATCAAAACTGATTGACAGTTTTACGAAACTGCCAGGGATCGGTCCTAAGACGGCCGTCCGCCTGGCTTTTTTTGTCTTAGAGATGGAAGAAGATGATGTATTGGATTTTGCGAAGTCTCTAGTGAACGCTAAGAGGGAGCTGACTCACTGCTCTATTTGTGGTCATATTACAGACCAAGACCCTTGCTCTATCTGCCAAGATGAATCTAGAGATCAAACATTGATTTGTGTAGTTCAAGACCCGAAAGACGTCATCGCTATGGAAAAGATGAAGGAATTCAGTGGAAAGTACCATGTTTTACATGGCGCTATTTCTCCAATGGATGGGATAGGGCCGGAAGACATAAATGTTGCCAGTCTTATTAATCGATTGAAGGATGAAGGAATCGAAGAACTCATACTTGCAACGAATCCTAATATCGAAGGTGAAGCGACAGCGATGTATATTTCTCGTTTAGTAAAACCATCAGGAATACGTATGACGAGGATTGCACATGGGTTACCTGTCGGCGGAGATTTAGAGTACGCCGATGAAGTGACATTATCTAAAGCTCTTGAAGGTCGTAGAGAACTGTAGAAGAGGGTGTTCCTGATGTTTGGTAGAAGAAAAGTCGATAAAGAATTGAATCAAGAACTTCTATTGAATATAAAGAAAACGAAAAAAGAATGGGAAGATTTGAATAATATTATTGAACAAAGCATTGAACCAAGTGAAGAAGGCTTAGCTGAGTTAGCGGTTATAAAAGCAAAATACTTCTATTTATTAAGGGAAGCCAGAGTACGCGGAGTCAATGCGCTGTCTTAATATGTACTATACCCCCGCTTGTCTTCATATACTGGAGTAGATTCAGTATTTTGGACAGGGGGTTTTTTTATGGATCCGGTACTCATCCTATTAATATTAGGATTAGCTATCCCTTTTCTACTTATATTGGGGGTTCCGTCCACACCGATTAAGTGGGTCGGGGGTTTAATGACGCGTTTGATTGTAGCGGTTATTCTCTTATTCTTTGTAAACTTATTTGGAGCACAGTTCGGTTTGCATATCCCTATTAACGGTTTTACGGCAGTCGTATCAGCGGTATTGGGGGTTCCGGGGATCATCTCCCTGGCTGCTGTTCAAATCTGGGTTCTTTAAAGAGGTTGAGGAGAGATCTCCTTGATCTTTTTTTATTGCCATGATCCGCTTTTGTAATATTAAAAGAACACTTTTATCAACCCATCCCGCCATAAAAAAGTCGTTGCGACAAAAAGGTATAAAAGAAATCTAATAAAATATGAAAAAAGGGTTGCCAATCCTAAATGCCACGTGATATATTATTACTTGTCGCGTTGAAAGACACCGACACCGGCTGAAAAAGCCGCAAAAAAATCATGAAAAAAGTTGTTGACTTCAACAACGCATCATGGTAAATTAATATTTGTCGCCAAAAAAGGCAGACGAAAGAAATTAAAAAAGTTGTTGACACCAACAACGAGCCATGATAAGATGGTTAAGTCGCTGTTTTGAGCGGCGAACAACATTTTGATCTTTGAAAACTGAACGAACCAACCAGTACGTCAAGATATTTCTTCTATTAAGAAGAAAACGAAACAAGCACATTCGGTGTGCAAATGAGCAAGACAAACTTTTTCAACTTTTA
>NZ_JAIVAI010000005.1 GCF_020171525.1 Halobacillus yeomjeoni
TACGATGTGGTGGTGAAGGCGAAGAGGTCACACCTGTTCCCATGCCGAACACAGCAGTTAAGCTCTTCAGCGCCGATGGTAGTCGGGTCGATCCCCGTGAGAGTAGGACGCTGCCACATCGATTGTTAATTTTTAATACTTAGTATATTGTTCCAACGTAGCTCAGTGGTAGAGCAATCGGCTGTTAACCGATCGGTCGTAGGTTCGAATCCTACCGTTGGAGCCATTTTTATGTTTTCAAAAGAAAAATGGCAGGAGATCAAAAGTATTAAACAAAAAGTTAAATGACCGGAAGCCGCTTTCTACAGAAAGCGGCTTTTTTTGATTGCTTTCTTCACCTCCAATGAAGGTATTCATAAAAGTTTTAACGTCCTCTATAATCTCATCCAGTTATATTCTTGATTTAGGGTCCGCGTCCAGGCTCCGCCAGCTCCATGTCCCTGCATTACCAGAGCCGGAAAAGATCATATAATTGAACATGTATATCGAAAGGCAAGCCAAAGTAGGGAAAACACACGGTCACTGTAGGAAATAAAGAATACATTATTGTCAGGTCTATTTTCCCTGTAATGATTTTAATGAAAGAAGGTGGGATCGTGTGACTGCCCGAAAGCATTCTTATAAAAGAGTTGGGGTTTTAGGATTAGGGTTCGTAGGCTTACCTTTGTCCTTATTATTATATAAAAAAGGTTTTCAAGTTACAGGTATAGATATTGATGAGAACAAGCTCAAAGCTTTGAGGGCCGGGGACAGCTATATATCTGAAGTATGTCCAATTCAATTGAAAGAGGCTTTTTTATCAGGCAAATATGAAGTATCCGACAGTATGGATGTGTTAAAAAGACAGGACATCATCATCGTTTGCGTCCCGACACCTCTAAATGAAAACAACTTACCTGATTTAAGTTATTTAAAAAGTGCGGGGGAAGCAATTAGTCAACAGCTGAAGTCAGGTCATCTGATCATATTGGAAAGCTCGACATTCCCAGGAACCACGCGAGACATTTTTTTACGTATCCTTGAGCAAAGTGGAAAAAAAGTAGGGCGTGACTTTCATTTGGCGTATTCTCCGGAACGTATAGATCCAGGGAATGAAAAGTTTAAAGTCGAAGAAATTCCTAAAATAGTCAGCGGGGTGACACCGTCTTGTTTGACTCTCGTCTTTGAGGTCTATAACAATGTCTATGATTCAGTGGTTAAAGTGAATTCGCCTGAAGTGGCTGAAATAACTAAACTGCTGGAAAATTGTTATCGATACATCAATATATCTTTCATTAACGAATTTGCAATGTTATGTGACAAGTTGAATATTGATATATGGGAAGTAATTAAAGCAGCAAGTACCAAGCCTTATGGTTTCCAACCATTCTTCCCTGGCCCTGGGATCGGAGGACATTGTATACCTGTAGATCCACTATATTTGAAGTACAAAGCTCTCCAAGCAGGGGCACCTCATCAATTCATAGACTTATCTCAATCCATCAACGATTCGATACCAGTTTATATTGCAGGCCAACTTGAAAAAATTTTCTCTAAACCTTTTCAACAATTGTCAGTCTTGATTTACGGAGTTACTTATAAACCTGATGTTAAGGACATTCGTGGATCGTCTGCAATTCAAGTGATTGAGCAATTGGTGAAAAAGGGAGTAGATGTAAAGTTTCATGATCCTTTTGTAGATGAGATTGTTTTAGAATCCAATGTTTCAATGAAGGGTGTAAAGATAACTGATGAATTACTGGGAAGTGTGGATTGTGTCCTTATCTTGACTGATCATACAGTCATTCCGGTAGATAAAATCATAAAACACTCGAAAAATGTATATGATACTAGGAATGTCACAAGAGGTCTAAATGGAAAAGCTGAAGTGTATCGTTTAGGAGGTGGCTTTGATGTTGTTTGAGGAGTTACGATTCAAATGCTAAATGAAAGTCAGCTGATCCAGCGTATAGAAATAGCCCTGAAAAAGAATCAACCGCTATCAATCGTGAGGATAGGGGATGGTGAAAATATCGTCCTGGCTCAAGACTCAGTATGGCCAATGAGGAAGGTTTTAAAAGAGCCTTGGGCGCAGCTTGCAATGAGGGGGAAGAAGGGAATACCTATGCTGGACTTAACCCTCCGAGATCACTTGGTAAAGGCTATTAGAGAGGCGGATATTGTAGGGGTTTTACCTATAGATGATAAAAAAATCTTTGCTCCCTCCTATCTCAAACGTCCTTTGACAGATCAAATCCTCAAACATTATCAAATAACCCCGCAACTTATGTGTGATGCAACAGTAATGAGAGATTGTGCCTCCAATTCGAAGTTTTGGAACTTGTTTAAAGGTAAACGGGTCGTAGTGATTTACAAATATGCACAAGATTTCAGTTATAAGCTGCAAAAGGATTATTCCATCTCAGTCGTAGAAAAGGTTACATTTACTCATTATAACCAGCTAACGGAAACCCTTGCACTTATGGAACAGAAAAAAAATGATTTTGATGTGGCATTAATTTCATGTGGTGTAAATTCAGTTATTCTGGCAAGTGAAATTGCTAAAAAAACAGGGAAAGTCGCTATTGACTTTGGTAAACCAGCCCAGTTTATGACTGGGAAACCCTATTAACGCTCTCAGTGGTGTGAGCGATTTTATCGTTTCCACCCTGAGCCATTGAGGTGATGAGATGAAAATACTATTGTTAGTAAAGCCGTTCGGTGAAAAACTAGCTAAACATAAAGGGAAATTTGACTTTTTCAAGGCATTAGAAAAAATTGCAGAAGTACAATACTGGGGGGAAGATGGACACATTCAATATATATTAAAGCAACTCAACTTTGAACCGGATTTCATCCTTCATTACGATATTGCATGGGGATACGCTTTTGCGCCTAAAATAGAAGGGCTGCAAACAGTGGATATTCCAAAGGGCTGTTTTATTTCTGATGTCCATTACAATAAAAACATCAGAAAGCAATATATTGATTCAAGTAAGATCGACCTTATATTATCAGGACCTAAGTATCCATTTTTACGTGAATATCCGGAATATGAGGATAAATTTCGTTGTTTACCTTGGTCAATTAACCCCGATGTTTTTAAGGACTGGGGGATGGGAAAAGACATCAATTTTTTGTTGATGGGTCAAGTGTATCACCCTAGGAAGAGTATGAATAAGTCAAATACACAAAAAGGGAGATATCCATTCAGAGAGGCCGTTCTTTCTAAAATGTACAGGGTAAAAGGGTTTGTCTTTCACCCGCATCCTGGTCATCGAGTTGCACCTTCCAACGACTTGCTGGTGGACAAAAAATACGCACAGGAGCTCAATCGTGCAAAAATGTTTTTCACATGTGGATCTGTTTTGCAATACCCAGTATTAAAGTTTTATGAAGCTCCGGCTTGTCGGACTCTTCTTTTAGCTGAATCGAATAAAGAAATTGAAGAACTGGGTTTTAAAGATCGTGTTCACTATGTATCATGCAATCGCGGAAACTTTTATGAAAAGGCTATGTATTATTTAAAAAATGAACAGGAGAGGAAACGAATTACGGATGAAGGATATAAATTCGTCCAAAGCCACCATACCAATGATGTGAGAGCTAAAGAGCTTTTGGGCTTCATCGAGGAAATCCTTCACACTAAATAAATCATCTAGCTTCTTAAATCTGATGATAAATGTCATCAGATTTTTTTTGGGGAAAAGTGTTCACATGCTTTTTATGATAAGGTTATGTATAAACGCATGAACACAGGCATAAATGAGTGAGGGGCATGCTCAAGAAGGGGAATAACGGGAAAAAAAGATGGTTTATAAAAAAATATAAAAAATTCCTCAAAACCCCTTGCATTTTTCTTGATACCCTTATATAATAATTCTTGTCCGCTTGAGACAGAGCGGTCAAAAAAAAGCTTCTGACCTTTAAATGCTTGCTTCCATAGCTCAGTGGTAGAGCACTTCCATGGTAAGGAAGGGGTCGCCGGTTCAAATCCGGCTGGAAGCTCTGAAAGAAACAATTTGGCCCGTTGGTCAAGTGGTTAAGACACCGCCCTTTCACGGCGGTAACACGGGTTCGAATCCCGTACGGGTCACCACTTTATGGAGGATTAGCTCAGCTGGGAGAGCACTTGCCTTACAAGCAAGGGGTCGCAGGTTCGAACCCTGCATCCTCCACCATTCAATTCCATAATAAGCCGGCCTAGCTCAACTGGCAGAGCAACTGATTTGTAATCAGTAGGTTGGGGGTTCAAGTCCTCTGGCCGGCACCACTTTACAAAGCGTGGAGGGATAGCGAAGTTGGCCAAACGCGGCGGACTGTAAATCCGCTCCCATCGGGTTCGTAGGTTCGAGTCCTACTCCCTCCACCATTTTTTTATTTTTACGCTGGTAGCACTTAGATCAGCTTATTTTTATGAAAATAAATGAACATTTACGGGTATACTTTTTGAAAGAAAGCCCATAATACTATTATAACTGTTGGGCCATAGCCAAGCGGTAAGGCAACGGTTTTTGGTACCGTCATGCGCTGGTTCGAATCCAGCTGGCCCAGCCATTTTCAGTTAGTCATTCATCAATACAGTTATCAGTACAATGTTGATTCTTAGGATGTAGACATGCTAGGCATGGTTTGATCTGACTGCTTAATGGGTACGTAATATTTATTACGAGCCATTAGCTCAGCTGGCAGAGCATCTGACTTTTAATCAGAGGGTCGAAGGTTCGAATCCTTCATGGCTCACTTTTATCTTTAACAAACGATTGAATCTATCAATCTAAGCGGGAGTAGTTCAGTGGTAGAACACCACCTTGCCAAGGTGGGGGTCGCGGGTTCGAATCCCGTCTCCCGCTCCATATGGGGCCTTAGCTCAGCTGGGAGAGCGCCTGCTTTGCACGCAGGAGGTCAGCGGTTCGATCCCGCTAGGCTCCACCATATACTATACATACAAACGATTGATCATAATACAACTGACATCCTTCAAGGTGTCAGTTTTTTGTTTTAGATAAAATGGTCGAAAATAAGTAATCATACAGAAACTGAGTAGATAACCTGGAAGAATCCGTATATATATGCAGAATCATGTCCGGTTGAGTCACTCTTGATAAAACGGTTACAATAATTGTAGTGGACAAAAGGAGGAACAAATATGAATAATAAAATATCCGTCATTGGGGTACCAATGGACTTAGGCCAGATGCGCCGAGGGGTAGATATGGGACCAAGTGCCATCCGCTACGCCGGTATGGTAGAACGCCTTACACAGCTGAAGTATGACATTGAGGATCTTGGGGATATTGAAATTCCTCGACCAGCACAACCAGCTGGTGTGAAACATGATAATTTAAGGAATCTGAATGAAATAGCAGAAGGTACACAACGTTTAGCCAATGAAGTCGACCAAATCGTTGGAAAAGGCAGTTTCCCACTGGTATTGGGTGGGGATCATAGTATCGCAATGGGTACTCTTGCTGGATTGTCGAAGCATTATGAAAACCTCGGCGTCATTTGGTATGATGCCCACGGGGATTTAAACACGGCAGACAGTTCTCCATCAGGAAATATTCATGGAATGCCTCTTGCAGTAAGTTTAGGAATCGGTCATGAGAAGCTTACCAGCATCCATGGCGAAGAGCCGAAGATCAAACCTGAAAATATTGTAATCATTGGCGCACGCTCCCTTGATGAAGGTGAACGCATATTAATCAAAGAAAAAGGAATTAAAGTTTACACAATGCACGAAGTGGATCGTATGGGCATGACTCAAGTCATTGAGGAATCCGTCGATTATTTGAAAGACCGTACTGATGGGGTTCACCTGAGCCTGGATCTTGACGGTTTAGATCCGAATGAAGCTCCTGGAGTCGGTACTCCGGTCCTTGGTGGTTTGAGCTATCGTGAGAGCCACTTGGCTATGGAAATGCTTCACCAGTCCGGGATGATTACATCGGCTGAGTTTGTTGAAGTAAACCCGATTTTGGATGAAAAAAATAAGACCGCTAGTTTAGCAGTCGGATTGATGGGTTCATTATTCGGAGAAAGTTTAAAATAAAGGTTTGACGATTAACAGTAACTTGTCTTGTTGACGGCAGGTTGCTGTTTTTCTTTTATTTCTTCATATTCATTCATCAGGTGATCCAGACGGATGCTCATACACAACACTTCACTGGAAGTTAGCGGATGGGTGCGGGCCAGGACCCCCATCTTCCTTCGGCAATCCTCGATTTCTTTGACTAGGAAACTTATCTGCCTCATCGGTATCACCCTTTAATTCATATTTTTTACAGTTATTCTCTTATAACCGAATATGAAATACGTTAAACTTAATAAAGGATAAAAGAAATTTTTATTTTTATGAAACCTAAGGGCGATCTCATCCGTATAGGGTATCGACCGCAAGTAAAGCGGAGGTATAGCAGATGGAAACCATGATCAAACAAAAAATTAAAGAGGTGAAAAAAGGCGACCAATCCGCCTTTGAAGACATTGTGTCCTTTTATCAGAACAAAGTCTACCATATCTGCTTCCGTATGATAGGGAACGCCTATGAAGCAGAGGATTTGGCTCAAGAAGCTTTTATTAGAGCTTATACAAACATCCACACCTTTGATAATCGGAGAAAGTTTTCTACTTGGTTATACAGAATTGCCACCAACCTGACCATTGATAGAATACGAAAGAAAAAACCTGATTATCATTTGGATGCCCAGGTGAGAGGGACTGAAGGACTAGATATGTATTCTCAACTAGCAGCTGATCAGGCGCTACCTGAGGAAGAAGTAGAAAGCCTTGAGCTGCAAACGTATATCCACAAAGAAATATTGGCTTTACCTCCCAAGTATCGCAGCGTAATCGTATTGAGATATTTGGATGAACTGCCATTACAGGATATAGCTGAGATATTGGATATTCCGGTGGGAACCGTCAAAACCCGGGTCCATCGTGGCAGGGAAGCTTTACGTAAAAAGCTTCGGCACGTGTAAAGGAGTGAGAGAGGGAATGGATTGTAATAAACAAGCTGTTGCACTCATGCATAAATATATGGATGGAGACCTGACCCAGGAAGAAGAGAGACGACTTCGCCACCATCTACAAGCATGTTCAACTTGTCAAAATCATTTTCATGAATTAAAAAAGACGACGACACTAATTAAAAATACAGGCCCTGTGTCTGCGCCGAAAAATTTCACATCAAATGTGATGGCGAATTTACCTAAAGAGAAAAAGAAAAAACGTTATACGCGTTTCTTGCAGAAGCACCCGATCTTGACGGCGGCAGCCGTGTTTTTCATTTTAATGTTCAGCAGTGTTTTCACCACTTGGAACCAAGATCAGCAAGTGACCGTATCTAAACAGGAAAATCTGGAAATTCGTGATAACACTGTTATTGTTCCTGAAGGTGTTACGGTCAACGGGGATCTAGTTGTGCGAAATGGCGATCTGAGGATTGAAGGTCAAATAAATGGAGACGTGACTATAATCAATGGCGATATTATTGAGGGTCAGGCGGACCATCAACTTGAAGGAATTGATTCTTCTACTCTTCAAGCCTATTCAGGAGAACTGACTGAAGTGAATAAGATCCACGAATGGGTCTGGTATCAGACGAAAAATGCAATCACCAGCATATTTTCATTTGGCTCAGATGAATAAGGAATATGGAAACCAGGATGAAGGTAGTCTCATCCTGGTTTTTTTGAATTCTCATTCTATGACGTAAGGTTATTCGTGCAGGGTGATGTGTGATATAATGGTACAGGCGAAATTATTTGAATTATAGCTTTATTTCTTAATAGAAGGAAGTGTAGGCATGCTTGATGGGGGATTGGGTGTACTGGAATACTTTTTAATAACCGTTGATATTGCCCTTGTCTGGTTTGTTGTTTATAAATTAATCATGCTGATACAAGGGACGAAAGCTGTCCAACTATTAAAAGGAATTTTTGTCATCCTGGGTATCTGGCTGTTGAGTAATTTATTTGGACTTACCACGCTCAGGTGGCTGATGTCTCAAGCGATTACCTGGGGATTTCTAGCGATTATCATTTTGTTCCAGCCTGAGTTGAGAAGGGCTCTGGAACAGCTTGGACGCGGAAGCTTCTTCAGTCGTAATTCAGTTGAGGAAGAAGATACGGAGAAATCAATTCAAGCGATTATTAAATCTTGTCATTACATGGCAAAGCGCAGAATTGGTGCTTTGATAACGATTGAGCGTGACACAGGGATGGGCGACTATGTTGAAACCGGTATCCGTGTCGGAGGTCATCTATCCAGTGAGCTTTTGACGAACATATTTATTCCAAATACACCGCTGCATGACGGAGCGGTCATACTTAAAAACGATGAAATTTTAGCTGCAGCGTGCTACCTGCCTTTATCAGAAAGCCCGTTCATTTCAAAGGAGTTAGGCACAAGGCACAGGGCAGCTATGGGCATAAGCGAAGTAACAGATGCTTTGACCATCGTCGTGTCCGAAGAAACAGGTGCTATTTCCTGTACAAAAAATGGCGAGCTGCATCGGGATATCGATCAAGAAAAACTTGAAGAAATATTACGCAACGAATTAGTTTACTCGGCCCCTGCGGTAAAATCCTGGAACTGGAGGGGGAGAAAGAATGGATAGTTGGTTCAGAAGTGTATGGTTCATACGTATTCTTTCTTTGCTGCTGGCAGGATTGTTATGGGTAACAGTGAATGTGGACAATAATACGGAGTCAGATTCACTGTTCTTTAATGATACGCCATCAGAACTTGAGGTGATGGAAAACATCCCATTAGAAATTCGTTTCAACAGTGAAGAGTACGTAGTCAGCGGGCTGCCTCAAGAAGTATCGGTAACAGTAGAAGGGCCGGCCAGTACATTGACACCGGTCGTCAGACAACAGAACTTCACCGTTTTTGTGGACTTGAATGGCTTAGGGCCGGGAACTCATGAAGTTTCACTGCAGCATACCGGCATTTCTAATCAGCTGGCTGTCACGTTAGATCCTAAAACGATTGAAGTCACCATTGAAGAAAAGGTTAGTAAAAATTTTGAAGTTAATGTAGACTACATTAATGAAAGCAAGTTGAACGGCGAGCTTGTTCTGGGTAAGGCGAAAGTAGCGCCGGCCAGAGTCGCCATTACAGGGTCCTCCTCAGTCGTTGAACGAGTAGCATCTGTCAAAGCGATTATTGACATTGAGGACGTAGAAGATTCGATTGAAGATCGTGAGGCACCCGTGAAAGTTTATGACAATCAGGGGAATGAGCTTAATGTTCTCGTGGATCCGACCACGGTTCAAGTTTCGGTCCCTATCACTAAAAGAAAAAAACAATTACAGATTAATGTTACAGCCCGAGGGGGAGCGCCTGAGGGAGTAATCGTTTCTTCCGTTTCATCCAGTACAAAAGAAATTACTGTGTATGGTCCTGAAGACGTGCTTGAGAATTTGGAAGAGCTTCCTGAAATACCAGTTGATATTACAGAAGTGACTGAAGATACCACGGTAGAAGTGGACGTTCCTGTGCCAGACGGAGTAAGGGCGGTCAGTCCAGAAAAGATAGAAGTCTTCATTGATGTACAGGAGTCTGAAGAACAAGAAGATGAAAATGGGACGACTTAGGAATCCCGTTTGTGATAGGTTGTAAAAAAATAGACATGGAATATGGGAAAGTTATGAAAGAGAGGTTGAACAATCATGGGTAAATACTTCGGAACAGACGGCGTCAGAGGCGTCGCTAACAAAGAATTGACACCGGAATTGGCATTCAAATTAGGGCGTTATGGTGGTTACGTTCTGACGAAGGAAGTGAAACGGCCTAAAGTTTTGATCGGGCGTGATACTAGAATTTCAGGAGAAATGCTGGAGGGGGCACTAGCCGCCGGCCTTCTATCCATTGGTGCTGAAGTGATGCGTTTAGGCGTCATTTCCACCCCGGGCGTTGCCTATTTGACGAAAGCTCTGGAAGCAGAGGCTGGAATCATGATTTCCGCATCGCATAACCCTGTAGAAGATAACGGAATTAAATTCTTCGGACCAGATGGTTTCAAGTTGACCGATGCTCAAGAGCAGGAAATCGAAGCGTTGATCGATGCTGAACAAGATACATTGCCGCGTCCTTCAGGAGAGGATTTAGGGCAGATCAATGATTACTTCGAAGGTGGACAGAAATACTTGCAGCACCTTAAACAAACGGTTGATTACGACTTTGAAGGTCTCCACATTGCGTTGGATTGTGCTCATGGAGCGACATCTTCCCTTGCTTCCCATCTATTCGCGGACTTAGAAGCGGATATCACGTCTATGGGAGCATCTCCAGATGGTTTGAATATCAATGAGGGAGTCGGTTCTACCCACCCTGAGGCTTTACAGAAACTCGTGAAAGAAAAGGGTGCCGATATAGGATTGGCTTTTGATGGAGATGGTGATCGATTGATCGCCGTAGATGAAAAAGGGAACATTGTAGATGGAGATTATATCATGTACATATGTGCGAAGCATATGAATGAACAAGGCACGTTGAACCATTCTACAGTCGTATCTACAGTGATGAGTAATCTTGGATTTTATAAAGCTGTAGAGTCCGGTGGAATGAAGAGTGATAAAACTGCAGTAGGTGACCGCTATGTGATGGAAGAAATGCGGCGCGGCGGTTACAACCTGGGTGGAGAACAGTCCGGTCATATCATCTTCCTTGATCATAATACGACGGGAGATGGATTGCTTTCTGCACTTCAACTAGTGAATGTCATGAAAGAAACTGGGAAAAAACTTTCTGAGTTGGCTGGAGAAATGGAGAAGTTTCCACAGGTGCTAAAAAATGTCCGAGTCATCGATAAGAATCGTGTACAAACTCACCCTCGAATTCAAGAGGCGATTCAAGCGGTTGAAGAGGAGATGGGAGACAGCGGGCGTGTGCTTGTCCGCCCATCAGGAACAGAACCACTGGTTAGGATTATGGTGGAAGCACCAACAGAAGAACAATGCGAAACCTATGTCAATAAAGTAGTGGCCGTAGTCGAAGAAGAATTAGGTATGGAAAACGAATAAAGCTCATGCGCAGGTAGCACATCAGTGCCGCCTGCGCATATTATATTACACGGTTTTTTCATTTTATTAACGAACCAATGTTTTAATTGACCAATGGTTTCCAATTCAGTAGAATGAGAGTTGTGCTTGTTAAAAAGATTGACCCGAAATGTTTAGTATTTCAGTATTTCGGAAAAATAAAACAAGTGAACTTATTTTATTATGGAAAGGCAGGTCAGGGACAATAGCAACATTTATAGCGCCAGGGCTATATCTTACGGTTAACAAGATATAGTTGACGAGGAGGAGGTTTATCGAGTGTTCGGCGGATGCCTCCCGGTTGCTTCACTTCAACCGCATGTTCAAACGCTAAACCAAAGAGGCGACTCTTTGACCAAAACGTTTGAATCAAGTGAAAACGATAAACAGTTAACGGGAGAGGGGCAGCGAATCGCCCCTGACTTTAAAAATGAAGATTCGTTGCCCTTACTCTCTACTATGAGGAGGACAACAATTATGTGTGGAATTGTAGGATATATCGGACAAGAAGATACGAAAGATATTTTATTGGATGGACTGGAAAAACTAGAATACCGTGGGTATGATTCTGCTGGTATCGCTACGTTGAATCAGGATGGCGTCAATGTGACCAAGGTTAAAGGCCGAATTGCCGCATTGAGAGACGCTGTTGATGAGAATGTGAAAGCGACCCTTGGAATCGGTCATACACGTTGGGCGACACACGGAGTTCCTAGTAAAGAGAATGCTCACCCTCACCAAAGTGCTTCAGGTCGTTTCACGCTTGTACACAATGGCGTAATCGAAAACTACGTAGATGTACGAGATGAATATTTAAGTGATGTGGAATTCAAGAGTGAAACAGATACAGAAATCATTGTCCAATTAATCGAAGTGTTGAACAATGATATGAATGATGTAGCAGCTGCTTTCCGTAAAGCAGTCCAACTGTTGAAAGGCTCTTATGCCATCGCTTTGATCGACCGGGAAGACGAAGACACGATCTTTGTTGCTAAAAACAAGAGTCCATTGCTTGTAGGACTTGGAGATGACTTCAATGTCGTAGCCAGTGACTCTATGGCGGCTCTTCACGTAACGGATCAATTCCTGGAACTTATGGATAAAGAAACGGTCATCGTACGTCGCGACGGTGTAGAAATCCAGGATGTCGACGGTACTGAGGTTACCCGTGAACCATTTACAGCTGAACTTGATTCTTCAGATATTGAAAAGGGCACATACCCTCACTTCATGCTGAAAGAAATCGATGAGCAGCCATTTGTCATTCGCAGAATCATTCAAGAGTATCAAAATGAAAACGATGAAATCAAACTGGATCCTGAAATCCGTCAGGCGATGAAAGACTGTGACCGCATTTATATCATTGCAGCGGGAACAAGTTACCACGCAGGTCTTTTAGGAAAACAATTCATCGAGAACCTGGCTGAAATCCCAGTGGAAGTCCATGTTGCAAGTGAATTTTCTTATAACATGCCTTTACTTTCTGAAAAGCCATTATTCGTTTATATTTCACAAAGTGGCGAAACTGCGGACAGCCGCTCTGTACTTGTTCAAACGAAAGAACTTGGTCATCCAGCGTTGACGATCACGAACGTTCCTGGATCCACCCTTTCCCGTGAAGCAGATTACACTATGCACTTGCATGCCGGACCTGAAATTGCTGTAGCTTCTACAAAAGCTTACACAGCACAAATGGCTGTTTTGGCAATTTTAGCCGTAGATACAGCTCGTGCAAAAGGTCTTGAACTTGATTTCGATCCAATGCAGGAGCTTGGTATTGTAGCGAACGCTATGGAAGCTCTGACAGATCAGAAAGAGCAATTGGAAGAATTGACACGTGAGTATCTGCCGACGACTCGCAACTGCTTCTTTATCGGTCGTGGCATTGATTATTATGTCGGCCTTGAAGGGTCTCTGAAGCTTAAGGAAATCTCTTATATCCAAGCAGAAGGATTTGCTGGAGGAGAGCTTAAGCACGGAACAATCGCCCTGATTGAAGATGGTACTCCTGTTATCGCACTTGCGACTCAAGAGAACGTCAACTATTCCATCCGTGGAAACGTTCAAGAGGTTGAAGCGCGTGGAGCAAATAGTATGATCATCAGTATGAAAGGTCTGGACAAAGATGGAGATGCCTTCGTCATCCCACAAGTCCACCACCTGTTGACACCACTAGCATCCGTTGTGCCATTGCAGTTGATTTCTTACTATGCTGCACTGCATCGTGATTGTGATGTCGATAAGCCTCGTAACCTTGCTAAGAGTGTTACGGTTGAATAATAAGTATTAGAAAGCTTGAACCCAATGGGTTCAAGCTTTTTTTGTTGTGTATGGTTTTCATAAAAGATTAGTGGTTAAAATGTAAGGATATTTAACAGAGTGTAAGGTTTGTTAAGTTTTGGAAATATAGGTTCTCATAATTGTACATCCTTTTTAAAATGGAGATGTCAAAAGAATGGAGTATAAATTGAAGGAGGACCAGCATGAAGAAATTTGTTTCATTTTGGACTTTTGTATTCGCGCTTATTATGGTGTCCACTGTTTTTGCAGAAGATCTGATTAAAGAACAAAGTTTAAGTCATTCCTTTAAAGAGTTGACTCGCAGTACAGAATGGAAAAAGGAAAGTGAAGTGGATTTAAATTTTGATGCTTTTCATCCCCAAGGCATGACAAAGATAGGGGACAAGTATTTCATGTCTTCGGTTGAAATTGAAGAAAGACCTAAAAAATATGCTCAAAAGAAAAACGGTTACGATCGCTCAGCGGGGAAAGGGACCGGTCATCTTTTCGTGTTTAATGGTAAAGGTGAATTGTTAAAGGACATAGAGCTGGGTGAAGGAGATATCTATCATCCGGGGGGAATTGATTTTGACGGAGAGAATATATGGGTCCCGGTAGCTGAATATCGTCCGGATAGTAAATCGATCGTATATAAAATTGATGCAGAAACATTTAATGTGTCTAAAGAATTCCGTGTCGATGATCATATAGGGGGAATTGTACATAATGATCAAACGGGCAAGCTGCTTGGAGTAAGCTGGGGATCGAGACAATACTATGAATGGAATGTTAAGGGGAAGGAATTGAAGGCCTTAATGAATTCCAGCCATTTTATAGACTATCAGGATTGTGAGTACCTTGAACAATCAAAAATGATATGCAGCGGAATTGCGGGGTTGAATCGTCCAGGTACCGAAGAATCTTATGAGTTAGGCGGTTTAGCTTTGGTAGATACGAAAACTTTGGCTATCGAACATGAAGTTCCAGTGGCGGAATTTTCTTCGCAACAACACGTCATTACACGTAATCCGGTCTTTTTGAATATGAGAAATAAAGAAATCCGACTTTTTGCTGTACCCGATGATGATAAAGAAGCGTCTCTGCTGATTTATGAAGCGAAAACCCGCTAATAGTATGTATGATGGAGCTGTTTCACACTTTAGTGAAGCAGTTTTTTTATTCAAGTGAAAATATATTTCATGGCATTGTATTCTTAATTATTGATAAACAGAGAAAACTTTTCTTTTTTTAGGAAATATATACTTATTTTTGAAAAAAACATTGAATTAATGTTGAGTTAATATTCATTTGATTACCTGGAAATGTAGTAAAAAATAGAGGAGGATAAAAATTATGATGAAAAAATGGATGAAAACCGGCGCTCTTCTGGGCTTTCTAGGTTTCTCTTCGATTCTTGGTGCAAACGAAACATTAGCAGCCGGCAGCAATGACTGTTCTGGTGTCACGAGTCAGGTGGATTATGAAATCCATGATATTCAGGGGAATGGCGATACATCCACATTGGAAGGACAAGAAGTGACGACATGTGGGACAGTATATGCTGTACATAGCAACGGTTACTGGATTCAGGATACGACTGGTGATGGAGATCCATCCACCTCAGAAGGTATTTATGTGTATCGTTCCAGCGGATCAGGGTCTATTCAAGTAGGGGATGTGATCAAACAAACGGCAACGGTAAAGGAATACTATGGTTTGACGGAGTTATCTACATATAAGAGCGGGAATGTTATCGGCACTTCCCAAGTCCCGGCAGCAACAGAAATTACACCTTCCATGTCTTATGGTGACTTGGAGTCGTTGGAAGGTATGCGAGTGACTGTAAAGGATGCAACGGTTGTAGCGGGGAGTAATAAGTATAAGGATACGTATCTCGTTCCAGGGAATGTGTCTTCACGAGTGAATCGTCAAGATACGACCACTCCTTACTTCAAGGTTAGTGACAAACTGGGGAACTATATCAGTGGAGCATCTACTTTCGATACTGTACAGGGTGACCTGACAGGTCCATTTGATTATAGTTACGATGCTTACACTCTGCAGTGGAACGCAGGAACAGCTGACGTGACGGATTCAGGTCACACTGAAAATGCAATGGCTCAAGATACTTCCAATGAATTGAGTGTCGACACCTTCAACGTAGAGAATTATTTTGAGGTAGGTTCAGAAGTATCTCCAGGAGACCCGGGTACAAAGGTCACACAAGAAGAATTTGATACGAAAACAGCTAAACTATCTCACGCTATCCGCTCGAACTTGGGATCGCCGGATATACTTGCCTTACAGGAAGTAGAAAACAATCAAGTACTTGATGAGCTGGTTTCTAAAGTGTCAGCGGACGGCGGTCCTCTTTATACGCCTTATCTAGTCGAAGGAAACGATGGACGAGGCATAGACGTAGCTTACTTAGTAAAAGATGGAGTGAACGTTCAGAGTGTCACTCAAGTAGGAAAGAACGCAACAACAAATGAAAGTGGATGTGGACCTTCAGGGACGAATTTATTATTCAGCCGTCCGCCTTTGGTGTTGAATATTCAAACGGATGATGGGACGACCATATCCATCATCAATAATCACTTTAAATCCAAATCCGGCTCTGATGCTTGTCGAAATGCTCAGGCGGATTTTGTTGCAGATACAGCCAATGACGAAGCGGCAAACGGCCATGAGATTATTGTTACGGGAGACTTAAACTCCTACGAAGATGAACAGTCAGTCAATACGATTGAAACGAATGCAAACTTGTCGAATGTCATCTATGATATCCCAGCTGAGAATCGGTTCAGCTATATTTACACAGGAAAAGCACAATTCCTCGACCATATTCTTGTGAGCGGTAATTTATACAATCAAATGATAGATACGGATTCTGCAAAAATCAATCCTGACTTTGCCTATTCCAATGAATCTGATGCGACGAATGCTTTGAGTGTATCTGATCATGATCCTCTGCATGCCGTATTCAATTATGGTACGTCTTATTAATAAAAAGAAAGAGTAGATGAAATTTCATCTACTCTTTTTTCATGTTTAATAATTGCCGTTTTCACGGTCACGCTCTCTGCGCTGTTCAGATGGTTCTTCATCCAAATCCGGCTCTTCTTCATCCATGTTGTAAGGCGTGTCACGTTCACCTGGTTGACGTACACGACGTTCGCGATCCATATCACGATCTCTGTTGTCGTAATTCATATCACCTTGGTCATACCGAGTTGGTTGATAGTTGACGTCTTCAGGTCTGTCATTCAATTCATTGTTATCAACTCCGCAAGCAGTCAATGCGCTTGTGGAAAGAATGAGGGAAAGAGACAAAATGATCAACTTCTTCTTCATTGCTTTAACCTCCCATCGAAATAATTTTAAACATTTTTAATATGTACATTTTCATGATTTATACTCTTGGATTCTGAATTTACTTTGGTATGAATTAAGAAAAAAAGAGCCCCTGCACATATGCAGAGGTTTTAGGTGAAGGGGTTATTGATGTTGGTTCAAAACCAAACGTTGCGGTCGTGAGCGAGGGATTCGCTCAACGATTCCACGGGCTTCTAAATCTAATTTAACGGAGGTGCAGTACCAGGCGATCGAACCTTCAAAGTCAGGTTTTAATCTGCAGGATAATTCGTCGGTCAGTTCTTTGAACGTAATGCTTTCCCTTTCTTCTAACGTACTGATGATCGAATCTTTTACAACCTCATATTTTTTCTTATCGATGGTGGTTGTCTGCTTCGTCGGATCTGGATGCAGAATTTCAATACGCTCGCTCATTTTAATCAATTCCTTCCTTTTCTTTGAAATTTATTTTACCACTTTGCAGGATTGGAAGGTGGATTCCCATAATATTAACAAGAAGCGTTCGGTAAGGAGGAAGATGGAATGATTCAATGGAAAGAAAAAAAGCTCATTGAAGCGGATATTGAAACGGTATGGAGGCTCTTCGCAGAAGAAAATATGTATAAAATAATGCCTAAAGTCGTAGAAAATACACCTCTAGAAGTTAAAGATGAAGTGATCGGATCGACTTTTCGCCAATCTTACAAAGAGGGAAAGAGGACAGAGACTTATATCGTTGAAATTATAGGATATGAAGATGGTGAGGATAAGAAATTCAAAAGAATTGCTTTTACACTGGCAAAATTGTTCAAGATCGATCTTTCATTTACGCTGCTGAAACAAAGTGCAGAAGAAACCCTTTTTATTTATGAAGGGCGCAATGAAGGTGTGGGCTTCATCGGCCGTATGATGACGAAGCTCGGAAGTAAAAAGGCGAAGGAAAAAGTCGTCAAAGAATTCATGCAGAGGGTTGAAAAAGAAGCGGTCCAAAGTAAAGAAACCAGTAACTCAGGTCATTAGGTTAAATACCAGCATGTACTCTAGTGAATTTAAACTTCCAAACGTACAATGAAGACGGAGGAGACTCCGGTTCTCCTCTGACGTTCATTAAAAAGAGCAAGTGAACAATTGTTGGAGCTTCATGTATTTGTACATCATCCGGGCGTGACGTCCTTCTTCAGTATAGGGGTTTTGAAGTCTTTTCAGCTGCCGGATGAAAGCCAAATCACACTCGCAGTAGTTTCCATAATAGCGATAACATTCATCATGCTGTTTACAAGCGGCATCTACTGCATTTAAAGGTGCTCCTGGTCCACTGCATCCAGGTCCGCAGTAATTATAGCCGGGAAACAAACACAATCCTGGTTTTCTGTAAGGGCTATGTCTGTCCATTACCTCATCCTTCCTCACATAAAATCAATCCATATGATTAATGTATGTGTGTAAAATACAAGTGCTTAGACAAATGTCCTGAAATCATGAAGCTGTATTCAGACAGGGAATCAAGCAGGTGAATATGGGAGATGACCGAGTTGTTATGATTACTCAGCTGAATGAACAGGATCAATGAACTGACCTGAATTAGAAGGTCAGTTTTTTTGATTTGAAAGAAATGATCAATTTATCGTTGTTTATATAAGTGTTTGCTTATATAATGTCAGGGTGAGGTGAAGATATGGATAAAACGTATATTGAAGTAGAAGAGGCAGCTCACACGATGAAGCTTTTAGGGGACCGGACGCGGCTGACGCTTCTTGGCTTGCTTTATTCCGGCGAGTGCTGTGTTTGTGAACTTGTCGAAGTATTACAGATGAGCCAGCCCTCTATCAGTCAACACCTGAAAAAATTGAGGGATGCTAGACTGGTCAAGGAAAAGAAAAAAGGACAGTGGGTTTTCTACTCTTTGAACACAAGTCATGAAACCTATCCCATCGTACATCAGGTATTGAAACAAATACCAGATCAAAAAGAGAAATTACGCGCACTAGAAGATAAAGGTTTACGTATACAGTGCGATTAGTAGGAGGATTGTTTTGAATTTAGCTCTTGTCGCAACACTTATTTTTTTATTGACTTTAGTTTTTGTCATATGGCAGCCAAAAAACTTAGGCATTGGATGGACAGCTTGTGCTGGTGCGGGTCTTGCCTTGATATTTGGAGTTGTAGATTTTCAAGACGTTTGGGCTGTGACAGGGATCGTTTGGAACGCCACGTTAGCGTTTGTTGCTATCATACTTATCTCATTGATTTTAGATGAAATCGGGTTCTTTGAATGGGCAGCACTCCACATGGCTCGTGCCGCTAAAGGTGACGGAAAGCGGATGTTCATCTATGTCACTTTACTTGGGGCGATTGTAGCCGCATTATTCGCCAATGATGGCGCCGCCTTAATTTTGACACCGATTGTCTTAGCCATGGTCAGAAACTTGAATTTCAAGCAAGCGATGATTTTGCCCTTCATCATGGCAAGTGGTTTCATTGCCGATACGACTTCCCTGCCTCTGGTTGTCAGTAACTTGGTCAACATCGTTTCTGCTGATTTCTTTAATATCGGATTCATTGAATATGCATCAAGAATGATTGTTCCGAACTTATTCTCATTAGGAGCTAGTATTCTTGTGCTTTATATATTCTTCCGTAAAAGCATTCCAGAAGATTATGATTTATCCCAGTTGAAAAACCCGAAAGAGGCGATTCAGGACGACCGTATGTTCCGGATGTCCTGGGGCGTGCTTGCTGTCCTTCTGATCGGATATTTTGCCAGTGAACCTCTTGGTGTACCGGTATCCATTATAGCCGGCATCGTCGCTGTCTTCTTCCTTCTTATGGCGAGAAATAGCGCGGCGGTCAACACAGCGACTGTAGTCAAAGGTGCTCCTTGGGCAATCGTATTTTTCTCCCTGGGTATGTATGTCGTTGTTTATGGTTTGAGGAATGTCGGCTTAACTGACGTGTTAGCAAATGTCATTCAAGCAGCAGCTGATCAAGGTATGTTTGTAGGAACGATTTCCATGGGATTCATCGCAGCCATATTATCGTCCATCATGAACAACATGCCTACGGTCATGATTGATGCTCTCGCAATTGAAGGAACGATGGCAGCAGGGAAAATGAAAGAAGCGCTCATTTATGCCAATGTCATCGGTTCTGATTTAGGACCGAAAATTACTCCGATCGGATCCCTGGCTACATTATTGTGGCTTCATGTGCTTTCCATGAAAGGGTTCCGTATTTCCTGGGGATATTATTTCAAAGTAGGTATCATTTTGACGGTCCCGACCTTGTTCATCACATTGGTTGGTCTATATCTTTGGTTATTAATTATTTAAAAAAGGGGAAATGTAAAAATGTCTAAAAAACCAGTACTATACTTTCTATGCACAGGGAATTCATGCCGCAGCCAAATGGCTGAAGGATTCGGAAAGAAATACCTCGGAGACAAATATGAAGTCTTGTCTGCGGGTATTGAAGCTCATGGTTTGAACCCTAACGCTGTTAAAGCCATGCAGGAAGTGGGTATAGATATAAGTGAGCAGCAATCCGATATCATCGACGGGGAAATCCTGAACGAGGCTGCCTATGCCATTACCTTATGCGGAGATGCGAATGATAAGTGTCCAGTCACCCCATCTAATGTGACACGCTACCATTGGGGGTTCGATGATCCTGCAAAAGCTGAGGGGACAGAAGAGGAAAAGTGGAGTGTTTTCCAGCGAGTGCGTGATGAAATCAGTGAACGCATTCAAAAATTTGCTGAGGAAGAGAAGTAAACATCCCCTGTCCATTCCTGCCCTGCTTGATGAATGAAAGCTCGAGTAAGAAATTGTGTAAAAAGAAGCGATTTTTTTAATAGGAGGTTCATTCCAATGTACAAATCCATTATTTTAGGGACAGGTCCTGCAGGATTGACTGCAGCGGTCTACTTAGCGAGAGCGAATATGGAGCCGTTAGTGATTGAAGGTCCCGAGCCGGGAGGCCAATTGACGCTTACGACAGACGTTGAAAACTTCCCTGGTTTTCCAGAAGGTATTCTTGGCCCAGATTTAATGGACAATATGAAGAAACAAGCGGAAAGGTTCGGGGCGACCTTCAAACGGGGATGGGTGACTGATGTGAATGTTGATGAACGTCCTTTCCAAGTCAGTGTGGACGGCCTTGGAGAACTTGAAGCTGAAACGTTAATTATTTCTACCGGGGCTTCAGCTAAAATGCTGGATATCCCTGGTGAAAAAGAAAGCCTCGGAAAAGGTGTAAGTACGTGTGCGACATGTGATGGGTTCTTCTTCAGGGACAAGAAAGTCGTGATTGTAGGCGGCGGAGACTCGGCCATGGAAGAAGCCAACTTCCTGACCAAGTTTGCCAGTGAAGTTCAGATCGTACACCGCCGTCATGAATTGAGAGCATCAAAAATCATGCAGGATCGTGCCAAGAGCAATGAAAAAATTACTTGGGCTCTGAACAAAACCCCTGTGGAAATGGTTTCGGATGGTATGAAGATTACAGGTTTAAAAGTGAAGGATAATGATTCCGGCGAAGAGGAATTGATTGAAACGGACGGCATTTTCGTCGCCATCGGCCACAATCCGAACACTGAATTTCTGAAAGGCAAAATCGATATGGATGACAAAGGATATATTCTTGTTGAACCGGGAACGACGAATACGAACATTGAAGGTGTATTTGCCTGCGGAGATGTTCAGGATCAGAAGTATCGACAAGCCATTACCGCTGCCGGAACAGGTTGTATGGCAGCTATGGATTCAGAAAGGTTTTTAGAAGGTGAAGCGGCCGTTGATTGGAGTCAAAACTTATCTGAGTAGACCAGAAACCCCATGGATGAATACATCCGTGGGGTTTCTTATTATTCAACAGAGTATATAGTCGTTTCCGGTTTGAAGGCCACCCAGGAGAACCAGAAGTGATCGCCGTGAACAACAGCCTTCAATTGCTTACCTTTTAACGGGCCTGAAGTGGACTGCCCGAGAATATTCCACGTGCTGTGAGTCTGCTGATCGACGATCTCTCCATTTTTCAATTCAAATCTCAACGCTTTGCCATCCACTGACGGATCGAAAGCACCACTTGAACCGACGTCTTCGGCATTTGCGATCACTTGGGAGTCTAAAGCGGAATTTGTCCCTTTTTTATAGAAAATGACAACCTCCTGGTTACCGATCTTATCGTTAACCACCTTTTTTTCTTTCAATAAAGAGTAAGGATAGGCTCGATCGATTCCGTTCATTGAAATGCTTACGACGCGTTCCATGGCAGGGAGGCGGCCGAGGTCCTGCCCTGTTTGAAAGTAAGACTCTTGACGACCGTCATATCCAGGGTAAGGGTTATGGCCGTATTTTCGATCATAGCCTGTTTCCCTGGATAAGATCTTTCCATCTGGGTGAGCGGATGTGAAATCATTGAAGCTGACTAGGTTTGAATTCAACATTTTAAGCTTTTCTCCAACTAAATCACCGACGATCGCTTCACCAGTCAGTTGCTGCCACAAAGTTTCCGTGGTTCGGTCATACATGACTAAATCAGAGTTGACCAGCAGTCCGGAGGTTCCAAATTCGAAGGTTCGGTTCTTAATTTGACGGTCGAAGACGATCGCAGAGTTACACAAAGGGCAATAGCTGACTAATATGGGTCTTCCACCGACTGTGTCATTAACAATTTCATGCCATATAAGAATTTGAAGCGGGTAAGCTCGGGCGTCTTGATTGATGTCAACCACCATTACGGGTTCGGTCGGGGCGAGCCATTCGCTCGCTTCTTTGACAGAGAGAAACTTGGGATCATCGATAGAGGGGATGCCGTCCCTTGGTGGCCCTCCGGAGATGATTTCTTCATAAGGGATTGTATGTTTGCTCCAATCTGTCTTCCAATCTTTTGAGAGGTTTTCAAGCCTGCTTGGAAGTTCTGTTTCAGATTCTACCACGCTTGTATCCAATCTATTCATATCCTGAGACTGATTCACGTTACAGCCAGAAACCAAAAGAGTGATTCCTAAAACCAAAACCCAATACATCATCTTCATCTCGCAGCCTCCTCAGAATAAACGGTTAGTTGTCTTCATTGTAATGGAAGCGGTTATAAAAGGAAGTAGGGTATATTACAAATGGACTAAATATGTTGGGAATGTTTGGTCTGTAATCTTCTGTTAAAAGGGGATAATGATCGTGACTTTCCCAATACACAACTTGTCCGTACCCCCTTATACTTTATGTATGCGCTCCAATATTTTACATAGCGTAAATTTGCACGGTCGGAGGTAGACATGAAGTTATTAAGCAAACTATCATTCGTATTCATTTTAGTCCTGGCATCATTTTTGCCTTTCCACTCGAATAAGGCAGAAGCAAGCGTACTAAAGGTTGATGTTCAGCTTGTTGATTTACTTGACCGAGTGAAAGATTCTACAGAAACAGAAGCCATCATTACCTACGAGACGAATCCTACGGTGGATCAGCTGGATTTACTGGAGTCATTCGGGCTGACGTTAAAAACATTCAGTGAACTTCCTGTGGTAGGAGTTCAAGGCACAGCACTTCAAATTGAAAACTTGATAAATAGTCAAATCGATGCTGTTTCGATTCATCCGAATAAAGATTTAGAATACTTGTTGAGAGACAGCAGGGAATTAGTCGGTGTAGAACGTGTATGGCAGGACTTAGGTTATACAGGGAAGGGTACGACAGTCGCCGTCATCGATAGCGGTGTAGATGGTACACACCCAGACCTGCCATTCGGTTCGAAAGTTATACAAAACGTTCAACTCCTTGTTGGAGGCGGTCTTTTTGGAGACAGTGGACTTTATTTAGAGAATGTACCTAACACGGACACAAGCTCTGGTCACGGAACTCACGTAGCAGGCACGATTGCAGGTCTTGGTGAAGCAAGTGACGGATTGTACAAAGGGGTTGCCCCGGATGCGAAAATCGTTGGAATTGGTGCCGGTGAAGGAATCAGCGTTTTATGGGCACTGGAAGGTTTCAACTACGCGATTGAGCACCAAGAAGAATATGGCATTGACGTCATTAGTAACAGTTGGGGAACGACTGGGGAGTACGACCCAAATGACCCGATCAATGTAGCTAGTAAAACGGCACATGACAAAGGTATGACTGTAACCTTTGCAGCAGGGAATTCAGGTCCAGAAGACAACACATTGAATCCATATTCCGCAGCACCGTGGGTCATTTCTGTGGCGGCAGGAACGAAAGATAAGCAGTTAGCTGACTTCTCTTCCCGTGGTGTAGCTGGAGATCCATTGTTACATCCGGACATTACTGCTCCAGGTGTAGACATTGTAGCAACTAAATCATCTACAGGGTTCTTTATAAATACATTAGGAGCGACAAAAGATATAAATTATATCGCTCCAGAACACCTTCTTCGTTACACGACATCAAGTGGTACGAGTATGGCGACACCACATATTTCTGGAATCATCGCTTTGATGGAAGAAGCGAATCCAAGCTTATCTCCTGATGAAGCGTTGAATCTTCTGCAGAACACGGCTGAGCCTATGGCTGGATATGAATATCATGAAGTCGGAGCAGGTTATGTGGATGCATTCAAAGCTGTCCAGCAAGCAGAACAAGGAGCGGCAGCAGCAGTTAAATAAAAAGAGAAAAACAAAAAGACCATCCAGATCGGGATGGTCTTTTTGTTTTTGGCTCTGTTAAAGTCTGTTGTTGATATTTTAAACGATTACTAAATAGTCCCCGTCAGAGATTAGGTGTTCGTTCCTTTATTTACTCAGAGCATGGGATGGCAGGGAAAACAGTACGCTTTCCGCGAGGGACGCTTGAGCCTCATCGAACTTCGTTCTCCGGGGTCTCACCTTGTTCCTTTTCCCGAAGGAGTCTACCTGTTTTCCCTACCATCCCGTTCGTTGTTGGTGTAACGGATTTCGGTTGTGATCTTTCTAACTCTTCTACTTTGAAGAGGCGGCCTTTTAGAATGTATAAGGCTGACCTCAGTTGATGGTGACAAGCGGCTATCTCACTAAAACCGGCATCTTTTTACATAAGTCTTGAAATGATGCTATAACAGCCAGATTAAAAAGGATTTGTCGCCCATTGCAAGGATTGTTTGATGAAGATTCTCTGATTCAATTTCAGCAACGATACCATGTATTCGGCAAGGTCTTCGGGCTGCATGAACTTCTCTTTGTCATTGTTATCCATTTGACTTCCAAATGCCAGCTCCGTAGCGACTAAACTTGGGTTGAGGGTACTCACCCGTATATTGTTTCTTCGAACTTCCTGCATCAAAGCTTCCGTCATTCCTTGGACAGCAAACTTTGAAGCGCTGTAAGCAGAGGAGCCGGCTGTCGCTTTCAATCCGTTGCTGGAAGAAATATTGATGATGTCCCCTTGGTCTTTTTCAATCATATGGGGAAGCACAGCTCGTGTAACGTGATAAGTCCCATACACATTAACTTCAAATGTCTTCTTCCATTCTTCAGGGGCTGCATCCAGTAGCTGTCCTTTTGATCCGATTCCAGCATTATTGATTAAAATATCTGCAGGACCTAGTTCTGCTTTCATATTTTCAATCGCTTGTTCCACCTCATTCAAAGAAGAAATATCCGCAGGTGCAATACTTGTTTTCACCCCGAGAGCTTCAGCTTCTTCAGCGACTTTTTTCAGATCATCTTCCGTCCTGGCCAGCAACCCGAGATGAACCCCTTCTTTGGCTAATTCAAGTGCTGTAGCTTTTCCTATCCCTTTTCCTGCGCCGGTGATATAAGCGATCTTTCCTCTGATGGACTGTCCCATGTTGAATCATCCTTTCAATGATTGATCTTTTAATCAGTGTAAATTTACCAACCATACGAAGCAAACAATAGACTTGTGGGAATGAAAAAGCGTTTTCAGTTTGTGGTAAGATTGAATCTCACAACGTTGAGTTTATTTATCTATCTCATACTGTAATGAGGAGTGATGAGGTGTCTAAGCGAAAAAAATTGCCACCTGTCGATGCTGCAACTGAATTTGTAAAGAAGCACCACCCGGATTGTCAGGCGGCGCTTTTAGCAGGTAGTGTAATACGAAGAGAAAGTACCGAGACATCGGACCTTGACATAGTCATCTTTGATGAGCGGTTTAAGACCTCGTATAGAGAGTCTCTAGTAGAATTCGGCTGGCCGATAGAAGTGTTCGTACATAACTCAACCTCGTATACTAAATTTTTCAATGAAGATAAGGAGCGTGCCCGCCCGTCAATGCCGCGAATGGTAATGGAAGGTAAAATCCTGAAAGGGGAGTCATTCTTAGCGCCAATAAAAAAAGAAGCGGAAGAACTGATAAAAGAAGGACCGAAGAGATGGTCTGAAGAAGAAATAAAAATGAAAAGATACTTCATAACGGATGCCCTGGATGATTTTATAGGCTGTAAAAACAGAGCTGAAGGGTTATTTATAGCCAGTTCTTTAATGTCACTTGCATGTGAATTCGTCTTACGTACGAACAACCAATGGGTCGGATCTTCTAAATGGATGATGCGTACTTTGAAAGAATATGATTCAAGATTTGCTAATCATTTCATCCAGACATTTGAAAGTTATTACAAACTGAATGATAAAGAAAAAATCATCACATTAGTGGATCGAGTGTTAGAACCTTATGGTGGTCGGTTATTCGATGGTTTTTCTATAGGAAAAGAATGATTCCGGGGGTGGGGGTAAAAGTGAAAAGAATCATGGTCGTCGGTATTTCTGCAGGAGTAGGAAAGTCCACTTTTGCAAAAGAACTGGGGGAATTGTTGAACATTGATGTTTACCATTTGGACCGCTTCTTTTGGAAACCAGGGTGGAATCAAGCTTCTTTAGAAGAATTTTCTCAAAGACAAAAAGAAGTTGCCGTAGAAGAAAATTGGATCATAGAAGGGAATTATAGAACGACTATTGATATACGAATCCGACGTGCAGATACCCTTATCTACTTGGAACTTCCTTTGCTGACTTGTTTATATCGAGTCTTCAAACGCTGGTGGAATAATAGAGGAGGGACACGCTGGGATCTTGGGGAAGGGTGTGAAGAAAAGTTAGACTTTGACTTTTTAAAATTTATCATCACGACTTATTACCCGAGAAAGAAAAAGATGCGGAAACTCATGGACGAATTTCAAGAAGGAGAATCTGAAAGAAAAGTGATTGTTTTGAAAGATAAGAAAGAGATACATAGCTTTTTGGAAAGGGTTCGATTGCAGAGTGATGACGAAGAGTATGCAGGGAATGAGGTTCGGTCAAAATGAAAAGCACAAGTTGTTTTTTTAGAGTTCTTACGCTTCATGAATTATAATGGATATATAATGTGAAATAGTTCACAATTGATCTTGGATACAAGGAGTTTTTATAGAGATGAAGCACCTCAGCAAAATAGCTTTTGAAGAGAAGAAGAAAATTTGGATATTAGTGCTTACTTCTGTATTCATCGCACTGACGATTGTCGGTCAAGCCTACTTTTTTGTAGCAGTCGTCGATCGAATCTTTCTGCAGGGGGGATCATTCGAAAGCGTCCTCCCACTATTGGCAGGATTACTGCTCGTTTTAATGGGAAGGTCACTGTTCACATGGCTGAATGGTCACACGGGAGTTAAGTTAGCTTCTCATGCGAAACAGCATTTCCGAAAAAGATTGATTCGTAAATATGCCGAAAATCCCGTTTTATCTTCCTTGAAGGGCCAATCCGGACGTAAAGTAAGTGTCCTTATGGATGCTGTGGATGAAGTCGATGGTTACTACAGCCGTTATATACCGCAAATGATTCAAACAGCTATTATTCCTATTATTATCCTGGTGGTCGTGTTTACACAGCACATCTATTCCGGGTTGATCATGATTGTTACGGCCCCATTCATCCCATTCTTCATGGCAATTGTAGGGGTAATGACAAAAAAGAAATCAGAAGAGCAAATGGAACAGTTGTCGGCTTTTTCCGGGAAGTTTTTAGATACGTTGCAAGGGCTTCTGACATTGAAGTTGTTCGGTCGTTCAAAACGACAGAAAGACGACATAGAATCGAGTAGTATAGGTTTTCGTGATGCTACGATGGAAGTCCTTAAAGTCGCTTTTATTTCCTCCTTGATGCTCGAGTTCATTTCTATGTTAAGCATCGGAATCATCGCATTGGAAATCGCTATTCGACTGGTCGTTTATGAAAGTATTGGTTTTTTCCCGGCATTTTTCATCTTGATATTGGCCCCTGAATTTTATTTGACTCTAAAAGAGTTCGGCAGTGCTTTTCATACGGGGCGCGGAAGTAGTGGGGCCGCAAATCAACTGATGGAAGAGTTGGAAGGTGACGCCAATAAGGTGGAGTGGGGGGAAGCATTAATAGAAAATAAAGAAGCTCCTCCACAAATCAACCTGGACAAGGTCAGATTCAGCTATGGAAATAAGTTTGCTATCAAAAGCATCACCGCTTCTATTCCACCGTATTCTCAAGCAGCTATCATTGGGCGAAGTGGTGCAGGAAAGTCTACGTTGCTTCATCTGATAGCTGGGATCATCAAGCCGGGGGAAGGGAAGATTGAGGTGCAGGGAAGAAACTTATTCTCTTACCATGAAAAAGAATGGTTCGATCAAATCGGGTATATTTCTCAAGATCCGTATATCTTTTCAGGTACAATCGCTGACAATATAGCTATTGGGGCAACGGTTACCTATACAGACGAAGAGATTGAACGAGCCGCAGAAAAAGCCGGCCTGGCTTCGTTGATCGATACATTTGAAGAGGGTATTCATACGTTTGTAGGTGAAGGAGGAAGAGGATTGTCAGGAGGGGAAAAACAAAGACTGGCAATTGCGAGAGTGTTCTTGAAAAATCCTTCTGTCATCTTATTCGACGAACCTACCACAGGGCTTGATTTAAAAACGGAACAAGTTTTACAAGATTCCTTGGAAAAGTTATCTGAAAGCGCAACAATCATCACAGTAGCTCACCGATTGCACACGATCAAGAAAGCCGATCGTATCTTCTTAATTGATAAAGGAGAACTGATCGCTTCTGGAACTCATGAGGAATTGTTGAAGCAAGCCCAGGAATATAGGGATATGGTGAACGTGCAGCAAGGAGGCAATTCAGCATGAAAGAATTGAAAGAAGTCATAAAGATCGTTCTACAGGAAAAAAAGGACGTATGGTTATCTGTTTTGTTCGGTTTCTTAGCTGGAATTTCTGCTGTAGGATTATTTGCTTCCAGTGGATATCTGATTTCGCGCGCAGCGCTTCTCCCGCCTTTGTACGCTTTGACGGTATTGATTGCATTCCTGAAACTGTTTGGCTTCATACGTGCGCTGGGAAGGTATGCAGAGCGTTACTATTCCCACAGAGCTACATTTACGATGCTGAGCAAGATCCGTGTCACTTTTTATGAAAGGTTGGAACCTTACGCAACAAAGGTTCTTCATAAGTATCGGAGCGGGGATCTGCTTTCAAGAATCGTAGGAGATGTGGAAAGTCTGCAGAACTTCTTTCTGAGAGTCTTCTACCCACCCATCGTCATGATTGTCATTTTTCTATCAACCATTGCTTTTACTACGATTTTCTCTGTTTCTGTCGCTCTGATTTTGGTCATAGGGTTGATTTTGACAGGTTTTCTTATCCCCTTATGGTTCTCTTATCGTCAAAGGAAGGTCAAGCGGATGATCAGGGAATCACGTGGGTCATTATCTACAGAAGCGGCAGAGTTTTTCTATGGATTTAGAGATTTGAAGATCTACCAACAGGTGGAACAGAAGCAATCCGTTTTGGAAGAGGCTTCCGATACCTATGTCAGAGAACAGGAGGGTGAGGGGAAACAACTGGTTTACAATCACTCTGTAAATACAATGATCACTCTGATGGTTTCCTGGCTTGTACTTGCAGCAGGGGCATTTCTTGTGAGTACCGGTCAATTGAACGGACTGTTTTTAGCCATGCTGGTCATGATCTCTCTTACCGTGTTTGAAAATGCAACACCGATGGCCGTGCTTCCAGGTCACTTGGAGGAAAACAAGCAGGCATCGAAGCGGTTGTTTTCTATAACAGAGGAAAAAGAAATAGAGAGCAGGGAGAGAGTCCAGATCCATCAGGCACCTGGCATCACGTTGGAGAATGTCTCCTATACCTATCCGGGGGAAGAACGCTCTGCTTTAAAGGGTATTGACCTTCAAATCCCTAAAGGATCGAAGACAGCCATCATAGGAAGCAGCGGCTCAGGGAAATCCACCCTGTTTCAATTGCTGCTGCAGGCTCTTAGAGCGGATGAAGGAGAAGTGTGGTTCGATGATATTGCCGGCAGTTTGACGGAACCTGAGAGTATTTGGGAGCAAAGCCGTGTCGTACTTCAGAAAAATCATTTCTTTTACGGATCCATTCGAGACAACCTGAAAATTGCCAAAGAAGAAGCATCTGACGAAATGTTGAACACGATCTTACAAAAAGTGGGGTTGGATGCGTTTGCCTTGGAAGGAGAAGTCTTAGAAAAAGGAGAGAATCTCTCAGGAGGTGAAAAGCAGAGGCTTGCAATCGCGAGAGCCATGCTGAAAAACGGGTCTTTATGGATGCTGGATGAGCCGACTTCTTCTCTCGATGCAGTGACGGAAAAGGGTATTTACGATGAGATATTCAATCTGGCACAAAAAGACACTTTAGTACTCATCAGTCACCGGTTGACTGGGTTGGAAAAAATGGACCAGATCGTAGTCGTAGATGAAGGGAAAATAGTTGAATCGGGTACTTTTGAACAATTAATGGAGAAGCAAGGGTATTTTTATGAAATGAAACAAATCGAACAAAGTGTATTCAGCACGTGAATAAAAACACCCCTCGAAGCTTTGAGAGCCTGGAGGGGACGCAATATCCATCAGTAATAGTAAGGATATGGATATGGGTATGGATAATAAGGGTATGGAGTCAAGTATGGATAAAGAGCCAGGGCTGTCAAAGCTGCTAACGGTAAGACCCTGCGTCGGAATCGACGTGCTCTTCTGCGGCGTCCATATCCACCATACCCGCCATAACCATATTGTCGGTGCTCTGAAGTTTCCCCATTTTCATCCACCATGACATCTTCACTGATTAAGATCGTCACTTTGTCCTCTTTAACATCAATAATGATTCCATCTACAGAACTTCCATCTTTCAGTTGAACCATGACATGATAGTCCTTGTACTTATTGCAATTACCATGGGAGGGATTCATATACCCATTTTGTTCATGCATCATACGTTCGTCAGTCATCGATCGCCACCTCCTTACCAACCATGATATTCACCCAAGCCTCATAAGTTGCTAAAAATTTTTCACACATTCAGATTCATAGGCTTATCCGGTAATCTTTAGTAAACTGGAAATAACACTAAGGAGAGGTGATGACTTTGAAGCATAGGGAACCGATTGAGCTTGGTGAGGATATTCATTTGATCGATGGTTATGACTTGGGCTGGGAGGGGCGGACAGGTACATATGTCTTGAAATCAACAAAAACCACATTGATAGAAACCGGACCAAGCCCTTCCGTCCCGCGGGTTTTAAAAGGTCTGGAAGAGTTAGCTATACAGCCTGAAGAAGTGGAGAATATCATTTTGACCCATATTCATCTCGATCACGCAGGAGGAGCAGGCCTGCTTGTGAAAGAATGTTCCAATGCAAAAGTATTCGTCCATGAGAGAGGTATACGGCATTTAGCCGATCCTTCAAAATTGATTAAGGGAGCGAAGATGGTTTATGGAGAAGAATTTGATGAGTTGTTTGATCCCATCCTCCCGATTCCTGAAGAAAAATTGATTTCGGTCAGGGAAGGGGAGGCATTGGATGTTGGTGGGAACCGTTCGCTGACCTTTTTGGATACTCCCGGCCATGCAAAACATCATATCGGGATATATGATTCAAAAAGTAAGGGACTGTTCATAGGAGATACAGCTGGCATTCAATATCATCAAACAGAGGACTATGGCCTTACGTTCTATTTGCCGACCACATCCCCCAATCAATTTGACCCGGATGCTATGCTGCGGTCTATCGAACGTTTCCGGAACATGGAACCAAGAAAGCTTTTCTTCGGCCATTTTGGTGAAACTGGACGTCCTGAAAAAGCTATGGAACAGGTCGAAAGCTGGATTCCTATTTTTGTTGAAACCGCTGAGAAGGCTCATGAAGAAGGAGAAGGGGTCGAGGGGGTAGCAGAAAGACTCCATCAAACCATCTCCTCCTATTTAAGGGATGAAGGGATTCCCGATGATCACAGTGTATATGAAATATTGAAAATTGACCTTGAAGTGTGCGCCATGGGACTGTTGGATTATTTGAATAAGCGTAGCAAATAGGCTTACTTTGAACCTATCCCTGCCCTTCAAGAGAATAACAAGTAGGAGAGAAAAGTATGATAGGGATATTAACGACCGCAGTATTATCATTTCTGCTTTATTTTTTATTGGTATTGATTGCAGCATTTAAAAATCGGATGAGAAAAAAGATGATTTGGAAGAATGCGTTGGGTTTATTCGTATTCGGTACAGTCATTATGTCTATCGTCGTTTATGTGTTCATGCCTCCGATTACAGTACCGAATATGCTTTTATTGAATGTTGTAGTAGCAGTCATTCTCGTGCCTGCCGTTTATGGAGGAGCCAGAATACCAGTCCGTTACGAAACCGCGTATCAGTCATTATCCGGAATCGTTCTGTTGGTAGTCGCTCTATCCATCATCGGTGTATTTGTTTATAGTATTTTTGCATTGGAAGATAGTTACGAATCCATTCCTAAAAGCGAGGAAGAAGAAGCCCGCCCTTTGAATGAAGAAAATACTCCGATTTCTGTCGCTCCGGAATCGGCCAGAAATAAAGTTCAAAAGGCGATGAGCGTGGTTCCGAACACGCAGTTTTATGATTTAGGCAAGCTGCAGGCTCAAAGAGTCGATGGCGAAATCGTTTATGTCGCTCCTGTTGAGTTCACAAGCTTTTGGAGGTATTTGAGAGGGAAAGAGACGGAAGGGTATTTCTCAATCCCTGCAACGAATGTGAATGCGCAGCCGGAATTCATTCAGGAGAAAATGAGATATACTAATTCAAGTTTCTTCAACCACAATGTCCAACGTGTCGTGTACAGTAAGCACCCGGATCACATTCAAAGTGGAGAAGCACAAATTGAAATTGATGATGAAGGGAAGCCATGGTACATCCAAACCATCTATAAACCACTATTCTTTTCCAATAGACCAGACATGAAAGAAATCAAAGTGGCTGTCGTAGACCCTGTTTCAGGTTCGGTGGAAACTTATGAATCTGATGAAGCTCCTGACTTCATTGAAGGTTCAGTCAGTGGAGAACTGGCTGCACTGGAAAATGAATACTTCGGTAAATATGTCAACGGCTGGCTGAATTCTATTTTTGGCAAAAAAGATGTCAAAATCCCTAATGAATCTGGGACAGAAAGTAGTGTAACCCCGATCTTCGGTGAAGATGGAGAGATGTATTACTTCACAGATATGGCCTCTCCGAAAGAAAACATTGATTCAGCTCTAGGGTATACACTGATACACGCTCGTACCGGAGAGCTGACTTATTATAATGGAAAACAAAACAACGGTATTATGGATAGTAAAGGTGCAAAGCAGATCGTCAATAAAGAGTTTCCAGAAAAAAGATGGACAGGTTCCATGCCGGTTCTGTACAATATCGATGGTCATCCGACTTGGATCGTAAACGTCCTCGATCCGAACGGACTATTTAAGCGTTATGCTTATATCAAAGCGAATGATTCCGATTTCGCTGTCTTCGGAGACACCGCAAAGCAGACGCTGAATGCTTATCGTCTGCAGCTTGCTCAAGACCCAAGCAGTATCGAAGGTGGAAGCAGTGCTGAATTGGAAGATAAAAGTGGAGTAGTCAATCGTGTGCTGGTTACATCCACGGATGAACGACAGGCGGTCCAATTCCTCTTGAAAGGGGAAACGACGATTTATACGGTCACGACAAGCAAAGCCCCGCTGGCTATATTCCTCAAGGAAGGCGATGAAGTCGACTTGAAGGCCCGCATAAGACAAAATGGAACTGCCACTGTTGAAGAAATGAGCATAAAAGGAATCAGCGAGTAACAAAAAACTTGTGCTATCATAAGAATGTAAATCAATTGATTGAGGAGGATACAAAATGGCAAACGGTACATTTGCAACAGCGATTAATTGTATGGATGGGAGAGTGCAACTGCCCGTCATTCATTGGATGAAAGAAGAATATGGTGTCGATTACATCGATATGATTACGGAGGCTGGTCCTACCCGTGTCGTTTTGAGAGGAACAGACAAAGAGAAAGAATCGATCCAATCCAAGATCGAGGTTTCGACTGAAAAACACGGATCAGAAGTCATAGCCGTGGCCGGCCACTTTGACTGTGCAGGAAATCCAGCAGACAAAGATGACAAAATTGACCAGATCAAATCTTCAGTTGAAGTCATTCAAGCGTGGAGTCCATCCAGCAAAGTCATTGGACTGTATGTGAATGAAGAATGGCAAGTGGAAGTTGTAGAGCAATAAAGGGTTTTTCCAGCTCGATATCGAATACTTACTCGGATAAGTAAGGATAAAGGAGCGGGAGATATGGAGCAGACAAGTTGGTTTGACCTGTTGGGAAATGATGTAGATCCTATTTACCTGGAGTTGAAGAAGTTTTCTGATGGACAAACGACTGTCCACATCCGCCCTTTTACGATTACGAAAAACCGTTATGACCTCTATGAAATTGAAACGGAAGGCATTCATGATTGTGTCAGTACAATCGAAGAGTGTTATCAATATTTGTGCAGCTACAGTAAGGCTGTGATGTCTTAACATGTGCGCAGGGAATGCAGGACGAAATCATTTATGATTTCGTCCTGTTCTTTTTTAATGGATGTCTTTTTTGAGACGGGAAGAGGAATCCTGTAAAATACGGATTAGATTAATTGAGAGAAAAGGTGTGACATATGCAGAAATATATCGTAGTAGGAGCAGGCATTTTAGGAGCTTCCACAGCCTATCACTTGGCAAAAGCCGGAGCGGATGTCACGATTGTCGACAGAAAAGACTCAGGGCAGGCAACTGAAGCAGCCGCTGGTATCGTTTGTCCATGGCTTGCTCAACGCAGGAATAAAAAATGGTACCGCCTTGTCAAAGGTGGCGCGAGATATTACCCGGAACTGATTGAAAAGTTGAAAGAAGACGGGGAGACGGAAACAGGCTACCAAATAGTTGGGGCTCTCAGTCTCCATAACGATGAGAAGAAGCTGGAGAAAACGATTGAGAGAGCCACTAAACGGAGAGAAGATGCTCCTGAAATCGGCGACATTACGTTATTATCCTCAGAGGAGGCCAAAAAATTATTCCCACCTCTAGCAGACGGGTATCAAGCTGTTCATGTAAGTGGCGCAGCACGTGTCGATGGACGTGCTATGCGCGATGCATTATTGAGTGCAGCGCAGAAAAATGGAGCCACCTTCGTGAAAGGAGATGCTGAACTGATTTATGAAGGAAAATCGGTTACGGGAGTGAAGGTGAATGGCAATGATGTGTTGTCAGGTCATGTACTCCTTACTGCAGGGGCATGGGCCAAGCCTTTACTTGCACCGTTAGGCGTAGATTTTCTCGTTTCTTCTCAAAAAGCACAACTTGTACATTTGGATCTGCCTGATACAGCAACAAGTGACTGGCCTGTCGTCATGCCGCCTAACAACCAATATCTTTTGTCATTCGGGGGAGGCCGGGTCGTCATCGGAGCGACACATGAGAAAGGCCATGATTTTGACTATCGTACAACTGCCGGGGGTCTACATTACATTTTTGATAAAGCACTGGAAGTCGCTCCTGGTTTATATGACAGTACGGTAGCTGAAACTCGAGTCGGATTTCGACCATTCACCCCTGGTTCCCTGCCTATCTTTGGGGAAGTACCAGGAATAAAAGGAATGTTGGTAGCCAATGGACTTGGTGCCTCAGGATTGACTTCCGGTCCTTACCTAGGGTCTGAACTCGCAAAACTTGCTATGGGGAAAGAAACAGAATTGGACCCAGCTGAGTTTGATGTGAGTGAAGCGATCGGTACCGACTAAAACCAAGGTTTCAATTTTAAGGAATAAAGAGAGGGTGTCCATTTATCGTGGACACCCTCTTTTTTCACTCGGATCCGCTGATTCATTTGTTAGGCAGACCTATTGGGATAAGAAACAAGCCGCTCTCCAGGGCATGTATGGAAGGGTTGTGAGGTCTTTTATTGATTTGGATAATCGCAGTATTCTATGATTGTTCCTTCCGTATCGGCAGGATTCAAATAAATCAATCGACGACCATGTTTATTCGTGCGAAGAGACCAATCAAGTGTACGAATGCCTTGTTCTTCAAGATCTTTCAAAGCTGCATCCAAGTCCCCGACATCATAAGCGACATGATGGACGCCTTTCCCTTTTTGTTTGATGAAACGAGCGATAGGAGACGTGGTATTATTCGTAGGCATCAACAGCTCTGTCCTGTCGCCATGTATATCAATAATCGCAATTTCACTTTCGACACCCTCAGCTTCACTCCTGTAGTGATCGACGAGTTTTCCTCCTAAAACATTCGTATAGAAAGAGATGCTGGAATCGATGTCTCTTACTGCTATGCCAATGTGATCGAATTTCTTTTTCATTATCATTCACCTCGTTATTTTTTAAATATATTAAGATTTTCAGCCTATTTTGTTCGTTAAAATCGAACAATTACCATTATTAGGTAATTACACAATACAAGCATGTTTTTTATCATACGCTAGTATTGGGAGGTGAGGTTATGCCTGAATTTATGAAAGGAGTTGGACTAGCGCTTTTTTCGCTTTTCCTTGCTCCACTTGCTCTAGCAGGAGTAGCTGGTGTTGCCATCGCAGTTAATTCTGCGTTAGCCACCACGACTCTACTCGTCACTTTGCTAGTTTTATCAGTCATCTGGTTGATTGTTTTCGCCTATCTAGCTGATAAAGCCATTGAATCAAGTCGAACATAAAAAGAGAACTCCTGACTATCTTATCAAAAAACATCGTTTTATGATGTTTTTTGATTTTTTTTTGCTGTTCACCCATTTGTTTGATTAAATGAAGTAAAGAGTTGGCTGGACTTTTATATGAACATACACTTGAAAACACTGTACATCATTTGTAAAAGATAGAGGTTTGAAAGAAGGCTGAATATGGGAAAGCCTAAGTATCATGGTTATTAAAGGAAACTGGGTGGATAATACATACTTTTCACCCATTCAGACGACGATAAACTTATACTAAGAGTGAGGAACCGATAATGATGATATCTTTTAACAACTTAGGACAAATCAATATAAAGAGAATCTACGGCCCTCAAAAACAAGAGGTCGGAAAGCTCTCCTTTCACTCTAAACGGGTGGAGGCGGACTCTGCCTACTTCAGTATCCGAGGGGTAAATTTTAATGGAGATGATTATATTGAAGAAGCCATACTTTCCGGTGCCAATACAGTCTTTTCCTCTGATCGTGATCTGATTGAGAAATTATCGACCGTTTATCCTCATTGTACATTTCTCTTGGTCGGAAATGTCAGAGAATCGATGGCTGCATTTGCAAAGTTATACTTTGACAAACCTGATGAAAAGCTGAAAACGATCGGTGTTACAGGAACGAACGGAAAAACAACGGTTACCGCATATGTCCGTTCTCTTTTGTCTTTACTGGGGATGCCGACAGGGTCGATAGGCACTACTGGAATATGGTCTTCTGAAAGGAAATTGGATTATAAAAAAAGCACACCGACAACACCTGAAGCGCTGGACCTTCATCAGATTTTTTCAGATTTGGTCAACTTGGATGATGAAGCGGTGGCCATGGAAGTATCTTCAATCGCTTTAGATCAGCATCGTGTAGACGGTATTTTGTTTGATGTAGGGATTCATACGAACTTTTCAGAAGAGCATTTGGAATATCATAAAACGATCGATCATTATAAAGAGTGCAAATTGAGGCTGTTTCAACAGTCGGACAAAAAAGTCGTCAATCTGGATGATGCAGGAATCGGGGCAGACTTAAAAGCCAAGTGTAAAGGATCTATGCTCACCTACAGCATCGAATCCCATCCAGAAGCCGATTTGAGAGCAGAAAACATTGAAGTGATGGAGGAAGGATCGATTTTTGATTTGTGGTATAAGGGCAGTGCGTACCCTATTTATGTTCCCGTATATGGAACTTACAATGTAGCTAATGTTCTGTCTGCGGTTGGAGCTGCTCTTCATCTTGGATTTTCAATGCAGGATATCTTGTGCGTACTGCCTAGTCTGCAAGGCCCGGTGGGACGTTTTCAAGTGATGAAGCTGCCTCAAAACCAAAAAGTCATTCTTGATTATGCTCATACACCAGTAGCTTTGAACCGATTGGTGGAAGAAGTGAAAAAGCTGAAATACAGAAGATTGATTGTCATGATTGCTGGAATTGGTATAAGAGATTTTAATAAAATGCCGAAAATGGCAGCTGAGATTGAAGGGAAAGCCGATGAAGTGGTAGTGACGGTAGACCACCCAGGGTACCATGATCCGAAAGTCATTGTTGAGCAGGTCATGACAGGCTTTAAAAATCCCGATAAAGGCAATATCCATACAACGCTGACCAGAAAAGAAGGGGTCGAACGTGCATTGAACATTGGAGGGCCGGACGATATCATACTGTTGACCAGCGGATGTATCAACAATGCCCAAATCATCCGTGGTGAGGAAGTCCCTCATTCAGATGAAGCGATTATTGAACGTTTTTATCCTCCGGTAGCTCAATGAAAGATATAAGTACAGGCCTGGGGCCTGTACTTTTTTTATTTGGCTTTGTTTGAGCATTCTAATAAAAAATGAACCACGACAAGAGGGAACGTAAAAAAACGTATAAATATCAGCAATAGTCTTTAACAGAGACATTTAATTAAACGTTTGTTCAGGGAGCATAACGGTTGAATATTGTTGCAAGGGTTGATTAAATAATACATGTCATTATATAATAAATAAGTTTAATAATGCTGATATAGGAGGTGTTTGGGGATGCAAGTCATTGATGTAAGTAAAACGATCCCTGCTGTTGAAAAGGGAACAGTTCTTGTAATAGGGGTGATGGACAGTGTCCATATAGGAGAGCGGTATGTGCTGGAAAAAGCTCAAGAACTTTCTTCTGACGATGAGGAAATAGCGGTATATGGAATTTCTTCAGCCTCTGCTCCAATGGTGACGATTGAGAATGATCGGAACTTTCTTCTGAAGAGCTATGGAGTAAAACGTTACTATCAAGTTCCTGCACAGGAGCATGCCCAAGCAACTCCTGATCATTTCATCAGGAACCATTATGAAGCTTTAAATATTACACACATCGTGGTCTCAGAAACGGTTCAAAACGCCGCCTATTCAGTGGAAACCTTGAGAAAATGGTCACAGAAGATGGATGTTCCAATGACTGTGATTTCAGATCTCAAGGTTCACGGGGATAATGTTACCGAAACCAGAATTCTTCCCCTTATTGAACAGGGTCGTATGGAAGCGGCAAAGTCTTTGCTGGGGAGGCCTTTTACACTGAATGGTGAGGTGGTAAAAGGGCAGCAGCTCGGGAGAGAACTAGGTTTTCCTACTTTGAATTTAGGCGGTATCGACAGCTATGTAAAGGTGAAGCCGGCTGTATATATAGGTTTAATAAAAGTTGAAGGAGAGCCCGATACTTTTTATTATGCGTTGATCAACGCAGGGTACCGACCGACCGTGAACGGAGATTCTTATAAAGTAGAGGCCTATTTACTCGACTTTAATGGGGATCTCTATGGGAAACAGGTTTCTGTACAGTTTTTACGACGGTTAAGAGATGAAGAAAATTTTGATGGCTTGGATGCTTTGGTCGATCAAATGAAAAAAGATGAAGAGATGACGCGGGATATTTTAGGACTAGAAAAGTGACACCTTAGAAAGGAGTATTCACCATGGGAATCGTTGTAGTAGAGGTTTGTGATGGCAACTTGATTACGGAGATGGATATTGAGAGCATCATCGAGTCCGAATACCCTGAAGTAGCCGTGCTCATGAACGAATGCCTTTCATTTTGCGGAATGTGTGCCGTCCGTCCATATGCCATTGTGAACGGTTCGCGAGTATTCGGCAAAACACCAGAAGAAGCTCTGGAGAAAATCCGTAAGAAGATAGAAGAAGAACTTGCTGTATATGCAGATTAAGGTAGGAGATTATTGTGGGGATGATTCAATCATTTTGGAATAGTGTACGACTCCCGAAAAAAGAAGCAATGTTTCAGTTGAATCGTAATGGCATGACGCATACGATTTCGTATTTATTCATATTGTTAGCTCTATTATTCATGCCTGATATGATTTACTCTGTGTTGTATCTGGATTCTAGTTTAACTGAAGTTTCCCGTGGACAGTATTTGGTCCAAATGTTTGTATTTTATCCATTATTCATCATTTTTCTGATATTGATCGGAGTATCGGTTTTAGCTGGAGTGTGTCTATTGATGCGGAAAGCTATGGGGAGAAAACTGACTTACCAGCAGTTGTGGAAAATGACCGCATACGCTTCGACTTTGCCGTTGATTTTGAGTGTGTTGCTAAAAACGCTGGCTGTCCCGGACGGTGTTAGTGCTCTATTGTTTTTTACTGTATTTTTTTACATGATGTATCAGATGATTGCAATTTACCCTAAAACACCCACCAAACGGTCGTCTTAATGTGACAACCCCTTGGTGGGTGTTTTCTACTTTTCCTGCTTTGACCTTCGGTATCCAGCATTTATAGCTTCGATTTCTGTTGAAAACAACTCATATTCTTGAACGTCTTCGTAGTAACGGCTTCCTGGTACATGATAGATTCGTTCTCCCTCATTTGTTATATGTGCTTTGACAGGAAGCTCATTCAACACGTTTCCATTAAGCTTTTTCTTCGGAGTAACTTTGTCCAATGACACGCGGACATTTAATTTAACGCCCTTTTTTTTGATAAGTATAGAGCGGAAGTAATAGAATGCGCCCAAAGTGATACTTGCGTAAGTAACCTTTTTCTTCAAGTTACTCATACCGTTCCCCCCTTGTGATATCGTATGCTTGGCCGTTAAAAAAGTTCTTGTCTCAAGGGGGGATGGACACCAGTGAAACCTCCTGATTTTTGGAACGTCTAATTGAGTAGAGGTGATGAAAAATGAAACGTTGGATGGGCGTTTTACTCATTGTCATAATGGTCGGTTGTACAGAAAGTCCGGATATAGGGGAAGGCTCGAAAAATCGTACTGGAACGGGGGTTTCAAATATGGAGGCACCATCTGACAATATCGAGAAGTTGGATGATTTTATTCAAAAGTATCACAACGGAGTTCAGGCAGAGGTGCGAATCATTCAATCAAGCGTTGAAGGAGACCCTGTGTATACAGATTTGACCTACACAGGAGAAAACATCCTATATAAACATGATACGAGGAAAGTGAAAGTGGGAGAGGGGCAAATCATTGAACGAACTTGTGAAAAAATTGAAAAGGTAAAAAAAGATGAATCACTCGTGTATGTGTTAAAGTGTGGATTTTACGGATCCATTGAAATATATGAAACCACAATAGAGTAAACAGGTTTGTTCAATGAGCAGATAGTAAGCGGTGCGAAACCCCATATGCTACACTACGATTGTGAATATGCAATGAAAGGGGAAGATGCAATGCAAACGATGATGCTGCATAATAAAGTGGAGATGCCGCAGTTAGGGTTCGGCGTTTGGCAAGTTGAAGAAGGGGAAGCGGTACCGGCTGTAACCAAAGCGATCGAAACGGGTTACCGTTCCATTGATACAGCGATGATTTATGGAAATGAAGAACAAGTAGGCGAAGCGATTCGTGAAAGTGAAATAAAACGCGAAGAGCTGTTCATAACTACAAAGGTTTGGAACTCAGACCAAGGATTTGAAAATACAATACAGGCGTTGGAAACAAGCTTGGATAAGCTTGGGTTAGACTATGTCGACCTTTATTTGATCCACTGGCCGACACCGGAATTCGATGAATATGTTGAAACCTACAAAGCATTGGAACAACTCCAAAAAGATGGAAAGGTGAAAGCGATCGGTGTGTGCAACTTCGATGTCGATCACTTGCAGCGCCTGCTTGATGAATGTGAGGTCAAACCTGCAGTGAACCAAGTAGAATGCCACCCCTATCTTGCTCAAAACGAACTGAAAGATTTCTGTCGTCAGCACGGCATTTATGTAGAAGCATGGAGCCCGCTCATGCAGGGGGGAGAAGTCCTTCAGAATGATACCATTCAATCTATTGCAAAGAAGCATGGCAAAACTCCGGCTCAAGTAGTCATTAGATGGCATCTTCAAAATGACACTATTGTCATCCCTAAATCTGTAACACCTTCAAGAATTGAAGAGAACTTCAACGTCTTCGATTTTGAATTGACACATGAAGACATGGATGCGATCAATCAATTGGATCGTGAAGAGCGTAAAGGACCCAAGCCTTCTGAAATGAATGTTAGATAAAGATATCCAAAAAGCTGTCGTGATGATCACGGCAGCTTTTTTTATTGTAGTCTTTACTGAGCTCTCTCTGTCACTTTTAAAATATGTGGAATGGGGAAGATAGGTATATATCAATTTTTAAAGGAGATTCTTTATGCAGATACGTTTCGGTTATGTTTCCCACGCCCTGTCTTTATGGGAAGCTACACCTGCCAAAACCCTTACTTATTCGAGATATAAAAAAATGTCACCCGAAGAGCGCATAGAAAAGTTAGAGTACATTACCCGCACAAATCTGCTTCATACCTTAAGGGCTCTACACTATAACATCGCTCATGAAATCAACTTGTACCGTTTTTCTTCTTCGCTCGTTCCTTTAGCCACACATGATGAAGTTGAATGGGATTATATCACCCCTTTTGAGGATTTATATAAAGAAATCGGCTCATTAGTCCAAAGGCATGAGATGAGGACAAGTTTTCACCCGAATCAGTTCACCCTATTTACAAGCGATAAGGACCATGTCACCCAAAACGCCATTCAGGATATGGAGTATCACTATGCTCTGCTGGAAGCGATGGGGTTACATGAAGAATCCCATATCAATTTACATGTGGGTGGGGCTTATGGGAACAAAGAAGACGCCTTGAAGAGGTTTCATGAGAATTTGAAAACTCTGCCTGGACCAATCAAAGATCAAATGACGCTCGAAAATGATGATAAAACGTACACGACGAGTGAAACGCTGGAGGTGTGTGAAAAGGAAAGCATTCCTATGATGTTTGATTATCATCATTTCATGGCCAATCACACAGAGGAAGAATCGTTAACGGATTTATTACCTCGGTTTTATAATACGTGGGAGAGGTTAGGGATGCCGCCCAAGATCCATATATCCTCTCCAAAATCTGAAAGTGAATTTAGAAGTCATGCTTCCTATGTAGATCCTGAATTCATAAAGCCTCTTCTAAAAGAGCTTAAGCGCTTTGATGTAGCGGTGGACTTCATGATTGAAGCGAAAGAGAAAGATCGAGCCCTTCTCCAATTGATTGATGATTTATCGAACATCAGAGGGTATAAGCGGGTTGGAGGAGCAACATTAAAAATTTAACGTAAAGTGCTCGTAAATAATCTGAATATATTGAAAAATTTGTAATCAAGCTTACAGTTATTATGCCGTTGATTAGCTACAATAGAGACATAAAACAAAAAGGAGTGTGGCATGATGACTGGTTCAGCAGCAAAAGCGTATCGGATTGGTATAATCGGAGGGATCATTGGTGGAGTCGTATTCGGTCTTTTTATGCAGATGCAGGGCATGTTGGGGATGGTCGCAAGCTTGGCAGGTAGTGAAAGCTTGTTTGTAGGATGGGTCGTGCATATGGTGATCAGCGTCATTTTCGGTTTATCATTCGCAGTTCTTACCTTTGTCATTCCTAATTTGTGGACACTTTCCCTCTTGTTCGGTATCGGAATATGGATCATCGGTCCATTGCTGATCATGCCTGCGATGATGGGGATGGGAACGAATCTGGCCAATGCTTTTACTCCTGATTTGTTGATGAGTTTAGTGACTCATATAGGTTTCTCTTTCATTGTTGGAGCTACATTCAAGGTTATGACCAGAAAGAAAGTTGCTGGAGCAAAAGCAGCATAAGGGAATTATAAATATAAATTTAAAAAGTTGCTGATACATCAGCAACTTTTTTGATGAAATCATAATCGTTCAATTTCATTTATTAAATTTACTCTGTTGTTTATAATGTAGAAGAACACTTTATCCTTGATAAGTTAAAATATCCTTGCCTTTTACAACGGATTCGTTCGTTACAAGAACAGGGGTGTAGACTTCTCCGATATGTTCTTTAAGATTCCGTTGGGCCATGGGTGTATTTAATATGTTGACTTCTTCAAAAGGGATCTCCTCTTGAATCAAATGCTTTCTTGAACGTGCACAAACAGAACAGCCATGTATGGTGTAGAGAGTGTTCATGAGATGATCTCCTTTTTATAATAATCTCTGAAGGGCGTGTAGGAATGATGGACAAGTTATCCTTATTGTCTGAAATCAGTTTATTCGATGAATTGTCTAGAGACGAATTGATGATCATTGATGAAATGAGTGAAATGAGTCCCGTGAAAAAAGGTTCAATCATTTTATCTCCTGACCATCCGATCGAAGCGTTGTTCCTTTTGAAAAAAGGTCAGGTTCGGTTGTACCGGATGAATGAGCAAGGAAAGCAATTTACTATGGATATTCTCGTTGATGGAAACATCTTCGGAGAAACGTCAACCGTTACGCTTACAGATGATCAAATGTACGCAGAAGCGATGACCGATACATACATTTGTACACTGAGCCATAAAGATTTTGAGCAGTTCATTGAGAAAAATCCAAAAATCGCTTTGAAGTTGATTGATATTTTATCCTCAAGACTGAAAGACTTTTACAGCTTGAGTGAAAAAATCGCTTTGAGTGATGTGAGACAGCGGTTGTTGTTTTTGCTGTTGATGTTAAGCGAGAAGACAGGACGGCGTAAAAAGAATTGGCAGACGATTGAAATGAAGCTTACGCATCAAGACTTAGCCAATATGATTGGTGCGACAAGGGAAACGACGAGTGCAGTCATGAGTCAGTTGAAAAAAGAAGGGTATTTAAGAAAAATACGTTATCTTGCTATTGATGCGGATAAGACGAAGGATCATCTTGGTGTATAACAAAACCAAGGTGATTCTTTTTATTTGGCTCTGTTAAAGTTTAGTGTTGATTTATTCGTTTTGAGACTTTTGTGAGTGAATAGTTGCTTTAACCATGCTTTACTTACATTTAAAAATTTTAATTTACAAATTAGAACCGTTTAAATAGGATGTGGTACCTTTTTGGTTTTTAATCTTTTTACGAAAAAGATGATATCAAGAGATAATCATCGAAAGGGTCGTCGGGGAAGGGGGAGACTCCCGCGGGAGAAGGAAGCAGGCTAGATCCCACAGGGCTTTAGCCCGAGGAAGCTTGCCGGTTCCCCCGCAGGAAAGCAGACCCTTCCCCGACGACCCTGCACTGAATTCATTTTTTTATAAAACAGCGAATATCAACACCAGCCTTTAACAGAGCCTTTTATTTAGTCTCAGTTATTCGAGATTTGATTTGAAAGGTTTTAAGCCTGCAAAAAACTTCATTTCAATATTTTTTTAGCTTCCATAAACCGCTGGATTCCAGTGAAGGATTCGATCACAAAGAACAGTAAAGTCGACCAAAAAAGAAAGTCCGGGAAAAGCAGCATGATACTGAATAATAAAAACCCTTCTGTCCGCTCAGCCATACCAGCTTGATAGTAAAATGACTTGATGCCTGCTTTTTCAGACACCGCACCAACGACAAGAAAGATAGTCATGGATACAATGATGGATACACTCAGTAATAGGAGGGGGAAAGTGACTTCAGGATGAACGAAGGCGATGGCTACGATCATCGCAATTTCTACCACTCGATCAAAAGTAATATCCATCACAGTGCCGAACGGTGATGTTTTTGTATGGCGGGCCATTGTACCATCGACCGCATCTAAGAAACCTGAAAACCATAACATAATGACTCCTAAGAATGGATAACCTAAAACGTAAAACACACTTGTAGATAAACCGACAAATAGAGCGATGACTGTGATCTGGTCGGCTGTCCGTCCTCGTTTCAAGAAGAAGGATGCGGTCTTATCTATAGAAGGTTGAACATACTTTCTTGCATGTGTGTCCAGCACAAAACCACCTACTTACATTTGTAATCGTTTAGAATGTCCTGCTTGTCATTGTACCCTCCATGAAGACAGGGTAGTCATTCGATCAGGCAGCAATGTGTTCAGAACTATGATGAAATGATTCTCTTCTAATTATACATGACGGAGAAGGAAGGACATGTAACACATCTTACATTGGACACAGCGTGGATGTATGCGAGCTTACAAAAACACATTGTCATGTTTTTTGAGGAGAAAAAATGTGAAAAGTAAGAATGAAGCGTATGTCGATTCTCTTCTATGTAACTTAAGTTACATCATGAAATTTAAGAATGATGTACACTTTGCAATAAATCGAAGGAGGATTAATATGGCACAACATACAATTGAAATTACGAGTCATTCTGAGGGAATGAAATCCGAAATTCAAGCAGGAAATCATCAAATCACTATTGATGAACCCGAACAAATGGGAGGAACAGATCTCGGAGCTGACCCGCTGGCAACGATGCTGGGTTCACTCGCTGGTTGTGAAACGGTTATCGCTAATATGGTTGCTAAAGAGATCGATTTCGACCTTCAAGGTATTTCCTTTGATATCAATGGCACACTGGATCCAAGAGGGTTGATGGGCACGGCCGATGTGAAACCATATTTTGACACGGTCAACATTGAAGCAAAAGTAGAAACTTCAGAGTCTCAGGACCGTGTGGAAGAACTGCAGGAAATCACCGATAAACGATGCCCGGTATTCACGACGCTGCAAGCTGCAGATGTACAATTGAATGTTAATTGGACGAAAGCTTAATAAAAATTATACAAAACCTCTGGTTTCGGTTTACGAAATCCAGGGGTTTTTTTATTCATTATCCACTTAAAGCTTGTCACAATGGTAATACTGGAAAGAATTAATAGTGAAAAAATTTAGATGGTTATGTTAACTTGTAAGGGATGAAATTTTCAGGGAGGTTTACGAGAGTGTTAAAAAGAATGATTGTTGTAGGCTTGATGTTTTTGTGTGCGCTGGCTTTTACCGGCCCTGTCCAAGCAGAAGAGGGGTTAAACACCCATGAAGTAAAGCAGGGCGACACTCTATATAAAATAGGAATGAAGTACGGGGTTTCTGTACAACAGATTCAAGCGATGAATGATATATACGGGACGATGATTTACCCTGGACAAGAGCTTACCCTGCCCGTCACCCTGGAGGAATGGGAGAAAGATCTACTAGCTCGACTGGTGGAAGCGGAAGCTAAAGGAGAAAGCTATGCAGGACAGGTGGCTGTAGCTACAGTCGTCTTAAACAGGGTGGAAAGTCCTTTGTTCCCGGATTCCTTATATGGAGTGATTTATCAAAGCCATCAATTTGAGCCTGTAGATAACGGACACATTAATTACCCGGCAAGTCATACTTCCAGACAGGCCGTTGAAGAAGCACTATCTTTCCAAGGGTTTGATGGAGGATCCTTATTTTTCTATAACCCAGGAAAAGTATCAAGTGCATACCACAATGACCGAGAAGTCACTGTGGTCATTGGAAATCATGTGTTCTCTAAGTAAAAGAAGCAAGCATATAGATTATGCTTGCTTCTTTTATTTTTCTCTGTGGAACGGATGTATGAGGCGGGACAGCCATTTCAGAGGCTCAAGGTTGGAAGAAGTCAATGCTTTCCCTAATAATTCAATGTGCAGAGATTTCACGATCCGGTCAAGCTGTTCATTGTCTAGCCTTTCAATTGCACGCCTCAATGTGAGTGAGTCATGGTATTTTTGATAAATGGCCTTTGTCTGTTTCTCATAACTTTTCAATCCACAAATATCTTCTGCTGCATAAATTCCTGTTAAGAGAGCGGTGAATTCCCCAAAGCCGATAAATGGAGAAATGCACCCCAAGCAATTCCCTGTAAAGAATGTATTTCCAATCCTTGGATATGCGGATTTTCCTACTTTGAAATCCTGCAGGGAATATTCGCTTTGCATGACCAATTTCTGATTGAGTGTTTTCTGTACAAATGCAAAGCAGTCGTTCCATAATTGCTCTTTATCATACACCATTTGTTCAGGGTATTGAGGATAGACCAGAATCAATGTGGCTTCCGATTCGGAATGAGGAAGCAAGTAAGCCATCCCTTTGGGGGAAAAATCTTCGTTGAACCATGTGTGGATTTCGTTTCGTTTGAAATCCCCCTCGACAATCGCCCCTTTGAAAGAAGCTTCATAAGCTACCTCATAAGGTTGGATTTTCTGGGTATCCGAGGGGTCCCCTGTTGCCAAAACGACGTGTGAGTATTCTTTGGTGATTTCTTCATACTCCGCTTCATGATTATAATGGATCGGTGAAGAGACAAGTTGAGCTAATTGTTGATCATAGGACTGCGGGTGTTTGCCGCGCAAATTGATAAATCCCAGATTTCCCTCAAGGCTTGCGGTTTCGTTCTTTGAATGAATATAAGTTCGGATGATGTTGCTTGTAGGTTTTAAGTCGATTTGATAAGTCTCTGATAAATAACGGATGTAGTCCTTGATAGGGGTATGGAAAAGGGGGGATATTCCTTCAGCAAAGACCATCCGGTCACCAGCCATGCCCCTCTTTTCAAATATATCTGCTGTGTATCCATACTTTTCCAACGTCACTGCACAAGCAAGTCCTGACAAACCAGCTCCTATAATAGCGATCTTCATTGTACTCCTCCTGACCTTTTATGAGCGTTAGTTTCCACTCTCAGAGGTCATTTTATACAAAGGAACGAACTGAAAAGAAGACACCGTTGACGGTGTCTTCTCAGCTTGCATCTTCCTCTTCATAAAAGAGGTCGATTTTTTTCTTTTTCGTACGCTTTTTATAAACACGATTGATGTAATCATCTGTGAGCGCTGCAATCTCTTTGTGTAAAAATAAAAGCGGGACGACGTTCGCTAACAAAACAAAGGCGAGCAGAAGATCCAAGAACTGCCACACGAACTTCAATCCTCCTATGGCTCCGACGAATACAGATAAAATATACACGATCCGCATAAACTTGGCAGCCTTCAAGTTAAAGAGATACTCCGCTTGTTTTTCTCCATAGAAAGTAAGGATCCCAATCGTTGTGATTACGAAAAACAGTAAGAAGACACTGATGAAGCTGCTGCCGAATGCATCTCCAAACTCACTTCCGATTGCCACATTAATCATATTCGACGCATTCTCACCACTGACTTCTTTCCAGGCCCCGGTGACCAAGACCGTTAAACCGGAGATGGTACAAATGACGATGGTATCGATGAATACGCTGAAAATCCCCCACAACGCTTGTCTGGAAGGGTGGTCTGTTTTAGCAGCGGCATGAGCGATAGGGGCTGTACCTAGACCAGCCTCGTTGGAGTAAAGCCCGCGGGCCACACCCCATCTCAAAGCTTGTGCAATTCCAGCGCCTGCAAACCCTCCAGTAGCTGCTATCGGACTGAAAGCGTGGGTGAAAATCAAACCGAAAACATTCGGGAGCTGATCGATATTGGCGAAGATGACGTATAAACATATACCTAAATAAATCAATACCATTCCCGGGACCATTTTGTCAGTTACTTTAGCAATGCGCTTGATGCCGCCAAACACTACTAAAGCTATGGCTGCACACATGATGGCGCCTGTAATGTAGACCGGCCAGCCAAATGCTCCTTCGGTCTGAGTGGCGATTGAATTGGATTGGACCATCGTGCTTGGAATCAATTCAATCATTAAGAAGAAGGCGAATGCTGTCGATACCCACTTCCACCCCAAAGCTTTCTTTATGTAGTATTGGGGTCCGCCTACCCATATGTTTTTCTCGTTCTTCTCCCGGTATTTCATTCCAAGAAGTATTTCAGAATACTTGGTCGCCATACCGATCAAGGCGACAAGCCACATCCAAAACAGCGCACCAGGCCCTCCTAAAGATATGGCAATCGGTACACCGACGATATTCGTGGCTCCTGCTGTAGAAGCTAAAGCCGAGGTGAAAGCCTGGAAAGGGGTGATGGTTCCTTTTTGTTCCGTCTTTTTAAAAATTTGTCCGATGGTTTGATGAAGGACGTGCCCAAAAAAGCGGAATTGAAAAAACTTGATTCTGATCGTAAGGAAGATCCCGGCGAGAATTAAAATGATCGATAAGGGATACGTCCATAAAAAATTGGATACATCTGCGATTCCTTTTTCAATAGTACTCCAAAGTTGTCCCAATGGGGAGCCTCCTTCATAGCTGTATTGTTGCCCCATATATTCCCTTATATGGGATTGATAAACCATAGGTTGAAACCTTCCAAGAAAATTATTAATTGGAGGGATTGACTAACTTTAGGCCTCTTTACACTGTCTAGATAACGTGAAACATAAGAAAACGCGGAAAATGATTTCAATACGTGGAGATGTTCATGTGAATATGGTTCTTAAGTCCTTTTTTGGAAAAAAATAAAAAAAGCACTTCTCAAAATGAAAGGAATTCTATATAGTTAATACTGTACTACAAATACTAATACAGTTAATACGGTTAAAAATGAGCGGGAGGTGTGTTGATGTTCGAATTGGACTTAAGAAGTCGGAAACCGATCTATGAACAATTGGTTGAAAAGCTCAAACAGCTGATCATACATGACGTGCTGAAAGCCGATGAAAAGCTGCCTTCTGTCCGTGAGCTTGCCCAGCAATTGACGATCAACCCGAATACCATACAAAAAGCCTATCGAGAGCTGGAGTCACAAGGATACATCTATTCAGTGAAAGGTCGAGGGAGTTTCGTTCACCCGGTGGAAAAAGATGCGAATGAAGAGGAGATGAAAAAGGTGCGGGAAGAGTTGAAAAAACTGTTTTCAGAGGCGATTTATTTAGGGATGACCGCTGAAGAGATCCATGCACTTCTCTATGAAGTGGAAAGGGGGAAGGAAGATGATTCAAGTACAGCAACTTCATAAAGAATTTGAAAAGACGAAAGTTTTGAATGATGTCCACTTCCACGTCAGGAAGGGTTCCATTTATGGACTTCTCGGGTCGAACGGAGCAGGGAAAACGACATTGTTAAGAACGGTGGCAGGAATTTTAAAGCAGTCCCGAGGCGAAGTTTCCGTTTTAGAAGAAAATGTGTTCGAAAATGAATCAATCAAACAACGGATGGTTTTTCTGCCTGATACCCTTTATTTCCTCCCTCACTATACTGTGAGACAAATGGCGGATTTCTATAAGGAAATCTATGAAAATTGGAACGAGGAGCGTTTCCAAAAACTGAATGAATTATTTGGGTTGGATGTAAATAAGAAAATCCAGCAATTTTCCAAAGGAATGCAGAGGCAGGTCGCTTTTTGGTTATCAATGTCCGTCATGCCGGATGTTCTGGTGTTGGATGAACCGTTCGATGGATTGGATGCGGTCATGCGGAAAAAAATCCGCAATCTGATCGTTCAGGATGTGGCGGATCGTGAAATGACCGTCCTTATTTCGTCCCATAACCTTCGTGAAGTGGAGGACCTCTGCGATTTCATAGGGATTTTACATAAAGGCGAAATCCTATTAGAACGGGATCTGGATGATTTGAAAGCAGATATCCATAAAATCCAAGTCGCTTTTAAGGGTGATATGAATGCTGCTTTGGAAAGCGAATTGAATATTTTACACAAAGAGCACAGGGGCAGTATCCAGCTGTTGATTGTAAGAGGTGAAGAAGAACAAGTGACATCGCTGATCCAAAGCCATCAACCACTTGTCTTCGATCGGCTGCCTTTGACATTAGAAGAGATTTTCATTTATGAAATGGGAGGTGTCGGTTATGCCATTGAAAATATCCTTGTTTAAAAAAGAGATTCTTAAACAAGATTTCCGTAATGTGGGGTGGATCAGTATTGTATATTTTCTCGGCTTATTCTTCGCTCTGCCTTTGCAGCTGTTCATGGCATTGAGTGATGAACGTAGAGAATATTATGGAATCACCTTTGATCGAGGGTTGTTTGATCAGACATTCTTATTTGATATCCAGGTTCTCTTTTTGTTCATTCTGCCCGTCTTGATGGCCATTTTCCTTTTTCGTTATCTACATGTAAAGACGACTTCGGATTTCATACACAGTCTTCCGATAAAGAGGGAAAAGCTGTTCAACCATCATGCGAGCTCAGGTCTGCTTATGTTGCTTTTACCTGTATTGGTAAACAGTATCATCATGGCAGTCCTGCTGGGAATCGATGGAGCTTCTGAGTTTTACGTGTTCAGCGATGTAGCCTATTGGACGGCGGTTATGCTGGTTTTGACTGTTTTCGTCTTTCTTGCAGCCGTGCTGGTCGGGACATTGACAGGCCTCTCCACTCTTCAAGGTGTTTTGACTTATATTCTGCTGTTTTTCCCAACAGGGATTATGTTTCTAGGTTCCTATCATATCGGTATGTTTGTGAACGGATTTACGGAAGGAGTGGTTTATGAAGACGGGATTCAAAACTTTTCTCCTATACTGGATTTGACGAGTTATTATCAACCTGAAGAAAAGTTCATGCCAATCTCTTATGTGGAGCTGGGAGTTTATATTATCTTAGCTGTTTCATTCTACGTCCTTGCAAAAATCATTTACAAGAAAAGATCTCTGGAGGCGGCATCTTCGGCTATTGCTGTAGCTTCGTTGAGACCTGTATTCATAGCTGGAATGACCTTATGTTTCTCCGTATTCGGCGGGATCTATTTCGGAGAATCACAATCTTCTCTAAACTGGTCCTTCGTAGGATACGGCATGGGACTGCTTTTCGGTTATTGCGTTGCGGTCATGGTGACTAAAAAAACGTGGCGTGTGTTCAATTTATCCCTTCTCAAAGGCTTGGGAGTTTATGGCGGTGTGACTTTATTGTTTATTACTGTTCTACCACTACTATGGAAAGGGTATGAATCCAATATTCCTCAAATGGATGAAGTTGAAAGTGTGTTCTTAGGAAACAGTTATCATCACTATCAAGATCGAATTGATCAAAGTAGCGGTGACATGGTAATTGAATCAAAGGAAGGCATCCAGTCCGTAATCAACCTTCATGAAGCAATAATAGAACAGGATTCTTCTTTTGATGAAGGAGACCGCCGTTATTTTGTGGCTTATGAAATGAAAAATGGAGATACGATCTTTCGGAGCTATGAAATCGATAAAGAAGTATTTGCCCCAGAGTTGAAAACTATATCAGAAACGAAGGAGTATAAAGAGATTCATTACCCGATTGTGCAAGTCGATCCTTCTACTGTCATGAAGCTGGAGTTTAATTCTGGTCATAATAAAGGGAAGATTTTAAACAGCCCTGAAAAGATCGAAGAGTTCCTTAACCGTTTGAAGTCTGATATTTTTACTTTGACCTATGAGGATATGATCGGGCCGACTGGAATTCCAGGGGCTGAGGTATTTGTCCATTCAGGTAATAACAATCCACCACACGTAACAATTCTTCCTTCTTTTGATAAGACAACACAGTGGCTGAAGGAAGAGGGGCTGTACGATGAAGTGATGGTTCAGGCGGACGATATTGAACGGATGGAGGTTATTCCGTGGAACACATTCGAGAATAATGATTCAGAAAGTGCATTTCATCATGCTAGAGCGAATGGGAAAAGTGGTCTGACTATAAAAGATAAAGAAAAGATCGAAGAGGCAATGAAGGCAAAGAATTACCAAGAAGACGGTGATTATCTGGTCGCGTTCTACTTTGGAGAATCCGGCCGGGGTGATTTTGAAGTATTAAGTTTTAAAAAAGAAGAAGCTCCGGAATTCATTAAAAATCACTTCAATAATTAAGGGAGAATATGATGGGTATTCAGTTTAATGATCTGTACCAGAATTATTACCAGCGTGTGTATCATGTGGCTCTAAAAATCACTAAAGATTCCAGTGCAGCTGAAGACGTTCTTCAAGAAACGTTTTTGAAGGCATATAACAAATTGAATGAGGTCAGAGATGTTCAAAAAGCCGGTGCCTGGTTGTCGAGAATCGCGTCTAATAAAGCTATCGATTATTTGAGGAGGGAAAAAAAGGTGGTGCTTGTACCTGAAAATGAAATCCAACTCAAAGATATTGGTTGTGATTATTCATCAAGTGTCGAAAGGGAAATGGAGCAAATTCTTTTAGTAGATGATGTGACGGAAAAGGTGTGCACACTTCCTCCAAAGTTAAGAGTCGTACTTCTCCTGAATTATCAAGAACAATTGGGAGAGAAAGAAATTGCCCGGCAATTGAACATTACACCTTCTGCTGTAAAGTCACGCCTTCATCGTGCTCGAAAAGCTATGAAAGAAAAAATGAACAATAAGGAAATGAAAGTTTTCATAGCTTGAAGAAAGGTTCCACAGAAATGTGGAACCTTTCTTATTTTACATGGTATAAATACCGTCTTCTGTTTATTGAGTAGGATTTCAACTGATGGGGGTTTACTGTAAGAAGAATTTAAACTTTTCCACAAACCAAACGTGTCGTATCCAACAATGTATCATTATCGATTGGGGATAAATATGGAGTTATCCTCCATTTTTGTAAATTTATACACATATACACAGGAAAGAAAGGCAAAATCTCATAAATTAAACATTTGATTAGGGGCAGCTTATTCACATCCAACAGGTTATCCACAAAAAAGCGTTCTCTTTCATCATGAAAGAGAACGCTGAGTGTTTATATTTCGGGTGTCGGGGTCGGTTCAGGAAACCCTTCTTCATACTTTTTGTCAATTTCTTTTCGAATTTGTTCAATGGATTTACCTTCTTGGTAGTCCATAATCGATTGGGCTGCAATCTCTAAACAAACGCCGCATTTCGTTGCATGGTCATCCCACACGACAGCTCCGTTTTCTTTATTGTCATGGACAAAACAATCGTAGTTGCTTCGGTGTCCCACACTGTCTCCACATCCGCAATAGCAGGGAATATGATCAAGGATGGGTTTGCTTTCGGCTGCTGCCGTATATAGGAGCTGCATATCTTCATTTTTATCATCTAAAAAAGAAGGAAGCTCTTCTTTATGTTTTGTTTCTTCACGAATATCTCCATTCACATGCTCTTGTCCTTCGTGTTTTTCCGCAGAGTGAGAGCTGCATCCTGACAATAGACTGCCTAAAAGGATTCCAATGGAAAGAAACCATTTTAATTTCAAAAAAAACACCTTCTTTATGAATGTTTAAATTCATCATAAAGAAGGTGCTGATTATAATCAATAAGGATTTATATCGTTACGAATTTTGCCATATTTACTTTCCGAAAGAAGATAAGAATTTTACCCGGTCACCCATTGGTGGGATGTTGTCATCGACGAGAGCTATTTCCAATACTGCAGGACCTTGATGTTCCGTCAATGATTCTATCTTATCAGCAGTCAAGTCTTCTAATTGTTCCACTCTTGCACTAGGTATACCCATAGAGTCAGCCATTTTGCAGATATCGGTCGGTTCTTGATTGAAACGATCATGCGCTCGTTTGTATTGAAGTGAGTGTCCGTGGTGAACCATGCCTAGTCTGGCATTATTCATTACCACAATCAGAACAGGGATTTCATATTCTTTTGCCGTCAAAATTTCCATTCCATGCATGAAGAAACAGCCGTCCCCTGTAATACTGACCGTCAATCGATCAGGATCCGCCAGTTTAGCACCGAGGGCACTGCCGATTCCACTTCCCATTGCACCAAAGTGTACATTGATATCAAAAGAATCTTCATGTAGAACATCCATATGATGAATGACATAAGCCATGAACTCTCCGATATCGATCGTATACCTGGTCGATTGTGGGAGCTTCTCCTGGAGAGAAGCTAAGACATTCCTTGTGTTGTATTCGACCATATCTGCTGTCTGAGGTGTTTGAATAGAAGCTTTTGGTTTCTTTTCAAACCCTTTATTTCTCAACTCTGTTACCAGGGAAGATACGGAGAGCTGGATATCTCCATGGATCGAAACATCAACAGGATATTTACGGTTGAACACGGAGTCGTCAAAGTCGACTTGAATGGTAAATCGATCTTTAGTGATATTCATGTTGTAGTTGTTCGTCGCCGTTTCTCCCAAGCTTGAACCTAGTATCAGTACTGCTTCGGTAGGTGTATCATTAATCAGCTGGGAAGCCTCTTCATGGCCTGCGAAACCGAAAATTCCTTTAAGAAGGGAATGATCACCAGGGATGAGTCCTTTGGCCTGAGGAGAAGTTACAATCGGCCAGTTCAATAGTTCAGCGAGTTCAATGACATCCTCCACGCTGTCCCTGATTCCCTGTCCTGCGAAGATATAACCGCTATTAGCTTTTGCTAAATGATTTACTGCGTTTGAAATCGAATCATCACCAGGAAGCAAAGGTTTTCTCACAGGGAACTCAGGAAGAGTGGTATCAGCTATCTGCTGAAGCTGCACATCGATAGGCATGGCGATATGTACCGGGCCGGGGACACCAGTCATAGCTATTTCTATCGCTTTGTGTATTTCAGGCAGTAAGTCTTCGGCACGATCCACTCTCTTACTATATTTCGTCACAGATTGATAGATTGGACCTGCATCAAGCTCCTGGGATGCGTTGAGTCCCATAGTGCTTACGGGTACAGCACCTGTCAGGAAGAGGACAGGAAGATGCTCTCTCATCGCATTAGCCGCTCCCGTCACTAAGTTAGTTCCGCCTGGACCGCTGCTGCCGATACAGACACTGAGAGATTTAGAATATTTGGCATAAGCGGCGGCCATGTAAGAAGCAGCCCCTTCATGTTTTGTAACGATTGGCGTAATGGATGGTGTATCGTATAGCTCATCAAAAAAAGCATTTACAGATCCAGCTGGAATGCCGAATATATATTGTATATTTCCAGAAACAAAATAATCTAATACAGCTCGAACGGATTTCATTGTTTTACCCCTTTTGTGATAAGTTTTTCAAAAATACTTCTTCTAACTTGGCAGCCTCCAATGGGCGGCTGAAATAATATCCCTGCATCAAATAACAGCCATGTTCGATCAGAAACTCAGCTTGTTCCTGGTCTTCTACACCTTCAGCGATGACACTGAGATTCAAGCTATCAGCCAGTGTGATGATGGTGTTCGTAATGGCTGCATTATTCGTATTGGTCGTAATATCATCAATGAAAGATTTGTCTATCTTCAACGTATCGATAGGGAAATCTTTTAAATATCCAAGGGAAGAGTAGCCGGTCCCGAAGTCATCAATCGACATTTTTATCCCTAGATTCTTTAATTTATGCATGGTCGCAAGCATTGTTTCTGAGTTATGAATGATAATGTTTTCTGTCAATTCCAATTCTAAATTTTCAGGTGGGAGTTGTGTTTCCTCAAGGATTTCTTTGACGACGTTCGTTATATCATGCTGACGGAATTGCTGAGGAGACAGATTGGCTGAAATGACGAGTTCCGTAAGTCCTGCATCATACCACCTCTTCATTTGCAGGCAGGACTGTCTGATGACCCACTCGCCTAATTTAACAATCAACCCTGTTTCTTCAGCTAATGGTATGAACATATTTGGCGGCATGAAACCCAGCTTAGGATGATTCCATCTGACGAGAGCTTCCATTCCTGTGATTTCGTTTGTATTTGCATTGAACTTCGGTTGATAGTGAAGGAAAAACTCATTGCCGCCTTGGTCCAAGGCTTTGTACAAGTCATTTTCCAATTGAACACTTTCAACAGATCGATCTACGATATCTGAAGAATAGAATTGATATTGGTTACCTGACAGTTCTTTGGCTTTATACATCGCCACATCTGCATGTTTGACGAGCGTCTCGCTTGTCGTCCCACCTTCAGGATAAAGGCTGATACCGATGCTGGTTTTTATAGCGACTTCTTGATCACCAATGTTAAAGGGTTCATCGAATGTATGAAGAATCGTTTCTGCACATTCCACAGCTTCATCCTTACTCTTGATCGTTGGTAAGAGAATGATGAATTCATCGCCGCCTTGTCTTGAGACGGTGGCTTCTTTAGGAATCGCGGAATCCAGCCGGGCAGCTACGCTTTTAAGGACTGAGTCACCAAATCCGTGCCCGAACGTGTCGTTGATTTTTTTGAAACGATCCAAATCCAAGAATAAGATCGCTAATGAGCGCTTTTGCATTTCTGCATAGGTCAATGCTTGATTGAGACGGTCCTGGAAGAGAACCCGGTTCGGAATGTTCGTTACGCTATCGTAATAGGCATGGTACTTTATTTTTTCTTCCATTTGTTTACGAGTCGTGACATCTTTGAATGTGACAACATACCCGACGACTTTACCGCTCTGTTTCTGAGGAGTGATTACATACTCGACAGGAAATATCTCTTCATCCTGTCTTACAAAATACTCATCCATATTTTCCTGGTTCCGTTTACTTTCATTCCCTATGGAAAAAGTGGATAGTAGTTCTTTCATCGAAAGCTCTGAATGGAAGATTTGATCTTGTGAGCAACCGATAATATCTTCCTCCGAATCATACCCAAGCAGGTCCGTTGCTGAAGGGTTTGCGAACGTAAGCCGTCCGTTCAAGTCCAATCCGAAGATACCTTCACCGGCAGAGTTCAGAATCAATTCTTTCTCATGACTCATCTGCTTCAACTCGGTAATGACTTTTTCCAGTTCATTGTTTTTTTCCCGAATCTCCGATGTCCGCTGGTTGATGATCAAATCCTGTTTTTCCATGTAGATCAAGTTGAACAATACGGGAGCGGTTGCATCCACGATTGATTCGGCGAGCTGGATCGCAGTTTTAGAATAGTTTAATCCTTTTTCTTCCAAATTAACAATTGCAATGGCCCCAAGTACTTCACCAACAGCTACAAGGGGGATCATATATAAAGCTTGTATTCCAAAATGCTCACACAACTCATGGTTGGTCCGGCTATCCTCATAAACATCAGGAATCATGATTGATTGCTTGGATTTGAGAATTTCCTGGAATACTTCATCTTTCGTATGGTCGACCTTCAAATCTTCATGAGTCTTCTTCCACTCTTCCTCTGTCCAGTCGCTGTTTTTACTGAGGGTACCTTGAGTGATTTTACTCTCGGCGATAGGATCGACGAAATGCGCACCGATGTTATAGTTGTCCAAAACTTTTCCTAAGTAAAAATAACAACGATCCAGAGCTTCAGGGAGAGAGGAGCAGAGAGACAAATCTCTGGTCACATTCAAAAGGAGCTGCTTCTGCTCGATCAGATCTTCTTTGCGCACAAGGTTGTTAGCGTTACGAATCGCCACTGCAGCCATGTTGACATAAGCCTTGACCGATTCTATCTCAGAAAGAGTCAGATTCATCGGAGTCCCGTAGTCAAATAGGTAGGCGAGCCCATATATTTCGTCATCTTGAGCGATCGGGGCGACGAGTAATGATTGGATTTTGAATGCCTGAACAGCTCGTTGATCAGGGCGGTCATCTTTTGAAGTATCAGGGATATAGATAGCTTCTTTCGTTTCAATGACTTCTTTTGTCAATTGATCCATTTCCGGGTCTACCACGTGCATGTCTAGTGACATTCCATTAATGGTGGATGGTTTCCCTACGTAACCGCGATACGTACCGTCCTCCTGAGGTAAATAAATTCCTACAGAGTCACATCGCATAATTTCTTCAGAGATGGCGGTTACTACATGCTCTAGTACTTCTTGCAAATCCAGCTTCGTATTGATAAGCTTTGTAATTTGTGCAAGACGCGAATACCTGGTTTGTTGATCTGCCATTACAAAACCTCCATAAGTAGTCATATTGTATTAAAATTCGACCTTTATAATGAACTTCCTGCTAAAAAAATTATTAAATTAAAAAAAAGCAAATAAAAAGGCGCAAAAGTAAGCCTTTTGCGCCATTATTTTAAATTATATTCAGTAGTAGTCCACCGGCGATTCCTATTAATACGATCGCCCATGCTGGGGTACGGAAGAAGTGGAGCAGGGAAAACAACAAAGCAGCTAGAGCGAAATCTTCAGCGCCTTGAATGGAACTCTTTAGGACCGGGTCATAAAAAGCAGCGAGTAAAATCCCGACGACACTCGCGTTCACCCCAGTCAACACACCCTGAAAGGCCGGCCGCTTTCGCAGTTCATTCAAGAAAGGTAAAGCCGCTAAAAGAAACAAAAACGAAGGAAGAAAAATTCCGATTGTAGCTACAACAGCCCCTATGACTCCCTCCATCATTGTACCTAAGTAGCTGGCAAATGTGAAAAGCGGTCCAGGCACAGCCTGTGCCATCCCGTAACCCGCCAGGAATTCATTTGCAGTAAGCCATCCTGTTGGGACAACTTCACGTTCCAGCATAGGAAGAACAACATGACCGCCTCCGAAAACGAGCGCCCCTACACGGAAAAAGGTATCAAACATTTGTACCAGGATATTTTCCGTGTTCTTCGCAAGAACAGGGAGAAGAGTCAGCATCCCTATCAAAACAGATAAGGCAGTGATTCCTGTTTTCTTGGAAAACGTAGCGGGAAACGGCTCAATTTTTGATTCAGTGGCAAAGGCCTTCCAACCGATCAAGCCGGCTCCAGCAATGATGATTAACTGCATCCAGGCAGATGGATAAAGAATGAGAATAAGGGAAGCAATCAATCCTATAGCAATCCTGGGCCGGTCAGGCGTCAATTTCTTTCCGAGTCCGATCAGAGCATGAAGAACAACAGCAGCGGCCACGACCTTAAGGCTGTGTATGAAAGGGGCATCCCCAATATCAAAATTTTGATAAAGCAATCCGAACAAGGTCAAAATGATGATGGATGGAACAGTAAAACCAATCCATGAAATGAGTCCACCTAAAAAACCACCCCTCAGCATACCAATGGCGATGCCGACCTGGCTGCTTGCTGGACCGGGAAGGAATTGACATAAAGCGATGATATCCGCGTACGTCTTATCATCGATCCATTTTTTTCGGTCGATATACTCATCTTTGAAATAAGCAAGGTGCGCAACTGGACCGCCGAAAGAAGTCAATCCCAGCTTGGTGCTTGCTTTAAATATTTCCAATAATGAATTGCGATTTTTCTTCAATGAATCTTCCTCCATACGTACAAAAATGGTGCTCAGCGACCATTTGAAGAAGCTGAGCAGGTTTCAATATACGGCATTATAAGGAAGATATCAATAGAATATGGAAGATAGATAAGGGCGCAAAACGATTAGGAGAAATGATTATCCGTATTCCTTCTGATGCTCTTTCTTTTTTTCCAAATAGTCTTCGTCTTCGCGGACTTTTATCCACTTCTCTTCAAAGATCGCTGCCGATTCTGCTTTCTCCTCATCAATTTGCCGTTCTTGTACGTCTCCATTCTCATCGTATTTCTTACCGCCTTTATAGTTGGCATAACGCCGGGACCTTGTGTACCCCATTTGCAGGAATTTTCTAGCCATGTCCATTCCTACAAAATCCTCTGCTTCCTTATAGTCAAGGTACATCTGATAAATTTTTTCAGAAGATTCTTTGGCGATATCAGGGGTCTTGAACCTCCAATGAGGGAGGATCTCACTTTTATAAGGCTCTACAAGAAGCACTCCCTGTTCGCCTCGCCCTACCCGGTAATGTTCAGGGTTCTTACGAAAGTCCGTATTTTCAAAATCGATCGAGTAGTCAAAAGCCACGTTACCGCTCCTTTTCGATGTTTTCTATACCAAACATATTCAATCCAAGGTCTTGAGACAGCTTCTTGATCAACGCGCCGCCTGCAGTGCTGTTTCCTTTTTCATCAATCGCAGGTCCGATCACTCCTATTCCCATCCGTCCGGGAATAGCTCCTATGATGCTTCCAGAGACACCGCTTTTGCAGGGGATACCTGCTTCAACCGCATAGTGCCCGGAGGAGTTATACATACCAGAAGTCATCATGATGGCTTTCACTGTGCGAAGGTGGTGGGGAGGAATCAACCGTTCTTCTGTATGTGGAGCTCTTCCACCCCTAGCAAGGAATAGTCCGACGCGTGCGAAATCTTCACAATTCATCATGACTGCGTTCATGCGGAAGTAAAGGTCTAAAGCTTCTTCCACATCTGTTACGAGTGTACCTGTACTCTGCATGAAATAGGCGAGGGAGCGGTTGCGGGCACCGTTCGCTTTTTCCGCTTCATACACTTCTTCGCTCATCCAGAGTTCTTCATGAGAAGTGATCTTTTTAAGGAAATTCAAATAGCGTTCAAATCTTTTTTCTACACTCTGTCCCTTGATTAGTGCAGCGACAGCAATCGCCCCGGCATTGATCATAGGATTGAATGGCTTGCTGGTGTCGTAGGATTCAAGCTGACTGATGGAATTGAAAAAATCACCCATCGGCTCCATGCCCACGGCTTGAAACACTCTGTCTTTGCCGAAATCCTGCAGGGCAAGCATCAAACCGATGATTTTTGAGGTGCTTTGCATAGGCACGCATTCCTTATAGTCTCCCGCATAGTAGCATTCTTGGTCCATAGTAATGATGGTCACCCCTAAAAGGTCTTTCAACGTTTCGTCAAAATTAGGGATGTTCATGTTCACATTACCTGATGAAGCAAAAGGTTTACTGTCTTCAATCGCTTCCATCAGATACTGTTCTGTCAACTCTTTCATCATCTCTCTCCTTTTTCTATAATCAGATAGTTTCCATTACCCTATATCCAAATCAGACAACCCTATGTAAAAAAATTAAGGCCCGGCCACATCAGTGAGGGGCCAGACCTTACAAAAGAACTATTCCTGTTTCAAGTAACGGCGGTCTTTAAGGAATAGCCGCCAAAACAAGATGAAAGCTGGAATCAATATACCGAAGCCGATTCCGTAAACCACCAACATCTGATAAAACATGCCGGGGTCTGTAAAACCGTCCTCAATCTTCAAATGAGGGTAGACCAGGTAAGGGAGGTGTGCGGACCCATAAGCATAAATTGCGATGCCATACTGGAGGACGATCGCAAGAACCGCCAGCCTGGCCATTCCCCGCTCTCCATCCGACCGCTTCAAAAATAGAAACCCATATCCGATAAGGAAGAAAAACAAGGATAAACCGAACCAGAACCAATTCCTTTGGATATTGTCCACGATCCAGGTCGCTTCAGCAGGAAACGTACCAATCGTCAAAACGGCAATAGCAATCGATACAGGTCCGAGCCAGATCGCGTGTTTTCGGAATGTATGATAAGCAGAGTGATCTTCGGCTTCTTTTGCGTAGTCCATCAAAAACACAGCAGAAATGAATAACTCTGTAGATAAACCGAATGCGATATGCATGTACAAGGTAGGGTGAACGAGCAGTTCCCGGTAATACAGGCGGGGAAGACCATCCTCAAATTCAATGAATCCACCGAGAGTAATGGGTAAGATACTGACTAAAAGGGCGGGGATGATCAACCCGGTTATACCGGATGTCATTCTCAATAACTCCCTGAACCTTTTAGCATGGTGCTCAAATACCATGAAGGTGGTTCGTATGGCTAAAAGGATCAATCCCAGCCCGATAGGAAGCAGCAGCAGGCTTCCCAGCATGGTTGTAGCAAAAGGGAAAAACGTGACGACAGAAACGACCAGTATGACAAAGAACACGTTCGTGACTTCCCAAGTAGGGGATAAGAATCGGTTGGCAATCTGAGATGCACTCGTATGATCATTTTTTCCATAAATCATTCCCCAGAATCCGGCACCGAAATCCAATGACCCCAGCATTGCATAGACAAACAGCAGACTCCATAAAATGGTGACTGCCAGAGTAGAGGCTTCCATCCCGATCTCTCCTTTCTATCCTAAGGTATCTGCAGATAAGTCCTTGCTGACGGGGTTCCGCTTGAAATAATTTTTCAATACGAAGCCAGTGACAAACAAAAGAATGATATAGAGAGAAAGAAACAATACAAACAGAATCCCTACACTCGGAGATTGTGTTGCGGCATTCTCCGTCCGAAGCACATCGGTGATCGTCCACGGTTGTCTGCCGATACAGCTGAAACACCATCCTGTTTCAATGGCGATCATCGCTAAAGGCCCGCTCGTTACAAGTAAAGCAAGCATCCATCCGGGGAACTCTCTTTTCAAAATATGTTTCCAAAATAAAGCGAGAAAAGCGACAACGATCAGCAGGGATCCGATCCCCACCATGATATTGAATAAGACGTGCACATAGAGAGGAGGCCATAGCTCCTCGGGGTACTCATTCAACCCTTTCACTTCCGTATCAAATCGGTCCCCTGCCAAAAAACTTAACGCATAAGGAATTTCCACAGCATATTTGACCCGCTGATCTTCAAGAGAAGTGTAACCTCCAATTGAAAGTGGGGCGTATCGGGTCGTTTCAAATAATCCTTCGGCAGCGGCCAGTTTCCGAGGGTTGTATTCATGAAGCATTTGAGCCGTTTCATGGCCATTCACAGCTGTAGCAAGAGAGGTGATTGCACCGAAATATAAAGCGATGGTCAAAGCCTTTTTGTGATAGTTTCTTTCGGCTTGTGTGATTTTGCTCTTCATTAACCGCAAAGCAGCGATTGAAGCAATAATAAACGATACAGTCATATAAGCGGATAACGTGACATGAATGGCTGTGACACCGAAGCTTGGGTTGAAAAACGCAGCCCAGGGATTGATGTCGGTCACATCACCACTCGGGGTGATCCGAAAACCGGCTGGCGTATTCATCCAGGCGTGGACATCTGTAATCAGTACCGCAGAAGCGGTCGCTCCGATTGCAACAGAAATAATGCTCACTAAGCGGAGGGAAGGGGAAAGGCGGTCGGCTGCGTATAAATAAATGGACATGAACACCGCTTCAATGAGAAAAGCGAAGATTTCCATTTGAAAAGGCAGTGCGATGACTTGGCCGACAATTTCCATGAAACTCGGAAATAACAAGGAGATGAGGACGCCGACGATTGTACCTGATGCAATGGAAACGGCCAGCACAATGGCAAAACCTTTCGTCCAGCGTCTTGCCATCAATGCATAGTCCGAATCTTTTTTTATCCAATATAAAACTTCCGCAATGATGATCATAACGGGAACACCTACGCCGATCGTGGCGTATATGATATGAAATCCCAAAGAAGCTCCGAATAATGCACGTGCCATAACCACTATGTCCATCCTATGTACCCCTCACATTGAAATCTTCAATACTTAGATTATTTTTCCAATGCAAGGGGAGATTATACAAAGTTTATTTCTTTTCTGCTGATACCGCCCATTCATCGATGGTAAAAGAAGTGATCCATTGCTTTTCTTTTTTTAAATCAAAATATGATTGGATGTCCTTGCTGGCAGATAAAAAGTAATCCGCTACTCTTTGCTGATCGGCAGCTTCATCTAATGTCCTCGTCACCCAGTCTGAGAACGGCAGGGTTTTTCTGCGCGTCTGTTCCTGCGTGATCGATAAGTGATGGAATTGGAAGTGCTTTTTCCATTCCGAAATCTTCAATGCCCGGACGTGACTTTCATCCCGCATCTTTTCAAACGTGTTATAAAAGTGATCCAATTCATCATGTTCCGGAGCAATGTTATCTACCATTAAAAAACGGCCCTGAGGTTTTAAGACACGGGTTACCTCTTCAATGAAGCGGTCAGGTTCAGGAAAATGGTGAGGAGCGATTCGGCAGGTGACTAAATCAAAATACTCATCTATGAAGGGGAGTTCTTCGGCATCTGCGATGATGTAGTGGATGTTTTCCTGTGCTTGCAGATGCCTGGAGGTGTTTTCAAGCATCTTCTTCGTGAGGTCGGTGGCAAAAACCGTGTCTACCCACCGGCTCATTTCTTTGGCAACGTGTCCGCCTCCTGTGGCAATATCGAGAGCTGTCCAAGACGATTGTGGTTCAGCCCACTCGACCATCAAATCAAGGTCCGATTGGTTCTTGTGCGTCGTGCTGGTTACATAAGACTCTGCATTTTTTGAAAATGTATCCTTCACTCTCTGTTTATCGTCCGACATATTCAATCCCACCTTTTAAAATCTGATTTATTTATATTATATAAAGTATGCCGCCCAGGGTCATCCAATATCTGGATATACCTGGGCGGCATAGGACTGAATATTTATTCCTTTAGATTCTTTTTGATATATTGAACGATTTTTCTCAATTCTGTGGCTGTGGGACGACCGAAAGGGCTTGTTTGTCTCTGCTGATACAAGAGTTCCCCTTTTTCGTTGACTAAGAAATACGCAGCCTCACCATGGGCCCCGTGATCCTCATAAGGAGCATCTTCAGAATGGTAATGCACCTGAAAGGCTTGGAGGACAACCAAATATTCATCCGAAAGGACGGGGAACGTAAAGCCATTCTCTTCTGCCATTGCCTGCAAGTTCTCTTTTCGGTCAGTGGAGATGGCGGTGATATAAACGTCTTTTCCTTCAAGAAAATCTTTGCTCTCTTGCAGATCTTTCAAATCTTGAACACAGACGGGGCACCATGCACCTCTGAAAAAAATGATGAGCTGCCAACTTTGATGCTCGTTCAGTTGTTCGTTCAAAGATACGATTTTCCCTTTAACATCGGGTAGGCGGTAGTCAGGAACTTGAGTTCCCAATTCAAACGTACACAACTTAGACCCTCCTTTTGGGTGTGAACAGTGTATCGGACTCGTTCTATATTGAATAGGATAACCAAGTCTGTACTTTGACTTACATGCGAGTTTTCGCTGGAAGAAATGTAATGAAAACTTTCATACCCTTAAAGTCTTCCAAAAGATACGATTCAGTTATAAATAGTCAGGAAAATGGAAAGGATGTTGGAGGAAGAAAGCTTTGACATCTCTTTCAATTCATTGTACGATATTGGCAAACTACGTTTAATTTTGTTGACGAGAAGAGTAGGCTGTAAAACTTGTGCTCAGAGAATCGCTGGCAGCTGAGAAGCGATGACAGTTTATAGCTGAAGATCATCTCCGAGATGTACTGCTGAAAAGCTTATGAGTAAGCAGCACCGGCTGACGACCGTTATCCGTTTTTATGACCAAGAGCCGTGTGAATGTGACATGGAATATGGGTGGTACCGCGGATATACATCCGTCCCTGTTTTGTTTCAGGGGCGGATTTTTTTATGGCAAAAAGATCTTTCGTCATGTTTTTTAGATTTGTGGAATGAAAAATAAAAAGGGTAAGAGGTGGAACGAATGCGCAGTGTCAATACGAAAGAAGCGGCATTAGACCGCGAGAATCGTGTCAAAGATTATTGGAATGCGGAAAATGTCTTCAATCGTTCAATGGATGAACGGGAAGGCGCAGAAACATTTGTATTTTACGAGGGACCTCCTACGGCGAACGGGCTTCCACACGCCGGTCACGTATTAGGACGTGTCATCAAGGACTTCGTTGCACGTTATAAAACGATGCGTGGCTACCAGGTTCTCCGTAAAGGCGGCTGGGATACGCACGGACTTCCGGTTGAACTGGAAGTGGAGAAGCAGCTCGGTATTTCCGGGAAACAGGAAATCGAAGAGTATGGTGTGGAGAAATTCATTGAAGAATGTAAGAAGAGTGTCTTCAATTACGAGCGTCAGTGGCGTGAATTCACTGAATCCATCGGTTACTGGCTGGACATGGACGATCCTTACGTAACGCTTGAAAACCGTTATATCGAGAGTGTTTGGTACATCTTAAGTGACCTTCACAAGCGTAACCTGCTTTCCAAAGGTCACCGGGTAACTCCTTACTGCCCGAGCTGTCAGACGACGTTGAGTTCTCACGAAGTCGCGCAGGGATACGAAGATGTCAAAGACTTGTCGGCTACAGCGAAATTCAAGGTGAAGGGCTTTGAAAATGAATTCTTCCTCGGTTGGACGACAACTCCATGGACGCTTCCGGCAAACGTTACACTGGCTGTCCATCCTGAATTGACTTATGTGAAAGCGAAGCAAGGGGACGAAGTTTACATCGTTGCTGAAGCTTTAGCTGAAAAGAATCTTGGAGAAGAATATGAAGTTGTATCCAAGCACAAAGGCAGCGAGTTCAAAGACATGGAATATGTCGCTCCATTCCCATTCGTGAATCCAGAGCGAGGCCACTTCGTTGTCGAAGCTGACTTCGTCAATGCTGAAAGTGGTACAGGTGTCGTACACATCGCTCCTGCTTATGGTGAAGATGACTACAACTTAGTGAAAGAGCATAACCTGTCCTTCTTTAACGTGGTAGACGGTCAAGGCCGTTATACGGAAGATATCCCTCCGTTCGCTGGACGTTTCGTGAAAGATTGCGATGTAGATATCGTGAAGTATCTGGCTTCTGAAGGTCTTCTGTTCCATAAAGAAAAATATGAGCACAGCTATCCGCACTGCTGGCGCTGTGACTCTCCATTGTTGTATTACGCGATCGAAAGCTGGTTTATCAAAACGACGGAATTGAAAGACCAATTCCTGAAAAACAACCAGGAGGTCGAGTGGCATCCAGGTCATATCAAGGATGGACGTTTCGGAAACTTCCTTGAAAACATGGTTGACTGGAACATCGGCCGTAACCGTTTCTGGGGTACACCGCTGCCGATTTGGATCTGTAATTCTTGCGATCATCAATATGCACCGCACAGTCAAGCGGATCTTCAAGAAAAAGCAATTGGAGATATCGGCGATGTTGAGCTTCATAAACCTTATGTCGACCGCGTCCAATTGAAGTGTGAAAAATGTGAAGGCACGATGGATCGTGTACCAGAAGTCATCGACGTTTGGTTCGATAGTGGTTCCATGCCATTTGCCCAACAGCACTATCCGTTTGAAAACAAAGAGCAGTTTGAAAAGCAGTTCCCTGCGGATGTCATTTGTGAAGGAATTGACCAGACGCGTGGATGGTTCTATAGTCTGCTTGCAGTATCAACGTTGTTCACTGGAAAAGCGCCTTACAAACGAGTCCTATCTACAGGTCACATCCTTGACGAAGATGGACGTAAGATGTCCAAGAGTAAAGGGAATGCCCTCGATCCGATGGACTTGGTAAACAAGTTCGGAGCTGACGCTTTCCGCTGGGCATTGCTTGCTGATAGTGCACCATGGAATAACAAGCGCTTCTCTGAGCGTGTTGTTGTAGAAGCAAAATCGAAAGTCATCGATACACTTGTGAACACGCACGGCTTCTACACCCTTTATGCCAATATCGATAACTATCAATTCGATGCGAATGAAACAGGGGAGAAAACCTTGCTTGACCGCTGGATCCTATCACGCTTGAATAGTGTGACCGCTGTCGTAGGTGAGGCTCTCGATGATTATGACTTCACGAAAGCTGCAAAAGCACTTGAAAAATACGTGGATGAAGTGAGTAACTGGTATATCCGTCGTTCCCGTGACCGTTTCTGGGAAGAAGGAATGACCGAGTCCAAGAAAGCTGCTTACCATACGCTTCATGAAGTGCTTGTAAGGTTGAGTGAACTTCTGGCACCATTCATCCCGTTTGTTGCGGACGATATCCACCACAACCTTACCGGTGAGAGTGCACATTTGTCTTACTTCCCTCAAGTCAATAATGATGAAGTAGATGCAGAGCTTGAAAAAGATATGGATGCGGTTCTTCAAGTGGTTGAACTTGCCCGCGGTGTCCGTAACAGCGAAGCAATCAAGACGAAGCAGCCATTATCAGAGCTTGTTGTCATTCCGGTCAATCCTGAACAAGGAAAAGCACTGGAGAAATACAGCGCCATCATCCGGGACGAAATCAATGTGAAGTCTGTCGTTGTGAAAGAGTCTTCCGAAGATCTTGTCCGCTACGAAGTGAAACTCAATTTCCGTGCTGCTGGACCTAAGCTTGGCAAGAATGTCGGAGTGGTCAAAGGGTACCTTGAAAAGCTTTCTGATGAAGAAGCTGCTCAAGTCGTAGCAGATGAAAAGGTTATAGTGCCTGCAGACGGCGGAGATATTGAAGTGCCGATGGAACTGCTGAATGTTGAGCGTGTCGCTGATTCAGGATTGTCTATGGGCTCAAATCAAGAGTTCCACGTTATCCTGGATACGACAATCACAGATGAACTGCGCCTGGAAGGACTTGCGCGTGAAGTCATCCGTGTCATTCAGGACGATCGTAAAAAACAAGACCTTCCAATCGACCTTCGCGTAGATATCGCGCTTGATGGAGATGAAGAAATCAAGAAAGCGGTGGAAAAGAATGAAGAGTTGATCCGTGAAAACGTATTGGTCAATAATTTGACGATCGGGCAGTCCGAAGAAATGAAGGAGTTCACTGTCGGTGATCATCAATTGAAGCTTGCTGTTCATAAATAATATAGAATAGCCTGAGCATATTCTGCTCAGGCTTTTTTTAATGTGTTTCATTCTCTTTCAGTTCGTATAAAGGCACTTCTTGTGCCAAATTCGGCTTATCCAGTGGATGTATGCGTGCACATTCATTTCTTTCAATGACTTCTTCGATGTAAATCGGCTGCTTGTTATACATGACCTCAATCATCTCAGGAGAGTGGATGATTTCTTTCGCACGTTCTTTATTCATGACTGACTTCCTCCTTTTCCTAGTAGTACTAATCTTCGCAGGAACGGTCAGCTGTATTCCTCACCATTGAAATTTTATGGTTCTGTTAAAGACTTTTATATATTTTTTTAACGATTTCTTACAAGTCCGATGGGTCTAGGTTTGTGGTCTGTTTTTATTCAGAGTATGGGAGGGAAGGGAAAAAAGTCCGCTTTCCGCGGGGAACGCTAAGTCTCCTCGAACTTCGTTCTCTTGGGGTCTCCCCTTGTTCCTTTTTCCCGCAGGAGTCTCCCTGTTTTCCCATCCCTCCCGTTCATAGTTGGTCTAACGGACTTGTTTTTTCAAAGGTATAAGGGCGCCTCACAAGAATTCTGCGAAGGAAATAGCTGATGCAAGATTCCAAGTGAAATAAATACACCAAGCATTAACAGATCCTTTTAAAAAAGTAACATCAGAAAGAATTTAACAGATGAAAAAGGAATGAAAATCACCCGGTCAATACATCTCCTTTTGGATACTGGATGTACGTAGGTTTATGCTTGGCAAAAGCGAAAGCGAACGTCAGGGGGCCTAATTTTCCGATCAACATGATAAAAATGAGGATCGCTTTTCCTGTTTCCGTCAATTCATACGTCAATCCCATGGTCAATCCTACGGTGCCGAAAGCAGATATACATTCAAATAAAATCATTAAGAATGGTGCGTCTTCGGACAAGTTCAGTAAAAAAGTGCCTATGAATACAATGAGGACACTACCGACCGTTAAAGCCAGCGCTTTCATCACCATGCGGACAGAGATGCTTCGATGATACAGCGTAATGTGTTCTTTATCCTGGAAAAAAGCGATAGCTGCGAGAAAAATGATTAAAGCGGTGGACAATTTGATGCCTCCTGCTGTTGAGGCGCTGCCTCCTCCGATGAACATGAGGGTAAGCATATAAAAAAGGGAAGAGTCTTCCATTTGTCCTATGTCCACAGTATTAAATCCTGCTGTCCTTGGTGTCACCCCTTGAAAGTAGGAAGCAAGCAGTTTTCCTGCCACAGAAAAATCGCCGATCGTATCCGGGTTATTGTATTCGAGAATAAAAAACATCAAAACACTGATGACATTGACTGCGAATGTACCGACGAGCATGATCTTAGTATGTAAGGATAGACGGAGGAAAGTTTTACTTTTCCAGAGGTCAAAAAGAACCGTAAATCCGATTCCACCAATGATGAATAGTAATGAGATGACGACATTTACAAACGGATCGAGTACATAACCGGTAAGGTTTGCTGACCATATAGAAAAACCGGCATTATTGAAGGCTGAGATGCTGTGGAAAACACTGGCGTAAACGCCCTCTGCGAAGCCCATCTCAGGAACCCACTTTATGGATAGCAATAAAGCGGCAGCAACCTCTACAATGATAGAAAATAGAAGCAGCTTTCGGACGAGACGGACGATGCCGCCGATGGACGTCTGATTCAATGATTGCTGAATTAAGATCCTCTCTTTTAAACGGATTCTTTTACCTAACATCATGAATATCAATACCGCAAACGTCATGATTCCCAAACCGCCTAATTGAATCAACAGCAATATAATCACTTCGCCGAATAAGGTGAAAGTCGTACCTGTATCGACTACGCCGAGGCCTGTTACTGTCATGGCTGAAGTTGCAGTAAAAAGGGCATCTATGAATAGAATTCCCTCTGAAGTGGCCCACGGCAGTTTAAGCAGGACTGCACCCAGAGAAATGCAAAGGATGAATACCATAATTAATGTTTGGGGCGGACTTAATTTTATGGAGTAACGTATCAATTTCACACCTTCTTTTCGAGCATTATTTCTATACCAAAAGAGAGGGCTATATAGGACAGCTCATAGACCTGCTTCTTTTCTCATAGAATAGCACGGAGGAGGGGGAGAGTATATGGGTGTGTTTAAAGAATTTCGAGAGTTCGCAGTCCGAGGAAGCGCCATTGATATGGGAGTGGGCATGGTGTTGGGAGCGGCTTTCAGCGGATTCATCGACTCGTTGGTGACTGATATATTACTCCCGCCTGTCGGGCTGCTCTATGCAAAAATGAATTTTGAGAGTATGTTTATCAGCTTATCCGGTACGATGTACCCTTCTTTATCCGCGGCCAGAGAAGCGGGGGAGGCGACCATCAATTATGGATTATTTATCACTGCATTGGTTAGATTCATCATTATTCTGTTTGCTGTATTCGTTGTAGTAAGGCAGATCAATAGATGGAAAAAACCTCATCAAAACCCCGTACATTCCATGACTAAAAAAGAGTGTCCTTACTGTTGTATGCCAATTCCAAGTCAAGCCGTCATTTGTCCGAATTGCGCTTCTCAACAAGAAGATAAAGCAGGCCGGAGAGGGAGTGGACCTCCTAAATGGAGGGTAAAGTGAATGTTTCTTTTATAAAATAAGGCTTTGTTAAAGTCTGTTGTTGATATTTCAAACGATTAGTAAATAGTCCCCGTCTAGGATAAGGGCGCTGGTCCGTTATTTCTCCCATTTCTTTTATAAAATGCTCTGGTAAAGTAAAGGCTGGCACATGTGAGTTCATATTATCAGCTCTTTCTGTCCTGGAATTTGTAGGAGGCGGCCTTTTAGAATGACTCCCTTTCCGTGGGGTACCGTGAGCCTCCTCAGGCTGTGCCTTCCGGGGTCTCACGATGTACTATTATCCCACAGGAGTCTCGCCATTCTAAAAGGCCGCCTCTTCAAAGTAGAAGGGTCAGAAAGGTCAGAACCAAAATCCGTTACACCAACTTCGAACGGGATGGCAGGGAAAACAGGTAGACTCCTGCGGGAAAAAGGAACAAGGTGAGACCCCGGAGAACGAAGTTCGAGGAGACTCAGCGTTCCCCGCGGAAAGCGGACTGTTTTCCCTGCCATCCCATGCTCTGAGTACCGTTTCCTTGGATGACCTAAATTCGAAAAGGGGTGCAGCTTTCTATAGCTGCACCCCTCATCAATCATTCAGCTTTTTCAGTTTCTTCATCTTCGGAGCTTTCTTCGTTTTCACTTGTGTCATTGCCTTCAGGTTGTTGGTCTTCCTCAGTTCCCGTTTCTTGTTGTTCCTCCTTTTCCGCTTCTCCTTCTCCATTTTGCTCTTCAGCCCCTCCGCATGCAGCCAAAGCAAGTACAGAAGTCAATCCGAACGCTAACATCCATTTTTTCAACATATTGAAAACTCCTTCCTGAATTAAAGTACATCTTATTTGTACCGTATGGATGTAAACGCCTGATTAAATAAGTATAAACAGTTGGTAAATCATACTAAAATGTTACTTTTTCACCCATGTATAGGTGGGAGGTAGATTCAAAGTATGAAAAACGCCCGCTCCAAAAGAGCGGACGTTGGTTTATCAACAATATTTATTATAGGCCGAAGTAAGATTTTCAGTAATCTCTTCAACTTCGTAGTCTTCAATTTCCTCACGTGGAATAAAGTGCATGACTTGTCCATCCTTTAAAAGAGCCATAGAAGGGGAGGAAGGTTCATAGCCTTCAAGGTAATCCCTCATACGTGAAGTGGCTTCGCGATCCTGACCTGCAAAAACAGTGACGAGATGATCAGGTTTTTTCTCATTTTTCAGTGATTCCCTTGCAGATGGACGAGCCAAGCCTGCCGCACAGCCACAGACTGAGTTGATGACGACAAGAGCCGTTCCTTTCTTAGAAGCGATGAAATCATCGACCTCTTCAGGAGTCGTCAACTCTGTAAAGCCTGCATTGGTCAATTCGTCTCTCATCGGCTGGGATATTTCTTTCATATATGCTTCATATGGATTCATAAAAAGGTCCTCCTATTGTTTTTTTTGTGTGGCTTGTGTCATTTGGTGCCAGACAGAACCTTTGGCTTCTTCTCCGCCTTCGATTCTCTCAATCGCCATATTGATTTGCATCCGGACTTCAAATTCAGGATCGTCTGCTGCATCCTTCAATGCTTGAAGTGCTGTTTCATCGCCGAGTTCATACAAGAACATGGCTGCCCGCCAGCGTACAAGTTTGTTTGGGTCTTTTAATGACTCTATCATTTCCGGCATGGCCTCTTTGTATCCTAGGTCAGACAAACAGTCGCCAGCTGTACGTCGCACGGTTACGGTCTTGTCATTCAAGGCTTTGTAGAGGTAAGGGAGTGTTTCTTTCTGTTCAATCATTCCTAAGTAGGCGGTCGCTAAGCGGCGGATCGAAGCTTTATCATCCTGCAACGCTTTTTCAAGAATAGGATAATCTTCCGCTGTAGGATCCATCCAGTCAAGCGCTGCATAACGTACTTTCCAATCGTCATGATCCAGCGTCTCCAGAGTAATCTTCGACTCTTGCCCTGAGCTTTCGACAGTATCCGTCTCTTGATCAAACGCTTGATTGACCAACGATTCGAGTCTTTTCTCATCATAACTGGCAGAAAGCTCTTCTTTCACTTGTTCACCAATTTCATCAGCATCCCCGTATCTAGGGCTCTGTTCGACCCATTGACGTTCCATGATCATATTGGGGGATGCAGGAGCGGCTTTCATCGCTGCATTCTGGAATCTCTCCGGTAAACCTACACGTATTTCTTCATCTCCGTCTTCAAGCTTCACTTGCATAGGAATCCCTTTGAACATCTGCACAAAGACTTTGATTTCCCCGAAAGAATCTTCGACTTGTGCTGGTTGTTCGGGTTTTTCGGAAGTCATGCCTTCCTCGGCCGTCGATCCGAATACACGACGGACTTCAGGAAGAATGGATTCCCAGGAAACGCGCGCGTTCCGTTCCAGAGCGATGAAGTCAGTGACATGGTAAAGTCCTTTGACACCCTCAATATCAAACAATTGTTGAATAAAATCAGGAGCATTACTTAAATCATCGTCCTGTTTATAGTTGTGAGCTTCTCCATCAGGAAGCTGCTCATTCAAATTGATTTTCATTGAGTTCGGGCTTGGTGTGGGTTCTATGGACACAATCTTCATTTCTAATCTCCTCCCTGAACACTCAGTTGATTTCTATTTTATCAAAGATTGTTTGCCTCATCCATGAAGAGAGGGTGAGTTTATCAGTTGGAACCAAAAATAGAAAAAATAGGTAAAAATGAAACTTATGTATTTACCAGACGTACCAAAGTAGAGAGGAAAAGGAGGAATGACGATGTCGGATCCCATCTTGCAATTGAAGCAAGTGAAGAAAACCATAGGTAACAAGCAGATCATCAAAGGGTTGGACTTTGAAGTGTATGAAGGTGAGGTCTTTGGGTTCCTTGGTCCTAACGGTGCTGGAAAAACCACTACGATCAGAATGCTGGTCGGTCTGATGAGTTTGACTGAGGGGGATGTAGTAATCAAAGGTACAAGCATCCGCAATAATTATAAAAAGGCGGTTCAACACGTAGGAGGCATTGTTGAAAATCCGGAGTTGTATTCTTTTATGAGTGGTTGGAAGAATTTATTGCACTATGCAAGGATGATACCTGGAATATCAAAAGAGAGAATTGATGAAGTTGTAAAATTAGTAGGACTTGAAAACAGAATCAAAGAGAAGGTCGGGAAATACTCTTTGGGAATGAGGCAGCGGCTGGGAATCGCACAAGCCTTGCTGCATAAACCATCGATTCTTATTCTGGACGAGCCCACCAATGGTTTGGATCCTTCCGGCATACGTGAAATTCGTTCATATATCCGTCGCCTGGCCAGGGAAGACGGTGTAGCGGTGATTGTTTCGAGCCACATCTTATCAGAAATGGAAATGATGTGTGACCGTATTGGAGTGATAAAAGAAGGAGAACTGTTATCAATTCAATCTGTAGAATCCGCTCTCCAACAACCTGAACAAAGAGACATCACTCTCGAAGTGCAGCAGCGTGAACGTGCCCGCAAAATACTCTCAGAATGGCTGAATCGTCCTGTGAAAATCGAAAAAGATAGTCTCGCATTCAAGATGGACCGTGATGATGTACCTGAAATGATCCGAAGGTTAGTGGATGAAAATATCGATGTATACAGTGTGAATATGTATCGTTCCACACTGGAAGACAAATTCCTGGATTTGATTGGAGAGAGAGCCGTTGATTAACTTCCTGCAATTAGTGAAAAACGAACAAATGAAGCTTTTTTCACAAAGATCCACATGGATCATGATCACGATTATCAGTGTCCTGACTATCGCTTTTGGAATATTCATGAAGGTGGATGGTTCGATGGTAGCCGGAGAAGTACCGGCTGGTCCCGATTGGAAGAATGAACTCAGGGAACAAAATGCACAATTGACTTCACAGAAAGGACCGGAAGACGGAATAAAATATTCCAGCCTTACAGATGTCCGAATGAATGAATACCGTATTGAAAATGATATCAGGCCTACTACATATAACGTGTGGAAGTTCCTGCATGAAAATCTGAACAATATATCGATTCTGAGCTTATTCACCATTATTGTGGCCGGAGGAGTCGTAGCAAATGAATTCAAGTGGGGAACAATCAAACTATTGTTAATCAGACCGATTTCAAGGTCGAAAATTCTTCTCTCTAAGTTTGTTTCTGTTTTCCTGTTTGCGGGAATCATGCTCGTGTTCCTCTATGGGACGGCATTCCTCATCGGATCCATCCTTTTCGGGATGAACGGGTTTTCTGATCCATACTTATATAGACAAGGTGGAGACATCCAGCAGGCGCATGTCTTTATCCATACTGTTTTCCAATACTTAATTAGCATGGTCAACTTAGTGATGATGGGAACGTTTGCGTTCATGATTTCTACCGTGTTCAGGAATACATCTTTAGCTATAGGAGTCCCGATTTTCTTGATGATGGGTGGAAATTCAATTATTCTGTTCTTATCGGATAAAGAGTGGGTCAAATATATTTTGTTCGCCAACACGGATCTGAGGAAATTCCTTGAAGGAAGTCCGATGATCCAGGATTTGACGATAAGCTTTTCTATTACTGTTCTTATAGTATACTTTTTCGTCTTCGTTAGTTTATCCTGGTATTCCTTCACAAAAAGAGATGTGGCGAGCACATAGATAGGAGGAAAAGAATGAAACGAACAGCAGAAATTATTTTGACCGTCGTAGGAATGGTTTTGTATGGTCTTCCAGTGCTTTTGAGCACAATTTTACTGAATGTGAAAGACAACCCGGAAGTGAGACGGGAAATTGAACGAGGATTGCAGACAGCTCCCAATGCTGAGCAAATGGGTGCTGTAAATATGGATCAGATGATGGACTTTTTAGGTTCTTTCGCAACATTCATTTTAGTGGCGGCCCTGATTTCTATCGGTCTTGGTATTCTATCCATCGTATTTCTTAAAGGGGATAAAAAGCCAAAAGCGGCTGGAATCATTTTGATCGTAACAGCAGTTCTAATGACTTTCGGAACGGTCGGTTTCGGATTATTTGCTGGAGTCGCTTATTTGATTGCAGGAATTGTGGCTTTAGTGAGAAAGTCGAAGCAGAATACAGAAGATGTACAAACAGTTGACGTTTAATGCTTCAGAGGCATGAGTCTTAGTACTTATGCCTTTTTTTATATGCGTTTCTAAGGTTTGATATAATAGGAGCAGCAGACTAATTTGGAGGAGCGGATAATGAAACCTTTTGACCATTTTCAGAGAAGGATCGTGTTCAATTACATAGTTGGTTCAATGACGGCCGTCTTCGGGGTGGGAAGTGTATTTATTTTCCACACTCTCTCTTTGTCATCCGAAGAAGTGATTTATTTATTAAGTACGATGGTTCTATCCGTGTTGATTATGTTAGTGGCTGAGTGGAACGTGTACCAAATCCATATCCGCTCGATCAAACGGATTTTCAAGTCTGAAACGCTGAGGGTATGGGAGTATGAAGAAGGTATGCTTGCCGCTCATCGCTTCCCTCTTTTGACTGTATACAGGATTTTAGGACCTCACTTATTCGGATTGGCTGTCCCGGCTTCCCTTTTGACGGTCTTAGGAATCTTTCAAGGCTGGATCAATGTTCCCTACTATTACATAGGTTTGGCCTGGACTGGTGCGGTGCTCATTGCAATCATGCACGCCTTGATCGAGTTTTTTTTAACATACAGGGCGTCAAACAATCTTATCTTATCCATAAACCAGAAGCTTCAAAATGAGGGACACGAGGAAGTCGAAGTTGATTTTAAGATCAGCCTTAAACATAAGTTGTTAGTAAGCTCGGTCTTCACGGCTGTCTTTCCTATTCTCCTTTTCATTCTTGCTTCTCAAATCAGATTCATGGAAAGCGGAGGAGGGATGGTGGAGCAGTATTGGAGTTGGGCTTCTCTTGTCATAATCGTCATACTAGCGATGGCGGTGCTAAGTTCTTCGCTGCTGTTTAAGAGTATTGAGGAACCGATGGAATCCCTGCGAATGCGGTTCGATCAAGTTCGAACAGGTGAATTTACAAAAATGGAAAATGTTTATACAGATGAATTCTCCAACCTTGTGACTGGTTTCAATCATATGGTTTCCAGTATTCAGACAAGAGATGAGGAAAATGAGAGACTTCTAGAAAGTTTTTTCAAAGTGTTTGCGGCAACACTCGATGCAAGGGATCCGTATACCGCTGGACATTCTGAGAGGGTCGCTGAATACTCCGTGCTGATTGCTGAAAGAGCAGGATTTGCTGATAAAGAGATAGACTTAATAAGAAAATCAGCGTTATTGCATGATATTGGTAAGATCGGGGTTCCAGATCGTGTTTTATTGAAAGAAGGCCGGTTGACCGATGAGGAATTCACTCAAATTAAAAAACATCCACAAATCGGAGCAGATATTCTTAAGCAAGTCCAGCTCCCTGACGAATTGAAACCTGTACTCTCCGGTGTACGTCATCATCATGAACGGTTTGATGGTAAAGGTTACCCGGATGGCTTATGTGGGGAGGAGACCCCTGTTTTCGGCCGTTTAATGGCTGTTGCAGATGCTTTTGATGCTATGACTTCAAATAGACCTTATCGCGAGGGCATGCCGGTTGAAAAAGCTCTCGCAATCATTGAGTCTGGAAAAGGAACACAATGGGACCCTTATTTTGTCGACCTTTTTTTAGAAGAAATAAAAGGTAAGGAAAGAAAACCATCTGCACAAGCAAAAGCGCTGACATAAAATCAGCGCTTTTTTTAATCCAATATTCTGTTCATCTCGTCCACATCAGCTGCCTGTCTGTTATAAACCGTACCATTTTGAGGCCTGTACCCACTACCTCCACATATCTTACATGTGTATCTCCACTCTTCATCGTCCATAAGCAGCCCTGCTCCATCACACGCTAAACAAACCTGATCTCTAGGCATATTCCCTACCTCATTTCAGCTTATTTTTTATATCTTACTCCAATAGTTCTGATCTATACGAAGGAGATTAGAGTTTATGAAATGTGGGAATGTGGGTATTATTGGAGGTTTTGATCATGAAGACTGGTGAGGAGAACAATGAAAAAATGAATAAAGAATCACTCCATTCAACATCGGATGAAGGAGAGAAAGTCGATCGTCCAGGCAGGCAGTTTTATATCCCCTCCCAGATTGTAGATGAATTCGGGGAGAAGGGCAGGGACCATTTGGATAAGCCTTTCCGGGCTCAGCTGCTTTTGGCTCTTACTGCAGGCTCATTCATGACGTTTGGAGCAATTTTTTCAATCTTATTAGCTACAGGAGTAGAAGTGAAAGGAATTTATCATCTATTATCGGGATTGGGGTTTGCGGCCGGTTATGCGATGGTTTTCATTTCAGGTTCCGTTTTATTCACGGAAATCAATGTGCTTCTCCCTTCTTACTTGTTCAACAAATCCGGTTTGATGAAAGTGAACATTTATAAATTCTGGGCATCTGCGTATGTTGGGAACATCCTGGGGGCTTTTATTGTAGCCGTACTCATTCAAATGTCCGGGTCGTTATCGAGCTCTTTTTATACGGAATTATCCATGTATCTGGATCACAAAATGAAGTTCATGGACCGTGGAGTGATTGGTTGGTTTCAAGTGTTGGTCTCAGGTATTCTGGCCAACTGGCTGATCGGAATGGCCGCTTTTTTGACCACTGCTGCAAGGGATATCACAGGGAAGTTTCTCGGTACGATGCTCCCGGTCATTTTGTTTGTGGCAGGTAACTTCCAGCACAGTGCTGCAAATATGGGTTACTTCAGTATGGGTTTCCTTTCATCTGATCAATATACATGGTATGAATACATCTTCTTGAACCTTCTGCCGGCGAGTATTGGAAACCTGATCGGTGGAGGAATCCTGGTATCCCTGTTATTTTCGTATGCATATAAGGAAGACATTCAGACATTGGAGAAAAGTAATTCATAAGCACGATATGTATGCCTGATAATCAGCAAATTTAAAGAATCCTCTTCTCAATCATAGATCTTTGAGAAGAGGATTCTTATCATTTTCTATCATTCAAACAGTATAACTTCAGGATCTTTATTGAAGGCATGTACAAGCATGGCGTGAAGCTGTCCGCGGTGGTGGTACATGTGAGCGGCAATTTGCAGCAGCCATTCATAACGTGTATAAGTCACGCCCCACCATGATGTGGTTTCCGATTGGAGATCTTCTTCGGTGTAGTTTTCATACTGAGTTTTAAGTATGGAGAAGTGTTCAAAAAGATGATCGAGGATTTCGTTCTTATTCTCTAAGTGCATCGATTTGTAAAACGACTCCATTTCTTCTTTTGAGGCTTCTTCGATTATTTTACCGTCAGCTGCAGGAATCAATGCAATATGCTCAAGCAATTCGCCAACAGACCGCTTCCCCTTAGTGGGGCGGAGGGATAAATCTTCTTCTTCCAGTTGACCTATCATTTCAGAGATGGAGGCAATGACAATTTCAATTTGGTGAAAAGCGCTTTGGCAGTACATATTCATAGTATCTTCCTCTTTAATATAGTTGTGTAACTAAATTACTTCGATAGATACCCAGATAATTCCTTTTTCATAAAGTCAAAATTCCGCAGAATATTGATTTTTATTTATACTGTATGAATCAAATATCTACATCATCAAGAAGCAAAGACAAAAGAAGCTGTTATATTTCAACAGCTTCTTTTTTTATGGAATCTACCCTTAGTAAATATTGTTCAGGGAGTTGCGCGAAGAACATGTCTCCGTATTGATTGATGAAACGGTCCTTAGCTTCTAAAAGCAGACTCTTATCTCTTGTTGCCAACCCTAAATAACTTTGCTGGAAAGGGGTTAATGTATTTAAAGAAGATAAATACGTGATCGCAGGTTCCAAATCTCCCTTCATTATGTTGATATGTGCAGTCTCTACAGGGTCAGGAGTATGGATGTCTCCGACCTTTTCGTGAAAAGCTGATATGAACGGAATGGTATGTTCAGACACTGACTTCAATGCTCTTGTTAATCTGTGTTTTTCAGCTAAGTCTGCTGCTTTATTGGCGTAATACATCGCTTCATCATAATCATGGAATGCATTACATAATGCCAAATGGTGATGCATAGCCGTGTATTTTCTTGGAGCTAAGTCAGAGTTGATGAATTTATAGGCGAACTTTTTAGCTAGTATCAAGTTGTTGGTTTTCCAATAGTGTACAAAAGAAATTTCATCGTATCGCAGCTTGAGATAATAGTGTAGTAATGGCTCATTGATGGTGAATAAGGATGCTTGAATTTCATCAGCATATTTGTCCATCCCCTGGTATTGTTTCAAATCGTAATGAGCATATACGAGTAAAAATAAGCGGAGACTTTGAAGAGAAGGATGTGTGAAATGTAAAGATTCAAGTTCCGCAAGTTCGTCCTCCGTTAAAGGAGTATCTTTACGTTTGAGAATGATACTATAGACCAAAGCTGCACCCTTATCATAATGCTTTTTGTGCAGTTCATTTTCCAGTTCATCAAAGAAGTCATTCATATATAAGAATTCGAAGGCGGCCAGCTGTTCTTCGATACTCTTATGAATGGTTTTGACTACATAACGTCTAGTAAGCTCTAAAGCATCCGATTTCGAATGGATACTGAGGTAATGGTAGTAAACTTCATAGATGTCAGAAAAATGAACCAGATGGATGCGATTGACTTGATTCGGCTCAATGATGTGTTGATTGCCCATGAATCCTCTACCTCCAACCTTTAATAACTCTATTATATCGCTAAAGAAGACGAATACAAAGTAATTTAAGAATCTTTAGAATATTATTGTGTGCAAGGCTTTATAAAATGGAAGTCATTAGTTGAACATCTATATTATTACAGTGTGTAATGGGGATGTAATCCATGAAATGTGATTGTTGTCCTTCTGTTATTGGCTATAACTTTAAAGATGTTATAGTAGGAATTGTGATTTTGATACAGAGCTCATGCAAAATACTGAATTCATGAGCAGCGACTGTTTACCAAGGAGGACTAAAATCATGAAAAAAACAATATTTTCTTTGGCGGCGGTCACTACGATTATGGGAACAACAACCGTTGCAAGCGCAGAAGAGCTTGTAGTTGAAAAAGGCGATACTTTATGGGGCATGGCACAAGAAAACAATGTCACCGTTAATCATATAAAAGAAATTAACAATCTATCTTCAAATCTTATTTATCCTCGTCAAACATTGACGATCAATGAAAGAAACGACACAGAAGCCGATACAACTTCTCAATCTAATCAAACCGAAGGAACGTACACGGTCAAATCTGGTGACACCCTATGGGCAATCAGCCAGGAATATGGAGTAAGCGTAAGCTCTCTCAAGTCTTCAAACCAATTGAACTCTGACTTGATTCATCCAGGTCAACAACTTACAGTCGATGGTTCTTCAGAACAAACAGCAAATACTTCACACAGTCATGAAGAAGAAGCTGAACACACATCCAATGAGCCATCAAGTGAAGAGCAGGAAGCTACGACAATGACTATGGAAGCGACAGCGTATACAGCTCATTGTGAAGGCTGCTCCGGTACGACTTATACAGGAATCAACCTGTTAGAAAATCCTGACCGCAAAGTGATTGCCGTAGACCCGGATGTCATTCCTCTCGGATCTGAAGTTTACGTTGAAGGATACGGAAAAGCCATCGCTGGAGATATTGGCGGAGCTATTCAAGGCAACCGAATTGACGTCTTTATCCCAAACCGTTCTGACGCTCTGGATTTCGGTCGTCAAACCGTTGAAGTGAAAGTATTGGATTCCTAATTGAATAAAAAGAGAAAGCGATATCCGCTGGGGATATCGCTTTTTTTATTTCCGTTTGTTGATGATATCGAGAGCCTGTCGCAGCTCCCCGAAGGTTTCCAGCTTTTCAAAACTCATATTGGCTTCAACAGCAGCGGTGGCTATATCAGTCTGAATACCTGTTAAAACGGTCCTTGTTCCTAAAAGTTGAATGGTTTGGGTCATATGGAAAATGTCGTTGATGAACACAGAATCGAATGTGGCAATACCTGAAAAATCAATGAAAATGACACGCAAGTTGTGCTTCTTCACTTTCTCCAGAGTATTTTTCATTACAATTTCAAAACGTTCAGTAGAAAATTCACCAACCAGCGGGACGACTGCTTGAGCATCATCGATCAATACTACCGGCGTAGACATGGAGTTTAAATGCTGCTCGAAATTTTCTTTTTCCCTTTCTTTCAATGCATTATAATTTTTAGTCGTTTGACGTATGGCTGCATCAAATGCAAAGATCAGTTGTTCAACCAATTCAAATCCTTCATCCAGCCGAGCTTCTTTTATCAACTCTGTATCACGTAAATGGTTGACTAATTTAAGTCTGAAAACACTGAGGACATCAACCGTATTTTTTAACAGAACTCCTTGGGAATAAAAATAATCCTCAGAATCATAACCCGTCTCAGCCTCATTTGTCTCTTTATCCGTTCGATGAAGGCTTTTGGCTACACGATCAAGAAGAGCGCTGAGCATTTGATCGTGTTGTTTTAAATCTTCGTCTGTATAAGTTAGATTCAAATGATCCAGTGTATGAGGCAGCAATTCATTCACCAGGTTTTCTTGATTTTCTTGAAAATATTCCGCCATTTTTTCATTTAATTGATTCATCATTCTATCCTCCAAACCAAAGTGTAATGAACTTTACCCTTATGTATCTCTTGTTATACATCTATTTTCCCCAAACTAATGAGATTTCAAAAATATTTTAGAGTAGAGATCAAAAAAGCCTCTAAGTAAAGACCTTAGGAGGCTTATAATACGTTTGATTTTGGTTTTACAGTTTCAGCGAATTGTATAAATTCCTCGACCACACCATCGATGAAATCAATCGTCCTTTGGTCAGTTAATTGTCCGCTTTCGTCCATTTTATGTTGAATATGTCCGATTAATATTTCATTCCCCGGCAATACTTTTGCACCCATCCCAGGAGCATTTAAAATTTGACGCAAATGCATTTGAGCTCTGACAGTACCAAGAGCACCCATGGTAGCTCCAGCTAAAAAGGTGGGTTTTCCGTTCATTTCTTTATCGCCACGGGATAACCAGTCCAGGGCATTCTTCAAAACTCCTGGAATGGAATGGTTGAATTCAGGTGTGACAATTAAGAAGGCATCAACATCTGAAAGCAGGTCCTTGAAATTCTGTACAGAGGAGGGAGCTTCATTTTCGATATCCTGGTCATAATGAGCTAAATCTCGAATCGGCACAAATCGAATATCTAAGTGATCTTTAAAACGGTCTTTGATAAACTTGGCTAACTTCATATTATAGGATTCTTTTCTTATGCTTCCCACTAATGCGGCTACTTTCAACATAAACCCATTCCTCCTTAAAAAAGCTACTTTCATTATAAGAAGGGAAAATGTTGGATACTACTGATATGCTCATATTGAAGCTAGGGAGTAGTGAGAAATCAGTGGAATATATGGTTAAAACAGGCATTATCGTCCATAAATAGCCGTGATAAAAGAAATTGAACATAAAAAATATTTTTTTCTTGCATATACGACGTTTTACTAATATTATCGTGGGGAATCGTATAATATCTTCAAAAGAAAAGGAGGTTCACCACAATGACTCTGCTTTATTCAAAAGCCCGTGAGCTGTTCGACCAGGACTACAAAAACAGCCCTGAAGGCAAAGCTCAAACTAAGGCTAAAGGTGTAAAACGGACACGGTCCGGAAAGGTTCTATTCTCTTTCCGTAAGCAGAATAATAAACGGAAATAGCAATTAGAAGTGGTGAGGTCAGCTATGAGACGAATGGAAAAAAGAATAATTACAGCGGACTACCTGAAAAGAGGGGATCCGTGGATCAGCGTTTAATGACAATTCTGTCAATTAAACGCTGATTTTTTTGCTTCAAAGGACTCCTCAAGTTGTTTCATTCCTGAACAATAAGGATAAGAAGACAGAAAGGAGGCAGAGAAGAATGGCGTTATTTTCGAATGATGCATTTAAAAGTGAACACATTTTGATTACCGGTGCCACTGGTGGGATCGGTTATGAAACGGCTGTGGAGGCAGCCGCGATGGGTGCAAAGTTGACCATTACAGGGCGTAATGAAGAAAAGCTGCACAAATTGAAAGACTCATGTGCTAATCTTAATGAAAAAGCAGAAATTTTTGTATGTCCCGCTGATTTGAATGATTCAGAAGACAGAGAGCGGTTATTGAAGGATGCAAAACAAACTTTTGGGCCTGTTACCGGTCTTGTCAATTCGGCAGGAATTGCAGGAGGAGATCCGCTCGATCGGCTCTCAGAAGAAAAAATGAGAAAAATGATGGAATTGAATTATTTTTCTACCGTTCTATTGACTCAAGGTGTGTATGAGCAGATGAAGGAAAATCAGAGAGGTGCGGTAGTTAACGTATCTTCTTTATCAGGATTACGAGGTACCCATAGCAATATAGCTTATAGTGCTTCGAAATTTGCCGTCATCGGTTTCACTCAATCCTTTGCGGTAGAAGCCATTGAACATGGAATTCGTGTCAATGCTGTCTGTCCGGGTTTCGTAGATACAGAGATGGGACGTAGTGCAATTGCTGGTTTAGGAGAAAGGAATGGAAATAGCTATGAAGAGCAGCGGAAACTTTCCGAGCAGGGGATTCCGTCTGGAAGGATCAGTGAGGCGGATGAGGTAGCACGTTCAATTATTTTTCTTTTATCCAATGCGTCTGAAAACATTGTCGGAGAATCTTTGAAAATATCAGGGGGAAGTGTGATGAGGTAACAGAGAAGGGGAGTATTCAAATGAACGATGAGCGTTATTCTAGGCAGCGTTTATTTGCACCGATTGGAGAAAGCGGCCAGGAACGTTTGAACAAGTCTCATGTATTGATTGTCGGTATGGGCGCCTTGGGAGCATGCAGTGCGGAGCAATTAGTACGTGCAGGGATCGGAAAGCTGACAATCATCGATCGTGATTATGTGGAGATGAGCAACCTTCAAAGGCAGCAGCTTTACTCAGAAAAGGATGCACGTGAACAACTTCCAAAAGCGGTTGCCGCTAAGAAAAGGCTCGGCAAAATCAATGCGTCAGTAGAGGTTGAGGCAAGAGTGGCCGATTGCCAAAAAGAACAATTAGAAGAGATCGTTCCATACGTAGATTTGATTCTGGATGGGACGGATAATTTTGAAACCCGTTTGCTGATCAATGATGTTTCTCAAAAATTTAAAGTCCCATGGATTTATGGTGCCTGCGTGGGGAGTTATGGCATGAGCTATACGATTCTCCCCGGGAAGACTCCTTGTTTGAGCTGCCTGCTTGAACAAATCCCTATGGGAGGTGCTACTTGTGATACGGCAGGAGTCATCAGTCCAGTCGTGCATATGGTCGCCGCCCATCAAGTGGCTGAATCTATGAAGGTTTTAGTAGACGATAGACAATCACTTCATCATAAGTTTGTGACTTTTGACTTGTGGAAGCATCATTATTCTGCATTCAAAGTGTCCCATGCTAAAAGAAAAGCGTGTTCTTCTTGCGGGGAGTCACCGGCTTATCCATTCTTATCAGAAAGTCATCGTTCGAAGACGGTGGTTTTGTGTGGAAGGGAGACAGTACAAATCCGTCCATCTTTTGGAGGGAAGAGAGATTTGTTGGAACTGAAAGAAAAGCTGCCGGAGGAGCATGTGAAGTACAACTCTTTTTTACTCACTTACCATGACGGGAAGCATCGAATGGTGTTTTTTGCTGATGGTCGTGTCCTTATACATGGGACCAAGGATATCTCAAAAGCTAAAAGTCTTTATCATCAAGTAGTCGGGTGACTTACATAAGCCTGTTGTGTTTGCCGGAGAAATTTAAAGGGAACACTTAATTATAACTTATACTTCCGAGGAGGATTCTTGTATGGGACGTATTCTTAAAAAAGTATTCAAATATGGACCTGTCATCTATCCAGTCATTAAAAAGTTCATGCGGAAAAGAAGAGGGAAATATTGACGCGTGCTGAAGTTCAGCACGTGTTTTTTTCTATTTATGGTAGAATGTACCTTACATAAAATTATGAATTTTTATAGAATAAGGCTATGTAAAATGGTGTTATGAATTGTGATCAGTGAAGAATATCGTAGTATTGAATAAGAGCCTGGAATGAAAAAGGAGAAATGCATATGAATCGCTGGGACTCTACACCGGTGATCCGTTTCTTGGGAGGGCGGAAGCTGTTATACATATTAGGAGTTTTTTTCCTCATCGGCTTGAACCTTCTCGTCTACACACAGTTGGATTTCATCTTTAAACCACTCGTTGTTTTTGTGGAAACGGTAGCGTTACCGATCATTTTGTCAGTGGTCGTATACTATCTGCTACGGCCAATCATCAACTTAATGGAGTCATGGAAGATAAAGCGTATATGGGCCATTTTGATAACATTGTTGGTTGTGATCGGTCTGATAACGTTGTTGATTGTTCTAATCATTCCATTTTTGGAAAAGCAGTTCGTCAGTCTCGCTGAGGAACTTCCAAGATATTTACGTGATTTAATCAACACAGCAGATCAGTGGCTCCGAGATTCCGTATTCGGAGAGTACTATAGTAATTTATTTCAAGATGTGAACGGAGTTTTAAATCAACTTCCTGATCTGCCTAGTTATGCAGCCCAGACGATTGAGGGGATAACGGGATTCATTACGACTTTGACCAATGTAGTCGTGGCACTCGTTACTCTGCCATTCATCCTTTTTTACCTGCTGAAGGACGGGCACAAACTGCCAAATAAAATCGTCAGTCTCTTTCCTCCAAAAGCAAGGTCCCAAGTAATCAGTGTATTCAAGGGAATTGACCATCAATTAAGTGCATATATCCAAGGGCAGATCATCGTCAGTTTCTGCATCGGGGTGATGATGTATATCGGCTTTTTGATCATTGGTCTCGACTATGCTTTGTTGTTGGCTGCCATAGCCAGTGTGACTAGCGTTGTTCCTTATTTAGGACCAATGATAGCCATTACACCAGCGTTGATCATTGCTATTGTCACCTCCCCTTTCATGGTTTTGAAGCTGGCTTTTGTATGGACAGTCGTACAATTGCTTGAAGGGAAATTCATTTCCCCTCAAATAATGGGCAAAAGCTTGCATATCCATCCTGTCACCATCATTTTCGTGTTGCTGACGGCAGGGCATTTATATGGAATCATAGGTATTATCCTGGCTATTCCTGGGTTTGCCATATTAAAGGTTTTGGTCTCCCACGTCTTTTATTGGATGCAGAGAAGATATAACAAGTTTGTCGAAGTTGAAGATCAATATCAAATTGACCAGGAATAAGTAAGGCAGAGGTTTTATGACCTCTGCCTTTTCATGTTTTCATTTGGCTGATATAGATATTCGGAGCGACTTCGACTTCGTCTACCGTATCGAATCCATGCTTTTTATATAAATTCACGGCCGGAGTGTTCTTAGAGCCTGTATGAACGATGAAGGTGTGATCGGGGTACTGCTTTTTCAAATAGGTGAGGAGACAGTCGGCAATCCCTTTTCTGAAATGGTCAGGATCGACCATCATTCGGTAAATGTCAATTTCCTCATTTTCATCTTTATAAGAGACGACGCCTACCAACTCATCATCTTTAAAATATCCTAAAAACGTTTCATTCGAGTTCTGGATGGTTTCCACACTTTCCTTAAGGGGAGGGAGGTCTTGAAAATCGATCAAGTCCGCTTCTATTTGATAAGACCGATACTGCATCTTATATATGATTTCAGCCGTTTCTCTTCTTGAAGGCTGAAGGGTACGAATAGGCATATGGTCTATCCTTTCATATTTAAAATTACTGTGTATATTTCCTCTTCTATTTTAACAGAAGGAGGAATGTTGCCAATACATCTAGAAGTGGGAGACGTGGAATGAAAGGATGGATACAATGATTAAAGGTTTATATGAAGCTCATCTACCAGTAAGCAACCTGGATGAGTCCATTGAATTTTACGGAAAACTCGGGCTTGAGTTCGATCATAAAGTTGAAGACCAAATCGCTTTTTTATGGATTGAAAAAGGGAAGAGCTGGTTAGGGTTATGGAATTCTGATCGTGTCGATCTCCCTTACCATCCCTCTATAAGACATATCGCTTTTGAAGTATCTTATGAAGATTTGAAACAATCTGTAGAATGGTTGAAAGAAAAAGGGATGAAACCTAGAAAGGCTTTCGGTTTTGAACCGGATCAACCGTTCGTCATTCCTCATGATTCTTATGCTCATGCCAAAATACATTTCAACGATCCGGACGGCAACAGTTTGGAATTGATCAGTAAAATTGAAAATAAAAAGAACGTTCAGGAAAAAATGTATGTATCAGACTGGGAAAAGTTCAATAAAGAATAATGAACAGATAAGGCGTCCAACCGGATAGGTGGACGCCTTTAGTGATTTTACTAGTCAAACTATCTATTGAATCGTCGATAAAACACTGAGCTCGAGTCGGTTGAAGGATTCCGATACTGCTTTGTTAATCGTGATTCTCCTGACATTTGCCGGTACAGTTTTTCTATACGATCCAGTATGTCAAAAAGGAAAGCAGTAAAGAAGTGATGAGCAGCAAGAGCATAGGCTTCCATGCTTTCTGTCTCAAATCACGCAAGCTTACATTCAAGCCGAGTCCTACCATTGCCATTGTAAGCAGAAATGAGGTGAGGAAAGATACTCCTTCCATCACAGGTGTGGGTATGACTACCAGGTTTCCGTTAACATAACTTCCGAAAAGGCTCATGAGAATGAAGCCGACAAGAAACCATGGGTAAGCAATCGTATGATCACCTTGGCTTTTTGAGCTTTTTCTCATTATGGCGATCAAAACCAGACTAAGGGGAACCAGCAAAAAGACTCGTCCCAGCTTTCCTAACAAAGCCATTCCAAGTCCATCATCTCCAGCTGCAGCACCCGCGAGAGCGACATGAGCGACTTCATGCAGGCTGAGTCCCACCCACATCCCATAAGCTTCAGCATCTACTGGAAGCCAAGGTCTGATTATCGTGTAACCGATCGCGAACACAGTACCTACAATGGAAATGATGCCGGCACTGATAGCTGTATCTTCTTCTTTTGCTTTTAAAATCGGTGATACGGCTGCAATAGCGGAGGCGCCGCATACACCTGTACCGATACCGAGCAGCATAGATAAGGACTCATCCGCCTTGAAGAGGCGGGCAAGAATCATCATGAGACCGATCGCAAACAATATGACAAGCAGGTCCCGAACTAACAAAGGCAGGCCTTCATTCCATATTACATTCATATTAAGCTTCAAACCGAATAAAATAATGGCCAATCGAAGTAATTTTTTTGCTGAAAATTGAATGCCACTATGGATTTTTTCTGGATAACCGAAAAAGTGACGGTAAAGTACTGCTGATAAAATGGCTGCAGCTAAAGGGCCGACTTTATCGGCCAAGGGTAGTTGAGCAACCATGAATCCAACTGAAGCGATGAAGGCTGTAAGTGCAATTCCTGGAAATAAGGAACGCCATAGGGCAGGTTTCATAGGTGTAATCACGTCTTTCTATCTATTTTCACTGTACTTACTATACGAGTGCAGTTAAGATTAGTAAAATAAAAGATTATAATCTCAATCATTAATAATTTTAATAATAAGGATGATCAGTGTGGATTTCGAAGCCTTGAAGACATTTGTAACCGTAGTAGACCAGAAAAGCTTTACCAAGGCATCCAAAATATTGAGTCTTTCTCAGCCTACCGTCAGTTTTCATATTAAAAATCTAGAAGACTATTACGATACGACGTTAATTGACCGTTCTCCAAAGCGATTCATTGTCACTCAAACGGGAGAACTCGTCTACCAGCGGGCCAGGCAGGTTTTAAGGATGATGGAAACGACCAGGTCAGAAGTTTTGGAGTACCACAATCACTTACGGGGTTCAGTTCATATTGGTGCAAGCTATACCGTCGGAGAATACATTCTTCCTTCTCTGCTGAAACAGTATGATGAATTATATCCAGGCATTGATATCAAAGTGGAAATCGCCAACTCTGAACGAATTAATCAAGGGTTGCAGAATCATGATTTGGATTTAGGTCTGGTTGAAGGAAAAGTCAGCCATAAAGGGTTACACTCCACGCCCTTTTTGGAAGACGAAATGGTCATCATTGCTCCGAAAAACCATTCGTTACAACACCTCACCTCTTCAACTGTAGATGATTTGCAGCATTTGACCTGGGTGACAAGAGAGTCAGGCTCAGGAACAGGAGCGATGTTTGATACGATGTTGCATTCTTATAACATCAGACCTGAAAAAGTGATTACAATCGGGAGCAACCATGGCGTCGTACAGGCAGTAAAAGAAGGGATCGGATTATCACTCCTATCCAAAACCGTCGTTCGCCACACCGGAGCAGAACAGTTAAGGGTACACCTACCTTTCATGTCCCCCATGAAACGGTATTTTTCGCTTGTGGTTCAGGAAAATGATGAGGAAATATCTAAGAACGCCAAGGTTTTTATAGAACTTTTAGAGCAAATTTCCCATTTTAAATTGTCATAGAATCGTATGATTTTTTATTCAGAATATTTGGTATGATAGAAACTGAGGAGAAAAGGGGTGTCTTGTAATTGGAGATCCGCCGTTTTTCAGAAAAAGATATCGAGGAAGTTCTCAGAATGATTCAGGAGACGATTCATTCCATCAATGGACAGGATTATTCCTTTAGGGAAAGGGAAGTGTGGGCTGGAAGCTTCACCGATGTACAGCAGTGGACCAAACGGATCCAGTCGTCTGAAGCCTTCGTTGCAAAAAGCGGAGGTCGGATCGTAGGTATTGTAAATTTACAGCCTCCAGATATGGTGGACCTGCTTTATGTCCATAAAGATTTACAACGGCAAGGGATAGCACGGTCATTATTAAATGTTGTGGAACAATTCGCTTCTAAAAACAAGGCTTTGGTTTTACACACAGAATCGAGTGTGACAGCTTATCCTTTCTTCAAGTCGCAAGGATTCAGAATCATAGGCGAACAAAGCAAATCCGTTCAAGGTATAACGATGAAAAACATACGAATGTGTAAAAAACTGCATAGTTGAGCATCTTATAGGGTATCGTGCATTATAAATAAAATTTGAAACGTTTTCAGGGTTCTGTTCGTATTTAGGTTAGACAACAGCCTATTACATGCGCGAGCAAATACTTATGCACATTGAGGTGAAACAATGAAGAGCCTAGACCAGATTGTCGAATATTTGAAGACGCTGGGAGTGGAAGTGGAGAAGGTATATAAAGCACCTAGAGAAGAGACGAGATAGCAGGAGAGTTCACAAATTTATATATGTCGGATACTAACTTGGAAAGGTATGTTCTAAAAAGAAACATACCTTTTTTGTTTATATATCTGATAGGCTTAATTGAATCAGGCATGGTTCTCGAAATATCAAATGATAGTCTTGAGGCTGATAGAGGAGGAGTAAAAATCAATCAAGAAAGAAAGTTAATTGAAATCATTCATGACAAACCTTACATACAGGAATTATTCGATGCTGCAGACACTTGTTTTTCGGAAGCATATATAGGTGCTGGAGTGATTACTCAAACCATATGGAACACTCATCATGGATACTCGCCGACATACGGAATTGGAGATGCAGATCTCATCTATTTCGACCCTTCAGAAACGGTGAGGGATGAGAAAATAAAAGAAGAAAAAGTAAGGAATTTATTAACCGATCACCCCTTCCCGGTGGATTTAACCAATCAGGCTCTCGTCCATCAATGGTATAAAGAAAAGTTTGGGGTAGAACCCTCGCCTTACACGTCGATTGAACAGGCAGTCGGCACCTGGCCCACTACAGCATCGGCAATTGCGGTGAAAAGAGACGGAGATACCTACCACGTAATTGCTCCTTTTGGTTTAAACGATTTATTTGATTTGGTCGTGCGCCCTAATAAACGATTAGTTAATGAAGAAATATATATTGAAAAAGCAATGAAGTGGAAGTCCTATTGGCCTGAATTGGTAATAAAACCTTGGTAAATCTACGGTTTTAAGTTGTCATTTCTTTCGGATTCATTTTATTATAATAGTAAAGAATCCATATATAAAAGGGGATTGGGGTTATGAACGACGTTTACTTTCAAAAGTTGGAAGAAATACAAAAGAATGAATTCATAAAAGCGGCTATAGATTGTGTGGGGGCTGGAGTGGTCATCACAGACCCTGAACAGGAAGATAATCCGATGATTTATTGCAATCGAGGGTTTGAAGAGTTGACCGGTTACGACTCAGAGGAAATCTTAGGCCGGAATTGTCGATTTTTACAAGGGGAAGAAACCTCTTCAAAAGTTGTTTCAAAAATAAAGGCGGGCCTGGAAGATTATCATCCTGTATTTGTGGAGATAAGAAATTACAGAAAAGATGGGACGCCATTCTGGAATGAACTTCAAATCTTCCCGGTTTTCATCGAAAACATGGATCAAACGTATTTCGTGGGTGTGCAGCGGGACGTGACGAAAAGACGTGAACAAGAAGATTTGATGGGACATTACCTCAATGAAGTCAAGCGTCTTTCGACTCCGATTGTTCCTGTAGAAGATGATATCTCTATACTTCCTCTTATTGGAACGGTAGATGATGATCGAATACATGATATGCTGGAGACGGTCAGTCATCATGTGAAAGAAACAAAGGAAGATTACATGATTATGGATATGTCTGCCATACATTCTTATAATGAAGCGATACATATGGGGATTTACCAATTGTATCAACTGCTTAAACTTATGGGTACGCAGTTGATCATCACAGGAGTGAAACCATCTCTGGCTATGCAGAGTACTCCTTACGCCAATTTCAGTGATCTACCATTAAAAACTTATACAACGGTAAAACAAGCTCTTAAAGCGATCCATTAATTTTTTTCCGAGCCTGAAAAGGTTCGGAATTTTTTATGGATGAGATTTCTTATGCGATCCCCCGCTCGTTGAAACCTCATGGTTAGACTGATGGAAATCTTCATATCATCCGGCTTATGATGATATGAAAAGATGCTTGCGAATGTTCATTAAGGGTACATTAAGAAGTAGCCGAGCATAGCATTGGATAAAATCCGAGTGCATATGTATGATTTAAACAAAAGTATTGAACGGGAGTGAGTGGACGTGGGAGATGCCTTGCAACCTTGGATAAAAAATGATCGCCAAAAACGATTGTTCGAAAAGGCAGTACGAATTTCTCAGGAGGCGCGGGACCATATAAAAGAAACCGACAGGGATGCCGTTTTTTCTTACAAAACATTAAAAGTGATCAAGCAGGAAAAGTATCCCTCCTTGACGCTGCCGGCCGATACTGGAGGAGAGGATCTATCCTTATATGAATTTCTTTTACTTCAGGAGAAAATAGCAGAAGGGGATGGCTCTGTCGCACTATCGATAGGCTGGCACCTAGGTGTACTTATGGAGCTTTCGGAAGACAATCTCTGGAATGATGTTCAGTTTGAGCGGCTCGCCAAGGAAGTGGCAGAAGATCAGAAAGTTGTCAATCGCGCGGCGACAGAACCTGCGACGGGGAGTCCGACCAGAGGAGGAATTCCTGAAACGAAAGCCGTACGAAACGGCGGTCAATATATCCTGGATGGAAGAAAAACTTTTACTTCCATGGCAGAACATCTGGATTATTATATTGTCTCTGCTTATGTAGAAGACCTTCAGGAAGTAGGCTGGTTTTTAGTCGACCGTCATCAGCCGGGCGTTTCCGTCGAAAAAACGTGGGACACCCTCGGGATGCGCGGAACCGCCAGTGATGATCTTGTATTGAATCAAGTAGAACTGAACGAAGAAGATTTGGTGGAAGTGAAGTCGAAGAGGAAATCCCTGCCTAAGGGATGGCTTCTTCATATCCCGGCGTGTTATTTAGGGATTGCCGTTGCAGCACGTAACGATGCCATTGAATTCGCTAAAAATTTTCAGCCTAACAGTTTGGACACCCCGATCTCAGAGGTCAATCATATTCAAGATAAAATTGGAGAGATGGAGTGGAAGTTGCTGCAAGCTCATTCTTTCTTATATGGAACCGCGAGGAAATGGGACGAGGAACCTGATCATAGGCACTTAATGGAAGAGGAATTAGCTGCGGTGAAGCTTGCGGTTACGAATACAGCAAGCGAAGTTGTCGACTTGGCGATGAGAATTGCTGGAGGACGTGGTCTTTCCAAGGCATTTTTATTTGAAAAGTATTACCGTGACGTCCGGGCTGGATTGAATAATCCCCCTATGGATGATGCGGTCGTAAGTATGCTGGCGAAAAAAGCTCTATCATGAAAAAAAGATGGGATGAGGACATCCCATCTTTTTTCTATTACTGTTCAGCAAGTAAGTCTGCATAAGCTTTTGCGTATGGAGGCAGATCAGGCGGACGTCTCGCAGAAACGATGTGACCGTCTACAACGACTGCTTCGTCCACCCAGGTGGCTCCTGCATTCATCATATCGTCCTTGATTCCAGGCGTGCTCGTAACTTTACGACCTTGTATAATATCCGCGCTGATCAACACCCAGCCTGCGTGACAGATTTGTCCGATGGGCTTATGGTTGTCGTCCATGTGGCGGACCATTTGGATTACTGAATCATAACGTCTCAGCTTGTCCGGAGACCAACCTCCTGGAACAAGGATGCCATCATATTCAGCAGGGTCAATCTGGTCGAAAGAATAGTCTGATTTGGCAGGAACACCATACTTACCTGGATATTCTACGCCGGCTTCTTCTCCCACTAAGTGTACGACTGCTCCTTCTTCCTGAAGTCTCATCAGGGGGTACCATAGCTCCAGGTCTTCAAAGTCTTTGCTGACAAGAGCGATGACTTTCTTGTTTTCTAAACGCATAAACAACCTCCTTCATTCATTCTCTTACTCAATTTTATCAGACACGTTTGCTTGATACGAATGTTTAGAAACAGCTAATACCCACCAGATGAGCAAAGGCTGGAATAAAGGCCGCAGCCATAAGACAGCGAGTGGTGTTTCATTGCTCCATGGAGCGGGCACTCCATGAATAGCGGCATATATATTGGCCGGCAGTACGAGTAGTAAAAAAGCAGACGTAGCGAATCCGGCCGCTCTTCTCGTTTGGGGGAAAATGAGAAGAAGAGCGAGCAGCCATTCCGTTATCCCTGTAATGTAAACGAGTTCCAGTTTCAACGGGACCCATTCAGGGAGCATTTCTGCATAACCTCGATCGTAAATGAAATGGGTGACTCCAGCGGTGAAAAAAGAAATGGAGAACAAATAGAGCCCCAGTAGTCGGATGATTTTCAAAAAAACACGTCCTTAACAAAAATCGTTTCAAGTACTTGAGAATAGGAAAGTAATCAGTAAAGGGTTCTCAAATTCTATAGTAATGAATCCTAGGTCTGATGTCATTTATAAATTATCCGTTATAATGATTTTAAGTAAAATACATTTCATCTTATTTTCGTTCAGAAGGGGTCGTTCGTTATGAAAAAGAAATTCAGTCTTTTGATTGTGCTCATGGTTTTGACGGCAGTCTTTATAAGTTCTGGAACAGCTTTGGCATCGCAAGGGGATAAAGGAATCAATGAAAAGCTTGGTCTTCCGATCGTCGTTTATGGAGAAGCTTTATCTGATTCGCAAAAAAATGAAGTAGCCGGGCTTTTGGAAGTCGACAAACATGAAGAAATTGATGAGTTTACAGTCAATGGCCGGGATTTAGCTGATTACATCGGTGGAAACCCCAACTCAAACATGTATTCTTCAGTCAAAATCCTTCATAAGGATAATGGAAAAGGATTGAACATAGAAATCGTCACACCTGATCAAATAACTGAAGTGACTAAAGAAATGTACGCGAACGCTTTATTGACAGCTGGAGTAGAGAATGCCGATGTATTTGTAGCATCTTCCGTAAAAGTAAGTGGTCATTCTGCTCTCACGGGCATTTATAAAGCGTACGATGCGAAAGGCGTAAAACTTGATCAAGGACGGATGAAAGTTGCGAGTGAAGAGTTGGATGTAGCGACATCCATAGCTGAAAAAGAAGGCATTGATCAGGCCGAGATCAGTGAATTACTGACGGAGATCAAGAAAGCGATCGCTGAACAAAATCCAGCTACAAAAGAAGAAATAGAAAAAATCGTCCAGGAACAGCTGCAGGCACTGAACATTGAATTATCCCCTGAAGATCGTCAGCGCCTGGTGGATTTGTTTGAACAGATGCGCAGTTTGAATATTGATTTCGACCAGGTGAAAAATCAGTTGAATGACTTGACCGGGAAGTTGGAGAAACTCATCAATGATGAAGGATTCTGGAACAACCTTCAATCGTCTGTACAAAAATTTTTCCAATCGTTGAGTGATTTTATTTCTTCACTACTTAAATAAATATGAGTACCTGCCTCAGTTTGTCCAACATTATGGGTGAACTGAGGCTTTTTATGTATGGGTTCATGTTTACATATTTGAAGGCTTTTCGGAAAAACTAGGGTATGAAAATTCGTTAGTGAGGGATGGTCATGCCTTATTATACAGGTGAACATGGAAAACGATTATTTTACGAGGAGAAGGGAAACGGAAATGTCCTCGTTTTCATACACCCGCCTGGGATGGGGCGGAAAGTGTTCAGAGAGCAGCACAAGCTGTCGCACAAATATCGGGTGATTCTTCCGGATTTGAGCGGGAATGGGGATTCAGAAACCGTGACGAAAGCTCCGGACATCAGCTTTTATGCGAGGGAAATCATTGATTTAATGGACTATCTGGATGTGAAGGATGCAGTGATGGTCGGTTACTCTTGTGGAGGAATGATTGCTCAAGAGGTTTCTTTGACTTTTCCTGATCGAGTGAAAGCACTTATTCTGGCCGGCGGTTTTCCGAAGGTCGCGACTGGAGGACTTCGCTTTGAATTTTTATCAGGAATGGAATGGGTGAAGAAAAGTCCTGAAACTTTGGCGAAATTGTTGAGCCACTCCCACTTTTCGGATGTGGAAATTAAAAGGGAATTGAATGAACACATGGCTAAATCCGACCCTGATGCATGGTACGAATTCTATAACCGAGCCTTCCACTTTGATTGCAGCAGACGGCTGGCAAACTTGCAAATTCCACTTTTGGTCATGTATGGAAGTAAAGAGTTCTGGATCAATCCACATTCGAAATATTACCGGAAGTGTCCAGATGCCACCTTAGTTCTGATAGAAAAAGCGTATCATCAGATTCCTGCAACCAATTGGGAAATGTTCAACGGAACGATCGATCGATTTTTGGAAGAAAGGTGTCTGGTATAAAAAAAGAGAGCTTTTAAAAAGCTCTCTTTTCTTAATTTTCATCCCTTGTGTAGAAGGACTGGCCCACTTTTCTTGAATAGGATACATCGGTGACTTTAATTTGTATGTTTTCTGCATCCTCAATGAGTTTTGGTTTCACGTCAAGCTTAGTGTGATTCCCCCAGGAAACGGAAGGAGGAGAGGAATCAGATTTTCCATTGTCACTTGTTATGTGGATCGTTTCAGCCGGATAGCCGTTTTTCTGTTCTGAAGGAGAGGGAAAACCTGATAGTATAATATCCTGATCATGATTTTCAGGTTCATAGGTGAGATGGACACCGAACCTGTTGGAAGGGTCATTCGAGATTTTATTCAGTTTAACATTGGTTCCTTCAACTTCCACCACCGTTTTATTTACGTGGATATATCTTTCCTCTAGATCATAATCACTCAAGTCAAGATTGAAAGTATATGAAGTGTCTCCCCTGAATTGAATTCTTGCCACCCGCAGTTCTACTTCGTCCGGCACTTTTGAGAAGGAATCATGAATCGTCATTTCATAAACGTTCTTTCTTTCCGGCACTGGTTTTAAATAAGGAACCACCGGAAGCCTTTCTCCATCAGCACCTAGAAGATCACCTTCAATAGCTTGAATGGACTTCTTAGAATCTCCTTCGACTTTGACCATTAAAGTGGTCTTATCCAAACCTAAAGAAAGGGACAAAGGCTTAAGTCGGATTTTATCAGTCTCATAAGTACCCGTGAATTCATACTCTTTCAGTTTGTGATCTACAGGTTGGTATTGGTATTGGACAGCAACAGAATCTGATGAGTACACCTTACCACCGATGTTAAGGTTCATTGTGGTTGGTATGGTTTGATTGAAAGGTTCGAATGGCTCCCATTGATCCTGGCTTACTTCATCCAGAGGTTTATGGGCAGGTACAACCCTTGCCACTGTATACAACCGATTATTGAATAACATCCCTTTTGGCTGATGGACGATTCTTCCATGCATGCTTTTACGGTCATTGTTATTCGTTTCATTCCATACCAAGGACTCTAACATAGGGATGGGCTGCATTCGTGAATTCTCGTTTTCTTCAATGAGTGCAGAAAGGTCGATGCTGTAAAAGAGATAGATACGTTTTCCGGTATGCCAAACATTATTGATTTGAACCCTCCCGTCCCGATTTTGAATGCGTGCAGATACGTTAGGGGAGGTCATGACCTCTTGCTCTCGAGCGAGGGAATAACCCGGAACTGCTTTTTTGTAAAAGGATTCCACATCTTCTTTGCTGGAAACTTCCCGCCAGGATGCAGGCAGTTCTTCTTTATCCACTGCTTTTGCTTTTCTCATTGGTTTATAATCTTCGCTGAAAGTAAGCTTTCCGTTCCGTTCAGAAGTACTGATATATGTACCGGCTGCCAGCAGCAGCAAAATCAGAGCGATCGATCCCCATTGCCACTTTTTCTTTACGGTCATAAAGTCAACTCATCCTTTTATGTTAAAAAATGTATATATTCAGGATAACAGAAATGGTTACATCGTGTGGAACTCTCCCATATAAAAAGACCCGGCCTCTGCGTCAGAGAACCAGGTCACATTATGAATCCTTATCGGAATAATGGTCCAGAAGAGCATCACCTTCAGAATCATCATCTATTTTTTCATTTTCAGAATGCGGTGGAAATGCTGTGTTATACTTTGAAGGTTTACTGAATGCTTCAGCAATTTCGCTGGAATTCTCTTTTTTCACTCTTTTAGGTTTCCGTTTTGGCATATGAATCACTCCTTCACGATTAATATTCCATCATTAGGGCATAGGTAAACCTGGAAAAAACAGTGAAAATATCATATGAATACTCTTGAAAGGGTGGGAAAATGGCTGAAATTTTAACGGTTTTTGATGAAAACATGAATGTAAAAGGTGAAAAAGATAGGAGCCTCGTTCACTTGGAAGGAGACTGGCATGAAACTTTTCATTGCTGGATTTTTGAAGAGAAAGGAAACGAAACTTTCATTTATTTTCAAAAGCGTGCTGAACACAAAAAAGAATTCCCGGGTTTATTCGACATAACAGCTGCAGGTCATGTAGAAGCAGGTGAAAGCGTGCTATCGGCAGGCGTCAGAGAAGTAAAAGAAGAGTTAGGGACGACGGTAGATGAAAAAGATCTCATTAACATGGGGATTTTTCAGGAAGAGTTGATTTCTTCTACATTGATCGACCGTGAAATCTGTAATGTTTATATGCTTCCGATGTTTGAGAAGCGTGAATTTACCATAGGCGAAGAAGTGACAGACATCATTAAAATTAAACTCCTGGAATGGGAGAGGTTACTCAATGATGATTGTACCTGTATTAACGGAACATCTGTATTAAATGATAAGAAGCTTCCATTACGGAAAGGAGATTTCGTTCCACATGAAGAAAATTATTATAGGTTTATCATCACTCAAATAGCGAAAAATGTCGAAAAACTTTGACAAATGTGCATCTCTCTCTATATAATCATGGATTAATGAGGAAAGAAAGGGAGAAATATAATGGCACATACATCATTTGATACGAAAGTGGTTCACCAAAAGCTTGACCAAAAGGAAGTACATAATAGTAAGAGTACCCCGATATACCAAAGTTCAGCTTTTACGTTTGAAGATTTGGATCACCTTGAAAGTTATTACGAGGGAGACAGTCCTTATCTTTACAGCAGGGAAAAGAATCCGAACACCGAAGAATTAGGAAAGACCATTGCTAACCTTGAAGGGGCGGAAGCGGGTGTCTCAACGTCTTCAGGAATGTCTGCGATCCTTGCCGGGATCCTTGCTGCAGCGAAGCCGGGAGATCACATTGTCGCGGCAGAAGATCTGTATGGCGGTTCCCATAAATTGATTACCAAGGAGCTGGTAAACTTCGGTATAGATGTCAGTATCGTATCTTTCAGAGACTTCGATCAAGTGAAGCATTCCATAAAAGAAAATACGAAGTTGTTATATACGGAATCGATTTCAAATCCATTCTTAAGAGTAGAAGATTTGGAGAAGCTGGTAGAAATTGCGGAAGAATTCAATGTCAAAACGATGGTGGATAATACGTTTGCCACTCCGTATTTACTGCAGCCATGTACTAAAGGGGTGGATTTGGTCGTTCATAGTGCCACCAAGTATATCGGAGGCCACAGCGATGTCACTTCTGGTGTTTTGGTAGGAACAAAAGATCTCATCGATTCGGCCAAACAAAAAATCATTACTCTTGGCGCAAACTTGAGTCCTTTTGAAGCGTGGCTGACACAAAGAGGAGCGAAGACGTTGGGTCTGCGAATGAAACAGCAGTCTCACAATGCTGAATCATTGGCAGCAGCATTGAATTACAATAAGTTGGTCAAAACCGTTTATTACCCTGAATTTGTATCCGATCGTGGAAATGGGGCGATCGTAACCATTGAGTTGGAAGAAACGATCGATATCCCTACGTTCTTCAAATCCTTAGGCTGGATTAAAATTGCACCGACATTGGCTGGAGTAGAAACAACAGTCTCCTATCCGGTACGGACTTCCCACCGTGCCCTTTCACAAGAAGAGCTTGAGAAAATCGGAATCAATGATTCCATCATCCGCTTATCTGTCGGGATCGAGGACGAAAGTGATATCATTGATCAGTTTAAACAGGCGATCCATAAAGCAATTAAATGATCTGATTACAAAAAATCCAAACCTTCGAACTAATGGAGGTTGGATTTTTTTTGCTTTATATATTCTATATCATGGAAGTTATCAAGGTATATAGTAGTATGGAGAGACTTGGAATCATAGCGACTTTTGACGGAGAAAGACTTGATCGATCTGGAGCATATTTTTCAATTGAAATTGTTGTGGTATAATTCTATCTTGGCGAGCTTTTTACACACTCGCACAATACTTGAGGTGATTGAGAACGGTACATTTCGGAACAGTTGAGGCATCAGGAGTTCATTCGATTTCATACACATACAAGCGTTTGTAATCTATGATTCTATGCTTTTTTTAAACAATATATACGAAAGCGTTTTCAATTTAAAACACAGGAGGTCATGCGATGAAGCTAACGACGAAAATATTTATTGGTTTATTTCTCGGTGCAATTGTCGGTCTCGTATTGCACAGTACAGCTCCAGATTTATTCTCCACACTAGATGCTTATCTATTCAGTCCCCTTGGAACGGTGTTCCTGAACTTAATTAAAATGTTGGTCGTTCCTATCGTATTCTTCTCAATCACTTTAGGAACTGCCTCATTGGGAGACCCTAAGAAGCTCGGGCGTATTGGTGGTAAAACCGTCGCGTTTTTCCTCGCGACGACAACAATTGCCATCTCTATAGCTTTATCATTAGCTTATCTGTTCCAGCCGGGGAACATTGATATCGATACATCCGGAGCCGAATTCGAAAGTAAAGAAGCTCCGACAGTGGTCGAAACATTTACGAACATAATTCCGACGAACCCGATTGCGGCTATGACGGATGGAAATATGCTGCAAATCATCGCTTTTTCCATCTTTATCGGATTAGGTCTGGCGATGCTGGGTAAGAAAACGCAGGGGCTTATGGACTTGCTTGAACAAGGAAATGAAATCCTGATGTACCTGGTAAACTTGATTATGCGCTTTGCACCATATGGCGCGTTCGGTTTGCTTGCGTCAGCGATCGGCTCCATGGGTCTGGATGGCGCGCAGGCGATGTTCATGTATATGGTGGTCGTCATCGCGGGGCTGTTCCTTCATGGTGCAATCACCTATAGTGCAGCTGTCAAGTTCCTTGGAAAGAGGAGTCCTATTGCTTTCTTCAAAGGATTCTTCCCGGCTATGACGGTTGCCTTCAGTACATCCAGCAGTAGTTCTACATTACCGGTTTCTATGAAAACAGCTCAAGAAAACCTGAAGGTACCGAAATCGGTCAGTAGTTTCGTGCAGCCTTTAGGGGCTACGATCAATATGGATGGTACAGCTATCATGCAAGGTGTTGCCACTGTATTCATTGCACAAGTGTATAGTGTCGATTTATCCTTTGCTCAGCTGGTCATGGTTGTCCTTACAGCTGTACTGGCTAGTATCGGAACTGCCGGTGTACCGGGAGTAGGTTTGATCATGCTGGCCATGGTCCTCAATCAGGTCAACCTTCCTGTGGAAGGTATCGCCCTGATTATCGGTATCGACCGTCTTCTTGATATGACAAGAACTGCCTTGAATATTACTGGTGATGCAGCATGTGCCGTTGTTGTTTCTGAAACAGAGAAAAAGCACGGATTGGAAAAAGAAGAAAAAGAAGCTATGCACGCATAAACAAGATAGAAGACACCCTTATTCTTAGTGAATAAGGGTGTCTTTTTAATTTGTTAAACACGGATGCTGCGATTGAAAAAGGTTCATGAAAATGATGAAATTTGTTCACAAAGGGAAAGGTAATTTATACTATACTGAAAATAACGTGTATAAATCAGTATGAATAGAGGGAGTTTTATTATGAAGGCAATTCACATCGTACTTATAGCCGTTCTTTCCCTGTTGGCCGCCTGCGGTCAATCGGAAATTGAATCGAATATGGATGAAACCGTCCAGGATTTTGAATTTACCACCCAAGATAATAACACACTAACTAAAAGTGATTTAGAAGGGGAATGGTGGGTTGCGAATACCATTTTCACAAATTGTGAAACGGTCTGCCCTCCGATGACAAGAAACATGTCTATTCTACAGGATAAAGCAGAAGAAAAAGGTTTGGATGTCGAATTCGTTTCATTCAGTATAGACCCAGAGAATGATACTCCTGAAAAACTGAAAGCATTCGGCGATAAACATGATGCCGATTATGAAAATTGGACTTTTGTGACCGGTTATGAATTTGAAAGAATCAAAGAATTCTCTATTAAATCATTTAAAAATTTAGTGGATGAAATACCTGATTCATCACAATTCATGCATGGAACGAGCTTCTTCCTGGTCAACCCTGAGGGGAAAGTTATCAAGAAATACAAAGGAACAAGTAATGAGGAAATGGACAAGATCATAGAAGATTTGGAGAAAGTGCAATAAATCTCCTTGATCCTGAAAGGGGCATGGATGTTGAATAAGGTCATGTTTAGTCTTTTTGCAATTTCAAGTGTTCTTCTACTTGCTGCCTGCGGAGAAAATACCAATGAAAATGCAAATGAAAGTGAAGAAATCAAAAGGCTTGATGTAGAAATATCTACAGAGCCGAAATCAGCTGATCTTGATGTCGGAGAAGAATTTACGGTTAAAGCTCAAGTGTCATACGGACAGGAAAAGGTTGAAGATGCTGACGAAGTTCGTTTTGAGTTTTGGAAAAAAGGCCAGGAATCTGCTGAACATGAAATGATTGATGGAGAGCACCAAAGCGATGGCGTCTATACGATGAATAAAAAAGTGGATGAGCCTGGTGTCTATTATGTCATCTCGCATGTTCAGGCAAGGGATCAGCATAATATGCCTAAACAAGAGTTGATGATCGGCACTACGGGTGAGAATAAAGCTGTATCCGATAAAGAAAAAGACGATCACCATCAAAGTCCTGGTGATGGAGACTATTCTAAGTTCAAGGCGGACATCAAAATCGATGATACTTTGAAAATCGGAAAAGAAACCACTCTCACAGCTCTTCTGATGAATGGGGACGTTCCCATATCTGAAGCCGATGTGCGCTTTGAAATTTGGAAAATGGGAAATGAAAAGCATACGTTCTTAGACGCTGAGGAAATGGAGGAAGGCCGTTACAAACTGGATTACACATTTACGGATAGTGGTGAATATGCCGTAAACCTCCATGTCGTAGTAGGTGAATTCCATACACACAAGAAAACAGAAGTTAAAGTTGAATAGTGATATCAAACAAGGCTTCCTTATCATGGAGCCTTGTTTTTTCATTGAGATATATACACTTTCTTTTCCCTAAGTGTACGGAATAGTCCTGAAGGGTATGATAGTTATAGATTATCCTGAAGAGGTGATGACATGTTTTATTCAGTAACACTTCAGAAGATCATATTCTTAACATCCATTGGTGTGATCATAGGAACTATCGTGGGTTTCACATCCGTATTAGGATTTGATCTGGATGGTTCAGTATTTGTTCTGTCTATGTTTTTAAGCATCCTGAGTGTGTATGCTACTGCGATGTACGCAGAACTTTATCACATAAGAGAAGCGATCAACAAAGAGCGGAGAGAACAGAAATAAAGGAAAAGCCGGCATTTTATTTGCCGGCTTAACTATTGTGTCAAAAAGCTGATTGTCAATAAAGCCGTATAGAGGATGGCGATGACGATCATGATCCAATAGCTTTTTTTACTTAATGATCGAAAAATCACATAAAAAGTCATGAGTACGACCCCGATTACAAAGAGCCAGTAGATTAGGTTCATGGAACAACCCTTTTCCGTATATTATTTTTTCTTCATTGTCCTTCTTTTTAACATCATAAATTCATCGTTTGGACCTTTCAAGGTCAAATGTCTGTGTTGCTGTTTATTTCATTTTAAATATGGGAATGGTAGAAGATAGCAGCTATTAAAAATAGTGGGAGGAGAGAGGATTGCTCGAGTTTCTTTTGATCCGAAGAGAATTTTCATGACACTCTACGAAATTCTGTTTTTATCCGTGACTGCTCTATGGGTGGGGGAGTTTTTAGTTTTCCGTAATCAAAACTCCCGAGAAGGCGGTCAGCTTGAGCGAAAATCCTATTCTATCATTCTCGTGGCAGTCGTAGCGACTGTCGTTTTGACTCTTGGGATGCGGGAGATTGATCTTTGGGTGGTTACTTCTGCGTTCGTTTGGTGGGCTGGTTTGTTGCTTTATACGATCGGTGTGTTTCTTCGATATTGGGGAATTATTCATTTGAAGGATCAATTCACGAGAGATGTTTCCGTTCGTAAAGGTGATCGTCTCGTCAGCAGTGGACCATATAGGAAATTGAGACACCCACTATATACAGGGTTATTTTTTATTGTTATCGGTTTTTGCTTGGGGGTCGGCAGTCTTCTTGGGGCGTTGATTTTTGGATTCGTCATCTTCATCGCACTACTACATAGAATCCGCATAGAGGAAGCGATGCTGGTGGAGGGCCACGGGGATATGTATGTGAATTGGTGTAAATCCAGGTACAGGCTGATTCCGTTTGTTTATTAATTTGGAGGTGGATGCTTTGAAACAGAAGAAAGCGATTGTCGTAGGTGCAGGGCTTGGCGGAATGTCCGCTGCTATCCGTTTGACTGCGGATGGCTACCAAGTGAAGTTGATTGAGAAGAACAGTAATCTCGGAGGAAAATTGAATCGACGTGAAGGAAAGGGATTCACATTTGATACCGGTCCGTCCATTTTAACGATGCCTTGGGTTTTGGAACAATTATTTGAAAGTGTTCACCGCCGTCTGGAAGATTACATAACCGTTGAGCGGGTGGAACCTCAGTGGAGGACGTTCTTTGAAGATGGAACTCAGTTGGATGTTACAAGTGACCTGCCGAATATGCTTGAAGAAATGGCGAAAGTGACGGATAAACCGAATAGAAAGTTCACAGATTTCCTTTCTTACAGTCAGGAAATGTATGAGCTGTGTATGAAGAGCTTTTATAAATACAGTATTCAGGATCTGAAAGATTTGAAGAGCCATCACAAGTTAAAGGAACTGTTCCAAATGGATCCGATGAGTACAGTGGCAAGGTCGACGCACAAACATTTTGATAACAAGTATTTAGAGCAGCTTTTCAATTTCTTTGTTATGTATGTGGGCTCGAACCCATACTCTTCACCTGCGATTTTAAATCAACTTGTATATGTTCAGCTTGGTCTTGGCATTCATTATGTAAAAGGTGGAATGTACCAGATTGCTGAAGCGATGGGGCGTCTGATGGAAGAACTTCGCGTGGATGTTCAACTCAATACACCTGTGCAGCAGCTGGTCGTGGAAGGGGATCGAGTCGTCGGGGTGGAGACGGAGGATGGTACGGTTCATGAAGCGGATGTCGTCGTTTCAAACTTGGAAGTCATCCCTGCTTACCGCCGCTTAGCACCGAATTCAAGCAAGGTGAAAAAAGAGACGAAATCGCTGGAGAAAAAATTCGACCCGACGGTATCCGGTCTGGTGCTCTTGTTAGGAACTGATAAGAAATTCGAGAATTTGAAACACCATAATTTCTTCTTCTCAGAGGATCCCGAAAAAGAATTCAAGCAGATTTTTGATCAAGGAAAACCTGCTGATGACCCGACCATCTACATCGGCATCTCATCAAGGTCAGATGATTCGCAGGCACCGGCAGGGAAAGATAACTTATTCGTACTCACTCATGTGCCGCCATTAGCGAATAAAAAGAGAAAGCCGATCGATTGGGATCAATATCGGGAAAAAGTTTTGGATAAACTCGAGCGGATGGGTATGACCGGATTGAGGGATTCCATCGAATTTGAGTACCGTTTCACTCCGGAAGACCTTGAGTCTCTATATGGTCCAAACGGAGGGTCCATATACGGAATAGCGGCAGATCGTAAAAATAATGGCGGATTTAAAATCCCGTCTAAGAGTCAGGTTTATGAAGGTTTGTATTTTGTAGGAGGTTCCACTCACCCTGGTGGTGGAGTTCCGATGGTAACATTATCAGGTCAACTGACGGCGGATCTCATCAAAGAGAAAGAGTCGCCAAAAGTTAAACAAGCCTGAACAAAGGCCGGCTTTATGCCGGCTTTTTTTCGTTTCATATTCAGAGATGCAGGGAAAGGGTGAACAATAGACGGACTCGGAGAAGGGGAATTTCAGATGAACAGTTGGATGGTATTTGCGATTTTCATTTTATCGGGAGTAAGTACATTCTTTGTTGCTTCCCGATTAGCCATATTCGGTGATGCGGTAAAAGAAAAAACAAAAGCTTCTTCCGCTTTTATCGGAGCCCTCATCGGCATTGCGATTTCCTTGCCGGAACTGACTTCCAGTGTCACGGCGGTTTGGATCGACAGCCCTGATTTGGCTGTTGGAAACTTGGTGGGGAGTAATTTGTTCAATATAATGGGATTGGCGATTTTCGATGTTGTTTATAGACGACATCAAATAATGACTCATGCCACAGTTGAAAGTAAGCTTTATGGCTGGCTGGTCGTATTCATGACAATGATTGTTATGGCTGGGCTGACTCTTACTTTGCCGGCTCACATTTTCCACATCAGCTATACGTCCATCGCAATCGTGCTCCTTTACTTCATTGGATCGAAATGGATCAATGATCGGACAGAATACCAGGGCCGGAAAGTGAAAAGGGAACAAGATCGTTATAAGGAATATTCCTATAAACAAGTGCTGTGGCGTTTTATCGCTTATGCCATTGCCATTATGGTCATTGGTAGTATCTTGACGATCACCGCTGAACGAATTTCCACAATTACAGGGATCGGTGCGTCATTTATCGGTTCATTCTTAGTGGCGATCAGTACATCTCTACCTGATGCTGTCAGTGTGGGGACAGCGTTGAAGTTAAGAAACTTCAATTTAGGTATCAGTTCTCTGCTTGGAAGTAATGCGTTCAACTTGATGATACTGGCTTTTACGGATGTCATTTATTTCAAAGGGAATCTCCTTGAAAACGCTAGTCCAGCAAATTTAGTGACAGGCGGAGCCTCCATTTTATTTATACTATTGATTATTTTGAGCATATCCAGAAAAAAAGCGAAATCATTTGGTTATCTATGGCCTTCGGTTGCCATCATTGCAGCTTATTTTGTTACGACCTATCTAGTATTTGAAATGAAGTGAAAAAGCGGCAGACCGCCGCTTTTTTTAATGTTCTTTTTTACGTATGGGCTGCCTTGATCCTGGTAACCACCAGTTCCAGTCCCCCATAAGTTTCATGAGACTCGGTACGAGAAGCAGACGGATGATTGTTGCATCCAGAAAAATCGCAAGCGCAATACCGATTCCGATTTGTTTTACCGGGACGACATCAGTAAACGCGAATGCTCCTGTTATTACAATCATAATCAACGCAGCAGAAGTGATGATTTTACTCGTTGTCGCCAACCCTTCTATGGTTGCGGTCGTGTTATCTTTTCCGTTCAAATAGAATTCATGGATACGGGAGATGAGAAATACTTCGTAGTCCATGCTTAGTCCAAAAACAAGACTGAATACAATCACAGGTAAAATGAGTGCTATATCAGAAGGGTTCAATCCAAACTGACCACCTTGGAACAGCCAGACTAGTATACCGAAAGTTGAGGCAAGGCCGATGACATTCATCAAAATCGCTTTTAATGGGATGGCGATGGAACGAAAGGCAATCATCAAAATAATGAACGTGGAAACAAGAATGACAGCCAGGGTCATATAAATTTTATTTTCGATTTCATAGTAAATTTCCTGATTGAATTTCGGGCGTCCCCCGAACATCATAGGAACCGACCATTCTTTTTGGTCCCAATCCGTCATCAGTTGTTTTGCTTCTTTCGAGTTGGCAGTTGCGGTAAGTTTGATGGGAATGACAAGTTTTTCTTCAGAAACAAACCGATTAACAGCTGGTTCCAATCGGATTCGTGTAACTTCCTGCGAAAGAGCTTTCGAAAGTTGGTCTGGGGAGTCCGTGTTACTTTCTGAGTACAGGGTACTGACTTCCTGGACAATCTCAGCCTTTCCTAACTCCTCTTTAATCTCCTCCATTTTCTCAAGGCCCTCTAAGGACAGCCATCCCCCTTGGCGCTCTGCGATGGCATAGGCAACACTCTCCTGGTCGGAGAAAAAAGTATCGTCGATTGTATCATAAGCAGTTCTCGACTCATAATTCTGAGGTAGAGAGTCGATCGTAGGGATAGTAAGGTTCATGTTTGTGACTGGAAGGATTCCAATCGATAGAACGATCAGTGCCGCTACTGACACAGCCACTGGTCGTTTCATGACTTTTTCAGCAAACCTTCGCCATTTCGGGCTGGTATCTGACCTGACGGAGATGATTCTCCATTTATTGATATGCGGACCTGCTATATAGAGTAATGATGGTAGAAGTGTCAATGAACCCAAGACGGCGAAAACGATGACGATCGATCCTCCGATAGCGATATTCATAAAAATATCGACTTGGATGATACTCATCGCTGCAAGTCCTATGAATACGCAGACGGCAGAAAACAGAATCGATCTTCCTGCTGTTTGGATCGTCGTCTTTAATGCCTCCTCTTTCTCCTGTTTTTTTAATTCTTCTCTGTACCGATTTATGAATAAGAGTGCAAAATCGATACTTAGGGCGAGACCGATCATTGGAGCTATATTCAGAATAAATATAGATAGCTGCACATCTTGTCCGATGAGGGAAAGGACGCCGAATCCGCAGATGATTGTGACAGCGCCTATAATTAAGGGAATCAAAGAAGCGAATAAAGTGCCGAAGGCAAAGACAAGAACGATTAACGCTACGGGTAATCCGATCAATTCCGCTCGTTTCAAATCTTCCTGGCTGGCTTTATTGATGTCTTCGGAGATGACAGGAGCACCAGTGAGTGTAACTCCTTCTTCGGACTGAATCACCTTTTCGACTTCATGAATTGCACGCTGGATATCTACAGCTGGATCGGTAAATTGAATGCTGGCATAAGCGATGTCATTTTTTATCATAGAAGAATCGTCTAATGGGGAAAGGAGCGTCGATGGTGAAACGCGTTTTTCAACCATCTCAAGAATGCTCGAAATCTTATCTTCAGATGGTTCTTCAAATAAAAGGAAGAGGGTGGATTCCGGAAAATCGAAATCCTTTTTCAAAACTTCATCAACTTTTTCATACTCACCTTCTGTCCGGAACCCATCTCCTTCAAGTAAGGAAGGAAGTTGAACTGCAAGGAATCCTAATACGACAGCCATCACTACCCATAAGGCTAAAAACCATTTATGTAATCTTACAATCCAACTGGATAACTTTTTCATTTGTGTGCGCTCCTTGGTTTTCGATTCTTTTTTTATTATCTCCTAAATCTTATGCTTTTTCCAAGTAATTGAAAGAAGCGGATGTGTAACCTGTCTCTTACGGTGGAAAATAGGTAGAAGGAATAAAAAGAGGGAGGGGTAAGTTTGGACTTGCCGAAAGACCTGATCCAAGATGCCAAAAAAAGAATCGATCCATATGATGTGGAAGGTTTCGTTCTTGGAGAAGGGAATCCTGAAGCGGATATCATGATTGTAGGAGAAGCACCGGGGGAAAAAGAAGCTGAAAAGGGGATTCCTTTCATCGGACGTGCCGGAGTAGAACTGGATAAACAATTACAGATTTTAGACTTGGATAGAGAAGATGTTTACATCACTAGTGTGGTAAGAAGCAGACCTTACAAATGGGTGAAAACCAACAAGAAAGGTTCGGGAGGGAGACGAAAAGCGAACCGCAAGCCGAACCAAAAAGAAATTATGGCCCATGCCAAACTCCTTGATTATCAAATAGAAAAAGTGGACCCCGTCTTGATTATTGCACTCGGTGGAGTAGCTTTTGAAAGGTTGACTGGAAGAAAAGAAAAAATCAGTGATTATTTAGGTGAGGTCATTGAAACACCTATAATGAAAGTGGGAAACAATGAAGACCAATATATAGAATCGGAAAAAACATACCCAGTCGTTCCCCTTTATCATCCTGCGGCTGTCTTTTACAACCCAAAAATCAGGGAAGATATCAACCGGTCTCTTTCCCGTGTCAAAGCGCATCTTGAAAGAGTAAAGGCAGAAGGTTGAATGTGCCGTTCCTTTTAGGGAGAAATATTCTTTCGTTTGCGTTTTACTGTGCTATAATAAAAGAAAATCAGGTCACAGGTGCCACTGTGACCTGAGAAGATACCGTTCGTTCTAATCCGTCAATGGAGGAAAGGCCCCTTTCGTATTCGAAAGGGGTCTATCTTTTATTGTTCATTTTTATGATCAATGCCAGGAGTGTGATGATAAACGTTCCAAACGCCAGCATGATCATAAGAGCTTCATAAGTACTCATGAAAAGCATCACTCCTTCTCTATCACACGCTCACCTAACCCTATAAGAACGGTATCTATATACAAGGATACCATATTTTTCAGAAAAACAAGAACGTTTGTTCGCATTTATTTGTAAAATAGACAGAACGAACCATGAGAAAATGAAAAAACCACCCCGGCTCATCCGCTTTCGGATCACCGGTGGTGGTAATTTCTCTTGTTTTTAAGCTTGTTCTTTTAACGGTCTAGGGTGTTCTTCTTCATCGTTCAAGCTATCTAAACGATGGAGTAAACCGACACCAAAATCACTGTCTGGCCCTGGATTTTCATTGAAGATGCTGCGGCTTGATTCATAAGCGCTCGAACCGTGTTCGGCGAAATCAAGTCCAGATACTTCTTCCTGACGAGAAACCCGGATGGATCCGGTTACGGCCTTGATTGTAATGACAGCTAAAGCTGTGGCTAATGAGGTCCAACCAATTACAGCCAGTACGCCAATGGCTTGAATACCAAGCAGCGTCAGACCTCCTCCATAAAGCAGTCCGCCTTCTACAGAAAATAATCCGACTGCTACCGTTCCCCAGATTCCGCAAACTCCATGGACAGCTATTGCTCCTACAGGATCGTCAATTTTCGCTTTTTGATCGAAGAACTGGACAGCTTCGACCAGAATGAATCCTGCAACTAATCCGATCAAAATAGCTCCTAGAGGAGAGACGTTCGCTGTACCTGCGGTGATTCCCACAAGACCTGCCAAAGCTCCGTTCAATGTAAGGGAAGCATCGATTTGTTTGAATTTCAACTGAGAATAAAGGGCGGAACTGATGACAGCTGCTGAAGCTGAAAGGAGTGTAGTAGCGACAACTGCCGGAATCAACGAAGGATCAGCAGCAAGCGTACTTCCGCCGTTGAAGCCAAACCATCCGAACCATAGAATGAAGACCCCTAAAGCGCCTAGCGGGATATTGTGGCCTGGTATGACATTGACGGTTGTACCGCTGTATTTCCCTAAACGAGGTCCGAGGAACATGACTGTGATGATTGCTCCGATCGCACCTGTCAAGTGAACAGTAGTCGAACCGGCGAAATCGACGAATCCAAGTTGAGACAACCATCCCCCGCCCCAGATCCAGTGTCCGACCACAGGATAGATGATTCCGGTCATAAGTAATGTAAGTAGTAAATAAGAGCTTAGTTTCATACGTTCTGCAACAGCACCCGAAATGATAGTGGCACATGTCGCTGCGAATACAGCTTGGAAAACGAAGAATCCGATTTGGTCTTCATGACCGTTCAAGAAGAAACCATCCAGTCCGATGAGTCCGCCTCCTGATTTTCCGAACATGATGCCGTAACCCACCACAAAATAAAGGACAGAAGCGATGGAAATCGTCATGAAATTTTTCATTAAAATATTCAAGGCATTTTTGGATCGTGTGAATCCTGACTCAACCATTGCGAATCCGGCGTGCATGAAGAAGACTAAAAAGGCGGCGATCATAATCCACACCATATCGACCGATTCCATTACGGCTTCAGGTGTAATCGCTGGGGAGGCACTTGCGGTAAGTGGAAATACAAGGGACAAGAACAATAATAAAAACAGCGTTTTTTTCATAAGTGAATATTCATTCCTTCCTATTATTAAACTAAAGCTGATTTACCTGTTTCACCTGTACGTATGCGAAAAACTTCATCAATCGTAGAGACGAAAATCTTGCCATCTCCTACTTCGTTGGTAGCGCATGTATCGATGATCAGATCAACGATAGACTGGACTTCTGTATCTTCCGCAACCATTTCCACTTTCACTTTCGGGTAGAGTTTCACTTGAAAACGACTTCCGCGGAATATTCCTTCCTGCCCCTTCTGCTGCCCGCACCCGGCTACTTCTGACACAGTCAAACCTTTTACACCTAACTGATCCAGGTTCTGCCTTAATGTCTGGAAGGCTTCGGGGCGAATGATCGCTTCTACTTTCTTCATCCTTCTTGTCCTCCTTTGATTTGATGTAAGGTTTCTTAACATCTTATGTTATTTATAAATTGTATAATACTTCGAATAATCTGAAAAGTCAAATGAATATGTGAGAAAAAGTTACATATAAAAGAGTGTGAGGATTAAACAAACGTTTAATTAATGACAATAGAAGCTCTCTCTGTTTATTCTTTCAAGGTTTATTTATAATGGAAATTACGAGGTTACCAGTAAATAAGTAAAAGGAAAAAGGGGATTTCTTTTATGAGAGAAGCATTTAATTGGCATGAAGAAGCAGAGAAACAATGGAATGACCGTGCGGAGATGTGGAATTCGAAAAGCCGGACGATGTGGGAAGAAGGAAGTCGGAAAACGATCATTCCTTTTCTTCGGAAATATATATCTGAGGGCAGCCATATTGCAGACCTGGGCTGCGGGGATGGTTATGGCTCCTATAAGTTGTTTCAAGAGGGCTTTCGAGTCACAGGTTTAGACCTGTCCCAAGATATGATCGATCGTGCAAATGCACATTCAAATTCTGAAGAACTGACGTTTGTACAAGGGGATTTGACTGACTTACCTTTTGAGAAAGATTCCTTCGACGGTGTCATGGCAGTCAATTCATTGGAATGGACAGAGGTTCCATATAAAGGACTCGAAGAGATGAGACGTATCCTGAAGCCTGGAGGGAAGCTTTGTATAGGGGTGCTGGGCCCGACCGCAATGCCCAGGGTGAATAGTTACCGTCGGTTGTTTGGGGAGAGAGTCATTTGTAATACTATGATGCCTTGGGAGTTGGAAAAAATGGCTCTTGAAACACAGTGGACTCACATTGATGGTCATGGTGTTTATAAAAGAGGAGTAAAAGAGGAACACATACACGATTTATCGGACGATATGAAGCAGGCATTGACGTTCATGTGGGTATTTATATTTCAAAAATAAAGAGCAAACAAAAAGAGCGTGCACGTTTTAATAACCGTGCACGCTTTTTTCATATTCACCGTTTTTCCATAAAAAGTCTTGAAGGACTCGATCGACAGTGGGGTGTTCATGTAGACCGGAATGCGTCGCATCAATCCCGTAAATAATCTCTTCTTCATATTGTTCTTCCGAAATGATCGATCTTAATTTTTTTACACTGTCGAGGTGAACCAGACCATCCCAATGGTCATAGGGTGCTTCTGATTTATTAATTACACCTGCGATTGCAAGGACGTCCACTTCTTGGTCCAAACGCTGTTTTCTATTCAGGAAATTTTGTTGAGCTGCAGAACCAGGCTTCAAGTCCTCAAGAGCTGCTCCGTAATTTTTATTGAAATATCCCTTTTTCCTGATCCCGTCGAAAGGACTGGCAATGACGGCAAGTTTTTCGACCGAAGGATAGCGGGGGGACTGGTTATTCATCAAGTATTTGACTGCAGCCATGCCTCCCATGGAATGCCCGACCAATTGAATTTGGTCGATGTGATAGCTCTGTTTCAATTCATACATTACACTTTGGAGCCATTTCGTCTGTTGATCAAGGCTGGCCCTATTGTTTTCGAATAATAGTTGAATAAATGTGTGCTGACCTTTTGATAAGGGGGTTTTAAATGCCAACTTTCCATTGTCATGGACATAGATAAGCATGTGATTGCTGTTCTCATTCATGGTTTCAAATCGCTCAATCATCGGTCCGAAGCTTTTTTCTCCGCCTTTGTATCCGTGTACGAATAAAGTGGCGGACGTTGGATGACCTTTTTCAGACTGAGTCATCTTGGTGTTCATAAAGAATACAGCCACCCCAATCAAAAGAGAAGTTAACAACAGGGTCAACCATTTATTTTTATTTCCTGTGATCATTGGTGACATTGGGGGAGCCTCCTTACATATATTTTTTGTGATTCGTGTCCACCTATTCAGATGTTTATATTTTACAGTTACAAGGGAAAACTGAAACGGAACCAATCAAAACGGAAGGAGCATTTGCATGAATCAAAATCAATTGAAAGAAGAAATTCAAAAAGTCATGAAACATCATAAAGTAGGAACGTTGGCTACCGTTAAAGGTGGAAAGCCTCACTCCCGGTATATGACTTTCTCCAACGATGAAAACTTCACATTTTTCACACCGACCAACCGTGAAACTCATAAGGCAGATGAAATTGAAGCAAACCCCAATGTACACATTCTCCTCGGGTATGAAGGGGAAGGCTATGGTGACACATACCTTGAAGTAGAAGGTCAGGCTAAGATTCGAGAAGACCAAGAGATCAAAGACTGGCTCTGGAACGATCATATGGACCGTTGGTTCGATGGAAAAGATGATCCTGAATATGTCGTGCTTGAAATTCTCCCTGAAAGTATCCGATTGATGAATGAAGGTGCAAATACTCCTGAAACCTTGGATTTGTAAATGGAAAAAAGTGACTAGCTCAACTGCTAGTCACTTTTCTTATGATTGAGTGAATCAGGAATAGAGCAAGGTTCGTCTTCATATTCGATTTCTATCGTAACATGTTCCAGCTTGATGGAATGGATGATTTCTTTGATTTCATCTTTAACCTCGCATACCTCTTTTTTAGTCGCATCAGGAGAAACGACTACATGGGTGGAGAAAGCGTGGTGTTCCCCGTCCAATGACCAGAGGTGGGTGTGATGGGTGGAAAGAACATGTTCGATGTCATTGATCCTTTCCCGTATATCCTTCAAGTCGATGTTTCTTGGGACTCCTTCTAAAAACAGCCGCATCGTCTGTATGAAGCTTAAGAATACGTTATACAAAATATATAAAGTGATGGCAATTGACGCGAGCGGGTCCAATATAGACAGGTCTGTAAAAGCCATCACGATACTAACGATCAAAACAGCAACCCAACCCAAGACATCCTCGAGTAAATGCCAGGATATGACTTTCTGATTCATCGATTGACCATCTTTTAACCGGAAGACAGCTGCCCCATTCACGAGGATTCCCAGTACAGCCAGAATCATCATTCCTGTTGTATTCGGACTCTCCGGGTTCAATAAGCGAGGGACAGCTTCAAATAAGATGAAGACCGATCCGACAATCAACACAACACTGTTGATCAGTGCAGCAAGTAAGGAGAACCTTTTATAGCCGAATGAAAAGTCAGAGTTCCCGCTCTTTTTCGAGTACTTCTGGAGAAACCAGGCGAGGCCGAGAGATAAAGAGTCACCGAGATCATGAAGAGCATCAGACAAAATCGCCATACTATTGGTCAAAAGCCCTCCGATGATTTCGATGATTGTAAAGAAAAAGTTTAAAAAGAACGCTACTTTAATGTTACCGGTAGAGTGGTCGTGATGGTGATGATGCCCCATAAAACTGCGCCTCCTGGGATCATTTTTTATTTGATTTGAACATAAGGAAGTTTTCTGGCGTTGTCAACTATGCTGTGCCGGCCGCTGAGTATGTTATGAATCACTTCTCCTGTGGATAAAAGCGGCGTTCAATTTCATAATAGTCCAGTAAATGATCTGTAGTTTTTGCAAGTTTTTTTACAGCATTCAATAGGAATGTCTTATCCAGTTTGTAAATGACTCGTTCTTCAATGTGATCCAATGTATTGCAAGCGAATTCCCACAGCATGTCGTGCTTTGAAGAGTCGATCGATTCGGCTACAAGGCCCAGGGCGGCTACCAATTCAGTGATGATCAAATGATTATCCTTCGCGTAATGGCGGATATAGCCGAACCCTCGGTAGATGTAGTAATCGAACGATTCAGATAGTAAGATGACACGTACTTGATCTTCATCATCTTTCAAGTAGGGGGTGAAAGTGATGTCATGTTCAACGGTGAGCATCAATTCCGCCATCTGGTGGATCGTGTTTGTGGCCGTCTTTGGATCATTATTGCCGATAGACTTGATCGCAATCTCCGCAAGCTTATGCATCCCCATGTTAATGTCCTGCAGCTCCGTTTCCTTGTGACCAAGTTCGATCATGTTCAGATATTTGTTTTCATTAATTTGATCTGCTCCTGGTCCCCAATAACTCATCATGCTGTTTCCTCTCAGAATATAATCTCCTACCTGGCTGTTCAATTGGATGATGATGTCATCTTTTTTAGCTTCATGTATCATTGAATGATAATCAACCAGCTGTAAATAACCTGAACGGTGGGCGCACATATCCGAAGCATTTTCCTGTTCTTTCTCCATTAAATCTCCAGGTTCCTCTGTGCGGTAGGCTTCCAAGTCTTTTCGTAGAGACTTGTTTATGATTTGTTCAGAAGACCTTTTCATTGAATAAGTGATATTATGGACTTGCATCCAAGTCGTCGCATGATTAATGAAGTAGATGAAAGTGACGGCTGAGATAAAAGCAAGAAGCACCGTGATGATGGGAACCGCTGCAAATTCTTCATTAGCTGAAGAGTTTCCTGTAAATAGGAAAATTACTAGTACATACACGAAACTGCCATTGAATATCCCCAGACAATGCTGGGTTTGCTTATCTGAGACAAAATTCAATAATAATCGTGGAGAAAATTGCCCGCTGAACGTCGTCAAAACGACGAGTAAGGAGTTCAAGGTGAAGGCGCTAAGTGTCAAAATCCCGCCGATCAAGGTACTGACAAGCATCCTTGTAATATCACCATTTACTTGAAAAGCGGCGGGGGCCAATTGGTCCAGTTCCAAGACCAGATCCAAGATTAATGTCAAGGCGACAAAAGCGATAGAAGCCGATATGTAAATAGCCGGCATATACCATAACGTCGACTGCATTTCATGCTTGCGCTGACGCTTAGACATTTCAAAGTATTTTTTTAACGATACTGGTAAAAGGTCCAACAGCATCCTTAATCTCTCCCTCATTTACTTAGTTGTTTAAAGTATTTTTCCCCACCTTCGGCTATAATCAAACTGTCAAAATTATTCTTATAAAATAATTTAGTTAGAACAGCCCTTTTTAAAAAGTGGGAATGGCCTTTGGTGAGCTATCGGACTTCTATCTTTGGGGCTAATCAGTGAATGAAATCTTGGGTGCTGGGAAGTAAATCTTAATCAATAAACACAATGCGTTTATAGAGTAGCCTGATCATATGTACTTGTATTGGAGGAATAATTAATGACTTGGAAATTGAAGCAGTTCCATGAGTTGAGTAAAGAAATGATGTATCAAATTCTAAAGAAGAGAGTGGGTGTGTTCGTAGTAGAGCAGGAATGTCCATACCCTGAAATCGACGGAATCGATGATGATTGTCTACATTTATGGAAAGAAGAAGATGGTGACATCAAAGCGTATTGCAGACTGGTTCCTCCTCAAAAGAAAGGGGAGTACTATGCAATCGGTCGAGTCCTTGTGATTGAGGAGTGTCGTGGAACGGGGCTTGCCCGTGAACTGATGAATCGAGCTATTGACATACTGAAAGAGGAAATCAAAGTAGATGGCATTCAACTGCATGGACAAGAGCATTTACGTTACTTTTATCAATCATTCGGATTCAAAGAAGTTACTGACGTCTATTTGGAAGATGGGATCCCTCACGTAGATATGGTAATGGAGTTGAAAGGCTGATCTTTCTATAGATCAATAATCATTCAAGAGGCTTGGTTTCCTTTACATAGGATGACGCTATCCCCATGAAAAATGCCATCCTGGGCCAGGATGGCATTTTATTATTCGTTATTTTTGAATTTATCAAAACGTTGGAGGGCGTCTTTGAGCGTATCTTCCGAATTATTCAATCCGATCCTCACGTAACCTTCACCGTACGTTCCGAAACCGACGCCCGGAGCGACGAACAGACCGACCTTTTCCAAAAGTTCATCTGCAAATGTTTGAGATGAATACCCTTCCGGTGTTTTCATCCAAACAAAGAAGGAGCCTTTGCAAGGCATGACTTCATATCCGAGCTTTTCTAAACCGCCAACGAAAACGTTTCTTCTCTTTTCGTATGTAGCCGTCAGTTCTTCAACGCACTCTTGGGAATCGAGCAGGGCAGTAGCCGATGCTTCCTGCAAGCCGCCGAAAAGACTGCAGAAATAATGATCCTGGATTTTTTCTAAAGCTTCGATGACGCTTGGATTTCCTACAGCGAAAGCGACGCGCCAGCCTGCCATATTGTAGGTTTTAGACATCGTATAAATTTCAACACCTACATTTTTCGCTCCTGGTACCTGCATGAAACTGAGCGGTTTTTCTCCGTCATAACCGATGGCGCCATAAGCGAAGTCATGCACGACACAAATGTCGTTCTCCTCAGCAAGTTCGATCGTTTCTTCGAAAAACTGCTGGTTTGCCAAAGCGGCTGTCGGGTTATTCGGATAATTAAGGAACATAAGCTTCGATTTTTCCAAAGTTTCCTTATCGAGTTCTCCATAATCAGGCAGAAAATCATTTTCTTCGCGTAGAGGCATGGAGTTCATTTCCCCACCAGCCAGAGCTACGCCCGACCAATAATCGGGATAACCCGGATCCGGAACAAGGGCAATGTCACCGGGATCCAAGAAGCATTGGCTCAATTCTACGAGCCCTGTTTTACTACCAGGCATGATGGCTATCTCAGAACCGGGATCGAGTTCTACATTATAATGACGCTTATAATAAGTGGCCACCGCTTCTTTTAAAAAATCAAAGCCTTGAAATGGAGGGTACTTATGATATACGGGTTTTTCTGCAGCAGTCTGAAGGGAATGGACAATGTGATCGGGTGTCGGTTGATCGGGATTTCCCTGCCCTAAGTTCACTGTGTCATGACCTTTCTTTTGATAATGGTTCAGTTTCTTTACAAGCTCTGCAAAGAATTGGTCCGGTAATCGTTGTATTGTATTGGATTGAGAGAAGCGTTTCATTCTAACCCACCTTATTATTTTTTGAATAATCGAACAACAGATAATAACGTTAGTGTAACATGTTCAGTAGCAGGTAGGGAATAATATGAAAAATTATGTATTTAGAAAGGAGTAGACCAATGAAATTCGTCATTATCGGAGGCGACGCTGCGGGAATGAGTGCAGCGATGCAAATTGTCAGGAACAGTGAAGGTAATCAAATAGTAGCGATAGAAAAGGGAGAAATCACTTCCTATGGCCAGTGTGGACTGCCTTATGTGGTGAGCGGAGATGTAGAATCCCCGGAAGATCTTATAGCTAGAAGCCCGGAGACTTTCAAAGAAAAGTATGGCATAGACGTCCGAACTCTTCACGAAGTGGAAAAAGTCGATTGTGACCATAAGATCGTTTATGGAGTGAACCACAAAAATGGGGAGCTATTCGAAGAATCCTATGATCGTTTATTGATTGCCACTGGTGGATCTCCGGTCATGCCTCCATGGGATGGAAAGGATCTTGAAGGGGTATTTACATTAAAGACGATTCCAGATGTCAAAGAAATTCTGGCTGATATATCCGATCCTGTACATAACGTCACTATTGTGGGTGGAGGTTATATCGGTTTAGAAATGGCAGAAAGCATGAGAGCGATTGGGAAAAATGTGCGTATCATCGACCGGGGGCAGCAGCTGGCGAAAATTTTTGACGAAGACATGGCTGAAATGATCAATGAAGAAGCGGAGAGAAACGAAGTTACTCTGAACTTTGGAGAATCAGTCAAAGAGTTTTCAGGAGAAACCCGCGTGGAGAGTGTCGTTACAGACCATGGAGAGTATGAATCGGATTTCGTTTTAGTTGCTGTTGGAGTGACACCGAACACTTCGTTTCTTGAGGGGACTGGAATTGCGAAAGGCGTCGCTGATGCTATCGAAGTGAATGGATTCATGGAAACGAGCATCATGGATATCTATGCAGCCGGTGACTGTGCTACTCAGTTCCACCGCATTAAACAAAAGTCGGATTACGTCCCTTTAGGAACTCATGCAAACAAACAGGGGCAAGTCGCAGGCTTGAACATGATCAATCAAAGAAAAGTGTTCCAGGGAATTGTAGGGACTTCCATAATCAAATTCTTCGGTTTGACGTTAGGGCGTACAGGGCTCTCTTCCAAAGAACTGAAGCAGGAACATATTCCTTTTCGGACGATAAAAACCGGTTCTACACACGCAGCTGGATATTACTCCAAGGAAGACCCGATGACTTTGAAGTTGTTTTACCATGAAGAATCAAGAAAGCTGCTGGGTGCTCAAATCATAGGAAAACAAGGAGTGGATAAACGGCTGGATGTATTGGGGACGGCTCTTTATAATGAGATGACAATTGATGAACTTACGGATTTAGACCTTGCCTATGCCCCTCCTTATAACAGTGTCTGGGATCCGATTCAACAGGCGGCCCGTAAAGCGAAATGAAGGGAAGAGCATTCTAACCCTTTAGGATGAAAGTTTTGTGATACGATTGGTGGAGGAAGAAAGTACAGGAGGATCTAGTCTAGTGTTGAATAAAGAATTACATCAAAAGGCAGAATCGTTCATCCGTCAATATTATGAAGAGCTTGGTCTTTCCGGAGTAGAGGAAAGGCTTGAACATATTCATCAATCGATCAGAAGTAGAGGTACCTATGACCATACGTATGAAGAACTCGAATATGGAGCAAGAGTCGCTTGGAGGAACAGTAACCGGTGTATAGGGAGATTGTTCTGGAACAGCCTGCAAGTGTTCGATCATCGTCATTTGGAAAACGAAGAAGAAATCCGTGATGCTCTTTTTGAACATATCGATTTTGCTACGAACGAAGGCAGAATCCGCTCGACCATTTCAATTTTTAAACCTAGAGGGGAAAATGAAGAAATAAGAATTTGGAATCATCAGCTTGTTCGTTATGCAGGGTATGAAACAGAAGAAGGGTTGATTGGGGATCCGGCTTCAGTGGAGTTTACGAAGAAGTGCGAAGAGCTTGGATGGAAAGGAGAAGGAAGTCATTTCGATGTGCTTCCGTTGGTGATCCAAGTGAACGACCGAAAACCATCATGGTTCTCCATTCCAAAGGATAAAGTACTGGAGGTTCCGCTTCGCCATCCAGAATTTGAATGGTTTGAAGACTTGGGTCTTCGTTGGTATGCTGTTCCAATTATTTCCGATATGCGCTTGGAAATTGGAGGACTGGATTACACCGCTGCTCCTTTTAATGGATGGTACATGGAAACGGAGATCGGAGCGCGAAACTTAGCTGATGAATTTCGTTATAACCTTTTACCCGCTGTAGCAGAAGGGATGGGGTTGAATATCAAGCGGAATACGTCGCTTTGGAAAGACCGTGCGCTCATTGAATTGAACCAAGCGGTCATCCATTCCTATAAAACCGACAAAGTAAATATCGTCGATCATCATTCAGCGGCCCAGCAATTCAAGCTGTTTGAGAGTAAGGAGCGTAAGTGCGGAAGGGAAGCGACGGGGGACTGGACGTGGCTCATTCCTCCGATTTCTCCTGCATCGACGCATATCTTCCATTCTGCTTATAAAGATCGGATGGACACACCGAACTACTTCTATCAAGAAGCCGCTTATAAAAAAGATTGTAATGAATTTACAGAGGATGGCAATAAATAAAAGCAAGGACGAGGTCAAACTCGTCCTTGCTTTTTTAAGTGTTATAGGTTGTTTATTTTCTCTATTCATATAAGGAAGGACGTCGATCTTGGAAAATCGGAATTTGTTCACGAATCTCTTCGACATCTGATAAATCGACTTCCGCGTATAGAATTTCCTCGTGGCCGCCAGCTTCGGCCACTATATTTCCCCATGGATCGATCACCATAGAATGACCCCCGAACCGGTTATTATCGTCTGAACCTACCCGGTTGCAGGCAATGACGAAGCATTGATTTTCAATGGCACGGCTGATCAACAGGCTGCGCCAATGATCCACCCTGGGCTTCGGCCATTCTGCTACGACAAAAAGAGCTTTGGAACCGTCCAGCATGTGTGTTCTCATCCATTCAGGAAAACGGATGTCATAACAAATGACACCGGCGGCTTTATGGTTCAATATACTGAAGTTCCCTTTGGTATCTCCTGATTCCAAGTACTTTTCCTCATTCATCAGGCGGAAAAGATGAGCTTTTCGGTAGTGAAGGATACGTGTTCCTTCACTGTTATAGCCCACGAGAGTGTTGTAATAGTTTTCTCCCTGCACTTCCGCCACAGATCCTAAAATGGCTAACTTGTATTTTTGGCAGAGTTCTTTCAACAATCGATGGGTAGGACCGTCCATCTTTTCTGCAATCTCATCAAAGCGGCTTAAATCGTACCCGGTAGTCCATAGTTCGGGGAGAACGATCACATCAACTTTTTCCCTTGCCGCTTCTTGAACTTTTCTTTCAGCTTCTGCACGGTTGGCTTCGGGATCGCCAAAAGCGATGTCCATTTGGATGATGGCTATTTTCATCGTCATTGCAGCACCTCGTTCCTTCGTCTTTACCAAGATTATTCCATTTGTATGAAACGTTTTCAAGCATGCTACAATAGAAACAAATACAACGGAGAGGACGAGACGGATGTTCGAATTGTTTCTTCCGATGCTGGAACGTCTCGGCATCATCGTTACGGTTGCCTTCATCATCACTCGTTTCAAGTTTTTCCGGGAGTTGATAGACCGGAAGACATTGAACGTTGAACAGCAATACATGGCAATCGCTTTTTTTGGTTTGTTTGGAATTATCGGCACATACACAGGGATCACCTATGATACGAACTCCCTTGAATTCGGACGGTGGGCCTATGATCTTGGAGAATCAGAAGCGATTGCCAATTCAAGGGTAATCGGTATCGTAGCCGCTGGACTATTCGGTGGCTACAGGATCGGAGCGGGAGCTGGATTGATCGCAGGTCTTCACCGTTTTTCGCTGGGTGGATTTACAGGATTCGCTTGTGGCGTATCAGCGGTGGTGGCAGGAATCATCGCTGGTTTTTTTCATAAAAAAGATCAGCCGCTGAAGTTGAAAACGGCTTTATTGGTCGGAGGTCTCGCTGAAACGATCCAGATGTTCATCATACTGGCAGTCTCACGTCCTTATACACGCGCCTGGGAACTGGTCCAGGAAATAGGGTTGCCTATGATTGCAGCGAACGGAGTCGGTGCTGCTCTGTTTCTATTGATCATCCGTAATGTTCTGAATGAAGAGGAAAAAGCAGGAGCACTTCAAGCTCAAAAAGCATTGAAGCTGGCGGAATCCACCATCGCTTATTTAAGGAAAGGTTTGACGGCTGATTCTGCTCAAAAAGCGTGTCAGATCATCTATGAAAAAGTGGATGTGAGTGCGATATCGATGACGAACCAAGAGACTATCCTGGCCCATGTCGGACAGGCAGATGATCATCATAAATCTGGCGAAACAATATTGACCAATGCCACGCGTCAAGTGATCCATAAAGGTGAGATGGTCGTGGCGAAGCATGAGGACATCAACTGTCAACATCCGAAGTGCCCCTTGGGCGCTGCAGTCATTGCCCCTTTGAAACGCCGGAATGAAGTGGTCGGAACCTTGAAGTTTTATGTTCACTCAGAAAAAGAAATTTCCAATGTTTTATTGGAGTTGATCCAAGGCTTGAGTGCCTTGTTAGGTCAGCAGTTGGAAATTGCAGAAGCAGAAAAAGCACAGGAACTTGCCCGTGAAGCCGAAGTGAAAGCTCTTCAAGCCCAGGTCAATCCGCATTTTCTCTTCAACTCACTCAATGTCATCGTCTCACTTACGCGCAGTGAGCCCAAGCGCGCTCGTTCATTATTGATTGCATTATCCAAGTTTTTCAGACAAAACCTGGGAGCAACGACAAAAACGTGGACGACACTGGAAGAAGAGCTTCGTCATGTGAAATCGTATTTGTTGATCGAAGAAACCAGATTTGTCGATAAACTTCATGTCTCTTATGAAATCGATGATTCTGCTTTGAATGCCAAAATCGCCCCTTTGACGCTGCAGCCTCTAGTGGAAAATTGCATCAAACACGGCATAAATGATCAGCAAAGCGAAGCTGAGATTACTATACGGATTGAAGGTGTGGAAGAGGGTGTGAAAATTGCTGTGATGGATAATGGCAGTGGAATCGACCGAGACCGCTTGAAAGGGCTGGGGGCATCCAAAGTAGATTCCACGAAAGGGACAGGACTGGGGTTATACAATGTTAATAAGAGGTTGGAGCATATGCACGGTGAAAAGGCCAAGCTTCATATAGAGAGTCAACCGGGGCATGGAACCACAATATCTTTCCTGATCCCACACAAAGAAGAGGAGGTGCCGGCTTGAAGGAGAAAATCAGGGCATTAGTTGTCGATGATGAAAGGTTCAGCCGTGAAGAATTGATTTTTCTTTTAAAGAGTTTTGAGTGTATTGAAGTCGTTGGCGAAGCGTCTTCTGGTGATGATGCACTTATGAAGTCTATTCAAATGCATCCGGATGTCCTCTTCTTGGATGTAGAAATGCCTAAAATGACAGGAATGGAAGTAGCCGCTTCACTGCAGGAACTGAAACACGTGCCTTATATCGTTTTTGCTACAGCCCATCCTGATTTCGCTGTTGAAGCATTTAGACACGATGCGGTTGACTATTTATTGAAGCCCTATGAAGAAGAACAGCTGAGTGATGCCATCGAGCGGTTGAAGAAGAAGCTTAGGCCGCAATCACCAGATGAGCTGCAGAGAGTTAAACCTTCTAAGTTAGCAGTGGAAGGAAATGAAGAAATTATTTATTTGGACCCTGATGAAATTGTATACATTTACCGAGAGGATCGTTCTACTAAGATTGTAGGTAAAATTTCTGAGTATGAAACGAAATGGACATTGAAAGAAGTGGAGCAGCGACTTCAGGAGTTCTCTTTTTTCAGGATTCACAAAAGTTATATCGTCAATCTGGATTATGTCGAGAAATTGAGCCCTTGGTTCAACGGGGCCTATCAGCTGGAGCTTCGCGGCATTGAGGAAAAACTATCCGTCAGTCGGAATTATGTCAAAGATTTAAGGGAAAGACTGGAATTGTAAGACCGGCCCAATTTTCGGGCCGGCTTTTTTGCATGTTAAACGCAGATTTCGACATCTTAGACCAAAAGTCCCCTTTTGAAAGCGTTATATTGGTAAGCTTTATGTAAGCGATTACAACGAACGCTAAGGGAGGAAAACACATTGATCACGTTTCTTGTCAGCATTGCTTTATTAGTTGTCGGTTATTTCACGTACGGTAAATATGTTGAAAAAACGTTCGGAGTTAAAGAACGCCAGACGCCTGCGTACTCACATAAAGATGGTGTCGATTATTTACCTATGGGGCAGAAGAGAAATGCCTTGATTCAATTATTGAATATTGCCGGAGTGGGTCCGATTTTCGGTCCGATTCTTGGAGCGCTATATGGTCCGGTCGCATTTTTATGGATCGTATTCGGAGCGATTTTTGCGGGTGCCGTCCATGACTATTTGACTGGTATGATTTCTATTCGAAACCGCGGGGCTCACTTGCCTGAACTGGCGGGTAAATTTTTAGGGAAAGTCATGAAACACGTAGTTAATGCATTTGCAATTTTACTGCTCGTTTTGGTTGGTACTGTGTTTGTGACAGCACCTGCAAACCTGCTGCACAACATGATGAACAGCTGGTTGACGCTGCCGATCATTCTTTTCGCTATTTTTGCTTATTATCTATTGGCGACGATGCTTCCTATCGATAAGATCATCGGTCGTTTTTATCCGATTTTCGGAGCTCTGCTATTGATCAGTGCATTAGGTGTAGGGGCTTCACTAGTCTTTACAGGAGCACCGATTCCGGAGTTGAGCTTCACGAACATGCACCCGGATAATGCACCGATTTTCCCGCTGCTGTTCTTAACGATTTCCTGTGGTGCTCTATCTGGTTTCCACGCCACACAATCACCGATCATTTCCCGTACAACGCAACAGGAGAAACAAGGTCGTCGAATCTTTTACGGCATGATGATCGCAGAAGGTATCATTGCAATGATTTGGGCCGCTGCGGCGATGAGCCTGTTCAACGGTTCAGCTGGATTAAACGAAATCCTTGCTAATGGTGGACCTGCGGCAGTTGTAAGTGAAGTTTCTATTTCTATGCTTGGTGCTATTGGTGGTACGCTTGCTGTCCTTGGTGTCATCATTCTGCCTATCACATCAGGGGATACGGCGTTCCGAAGTGCACGTATGATCATTGCAGATTACTTGAAAGTTTCACAGAAAAAAGTGGCAAGCCGTATGTGGATTGCGGTACCAATGTTCGTCGTTTCATTCATTCTTACAAAGATTGACTTTACGCTGTTGTGGAGATATTTCTCCTGGGCAAACCAATCGACAGCTGCCATCGCTTTGTGGGTAGGAGCCATGTACTTGTTCTTATCTAGAAAGAACTACTTCATTGCTGCAGTACCTGCGACATTCATTACGATGGCCACATTCACGTATATTCTGAATGCTCCGATAGGTTTCGGATTATCATTGAATGCATCTTATATCCTTGCTGCAATCATTACCCTGGCGGTAGTTACAGCCTTCTTCCTAGCCGCCCGTCGTGGTTTACAACGAGAGATTCCTCTTGAAGAAGAGTTGAAGTCGACCGCCTGATGGGATGCTGCAGCCCGAACTATCATAAACAAGTAGAAGAACAAGAGGAGCAGATCAATGATCAAGGGTCTGAACGCATTCCTCTTTGGCTGAAGCTTTCGAGCGGGATAATTGTCCTTGCAGCGATTGGATTCTATATTTTTTAAAAGCAGCACCCACCAAAAGTTCTGGTGGGTGTTGTTTATTTTTATTGTTTGGCTCTGTTAATACTTAATGTTGTTATTTCACATCCCGTCACACTATTTCCGTAGAAGAATTAGTGTGACGGGATGTGAACTAGTAAGAAATCGTTTAAATATAAACAATCTACTTTAACAGAGCCTGTTGATTATTAAAGAGTGTGTTCGGTGGTTTTCCTGCGTGGAACTCTGCTTCATAGACTGAACGTTCATACACACTTTAAATCATTCTCTTATTGCATAAGAGGATTGTATAAAGGGTATGGATAGAGTAGAAAGGAGAGGTTGGATGAACTCTGAAGTTATTGAAGAAAATGGACGTTTTTATATAGGTGATCCTGAACATCCGAAGGCATATCTCGCCTTTGAACATGAAGGAGACACAATGACGATTACAAGCACTGTCGTCGATCCAAATGAAAGGAACCAGGGTCTTGGAACAGAATTAGTGGATTATGCAGTAAATTATGCGCGCAAGCATAAGTTGAATATAGATCCTGTTTGTTCGTTCGCTAGAGAGATCATCAAGGAGACGCCTGAATATCATGTAGTCTGGAACGGATAGGAAAACCGGGAGGAGAGATGTTTATGGCCTTAGTTCGACAATTGAAAGAAAATGACCTTATGTACTTCACCCGTTATGCAATTGATTTTTTTCATGCAATTTATAAAGACCTGCCCTCTGAACATTCACTGGATGAAAGACTGAGACATCGGAAATACTGGGCGGCGGATCAATTCATGAATGACAGTCCTGACCAGAAGGTATTTGTAGTGGAAGTGGAAGGGAAAGTCGTAGGATATATCATGGGCATCATTGAAGCGGATGAAAATGAAGGTCGAACAGGTACTCTACAAGAATTGTTCGTTGATGAATTTTACCGAAGAGAAGGTCTTGGAACAGAACTATGTAAGCATATGTTTGAGTGGTTCTGGTCCCATAACATATCCACCATCCAATTGAGTCTCGAGGCGGGACACCCGAAAGTACATGCTTTTATGGAAAGCGTCGGGTTCATTACCGTCAGGACTAAATATGAATACAAGAAAGAGTAATCATTCCGTATAAAAAAGGAAGGAGGGCCTTTTAATGAAAAAAGCCATGATTATTGTAAACCCTTCTTCTGGGCGGGAAGAAGCAGTCAATTACATCGATCGAATTGAAGAAATATTGAAAGAAAAGAGCTATGACGTCATCGTATCGATGACAGAAAAAGAATTAGACGCCACCAGGTTCTGCCAAGATGCCTGTAAGCAGGAATTTGATCTTGTTGTTTCATTAGGTGGGGATGGAACATTGAATGAAACCATCAATGGAATGGTGGATCAAGAGCACCGTCCTGTTTTAGCAATCATTCCTTTAGGGACAGTCAATGATTTTGCCCGTGCGCTGCAAATTCCACTTGACCCTGCGGAGGCAGTCGAGTTCCTGCGCTCCGACCGTACAAAATCGGTGGACATAGGAAAGTTCAATGATCGATATTTCGTTAACATCGTAGCCGTAGGATCCGTGGCAGAAGCTACATATGAGGTGACACCCGAACAAAAGACGAAGTTTGGTCCTCTTGCATATGTGATGGAAGGATTCAAAACTTTAAAAGCCAAACGGAGTTATCCGCTTAGGATCGAATACGAGGATAAGGCGTGGGAAGGAGACTCCTTCTTATTTCTTGCTGCCTTGACGAATTCTACAGGAGGCATTAAAAGCCTTGCCCCTGAAGCTGAAGTGAATGATGGGCATCTGCATTGTTATGTCATTAAAGATGTCAGTATGCTTCGGCTGGCATCCATCGTATCCTCCATTCTGCAAGGGAATTTGAAAAATGAGGATCAGGTGGAGTATTTCGCAACCAAAAACCTTCATATCTCTTCTCCAGATCAATTGACGACCAACGTCGATGGAGAAGAGGGAGACCCTTTACCCGCTGCCATTGAAGTGAAGCCGGCTCACATACAAGTGATCGTCAAATAAGAACTAAATAAAAACTGGATCAAGCTTAAGCGCTTGATCCAGTTTTTGATTGTTTTCACGCTAATTGTTTCTGAAGAAACTGAATATACCAAAGAATATGATGACAAATGAAAAGACCGCAGCTGCGATGATTCCCACGTACTTAAACAATTCGCTGAAAAATTCACCGACATTTTCATCAGATAAGAAAATCAGTGCAAATCCAGAGAGGACAGCCAAAAAATAAAGCCACACTTTCGAATCGTTTTTGAAGTCCATTATTATCCACCTCCTTTTAAAACCAATATATGCTCGGTTTATTTTCAATATTTATCAATAGAGAAAAAAATTGTATGTCTGTTGGTAAAGGAGGTTGACGCTTTTTATATCCAGCATTTTGCACAAAAAAAATCCCCTTTTTGAATGATCAAAAAGGGGATGGTATCGCTCCTTCGATTGAAGGGAGACTTACCATGAAATCTACAGGTCTATTTTTCCTGGCGGGGAAAAATAGATACTAGGGTGATTCGACGTAAGAGACAAAAGAGAGTACCAAAGCGTCGCACTTCAGACCAGAATGTGCAGCAATAAACTAACCATAAAATAGGGCATAGAGGACCCTTTTATGGTGTTTGATGCTGCATTTTCTCTTTTGATAATTTCATTGTACCATTTCATCCCCCTGGTCTGCTTTGGGAAAAAAATGATGGAAAGTGGTCATTCATTTAAGGTTTTCGTCAGAGATTTTCACAAGTTTTTCTTTTATTTGGAAGAAAACACGGCTAATTAAGTGTTGTTGTAAAAAGATGGATAGGTTACTATGTAAGTAATCATTGAGGGTGAGGTGGACAGATGGACGTGAATAAGATGAATCATTGGATGCACTTGCAAGTCATGTCGATGTTCAGTGGAAATTCTTTTGACAGCACTTCAAGCCGAATGCGGGATTTGACTTTCCAAAGTATACTGGAAGCAACAATGGCTTCACATCTGGAAAATGGTCAATCGAGGACTTCCGTTAAACCTGCCAAATTCGGTACCTTTAACCAAACTCCACTCATACATACGTATACAATTGATAAGGTTGAAAAGTCAGGGGCTGACGATGCTCCAACGACAGTTGACCAAATCATAGACAAAGCAGCAGATCGTTATGGAGTCGACCGGCAGTTGATCCGATCGGTGGTCCGTGCTGAGTCAAATTTCAAATCGAATGCTGTCAGCCACGCAGGGGCACAGGGATTGATGCAGTTGATGCCCGCAACCGCCAAGGGACTCGGGGTTATGGATCCTTTTGATCCGGAACAAAATGTCATGGGCGGGACGAAATATTTGAAACAAATGCTCGACCGTTATGATGGAGATGAAAAGCTGGCTCTTGCTGCTTACAACGCAGGACCAGGAAATGTGGACAAATATGGAGGCATCCCGCCATTCCAAGAAACGGAGAATTATGTCCGTAAAATATTGGGGTGAGGCTCGATATTAAAGAGCCGCCAATCAACAAATAACTTTGCAAAAAAGACCTCGCCACCTTAACGGGTGACAAGGTCTTTTTTATTTATCAGGCTCGATTTCCCGGCTCATCTGCATGTATTGATTGAAAACACGTGTCATTTCTTTCAAGCGGTTTCGGACATCTTCATCAATCAATTCTCCCTGCGTGGAAAAATGGTTCGTGTGGGTGTAAACATAGTTTGGGGTCACCATACAACGGAAATAATTCAAAATCGGTTTCAATTGATTTTCGATGACCAAATGGTGCTGAAGGGTGCCACCGTTAGCCACTATTGAGACTGGTTTGTATCTCATGGCAAGTGGAGAAACAGCATCGAAGAGATTTTTCAGTGTTCCTGGGATCGATCCTTGGAAAATAGGTGTCGCAATGACGTAAGCATCCGCATCTTCCACTTCTTTAATCAACGTCTGCATATCTTCATTGTACTGTTCGGCTGGGCGCCCATCCACAAACTGCATTTCATAGTTTTCTAAATCGATGATCTTAGTGTCGTGACTCTGTGGAAGTTTTTCAATATATTTATCTATCTCTTCAAGTAAAGTCCGTGTTTTTTTACCGACGATCGTACCATTTAACAATAAAATCTTCATGATATGGTTCTCCCCTTCAATTTCTTCAGGTGTTTTTTATGTAATCTCTCATTCCTATGGTTCCCATTAAAAAGAAAAAAACTATGATGTGAACAGGTGTTAAACCGCCCAACTTTTATTCTTATGTTAAAGCATACGCATTATTTAAGCAATTGTGACTAAAGGGGGTAGTCTCCAGAAGAAAAGGGTATGGATAAGCAGAATGGTTTGGAAGGAGTGAATGGTCGTGTTACGCTTGTGGCGAAGAATCAAGTTCGTGTTCAATATCAGAAAATCGATTCCTTTCCTCGTTCGATTCTTCCGTTCAGAGGAAGTAAGTGGGAAAAAGAAATGGATATCAGTCACTTTTCTGATTGCTTATATTTTATTCCCATGGGATATCATCCCGGATTTTCTAGTATTCTTCGGTCTTCTGGATGATGTGGCGGTTTTCACCTATATCATGCAATGGATGGTAAAGGTAGCACCACCGTCGCTCGTCGACGAACTTGATATGAAACAGGATTAAACAGGTTTAAGGATTCTTTAACAGAGGTAAGAAGTAAAGAATGAAAAAATTTTGAGGAGTGATTTGGATGAGTAAAGTATTATTTACTTCAAGCGCAACAACTCAAGGCGGAAGAAATGGACACGTGAAATCTGACGACGGTTTGATTGATCTTAATCTGGTTATGCCGGGTGAGAGTGATGAAAAAGGGACGAACCCTGAACAACTATTTGCTGCTACATATTCCGCGTGCTACGATGGTGCGCTTAATCTTGTAGCCAGCAATAAAAAGAAAGAAATTGAATCTGAAATCACTGCAGATGTCAGCTTATTGAAAGATGAAGCTGACAATGGTTTCAAAATCGGAGTAGTCTTGAACATCAAAGTGAAAGGCGTCTCCCAGGAAGAAGCGGAAGAACTGGCTCAGGAAGCTCATAAGGTCTGCCCATATTCTAAAGCGACAAGAGGAAATGTCGACGTGGAATTGAAACCTCAAGCTGTATAATACAAAGCCAAAGACTCCAGAATAAAATCTGGAGTCTTTTTTTATTGACTTATTATTCTTGTAAGGACCAGGTCATTCGTAATAATGGAAAGGACCGTCACAATGATTGAGGAGAGAGTGTTTCATTTCATATTTCATACCTGAATATGGTATTTTATAGTCGAAGGAGAGGACAATCATGAAAATTACCGATCAAGCACGCGATTTGTTACATCAGATCTTAGAAGATGAAGAAGGTGGCTGCTTACGACTATTTTTTGCAGGGTATGGATGTGGAGAACCTGATATCGGAATGACGATCGGTGAGCCGCAAGCGGATGATGAACTCCATCATATCAATTCCATTCCCGTCGCCATCGACCGGAGAATTGTCCATTTGACTGAAAAACTGACGATAGAAGGAAAAGCGACTATGGAAGGGCCTAAGTTTCAAATGCTTGGCCTGCCTGAAAAAGACTGTTGAGCTCAAAGCCCACGCTGACCCTTGTGGGCTTTTTTATTTGGAATCTCACCGACATGGCTGCATCTTAGATTCCAGTTAACCAAAATGACATAAAAGATTTTGATATGCTGAAGAAGCAATATCAAAAATAGAAAGGATTTTTAACATCATGATGGCTCCAGGACATCAAGTCGTAGGATTTACATTCGGGGTTGGTGCTTTGACATTGCTCCCTCAGTTAGGAATCGTAACAGAAAGACCATTCCAAACTGTGCTTTTTTTATTGTTTGTCATGTTCGGGTCTTTACTTCCGGATATCGATACGCCTGCATCAAAGCTTGGACAAAAGTTTTGGAGAGGATTAATGACAATATTTGCTGCTTCACTCTTGATATATTTGTTCATACCAGAATATATCGGCCGCTACAGAGAAGAAGTGAAAGTGTTTGTCATGCTTTTGCTGCCTGTTTTGATCATGATTCGGGGGCACCGTAAAATGACACATTCTCTACTGTTTGTAGGCGTATTAATCGTTTACAGCATCATTTTGCAGCAGGTGTTCATGATTCCATGGCTTTATTTGAGTGGTTTGATTGTTGGGGTCGTTTCCCATTTGTTTGCGGATTACATAACTGTGAAAGGCATTCCGTTAGCGTATCCACTTTCTAAAAAACATGTGCAGTTTATATTAACGTTCAAGACTGGATCCGATATGGAGCGTTTAGTGGTATTCAGCTTGATTGTATGGAATGTATGGTTTTTGACTTCTACTATTTTTTGATTACATAAATGCTTGGACTTTAAGTTGGAACTTCAATACACTAGTGGTAAAGAATCTTCATTATAAGACACTTGCAAAGGGAGGGAAGAAACATGAAGAAGCGGTTCAATCTTTTTATAGCAGTCACAGTCATGGTATTAGGAATAGTTATAAGCGGTAGTTCTCATTCATCTTTCGACCTGCAAGGGAGCTTATCAGAAGACAGCATAGAAAACATCTATTCATTCGATCGAACAGAGGCGAATGATCCAGGAGATTCCGGGATTGGATGAACCTAGTAAAAAAAGCGGCCACCGGTTGAAGGTGACCGCTTTTTTTAATGTTCGCTGCTCTGTGTAACCGATTCTTTTCGAATCATCTTTGTAAATGCATACACGAACAAAATGATGACAACAGTAAACGGCAGGGCAGAGACGAGGGAAGCGGTTTGTAAGGCGTTCAATCCGCCAGCCACAAGGAGTACCCCGGCAATGGCCGCCATTAAAACTCCCCAAATAATCTTGATAGGAAGCGCGGGGGTCAGACTGCCATTCGTCGTCATACTTGCCAGGATATAAGTGGCAGAATCTGCTGAAGTGATCAGGAAGGTGGCGATCAGCAAGATGGACAATAAAGATAGAATTTCTGTCATCGGCAGATGCTGATAGGTTTCGAATAACGCAACGGTCACATCGTTGTTGACGGCTTTTGCGATTTCCGTCCCTTGGTTCAAGTCACTATTCAATGCAGTTCCTCCGAAAGTAGCAATCCAAAAGCATGCAATGGCAGGTGGGACTACTAGTACACCGAAAATGAACTGTCTGATGGACCGTCCACGGGAAACGCGTGCAACAAAAGCCCCTACGAACGGAGACCATGCAATGACCCAGGCCCAATAAAAGATCGTCCATTCTCTTAACCAGCTTCCGCCTTCATAAGGGGTCAGGCGCAAGCTGTAACCGACAAAGTTTGAAATATAATCACCAATCCCGAGAGTGAAACTATTCAGGATGAAAACTGTAGGACCCGCAATGAAGACAAAGGTAAGTAATAGGAGGCAGAGTCCCAGGTTGATGTTACTCAACCATTTGATCCCTTTATTGAGTCCGGTGCTGGATGAGATTAAGTATAGACCTAATAGGACGCCTGTAATCATGAGCTGAACCCAGATGCTGTTCGGCACATCGAATACGGCTTTTAATCCGCCATTCATTTGCAGGATTCCAAGTCCCAGTGAAGTGGCGACTCCCATGACAGTTGCGATTACTGCTAAAGAATCGATCGTATGTTTCACCGTTTTTTTCTTTCCAAGAACCGGCTCAAGTGCAGTAGAAACCAGACCGTTTTTGTTTTTCCTGAATTGCAGGTATGCAATCAGCAATCCTACAATCGCGAAAACGGACCATTGGTTCACTCCCCAATGGAAAAATGCGTACCCCATCGCTACCCGCGCGGCTTCTTCCGTTTGGGCGTTCAACTCTGAAAAAGGAGTGGTGAAGAAGTGGCTCATCGGTTCGGCTACACCCCAAAATACGAGGCCCGCCCCGAATCCCGCAGAAAATAACATTCCGATCCATGTAAAAAAAGGGTATTCGGGTTCGGAGTCTGGAGGACCGATTTTGATTTTGCCATATTTACTTAAAGCCAGGGCGACAAGAAAGATGACAAATCCGAATACAGACAATAAATAGAACCATCCGAAGTTAACAGTGGTAAACTGGAATAAAGTCGTCGCTACACTTCCGAATCCACTTGGGTTGAATGCTCCAAGAATAACAAGGATGAACACGATGGAAGCGGATATGATAAATACAGGGTTCTTCAATTGTCTCTTCATAAAATCTCCTTTCTTAAAATTTATTTAATCAGTGGATTTATTCCCTTTAATTTCCTTTTGAAAACATTTACAAAGGGCCTTTACACGAATGACGAAGGAGGGACGTCATGTTTGATGAATGTCTGTATTTGAAAAACTGGATGAACCAATATAGTGGTAGGTGGTGGATTGCCGGCGGGTGGGCTGTAGACCTTCACATCGGAGAACAAACCAGGGAACATAAAGATATAGAAATAGCCATTTTCCGAGAGGACCAGCGCCTACTTCTTCCCCAGTTGTCAGGATGGGAAGCCGTTTATATGAAAGATAAGAGCCCGGTTCCCTGGGACAAGGAACAATGGCTTTCTCCTCCACTTCATGAAATTCATGCTTTCAGTGGAGAGGGGATGGAGATAGAGTTTTTACTGAATGAAAAGAAACACGACAGGTGGAAGTTCAGAAGGAATGAAAAAATCACTTTTCCCATTACTAGAATGAACCTCCAATCAGAGCAGGGAATTCCTTATTTGAACCCTGAAATTGTCTTGTTGCACAAAGCGAAGCATACGAGAGAAAGGGACCTCGAGGATTTTGACAACATTTTTGTATACTTGAACGAACATCAAAAGGAATGGTTGAAACAATCCTTGATGCATCATCACCCTCATCATCAATGGCTGGAAAGATTATTGTATTAAACTATAAAGGAGGTCAGCCTATGAACAAGGAAAAACGAGCTGTCAGTATCCGCAACAGTTTCTGGTATATTCCAGCTTTATATGGAATTTCTTCGTTATTATTGGTATTGATGACCTCCACGCTGGATTTCTGGCTCGTCTCTCAATTTCAAGAATCACTGCCGAAAATTCTTTTGACGAAGAAAAGTGTAGCTCAAACTTTATATGGGGCATTGATTACCTCTATCCTGACCATGACGACGATCAGCTTCTCTACCATCATGGTTGTTCTTACGACTTACACCACACAGTTTTCACCCCGGACACTTCAGGACTTTATGAAAAACCGGCTGACTCAACATGTATTGGGGGTCTATGTATTAGGATTCATTTTTTCATTGATCAACCTTTTAATACTAGGGAGTGACAGAAGTGGTCTGCTCAGCCCTACTCTTACCGTCCTCTTATCTATAGTCTGTTTAGCCTTTTTCATCATCTTCATCCATCACTCATCTCGTTTCGTCCAGGTCAATAACCTCATCGGTCAAATTAGAAAGAGTGGATCTTCATTGATCCAATCCACTTTTGAGGAAAAAGATTTTTACCAGTCATCCACCTGGGACCAAAATGAATTGGATGACTTAAATGAAGAAGAAAAACGTCCGGTATATGCACAGAGATCCGGCTACCTCCAGGCCGTCCGAATCGAATCTATCATTGGATGGGCGAAGCAAAACCATATGATTATAGAAGCGAACTTCCAGATCGGGGATTACATTCAAAAAGGGATGCCGATCTTTTATTGCTGGTATCAGAACGATGGTGAGCAGTCATCCATAGAAGAGTGTCTGGCTTTCATCGTCATTGGGAACGAGAGGACGGATGAACAGGATATCGAGTTTTCTATCCAAAAGCTGGTTGAAATCGCAGTGAAGGCTATATCCCCCAGCATCAACGATCCTCATACGGCTGTGAATTGCATTAACCGGATTGGTTCATTATTAACGGAGCTTGCGTCTGTTTATCAACCGATCCGCTATTATTCTGATGAGGAAGAACAGCTGAGGTTCATGATGAATCCACGTTTGTTCCGGGATTATTTATTTAAAAGCTTTTATTTGATACGTATCTATGGAAAGCATGACCTGGCCGTCATGACAGGTGTATTAGAAGCACTATATAAACTGGCAGCGACACAGGACAGTACAGTAAAGCAGGAAGTATGGAAATTCGGTGAAACAATTCTGAACTCTATTGATCGGACAGAAATGGATGACTGGGATATCGACTTCTTGGAAAAGCAGGCAGAGAAGTTGGAGGAAGTATGCAGAGAAGAGAAGATTCAGTAACCTTTCATGCCTTTACCTTTGTAGGTAAGGGCATTTTTGTATGTTTATTCATATTTGGATGCTTATTATCTCCCCTCAAAATTCGTCGATTTATTGTTTATATTTTCTAAATATGGGTATTCGATATACATGCCTCGAACACATTTCTCCGCTCGTCTCTTCATCAAATAATCAAGTATCAAGAAAGGAGAAGAAGATGAAGCAGGTTACGTCTGTATTTTGGGGAACGTTAGCTATTGCTTTATTCGCAGTAGTTTGGGGGTCAGTTGCCCCGGGTAATTTAGAAGCTATTACAGGAAAAATTCAAACCTATTTATCTGTCCACTTTGGCTGGTATTACTTATTGGTCGTTACTGGGTTTGTGTTATTTTGTGTGTACATGATTTTCAGTCCGTATGGAAAAATCAAACTTGGTAAAAAAGATGATAAACCGGATTATAACTATGCGACTTGGTTTGCGATGTTGTTCAGTGCAGGAATGGGGATCGGTCTTGTATTCTGGGGAGCAGCTGAGCCGATTTATTTTTATGCCAATAATGCGCCTACGGAAGATACAGGCACGGCAGCTGCCTTGAACGAATCCATGCGCTTTGTCTATTTCCACTGGGGTGTCCATGCCTGGGGAATATATGCAATCGTAGCTCTCGTTCTGGCCTACTTTAAATTCAGAAGAGGGGCTCCAGTATTAATCAGTGCCACATTAAAACCGATTTTCGGAGATAAGATGGATGGTCCATGGGGCAAATTCATCGATATCATCGCTGTTTTTGCAACGATTGTCGGTGTGGCGACGACCTTAGGGTTCGGTGCCTCTCAAATCAATGGAGGACTGACATTCCTGACACCGATTGAAGACTCCTTTGGTGTACAATTGGCGATCATAGCAGTGGTCACTGTATTATTCATGATTTCCGCTTACACAGGATTAAGCAAAGGAATCAAGTACTTAAGTAACACGAACATGTTTTTAGCGCTGGCATTGGTAGTCATTATGTTCATTGTCGGTCCAACACTTTTCATCTTGAACATGTTTACAGATACGATAGGAGCTTATTTGCAGCAGCTTCCATCCATGAGTTTCAGAATGGCTCCGAATAGTGAAGAAAACCGGACATGGATCAACAACTGGACCGTATTCTACTGGGCCTGGTGGATTGCTTGGTCTCCGTTCGTCGGAATCTTTATCGCACGTGTATCCAAAGGTCGTACAATCAGGGAATTCCTTTCCGGGGTTCTGCTTGTACCTTCTGTAGTAGGATTCTTATGGTTTTCTACATTCGGTTCTTCTGCTATTCAAGTTCAGCAGAATGGAGAGACAGACCTGGCATCCTTAGCTACCGAACAAACGATGTTCGGAATGTTTGATAATTATCCATTAGGTTTGATCATGTCCATAATCGCTATGACGCTGATCGGCACCTTTTTCATTACTTCAGCAGACTCAGCAACATTCGTACTAGGTATGCAAACGACCAATGGTTCACTAACCCCTCCGACGATGGTCAAGTTCGTCTGGGGAATCATCCAGTCTTCCATGGCAGCTGTACTCTTATATTCAGGTGGATTGCAGGCGTTACAAAACGCTCTGATTTCAGCGGCTTTTCCGTTTTCCTTCATCATGATATTGATGGTCGTGTCTCTATATAAAGCATTGCGTGCGGATAAAGCAATGCTGGAAGAAGAAGAGAGTGGAAAGGAAGAGAAGACTTCAGCATAGGAATGTGAGAAGGTCCAGTTGGAATCTGGGCCTTTCTTTTTATGGACAACCTGTTGAAAGTATTCTAGGATTTTTATAAATGTTTGATAGAATAGGATAGGTATGATTTAGAGAGAAGGAGTATATAATTATGTGGGAATGGAGAAACATTTACCGCGGCATGCTTATGGGAGCGAGTGACGTCGTTCCTGGAGTCAGTGGAGGTACCATTGCCGTCGTGTTAGGAATTTATGATCGGTTGATTGAAGCTATTAATGGTGTGTTCAGTAAAGAATGGAAAAAGCATTTGAAATTTCTTATTCCCTTAGGGATGGGGGTTTCTATATCCATCATTCTTTTGGCCAGTCTGATTGAATGGTTGTTCGAGCACTATCCGGATCCGACAAAATTTTTCTTCTTAGGTTTGATTATCGGTGTCCTTCCTTATCTAGCACATAAAGCTGATATGAAGCGGACATTCAAAGTGAAACATTATGTATTGCTGTTGATCGGGGCCGGAATCGTCGCTTCCATGGCCGTGTTCCAGACGGGGGAAAGCGGACAGATCCAGGACCTTGATTCATCGACTTACCTGCTTTTATTCTTCTCAGGATGGCTCGCAAGCAGTGCTATGATTCTTCCTGGTATCAGTGGGTCATTCATATTGCTGGTCATCGGCGTGTACTCGACAGTAGTCGGTGGCATTTCTGATTTTAAAATCGATATTATTGCCGTCGTTGGGCTGGGTATTTTATTCGGAATTCTAGTGATGAGCAAAATTGTTAAATTCTTTTTGGACAATTATACGATCGGTACATTCGCTGTCATCATCGGTTTAGTCATAGGATCAGTCTTTGTCATCTTTCCAGGAGTTCCGGGCACGCTTATCCTATGGATTGTAAGCATTATTACTTTCATAAGCGGATTGCTGACGGCTTGGCTGCTTGGACGCGTAGAATATAATTAAGCAGATGATAAGACAAAAGCTCCTCGACCGATTATCATGAGGTGTAGACAGATTGATTGTAAAGGAGAATTCATAATGGAATCTATTCATACTTTAGAAAACTTTAACGAGAAGATTGCTGGTGACCGCCCTGTCATCATGAAATTTGAAGCAGATTGGTGTCCGGATTGTAAGCGTATGGACATGTTTATCGGTGAGATCCTGGAGGAATATAACCAATACGATTGGTACACGGTAAATCGTGATGAACTACCAGAAACGGCAGAAAAATATGAAGTCATGGGAATCCCCAGCTTGTTGATTTTCAAAGAAGGGAAGAAGATGGCTCACTTGCATAGCGCGAATGCGAAAACCCCTGAAGAAGTACAGGAATTTTTGCAGGCGAACTTGTAAATCCCGACGTCCACATGGCCCCCATGTGGACGTTTTGTATCGAGAGGTGCCGATGATGTCAAAGAGATTATTATTAATAGGAGCGGGCCATTCTCACATGGAGGTTATGAGGCAGCTGAAGAATGAAGCGGTTCAAGAGCTGGAAGTGTGTCTGATTACTCCGTCGCGTTATCAATATTATTCTGGAATGTTTTCAGGCTATACGGAGGGTTTGTATGAAAAAGAGGACATTCGTATTGATGTGAAAGAATATGCACGAAGTGCGGGAATTCATTTTATACAAAAAAAAGCTTGGAAAGTGAACCCTGATCATCGGAAATTGATATGTGAAGATGGTTCGGTTTACCCTTTCGATGTAATCAGTTTTGATATCGGGTCCAGAAGTCTGCCTTCTGAGTATGACCAATCAATCGCCCGTTCGATCAAACCTAACTATGAATTCATCCATCAAATGGACGAGCTTCGTTCTTCCACGCATCCATTAATCGTCGGAGGCGGGGCTGCGGGTACAGAGCTTGCCATGTCCATTCATGCGTATAAACAAAAACACGGAATACCAGGGCAGGTTCGTGTCGTCACTGCCGAAAAAGTACTGTCTGATGCATCTAAACGTACATCTGGAAAACTGAAGTCATTGATTGAGAAGAAAGGCATTCAACTTTGGGAAGGTGAACGTGTAGCAGAAGTGGAAGACCACCATATCAAGACCGATAAAGGAAATAAGATCCGTCATACGGGCGTCTTATGGCTGGGTGGGGCGATATCGGATGACATATTTAAAAGGTCTCGCTTAAGCATTGAAGATCGAGGCTTTGCAATTGTCCGGTCGACACTTCAATTCAAAGACTATGACTTCATGTTCGGAGCGGGTGATTGCGTCACGATGGAAGAGTATCCTCAATTGGCCAAAAGCGGTGTCTATGCTGTCCGCCAGGGACCTGTTTTATGGGAAAATTTGAACCATTACTTAAAGAGAGAACCTCTAAAAGAATATGATCCTCAAAAAAAGGCATTGTATATTCTATCTACAGGCGGGAAAAAAGGGTTTTTCATCTATGGTCCTTTGGTCCATCACAGTCACCGGGCGTGGAAAATCAAAAACAAAATAGACCGGGAATTCATGGATAAATACAAAAAATGAACGTCAGATCCAACATTGGACCTGACGTTCATTTTTTATATTTTCAACCAGCTTCGTACTTTGTTTTTGAAAAGGAAAGTGACCACGAGTAAAAGCGTAAAAAGAGTGAGAGCGATGAATATCAACGTGGTGTTCCCACTTGCCAGACTGGAACCTACCAAACTATAAACGAAAGTCCCCGGGAGCATTCCCAATACGGTTGCAAGTACGAAGGCACCGAATTTCGCCCGGGTTATCCCTGCCAGATAGCTTAAAATATCAAATCCGACAATCGGAATCAATCTTAGGATGAACACATAAAGGAAGCTTTGCTCTTTCATTTTCGGGTAAATTTTCTGTGCCCACTTGGACTCATGGAATTTCAATACTGAATCACCGAAAAAGCGTCCCATGATGTACCCGGTAATTCCTGCCCCTGTCGCTCCGATTACGATGTAGAGCATGCCCGGCCATATCCCATATGCGAATGCGGCAGCCAGGGATAGGACGGAGGTAGGGAATACGACAATCGGTCCTATGGCGTAGATCCCCATGAAGATGATAGGTCCCCAGATGCCGAAAGATAAGATGTACTCCCTGATTCCATCTGCAGTCACATCAAATCGCTGACGAACAAACCATGCGACTGCTACAAACGCAATGACAAATAGAAGAGCGCGTATGATGCTTTTCTTTTTCATAGGTGACTTCCTCCAAACCTGCGAATCATAGATTTCGCTATATAAAGCTTAATTCGGTCGTTATGATTAAAGTGCTTGATTGGTAAGGACACTTTTTCATTAAGCTCGTCTACGTAGATGTGACCGATGGCTTGTCCATTTTGATAGGTGACCTGCTGTACTGCAGCCTCAAATGTACGTGGGTCTTCCCCCGCATCAGATGCTGAGAGGTAACAAGAGCTGAGAGGAGCATAATGGTCAGAATCAATGACTAAATGTCCACCGAGGAAGCGGGCTACAAAGGCATTCGCTGGAGCTTCATGCAATGTACTCAATCGGTCGATTTGCTGAAATGTCCCTTCGTGAAACAATGCAATCCGATCCCCCATGATCATTGCTTCGTCGATATCGTGGGTGACGAAAATGGAAGTGATCGATCGTTCTACGAGAAACTGACGGACCCAATACCTCATCTCCTGCCTAAGTTTCGGGTCGAGACTGCTGAACGGTTCATCAAACAGGATGACATCGGGTTCTGTTGCCATTGCCCTCGCCAGTGCAACCCTTTGTTTCTGTCCACCTGATAGTTCAGAAGGGTAATGATCCGCGTATAGTTCCAGTCCAATCGATTTTAAAAGTTGATCTGTTTTTTTCAAATCTTTTTTAGCGATCTTTGCTCCATATCTGATATTTTCTTTTACAGTCATATGAGGGAACAATAGAGGCTGTTGAAAAACGAGACTGACATTTCGTTTATTTGCTTTTTTGTCAGTGATATTTTTTCCCTGCATGACGATGCTTCCATCCGTAGGAGCTTCAAGCCCTGCTAAAATCCTTAAAAGGGTTGTTTTTCCACTGCCCGAGGGCCCGACAATACTTAGGATTTCTCCTTTATGAAGTTCGAAGGAGAGATCATAGAGGATGGACTTGTCATGAAATTGTTTTTTTAGTTGATTCACTTCTAGTGTAAGAGTCATGTCCGATTCCTCCTGAGGGTTTGTGAATAAGGCAAGAACCTCATCAATAATTCAACCATCACATACATCAACAGCGGCAGCGCGGCGAACCATACGGAAAAAGCTGCCATGATCGAGGCATTCGCGGTGTCTAAAAACGGGTAAAAAACCATCGGTAAAGTGATGATGCGCCCGCCTCCGATGATGGCGGTGATCGCATACTGACTTAAGCTGATGACGATCGTTAAAAAGGTGACGCTTCGAACAGCCGGTTTCATCAAGGGCAACTCGACCGTGAATAATTGTCTGACCGGTGATGCCCCGAGAATGGCAGGCTGTTCAAGCATCAAACGTCCCATCTGATTATAGGAGTTATGAAAAATTTTAATGCTGTATGGAATCGTAGGGACCAAATGAATCAGCATGACTCCTGCAGCCGTGTCTGCAAGTCCTGCTCGTATCATGAATAAGTGCAAACCCATGGCGGTTGCTAATACAGGAATTAAAATCGGGGTAAGCAAAAGAACTTCAACCCATGACTTTCCTTTGAAGGATAGGATGGCTAAAGCTTTTCCTGTCAAAATTCCTATGATCAAGTTTACGATCAATACACCACTTCCTACTGTGAACGACCAAAATGTTGCAGTCCACAAGTTAGGATCGGAGAGTAGTGTTTGATAACTGTTTAGACTGAATGTGAACCCTTCTCCGGCTTGAAACCGCCATGTCTTACTCAAACTCTGCAATACTAATATCAGTGCAGGAGCGATGAACAGCACAGAAGCTAAGAGAAGGAATGTGGTTTTCTTGGTGCTCATGTAGATCTTCCTCTCATAGCTTTCCAACGTTTCTTATTCAAAAACAGATATGCAGCAGCAGTCAGAAGGATAACTCCGAGGCTGAGCAAAACCATCGCTGCAAAAGCTAACGGTCTGTCATCCCAGCTGCTGCCATAAAACCAATCGTAGCTCAAGACCGACAACATTTCAGGGAATGTGGTCCCAAGCAATGCAGGGACCTCGTAAGCAGCCAGGGTGAATGAAAAAACGATCAAGAAAGTTTCAATGAATACAGGTAAAATATGAGGCCACTCTACTGTCTTGAATCGATGCCATCTGTTTCCGCCGAGGGTTTTTACTAAATCATGGTACTCGGACTTTATGGACGAATAAACGGGAAGTAGCATAAGGATGACGAATGGAACCTCTTTCCATACATAAGTGATGATAATTCCGATTCCCTGCGAATCCCGCGTCCATACAGGAAATTCCGAACTTGATGAGATCCAGCCAGCAGCTTGGAGCATCTGAGAAACCACGCCCGTCTCGGATAAAACCAAAATGACCATGTATCCCCAAACGAAGTGGGGGAATAACATAGGCAGCCATACCATCAGCCGGGGCGTATTTCTTTCTAAGAATGTATAAAAATATCTGGTCAGCAGGAGTCCGATAACCAAAGATATAAGAGTCGCTGCCAAGGATGTCTTCAAACTGAAAATGGTGGAAGCGACAAAGCGCTCTGATTCCAACAGTTGGATATAATTCTGCAGGGTCCATTGATTATTCACTGAAAAACTTTGGTGAATGGCAGCCACCATTCCGTATAAGGGCAGAAGTAAGAAAAGCATACTGGGCAGCAGTAGAAGTGATGTTCTATTTTTGAGCGATTTCATCAAACCACTGCTCTTTCATCCATTCCACATACTCAGCTTCAGACTCGGGTAGGAAGCTTTCTTCGAGTTTCTGCTGAGAGAGGACACTATTCCCTCGTTCCACTGACTGGAATTTGTTTTTCATATCATCGGGAAGCTTTTCGATACTGATCGGGCTGTTTTCTCCCCAATAGTCCGGTTTCAATTTAGCCAATTGGGCTTCCGGCGACAACATGAAATTGATAGCAGTCAAAGCCCCTTCCGGGTTGGAGCTGTTGAAAGGGATGGAAAGGAAATGCGTGTTTCCGATAGATCCTGGTTCCATGACGAAGGAACGTGTGGTCTCAGGAAAAACGCCTTCGTCGATCAATGATTCGGCACGAGCTTCGTTATACCCCATCGTCATCCACACTTCTCCCTGACTGTACAAACGATCCAATTCAGTCAATGAATTCGGGTAATGCTCTCCAGACCGCCATAAATCTGGTTCAATTTGATTCAAGTAGTTCCACACTTCACCGGCTGTTTCAGAGATACGTTCTTTGTCTAAAGGCTGTTCATAAATGTCAGCAGGTGAATCTGCTTTTGCATACAGTATATGCCTTAAAAAAGCATTCCCAGAAAAGTCATCGGCATTAGGATAAGTGAATTTTCCAGGGTTGTTACTGGCCCATTCCTGCAATTCAACTATTGAAGCCGGAGGGGTGTCGATCTTAGCAGAATCATAAAGGAATACGAATTGTACCTTCCCCCATGGGGCTTCCATTCCCTCTACCGGTGTACCGAAGTCGGTTTCGAATGCCGGGTCATCTGTTTGATAAAACTCATTGAAATTCGGAAGAGTATCAACAAATGAACCGGCCAGCAGTCCATTATTCTTGGCATTCTTGAAGTTCTCACCATTGATCCATATGATATCGATCGTGCCTTCATCTTTAGAAGCCTGCTTCTCAGTTTGGAGCTTTTGCAGAATCTCCCCGGTGTTCATGGGTACTCTTTCCAATGTGACATTGTATTGTTCCTTAAGCTTTGGAGCTACCCAATCATCCATGTATTGGTTGATTCCTTCATCACCACCCCACATGAAAATGCGGACAGTTGTGTCCTCAGCAGCGGTGGTTATTTCTGACCAATCTTTTTCTGTCGTTTCATTAAATGAGGGTTGTTGACTTTCGTTGTTTCCACAAGCGGTTAAAATAATAATCGCTAGTATCGTAGTGGTGATTAGAATTTTCTTCATTCGTAAGCCCCCTATGTATTTTCATTTTAATATTACCTTATAAGGTTCTCTGTAATCTATCATACATAGAAAAGCGCAGTAAGAGAACTATACGGATTGAAGGAGCGGTACATCAGGATACAAGTTTTCTTATCAAGAAATATGATACGATGGTGGCAGTGAGGTGAGGGTATGAAGTCATTGACGAAAGAGGAGCGCGAGTATGTCGTGGCCCGTGTCCAGGAGTTTTTTGAATTGGAAAGAGGAGAGCAGATCGGTGAATTAGCAGCAGACTCATTCGTCCATTTCATGGTCGAGGAGCTTGGGCCTTTCCTTTACAATAAAGGGGTAAAGGATGCCAGAGGGATGGTAGAGCAAAAAATCATCAACATGGATGAAGATCTTCGCTCTCTTGAACGACCGGCTGGCAGACCGAAACGCTCCTGAATAGTAAAACAGATAGAGAAGAAGCCGCCATACATTGAATGGCGGCTTTTTTATGAACTAATCAAGTTCTTTCATTGAGAAAACTTCTGCCAGAAGCTCATAAGATTTCAAACGTTCTTCAAAAGGAGAAACAATCGTATTGATTATCATTTCATCCACTTGATAGAGATCAGCCAGTTGAATTAATTCTTCTTTTGCTTTTTGCGGAGATCCGACAACCATCCTGTTACGATTATCTTCTACGCGCTCTCTTTCAAATGAGGAGTATGGGTATTGAATTGCTTCTTCCGGAGTTGGAAATTCATATCTTTTTTCTCCTTGTTCAATTTTCAAGAGTGCAAGGTCCAAACTCGAAGCCAAAAACTCTGCATGTTCATCCGTTTCAGCACAAACGACAAACACAGAAACGTTACCTCCCGGCTCACTTTGCTGCATGGAAGGAGAGAAATAGTCTCTATACCGTTCCATAGCACGAAATCCGCCTCTTCCATTAATGAAGTGGGCGAAGGAGTAGGAGGCTCCAAGATCAGCAGCTAAGCGGGCGCTGGTTCCACTTGAACCGAGCATCCAGATGGGCGGAGTCGTTTCCCCTTTTGGTGTTGCATAAAGATCCATTCCGTGTGGATCCTGCCCATGCAAGTACGCCATCAATTCTTCAATTTCTCCAGGGTAATCTTCCACATTCGGCATTTTCCCCCCGTTCAAGGCCAGGTTTACATTCGGCATTCCCCCGGGGGCCCGTCCGACCCCGAGATCGATTCGACCGGGGTGCAGGGATTCAAGTACACGGAAGGTTTCCGCTACTTTATATGGACTGTAATGAGGCAGCAGAACGCCTCCTGTACCAATTCTGATTTGCTTTGTTTGAGCTGCAAGATGGGCGGCCAATATTTCAGGTGCTGAACCAGCTAAGCTGTCAGTGCTGTGATGCTCAGAAACCCAGAAACGATGATAGCCCAGCTTGTCCGTCCATTTCGCCAGTTCAGTCGTTTGTTGGAGTGCTTGTTGTGGGTTGGATCCATGTAGGATAGGTGACTGGTCCAGTACACTTAATTTCACAATCTGATTTCCTCTCTTATGTAATGACTTGTTACTATCGTCCCATGAGACGAAAAACGATGCAATAGTTACGCTCTACTGTGAAGTAATATAAATGAGCGCATTTAACGTACATAAAAAGTACTTCTCCACAATATGGAGAAGTACAGAAATTTTACCTTGCTAAAAGCCCCATCATGACAAAACGGGAGATATCGGTAGAATCAGAATCAACCGCTTCCTTCAACGATAAGGTGTGAATTTTAAGAGGGGTGAAAAATGGAGCTCCGTTTCTGAATTCATCTTTCGGTTGGTAAGCGAGCCATTCTCCTTCACTTAATCCTTCTTTTATTTCAACCAGGCCATTCTCAGATATTCCCGAAATGATTTCCCGCCTTTCTAATAAGCCATTCCTGTCCATGACCCAAGCGTAAATATTCTCATCTGTAATGAGTAAATCTTCTAGAGCCGTGACAGCGCCGAGAGATTCTTCGGTGATGATTTCAATTTCTGCATGGTATCCCGGCAGAATTGTATCACTGGAATCGTCTAGTGAAATGACATAGGGATACGTGCTCGAGCGGTGGACATCTATGTCTTCAGGGAAAGTTTGAATTGCATCCAGAGTCCCTTCCCAAACGAGATCCATGTCTTCGACTTTGATGTTCGCAGCCATTCCGGGCTCGACTTGTTTGCGCTCTTTTTCATTCAACTTCCCTTCAATTTGCAAGTCATTGGATTTCAATGTGATCAAAGGGCTTTCCAATGTTTCTGATACTTCTGTGATGACACCGCCGAATGGACTCGTCACCGTAATCGTTTTTCCGTCGAGCTGTAATTGGTCCAGCTGATCTTCGACCATTTCAAGCATGGCTTCCTTTTTGGTGAGCTCAGCAGCTTGGTGAGCGATCGATTCTTCTTTCTGGAATTCGGTCCTTACATGTTCTTTGCTTTCGTCATTTGTATTATTGCCGAAGAAGGAACTGCTGCCTGAGTCGGATATGTCGTAATTCTGAATTTCATCGATGTAATCTTCGATGGCTGTTATTTCTTCTTCCAGTCGATCCATCTCACTCTGGAGCTGAGTTTCCTGTTGGTCATAGTTGATTACTTCGTATGTATACAAGTCGGAACCCTGCTCGATGATTTCTCCTTCTTCAACTAAAAACTCGGAAAAGGCCCCGACATCGCTGTCAAAATATACATGATTGGATTCCTGAGAAGTGAAAACACCATCGGCGTCGAGTTTTTCATATAAATCATATGTAATCGACTTTGACCATTCATTGATATAAGATTTTCGGTCGACTTCGTCGTGTTCATCGATGAAAATCAGAAATGCATTGACTGCTACGAAAATGACGATCAATACACCTATGATTCTGGATTTATAGTTTATTTTTTTCATAAGCCATCTCACCTATGCTTTCTCTATGATTTGAATGAGAAACAGGTCGTAATAGGAAAGGGCTGCCGTTCCTGCCCAAAGTAGGATGTGCCAAATCAGAACTCCTGTCCAGATCCAAACTTTCTTCGTCGACGACAGCCATGATAGGCATTTGATTTGGTAGTAGATGATATAAAGCTGGAAAAGGGAAATTGCTCCGAAGAAATAGATGATCCATTTTTGATCCGTCAATAATGAAGTGATGACGCCGAACGAAAAGGGAGAAACATACCAGTCAATCCCGGCATAGACCATCAGAGGTATCCAGGTCATCCGTTCAATCAATAGGATCAACAGCACATTCATCTGTACAATCATCAATTTTTTATAGGATACATCATTAAACAGCCAGAAATAAAAAGATGAGATGAATAAAATGAACACGAATAAGCATAGGGAAAATAAGGTCCGCCCCATCACAAACCATGCTTTACTGGTTTCGTATTCCAGGCGGTTCCAGCCTGCCATCCCTTGAGAGACGGCCTCTGACCCTAAACCGAGCCATGAAGTCCATACATATGTAAAAATCGTCAAGAAAAGCAATAGGAACAATAAGTTCCATACATTCTTCAATCGTTCTGCTTCATTCAATTTGAACAAGTGATCATCTCGGCGGGTGAAAAGTTTAATTAGATTAACGGTATAGGTCATGAAGGCCATCCTTTTTCATTGTCTATTCTCCATTCATTTTAACTGAATTTGTCATAGCTTGCTAGATAATCGATGCAATAATTGGAAATAGATTTCAAGAAAGAAACTGCGTAAAGGGGGAACGGGGTTCCAGTCTATTTTCATTAATATCCGGCAGTCTGATCATCTCTTTGAAGTTATAGAGTCGTAATATAAAAACGCCATTCCGTATAGGGAATGGCGTTGTATTTATGAACTTGGAGCTGTTTTGTAGCTGGCAGCATTTCCGGATTTGAAGAACAGCTTTCTGTCTTTGTATAAAAAGAACATGGATAATGTGAAAGCCAGTAAATCAGAAATCGGGAAAGCGAGCCAGACGCCCGTCACTCCAATGAAATAAGGAAGAGTGAGGACTAACGGAATCAAAAACAACACTTGGCGTGCCATGGATAAGATAAGTGCAGGTTTGGCCATTCCGACAGCTTGGTATAACCCGCCGCTGACGACTTGAGCACCGATCAGTATAGAAGCGGCAAACATGATTCTGATTGCATAAGCACCGGTTTCTATCGTTTTTTCATCCCCTGAGAAAATGTGTACCAAACTTTCAGGGATCGTCATCATGAGAATGAAGATTCCAGCCGAGATCAGCGTCACTACTTTCATCCCGAGCACAATCGTTTCCCTCAAGCGGCCGAACTGGTTCGCTCCATAGTTATACCCGATGATCGGCTGCATCCCTTGGAGGACACCGATCATCGGCATGATGGTGAACATGGCCAGTTTATGGACAATGCCGAAAACACCCACTTCGAATTCACCGCCGAATTTGATCAGCATCACATTGATGGCGATCATCATTCCGCTTCCTGATACCTGACGGATGAAGGCTGGCATACCGATGGTCAGGATTTCTTTCAACACGATGACCTTAGGTTTCAAGTAGGCGGAGTAAATCGTCAATGTTGATTTTCCTTTTAGGAAATAGACGAGCACCACAACGCTGACAGTAGCTTGAGAAATGACCGTGGCCACGGATGCACCCAGTACGCCCATATCCAATCCGAATATGAAGATAGGGTCTAAGATGATATTCAGGACAGAAGGAATGATCATCGTAATCATTGCAAATCTGGAATTTCCTTCGGAACGGATGATGCTGTTGGTCGTGAAAGAAAATGAGAAAAAGATAGACCCAAGCATTATGGGATAGAGATAATCCTTTGCATAAGGGAGGATGTTTTCTGTAGCCCCGAATAAGATCAACAAAGGTTCAAGGAACGTAAATGCCCCGATCAAACCGAAAGAACTGATGAGTAGGATGGCAAACAGAATATTGCCGAATACCTGCTCGGCTTCTTCAGCTTTGTTTTCTCCCAGCCGCCTCGATATTACCGAAGCACCTCCGATTCCGACTGCGGCGGAAACGGCCATCATGATCAACATGACCGGGAATCCGATACTCACGCCGGAAACCCCCAGAATTCCAACCCCTCGAGCGATGAAGAGGGTGTCTACGACGTTATAGAGTGCCATGACAAACATTCCAATCATGGCAGGAATGGACAAGTTGGCCAATAATTTAGGAATCGGCTGTGTTCCTAAGCGTTGACTCTGTTCTTTCATGGATGGTCCCTCACCGCAGAAACTGGCTGCATGCGGTCTTGCATTTTTTTCAACGTAGCTACCATTACCTCTTTTTCTTGTTCTGTAAGACCGTAGGAAAGCTGTTCCTCCATCGATTGTATGATTTGGACGATCCGATCATACAAATCTTCTCCCGAAGGTGTGAGTGTAATCTCTTTGCTGCGTTTGTCTTTAGCGCTGGAGCGTTTTTTGATCCGTTCATGTTTCAACAAAGAGTCGATCACTCCATTCATGGAGGAAGCTTTGATGTGGAGTTTCTTTTGTAAATCCGTTTGTGTCTGTTGTCCGTGATTAGCTAAATAATAGATGACTTTAGCCTGCGAATGTGTGAGTCCATATTCTCCTAGTTTTTCGTTATATGAATTTTGTAAGAAATGAGAAACCATATGAATGTTATAGCCTAAATGGCTTTTAAAGTTTTGTTCTTCCATTTTATTTAGCCCCCTAAACAAATACAAGTATAGAGGAACGGAATATAGAAGTAAAAATCTTTGCTCGTCTTATATGTTCATGTATGGGTGACGTTTATCTAAGGCGGTGGAAGGGGTAATTCATACCTACAGAGGAGCGGTCGTACTCCAAAACCGTCAGAAGGTGATTTATCGTTTCATATTTACAGGATTGGTCAATCCTAAGAACAGGAAAGGGTGTGGGATCATCATGGCTCGATATCAAAATGGACTTTTTTTATATAATGGAAATTCGGATAGCAATGAAATGGAAAACAATCTTTCTCAAACGCTGCCCATCATTAGTCAGCAAGTCAAACAATTACAAGTCATTCAGACCCATTCCCTGGATGAATTGAAATCCGTTTGTGTTCAATACGGACCTGACGTCGATGTTTTCTTCATATTAGGCGGAGATGGAACGGTTCACGAATGCATCAATAGTTTGGCTGAACTGGAGAAACGTCCGGTGATCGGCATTTTACCTGGGGGAACGTGCAATGACTTCAGCCGTGTATTGGGAATTCCTCAAAATATGAACCAGGCTGCCCGTACGTTAATAGAAGGGGAAGAGTTCAAAGTCGATGCAGGAATGACGGAGAACCATTACTTCATCAATTTTTGGGGGATCGGTCTGGTCACCCAGACGTCTTTCAATATCGACCCTGATCAAAAGAGCCGGCTCGGAGTGTTGAGTTATTTCATCAGCGCTCTGAAAACGATGAAGCAGGCTGATCCTTTTGAGTTCCGTGTTACGATCGATGGAAAAGAAGTGTCCGGTGAAGCTGTCATGATATTAGTGATGAATGGTCAATTCATTGGTACAAGACGCCTTCCGGTTCCATCCATCCATTTGAATGACTCCAATCTGGATTTGTTGATCATTAAGAATTCCAGTCTTACATTATTCAAAGAGCTGCTGACGATGCGTCAGCCGGGGGCGGATGAAAGTCGATTTCAAGAGTTGTATCATACTCAGGGTAAAGAGATCGAAATCGATGTCGAATCTTCCAGAGACGTTGATATGGATGGGGAAATCAAAGGACATACACCAGCTGGAATAAAAGTGTTACCTGAACACTTCACTTTTTTAAGCAATCAAGAAGGAATACTACCAGATACTGAAGAATGAGGAAGAACCACCCAGATACTGGGTGGTTTATTCATTATAACTAGAGGGAGGAATTATGAGTGGAAACGTTGACCCCTGCCGTGCACGCTGTTTTCGTCCATACGAGGGATTTGGTGAAATCAGCTGCCTGGTACAGCTGGTTGTTAGGAGTACCTTTTGATGAGAAGGATGTAGAATCACCGGTTTACAATATACCTGTCCAAGCCGGTGTCCATTTGACGATTGATGATCATAAGTTCGATCCATCTTTTTCGTTCGAGCCTGTCAAAGCACCCGCGTTCAACTTTTTTTCATCAAATATCCATAAGAGCCTTGAAGAAATGAAAGACGCTGGTGTCGTTGTAACAAGGGACATGGAAACTCATGGTTCTTTCGGGTGGTTCCACGTTCAGGATCCGGATGGAAATGCTGTGATGATTTGTGGAGATATTTCTGAAGACTTCAGGTAATATCACTTGATGATCTCCCGGCCGCAGTTATTTTTTGCATACAGCCACGCCAAGTGGGTAATAGACTTCAGGCCGTGGGGGTTCTATCAACACCCCGTTTTGATAGAAGAACTGGCGATTGGAATAATGTTGGAACAACCCTCTGAATTCTGCTGGTGTGATTTGGTGGACGTGAAATGGGTACTTGCATTCCATGCCTTTACCTTCTCCGAATGGGGTCGATAAAATCAAAGTACCCCCAGGTTTCAGTAAGTCATAATAATTTCGGAGCAAGCACTCTTCTTCTTCGATATGCTCATAGGTTTCAAAGCTTACAATGACATCGAATGTCCCCAGAGTTTTTACTAAATGCGGGTGGACGGCATCCTCAACGACGAAACTCGACTTCGGATGAAAATACTTCCCTTTTGCATAATCAATGATTTCCTCATCAATATCCACCCCGATAATTTCATCGATCTTCGATTTGCAGCGTTTAGCGATCAAATGTGTCCCATACCCCGAACCGCAGGAAAGATCCAATACCCTTCCATTCATATAAGGTAGTGAAAATTGATAACGTGCGATGTGTTCCAGCAAGAGCGTATTCAATGGATCCATGAATTCAGGAATGACTCTTTCGCCTGTATCTTCTATCAACTTGTGTCACCGCTTTCTTTTTTTATGGCTCTGTTATAGTCTAGTGTTGATTTTTTACTACTCACCCGATTTTGGTTCAGTCAGTTGTTTGCCCAGAGTACGGGAGGGAAGGGAAAACAGTCCGCTTTCCGCGGGAAACGCTTTAGCCTCCTCGAACTTCGTTCTCCGGGGCCTCACCTTGTTCCTTGTTCCCGCAGGAGTCTACCTGTTTTCCCTTCCCTCCCATCAAAGTTGGTGTAACGATTTTATAATAAAAATTCATGGGCTATCCGTTCTACCTATCTTGAAGAGGCGGTCTTTTAGAATGGGGAGACTCCTGTGGGATTAAGGTACATCGTGAGACCCCGGAAGGCGTCAGCCTGAGGAGGCTCACAGTACCCCACGGAAAGCGAGTCATTCTAAAAGACCGCCTCAAACAAATTCCAGGACGGAAAGATTTGAGACGAGCTCACATGTTAAATAACAACACCAAACAATAACAGAACCTTTTTTATAATCTTATTATGACATAGTTCTATAGTCGGACCAAAAGGGTGGGGTGTAGTTGGTTAACTCTTCCCATGGCAGCTGATTTGTAGACGGTAGACAAGTATAGGGGTGGTTTGACAGCCGTTTTTTGTTAAACTTATACTATACGCTATTGCTAAAAAAAGATGAGAGGTCGAAACTGATGAGCCAAGAAGAATTATATAAAAAGAAAAAAGAAGATCCGTCATTGAAATTGTTTGTCGTTTTGTCAAAAGCTCAAAGAGCGATTTCTGAGCTTGTAAAAGATGATATTCAAAATCATGGCTTGAACCCTACAGAATTTGCCGTGCTGGAGTTGCTTTATCACCAAGGCGATCAGGCTCTTCAAAAAATCGGCGAAAAAATTCTGCTTGCCAGCGGAAGTATCACGTATGTCGTAGATAAACTGGAGAAAAAAGAGCTGCTCAAACGCATCCCGTGTCCGAACGACCGAAGGATTACATTTGCATCCATTACGGACAAAGGTCGGGAGCTGCTGAATGAAATTTTCCCTGAACACTGGAAACAGATTGAAGCGATCACCGATGGCTTGACGGAGGAAGAAAAGGTGCAGGCGGTCGAACTGCTGAAAAAATTAGGGAAGTATGCAGATCAGCAGCAAGGGTAGAGAATTTTCGGAAAATACGTTATACTGAATGAAATTCTAAAGGCGAAGGAGGTATGAAGATGTTACAGAAGCACGTGATCGGTTATCAATTGAACTACATCCGTCGTGCGATTATTCATGATTCAGCTGTCAACGGGACACGTATGTCCTTTTTTAAATAGCTGAATACATGAAAACTGTAACGTCTCATATCTGATTACATTTACGGAAAAAAAGTCAGAGGCAGAGGCCTCTGGCTTTTTTTGTCTTTAGGAGGAGTATTATAAATGCTGATTACATTAAAAGATATCCATAAAATTGTTGGTGGCCGTGTCCTATTCGAATCGCTGCAGTTCGAGTTGAATGAAGGACAACGGATCGGTTTAGTCGGAAGGAATGGATGCGGAAAGTCTACTTTATTTCGTTTGATTATGAAAGAAGAACCTTTGGATGGTGGAGATCTGTTCATTCAAAAAGGGTTGAAAATCGGCTGTTTGAAACAAATCCCTGACCAATGGGATGGAACTGCAAGGTCTTACCTGGAGTCCGCTTTCGAAGATCTTTTCGTGATGAAAAGACAAATGGACGGGCTGGAGAAAGAAATGAGTAACCCTGAGAAAATGGAGGAAGCTTTGAAAGCTTACGGTGAACTTCAGGAAAGATTCACCGTATCCGGAGGTTATGAAATCGATAGTCTCATCAACCAAGTAGCGCAGGGGCTCAATGTTTCCACGCTGTTAAATCAAACGTTTGATCAATTGAGCGGAGGGGAGAAAACGAAGCTGGGCCTTGCCAAGCTGCTGCTTGAAAAACCGGATGTACTCCTATTGGATGAGCCCACCAACCATTTAGACTTGCGTGCCATCGAATGGCTGGAAGAGTATCTGGTGAACTATGACGGGGCGATATGTATGATTGCTCACGACCGTTATTTTCTTGATCATACCGTCGATACCATCATGGATTTGGAGTCAGGAGAGATTGATGTATTCAAAGGCAATTATTCTTCTTTTGAAAAACAAAAAGAAGAAAAGCTGCTTGTCGAATTCCATCAATATCAAGAACAGCAAAAAAAGATTAAAAAAATGAAAGAATCGATACGTCGGTTGAGGCAGTGGGCAAATGAAGCGAATCCACCCAATCCGAAACTGTTCAAAAAAGCGAAAAGTATGGAAAAAGTATTGGAGCGGATGGAGAAATTTGACCGTCCAGTCATGGACCCAAAGAAAATGAAGCTTTCCTTGGACGCGGAGTCCCGTACAGGCGAGGATGTAATTGTAGCTGATCAGTTGCAGAAAACCTTCAGCGGGCGTCCCATTCTTAAAGGGGTCGATTTACATGTCCGTTACCAGGAGCGGCTCGCCCTGGTCGGTGCCAATGGCAGCGGCAAGTCTACACTGATCCGTTTGATTATGGACAAAGAAAAGCCTGATGACGGTGAAATAAAACTGGCTCCTTCGATAGAAATTGGCTATTTACCTCAGAATCCGCTTCAGGGTGCTGATCCTGAACAAAGGATGATTGACTATTTCAGGGAACATATCACCGTCACTGAAGGGGCAGCAAGGCATATCCTTGCCAACTTCATGTTTTACGGGTATGACGTATTCCAGAAAATCCGCCATTTGAGCGGCGGAGAACAGATGAGGTTGAAGTTAGCCGTCTTTATGCACCAGGGCGTCAATGTTCTCGTTTTGGATGAACCGACCAATCACCTTGACATCGAGTCTCAAGAAGTTCTTGAAGAAGCACTCAACCGGTTTGAAGGGACAGTCTTAGGGATTTCACACGATCGTTATTTCCTGAACAGCTGTTTTACAGACACTGCTTATTTAGTCGATGGGCGACTGCATCGTTATATTGGAACGTACGATGAAACCCGTGACCATTGGCTGAACCTTGTTGACCAACCTGTTAAGAAGGTGAAATCAACAGCTCCCAAGGTGCCGCGTTCCAAAACAACCAGGGATGTGGATGAATCCAAAAGTATTGAAGGAGAAATTCAGAGGCTGGAAAAGGAACAAGAGTCGATTGAAATGCAGATGGAACAAACGTCGGACCTTGATGAATTGATGGAATTACAAAGTCAAAAAGAAGAGGTAGAGAGAAAAATAGAAAACCTCTATGAAGATTGGATGAATGAAGGCAGCGACTGACCCGCTGCCTTTCTTAAAATATCTTTTAAAGTCCAGGGTGAATTTTATAAGAAATCTTACAAGTCCCTTGTTAGCGGTCTTTCCGCGGGGAACGCTGAGTTTCCTTGTTTTCCTTTCCTAACCATTTGTTGTTGGTTTAACGGACTTCGCTTTATAAAGGTATATGGTCTTTCCGTTTCTCCTATTTTGAAGAGGCGGCCTTTTAGAATGGGAAGACTCCTGTGGGATAAAGGTACATCGTGAGACCCCGGAAGGCGTAGGCTGAGGAGACTAACGGTACCCCACAGAAAGCGAGTTATTCCCAAGACCGCCTCATACAATTGCTGGTACGGAAAGAGCTGATGTAAGCTCACATGTGAAAGTAACGAAACAAAATATTAACAGAGCCATCTTTGAAAGAAGAGTAACAGTTCAATCCAGCACCTTTACATAAATGTAGGTACATTTTATTATAAGTATGGGTTTAATATAAAAACGAACGGGTAAAAGAAACATAATAGTGGATTATATGATTGGTCTTTGGGCTAAGGAGGTCATCTATGAGTAACCCAAAAGTTGTTGTGTATACAAGTGATGACTGCGCTAATTGTGATCGGGTCATTACGAAGTTATCGGAATGGGAAGTAGAATTTGAAGAGCGCAACATAACTAGAAATAGAGAATATTTTAAAGAACTGCAAAGCAAAAAAGTATATGGTACACCAGCTACCTTTATAGATGAAGAAAAGGTTTTAGGTTTCCAAGAGCGCAAACTCAAACGAACCCTTGGCATTCAATATGAGGATCGTTTTCTCAATACAGATGCTATGAACTTTTCTTGACTCAAGTGATTGTGAATCACTTGTTTTTTTTTACACTTTTTTTTGGCTTAGGCATAGGCTGAAGTAAATGCAAAAAAGGTGTGGTACACCATGTATTCTTATCAACAGCAATGGAACAACATGAACGGATACCCACAGTCATGGAATAACTGGTATTATCGCAATCCCGCGTTTCAGCCCTACTATCCTGCCGGGCAGCAAGTGTATTCCAATCCCCTTTATGGTTGGAATAATTATCATAATTATGCTCAAGGCACCTACAACTACTCGAACCCATACACGCATAGTTACGGGTATGGAGGGTATACTGGGAACGGAGCTCCGAACGCGTCCTCGTTCAACGTAGCCGATTTGCAAAAGACGGTCATCAATTATTTTCAGGATGAAGAAGGGCAGTTGGACTTGGATAAAATGATGTCTACGACGGGGCAGGTCATGAAAACTGTCCAACAAGTTTCTCCGCTCGTCAAAGGGATCGGCTCTTTCGTCAAAGGAATAAAATAAACGCGCTGCTGAGGGTACTCACAGCGCGTATTTTTTCAATTTTCAACATGCTTTATGCTATAATCTTCGCATATCTGAATGAATGGTGGAGGATCGGAATGAGTATTGGTTGTTTATGTATTCATGGATATACAGGCAGTCCTGAAGAAGTACAACCCCTTGTCGATTTTTTAAGTAAACGTACAAACTGGGAGCTTGTCAATCCTACGTTACCCGGGCATGGAGAAAAACTGGATCTCGCCGGGCATTACTTTCAAGAATGGATAGCTACAGCTGAATTAGCACTTTTAGGTCTCCTTGACCGGCATGAAACGGTCTATATCGTCGGTTTTTCCATGGGAGGTATGATTGCAGCCTATCTTGCAGCAAAACACCAAGTGGAGCGCATCGTTCTGCTGTCGGCAGCAGGGAAATATATCAGCCTCCCCCAAATGTGCAAAGATGTCGGCGGGATGTGTGTGGATGCTTGTAATGGTGCACTGGCTTCCAATGAACTGTTTCTAAGGTATCAAAAGAAATTGAAGCAGACGTACTTCATCTCTTCGTTGGAATTCATGAAATGTGTGAAGTTCACCCGCCCTTATTTAAGACTCGTCGAGTGCCCGGTATTGATCATACAAGGAGAACTGGACGGGATGGTTCCGAAAAAAGCGGCTGACTATTTGGATGATGAGATTCCTTCGTCTGACAAAGAGGTCGTTTTCCTGAAGCAATCCAAGCACCTGATCTGTCACGGGGATGATAAGGACGAGTTGTTTAACAGAGTTCTCGAATTTTTGAATTAAATGGGGCAAGGGGGATGAATGATGAGTGAAAATGATAAAAAAGCACCCATCCAACCCCCGTTCTTCTACGGTTGGGTTATTGTGTTCGTCGCTGGACTCGGCGTTTTCTTTTCTGGCCCAGGCCAAACGTATTCCGTTTCGATTTTCATTGATTACTATATTGAAGACTTCGATTATTCCAGGTCGTTGGTTTCCGGCATTTATTCCGGTGCTACCCTTTGTGCAGGTTTGACTTTATTTATGATGGGGCGTCTTGTCGATCGTTTCGGGCAGCGTGCCATGATGGTGGCCATCGGCTCACTTTTATCACTGGCTCTGTTTTGGAATGCCTTTTTAATCGGTCCGATCATGATGTTCCTCGGCTTTTTCATGATCCGGCTTTTCGGACAAGGGTCGATGACGCTGATACCGAATACCCTGGTGCCTCAATGGTTCATCCGGAAAAGAGGAAGAGCTCTCAGCGTCATGGCTATCGGGGGATTTGCAAGCTCAGCGCTGCTTCCTCCTTTGAATACGTGGCTGATTGAAGAATTCGGCTGGAGGATGACCTGGGGAATCTGGGGGACTGTCATTCTGGTATTATTCGTTCCGTCCGCTTATTTCTTTGTGAGGAATCAACCGAAACAGATCGGTGAAGTTCCCGATGGGAATCCAAAATCGATCAAAGGACAGGTGAATAAAAACCCGAATGTCGATGTGAATGAAAAAAGCTGGACACTGAAAGAAGCGATGGCGACTCGTGCTTTTTGGTTCATTTTATTCTGTGTGGTCGTTCCTGCTCTCGTCAATACAGCGATCACTTTCCACATGGTTTCCATCATGGATCTGAGAGGACTGGACACAGCCGTCGCAGCCATGGTGCTCACATTGATGGCTGTAGTCGGTTTTCCGGTTACATTCATCAGCGGCTATCTTGTCGATCGTTTCCAAGTGCATTACATACTTGCAATCACGTTTTTCGGTCACATTTTCACACTGCTTATCCTGCTGTTTACGGACACTTGGTGGCTGGCGGTGGGATTCGGGGTTGTGTGGGGAATGGTTTCAGGGTTTGAACGGATCGTTCTCAATATTGTCTGGCCGAATTATTTCGGCAGGGAGCATCTCGGAAGCATCAAGGGTCTGGCTCAGACGGTGATGGTCATAGGATCGGCGCTTGGCCCGCTGCCTTTCGGTATTTTTTACGACTGGCTCGGAGGTTATCAGGAGGTCATCCTTCTGACACTGTTGTTCCCGGTCACTGCGGGGATATTGGCATTATTATCACCACAACCGAAATATGAAGACTATCATGCATAAAAAAACGTCAGAGGCTGCTGTCCTCTGACGTTTTTATTAATCTTTGAAAAAGGCGATGACAAGGGCACCTTCACCAGCATGGGTGCTGATCAGAGGTCCCATTTCCATGAACAAGCTGTCCTTGAATGAATACTTTTCCTTGATGTCGTTTAACACTTTTTGACCGCGTGTCTCATCATTACAGTGGGATAAAGCAATGACACGATCCTCGAAGTTGTTCGCATATTCACCGATTTGTTCAACAAAACGGCGCAAGGCTTTTTTGTTTCCACGGACTTTCTCTGATACTTCGATTGCCCCATCTTCATCTGCTCTCATGAGCAGCTTGATATTCAGTGTTTTAGCAATGGCTCCTTTGACTTTATCAAGACGTCCCCCTTTGATGACATTTTCAAGCGTCTTCAAAATGAATAGGGTAGTCGTTCTTTCAATACATTCCTCCATATGGGAAACAAGCGCATCAAAGGTGATTCCTTCTTCGATTTTGCTTTCAGCTTCATTTAAAAGAAGTGCGATACCGCATGTAGCTGTTTTCGTATTCAATACTGAAATCTTTCTGTCAGGCTCTTCTTCAAGCAGCATTTCCATTCCCATGACACCACTCTCATACGTGCTGCTGAGACCCTGTGTCAAAGCGAGGACAAGGATTTCATCCTCCGGGTCCTGTTTTTTGAAATGGTCGTAGAAATCCTGAGGACTTGGGGAGGAAGACTTCGGCAGCTCTTCTGAACGCTTTAATTTTTCATAAAATGTCTGTAGATCAAGCTGCCCTGTCTTGTATTGTTCTTCTCCGAAATCCAAATTCAGCGGGACTGTGTTAGCTTCATACCTTTCACTCATTGCTTTAGGGAGATCTGCTCCCCCGTCAATAAAAAGTTTGATTGTCATCTCTACACCTGCTCTCAATTCTATGTTTTCTATACAAATACTCTCAAAGCTTCAATTCTTGTCTCTCACATGTGTGATCTTCGGTTTCACTTTTTTCGTCGTACTGAAAATGAACATCATCAATCCAAAAATGACGATAGAACCACCTAACCATTGCGACCAGGTGATGGCTTCTTCCAAAATCCAATAAGCCAAAATCGATGCGCCGATGGGTTCAAGCAGAACCGCCATAGAAATGGTGGAAGTACTGATCCATTTCAATGTCCAATTGAACAAAGAGTGTCCGAAAAAAGTAGGGATGATCGCTAAAGAAAGGAAAATCAACCACTCATCTCCTCCATACCCTGTGAAGGGATGATTGAGGAGAAGGTTATAAAACAAAAGTGTGACAGATGCCATTCCGTAAGCGATAAAGGTATAAGTCATCAATGACTGCCGCTTACGCAGATTCTGACCTAATAAAAAGTACCCGGTCACCATCATCGCTCCCAAGATAGCGAGCATGTCTCCAAATAAAGCCATCCCGCTGATCTGAAAATCTCCCCAGCTGATGATAAAGCTGCCGGTCAAGGTGATGATCAGGCTGAGAACGGCTCCTATCGTAAAACGTTCTTTGAAGAAGATGAATGTACCTATAAAGGCGAAAACGGGCTGCAGCGCTACAAGGACCACGGAACTTGCAACTGATGTATATTGTAAAGATTCAAACCAGAAGATGAAATGAAATGCCAGGAAAATGCCAGAAAAAACAGCAAGGATCCAATCTTTTTTGTGCGTCTGTTTGAGTTCGTCGAAATGTTTCCATAATACATAAGGGGCCATGATCACTACGGCCAGACCCAATCTGTAAAAGGCGATGATTGAAGCGGGGGTGTCTCCTGCCAGTTTAACGAAGATCGCGGCAGTGGAAATCGAAAGTACCCCGATAAATAAAATAATATAGGGATGGAATGGAGGTTTATCCATGGGATCCCTCCTCTGGTATTATCAGTTTGCAATCATTTTATCATTGTTCGGTTTGAAAAGCACAGATAAAATGTGTAGAATTATCATTAACAAGTGTGTTATGATGAATAAATCTATGATGCAAATAATCAGAGGAGCCTCTCCGAGACGTGTGGCGGAAGGCTTTTTTTACATGTTTATAGGTAAATAACAAATAGAACACTTTATATAAAAGGAGCATGAAATTAAGTGACAACATTTCAATCACTAGAACTTTCAAAACCGATTCTTAAATCATTAGACATTATGGGTTTTGAGGAAACGACACCGATTCAAGCACAAACGATTCCGCTAGGATTACAAGGAAAAGACGTTATCGGCCAAGCCCAGACAGGTACTGGTAAAACGGCTGCATTCGGAATTCCATTGCTGGAAAAGATCGATACGAAGAAAAAAGGGGTTCAAGGACTTGCAATCGCACCTACCCGTGAGCTTGCAATCCAAGTGGCAGAAGAACTGAACCGCCTTGGTAAAAGTAAAGGCGTACGCTCTCTGCCGATTTATGGTGGTTCCAACATGGAACGTCAAATCCGTGCCTTGAAAAACAACCACATCGTTGTAGCTACGCCGGGGCGTCTACTTGACCATATCCGTCGTAAAACGATCAAGCTTGAAAATGTACACACTGCTGTACTTGACGAAGCGGATGAAATGCTTAACATGGGCTTCATCGATGATATCCGTGATATTCTTAAGGCTCTTCCTGAAGAACGCCAAACCCTGTTGTTCTCAGCTACAATGCCGAAGGAAATCCGTGATATTGCAACGACATTGATGAAGAACCCGGAAGAAGTCAAAGTCAAAGCAAAGGAAATGACGGTTGAAAATATCGAACAGTACTTTGTTGAGATTCCTGAAAAGCATAAGTTCGATACGCTGACTCGTCTATTGGACATCCATGACCCGGCACTTGCGATCGTATTCGGTCGTACAAAGCGTCGTGTTGACGAAGTTGCTGACGGCTTACAAGCGCGTGGTTTCAGCGCAGAAGGTATTCACGGCGATTTGACGCAAGGAAAGCGTATGTCCGTACTGAATAAATTCAAACGCGGACGCATCGAAATCCTTGTAGCGACAGACGTTGCAGCACGTGGGTTGGATATCTCAGAAGTTTCTCACGTTTACAACTTTGATATCCCTCAAGATCCAGAAAGCTATGTACACCGTATCGGTCGTACAGGCCGTGCCGGACGTAAAGGAGAGTCCATCTCCTTCGTTACACCACGTGAGAAAGCTCAACTGAACTTGATCGAGAAGCTTACGAAGAAGAAAGTGGAGCGTCTGAAGGTTCCTTCTTCTGAAGAAGCACAGCGTGGACAGCAAAAAGTCGCGGTCGACAAACTGGTGGAAACCATCGATAAAAATGACCTTAAACACTATAAGCAATCTGCACACGAATTGCTTGAACAGCACGACTCTGTCGATTTAGTTGCAGCTGCACTAAAACAGATGACGAAAGAGCGCAGTGAAGTACCTGTCCGTCTTTCTTCTGTTCAACCGATCAGTGTGAAAAATGCCCAGCGCGATAAAGGGAAGAAGGGCTACCGCAAAGGCGGCAAACGAAACTTCAACTCTAAAAACAAATCCCGCAACCGTAACTTCAACGGTAAAGGGAAGCGCAGCTATCAAAACAAAAGAAGCGGATCCAACGCTAAATAAATGAACGAAAAGCCGGACCTTCAAAAGGTCCGGCTTTTATTATGCGAAGAAGTTCCTGTTAAATGAACAGAACCTCAGGTTAAAATGATCCGCTGGCGAGGGCGACGAGTACTAAAAAGATGATGAGTCCCCAGATGATATATTTTCCGTATTTCTTCATCGGGAGCTTCTTTTGATTCCATCGGTTTGGATCGAAGGAAATGTCTGAACGGGTAGATGAAGTACGCTGAGCCCTCACCTGCCAGATGGAAAACGGACGTGCACGCCTTAAAAGAAGGGGAGCGACAGCGAATCCCCCGATTAATCCGAAAATATGACCGAGTATATTGATGTTCGGTCGGGTGAAAGACATGAATAAACCTAATATCAGGATGACCATGATGATTTGGGAATTTGCCTGGTCAATCAAATGTTTTCTGAACAGCACCATATAAACATAGACACCAAAAATGCCGAAGATTGCTCCAGAAGCCCCCAAGTGGGCATAGTAAGCATCGGGATCAACGATGAATGTACCGAAGTTGCCGAAAATGCCCGCGGCTAAATACATGACGATGAACTTCCCTTTGCCTAGCATTTGTTCTAAAGCAGGGCCGAACAAAACAAGGGAAAAAGAATTGAACAGTGCGTGAGTGAATCCGCTGTGTAAAAATATCGGCGTTACAAGACGCCAGTACTCTCCTTGTAAAATGAAAAGGTTGACCCCGACACCAAAGCTCTCTAAATCTCTGGCGAATCCGAGGCCGAGAACATCGATCAGAATCCATAAAAAGAAGTGCAGGCCGACAAGAAAGGAGACGACCGGGTAAAATTTGAGAAATTCTTTGAAGCTTTCCGTCCTCAGGAACATAGGTTGATTCTCCTTTAAATAGGATGTGTTTGTACCAATATAATCGTTTTCAGTATCTAGTATTCTTTTTTATGACGTTGAATATCGGGTATACTACAAGTAGTTTTTATGAAAAGGAAGATGTATGTGATCAAAGGAATCGGAATTGACATCATCGACATGCAACGTATTAAACAAAGTATAAAGCGTAACCCTCGTTTCGTTCAACGAATATTGACGGAGAAGGAACAAGAACGCTACTTCCAATTGAGTGAACGAAGGCAGGTGGAGTATTTAGCTGGAAGGTTCGCGGCAAAAGAAGCATTTGCCAAATCAATTGGCACGGGAATCGGAGAACTGGGTTTTCAGGATATTGAAATCTTATCTGAATCTTCGGGAGCGCCGACGCTGAAAGCGAGAGGCTACGAGGATTTTTCCATATGGGTTTCCATCAGTCACAGTTCTGACCATGCCGTAGCCCAAGTTGTTTTGGAAGAGTGACCTGACATAATTACATAGTTTGTCTCATAACATTGTAATGCGGGTAGGAGGGAACGAATTGGATATTGTAACCGCACAAGAAATGTACGATTGGGATCGGGCGGCTATCGAAGCTGCCGGAATCGACGGGAAAATGTTAATGGAGAGTGCAGGCCGCGCCGTCGCGAATGATATGCTTCAACACATCAAAAAGCAGGATAAAGTCATCATTTTAATCGGTGCCGGGAACAACGGAGGAGATGGATTCGTCATCGCTCGTACTCTATTGAACAAAGGGTATGAGGTGGACACATGGCAGGTAGTTCCGGATGAGAAGATATCCGGTGACGCTGAAGCTCACAAGAAAATTTTCTTGTCTTCGGGTTATGACGTGTATCCATTCACTACGATCGAGGATCTTCATCCTCACTTGGAGCGGGCCGATGTGGTGATAGACGCCATGCTTGGCATTGGAGTGAAGGGACGTTTGAGAGAACCTTACGCTTCGATCATTCAAGTGGTGAACGACCTGCATGCATTCCGAATGTCTGTGGACCTGCCGACTGGAGTGCCTGCCGGTGAAGGCGAGAGTGGATTTGATGCCTTTCGTGCGGATTATACAACCATCATCGCTGCGCCGAAGCTGAGTGTTTTTCTCCAACAATCCCGACCCTTTTACGGGGAGTGGAATGTGGTGGAAATCGGATTGCCTGTCCCATTGCTGGAAAAGCCGAAGCGGAAACTTTGGGGGATCGATGAGGTGAAAGAAACGTTCCCTGTCAGAGCAGCTGATTCTCATAAGGGTAGCCACGGTAAAGGGTTGATGATCGGTGGATCTGCATTTATGCCGGGTTCGATTGCGATGGCTGCAAGGGCAGCCTTGAAAAGTGGACTGGGTTTATTGTCAGTAGCGACAGTTCGCGAAGCTATTCCTGCTGTTTCCTCTTTTGTTCAAGAGGCTACATTTTTAAATGTGGAAGAGCAGGAAGGGTGGATTGCCGGACAAGCATTGGAGCAAGCATCTTCATATGACGGCGTTTTGGTCGGTATGGGGCTCGGTCGAAGGGATGGGACGGAAGTTCTTCTCCAATCCTTGATCGACTCGGTCGATGGACCGTTGATCGTCGATGCAGATGGGTTGTATCTGATGAAAAGCTTGCTTCCTTCGCTCAAAAATCGAAAAACACCGACCATCCTTACACCGCACCCGGGAGAATTTGCGCACCTGGCAGGCGTTTCGATTGAGGAATTGCTGAAGTCTCCATTTTCCTACAGCCGTAATTTCGCTTTGGAATACGGTGTCCACCTGATCTTAAAAGGACCATCGACGATCATTACATCTGCCGATGGTGAGCAGCGTGTGGATGTTTCGGGGAACGCCGGTTTAGCCAAAGGCGGGAGCGGTGATGTGTTGTCAGGAATACTGCTAGGTATGGTGCTGCAAACAGAGTCGCTGATGGACGCCATGAGCAACAGTTGTGTCATCCATGGCTGCACGGCAGATTGGTTGACCCAAGAGACACATTCGGAAACGGACCTACTCGCTTCTGATGTCATTGAAGGTTTATCCCGAACCTTTCGTACACTTTCTTCTTCATCCAGATCATAACGTTCCCTTTGTCCTTAAGTAGAGACAAAGGAGTTGAGTCTTATGCAAAGACGTTTTCTGATTTTGATGTTTGCATTGTTTGCATTATTTGCTTTGACTGCATGTGGAGCGCAATCAAAAGAAGATGTCATGAAGAAGCTTGAAAAACAGTCGGAAGAAATGGCCGGGTATAAGACGGAAGCCAACATGAAAATGCGGACCGGTAAGGATGAACAAAAATATCATATCCAGGTTTGGCATAAGAAAGACGAGTTTTACCGAGTCAAGCTGGAGAGCGATAAAGATGAAAAAGGCAGCCAGATCATTTTGAAGAACGACAGCGGAGTCTATGTATTGACGCCGGCTTTGAATAAGAGCTTCAAGTTCCAAAGTGAATGGCCGCAAAACACAAGTCAGCCTTATTTATATGCTTCTTTACTGAAGGACATCCAAGCTGATGCAGATTCTGAATTCACAGCATCAGAGAAATATTTCATGTTCAAAACGAAGACGAACTATCAAAACAATAAGACTCTTCCGTATCAGGAAATCTACTTTGATAAGAAAACCTATCAACCTGTGATGGTGAAAGTTTTCGATCAGGATATGAACGCTCTGGTGGAAGTGCAGTTCGCCAATTTCGCCAAGGACGAATCATTGAAGAAAGAAGACTTCGATGTGGATAAAAATATGGCGATGGCCCCAACCGAATCACCAGTCGCGAACTTAGAGAATGAATCATTGGCAGAAGTGTTGTACCCACAAGAGACATATGGTGCAGAGCTCGCGAGTGAGCAGGAAGTGAAGACAGAAAACGGTACGCGGGTCATCATGACTTACGCCGGAGATAAAAACTTCACATTGATTCAGGAGAAAGCGGAAGTGCAGCCGGCCAGTGCTCAATATGCTGTGGAGGTCAGTGGTGATCCCGTCCAATTGGAAGATGGATCGATCGGTGCTATGGAGCATAACCGCCTGGAGTGGAATCAGAATGGTACCACCTACCAGCTTGCAAGCAATGAATTGACGCAGGCCGAAATGGTTTCTGTGGCCAGTTCCATTACCAGTTCGACAGCCAAATAACATTGCGTGGAGCAGGCTTAGCGGTCTGCTTTTATTTTGGAGTCATCCATCCCTGTGAATGATATCATCAGGCATAGTTAAAAAAGCTTCAAGGAGATGCGGTGGGAGTGTTCCGTCTTCAGCGCTGCGGTCACTTCCCCCTTATTTAGTGAGGAATCAGAGACTATTCGAGGTGGAGGGTGACCATACCTTCCAGCAAAGTTTTGGTGAGGATGTTGAAGGAATTTTGTAAGGCAGGGTTGAAGAGTGGAGACGGCTTCTGAATTTTATTGACATGGATTTCCTCTCGTTCAATAATAGAAAGATATTGAAAGAAATAGAGAGGAGCGGGTCTTTTGTCGATTGAAGCTTTTTACAGGGATTCATGGGTGGAAGTGGACCTTTCAAGTATTGAATACAACATCAATCAATTGAAACAGCGTCTTCATACAGATACGAAAATTTATGCAGTCGTCAAAGCGAATGCCTATGGACATGGCGATGAGCAGGTTGCTGAATGTGCATTAAGGGCAGGGGCGAAGGGCCTTGCCGTATCTTTGCTGGATGAAGCACTGAAATTAAGAGATGCCGGGATTGAAGCTCCCATACTAGTCATGGGTTGGATTCGACCGGAAGATGCCCATGTAGCAGCTGAAAGGGATATATCTGTGACTGTTTTCCAGGCAGACTGGGTTGAAAATGCCAGGCTGTCTCCTTCTGCAAAACCGTTGAAGATCCATATGAAATGGGACACGGGTATGGGAAGGATAGGAATTCGGACCAAGGATGAAATGGACGAGTTATTATCTATGATTCATAAAAATAAATTGATGGAATTAGAAGCGGTCTTCACTCATTTTGCTACGGCGGATGAAGAAGATCACGCTTATTATGAAGAACAGCAGGACCGTTTCGACCAATTATTTTCCCATTTTAAAAGGGTTTGGTCGAGAAATGTCGAAATTCATACAGGGAACAGTGCGGCAAGTATGAGGTTTCCGGATCATATGAAGCACTTTGTAAGGTTCGGAATCAGTATGTATGGCTTATATCCTTCCAGTGTAGTGAAAAAAGAGCGTCCGATAAACTTGAAACCTGCTTTTTCACTGCAAAGCCGGTTGATTCATGTGAAGAAGGTTCCGGCGAATGAATCGATCAGTTACGGGGCTACGTATCAAACAGAATCAGAAGAGTGGATCGGTACGGTTCCACTCGGATATGCGGACGGCTGGATCCGGAAACTCCAAGGGATGGAAGTCCTGGTCGACGGGAAGCGCCACCCGATTGTCGGAAGAATATGTATGGATCAATTCATGGTACGGCTGGATCAAGAATATCCTGTCGGTACAATGGTTACCTTAATTGGTAAACAAGAACATCAATCTATTTCAATGGATGAAGTAGCGGATTATTTAGAAACGATCAATTATGAAATCCCTTGTATGATCAGTTACAGGGTGCCGCGCATGTTCGTGGATCATGGAAATATCGTAGAAATTGATAATCCTCTTTAAACGTTGTCATTTCAGGGGTTAGACAAACCTCCCTATCTTTGGTAACAAGGCTGCATCATTCACAAAAAAATTCCAACCCGCCTTTGCAATAGACACTCCCGTTTGGTAAGATTAGAGTGGACTTATTGACTGGTTTTCTTTGAGAGAAGATGGTGGAGGTGTATGGTTTTGTCCGATAGCATGCAGGAAATTGTCATCCGGATTCCGGATAACCTACTCAATGAAGTGGACGGCTTCATTCAACTCGATAATAGTGATCGGAGCGATTTCATGTGTCAAGCAACTAAAATGTATTTGCGAGAAAAGAAACAACGCCATATCAGAGAATCTATGCGTAGAGGTTATATGGAAATGGCGAAAATCAATTTAAACATCGCTTCAGAAGCGTTTCAAGCTGAAGAGGAGGCCGAACACACCCTGGAGCAACTAGTGGGCGGGGTGTGAAGCCATTGATAGTCAAACGAGGAGACGTTTATTTCGCTGATTTGTCCCCGGTAGTGGGATCAGAGCAAGGCGGGGTTCGTCCTGTACTCATTTTACAAAACGATATCGGTAATCGTTTCAGCCCAACGGTAATCGTCGCTGCGATTACAGCGCAAATACAAAAAGCCAAACTTCCAACTCATGTTGAAATCGACGCAGAAAAATATGGGTTTGAACGAAACTCTGTGATCCTATTGGAACAAATCAGAACGATTGATAAACAACGTTTGACCGACAAGATTACTCAACTAGATGATCCGATGATGCAGCAAGTGAACAAAGCGTTGCAGATCAGTCTCGGCTTGATAGATTTCTGATTACAAAACTATATCTTCATGTTAAGAATAAAGCTGCCTGAAAAGTCAGCTTTATTTTTTTTGTTTTTCTAGTTTATAATAGATTTATTAAGGGAAGAGTTGACGGTGATTTATTTTAGAAGACGGATGACTATGAAAACCTACCCCATTTTTGATAAAATTATATCTAAATAATAAAGAACGTGAAAAATTGAGAAAGTTGACGGAGGCGGGGATACAAAAATGGATGAAAATTTGAAGGATATTGTTCTTGAGCACAGTGATGACATTGTAAAAATGTGGCTCGAAGAAATCAATACAAGCAACAAAAATGACTACACATCAACAATTTCAGACGAAATGGTTGAAAATACGAACCGAGAATTCGTGAACGTCATTTTTACAAGCATTGAAAAGAACGGTTTATCATCAGAATTGGACGAGTTTTCAGAGAGGCTTATCAATCTGGGATGGCCATTAAGTTATTTGACGGAAGGGATGCAGGTGTTCCGTCGTGTAGTGACCGGGTATATTCTCAAACAGACGGATAAAATCGACTCGGATTATTTCTCAGAAGTTCTGAAAGAAGTGGACGGATGGGTCGACCCGATCATCAATCGGCTCGTCAATGAATATTCAGGGAGCTGGGAGAACATCGTTTCACTTCAACGTGTAGCGCTCCAGGAATTATCAGCTCCTTTGATCCCGGTCATGGAGAACATTACGATCATGCCGCTGATCGGCACCATTGATACAGAACGTGCCAAGCTCATCATGGAAAACCTGTTGGACGGTGTCATCAAACATAACGCCGAAGTCGTTTTGATTGATATCACAGGGGTTCCGGTCGTAGATACGATGGTAGCTCACCACATTATTCAAGCGGCAGAAGCAGTGCGGCTGATCGGCTCCCGTTGTATATTGGTAGGCATTCGACCAGAGATTGCACAAACGATCGTCAACCTTGGGATCGATTTAGGCAAGTTCCCTACCAAGAGCTCGCTTCGAAAAGGATTCCAGACCGCTTTAGAACTGACCAACCGACGGATAGAAGAAACACAAAATAAAGAAGAAGATATAGAAAAACTAATCGATTCGCTGGATGGGGAGTGATACAGTGAGAATACCAATTTTAAAACTGCACAACTACTTGTTGATTTCGATTCAGATTGATTTGGACGATCAGACAGCCATCCAATTCCAGGAAGATTTATTAAGCAAGATTCATGAAAGTGGTGCATCTGGAGTCGTCATAGATTTGACCTCTGTTGATATCATCGATTCTTTTATTGCAAAAGTATTGGGTGATGTTGTAACGATGTCTGATTTGATGGGGGCAAAAGTTGTCCTTACAGGTATCCAGCCAGCGGTTGCGATGACACTGATTGATTTAGGCATTCATTTGCAGGACGTCCCTACTGCATTAGATTTAGAACAAGGACTGATCAAACTTCGTCAGGAATTGGAGGAGTAGCTATGGACTTCCAATCCTGTGTAAATATAAAAAAGGAGTGGGATATAGTCGGAGCTCGCCAACTGGGAAGGGATATTGCCAGGAAGATCGGATTTGGCACAGTTGATCAAGCTCGGATCGCCACCGCGATATCAGAACTGGCAAGAAATATTTATTTATATGCTGGAACAGGGAAGATCTGTTTTGAAACGATAGAAGAAATGGAACAAAAAGGTATCATGATCTTAGCTCTTGATAATGGTCCTGGAATTAAAGAACTCAGCCTTGTCATGGAAGATGGCTATTCAACATCAGGGGGACTCGGAGCCGGCCTTCCAGGAGTAAAGCGTTTAATGGATGAGTTTGATATCCATTCCGAAGAAGGAAAGGGCACTGAAATTAAAGTGATCAAATGGCTCCGTTAGAGGAGGTAAAAAATGAGCACACTTAAGCTTGAGTTGGAAAACTACAAAGAATTACTACAGGAATATATACGTACGAAAGATGAGCAGGCACTTTACCAAGCTGAACAATTCAGTAAACAATCAATGCAGCATAACATTTCTCCAGAAGAAATCATCAATGTCCACATCCAATCTCTAGAAGAAATTTACCCTGATATGCCCGATTATATTCAGGCTTCTATGAGTTTTTTACTGGAGACGATGATTTCCTATGGACTGGCTTATCAGGAGTATCAATCGTTACGTGAACGACAGCTTGAGCTCAAGTCTGAGATTTCTGTTGCTGCCAACATGCAGAAGACCTTATTATCAACGGTCAAACCTGAGCTTGATGAGTTGGATATAGGCGCTTTAAGTGTGCCGGCGAAGCAGATGAACGGCGATTATCACCACTTTGTCTACGATGGAGATGGGGCTCTCGGGATTGCGGTAGCCGATGTCATCGGTAAAGGGGTTCCAGCTGCTTTGTGTATGTCCATGATTAAGTATTCCATGGACAGCTTCCCGGAAATGCGTATGGACCCAAGTGTCATATTGGGCAGTTTGAACCGGGTCGTGGAGCGGAATGTGGATTCCAGCATGTTCATTACGATGTTTTATGGAATGTATGATACGAAAGATCATACATTTTCTTTTTCATCCGCCGGTCATGAACCAGGTTTTTACTACCATAAGGACAAAGACGAATTTGAAGAAATCGATGTGCCTGGATTAGTTTTAGGGGTTTCAGCAGAAACTACCTACAAACAGAAGCAATTGAAGGTTGAGCAGGGTGATATGGTCATTTTGCTGACAGATGGAGTGACTGAATGCCGCCAGGGAGACCGGTTCATCGAACAAGAGGAGATTCTGCATGTCATCAAATCGTATGCTCATCTGCCTTCACAGGAAATTGTCGAACAAGTGTATAAGCATTTCGAGAGACTTCAGGATTTTCAATTACGTGATGATTTCACATTAATAATTCTCAGAAGAAATGTTTAACAACTCTCTTGAAGGGGTAAGTGTGTATTTGATTGACTTTCATACGTAATAGGAGGACTCGATGATGAACTTGACTATAGATGTTACGAATAAAGAAAACCTTGCATACCTTTCGCTTTCTGGAGAGGTGGATGCTTTTACAGCACCAAAACTGAAAGAAGCATTGCTTCCGTTGACCAAAGAAGAGGGGCAGACGGTCGAAGTCGATCTACAGGACGTGAATTACATGGACTCTACAGGCCTTGGAGTTTTCATCAGTGCCTTGAAATCGACGAAAGAACACAACAGTGAAATGAGACTCGTACACCTGCAAGAACGTGTGTACCGCTTATTTAAAATCACAGGATTAACAGAAATTATCACTATTGATTCTGCAGTGCGGGGTGAAAAGTAATTATGGAATCATTTGATTTTGTTGAAGTGAAAGTCCCGGCAAAAGCTGAATATATCGGTGTAGTACGTTTAAGTACATCCGGGATTGCCAACCGGATGGGCTTTTCTTTTGAAGATATCGAAGATTTGAAAGTTGCTATTTCTGAAGCGATTACAAATGCCGTGAAGCATGCTTATGAAGATTCCGGTGAAGGTGAAATCACCATCGGATTCGGAGTATACGAAGATCGTTTAGAAGTGATGGTCGCTGATCATGGTGGAAGTTTCAATCTCGGAGAAGTTAAAGAAGATATCGGCCCATACCAGCAGGATGATAATATCGAAGAACTTCGTGAAGGTGGTTTTGGCTTATTCTTGATCGATGCACTCATGGATAAAGTAGAGATAAACAGTAAATATGGAGTAATTGTTCTAATGACAAAATATCTCCATGAAACTGAGGTGGGTCAGAATGGCGACCAAATCTCAACAACACAATGACGAAGTATACCAATGGATCGAACACCTGCAAGAACATCCTACAGATGAAGAGATTCAAGAAAAAATTGTCTTGGTCTATAAAGATCTTGTAGAGTCGATTGCAAGAAAGTATTCAAAGAATAGTACTATCCATGAAGATTTAGTGCAGGTTGGAATGTTAGGTTTGCTTGCCGCCATACGTCGTTATGACCCGGAATTCGGAAAGTCTTTTGAATCCTTTGCGATACCTACCATCATTGGTGAAATCAAACGTTTCATTAGGGATAAGACATGGAGTGTCCATGTCCCCCGCCGCATCAAAGAATTAGGACCTAAAATCAAGAAGGCTGCTGAAGAGTTGACCAGTCAACTTCAACGTTCACCTTCTGTTTTGGAAATTGCAGAACATCTGGAAGTTTCTGAAGAAGATGTCCTGGAAACGATGGAAATGGGCAAAAGTTACAAGGCACTGTCCGTCGATCGTAAAATCGAAGCGGATTCTGACGGCAGTACGGTAACGATTCTTGATTTGATTGGAAACCAGGAAGATGGTTATTCCAATATTGATCAAAGAATGCTGTTGGAAAAAATCCTGCCTATACTCACTGAACGAGAGCAGGAAATTCTTCAATGCACATATTTTGAAAATATGAGTCAAAAAGATACTGGTGAAAAACTCGGAATATCCCAAATGCATGTTTCCCGACTTCAAAGACGAGCTTTGCGGAAACTTAGAGAAGCACTACAGTCTGAATCAGTCGAGGCGTTCTAGTGGAACAAAAGCTGCGACATGTCCGCCTGTCGGTGTTCCAGATGGCAAAAAAGGGAAACTATTATTGTGGGGATAGTTATTTCTATAAAGAAACGGAAGAAGCGTTCGTTTGTGCTCTGGCTGATGGATTGGGAAGTGGTGAATCAGCCCGTGAATCCTCTAAGGCCGTAATGGAAGTCATTGAAGCAAATCCGTCCCTCACCATCGAGAACCTCATTAAGAAATGCAACGAAGTACTGGTCGGTAAACGTGGGGTCGTTCTTGGGATTTTGCGGATAGATTTCCAAAACGAAACATACTCTTATTCCTCTATCGGTAATATAGGGGTTATCACGATCACTCCGGATGGAGAGCGGAAAAGAAGCATTCCGTTAGCTGGATACTTAGCCGGTTACCGGAGGGAATTGCGGGTGACAAGAGGAAAGGTCAGCAAGGGAATGAAATTCCTGCTGTTTTCTGACGGAGTCCATGATCGTCGTTTATCTAAACACAGCACAGAGGCGAAAAGTGTAGAAATGATTACAGAAAATTATAAGTTACTCTATGGGCAGACGAGAGATGACGATACGACACTCATTGCTATGGAGTATGTGTAAAAAGGTCTTATTCTTTAAACAGAATAAGACTTTTTTTATGCGCTGGTTATACGGTTTTCAGTAAATCAATACATATTGAAAAGCTGTAATTGCTCGGGGCCTGCTCACGTTACCAGATTAGAGGTATAAGAAGTGACTGTTTTTCTGTAGTCTGAAACCACCTCTATCGCTTACTTTGTGAGAAGTGCATTTGAAAGGTTAGTGAAAACAGACAAAATACTACCGGTGGTAATTTCACACCCCCCTCTTTTTACATGAGGCATTGAAACTATCCCTGCCCAATCCAATAAGGTGGAAACAGCTTTTCGATAGGAAGGCTCAAGTATTTCCGGCCAGTCTTTGATACAATAAAAACCAGATGTATGTGAAGGAGGACTTTTTTTGAGTGAAGCAGTACAAACTCCAGATTTGATGAAACTGGTCGCTAAACAGACCAATCTCAGTGAAAAAGCAATCAAACAAGTCATCGACTTATTACAAGAAGGAAATACCGTTCCATTTATAGCTCGTTATCGTAAAGAATTGACGGGTGGTTTAGATGAAGTCCAAATCAAAGATATAGAAGATCAATGGAATTACGCGAAAAACCTGAATGATCGAAAAGAAGAAGTGATCCGTCTGATCGATGAACAAGGGAAGCTGACAGAAGAGCTTCGAAATGAAATCGAAAAGGCTTCACAGCTTCAAAAGGTCGAAGATTTATATCGACCATATAAACAGAAACGAAGGACGAAAGCTACAGTCGCCAAAGAAAAAGGGCTGGAACCGCTGGCTCATAAAGTTTGGGAGCAAAAGTCTCTCGATTTCAATGAAGAAGCGCAATCTTATTTTTCTGAGGAACATGAACTCCACTCCGTCGAGGATGTGCGGACGGGTGTCAATGATATCGTCGCTGAATGGATATCAGATGACCCGGATTATCGAGAGCAAATCCGGAAACAAACATTCCAAAAAGGAACCATCTCTTCTTCTGATAAAAATGCCGAAAAAGATGAGAAGGGCATTTTTGAAATGTATTATGATTATCAAGAACCGGTACGCTCCATCGTGTCCCACCGAGTGCTTGCATTGAATCGTGGAGAGAAGGAAGATGTGATTAAAGTATCTGTCCAACCTCCTGAAGAATCAATCATTAATTACTTAGAGAATAAAGTAATCCTGAAATCCACTACCGGAGATGTTCAATCCTTACTGAAGGAAGCGATTCAGGATAGTTACAAGCGCTTGATTCAACCATCAATTGAAAGGGAAATCCGTAATTCACTATCTGAAACTGCGGAGGAACAGGCGATTGAGGTTTTCTCAAGTAACTTAAGAAGTCTATTGCTCCAACCTCCATTGAAAGGGAAGGTCGTACTCGGCGTCGACCCTGCCTACCGTACGGGCTGCAAGTTAGCGGCAATCGACGAAACGGGGAAAGTACTGGATATCGCAGTGATTTATCCGACAGCTCCCAGGAATGATGTCAAAGGAGCAGAAAAAACGATCCTCTCCTTTATGGATAAGCACCCGATCGAATTGATGGCGATCGGTAATGGAACTGCATCCCGTGAAACCGAACAATTCATAGCAGATATGATTCAAAAACATAATTTGAATGCTTCCTACATGATCGTCAATGAAGCGGGAGCAAGTGTATACTCTGCTTCTAAACTGGCCCGGGAAGAGTTTCCGGACCTGCAGGTAGAGGAGAGGAGTGCCGTCTCTATTGCCCGCAGAGTACAGGACCCTCTAGCTGAACTGGTGAAAATCGATCCTAAATCAATCGGGGTAGGTCAGTATCAGCATGATGTCAGCCAGAAGAAATTGAATGAATCACTGACGTTTGTCGTTGAAACAGCGGTCAACCAAGTCGGTGTCAATGTCAACACAGCATCATCCTCGCTGCTTCAATATGTGTCGGGGTTAAGCAAAACGGTTGCCAATAACATTGTGAAGAAGCGGGAAGAAGTAGGGAAGTTCAAAAAACGTACGGAATTGAAAGACATTCCGCGCCTGGGTGCGAAAACGTATGAACAGAGTATCGGTTTCTTGAGAATTTTAGATGGAGATGAACCTCTGGATCGCACTTCTATTCACCCGGAGAGTTACAAGGCGACACGAGCTTTGTTGAAGAAGACCGATGCATCGGTGAAGGAGCTTGGAACGAAGGAAATTGAAGAGAAACTTCAACATATCAATGAGAACGATGTCGCAGATGAATTGGAAATCGGCCGGCCGACCCTCGACGATATCTTGAAGTCCTTGAAACAGCCGGGACGTGATCCGCGGGACGACTTGCCTAAACCATTGTTGAAGACCAACGTCTTATCTATGGAAGATTTAGAACAAGGGATGGAACTTGAAGGAACCGTCCGGAACGTTGTCGACTTCGGAGCCTTTGTGGACATAGGCGTAAAGCAGGATGGGCTTGTCCATATTTCCAAACTCTCCAATAAGTATGTCAAACACCCAATGGACATCGTATCGGTAGGGGACGTCGTCACCGTATGGGTCGATCAAGTCGATACACAAAAACAACGCATCGCCCTCACGATGCTGCAGAAATAATAAAGGACCTGGGAGAGTGAATCTCTTCCGGGTTTTTTATTTATACAAATGTTGATAGTAATACCAACATTGATTCAACATTTTTATTTGGTATTTATCTTTCTTTAAAAATGCTTTCGCCATTTGTTTCTTTAACCAAGACGGCATAGAAGGTCACTCCTTATGTTCATCTTTTTTAATATCTATGATAAAGTATGCGGAGAAACTTGGAGGTGTTCCTGTGACTGAAGATCAATTACAGAGATGGACGGAAGAATTGTCCGCTGTTTATTTCGATAAACCATTCATAGATAAAATCACTTTTAATTCACGCTTACGTACAACAGGCGGCCGTTACATTCCATCAAGGCGTATCATTGAAATCAATCCGAAGTATCTGGCCGAATTAGGTATTGATGAGATCGAAGGAATCATCAAGCATGAGTTATGTCATTATCATTTGCATATTGAAGGGAAGGGATACGCTCACCGTGACCCTGAATTCAAGGAACTATTGAAGAAAACAGGCTCACCTAGGCATTGCAAACCATTACCTTCTATGAAGAAAGCGGAAGTTCATCGTTATGAATGTAAAAAGTGTGGCCAGCAGTACCCCAGGAAACGAAGGTTGAATACAAAACGGTACGCTTGCGGAAAATGTAAAGGAAAACTGGAAAAAATGTAAAAAGACCATTGACGAACAACCAGGGGCGTGTTAAATTAATTAAGTCGCAGCAAACGACGCCCTGATCAAAGAAAAAAGCAGTAATTTTTCCTGAAAAGGGTTTGACAGAAAACGATAAATATTATATTATATAACTCGTCGCTGATAATTGAATTAACTCAGCAGACGACAGAAGAAATACCTTATTACATTATTCCAACGTAGCTCAGTGGTAGAGCAATCGGCTGTTAACCGATCGGTCGTAGGTTCGAATCCTACCGTTGGAGCCATTACGGAGAAGTACTCAAGTGGCTGAAGAGGCGCCCCTGCTAAGGGTGTAGGTCGCGTAAGCGGCGCGAGGGTTCAAATCCCTCCTTCTCCGCCATTTATTTAATGGCCCGTTGGTCAAGTGGTTAAGACACCGCCCTTTCACGGCGGTAACACGGGTTCGAATCCCGTACGGGTCACTTTCAATTACATAGGTCCGGTAGTTCAGTTGGTTAGAATGCCTGCCTGTCACGCAGGAGGTCGCGGGTTCGAGTCCCGTCCGGACCGCCATGTCATGTTTGGGCCATAGCCAAGCGGTAAGGCAACGGTTTTTGGTACCGTCATGCGCTGGTTCGAATCCAGCTGGCCCAGCCACTTTTTCTTTGAAAAAAGAGTTGACAAACACCGCGTAAAGTTATAAGATATTACTTGTGCTTTTGAAAGGGAAACAACCTTTCAAAAGAAAAAACTTTCTATCAAGAGCCATTAGCTCAGCTGGCAGAGCATCTGACTTTTAATCAGAGGGTCGAAGGTTCGAATCCTTCATGGCTCACCATTTTTATCTTGCGGGTGTGGTGGAATTGGCAGACACGCTAGATTTAGGATCTAGTGCTTCACGGCGTGGGGGTTCAAGTCCCTCCACCCGCATTCACCAATTTACCATGATCAGCATTCACTTGTTTCCATACAATTTGCGGTCGTGGCGGAATCGGCAGACGCGCTAGGTTGAGGGCCTAGTGGGGGCAACCCCGTGGAGGTTCAAGTCCTCTCGGCCGCACCATAAAACTTTTCAAAAAAAGTTCTTGCGTCTCAACCGATCAAATGTTACTATAGAATATGTTGCTTCAAAAGGCGCCCGTAGCTCAATTGGATAGAGCGTCTGACTACGGATCAGAAGGTTAGGGGTTCGACTCCTCTCGGGCGCGCCATTACATAAACGGGAAGTAGCTCAGCTTGGTAGAGCACTTGGTTTGGGACCAAGGGGTCGCAGGTTCGAATCCTGTCTTCCCGACCATCGAGAATTTACAAAATTATATGCGGGTGTAGTTTAATGGTAAAACCTCAGCCTTCCAAGCTGATGACGAGGGTTCGATTCCCTTCACCCGCTCCATTAACCAAATTTTGTGGGCCTGTAGCTCAGTTGGTCAGAGCGCACGCCTGATAAGCGTGAGGTCGGTGGTTCAAGTCCACTCAGGCCCACCATGAAAATTTTGATCTTTGAAAACTGAACGAACCAACCAGTACGTCAAGATATTTCTTCTTTAATAGAAGAAACTTAAACAAGCACATTCGGTGTGCAAATGAGCAAGACAAACTTTTTCAACTTTTATGGAGAGTTTGATCCTGGCTCAGGACGAACGCTGGCGGCGTGCCTAATACATGCAAGTCGAGCGCGG
>NZ_JAIVAI010000006.1 GCF_020171525.1 Halobacillus yeomjeoni
CTTACGTTCTCATTAGAGATTGATTTGAGAGGAGGAACGAATTCCTCTTTCGCTTTAAAAAGCATCTCATGGGTTGGCAAGAGCCTCAAGGAAAGCACTTGACCCTCTTGCCAACCCATAAGAAGAAGTCAACAAGCGAAAGAAGGAGACACTTTAGCCAGCAGGCTCTATATCAAGACTGGTAAGGAGGCCGAAAAACGCTTCTCTTCTTAAAATCGGTTAAAATCAACCCAATACCTACGGGAAGTAGAGGAATTTGACAGTTTCGTTCATATCAGGAGGCTCACCGCACTCCCGCGGAAAGCGAGTGATTCCCCGCAGCCCCTACGCTCACACCGATATAAACTCTTCAACTATTATGTCCTTATTTTGAAGACTAAATATCAACAATCAACTTTAACAGAGCCAAAAGAAAAGACTCTGTATTTAGATTAGTTACTAAATTAAAAGCCTGCTCTATTACTTCATCGTTACGGATCCGAATCCCATAGAATTAGAGTCTTACAAGTGATGGATACTCATAAGAAAATTAGATATAAACACAGCAAAAAAAGAGCGGTTTTACCGCTCTTACTTTAGAAAATCCCCAATACTTTTTTCGTTTTCATTGGCGAAGGACGATCGGTATAAACCATCTCCCCATCTAGGACGACATGAGCGTTTTCCATGAACTGATAAACGACACTGGAACCAAATTTTTTCTCGATTTTTTCGTAGGCATCTGCCATGTGAAAGCCACGTTTTTTGGGGTGATGGGCGTTTGATGCGATTATATGGGTGAGATTCGCTTCGATCATTTGAAAAGCGAACTTCTTCGCGGATTTACCATTCTTTCCGACAATACTAGCGGCTGTCACTTGTGTAATTGCTCCATTTTTTACGATTTGATATAAAAGGTCAGGCTTTTGAAGGAATATACGATTGGTTTCTGGATGAGAGATGATTGGTTTAAGACCAGCCTGCTGCATATCTTGCAGCACGCGACTCGCATATGTAGGCACTTCGTGGTCTGGAAATTCAATGTACACATGGTCGCTCGTATGATTCATTGACAGAAGTTCATCTCGTTTGAGCGAGTCCATGACTTCTCCGGTCATCCTTATTTCCTGACCTGGCAGGACCTCCAGGGGAATCCCTTCATTCTTCAGTGCCTTATTGAATTGATCAACCTTTTTAACTATGGAACCTTTTGGATTCTTATATGCAGAATGCAAGTGGTGCGGGGTTGCGACAATCGTTTCAATCCCTTCTTGCACCGCCATACGTGCCATTGATAAACTTTCTTCCAAGGACTGTGGACCATCATCCACCCCAGGGAGAATATGACAATGAAGATCGTTCATACCAAACACCTCTTTTAATATATTTTGATTTTCCCTCTAACCAACGGACTACCTAACTCTAGTTCTTTATAAAGAACTTTAGTGTAAAAAAATTTCTTCCACTTTTTCATTTCAAAAAACAATAAAATATAAAGTTTAACCCGTTTTGAAACCGTTCTTTATTAAGAACTTAAGTTCATTATAACTGCCCCCCCTCAGTTTTAAAAACTGTAAAAACAAGTAAAAAACCAGGTTATTAGACACCTATAAGGTCCTTTCTACTCATATCTCGGATTATCTTACAATATCTTCTATTTATATTTAACATCGAGTTTTTCCACAAAAAGAAACGAGCAGAGTATCACCCGCTTCAAGAGCTATAATCGGATATTTTCTGTTTCACCCATTCAACCTCTTGATCCGGCACATTCAAATAGTAAATCCCACCAACCGTCGTACTTGTTCCTGTCATTTGATAGGTTGAAAGTTGTTTTTGAGCACTCTGGTAATGAAAGATTAAATCTTTCATTTCACTAAATTCAATATTCGTTGTCAGGTTCTCACTAAGTGCTTCCATCACTGCCTGAGCTTTACTCAATGCCCCAACATCGGTTGCCTTTTCAACTATCGCTTTAATGACTTGCCGCTGACGATCATTCCGTCCTAGATCCCCGTTCGGATCATAATACCTCATGCGTGCATATTCCAATGCCTGTTCTCCCCCCAAGGAAATCAAGCCTTTCTCAAAGTGGTATCCATCGTTATCCACCCAGTCCATCGTGTTATGGACAGTAATTCCGCCCAAAACATCAACGATGGATGCGAGCCCTTCCATATTCACTTTCATATAATAATCCAATTCGATATCCAAAAAAGCTTCTACAGTATCAATCGCCATCTCAGGCCCTCCGAAGGCATATGCGTGATTGATTTTATCTTCTGAACCAGCTTGATAACCATCCCCGACCATGAGAGTTCTCGTGTCTCTAGGGATACTGACTAAAAAACTTCGTTCTTCCTCAGGATCAAGTGTGAGGACCATGATTGCATCCGACCTCCCTCGATCCCCTGACCGCTCATCGACACCCAGCAGTAAAATGCTCAATGGTTCGTGTGATTTGACTTTTTTCTTCGTCAGCTGATGATCGATCGATGATACTTCCCGATACATCTTCTTATTCACCGTTTCTTCAGCTTCACTGTAGAGACTGAGAGCAAAAATGGTTCCTCCTGCGACCGATAAGAATAAGAGGAAAAGTACGATCGTCCATCTTTTTTTCCTTCTCTTTTTTAAGTTCCTCAATCGACTCACTTGTATTTCACCTCTCAGTCATTTTGCTTATTGAACGGCAGCTACGGACTTCGAGTATTGTCTTGGAATACTCAGAAGGACTTCACGGATTTCTTCATCTTCTTTCATTGATAGGTTTTCAATCGTTTTTAAAACGAGTTCAATATCAAAATCTACCGTATTCCCTACATGAATGCGTGGGTGGACTTGAATGTCTTTGATTTCATTATCATTCAAAAGTTCTTCATACAACTTTTCACCTGGACGGATGCCTGAAAAATGAATACCGATTTCCTGTTCTGTATAACCTGAAAGCTTGATCAAGTTCTTGGCCAAGTCTACGATTTTCACCGGTTCGCCCATATCCAAAACGAAGACCTCTCCCCCCTGTGCCAACGCTCCGGATTGCAATACTAGACGGGAAGCTTCAGGGATCGTCATGAAATAACGGGTCATCTCTGGATCCGTAACCGTTACAGGACCACCTTTTCTGATTTGATCCAAAAATAAAGGAATGACACTTCCACGACTTCCGAGTACGTTTCCAAATCGTACGGCTACAAACCTGGTGCCGCTCTTTTTGTTCAAATCCTGAACGACCATTTCCGCAATCCGTTTTGTAGATCCCATGACGCTGGTAGGGTTGACCGCCTTATCAGAAGAAATCATGATGAACGTATCCACACCAGAAGCATCTGCTGCATCTGCGACATTTTTTGTACCATAAACATTATTCGTGACCGCTTCGAATGGGTTTCTTTCCATTAAAGGCACGTGCTTATGAGCTGCCGCATGGATGACGACCTTAGGTCGATATTGACTCATCACTTTCATCATGCGATCCCGATCCTTGATATCTGCAATTTCGGTATAATATTGAATCCGGTCGCCATAGGATTCTTTCAACTCACGCTCGATCGTATAGATGCTGTTTTCGCCATGGCCCAGGAGAATGACAGCAGCAGGCTCAAATGAGGAAACCTGCCTGCAGATTTCTGATCCGATCGATCCCCCTGCACCGGTTACTAAAAGAATCTCACCTTGAATGAAAGATTTCATGGATTGTGTATCCAAATCTACCGGATCTCTTCCGAGCAGATCATTGAATTCTACTTTTTTCATATCATCAACTGCAAGTTTTCCCGTCACCAAATCTTCAATCATAGGAATCATCTGCGTCTCTTTACCTGTCTGGTGACAAGCCGCTTGTATTTCAAATAGTTTCTTTTTACTTAATGAAGGTATGGCGATAACAATATTGTCTATGTCCATATCCTGGACGTATTCTTCTAGATGTTCCACCCCGCCGACAACCGGGATGTTCAAGATGTGTAAAGCTTGTTTCAGAGGATCATCATCTATAAAAGCGACAGGGTTCAATTCGCAGGTATTTGATTTCAATTGTTTGGCTACGTATGTCCCTGCCATGCCGGCTCCAATGATGAGTGTTCGTTTTCCTTCCTTGTTGAGAGTCCCCTTGTTACGATCCTTATATAGTCTAAAAGAATACCTCGATGCTAAAATCATCAAGATCTGCATCATCCAAGTTGAAGCAAGGACGCGGTAATAGACGTCTGAGGAGATAAACGATTGAATGAGAGCGGCTGTAAGTACAGCGAAAGTCACGGATTTCACTAACACGACGACTTCTTCCGCGCTGGCATACTCCCAAGCACGTTGATAAATTTTATATATGGAAGCAAACACCAGATAACTCACCATCAAAGTCGAGGATAAAATAAACAATTGGAAGGTGAACACCGGAGAAGACGGAAACATGAACAGGGTACTGATGTAGATGGCAGCGAAAACGATGAACGTGTCTAAAATGCTGAAATAAACCAACCTTTGTTGTTTACTCATCAAACCACTCCCTTATCCTTGTTCTCCAGTTCTTAATAACGAATCATCCTTCATCACTAATGTTGAGGCAGGCTTAAACTCCAACTGTACTTTCGGCTTCAACATCGTCCGAACTGTTTCAATGACTCTCCCCTGGTCGAATTCGGTCATCCCTGTACCAGATGGGAGGCAGAGACCTCGTTTGAATAACTCATCAGAAATACTCCGGTCCTTCTCGTGTGTGTAATATTTGCACCCTTTGAATAAAGGTTGAGTGTGAAGCGGCTTCCACACAGGCCTTGCCTCTATTTGTTCTTTCGATAAAGCTTCAACCAACTCAAGCGGACCCATCCGAGTCCCCGGGGGCAGCAAGACGGTCGTCAACCAGCGTGTATGCAGACTGTTTTTGATTTCCGGCATGTAATCCAATGCTTTCAAATTCGTCTTATATACATCAAAAATCTTTCTCTTTTGCTGAACCCTTTCATCGAGAACTTCCATTTGCGCCAATCCGATCCCCGCCAAGACATTACTCAACCGATAATTGTATCCTTGCTGGTGGTGTAGATAATAAGGGGCAGGATCTTTCGCCTGAGTAGACAAAAACTTCGCTTTTTCAATGGCTTCTTGGTCATCAGAAACCAGCATTCCTCCACCTGAAGTGGTGATGATTTTATTTCCGTTAAAGGAAAACACTCCGAATTTACCGAACGTCCCGCTTTTCCTGCCTTGAAACTCTGCTCCCAGCGATTCTGCTGCATCCTCGATGACAGGAACTCCATACCGATTACATATTGCTGTGATTTCATCCATCTTTGCACTTTGACCATAAAGATTTACAACAATGACAGCCTTCGGTAATTGATTTCGGAGGAGTGCATCTTTGAATGCTTTATTCAAAGCTCTGGGAGACATGTTCCATGTGTCTTCCTCTGAATCGATAAATACCGGCTGGGCTCCTTCATACAATATCGGATTGGCGGTCGCAACAAATGTGAATGACGGGCAGAACACAGTGTCACCGGGTTTTACTTCCAGTACCCTCAAAGCTAAGTGGATGGCGGCGGTTCCTGAACTGACCGCAAGCGCATGGCCCACTCCAACATATGAGGCGACGCGTTCTTCAAAGGCATCGACATTGGGACCGAGTGGAGCGATCCAGTTGGACGTGAAAGCCTCTTGAATGTAGTGTTCTTCATTTCCTGTCATATGAGGAGCGGACAAATGAATTTTTTTCAGTCTGTTTTCCAATGAATATCTCCTCCTTTTGCTTTCTACGATTCAACCGACCACTTCTTTCTTCACTTCCGTGAGCGATGGGTGACGATAAAGTGGGAAGTAACTTTCCACCCCTCGTAACCCTGCCGTCAACTCCTGATAGATTTCTTTGTTATGAATTCTTTTTCCGATATGAAAAGGCCGGTCTCCATATTTGTTGAAACGTTTTTTGAATTTGAACAGACTATCCTCTCCGGCATATCCGCCCCCCAGGTGCAGATACTTTCTGCCATTCGACTTCGCCCATTGAGCTGCATAATCGATGACGAAATTGTTCGGGCATAACTTCAAGAATTCAGGATTGGATCCGACTAGATCGTAGTGTACAAAATCCCCGTAACTCATGAAAATCCCTGAGAAAGCGACCTCATTTTGGTAGACGACTTCTAGAATTTCTGCATGTTCACTTAGTAAATCTGCTTTATTTTGAAAGTACTCTTCTGAAAAATAATAGTAGCTGCTTGCCTGCAGTTTCTGCATCGTTCCGCGATAGATTCTTTGAAAATCTGCGTGGTCACTGAGTGGTTTATGAATGACTTTCAATCCTTTTTTCTTCGCCTTTCGAATACGGTTCCGATTGGGGCTGTCATAATGGCTCCATACATCCTCCCAATCGAGGGTCAAATCGATATGGATGGTATCCCTGAGGTGAATGGATTCTACATCGGTGTAATCTTTATGATTTTCAAGGAGCGGATGGAAGCGTAAGAACTCGGTCACGATCCCTTCCTTCTGACAAAACTGTTCGAAGATGGGGGTGAATCTTTCGAATAACTGCCGCCTGCTTTCACCTTCATCAGCGTTCGTTATCGGCCCCCCATATCCATAGGGTGTAGTGAGATCATATAAGTCTCCGTATCGTTCCAGTTTGTTATTCAGGAAAGGAATCTGATTAAGCGCTCTTTTTAGAAAAGGATAATAGATGAAACTATCTCCTTCCTCATAGACCAATAGAAATGCTTTCCCTTCCCCGTTTTTCTCATAGAGTTCCGCGTATTCCGGAGTGAAGTAAACATCCTTCCCGGGTACTCTCTCCAAATAGTGATGCCAGCTTTCCTTTTCAGTCGTATCATAAATATGAATAGTCATGAACTTGACCTCCTTCAGCAGGCTCATTCTTCTGCAATTCCAGTTTCCGTTCTACATCGAAATCCAGCATGCTTTGGCCAGGCACGTCTTCAATGTCCTCTCTTTTCAATACGAGTTTTATCGTTTTGAAAATAATCGCGAGGTCGAGCCAGAAGGATTGATTTTCTACATAATAGACATCCAGTTCAAACCTTCTTTTCCAATTCACATAATTACGTCCATGAACCTGTGCATAACCGGTGATCCCCGGTCGTACATGATGGCGTTTTGCTTCCTGCTCCGTGTAATAAGGCAGGTACCTCGGCAGGAGAGGTCTCGGTCCGATGAGACTCATCTCGCCTTTCAATACGTTGATCAATTGAGGGAATTCATCCAGGCTCATTTTCCTGATCCATTTGCCCACCTTCGTCATCCTCATTTCATCCGGCAGCAGCTCCCCCTCATCATCCAGTTCATTGGTCATCGTTCTGAATTTAAAGATTCGGAACGGCTTACCCTGATAGCCGATCCGCTCCTGTGTATAGATGACCGGCGCCCCCAGCTTCCACCTCACTACGATGGCGGTTCCTGCGATAATCACGGAGAACAAAGTAAGAATAAGCAGGCTGACAATCACGTCCAAGAGTCGTTTCATCTCCTCACTCCTTTGTCACATGCTCTTAAATTATTTTGTTTCGAGATTTATGATGGGTGGATGGCGGATTTAGAAAACGGATCGCTTTGAAAAGCCACCTTCACGTTTATGTCAGATTCGAAACACCCTTTGAAAAGCTTTTATAATGCAGGTTAGAACTGGTTATGCATGATGCAGTATTCCTTTCTAATCACCCTTTTCTCAAGCAGGATGATATTGAAAAATCAATTAAGGTAAGGGGAGCCGGGGAAGGGTGAGACTCCCGCGGGAGAAGGAAACAGGAAAGATCCCGCAGGGCTTACCCGAGGAAGCTTGCCGGTTCCCCCGCAGGAAAGCGAATCCTTCCCCGGCTCCCCTATCCCTCCCCCTGAACCCTTTATAAAACACATAAGTTCTTAATAAAGAACCTTAGTTTAAAAAAATAATTACTAACCTGTATTCCTATCCTCTTTCCCCTTCATCATCTGATCGATCACGAACACAGCAAGCATGGCTACTAAGTATACCAGTTTGTATCGGTGCCTCATCGATGTTCCGGCATTATCCACTCCGATTCCGAAGATGAAAACTGTTGTCAAAATCATGACCAACAGCCCCAGTAAAATCGGCTGGTTCATTACCTGATCCCTGAACTTGATAACCACGAGGATGAGAAGAACGAAATAAATCAATCCGTCGTAAGAAAACGATGCTGCATCTGAAAATCCCCTCCACCCCCACGGTAAAGGCGATGTAAGAAAGTAAAACATTTTGATCGGTGCGTACAGAACCACTTCCCATAAGGTATCGATATTGAGACTGGTCAAGTATGCAGAGCCTCCAGCATCTGTACTGTCGTTCCCGGAAGCGATTTTGTATAAGTCTTGGCTGTTTTCCATATAAAAGGCAAATTTCCCGAGGAACGGAATGTTTTTCATGGACACCACACTCATGGATAAAGCCGCCATAACAATCACTAGAAACGGAACGACCGAGCGGACGGAAAAGACCAGCTTTTTCTCTTCATGATTATAAAAAATGAAAAGGAACGCATAACCGACTAGAATTCCGATAACGCCTGAGTGAAGGACGGAACCGATGAGTACAATCGCGACCGCCGCTCCCATATAGAAGAGACGTAAACTCTGATACCATTGCATAAAACAATAGAACGACAGGACGACCAGCATACTGATCAAGGCTTCTCTCAAGAGGATGCTTGAAAAGATGAGAGCTGATGGAAAGAAGGCCATTCCTGCTACACAGTAATTTTGTACGACAGACTTGATGTTCCATTCCTTTAGAATTTTCAGGACGAGGAGCAGTGTGGTCATCCCGATCAGTACATTAAGGTAATGGCCCATGATTCGATCTTCCGGGCCAAGAAAGAAGAGTACACCGAGCACTTTCGAATATAATCCCCCATAAATATCAGAAGTGAGGAGCGACAAATCACCGGCAATCTGCATACCAGAGGCTAAATAACCTTCTGTATCCGTTCCACTGTGGGGCAGTTCGTATATATGCCTTCCATAAATATCCCATAGTAGAAAGCACATCCTTGTGAGGAATCCGGCAATCAGCAGAAGACTGAGCGTCATTTGATAACGTGTCAGGATGAGCAGCATTACGATCGAATGCAAGGTAATGAAAAGGATTGCCAGGGATGGTTCCTCAAAAAACAAAGGCTTGATAAGAAAATAAAAGAACAGACCTCCTGCGAATGTCCCCCATATCCATGTCACGCATGCTCCCCCCTTTGTTTAGAAATCGAATGTTGCTGATATAAAAACAGAGCCAGTATCAACCCTCGGACGATCAGTTGGATGAGTTCTGCCACCAACAAGGCATAAGCAGCTCCATTCAATCCGTATGATGGAATCCACAGGAAGGAAAGGACCGCAATGATCAGCATCGTCACCCCATTGATATAGGGCTGGACTTTGAACTTCCGGGTTGCGAACAGAGCGGTTTCGATGAATTTACCCAAATATTTGATAACCCCTGCCACCATCAAAAGGAAAAACAAATGGTTATATCCTTCGTACTCACTCGTGTAAAGAAGAGACAGGACGTCCCCGCCATAGTAGTAGACAAATCCGACTGCCAACAGTCCGCCCAGCGATAAGAGCAGAACGAGCACCGTGTTCAATTGAATGAATTTCTTCAACCGGAATGCCTGAAAGTCTTTCGACATCCGGGGAAGCACAGCATTACTGATGGCAATGACAACATTACTGCCTGCATGAATGATGTAGAAGATCGCCGCATAAAACCCGAGAGCTTCCACTCCTTGAAATGACTCGATGAAATATCTCGGGATGTTGGCTACCAGTGAATCGACCAGAAGGGCCAGACCGAGTGGAAGGGTTAAAAAAAATATCGCCTTTTGGTCTTTCCGCTTCCACTTCCATTGGATGTGAGTAAAATTACGTGTCTTCCGGTAGTCATAAACGACAAGAATCACCAGCCATCCAACCAACATTCCGATGATAGAGATAAAAAGATCATGGATCACAATCATCAGCAATGAAAATAAGCCGAGGGACAAAATCCCTTTTAAAATCAAAGACTTGGCTACAAGATCCATCCGCTCCTCTTTTTGCAGGCGGCCGTGCAGGATGTCGCTGATCGAATCGACAGCACGGGCCAGGCTCAACAGAAGAATGACAGTCATGGTGTAGAATTGATCGGAATATGCAATGGAAACGATTCCCATGATGAGGATGAAGCCGACTGTCGTATAGACCCTTGAAGTAAAGTATTCACTGAACGAATATTGATTCTGATCATCCGAAGCAACCGCAACCCTCAAGTTGAAACGCATCAACATCATGACCGGAGCTGTCAGAGCAAGACCTAAAGTGAAAATCCCGACCATTTCCGCTGTACTGAATTTTGCAATCACCACCAGGATCCCCCACTGGGAAAGCGTATAGAGGACAATGCCGCTCACGTTCCATAAGGAGTTCATTTTCAGTGATAACTTTTTCCCGACCGCTGCCTTCCTATGTTCCGAAGTATTCAGATGCTCTTTGACCTGATAGGCCCGCATCAGAAGATTCCTATACCTTTCTTTTTCCTGATTGGCGTCGGCCTATCGGTCAGAACCATTTCTCCGTTCAGGACATAGTGCGCATTTTCCATATACTGATAGACGAGGGAGTTGTCGAATTTCCTCCCGATAGAGTCATAGGCGGCTTTCATGTAAAACCCTCTCTTTTTCGTATCATGAGCATCTGATGCGACAAGGTGGGTCAAATTCGACTTAATCAATTGAAACGCAAACTTTTTAGCATCTTTACCGAACTTTCCAATCAGGCTTGCGGCCGTCACTTGGGTGAAAGCCCCGTTTCTTACCATTCTAAATAACAGGTCAGGCTGTTTTTGGAGCACTTGATTTCTTTCCGGATGGACGATGATCGGTTTGAAGCCTTCCTTTTGTAAGTCGAAAATCACTCTTTCTGTATAACCGGGAACATCCATATTCGGAAGCTCGATGAAAAGATAACCGCTATCCCCATTAACAGGAAGGATTTCCCCTTGCCGATAAGCCTCCCAAAAGTCTGCGCTCAGCCTGGCCTCCTGCCCGGGTAGAACTTCAAGTGGGATTCCCTCCTGCTTCAAATGTTCATTGAAATCTTCAACTTGCTTGATAATCGAAGCTTTTGTATTCGTATAGCGTGTCGTGAGATGGTGGGGTGTTGCCACAATCTGGTTAATTCCTTCTTTTACAGCTGCCCGCGCCATCATTAGACTCTCTTCCAGCGTCTGAGCTCCATCATCTATGCCGGGAAGGATATGGGAGTGTAAATCAATCATTTCAGTTCACCTCTTTTCTTGGTGCATTTGATCATGAACCATAATAGTAATAATGATCAGAACCCTTCTCATTGACATCATTCAAGACAGCTCCGAAGTAGTTCAGTTTGCATGACTTCAATAATTCGACAGCTTTTTGGACATTTTCTACTGATGTTTTTTTGCTGCGGGTGACGAGTAAAGCTCCATCGCACATTGTAGCGAGCACCTGAGCATCCGTAACTGCCAACAAAGGGGCCGTATCAATCATGATCAAGTCATAATGTTTCTTACAGACACCCAGCAGCTTCTTCATCGCCTGGGAAGCCAGCAGTTCCGAAGGGTTCTCCGGGATCGTACCTGACGGGAGTAAATCCAGCCCCTCGATTCCACTCTGCTTGATGTAATGCTGTTTACTGCCTCGGTGACTCCCTTCAAGGACATTACTTAACCCGATAGGATTATCCAGGCGGAAGGTGTGGTGAAGGGTCGGCCTTCTCAGATCGGCATCAATCAACAAAACTTTCTTCCCCTGCTGCGCAAAGGTGATGCTCAAGTTCGAAACGGTCATCGATTTACCTTCAGCCGGGCCGGCAGATGTCACTACCATCGTTTGAATCTCTCTATCTTCTGAGGCGATTTGGATATCCGTACGGATGGAGCGGTACTGTTCAGATATCGGAGACCGAGGTTGAATTAACGTCACTAACGTCCGGGCTTTTGAGTCAACCAATCTTTTCGCTCTTCTTGACAACATGGAGGTGAGCCCCTTTCTGACTTCGAGTCCTTTGCGATGCTTCCTCATTCATTGATTTCAAGTCTTTCTCTTCCACTCTTGAAATGACCCCTACGACAGGAATATCAATGCATTCCTGCAAATCACGTTTCGTCTTGATGGAAAAGTCCATATACTCCTTGAAGAGAGCGATAGCAACACCGAGCATGATTCCGAGCAGTAGTCCGATCGCTATATTAAGCATCGGATTCGGTGCGACTGGACTTGGATTTTTTTCTACTTCAGCGGTTGATAAAATACGGACATTATCGATGTTCATCAAATGCGAGATTTCATTTTGGAAAACATCCACCGTTGCGTTCGCTATTCTGACCGCGCGTTCGTGACTATCATCAGTGACCGTGACGGCAACAACTTGGGAATCTTCTGCACTCGAAACATCCAGCTGCCGGCTCAATTCCTTATCGGACATCGATAGGTTTTCTCGATCGATGACTTTATCAAGAATGGCCGGACTTTTGATGACCACATTGTAGGTGTTGATCAACTCGACATTCGTGCGGATTTTTTCAATACTGACTTCCGAAAGTCTTTGTTCGTATTCGTCATTCACAATGAATTGTGAAGTTGCCTCATAAGTGGGTTGAATCACGTAGAAGCTGAGGATACCAGCCAATGCCACTGTAAAAACCACCGTCAGTCCGATCGTCCATCCCCTCTTTTTCAATACAAGGAAAACATCTCTGAACGATTTATCCATCCACCCTCTCCACCTTTCGAACTTGAATGTATAGGAACTGCTTAGTTCTTTAAAAAGAACGATGAGTGCTAAAAAAATATCGAGTCCACAGATCGATACTTCAGTTCATTATTGAGAACTTTTTTTCATTATACGTCTAGGTCAATCGAAATAAAAACATTATATAGAACGATTTTTATACATATTTAGGAGTTACAAGACATTCCCCCATAGAATTCTTCAATATTCTCACTTTATCGAGCTTTTATATTCCATATAACGAACGAAACGTTAAATTTTTTTCATCTGTGTCTGATAATCACCCAGCATCTCTCCCCAAATCGTCGACTGCTCATACTTTTCACAGACGACCTCTCTGCCATAATCTCCATGCTGGCGGCGGACATCTTCATGGTTCATATAAAATTCAACTTTATCAATGATTGCTTCAACGTTTCGTGGCGGTATAAGAAAACCATTTTTTCCATCTTCTACAGTATCGACGCAGCCGAGGACTTCGCTCGCGATCACTGGTGTCCCCATCGCCATCGCCTCAATGGCTACCATTCCGAACCCTTCCCGGTACGTCGGAAAAACGAGTACATCCATCAGTGCATAATATGGAGCTGCATTTTCAACTGTGCCTGCATAAATGATTTCCGGGTCTTCTTCAATGGTTTGAAGCACTTCTTCCGGTAACCCATGATGGTCCTCCATTTCACCCACAACAAGCAGTTTCACTTTCTTATGCCTATCCTTTAACTTGTGAAAAGCTTCTACCAGTTCAGCGACCCCTTTATCTTTGACCAGTCTGCCCACAAAGCCGATGACGAAGTGGTCGATAGAAAGCTGATAATCCTTGTAGAATTCTTCAATAGGGTAGGTGGAACGCTTATACCGGTATTCGTAATCGAGACCATTGATTGACCCGTTTTGAATCGTCCGGATTTTTTCGGATGAGATCAGCTTCTGTTCGATTGCATATTCTCTCAATGACTTGCTTACAGCGTAAGTCTGTGTGGATAAGCGGCACGTCAACTTTTCTGACCACTTTAGAATATTTTTCTTCATTCCAGTACGGGTGGTATAGGTCAATCCGTGCATATGATAAATCCTTACCTCCACCCCCGCTAAAAAAGCGGCGATCATCCCTAGAAGTCCAGCTTTCGGGGTATGGACGTGAACGATATCGAATCTATTTTTTCTTAACAAAATCCAAAATTTCCATAGAGACTTCAAGTCTTTGAGAAGAGAGATCTCTCTTCTCATCGGAATTTCATGCTTCGTAATTCCTTCTGCTTCAGCGAACTCATCGAGCTGTCTGCCTGGTGAGGAGAGTATGTGTGTATCGAAGCCATGATATTTGAAATAACTCAGCTGATTTTCAAGAAATGGTAGAAACTCCGGGACTGTAGCCACGTGAAGAATCTTAGGAGATCCTTGTGCTTTTTTCATTATCGTTCACTCCTTGAATGGAATTCATATAATCCGACGCATCCGGTCCCTGAAGGACAAAAGAACGATCTGCATTTTCCACGAGACTCTTAATTATATTCATCTCATTTTTATACGCTTCTTCCAAGGTGAAGGAAGGATTGAAGTAGGTGAACGCTGCTAAAAGTGGTGACTTCATGTAATGAAATCGGTATCCATTCAATTGTAGAACCTTTCTGTAAATCTCTTTTGAATCTTTTTCTTCCATATTTATATTCGGAGACTTTTCCAAAACAAAAATTTGACTGCATTTGGACCGATGAACGATCCGGTTGCTTTGATTCCATATATGGATCAAAGACGGACGCTTATTCTTCAAAAGCTCCAGAATCGGAAAGATCTCGAAGCATTTTTCCTTCCATTTCGATGCACTTGATGAGGATCTGAAGGTGGAGGGACGATAGGAACACGTCCAGGGGACGGCATAAATATGCTCACCGTCCGTGATGGATAAATCTTCTGATATATATCTGGCTTCAAAGTCCGTACAGGCTTTCATGCTGGTGAGGGTTTTCCCTGTGTTCGGTGGAGCGAAAGTCAGTGTCGTTCTGCCATTCAACTCGAAAGCTGCTCCATAAAGCGGTGCATAACCTTCCTTCAATAGTAGATAAGCAGCTAAATCCGTCAATAATTCATACACCGAATGAAGATTGATGAAACGAAACTTCACATACTTGTAATAAGCCGGGTTGATGACGAGAGACGGATGGGAGGTATCTGCGTTCACAATTTTCCACATCAGCTTTTTGTTGAAGACAAGGTCTCTTACATAAACCATCCCGTTAGACTCTGGGATATGGTAAAAGTAATGAAAACTCTCCCGCTCCCCTAAGTCTTCCGGCAGCTCAAAGTCTTCGACGATCACTTCCAACCTGATTCGGTGCAGTTCGAATTCTTCTTCATTGATTTGTGGCATCGCTGAACCGAAAGACCAGTTAAACTCATGGACATTTGTTTTAACCGCAAGCAAGTTCTTTACTGCTTCAAAATAAAACACTTCCTCACCACCATCTCTCTCTACATTTTTGTTCTTGGAAAAGAATATGAGAATCATTTCGTTCATTATTAAGAACTTAACTTTAGTATATGGGGATATATCTCATTTTAAAACACGCAAAACAGGTGGTTTTTCCTATTATAAGATGATTATCCATGTGTATCCGTTCATTATCTTTTGTTTTCTTACATTACCTACTAATTTATTCGTTTTAAAGCACGGAAGCACAATGAATATGTAAGGGGGGATAGGGACAGTGAAAGGGTTCAGGAAAGACAAAGAAAGGTGGCGATGAATAGAACGCCACCTTTTGAAGAGTCGATTAAAAAGCAAAAGAGGAGACTATCCCATGTATTAATTCATACGTGCTACTCTGGCTTAATCTAAAATATTCCCCACAACTTTTTAGGCCTTATCATAGAAGGGCGATCCGTATAAACCATTTCTCCGTTGATGATGAAGTGGGCATTCTCGGAGAATTGATACATCAAACCTGCCCCGTACTTTTTCTCAATCTTTTGTAAAGCTCCGGACAAGGAGACTCTTCTTTTTCTCGTACCTTGCGTACCAGAAGCAATGACGTGGGCTAAATTGGCCTCGATGAGCCGGAATGCAAAGTCTTGGACGGACTTGCCGTTCTTGCCGGTTAAGCTTCCAGATGAAATTTGAGTGATTGCTCCATTCTTCACCAGCTCGTACAAGATATTCGGATTCTTTTGAAGAGAAGAATGACTTTCCGGATTAGCAACAATCATTTTATATCCATAAGACTGTATTTCCTGCGCCATGTTTACTGCATCTGCTGGAACCTTTTGAGGAGGCAGATCCACCAGTACATATCCACTATCTTGATCAATCGTAAGGATTTCATTTTTCTCAAATGCTTCCTCCACCTCGGGACCGAGACGCACGAGTTGTCCCGGCAGTACCTCTATAGAAATTCCTTCAGCTTTAACCGAATCATTTAACTCTTTCACTTTTTTCAAGATCTTAACTTTAGGGTTTCGGTACTCAGGATGAAGATGGGAAGGAGTGGCTATGATCTTATCAATCCCATCATCAGCTGCAGCACGGGCCATTGAAATACTCTCTTCCATAGTTTCCGGTCCGTCATCCATACCAGGGAGGATATGACAATGCAAATCAATCAACATTTCCACCTCTTTATAAGTTAGTATATTGGAGCTTGAGACATGAATTCCATTAAATTACATCTATAGTTATAAGTTCTATTCCCCATTTTTGTAAAACTAAAAGAAAAATCCGTGCAGAATAGAATCTACACGGATTTCTGATTTCTTATAGGATATTGGTTGTTCTCTTATACCCAGAAGGGTTCTTTTGATGCCATTCCCAGGCCGTAGCTATTATATCCTTCATCTGAGTATACTTCGGCTCCCAGCCAAGTTCCTTTTGCGCTTTGGCCGAGGAGGCGATCAGTTGAGCAGGATCCCCTGCCCGTCTTGGGGCAAGCTTTGCAGGAATGTCATGGCCGGTAACTTCACGTGCAGCCTCAATCATTTCTTTGACGGAAAATCCTTGTCCATTCCCCAAGTTGAAAATGCTGGATTCCTTCCCTTCCTGCAGGTGGTCCAGGGCGAGCATATGCGCATGGACCAAGTCGATGACATGGATATAGTCACGGATACATGTGCCATCAGGTGTTGGGTAATTATCTCCGAAGATAGAAATGTGCTCTCTCTGACCTAAAGCCACTTGTAAGATGATCGGTACAAGGTGGGTCTCCGGCTGGTGGTCTTCACCGATATCAAATTCAGGATGAGCACCTGCGACGTTGAAATAACGAAGGACAACATGGCGGATGCCATGCGCCTGTTCGGCCCATTTGAGCATTTTTTCTACAGCCAGCTTCGTTTCTCCATAAGGATTGGTCGGTACGGTCGGAGCCGTCTCGACAATCGGTACTTCTTCAGGTTCACCGTAAGTGGCGGCGGTAGAAGAAAAGACGATTCGATCGACGTCTTGAGCCGCCATCACTTTCAGTAAATTCATCGTGCCGTAAACGTTATTCTCATAATATTTCAGAGGATCTTCCACACTTTCTCCTACAAGGGAACTTGCAGCGAAGTGCATGACGGCATCGATGGAATGGTGCTCAAATAATTTATGTAAATCTTCAATATTCCTCAAGTCTCCATTTACAAACGTCGCTTTTTCAAAAACGGCCCCTTCATGCCCCGTCTGCAAGTTATCGAGAATGACGACTTCATGACCGGCTTTCAAAAGTTCTGCGACTGCATGGCTTCCTATGTATCCAGCGCCTCCACATACTAAAACGTTCATTGAAAAACTCCTTTATGAAAATAGATTCGTTACTATTCTAACACTTCATGAAAGAATAGAACGACTTTTCTATCATTTTAGTAATTTACCTGCCTGCTCATCTACATATACCGTTACATCCGGGTGTTTCTGAAGGGCAGTGATCGGCCAACTTTCACTGTACTCCCCATGCACCAACTGATAGATCGCTTCCGCTTTTTCTTCTCCACTGGCCAATACGACGATTTTTTCCGCATCCAAAATCGTTCCAATCCCCATTGTAATCGCATGGGTCGGTACATCTTCCATCGAGTCAAAAAAACGTGCATTCGCTTTTCGCGTCGAAGGCTTCAATTCCACACTGTGTGTACGGCTGTCAAAGGGAGTTCCCGGCTCGTTAAAACCGATGTGCCCGTTTTTCCCGACGCCTAAAAGCTGAATGTCCAGTCCTCCAAGTTCCTGAATCTGCTTCTCGTAACGCTCGCACTCCTGTTCTATACCCTCGGCTGTTCCATCTGGAATAAACGTTTGATGTTCTGATAGTCCAAGAGGTTGATAGAATAACTCCCTCATAAATGTATGATAACTTTGGGGGTGATCCCGGTGCAGGCCTATATATTCATCGAGATTGAACGTTCTCAAATGGGAAACATCCACAAGGTTGGACTTCAGCCTTTCTACGAGTTTTTCATAGAATCCGATCGGGGTACTTCCTGTCGCTAACCCTAAATGGAGATTTGGTCTGCCTTTGGTGGAACAGTAAAAGAATGCGGCGGTTTTTGTGCTCATTTCTTCATAGTCTGAGACTTGTATGACTTGCATAGGGATTCCTCCACTCTCTATAATTTCGCCCTTTACATTTTAATGTCTACCCTGCCGCATTAAAGAGTAACCACTTCAGTAGGAGATTCAAAGGTGTTTGGTCGATAAATCTCCTTTTCCGCTTATAAAATAGAATTTTTGATCGATAAATCACGAATTCCGCTGATAAATGCCAGCAATTGGCTGATAAACTTAATAGGCTGTCCCTCTGCAATACGTCTGCTTTATATTGAAGTCCTTATCCATAATCACCAAATCAGCATCTTTTCCTGCAGCGATACTCCCTTTCCGATCATCTACTCCAAGTGACTTCGCCGCATTCCAAGATGACATTTTCATCAAATCCAGTGGACTTACACCTAATTGAGACATGTTCTTTACCGCTTCATTCATCTTCAACACACTTCCAGCGAGCGTCCCATCTTCTAACCGAGCTTCACCATCTTTCAGGTGGACGTGCTGCCCCCCTAAATCATAGGTGCCGTTTTGCAGACATTTGCCCCTCATCGAATCCGTGATGAGTATCATTCGATCACTGCCTATGTTTTTATAGGCGAGCTCGACCATTTCTTGAGCTACATGGATTCTATCGAAAATGATCTCTGCCATTAAATCTTCACTCAAAAACACCGCTCCAACAACGCCTGGCTCACGATGATGCATTGGGCGCATGGCATTGAATAAATGTGTAGCGTGCTTTAATCCGTTCTCTGCAGCTTGCTTCACTTCTTCGTATGTTGCATGGCTGTGGCCGATAGACGGGATGACCCCGGTATCGTTCAAGTATTGTATAAGCTGGTGGTCCTGATCCTCTTCAGGTGCCAGCGTTACGACACGGATCAAGCCCTCTGCCGTCTCCTGCCATTTTTTGAATTGATCGACGGAAGCAGGTCCGATGCACGATAAAGGCTGGGCTCCTGCATGCTTTTTATTGATAAAAGGTCCCTCCAGATGGACTCCCAGCATTTCAGCTCCAATCGAATCGGTCTTTTTGAATTCAGAAGCATTCTTCAGCGCCTCACTAATCCGGTCTTCCTCATCGGTGATGGTCGTCGCTAAAAAGCTGGTAGTCCCTTCTTTCGGTAACGTTTCAGCCATCGTTTCAAGAGCTTTAGGAGTGGCGTCCATCGTGTCTGCCCCGGCAGCGCCGTGGATGTGGATGTCGATGAATCCCGGGAAAATGTAGTCACCTTTATCCAATTCGACCGCTTCGTCTATATTTGAAGGATTAGACGGCTGTCCATAACCAATCTCCTCTATTTTCTCTTGATTGATAATGAGATAACCGTCACGGATAACTTCTGTTTCGGTCACTATGTTTCCACCTAACAATAACCTCTTCATTCAAGTCACCTGCCTTCTTCGTTCTACTAACCATAGAATAGCAACCGTAACGCTTGATGTATATACCATTCTAAGTTCCTAATAAGGAATAAAATAGATTCCATATATATTATATACATCCAAAATACGCTGTGATACATTCGTGTGTAAGCGTTACCAATAATAGATTTGAATTTAGAAAGGGGTACATAAGAATGATCAATTTTATACAACGAATCGGTAAAGCCTTGATGCTTCCGGTCGCCGCACTCCCTGCAGCTGCACTATTGCTGCGTTTGGGTCAGGATGACCTGTTAGGCATTCCCTTCATGGCGGCAGCCGGGAACGCCATCTTCGCGAACCTCGCACTCATTTTCGCGATTGGAGTTGCGATCGGTTTGTCCAAGGACGGCAACGGGGCGGCCGCTTTAGCGGGAGCAATCGGATACTTCGTGTTGACCGAAGGAGCGAAAGCGATTGATGGAGACATCGATATGTCCATCTTAGGAGGGATACTTTCCGGTGTCATCGCAGGCCTTTTATACAACAGCTTTTATGACATCAAACTTCCCGAATGGTTAGGTTTCTTCGGAGGCCGGCGCTTCGTACCGATAGTTACCGGTGCCGTCATGGTAGCCCTGGCTGGAATATTCGGTTTCGTGTGGCCGCCGATTCAGGAAGGTATAAACTCACTCGGTGAATGGATCATTGATGCAGGAGCTTTGGGTGTAGGAGTGTATGGATTCTTGAACCGTATCCTCATTCCTGTTGGACTCCACCACGTCATTAATGCACTGATATGGTTTGTTTTTGGTGAATATGAAGGTGCGACTGGTGAAATCGGGCGATTCTTTGCCGGAGACCCGACCGCTGGATTCTTTATGGCCGGTTTCTTCCCTATAATGATGTTCGGACTTCCTGCCGCTGCTTTCGCCATGATTGCCGCTGCCAAAAAAGGACGAAAAAAAGCCATTGCCGGAGGTATGATCGGAATTGCACTGACATCATTCTTGACGGGGATCACAGAACCACTGGAGTTTTCCTTCATGTTCCTCTCTCCGCTGCTTTACGTCGTGCACGCCTTATTGACAGGTTTATCCATGATGGTTTCGTTTTGGCTGGACATCAGGCATGGATTCGGCTTTTCTGCTGGAGCCCTCGACTATTTATTGAACTTCGGCATTGCCGAAAAACCGTTACTTCTCCTTGTCCAGGGGCTCGTATTCGGGGCCATATATTTCTTCATTTTCTATTTCCTGATTGTAAAACTAAACCTGAAAACACCGGGACGAGAAGATGTGGACACGATGGTTGAAGAGAGTCCACGTGGAAATGGAGACCAGTATCAACAAATGGCCACTCACTTCATCAAGGACCTTGGAGGAAAAGAAAACATCCGCTCCATGGATTACTGCGCTACGCGCTTAAGACTGCAAATGGAGGATATGGAAAAGGTGGATGAGGAAGCTTTGAAGAGTCACGGTGCCAAGGGAGTTTTTAAAACGAGTCAAACGAATCTTCAAGTGATTGTAGGGACACATGTTGAATTTGTTGCTGACGCAATTAGAGAACATAATGAATAAAAAAAGCGCTCCTGACCATAACGGTCAGGAGCGCTTTCCTCATTTTTCATAAATTTCAAGTGGAAGCTTATCTGGATCTTTGAAAAACGTAAACTTTTTCACCGTCACAGGATCGATTTTTACATCCTCCACGTTTACTCCCCTGCCTTCCAATTCTCGCTTCACTTCCTCCACGTCATCCACTTCAAACGCCAAATGACGAAGTCCCTGAGCTTCAGGGGTGCTCGGTCGTTCAGGTGGATTCGGGAAGGAAAACAGTTCAATTTGATAGACTCCCCCGACTTCTAAATCCAGCTTATATGAGTCACGGTCCTCGCGGTATATTTCATTGACGACTTTCAACCCTAACGTATCAACATAGAAACTTTTGGATAGTTCGTAGTCTGAACAAATGATGGCAACATGATGGATGTTATTAAAAAGCATAGCTGCCCCCTTTCATATTGTGTCTGGAATAAAAAAGCATATAGGTTTTAATTAGAATTAAATGCACCTTAGAAATTTCTATATAGTACAACCTTTTGTAGCTATCTAAAATTAGTAAAAAGTATAGATACCAGGTGAAACTAACATAAAAAAACAGTCTCTTAAAAGAAGGAAAGAAGATAAGAAGTTGTAGAATTCTTAATGATGCAATCGAGTCTTCGTAAGAATATCATAACACCTTATACCTTGTAATAGAGATATCACTCACAAATGCTTTTTATACTAAAAAAAGCATTTGTGGAAACTTTATTAATTATTAGCACCTAATTAAGTTTCATTTAGTTAGCGGTTGGGTATCACTTAGTAACTAAAGTGAAGTGAGGGATTATATGCGGGCTGGTCATAAACTATCCCAGGAAAGGTTATTAAAGCTTGGAGAAGAGATGAACTTTATAGTAAAGAAAACCTTTTCCCAGTCCTTGCCTACAGACGGTGTTTGGCTAATTAAAAACCCTCTTCTTATCTCTGAATTCATTCCTTTTTTAGCAGTAGAAGTCATTGTCAGTGAGAGTCCTAAGACTATAAGGGGGAGTATTAAGACTCTTGAACAGGTCAAGCCAACAATTGCAGTAGTTTTCATACACGAAGGAGAAATAGTAGCACGCTGGGCGCGTCAAAAGATGGATGCCCAGCAGATTCACGAAAAAATTAAAAGTTTGTACAATTTTTTGGAAAAAGAGCGACTAATTAGCTCAGTGAGGCTAGAAATTTGGAATGAAGATAGATTGTCCCACCTAGAAAGCTATTGCTATTCCCTTAAGGAAAAGGAGTGTTAATCATGTCTTTGCTATCTTCAATTTATTTAGAAAATGTCGATCAATCGGGTGATACTTATAAAGGTGTAGTGACGGCATATGAGCTTTACGATGCTTTAAAAAGGCATATAATAACCTACTGTCCTGCTACACAACGAGGAAAGTATGATAAGGATAGTCCAGATGAAGATATGTCAAATGTGGATGATTTTTATCCAATTTATTATGAAAAATTATTAATAAGTGACTCTACCGTTGAGGAAATGGCTTATCAGATTTTACAAAGAAAACTTTACTGGAATGAATTACGTTGGAATGTTAGGTGGGAAGAAGGCAATACCACACTTATTTATGATCACAGCCAAAGAAAATTGGAAATGAAAGGTAATATTACTATCCCCGATTCTGCTCATAGACACAAAGCATACTATCGCATTTTTGAATGGAAAGAAAAGTCAAATTTAATCCCTAAAAAAATCACGGTGGATGACATGATTATTACGAAGGAAGAAATTCAGCCACTAGTTGATCAATTTGACCCGAATTATCATATTTTTGTTACTGTGCACAATATCGATTCGTCTGAAGAAGGGGTTTTATTTCGTCAACTAAATAATTTTGTCAAGAAACCTACATCAGCACAGTCCATTCGTATCGCCCCTGAGAGCACTCCTACTTACAGGTTCATTGCAAAATTACTCTCTCAAAATGGTGTGTTTCATGAGAATGAAATTGAAACCAACCGGACCACAATTGCTCCAAAATCACGAAAAATGGTTCCTAATTCTACCCTTCATACTGCTATCAAACCTTTTAAGTCCTTAATTTATAATTTAGAAAATAAAAAAGCAGTATATGACGATCTAATTTCTTTTGTGCAGGTTTTTTTTGAAAAACTATCAACTCATTATCCCGAAATGCAACCTAATGCATCATCTGTATTAAGGAGGACATCTCGTGATGAGAGCTTCATAATTAAAAACATAATGTTTATTCCATTAATGAAAATTGCGTTTAATTTATGGAAAACCTATTTTGATTACGGAAAAGATTGGAAGTCCGACTACCAGCTTGATGTTCTAATTTCCAAACTCGCCCAAGATAGAAGAGTGACAGATGACGATAATAATATAATAGAAGTAAATATAATGAGCAAGAAAAATACAGAATGGGTTGGTAAAATAGTAAATGAAAAGAGTCAAATTATGAACAACCGTATTAGCCAGAAATCTGCTTTTGATTACCTTGCAACTGCAATTGATTTACATGTTGTATTAGATAATATCCGTAATAATAAGCAAACCGGTTAAAAACAAAAAAAGGGCTAATAACCTCTAGTTCATTAGCCCTTTTTTGTTGAAATAGGATTACAATTACATATTGAAGCATATAGAAATTTATTTTTATGACACATAAATAAAGAAGACAGGAAGTCAGCTACCCGTTACAGTGGTTCTTTAATTAAATTAGTAAAACCACAACATATTACTACCGATCTGCTCAACAATCCCCTCAATAAAATTCACTCCAGCAACAAAGAAGATGATCGATAGCAGCACATTCAATACCAGTATTCCATAGAACAAATCGAGACCGCCTTCAGTAGTCTTACCGGAATGAACGGAAAACAAGAGTAAGGACGATGCGACCGATCCGAGAACGATTCCTACGAAAAAGACAAACGCACTCAGCGTATCCATCGAAAGGATTGAAAATAAGCAAGCAGCTGCAAGGAAAACAACCGGCAAAACTGCTAAGGATCCATACTTGGCAAGAACGTCCATGAACGACACATCGACCCGCATCAGTTTAGCCACACCGAACGTGACGGTAATGAACACCGTTAAAAATATCAATAGATAAAAGAAAGGCTGAAAGACTGTTCCAAATGAGACATCGACCACGCCGTAACTGAAGCTTCGGGCCGCCAAGTAAGAGAAAAGAGGAATGAAGAAAGCTAATAGTACCATGGATATGACGCCATTGACTTTCTCAGATCCATTCACATTCTGACTTGCCTTGAAAGGTGCTTTCAGCGATCCCGTCGCAAAGTTGAGATAAAGCCGGCTTGTGACTTTCGCTTTTTCGACATACTCGCTATCCTTTTTCCCTTGAGGCACCGCTTTCGAAGCCCTTTGCTGCTGGGGCTGTTGTTGGTTCATCTCGAACATTTCAAGCTGTTCTCCATTGGCTTCGTTGGAAACGACCGCCGCCCCGCACCCTCCACAAAACTTCGCCTCATTGACAATTTCCGTTCCACATTTTGAACAATTCATAATCCCCACATCTCCTTTGTTCATAATGAAATCAACGGTGATTCCGTTCAGTGAATGTAATTTCAATAAGAGTGATCTTATATGTTCCAGCTTCCTCCTTTAAATAGTAATCTTTGTTTTTGTAGTATTCGATTTGATCGCCCTTATGATTGGTGAAAATAAACCTCTCTTCTGTCGTGACCACCACTCCGTCCGACGTTTCTTCCACGGCGAGCACTTTATTATCGGTGAAATTATAGGAAAAATCAGCACCTCTCATGTCATTAAGGTATTCTTTCAAGTCTTTGTCTGCCTGACTCCCTGCAGCGATATATGGATCTATTCGACTGTAATCATCGTTGTTCAACGCTTCTTCATATGCTTTTCGGAAATTCAAAACCAGCTCTTCCGCGTCCCGGTCGTTCAGACCAACACTCTCTGTTTCTTTTTCCACAATAGGCTGATCAAAGATAAACGCTAAATCCGTTCTATAGGCATCCGCTGGATAGAGCGGATCTGTTTTAATAATTTCGCCTCTCGGATTCGTCCATTCCGCGTGAACCTCGGTCTCTTCCCCACCCAGGAAAGGTCCCAGTTCTTCATATTCTTCCAACATCTTTCCAGTACTTTCTCCATTCACAAACAAAACCGCATCTTCATGATCTGTCACGATTCTGTAGCGTTCCTCCGGCAAACGTGCATAATAGGTGATTTCCTCCCCACCTAAAGAATCAACTACAATGGAATCGGATATCGTAAGCTGGCCGAATTCATTTTCCGCCTGAATCTCCATTTCATATTCACCGGGATACAATTTGATGAAGCGCACCTCAGCATCAGCCGCTTCCACTTCCATCGTTTCTTCTTCAATAGAAAAAGCTGCCGGACCATACGTATTGGAAATAAGGAGTTGATCGGGGATGACTTCCATTTGGTATGTATGATACAGTCCTGGCACAATCGCTTTCTTTTTCATAATCCATAACGGATGTCCGTAAGAATCATAAATCTTCACATCAAAGGCATTGCTTCCCTTGCTTTGAATGACATCCATCATTTGGGTACGCACATCTTCCCACCCGGACTCATCAACGAAACGGAGAAACTCTTCAGGATGAATGAGAGCATCTTCATCCAGCTTCAAAAACTCCAAAAAACGATCAGCATCCTGTTCGTTCAAAGCCCGGTCCATCGCCTGCACGTCTTTCATAGGGTCAAACATGGACATCATCGTCAAATGTGCGCCCATCAATAGGACAGCTGCCGTTACGTCAATCCACCATCTGCGCTTCTGTTTCCTAACAAGAGTCGAATCTTCCTCTAAATCCACAGTTTTATCCGCGTGCTTCGCTCCACAATTTGTACAAAAAGAAACCCCATTACCGAGCCGATTTCCACACGAAGTGCAAAACTCCACCTAAGCGCCCCCCCATTCAGAAAATGATCCAACCCTCCTTTTCTGTATATCCTACTCTTTGTCTATAAGAAAAAGTACTCCCATATCCCTATATACGAATACAAAAAAATAACCTGCACCTATTGAAATAGTGCAGGTCATCCCATACCGATCAGGGTGAGAAAATGATTCAATAATAAAGTCTCATTCAATACAAAGAAGGGTCTTTCATTAATCATGAATAATCCGATGAACAAAGGTACTAAGATCAGACTGCGCGTCACCGACCGCCGCACCTCTATCCCACGAGACCGACTGAATACTATACAAAGGAAAAATGGAAAAATCAAACCCACCGCCACCCCCGATAGGTTCGCCACAGCATCCAGAAATTCCGCACTTCTCGATGCATCAAAGTACTGACGGTATTCTTCTAATATACCAATGATGACTAAAGCAAATCCCGCATCCATGAGTGTCTTCCGCCAACGGGATCGATCCACAAGCAACAAGATAAACAGGCCGGTAATCCATGCGATCCCTGCGAAGAATATAAAATGAATCTGCTTATCAATCCCGAACATCAGTTGATAGTCTAACGCCACGTCCATCCCCTCCTAGTGTCAGCTTTGCCATCAACGTGCATTTGTAGACAGAGGAAAATCCCATCCTATCAACTTTATAGTCTATGAATGGGGAACGGATCGATGGAACGGCGCACTCCTTTTTACTTACTGTTCAATTTTGCAAATTCATATTCTACAAATCTTGAATCTTGAAACCCCTTTCATAAACGACACACTTCCTTTACAATTGGATTCAAGATGATCATCAAAACTACTTGAATATAATTTTGCAGAAAGTTTTTCCAAAAGGGGGCCTCCCGGTGGTACTGGATAAAAGACGTGCACACTTATTATCCTTCCTTCTTCATTCTGACCGCCCGCTTCCGATTCCTGAAATGACGGAAAAGGTCGGGGTTTCAGAACGAACCATCTATTATGACGTGGATCAAATCAACGACTGGCTGGAGGCGGAAAACCTCCCTCCCGTCCAAAGCGAATACAAACAAGGGTTGTTCCTCCCTGAAAAGAGCAAAGCCTATGTTTCTAAGAATCAGAGTATCCAGGAAACAGGCTGGCACTATCGCTTTTCTGAAGAAGAGCGAAAGACATTGATCAAAGCGAGCCTTTTGCTGGAAATCACTCCCTCATCTATGGAGCGATTCATGGAACTTACGGGGATGAGCAGAGGAACAGTCGCCAAAGATTTAAAAGAGATCAAAGGAGATTTCCAAGCCCACGAGTTATCCCTTCTCTATAAACGAGGAACGGGATACACCATTCAAGGGATGGAAGAAATCCAACGTTCTATCATTTCAAATCTACTTTCTTCAGTTCTTACAAGCAGTCATTCGAAGCAAGTCAAAAAGACGATTGTCCGGATGATTCAAGACAGTGTTTCTCCTTTTCATAAAAATGAGGAGCACTTCCAGGAAGTAAAGGCGCTGCTATTTGAAGCGGAAGACGAACTCGGACTGACATTGACTGATCAAATGGTCGAATATCTCACCCTTTTCGTTTTGATCTTGATTCTACGCATAAAAAATGAGAATCGTATTTTCATTGAACAAGAGGAAAGGCATGTGTTGGAGCAATCAGCCGCTCATCCTTCATCAGAAATGATATGCCGGAAGCTTGAGGACATCTATGATGTCGCCTTCCCTCCGGAAGAAGTGGGATTCATTACGATGAATCTCCTCGGTTCCAAAGTCCAGCATGTGGACGCACGAAGCCATACGAGTGAAATCAAAGGCTTGAAGAAAGTCGTCCGGCGGATGATTGCAGACTTTGAAACCAATGCCTGTGTCATTTTTGAAAATAAGGAAGAGTTGGAGACTAATCTGCTCACCCATATCAAACCGGCCTATTACCGGTTGAAATATGGCGTTCACACGTCGAATGAACTGACGGCAAGCATCAAAGAAAATTATCCCGATTTGTATCTTCTGACAGCGAAAGGGATGAAGCATCTCAAACGTTTTGTAGGAAAAGAAATTCCTGATGATGAGACCGCCTATTTGACTCTTCACTTTGGCGGCTGGCTCACGAAGGAGAAAAAAGAAGCAACCATTTCATGCAAAGCGATCATCGTCTGCGAAAATGGAATCGGCACATCGAAAATGCTCCAGACCCAACTGGAAAAGACGGTTCCCGGCCTCTATATCATCGATTCTCTATCGATGAGAGAATATCAGGCCCGAGACTTTGATGTCGATGTCATTTTTTCTACCAACTATTTAAAAGAGAACGAGACGCCGATCATCCATGTACCACCGATTTTGTCCAACATGGATAAGCAGTGGATCAAACGTCGAATGGATGAAGTCGTCCCTACATCAGCAGCTGAATCAAAAGATTCTATGCATGCATTGATGGACATCATCCAGGACCACGCATCCATTCATGATAAAGAAGCCCTTATGGAAGAGTTGACTCATTATTTAAAAGAAGATACGACAAAAACGAAGGAGCTTAGAAAACCGATGCTCACAGACTTACTGACAGAACAAACCATACAGTTGAAAGATCGGGAAGAAAACTGGGAAAAAGCGATCCAAACGGCGGCCAAGCCTCTGCTTGATAATCAATCGATCGGAGAAGAGTACGTCCAGGCGATGATCGAAAACGTCCATGAACTCGGTCCATATATCGTCATCGCACCTGATATCGCTCTTCCACACGCTCGACCGGAAGCAGGCGTCAACAAACTTGGGATGAGTTTACTGCAATTAAAAGAGCCTGTACATTTCTCAGAGCAGGCTAAACACAAGGCTCACTTGGTCATCGTGCTCGCAGCGATCGATAATGAAACGCACTTGAAAGCCCTTGCCCAGTTGAGTGAAGTTCTTTCAGAAGAACAAGCCATTGAACAATTGAAAGAAGCGAAAGACGAAAAAGAAATCTTAAGCGTCATTGAAGAACATTACGTGACATCATAAAAAAACACTGGAGGTTATCAAAATGAAAAAAGTATTAGTTGTATGTGGAAATGGTCTAGGAAGCAGCATGATCGTGGAGATGAACGTAAAAGCAGCACTGAAAGACATGGGGAAAGAAGCAGATGTTTCTCACACAGATTTGACGAGTGCCAAAACGGAACAGGCAGACCTTTTTCTAGGCTCTGAAGACATCGTAGGAAACCTTGAAGAGGACAGCAACAAAAACGTTGTGAAGCTGAAGAACTTGATGGACAAAAATGAGCTTCGTGAAGCTTTGGAACAGAATCTGTAAAATCTAATTAAAAAGGGGAATCCACCATGGTCGATTTAATAATGAAAGATATTTTAGGAACACCTGCTATCCTTGTCGGGTTATTCGCTTTTCTCGGCTTGATCTTCCAGAAAAAGAATACCGCCGACATCGTCTCCGGCACACTCAAGACTATCATGGGATTCGTGATCTTGAGTGCCGGTGCCCAGGTGATCGTGCAATCGCTTGGCAAGTTCAGCTCGATGTTCAACGAGGCATTTTCTGTAAACGGTGTCATTCCGAATAACGAAGCCATCGTTGCACTTGCGCAGGAAGGCTTCGGTACGGAAACTGCCATGATCATGCTGTTCGGTATGGTCGCCAACATCATCCTTGCCCGTGTGACTCCATTCAAGTACATTTTCCTGACTGGTCACCACACGATGTTCATGGCCTGCCTGATCGCCGTCATTCTTACAACCGGTGGCATGAGCGGAATTTCCATGATCATCTTAGGATCCATCATCCTTGGAACACTTATGGTCTTATCTCCAGCTATTTTACAACCCTTCACTCGTAAAATTACCGGTTCCGACGATTTTGCGATCGGACACTTCGGTTCTGCCGGTTACTTCGTATCTTCACTAGTCGGAAAAGCAGTCGGGAAAAATTCGAAGTCCACAGAAGAAATCAAAGTCCCGAAATCCCTTGGCTTCCTACGAGACACCTCCGTCTCTGTAGCCCTGACAATGGTTCTCTTGTTCTTCGTCGTCGCCCTTTTCGCTGGACCACAGTTCATTGAAGCAGAACTCAGTGGCGGCCAGAACTTCCTTGTCTTCGCCTTCATGCAAGGTTTGACATTCGCAGCTGGTGTTTACATCATCCTTGCCGGTGTACGCATGCTGCTTGGTGAAATCGTACCTGCCTTCAAAGGTATCGCAGATAAAGTTGTACCGAATGCGAAGCCTGCACTGGACTGCCCGGCAATCTTCCCATTCGCAAGTAACGCCGTAATTATCGGGTTCCTGTTCAGTTTCATCGCAGGATTGATCAGCATGATGTTCCTTCCACTGCTTGGACTGAGCGTCATCGTTCCAGGTCTTGTCCCGCACTTCTTCACAGGTGCCGCAGCCGGCGTATTCGGTAATGCGACAGGAGGAAGAAAAGGTGCTATCTTCGGTTCCATGGCCAACGGTGTCCTCATCAGCTTCCTGCCGGCGGTTCTGTTACCCGTCCTCGGTTCCCTCGGATTTGAAGGAACGACCTTCGGCGATTCCGACTTCGGTGTCGTAGGAATCGTGCTAGGTAACCTGGTTCGTGTGATCGAATCGAATCCGTTGTTCATCGGAGTGACATTGTTGTTGATCGCTGTGCTGTTCGCTCTTGGATGGAAGTCTAAATCATTGAAAGAAGCGAAAGATTCAGAAGCAGCATAATTTTAAGTGCCCCCTCCTTGAGGGGGTTTTTTGCTTGTTTGGTCGATAAAGTTGGATTTTTGGTTGATAAAATCACTTTTCTGCCGATAAATCCACATTTCTGGTTGATAAATAGAGATTCCCGCTGATAAACGCACTCCCGCTCCCACAAAAAAGAAGCGCCTGCCCAAGACAGACACTTCTTTATGAAAATCATCAAATTACCAGCGTATAAATCGCATGCGCCTCACACGTCAGCCTACAAGACTCTCCATTCAACACAACACTGACCTCTTCCGCTACATCCGTTTCATTCATGACGACAAGCACAATCGAGCCGTCCTCATTTTGAAAAGCGACGGACTGAAGCGAGTGGTGGTCCATTTCGTGCTTGATTCTGACCGCATTCGGTTTGACGTACTTGCTGAAGTGGCCAATATAGTAATAAGAACTATTGTAATGAACTTCCTTCTCCTGAGTATCTACAATGATCGGAGCGTCACAATAATTCCCTACATGGTTGGGACCGCCTTGCTCGTTCAAGACAAGGTTCCAGTCGATCCAGCCTTCGAGCCAATTGTTCAAATCGCCCATGATGTTCCGGCCATAGCGTTCTCCTGTATGCCAGGCTCCAAGCTGGACGCCGCCTTCGATACAACCTTCTGTGAAGATCAAATGCTTGTCTGGAAAATCATCGTGGATTTTCGTCAGGTTTTCAAATTCCTCACTCACATACCAGTGCAAACCTGTACCCCATACATACTTCGCTGCTTCCGGGTCGGAAAGAACCGTTTTCGCGCGTTCATAAGCGATATCACGGTTATGATCCCAGATCACGATTTTTTTATCCTTGTAACCTTCCGCTTCAAGCTTCGGCCCTAAATGGTCACGTACAAAGTCCCGTTCCTCTTCCGCTGTATAGATGCAGGAATCCCACACCTGGGTGGCGTCCGGTTCGTTCTGGACCGTCACTCCCCAAATCGGCAGCCCGGCCTCTTCCATTGCCTCAATATATTTTGCATAATAAAGCGCCCATGTTTCACGATATTCAGGTAAAAGTTTTCCGCCATGGTTCATCTCTTTATTCGTTTTCATCCAGGCAGGCGGACTCCATGGAGAAGATAGAAGAGTGATTTCCTCCCCTCTCACTTCCCTTGCATCCTTGATCATCGGAATGACATATTTATGCTCCCGATCGATGGAAAACGTACGTAAATCCTTATCATCTTCTTCCACATACGTGTAATTCTCCAATGAAAAATCACAGCTATGTATATGCGTTCGTCCAAGGTTGTACCCCAATCCTTCAGTAGGATGATAATAGCTTTTGATGACCTCGATGCGCTGTTCCTCTGAGATTTGTGACAACGTGTAGGCAGCCGCCTCGGTAAAAGCTCCCCCGAATCCCATGATCCTCTGGTAGCGTTCCTCCGGGAATAGGGTAACCGTCGGTGTACCCTTTGTTTCCTGCTCTGTAAAAGAAAGTCCTTCAACCTCTGCAAGGCGGTCATTCGTATCTTTGATCGTTTGAATCAGTTTCACAGTGTATCTCCTCCTAAAAAGTCAAATTCCTCCCCGTCGTGATCGGCGGGGAGGGTGGATTTTATTTTAAAGTCACATCAATCTTCGTAACTGCACGTTCCCGGACTTTCTCCGCCCATTCACCTTGGAGCTTCTCCCCCTCAATGACGGTCGAGCCTGTATCATCATGCAGCACATACTGAACCACAGAGGCTCCGTCGTCCCCGAAGGTCGGCTTCCGATTTTCATTGGTGTAGGTCACATCGATTTTTCCTAAGAATGTGAACGTGACCTGGTTCTGGTCATCAAACAGCCATTCCGGAAGAATAGGTTGAAGTTTCAGGGTCAATTCATCCTCTTCGACTCCAAACATCTCTTTTCCAGTCATCATCACCTGCCACATGGATAAAAACTCAGCTGTCGTGCCGCTCAACCGCGCGACAAAACCTCTACCATGCATGTTTTCATCAGGGTTCACGCTGCTTGCGATGAACGACGAATTCTCAAGCGTACTTCTTCCGTACACGGACGGATCCATGAACGGCGGCAGGGTCGTTTTTAAATCATCGAAGAAGTCTTCGTACAAGCCGGCATTCAACAGGCTCAATAAATATTTGAACTCCATATGCATGAACACGGATTCGCGTTCCAACCACCCAGGAGTAAACGCTCTCGCTCTTCCCACTTCGAAACTCATGTCATCAAGTGGCGTGGATGTTTTATACATGTGCAGCTTTTTATCATAAAGATCGGATTTCCGGACAGATTGATGAAGCTCTCCGGCTTGTTCTGCATCCATCCCTTTCAAAGCTCTTGCCGGACCTTCCAAGAAGTGAGGAAGCACTTGAACATCAAAGGACTGAACATGTACAAGAGGGTAGCCTTTCTCGTTCTTGACCACTTGTCCTTCATCATCCCGCTTCACTTCATACTGAGCAGTTTCATAATAGAAGTAGGTCGGCACTAACCCTCCGCCTAAATCTTTCGCTTTCTCAATTCCGGCATCCACTTTTCCCATAAAGAGTTGCAGCAGTTCCTGAACATCAGCCGCTGTCAGAACTTCTTCTTTCCCATCAAGACCGTCTTTTATCGCAGAACGATAGGATTCTCTCGCTGTAGATACTGTATCCCAATATTCATAGTCTGATAGGTTCTTCTGAAGTGCCGTTTTCACGTCCTGCACGAGTGCAGCAACCTCGACCGGCAGGACTGTATCTTCTAATTCACTATCCATCATAAATTGAAGCAGTCGTTTCAACTCTACCGTTTCACTCATTCCAGAACCGAAAATACCCGGCAGACCGTTCATGGAATCGTTCCAACCCGGTTTATTCGCTTCCATTTCAACCCCCATGCCATAAGGATCAAGGGTCGCGAATTTAAGAAGAGCTAGTGAGAACATTTTTGAAAATAACGTGCTCTTGTAAAGCTCGCCATCTTTCGTCTTCAGCCAGTTGCCGGCTTTAGACTCATGAAGTTCTGTAATCGCCCCGTACTGACGGACTTTGTCATCTGCAAGTACATATTTTTCAGAGCGTGGGTTGATAAAGACAGGGCTTGTGAAGTAACGATAAGAACGATCGTTGAACAACAAGTTCTGCTTTTGATCTGGGAAAACTTTCAGGTAGTTCTTGACCAAATCCAGATTATATGTCCAGTGATCGACCCAGTACCCTTCTCCGAATTCTGCATCGATTTCCTGCTCGCTATGAGAAAGGACAGTACGTAAAAATTCTTCAGGTGTGACGGTTAACGCGATATTGCGGTCGACGATCGACTGCACAATCGCACCTGGTGTGAACGATAATTGTAGTCGTTTCTTCATATAATGGAAGTCATCATCATCAGTAAACAGGTTTTCCAGCCATCCAAGGTCTTCTTTTTCAATCAATTCAAAGTACGCACCCTTAACGACTAACGGATTATACCCGTCCGCCTGGATCAGGCTCATGAACAACTTGATATTGTAATCGCCGACCTCCGGCTTGAAGAAGATATCATTCCGGCGGTTTTGGTTGACGTCTCTGAAGTTCCCGTTCCCTTGAGAGAAGAATTCCGGTGCCACAGAGAAGAAGTTATAATCTCTTTCAAGATCGCCGTGTTTACGGGAATACACATAATAAAGGAATGGTTCTTTTTCATTTTCCAAAAGTACAGGGTACCCGCCACGCAGCACATTATCCAAATAACTCTGCTTCGTATAGCCATCGAACATATCGCTGCCGGTCTGAGTTCCAATATCGCTTGTCAGGTCCTCTACCAATCGCTCGGCTTCCTTATACTTTTCATCAAAGAATGCAGCAGAAGCCAAGTCTTCCTTCTTCTCCTGAAGGATCTCAAGATCATTCACATGACCGACCATCGTTCGTAAAACGGTTGATGCTTGAGGAGAAAGCTGCACGGAATATGCTGAAAAACCACACGGTACTTTGTTTGCTGTGATTTGTTCTTTCTCTAAAAGTTCAGAAACAGAGTCCGTTTCAAAACGGTCCGGGAAGCGCAGGGATGTATTTTCACCAAAAAGGATCGACGCATCGACAATCGGTTTTAATAAAGATCCATCTTCTGCATAGCTCGCATAAAAGTGACCTTTCGTCACTTCCTCTACTTCAGCTGTGTCGCCCGTAGATGAGCGGACACGGTAGTAAGGAATATCATTTTCTAAGTTGAACACATCCATCCAACTCTTCAACGTGTTCCCCACCGCTTTGTAGGCCGCATCTTCGATTCCGAAAGGCAGAATCGCAGGCAGGCCGTCCACGACTTCGATGCTCAATTCCTTGTCAGATATATTTTCTACATCCACTTTCCGCATCAGGGAAGCATAGTTTTCATGAGGCAGAGTGAAATAAGTTACGGTCGTTTCAATCCCGTATTTTTCATTACGTTCTTTTACGATGAGTTCATTTTCCTTAATGAACATCGTACGTTTCACCTTTTTCTTCGAACCATCACTGAAAGGTTCAAATACAACGGAATCATCGTTGCGCTTTATTTTGATGAATGTACGGAAACCATTCGTTGACACTCGTTCATAAGCTTGGTTCGCTGGATAAAATTCTGTAATCGCGTTGTTTTTATCCTGGACGCCGAAACTCACCATGCCCTGCCCGCGGTTCACATAAAAGGCCCACATCGGTACCCCGTACAAACCGGCTAAACCAGGCAGAAAGCTTGAGAACGTCTTCGCCTGATCAAAGTCTTCAATCACAAAATATTTATCATCATTAAACGTATAATTCACCATGCAAAAGCACCTCTTTCTAAGTATGTATGGGTTTCATCTTTACACAGGAAAAGAAGGAGAAATATTTTCTCCTTCCCCTTGATTCTTTTTTTCAAAGATAATACTAAACCGGTTTCGAAATTGCTTATAGTTATCGCACTTTCAGCTTTTCTTAAGGTTGATTTCGATATGTTTGTACGGATGTAAGGTGGCCGGGAAAGGATTCGCTTTCCTGCGGGGGAACCGGCAAGCTTCCTCGGGCTATAACCCCTGCGGGATCTCGCCTGCTCCCTACTCCCGCGGGAGTCTCACCCGTTCCCGGCGTCCTTGTCGAATATGATGATCGAAATCACCAATAATCTTTTAAAACACCACATTGCAGAATTCTTTTAATCTCTAAAAAGGTCTATTTCTTATACTTCTATGTGTCCGTTTAAATTCCTTTAGGCAGGGTGGGAAGGGAAAACAGGGAGACTGCTGCGGGAAGAACAGGTTAGGCGAGACCCCGCAGTGAAACGAGGAGGCTCGACAGCTGCCCGCGGAAAGCGGACTGTTTTCCCTTCCCTCCCCCTGCACACTTCGTTAAACGGGCTTTTATATCAGATGAGTTAACCTTTGCCTTAGCAGTAAGGATAACACATAAGAGATATCACCCCTTAACAGACCCAGCAGAAATACTCGTAATAATATATTTAGAGAAGAATAGGAACGCGATCATAATCGGCACGACAGAAATCGCAATGCCTAGATACAATGAACCTAGATTCTGAGCCACTTGAGAACCCTTCAGGAAGCCCATCAACACTGGCAACGTGTACTTCTCCGGAGAGAAAATCACGACCAAAGGCAGAATGTAGTTGTTCCATGAACCGATGAACGTAAAGATCGACATCGTCGCTACCGCCGGCATCATGATCGGAAGAGCGATGGTATGGAAGATTTTCAGTTCACCAGCTCCATCGATCCGCGCTGCTTCCAATAGAGAAGGATGCAGGGTCGATGATAGATACTGCTTCAAGAAAAAGACAACGAACGGACTAGCAATCGCAGGTACAATCAGTGGAATGAAAGTATCTAAGAAACCAAGCGCTTTGTTCAGTTCATAGAAACCGATCAGCCCCAGCTGACCAGGAACCATCATCATCAAAAGCATGAAGATGAACAACTGATTTTTCCCTTTGAAGTTATACACCGCAAACCCGAAGGCAGTCAGTGCGGAAAAATACCCGCTCAAAATGGTCACCGTCACAGACACAATCAAACTGTTTTTAAAGCCTGCCCAAATGTTCACGTAACTCATCATATTCTTATAGTTTTCTACAAGCTCAGTACCAGGAATGAAAGTGAACCCCATAATGATGTCTTTCGTCTCCCGCGTGGCATTGATGATCATCATGTAAAATGGAATAAAGCTGACAATCGCTAGTACCGTCAAGAGAATGTAGATCAATGTTTTATTAAGCAACTTTTTTTCCTTGTGCATTCGTATTCCCTCTCTTCTTCGCAGCTTTGATTTTACGTTTTTCTTCTTTAGCTGCAGCTTTTTCTCCCTTAGCTTCCCGGTACATGGATTTGAAGGTGATGGCAGAGAAGACCACCGTAATCAAGAACAACATGTAAGCAATCGTAGCTGCATAACCGTAGTTGTTGTATCGGAACGCTTGATTATAAAGATACAAAACCATCGTGTTCAAGGCCCCATCCGGACTTCCAAGACCATCGGTCAAAAGCATCGGCAAATCGAACAACTGAAGTCCACCGATCAGAGAAGTGATCAAGACATAAAGCATGATCGGCTTCAACAATGGAAGCGTGATATAGAAGAACGTTTGAATACGGTTGGCACCGTCAATCAAAGCGGCTTCGTAATACTCTTTCGAAATCCCGGATACCCCGGCCATCAAAACGATGAAGGTATATCCGAACCACATCCACGTCAAAATCAGGGAAACGGAAGCTTGAGATGCGAACGGTGAATTCAGCCAGTTGATCGGCTCAGCAATCAATCCGATTTTCATCAAGAACTGGTTGATGGAACCGTACTGCCAATCCAGCATGATACTGAACAAAATCGCAACGGAACTGATCGTAATCAAGTTCGGCAGGTAAAAGACCGCACGGAAGAATCCAAGGCCTTTGATACGGAAACGAAGATCAGAAAACAATGCAGCCAGGAACAGCGCAATTCCCAATTGAAGAGCGAAGTTCAGACCCCATATTTTCCATGTGTTCACGAACGCTTCCAGGAAATACGAGTCTGTAAGAATACGGGCATAGTTTGCTAAGCCGATAAACTCAGGCTTCCCATACCCTTCATAATGAGTAAACGTATAGTAAAAAGTTAAAAGAACAGGATAAATATTAAAAACAAGGAAAATGACAAAGAACGGAGCGATAAAATAATAGCCTTTATGATCTAACCTCTTCACTATGTACACCTTCTTTCTATTTGCTTGAAAGAAGACAAGTCCATCCCCCGTACAGGAGATGGCAGGCTCCCTTCTCTCTTTCTATCAACCTTCCGTTCATCAACGAAGTGTTGATAGAAAGAGGGGATAGGAATCCAGGATCCCTATCCTTACTTTCCAATTTTTTATGGTGTTTTGATATTTGGATAAGCATTCTTAACGGCTTTGTAGAATTCTTGAACCGCTTCTTCTTTCGTCAGCTTACCTTCAACATACTCAGATACTTTAGAACCAAGAAGTGTATCAATCTGCTGATCGTACTCAGTTACGATACCAGGCTCGATCTTCTTCGCTTCTTCTAGGAAGAATGTGTAGTTGTTTTGTCCACCAAGGAATTCTTCGCTGAAATCATCCTTGATTTTGTTTGTTACAGGAAGGTAAGACAAAACGTCTCCAGTTTCTTTCGCCCAATCAGTCAAGAACTCTTCGTCATGTGTCATCATTTTCACAAACTCAAACGCAAGATCTTTGTTCTTAGAACCGCTGTACACACCTAACCAAGTTCCACCCCAGAAATAAGGTGCCGGACCAGTTGTAACTGCCCAGTCTCCAGCTGTTTCTTCAGCATTCGGTTTAAGTACACTGTGCAATCCCCATGTAGGAAGAGCGTAAGAGAAGACTTCTGTTTTGTCTCCTGAAGCTTTTTCATCCACTTCTTCCCATCCACCGTTATAAGCAACAGGGCCGTTCATGGAAGCGAACCAAGATGGAGACCATTCTGGTGCGAAAGCAGTGTAGTCTTTTTCACGAAGCTCTTTCGCTTGATCGAAATAATCCAATTTAGCTTGTGTCATGATCAATTCATCATTTTCGTTCACCCATGGCTGTGGGTCTTCACTCTTAGAGAACCAACGAACAGATCCTTCATCCGGGAACAAGCGGTAGCCTTCTGCTTTCAACTTATCTCCCACTTCATACATCTTTTCCCAAGAAGACATCATGCTTCCTACTTCAGCGGGATCATCTGTACCTAGAACTTCTTTCGCGATACTACGACGATAGAAGATACCGCCTGGAGTCGTCTGCCAAGATAGAGCTTTGACGTTTCCTTCATTATCTTTTCCTAAGTCAAAAACGTAAGGAACGTAATCGTCGCTCCACTCATCTACGTTGTAAGGGTCAGCAGATAGGTTTTCCCAGTAATCACGGTTGATCCACTGCTTCAAGAAAGCAATTTCACCCGTAAATACGTCCGGTGCACCAACGCCGCTTTCCAATACCGGCTTAAGCTTTGTAGGGTAGTCAGCAATCGGAATGATTGTCAGTTCCACTTTCACTCCATTTTTTTCTTCAAACGTTTTGATCGGCTCTTTCAATTCATCCGTAAACGACCAGACTTTCAATACATCGGAGTCTTTCCCTTTTTCAGTCGTGGAAGAAGCAGAATTTGAACATCCCGCGATCAATCCAGCAAGCAAAACCAGGGTAAGGACCATACCTAACATTTTCTTCATACAACTTACCTCCTATTTCATATAAAAAAATTAATAAAGACGCTGAACCTGAACCGGTTTCGATTTGGGTAACAGTATATGGAAACCGGTTTCGAAAAACAGTAAAAAAAATTAAATACTTCTACAAGAACTTCTAACCATCAATTCCACGGGGACAACGACACTTTCTACATTTTTCATTCTTGTATTGATTTGATGGAGCAGCAGCTCTCCTGACTTTTTACCGATCAATTCGGTTTGCTGGCGGATCGTAGTTAAGGACGGCTGAAACATTTCGGATAGTTCAATATCATCGAACCCGATCACCGAAAAATCTTCCGGTACTCCTAACCCAGCTTCACGGATGGCTACCATCGCTCCTATGGCCAGGTTATCTCCTGCTGCATAGATCGCTGAAGGCGGGTTTTTCAGTTTTAACAGTTTCTTCATCGCTACATAACCACTATCTCTGGAAAAGTACTCTCCATTCACAATGTAATCCTCAGGTACGGGCAACTCGAGCTTCTTCATCACCTCAACGAATCCTTTCAACCTCTGAAGTCCTGCAAATGTCGAGGAATGACCGGCAATATGAGCGATCTTCCGATGGCCCAATGAGTGCAGATACTGAACCGCATCAAAACTGCCGCGGACGTTATCGGAGTAGACTACGCAAGACTTGTCACTCTTCAGATCGATGACGACAGATGGCAGCCTGCTGTTGATCAGCTCCTGTACCTGTTCATCTTCATAAGTCGAACTGACGATCACGACACCATCCACACCGCGGTATGTAAAATAATCCAGGTAACTCTTCTGCTTGTTGCTGATGTTTCTCGAGGCGAAAAGCAGGTCGTACCCTTCAATTTCTACATGCTGCCTGAAGCTTTCAATCACAGCGTTGAAAAATGGGTGTTTGACTCCGATACCGAGTGATTCAACGAAGACGACACCAATGATCCATGACTTTTTCGTCGTCAGAGACCGAGCATGGGAGTTTGGAAGATACCCCAGTTCCTCTACGGCATCGAGGATTTTTTTCTTAGTCTTCAAATTGACATCCGTATAATTGTTCAACACTTTGGAAACTGTTGAAGGCGAATATCCTGTCGCCTTTGCAATGTGGTAAATCGTTACCATCTTCGAACACCTCTTGTGTTTCAAAACACGAATCGCAAGAAGTGAAAACCCTTACAATCGTGATTAAAAAAATAGGGCTTTCTGTTTTTATTTCTCTTCAGAAAACTGTTGCAACCTTCCCCCTTACCCTCCTTATCCGTTTGATTAACCGCTTACATTGTTATTGTAATCGACTTCATCTTCTAAAAGTATGTACTGAATTTTACATTAGGTGACAGATTTTTAGGTTGGGGGATACTTTTGTAGAATTAAGGGTAGAAAAGTAGATTCAGGAGGGGGTGGGATTGGAAACGACTCGCTTTCCTGCGGGGGACCTGGCAAGCTTCCTCGGGCTACAGCCCTGTGGGATCTTGCCTAGACCCTTCTCCCGCGGGAGTCTCGCCGTTTCCAATCCCACCCTACGGAACATCTCTGAACAACCCATAAACTATCAATATGTAGCTTGGATAATTTCATTTGTACACCTAAATTAAAACTGTGATAAGCTGACTCTGGTCCAGGTGTCATTTTATATAACACTAACGTCGATTTAGTTTAAGAAAAAGGATAAGTAAAGGGAGGCTTTCGATTGAGAACTGATGCGATAATTTTTGTTTCTTGTACTATTGCGTTTATTATAATTTCAATATTTCTGTCCAAATACCTTACGAATAAAGGGGCTGTAAAAAGTGCATTAATTATTCCCAGTCTCGTTATGGGGATAGGGTTCGGACTTGTGATAAGCATTATGGCAAAAGGAACACTATTGGAGTCTTTAGTAGTCATTGGAGTAATGATGTTAATATCATTAGGATACACTTTAGGGCTGGCAAGAAAGAGAAAAGCATACTTGTCACTATGGAAAAAAAGCAAAGGTAAATAGTTTCTTATCTTCAACAAACGAGTGAGATATAGCCAAAAGGATTTCCACATAATTAGAAGTCCTTATTTATGAGTAATATCAACATTAAACTTTAACAGAGCAAAAAAAAACGCTTGTGCCAAAGACACAAGCAGATCGAAGCAGAAACTCCTTTAGTTATAAGATTTTTCTCTATATTCCTTAGGAGAAACCCCCTCCAAATCCCGGAACACCCTCGAAAATTGTTTCGAATTACTGAACCCGACACGCTCACTGACCTCAAGGATTTTGTTATCAGATTCCGCCAATAATTTCTTCGCTTTTTCTATTCGCACCTTCTTCAAATAGTCGACGAAGTTTTTTCCTGTGTATTCTTTAAAGGCATGGCTGAAATAAGAGTAGTTCAAAGAGATATGGTTGGATACTACAGCCATATTCAAATCTTTATGAGCATTTTCATGAATGAACTCGATCGCTTTGTCCATGACATTCTCTCTCGCATACACACTCTGCATCTCTTTCATATATTCATGGAGACGCATTGTCAACTTCTCAACCGCATGAAAATATTCATGGACACTTTCGAAATTGGATAGATTTCCGACCTCCTCATAAAGCTTGAACACTTCGATGGACTCCTCTCCTATTTGGTGGAAGGCCTGATCGAAGAGTATCTTGTTGACCGCTTCACTTAACCGTTCCAGAGAGGAGAGTTTATACTCCTTGATTTTTTCTATATCAAATACCTGCGCAAGGGAGGCGCGGATTTCATTTTGACGATCGGTGCCTAACCGATTGAAGATTTTTTGGAGTGAAGGTTCGTCAACGATGGAGTTGTCCTCTTTTTTAGCTTTCACTTGTTCATATAGGAAGATGGTTTGATGAGGAAAAATAAACTGATACGCTAACGCGTCATTCGCCTGTTCATAGGCTTCCACTAACTTTCCCATTGAAGTCTGACGCTCACTGATTCCAACCCCGAGATGGCCGGCTTTTTCGAGTCCATCTTCTTCAAAAACTCCATAGATCCCATCAAGACGCTCTGTAAATACCACAAGGTTTTCGTAACTGTCCACGAAGCATAAAGAATCATCGTCATACTGTTGAACCTGCTTCACGATATTTTCAATAAGTTCATCCTTGATCAGCGTCCCAATGCTCCCCTTGAATTGGAAAATACCCGCATAGAACCCGGAAGAATATTGATGCAGGTGGAACTTTTGCACCGCTTCCTCCACTTTCGCTTCATTCATCTGTGGATTCAGCAACATATAATTCAATTGATTCACAAGATACTCATTCTTATCCTTCTGTAAGGATGACTTTGCATCCACCTTCTCTTCTGCTTTTTCAATCAACGAAAACAGTTCATTCCGGTCGACAGGCTTCAGTAAGTAATCCATGACTTGAAACCGGATGGCCTGTTTGGCATAGGAAAAATCATCATATCCACTCAGGATGATGACAAGAGGAGGCACTTCCATCCCCTGCACGTTCTCAATGAGTTCCATCCCATCCATGCGAGGCATTTTGATATCGGTGATGATGAGATCGACAGGGTTCTTCCGACAAACTTCCAAAGCTTCCATACCATCAGCCGCGAGCATGATATTCATTTCTGTAAACTTTCTTTCAATCATCGCTTTTATTCCTGCCCGGATCATTCGTTCATCATCGACCACTACAATATTCATCATGCGGATAAGTCTCCCCCTCCTTCAAGAACTAAACAAGGCAAGGTGACGATTACTTCGGTGTAGTTTCCCTCTTCACTGTTGATCGTCAGCCCATATTCTTTTCCATAATACAGCTGGACACGTTCATGGACGTTGTAAAGACCGATTCCACTCCCGGTCTTCATCCGGTTCGACGTGTCAGACATGTCTGTGCCTTCCCGTAAAGAGTCTCTCAACTTTTGGAGCGTGGCAGCATCCATGCCGATTCCATTGTCTGAGATGACTATTTTTATATCTTTCTCCTCTGTAAAAACTTCGATTGTAATGAGTCCTTTCCTTTCATGTAAAACAGGCTGCAGGCCATGCTTCACTGCATTCTCAACAATTGGCTGGAACGACATCTTCAATACATCCTGCCCTGCCAGATGAGGCGGAATAGCCATTTGAACATCCAGCCGTTGATCCAGACGGATATTCATCAAATCCACGTAGTTGCGGATATGACTGACCTCTTCCTGTAACGAGACAATATCTTTTTTCCACTTCAAATTGTAACGCATCATTTCTCCCAATGAAGTCAAGGCATCAGAGATGTCATATTTCCCATCAATCTCTGCCATCATCTTTATATTTTCCAAGGTGTTATAAAGGAAGTGAGAATCAATCTGCATTTTCAAAGCATTTAACTCTGCTTCTTTCGTAGCCGCTTCTTTATGGACCGACTCTGCAATCAACGTGTTGATTTTACTTAACATATTACGATAATGATTCGATAACCGGCCGATTTCATCCTTCCCCTGGATGTCCACATCCACGGTGAAATCTCCTTTTTCCACTTTTTTCATAGATTCGATCAATAGGTGGAGTTTTTTCAAGATCAATGAAATCAACCCATGGGTGATAAAGGAAAGCAGGATAACCAGGACGATCGCTCCAAAGATGATAACCATTCGAAGCTGGTTTTTTTCAAGGAAAATCTCCTCCAGTGACACCACACGCAGCAGTTGGATCTCCAGGTCCTCTACGTAGGAAGATACGACCATAAAGGGATATTCTTTGTTGGTGAACATCATCGTTTGATTCTTCTCACCTGAAGTCCTTTCATAAAAATGGTCCTTCAACTCCAGAGCGCTGATTCCTAGGTCCTTCAATAGCGAATGCCTTTGTTGAAAATGGATCGAGCCCTGCTCATCCAGGACGAACAATTGCGAGTCACTGTTTTCCAAATCATTGAACACCTTCGGAAAGAAGTTCGTAAGGAGCATCGTGATTTCAACGATACCGAGGTGCTCATCTTTCGGGTATTCCAGTTCCCGGTATAGGGAAAGCTTTTGCGTAGCACCTCCAGCCTCATTCAACCTCCACATCTCAATACCGTCATGTTCCAAAACTTCCTGATACCAGCCGGATTCCTCGACCCTATCCTCATCATAAAGCAGCGGCCACATTTCCTTCACGTCAGGATTGGCGGCATACACGTTAATATCTTCAATGGCAGGATTGTTGTATTTCAATTGTAGAACTTCGGAGAACGTACTTCTCTTGAAATCGAGGAGCTCTTTGACGGTATGTTCTTCATCCTGGCTGATAAATTCGGTGAGCGCTTGATTGGCGACAACGATTTGAGCAGTCCGACGGATTTTCTCCTTGTTCTCCTCGATATTCATTTTTTCAAGTTCCAGGAGGTATTCACTTTCCTGCCTGGCATCATGAATCGACGTTTCGAATCTATTTTTGGAAATATTCCATGTGAAAATCAGCACAGGAGCAAGGATGATCACCACATATAGAAAAACCAGCTTTTTCTGCAGGGACATTCCACTGATCCAAGCCGCTGATTTGCGGTACATCTCTTTCCATTTCTCACGCATCGTTGTTCACCTCCCCGCTTTCCATCCTTGGAAGACCTAATCATTCAACTTCTCTTGATTCTCTTCAAATACCTTTTGGCGATGCTGTTTCACTAAGGAAAATCCGAGTTCTTCCCGCTTCTCTAAAAAGGAGCGGAACAATTGATCGAATTCCTCGTCTGATTCAGCTAATAACAACAACGGCAGGGCCCTGCCCCATTCCTCATCTATCTTTCTCGCAGCTATTCCCGATTCCGATGTACCGGCAGGATTGATGCCTTCGTATTCACTGAAATTAACGGTCTTTCCTTTCGTCCATTCGATCGGCTGTTTGATCGGATCAATCGGTTCCGGCGACCATTCCAAGTATTTATTCGTGTCCATCATCATCCAATACGTATAGGAAGCGCCATATTTTTGGTTGAATGCTCCCCGGTCCGACTGCAGCTGATCCAGAACCTGAGGTAGAAATTGTTTCTCTCCATCGACCGTGTCCCAAGTCACACCTTCTTTCCCGAAGAACACATCTTTCTGCCCTTCATCGCTGATGAGGTAACTCAAGAAACGGATCGCTCTCTCCGGATCTTTTACATCCTTAGAAATGAGCGTAACCGTCCAACCGGAAATCCCGTCGGCCGGGAGTGTTGGTTCATCCAAATCGGTATTCGCCGGACCATCCACCGCTATATAGACGGAATCCGGATCTTTCGCATAAAGCAGTTTCTGCTGGGCTTCCATATCACTGCGCTGATATAGCATCGCAAAATATCTGCCGTCCGCAATTTTTTCTTCCATTTGAGAACGCTTATCTATGAAAATATCTTTAGCTAACAGCCCCATTTCATACGCCTGTCTGAACGTCTTCAACCAGCGGATATATTCAGGGTCCGTTTTCCGGTCATAGATTTCTCCATCCTTCTCCATAGGAATCGCCAGGAAATTTTGAAGATAATCTTCCAGTGAATCATTGCCTTCGTAAGTGAATTCATGCAGCCCCAAAGGAATGAGCGGTTCCCCATTCACTTCAGGGAATTGTTCTTTCGCTTTTTTCAAAGCGTTCAGGAACCCTTCCGGTGTTCTCATATCTGGCTCACCAATCGCTTCATACATCCCCTTATGTACCAAGAACGTCTGGTTCGAAGGCTTGATGTCTTTGTATCTATCAAAATCTTCAGGTGATGATGAAGCATTCGGATAGCCATACACATGACCGTCCTCCTGCTTGTACCATTCCAGCTTGGCATCATCCGTCACTTTATAAAAGTAAGGATCATGCGTATCCGCCAGCTCATCCAAAGGGAGCACAAGAGCCTGCTCGATCATTTTTTCAAAACCATCCTCCCACCAGCCGATCGTGATGAAGTCTGGGAGAGAACCCGAGGCGATCATCGTATTGATCTTTTCACTCTCATTGCCTTTCGGGGAAATGAAATTAATCCGAACCCCTGTTTTTTCAGTGATATAATCCGAGACCACATTGTGTCCCCACTTCGTCGTAAACCAGGAAAAGTTCACATACCAATCAAACGTAATCGGAGAGGTATCGACCTTCCATCCTTGCTGATCAGGACCGACCTCTTCCTCCTGGCTTTCTTCCTCTTTGGAGAAACCGGTTTCATTTCGGGTTGTATCCTCACACCCTATTGAGAGAACCGACACCAGCATGAGCAGAATTATATATATAATAGTAGAATTTCGTAGCATTTCCATCCCTCGCTTATATTTCTAGTATATAGAAAAAAGTTGAATTATCGTAGGGAGATTGGAACAAATAATAATAAAAATCTATTGATTTTATCATCCAATTTTTACTAATTACAAACAGAGATTCCCAAGGAAAAAGCACCTCTATGAGTGCTAAAATAGAAACGATCCTATTTCATTCGTTTCTTGTTCATTTTTCAATATAACTTCTTTGTTAAATTAACAAATCAGTTTAGCAGAAATATAGGTGTACGTATAATCACAAACTAAAAGTGAGATGAATAAAAAATGTTTTTCTATATCTTATTAGGTATTGGTATTTTAGGGTTCATCCCTATTTATATGGCGGAAGATATAAACAGTTTTATCTTCATCATGGCGGCTGGTACGATTTCAGGTTTATCCTTGGTTTCATTTAGTATTTTTGTTCAAAAAGATTGGAAAGGTTTTCGAGGAAAAAATGGACTGCCGATTCGAATTGTTTTGGGCGGGATGGGGTTACTGGTGCTAATAATGAGTCATTTTTTCTGGGTGGATTTCCCCAATTATATAACTGGAGATTATCGTACTCTAGAGGGAGTTCCCTCTGAAGTTGAATATTTCCCACCCTCAGGAAAAACCGGTGAATCTCTTTTTGTTACTGTGGAGGGTGTTAGACTTCCTTTAAATCCCGTCCCCGAAGTGTCAGAAGAAGAAGCAGAAGGTCGTTATTTTGTAATTAAATATTTTCCGTATTCTTCGTGGATTGTTGACTATGAAATTGAATAACTAAACATCGTGGGTTGGATGTGCGCGCGTCAGTTTGGTCGATAAAATGCTATTTTTGGCTGATAAAATGATTTTTCCGCTGATAAATCAGTGGTTTTCGCTGATAAATGCCCCCCCATAACCATCCCACAAACTTTTTCAGAAAATTCACTCTATCATATTGTCAAACCACTACTCATAGTGTAGAGTTGGACAAAAGATTTACCAAAAATTGAATGCCATACATTCTTATCAAGAGAAGCTGAGGGACTGGCCCGTAGAAGCTTCAGCAACCACTGGTTTCGACCAGAAAGGTGCTAACTCCAGCAAGCCTTATACCAGGCTTGAGAGATAAGAAGAAGCGCCGTAATAAACCAAAAGCCTTCTTCTTAGAGAAGGCTTTTTTTGTTGGTAAAAAAGAAAGGAGCAACACCATGTCATCTCACACCGATACACAATTCGTACAAACCGGAAATCACAACCACGACCCGAAGGGAGCAATCAATCCTCCGGTCTATTTCTCCACCCCTTACCGTCACCCGGGGCTCGGGGCATCGACCGGCTTTGATTATACACGCACCGGCAACCCGACCCGGACGATTTTGGAAGAGTCGATCGCATCGATTGAACAAGGCGATCAAGGCTTTGCGTTCAGCTCAGGGATGGCCGCTATCCACACGGTGCTCTCCTTGTTCAAACCAGGCGATGAGCTGATTGTATCGGAAGATCTATACGGCGGCACGTACCGATTGTTTGAAGAGTTCTCGAATAAATACGGCATTCAGTTCCATTATTGGACGGGGGACGACCCAGCTACACTACAAGGACTCATCAACCCAAATACAAAAGCGGTGTATGTAGAAACACCGACGAATCCACTTATGAAAACGGTAGACCTGTATGAGATCGTTTCCAACGCTAAAGAGCACGACCTTCTAGTCATCGTCGACAACACGCTGTACACCCCTTACCTGCAAAAACCGATCACAAAAGGCGCGGACCTCGTCATTCACAGTGCCACGAAATATCTCGGCGGCCACAATGACGTCCTCGCCGGGCTCGTCGTCACAAAAGGAGAAGAACTGAGTGAACAAATCGCCTTTCTTCAAAATACATCCGGTGCCGTTCTCTCCCCCTTCGACTCATGGCTTCTCATGAGAGGGATGAAGACGCTGCCGCTAAGAATGAAACAGCATGAGAAAAACGCCAAAGCAGTCGCTGCGTATCTCGAGGATCACCAAGCCGTAACAGACGTCCTCTATCCAGGAAAAGGCGGCATGCTCTCATTCCGGCTACGTTCCGAATATTGGATCGATACATTCTTAAGCCAGCTCAATGTCATCAGCTTTGCCGAAAGTCTCGGCGGCGTAGAAAGTTTCATCACCTATCCAGCCACCCAGACCCACGCGAATATCCCGGAAGAAGTCCGCTCCAGCTACGGCGTCTGCAACCGTCTGCTCCGTTTTTCTGTCGGCATTGAACATATCGATGACTTGATTGGAAATCTCGATCAAACCTTGAACCAAATACTAAAGGAGGAATCTGTACGATGACCGATCACACGCTTCAAACCCGTCTCCTGCATAACGATTATAAATTCGACCCTGCGACCGGCGGTGTCAGTGTCCCCGTCCAGCACGCTTCCACCTTTCACCAGTCGTTCGATGAACCAACGAAATACGATTACAGCCGTTCCGGTAATCCGACGCGAGAAGCGCTCGAAAAAACGATCGCCCAGCTCGAAAACGGAACCCACGGGTTTGCCTTCGCTTCCGGAATGGCTGCGATCTCGACGTCCCTGATGCTGTTATCCCAGGGCGACCATATCCTCATCTCTGAAGATGTGTATGGCGGCACTTTCCGCATGACCCACGACGTCCTGCACCGCTTCGGCATCCAGCATACATTCGTCGACATGACCGACTTGAACGCGGTCGCGACAGCGATACAGCCGAACACGAAAGTGCTGTATATCGAAACACCGTCCAACCCGCTTCTCAACATCACCGATATCCAGGCGGTCGTAAAACTCGCGAAAGCGAATGACTGCCTGACGTTCGTCGATAACACGTTCATGACCCCCGCCCTGCAGCGGCCACTTAATTTCGGTGCCGACCTAGTCCTGCACAGCGCGACCAAATTCATCGCCGGGCACAGTGATGTCGTCGCAGGCCTCGCCGTCGCCAATAATGAGACGCTCGGCGAACAGCTCGGTTTTCTACAAAATGCCTTCGGGTCGATTTTAGGCCCACACGATTGTTGGCTCGTGTTACGAGGGCTGAAAACCTTGCACTGCCGCCTCGAGCAGTCCCAGAAAACCGCTGAAAAAGTGGCGACGTTCTTATCCAGGCACCCAGCGGTAGAAAACGTCTACTTCCCCGGCTTCTCGACGCATCCTGGACATCCCACCCACCGCTACCAATGCGACGGACCCGGCGCTGTCCTCTCTTTCGAATTGAAAGACGAAGAAGCGGTCCGGACGTTCACAAAACAAGCCGAAGTGCCGGTATTCGCCGTCAGTCTAGGCGCGGTGGAATCCATCCTCTCGTATCCAAAAGCCATGTCCCACGCGTCCATGCCGAAAGAAGAACGGGAAAAGCGGGGAATTACCGATGGACTGCTGAGGTTATCGGTCGGCTTAGAACACCCGGAAGATTTGATCAAGGATTTCCAGAAGGCGTTGAAAAGCCTCCAGCCTCAGCACTTGTTTTTGGAAGGGAGGATGAGAAGTGAGGTTAGGTAAGGTATTGAAGGAAGTCAGGGATTTTAAAGCAATTATAAAAACCCCTCAAAACTTGTATTTTAAGTTCTGAGGGGGTTTTTTATTAATTGATCACAAGCTCTTGCCGTAGATAATAAAAATAGTCAATCACTACTTCCAACCAAAAGTTCAGAATCAAGCTATCTACAAAAATGTTAAGTAACGGCTTGGTTCCAGTTTTTTTATTCACTAACCATATTAAAAAGAAATAACGTTAGTAAACACTATCGAATAGAAGAACCTTAAAAGATAAGGAAACTCAAATACAAACAAATACCTTCTACGGAAATAGGCACTTTAACGGTTGACTATTACTAGCATTGAATTGGAACTCCACAATAATCAGTGTCTCTAGCGTATGTAGTTGAATCACCTGGTACTACTAGTCCAGTAGTGAAAGTAATTACAACTGTAAGAGCTATCAAACCGACCTTTACTTTCTTAGTCATATGTCATCACCTCCTCGCTTTTAAATTACCATTATTTAGAAAAATTTATAATTAAAACATATATATCGGTGTGAAGGTTTGGTGTGTCACAATAATTAGTAGAGAAAAGAACTAATTATAAAATTTATCTCTCTCTCATTTTGGGTTTTGATTTGCTTAACTAATTTTAAATTCTTGATATGTGTCTAGCAGCATTAAAATATGAATAAAAATATTTTTTCTATTTAAATTTGATAATCTTGGAAAGGCTTATCTACGGATATATAGAAAGGGGATTTAAATGAAGAAATTTATTACAGTATTCGCATTAGCATTTACATTTTATTTATCTTATGCAAACTTTGCTGAAAAAACACAGGGAGGGTTCTCGCGTTTTATTAAACAATGAACATATGACTTTATAGAAAGGTAAATACATAAATGAAGAAACCTACAGAGTCATCTAAACTCCCTATACACTTACCTCACCTAAGTTACTTGATCAAGCGGGGTCTCCATCTTAAGAACGGTTCACCAAATAAACAGATACTCCAAGAACCCTAGCCGCTTGACGCTGTGACAATCCCTCAATCTCCTTTACTTTCCTCAAAATCATATCCCGTTCTTTCCCTGGGAGGGACTTCACCTGCGGAATCGCATAACTCCCATGAACAGCAATAATTTCACGTCTCGCTTCCTCATCTGTCAACCTCCTCCGATTCCTGCCCCATGCACTCAAACACTCCTCTTCGCACTGCCGGGAATGGAAGTCCTTCATCCGTTTTCGCGCCTCTTTTTCGTCTTTTGAAAATAAAGAGAGTATGAACCACGAAGAGAGAAGGTCTGGTGGGTAGACCACCTTTCCATAAAAACTCCCACAGCTGCTCCACCGATAATCTTCCGGTTTCAGAATAAGTCCTGATTTGACCGGGTTCATGTGGATATAGCGGACGACTGTCAATAGATAGCCGTCTGTTTCCACCTCCTCGCTCTTGAACCGGTCCTGGAACAGGTGACCGTTTGTCCCATAGGTCCAGTTGTAATAAGAAGCATAGCTAATCCCCAGCCGTTTCATCACTTCTGATACTTGTGGTATTTTTTCTTTAAGAAGAAAGTGCACATGGTTATCCATCAAACACCAAACTACAACCTGCGTATCTGTTTCATGTATATATCGTTTCAGTGTATCTAAAAAACGAAATCGGTCTTCCTGTTTATGACAAATTTCCTGGCGATTTGCTCCTCGAAGGATCACATGGTAGATTCCACTCTTACTCTTTTTCCTCGGACGTCTTGGCATAGGTCTCCCTGTCTTTCTTTTCCGAAAGTAAAAGTTCCCGTTGGTTGGTCAACCTCCCTGAAACCTTCCGATAGCTGAGAGCTTCTTCTAATGCTAGGTCACTTATGCGTTCTTCTTCGTTCAAGTCGGAAATCGTTCTTGCCACCCGAATCATTTTGATCTGTACCCGGTTACTCAAAGCTTCTTTTGCCGAAATGGTTTGGAGGAATTCTTGTTGTTTTGATGTAAGTGGACTGGATTGGATAAGTTCTTTAAAGGCTACACGAGCATTTGAAATCGACCGTCCATATCGGGCGAATTGAATCTTTCTCGCTTTCATTACCCTCATTCGAATGGTTTCTGATGTCTCCTCGCCCGACATACTACGGTTCAATTTTTCCGGAACAAGGGTTAGTAGTATGTTGATACGATCGAGTATTGGTCCAGACACTCGGTTCTGATAGGAACGAATCTGTTGAGTACTGCATGTGCAATATTTATCTATAGCTCCCGCATATCCACATGGACATGGATTCATCTCAGCTAACAAGATGAATTTCGCCGGGTATGTAACTGTCGAATGAGCACGGCTGATTGTGACTTGACCATTTTCAAGAGGCTGTCTCAGCATCGCCGTGAGGATGGATGGATAAAAAATTAATATGCGGATTGATTAACTTTATTATGCAGAACCTATCATTATTTAACATTACTAAGTTGATTGTCCTTCTTAAACAAAAAAATAATCCACCCATAGATACTTTGTCTACCTATTAAGTGGATTACTCTGATTTCGTTTTTTTAAATTTCACTTTAAGTCTTATCCTCTAGAATAGGTTCTTCACAAGGCTGGACTCAAAATAAAGATTATTCTAGCTCATCCTTTAATCTATAAAATCTTTTTTGACCAATTTTCAATTCTTCCATTATTTTTTTATACGGTGTGTTTCCTGAGAGTAATTTACTGATTTTCTTTTTAAGTTCCTTTTCCTCATTTTCTAGCTTTTTATTTTTCTTACATTTTTCATCATATTGATTTAAATAAGTATTTAAATGATCAATTCTCATCTCTTTTGGTTTTCCATCTATCTTGACCCAAACTGTTTCCCTTGGAGTGTTTGCACTGTATTGTTTAGGGCTCCGTTCATTTCGGTCTTTCATCCATATTTGATTTAATACTTTCGGGTTAATATCATATAAACTGTTCTCTTTAACTTCGTATTTTTCTTCTTCTCTCATTTGTTTTACATAATCAACAAACCGCTCCTGATTGCACTCACTACAGAGCCAGTAATGTTCTGACCGAGCCTTTGTATCAACTCGTTGTTTATAAGAGCCATGTGTTTTACAGATCCAATACACACTTTCCTCACTTGACTTCGTAAGGTTATTATAATCAATACCCATTTCAGCATTCTTTTCATAATCATAAAATTCCGATAAATTATGATGTGTCATAAAGATATGTTCTATCGGTTTTTCAGGTAGCGATAGCTTATGCAGATATATATAATGATAAATCGTCTTTATTGATCTGTTTAATATTTCAGAGATCTCCTCAATACTATAATCTTCATTTAGTAGATTTTGAATCACTTCTGGAGAAATTTTTTGAACCTTTGAAATTCTGTTCTCTTTAAGAAGCTTCTCCTTATATTGCTGAAACTCACTATGCGAAAAGCCCATCTTCTGCTTTATTTCCAAAAAGCTCTGGCCGTAATCCCTAAGCTTTTTAAACTGTAATTCCATTTCACTATCAAAGTCAAATGGTTGATCTTGAATTTGGTATATTCCGCTCTCAATATATTTTTCATAAACATTATTAATTCTCTTATCCGACACTTTACAATCGTCTTTAATTTTCTGCTTAGTATGTCCTTTTAAAAAACCATCTATTATTTCTTTCTCTTTTTTCTTAGTTTCTTTATCTCTTTTTTCTTTTCTCTCCAGGCTATCTATAATGTTACGAACAGTTGTCGTTCTTTCTTCCCCATTCCACATTACAATAATCTCCTCACTGGAGTTTGCCTTTAAATATTCTGGCCTCATTTCTCCATTTTTATCGTACATCCATATATGCAAAATGTCAGGGTGAGTTTCAGCTATGCTATCTGATACCACTTCATATTTAGGTTTATTTTTAAAATAATCAGTTTTTATCTTTGACATATACGAAGACATACATGATTTACAGCCAATAATCTGTTGAGAATTACACATCGTTTTAATAGGACGTTCATAACTCTCCTTATTACACGTTAAACACTTCCAAAAGACCTTGGTGTTAGACCCTGCTGTAAAAAATTCTGGCCTAAACCCTTCTTTCTTATTCTTTTCGTCGGCCCAATGTTCTTCTAAGTATGGATGTGTTACAAAAAAATGATTTTCCTTTGGATAAAAAAGATGTTTTTGAATTTCAAAGGCATCTTTCTTAATATCAATTTCATCAAATCGGTTTTTCACACTTAATAATTCAGGAAAATTACTGCACAAATAATCAAAACTTTTTAAGATACATTCCTTTAAAGAATTAAAATATTCTATTGTTCCAAACCCACTTTTTGTATAGTGAATATACTGAGTTTCTGTTTCCTTGAATTCTAATCTATCTGACTCCCGAATAATAATCAGATCGATCCCTCTCTTAGTAATTTTATGTTTCTTTACGAGATCCGACTCTTCTTTATCCTTGTGATAATATTCACCGTGATACTCAATACCAAATTTAAAATATGGTAAAAAAACATCTATTTCTAATACATGCGCTTTAGGAATCTCACGATTTAAATCAAAACAAAGCTCCGTTTTTTTTGAAACCAACTTTTTAAAATAGTAGTAAATTGCATGCTGAGGAAAAGAAACATTTTTGCCTTTCATACAGGTCGGGCAAGCATATCGTTTAACTCGATTTATTGGTGTTGTGTACCATTCCTCATTCTCGCAAACAGGGCAAGTAAAAAAATACTTTTTATTAACCCCGTGTGAAATCTTAAAAGGATTTACTTCCCCATTTTTTTCGTCACTCCAAGAAATAGCCACCTCAGGATAGCTGTACCCAAATGAATTGTGTATACAAATTCTTTGAAGATTACAATATGGACATTTATTTTCATTTAAAGTTTTATTAGAAATTTCTGTATCATAAAAAGGATGAAGCTCCTCTTCAATACAATTAAACACGGCGATCTGGCTACTACCCTTTGAAAATTTTTCCGGTTCAATGCCTAGCTTTAAATTTAATTCAATGTTCCATTCTTTTTGAATCAAGTCTGAATTTAAATCTAGAGGTTCAACTTTTTTGTTATTTCGCTTCTTTAGTTCTATCTTTTTCATAAATTCTCGTTCTGTTATTTCTTTTTCCTTCTCAAATATTTCTTCCCAATTATGAGGTACACCTGCAGAAAATTCATCCCACACGCTATTATAAAAACTTTCCATTTCATCATTTAAAATGGGATTCCTATTTTTCCTCTTTGTTTTAAAGTGAGGTTTACATGAGTCACAGTAACGAAGCACTTTATAATTTTGAACTTTACATATTTTGCTTTCTTTTTTACACCCTGCACAAATAAAAGAAACCTCTTCTTCTGCCCCAATCCCAACATGAAAAGGGGTAAGTTCACCATTTTGTTTGATATCCCAATACTGTGTAAAATCTTTTTTTAGATAACCAAAAGAGTTAGTAATACATCTTTTATAATTACCAGCACAATATGGGCAGCCTTGTGTTTCATGAAATAGCTGATAAATTTTCTTTATATAAGGAGGGTGTGTATTGTTGTTTGGACAAATGAAGATTGCAGACTGCTGGGATCCACTACTATATCTATCAGGAAATATCTCTAATTGACTGTTACTTTCCCAGTCCCAAATTTCATTAACTAATTCTCGGTGGGTCTCAATTATAGGAGTATCCGTTTGCCTAGATTTTAAATTATCCCCTTTATTGAGTAAATCTATCAAATAACTTTCCACTATTTTCTTTTCTTGTTTGATATAACTATCCCATTTTATACCTTCTTGATTTTCTAAATAATCTTTAAAAAGATTTCTATATAATTGATCTAATTCCGCTAACTTCATTATCCCTTAACCACCTGCTATTAAAGATTTCTATTGAATCTCATCCGTCATTTACTACCATACATTATTATTCTACAAATGTTTTATAAAACCTACGTTTCTCACTGATTAATTTACGCTTTACTGCTAGTTGAAGTAACTGATCTAACGCTTTATAAGAAATTATATTTGCTTCTTGCGTAACTGGGACTCTACCCAAGATACGTTTGAAATCTGATTCAAATATTGGTGGGGGATTTACTGTATCTTTAAAAGCCACATCGCAAATAACATAATTAGAATATTTTCTAGACCTTCTTCGATAATCAACTAGTGCTCTACTTTCTGTTCTTTGTGAGAATCCTGACAACTCTCTAGGCAATGGAGGATTTTCTGGAACCACGCAATTTTTTGGAATATGAAAATTCCTATTTTTATACCATTTTGCTGCATCCGAATGGTTTTTCATTATCTCCTTAACACATAGAACGGCTGTAAGCTTCCAATGGCTTTTGTTAATTTTTACTCCGAAATTACTTTTTCTCGTAATATATACAACTATGTCACCTTTCCTTAGTTTAGGAGCAAATTTTGATGCTCGACATAATCAAGTTATACTGGGATGCTCATTTTCTAGACTCGGTTCTCGCCTAACTGAACTATCTAAGAATGGATGCAGATTATACTTACTTACCGCTTTTCGACCTGTTGCATTAAAACATAGCGGTGTATATGATACTAAATAAATAGTTGTCAATAATAAGCCCCCCTTATTTTTAAAAACGTTTATTCTACTTTATTAGTGGTTATAAAACTTAAATTAAAAACACCAGGTATCTGTATAAAGATTGTACGATCACCTGGTTGTTTCTCATATTCTTGTAAGCCCTTCTGCTTTCATCCACTAAACTTACTAGCCTCAAGCTTCCCTTTCTTCACTGTTAAAGACAGAATTAAGAATAATAGCCAATGAACAAAAAGAATAATACAACTGTAGCTGCAACAGCTAAGTTTAAGACTAAGACCCCAAATGTTTTTATTGCAGAGTTTGCCAAAATATAAATGAGTGCTAACGATAAAATCCCTTTCCATACATATGTGAGTTTAGTATTCTCGTCACGAAAAATTGATAAACATAGGTGGTATAACACATAACCGAATACAGCCGTTGCAATAAGAAGTAATAATAAAGGTACACCCAAGTTACATACTAGATCATACGACATTTCATTTAGTTCATAGGGTTTATCAAATGCTTCAAGAAAGATGGCAGAAATAGATGACCCATACTATTGGCCATCTCAGAAGATAACTCACCGGCAGCTTTCCCCTGAATAGGTGTAGTTAAATAGTCTGCCCTTACATGAAACCCTAAAGCTGCCAGTATACCAAAAATCATAATGCCCAACTTCCAATTACCCATATCCATTTCCTCCTTTTTTCTAGCCCTCCTTGTACTATTCTTATTGATTTTTTTGAAAAGTAGGACAAATATTTGTAATAAAAAGGAAAATACACTTGAATGAGACAAACATAAGCCCGCATATGTTTAACTGAGGTGAGGGTGATGACAACTTTAACAGTGCCTGACCCCCATTGCATTAAAGTTTTAAGTCATAAAACGAAGTAACGACCCTAGAAAACTATTTACAGAATCTTTCCATTACAATTTCTTTGCTATACTTAGTAACGTTAAAGGCCTTACATAGAAAAAAAAGAGCGGTCTACCTTAAAAGATAGACCGCTCCTTTATACTTATTGAAAAATCTTCGCAACGTCTACAACCTTCTGCGATTAATACACCATAAAATCATTTCATTCTATCTATACACATTATCAACTAGAGTCACATGACCAACACGAAATTGAATTGCTTCATTTAAAGCTGCTATGGAAATTCCTTCTTCACCATTCAAATCTGCTATTATTCTCGCCGTTCGGAGAATATTCACTTGAACACGGTTACTATAGTGATATTTCATGCTCCATTCTTGAAGTCTTTCTTTTAGCTCTTCAAGAATGGGAGAATTATCGAGTAAACGATCATAAGAAACTTGACTATTCAAAATTTCTTCGTTGTATCGCTCATATTGCATTTTCCTTGCATCAGTTATTTTTGCTTTCATATCCACCGATGTCCATTTCTCATATTTTTCTTCTAAGTTTACTGGAGTCAAACGTAGCATAATGTCGATCCGATCCAATATGGGTCCTGATAATCGCTGTTGGTAACTATGGATTTGTTTCGTTGTACATGTGCAATATTTATCTTTAGCTCCGTGATAACCACATGGACAGGGGTTTGTCGCTCCAATCAAAATGAAGCGCGCCGGGTATGTAACCGTTCCACTAACACGACTGATTGTAACCTTTCCAGTTTCCAAAGGTTGGCGCAGCATATCTAACGTCTTTTTAGGAAATTCGGCCATTTCATCTAGAAAAAGCCCACCGCCGTGAGCGAGTAAGACCTCTCCTGGACGAGGAGTCGCACCTCCACCAATTAAAGAAACAGAAGATGCAGAATGATGCGGATGTCGAAATGGAGCAACACCTGTAATAGTTTTTGTTTCATGAGCTAGCTGATATAAACTGTAGCTATCAATCATAGTTCTTTCCGTCATTTCAGGCAATATAGATGGAAAAGCTGTAGCCAACATACTCTTTCCACATCCAGGAGGACCGCTCATTAACACATGATGACCGCCTGTTGCTGCAACCATGAGTCCCCGCTTCGCTACTGCATGACCAACAATCTCGGAAAAATCGAGTGAATAACCATGCTTTTCAAAGGGAGTTTCATTTACTGTGGAAGGTACGAAAGACCATTTCAATTGTCCTGTTCCATTTAAATGATCCATGACCTCTTGAAGGTGATGGACTGGTTTCAGAAAAGAAATATCCTGAAGATAATCCAAGCCTCCCATTTCAGCAGGAACATATACAGAAGAAAACCCCAGTGCTTTGGCCTGCATTACAGCAGCTAACATTCCTTCTGTTTCATGGATGGATCCATCCAGTGACAACGTTCCTACAAAGGCAGTACTTGGCTTGACATCTCCAACCAATTGATGCGTTTCTTTTAACATAGCAATCGCCATAGCTAAATCTGCCATTGGACCATTCTTTTTCTGTTCAGTCGGAGACAAAAGAAGTATCATGTGTCTTCCCGAAACATCAGCACCCACAGAATGAAGAGCTCCTTTCAAACGATCTTTCGATTCTTTGATGGATGCATCTGGGAGACCAATGACAGATATCTGTTCCACTCCGCTCAACGACTGGGCCTCCGCTCCAACGACATACCCTTCAAGACCCTTGAGGCCGATACTCTTCACAATAGTTGTCAAATGCCACTCCTCCCTTTTCAATGATATATGCTTCATAACGCTTTCTTTTAGGTTCTTCAAAACAATCTAGTAAAGCTTTGGTATAAACAATTGATCCTTCACCCTCACTTAAGTACTGTCTGTAACTACTCCATACATAACGATCAGGAAGCAAACACATCCTCGCTGTAACAGGATTGAGGTGGATGTATTTACTCGCTGCCAAAAAATATGGTCGTGTCTGAATCATCTTGGAATAATAGCGTCCCTGAAAAACATGACCATGGAGTTTATGGCGTTTATTGAAATGCTTTGCATAACGGAATTGGATGAATTTCATTATGTCACCCGGGGGATGTTGAAGAACTTCAATAAGGAGATGGACGTGATTAGTCATTAAGCAATATGCGTGGAGGATAAAAGGGGTTTCTTCCTTGCAGAGCTGGATAAAATCCAAATAAGCCTTGAAATCAAGATCATCATAAAATAAATCTGTCCCACGATTTCCTCTAGCAGTAATGTGAAACCGAGCTCCAGGAAACCAGGATCGAGGTTTTCTAGACATAACCTCCACCTCCTATTTGGATTGAGTAAAGTATAATAAAACTTAATTAAATTATCGAACATATATATTTTAATTTTGAATGCTATCAGTGTATTAAAAAAGCATTGATTCTTTCCCGATAGGGGCAATTCCATTCCATCTCTTATTACCAAATTTAAATTTTCTATAGATGAGTTGGAGAATAGGCCGTTTCCATAAGCGAAGTAACCTTTCATAAAAAGCAGCCCAACTTCTCATTCCTATAAATCCCAAACTATTATCATGCTCAATAGTGAGCATGATGTTTTAAAGAAAGGCCTTATTACTGAAAAGCCTCTCCTTATTTACTTTATCGCTTTAACGTTATGGGGGTCAGGCACCGATTTTGATTGCCGCAAGCATTTGTTCAACAAAAGGCGCTACCCTTTTTAATTGGCGTACCTCGGCTGAGTCTGATTCCAGTTCATAGCAAAACCCCAGTATTTTGTCCCTTAGGTCAATCACAATAAAGGGACAAAATACACCTGTTGACTCTGCATTCTTCTGCATCTTAATTAATTCACTTTTTATCATGGAGTAGCTCCTGTTTATTTCCTCAAAAACCTGAACTTCTCCTAGATTTGTTGAACCCTCGCTAATGATCAGCTGCTGCAAGTATTGCTTTATATCAACAGGTGGACTTACATGATTAAAATGTTGACTAACCAATTTAGCAACCGATATTGGAGTAATCTTATTCATCATTCTCATCTTCATCGGTATCAATTGCCTTTAGCGCCAAATGTTGCTTGGCCCTTTTTACAACCAACTTTTTGATTTGCTCTAACATTTTAATTTCATCCTGACCTAGGCCTTCAACCTCATCGGTTTCTAACTTTCCGATTTCATCTATAAAATTGGATAAAACCTCTTTTATCGGCACCTTTTTAGTCGGAAAAGCTTTATGGTATGCTTCTTCAACATCTAGCGTACCATCGATAATACCCATAACTTGAGTATTCTTATTTCCTTCCAAAAGCTTAACAAATTTCCTCATGTGATTGGGATTCGAAATCACAGGATCATTATCAGCATCCTTTTCCTTATCCCCAATTACTAATTTATAAAAATCTTTTAGATTTTCCTTGTTGGTAAACGAAAACTCTTCTTCTTTCCAACCTAACCAATTATCCTTAATAGCACGCTTACCGATTGCTTCTTCCATAAGAGAAAAAAGGTAGGTTTTATCTTTTGCATACTTACCATATTCTTCATCGTTCATCAGCTGCTTTAACGCCTTGAATGTTCTGTAGTATTTAGATGCGACTCTTTCACATAGGTGTGCCCATTAATTATACAAAGGTATGAGTGGTAAAGCCCTGTCATTAACTGGTTCATTCCTTGTCACTTAGTGGTAAAATCTATGTCAACGCTGGTACATTTAAGTGGCTGTAATCACGACTCTTTCACCCACATTTGATTATGGATTGAAGACAAGCTCTTATTCTGCCATGGTGATTTGGAAATTTCAATGTATTTTAAATTAAGCTAGATTTTACTAGATACAAATTCACCTATAACAAGACAAGTATATATAGAAAAAGCGATCTATATAATAAGATAGATCGCTTTTTAAACTTATAAGTGTCAAAATATAATGTTATTATCACACAATCCATAATAGAAAGATTACAAAAACAATGAATTTTATTAATTAAACCCAAAAAGTTACTTCACCTTATAATAATCCACATACCAATCAACAAATTTTTGGAGTCCATCCTCTAAGGTAGTTTTTGGTTGAAAATTTATAGCCTCATTCAACAATTCGATAGAAGCATATGTAGTTGGTACATCCCCTGGTTTTATAGGTTCAAAACTCTTATCAAATTCCACTTCTTTCTCTAAAGCATTACTTAAAGCTTTTTCTAATGCAGATATAAATCCCATTAATTTTTCAGGATTGTTATTACCAATATTATATACTTTATGTTGAACATCTGTATTAGGTGGTTTATTTATAAGTCGGTTAATCCCTTCTACAATGTCATCAATATAAGTAAAGTCTCTATAAAGATCCTGTTCAAAATTTCCATTATTAAATATTTTTATTGGTTTACCATCAAAGTATTTATTTGTAAACCCAAAGTAAGCCATATCTGGACGCCCCATAGGACCATAGACAGTAAAGAACCTAAGTCCTGTAGTAGGAATATCATAAAGGTGACTATAAGTATGTGCCATTAATTCATTGGATTTTTTTGAAGCAGCATATAATGATACAGGAGTATCTACAAAATCACTTTCTTCAAACGGGACTTTTTTATTAGCCCCATAAACAGAACTAGATGATGCATATAGCAAATGATTAACTGAATGGTATCTGCATGCTTCAAGTATGTTATAAAAACCTATTATGTTACTTTTAATATAAGTGTCAGGGTTCTCAATTGAATACCTAACCCCAGCTTGAGCTGCAAGATTAATTACTATATTCGGCTTATATTCCTTAAACGCATTCATTAACATACCCTTGTCAGATATATCACCTTTTTTAAAGGTAAATTGGTCATACGGTATAAGCTTCTCCAAGCGAGAATGTTTAAGAGATACATCATAATAATCATTTATATTATCAATGCCAACCACAATACATCCCTGTTCCAATAATTTTTCAGCTAAGTGATAACCAATGAAGCCAGCTACACCAGTAATTAAATATATTTTACTAGGATCAAGATTTTTGTAATTCAACGTCTTTAGACTCCTTAACTTTTATTGTTGCAGGCTCTCTTCCTATTGAGTGATATTCTACCCCAACTTCTAACATATCTTCAACTCTGTATACATTTCTACCATCAAACAATAAAGGGGTTCTCATCAACTGTTTATAAGTTTTAGGAGCTACAGACTTGATTTCTCCCCAATCTGTAAAGATAAAACATACATTAGCTCCTTTTAAAGCCTGTTCAATAGTGGAAGCATATTTTATACTACCGTTACCATTTTTTCCTTCCGGATATACATTAGAAAAATTTTCGGCACCTATAGGGTCATAAGCATAAATATCTGCTCCCTGGTCCAATAATAAAGGAATGTTTTCAAGTGATGGAGCCTCTCTTAAGTCGTCAGTTCCAGGTTTAAACGTTAAGCCTAAAACTGCAACTTTAAGTCCATCAAAAGTAATTAATCTATTATTAGCTTTTTTGTATAACATTGTTTTTTGTACTTTGTTTACGTCAATAGCTGCTCTAACTGTGTTTAGGTGATAACCATTTTGTCGAGATAAATACTCTAAGGCTTTTGTATCCTTAGGAAAGCATGAACCTCCAAATCCTATCCCCGCATTTAAAAATTTACTTCCTATTCGCTCATCATAACTCATTCCTTCAGCTACATCCTCAATATCAGCACCCACTAACTCACAAAGGTTAGCAATGTCATTCATATAAGATATTTTAAGTGCTAGAAAGTCATTTGAAGCATATTTAATCATTTCAGCCGATCTTCTATTTACTGAAACAATTGGTAAATTGAATGGCTTATATATTTCAGTTAATATTTCTTCCGCCCATTCACTTTCCGTTCCTATAATTATGCGTTGAGCTTTAAAAGTATCATGAACAGCAGATCCTTGTGCTAAAAATTCAGGGTTTGAAGCTACCTCTACTTTCACATCATTAACTAGGAAATCTTGAATAAATTGTTCAACTTTATCGTTTGTACCAACAGGTACAGTAGACTTTACAATTACTAAACAATCTTTTTCTACCGACTCAGCAATTTGCCTGGCAACTGTTGCAATGTGTGATAAATTTGCAGAACCATCCGGTTGCTCAGGAGTACCAACACCAATAAAGATTGCGTCTGCATCCCTATAAGCCTCTTTATAATTCGTTGTGTAATCTATTTTATTTAAAGAATAATTTTTTTGCATTAATTCTTCCAAGTCAGTCTCAAAAATTGGTGATATACCATCTTTCATTAATTTTACTTTCTCCTCGTCGATATCAACACAGGTTACTTGATGGCCAATTTCTGCAAAACATACACCTGCTACTAAGCCTACATAACCTGTACCTGCTACTGCTATCTTATACATTCTAACCATCCTTCTAATTTTATTTAAGTACCTCATAACTTCACTTTTAATTAAATAAAATATGCTCTTTGAACATCTCAAACTAGTTATTTTACTTCATATTAAAATTGTTTATATAATATAGTTGTGTATCGTAGAATAAAGTGAAGATTGTTAATATTGAATATTAAAGGAACTTCTTAATTGAAAGGACAAGAATTTAGTAACCTATCCAAATCAATGTCTATTTTATAATCTGTAAAACTATCTATAATATTGTTAATTGTAATATCATTTGTAATTTCTAAAGGTTCCACATCTGCCCTTCCTACAGAATACATATAATCCTTAAATTTAAAATTACCTCCTTTTACATTATTGGAAAATTTTATCGATAGTGAGGGAATCTCATAAGCATCAGCTACTATTAAACCATGTAATGAACTTGAGGCTATTAATTCACAACTTTTTATTTGATCAATAACTACTTCTATATTGTCTTCAATATCTATTAGCAGCACCTCAGAATCTATATTCTTAATCAAATTACGATAATATTTATTTTCTTTATCAACATAATGCGGAATTATACCTAATTTATACTTTCTATTTATTTCAGGATTATAAAATTTAGGTAATAATAATGCTGGGTCCCCATAAACCTCCGGACAATATAATCCTAATTTCACTAAATTATTTCTTGATAGAGGCCCCCTAACTGCATGTATACTTTTAGGAGCTTTTTTTAAAGTACTATTTTCATATTTAAACCCTGACCCCCAAACAATTAACTCATTAATTGGATTATTATCTAATACGCTACCTATTACACTATAAACAGGTTTCCTTTTATAATTAATTATGTTTTTAACATTAACTGGTTTTTTCCCAACCAATTTATTAAAGAGCCATGGATTAAGAGCATCACCAAAATTATTAGACGTTTCTTTTGATTCTGACCAACTAGCAATTATAGTGTTTGAATCTACTGCAACTTGACGAGATAATTGTATATTGGAAGGTTTAAATTTAGGGGAATTCACTTTGTTATATATTCTTTTTAGCATAATAACCACGCCCTTTGTCTTATTGATGAATATTAAGTATTTTTATCACTTTTGTATATTAATGCCTTTATTATGGAAACTTGATGCTTTTTAATAGTGTAACTCTTCATTTTAAAGTTTTGTTACTACCATTCATCCTTATTTTAGTTAAAAAGAATAAAAATATTCTCTTTAAAGGTTTTTTATTTATAATTACAACTAATGAAAATAACAACAAATGTAATAAACTAGAAAAGAAGGAATGCATATTAACAAATAGAAGTAAACTTTGTATAATTAGTATAGTTAAAGATGATATAAAAGAAAGCCATTCTATTCTAATATAAAAGAATTTTTTTGTCTGCCTCATCCTAAACAACCACATAACCAAAAAACCAATCATAGTCGAAAGGGATGCTCCGAATAAACCAAGGTAAGGTATAATTAATATTCCAACAACAATATTAATTATACCGCCATATAAAGAAGTGGTAAAAGCCCCTCCAGTTTTTTTAGATATTATATACCCGGTTCCGTAGAATTTTGAAAAAGCTGAAAACATTGTTGCAAATAGTAATATCGGAATATATTTCCAGGAATCATAAAATTCTTTAGAGCCTAATATTGTAATAAAACTCTTTAAGAAAGGTAGTAGTAAACTTATGGAAATAATAAAAAATATCCGGTTATATAGAAATATAGTAGCATAGGATTCATTTTTATCAGCTGCCTCAGACTCTTCTATAGCAAATATCTGCCATGCATATGCAAACACTCCATACATTAAAACTAATAATGATGGAAGTTTATATGAAATGGCGTATATTCCGGTACTTTCAAATCCTAAAAAGTATGAAATAATATAACGATCAGAAGCATTCATTACCCACCACATTAAAGTGTTAGGAATTAGCGGAATAGAATACAGCAACATTTTTTTTATAAGAGCTTCATCAATATATTTAAATTCTATATAATTAAATATATTACATTTTATTACAAGAAAGACTAAAGCTACTATTTTTGATAAAGCTAATGCTAAAAAATAGCCTTCTATTGACATACTAAGTATTACTAAAAATACTAAATTAAACAATAGAAACATTATAACTTGAATAATATCTGTAATAACAAATGTATAAATTTGTCCGATGGCCCTTATAAAATGTTTAAACTGGATTAACAACATCTCACCAATAATAATAGATATCACTAAATAAAATGACACATTAAATAACACCAGACTCTTATTTATTATTAATATTATAATCAATAATAAAATTAACCCAAAGTTATAAATTAATGCATTAGTGAGAACACTTTTCCTATCACCATTTTTATCCATTGTAAACCTAAATATTGCTTCCCCTAATTGTAATGTTATTAGAGGGATTAATAAATTTATCGAAGTTTGAATTATGTCAAGTTGTCCATACTGATATGAATTAAAAATACGTGTGTAAAAAGGAATTAACAAGAAGTGTATTCCTTTTGATCCTATTGTTCCAATAGCAAATATTAAAGTGTTTTTTCCTAATTTACTATATTTATTACCCATTTTTGATTCCTTTACTTGAAATTTATTATTAACAACCCATTAATTAAAATTAATAAAAATAATCAGATTGGGTTCATTACTTGACTAATATAGTGCTTGATATCTTACTATTTAATATCATAAGAACCATTAATTTCAACTACATCATAATCTATACTAGAAGCATCTCTTATCATTATGCCTTTTAAAAAGAAAAAAAGATTAAAAGTTTGCATCTTTTCCTTCAGTAGAAAGGCAAAAAAAGCCAACATTATAATTAATAATGTAATCCATGATTTATAAATTGTACTGACAAGAGAACTAATAAGCAACAAAGCAGGTAAAAAAATGTAATATGATAAATATTTCGAATAGTTTTTAAGTAAACTTAAAACTCCATATTCATTTATGTGTCTCTTGAAAGCAATAACATAAGAGAAATTAACATCTTTGATCATTTCTAATTTTTTTCGAAAACCTCTTTCACTATGTTTATAATTTAAGTGTAAGTACATATTATCCTCTATGTATTTAATTTGTTTACCTTTTGCTAACAATTTCTTTGCAAATGCTTCTTCCTCTCGTGATTTTTGTTCTATATTATATGAAGTTGAATCAGTATTATTAAGATTTAAGAATAATCCTCCTCCAGGGTGGGTAGTAGAATAATCTTTCTTAATATTTCTTTTGAATTCTTTTAACTTCACTATATTACTTTGTTTATAATATGCATCAATTCTATTTCCTACAACTCCAGCAACGTTGTTCTCAAACATTTGCATATTATTAAAAATATTCTTCAGGAAACTGGTATATAGAACCATATCACCATCTAAAAACAATATATTTTTACCATGTGCATGGTTCCTCCCTATTTCTCTTCCCAATGCAGCTGTATGCTTATTAGATCTATATTTTATGATAGTCCAATACTTTATCTCAGCAACTTTAAGAATTTCTCTTGAAATATCAACTGTTTTATCAGTGGACATTGAGTCAACCAAAATGATTTCATAATCTTCTACATTAAAAAGTTTTTTACAAGCATTTAGTATTGACTTAATACACTTATCAATTACTAGTTCTTCATTTTTTGAAATTACCACTATAGATAAGTCCAATGTTTTGCACTTCCTTACTAAATTTTTTTGCAGTTGTGCTTTAAATTCTTCTTTTCACATAATAGATGAAAGGAAGAGTAAGTAAAATAGATAGTAAAAGGTATCATTATCGTATTAACATATCTAAAGTTTGAATGAGTGAAAATAAGTAATAGTAACGTAATGATAAACATGTAATACAAATAATCTTTTTTAGGTCTTATGAAAAAAATTATCCATACTAAACTAATAACATTTAAGAATACAATTAGTTTTAACCAAATTCCTTTCTGAATAAAAGGATTATATGACCTAGCAATGTTATTCCAAACCATCTCTATAAATATATTGGATGTAATAAACTTTAATGATCCCAAATTATTAAAAGCAAACGTTATTTCTTGCTTTAATTCGTGTTTAGTTACAGAAATATTGTACTTTAAATCTGTATATCTAATTGCAGCATATGTGTTCATTAAATCAAGGAAATATTGGGAGAAAAAAATCATTATGCTAACTACACATATAAATAAGAGAGTTATGTTAAAAATTTTTTTTGAGTAATTACGAATTTTTTGTAAAAGAATTAAGGTTATAAAAATTAAAAAGTAATGTGGTCTAGCGATAATCAAAAATATACTCCCTACAGAAATTGGAATCCTTTTATTTTTCATTAAACCCCAAAAGATGATACATAAACTAGACACAGTTAGAGCTTCTTTTAACAGGAAGAAAGCCCAATAACTCCCCACTACAGACAATCCTATTAATAATAATATGCTGATATTATTTACTAGCTTCAAATTATAATTTCTTGATGTTAATTTAAATATCTCATTGAATAATAAGGAGATTGATAGTATATATAATGAAAAATTCAATCCTCTTGTAAAAGAAAACCCACCAAATTCAATTAATAATTGTATCAGTTGATCAAATACTCCCCTATTATAATCACCGTAAACATAAACACTCTCATCAGGAAATAGTAATTTAGTTATATCTCCATTGAAAACACCCAAATAAAAATAACTTATCATTACACCTATATAGAATAATGCGATAAAAATGAAATTAAATATAGTTATTTTTGACATTTTTTTATTTAGCAGAAAAAGTGTCAAAAACACTATTATTACATTAGTTATTATAATAAAAATAAATCCCATTAAAACAGTCCTTTAACAGCTGATGGTAAAAATGCACTCTACTTTATAAATCAATAAAAATTATAAAGCTTTATCAACACCCAGACTAATTTAAAGTGTTTTCTTCTAGAGTTAATTTTTTTAATCTTTTGTAGAATTTTTTTCTTTTGGCGTTTAATTTTTCCTCAGTGAAGTTACCAGCTACTTCTATATTACGTTCGCTAGCCTCCTCTAACCGTTCAGTATCCTGAATTAATTCGATTATCTTATTTGCGTAGCCTTCATGATCTTTATGATCTACTAAATATTCTGATGGTAAAATTTCTGGTATGCCAGTTACTGGTGATGAAATGCAAGGAAGCCCCACTGACATAGCTTCTAGTACTACTCTTGGCAATCCTTCAGCCATTGAGGGAAAAACAAATAAATCAGAGTTACTAATTAGCTCCCTTACAGCATCACCATCTGGCAATCTACCAGTAAACGTTACATATTTATCAATACCAAAACTTTTAGACATTTTTATGAACTCACTCTTTAACGGCCCATCTCCAATAAACACAATATCTACATCATACCCTTTATTTCGAACTATTTTTAAAGCATTCATTAATGTTACATGCCCTTTACCATAGCTTACAAAAGCATTGGCAACATGCGATATTGTAAATTTAGACTTACCATGATACTTTTTAGGCTCACCAAAACTATTTGCATTGAGTGATACAGATGAATAATTACTATCAAAATAATAATTACTTTCTCCATTTATTATAGAATAGGATGGGTATTTTTTTTGCAAGTAATTTTTAGTAACATAAGAAACACCATTAGCCTTTTTACAAATTCTTTTTAGAAAATTTGTCCAAATACGTCTCACTAAAGGTCTTGTTATGCTTTGAACGGAGCCCTTAGAGAAATATTCCCAAGGATCAACAACCACTTCTACAGCAAATGGTTTTTTAGTAAGCGCAAATTCCTTACACATTATATTCGCAGTTGCTCCAGGTACTCTAAAAATTGCGCAATTAAATCTCTTAGAATAATCCTTAGCCAAATTTCTTATCTTCCAATAGTTTTTCACGTACCCCCAAGGCCCTTTATAGGCAGGTAGTTCTAAAAATTCTACATTATTGCCGCTTGCTAACTTCATATTGTTTGGTATAGATTGTAAAGAGGTTATTCTGCCTACCACATACACCTTATTATATACTGATAAATATCTTTTGAAAAAATCATAGTTATAAACAGATTCGACATATACACTTCCATTAGGGTCTCTATAATAATGACCATCCGGAACCACCATTATTTCCATGAACTCACCTTCTATAATAATTTATCTTTTAAAACAACTAAACATTCTTTAAGTTAGGATTTCCCCCATACAACTCTATTGACATAGTCCGTATATGAAATAATCAATCGTACTACTTTTTCTGAAACATTAGGCATACAATAATCTTCAACAGGCCTTACCACATTATTATCTTGTGCTTCTAAGATAGTCAAACCTTGTAATACTCTTTCTTTTTTCAGTCCTACCATCATGACTGATGCTTCTTCCATCGCTTCAGGTCTTTCATGAGACTGCCTGATGTTTAATGCTTTAAATCCTAAAATAGAAGCCTCTTCACTTATTGTTCCACTATCGCTCAGTACTGTTTTCGCGTTAGTTTGGAGTTTTATATAATCATTAAACCCTAAAGGTTTTGAGATTTTTATTAATGAATTAAATTCGACTTTTTTAGCATTAATCATATTCCTGGTTCTAGGGTGTGTACTTAGAATTACAGGTAGTTTATATTTTTCTGCAATTGCATTTAAACTATCTACTAAATCCATGAAATTAGTATCTAAACTTATATTTTCTTCCCTATGTGCTGATACTACAAAAAATTCATTCTTCCTAAGGTTGTATTTTTCTAATACGCTTGATTTCTCAATATCATATTTCTTTGAATTAAGAACTTCAAACATCGGACTTCCGGTTTTGATAATTCTGTCTGCAGGTAAACCTTCTTTTAATAGATATTCTCTAGCAATATCACTATAGGTTAAATTGATATCAGCTGTGTGGTCTACAATTTTTCTATTTGTTTCCTCTGGTACTCTTTGATCATAGCACCTATTACCTGCTTCCATATGGAATATGGGAATTTGTCTCCTTTTTGCAGCAATTGCACATAAACAGCTATTAGTATCACCCAATACTAAAAATGCATCTGGTTGAACTTTTCCCAAAATTGAATCAACTTTAATAAGGATATTTCCTACAGTTTCTACAGCTGTCCCGTTAGCTGCATTAAGAAAATAGTCTGGTTTCTTTAAACTAAAATCTTTAAAAAAAACTTCATTTAGTTCATAGTCATAATTTTGACCAGTATGTACAAGTGTATGGTCTATTGAATCAGTCTCTTCTAACTTATTAATTACAGATGAGAGCCTAATAATTTCTGGGCGAGTACCAACAACTGTCATGACTTTTAACTTATTCATATCTTAAACCTCCAAGTAGTGAGTATCAGGTTTTTCTGGGTTAAATAGCTCATTCGCCCACATTAAAGTAACCATTTCTGTATTACCAAGATTTTCTATATTATGTGTGTAGCCAGTAGGGATATCTATAACTTCCAATTTATTACCACTAACAAAGTATTCAATAACTTTCTCAGAATTATATCTTCGAAATCGGATAACTCCATGTCCACTTACTACTAAAAACTTTTCATTTTTAGTATGATGCCAATGATTACCTTTGGTAACACCAGGTTTAGATATGTTAACTGAAACTTGGCCTCTATCTGGTGTTTTAATAAACTCAGTAAATGATCCTCTATCATCTTCATTCATTTTAAGATTGTAATTAAATTTATCCTCTGGTAAATAACTTAAATAGGTGCTATAAAGTTTATTAGTAAATGTATTAGACGTATCAGGAACTAATAGTTCTTCTCGACTTTTTTTGAATGAGTAAATCAAGTCGACAATATCTCCTAACCTACTATTGTGAACTATTGGAACTTCGCAAAAGTCGCCCCTCTTATTTTCATTACTCTTCAAAGCATTAATAAATTCTTCAACAACATCATCAATATATACTAAACTCATCTTTGTATCAGCATCGTTGACCGTGACAGGTATATTATTAGCAATATTGTGACAAAAAGTAGCTACTGCACTATTATAATTCGGCTTACACCACTTACCAAAAACATTAGGTAAGCGATACACTAATGCTTTTGCTCCTGTTTGTTTACTGTATTCAAAAAGTAGATCTTCTCCAGCTCTTTTACTAATACCATACGGATTATCTAGTTGGGCTTGAATAGAGGAAGAAATTAATACTGGGCAATTATTTTTGTACACTTTTAGTTTTTTTAACAGTGTTGATGTAAAACCATAATTTCCATCCATAAACTCTGACTTATCCTTTGGACGATTAACACCAGCTAGATGAAACACAAAGTCTGCTTCACTACAATATTTATCAAGTGTAGAAATATCATTGTCCCTATTGTATTCTAGAATTTCATAATGATTTTGGCTTTTTAATTCTGCCACAAGATTCTTACCTATAAAGCCTTTTGCTCCTGTAACTAAAACCTTCATACTTCAACCAACCTTTTCAATTCTTCTTGAACATAATCAAGCTTCAATAATTTCTCTTTTATTTCTTCAATTTTTAACCTTTGTGTATTATGAGAATTATACTCTTTCTCATATGTTAATTTTTGGTCACCTTCTACAAAGTATTTATCATAATTGAGGTCTCTTACATCAGCGGGTACTCTATAAAAACCACCTAAGTCTTCAGAGACCACATGCTCTTCTCTTGTAAGTAATGTTTCGTATAACTTCTCTCCATGACGAGTACCAATAACTTTCATTTCATTTTCAACATTAAATAGCTCCTTTAGAGCTTGAGCAAGATCACCGATAGTAGAAGCAGGTGATTTTTGCACCATAATATCCCCAGCTTCTGCATTTTCAAATGCAAAAACCACAAGTTCAACTGCTTCTTCTAAACTCATTAAAAATCTTGTCATATTAGGCTCAGTTACAGTTAATGGCTTACCGTTTTTTATCTGATCGATAAATAAGGGAATTACTGAACCTCTAGAAGCCATCACATTTCCATATCGAGTTCCACAAATTAATGTCTTCTCCGGATCAACTGTCTTTGCTTTTGAAACAAATACTTTTTCCATCATCGCTTTTGAAATTCCCATTGCATTAATGGGATACGCTGCTTTATCCGTTGAAAGACATATTACTTTCTTAACTCCTCTCTCAATAGCAGCGTTAAGAACATTCTCTGTTCCTATAACGTTAGTTTTGACAGCTTCCAATGGGAAGAATTCACAAGATGGTACTTGCTTCAACGCAGCTGCATGAAAAATGTAATCTACACCGTGCATTGAATTTTTCAAACTTGCTTCATCTCTAACATCTCCAATGTAAAACTTGAGTTTTTCACTGTTATATTGTTTTCTCATGTCATCTTGTTTCTTTTCATCTCGAGAGAAAATTCTAATCTCTTTAATGTCAGTATGTAAGAACCTTTTCATAACAGCATTTCCAAATGATCCTGTCCCGCCAATAATTAGTAGTGTCTTATTTTTAAACAAATTTTTTCTCCTCCGATTTTAAATTGTTGTTAAAATATAAGTCCATTTTATTTAACAAGTCTTCTTTATTAAAGTTATCTTCATAATAGTTCCTGGAATTTATGCCTAATTGCTTTAATTCTTCACTTGATTTATATATTATTTCTATAATATTTTTTGATAATGCCTTTGCATCACCAGGAGGACTAAATAAACCTGCTCTTGATTCTTTAATGATATGGGATGTTTCTCCCTCAGCAGATGCAATAATTGGAACTCCACATGCCATGTAAGATTGTAATTTTGCAGGTATGGTCATAGAAAAAAGAGGGTCACTTGTAAGACTTAGAAATGCTGCATCACTAGAAGCCAGTAATTCCGGAACTTTATTTGCAGGTTGTTTATCTATAAAATTAAACATATCCGATACTTTATATGAATTTACAATGGAAACTAATGTTTCTTTGTACCTCCCATCTCCAACTATATTAAACCGAACCTTAGCATTCACTTTCTTTTCTTTAATTAACAATGCTGCTTTTGGTAATATTTCTAAACCTTGAGCATTTCCGATATTACCAGCAAAAGTAATGTTGAAAGTATCATCACTTGGAATTTCATTAATTTTTTTTCTCTCTAGAGGTTTATAAAATTCTTCTGCATATTGAGGCCAATATTCTACTTTTTCCTTCGGTACATTTCTTTTGATAATTGAATCCACAAAACTATTAGAAGTAGTAAAGATTTTTGTGCAACGCTTGTAAATATAATCTACCATTTTGCCTATAGAGCCAATTATTTGCTTATTTTTAATCCCTGTAATGATCTCTACATTTTCAGGCCAAAGGTCTTGAACATATAAGTAACATGGTATCTGTCTTTTCTTAGCATACCATACACCTGGTAATGCTTGAGTCATCGGAGATACTTCAAATATGAATACATAATCCGCCTTCACTTTTGTGAATATATTCCAAAAAAACCCCGAAACTACAAATGATAAATAATTTAAAACGAGCATAAAAGAGGTATTTCCTCTTGGTATCAGTGGAATTCTAACAACATTAACTCCTTTGAATGTTTCTTTTCTTCTCTTAAAGAGCCCATATCCATCATAATATTTACCTTGTGGATAATTCGGTATGCCAGTAATTACTGTTACTTTATATCCTTTTTCAACCCATTCAGCACAAATGTCATTTATGCGAAACTGCTCAGGGTAAAAATATTGTGCGATAACCAAGATATGTTTTTTCAATATTCTGCCCTCCAATTTTATTTTTCAGTCAGTTCAATTGTTTTCTGAAGATTTCTTATTTGATAATTCACTTTATATTCACTCATACTTTTTTCATAAATCAAATTTCCAAAAACTTTATTAATTATTTCAACTTTCAACCCCAAAATCTTCAATACAGGATTAAAAACTTTTGTAAGTCTAATTCTCTTTCCATGAGCTTCTGCAATTAGTCTCACCATTTCACTAGTATTAACATATTCTTCATTTTGTGGAAAGAACATCCCACAATCCTCTCTGTCTATTAAAATTCTAATTAACTCAGTAAGATTATCAATATGTAGCATACTGCGTTTATTTTCTACATTTGGAAATAATGGTACTTTTCGAGCTACACTTGCTAGCTTAGGGTAATTACCTTTTGAACCCTTACCGTATATCATTGGGGGCCTTATAATCACAATATTATAATCTTTATCCTCTAACGATTTTATCCCCTCTTCAGCTTGAAGTTTACTTTTACCATAATAGTTACTAGGGTTAGGTACTGTATTATGGTCAATAACCATTTCATTAAAGCTACTATCACCATAAACAATAATGCTACTCATAAAAATAAATTGGGCAACACCATCATCTTTAGCTTTTTTAGCAACATTAATAGTAAGGTCACGATTTACCCGATAATACTCCTCTTCCATCCTGGGATCACTAGATACATGTGCTATTCCTGCTACGTGAAAAACAACATCATATATAGAGAAATCTTCCTCTTTCCAAGATTCACACCTTAAACTTAAGGTGTGAATCTCATATCTATTAGAATGGTTAATGAGCCATTTTTTCAGGCTGTTACCAACATAGCTGTTTTTTCCGGTAATTAGAATTTTCTTCATTCAGAAATACTCTCCTTAGACTTAGAAACTTCTTTTTTCATGTCGTAACTACCTTCAAGAACTCCATCCTTTTTCATAACACTTACAAAGGTTAAAATAAAACACTTTACATCCATGCACAAACTAATCTCTTTTGCATAATCTCCATCTAATTTTGCTTTTATATCAATTGGAAGTTCATCTCTTCCATTTATCTGGGCCCACCCCGTTAAACCCGGGGGAAGGTCATTAGCACCATATTTGTCTCGCTCAGCTATTAAATCATATTGATTCCATAGTGCAGGCCTAGGTCCTATTACACTCATTTCACCTTTGAATATATTCCATATCTGAGGTAATTCATCCAAGGAAGTCTTTCTTAAGATTTTTCCTATGCCAGTAATATAAAGATTAGGGTTATCTAAGAGATGAGTTGGAGTATCCTTTGGCGTATCGATTTTCATTGTACGAAACTTCAGTATATAAAAGTGCTTCTTATATATTCCTACACGTTTTTGTTTGAAAAAAACAGGTCCTGGAGACTCTATTTTAATTGCAATGATCAGTATTAAAAAAAATGGTGTTAATAAAATCAGGCCAATTACTGAAAGTATTAAATCAATTAATCTTTTTACATTCATATACATTCTGCCATACACCCTTTGAAATTTTTATTAGACTAACTCTTAATAAAAGTGTGGATTGTCAAATTTTTCTTTCTTATGATTCCCTTTATATCAAATCTTGTTATAATTTTCATCCTATCAACAAATATTCCAGAAATTTCACAACTAGCATACTTTAATTATTTGATACAGCACTTGAAAAGCTATTTTTAACTTCACTCTCTATTTCTGGTGTTATCTTTTCATCTCTTAATTTCGAAGAAAAATCTAATATTATGAATTCTGTATTTAGGTTATTAATGAAGAAATTATATTACATAAGGAGAAGGCTAGTTCTTTTGAACAGCCTTCTTTATTATGTTCTGCATAGATTATGTTAAATTTAATTCACCACTTCACCTACGTCCAGGCGTTCATTCGCTAAATCTACAGCAAAATCTCTAACGTTATCCGTACTGGACGACTCAAATTCATTTATAATTGAATAAACTCCACGCTCATTAATCTCAGTAGTTTTCCCAATAAATATCTTAGGAAAAACTGGTTCAGTATAAACCTCTTTATCTCCCAGTAACTCTTCATACATTTTCTCACCTGGGCGGATACCAGTGAAATGAATTGGTATCTCTTTTTCAGTAAACCCAGATAAATGAATCAAGTTCTTAGCAAGATCCACAATTTTCACTGGTTCACCCATGTCTAGAACGAAAATTTCTCCACCTCGTGCCAATGCTCCTGCCTGCAACACAAGACGTGATGCTTCAGGAATAGTCATAAAATACCTTGTCATATCTGGGTGGGTCACGGTAACTGGTCCACCATTGGCAATCTGCTTCTTAAACATCGGAATCACACTTCCACGACTTCCTAAAACATTCCCGAAACGGACGGCTACAAATTCGGTTTTGCTGTTTTTATTCAATAGTTGTATAACCATTTCAGCTATCCTTTTCGTAGCGCCCATTACATTGGTAGGGTTAACAGCTTTATCTGTAGAGACTAATACAAATTTTCCAACACCATATGTATCCGCAGCTTCTGCAACATTTTTGGTCCCGATGACATTGTTTTTAACAGCTTCTTTCGGGTTCGCTTCCATTAATGGGACGTGCTTATGAGCAGCAGCATGATAAATATAAGAAGGTTCGTATTTTTCTACAATTTCGAAAATCCTCTCCCGATCCTGGACATCAGCTATTACCGTCACCAGTTCAGTATCTATACCTAATTGAGACAGCTCCATATGTATCGTATAAATACTGTTCTCTCCATGACCTAATAGAAGTAATTGTTTAGGATTAAATTTGACTAACTGGCGACATATTTCTGAACCTATCGATCCGCCTGCCCCCGTAACCATAATAGTTTTTCCATTAATCTCAGAGTCGATGGAATTTATGTCAAGCTCTACAGGTTCACGTCCAAGCAAATCTTCAATTTGTACGTCACGTATTTGACTGACGGATACATTTCCTAATGCAATGTCTTCAATCATCGGTAAAGTCTGCACGTCTTTTACAACTTTCTTAGAATTTTTTATGATTGCTTTTACTTTTGATTGTTCAACTGAAGGCATTGCTATGACTATATGATTAACCTCATATTTCCCAACAACGGGGTCAATATCTGTTGTACTTCCTAAAACAGGTAATCCACCAACAGTCAGGTGATGAATCGTCAAGTCGTCATCTAGAAAGCCAACTATTTTAGCCTTGAATTCCTGGGAATTAATGATTTGCCTAGCAAGCATTCGCCCGGCGGATCCTGCTCCGATAATCAACGTTTTCTTTTTATATGAGTCATTATCTTTTGGAGACGGCAAAGTGAACATAGGCTTGATAGACAGACCATAGTTCCGGTAATACTGCCAAGCCAATCTTACACCACCGAGCAATAGTATATGTAACATCCATGTAATAGTAAGGGCTCGTTCGTAAATCATACCAAAAAATAACATCTTGATAAGTGCAGTGGCTATGATTGATAAAGTCACGACTGAGATAATACCAAACAACTCTTCAGTGCTTGCATAGCGCCATTTTTTCTTATACATTCCAAACACACCTGAAAACAGGTGATGAGTAACCAGCAAAGCAAAGGACGACACAATCATAATTTGATCAAATACGGCTACATAAGGGTTCAAAAAGAAATGCGACATGTAGATAGAAAAAGAGACAATAAATGAGTCAATCGCAATCAATAAGAGCAACCTCTGTTTGTACACTGTGGTCATTTTTAAATAGTTTCCCCTTTCAAAAGTGTTCAGTTAAGGTCGGTTGAATTAACAATACTTTAACACTCTTATCATTTATATTTTAAAACTTAGAAATATGTAATAACCCAGACTTTTTTGACACCTGTCATTATTTTGTAACTTTTTAAAGTATAGCAGGTTTATTGTGTCATATAAAGAGGAATTGTAAAACATTTTAAAAGATTAAACCATTTTTTTAATCTTTTATAAGAATGCGCTTTCAATTAATAATAATAAGTAGGTGCAAGTATATAAACCCGCACCTACTTATTATTATTTTCTGAAAATATCAAACAATTTTCTTGTCTTTATATGTTCTGGCGGCTCAGCTGCCAGTACTTTATCTTCAATAATATCTTGAGCATTTTCTGATAGCATGTACACCATATCCAATCCGTAAGACTGCCTCACTTCTTGATATGCCTCTGTCATACAGAAACCGCGGGATGTTGTGTTATGAGCATCACTAGCAATCAGATGCGCAAGGTTATGTTCAATCAATTGATGGGAGAACTTCATAATTTTCTTACCGAAATTCCCACATACACTACCAGCCGTTACTTGGGCATAGGCCCCATCCTTCACTAGGGAATAAAGGACATCAGGGTTTTCTATAATCTTTTTATTCCGCTCTGGATGTGCAATAATTGGTCGAATACCTGACATCTGAAGATCATAAAACAATTGACTGGCATACCTCGGTACAGTGTTTGAGGGGAATTCTACGAGTAGGTAATTTGATTCCATATTAATTGGCAGTACTTCTTCACTGTGAATCCCTTCAATTAATTCCCCGTAAAGGCGGACTTCTTGTCCAGGTACGACATTCAAAGGTATATTCCTAGTTTCAATATGTCGGTTCAACTCTGCCACTTGAAGAAGGATATCATTTCTATAGTTGTTATATACACCATTTTTGTGATGAGGGGAGGCTACGATCGTATCAATTCCATCACGCACCGCCGCTTCTGCCATTTGTATACTTTCCTCGATAGATTGTGCTCCATCATCGACTCCAGGTAAGATATGACTATGTATATCTATCACTTCCAAATCTCCTTTCAAAATCTAATTTCACTTATAAATTTATATGAATTATATCACAGATTACTACAAGCAAGACCTTTTATATCCAATCACTAAAAAAAGAGAGGAGTTATTCACCCCCCTCCACAAACTTTATTGTCCATAATAATAATAGTAATTGCTGTACTTGACTTCCCTATCATTCAAGACAGCACCCAAGATATTCGCCTTCGCTTGTACCAGTTGTTCTTTTGCTTTAATAGCAGCTTCCTGTTCCGTTTGTTTACTTCGTAAAACTAGAAGGACACCATCAACAAAATTAGATAAAATTTGCGAGTCTGCCACAGCAAGTACAGGCGGGGTATCAAAAATAATCATGTCGTAATGATTTTTTGCTTCCTGGATAAACCGCTGCATCTTCATCGATCCCAATAATTCTGAAGGATTCGGTGGAATCGGCCCACATGTTACGACATCCAAATTTTCAACATGAGTTTCATTAATAATATCGTTGATTGCATAATCATTGACAAGGTAGTTACTCAAACCCATTGTATTGTTCAAACGGAAAGTATAATGAATAGTAGGTTTACGTAAGTCGGCATCCACCAATAACACTTTCTTTCCTTGCTGAGCGAATACGACTGCTGTATTTCCTGTGGTAATCGACTTTCCTTCAGAAGGACTCGCTGATGTAACCAGCATTGTTTCCAACTTAGAGTCTACTGAGGAAAATTCGAGATTCGTACGGATGGTACGGAACTGCTCGGCAATCGGTGATTTAGGGTCGTCATTTGCTATTAATCTACGAGCGCGATTTTGTACGATGTTGTTTTTCTTACGTGCCAACAGACTCACCTCTCATACTTGAAACATTAGACTTTTTTTCTGATCGACCGCGTGTCGGTTTGATGTCCTCCGTAGAAATCGTGGATACGACACCCATAATCGGAAGACCAAGGGATTTTTCAATATCTTCTTCAGTTTTGATGGTGTTATCCAGATACTCCAGTAAGAATGCCAAACCTACTCCTACCATCAATCCTACGACAAGCGCAATAGCGATATTCAATGCCGGCTTGGGACTTACCGGTGATGGGTCAGCTGCAACAACAGCTTCGGTCAGGATGTTGACATTATCCACATTCATCAACTGCGGGATTTCTTCTTTGAATACTTTAACGGTTCTGTTTGCGATTGCAACCGCTTGTGTCGGGTCTTCATCAGTTACGACAACGTTAACGACCTGTGATTGATTCGCATTGGAAACTTGGATTTTATTGGCGAGACTCGTTGCGGTCATGTTCAACTCCAAGTCTTCAATGACTTGATCTAAAATGCGAGGACTTTTTATAATAATGTTATATGTATTGATCAATTCGACGTTCGTTCGGATGTCGTTGATATCATAAGGCGTATTCTGCGACTGACTCTCTGACTGGTTGACTATGAATTGTGAAGAAGTTTGATACGTTGGCGTCAGGACAAAAAATGTAATGAGTGCACTAAGTACGGCTGCCCCTGCTGCCAAACTGATAATCAAGAGGATACGTTTTTTCAGCACCTCAAAAATTTCCTTCAATGAAATTGTTTCTTCCATTCGTGAACCTCCAATGTTAGTAGAAATAAAACAGACGTTAGTAGTATATCATACAATAGTCGTTTATTAGTGTTAAAATTTGAAAAATATCACATTTACAACAAAAATTAATATTTTTTCGACAGGAACTTACTTTTTTTGATTAACTTTCATGTATAATTTGATATACATGAAATAAATTATTAGAAAGGATTTGTTCCTATGAGAAAAAAGTCCTTATGGATTGTGATTGGTATATTAGCTTTCAGCATAGGTATTACTGCATTCTTCATAGTTGAAACGAAAGCATTTGCGGATGACTTGGAAAAAGCCCGAACTGCCTATGAAAAGGAAAACTATGAAACAAGTATACAACTATTAGAAAGTGTGGTAGAAAAAGAGCCGAAAAACACCGAAGCACGCCTGCTGTTGGCAGACTCCTACCTTAAAACTCAAAAGTTCGATCGTGCGGAAACACTATTAGAAGACGGCATCAAACTCACCCCAGAAGAACCGAAGTTTTATACATACCTCGCAGACCTCTACCTACATAATAAACAGGTTACAGATGCATTAGAAATACTCGACAAAGGAAAAACGTTCAACAACCATAAGTCGATACAGAAAGCGTATAATCGATTGATTTCACAAATTACGATACACACCCCTCGCACACTCGTCCAAAAAGGTTTTACAAGAACTGTCGAGCTTCAATGGAAAGGAGAAGAAGATGCAGTTATATCCTTGGACGCCGAGTGGTCCTCCCACAACACTGAAGTTGGTAAGGTTAAGGCGTCTTCAAATCAGGTTGCTGTCTTCAAAGCGATTGAACCCGGAACTGCAACCATTCAAGCAGATTGGCAATCGTTGACTTGGGATTTTGAAATGAAAGTAGACGAGCAAGTGTTAAAAGAAATGACCCTGGAGCAAGAAGAAATTGACACCTTGCCGGTTGGAGAAATCTTAGAACTATCGGTGACAGGGGTTGATGAAGCAGGAGAACCTTTTGACTTCTCTCCTGTCTGGTCCTCTGAAAAAGAACGGATTGAATTTGATGAAGACAAAGGAAAATCTGTGACCATTGAAGGAATAAAGGAAGGAAAAGAGACTATAAAAGTAAAATATAAAGATCAGGAATTATCGATTCCTATAAACATCGTCGTAGAAGCATCTACTTTCTCTATAGACTCAAGCCATGAAGGTGAAGGGGCGGTTTGGATTAACCCAAATGAAGAGGAGTATTCAGAAGGTGATACTGTTACTATAGAAGCTAAATCTTCTGAAGGATGGGAATTCATCCATTGGGAAGGCGACCTGTCTGGTGCACCGAACCCTGCTACAGTAACCATAGAAGAGGACTTAGCTTTCAAAGCAATCTTTGAGCAGAAATCCTACAAACTCCGGTTATCGACACGAGGGAATGGCCGAATCATTCGCGACTCCCTAGCCAGCACCTATCCATATAATGAAAAAGTAAGCTTAAGAGCACGCCCGGATGATGGATGGAAATTTGCAGGATGGAAAGGATCAGTTACAAGCAGGTCTTCCGAAGTGACTGTAATCATGGATGAAGATCAAACGTTACAAGCCGTTTTTGAAAAAGTAGAGCGGGATTCGAATGAAGGCGATGAAGAAAACGAGGAACCAGTTCCTCCCGAGCCTGAATCCTACTCCCTGAATGTAAATGTATCCGGCGAAGGTTCCGTCCAAAAATCAAAATCCGGCAGCCGCTTCTCTGAAGGAAGTAAAGTACAGCTGACAGCCTCTCCAAAAGAAGGCTGGGTCTTCACCGGGTGGTCTGGGAGTTCAAGCAGTTCTTCCAGTTCCATCACTCTGACAATGAATGCAAATAAGAATGTCACCGCCAATTTTAAGAAAGAACCTGAACCAGAAAAACGCTACTCCTTGTCGACATCTGTCATAGGTCAGGGGTACATCAACACTTCAGCTACCACAGTCGTAGAAGGTGAAGCCATCGTCGTTACGGCATTACCGGCAGATGGATGGGAATTTGTAGAGTGGCGCGGTGCATTGTCAGGAAGTTCGGCATTATCTTCTGTCAACATGAATGAAAACAAATCCATCGTTGCTGTCTTTGAACAGATCCCTGAATAATTAAGATGACAAAATCCCTCCTGAGTCAGGAGGGATTTTATTTTAGGATTGATATTCTTTTATCTTCGATTGTACCTTTTGAACTTCCTGTTCAGGGACTTGTAGATAGTAGATTCCGTCAATTTTGGTTCCTCTACCTGTCATTTGATAGGTCGTCATGTTTTTTCGTGCATCACGATAATTCATCAATAAATCTTTCATTACCATGAAGTCCATATTTGTACTCACGTTGTTTCCTAGCGCATCCATGACATCCCCGATTTTATTTACTGCCCCTACTTGTGCTCCAGAATCGATCACTCCTTGAATGACCAATCGCTGACGTTCATTTCTCCCTAAATCCCCTCTTGGATCCTGATATCTCATCCGTACATAACCAAGGGCTTTTTCTCCATCCATTTGTAATGATCCTTTAGGGAAGGTATAACTTCCATCCCGCCAGGAAATAGGGTTGTTAATGGAAATTCCACCGACTGCATCGACCAGATCGGCTAATCCCTGCATGTTGACTTTCACATAATAATCCAACTCAATATCAAGGAAATTTTCCACTGTATTGATAGTCATATCCGCTCCGCCAAAAGCATAAGAGTGATTGATTTTATCCATGATCCCTGATTCAGGAGCATCGCCGACTAATTTAGTACGGGTATCACGTGGGATACTGACTATCTGGCTGCGGTTATCGCCTGGGTCGAGCGTCATGACCATCAAGGCATCAGAGCGTCCGGAGTCGTATGTCCTTTCGTCCACGCCCATCAATAAGATGTTCAAAGGTTCTTGTTCTTTCACTTTCTTCTTCGTCACTTCATGATCTATCGAAGCGACTTCTTCATGCATTTCTTTATCTACTGTATTTTTGGCACCACTGTAAACCGTATATGCATATGCACCGGTTCCTAAAGCAAGAAGCGCTATGATAATCAGTGGAATCTTCCACCATTTCTTTTTCTTTATATGTTGATTGGATCGGTTCATTGATTTCACTCCAAGTTAACTATAAAATTAACAAACTTTTATTATTATAACTTTAAAAGTTGAATAGAACAATGTCGTACTTTCATAGGTGTTGTGCGCAAAGTTGATACCAAGCGGAAACCATGACAAAATAAAAGAGGACATACGAACAATAAAATCCATGAAAGATAGGTGAATGACTACATGAAAATGATTGATGTAACTGCACCGGTATACGAAGGTATGCCTGTATACAAAAACAAGCCAGAAAAACAGCCGAAAGTACAAACCAACACCAACGGTCACGTAACGGAGTCCCGTCTGGAGATGGATGTTCATACCGGAACTCATATCGATTCTCCGCTTCATATGATCAATGATGGAGAAACATTCGAAACAATCTCGATGGACCGTTTGGTTGGAGATGCGAAAGTATTTGACCTGACTCACGTTAAAGACGGAATCGGTAAAGACGACCTTGAAGACTTGAACATTGATGAAGGGGACTTCGTACTCTTCAAAACGAAAAACTCCTTTGATGATGAATTCAACTTTGAATTCATCTTCCTGAAAGAAGATGGAGCTGAGTACCTGGCAGAGAAGAAAATCCGTGGCGTGGGCATCGACGCTCTTGGGATCGAGCGCAGCCAGCCGAACCACCCGACTCATAAGACGTTGTTTGGAGCAGATATCATCGTCATCGAAGGTCTGCGCCTGAAAGATGTGGAGTCGAAAAGCTATCATATGGTCGCTGCTCCATTGAAGCTGATGGGCACAGATGCTTCGCCTGCACGTGTCCTGCTTTTTGAAAATTCATAAATAGAAAAAAGCTACTGACTTTAAAGTCAGTAGCTTTTTTTTATTATACGTACCACCATTTATGACCGTCTTCCTTCAACAGCTGATGAGCTGCTTCCGGTCCGTCCGAGCCTGCGGGATATTTGTAAAGCGGCAAGCCGTCTTTTTCAAATTCATCCAACAATGGCTGCACCCATTTCCAGGAAAGCTCGACTTCTTTCCAGTGGGCAAAGAAAGTTTCATTTCCCTGCATCGCATCATGAAGAAGTAATTCATACGCTTCCGGCTGGGTCGCGGAAACATTGGAAAATGTGATGTATTCCGGTTCGAATTTCTCTTCGGATTGGTTCTTGATGTTGATTTTCAAAGTCATGCTTTCATTCGGATTGATTTCGATGATTAGAAGGTTCGGTTCGATGCCATCGTCTTTCAATGCTTCCTCATCTCCATCACACTTGAACTCAACCACGATTCGCGTGGACTTCTTCTTCATCCTCTTTCCGGTACGGATATAGAATGGAATACCTTTCCAGTTTTCATTATCGATTTCAAGACGAGCAGCGAAGAAAGTATCGTTGTTGGAGTCTTCTGCGACACCAGCTTCCTCAAGATATGCAGGTACTGCCTGCCCTTCAATTTGGCCGGCCGCATATTGCCCGCGGACGACATTCTCTTCCATATTCTCTTTCGTAATCGGCTTGAGTGATTCCATAATGCCGCGTTTTTCTGCTTCAATTTCAGCCGTGCTCATTTTGTCCGGGTTATAGAGGGCCGTCATCATCACTAGCTGAAGCAGGTGGTTCTGCACCATATCACGGATTGCTCCTGCTTGATCGTAATAAGCGGCGCGTGTACCGACTCCGACCGTTTCGCTTGCTGTAATTTGGACGTTTGAAATCTGATCATGATCAAGCAAAGCTTTCAACATCGGGTTGGCGTGGACAAGGGATTCCAATTTTTGAACCATCGGTTTACCCAGGTAGTGATCGATTCGGAAAATTTCATCCTCTGTGAACACTTCTTTCAGCTTCTTGTTCAAATCCTGCGCTGTCTCCAAGTCACTTCCGAATGGTTTTTCAACCATCAGACGCTTCCAACCTGCATTGCTGCTGATTCCACTCTCATGAAGTCCTTCTGTAATGGTTTTGATCAAGGTTGGAGCCACAGATAAATAGAAGAGACGGTTGTCCGGTATGTCCAGTTCATTTTCCCGGTCCTTTATGAATTGGTGAAGCTTATCATAGGATTCCGGCTTCGTCGCATCAAAGATGCAGTAGCGGAATTTTTCCAGAAATTCCTCTAAACCAGAAGGTTCAACTTCTCGACGTGAAAAGGATTCCAGAGCCTCTTTGATGACCGATTGAAGTTTAGAGTCTGTGTATTCTCTTCTCCCTAATCCTACGACAGATATTTTTTCAGGCATTCTTCCTTCTCTATATAGGTTGTAAAGAGCAGGGTAGATTTTACGCTTGGCCAAATCCCCTGTCGCTCCAAACAACACGAACGTCATATTGTCCATGACGTTTTCGTCATTCGTCAAAGGATCATTGACATTGATATCCTTTTCATTACTATCCATGTTTATATGTTCCTCCTGTTAGTTAACGATTACACCACTATCCAGTATAAGTGAATAATGATGGATATGTAAGTAAACATACTTTCCATTGTTCAAGTATTATGCCGATCTTAAACATGCACGAAAAGTCCAATTAAACTGAATTTTGTATGTACATTACATTAGTATAAGGGTTTCTCTTATGGTTGTAAAAAAAATCACAATGTGATAACGCTTTCTTTTTCCGTTATTCCACAAAGATTCTTTATACCCTTTCTAGCAATTGGTAAAACCTATGAAACTTAAATGTTACACAACTGTAAAATCATGACGAACTTTGTTGTGGTATTCTTGAACAAGGTTAAAAACGAAACATAAACAACAGGGGGATATTACATTGTTAAAAAAAGTGACGACGGTTTTGGTTGCGTTTTCTATGGTTTTTGCGTTCTTTGCTCCTAAGTCCTTTGCAGCACAAAGCACGGCAGACAGAGTAATAGAATTGGCGTTCAAGTATTCGGATTCACCTTATGTTTACGGAGGAACTTCACCAAGCGGTTTTGACTGCTCAGGATATACACAATACATATTCAATAAAGTAGGTATCGATTTACATCGTACATCCAGAGCACAATACAGCAACGGTCATGCTGTAAGTCGCTCTGAATTGCAAAAAGGAGATCTTTTGTTCTTCAACTATTATGATGGCGGATCCATCAGTCATGTTGGGATCTACATTGGAAATAACAAAATGATTTCTGCAGAAAATGAAAGAGACGACGTTACCGTGGCTTCTATTGCTCCTAACCGTTACTGGGGCGAACGTATGGTAGGTGCACGCCGTGTCATTAAAGAAGATGTACAAGCAGAATCCAAAGACGACTCTTTACCAGCAGGGCATTATCACGATGTTTCGAACGACTACTGGGCACAAAGTGAAATCGAATATATGAGTAAGCAAGGAATCATTAATGGTTATGATGGAGACTACTTCAAGCCATCAAACGACGTTACCCGTGGTGAAGTCGCTAAGATGATGACAGCTGCATTGGATCTTTCTCCATCTTCCAACAATCATTTCTCTGATGATAACGGCCACTGGGCTGAGAAATACATCAACGCTGTAGCAGACGCTGGATACATCACAGGTTACGAAAACGGCACATTCAAACCTGACCAGGCCATTACACGTGCAGAAATTTCAGCTTTATTCAAACGTTCATTCAACTTGCAGGGAGCAGAAGGAAACTTCAATGATGTTCCTCAAAACCACTGGGCGTACGATGAAGTCAGAGCACTTGTAGCGAACGATATCTCTACCGGCTATGACGGTAACGTCTTCAAGCCTTCTAAAGATACGACTCGTGCTGAGTTCACTGTATTCTTATACCGCGCAATCAACTAAATGAATGATAAAGCCACTCTCATCTGAGAGTGGCTTTTTTGTTTAATGACGCTATTATAATGAAGGAAAAATTTCAATGAGACAGCATTTATCTCCCAAGATGCTCCTTTAGGCGTGACACCCTCACCTCTTAGTAAACGAAAATATAGTCCAATACAAATTCAAATAAATTAAAAGCAGGTTCCAATTAGATTGGAACCTGCTTTTCTTCTATTCTATTATCTTAATGAACCATTCAGCGTTTTCGCCAGGATACTGGAGAATTCAGCCCTGGTAATTGCCTTCATCGGTTTGAATTCTGTTTCACTGTAACCAGTGATGATCTCTTCATTCGCTAGAGAGTGAATGGCTTCATAGTAATATTTATCGGGATCGACATCTTCAAAAACCGGTTCATTCGATACCGGGATGTTGAATGCACGGTATACCATGACAGCAACATCCGCTCTAGTAATGTTCGCATTCGGCTTGAATGTTTGATCAGGATATCCGGTGACGATTTCACGGGAAGTAGCTGATGCGATATATCCGGAGCCGTAATGGTTTTTCGTTACGTCAGTATACATCGTATCGCGTTTTTCGCCATTCAGCTCAAGCGCTCTTCCGATGAGAGTGATGACTTCCTGGCGGGTGATATCCCCCTGTGGCTTGAACGTGTAGTCAGGATAGCCTTTGATCATCTGAGATTTACTGAGCTCATTGACAAAAGGTGTGAACCAATCGCTTGCTTTCAAATCGATGAACAAGCTGATCGGAGCTTGAATCAAACCTTGGCCATATGTCTTGTCTTTCCCTTTTACTCCTAAATCTTTCACGTGCTTGTTTAAGAGATTACTAATTTCCATATAGGTTAATTCAGGAAACTGGCTTTTGTATAAAGCGATGATTCCAGATACATAAGGAGCTGCCATAGAGGTGCCGCTCATATGGGCGTAATTCCCTTCAGGCGTATCCATATAAGTGCTGTAAATTTGTGTTCCTGGAGCCACAAAATCCAAAGATTCACCTTGGTAAGAATACTCCGCAATGGTTTCATCTTCATCAATAGCACCGACACTGATGACACTGTTATAACGAGCTGGATACATGACGTCTTTCGTCAACTGTCCATTGCCGGATTTATCATTCCCAGAAGCAGCAATGACGAATATTCCTTGATCACGTGCTTTTTTAATGATTTTTTCAAGACCTGTGGAGGACTGAGGTGAAGTCAAACTGAGATTGATAATATCCATCCCGTTCTGAATCGCCCAATCGATTCCGGCAATGACATCCGCTTCATTACCGATTCCGTCACTATCCAGTGCTTTGACGGCGTACATACTGGCTGCCGGTGCAACCCCGAGGGTTCCCATATCATTGTCTTGCGCATTGATGACTCCTGCGACATGACTTCCATGTCCATTATCGTCTTCATAACTGTTTACGTCATCAACGAAATTTTTCCCACCGGAGACTTTCAAGTCCGGATGACCACGGTTGATTCCTGTATCAATGACAGCGACTTTGACGCCGTTTCCATTTACTTTCAACTTTTTCGTCGTGTCAGCTCCGACAGAGCTGAAACCCCAGTTCCGAACTTGACGGTCTGCGGTCACTTTTTGATCTTCTTCTATCCATGCAATACGCGGATCATTTTGAAGCGTATGTACAGCTGTTCTATCTAAAGAGGCTGAAATAGCTTGGATTCCTTCATATTCATGGTGTAATGTATACTCGGTTTTTTCCAATACGTTCAAATCAATGGACTCTTCAAACCCGATGATATACCGGTCTGCCTTTTCTACATTCACTGATTCCTCCGCTGACACGCTTAAAGGAAGCAGTGTGAACAAGAACAGAACGGACAACAATAGATGCAAAGGGAAGTTTTTCATTTCTTCAGCTCCTAAAGATAAAATAAAAAGCGGACAAAGTTGTCCGCTCTTTTTTTATTTGTCTATCCAATTATAGTAATCTATCACGCCTAAGTAAATAGCTTTGGAGGCTTTCTCCTGCCAATAAGTGGATCCAAGCTTGGAAGCATCCGAACTATTGGTGAGAAATCCTAATTCTACCAATGCAGATGGCAGTGGAGTGGCATGAATGACTCGATACGGTACATCTTTGACACCGCGGCTCTTCATTTCCATCGCTTCAACGAGACGGTCGTGTATGAAAGACGCCAGCTTGTAACTCTTGTAAGCACGATCATTCAAAGCGGCGGATGAATAAAACGTTTCTATACCGCTGACCGATTCATTGTTAGGGAACGCATTGGAATGGATGCTGACAAACGTATCCGCTCCATTATCGACGGCATGTTTGACACGGCCATCAAGCGAGATATACGTATCATCTTCTCTTGTCATGATGACTTCGATCCCTGATTTTTCCAAAAGATCTCTTACTTTTTTCGATACGGCTAAGTTGACTTCTTTTTCAAGGACGCTGTTGGCGCTTGCTCCACCATCATAACCGCCGTGGCCGGCGTCGATCGCAATGACTCGCTTCTCTTTCAATTTATCCAGCAAGTATGCCCCGTGGACATAAGCGCGGGTTCCATTATAAGAGATTTGGCACCAGTCACCGACTTCTTTATAAATCGTGACTTTTGTACCCAATGAGAGCTTCCCTACTTTTTCATATGAGACTCCAGGACCTGTTCGGACATTCAAAATGGACGTTGATACGTATTTCTCAGCCATCGGTTGATCGGGCTTCGTATTCGTGCCGTCGACTTTGAATTTCGGATTCAGTCCCCGAGCGATCAGCAACGAGAACTCTTCACGTGTGATAGACTTCCCTGGTTTGTAAGTGCCGTCCGGGTAACCATTGGCAATACCTGCTGTCGATACTCGATCGATGGCTGTTGTCAAAGCCCCGTCGGTTGGTATATCGCTATATTTTTCACCACTAGTGGATGTGAGTGAGAAAGCTTTAGAAATGAGAAAAGCCATTTCTCCTCGTGTTATATAGTTTTGCGGCTTATAGGTCCCATCGGGATAACCTGTAATGATTTTTTCATCGTAAGCGGATTGTATGTAACCGGATGCGTAGGAGGCTTTTGGAACATCAGGGAAATTCGTTGATCGCTTTTCCCCGTTGAGTTCAAGTGCACGCCCTACAAGTGTGGCTGCTTCTTGTCGAGTGACTGGATCTTTAGGTTTGAGTGTCCCGTCTGGGAAGCCTAAAATGACTCCTCGTTGAATCAAATAGTTGATTTCCTCTGAAGATCGATCCGGGATGTCACTCAATGGATTGGCCGAAACTGATTGGACAGGAAGGAAAGATGTCAACACCAAAACGAAAGCAATAAACGACAAACTCCAAATTTTCCTTACCATAATTAAATAAATTCTCCCTTTCTCATCTGATATGTGCTTACGTTATATATATCGGCTGAAATAAGAAGGTTTAAAGTCGATTTATACAGGGAAATGGACTTATTTATCATAATAGGAAAAAAGATGGAAAATAGTGAACAGGAGCGAATTTAATGCCCATAGCTCTTGACTTCGCCTATGGGATTAGAACATTGACCATAAAAGTAACATTCCAAACGCGATAGGAATGAGTGCTGCGATGATGAGCATTGTTTTTGCAATCCAATAAGACTTGCTCATAAGCCCGTATAATATCAAGTTTTCATAATTATAGTAGTCTTCCTTCATCCATTTGTTTTTCTTCATTTCTTTTTTATGGGCTTCTTCTGTGTACTTTGTTATGACCAAGAAAAGAAAAATGAATCCTCCTGCGAGGAAAAGGAATATGGGTGTGTAATCTTTGATGTAATGCATATTGAAATCACCTTTAAATACGTTTCTTACCATTTTATAATATCTATTCTTCTATCTAAAGGGTGTCTTGGTTAGATTTAATTGGAGAAAACGTTGAGAGCAGGTTCGTAGGTAGTCCCTTCCCCGATGACCCTTGCCTTATTTAAATCTCTTAATCATTAAAAAAAGATGGAAAGAGGATATGTCATTATAATAATGTTTATACAAAAAATTGAAGTTTCGATAGCATAAAAACGTAAGGTGGCTTTTGAAAACGGGGAGACTCCTGTGGGAGGTACATGATCGGTGAGATCCCGGAAGGCGAAACGCCTGAGGAAGCTCACCACATGCTCACGGAAAGCGACTCGTTTTCGATAGCCACCTGCCTCTCTCAAAAGCATCGAAACAAGTCCCCTCATACTTAACTTTAAAAACCATTAATAAAGCTTGTCGTACGAAATCAAAAAAACCCGCCCAAAGATTGTACCCTTGGGCGGGTTTCAACTTACTTAGTTCGTTTTGAAACGTTCATCTTCCGCACGAGCTAAGAACATTACGAATTCTGTACGTGTCGTCTTGTTGCCCAGTTTGAATTCGCCATTCGGATAACCCTCGGAAATGCCGTTTGCAGCCAGAGTGTTGATGTAATCGAATGCCCAGTGTTTCAGAGGAACATCAGGGAAACGATCTTGTGTGCTGCCGGATAGGTTGTAGGCTTCTACAACGACTTTCGCCATTTCAGCACGTGTCAACAATCCATCAGGCTTGAAGAAACCATCAGGGTTACCGACCATGATGCCGCTTGCCGCGATGGCAGCGATCTCTTTGTATGCCGGGTCATTCTTATCGACATCTTCCAAACCAGGATCTTTCACATTAGTCGTATCCAGTTTAAGAGCACGGACGATCATACGAGCTGCGTCACGACGTGTGATTTCATCATTGATTCCGAAATCACCGTTCGTGTAACCATTGATTACACCAGCGACGTTCAGCTTTTCAATCGCTCCTTTACCCCAGAAGTTATTGGATACGTCATCGAAGTTTTTCGGACCGTCATTGGATTGGTAAACGGTAACTTTTTGAACCGTTTCGTTTCCACCAAGATCGACCAGCTTGACTTCGAATGTGTTCTGTCCTTCTTCAAGTGTTACAGAGTGTGTATACGTTTCTTCAGCCGCTCTCTTTTCGAATGGCTCTTCAAACGCATGCTTGAACACTTCACTACCATCGATGAACAAACGAAGATCATCGAAGTTGTCTTTCATCGTGAACGTAAGATCCACTTGTTTTTCCTTGGATGTGTGTGGTCCTTCGACCGCAAGTTCTGGGCTTGTAGAATCAAGCATGAACATTCTCTTGAAGGAGATTTCATTTCCGCTTTCATCGACCGCATGGAACTTGAGTTCTTTCACGCCATCCGTCTTGAACGTCAGAGTTTCACTGAAGTCATAGCGTTGTTCTTTCGCATTCCAGGACAATTTCGCTTCATTGCCGTTGATTGTAAGAGAAGAAACTTTCGAATCATCTTTCACGTAACCTGTCACGGCAACTTCTTTGTCATTCGTCGTGCTCAACGCTTCAGGAGTGAGGACGTGCAGGCCAGGAACAGCATCGTCAGTATCTTCATTCGTGCTTTCAGTTGTTGTGTTTCCAGCGTAGTCAGTCGCTGCGACTTTCACGCCTTCAATTCCTTTCATTTCTTTGAATGTGTAAGAATCAACATCCGCAGCCAGCGGCTTCTCTAGAACACTTTCGCCATTCACGATGATATCGAAGAATGCAAGGCCGGAAAGTTCATCGAATGCATCCCAGTTAACCTCACCAGTCTCCTTATTGAATGTGACTTCTAAAGAAGGTGCTTGTGTATCCACCGTGACTGGAATTGTCTGAGACTGCCATTCCGCATCCGGGAAGTCAACGACAGATTTCACTTCATAGAAGTATTGACCATCTTCTACGACTTTTCCTTTCACTTTTCCATCCCATGCAGCTTCACCATAAATCTTGCTCATCGGTGCAGCTCCACCATCATAGTAGTTCTTTCTCACTTCATCCAATGTACGGATCGTACGTAATTGATTACCGCCTTCATCCAATACGTTGAATGCCACCTGCTTTGCATTACGCAGGAAGGAAAGAGAAGGAAGAGCGAGTTCATGCGTGCCGTCACCGTTCGGTGAGAAACTGATGCGATCTTCATCTCCAACAAGCTCGTCGTCTTCACCCAATAGTGGGTCGACACCAAGTGGCAGAAGACCTGCATCACGATCCAGAGTCAACAAAGCTGTTTCACCGTAGAAAGAAGGATCCTCTTTATCGTAAATCGTTGCATCCACGACTGGAGCATCATCCCACTCTCCGTGGAATCCTACGTATGGAACATTCAATGTAGGGTTGGTATCGTTCGGGTCAACAAATTTGATGAAACCTTCAACAAAATGACCATTTTCAAAGATCTCATTCAAAGGCTGGTTGTAAACCCAGTCGACTGTGTTTTCCAAATCAATATTTACATTCACTTCAACAGTAGAGTTTGCTGGAACGATGACCTGATAGTCGTCTTTCACTTTACTACCATTTGGTGAAGTGATATCAATAGGAAATTCTCCAAGCCATGGGGCATCTGCACTTGTTGTCCCTGCTTTGAAAATCCCTTGAGTTTCGCCACTGTACATACTTCCACCAATGACCATGTCTGTTTGGACAGAACCCTGTACATTGTACACTTGATTTTCATCCGTTACGTTTTCCAATTCAAGTGTGAAGGACTCTTTTGTTTCCATTTCTTTCAAGGCTACTTTTCCAAGGCCTGAATTCTTCTCTGTCGCAACGACCGGCGTGCTCATCGCTGCATGAAGATCCATCAGACCCGCACCTTGACGACGAGGAGAATAATCCATGCCTGTATTCCAGCCACCATTGATGGCACCTTTATCGGTCTGTGGAACGGATGTATTCATAAGAATATTCTTCGCCATAACGACACGATCCGATCCACTAAGACCGAACTCTTCATCGACGCGCTGCATCATAAGAGCTGATCCACCGGAAACGTGTGGAGCCGCCATGGACGTACCACTCATCATTCCGTATTGGTCGTCTTGCAGTGTAGATAGAATGTTTCCACCCGGTGCTGTGATTTCAGGTTTGAAATCAAGGTTCGGTGTCACACCCCAGGATGTGAATCCGGACATTTTTCCGTTTTCAGGGTTCAAGGATTTGACTTCTTCGCCCTTGAATGCAATTTCTACATTTTTACCGTCTTTGATCTGTTCTCTCATCAAATCTCCAGCTGTTTTCAAAATGAACAGTTGAGGAATATTAATAGAAGAATCAGATGCCATGCTTACATAACCAGCGCTGTGGTTGAAAATGATGACTCCAGCCGCGCCTCTTTCCTGTGCGTTCAACGTCTTCTTGACGAACGTCATTTCGCCACGTTGAATCAGTGCGATCTTTCCTTCTAAATCGACGCCTTCAAAATCGTTGGCATCTGGATTGTCTTCAGAATCGCCAGGCAGTCTTCCAAGTCCTGCATACTCGACTTCAATGAATCCTTCACCAAGAGATGTAGGATCTACGTCACTTGCAGAAAGGAAAGCCACGGACTCACCAGCTTCTCCGTCCACTTTTTTGTTGAAACCATCAAGCATCAAATATTGGTTTTCAAAAGAAGCGACTTGAAGAGAATCCGTTGATAGACCTGGAGCACCGACAACACCGATATCCGGGTTGGATGCAAATGGATCTGCGAATCCTTCACCGAAATCAGCAGAGTTACCAGCGGAAATGGACATCATGACGCCATTTTCTACTGCTCTTGCAACAGCCTGCTGCTCTGGGTCTGCTTCATCTACGAAACTAGCAGTGGATCCAAGACTCATATTGATGACATCTGCGCCTAATAGAATCGCGTCATCAATCGCCTTGATGTAAATGTCTCCCCAAGTGGATGGCATTTCAGGGTCGTTACCGAAAACTTTCAATCCAAGGATTTGAGCTTCTGGTGCCACACCCATGATGCCGCCTTTTTCTTCATCGCCATTCGCGCCTACTGTACCTGATACGTGCATGCCGTGCATGCTTGCTCCAGGACCAAGGTCAAGGACCGTATCATTTTCATCAGCATAGTTGTAGCCGAATGGTACTTTATCTGTGAAGAACTTACCATCTAAAGAGCCGCCCGTTTTCAAGGTGTCGACCTGCTCTTTCGTGATGGCTGTTTCTGTTCCATCACTCAGGACCATGTCTTTATGATCCGGATCAATCCCGGTATCAATGACACCTACAACCATTCCTTCCCCTTTATAGCCGTAGTCCTGCCAAGTCTGCTGTGCTTTGACAAGCTCTTTACTATAAAGCATTTCTGGTTCTTCTGCCGGACGCTCATATTCGTTCGCAATATGTACTTTACCGACATTAGGTAGTTTTTCAATCAGCTGGATGGATTTGTAATCCACTGTACCACTGAAGCCGTTGAAAACTGTCGTAAAGCTTTGTTTATAATCCATCGGAATCGATTGTTTCTTGATAGATTGTTTAACAAGGCTTTGGGCTTCTAGGGCCGCCGCTTGGAGCTTCTTCTTGTTTTTATCAGAGAGTTCACTGAAACTCTTTCCTAAGCTCTGCGCGGAATAAATCGTTGGTTCATCTTCCAATTCAACTATGATACGGACTTCATCATCAGGACCATACTCTTTTTCTTTATTCTTCTCTTCAAAAACATTCCCCGTCTGCTTTTGAGGCTTGGCTGCTTCTTTCAGCGCACTCTGAGGTACAGCTGCAAAAGCGGCGTTTGAAAATGCCATCATGAAGATCAAGAATAAAACGATGCTCTTTTTCAAATTCAACCGTTTCTCCTCCTTGTTTTCTCTTTTTCCAAAAAATCCTACTCCTTTCTAAATTCTTACAAAAACCATTATATTTTTATTTTTCTGAAAAATCAATGGAATGAATGAATGTTCATTTATAAAAAATATGAAGAAAGTCCAGTGTTTATAAGGATTCTTGTCTATCATTTTTTTCCGAAAAAATATTTGCTAGGTTCATAGGATCAGAAAGACGAAAGCACCCCGGGATATCCAGGGTGCTCTTTTTTATAGCTTATGCTGTTGGTTAAAACTTGTCACTTAACAGGCGAGCCATCAGCGTTGCGAATTCAGAGCGCTTGATATCAAGTCCCGGGCGGAACGTTCCATCCGGGTAACCGCTGACGATTCCGTTTGCTACGAGTGTCGAAATATACTTATACGACCATGAGTCAGGATCGACATCTGAGAAGCGTACATTCGAACTTCCCGTCAGTTCATACGCCCGGACGATTACGGCGGCCATCTCTTCACGAGTCATCGGTTGATCCGGGCGGAATGTGCCGTCTTTATAACCGGTCAGAATTCCCGCTTTTTCCATCGCTCCGATGTAACCGGAGGCCCAGTGATTTTTCGGTACATCTTTGAAGCTTCCGTGCTGTTGCGGTAGTCCCAATTCCCGCCCTATGACCGTCGCTGCCGCTGCTCGGGTGATCGGTTTACTGAAGCCGAACGTACCGTCTGGATAACCGATCATCAACCCTTCATCGACGAGGTATTCGATAAAAGGTTCCGCCCATTTACCGACGACATCCGGGAAGTCCTGGGTCCCATCATCCATCCGCAGTTCATACGGTGTTTCCGACCAGTGACCATAGTAATCCATGACGACCAATTGATAGATTCCTTCGGGCAGATTCAGAGTCGCCTCTTCCCCTTCGCCCTGGAAATTCCCGTCGATCAGCCAGCCATTTTCTAGCGTTTCATCGAACACATACATGACCATATCCATCGATTCTGTCGGAGATGTCACACTCAATTTTACCTTCGGGTGCTCCCGGTCGACTTTAAACTCATAAACATCGTAATCGAGTGGAAGGTCGATTTTTTCATACGTGCTGTAACCACTCCCGATTCTACGTCCTTCGAAGAGTTCGTCCGGAACATCCTTGGTGAGGTCGACTTTCGAAGATTTGATCATTTTATACCCATCAGGAATCCCGTATCCATCGAACGTGTCCCACTCTTTTTTGTTCCATGTTTTTGCGTTCGCTTCCATCGCCCACTGGATTTCCGCAGGGGTCCAGTTTTTATGCTTGCCTTTGATGAGCGCTGCAAGCCCCGAGACGATCGGTGCTGAGAATGACGTTCCACTCCCCGATTGATAGCCGTTCAAGTAATAAGTACTCAAAAGATCCTTCCCTGGAGAAGTCAAATTGATAAACGGACCATAGTTGGAGAAATCTGTGATGAAATCATCCTGTGCGGTAGCCGCTACACTGATGACCTGGTAATAGGAAGCTGGGAAAGCCGGCTCCCATGTCCCTTCATTTCCTGCCGATGCGACTAACACGATTCCGTTATAATAAGCTTCCCATAATGCGTCATCGATTTCCCATGAATATTGATAACCTCCGAAACTCATGTTGATGATATCCACTTGTTGATCGATGGAGTAGTAAATTCCCTGCAGAATATCTACCAGCGTAAGCATCCCTTCACTGTCTGCCACTTTGACAGGAAGGATCTTCGTTTTCGGATTGACCCCGATGATTCCCGTCTGGTCCGCATGAGCCCCGATCAGTCCGGCTACATGGGTCCCGTGCCCATGGTCATCCATCGGATTGGAGTCTTCGTTGACAAAATCATACCCCCGGAGGATTTTTCCGTTAAGGTCCGGATGGTTCGGGTAAATCCCGGTGTCAAGAACAGCAACGACGGTATCGGTCGAACCACGACTCACATCCCAGGCTTTTTCCATATTCAAGGGGCGGTACTGCCATTGATACGAATAGTAGCCATCGGAAGGTACGTAAGAGATTTTATGAATATAATCCGGTTCCGCATTGTGGATGCTTTGATCTTTGTTCATCTGTTTCAAAGTAGATTGGTAATCCACATCTTTCGGTACGCGCACAAGACGATACCCACGCTTAGAGAGGGTCTTTGATAGAGGGAGTTCTTCCACCCCGTATGTAGCCGCATCAAATCCCTCTTTCGCACTGACGAGAATTCGACGATTTTCGACTTTCTTCATATTAATAGAGTTCAAATTCTGTGCTTTGAAATTCGTATCTTTCCTGTAATTTTTTCGTAGATCATTCAATTCTTTCAACTGATTGGCTTTCATAGGAAAGATTTTATCGACTTTTTCCAAAGGGATGACTTTCGGAGTATCCTCTGCCTTATCCTTCAATGAGTCCAGGTGTTCCTGGTAATGATTCTCTTTGGAGAAAGCAGCAGCAGGAATCAGCAATTGGAAGAGCAGCACGACAATAGCAAGGACAACGAAGGGGCGTCTTTTCATAAAGTTCCTCCTAATTAGAGGCACATGCAGGCAGATCCGCCTGCATGTGCCTTCTTCAATATAGTCCTATCCTATTCTCATAGTTTTCCAATAATAACCACATTATGAATATTATATTAATTTTTCTATTATTGTTAATATTCCCTTCAAACTATGTTAATAGTCCTCTAGGTACATAGATATATTTGCACTTTATGGCGAAAATTAACTACTATTCGTCATTTTTTTCTGATACATTATTAATAGATTATTAATAAGGGGGAATTGCGACGCATGAGACGTTTTTTGTTTCTCGGTGTCTTGCTGGCGATGGTTCTTTCGTTGGTCACACCGAGTGTTGCTAAAGCCGAGGACGATATCACCGGTCACTTTTTTGAGGAAGATATGAGGACATTGATTGAAAAAGGCATTTTGAAAGGGTACGGGGATAATACATACAAACCTGAAGAATCTGTAAACCGTGCTGAATTCACTGCCTTTTTAGTACGTTCGTTGGAAATTGAACTGCAGGCTTCCGGAGATTATTCAGTAGCTGGAGTCTCTGAATCTCCCAGTTACTCAGATGTAGACCCTGAGAATGACTGGTTCTACTCTGCAGTCACTGCAGCAAGCAACCAGGGGCTGGTCAACGGATATCCGAATGGAGAATTCAAGCCGAATAAAGAAATCAGCCGTCAGGAAATGGCAGTCATGATTGTGAGAGCGACAGATTTGAAAGGTGTCGTTTCTGAGAAAGATCCATTGAACTTCACCGACAAAGAGGACATCCACGATGACTACATAGAATCTGTACAGCGCTTGACGAATCTTGGAATCATCAACGGTAAAGTGAAAGATGGGAAGTCTTACTTCGACCCGATGGCGAGTACGACTCGTGGACAGACGTCCGGTGTCATCAACCGTATGCTGAAGATCATCGAACCGCCTGCACCGACGAAGTACGAAGTTGCTACTCTTGAACAAGGTAAAGAGCCTGCCGTATCCGGAGAGTATGATACGTTTGAGCAGGCGAAAAGCAAAACGACTGGCAGCCAAGTCGTGATGAAAGGGAACAAAATCCTTTGGATCAAAGACGGTGCAGTCGTTTCCAACAAATTCACGAACATCTACACCAGTGATGCATTGACGACAGCTGCTACGTATGTCACTTCAGGCATCGAAATGAAATACCTGGGCGCAACCGAAGAGTATGTCAAAGTTCAAATTGCAGATACCATCGGTTATGTCAAAGCGGATTCCGTAAACTTGAAGCCGACGCACATGGTGAAAGACAAGTCTTACTACCTTTCAAAAAACGGCTTGCTTTATCACAAAGTCTATAACGCAATTACAGAAAGAAATTACAGCTATGTGTACGGTCCTGCACCAGATTTCATGACGGAAGGGTCCAAATACTACAGCTGGAACGGCAGCACTTTTTATGATGCAAACGGCAAAGAAGCTGGAACAGCTCACCAATATTTCAACCGCATGCCGTTGTACACAGAGACTCAGTACACAGCTGAACAACTGGATGCATTCATTGAATCAGCGCGTCCTGGAAGCCCACTAATCGGACAAGGCGTATCATTCAAGAAGGCTGAAGAAGAATTCGGCGTCAACGCGATGTACTTCCTTTCCCACGCGATTCTTGAAAGTTACTGGGGAGAAAGTAAAATCGCAAAAGATAAGAACAACCTGTTCGGAATCAATGCGACAGATGATAATCCTTATGAAAATGCACGCTCCTATGAAAGCTATGAAGCTGGTATTCTCGAAGCTGCAGAATCCTTCATCGTCCCTGGTTACTTCGACGATGAAAACTGGAAGTTCGCCGGTGCCCACCTTGGGAACAAGAGCACGGGAATGAATATCCGTTACGCATCCGATCCTTACTGGGGTCAGAAGATTGCAAGCTTCATGTATTCCATGGATACGTACTTGAGCAAAGAGTTCAATATGGAACCGGAATACGGAAAACATGATTTAGCGAAAACGCTGGTTGATAAGATCAATGTCCGTTCCGAAGCGAAAGTTTCCAAAGGAAACGATTTGTACAAGCTTTCCAAAAAAGGCATCACAGTACAAGTCCTTGAAAAAGTAGAAGCGGATGGAACGTGGTACAAGATTGCACCGAAGAACATTTTGACTCGTGACGTTCAAGACGCTTATGTCTATAGTCACGGCGGTTCATACGGTACGCTGCTTGAAACATTGAACATCGCAAAGTAAATAACAATGGTATTACAAAAGGGACAAACGTATTCGTTTGTCCTTTTTTTATGTTATATTACTAGAGTAAGAATGTGTAAAACTCAAAGGGGCCACATCATATATGAAGCACGTCAAAATAATGGGAATCCCATTCACACATATCGACCACCGTACACTGGTCCAGAAACTGGAAACACACATTGAACAAAAAGAAAAGTCATTCGTCATTACAGCGAATCCTGAAATCGTTATGCGTGCAAATGAAGATCACAATTATATGCGAGCCATACATAAAGCCGACTATATCACCGCGGATGGGATAGGAATAATAAAAGCTGCTGAATTATTCAACCATCCCTTACCTGGAAGAGTGACAGGTTATGATGTGATGATGGATTTACTTCAGATTTCCAGCCAAAAAAAGTATCGAATTTATTTACTTGGAGCACATCGAGATACTCTCGAAGCAGCTAAGCGGAATATCAAGCTTCAATATCCGCACCTGGACATAGTCGGAGCACATGAAGGCTATTTCGACTGGGATTCCAATTCAATATCAGAGGAAATCTTACAAACCCGACCTGATATCATATTCGTCGCTCTCGGTGCTCCAAAACAAGAAAAATGGATCGCTGAAAACATCCACAAATTCAACCATGGAATTTTTCTATGTGTAGGAGGCAGTTTGGATGTATGGGGTGGAAAAGCTGAGCGAGCTCCAATCAGTTGGCAGAACAGGAATTTAGAATGGTTGTATCGCCTTTTGAAACAACCAAGACGTTGGAGAAGGATGCTAGCACTTCCCCGTTTTGCTTACTGCGTGCTCAGGCAAAAGGTGAAAAAGACATGAAAACAACCACTTTCTTGAAAAGTACAATGATACTCACTATAGCTACACTATTATCCAAAGTATTGGGAAGTTTGTTCCGTATTCCTTTACAAAATATCGCTGGAGATGAAGTTCTGGGGATATTCACTTTGGTTTATCCTGTTTATATGGTCATCCTTATTTTATCCGTCGCAGGAATCCCCTTAGCTATTTCAAAATTGATCGCTGAAGAACGTGCATCGAATCAAATGATGAATATCAGAAGAATTTATGTGACAGCAAGTCTACTTGGCTTGCTGTTTGGTTTGGTAAGTTTTGGTTCTATCGTTGTTTTTTCAGAGCCGATCAGTTTGTTATTAGGCGGAAAAGATACTTACCCTGCCTTGGTCCTCGTATCTGTAAGTTTGATTTTCGCACCATATATGGCCGTGTACCGAGGATATTTTCAAGGCTTCAGCGACATGAACCCTACAGCGTACTCTCAAGTCATCGAACAATTAGTCCGGGCCGTCTTCGTCATAGCTCTTGCCTATGTACTGAGCAGTCAAGGCTTTTCAAATTCATGGACCGCTGGAGGAGTGATGGCAGGGTCCATATGCGGTGTACTTGCATCACTTTTGTATCTTAGAGTGATTTATGTCCGGTCTCCATACACCATAAGACAAAATATTTCCTACTCATTCTCTACATTTATCATTTGGAGCAGGAGTATTCTGAGGATCTCTATACCTATTGCCATAGGAACCTTATCCATGGCTCTATTGAACTTCGTCGATTCTCTCACTGTACCGTCCAGTTTAAACCATAAGCTTACAGATCCGGATCTTTCCATCCCATATTTGTACGGGATTTATGGAAGAGGTCTCTCTTTAGTTCAAATTGCCACTGTTTTCGCTACGTCTATCATTCTTCCTCTTATCCCACTATTGACATCTAAAATGAAAGAAAACGATAGAAGAGGAATGCTTGAAACGATTGAACAAACCAGTAAAATGACACATCTTATCGCATGGCCGGCAGCGATGGGATTGGTCTTTTTAGCTGTTCCGATGAATGTAGCTTTATTTACAGACGCAGAGGGAAGTTTTATCATAGCCATTTTAGGAGCGAGCTCCATTTTCACTTCTTTTACTATTGTAGGAACCGGGATCTTACAAGGAATCGATCGAGTAAGACAAGCAGCGTGGATTATTATTACCGGAGTCCTATTGAAAATCCTATTGAACGTGTGGTTAGTGAATTGGATAGGCATCGAAGGAGCAGCATTTTCTACTTTGATCGTATACATCTACCTGACTTTAGGAAATGGTATTTTCATCTTCCGTCAAATCCCTTTTACAGTTTTAGACCGATCTCATATTAAGATAATCTCCGCTTCTTTACTAATGGGAGCTGTTATCGGATTCCCTCCATTCATTTACTCTATGGAATATTGGGGACGCCCATTTTCTTTTGTCTACGTCGTCTCAGCGATTATTGTGGGTGCTCTTATTTATGGTGCTGCACTTTATTTCACCAAAGCTGTAGACCGGCAACTTTTACAACAACTACCGTTTGCAGGGAAATATATCAAATGACGTATAGAAAGTAGGGTTATTTTGAAAACGCACCATTGGCTTTGGATTTTCCTGATAGGACTATTACTTGCCACTATCCCAAGTTTATATGAGCGCTGGAACATAGAAGTCGAACAAAACGACTATGAATTGGCTTTGCCATACAGACATATTGAAGAAATGGCAGACGACATCCCTTTCATAGAGAAGCTGAGCCTGCTGAAAGAAGCCGGTCTGACTACCGTAATGGTGACCGCTGATGACGGCACCTATCCAAAGAGAAAAATCAATGATATCCGCTCAGCAGAACTGGATATTATTCTATCCTTCGATCTGAAAAATTCCGACAAATCCTTTAATTACAGCCGTGCAATCGAAAGCTACAAGGAGGACGGAGGAGATTATATCCATTTCAGCGGGGATGCTGTACCTGGATACCCTGAAGAAGTGAAAATGATTGCCTATGCGGAATTACTGAATGATTATAGTATGGGGGTGTATGTCACAGAATTCCAAGCTTTAAAAGGGATGAAAAAATTCGCCGAATACATACACTATGACCTCATCCGTCTGCACGATATGGATACCTTGCATGGCCATCAATCCGTAGAAGCTAAAGTGGATCGAACCCTACGAGCGATTAAAGTTCGAAATCAACGTTCCATTTTATTATCATCCATGAACGCCGACTCTTTCCCCCATACGATCCGTTACTTAGAAAATGTAACGGCTGAAATCCCTGAACAATTTCAGAGAAGTGAAGCACGTGGGTATCCCTTTTATAAACCGTCTATAGGCATCACAACAGCTTCTTTACTTGCTGGCTTATTGTTTATCACATTATTTTTAATGAATTTTTCTAATCGGCGCTTTGTATACGTTTTGCTGGTACCGATCAGTCTCGCTTTATTGTATTTCATCACTGATCGACTCTTACTCTTGCAGACCTACACTTTATTGATTGCTTTAATCACTCCAATTTTCGCTATAAAATCGACAGCTGATAAAGCCCCATCCATAAAAATAGTGACTTGGACGTTTTTAAAGGCTCTAGGCATTTGTTTCATAGGGATATCAATCATTATCACTCTCCTTAATGGAACGATGTTTTATACTGGTATCGAATTGTTCAGAGGCGTCAAACTCTTATACATCGTTCCATTAATTTTCTTCATCATTTATGCATTCAAAGGAATTTCGATAAGGGATGTAAAGAATAACCTTAATTGGTTACATTGGGCCGGCCTCTTCCTGGCGGGGTTAGGAGTCTCCTATTATGTGTTGCGGAGTGGAAACAGTGGGATGGTGAGTGAATGGGAACTATTCCTGCGAACTAAATTAGAAGAAATCCTTTATGTAAGACCTCGTACAAAAGAGTTCTTGCTGGGCTTTCCGGCTTATATCCTTGCCTTGTATGTCATGAACTACAATAAGCGTTTAGGTATGCTGTTACTCATCCCTGGCGTGATCGGGTTCTTGTCGATCGTCAATACGTTCACACACCTCCATATTCCCTTGTACGTATCGACTCTAAGGTCAGTTTACAGTATTCTTTTCGGCTATCTTATTGGGATTTTCTTCATAGCTGCTTTTAAACTTCTTATGAAATGGAAAAGGAAGGGATCATGATGCATATCGTTTTATCCGGTTATTTCGGTTTTCATAATACAGGTGATGAAGCAATACTCTATTCGATGATTGAACAATTAAAAAGAATTCAGCCAAATATAAGAATTACAGCTTTATCGAATGATCCTTTGCACACTTCGACAACCTACGATATCGAGTCCGTCAACCGCTGGAGCCTTCCTGCCATCTTTCGTGTCATCAAGTCAGCAGACGGTGTAATCAGCGGTGGTGGAAGTTTACTGCAGGACGCAACTGGTCCCCGCTCGATCATTTATTATACATCTGTAATAAACATTGCAAGGTTATTGAAGAAGCCGGTCTTCGTATATTCCCAAGGAATGGGACCTATAGAGAAACGGTTCGGAAAATTGTTGACTACATTCACGTTGAATCACGTAGATCGCCTCACCGTACGTGATGAGGACTCTAAGAAGCTGTTGGAATCCATGAACATCCGTCATGATATTGATATCGTCCCAGACCCTGTATTAGGGATGAAGGTTCCCGAAGAACCAAGCAAATGGCTTTTGGAACAACAGATCGATGAACCAATCGTCGCTATTAGCGTCCGTCCATGGAAGACAGAAAAGTATTTAGATAAGATAGCTGATGCGGCTGATCGATTAAGAACTGATGGGTACACCATCCTCTTCGTTCCTATGCATGGGGAAGGAGATGAAAAAAGTTCTAAAGAAGTTTTAAAAAGAATGCGGGAAGAAGCTTTTATTTTACCGGCAGATTGTACGATTCAAGAGAAATTGAAAGTCGTCAGCGAATCAGAATTGTTGATAGGAATGAGGCTGCATTCCCTCATTTTCGCTGCTGTAAGCGCAGTGCCTTTCATTCCTTTATCTTATGATCCCAAAATTGCCTCTTTCGCTGCCCTTTATGACGTCGGTCCCATCTTTCATGTTGAACATGATACGTGGGACGGAGATCTGCTTTACCAAGAAGTGAAAAATATTGAAGAGAATAGAGAGCGGATTATGAAAAATTCACAACAACTGACTGAAACGTATCAATCGCAAACAGAGAGGACGGCTGCGGAAGCCTTGGAAGCTTTCTCCTCGTAAAAAAAGTACTCGTGTATGGACACGAGTACTTCTTTTTATTTGCGGTTTTTCCATACTTTATATATGAATGTGGGCAATTTGATCTGGCGTTTGATCCGCCATGGCTCTACAATCAAGCGATAAAGCCACTCCAGCCCTAGTCGTTGAAAAGCAACCGGGGCACGTTTGATCCTTCCAGAAATAACATCAAATGAACCACCGACACCCTGGAATATACTTACATCCAACTCTTTCATATGATCCACGATCCAATGTTCCTGCTTCGGGCTTCCTAATGCTACAAACAAGATATCAGGCTTCGCTTCATTAATCGAACGTTTGATATAGTCCTGATCTTTTTCATACCCATCAATGACTCCGGCAATCGATAAATTCGGATACTTTTCAAGTAAGCTGTCCTTGGCTTTATCTGCGACACCGGGTTTGGCCCCGTATAAGAAAACCGATTTATCATTTTTCGAAGCCAGCTCACATAAAGTAAGCAGCATATCAATCCCAGTGACGCGCTGGGATATCTTCCCGCCACTTAATTTTGAGGCGATCAATACTCCCACACCATCTGGTATTTGATACGTAGCTTTATTCAACAACATTAACAAACCAGCATCTTTTTGCGCTTGAAGAATCTTTTCAGGATTAATTGCTACGATAAAGGATTGTTTTTTTTGCTCGATATCGTCTGAAATATTTTGTTTAAGTTCTTCGTAAGAGTAGCTGCTTACATCGACTCCTAAAAACTTTTCCTTCATGTTTAAACCCCTAACCGTTTTTGGAATCTCCCAAGCGTGTTGCAATGAATCCTGCTTCTTTCCACTGGTCGAGAGACAACGCATTTTTCGTATCGAATACGAGCTTATTTCTCATTTTACCTTGTAACTCATTCGGGTCAAGGTTTTTGAATTCATCATGCCCTGTCAGAATGACGACTATGTCAGCACCATCGAGCGCTTCGTCCATGTCCTGTGTCTGATTGGATGCGACGTTTTCTTTGATGTGTGGATCGAACGTCGTGAAGCTGATTCCTTTTTCCACCAAATTGGTGATGACTTTGAGGGACGGGCTTTCTCGCTGATCATCAATATTCGCTTTGAATGAAAGTCCGAAAAGCGCGACCTTCGGATCATCGATGCCATTCTCTTTGAGCATCATTTCAATCTGATCGGCCGTATATTGCGGCATATGGTCGTTGGTGTTACGGGACAACTGAATGATTTTGGATAGATCCGGCTGGATTTCTGCCAGGAACCACGGGTCGACCGCGATGCAGTGACCGCCTACTCCCGGTCCAGGCGTATGAATGTTCACGCGTGGATGATAGTTTGCAAGCTCGATTGCTTCCCAGGCATTCACACCGATCCGGTCGCTGATGAGAGCAAGCTCGTTGGCAAAAGCGATGTTCACATCTCGATACGTATTCTCAATTACTTTCGCCATCTCTGCTGTCGTCGCATCGGTCAAATGAATATTTCCTTTTACGAAAGACTGGTAAAGTTCCTTCGTCATTTCTGAAGATTTCTCGTTGATACCGCCGACGATCCGATCGTTATCGACCAGCTCCTGAAAGACTTTGCCCGGAATGACACGTTCAGGAGAATGGGAAACGAACAGCTCTTCTCCGATTTCAAAGCCGGTCTCCTTCAACACCGGAAGCATGACGTCTTCGACCGTACGAGGAGGTACTGTCGATTCCAGAATGACAAGGTTGCCTTTTTTCACAAACGGAACGATTGATTCCGTAGCCTTCCTGACATATTCCAAGTTGGCCGTTTTGTCTTCCCTGATCGGGGTCGGTACAGCGATGACGAATACATCCGCTTCTGTCGGCTCAAGGGAAGCCTTGAACATTCCGCTGTCCACAGCCTCTTCCAAGCGCTCCTGCAGACCGTTTTCCTCGATATGCAGTTGTTTATTATTGATCATCTCCACAGCTTTTCGGTTGATATCGACGCCGTGGACTTTATGTCCGTGTATCGCAAACATGACCGATGTCGGCAGACCGATATAGCCTAAACCGACAACGCATAATGACTTTTTCATCCTAATACATCCTTTCTCGTGCTCTCTACCTTCAGCTTTGTTCCTCAACATGATTGATGACGAATTTATGTTTACCACCTTTGGTTTTTTCAAATTGATCGGTGATGGTGATTTCAACTTCATCCAAATCGGCCTGGCTGGCAATCGTCTGTTTGATTTTATCCAGCTGGGATTTGAACTTTTGATCTGATAACTTCAATTTTATCTGAACCGCACCTGGTTTGTCTTGTACAACTTGAAATTGTTCGACTTCGTCGTACTGACGAAATGTGGTGGAAAAGAATCCGCCGTGGACTTTACGTCCGCCTTTGGCATAAACGAATTCCTGTTTTCTTCCTTTTATATGTGTGAATCGGATCAAGCCGCGCCCGCATGCGCATGGCTCCCGATTGATGGCTCCGTAATCCCCGACTTCATAACGGATGAAAGGCATCGCCTCGTTTGTAAGGTCGGTCAGAAGGATGCGCCCCTCTTCCCCGTCCGGGACAGGGTTACCTTCCTCATCGACGATTTCGACAAAGCAGCGTTCCATGCCGATATGCATCCCTTCATGCTGATCGCATTCGAAAGCAGTCACGCCGCCGTCATTGGCTCCGTATTGATCGAAGACTTTACAACTGAACGCCTTTTCTATCGCTTCCCTATAATGAGGAAGTAAAACTTCTGATGTCGTGATGACACCATTCAAAGGTACGCGCAGCCCTTTTTTCAAAATATGATTCGCTAACTCGTATGTCGAGGACGAGTAGCCGTAGAGATAGTCAACTTGGTCTTTCTGAAGTTCTTTGATATAGTTTTCCATCGTTTCTTCTGACATATCATACGAAGAAAATGGAATCCAATTGTTCAAATAGTAATAGATTTGGCGTTTGTAATCGAAGCTTGAGAGGAGTGAACCTCCTGCCAATACAGCGATCTTATCCCCTGGTTGATAGCCGGTGACGTTCCAGCCGCGCCAAATGTTGGCCCACATGATGGAGTGGGACAGTTTCGGGACATAATACTTCAGAGGCTCACCGGTCGACCCGCCGGTCCGCTTCTCTTCAGCACCGAGTTCATCTATATTATTCGCAAGCATTTTTTGTTTATGACGTTTCATCGTTTCTTTTCCTACAATCGGCAGCTGTTGAATCGATTCTAAAGATTCAAAGGATTGTGGAGTGAGCCCGTGCTCTTTCATATAGTCCTGATAAAAAGGCACTTGATCATATATGTGATGGATCAACTTTTGAAACGCCTGCCGTTGTTCTTCGACAAGTGTTTCTCTATCTTTCCACTGATTTTCTTTGTACTCCTCATAATAGTGAAGAGCATTCGTCTTTCTCATTTTCTCCATCAGCTTGATATTCAAGCGATCCGTCAAACCCATCTTATTCTCTCCTTCATTTTCCTACCATCTATCTGACTATATTTGATCATCTATTCACATGGATTCATTATACTTCTATTGAATCAGAGGATTCAACAAAATCATCGCTTTTTAAACAGGTTGTAACATTCTTTTAGATGGATAGACAGTTATTAGGGAATGGTTTATACTTCAATGTGTCTAAATCAATCGTTGAGGTGTTCACCTATGAATAAATTAATGGATAAAGAATTTTATACAAAGCTCTTGCTTTTGTTTGTCATATTGCAGCCTGTCCTGGATATCCTTACATACGTATCCATCAAGGCGCTGGATTCCAGTTTGACGATCGGAATCATCGTGCGCGTCTTGTTCATGGGGCTGTCCTTATGGTTCATCGTGTTCGGCAATAATAGCTGGTTGAAAAAATATGTGCTCTATTATTTAGCAGCGATCGCCATCGTTTATGGAATAGGCCTCGGGTACAACTTCTTCGCAAAACCCGTCTTCAATCCGTTCCTTGAACTGCAATTCCTTGCTAAGACTGTCTATTTTTCAATTATGCTTTGTGCCTATCTCTTATTGTTTACCACAATCGACAAAGTCTCATTCGTCCGATTGCGTGTATTGAAAACCATCTATATAGCGATGTTGATTGTTTCGATCACCCTTGTCATAGCCATCATCACCGGTACATCTTCTGCCACGTATGACTGGAACAAGTTCGGTTTCAAAGGCTGGTTCTATTCCGGTAACGAATTAGGATCGATCGTAGCCATCAGCTTTCCGCTTACTTATCTGTTCGCCCTTTATAAAGCACAGGATAAGAAGAAAATCATATACTTCCTGCCCGTCTTCCTATTGGCAACTATTTCAATCTTGATCGGGACGAAGGTTCCTTATTTCGCCGTACTCGGGGCAGCGATCATCGTATTCGGCAGTTATGTGGTTTATTGGATTGTCCAAAAGTTGAAAAAACAAAAAGAATCCCTGCTCAACATGAAACTGATCATTTCATTTATCTTCCTCGTGCTTTTCCTGGCAGCGACACCATTCTCGCCAACGTTCTCAAATGTCTCCGGCGATATGGGAGCCATTGAGGAGCAGAAGAAAGAACAGAAAAAGCAGTCAGAAGATGAAGCAGAAACCGGGCAAGGTGGAAGTCAAGATGATCCGGAAGTAACCAAGGAAAAAACGAACTTAATGGATTCTAAAATCTTAGTCATCATCTTAAGCTCACGGAACTTGTACTTCAGTGAGCTCTATGAAGATTACACCGAAGCGGATGTGGTCCAGAAACTTTTCGGTATGGGATATGCGGGTAATTACCATTCCTATGAAGATCCGAAATTGATTGAAATGGACTTTTTCGATCTCTTTTTCTCTTTTGGAATTTTAGGTATGATTTTGATCCTGCTTCCTTTCCTATTCATTATCGGTATGTGCATCAAACTTCTGTTCCTGGTCCCAGGCAAGCTGCTGCACCCTGAAAATATGCTCATCCTCTTGTCCATCGGCTTCGGAACAGGCATTGCATTCTTAGCTGGACATGTCCTTTATGCGCCAGCTGTCAGCATTTACCTTGCAATCTCGATCGTTCTGCTGACTATAAACATTTTGAAGATGAATAAAGACTATCGTGAAGCGAAAGCTTTAAAATAAGTCAGGAGTCAAAACTATGAAAAAGAATGTATTACAAGTCGGACCTCTGCCTCCCCCCATCGGAGGCATGTCCGTTTTTTTACAACAATTGAAGAACTTCAGAAGTGAAAAGTATTCCCTTGATTTCTTCAACATCTTTCCGAAAAAAGACACGCGCGTGAACAAGGCGGTTCATAATGGATTGATACTGGGAAAGTTCTATTATGCTTTGAAGAAAAAACAACCGGACCTTGTCCACGTCCATACCGCCGCCTACCGCGCCTTTACAAAAAGCCGATATTTGATTGCAATGGCTAAATGGATGGGGTTTCCGGTCGTTCTTCACATCCATAGCGGCAAATTCATTGAATTCTACCGTGAATCATCCTCAGCTCATCAAAAGAAAATGGTGGAGACATTAAAGAAATGTGATCGTATCGTCTGTTTATCTCCAATATGGAAACAGCAATTCATAAAGACATTTCAAATTGAACCAGAGCGATTTCATATCGTTCCCAATGCCATATTCGTAGATCAGTTCAAGGATGTGAGGCCTCTTCCACCTGAACAAGGGAAGGTGGTCCTTTTTGTCGGGAAAGTAGGAGAAAACAAAGGGATTCTGGATATCATCGAAATGGCGAAAATATTGAAAAATCATTCAGATGTGAAATTTCTAGTAATGGGAAATGGTCCCCTCGACCATCATTTGGAAATGGAAATCAGGAAACATGACTTGAATATCGAACAGTTGGGAACGTTGCATGGCACAAAAAAGGCTGAGCAATTCAACCGTGCGAATATGTTCATCCTCCCTTCTTATTTCGAAGCGCTCGGTTTATCAAATTTAGAAGGGATGGCAGCTGGCCATGTCGTCCTTTCGACTCGTGTCGGAGCTGTCCCGGATATCATCCAAGACAGCAAAGAAGGTTATTTATTCAAGCCTGGGGATGTCGATGCATTTGTTAAGAAAATATTAGAACTGGAACCTGAAACCATGCACCGGATTTCCGAACACAATAAGGAGCAAGCGTGGAAGTATGACTTTTCTATGTTGAATAGGAACCTGGAATATCTATATGAGGATATGCTGGAATAGAAAGCAGGCTGTTGAAGCCTGCTTTTTTGTTGCTACCTTTATCGGTGATTTTTCAAATTATCAGGGGCGGGAACCGATAAATAAGCGAAAGGATTTTTCTCGACCAAAAAAAAGAGCTGGTCAAGGACCAACTCTTTCAATCATGCTTTCTTCGCTTTTCGACGGACAAATTCCACCACTCTGTTGAATCCTTCACGATAGAAAAGATATAGGCCGATGACATAAGCGACTGCTCCTACCGGGATGAGAATCATCATCTGGAACAAGGAATACAACTCATGTATCGGGGTGAAAAATTCTATCAATAGAATCGGGACTGCCATGATCGCCGTAGGTATCGTAACCTGCACGATCAGCTTCAGCAGACGAGGCATTTCACCTGCAGGCATCTCTTTATAAATCGAAATACTTACAAAGGTGATGTAATAAAATGAAACGACAGTACTGGAAAGGGCCAAGCCAGGATATCCTATCCACTCGACAAAGAGGAAGTTCAATATGACATTTGCAATGATCGTCGTCGAACTGATTTTCAACAATTGTTTCGTTTCGCCAAGTGCATACATCGCTTTGATTGGAATCAATAACAACCCTTGCGTTACAACTAGAGGGATATAGTAATACAGGACAGTCACAGTATTTTGAGCATCAACCGCTGAATAAGCACCACGTTCGAAGATGAATGAAATCGCCTGATCAGCGAGCAGCAGCAATCCTGCAGCAATCGGCATCAATGTGAGCAGGCCGATTTGATAGCCCATGTGGAGTGTGTCCTTGAACTTATCTTTTTGTTCATTTTGTTCCGAAAGCAACGTGAATATGATAGCGACTACTGTGGATTGAAAAATCGCACTCGGAATACTCATCAACAAAGAAGCATTGTTCAAGTATGTGACCGCACCACTGACTGTACTGGATGCGAATGTCTTATCGATGAATACATTGATGTGCCCCACCGAAGCATGGAGGATGGATGGAACGAATAATACGATGAAAGTTTTGGCAAACGTTTTGTTGATGTTGAACGTCAGCGTCCATCGATACCCATACTTGTATAAATAGTAGACTTGCAGGGCTAAACCGATCGCAAGACCTGTAATAAATCCATAGGCGATGCTATAGATCCCCCAAAGATCTGAGAACAGGACGATGAAAACAGTCGCCATACCTGTTCCAAGCAAGTTTACGATCTGGTTCGGAACAAAGCTTCTGACCGCCTGTAAATAGGACTCGAGTACACTCGTCAATCCGATAATCACTGTAAACAGGAAGAAGAAGCGCGTGATACGAATCGCAACCATTTCCGTGGTCTCAGCCATACTTCCATAAATCAATATGATGTAAGGCGTAAAGACATAAGCGAGTCCGCCTAGAACGACAAACAAGACAACCGTATAATTCAACATGCTGTTTGCATTCCGTTCTGCTTCTTCAGGGTCTTTCCTTTGATTTTTCTTATATTGTGGGAGGAAAACCGAATTGAATCCATTTTTTATCAAGGTTTTCATAAGGGTTACAAAAGTAAAAGCCAGTATGAATCCATCGGTATAATCGGTTGCACCGAATTCCTTCGCGATGAATACTTCCCGGACAAACCCGATCACCTTCAGGACTAAAGCGAGCAAAGTAGTCCATATGGCAGCTTTCTTCAACTTTGACATGCACACATACCTCAAATTTCTATGATGATTTCATATCTGAAAAAACTATCAAATAGCTTAGCACGTTTCCTGTAAATTGTATAGCTTGTTTTGCTAGATGAAAATCCACCAGATTTGTCAGTAATCACATCAAGCACGTCTCATTGAGGTTACACTTTTGTATGCCACGTTCAAAAATCCGAAGCTTAAAGAGAAGGTTTATGGGAGTGGAGGAGTTAGGAGTTTACATCGAACTCCTCAATACCATTATTGGATAAGGACTAGAGAAGAATCCTGCTTTTTCTTCTTTAACACAGGGGTGAATCATAAAGATAGATTTTCTGCCACATTCAATAAAAATATCTAAAACTTCCCCTTCCAAAATCCTATCTGTTTTTTGAATTAAGCCATATGAAGATAATGAAAAATCCCCGAATGATTTCTCCTATGAATGCCCTCGATATTTTTTCCGTCTTCCCCTCAAATAAGTCAGTCAATCATAGATAAATAGAGCGTTTTCCTGCAAATCATGGTATAGTTAAATAAATTTATTCATAAAACTTTACGAACATTCGGTCGTTAATCTTTGAAAGAGGTGGTATGGATGGAAACAAAACGCAGGATTATAGAATCTGCTTTAGCAGAGTTCGGGTATGAGGGATTCCAAGGGGCATCGATAGCTAAAATCGCTAAACAATCCGGCATAGCTAAATCCTCAGTTTACAGCCACTTTTCAAGTAAAGAAGAAATTTACGTAGCCGTCCTGGATGGAATTGTATCTTTCTGCCGAAGATTAGTGGATCAATTTGAAGAAGATACACATGAGTTCCATGCGCGGGAACGCCTGCATCACGCTTTAAATAATATCTACTACACTGCCTCTCAACAAAGGTATATGATTCTCTTCTGGCATAAGTGCCTGATGTCACCTCCTGAAGTCATCGAGCATAAAGTGCGGGAAAAAACAGATACCATCAACCAGTTGTTCAAATCCTATTATCAATCGATTATAGAGGCAGGGATACAAAAAGGAGAAATCAATTCACCTTTTACATCAAATCAGTTGTCGAGCATGTTTCAAGGATTGGTCCAATCCGTGTTACTTGGTCAGGTGATGGACAAAGAAACACCAGCGGATGAAATGTTGAACCACCTGTTTACCTACTACTGGAATGGCATCCACCCTTCGTTTGTTGCCTGGACATCCACCAACTTAGTTAAGGAACTATAAAATGTAAGAGGGATAAGAACTTGATGAATAATCCATCAATGTTCTTTTTTTTTTGCTTTGTTCATGTTTTTTAAGTGAGTTTCATAAATGGAAAATTTCAAAAAAAAGGTGAACATATCTACCAAACACATTAATAGGTCTTTTGGCACTGTTCACTATAATAGACGTAGTGGTAAGTTACTTACAAATAATGTCGGATTTTTCCGATTATATTTTTGACAATAAACGTCCGAATGGTCGTATGTATATACACCGGTAAAAACAGGAGTGGAGGTATAAAAAAAGCTGAGCTTTGGATATTGCACCGCGTGTAATCAGTAGAAAAAATTAGGGAAGTTCCACAACTTATATATGATCATCTCACCTATTCGGACTTTATTATCAGTTGACTCATTAGGAGGGAAATGAATGAAGGAGGATGCAAACAAAGTAGAACTTACAGGGGACTGGGAGGAAATAGCCGTGTATGCTTCCGAGAACCACTGTAGCAAAGAATTGTTCAAGCAATGGCTGGATAACAAAAAATACACTAAAAAAAATTCTCCGCACTTAAAAATTGTGAAAACAATTCATTCCGAATGAACACTCCTTTTACAGTTATGTTCCTACTCAATACAGGATACGAAAATTTCTTAATCATCAATAAGCTCCACGCCTCTCTGAATTCGAGTCACCTTTTCGTGGTCTTCTGACTCAAAATTAATATCGCCGTTACACACTAGCAGCGCTTTATCATCCATGCTCACTTAAACAACCGACCGTTCGTTTTTTAAACGTACTATACCTTACTTAGAAAGAGGGGGGAGTCTAGTGATTGGAGATTTTATCATCAACGCATCCATCCTGGTGACGTTTTTGTTCATCTACTTTCAGCTCCTACAAACGTCATTCATCAAAAAACAGAAAAAAATGACAAAAACGATTTTTATAGGGGTAGCTGGCGGCATTCTTACGCTTCTTCTCATGACATTCTCCATTCAAGCCAATGACACCACCATTATCGACTTAAGGCATATTCCTCTGCTTATCTCCACCATTTTCGGAGGATGGCTGTCTCTTTTCATCACTTGGTTCGCAAATATTACTATACGATTTTCAATGGGAATCACCCCCTCTTCAATTTCTAATCTCATAGGGATGACTCTTATTTCGCTGGCTTACCTTGCGATTCATTTCAAAGTCCATAATCTGTGGAAAAAAACATTTTTAATGATTCTTACTTCCAATACTATTTTTTTGATTTTGACGTATTCCTTGATTCCAGACAAAGTCTATTTCATACAGCTGAACTTGATTTTTTGGCCTACGCTTTTCGGAGCAGGATTTTTCACTGTTTACCTTTTTGATTTCATGAAGAAAATCCACCACAAATATGATGAGTATGAAAAGTTTGCTGTCAGGGATCCATTAACAGGACTATTTAATATTCGTAAATTTGATGAAAAGATGAATGAATTGACTCAAGGGAAAGAAATGATGCCTTTCGCTTTGATGGTCATCGATATCGATTATTTTAAAAACATCAATGATACGTATGGTCACCCGAACGGCGACATGGTTCTCGCACAGCTTGGCAGACTGCTTCAGGATTCATGCGGGACCACCAATTTCGTTTTTCGGAACGGAGGAGAGGAGTTTACCATCATCATGCCGGAATGTCTCCATCACTCGGCTAAAGCGGTGGCGGAGAAATTAAGAAAATCGATTGCGGATCATCGTTTTGCAATCGATCATGAAAGAAAATACATCACTTTGACCGTTTCGATCGGGGTTGCCCTCTTCCCATATTCATCAAAAAACACAGACGGATTGTACAAACTTGCTGACCTGGCATTGTATGAAGCCAAAAACAGCGGTAGAAATCAAGTGAAAATCTCCCACCCTGGAGCTGATTCAGTTCCATTGAAAATGCAGGCATCCAGTAAATAGAACTCCAGCTTATGAACGGTTCGCTCTTCGATTGTTCGACAAAACCCCTACCCGATCAGAGGTAGAAAGGAGTGTTGACCTTGGAAATGTCTCTAGCACACAATACGGCCTTACTTTTGCTTTCACTATCGTTAGGTATCTTGACTTCTTATGTATCTCTCTTTTTTGCTAAACGAGCAATTTTCATGGGACAGTTGGAACGTGTTGCTTGGTTGATTGGTCGTGCTATCGGTTTCAGCGGTGTCGTCTGGCTGATTCACTTTCTCGTGATGATCGTTTATGGAATGAAGATGGCCATCACAGATCGTCCTATTATTTTATTCACAAGCGTAGGTGCTTCTGCACTCTTCAGTTTTTCTGCATTTTACTTGATGAGTTCGAAAAAAAGCTTCAAAGGCCAAACGATTATATCGACAGCTTTGCTTACATCCAGCATCTATGTCATCAACTTCTTTTGTGAAAAATCTGTAAACCTGCCTGCTCTGTACACGCTTTTCCCGGAAGTCGCCATTCCACTTTTCTTTTTAACCACAGGGACCATTTATATGGCACTGCGCATCTTTTTCATTTATACCAAGGAAAAAGACAAACGAAAATTCGGATGGATGACTGCGTTAATGATCGGTCTGACTATTTTCAGTTTTAATGTCATACGGACTGGGACAGTGAATTATGATATGAATGGTACTCCTTTTCCGGTTACCGGGGTGATCGCCATCAATGAAAATTCACTGATTTTCTTATTGTTCCTAGGGTTGTTTACCATGATGAGTTTGATGGTTTCCATCCTCAGCTTCGAAAAAAAACTCGACCATACCAAAGGCAAGTCCAAGTTTGCGAATCAAATGTATCAATCGATTATTCATGCGGCGAACGATGGGGTCTTCACCGTAAACCCTGAAGGAAAAATCCTTTCTTGGAATCAATCCGCTGAACGAATCTTCGGTTACAAACAATCAGAAATTGTCCACTCTCAAATCAGCAAGATCATCAATTCAACGATGGAAGAAGTCTGCCAAATGAGACAAAAGTCAAAGCAGAAAGCATCCGGGGATTTTTCTTCTGCGGGTACCATTGAACTGGTCGGAAAGCATTCAGTCAATGGTGAATTCCCCATCGAAGTCTCGATTTCAACGATTGAGTCGGAAGAAGGATATGTGTACACCGCAATCATCCGGGACATAACCGAACGTGAGATGAACAAACAAAAAATCGAAGCTTTAGTGTATACCGATCCATTAACTGAACTTCCCAACCGCCGTTTGATCCAGGAACACCTGGCTTCATTGATCGAAGATACCGAAACACGGGACAGGCAGATTTCCGTCATGTTCATCGACTTGGATAAGTTCAAACACGTCAACGATATTCACGGACATAGAGTTGGAGACAAATTGTTAATTGAGATCGCTTCAAGAGTACGGGCATGCTTAAAGGATGAAGGCATGATCGGACGGCTTGGTGGCGACGAGTTTCTTGTCATCCTCCCCAACACCACCCCATTTGAATCAAAAAGCATCGCCAAGAAAATCATTGATGCCATTAACCTTCCTGTCGAAATCGAAGGGGCTGAGTTGTTCGTATCCTGTTCAGTCGGCATCAGTCTTTTCCCGGAAGACGGGTCTACAGCAGGCGAATTGATGAAGCATGCAGATACGGCCATGTATAAATCCAAACAATCCGGCGGGACCCAGTCCTGTTTTTACACCAACGAAATGGAGCAGAAAATTTCCAGGAAAGTTTTATTGGAATCAGGTCTTCGCAGAGCTTTAGAAAGAAACGAAATGAAGGTCTATTACCAACCCCAAGTCGACAGAGATGGTAAAGGTATCATCGGAGTTGAAGCCTTATTGAGGTGGACACATCCAGAGCTTGGGAATATACCCCCTTCGGAATTCATACCAATCGCTGAAGAAACGAAGCTCATCATCCCGATTGGTGAATGGGTGCTGGAACAAACCTGTCTGCAGCTAAAGGAATGGAACGATAAAGGAATTGTTATCAATCGGATAGCTGTGAACATCTCGACCATACAATTTCATAACACAGGTTTCGTGCAGATGGTCAGGAGAAAAATCCACAGCCACAAGCTTCCCCCTTCAAGCTTTGAATTGGAAATCACAGAAAGTGTAATCCAAGATTCCTTTACGGCGATCCCGATTATGAAAGAAATTAAAGCGATTGGCTGCAAGTTATCGCTTGATGACTTCGGTACAGGATATTCTTCTTTGCGGTATTTGAAAGATTTCCCACTGGATACGTTAAAAATTGATAAGTCGTTCATCCAAACCGTTTTATTCAGTGAAAAAGATCAGGCGATAGTGGATACGATTATCAATATGGCGGCACAGTTAGGTTTGAAAGTCATTGCAGAAGGTGTGGAAACGGAGGATCAACTGGAATACTTAAAAAAGAATATCAATATTGGATATCAAGGGTACTTGTTCAGCCCGCCCATGGACGCAGGTAATATTACGACCAGTATGATTTTTACTGAAGTAAAGGGCAGTCAAAGTATGATTAGAGAAGACCATTCATAAAATAAACTAACAAAAGCGCCTGTAGAACAATCTACAAGCGCTTTTTCTATTTCAACGTCTTTTTCAAACGCCGATTGACTTTGAATAAAAAGTATCGGACACGTTCCCATTGACTCGGTTCAGGAATCCTTCTCCCCAGCCCTTCATCTTTCGTATACTTGCATGGATTACAAAGACCACATGGTTCGCCACGTTTATTAGGTGTGTGACAGAACCAGGTTTGTTCCATGATATGAGAATACCCACGCTGCTTAGCGCTTTCTTCCATCTGCAATTTCGTAATTCTCAACAAAGGGAACCTATACTTCTTAAATATCACGAATGCAGGATGAGAAGGTTCATCGACAACTTTATAATAGAAGTCATCGCCGTCTTCGACTTTAACGACATCATTTTCAATCATGCCCTGGACTTTGTCGTCATGGTGGACAGAGAGTTCCAGCGTATCCATATCGACGGACTCAGCATATCTCCCCAGCCAGTCATATTGATCACCCAGTCGGAATTCCTGTTGCAGTTTTTTATATTCCTCTGTGAATGCTGGATCTCGAGGTATATCTTCTTTCTTTATCTTTATTGTAGGTAATATCCGCTCTTCTGCTTCTGGAACTTTTTCAATAATCATACTTTTGATTTTTTCCATGGTCTCCCATTCCTTCTCCGTGGAAGGGCGCACGGGATCAAAAACATAATACGGCTGGATCGTCTTCTTTTGATCCAACACCAAGTTCAGAACCCGGTACGTCGAGTCCCAGCCGCCTGTCCAAAGTACATCATTTGCCATAACCGTGACCTCCTGATATGTATTCTTCTGTTTACTACCATTCCCTATAAGTCTGCCTATAGTCAGAGTTTTCATAGGTCTTTACCTTCTGAGAGTAACATAAAAAAACAGTCAGAAGAAATCTGACTGTTTTACGCTTTTTCTTTTTCCTGTGATTTTTTCTCATTTTTTGAGATCAAATTGATCAACGGTCGTTTGCCTTTGTAAACTACACCTGTCATTTCCGCGAACAAATGGAGCATCAGCAGTAAAATGAAGGTGATGATCAATGATATTCCAAATGACGTTAGTGAAAAAAGAATCGCAAGCAGGCCGAACAAAGCACTGTAGCCATAAAGAATCAATACTGTCGTGCGATGACTGAACCCTGCCGCTAAAATTTGATAATGAATGTGCTTGTTATCCGGCATCATGATTTTCTGCTTGTTGATAATTCGACGTAAGATGGAAAACAGCGTATCAAATACCGGAACGGCAAGAACAATGATTGGAATGACAAAACTGAACAGCGTCACATTTTTGAAAAGACCGACCATGGAAATGACAGCCATGGAATAACCGAGGAACAAGGAACCAGTGTCCCCCATATAAATTTTGGCCGGGTAGAAATTGTGGAACAAGAAACCAAGGTTACTACCGATAAGGACGACGCACAAGTACACGATGGTCACTTGAGGTTCCAGGGCCAAAGCCATGACGGATATGCTGATCAGGGAGATAGTTGATACCCCTGTAGCGAGTCCGTCCAACCCGTCGATCAGGTTGATTGCGTTCGTAATCCCCAGTATCCATAAAAAAGTGAACAGGATACTGATAAAATCATTCAATGGAACCATTCCGATAAAAGGAATACTGATTATATCTATTTTCAATCCTGAGATGATCAGCACTCCGGCTGCAGTCACTTGACCAGCCAGTTTAAAAATCGGTCGAATTTGATAACGGTCATCGAATAAACCAGTCAGTACGATTATGACCGCACCGATGCATATCGGAATGAAATAAGGCATCTCCGGCCGGATATAAATCATACCTGCAACGACACCACCGAAGATGGCTAAGCCCCCCATACGGGGAGTGATCTCCGTGTGAATCTTTCTCAATTCCGGATAGTCCATCATCTTCCATTTGGCTGCCAGCTTTATTACTGGAAAGACCAGCAAATAGCTGACGAGCATGGATAATGCGATAGCTATTGCGATATCCAAATATATATTCATAGAATCCTACCTTACTTTTTTAAGTCATAACATTTACGCGCATTCATTATATCATACAGAATGAGAGAATAAGTCGTACCTAATCTTTATTTTTCCCTTGTTTTGGTGAACAAAACGTACTACATGAAAAACAAGCAGCAGTACATTCCATACAAACCATTAACTGGTAATGACTGCTATATGTTGCAAATAACAATGTTTTTAAGTTTGTTATATTTAACACTTTCCAATCAAAAGCATTGAAAGTATTCATTCAGTATCTGAAAAGGACTGACAATAAGAGAAACCATAGCAAACGCAATACATAGTTAAAAGAAAAATCCAGGCGACTGATATTCAGTCGCCTGGATTTATTTATGTCTATTCATGAGGTTATTATTGTTGGAGTTGTTCAATCAAATGATCTATGACTTCGCGAGAGGACAACAATTCGGAGTTTTCTGTTCGTTGAATGATATTTTCCAATACTTCTTTTAAGTTTTCCATTCGCCCCACCTTTTCTGTTTAAATCCTATACTCCCTATTTACTTAAATCTTCGATCCTAAACGGCTTTTTCTGACGGTTTTTTTATGTAGACAGAAACAGCTTTGTCCTAATAATATAGTAAAATGTTAACTTTGTATAGAACTTTTTGTCATGTATTATCATAATTTGGAATTATCATAGTATATGATTCTTATAAAAAAACGTGAAAATCATAGGCATAATAAAAACCCGACTCTGGATTAACCAAAATCAGGCTTTATCTTGTAAAATAATTCCCTTTATCCCTCATGGCCCATGTCCGCTCCATATACTTCAGCTGATAGCCTTCATAATCAAAGCGATGTATGTGTTTTTGTATGACTTCGATTCCTTCATGATGACACGTAAAGAATATTACGACTGGATGAAGTAAAGAATCATAAAAGAAAATCGGATTCAAACTCCTCCTGACTTCTCCGAAGTTCCAATACCCGAACAGTTTCAACTTCCTGATCCATTCGTCATCTACAATACTTTCAGGAACCACACTCGCTCCTTCTTCTGAATAAGAACAGAGGTGATGATAGCAGACAGCTGCCTGCATGTACGAAAAAGGGGATTCATCCCCTTCAATGGCGCACAACGGTTTTAGTATGGCTCGAGATGGTGATTGTGCATAGACTTTCCCTTCGCTGCTGTGGATACTCCACCCTTCTTTGAGCCTGATTTGTGAAAATTGGTCGAGCAGAATTCCTAAGTCGCAGATAATATGAGGCTCACTATGGTAAGGGGGGCGGTTCTTTATATAGATATTCTCTTTTGTTGAATCTTTAGTGAACATTACTTTCCCTTCCATTCCACTCCCCCCTTAAATTACTTACATTTACTCAATAAAGTCTTAAGCTCCTCAATGCTGTATCCAAGGTTCTTCGCCTCCTTGATCAAAGTCACCCATTCTTCATCCATCTGTTTTGACTCATCATGATCCATAGAGATATCCTCTCTTTCTTCAAGGAATCATTTCACATCGCTTTCTTCTTCCATCTTAAAGGAAACCAGATCTTCCAAAGGGACTTCCAGTGTCTTTGATAATTTGCTCATGATGATGAGAGACGGATTCTTTTGGACCCCTCTTTCAATATTACTGATGTATGACTTAGATACTTTGGATCTTTTAGCTAATTCATTGACTGAAAATCCTTTTCCCAACCTCAAAACCCTCAACCTTTGACCTATCGTTGTCATCTGCTTCACCGCCACTTTCTATTCAGTGATTGAACGTTCTTTATCTTGTTGTTCTGTTCTTTATTAAGAATATTATAAGCCGGTTTACTCGTAAAAGAAACCACTGTATTTCAATATAAAGAACAAATATGAATCAAATGCTCTCAATAACGAACATTATCTTTGTTTTTCTTTCCTTTTTAAAGAACACACTATATAAAAACGCACTTTATAATGAACACTATTAATAAAAACACCTATACCAACAACAGTATCGGCTTATCTTCAACAAAGTCATGCATGTTTCGCTATAAGTCTTTCCAACTTGAAGCTGATTTATGATTTCCATTAAATTTTTTTTAGATTTGTGCACAAAAAAAAGAGAGAAACACATTCTCTCCTTTTCATCCCATGACATGATATTTTTTTCGGAATTCTTTCGGTCCAACTCCTGCATGTTTCTTGAAGACCCTTGTAAAATAACTCTGGCTGTTATAACCCAGCAGGATACTGATCTCCATCAAAGAATAATCTGTAATACTCAAAAGCTCTTTTGCTTCATTGACCCTCTGTTCGTTGATGAATTGTGATATGGAAATTCCGGTTTCCTTCGTGAAGATGCCTGATAAATAATTAGGATGGACATTCAAGTCTGCTGCAATGTCCTTCAGCGTCAATTCTTCCGTCAAATTATTCAAGATATACCTTTGAGCTTTCTCTACGTGAGGAGAGTAATAGGCGTCTTTTCTAGTCGAGCCACATCGTTCCATCAAAGTAAGAATGATGTTATTTTCTAATTCTTGAAGTTCCTCCGTACTCTCTTTTGTTTCTCCATAGCGGATGTAAAACTCACATAAGGATTCTAATTCGTCTCTTGGACCGCCTTCTTCAATACAAATCTGTGTGAGTTCTGTAATCATGCGGATCAATTGATTTTTTTCTGACCTCAATTCATCTGCTTCAGCAAGTGGATTGCTGTATTCTTCTTTGTATGATTGATAGAGGTGGAGCGCTTTATGATCTTTCATTTTGAAAGAACTTATGAATTGTCGTTTAATTTCATCGCCCTGATCCGAAATCAACTCTTTAGATGAGTGATCTTTCTTGTAATACTTCTTACTCATTGCATTCGCTGTCCGGAAATTGTTGTCTGTCCCGGGGAGGATAATATTCAGCAGCCGTTCAATGGACAGCATATGCATCCGATCGAATACAGGAAGCTGATCAAAATAAGCCATCATCTTCGATTCCAGAGTAGGGTCCATATCGTTTACCTTCAACATTCGCTGTACTTGTGAGCGACCGATTTCCTGATGCAGGAATGGTCCGATTCCGATCACCATTTCCGTTCCTTGAGATGTCTTGAAGGGGTAAAGAAATACATGCTGATTGAATGGGTCAGAGAAGAATTGAAGTTTCAGTAAAAATTTCTTACTTTGATCGATATATTGATCGATATATTTTCTGACGATGGGTGGGGGATTTTTCAAGTGATCCGGGAAGTGATACTTAATTCGATTATTATGATCGATCAACAGCACCGGTGCATTCAGGACTGCAGAACAGTCTTTCAATAATTGAATCAATTCATAGTTCAAATCTACCACGTCCATCCCCCCTTCTCTCCTCCTACTTACCATACATTATACACTAAAAAAAAGAACACCTTCTATTAGATAAATAGATGGTGTTATAAAATTCGTTTTCTTACTATAGTTTGATCGAGGAATTCTTTGACCTCTTCAATATCTATTCCCATTTCTTTCGCCTGTTTGATCAATAATACCCATTCAGGATCCATTCTTTTTTCGTCCTTCATCCTTTTCATTCTTTCCCCTCCTATTTTCTGAACGTGTGTCTATATATAGGTTTGGTTCAGCATTAGACACCCACTAAATTCCAAAAAAGAAGATTATAATGTTATTATACAGGGAAAATTTCAATATTTTTGCACATTGATCACCTTTTTTTAACTTAACTCATTCAATTTTTGATTTTTTAGATAAAAAATATGTAGTTTTATGCAGAAAAAAAGAAGCAGGTCATTTGTTTCATTCATAACCGCTTCTTTTCATTGCCCTAATTGTTTCAGCTGTACATCCGATTCCATTCATCACTCAATGTCTGAAACGCATCAGGATCGTTGGTATCGATGGAATGATCGATCAGGCGTCTAAGGTTTGCTTTTTCCAGTTCTTTGATGACTCCTTGTACTTCATCGGAGTAAACATCGTCTTCCAAAGAATCTTCCTCCTCATAATAAGGTTCAATGATCGTTTTCAGGTGAGTAATGAATTCTGGCGTATGAAGAAGATCAGCTACTGATACATACACCATTTTTTTACCGCGTTGAAAGACAAAAATATCGAAGACATTGTGGACACGTTTGCGAGTGCGGTCGATTATGATTTCTCGGGATTCTACAGGGACAAATTGATACAATTCGTTGTCAATGAACAGTGAGAAATATTGATAAGCAAGAACGACACGAATGAAACGTTTGTCTTCCTTGACATAATACGGTTTCAACATTTTAATATTTAACACTTCGCTCACCCCTTAAAATCAGAATTTTCTGTATTTTATTCTATTATCGCCGATTTGCCAATAAATTTAAAGCCTTTTCTTTGTCGATGGACGTGACGGCTATAGACGAAAAAAGGCGGAGTGGCAGTACTTCAACATTTAACATGGGTGTTACAGTTGAAAATTTTATGGAGATCATTCCACATGTATTTCGTTTATGACTCGTTGATCTAACACTCCATCATTTACTGTCGAACAGGAAAAGAAGTTGACGAAAAGTAGGACTGTGAGAGTTGGTGAATTATAACTTTGTAACAAAAAAAGAACAGAAAATCTTAAGATTTCCTGCTCTTCATCGTTTAATTTATTTAAGGATTAGATCAAAACATGCAAGCGTTCATTCACTGTATCTTTCAAGGATTCAATCAGCTGCTCACTTTTTGCTTTTGATTCAGTTTTGACGCCGAAGTAGAACTTGATTTTCGGCTCAGTGCCGGATGGGCGTAAACAGAACCAGCAGTCATCTTCCAAAATGAATTTCAGGACATTTGATGTCGGCAGGTCGATTTCTTCTGTCGTATCGCCTTCGATATAACGACGGACCGTTGTAGCATAATCTTCAATGGCCACAACTTTCTTCCCTCCAACTTCTTTGATATCCGCATTTCGGAAATCATCCATGATTTTCTCTATCGTATCTGCACCGGATTTACCTTCCAGTTTCACTGAAAGAAGGTCTTCTAAGAAATACCCATGCTTTTGGTAAAGTTCTTCAAGAGCATCGATCAATGTCATCCCTTGATTTTTCCAGTAAGCACCGACTTCAGCAATTAAGACCGCCGCTTGTACAGCATCTTTGTCACGAGCGAAATCTTTGACGAGGTAACCGTAACTTTCTTCATATCCGAAGAGGAAAGTGTGATCTCCTGTCTGTTCATATTCACGGATTTTTTCTCCGATGAATTTGAACCCTGTCAATGTATCCAGCGTGCTTATATTATGAGAATTGGCGATGACACGACCGAATTCAGAAGTCACGATCGTCTTGATCAGTTGACCATTGTCAGGAAGGTTCGGTGTATGCTCTAAAATATAATCCAGCATTAAAGCACCGGTTTGGTTTCCAGTCAGAACTTTGTAGTCTCCTGTACCATCCGGAACAGCGACACCCAATCTGTCCGCATCTGGATCAGTCGCCATCAGCAAGTCAGCACCGATGGATTTCCCTTGGTCGATTGCCATTTCAAAGGCTTGATGTTCTTCCGGGTTTGGAGAGGCAACTGTCGTAAACTCAGGGTCAGGCTTCGCTTGTTCTTCCACGACATGTATGGAAGAAAACCCACTCTGCTTCAATCCTTTTTCAACGAGATCACGAGCCGTACCATGCAATGGAGTGAACACCAGCGATATATCTCTTTCGATTTCAGGCTTCACAGTCACCGTTTTCAATTTTTCCAAGTAGGCTTGATCGACTTCTTCATCCACCCACTTCAGCAGCCCATTGTCCTCGAGCTCCTTCTGATCAGCAACTTCAACCTGCAGTTCGTTTTCCACCTGATTGACGAAGTCGATCATCGACTCTGCCTGCAATGGAGGCAATTGCCCACCGTCTTCATTGTAAGCTTTGAAACCATTATATTCAGGAGGGTTATGACTTGCCGTTACAACTACCCCGGCCGCTGCCTGCAGATGACGGACAGCAAAAGAAAGTTCCGGAGTCGGTCTTAATGAGGTGAATACGTAAGAAGGGATGCCGTGGTGGCCAAGAACGCGAGCTGTTTCCACTGCGAACTCCTTCGACATGTAGCGTGAATCATAAGCAATCGCTACTCCTCGCTTCGAGAGCCCTTGATCATTGACGTAAGAAGCAAGTCCTTCGGCCGCTTTACGTACAGTGTAGATATTCATACGGTTTGTTCCTGGTCCAAGCTTCCCACGCATACCGCCGGTACCAAACTCCAGGTTCTTGTAAAAAGCATCCTCAAGCGACTGTTCATCAGAAACGATCGCATCAAGCTCACTTGATAACTTTTTATCAAGCTCCTTATACTCTTTCCAGCGATTGTATTGCTCTTTCCACATGTACACCACTCCTTTTAGTAAGTAACTATGTCAGTTTTTATTCGAACGGGAAACGATGAATGAAGCATTCCCTTCCAGTTCATACGTATCAACAGTAGACGGGATGATGAAATGGTCTCCTTTTTCAAAGGAATGAACCTTACCATCCGTTTTCACTTCTCCATCTCCTTCGAGCACACTGAACAATAAGTATGTTTCCGGCTGTAATTCCACACTTCTACCTTCCAAGTCGTAATGGAAAACAGAAAAGTATTCTTGTTCAATCAATGTTTCTATGCGCAGATCCGCTTCGATGTCCTGCACGCGGTCGATTTCCGGATCTTTGTGAGGGACATTCGTAACCTCCAGGGATTTTTCCAAATGAAGCTCTCTTTTCTTCCCGTCGTCTCCAACTCGGTCATAATCATAAACTCTGTATGTGATATCCGAGCTTTGCTGGGTTTCAAGGATTTGAATTCCTCCACCGATCGCATGGATGGTTCCGCTTGGGACATAAAAGAAATCCCCTGGATGAACTTCAATACTGCGTAAAAGGCTGTCCCATTCTCCCTTCTCCACCATCTCCTCCAATTCCTGTCGATCAGAGGCATGATGTCCAAAAATGATTTCTGCGCCTTCTTCACAATCGATGACGTACCAGCATTCGGTTTTGCCATAATTCTGCCCTTCAACTTCCCGGGCATATGTGTCGTTCGGGTGTACTTGGACAGACAGATCACTTTTGGAATCCAAAATTTTCACTAAAAGAGGAAACTCCTCTCCTTTTTCATCAGCGAAAAGCTCACGGTGATTATCCCACGCCTCCGCCAGCGTCTTTCCTTTCAAGGGACCGTTCTGGATGGTATTCGGACCATTGGCATGTCCGGAAATACACCAAGCTTCCCCGGTCTGGTCTGAAGGAATGTCATAGTGGAACAATTCGTTCAGTTTCGTTCCTCCCCAAATTCGTTCTTTGAATTCAGGCTTTAAAAAAATCGGTTCCTTGTACATCGTCGATCCGCCTTTCTTTGTAACGCTTCCATCCTTCATTGTACCATAGATTTTACAATTTCTTATAAAGTAGATGTTAACTTTTCCCTTATTATCGACTGTTTTTTAAGTTTGTTATTTGCGGAGTTTCAGCCCTATATTGCAGGTTTTCACTGCGTTATTGCGTATTTTCAGACCTACATTGCAAGTTTTCACCGCACTATTGCGTATTTTCACCTCAACCGTACAGACCCCTCAACAAAAAAGACCAGGTCATCGATGACCTGGTCTTCTTACTATCTATACATTATTTGTTTTCCAACATCTTATCATTGTAGCCGAATGCCCATGTCAGACCGAATGCGACACCGATGGCAATCAGGTTCGTCAATAGATAGAAGATGAATGAACTATCCAGATAAAGCAGAGAACCTGGGATAACCGTAATCGCCATACCGGAAGCTGTTATGCCTGTGATGGATGCGAAGAAACCACCGACAGCTCCTCCGATCAGACCCATGATGAACGGCTTCATGTAGCGCAGGTTGACACCGAAGATCGCTGGCTCTGTAATACCTAAGAATGCTGAAAGTGCAGAAGGCAGAGCCAATGCTTTCATTTTCTTAGCTTTAGACTTCACACCTACTGCCAGTGCAGCACCACCTTGAGCGGCGATTGCAGCCGTGATCAGTGGGTTGAACGCATTCTCACCCACACGTTCAAGCAGTTGAATTTCCAGCAAGTTGAAGATGTGGTGAACACCTGTAACAACGATGATTTGGTGAAGACCACCAATGATGATACCACTCAAACCAAGTGGCAGTTCAAGAACCGCACGTGTCGCAGAGAAGATTCCGTTTTCTACGATGTGGAAGATCGGTCCAATGACGAATAACGCGAGCGTGATCATGATCAATAGAACTAAGAATGGAGTCAAGATCAGATCCAGTGATTCTGGTACTTTCTTACGGATGGCTTTCTCTAATTTAGCTCCGACAATACCTGTAATGAATGCTGGTAGAACGGATCCCTGATAACCAAGGACCGGGATGAATCCAAGGAACATGATCGGTTCTGCATCTCCGCCTGCAACGACCCATGCGTTCGGCAGTGCCGGCGATACGAGCATGAGCCCTATGACTATACCGAGTATCGGACTTCCTCCGAATACGCGGAACGTAGACCAGGCAACTAGAGCCGGCAGGAAGATGAACGCCGTATCCGTCAAGACTTGTGTAAACAGGATGAAGTTATCTGAGATGCTGTCAGGCGTCAATCCAAAAATCGCAAGAATCTGTTCCTGAGTGACAAGGCCACGAAGACCCATGAACAAACCTGTCGCAACAAGTGCCGGGATGATTGGGACGAAAACGTCACCAAACGTACGGATCCAGCGTTGGAACATATTCCCCTGTTTTTTCGTTTCTTCCTTCATTTCTGATTTGGAAGTTCCTTGCACATTCAGTTTCGTCACTTCTTCATAAATACGGTTAACGGTACCTGTTCCGAAGATGACTTGAAGTTGTCCAGAGTTATAAAAAGCCCCTTTGACTTTATCCACATTCTCTACAGCGGAAATATCCGCTTTCTCTTTGTCGTGCAGCATGATTCGAAGACGTGTGGCACAGTGTGCTACTGAAGCGATGTTATCTTCTCCACCAGCTGCTTCGATGACCTGTTTAGCAATTTGCGAATTATCGGCCATGAATGATTCTCCTTTCTGAATTTCAGTTAAATTGTGTAATCGATTACACATCACTCATAAAAAAACAGTCTTACATGAATAGGTATTTAAAATTGCAGTATATTTTTAATATCTTTCAATGTGTGAACGATTACATGATTGCGTTTTCACGTTGTACTATACACTATCTCGTAAAATTAGTCTATAAGTCAGCTCAAATTTCTTTTCAACTTTTTTATTGTTAATTTTGTCCAGTAATAAACTTCCGGCTTTCTTACCTACCTCTTCATTAAAGTAGTCTACCGTCGTCAGCGAAGGAGTCAGATATTTGGACATCGCTGAAGCACCTATTCCTACTACAGCCATATCTTCCGGAATGCGGTATCCCTGTTCCTTCAAGTATTCTATCGCACCGATCGCCATCCGGTCCGTTACCGCAAAGACGGCTGTCGGTACATCACTCAGGCTGTTTTTCAATATTCTTTTCATCTGCTCGTAACCTGATTCGATACTGAAGTCACCTTCACCGATCCAATGATCTTTCACAGGAAGACCTCGTTTTTCCATCGTATCTTTGTATGCCTTACTTCGCAGCTGTCCTACAGCGGGGTCTTCCTTCGTGACCCCGATAAAACCGATTTTTTCATGCCCTTTATGAATCAACATATTCGTCAAATCACTCGCCGCATGGTAATCATCATAAACCAATGAAGTGATTCCCGGCAGCTCCTGACCGATGGAAAGGAACGGGATATCGGCATCATGGATGGCTTTTAATAATCGATCATTCACATTAGTCGCCAATAGAATGATCCCATCTACATGCCGGCTTTTAAGCAGACGGATATAATCGATTTCTTTATCAGAGTCCAGTTCTGTGTCTGTCAGCAGAATCTGATACCCTTGCTTCGCCAGGAAGTCGTTAATGCCGCGAACGACTCTGGATGAAGTTTCTGTGCTTAAGCGTGGCAGGATGACCCCGACGACTCCGGATCGTTTCGTCCGGAGAGACTTGGCCGACTGACTTGGCATATAACCCGTCTCTTCGACGATTTTCATGATCCGCTTTCGGACGTCTTCACTTACATAACCACTATTGTTCAAGGCTCTCGAAACAGTTGTCCGAGATACTTCAGCCATTTTTGCAATATCGTTGATGGTTGTCATAGCTTTCATCCTCCATGGAATCCTTTTCACATGTAATCGTATTCAAAAATTTACCGTTTGTCCAGTGGGCGAAGTGTTATTTCAGTTATACGTTCGAGAAAAGCAGGCAGCGAAGGAAGTCATTGAAGAGTTATGGTGGGAGCCGGAATATTAAAATCGTATTAGATCAGGGGAATTTTGGAAGGAAAAGAGTTGGAGATCAATCACGAGGAGGAACGAGACCGTGTAAGCCTAGAATGACAGGGTCAAAAAAACCCCAGAAACGCACGTTCCCAGGGAGCATTACTATGATTAAGACTGATTGGTAGATTGATGGCTGAATAGATTTCTGTAGTGATCCCTGATGCTCCTGTCCATGTATGCGTCTTTCATTTCCTCCGTGCTCATCGAATAAAGCTCATCTTCTTCTCGATAAACGATCTTTCTTCCTTCTTGTTTGAATTCTTCGATTTTTCCACCGAACCCCATCTCCCGGACGATTTCATCAATAATCAATTCGTATTTTTTCAACGGACCGGTCAGAGGACATACCAAAGCAATCTTCATCAACTCCCTCCCTTCTGTTATATAGGTATAATTATTTATATTTGATTTCCTAAAATAAGTCAAGTTTATGCAAAATTATACAAAGTATGATAATTATCTTTTCAAATGAATAAGTCTATATAATCATAACTTTCATATTAAAATTCCGTAAAAAATATTTTTTTCATTCCTATTTAAATAGGAATCTACAAGTTTATAAATATGTAAATACAATTACAATTTTCTTTCAATTCTAATTGTTTAGAAATCTAGCTTGTCACTCTCTTCTTGTTCAGTTACAATGTCCCTTATACAAAGAACAATGTATCTACCAAGTGGACAAGGAGTGTGAACGATGAAACAAACCATTACTGTAGGATTATTAGGCTTAGGCACTGTAGGAAGCGGTGTCGTTGAAATTCTTCACGATCATAAAGAGAGGATTCAACATAAAACGGGGTGTGATGTGACGATCAAAGCTGCTCTTGTTAATGATCCATCCAAAAAGAGAGAGCTTCCCACGTCTTCTACATTATTGACGGATCGTCATGAAGATATTACGAATGACCCTGATATAGACGTTATCGTAGAGGTAATGGGTGGAATCGATCACACGTTTACGATATTAATGAAAGCAATAAAAAACGGAAAGCATATCGTGACCGCAAACAAAGATTTGATTGCGAAGCACGGTGCTGAACTTTTTGAGGCGTGCCAGGAAAACAAATGTGACCTGTTTTATGAAGCGAGTGTAGCAGGCGGAATTCCTGTCATCCGCTCAATCATGGACGGATTATCTTCTGACCGGATAACAAAGATGATGGGAATCGTGAACGGGACGACCAATTACATCATGACAAAAATGGCACAGGAGGGAGTCGATTTTGACAGCGTCCTGAAAGAAGCCCAGGACCTCGGATTTGCTGAAGCTGATCCTACAGCAGATGTCGATGGTCTGGATGCAGCAAGAAAAATGACGATTTTATCCATACTAGGATTTTCCATGCCCTATCAATTAGAGGATGTGGATGTAAAAGGGATCCGCGGGATCTCCCTCGAAGATATAAAATATGCTGAGGAGCTCGGTTACCGTATCAAGCTGATCGGTATTGCTGAAAATGACGAGTCAGGTGTTTCCGTGAGTGTAGAACCGACACTACTTCCGATTCATCACCCACTTTCTTCCGTTAACGACGAATACAACGCTGTATATGTGTACGGAGATGCAATCGGAGAAACGATGTTTTACGGACCAGGCGCAGGAAAACTGCCGACAGCAACAGCGGTCGTATCCGACTTGATCGCTGTCCTGAAAAACATTCGTCTCGGAACGACCGGAACCGCCTATGTACAACCGCAGTTCCCGACGCAGGTAAAAGCGAAGCAGCAGCAATGGACAAAGAAATATTTACGACTTCAAGTACAGGACCAGCCGGGTACGTTGAACGAAATGACCCACATCTTCGCTGAATATGGAATTTCTTTCGATCAGATTATCCAACGTTCCTCAGAAAAAGAGGACCAGAGGGAAATCATGATGGTCACCCACCAAGTCAGTGAAGAAGATTTTGAAAAAGCCAGACAGGATCTCGAAGGTTTAGCTTCGGTGAAATCCATCGACAGCATATTCCGTGTAGAAGGAGGAAGTTGATATGTGGAAAGGACTGCTTCATCATTACCGTGACCTTTTACCAGTAACTGACCGAACGCCTGAACTTAGCTTAAGCGAGGGAAACACTCCTTTGCTTCCAATCCCTACATTATCTAAAGAACTTGGAATCGAGGGTTACGTAAAGATTGAAGGTGCCAACCCGACAGGTTCATTCAAGGACAGGGGGATGGTGATGGCAATGGCAAAAGCGATTGAAGAAGGATCGAAAGCTGTCATATGTGCTTCTACTGGTAATACATCCGCTTCAGCTGCCGCTTTTGCAGCACGGGCGGGGCTCCGTTGTATCGTCGTCATTCCTGATGGGAAAATCGCTCAAGGGAAACTCGCCCAGGCGGTCATGTATGGTGCTGAAATTTTCGCGATCAAAGGGAACTTTGACCAGGCGTTGGAAATGGTGAAAAAAATCGCAGAAAACGAACCGGTTACGCTCGTCAATTCTTTGAACCCCTATAGAATCGAAGGGCAGAAAACGGCTGCTTTTGAAGTATGTGATGCTCTGGGTGATGCGCCGGATGTTCTATCCATCCCTGTCGGAAATGCGGGGAACATCACCGCGTACTGGAAAGGATTCAAAGAGTACCATGAGTTCGGATATGCATTACCGAAGATGATGGGATTTGAAGCGAGCGGTTCTGCGGCCATTGTTCGTAATCAAGTGATTGAGGATCCAGAAACGTTAGCAACTGCTATCCGTATTGGTAATCCTGCAAGCTGGGATAAAGCGATCAAGGCGAAGGAAGAGTCCGGTGGTTTGATTGATGAGGTGACAGATGAAGAGATTGTCCATGCCTATCAATGGTTGGCACAATCGGAAGGCGTTTTTGCGGAACCTGCCTCCTGTGCTTCTCTTGCCGGAACCATTAAGAAAGTGAAAGACGGCACGATTCCACCTGGCTCGAAAGTCGTCCATGTCCTTACTGGGAATGGTTTGAAGGATCCAGCCACTGCGATTGATCAAAGCCCTGTCCAACCGACGGTCATTGAGAATGATTTCGAAGCATTCGCATCAGCCGTGACAGGAGTCAAATCATGAATGCATTTCAGATCCAAGTACCCGCAACATCAGCAAACTTAGGGCCTGGATTCGATTCGATCGGCATTGCCCTTTCTCTTTATGTCACTTTACATTGTGAGCCGGCTGAAGAATGGTTTTTCTCTGTTCCTGAACAAGATCGTGCTCACATTCCTTCCGGGAAAAACAATTTAATTTACAAATCTGCCTTGTACACGGCTAATGCATACGACTATGATTCTCTACCGGCCTATCATGTCCGTGCAGTGAATGATGTACCGGTTTCACGAGGTTTGGGCAGTTCATCGACGGCTGTCGTCGGAGGCATCGAACTCGCCAACCAAATTCTCGACTTACAATTGAGTGACTATGAGAAAGTAAGGCTTGCCTGTGCCATCGAAGGACATCCGGATAACGTCGCCCCCGCCATATGCGGAGGCATCATGATTTCAAGCTACGACAGAAACGAACTTGATTACGTCCGTTTCACGGATGGGGTGGAAATCCTCACCTGGTTAGCCATCGTTCCTGGTTATCATTTGGAAACGGAAAAGGCACGCCAGCTGCTCCCGAGAAGCATCGATTACAAAGATGGTGTCCATAGTAGTGCAAAAGCGAATGTATTAGTCGCCGCTTTAGCAGCAAAAGATTGGAAACTTGCCGGTAAAATGATGACCCGGGACCAATGGCATCAGCCCTACCGGAAGCAGCTGATCTCTGAGTTCGACTTAGTCCAAGAAAGCGTCAGAGAAGATGCTCTCGGTCTATATATCAGTGGTGCTGGTCCGACCATGATCGCTTTGTATGATGGATTCGACATTCAACAAAAAGAAAATCTTCAGTCCCTTTTCCCTGAATGCAGTATTCTTCCGTTGAAAGCCGACGTAGACGGAATAACCGTCGAACAAAAAGAGTGTTCCAAACGCACTCCCCTTGAATCATAAAGAACCGAGCGGATAACCGCTCGGTTCTTTATTTTCTTCTTTTCCAGAAGAATACGGTGTAGATCATGAATCCTGCTGTCACCGCTCCCATGCTGTCGAGGACTACATCTCCTACATAAGGTGTCCGATTCGGCGTGAACGACTGGTGAAATTCATCCAGAGCAGCGTACCCCACTGTAATGACCAATGATAGAAGCAGGACTTTGGAAAACTTGAACTCAAAAACCTTATGGAGCGCTAACACCGTCGCCGCCATCAATGCAAAGAAAATGCCGAAGTGAGCAGACTTCCGAATCAAAAATTCCACCACCCCATCGACACCATGGGTTTCCACATTGACCGGTTTATTCATATAAGTGAAGTCGATCGGCTCAACCAGCGGTTCGATGTGTTCCAAGGGGAGATATTCATTCATCGATGGCTTGATGTCCTGTTCCTGATAAGGCTGATGAGAAAAACTGAAAATTACTAACATTATTAGAATAGGTAAGGAAAGATATAGAATTTTCTTTACCATGTATATACACATCCTACTTTTGTTGTGATTAATAGTATACTATAACCAAATAAATCATATATTTATTCTAAAAACCAGAAAAATAATAGTTTTTACTATGAAAGTACAGTTTTATTGGATACAATATTTGTATGCAGAAGAAAAGGGGGATTTTAAAAATGGCGAAGAGAAGTAAACAATATGATTACGACCTTGGCGAGGTCAAGCGGCTGATTGGAGAAACAGAGAAAAATTACCGCGAAATCTCAGCTGAGACAGGGTGCCCTTACGCAAGCGTCGTTTATCATGGCAGAAAAATTCGTGGCCGCGTCAATCGTAAGCGAAATGAAGAAATTCAAGAAGTTAACCCTTCTATGGCTTTTTCTCTAAACGATATACAGACAGAGGAATCTCCATCAATGGTGTCTGGCGGGACAACATTGAGCATCTCAAGAAATAACATTAAAATTGACGATGCTGAACGGGAAGCTGCTAAGTTGATCAAAGCTGCTTACGCTTTAGGCCTGAACAAAATCAATATCACAATTGAAAAATAATAGAAGGCCCTGGGGAACTTATTCTTCAGGGTTTCCTTATGTATCGAAACGAATCTCCTTTAATTTCTTTCTTGCATGCTTCCCCCAATTCTTAACCGCGTTCGGGGTCACTCCTTCAAGCTTAGCGATTTGTTCAACCGACCGATCGAGGATTATGTAATAGTAGACCCACTTCCATTGATTGGTTGAAAGATGGCTTTTCACCTGCTGCCAAAACAACTCGTCATGTATTTCATTTTCTATGAAGGCGTTGTGCTTGTAGAGCGTTTGAAAGCGGGCTTCCACTTCTTCTGTTTTACTATCCTTTCTGATTTTATCTATGAGTGCGTTCCTGATTTTCCAGCTTATGTAGGTGGAGAATTGTCCGAGTTCAGGCTTGTATGTACTGAAAGCCTGCCATAATGCAAACAACCCTTCTGCGAAAAAGTCTCCATTTCTATCATTAATTTGTAAACTCCTGATATGGTAATGAATCAGCCGTTCATTTTCATATACAATTCTTTCAAATTCCTGATCGTCCATCATCTTCCGACACCTCATCTTTTTCAATTTTTTTCCTTCCATAACTATAATCGTTTAAAACTTCCATTTTGGTGTCATAAAATGGGCAACTTTTTATAAATTGATAGAATTTTCTTACAAAAATTGAATTTTCTATTCCCTTTTCATAGATTTAAAGGGATAATGGATAAGGAAAGGAGCCCTGCATGTCTACTTATTCTTTTGAACAGGTTCGAAAACTCACTTATTACACATTGAAACGAATGAACATCCCGAAACCTTATGATGATCACATCCAGGAAGCTTTCCTCGTCTTTAACAACTGTCTATGCCGGTATAACCCGAAGCGTTCAAAGTTCTCCACCTTTTATGTCCACGAACTTTACCACCACTATAAGAACTTATATCGAAATGAAAAACGCTACACCTCCTCCTGTTTTCTTCTGCCTTCACCGGTGCAGCCGCCGGACACGATCGACACTACACTGATGCTGCATGACCTTATTTACCATTCTCATTTATCTGCCTTTGAAAAAGATGTTCTTCTTCTTGCTTATGAAGGATACACGGTCAATGAAACCGCAGAACAGAAAAACATCAGTATATCTACTGTGAAGAGGACCCGGAAAAAATTAAAAGAAAAGTTGTCACACTTGTACGTTTATTCCTTATGATGATAGGGAACTTATTTATTCATACCACTGATACGGAGGAATACTATTGGAACAATCGGCACGATCATTGATGCCCCTTGTCCACATCTGGTTAGACGACGCCCCTACTAAATTCACTCACGCGTTTTGCGAAAGATTAGCCTACCAATGGATGGTCGAAATTGTTAATCCCATCCCGATCCCCATCTTAGAAGACAAAGAGTACGTAACCATCATTACAATCGAACAGGTGGACGGAGAATTTTATGCTTCCATCCCCATCGAATCTTATGATGTGGAAGAAGGAAACGAGTTCACCATTTATCGCTTTTTCATGTACCCACCAGGTTGAAAGAAACGTCAGGCAAAGGCTTGGCGTTTCTTTCATTTTTTCACCAGTGTTATAATAGGTTCAGTGTTTAGTAAGAAAGGAAGATCATTGTGTATTATTTAATTTTTGCTTTATTCTTTGCCGGTTATTTGGTGATCGGTTTCACCACTGATGTCATTGATCTATCTACAATGGCCGTTGTTTTATCAACTGCATTCATTTGCGGTAATCTTTATATGTTCTTCAAATCGAAGAAAGAGGAAAAAGAGGATACTGATTAAAGTTGTGAATCCATCCCCATTGTGAGGGGATGGATTTATTTAGTTTAGAGGGTTTTGTGAGAGGTGAGTGGCTTTCGAAACCCATTCGCTTCACGCAGAAATCGTCCACCTTTCTATAAATCAACATCACTCTTTTAGCAGAAAGGCTCTGTTATTGCTTGGTGTTGTTATTTCACATGTGAGCTCATATCAGCTCTTTCTGTCCTGGAATTTGTTTGAGGCGGCCTTGGAAATGACTCGCTTTCCGTGGGGTACCGTGAGCCTCCTCAGGCTGCGCCTTCCGGGGTCTCACGATGTACCTTTACCCCACAGGAGTCTCGCCATTTCCAAGGCCGCCTCTTCCAAGTAGAAGGGTCAGAAAGGCCATTACCGAAGTCCGTTACACCAACTACGAAAGGGAAGGCAGTGAAAACAGGTAGACTCCTGCGGGAAAAAGGAACAAGGTGAGACCCCGGAAAACGAAGTTTGAGGAGGCTCAGCGTTCCCCGCGGAAAGCGGACTGTTTTCCCTGCCATCCCATACTCTGCGTAAATAACGGACCGGACACCTAATCCTAGACGAAGACTATTTAGTAAACAACAGACTTTAACAGAGCCAACAGACAAAGGAATAAATTCGAGCTTGCTTTCTTGAAAATCGGGTATTGGTATATAATGGAACGAAAATGATTGGAGGGAGAATTCGTGAATGAGCCATTCGGTTTTGTGACTAATGAAGAACCATTTCAGTCTCTTTATGATTTTAATGGCGGCATTCAGTGGGTTTACCTGGCATCCGTCCTTTTATTTTTCATTTTTCTATTCCTGATTCTCCTTGTAATCAAAGAAAGATCGAAGAATCAACGGCTCGAAAATGAAATCAACGAGCTTAAGAAACTGAATGACTGCCTTTTGAAAACCTCAAAAAAACATGAAGAAAGCATCAGGAACAACCAGAAGTTGAAAGAAAAGATGAGAGAGTTACATCAGCGGAATGAAGACCTGCGGGAAGGGTTGGAAGAAAGGAAAAGTCTCCTGAGAAAAACACTCATTGATTATATGATATTCAAGCGGCAGAAGGAAGGAAACAAATAAGGAGGCAGGCCACTTCAACGGCCTGCCTCCTTTATAATTATGTGAGGATATTTAGAGCGATTGGTATTGTAATTATACTTAATACTGTCGTGATCAAAGTGATGCTTGAAACAAGATCGGGCTTTGAATCAAACTGGACGGCATACATCGTCGTCGTAGCAGCCGACGGCATCGCTGCTGAGATGATCAGGACGTTCGCCATCATGTCCCCCATCGGTAAGATCACTGTCAGCCCCCAGGCAATCAATGGTGAACCGATCAGACGCAGTGAAGCTGCATAGGAAATTTTATCCCAAGAAAGATTCTTCACTGTAATGTTGGCGAGCTGCATTCCAAGCAAGACCATGACTGTGGGAATCGTCGCATTTCCCACCAGCTGGATACTCGACATCAAGTTTTCAGAAATCGGTACATTCATATACTTGAAAAGTAGGGCCAGCCATACGGCATGGGTAGGCGGCATTTTCAAAACCGTCTTGACCGCCATGGATATGCCAGCCGAACCTTTAGCGGCATAATAGACACCGAAAAAGTTCATGACAATCTGCTGCAGGACAAGGAAGGAAACGGAATAGACGAATCCCTCTTCACCGAAGGCGAACAGGACGATGGGCGCACCGTAATTCCCTGCGTTCATAAAGGCAGTAGATAGAATGAGTCCACTTTCTGTAGGCGTATCATAGTTTAATAGTTTGGCTGCCACTTTGTTGATGAGGACGATGGCGAACAATAACAGGATTGAAAAAACGACCATCATCAAATAATCGCGATCGAACGTCGCATCATAAAAGGTCTCAAAAACCAGGCAGGGCAGCATGATATATAGGGCAACAGTGGAAATCGATTTGATTTCCAGCTTCAATACTTTTTGTAAAACGAATCCTGCAAAAAATACAAGAATGACAGGAAGTACCACTTGAAAGAATATCGCCATATGCGAGCTTCCCTCCTTTCTGGTAGAACTCTATCAGTGTATCAGAAATATATGGCGGCGCGAATGGGAGTTTGGTCGATAAATTCGGTTTTTCGCTGATAAAATTCAAGTTTCGCCGATAAAATGAATTTTTCGCTGATAAATTATAATTTCCGCTGATAACCAGTCCTTTTTCGCTGATAAATACTACCTTCCACCAAGATCCACCTGAAAAACAAACGTTTGATTGACCCACCAACCGACACGATGGCACAAAATAAACCCTCAGGTCACCTGGACCCGAGGGTTATTTCATGAAAAATCATTTGGCGTCCTTCAGCCACACCTCTCCATCTTTGTACTCGATTTGTTCAGGGTAACGAAGATCCGTCACTTCCTCTTGGATCTTCTGGGAAGGCGGCTTGGTCATCAATGATACGACCACGTTGGCGAGAATGGCTGACGTTGCACCAAACACCCCTGCTCCCGTGTCGATGATTCCTAATATCGTAAATCCGCCGAACTTGGATGCAAAGATATAGCCAAGTGTCACGAATAGACCGACCAATATCCCTGCGACTGCACCTGGTCCATTTGCGCGTTTCCACCATACGCCGAGCAGCAAGGCCGGGAAGAAGGTTCCTGATGCGAGGGCAAAAGCCCATGCGACGATTTGTGTGATCGCCCCTGGTGGGTTCAAAGCGACCAGTCCGGCGACTACAGTAGCGATGACGATGGACCAGCGTCCGACAGCCAGACGCTTCTTCTCACTGGCATTCGGATTGATCGTCCGGTAATAAATATCGTGAGACAGTGATGCAGAAATAGCAATCATCAATCCGCCGGCCGTGGATAATGCAGCGGCCATCGCCCCTGCTGCCATCAGACCGATGACGAAGATTCCAAGGTTTGCGATTTCCGGCGTAGCCATGACCACGATGTCATTACTGATGACGAGTTCCGACCATTGCAGGACACCATCCCCATTACCATCTGCCACAGAAAGACGTCCGGTATCCACCCACGCGGATGTCCAGGCAGGCAGGTTATCTAAGGAAGATCCTGCAACTTGAGTCATTAAAATGAAACGGGAAAAAGCGGCATAAGCTGGAGCTGATAAGTACAGGAGTCCGATGAATAACAGTGCCCACGCCCCGCTCCAACGGGCTGCTTTCATCGTCGCAACCGTGTAAAAGCGGACGATTACGTGTGGCAGACCAGCGGTTCCGCACATTAACGTGAACATCAAGGCATAGAACTGCCACTTGCTCCCTTCCGTGAATGGAACGAGGTATTCCGATACGCCAAGCTCCCTGTCCAACGCGCTCATTTCAGACATGACACTACCATAGGACATCCATGGGAGCGGGTTTTGAGTCAGTTGTAAGGACATGAAAATGACAGGAATCAAATAAGCGATGATCAGCACGATATATTGAGCGACCTGGGTCCATGTGATTCCCTTCATCCCTCCGAGTGCTGAATAAAAAGCGATGAGAACAACCCCGATCAGTGTACCGATGATTGTATTGACTTCGAGGAGACGCCCGATAACTACACCAGAACCGGAAAGTTGTCCAATCGAGTATGTAAAACTGATGATGATCGTAGCGACAGCCGCGAGCAAGCGCGCGGTGTTGCTTTTATATCGGTCCCCGATGAATTCCGGTACCGTATAACGACCGTATTTTCTGAGCTGAGGTGCGAGAAGGAAAGTCAGTAATAAATAACCGCCTGTCCACCCCATGATATACGCAAGCCCATCATATCCTAAGATCATGACCGTACCTGCCAAACCGATGAATGAAGCTGCACTCATCCAATCGGCTCCGATGGCCATCCCGTTATAAACAGGAGGGACCCCTCGGCCTGCTACATAAAAATCATCCGTGGCTTTTGCTTTGTTGTACATGGCAATACCTATGTATAAAGCGAATGTTGCTCCGATTAAACTAAGCGAAACAAGAAATTGTGCATCCATACCTTTCCTCCTAAGTTACTGATTGACCGCTCTGTCTTCCTGTTTGCTTTTCTCTAGCTGTTTTGGAGAGATCCCGAATTTTTCATCAATGACATCACTTACTTTTGCGTTGACGAACAGCAGTATAATAAATGTTACGATTGCCCCCTGCGATCCCATATAGTAGTGGAATGGAACCCCCATCACTGTGAAGTGCGAAAGTTCACGGGCAAAAAAAGCCACACCAAAGGAAACACTCAACCCGATGAATAAGTATATGGCGATCATCGTCGTGCGGACACGGAAATAAGCATCTGCGTGAGCCCGGTCGATTTTTCTCAAAGTTACACCTCCTCTCGTGTTATCCTCTTAAGTTAAATATGAATTGGACCGTTTCCCAAAAAGGAAGCGGGACACTCATGATCTTAATAAAAGCGATCGTAATCATCGCTACCAAAGGCAGTGCTAAAAACAAAGGACGTTTTTTTCGCAATGCGAATATTACTGATAAAATCGTAACCACTGCCAGGAAAATCGGTATGAACATTTAACTTCCCCCCTCATGTGTAAGCGGTATCATTTTCAACTAAAAAAATTGTTAAAAAAGTTAGAATTTACTGAACATTTAATTGTTATTATTCTAAACTGCCGTCTTTTTGTCAACCTTTATTTGGGTAATAAGGGTCTAACTTCCTAATTGAGAGGCTGACCTGCCAGCCGCAGGTCAGCTTTTAAAGGGCGTATCCATCTATCCAAAAAGGTACCTCCAAGTAATTGGACCCACGATCCCATCGACCTCGATTTGAAAATGACGCTGATACTTTTTCACTGCCGCTTCCGTCCGTATTCCAAATAATCCGTCCGCATTGACGCCTATTCTCCTTTGAACCTTAATCACTTCTCTTCCTACGGCCCCTCTTTTCAGTGGTGTACCGGGATATGCCATCATCTTCAACTTTCTCCACGTCATCGGGCCGACTACACCGTCGACTTTCAATCCGTGTTTCTTTTGAAATTGTTGTACGGACTGTTCTGTAATTGGACCGAATCGGCCGTCCACCAAAAGGTCATAACCGAGGCTTTGTAAATGATTTTGGAATTCTTTCACCTGTGCTCCCTGTGCCCCTCGCTTCAGGACATAACCGGCACTGATTCGTTTTGGCCATTCCAGATGGGGGTAGTCCAAAAATTTCTCCCAGTCTCCGCCCCACGAAAAACCGAGCGACTTGGCGATCGCGCCTGCTCTCTTCCAGCGGTCGTCCACTGTCCAGTGGGCCTTACCATCATTGGAAAGAATAAAGAAATCTACGGCACGCCGGTCGTTATGGGTGCTCTGACCCGGCAATGCATACGTGACAATTTTCCCTTTTGAACCATATCTCCTTCCTCTCCAAATATATCCGGGTCTGCCCTGTCCGTATAGTCTCGCCTGATCTTCCAGCGACCGATACCCTGAAGAAATTTGCACCTGGATACCTTCTTCATAAGCAAGTTCAATCATACGCAAAGCATTTTCACGGACTTCACGAATGACAGGACCCATGTTTTTCAAGCTGCGTTCTTTCAAGATCTCCAATGAAATCATACGATCCCCTCCTTACTTCTATAATCGAAAGGAGGGGCAGATACGTGTCATACAAAAAACCATCCTTTTAAAAAGGATGGCTTCTTTATCATTTCAGTTCATGGACCGCTTTCGTCAGAGTCTCTATAAGGAAAGTGATTTCTTCGTCATCGATACTCAATGGCGGCGCGAGTGTAAGGACATTGTTATACCCTGCGACCGTGACCCCATTTTTACCAACGATCAATCCGTTCTGATTACATCGCTTGATCACTTCATTGACTTTCGAGACCTCCAGCGGTTCTTTCGATCGTTTATCTTTCACCAGCTCAATTCCCACGAGCATGCCTTTTCCTCTGATATCTCCGACAAATGAATGGTTATGAAGGCGTGTCTGCAGCTCAGACCGTAAACGGTCCCCATATTCTTTTGAACGGGAAAACAAGTCTTCCTTTTCCATGATCTCTATATTTTTCAAAGCTAACGCACAAGCGGCCGGATTTCCTCCGAACGTGTTGATATGACGGAAGTAATCGTAATCTTCCGCTCCTTTGAATGCTTCATAAATATCTTTTTTGACTGCTGTTGCCGATAAAGGTAAATAGGCGGAGGTCAGTCCCTTAGCCATTGTTATGATATCCGGTTGGACGCCGTAATTTTTGAACCCGAATGTTTCCCCTGTCCGTCCAAATCCGCAGATAACTTCATCTGCAATCAAAAGGGCTCCGTGTTTTTCACATGTCTCTTCGATCGCTTTCATATACCCTTCCGGCGGAACGAGCACCCCGCCGCCTGTGATGATCGGTTCCATGATCATGGCTGCAATGGTATCGCTCATTTCCCATGTCATTTTCCGGTCGACTTCCTGGACACAGGACATTTCGTGAGCATTTTCCAAATGGGCATCTGTCATCCGGTACGAATCCGGGGGAGAAACGTGTAGAAACCCGGAGGACAACGGCTCGTATTTGTATTTCCGTTCCGCCTGACCTGTTGCTGCAAGGGCCCCCATGGAGTTTCCATGATAGGCTCTGTAACGGGATATGATTTTATGACGATTATACTCCCCACGCTGCTGGTGGTATTGCCTCGCTATTTTAAAAGCTGTTTCATTCGCTTCGGAACCGCTGTTTGAAAAGAAGATAACGTACTCATCACCAAGCAACTCGTTCAACTTTTCAGCCAGTTTCACCGCAGGGACATGACTCTGGGTGAGAGGAAAATATGCCATTTGTTTCAACTGTTCATATGCGGCATCCGCAAGTTCTGTTCGTCCATATCCGACATTGACACACCACAGGCCTGCCATGGCATCCAAATATTTCTTCCCGTTGATATCGGTCACCCACGCCCCTTTCGTGCTTGCTGCTACCATTGTTGAATCGGGATTGTAGGGCTTCATGGAATGCCAGAGGAATTGTTCATCCTTCTCCAATACATCCTGCGTTCGATCGATTTGATGGACCATCGGATTCCTCCTTAATAATCGTAGCGAGATGTAATCATTTTTTTACGTGTATAGAAATTGATTCCGTCTTTTCCGTTCACATGTAAATCTCCATAAAAAGAATCTTTCCATCCGGAGAAAGGGAAGAACGCCATCGTTGCAGGGACTCCGACATTGATGCCGAGCATTCCTGCATCCGCTTCTTCACGGAATTTACGCACCGCGGATGCATCTTTCGTGTAAAGTGTGGCTCCGTTTCCATAACGGGATTTACGGATATAATCCAATCCTTCATCCAGCGACTCCGCGCGAAGAAGACTGAGAACAGGAGCAAAAATCTCCTCCTTGGCGATCGTCATTTGCGGTGTTACGTGATCGAAGATGGTCGGTCCGAGGAAATTGCCGTCTTTTGAATCCGTCATTTCCTGTCTTCCATCACGAATCAGCGCCGCCCCTTCCTGCACCCCTTTTTCGATATATCCGACCACTTTTTCGCGGTGGGACTCTCTGATGACTGGAGTAAGCAGCGTTTCTTCATCCATGCCGTTCCCAATCGTCAAACCGTCTGCTTTTTCACGCAGCGCCTGGACTAAAGCGTCGTTTTCCCCGACCACGACGACAGCACTGCATGCCATACACCTCTGCCCAGCACTCCCGAACGTGGAACTGATGATATTCTGTACCGCTTTATCCAAGTCGGCGTCCGGCATGACGATATGGTGATTCTTGGCTCCAGAAAGGGCCTGGACCCGTTTCCCGTTTTGAGCTGCCGTTTGGTAGACATATTTAGCGACGGGCTGGGATCCGACGAATGAAATCGCCTTGATATCTTCATGATCGAGCAGACCATTGACGACATCATGCGCTCCATGAACGATATTGAAAACTCCTTTAGGAGCTCCGGCTTCTGTAATCAGTTCCGCCAACCGATTGGCCAAAATCGGTGTACGCTCAGAAGGCTTCAGTATGAACGTATTTCCACAGACGATGGCTAATGGGAACATCCATAACGGCACCATCATCGGGAAGTTGAATGGAGTAATACCTCCAACCACTCCTAGTGGATAGCGGAACATTTCTGAATCAATGTCTTCTGCAATATTGGATAACGTTTCTCCCATCATGTGCGTCGGTGCTCCGGCTGCAAATTCCACGCACTCGATGCCGCGCTGAATTTCTCCGTAGGCTTCTTTGAATGCTTTACCATTTTCCTGAACGAGCAGGTGGGCAAGCTCTTCGTGGTTTTCATTCAACAAGTGGTGAAACTTGTACATGATTCGCGCCCGTTTCGGCACGGGAACGTTTTTCCATGATTGAAAAGCCGCCTCAGCAGCTTTTACCGCTTTATCGACATCTTTTTTTGTTGAAATAGGCACACGTGCGAGCAATTCTCCTGTCGCAGGGTTCGGTACTTCCAACTGCTCTGAACTCTCCGACTCCACCCATTCTCCGTTAATGAAATTCTTCAGTAATTTCGTATCGCTTTTCGTCACAGCCATGGTAGACCTTCCTCCTTCATTGTTGAAACTTTCGTCACTACGCTTATGTACGTAGGCTTAAAAACACGTGCATCAACGACTTTCCAACTCTTCTTTCTTCTGAAAAAGAAGGTTGGAGAAATACTTTCTTCCATCTGCCGTTTTAATAAGAAGCTTCTCGAGATCATTTTCCGGTTTTTTCAGAGTCAGTTCTGCGCCGCTCAAGTTTTCTGTAACGTCCGTAATCATGTAGCCTTTGTCTAACCAATGGTCAATTTTCTCTCGTTCAAGTAAGTATTCCTGGTAATCAGACATCCATATGCACTCCTTATAGTCATACGACTTTTAGACTCAATGGATATCACCGAGTCTAAAAGCGGATGACGGATATTTGATATTAATTCGCGTCTTTCAAAGCTTCCCGGCTGTTTTCATCTTCAAGATCCCAGTCCCGGCCGACAGTGATTCCTAGGAAACGTTCATCACTCGGGTCCTCGATTTCTGCCTGTTTGTATTTTTTGAAATACCAGTGCTTACAAAGCAGATAGTAGCAGACGGCTCCGAGACCAAAGCCGATCAAAAAGGAGTAACTCGGGAAAAAGTATGAGACAGATCCCCCTGCCACCCACGAGATGAACCCTGCCAAGTTGATGCCCCCGGCATACCTGAACTGTCCATCGGACTTGTAAAGGTCGTACACATTGACTCTTCGTTTTCTCAATAAGTAATAATCGGCAAAAAGAATTCCGACGATGGCAGATAATATTCCACCGACAATTAGAAGAACAGGAATGATCGCTGCAAACAAACTCCACGGCTGAACAATCGTCCCTACCACTCCGGCTGCAAATACGCCTGCCCAGAACGGGAATTTCGGTCCGCCTACATTGGAAAAAATCGTAGCCGCGGGCACAATGTTTGCGGAAATATTGGTCGACCACTGAGCGAGGACAATCATGAGAAGTAACAGACCGAGCACCCAGCCGGTCGCTGTTTCCTGAAGCGCGATGACAGGGTCATAGTTTTTGACGGCGATATAAGCGACGGCCCCGATGATGATCATGAACGTTTGAGTCAGTGGAAGGGCGACCAGACTTCCGATCAACGCACCCTTGTTCCGTTTGAACCAGTTGCGTTCATTTTTCGGTGCTTTGATGAACCTTGAAATCGACGGGATGTCTGCAGCAAGCGTAGCCCAGAAGCCCATGTTGCTGAAAATGACAACCAGGAAAGCCGTAAAGGCATCGGCTCCTGCTGCCGGATTTTCAGACCATGTCCAAATGTTACGTCCTTCACCAGCCGCAGTACCGGAGAGCTCCAAGAACATCCAAATGGAAATGAGCAGGATGGTCGGGGCTGCCATATCGGCAAATCGTTCTACGGCTTTGATTCCAAGGGAAGTATTCAATAATTGGACAAAAGCGAAAATGAAGAAACAGACGAGCCAGTTATCGAATTTGAACAGCATACTCAAAATTCCATTCATGGCGGTTGCACCGAAATAAGTATTGATACCGAACCACATGGAAGCGGCCACCCCACGGACAACAGATGGGAGGTGTGTCCCCATCGTTCCGAACGGCGCACGCATGTACACCGGGAAGGACAACCCATGTTCAATGCCGATATCGGAAATCAACGCAATGAAGGCTCCGATGGCTAATGAACCGATGATGGTACCCAGGATGACGAGCGGCAATGGCAGTGATGCCACGCCGGCGCCCCCGATAGCGAAGGTAGCCAATACTACGACCATTCCGACCCACATGAAAGAAAAACCTAAGGTGGTGATTTTTCTGCCTTCCTGATGGATCGGCAGCAAGTCTGGAGACCTCAGATGACTTTCTCCTTTTTTCAATAAACTCACTCCTTCACCCATTCTTCAAAAATGGAATCAGTGAATCGTTTCACCTCCTCTCTGTGCCTCTACAGTTCATGTCCTTCCTATATTTTCAGCTTTTCATCAACTGGAGCGAGCAGTTGGTTGTAGCGGGCACGCTTCAAATATCGGCCTTTTCCTGTTTCGCCTACGAAGTTCTTATCACGGATGACGAAATCCCCTCTGGAAAGCACGGTGACAGGTTCGCCTGTGACCTTCATTCCTTCGAACGCATTGTAATCGACAGCCATGTGGTGGGAACCGACGGAAAGAGTGCGTTCGACATTCGGATCGAAAATGACAACGTCCGCGTCCGATCCGACAGCGATGGTCCCTTTCTTCGGATATAGACCGAAGAGTTTCGCACTGCGAGTCGACATGATATCCACGAACTGATTCAGACTGATGCGTCCTTTTTTCACGCCTTCAGAAAACAGGATGCTTACGCGGTCTTCTATCATCGGACCGCCGTTCGGAATCTTGGAGAAATCCCCTTTTCCTAAATCCTTTTGACCTTTGAAATCAAAGGAGCATTGGTCTGAACCGAGCGTCTGGAGCTGGCCGCTCTTGAGCGCATTCCACAACACTTCCTGATGCCACTTTTCACGGAGTGGAGGAGACCAGACGTACTTCGCCCCTTCAAAATTCGGCCGCTCCAAGTAGCTTTGATCCAATGCCAGGTACTGCGGACAAGTTTCGCCCCACACATTGAATCCTTTACTCCTCGCCTCTGCGATTTTTTCAACCGCTTCTGAGCAGGAGACATGTACCACATACAGTTGTGAATCTGCAAGTCCGGTCAATTGAGCGGCACGGCCTGTCGCCTCTCCTTCCACTTCCGGTGGACGCGTGAGAGCATGATAAATCGGATCGGTGTTCCCTTTTTCCAAGGCTTCACTGACGAGGTAATCGATGACATCTCCGTTCTCTGCATGGACCATCACTAAGCCGCCGTGCTCTTTAGCCATCTTCAATGTGCGGAACAAAGTTTCATCGTCCGCCTGGAACACATTTTTATAAGCCATGAATACTTTGAAAGACGTGATTCCTTCGTTATCCATGATGGCAGGAAGCTGATCCAGCACCTCGTCATTCAGTTCAGAAATCATGAGGTGGAAACTGTAATCGATGACCGCTTTGTCCTTCGATTTGGCATGCCAGACGTCGATGGCATTTTGAAGCGGCTCCCCTTTGTTCGTCAGGCAGAAATCGATGACCGTCGTCGTACCACCAAAAGCAGCGGCGATCGTTCCCGTTTCAAAATCATCCTTCGATACTGTCCCGCCGAAAGGCATTTCTAAATGCGTATGTGGGTCGACGCCGCCCGGGAAGACATAACACCCTTTGGCATCGATGCGTTCAGCATCCGGTGCATCCAGGTTCTCACCGATTGCTGTGATTTGTTCATTTTCAATCAAAATGTCTGCTTTGTACGTATCTGCAGCCGTGACGATCGTTCCATTTTCAATGATTTTTTTCATGATTTTTCTCCTTTCTGAATTAAGGGGTTAAGTTGCCCTTTTTCTCTTGAACCAATCCGAGGACCGCCTGTCGATCGTTCCATGTCATCGGAGGATGCTCACTTTCGAGCTCGACCATATCGATCGCTCCTTCCACCGGGCATACGATCGAACATAAGTTACAGCCGACACAGTCTTCTTCACGGACTTTCAATATTGGATTCCCTTGTCCATCCTTCAGCATATCGATGCACTGATGGGACGTGTCTTCGCAGGCGATATGACATTTGTTGCAGTTGATACACACATCGTTGTTGATGCGGGCGACGATTTTATAATTGAGGTCGAGGTTCCCCCAATCGGAGTACTTGGGAACAGACTTCCCTACGAGTTCCTGGACGGAAGGGATCTCTTTTTCATCCAGATAATTGTTCAGACCGTCGATCATGTCCTCGACGATCCTGAATCCATGGTGCATGGCGGCGGTGCAAATCTGTACGTTCGACGCTCCCATCAACATGAACTCAACGGCATTCTGCCAATTGGAAATGCCACCGATGCCCGATATCGGCACATTGATACGCGGACTGCGCGCACATTCCCCTACCATATTGAGTGCGATCGGTTTGACGGCCGGACCACAGTACCCTCCGTGTGCTCCCTTGCCGCCAACATGAGGAATCGTATTCCACGTATCGATATCGACACCTGCGAGACTGTTGATCGTATTGATCATACTCACCGCATCCGCTCCGCCTCTCACAGCCGCTTCAGCGGTGGCGGTGATATCGGTGATATTCGGGGTCAACTTGACGATGACCGGTGTCTCGGCCGCTTCTTTCGCCCAAAAGGTCTGCTTTTCAACAAGCTCAGGAACCTGCCCGGATGCAGAACCCATCCCCCGTTCTGCCATCCCATGCGGACACCCGAAGTTGAGTTCCAGTCCGTCTACCCCGACTTCTTCGACTCTTTTTACAATTTCATGCCACTTCTCCTGCTTGGGTTCGACCATCAATGAAGCGATGATGGCATGGTCGGGATACATTTTTTTCGTTTCATAAATTTCTTTCAGATTGACCTCGAGCGGGCGATCCGTGATCAATTCAATGTTGTTGAAACCAGCCACGCGCTGCCCATTGAAACTGACAGCGGCAAAGCGGGAGGATACATTCAAAATCGGATCTCCGAGCGTTTTCCAGACGGCTCCGCCCCACCCAGCCTCAAAAGCCCTCTGCACCTGATACCCTGAATTCGTCGGTGGTGCAGAGGCAAGCCAAAATGGGTTCGGTGATTGGATTCCTGCAAGATTGCTCCTTAAATCTGCCATACTGAACTCCCCTTTCTACGGAAATTTCCTATATCGTCACGGATTGTTCTTTGAATTGTTTGTGTATGGCATAAGCGGCATCTTTCCCTTGCTGGGCCGCTGTGACCACCATCGCTTCCCCTTTTCCTTTACCGAATACAACGTCTCCGCACGCAAACACTTTCGGGTTGGAGGTACGGTACGATTCAGTCACTTGTACGACTCCATCTTTATGATCCAATTGGAATTGTTCGATCAAGCTGAGGTGCCGCGTTTGACCGATGGCTTTGATCACTGCATCAACAGGGATTTTGAAGTTGGATCCCTGTACCGGCTGTGGACGTCTTCTTCCATCCTTATCCGGCTCACCCAATTCCATTTTTACGCATTCGATGGATCGAACGCTGCCCTTTTCATCACCATGTATTTTGACCGGCTGGGTCAGCCACTCGAACTCGACCCCGTCCTGCTTCGCAAATTCGAATTCAAAGTCATAAGCAGACATCTCTTCCTGAGTACGGCGGTAAAGGATTTTCACTTTTTCTGCACCCAGACGGACGGAACAAGTGGCTCCATCAATCGCCGTGTTTCCAGCTCCGATAACCGCGACCGTCTTGCCTATGAACGCATCCGTCAACGGTTTCGTTTTCGTATCTTTGACGAACTCGATTGCGTCATACACGCCGTCCAACTCTTCTCCTTCAATGCCAAGGTCAGGGACATGCGCCATTCCTGCAGCCAGAACAATGCTGTCATATGTAGAAAGCATCTCATCAGCTGATATGTCTTTTCCGACAGTGGTGTTGGTACGGACTTTCACATCGAGATTTTTCACTTGATCGACTTCCCAGAAGGAAACTTCCTGTGGGAGACGGAATGACACGATTCCATACGAGTTCAGGCCTCCCGCTTTGGAAGAAGATTCAAAGATCGTCACGTCATAGCCGAGTCTCGCCAGTTCGCGGGCCGCTGACAACCCTGCTGGGCCTCCTCCGACGACCGCGACCGTCTTCCCGTTCCGCTCTCCTTTTTTGAACAATACTTGATCGTTTTTAATCGCCCAATCAGTTGCGTACCGCTGGAGATCTCCGATAACGATCGGTTTTGTCGAGTGGTTGAGTACGCACGCTCCTTCACACAATTCTTCCGTCGGACATACGCGGGCACAACTTGCGCCGACGGGGTTTGAGCTCATGATCGTCGTCGCTGATCCTTTTAAATTTCCTGAAGCGATTTTTTTGATGAACGAAGGAATGTCAATACCGGTGGGGCATGCCTGTATACATGGAGCGTCATAGCAATACAGGCACCGGTTCGCTTCTTCCACCGCTTCCCGGTCGGTCAATGCCGGGTGGACTTCCTCGAAATTTCGAGACAGGTCTGTGAGGGAAATCTTCATTTTTTCAGACTTGGTCAATACTTTCCGCCTCCTTCAAGAAGTTGTAACATCAGTCAAGGCTCTAGATTGTTCCGTTGTTTGAGAAAGGTTCAGGAGTCAGGGGGACGAGTCGCTTTCCGCGGGCGTGACGCTGAGTCTCCTCGGCCTACGACCTCCGGGGTCTCAACTGTACTTGCATCCCGCAGGAGTCTCCCCGTCCCCCTGACTCCTTGCGACAATCAAGCGTAACGGAACCATGAAGTGTAAGATTGCTATATCTAATTACAATGAAACTTATGAAGATTAGGGGAGGTGGAAATGGTGAGACTCCTGCGGGAGAAGCGGTAAGGGTGAGACCCCGCAGTGAAACGAGGAGGCTCAGCACCGCCCGCGGAAAGCGATCCATTTCCAACTCCCCTCCCACTTATCAAAAACAACCCGCTTATCTTTGAAAATAAAAAAGCTGACCATTCTTCACTTTCATTTGTGTTGGTCAGCTTTGGTGTATTTTCTTATGGTAGTAGGGAAGTCATTTCGCCGTAGGTTTCTGGCCGGCGGTCGCGGTAGAACTGCCATAGGTCGCGTACTTCACGGATCATCTTTTTGTTCATTTCCCCTATGATGACTTCTTCTTCATCACGGCTGCCGGTGGCGACAAAGCTTCCGCGTGGATCGACGAGATAGGATTGTCCATAAAACTCTCCCATGTTCCACGGCCCCTCCGTACCGACACGGTTGATGGCTCCTAAATAATAACCATTGGCGACGGCATGAGCCGGCTGTTCGAGTTTCCATAAGTACTCAGATAAGCCGGCAACCGTTGCCGATGGGTTGAACACGATTTCCGCCCCTTTCAAACCGAGCAGTCTCGCGCCTTCAGGGAAGTGGCGGTCATAACAAATATAGACCCCGACTTTAGCAAAAGCTGTGTCAAATACCGGATATCCTAAGTTGCCTGGTTTGAAATAATATTTCTCCCAAAAACCGCAGCCTTCTTCTCCGACTTTGACATGGGGAATATGCTGTTTCCTGTACTTACCAAGGTAAGAGCCGTCAGCGTCGATGACTGCAGCTGTATTGTAGTAGGTAGCAATTCCTTCTCTTTCATAAATCGGGAGGATGATGACCACACCCAGTTCTCTTGCGAGGGCCTGGAATTGAGTCGTCGTCGGCCCTTCAGGAATCTCTTCAGCCGAGTCATACCACTTGGCATTCTGCTCAGCACAGAAATAAGGACCGTAGAATATCTCCTGCAGGCAGATGATTTGTGCTCCTTTTTCTGCTGCGTCCCTTACAAGCTGGATATGCTTCTCGATCGATTTTTCTTTATGGACGGATACAGGCTCGTTTCCATCCACCTCATGTCTGGCTTGGATCAAACCGATTTTTACGATATCGGACATGCATATTCCTCCTTTAGTTTCGTGAACCTTATATGTAGCAAGTATTACGGTCATTGCACGAACGCTCAGTTTTATTTTGTTAAAAATTTTGATAGGTGTGGGTCAGTCATGATAGGGATTTAAGATTATTCATTTTGGAGATGTATTGTGGAATCATGGTGGCAGTCATTTGACCTTAGGTGAAATCTATCTAACTGGAATTCGAAACGCCCCTCCTTTTTTCGTTTCGTTGTTTCATGAAGTCTATAAATAAAAAACTATCACAACTCTTGTAAAAAGATTGTTGAATTTTTCCATAAATATACTGTTTTTTTGTCATATCATTACTAATCTTCGTCCATATGGAAGAAAACATGAAAAAAGAGGGGCATCTTCAACCATCCATGCATTCACAGATGATTGAGGATGCCCCCCTTCTATTCGTTATTCAGATTTTAAGTTTAAGAAGATATTAAAGACAAATAAGAAGACAGCGAGTACTGTAAGAGAAGCTCCCGTAGCGATCACCGGTACCCACTGGTCACTCTCTAAGACTATGGACAAATAGAGTCCGGCCATCATGATCGGAAGTCCTGCATTGTGAAGCCAGAAATGAAATTTACCCAGTTTCGCTTCTCCAAGGCTTGGAAACAGGTGATACAAAATCCCGGCCAGTGTGAGTGCCGTCCATCCTAATAAGTTGATGTGTACGTGTACAGGCGTCAACGCATAATCGTGAACGAGTGACATATAATAGCCGATCGCCACCCCCACAGCAAAATAAATGCTTGAAATTTTGATTAACGTAATCCCCATAAGCGACCTCCTTCTTTATTCCCTTCATCTATACGCTCCTTGAGGCATAAACAGAATAATAGATTTTGGCGGGGGAAAAGTCGTAAAATGGGAATGTATCTTTATAAAGAGGTGAGATTATTTATGAGAATTGAAATTTGGTCAGATTTCGTCTGTCCTTTTTGCTATATCGGAAAACGACGTTTGGAAGAAGCGTTGGAGCAGTTTCCACAGAAAGATCAAGTCGAAGTTGTTTATAAAAGCTTTGAGCTGGATCCGAATGCCGAACGGAATAAAGAAGCGAACATGCATGAAAAACTTTCAAAAAAGTACGGTCGGACTTTAGATGAGGCACGTGAAATGACAAGGAATATGACTGAGCAAGCTGCGATGTCCGGTCTTGATTTCCATTTCGACACAATGATTCCGACAAATACTCTCGATGCCCACCGGGTTGCGAAACTCGCTGAAACGAAAGGACTTGGAAAAGAAATCACGGAGCGTTTCCTTAAAGCGGTATTGACCGATTCAAAAGACATCGGTGACCATGAAACATTGATGGACCTATCATCTGAAATAGGTTTGGAACGTGCTGAAGTGAAATCTGTCCTTGAAGGAGAAGAGTATACGGATGCGGTCCGCTCAGAAGAGCAGGAAGCACACCAGATCGGCGTCCAGGGCGTGCCTTTCTTTGTCATCAATCGTAAATACGCTGTGTCCGGAGCTCAGCCGACAGAGATTTTCGTCCAAGGTCTTGAGAAAGCTTTTGAAGAAGAGCAGAAGTCTTCTCCATTTGAAGATCTGTCTACTGACCAAGACGCGGCATGCACTGAAGACGGATGCGAAGTTCCGAGCGGGGATAAACAATAATTCAGCCTCTACTCTCCGTTTACATGTTCTCGTGCGAGCTGTTTATCAGCCAAAAAGGGGATTTTATCGGCGGAAATTCCAATTTATCGACCAAAAAAGGAAATTTATCAGCAAAAATCCCAATTTATCAACCAAACCCCACGATCACCCGACCGTGGGGGTTTTATTTCGGTTGTGGATCCGCTTGGATGAGGAGGTCGACTAAATGGACAGCGTCGATTTGATTACTTTTGCCGGACCGTTCGACTCCAAGCTTCATTTGCAGTAAGCACCCTGGATTTGATGTCACAATACCATCAGGATTCACTCCACATACATCCTCCATTTTCACATCTAAAATCTCCATTGAGTCCTCGTAATTCACGATGTTATAAACCCCCGCTGAACCGCAGCAAAAATCAGGGCGATCCATTGCTTTCAATTGGACTCCTGGTATTTTCCCGATCAATTCAAGAGGAGGTTCCGTCACCTTCTGTACATTGGTCATATGGCAGGAAGGCTGATAGGTTATGGTTTTATCAAGTGAACACTTAAACTCCAGACCATCTAATTCGACTAAAACCTCTGAAATATCTTTCACCTTAGAAACAAACGTAAGCGCTCGTTCATACCAAGCGGATCCTTTTTCAAACAAATGATGATATTCAATCATTCTCGCTCCGCATCCACCTGCATTATTAACGATATAATCAACGTTTTCCTCTTCAAAGACTGCAATATTCTTTTTAGCCAAATCCACAGAAGAACTGATTTTTCCTGAATGGGCATGGAGTGCCCCACAGCACGTCTGTTGTTCCGGAATCACGACTTCCGCTCCACTTCTAAGCAGCAATTCTATCGTGTTCTCATTGGATTCGAAAAACATGCTGTCCATGATACACCCTGTAAAAAAAGCCACTTTGGCTGATGCGGGCCTTTTTCTCATGTATCGCTTCACGCGTTTCTTTCTCCTTTTTGGAGAAGGCAGATCCGGGAGCACTCTCTCAAAGGCATCCAAATGATTGGGGGCAAGTTTCGTCCACCCCAAGGTTTGCGCTACTTTTTGAAATCCTGACTTTTGATACAGCCATGTGGCATGCCCCAAAGTATTCATCCATTTTTGTGAAGGGAAAAATGATTGGAATAAAAACTGTTCCAGCTTCTTCTGAGTTGGAGATTTCACCTTTTGTTCATCGATGACTTGCTTGGCCCCTTCTAAAATTTGTCCGTACTGGACATTTGTCGGACAGACGGTCGTGCAGGCCATGCACCCGAGACATTTTTCAATAGGGTTCTCAAGGTCCTGGACGGTTCCTTTTCCTTCAGCGACCATTTTCACTAAATTGATCCGCCCCCTAGGAGAATGTGTCTCCCTTTCCATCGTTTCATACGTTGGACAAGCGGGCAGACAATAGCCGCACTGGACACAGTCAAACGTTTTGTCATAATTGAGCTTTTCCTGCAAAGCTTTTAGATTACTCATTCCGAAGCACCAGTTTCTGGCTTTTTTCCGCAAATATTTTTCCTGGATTCATAATTCCATTGGGATCCCAGGCTTCTTTCACCCGTTTCATCATATCCAGGCCGATTTCACCGAGTTCCTGTTCCATAAACGGGGCTTTCATCGTTCCGATTCCATGCTCCCCGGAAAGTGTTCCTCCTAGTTCAATCGCCGCTTCGAATATCTCTCCGACCGCCTGTTCCACCCTTGCCATTTCTTCATGGTCGCGCTTGTCACACAGCACATTCGGATGGAGGTTTCCGTCACCGGCATGGCCGAACACGACGATTTCGACATCATATTTTTCTTTAATGACTTGCAGGCGTTCAATCAAATCGGGGATTTTGCTGCGGGGGACGGTCGCATCTTCAGATACCTTCGTCGGTTTGATTTGTGCGATAGCCGGAGAAACTTGTTTTCTTGCGTGCCATATTTCATCCGCATCTTTTTCAGTTTTCGGAATGATAATGTCCGTGGCCCCTATTTTCTTCATGATATCTTCTACGAGTTTCCGCTCGATTTTCAACGTTTCAGGATGCCCATCCAGTTCTATAATGACAATTGCTGCAGCTTCCACCGGCAGTCCAATCGGTTTGAAGTTTTCAACTGCCTGTATACAAGCTTGATCCATAAACTCCATTTTGGAAGGAAGAATCCCTGATGTGAGTGTTTTTGAGATAGCCTCTCCTGCGCTGCGAACTTTATCAAAGCTGACCATCATCGTCTGTACGGCAGGAGGTTTCGGCATCAATTTCAACGTCGCTTCAGTGATGACCCCAAGCGTCCCTTCCGAACCTACGATCAGTTTGGTCAGGTCATACCCGGTCACATTTTTGATCGTCTGTCCTCCTGTCCGTATGATCTCCCCTTCTGGAGTGATCACTTCAAGGCCTATGACATGATCTTTCGTAACCCCGTATTTCAAGCCTCTCGGTCCCCCGGAATTTTCCGCTAGATTTCCGCCAATCGTAGCGACATGGGCGCTGCTGGGATCGGGCGCATACATCAATCCGTGCTCTTCGGCTGCTTTATTGATGTCTGCTGTCAAAACGCTCGGTGATACGGAAACGATCAGATCTTCCGGTCGCAGGTCAATCGTTTTCGGCCACTGTGACATATCGAGGACGATCCCGCCATAGACAGGCAGTGGTCCACCGCTCAGACACGTCCCTTGGCCTCGAGGATAGACGGGAATTTTATGTAGGTTTGCCAATTTAAGAATGGATACAATCTCTGACTTCTGCTGCGGCTGGACGACGACATCCGGCAGGTATTCACCGAATGAAGCATCAAAGCTGTAACTGTATCGGTCCGCCAAATCGGTCATGACTCTTTTTTCCGGAAGAATTTCCTTTAATCTCTCAATCCACGATTCCATCCTCTCCACTCCTCTTCAAAGATATATCTCATTCAACAAATGTCCAAAGCTACTGTAGATTTATACCGAGGTTGGGGTGTTTCCGTTTCGCTGTATTGAAAATAGGACGTCCAGGAAATCACTCGCTTTCCGTGGGCATGCGCTGAGCCTCCTCAGACTCCGTCTTCCGGGGTCTCACCTGACATGTGCATCCCACAGGAGTCTCCCGATTTCCCGGACCTCCTTCCGATTATTCGAATAACGGAAACACGGAATATTGAGTAATCCTAAAAAATAATGATACATAATAAAAAGCTATTATTCTGCCAAGTTTGATTATTAAATTGGTAGATTGTGTATATTATATCCGTTCTCAATACAATAAATAGAATGGTCCGTTCGTATCATTAGGCGGGTGGGCTTGGAAACGGCGACACTCCCGCGGGAGAAGGGACTATGCGAGATCCCACAGGGCGAAAAGCTCGAGGAAGCTCGCCTGTTCCACCGCAGGAAAGGGAGTCGTTTCCGAGCCCGCCCTTTTCTTTTCATCGCAACGGACCAGGTCTTAGTGTAATTGCCTAATTATAATTTCGAAACCATCCTTGCCTCTTTTCCTTTTTTTAGTACCAAAAGATTTCCGGCATAGGATAGGAGGTGTTTTCTATATACCCTTTTATATAAGATATAAATGTCTTCTTGGTTTCTTAAAGACATGATTATTTTAAGCGAAGATTTGGTATTCATCCTTGGTAATGTCCGTTCAGGTGAATTTTATAGGGAGAGAAGGGAAAATGGGGAGACTCCTGAGGGGAAATACAGGTTAGGCGAGACCCCGCAGTGAAACGAGGAGGCTCGACAGCTGCCCGCGGAAAGCGACCTGTTTTCCCTTCTCTCCCAAACCATACAAAGGCGAACGGACAGTTTCCTGATTTCTGAGGTTAATAGATCTATTAATATAAGAGTATAAGGGAGTAGCGGGGGAAAATATAGTGATGTGCAGGGAGAGTTACAAGAAACACCTGAGGTCATCCTATTCATGGATGACCTCAGGTGTATTTTCATTCTTTATGCTTCTTCAATCAGCCATAAGGTTGATGAGAAATCTCCACTTTCTTTTATACCACCCGCCTGGGTTCCGGAGTAACCGGCTCCGAGATTCAAGCCGGCAAACATAAGCTCATCTCCAAAGTGAGTGCTACCACTATGGGACTCGTTGTAATCTTCATGACTCGCGAGTTGGCGGACGTGATATTTTTTATCAGGATCCAGTCCTTTCACGTAAAGGCGGTGGAATCCGTCATTCGGCCTTGCCAGTACTCGATAGTGACCGACCAAAGCTTTGTCGCGATTATCGGATACGACCATCCATGCCGTGTCATTGCCAGTTCCTTCGAATGGGTTGACCAGGCGGTAAAAGTCTCCTTTTTGGATCAATTCGCGGTGCTGTTTATAAAAATCGATCTGGTTTTTCGTTTCTTCCTTCTCGGCTTCAGACATGTTCGTCACATCCAGCTCATAGCCGAATGTTCCAAAGAACGCCACTTCACCTCGGGTTTTCAATGAAGTGATCCTTTTCACCTGATGGTTCGGGACTTCTGAAACGTGGGCACCGATCGTGCTGAGCGGATATACCATCGACGTTCCATACTGGATTTTCAAACGCTCGACCGCATCCGTGTCATCACTCGTCCATGTTTGGGGCGCGTAATAAAGCATCCCCGGATCGAAGCGGGCACCGCCCGATGCACAAGATTCGAATAGGATTTCAGGGAAATCTCTGATCAGACGTTCATATAAGTCATAAACTCCTAAAATATATCTATGCGGGAGTTCTTTTTGACGATCTGAAGGTAACGCGGCTGAACTGATTTCTGTCATGTATCTGTTCATATCCCACTTCACGTAGGTGACCGGAGCATTGGACAGAACATCGTGCATCAATTCATAAATGTAATCAACCACTTCTTTTCTGGAAAAATCCAATATGTATTGGTTTCTTCCATGAGACATCGGCCGTCCTTCTACTTGGATCGCCCAATCCGGATGCTTTTCAAAGAGTTCACTTTGCTTGGACACCATTTCCGGTTCGAACCAAAGCCCGAAATCCAGCCCTGCTTCCGTTACTTTTTCCGCTAAACGAGAGATTCCTCCAGGAAGTTTTCGTTCATCATAGAACCAGTCTCCCAGGGAAGTGGTATCATCATCCCGCTTTCCGAACCAGCCGTCATCGAGGACGAAAAGTTCGACTCCCAATTCTTTGGCTTGAGAAGCGATGGATACGATTTTGTCCTCATCAAAATCAAAGTACGTCGCTTCCCAGTTGTTGATCAAAATCGGACGCTCCCGATCTCTCCACTTCCCTCGGACCAGCCTTTGATGATATAGATTGTGATAAATCTGACTCATGCCATTCATTCCTTGATTTGAAAACACGATGACCGCTTCAGGAGATTGAAATGCTTCTCCAGGCTCCAACTTCCAATTGAAATCAAACGGCTGAAGTCCGATGGAAGCTCTTGCTACATCATAATGATCGACTTCCACCTGTCCGAGGAAGTTCCCGCTGTATACGAGGCTCATTCCGATGACATCTCCGACATCTTCCGTCGTATTCGGTCGCTTAAGCGCATAAAAAGGGTTCTGCTGACTGGAACTCGTACCTCTCGTGCTGCCGATGGATTGCACACCACTTTCAATCCGGCGCGATTTTACGTGGCGTTCCCTCGACCAGCTTCCAGAAAGCTGGATCATCTCGTAATCAGAATCGGGCATATCAATTGATGCGCTCAGAACACGGGAGAGATTAAGATCTTCTCTGCCATGGTTCACGACTTTAGACGAACGAGTAATCGCATTGTAATTTTTGAAAATCGTATACGTCAAAATCAAATCCGCTTCCATCACCCGATCATGAAGTGTAATTTCAAGCGTACGCGCTTCTTCCTCTTCATCCACATATGTGGCCGGCAAGCCTTCGAGTTCAGGTTTACCTGCATAAATCCGGTGCGAAGCATACTTAAAATCACTGATTCTGCTTCCGTTCAACTGTTCTATCTGCAGGGCAGGCTCTCTGTAATCGGTGCTCCCATAGACCGGATACTCAAGTCTCGCCAAATCCAGGGAGAAATTCATATCTCCTTCATAGACATATGACGTACCTGCACGTTCTGCTTCTTGCTGAAAATGAGAAAAATCTTCCCTGTGGTTCAAACGTGTCCCGAAGTAAAGGTGGCCTAAATGTCCATTTTTCAGAACATGTAACACGTAGCTGATTTCGTCATTCTGCAAATGGAACTGCCTTGGTGATTCGTTTTCAAAAATCATAATTATAAAACTTCCCCTCTAAATTAAACTCTGGTTGTTTACCCTTTGACTGAACCGGATGACAGTCCAGCGATGAAATATTTCTGCAAGAACAAGAATACGATGACCATCGGCAGCATCCCGAGCAATGACCCTGCTGCGACCAGTCCTACATCATTCGAATATTGCGAGAAGAACTGGGATAAAGCGACAGTGATGGTATGCGCATCTTTATCCTGTAAAAAGAACACGGAAAACTGATAATCATTCCATACAAACATTCCTGTAATGATGATGACTGAAGCTGTCACTGGTTTCAGGAGTGGAAATACCACTCTAAAGAAAATCTGCAGTCGACTGGCTCCATCAATCATCGCCGCTTCATCCAATTCTTTCGGAATCGTCGAACGAATGAAACCTGTATAAAGGAAGATCGTCAGAGGCAGCCAGAACGATACGTGGACGAGAACGACCGCCCAAATCGTATTCAGTCCTCCGATATCGACAATGAATTTATATAATGGAACTAAAATAGTCAGAGGCGGCACAATCATTACCGCGACAAAACTGATGTACATGACTTTATTCAAACGGCTTGCAACACGGGCTAAAGGATAGGCAGCCAGTGAACCTAAAACGATCAAGGCCGTGACAGATATCACCGTGATGACCACATTATTGAATAATGCAGTCCCCATCTGCGCCTGTGTCCACGCATTCGAGAAATTACTGAAATCCAAGTAATCAGGAAACAGCCATTTCGAGCTGAAGTCACTACTATTTTTGAAAGAGGTCGTCATTAGAATATAGAACGGAATGATATGCATAAGACTGACGGTGATTCCTAAAATCGTCCATACCACTTTCTTTTGTTTATCCATTAGGCTTCAACCTCCTTACGACGCAGGTAGATAAGAGCTGTCAGACTGATGATGACGATGATCAAGAACATCAGGTTTCCGAGTGCAGCTGCATACCCTGCATCCTGTCTTGCGAAATACAATTGATACATCATCGTGGAAAGAGATTGCGAAGCATACCCTGGACCACCGTTGGTCATCGCTATGATGACATCGAAAAGCTTCAAACCGTTGATCAAGTTGATGACGACATTGATCGTGATGGATGGAATCAATAAAGGAAGCGTAATATTTTTGAACTGCTGCCAGCTGGAAGCCCCGTCCAGAGTCGCCGCTTCGTAATAATCCTTTGAAATACCCTGCAGGCCTGCCAGGTAAATGATCATCGCAATACCAAGGAATTGATACGTGTTAACAAAGGTGATCAACCACACGTTGACATCAGGATTTCCTAAAAGGTTCGCAGGTTCAAAACCGAATAAAGTGATGATATCGTTCAAAGCCCCGCCGTTGTATTGGAAAATGAAATACCAGATGTACCCCATGATAAGAGGGCTGATGATGACAGGAAGATAAACAATCGTCCGGGTCACCGCCCGGAACTTCATACTCTTGTTCAAAAGAATGGCATACAGAAGGCCTATACCATTTTGAAGAATCGTACTTCCAATCCCATATATCAAAGTATTTTTTACAATCAACCATGTATTCGGATCGGTGAACATGCGGATATAGTTATCTAACCCGATCCAGTTCATCGTTTGAGAGTAGCCATTCCAATTGGTAAAAGAAATTCTTACACCGTTCAAGAAAGGATAAATGATAAACACAGACATTAAAATGATGACAGGAACATAAAGCCAGTTGATATGGAAACCGCGCTTTTTCTTTGGAACCGGCTTTTTACTTTCAGGCGACTCGACTGGTTTTAAATGCGGAGAAGAAGAAGTGTTATTCACTTCTTCTTCCTGCATTTTTCTGTTTAGTTTTGAGATCTTAATCGCTCCACTTCTTCAGACATGCGCTCAGAGTATTGTTCAGGAGTGATCGCTCCAGACAACACTTCCTGGCCTAATGTCGTCATTACATCCCACATTCCATTTGGCAGATATACGCGGTCAAAGTAAGGATAAACACGAACATCGGAATACTTCTGATAGTACTCTTGATACATACTTTCAGCTTGAACTCCTTCTAAGCCTGCTGGTAAACCTGAAGCTTCAGCCATACGCTTGGCGTTCTCCGGCTTGGCGAAATGCGCAAGCAGTTTCTTTGCAGCTTCTTTCTTCGGTGAATCCTTCCACACCCCTAGTGTGTAACGTTCACCACCGACAAAAGTAGGTTCATCCCCTTCATGGATCGCTGGAATCGGCATCAATCCTGCTTCTACATTTTCGTTGATCTTTTTCGCTTCTGTCACGAAGGATGGTGGATACATTGCGAATGCAATTTTGTTTTCTGCAAATAATCGGGGTCCATCGCTGTATTTCGCCGTCAGTACATCTTTGTTTATGTACCCTTTTTCATACATTTCCTTGAATTTCTCAGGTAGGAATGTCCACCTCGACCAATCAAATTCACCGTTCAATAACTCTTCGCCGTAATCATGTTGTTCGTCACTGATCAACAATGGTGTTGCAAAGTAGTCGAAATACTGACCGAGTGTCCATGGATCTGCACCAGCGAAGAAGAATGGCGTCACTTCACCATTACTGCCTTCATGGATTTTCTTAGAAGCTGCCATCAGTTCATCGAACGTCTTCGGTACTTCTACACCGTACTCTTCCAAGACTTCTTCATTATAGGAGATTCCTTCTTTTGCTTCGTTTAAAGGAAGGGCGTAAACCTTTCCTTGATCGTCCGTCAAAACAGGTTCAATCGTTCCGGACATTTCCGATGCCCAGTCCTCCTCACTCAAGTCTGCTAAGTAATCGCCATAACGAATCTGCGCCCATCCGTGTGTATCGAATACATCCGGCATATCATTGGCTGCCATTTTGACTTTCAAAAGGTTTTCGTATTCCCCTCCTGGGAAATTCGTTTCAACTTTGATGCCTTGATTTTCACTTTCGAAATCATCGATGATCGCTTCCATTTCACTTTTTACATTTTCATCTGAAATGGTAGAGAAAAGGGTGATCGTATCTCCGTCTTTCGCTGACCCTTCTCCACCACCTGAACATGCGGATATAAATCCGACCATTAATATAAGCGCTATAAATCCTAACCATTTTTTCATTACGCCAACCTCCATTCATTTTTATGAAAACTGTTGAAAACGCTTTCTGTATATTTAATGGTAGTGATAATTCCAGGACAACTCAACGGTAAAAATATTGTATAATAATTGCACTTTTTTGCTGTATGAACAGTTGTCATGGATGAATATGTAAATCATCATGCACGGTTTTTAATCTATAAACCTACTTACCTGCTTATAAATTTTGTGGACTATAATCTGTAAGAATTAAAAAAAGCAAAAAATTCGTATTTAATAATTTTTTGCGGTGTATTTTGTACTATTTTGCCTTCTCTTCTAATTTATTTCGGGTGAACGGGGACAGCCCTCTCCCTGATCTGAACTCAGCACCCAACGGGACGAAAAAAAAAACAACCAGCGTAAACTGGTTGTTTCTTTGGAAGCTATATGATTATCACAGTTTAATGATCTTACTTTCAAAAGGTTGGAGAGCTTCTCCTTGGAAGTGACTCGTTTCCTCATTGTGATTGATGACAAAACGATAGGATTCTTCTCCCACTCTACGATCATGGATTTCAACACCTTTTTCCGTTTCCATGTACTCGATGCCTTGTTCCTTTAGAATCTCCTCAGAAATTTCATCCAAGCTGTTGGAATCAAGACCGCCCCCGATGTAATAAGCTGTCCCTTCACCGAATGTATTCTTCGTTACGGCTGCATACGAATCGTAGAAAGGATCGTTATACTTGTACAGCACATCTGCTGTTTCAGGGACAAGGAGATCACGCCAGATGGAAACCGATGCAGATTGTTCAGCATACTTGCCCTGTCCTTGTAATGGAAGGGCGTGCTCCTTCGTCAAAGATTCACTTTCTTCTACATATGCGCCTGTCAAATCACTCACGAGACCAGGGAGCGGTTCGCCGAAGCGCAGATTATTGTCTTTACCTTTTACCCCGGTACGGAAAGAAAAGACGACGGTTCCGCCATTCTCAGCAAAATCTTTCAGACGCTCAGCCAAATCCGGATCCATCACCTGCATGACTGGAACAAGGATGACTTTGTAGGAACTGAAGCCACGACTGGAAGGAATGAGATCCATCGATACGTTCCAATCGAAGAAAGGACGGTATAAACGGAGCAGTTCCTCTTTAAAATCAAAGTCCTTGCTCTGCCTCTGTGCCCGCCAAGACCAAATGTTGTCATAATCATAAACGACAGCAATGTCCGAATGGACGGGTGCTTCAAGAAGTTCATCTCTGTCCTTCACATCTTCAAAGAGGGATTGGACCTCCCGATACTTTCTTCCATAACGGTTGTCCTGATCGATGACTCCATAGCAGAATTGTTCCGCCCCCCGGGTCATTCCGCGCCATCTGAAATACAGCAGATGAGAGCATCCGTGAGCAAAAGCCTGGTAAGACCACATCTTCGCCTGATCGGGCCTGGGGAGATATCCGATGACATCATGGCCCTGCGCCCCCATCAGCTCTTCTACGATCCAATAATTTTTTCCTAAAAGGCCGCGGTTGAAATCATGCATCATTGCGATGGTATCTGGAGAAACAGGCTTTTCCAATCCACCCCAGACCGGATAGTTATCGTAGGACACGAAATCCATGGCTTTGACGTTTTCTTCATGATCGAAGTACTTGTTGAAAAAGTCTCCAGTCGTGTTCGTCGTCACCGTTTGATTCTCACCTTTATGTTGTTTGACGATTTCTGTCATGTCATTGGCAAAGCGGTTCAATGAGTCTGAACGGAATCTCGCCCACTCCAATTTCAGGCTTGGGTTATGGGTCGTGATCGTTGAGGTCGGCATTGGAATTTCTGAAAATTCGTTGTAAGTCTGCCCCCAGAAGATGGTTCCCCACTCTTCATTCAAAGCATCGATCGTTTCATACTTCGTATGTAAATAACTTTGAAAACGGGAATGGCACTGTTCACAGAAACAGATGTCGCTACCCTCATGTCCGAATTCATTATCCACCTGCCAGGAGATGATGGCTTCTTCATCACGGTAGTGCTCAACCAGTTTCTGTGTAATCCTTGAAGCGTGTTCATGATAAACATCGGAGTTGAAACAATACTGCCGACGCCCGCCGAATACCCGTGGCTGGCCCGTTTCATCCTTCGAAACGATGGATGGATCTTTTTTGTATAACCAAGCCGGGAATGTCGCTGTCGGTGTTCCGAACATGATTGAAAACCCGTGCTCTTTTATTTTTTTGATGACCCGATCGAAATATGAAAAATCAAAATGTCCTTCTTCCGGCTCCATCAAATGCCAGGCGAATTCACCGATCCGAACGATATTCGCTCCGAGATCCTTGATTCCTTGTAAATCTTCTTCTATTTGAGATTCCGGCCAGTGTTCCGGATAGTAATCGACTCCTAAATAGGGCATGTTTCCCCTCCTACTTTCATTTTCAACGACCATTGGTATACACCTTGTGCCGGGATGGAAGATGATCTTCCAATCTTCTCAGCCAGATACACATCATCATAGACACCCGTGCAAGGTTCCAATGCGAAATTGTATTCTCCCCGATATCCTCCCTCTGTCTTCCATATTCCGAGATAAGGAACTTTATCTTTCGGAAATTCGTAGGTCAACGTCCGTTGGATATCGGACTGCACGACGGAACACCATCCTTCGGTCATGGAGGTTGTGAAATAAAACTTTTCCACTGAACCGTCTTCATTTGGCTCTAATTTGGATAAATCCACTTGCTGCCCCGTTTTATTTGAAAGAGTCAAAGGATAGTTGTGAGTGTCGCCCCAGTCTCCAAGGTGCTCAGTACCTGCTTCTACGTTCATGACTTCATCCATGCCTTCAGGCAGTTGTATCCGTGTTTCGCCATTATAGTTTAACAACGCATGCGGTGTCCAAATGAAAGGAAAATCCTTGTCCCCTTTATTTTCAGCTTGATAAGAAATTTTCAGTTCACCTTCTTTAAGCTGCATCCATTTCGTCAAACGGTACGGAAAAACGGGACTGTTCACGGAAAGAATCAATAATTCCCCATCAAATTCATAATCCCATGGGAGAGCCCATACTTCGCCGTGGTCCGGGATTTCCTTCCAATCGTTCGGGTGAGGTCCTTGATCGATTCCAGGAAACATCTCGTCGAATCCGCTTGAGTCAAAAGCAGAAAAATCCGCTCCATAAGGCGGGATCTCCAACTCTTCCCGGTCTGTCTGAAAAAGCCATTCATATTCAGCTTCCTTATCAAAAAAGCTGACCATCTTCCCGCCATAGGAAGGGAGAATGACTGTACGTATCGAGTCATTTTCCATCGTTACCGCTTGTATACCTTTAAAGGTCGTATGATCCATGGTCATCGTTTCCATAGTTAACCTCCTTCATCCTAACTGCTTAATGAAACGACCAAATGCCTGCCGGCCGGTTTCTGTTCGCTTATAAACGCCTGCGTGCTCCAATACTTCTGAGAAACGTCTGCCTATTTCATTTTTCAATAGACGATGAATATTTTCTGAAGAGAAGTCGTCCACTTCGGCGGTAATTTGTTTTGCCCATGGAACGTGCTTGGCAATGTCCTCATTCTCCTGAGCTTTTCCGTCCAATTCACCGTTCGCGATATAATCAACAAGGGTATCCATTTCTTTGACCAAGCGTCCTGGAAGTACCGCAAGTCCCATCACTTCAATCAAGCCGATGTTTTCTTTCTTGATATGATGAACTTCTTCGTGAGGATGGAAGATGCCCAGTGGGTGCTCTTCGCTCGTTCGATTATTCCGAAGGACCAAATCAAGTTCAAATCGACTTTCACGTTTCCTGGCAATCGGCGTGACGGTATTGTGCATCTCACCGTTCGTTTCAGAGTAGATTTCGGCTTCAGGATCGGAATAATTTCTCCAAGAACTCAAAACAACGTCTGCCAGTTCAGATAAACGTTCTCTATTTTCCGATGATAAACGAATCACCGACATCGGCCAGCGGACGATTCCTGCCTGCACATCCTCGAACCCTGAAACTTCGAACACGGATTCCAGCGGAGCTTTTGCCATAGGAAATTCATGATGGCCTCCCTGGAAGTGGTCGTGGCTCAAAATCGATCCACCTACAATCGGAAGATCTGCGTTCGACCCTATGAAATAGTGAGGAAACTGATGAGTGAAATCCAATAAACGGTCGAAACTCTCTTTATTGATTTTCATAGGACGGTGTTCCCGCGATAAAACGATCGCATGCTCGTTATAATACACATATGGAGAGTATTGAAGAAACCAGTGTTCTCCCTCCAGGTCGACCGGGATAATCCGGTGGTTATCTCTCGCCGGATGATCGAGTCGACCTGCGTAACCGACATTTTCTTTACAGAGAAGGCAGTCCGGGTAATTCGCTTCTTTATTGTTTTTCGCAGCCGCAATCGCTTTAGGGTCTTTTTCCGGTTTGGATAGATTGATCGTAATTTCTAAATCGCCATATTCCGTTTCACTATACCAATGCATATTCTTTGCGATCCGGTCTGTACGGATATAGTTGGTATCTTTGGATAGTTGATAAAAATCACGCGTTGCCGCTTCCGCTCCCTCGCTCTCATACTTTTCGTAAAAGTCTTTGATTACAGCAGATGGCGCAGGAACGAGGCAATCCATGATTTTCGGGTCGAACAAATCCTTCTCAGTGATAGAGTCATCTTCAATCAAGTTCTGTTCGACTGCGTAGTCGAGCATGCTTTCTAAAATATCGACTGGAGATTCTGGTATTCTTTCATTCTGAACTTGCACTTTCTTTTCACCGTTCAGTTGAAAAAGGCGGAAAAGAGAATTTCGTACGTAATCGATATCCCAAACTGAAATCATCTGTTTATGCAATCCATAGTCCAGCAGCCGCTCGATATCCTCATAAATTTTCATCGGTTTACCTCCTTCTCCTGTTCCTTGTATCCATATGGATGATCCTTGAACCAATTCCAGGCTGTTTCAATCATAGTCTCAAGCTCGGCAAAACGAGGCTTCCAGGACAATTCTTCCATCGCCTTGCTTGAAGAAGCGACAAGCTTAGCAGGATCCCCTGCACGACGAGGAGCAACTTCAGCGGGAATTTCATGACCTGTGACTTGTCGGGCAGTCTCAATCACTTGTTTCACGCTGAACCCTTGTCCGTTTCCAAGATTAAAGATTCCACTTTCACCATCTTGGTTCAATTTATCTATTGCCAGCAGATGAGCGTTGACCAAATCGTGCACATGGATATAATCGCGGACACACGTCCCGTCGTCGGTAGGATAATCGTCTCCGAACATCATGATTTTATCTCTTTTCCCCTGTGCTACCTGCAATACGACTGGAATCAAATGTGTCTCAGGATTGTGATCTTCGCCAATTCTCCCTTCAGGATCGGCACCGGCCACATTGAAATAACGGAGGACGACATGTTTGATTCCATGTGCCTGCTCTGCCCATTTAAGAAGCCTTTCAATAGCCAGTTTCGTCTCTCCATAAGGGTTCGTAGGATTCGTCCCATCACTTTCCTGGATAGGAATCTGTTCCGGTTCCCCATAGACGGCCGCCGTAGATGAGAATACAATTTTGGAAACATTGTATTCTGCCATGACTTTCAATAATGAAATCGCACCATTCACATTATTATCATAGTACTTCAGAGGCTGTTCCACACTTTCTCCTACAAGAGAATCCGCGGCAAAATGTAGGACAGAGTCGATTTCATGTTCATCGAAAACCTTCCGGAGCAGGGATAAATCGCGAAGATCCCCTTCATAAAATTCAGCCTCTTGAAAGAGTGCCTGTGTATGACCCTTTTGCAGGTTATCAATGATGACTACTTTTTCCCCCTCATCCAGCAATTGTGCTGCTGCGTGACTGCCTATGTAACCGGCTCCCCCACAAACGAGTACTGTCATAGTGTCACCCCTTCTTCCAATTTCTTCGCACCATCTCCGACCTCAACGACGTAAAATTCGGCTTCGATACCTGTTTTTTCGTGATAGGTCCTGGAGACTGCTTCGATAAAGTTATCCACCTCTTGTTGAGGTACGATGTTGATTGTGCACCCGCCAAAACCGGCTCCGGTCATACGGGAGCCTGTAGAACCGTTATTCCACGCGGCTTCAACGAGGGTATCCAGTTCAAAGCCTGTCACTTCATAATCGTCCCGCAAAGAAACGTGAGAATCATTCATCAACTTCCCAAAACCTTCAATATCTCCCTGATTCAATTTATCGACCGCTTTGATGGTCCGGCGGTTTTCCAAAACCGCATGTGCAGCTCTCTTTTGAACAACCGTACCTTGAATCACAGATCTATACTCTTCAAATGTTTCTTCCGTGAGGTCTCCAAGAGATTCTATATCGAGATGCTTTTGCAGATCTTTCAGCGCTGATTCACACTCGCTGCGTCGTTCATTGTATTTGGAATCTGCTAAACCTCTTCGTTTATTTGTATTAGCGATGATCAGAGTATGATCCTTCAGCTTCATCGGTGTCTGTATATAATCAAGGGTGTCACAATTCAATAACAGGGCATAGTCTTTTTCTGCCATACCGATAGCAAATTGGTCCATGATGCCACAATTGACACCGACAAATTCATTCTCTGCTTTTTGACATAACTGGACCATCTTCACTCGATCCATTGATAATTCAAATATTTCGTCCAACAGTACACCGGTGACCAATTCGATGGATGCTGATGAGGAAAGTCCAGCACCGTTTGGAATATTTCCATAGTAAGCGATGTCCAGCCCATAAGGAATATCCACCCCTTCTTTTTGGAAGATATCGATGACTCCTTTTGGGTAGTTCGCCCAATCGTGAGCTTTTTCAAATTTTAAGTCGTTCTTCGTCGTTTCAATGACCCCTGACTCAGGGAAATTCATCGAGTAAAAACGAACTTTATCATCGGACCTTTTTCTAGCAGCGGCATAGGTCCCCACGCTTAAAGCACATGGAAAAACGTGCCCACCATTATAATCTGTATGTTCTCCTATTAAATTGACACGGCCGGGCGCGAAAAACGTCGCCACCTCTCCACCTTCACCGAACTCGATTTTAAAACGATCCATCAAATCTTGCATTCGATCACCTCATCTTTGTTATTTTTCATTCATTTCATCTGTTAAGGAAACGCTTCCAAGTTAAGAAACTATCTATATTCTAATGACTGTTTCAATTCGATATCAATGGTAAATAAAGAAGGTGATATTTGTACTTTTTTGCTTCTATCATCTCGTGTTAGTTCGCATTATATGCTAGATTAAGAGTATAACTATCACTAAAAGTGCAATTTATTGCTTATATTTGCTTTTCTTATTCAACAACAAATAAGTATTATCAATGGATAGAATGGGAGACTTTCGTTTCGAAACTAATTTGAGAGCCCCCTCACAAACTCTAATAAATACTTACGTCCAAAAGAGGAGGATTCACTTGAAAACAGCGAATAGTACATTCGGGTCGTATGGATACCGATTTTCAGACCGGAAATTACAAAAAACTGCCCAGATCTGGTCCCTCGGCTGGGATGAGCAGAAAACGACACTTTATGATTGGGATGGAAGGAATCGAAGAGATACAGGGAAATATATTTTTCAATATACGATCTCTGGTCAGGGAGCTATCGAAATCGATGGGAAGCTGTTTCAACTCTCTCCTGGTCAAGCCTTTATCGTGAATATCCCGGGCGACTACCGCTATTTCCTGCCTGAAAAAAGTGATGGATGGGAATTCATTTATTTGACTCTTTACGGTGATGTCGTGGGCGATTATTGGAATGAAATTCAAGAAGATATCGGTCACATCCTGAATTTCGAGCCAGACTCAGAGCCTGTCACGTTCCTCCTTCACCTTTTGGATTTAGCAGCCTCACGCCAAATCTCCAATGCCCATCTGGCTTCCGGGTATGCATACCAATTTACGATGGAGTTGATGAAGTACTGCCAAAATATCGACCGGAAATTATCTTCATGGCCGGAACCCATCACCCAGGCAGCGATGTATGCGAGGAACCATTATGCTGAAGAAATTGGTCCTGATGAAATGGCTTTGGCTTCAGGGATGTCACGGTATCATTTCACCCGCCAATTCAAAGAGATCACCCATATGACCCCGATTCAGTATTTGACGGATATCCGTATTCAAAAGGCGAAGGAACTTCTGCAGAACACGAAATACTCCTCTGAAGATATCGCCCAGCTCATCGGCTATAATAATGCGAACTACTTCAATAAAGTCTTTAAAAAGGTGGTAGGCATATCACCTGGTAAATACCGCAAATAAAAATGAGGACTGTGTAATTACACAGTCCTCATTCTTCGTTCACTTCAATCATGACCGAACGCCTATCATAATTTATGGTCATATTTTTACCTGAATCCACAAAATTCTCTAATATGTCTTTGGACAATTGCAGGGCAAATTGCGTGCGTTCGATTTTTTCCACATCGGCAGGGTGTCCGTCGGAAATTTGATCCTGCACTGCTTCTGCCTCCTTATGCAATTGATCCAACATCTCATATACCTTATGATAGTACGTTTCAACCGGTTGGCTGGCTTTACTCATAGACCTTCGCTCCTTTTTCCAGTTGACATTACCTCTATTATATCAAATGGAAGAGCAACAGAAAGCTAAATTATACCTACCGGAGATAGAAGAATATAGATGATGATCATAGCTAAAGTTGCGGATAAGCCAACAGGATAGACAAGCTTCCAAGGAGTCATATCCACTCTCGCCTTCTGCTCCAGTTCAAACTCTGTCTCACGCGGGCGAATTTTTCCTATGATCAACATGAGTGCCGTACAAGCCACGAAAAGAATACCTAGAATGTGCAGGAAGTGTATTCCGGTATCCCACACCAACTGAGTCGTCGCATAAATGGAAATGAAGACGAACAAGGATACTTTCGCTGCTACGGCAGGGACTCTCTTCGTCAAGTAACCGACTATCAATATAGTGAAGATCGGTACGTTATAAAACCCGTTGACGATCTGAAGGTATTGGAAAAACCCTTGAGGAACCTTATCGATCAATGGTGCGATACACATCGCGAATAATGCTAGCACTATGCCGGCCATCTTCCCTTTACGTACGACCTGCTTATCTGACGCACCCGGGTTGAAATACGGCTTATAAATATTCAATGCTATCAGTGTCACTGAAGAGTTCAACGCTGAGTTGAACGAAGAAAGAATAGCTCCGAATAAAACGGCTGCAAAGAAACCGACCAACGGCGTAGGCAGGATTTCTGTAACCAATCGTGGATACGCATCCGTAGGTTTCAAACCTGGCCCGAACATGTTGAACGCTATAATTCCAGGCAGTATCAAAAACACAGGTCCGAGAAGTTTCAAGAACGCAGCAATCAGGACACCTTTTTGTCCTTCTTTCAAGTTCTTCGCTGAAATGGCACGCTGCATGATGTGCTGTGCCGTTCCCCAATAAAACAAGTTAACAAGCAGCATTCCAGTAAACATCGTTCCGAACGGCACGGGACTCTCCGATCCGCCGACTGAATTCAACTTTTCTGGTGAATCTTCGATAATCGTCTGGAAACCATTCGTGAATGATCCGTCTCCAAGTACAAACAAGCCGATGATTGGCACCATCAATCCACCGATCAATAGTCCGACTCCGTTAATCGTATCGGAAATGGCTACAGCCTTCAGACCGCCAAAAATGGCATAAATGGCCCCGACGGTACCGATGGCGAATACCATGAACCAAAGACCGCCTGTCCGGCTCACTCCCATGGCTTCAGGTATATTGAAAATCCCATTCAACGCAACAGCCCCGGAATAAAGGATCGGAGGCAGAAGGTTAAAAACATAACCGAATAAAAATAAAATGGTAACGATCTGCTTCGTAGCAAAATCAAAACGATCCTCTAGAAAGTCTGGAATCGTCGTAATGCCGCCTTTCAAATAACGGGGAAGAAGGAAAAAGGCGACGATCACAAGAGCTATCGCAGAACCTACTTCCCATCCCATGACGGCAATCGTATCCGAGTACCCTTGAGCATTCAAACCGATTAACTGCTCTGTTGATAAGTTCGTCAGCATGAGTGATCCAGCGATCACCCACGCGCCTAAGCTTCGGCCGCCGAGGAAATACCCATCATGAGTATCTAAATCTTCTTTTCTAGTAAGTAAATAAGAAATCAATGCGACCATTCCTGTAAAGAACAAGAACGATCCAACCGTAAACAAATCCATGACTGACTCTCCCTTTTTCTAAGATGTTATGTACGTATGCGTTTTCATTTCTGTCATATATTGTAGACGGCAATCTGTAAGCGTTTCAATGGTAAAAAAACGGAAAACGATTGCACTTTTTTGCTATAAAGCATGGTTTGATTTAAAGACTTTCTTAATACTTGTTGTTGCTGTTCGGGCTTGTATCATCTCTTACCGTCGCAGGTTTGGTGTGAGGCGGACTCGGGAATGACTCGCTTTCCGTGGGGTACCGTGAGCCTCCTCAGGCTTACGCCTTCCGGGGTCTCACGATGTACCTTTATCCCACAGGAGTCTCGCCATTCCCGAGTCCGCCTCTTCAAAATAAGTGGGAAGGAAAGGCTCTATATTCAAATATATCGATGTCCATTCGACCAACTATGAGTAGGAGAGAAATGAAAGTGAAATGTTTTCCCATCATTCCCAATAACAACATGGAAACAGACGGAATAAAAGAACAAATAAAAAAACCCAGCTATGCTGCTGAGTTTTATCTTGTCACTTGGAGGATCATTCCTTCGAGGACTTTGACATTCCTTGCATTGAAGCGGATTCCTTTATAATCGAAAACGATCACTTGTTTATCTTGGACTTGGAGACTCTCATTGTAATCCCGTTTTTTTGTCGCTATCTTTTGATAACTGATATTGGATTGAATGTTCTTTCTTGCTAAAAACACTTTCATCCCTTTCAGTGTCGATTGATAGGCGGCATCCGGAATTGCGTTTTCATAAAAAACTACGAAGTGAAAATGGTTCGGGACATCAGGAGTGAAGCTGTTGATGACTCTCTGCGTCTGGTTTCCTTCGCATGCGCTCAATAGAAATAAGGTACATAGACATAGGATGATTTTTTTCATGTTCCATTCCTCCAAACCATACCCTATTCTAAAATACGCTCGGTTCATACCGATTATCACAAAAGAAATAAGCAGAACCTGAGGTTCCGCTTATTTTCTGGTCAGAAGGGAGGCACCGATGACTCCTGCATCCCCACTTAATGCAGATGGCTTCAAGTTCATCATCGGGACTAATTCTGGGTAAAGGTATTTTTTTATTCGGTCTTTCAAGGGAACCCAGACCAAATCCCCTGCATTCATCACTCCTCCACCAATGACGAATACTTCCGGGTTCAGGATATGGGTGAGGTTCGCGATTCCCATAGCCAGATATTCTATCGCATCATCTACAACCCTCTGCGCCTGTTCATCTCCATTTTTCAAACGGTCGAAAACTTCTTCCGATCCACCTTTTATGCCATACATATCATAAGCCCGCTTTCCAATCGCCGTTCCACTTGCGTAGCTTTCCAGAGATCCTTTGTTGAGATTGCTGTAATAATAGCCATTGGGATTCAAAATCATATTTCCGATTTCTCCTGCATATCCTTGTGCGCCATTGAATACTTTGCCGTCTAATACAAGACCGCCTCCCACTCCTGTACTGACCGTTATGTAAAAAACGCTGGAAAACCCTCTTCCATTTCCATATTGTGCTTCTGCCAATGCAGCGACGTTCGCATCATTCGTCAGCTGAACATCAACCGAAAAGTGAGCCTTGATTTGATCGACGATAGCCACTTCATCCCATCCAGGCAGATTGGGAGGATTCAAAATCACACCCCGATGAGGATCCAAAGGTCCCGGCGCACCGATCCCTATCCCTTCTATAGTTCTTCCTTCCGCCAGGTTTTCAACCATATGAATGATTTTTTGAATGGTAAAATCAGCTCCCTGTTCAGGCTCCGTTTTTTCTTGAAGCAATCGTTCCACTGTTCCATTTTCCAAAACGACAGCAGCCCTTACGTTCGTACCACCTAAATCCACCCCTATATGAATGCCCATGATCTGCACGCTCCTTATCCTGCCCGCCCCCTCTTAAGCTCGAAGGTATGGGGAGACAAATGTTTTAGTCAGTTTCATTGTATAGAAAAAAACTATTTTTTACATGTTTCTACAATAAAAGTATAATAGAGGAGAGCTTTCTTTATGAGAAGAGGTGGGCGGATGAATCGCAGAGCAAGAAAGAGAAAAAAACGCAGAAGAAAAAGATGGTTTAGAATCTTCCTATTTGCACTTTTATTTTTCCTCGTTATCGGAGGAGTTTATTTATATTCGCTATACAATGATGTAAGAACGACAGTCAACCAGGACCTTCACGAAGACGTTGCGTCCATCGATACCAATGAAACAAAGGGAAAAGTGGATAGAAAAGAACCCATCAATATTTTGTTGCTGGGGGTTGATGAGCGCGAAAACGATGTCGGTCGTTCCGACACGATGATCGTCATGACGCTTGATCCGAATAACAATCAAATGCAGATGGTCAGTATTCCACGAGATACACGTGTTGAAATCGCAGGTGATGGCAGGACAACCCGAATCAACCACGCCTATGCCTATGGCGGAAGCGATATGGCTGTAAATACAGTCGAGAATTTCCTTGATATCGATTTGGATTATTATATCCGCGTCAATATGGAAGGTTTGTCTCAGGTCGTCGATGCGGTGAACGGAATCACAGTCCAGAACGACCGAGCCTTCAGTTCAGGCCCCTTTAACTTCGAAGAGGGTGAAATTAAGCTGGACGGGCGCGAAGCCCTTGCTTACGTGCGGATGCGTAAAAACGATCCGCAAGGGGACCTTGGAAGAAATGAAAGGCAGCGGCAAGTCATTCAAGGAATCATCGAAAAAGGAGCACGGCTCGATGTCGTACAAAAGATCGATGATGTGTTGAATGTGTTAGGCGATAACGTCAGCACCAATATGCAGTTCGATGATATGAGACGACTGGTCACCAATTATGGAAGTGCGAGAAAAAATACTTCCACCTATCAAATGAGCGGCCAGGGCCGAATGGTGAACGGGATGTATTTAATCTTTATGACCGAGGAAGAAATACAGAAAACCCATGATATGATCGTGAATTTCGGTGAAAAATAACCCACAGAAAACGACTGGACCATTTAAGTCCAGTCGCTTTTTTGGTTGCGCTATTATTTCTTTACGAGCTTTAATCTTTCATCTTTTGAGAAAGTGGGTAGATACCTAAACTTTGAACGACTAAAGATAGGAAGATGACGCCAAAGCAAAGGGATAGCAGGAGCTCCGCCTCACCATCAACCTTCGCTTCCAAACTTAACAACAAAACGACCGACATGGTGCCTCGAATGCCCGACCACGTAATTAATGCCGTATCTTTCCACCCGATCGATTTTTTCCAAAATGCAAAGAACTGAATCACTCCGGAGATGACGATAAACCGTATGATCAGGGAGGCAACGAAAAGCAGCACCATCAATCCCCAGTGTTCTAATTTAAAATGGTTTGTCAGTTCGATTCCCATCAATAAGAAGACGATGGATAAGATGGTCGGTTCCACTACACCCCAGAATCCATCCAGGGCTTCTCTGTAGTGATCCTCTTTGTTCGTGTGATCGAACTCCCATGCCAGCATCACCCCTGAAGCCACTGTAGCCAGTACACCTGAGACTCCGATGTGTTCAGCCAAATGGAAGATTCCATAAGATAAAATGATACTCAGCATAACCTGGTACTCTTTATGTTGGGTAATGTGAACGGCTTTACTGACAGCCCATCCAAACAAGATCCCAAGGACCGCTCCACCTAGGGAAACGTATAGGAATTCACTGATGAAGGAGACTGCTGAAAAGCTTTTGTCACTTGTATAAATTCCAAGCAGGACAGTGAATAAAACGACACTTGTCCCATCATTGATCATCGATTCCCCGTCGACAACATCCGCCACTTTTTCATTGTTGGCAGACTGCTTCAAAATCGAGACGACAGAGACTGGATCTGTCGGCGTCAAAATGGAGGCGATCAACAACGCTCCCACCAAAGTGATGGAAACCATTGATCCGAGCACTACGTGGGTGAAAAAGCCGAGAAGAAGAGCTGTCACGATCAACCCGACTGTACTTAACAGCCCGATGATTCCAGCGTTCTTTTTCAAAGCTTTCGGTGAAAAGCGGTAAGCGGAGACAAATAATAGAGCTGGAAGAAAAATATCGTAAAGGACCCTTTCTGTCACATCCATGCCTGCGAAATAAGGAATAAAAGACAGGATGATTCCTAATAAAAATAACAAAGTGGGAACAGGCAGGTGTTTTTGTTTTTTATCTAAAGTGAAAACCGAATATCCCACTAACAACAAAAGAATGACTTGCGACACGCTCATGTTACCCCTCCTATTCTTCCTTTTAACAAGGCTCTGTTAAAGTTTAGTGTTGATATATCCATCAAAAAAAGAATTCATTACGAAATGTTTTTATGCGTGTAGGGCTCCGGGAAAAGGTTCGCTTTCCATGGGGCGGGCGCTGAGTCTCCTCAGGCTACGCCTTCCGGGGACTCACCTGTCCCACACGTCCCATAGGAGTCTCACCTTTTCCCTCCGCCCTTTGCTTCATCAGAGTGCCTCCAAACAAGATCTTTTGGAAGAAATACTTCATCTTGATGGGAGGAAGTATAAAATCTTGAAACCTAGCTACTTTGTTTCATTCTCTTAGGAGTGGCATAAGGACCGAACGATCTTGATAATAGGTCTTTTTTACGTAGATGTCACGGATTTTATAATGCAAAGGGCGGAGGGGAATCGGGAGACTCCTGCGG
>NZ_JAIVAI010000007.1 GCF_020171525.1 Halobacillus yeomjeoni
CTATATCAAGACTGGTAAGGAGGCCGAAAAACGCTCCTCTTCTTAAAATCGGCTAAAATCAACCCAATACCTACGGGAAGTAGAGGAATTTGACAGTTTCGTTCATATCAGGAGGCTCACCGCGCTCCCGCGGAAAGCGAGTGATTCCCCGCAGCCCATCCGCACATATCGATATAAACTCTTTAGCTATTATGTCCTTATTTTGAAGACTAAATATCAACAATCAACTTTAACAGAGCCAAAAAATTAAATATTAAAATTGAATAAAGTATTCAAAAAACAGGTTGACATTTCAATGGAAAGAAGGAATAATACTTTAAATATACAGTAGATATTATATTTATACATGAAGGTGGTTTTGTAGTGAAAGCAGGAATTGTAGGAGCTACCGGGTATGGGGGTATTGAGTTATTTCGCTTACTCCGTGAGCACCCTGAAATAGAAGCCATTCATTTATATTCTTCTTCACAGGCAGGAGAAGATTTTACAAATATTTATAAACACTTGAACAGTCAAGAAACGATTGTTTTGGAAGAACTCCAGCCGGAAGTGATGAAATATGAGCTGGATGTCGTATTTTTAGCCACGCCGGCAGGAGTTTCCCGAAATCTGACTCCTGATCTTCTGGGTGGATCTGCAGTCATCATAGATTTGTCCGGAGATTTACGGTTGAAAGACCCTGAGTCATACGAGGAATGGTACAAGAAGGAGTCAGCTTCTGACCACATTTTGAAACAGGCGGTTTATGGACTTCCTGAATGGAATGAAGAAGAGATTGTAAATGCAAAGGTCATTGCTAATCCGGGCTGTTACCCGACTGCGACGTTACTAGGACTGGCTCCATTAATCAAAGATCGCCTTGTAGAGCCTCACTCGATTGTTGTAGATGCTAAATCAGGCGTATCTGGAGCAGGGAAGAATCCTAATCCAACGACACACTTTGCTCATACACAGGAAAATTTTCAAATCTATAAAGTAAATCAACATCAGCATATCCCTGAAATTGAACAGGCACTTCATGGATGGGATGAAGCAATCGAACCCATTACATTCTCTACTCATTTAGCCCCTATGGTACGGGGGATCATGTCTACGATTTATTTAAAAATGAAAGAGCCTCTATCGGAAAGAGAATTACATGAAAGATTTTCCAGTTATTATGATAGCCGACCATTCGTCAGAGTACGGCAAGAAGGCAATTTCCCATGCACGAAAGAGGTGTATGGATCGAATTACTGTGATATCGGGCTGACTTTGGATCCGAGGACAAACCGGGTGACGATCGTATCGGTGATTGATAATTTGATGAAAGGTGCGGCCAGTCAGGCTGTACAAAATATGAATCTAGTATTTCACTTCGATGAGGAAGCTGGTTTACTACGGTTACCTGTATACCCTTAATAAAGAAAGGAAGAGATGATTTGGTACATACGGCGAAAACATATTCCGTCGAAAAAGTGGAAAACGGAACGATTTTGTCTCCTAAAGGCTATCAAGCAGGCGGCATGCACTGCGGACTACGATATAAAAAGAAAGACTTTGGAATGCTGGTCAGCGAAACACCGGCAGCTGCAGCTGCCGTTTACACGCAAAGCCACTTTCAAGCGCCCCCTTTAAAAGTTACTCAGGAAAGTATTAATGATAAAGGGAAACTGCAAGCCGTGGCCATTAATAGTGCGATCGCGAACGCCTGTACAGGTAAGCAGGGGTTGGAAAATGCGTATCAAATGCGAAAGATGGTAGCCGACCGCTTTTCTCTTCCGGAAGAGTATGTGGCTGTTGCATCTACCGGGGTCATCGGTGAACAGCTTAAAATGGACGAAATTACAAAAGGCTGTACCAGTGTAGAGGTCAGTAAACAAGGAGCCGTGGATTTTCAAAAAGCTATTTTGACGACGGATACTTGTGAAAAATCCGCTTGTTATCAAGTACAGATAGATGGAGAAACCGTCACAATCGGGGGAGCGGCTAAAGGATCTGGGATGATTCATCCGAATATGGCCACTATGCTCGGTTTTATTACAACGGATGCCTCTGTTGAACAAGACGTTCTTCAAAGAGCTTTAAGCAGTTCGATCGATCAGACATTCAATCAAATTACAGTAGATGGAGAGACGTCTACCAATGACATGGTGCTGGCGCTGGCAAATGGGATGGTGCAGCATCAACCCCTTGATCAAAACCACCCGGATTGGGAAGGATTCCAGGCGGCTTTACAGAAGGTTTGTGAAGATCTGGCTAAGCAAATCGCTAAAGATGGAGAAGGAGCGACTAAGCTTATTGAAGTTAATGTAGCGGGCGCAAAGACGAATCAGGAAGCGCAGATCATCGCAAAGAAAGTGGTTGGATCAAGCTTGGTGAAAACAGCCATCTATGGGCTGGACGCAAATTGGGGGCGGATCGTTGGAGCCATTGGTCACAGTGATGCTCAAGTGAATCCTGAGGCGTGTGATATTTATATTGAAGATCAACTGGTCTTCAGTAATGGGACGCCTTGTCAATTTTCAGAAGAGCAGGCAAGTGAAGATATGAGCAATGATGAAGTGACCATTGATATTCAACTCTATGAAGCGGATGGACACGGAACTGCTTGGGGGTGCGACCTGACCTATGATTACGTCAAAATCAACGCAAGCTACAGAACATAAAACGAAGCCGGTGGTGGTTGTGAAACTGGGTGGAAGCATGATCTCCCGTTTAAGCGAAAAATTTTACGAGAGTTTTTCAGAATTGATGCTCCATTATCACGTGATCATCGTTCATGGTGGAGGACCTGCTATTACGCGAATGATGGATAAACTCGGTGTGTCGGGAGAGTTTCATCAAGGCTTACGAAAAACGAATGAAGAAACCTTGGAAATTGTAGAAATGGCGTTATGTGGAAAGGTCAATGGAGAAATCACTTCACGCTTAGCAGCTGAAAAGATCAATGCGCTGGGTATGAAAGGATCGGATGCTTCCATATTGACGGCTCGCTTCATAGATCAGGAGAATTTAGGGTTTGTCGGTGAAGTAGAAGAGGTCAATGCAGATATCCTTTATCGATTATTACAAGCCGGGTACCTCCCAGTTCTGGCCCCGCTTGGAAAAACAATAACAGGACAAACCGTCAATATAAACGCTGATTTGTCAGCAGCTGCGGTAGCAAAAGCTGTCAACGCTGAGAAGTTGATTTATGTCACTGATGTTCCAGGGATTTTACGTGGAGAAGAGGTAATTGAGCGGATCACTCCTGAAGAAATCAACACATCCATTGATGAAGGTTGGATTTATGGGGGGATGATTCCAAAAGTTCAATCAGCGATGGAAGCTTTGTCTGATCAATTGAAAGAAGTCATGATTGTTAGTGGAGAACATGCATTAATTTCAAATCAAATAATGAACGGAACGACAATTCAACACAAGTCGAAAGAAGGGGTAGAATGAGTTTATTTCCAACCTATAACCGTTTTCCATTAACCCTTGTTTCCGGGGAAGGGACGACGGTGACGGATGATCAAGGGAAGACGTACTTGGATTTCGTATCGGGCATCGCTGTTTGTAATTTAGGCCACAGGCCTCCAGAAGTCCATCAAGCAATTGAGGAACAATTGAGTCGACTTTGGCATGTATCAAATCTATATCACATCCCTGTCCAGGAAGAAGCGGCGGATCTTCTTACGGAGCATACGGATTTGGATCGTGTTTTCTTTTGTAACAGTGGCGCTGAAGCTAACGAAGCTGCAATCAAATTAGCACGTAAACATACGGGGAAAGAAAAGATTGTCACATTTGAAAAATCGTTTCACGGTCGAACGTTTGCAACGATGAGTGCGACGGGACAGGAAAAAATCCATCAAGGTTTTGGTTCATTGCTGCCGACATTTGAATATTTACCCTTTAATGATGTGGATGCAATCACCGATTTAGAGGGAGAAGAAGTTGCAGCAATCATGGTGGAAGTGATTCAGGGGGAAGGCGGGGTTGTCCCTGCAACTCAGGAATTTCTAACGTCTGTTCAAAACAAATGCAAAGCCATAGGTGCATTACTGATCATAGATGAGGTTCAAACCGGCATCGGGCGGACCGGCACTCCATTTGCTTATCAAAGGTATGGCCTCGATCCAGATATTATCACTGTAGCGAAGGGGCTTGGCAGCGGTTTTCCTGTGGGGGCGATGCTCGGGAAGGAAGAGCTATCAACAAGTTTTTCCGCTGGTTCTCATGGATCGACATTTGGAGGGAATCCTTTAGCAGCAACTGCCGTAAAAGCGACCCTAAACACCATCTTTAAACCTTCATTTCTTACGGAAGTACAGGAGAAGGGTCATTTCTTCAAAGAGCTCCTTAAGGAGTGCACATCTGATGTGAGTGGAGTCAAAAGTGTTCGAGGAATTGGAATGATGATTGGTATAGAAGTAGACGACAAAGCTTTGGATATCGTCCACCGCTTGAGAGAAAAGGGGTTTCTTGCTGTAGTAGCCGGCCCTTCAGTCATTCGTCTGCTCCCTCCTTTAAATGTGAAAGAAGAAGAATTAAAGCAGGCGGCCCGCATTTTGGGTGATGTGCTTCAAAGTGAGTATAAAGAATTGAAACAGTTTGGTTAAATGAAAAAAGCGAGGATCTCTTACGGAGGGAAACTCGCTTTTATATAAAAACCAAATGTATAAAAATCCAACAAGTATAATAATTATGCATTTTCGAGGTGGTAAATAATGAAGGGTTACTTATGTTTTACGGATGGCCTCACTTTTGAAGGGGCAGCTTCGAATCAGTGGGAGTCCGATATACAAGGGGAAATTGTATTTTTTACAGGTATGACAGGGTACCAGGAAGTTCTCACCGACCCTTCATACAAAGGTCAAATTGTCGTCTTCACCTATCCTTTGATTGGTAATTACGGCATAAATGAAGATGATGCAGAGAGTGGGGAGATTCAAGTGAAGGGAGTCGTAATGGCCAGCTGTTCAGATTCAACCTCTCATTATAAAGCTACCACCTCCCTTAAAGACTACTTGAATGACCATAACATCCCTTACTTAACGGAAATAGATACGAGGGAGATTGCGAAAACCATAAGAACAGGAGGGACCCGTCAAGCGTGTTTATCCAATCATACGGCCCCATCCTTTGTCCCTACTGGAAGAGGTCAGGCTTATCAGGCCATTCAAAGTGAGATTGAGAGTCATGGAGATGGCATGATTCATATCGGATTAATCGATTTCGGATGGAAAAAGTCGATATTATCATCCTTAATAAGCAGGAATGTCCGAGTCACTATCATTCCATTTACGAACATCGACCATATATGGAACCTTCAATTAAACGCAGTGGTATTATCCAATGGCCCCGGAGATCCTAAAGACTTAATGGGAGAATTGCCTGGAATTAAGAAAGTACTGGAACAATATCCTTCGTTCGGGATTTGTATGGGACATCAGATCATTGCCCTTGCTTATGGTGCAGATACTATGAAACTTCCATTTGGTCACCGTGGAGCCAACCATCCCGTCAAAGATGAATGGACAGGGAAAGTCTTTCTCTCATCTCAAAACCACAGCTATGTTGTCGATGAAAGAAGCTTGTCTTCCACACCATTAAAGGTGAGGTTTACGAATGTGAATGACGGATCAGTGGAAGGGCTGGTCCATGCAGACAAACCGATCATGTCTGCTCAGTTTCATCCAGAAGCGCATCCTGGCCCCGAAGACGCAGAGTGGCTTTTCGATACCTTTTTTGAAGAGTTGGTCATGAAGAAAGGAGAGACAGTTTATGGGTGAAAAAGTACTTGTAATAGGTTCAGGGCCTATCATCATCGGTCAAGCTGCTGAATTCGATTACTCCGGCACACAAGGGTGTCTTGCCCTCCGGGAGATGGGGTATGAAGTGGTTCTCGTCAATGATAACCCGGCATCCATCATGACCGACTACACGGTAGCAGATATCGTTTATTGTGAACCCCTTACTGTGGAGAGTATTACAGCTGTTATACAAAAAGAGAAACCTTCTTCACTATTAGCAGGTTTAGGTGGACAGACAGCGTTGAATTTAGCCGTACAATTAGAAGAAAAAGGCGTTTTGGATAAGTACGGTGTTCAATTGTTGGGGACTAGTGTATCTTCCATTCAAAAAGGGGAGGATCGTGAACTATTCCGTGAATTGATGAGGGATCTCGGGGAGCCGGTTCCTCAGAGTGAAGTGATCACCTCCTTATCTGAAGGGCTGAATTTTGTGAACCGTGTGGGGTACCCGGTTATCAGCAGACCTGCGTATACTTTAGGTGGTCGTGGGGGAGGATTTGTCCACGACGAAGGTGAATTGAAAGAAAAAATACAAAATGGATTGAAAGCAAGTCCGATTGGTCAAGTGATCCTTGAAAAAAGCATTGCCGGTTTCAAAGAAATTGAGTATGAAATTATGAGAGACCATAAGGGGACTTGTATATCCGTTTGTAACATGGAGAATTTCGACCCTGTAGGCGTTCATACAGGTGATTCCATCGTTGTCGCTCCTTCTCAAACCTTGACCGATCAAGAATATCAGATGTTGAGGTCAGCGTCATTCAACGTCGTTTCTGCACTGGATGTCGTAGGTGGGTGCAATGTTCAATTGGCTTTGGATCCAAGTAGCGACCAATATTATGTCATTGAAGTCAACCCACGTGTCAGTCGTTCATCCGCCTTGGCTTCAAAGGCTACTGGCTACCCCATAGCGAAATTATCTGCAAAACTTGCTGTAGGTTGTACGCTGGATGAGCTTCTCAATCCATTGACCGGTCACACATATGCAAGCTTTGAACCGGCTCTGGATTATGTAGTGGTGAAATTTCCACGCTGGCCATTCGATAAGTTTACAGAGGCGGACCGGAATCTAGGTACAACGATGAGGGCTACCGGCGAAGCGATGGCGATCGACCGGACATTAGAGGCTGCTTTTCAAAAGGCGGTCCAGTCTTTGGATATTAGTGTCCCTTCTATTGAAGAGCCTTGGGCCCATTTAGTCAAAGCTACCGACCTTCGATATTTCGCAATTCTCGACTTGCTTCGTCAAGGAGTGTCCGTACAAGAAATTCACCTCCATACAAAAGTGGATCCGTTTTTCTTGGATGCCATGCTAAATATAGTCGATGTACAAAAAGAAATAAAACGTTCAACCTTAGAAAATCTCTCTGAACCCTTACTTAGAAAAGCGAAAAGATATGGGTTTACTGATGCATCGATTGCCGAGTTGATGGAGTCAACTGAAGAAAAAGTGAAACAGTTGAGGAACACCTATAAACTACAAAGAAACTACAAAATGGTAGACACATGTGCTGCAGAATTTGAGGCATCTACTAATTATGTCTACAGTACCTTCGCAGGTGAAAATGAAATAAAACCTTTGGAAGCGGATAAGAAAGCATTGATTATAGGGGCAGGTCCAATAAGGATCGGGCAGGGTGTCGAGTTTGATTACAGTGCTGTCCAGGCCATTCAAAGTTTACGGAAATCAGGGTGGACGACCATAATGGTCAACAATAATCCTGAAACAGTGAGCACAGATTATGAAACAGCTGACCGACTCTATTTCGAACCGATTCATAAAGAATCTGTCCAAGCCATTGCCGAACATGAAGATGTGGATTTGATATTTACGTCCTTCGGTGGTCAAACCGCTCTTAATGTAGGGAATGAACTGAAAGATACGAATCTTCCTCTTGCTGGTGTAAGTATGGATACGATCAGTGATCTTGAAGATCGTGACCGTTTTTATGCAGCCCTTGATTCTATGCAAGTCCCTAGAATTAAGGGAGGGACCTGTTATTCAAAAAACGAAGCGTGGAAAATTTCCGATGACCTGTCATTCCCGCTCCTATGCAGACCCTCCTACGTGATAGGTGGACAGGGGATGGTGAAGGTCGAAAGTGAAAGTTCTCTTAATGAGGCGCTGAACCAAACCGAAAACCGTCACTATCCAATCATCATCGATCAATTTGTCACAGGGAAGGAAATAGAAGTCGACTTGGTGGCAGATGGAGCCCATGTCTTTATCCCTGGGATCATGGAACATATAGAACCGGCAGGGGTTCATTCAGGAGATAGTATGGCAGTTTTTCCTTCTGAAGTCTCTGAAGAAGTGACTGGACTGGTTCATCAATACGCTAAGAAAATTGTTGAATTCTTCCGTTATGTCGGACCTATGAACATTCAGTTTTTATGGACTGAGGAACAACTCTATGTTTTGGAAGTGAATCCGCGATCAAGTCGTACAGTGCCAGTGATCAGTAAAGTTTCCGGTACTTCCTTGATTGATTTGGCTGTTCAAGTCATGACACATGAAGAACAAAGTATATTAAGTCATCTCACTCCACCAACCCTGTCGCATGTAGCGGTGAAGTACCCATTGTTTTCATATCATGCTTTACCGGAGCTTGACCATAAGCTGGGGGCGAATATGAAGTCTACGGGCGAGGGCATGTGTATCGGCAGTACTCGTGAAGAAGCTCTTGGCAAAGTATTTTCCCATTTACCGAGTCCTTATGAGAATTTCGAAGCTTATTTCATCGATGGAGTTGAGTCAGGAATCCCCAATAGTTCTGATTCTTTTGATACATGGGTGAAGTCGGACAAGGCAGCTGTTTACTTCAATGATCAAGATACAAAAGAAGCCAAAGCAAGAAGAATACAAGCATTAAAAAATGGACTTTCCGTATTTAGTGAATCAACAACTTTTCAAGCTTTGTTAGAGTCTTTGAATAGTGAAAATATCGAACCAATCCCTCTTCCCGGAGGAAAAACAAAAGGAGTGCTTACCCCATGAATTTGATGAAAACAACCATGGATACGTCCCTATCTATACAAGGCAGACACCTTTTGAGTTGGACGGATTTCTCTCAATCGGACGTTTCGAAGCTGTTAAGTATGACCCAGTACTTGAAAGAGAATCCATACTCCAAAGCGCTTAGTGGAAAAGTATTGGCTCTTCTTTTTGAGAAATCCTCTACAAGAACACGAGTATCTTTTGAGGTCGGAATGACACAGATGGGCGGGCATGCTCTTTATTTGAATTCCAATGACATTCAACTCGGACGGGGGGAATCGATCCATGACACGGCAAAAGTGCTCTCGGGCTACGTGGATGGCATTATGTATCGGACGACCTCTCATGAAAAATTAAAAGAGTTATCTGAACACGCCACTGTACCCGTCATCAATGGACTTTGTGATCTATATCACCCTTGTCAGGCATTGGCGGATCTATTTACGATCGTGGAATTAAAAGGAAGTCTTAAAGGTATGAACGCAGCGTTTATCGGTGATGGAAACAATGTAGCTCACTCCTTCATGATTTTAGCTTCTATGATGGGTGTCAACGTCAAAGTTGCAACACCAAAAGGGTATGAGCCTGATCCTGAGCTGGTAGAGAAATCGATGCAGCTTTCCAAAGATGCGGCGGGGGCTGTTCAGATCACTCATGATCCTGAAGAAGCTGTGCAAAATGCGGATATCATTTATACAGACGTATGGACAAGCATGGGGCAGGAAGAAGAGGCGGAAAAACGATTGCAGGCGTTTGAAGGGTTCCAGGTCAACGAACGTTTGATGAGTAAAGCTGAACCTGATGCACATTTCCTGCATTGTTTACCTGCTCATCGAGAGGAAGAGGTCACGACTGGTGTTATTGATGGGCCTCAGTCTGCAGTGTTTCAGCAGGCAGAGAACCGTCTTCATGCACAAAAAGCGATCCTTCATGCTTTGTTAGCATCTAAAGATACCCTATAAGTCACCTTAACTTAACGTATATCACCGAAGATAACCGGTTAATAAGGTCGCTTCCCCCATTTGAATTTTTCTTAATGTATGAAGTGTAATAAAAATGCATGCAGGGTAAAGGGAAGAAATATAATGATGGGAATAGCTATATTTTTAGTGAATCATTTTACTCTTTTAAAGGCGAAATTTTTATCGAAAAGCTACGAATATCATCGAATGGGGAATTTTTACAAGGGAAATATCGATTCGTGTTGAAGTAGTAAATGGAGAGTGATCAAATAAAAAAGGAGTGGCCCAATAATGAGTGAGCAAGTCTCGACGGCAGTCGAACCGAAAGTCGTAAAGAAATCCAGCTTCAAAGTGGTCGGGAGCTATTGCCAGACGATGATGGATGAACGGGAAGTAAAAATCCCGAGGCTGATGGAACATTTTCATACATCCAAACTTCATAAAGTGAGAAATCGAATCAATTCCCCGTGTTCAATCGGAATGTTTGTCGACCCTCCGAATTGGAACGAAGATACAGAGGCGTTTTATTGGATTGCTGCTGTCGAAGTCGATCGCTATGAAAAAGTTCCTCAAGACATGATCACAAAAACGATACCTGCTCACACATATGCTGTTCTGGAGTATGATCCTTCTATGCACGACTTCAACCCTTATCCTTATCTATTCAAATGGATCAAAGAAGAAGGCTATGAATTAGTCGAAGGTTTCGGGTTTGAGGTTTATCACCCGTATACTGGGTCAGAAACGAAATTCACATTACATCTTCCGGTCGAATAAGTATCAAGGGTGGTTGAATAAACCACCCTTTTTTTATTTGGTCTCCGTTTATATAAGCTCTGAGGTCCCGCCCAAGTCTTTTTTTCTGCAGGAATCTATCTGTTTTCTCTTTCCTTCTCCGGGCTGACTTCCATCGAACTCTTTAACGGAAAGAGCTGATACAAGCCCGCGCGCGAAAGATTAATACCATGCATGAACCGGATCACACATTAAATGAATTATTGTAAAAAAGAAAAACAGAAATACAGTAAGGAGGCTGCTCCGGCAGCTATTAAAGCCGGTTTCAACTTGAATTTTGCATAACGTATTGCATTCAAACCGAGAATTCCTGCTGTAGTGTTCGTGTCATCACTAAGGGGGGATGCAAATGCACCGAAGGTACCGCTGGCAAACACCGCCCCAATAACAATTGGCAGCGGGCTCCCAGCTGTTACTGCTAATGAAACGCCGACAGGCATGAGTATTCCCCACGTCCCCCAAGACGAACCGATAAAGTAAGAGAGTCCGCATCCTGCAATAAATAGGATGACAGCGACAAAATCAGGAGGTATCCATTGAAAATAAGAAGAAACGGTTTCTGAAAAATTCAGAGCCTCCGAACCTTTACTCAGTCCCCAAACGGTAGCCAGCAGTAAGATTACGCCCATCATTTCATTACCACCATCAATCAAGTGGTTCATCATTTTCCGGAGAGGCTCATCTCTGAACTTCAAATAAACGACGAATGCGATCAGAGTAAGGACGACTCCGAACACCATTGCATCTAAAACACTGGCATTAATGAAGGCACGAAAGCCAGTTTCACCCTCTTCTCTACCTAATTGATACATAAAGAAGAAAGTCAGTAAAATGACGCCTGCCAAGGGAACAATCAAATTCCAAGGTTTTGAAGGAAGCTCTTTCGTTACTGCAGGATGACAGTCCTCCCATTGATCGTCTTTCTGTTGGACATCTCCAGTTTCCGCATCTGTCGCCGGCTTTTTACTATGGTGGAAGAAACTTAAATAAAAACCCAGCACCAACATGGAGAATGCAAAGAAATTGAAGGGGATGCTCTGTATATAAAGTGAATAGGCATCTCCTTGTGCCCCCGATTGTTGTAAGGAAAGCTCAATGACTGAGGTCATATACCCTACAAAAGCGGTAGCGACAGGGATGATTACAACGAGAGGACTGGCAGTAGTTTCGATCACGAAACCAAGCTCCTGCTTACTCATCGGGATGGTTTTTCGAAGAGACTTCATCACAGGTGCTATCGTTACGATTCGAAAACTAGGCGCAGCAAATGTCCCGATGGATGAGAGCCACGTTAAAATAAATGCACCGCGCTTCTTTTCGATTCTTTCGGTGGCTTCTTGTACGAACCCTTTGATTCCACCGGACATTTTTACTACTCCAATCAATGCAGAGAAGGCATATAAAAAAATGATGATCTTTAAATTGTTTTCATCAGAAAGCCCCTGGACAATGAACGATAAAGCTTCCAGCATCCCTCTAAGCCAGTGAGAATCGACTAAATATCCGGAAACGATGACTGCAAATAGTAAGCTGGGAATTACTTGCTTCGTCCAAATTGCTGCTAGAATGACGATAACGAAAGGGATCACAGGAGTCCATTCCATTGGTTGTACCTCTCTTTCATTCAAGACTCTTAGTAGCATGTGTGGAAATAAATAAAGATATGCTATGGTCCCGGCAGGAATTGCAGGAAAGAAAACGAATATGTGTAAAAGATTGAAACAAGAATAGAGGAGGGGTCCGATGTCTTTTATAAATAAGACCGTAATCATCAGAAAGCCTATAGAAGATGTGTTTGATGAGGCGACAAACTTTAAAAATGGTCCTGAAGTCATGGATAACGTCATTGATGTAGAAATTTTGACTGAAGGACCGGTCCGAGAAGGTTTTCAGTTTAAAGAGACAAGAGAAATAAGAGGGCGGAAAGCCTCGGCGGTTATTGAAATAACCGATTACAAACATAATAAAAGCTATACGGCAAGAAGTGAGCAGAACGGGATCGATCTCCGCTACCATTATTCTTTTACAGAGACAACTGAAGGGACACGTGTGGACTTTGAAGGGGAATTGATCACAAAAGGGTTGAGAAATACACTGACGAAACCGTTGATTCAAATGATTATTAAAAAAGAAGATGAGAATCATCTGGATCACCTGAAAAAGCATATCGAAACCGTTCCATCAGAATGATATAATAAGGGTAAGCTATGGATACTATTGAAAGGTTCTCACACCCATCTAAATGGGAGAGAACCTGTTTTTTATATTATGGCTCTGTTAAAGTTTAGTGTTGATTTATTCGTTTTGCTCCTTTTGTGAGTGAATAGATACTATAACCATACTTTACTTCCATTTAAAAAGTTTAATTTACAAATTAGAAACTCTTAAATAGGATGTCGTATTTTTTGACCTTCACTCTTTTAACGAAAAAGGAAATTTCAAGAGACAATCATTGAAAGGGGCGTCGGGGAAGGGGGAGACTCCCGCGGGAGAAGGAGACAGGCGAGATCCCACAGGGCTTTAGCCCGAGGAAGCTTGCCGGTTCCCCCGCAGGAAAGCGGACCCTTCCCCGACGACCCTGCACTGAATTTATTTCTGTCAAACAAATTTTATAAAACAGAGAATATCAACAACAGATTTTAACAGATCCTATATTATAAATATCCGCAGTAACAGGCAAAAAAGCTTATATAAGGGTATAAGGAAAGGGAATGAAACGAATGAATGAAGATACACAACAATGGCTGGAAGACTTACCTTCTTTTCTAAGTGAGGCTTGGAAGAATGCAGAATTCACGTCATTGACCACAGTACAAGATGAAGCGATCCCTCACATCACGCGAGGAGCGGATGTACTTGCTGAAGCACCGACGGGCAGTGGGAAGACGCTGGCTTATTTACTTCCGCTGCTTAAAGAAGTAGATCCTGATTCGAAGCGGACACAGGTGCTGATTCTGGCATCCTCTCATGAGTTAGTCATGCAGCTGCATCAGGAAATCCTGGACTGGACTCAGGGAAGCGGTATTAAGAGTACAGCTTTGATTGGCGGAGCGAATATCAAACGCCAAATGGAAAAGTTGAAGAAAAAACCTCAAGTCATCGTCGGAACTCCTGGTCGCGTTTATGAACTGATGAAAAAGAAAAAAGTCAAAGCCCATGAGTTACGGACAGTCGTTATGGATGAAGCCGATCAGCTTCTCATCCCTGAACATTTGGATGTTGTCCGCGGAATTTTAAGCAGTACGTTGAAAGAGTGTCAAAAGCTTATGTTCTCTGCGACTTTGCCGGAAGAGGTTTTAGACCTTGCTCATGATTTCATGGATGAAGAGGCAGAAGTGATCCGGATCGAGAAAGAAGTCGAAAAGCCGGATGTAGACCATACGTATATTGTCAGCGAAGATAGAGATAAATTAGAAACGTTAAGAAAACTGGCGCGGATGGAAGGATTCAAAGGGCTGGCATTCATGGGAGATATTACGAAATTGAATGTATTTGCTGAAAAGTTGGCGTATCAAAATTTAGATATCGGTCTTTTGCATAGTGATGCAGATAAGCAGCAGCGGGCGAAGGCAATTCGAGAGTTCCGAAAAGGAGAATTTCCATTGTTGATGGCAACCGATGTAGCTGCAAGAGGAATAGATATGAAAGATATTAACTATATTGTCAACTTGGATATGCCGAAGAGCATCAGTGCTTACATCCACCGGGCAGGGCGTACTGGAAGGTTGGGAGCTACTGAAGGAACGGTTGTTTCTTTAGTGAATCCTGTTGAGGAGAAACGCTTGAAAAAATATGCTCGTGAATTAGACTTGAATTTATTAGAGAAGAAAATGTATAAGGGGCAGCTCCAGGACGCTTAAATCTTTTCCTGAGCATGCTTAAAGAGATGGTTCGTGTGGAAAGATGGATGATAGACACCTTAGAGTAAGGAGTGGCTGCTATGATTAAGAAATTCATCATTCTCATCATAACCATAGGCGCGGCAATTTATTTATGGAATGGAACAGATGCCAAAAAGTGGATGAAAAGTCCCGCAGATCAGTTCCAGCAATTCACTCAGCAAATACAAACATGGATGGACAAAAACGATATCGATCACACGAGTCCACTTTTGGAGAGGTTGAAGCAGTATTTTAATACAGGAGAAATCCCTTTAATAGAACTGGAAAAGGGAGGCGTGGAAGTTCCTGCTGACTCAAAATCGACCGGCTCCAATGATAAAGTGGGTAAAAATGATAAGGAAATGTCAATTGAAGAAGATTCACTATCTGATTATGAGCAAGAGGTTGTGTCTTTGGTGAACGAAGAGCGTTCTCAAGAAGGATTGGCTCCACTGGAAGCTCATGAGAGATTGAGTGGATTAGCGAGGTTGAAATCCAGAGATATGGCTGAGCACGGTTACTTCAGCCACACCTCACCTAACTATGGCTCTCCTTTTGAAATGATGAATCAATATGATTTTGAATATCGCGCAGCAGGTGAAAATATAGCAGCAGGTCAACGTACGCCTGAAGAAGTCGTGGAAGGCTGGATGAACAGCGAAGGTCATCGCGAGAATATATTAAATAAAAACTTCACTCATATTGGTGTCGGATATATTGAAGATTCAGGATCATATGGAACTTACTGGACCCAATTGTTCATGACACCACGATAAAACCTCTCAACTTATAGTTGAGAGGTTTTTTAGACTTTGGGTCAGGGGCTCTTAATAGGAGCTCTTTTGTTTTGAAAGGGGTTCGACCATCCCTTTGACCGTTCTTGTATCAATGTGAGATTCGTCATGAGACCAATGTTTAATCAGTACATACAACGAAATGAGCAGAACAGTAAGACCCATGGTCATAAAACCGAAGGTGGGTTTTACCTGATAATAATAAGAGGTACCTTCATGATATAGAAAAAATAGTATGCATGTAATCAGAATGTATATAAAGCGGTGGAAATAAGGCCTGTTTTTGTAAAAACGACATTTGATCAGCAGAGGAATCCAATAGATGAATGATGAAATTAAAAGTAAAGGGAAGTGGATGAAATAGGCAAAGTCTCTTGAAATCATAAGTGCTAAATCATAGCTGATTAAACCTCCAAACAGGAAAGAAAGAGTGTGGATTGTCAAAGGGGCGTTTTTTCCGACCGCCCATCGGTAACGTTTATGGAACCAGAGTTGAGATTGGTTGGCGTATAACACCCATAGGGGAGCTAAGATGAAAGCGGTAAATAATCGTATAATGTCAATGAAATGATGGTGGAGGTTGGAATGGAGTAATATGAATGCAACGATGGCCAGCAGGGAAGAGAACACTATTTTTGCTGTAGATCGGGTGAATTTAATGGGCACTGAGATCAGCTCCTTAAACCTTTGCTTTAACTTTCCCGTTGGAGCTGGAAATAAACACTTTTATATTATATAGAATTGTATTTTTATTACAGCTTAAAACTTGATTTGTTATAGTACTTATAAAGTAGTGAAAAGGGAGGCAGCATTATGGAAATCAAGGAACTACACCAGTACGATGGTACAGCTGTCAGACAAATGTTATATCGCAATGAATTAAAAGAAGAAGAAGTGATGAAGCATTATCAAGCCGTCATTGATAGGAAAAACCCCGAACTCAATGCGGTTGTACATAAGACATACGAAGAAGTGAATCACTTGAACGAAAGAACGGGTCCATTAAAAGGGCTGCCTTTTCTGGTTAAGGACCTGAATTCAATGAAAGATCAGCCGATGAGTCTCGGTTCTAAAGTGATGGAAGGTTTTAAAGCAGGTTTTGATGATGTCATCGTGCAGCGTTATAAACGTGCCGGTTTGACGATTTTAGGAAAGACGAATACTCCTGAGTTTGGGTTTACCCCTGCAACGGAATCCATGTACCTCGGTTATACCAAGAATCCATGGAACAAAGACTACTCCCCGGGAGGTTCCAGCGGAGGTGCCGCTGCAGCTGTAGCGGCAGGGATGGCTCCCTTTGCTCACGCCAGTGATGGTGGAGGATCAATTCGTATTCCAGCATCATGCTGCGGGCTTTTTGGATTGAAGCCGACACGGGGGCGGACGCCTTTTTCCATCAAGTTGAACAGTTTAGCTGTGAGCCATGCAGTAACAAGGTCTGTGAGGGACAGTGCAGTATTATTGGACGTACTTCAAGGACCACAGGTGGGGGATTTATTTGCCACACCTGTAAGCGATACGCCATATACAGGCATTGACCACTATTCTCTGCAACCTTTGAAAATTGCTTATTTGGCTGACTTCGGAGAATTGATGGAGATAGATGAAGATGTTCAAAAAGCCGTTCAGTCAACGGCAGAGCTTTGTGAATCGCTGGGACACCATGTTGAAATCGCCTATCCTGATTTTGATCTACATCGATTTATGGAGGCGTTCGTAACCGTATGGGTGGTAGGTGGAGCGTTAGCTGTCAAAGAAGCTTCACGGATGAATGGAAAAGAACCTTCTTCTGAAAACTTGGAAAAAATGCTGTATACACTTGTACAAAAAGGGACTGCTTATACAGCGATGGAATATGAAAAAGCCAGAGTTTTCTTAGGAGAAGAAAGTGTGAAAGTACACCGATTTTTCGAAAAATACGATGTGTTGTTAACCCCGGTTACTTCCAAGCCTTCCTTGCCACTGGGCTGTTACAACGGTGAAGAAAAGACAATCGATGAGATTTTGGCAGTATCTGAGCAATACGCTCATTTATCTCCAGTCGCCAATGTGACAGGACAGCCAGCAATGAGTGTACCTCTGTATTGGAACAAAGAAAACCTGCCGATTGGATCTCACTTCATGGGAAAATTCGGGGACGAATCTACATTGTTGAAATTAGCCGCTCAGCTTGAGGAAGCACGACCATGGTGGCATCGTTATAAAGAAATACAGTAAACATTCCTCAAGGATTCTAAATGATGAGTGGGTTTTTAATCTGCTGGAAATTACATGATAGAGAGAGGAAAAAGGAGGTTATGAAAGTGGATTATATTCATTATCTGCGGTCAATGGTGGGTAAAGAAAAAGTCATCATGACGGTTTGTGGAGCATTCGTCTTAGAAGAGAAAGACCGTTTACTTCTTCAACTTCGCTCGGATACGAACACGTGGGGACTGCCCGGTGGATTCATGGAAATGGATGAGAAAGTAGAAGAAGCTGCTAGAAGAGAAACAAAAGAAGAAACAGGGATTGAATTGGGAAATATGAGCCTGTTCGGTATCTATTCAGGGCCCCGATTACATAAGACGTTCCCTAATGGAGATCAAGTCGCACTTGTGCAAATCCTATTTACATGCCGCGACTTCTCGGGGAATCTTCTTTATAAGGATGAGGAAACCTTGGATGCGCAGTTCTTCCCTCTGAATGACCTTCCAAAAAATATATTCGAAAAACATCAGTGGTTCATTGATGATCTGATTCATAAACAACCGCCTGTAATCGGATAATTCTGTTTTATTTCAAAAATTGTGATACAATATAAATAGATTTGGAAAACGTTTCATAAACTTAAAAAAGGCCGCAGCACTCACTGCGGCCATTCGATAGCGGTCCTTCCTGGGATCAGCTACTCACTACAGAATAGACCTCTCCCGTTGGCAGACAGGAGGTCTATTTTTTATTGGTCATTTTCAGAACCAATGCAAGTAGAGCGATCAGGAATGTTCCGAATGAAAAAAGAATCGAAAAAACCTCATACACGCTCATTATAGGCATCACCCCCTTTCTCATTTATGAAGGGGGCAGCCGACCTCCTAAGAAACCGCTATCTATTTGATATTGTATCACAGGAATCAAAGTTCACATGTAGATAAAAGTAAAAATGTTCCAATGAATATTTTTTTTGATATAAAAAAACGTTTACATAATAAATCTTCGTTTTACTCAAAAGACTGCAGGGTATCTCCTGAAAATGCAATAGATTTTAACTATCATCCAGGAGGTATCATCATGTCAAAAGGAAAAAGCATTCATGCTCTCGTCATACTCATGTTTACACAATTCATCTCTGGCGGAGTTACGAATACAAAAGGAATTGTGCTCGATCAAGTAGAAAAAGATTTAGGACTTGATATGAGTCAGTTCGGTCTTGTCGTACTCATATTTCAGTTAGGGTTTACTCTCGCAAGCGTAGTTATTGGATATTATACCGATAAAAAAGGGTTACGGATCATGACCATCATAGGCGCACTTATTATGGGAATAGGATTTTTCGGAACAGGGATAGCTCCGAATATCACGTTCTTCTTAGGATTTTACATGATTGTAGGGTTCGGTCTTGGTTCGTTAGGCGTAGCATCCAATGCGATCGTACCTGCCGCATATCCAGAAAGGCAGAATCAAATGTTCAACCTGGCAATGGGTGTTTATGGCTTAGGAATGGTCCTCTTTCCACAGTTCCTTAACTATATGTTCCAATTTGCCTCCTGGCGATATTTTTATATAGGAATCGCAGCTAGTTTAATCGTAGTGATCATTTATATTACTGCTGTTGCTTTTCCATCAGGTAAAGCGGAGAAAATTGACCTGAAATCTTTCATTCCGATGTTGAAAGATGCTCAATTCGTGTTCTTGATGGCATTCTTGGTTTTTGAAGTATCAGCAGAGGTTTCCTTTACAAACTTTTTCCCAACCTACTTGAAATCGTTGGATTTAGGCGGGCTTTCAACAGCTGAAAAAGAGGATATGGTAGCGACAATCCTCTCTGTCTTCTCCATCTTTTTCATGGCAGGACGGTTAGGGATTGCTTATCTGACCAATTGGATCAACGAAAGAATCATATTGATTGCTTTTTCAGCAGGATCTTTTTTAATGGTCGGAATCAGCTTTCTGTTCGCTAATGAATTTCCTTACTTATTTTCAGGGGCGGGGCTGTTCTTCTCAACCTTATTCCCTACGGCAACAGCATTCGGAACTCAAATTTCCAAAAATAGTGGATCGGCTCTCGGCCTTATTTATATTGCCGCAGGAATCGGCGGAGGTATTGCAGGTTACATTGTAGGGCTGGCATCAGAAATCTTTGGTCAAGCCGGAGGATTCAGTATCGTCATTCTGTTTCTATTGTTGATGCTGATTACTTCGTTCTTCATGAATTCAAACAAATCAAAACAGGCAGAAGCGTAAATGATTTTAAACCCCACCTGGTCTTCCAGGTGGGGTTTTTTATGATCAGTTTTAATGAATTCTTCCGGTCTAAAGAAAAAACGTGTCATATAGTTATAGCTGTTATATTATATATATAACAGAAAAGTGGAAGTGGGTGGGTTATGTTTATAGAAATTGACCTGGAATCAAAGGACCCTTTATATGCTCAATTAAAAAATCAAATCGTTGCCGGCATAGCCCGTGGGGATTTGACTCCTGGCGAATCACTTCCTTCCGTGAGAGCCTTGGGCGCAGACTTGGGTATAAACCTGCATACAGTCAATAAAGCTTATCGGCAGTTGGAGCAGGAAGGTTTCATATTGATACAGCGGCAAAAAGGAGTGTTCATTCATCCAGAAGGAGTCGCTCCGGCAGATGAAGAATACAAAAACCTTTTAAAAAAGCAGCTGCATCCTCTGATAGCGGACAGCGTGTGCAGGAGTATGAGTGAAGAAGAATTTGTGAATCTATCAAGAGAATTGTTCCGTGAATTTGCGAATAGAGAGGGCGGAGAATAAAAAATGGGTTCTACATTCATGGTTTTGATGTTTTTGGTAGTTCTATGTCCTGTATTCTTGTCCGCAATCATGATGCCATCCTGGACAAGAAAAACGGAGAGTTTTGGAATTTCAGTTCCGGAACAAATTTATGATCGATCAGATGTGAAGAAAATGAGGCTTACCTACACAAAATGGATGAGTATATTAAGTTTAGGGATCACAGCTTTATTTATAGCCCTAATCTTAATCTCTCGAGAAAGCGAAGAGGTTTTCAGCATCTTGTTCAGTGGCATTGTTCTATTGTTTTTTCTGCTCTGGTTTTGGGTCTATCTCATCTTTCATAGAAAAATGAAGCAGATGAAAAGAGAAGAAAGGTGGGAGGAACAATCCACGGCCCGTGTGATTATTGATACGAATTTCAGAAACGGAAAACTGACTTATTCGAATCTATGGTACATCGTTCCTTTTACGATTTCGTTTTTGACCATCATTTGCTCCTTGTACGTTTATGAGAAATTTCCCGAGCAGATGCCTATGCAGTACAACTTTGAAGGAGAAGTGACTCGCTACGCTGAAAAGTCATACCGGACAGTTCTGCTTATGCCTATCATGCAATTGTATATGACTTTTCTGTTTTTATTTATAAATATCATGATCTCAAAAGCGAAACAGCAGGTGAGCGATAATCATCCGGAAACATCGGTTTATAAAAATATGGTGTTCAGAAGAAGGTGGTCAGCGTTTCTTCTTGTTACTGGGATAGGTCTGACGCTGTTGTTCGGATTCATTCAGATATCTTTCTTAGTTGAAATATCTTCACAGGTGTTAGTAACCGTTCCACTCATCTTTTCAGCTGCGGTTACCTTTGGCGCAATCGCTCTCTCCGTCAATACCGGACAGGGGGGAAGCAGGGTAAAGACAGGGATAGGCACGGAAGGTGAGGTTATGAACCGGAAGGATGATACGTATTGGAAGCTTGGTCAATTTTATTTTAATAAAAACGATCCTACACTGGTCATTGAAAAAAGGTTCGGAATCGGCTGGACTTTCAATTTTGCCAGACCTGCCGCATGGTTGATTCTCATCGGCATCCTGCTTGCAGCCGTAGGTATTCCTTGGCTTCTAGGTGGATTTTAAAGATTAGGAATGATTTTTTTCATACAATGAGGACTATTTTCCTTCCACCCAAACTCTAATTGAAGAACGGACCGATACTGAAATTCCAGACGAGTGGACTTGTAAACTCTTGTTTGATATACCAACAACAGACTTTTACAGAGCTATCTATAAGAAAGTCCGCTGCCAATAATAATATCTAATAACAAACCCTCAGATAACACGATCTGAGGGTTTGTTTCTTTATGTGCAGTTTTTGGGGTCATCTTCTGATTTTTTGCAGTAAACGGAGAATTTCGATATACAGCCATACGAGAGTCACCATTAAACCGAATGCCCCGTACCATTCCATGTACTTCGGCGCCCCTCGTTTCACACCACTTTCTATGAAATCAAAATCCAGCACCAAATTCAATGCGGCGATCCCGACAATGAATAAGCTGATACCGATCCCAACAGGGCCGCTGGAGTGAAGGTAGGGGACCTGCATACCGAAGAACAAGTTTAGTACAAGGTTAATAACATAAACGAGCAAAATACCGAATGTAGCTGAAATAACCATCAGTCGGAAGTTTTTTGTTACCTTTATAATCCTTGTAGCATACAAAACAAGCAGGACGCCCATGACAGCCATCGTCAAGGAAGCAGCCTGGATGACTACACCTGGATAATTCATTTCACCGAATGCAGAGATTCCTCCGATGAAAAAGCCTTCTAATGCTGCGTAAATCGGAGCAGTAATCGGAGCAGCCTTCGGAATAAATGCAGTAATCAAAGCAAAAATAAGTCCACCAACAGCACCGATTAAAATCATCATGGTTACATTTACACCTTGGGAGTACTGATACCAGGTGTAAATTGCAGTCCCTAACAAGAAAACGAACAGCAAAGCGATTTTGGCTACTGTTCCGCTCAGGGTCATGGTGTCCCCTTTATGGGCGGCCTGGAATGTACTATCTTTCAAGACGGGGTTTCCCGTTCTCATCTTATCCCCTCCTGTTCATCTTTCTCTTTCATCTTATTCCACATATGGACTTGCTAAAACAAATAAAAAGAGGAGGAGACTTAATGTGTGTACCACTTGTACAGTTTCTTCGGTCGTCCGATTTTCTGGTGACTGACCACCTGCTTCACTTTACCTTCTTCAAGCAAATGCATGATATATCGATATACAGTCGGGTAGGCAAGCCCCACCTTTTTTGAAATCACATCTACGGACGTCGGTTCTCGATACCCTTTCAAAAATTGGGCCACGGATTGAAGTGTTCCTTTACTGATCCCTTTAGCGGTGAAAACATCTTCGTCTTCTTCTTGTACGTTCTTCATGTTGGCGATTTGTGCATGTAATTTTATGCGGGAAATCAAATCCGGTGCTTTTACTGGTTTCAGGGCAAAATCCGTGGCACCTTCCTCCAAAAACCGGTCTGCAATTTCCTGACGTTCATCAACGGTCAAGATAAGAAGGGGGATATGTTGATTGTGTTTTCGGATTTCTCTGACTGTCTGCAAACCGTCCATCTCAGGCATGTGATAATCAATTAATACGACATCATAGTTTTCCGACAGGAATTTTTCAACCCCTTCACGTCCGTTTTCAGCCGTATCGGATTCCCATTGAGCATGTTTGCAAAATTCAGTCAGCATAAACCTCAATGACTCATCATTATCAATAATCAATATTTTCATCGCGAACTCTCTCCTTTGGCAGGTGAATCCAGAACGTTGTCCCTTTTTCGGGCTCACTGTCAATCGATAGTTGAGCGTCATGCTCTTTGACTACATTTTTCACGAAGGTCAATCCCACTCCAGGGTGGGACTTCGTGCTGTATCCTGCATTCCATATTTTTTCGATGTTTTCTTCACTGATACCGTGTCCGTTGTCCTTGACTCCGATGAGGACCCCATCATGATCAAGTTTTGTACAAATTGTTACTTTTGCGTTTGTTTTCCCTTCAACGGCGTCACTGGCATTATCAATCAGGTTTACTAAAGCGCGGGTCATTCGGATCTTATTGATATTGATTTCAATCCGATCGTCTGCTTTCAAATCAAATTCATAGATAGTCTCTGAATCTGATAATTTATTGGCTCTTACGTATTCGATAAACGTTTTAAGTGTACACCAATTTTTCTTTTCATGGTAAAGGATCTCTGAAACCATATCACTGGTAGATTGGATGGAAGAAGAGATTTTTTCTGTATATTGAAGGATGTCCTTATCTTGCGTCTTCATTTGGATGAGGGAATTCAATCCTTCCATAAGTGACAGGGGGGTCTTCAAATCATGGACAAGGTGTAAAGCTTCTCTCCCTGATCTTGACTCGACCATATCGAGGCGGGCAATTGCCAGATCCTGTCTCATTTGTCTCTTCTGCTCTGAAACAGTCAAATAGGTTGCGAGGACGAGCGCATTGATTATGAAAACGCCACAAAACACGAGACTATAAAAGGATAATGTACCTCCGAATCCAAGTTGAGCCGCTGTTTCTTTCACTTCGGTGGAAATCGGACCACCACCGAAGCCGAAAGCACTTAAAAACAGAACGGTGTCCAGCCACTGGAAGCCGAACAGCAGTTGTATAAGAATAAATGACTTGAATAGTGGACGAAGCTGGCCTTTACCTAACAAGTGTAATATTGCAATGGACAGCAGCAATAGTAAAGCAGGCCCTCCGAAATGATAATCCATAGAATTATATCCGTTTATGATGAGGTATACGAGAGGAATCAAAACGAATGGAATTACGATTTTAAGCCATGCTTTATCGGTGTTTATACCGATTTCATCACCTAATAGTAGTGCTCCGATATAATGAGGAAGCGCCCGTACTGTGTTCAACATCACTAAAGCGAAAGCAGCCAGCATCAAAGTGCTTCCCGTTGGTTCTTCTTTCAAATCTTCCATTAATGAAGTCAGTCCTACCATTTCAGTAGTGAGCCATAACGGCATAGTGGCTCCGACTATTATTAGAGAAACTTTGATCCATATGCTCCTAGAACGCAGGAGGTTACTCCCCATAAACAATTCCACCCTTATGACGATCAATCTTTCTTACATTCTAATATAGTAAAGTGTTTTTTTCGATGCTTTTTCTTAAAGACTCTGATAATTATGGATACTATTACAAAGCTCTGAATGATAAAGAGGATAGTTTCTATTCAATGAAGTTGAAAAATTGGCTCTGCTTTTCCTAAAGGACAGGTCTTTCCACCTTATAGAAATGTGAAATTCCACTCTGTAGATTGTATAATGTATATGTTAAATATTTTTTAGATGAAGGTGCTGGATTATGATATGGATCATCGACAACTATGATTCTTTTACTTATAACTTAGTTCAATACTTTAAGCAAATTGAAGATGATGTAGTCGTATGTCAAAACGACAGGACGACTATCCAGGAAATAGAAACCAATCGCCCTGACCTGATCGTACTCTCTCCAGGGCCCGGGAACCCACAGGAAACAGGCATCAGCCGCGAAGTCATTAATCATTTCAAAGGGACAATACCCATTCTTGGGATATGCCTCGGCCACCAATTGATCGTCGATTTTTTCGGGGGTGAGGTGACTAAAGGCGAGAGGCCGATGCACGGCAAGGTCACCCCGATCCTCCATGATGGAAAGACGATTTTTAAAGGGCTTCCCGAAAAGGTGGGTGTGACCCGGTACCATTCCCTTCAAACACCCTGGAAAACTCTACCTGAGGACTTAGAGGTAAGCGCCCGAACAGAAGACGGGGTAGTGATGGCTGTCCGTCATGTAGATTTACCGATAGAAGGAATTCAATATCATCCGGAATCCATCATGACTGATTATGGTTTTGAAATGTTGAAGAATGCGTATGAAAATGCCTTAACTTATAAGGCCATACAACATCATGAGGTGTTGGTATGAACCCTTTTCTATTATTCGAGTTCAGCGACAAGGATGGAAACAAACAACCTAAGATGTTTGAAAGTCCATTAGAAGTTCTGACTGCTCATACATTGGATGAAGTAGAGAAAGTTTTTCAGCGAGCAGAACAGGCTTTGAAGGAAGGAAACTATGTCGCAGGTTATGTCTCCTATGAGGCAGCCCCTGCGTTTGACTCGGCATTTCACGTTACACCTGGGGCAGAATGGCCGCTCGTATGGTTCGGGGTATTCAATTCCCCGATATCAATAAAACGAGAAGACCAGCCGAAGAAAGCGTATAAGGTTTCGGGTTGGAAAGCTGATGGAGATTATAATCAATATCAGCAGGGGATTTATACCATTAAAGAAGCGATTGAAAAAGGGGATACGTATCAAGTTAATTATACTACGAGGCTGCAGGCGGATTTTTCCGGTGACGATTATTCTTTTTATCGGCAGCTGGCAGAGAATCAGCAATCATCCTATAGTGCCTATCTCAATATGGGAGAACATCGGCTGTTATCTGCTTCTCCTGAATTGTTTTTCCGTATCGACCAAGATACGATTACTACTAAACCCATGAAAGGTACAGCCAGGCGCGGGCGTTATTTAAATGAAGATAAAGAGCAGAAAGATAAACTGCTGGCTTCAGATAAAGAGCGTTCAGAAAACCTGATGATTGTAGATTTGTTGAGAAACGACTTAGGGAAAATTTCAATTCCAGGGACGGTGCGTGTTCCTCGTCTCTTTGAAGTCGAAACTTACCCGACGGTCCACCAGATGACATCGACCGTACAAGGGAAACTCCCGGAAGGAACAACAATGTTGGAAGTTTTTCGGGCTTTGTTTCCGTGTGGATCCATTACAGGTGCTCCCAAAGTTCGAACGATGGAGTATATCAGTCGTCTTGAGCCATCGCCGAGGGAAGTGTACTGTGGAGCAATCGGGTACATGACCCCGGAACATGAAGCGGTTTTCAATGTACCGATCCGAACGGTGATGGTTCATTCTCCAAGTGGAAAAGCCGTGTATGGCACAGGCGGCGGAATCACCTGGGATTCCACTTCAGAAGGAGAGTATGAAGAAATTCATACGAAGGCAAGGCTGCTTACTGAAAAAAGGCCTCAATTTCAGCTTCTGGAGACAATGAAATTGATAAATGGAGAAGTCCAATCATTAGACCGCCACATGAAGCGGGTCGAGCAATCAGCTATTTACTTCGACTATAAAATACAAATTGAAAAAGTTCGGGCTGAAGTGATGAAAACCGCATTAACCTATTCTGAAGGAACGTTCAAAATGCGTCTTCTAATAGCCAGGAACAATGACACGACCATCGAGGTTTCTCCTTTAGGGGAGATCTCCAGAGAGGTGGTCTGCACTTTAGCTGCTTCACCAGTAAACGAACAAAACCCATTCCTATATCATAAAACCACGCATCGGGAAGTCTATAACAAACATAGAAAAAAAGGCTTCTTTTCCACATTACTTTGGAATACGAAAGGTGAATTGACGGAGTTTACAATTGGAAATCTGGTGGTGAAGCAAAACGGAAAGTATTATACTCCTCCTGTTTCTTCAGGATTGCTCGCAGGCTCCTACCGGGAGAAGCTGCTTGAAGATGGAGTAATAGTAGAAAAAGTATTATATAAACATGAATTGAAACAGTTTGATGAAATCTGGTTCATCAACGGTTTAAGAGGTTGGTTGAAAGTCGTATTGGAAGGCAATCCATTAAAGGGGGATTAAACACTATGAAAAGACATGTCGTTTTTTATGATGCCCAGTGTCCTTTCTGCTTTTATGTAAAAAAAGTATTCCGTAAGTTTGACTGGTTTGACCAAATCAAGTGGGTATCTGTCCAAGAGGTGGAGCGGTCTGGAAAGTACCCGTACTTGGAGGGGCGTGAAACCCTTGATGAAATCCATATGCTTACCAAACAAGGGGAAATCAAACATGGATTTTACACGATCCGGACATTGTTGATTTCTTTACCGGTATTCGCCGCTTTCGGCATTCTTTTATATCTGCCTGGAGTAGAAAAATTAGGCTCCCCGCTTTATCGGTGGTTTTCAAGTCATCGTCACCAATGGTTCGGCCGTTACGATTTGCCGAGATATGCCTGAAAAAGATCTTCCAAGGGAGATCTTTTTTATTTATTCTTTTTTCGAAGCATACTAAATGCACCCAGGATGATCACGACAATGGCAATGATGAGCGAAGTCCAACTGTCATGACGGATCCCTTGGAACAATCCATTTGCTATGAAGAGTAAACAAAAGAGTAGAAATAATATCAATGATATCTTATTCATATATGGCCTTTCCTTTCTGACAATCTGATAAGCTTCACCTGTATTTTCGCATAGTTCTGCTATGAAATAAATCCCCCTCTATGAGGGGGATTTATATTAGTGAGACGGTTCAGAAACTTTAACGATTTGTTTACCCATATTGGCACCTTCAAATAATCCGAAGAATGCATCTGGAATATTTTCAAATCCTTCTGTAACGGTCTCTTCATACGTAAGTTTTCCTTCTTTCAGCCATTTCGCCAGCTGCATGAATCCTTCCTGGAAGCGATCCTGGTAGTCACCAATAGTGAATCCTTTCATCAGCGCGCTGGATTTGATTAGGTGCGTCTGCATACGTGGACCTTTATCGTTAGGTACGTTATAAGAAGAAATGGCTCCACATTGAACAATTCTAGCAAACTTATTCAGCTGTGGATAAACGGCGTCTGAAATTTCACCGCCCACATTGTCAAAGTATACATCGATACCGTTTGGACAAGCGTCTTCAAGAGCTTGATATACATTTTCGGTCTTATAATTGATTGCTTCATCAACGCCGAGTGTTTCTTTTAAGTAGGTTGTTTTTTCATCAGATCCTGCAATTCCTACAACACGGCATCCAAGGATTTTACCGATTTGGACGACTGTAGATCCTACAGCTCCTGCAGCGCCTGAAACTACAATCGTTTCTCCTTCTTTAGGGTTGCCGATATCCGTCAAACCGAAGTAAGCGGTCAATCCTGGCATGCCGAGAATACCTAAGGAAGTGGTCACAGGTCCTAGGCTGGGGTCGACTTTTCTGACACGATCCGCCTGAACCGCAGCGAATTCCTTCCAAGGAAGCATACCCGTAATGATATCTCCTTCTTCTAAATCTGAGGATTTTGACTCTACAACTTCTGCAACAGCTCCACCCTCTATCGGTTCATTCAATTGGAAAGGCTCAATGTAAGATTTTACGTTGTTCATTCTGCCGCGCATGTAAGGGTCTACAGAAACGTACAACGTTTTGACTAAGACTTCACCTTCCTGTGGAACAGGTTGTTCATTTTCTACTGTCTTAAAATGTTCATGGGTCGGTGTTCCTGTCGGTCGTTCGTTTAAATGGATTTCACGATTCATAAAAATCATACTCCTTTCTGTTTCTAATGTCATTGTAGCTTGAAATAGCCGTTAAACGAAAAGATATTGCTTACCCAAATTTTGTGTTATGCGTTACGATAAGGAAAAGGAGGGGAAGAGATGAAAGAAAACCTCTATCAAAAAGTGAAAAAGGTCGAAGGAGAAAAATTCATAACGATTGAAGATACGGAGAGCTTATCAACAGAAGAATTTTATATATTCATCAAATCTTTGCTAAAAGAGGTACCGCTTAATATAGAGCATTTAACAATTTTGTTAGGACCGGAATTTCCTAGCGAAGTAGAAGATTTTTTATCGGACAATCAATTCGAAAAGCATGATGAAACGGTTTTTTACCATTGTGACTTGAACCAAGTTCAGAATAAGGGAGGAAGTTTTGAGCTTAAATCCCTCCATAAATTATCTGAAGAGGAGTTTAAGCAGATTTGGAAAAGTTCGGCAAACGGTTCTTTAAATGCTCCAGGTTCTTTAAATATTGAGGATCAGATGGAAAGTGTGAAGAAAGAGTTAGGTGAAATGTATAAAAACACCTGTATCGCGACATTTAAGGATGGCGAAGCGATTGGTGTAGTGATGCCCCACATCGAGCCTGGAACGAAGGAAGAAGGACGATTCTTTTATTTTGGGCTGGTTCCGGAAGCGAGGGGAAAGGGAGTAAGTGTCGGATTATATAATCAAGGGCTGCAACTTTTGAAAAATGACTTTGGAGCCTCCTATAGTGTAGGAGCGACTAGTGTACATAATAAACCGATGATACGTGTGTTCGATAAGAATAAATGTACGTTGACCAAAAAAGTAAAAGTGTATAAAAAACATTTAAGGAGAGATCGGAATGATTCTTCACACGAATACGAAGGGGGAAGGTGAAATCATAATTTTTCTCCATAGCGGTCTTCAAACAGGGGATGAGGACTTCACTGATCAGGCTGAATATTTAAAAGATATGTATAAGGTTGTCAGACCTGACTTGAGAGGACATGGAAAATCTTATTGTAGTGATTTCACCAATTACTTTGAGGAATGTGCAAAGGATCTTAAAGAAACATTGGACCATTTCGGATATACTTCTGTTCATATCGCAGGGGCATCAATTGGAGCGTTGATCGGGATCTTATTTTCAAAGACTTACCCTGAGTATGTGAAGAGCTTGACCGTTTCAGGAATCTTAGCTGAAAAGCCTCACAATTGGCAGGAACTGCATCACCAAGAGGTAGCAGCACAAAGGGAAATGCTGAGAGATGAAAAAATGACCCAATACTTTAATCAGTTGCATGATTCCAACTGGAGGGAGCTCATCTACCTGGCAAGAGACGTTGGTTGGTATCCATTTATACATACAGAAAACTTTGACGCCATAAAGTCGGTACCGGTTCTGTATATAGCCGGGGAAGGGAATGTGGCCGAGGTTGAGGGAGCAGCAAAATACGCGCAGGGAGAAAATGTCCATGTTTCGATTCTTCCTTTTGCAGGTCATTTAGTACATCATGATCAGCCTGAATTGTATACGACGGTAGTTGAAAAATTTCTGAGTCGGTTATAAAAGAAAGATGAAGCGATTATCGGTATCCCTTTACGATTAAATGGAGTAAAAAAACAAACCCTTGCTGAAGAAGCAAGGGTTTGTTTTTTATAGATTTCCAGAGGCTTGTAATTCTTTATATTCGTCTTGTGAGAAAGCACGTGATCTGCTTAGGAATCTTTTTCCTTCTACACCTTCGAGTGAAAACATACCACCACGACCGTCGACCACATCGATGATCAGCTGGGTGTGCTTCCAGTACTCATATTGTTTCTTATTGATATAGAACGGTGTCCCACCAATTTCACCTAATAGGACATCCTGATTTCCGACGAGCAGATCACCCTCTTGATAACACATCGGGGAGCTTCCGTCACAACAACCACCCGATTGGTGAAACATCAAAGGACCGTGTTTCTCTTTCAACGTTTCAATCAACTCTAAAGCATCATCAGTAGCTGTGACACGTTCCACCATGTAATCGTCACTCCTAACGAATGAAGAATATGCGATTCTTATATTTTAGAAGAATCCTAGTTTTTCTGGGCTGTAGCTGACAAGCATATTTTTCGTCTGCTGGTAGTGATTCAGCATCATCTTGTGGTTTTCACGACCGATACCAGACATCTTGTAACCGCCGAAAGCAGCATGAGCAGGGTAAGCGTGGTAGCAATTTGTCCACACACGTCCAGCTTCAATTCCACGGCCGAAGCGGTAAGCAGTATTCATGTCACGTGTCCATACACCAGCCCCTAGTCCATACAACGTATCATTGGCAATTTCCAAAGCTTCTTCTTCATCTTTGAACGTCGTCACTGAAAGGACAGGACCGAAGATTTCTTCTTGGAAAATGCGCATTTTGTTATTCCCTTTGAAGACAGTCGGCTTCACATAATAACCATCTTTGAATTCTTCTTCAAGTTCATTCCGCTCTCCACCGACAAGACATTCTGCACCTTCGTCTTTACCGATATCGATATAGGAAAGGATCTTATCAAGCTGTTCAGAAGAAGCTTGAGCTCCCATCATCACTTCAGGGTCCAGGGGATTGCCCGTTTTGATTGCTTTCACACGCTCTAAAGCGCGTTCCATAAACTCATCATAGATATCCTCATGAATCAATGCGCGGGAAGGACATGTACAAACTTCACCCTGGTTAAGAGCGAACATCACAAAACCTTCAATTGCTTTATCAAAGAATTCATCATCTTTCTCCATTACATCTTTAAAGAAGATGTTCGGTGATTTACCACCCAGTTCAAGAGTGACTGGAATCAGGTTTTGAGATGCATATTGCATAATCATACGACCAGTCGTCGTTTCACCAGTGAAGGCTACTTTGCTGATACGCTCACTCTGCGCAAGTGGCTTTCCAGCTTCTACACCGTAGCCGTTAACGATATTCAAAACACCCGCAGGAAGTAAATCTTCAATCATTTCAAGTAAGAATAGAATAGAAGCTGGTGTTTGTTCTGCCGGCTTAAGAACAATTGTATTTCCAGCTGCAAGAGCAGGAGCGATTTTCCATGTTGCCATCAACAATGGGAAATTCCAAGGAATGATCTGCCCTACAACTCCGATGGGCTCATGGAAGTGATAAGCGACCGTATCGTTATCAATTTCTCCTACTGATCCTTCTTGAGAACGAATCGCAGATGCGAAGTAACGGAAGTGATCCACAGCTAAAGGAAGGTCAGCATTCAATGTTTCACGAACCGCTTTACCATTTTCCCAGGTTTCCGCTACAGCAAGCTTCTCTAAATTCTCTTCCATGCGGTCTGCAATTTTGTTTAGAACAAGTGCTCGTTCAGCCACAGAAGTCTTACCCCAGGCATCTTTTGCATTATGAGCGGCATCGATAGCAAGTTCGATATCCTCTTCCGTTGAACGTGCGACCTGGCAGAATACTTCACCTGTTACCGGTGTAATGTTATCAAAGTATTCACCGTTCACCGGCTTAGTCCATTCCCCGCCGATGTAGTTGTCATAACGTTCTTTAAACTGTACTATAGATCCTTCTGTGTTCGGAAAAGCGTACGTCGTCATTACTGCGTTCGTCATGAATTGAATTCCTCCTAAATAAGTGTTACCCCTTTAATAGTAAGCGTTTACAAAAGTTTCTATGTATCTGTTAAGCGCTTACATCAAAGCTACCATCTCTACTGAATATTGTCAATTGTTTGAATAATATACCATTTATAGGGTTATGATGTCTGTTTTACCCGTTTGTTATAATAAGATTATATTTAATTTGAAAAGGGGAGCGGGAAATGACAACAACAAACAGAATTATGCTCGTAGATGGAATGGCGCTGTTGTTCCGGGCATTTTATGCTACTGCTATGAGCAATTATTTCATGATAAACAGTAAAGGAATGCCTACCAATGGTGTATATGGAATGATGAAACACCTTTTTACTGCAATTGACACCTATCAACCTACTCACGTGATTTGCTGCTGGGATATGGGCAGTAAGACTTTCCGGAATGATCTGTTTCCGGATTATAAGGCCAACCGTGGAGCGCCGCCTGAAGAATTGATTCCTCAATTTGATTTGGCGAAAGAAGTGGTGGAATCTTTAAATATTCCTAATGTCGGCCAGGCTGGATATGAGGCAGATGACTGTATTGGAACGTTAAGCCGAACGTATAGTGAACATTCCCAAGTCTTCATCCTGACTGGTGATCAGGATATGCTTCAGCTTCTGCAGCCCAACGTCAATGTCGTCCTGTTAAAGAAGGGGCATGGAAATTATGCAGAGTATGGAGAAAGTACCTTTGTAGAAGAAAAAGGGATCACCCCTGAACAAATGGTGGATTTGAAAGCTTTGATGGGGGACAGCAGTGACAATTACCCCGGAGTGAAGGGGATTGGAGAAAAAACTGCTCTCAAACTTCTTTTGAAGTATGAGAATATAGAAGGAATCTTAGAAAACCTTGATCAATTGACTAAAGGCCAGCGTTCAAAAATAGAGCAGGATTTAGATATGCTTCATCTGTCTAGAAAGCTGGCGCGGATTCATTGTGAGGCAGATTTGGACTGTTCCTTGGATGATGCTCTTTTCTATATTGATGATGAAAAGATGGGGGCAAAGTTCGATGAACTTGAATTCAGGAACTGGAAGAAGAATATTGTTGGAATGTAAAAAGAGAGAGCCGATGCTCTCTCCTATTTTTATAACAGATCTTTTTTTTGAACTTGTTGATAGTTATTAGCCTCTTTAAAGTACATGGCTGATTTTTTATACAATCGCTTCTCGTAAAAAATGGAAGCCAGCATTTCTACAAAGTATTTGTAATCTTTATATTCATTAAGTTCACGGAAGGTTGGAATGATTTCATTTTCCAGTTTGTTAATAAACTCTTCGGTATGAGTGGACTCTTGCAGCATATTTCTCAAAATATAAAATTTGTGTTTATATTTTGTAAATCCGTGTTTTTTTGCTTCTTTTTCTCCCTCTTCAATATACTTCATACATTTAGTTCTATCCCCACTGTAAAAGCTGGTCAACGCCAGAAGGTAGATCGTACTAGACATGAATGAAGATTCTTTAGTATCTATTTCATACGCTAAAAATAGGTAGTGATAAGCTTTCTCAAACTTTTCCTGGTTAATATAGTTGATCCCGAGATTATGATATATTCTCCGTTTTTCTGTCTCAGGAATATGGTATTTAGCCAACTTTAATATTTTCAGCAAATATTCTTCTGCTATGTGATAAGCATTTAATGAGTTGTAATTAATAGCAATGATTAAGTAATTATCAATCATTTTGGAATAATTAAATGATTTTTGATACCCCTCTAATGCTTCTTGAGCGTAGTAGGTAGATTCTACAAAAGAGCGGGTTTTCGAGTAAGCAAGGGCTAAATGGAAAAACACTTCATAGTCTTGAAAAGGAATTTTATCCATCACTTTTTTTGCTTTTAAAAATTGATGCAGGGCATCTTTGGGTTGGGCTGTCAATAAGTAATGAATACCCAGAGTTTTAAAGTATAAGAATTGGTATACAGAAGAAGAGCCGTGTAAGATGTTTTCCAGCTTATTCAGGTCATTTTTTGAGATAGGTTTATATGTAGTAGTCATTTTTTGACGGACCTGAATCACTGTATATAGGTTTGATAGTTCTATATTGTGGTTTTCTTGAAGATCCTGTTCACATTCCTTACTTAACTCTTCAATTAACTCGTTGTCCTTAAGCTGGATAGCTTCATGCCAGTCTAATAATTTCTGGTAAATTCTTTCATCGAATTCCTGGTTGATATCTGTAAGCTTTATGTTCAACCGTTCTCCTATCAATCTGTAAATTTCATCACTCGCATTGATTGAATTGTGTTCGATTTTACTTAAATAGGAGACGGAACAGATGCCTGTAGCAAGCTCCTCTAACGTCATATTCTTAAATTTACGATGCTGCTTTATTAACGAACCTTTCAACCGAAACAACTCCTTTAATGCGCCCAATTGCCTACATTATATCAAACGCTAAATAGGTTCAAGGGTATTATTCTTTTATTTCTGAAGGAGAATGGATGGTTAAACTGGAAATAAGAAAACCACCCAATATCTCAGGTGGTTTTCACTGTTGTTATAATGATTTCAAGGCATCTTCGATTTGTGTATCTCCTGAAATCATTTCGAATGTCTTATGATAAGCATTTGGTTCTTGAAGAGCTGCAATCATTGCTTTTGCAACATCTGCTCGAGGAATTGTCCCTTGTTCCACTGTTTCTCCAACTACAATCTTGCTCTTGCTTTCTTCATCGGTAAGACCACCAGGGCGGACGATGGTGTAATCAAGCTCTGTTGACTTCAAGTATTCATCCGCTTCACCTTTCATCTTCAAATAGTGTTGAAGCTCTTCAGGTCCGCGTTCAGGATTATCTGCCGCCATACTGCTGAGCATGATGAATTTTTTGATGCCGAGGTTCTCTGTAGCTTTTATCAAATTGATGGCTCCGTCCCGATCGACGGCTTCTGTCATATCAGACCCAGTGCTTGAACCGGAACCTGCTGCAAATATGACGGCATCCATCCCTTTCACTGCGTGCCCGACATCCTTCGTTAAATCAGCCAGGACAGGTGTTCCTCCTAGCTGTTCGATTTTAGCTTTCTGGTCTTCTTTTCTGATTAAACCATAAGGTTCATGACCGGCTTCATTTAAATATTGAATCAATAAACGTCCTGTACTACCGTTTGCACCAGCTACTAGTACTTTCATGAAAAAACTCCTTCCAGTATTTGTTTGATCCATTCTTTATTTATCCTTTCATAAAGGGCTTCAAACATTGGGATGGGTTCGTCATTCATGAAAAACACAGTTCTTGATAATTGCACCGGGCACATATGTGAGGCTTTTCCTGCACCGGAAATTCATGAATGGGAAGAGGTTCGTTTTTCTTTTCATCAGCTAAGTACTTTTTCATTTCTTCCATACTGATTTGGTACAAGTGCTGGACGTTAATTAAATCTTGTTCAGTCAATTGATATTCCACATGGGTACCTTCGACTAAATATTCATTACGGATGATGATGTCTTCAATAGATTGAATGTTATATTTTTGTTTCAGATAGAGAGCATATAAAGCTAATTGATGCCTGTCTTCTTCAGACTTTTTACCTGTTTTCCAATCGACGATCACCCATCGGTTCTTTTGTAAATCTTTATAAACCAAGTCCATGACTACAAAAATCTTAACATCATCGGCTTTCATATGCCGGAAACTTTCCGAGTCAATGAATTCCATTTCATCTTGTTTCGATACTTCAATATACGTCTTACTTTTAAAGAAATTTTCTACGGCAGCATTCAAGCGTACATTGATCTTCTCCACTTTTGACTCAGGGAGTTGATTGCTTTGGCTGTAGTAGATCTCATGGAGCATCGTATAATGTTTAGGACGATTGTTCCATAAGTGTTCTTTTTTTATAGATTCTACGAAGCCTCTATTTAAATGGTGCCTGATTTCATCAATGACTTCTTCTTGACTGGGCACCTTTTGATTACGGATGACTCTTTGAATGATTTGATAAATTAAATCGTGTACGACACTGCCGAAATGCATTTCCAGGTTGGTCATTTTCTTCAATCTATACGTTTGTCTTGCTAACGAATCAGCGTTTTTCAACCAGCCATTATGTGAAACATAATAATCATAGGCGTATTTTCTTAAACAGGTCAGCATGGTCTTGTGTCGGGAAAGCGACCATGATAATTCGGGGTAAGGCTTGACTTCAAACATGGCTTCCTCCCTTGATTTCTCTATCACTCGGCCCTTGCGTTTCCAGGCCTTGATCAGTGAATTGATAGTCTTGTAAGTTTATTTTGTAGTCATATACAAAAACATCTTCATTGAGTAGTTCCATGCGCTGGATGTCGGCTATGGCTTCGTCTTTAATCGCAATTTCTCCTTGAGCGTTCACTACCCTGTGCCAGGGAAGATTGTATTTTTGACTCATTGTATGAAGTATTCTCACAACCTGACGGGCAGCGCGGGGACTCCCTGCTTCACGAGCGATCTGTCCATAGGTCATGACTTTTCCCTCTGGGATGGATTGTATGACTTGAATCGTTTTTTGTGTGAAAGGTTTCATGTTAAACCTCCTTATCTCTGTTATTCTAACGTAAAAAGATCAGATCAGCATATCTTTTAATTGATCTCTTATTTTGAAAGACTAATTAAATAAAAACCTATACAAGTAAAGAAAGGAGAATGAGAATGACATTGCCAAGGGTATTGACCATAGCAGGTTCTGCTTCACAAGGAAGTGCAGGTATTCAAGCAGACTTGAAGACTTTTCAAGAGTTAGATGTATATGGAATGAGTGCCATTACAGCAATCGTTGCCAATAACAGTACGACAGAACAAGGAATGTTCACTCAAACTCTCGAGTCTATAGAAGCACAAATCCACGCCTCATTGGAACACGTTGGAGTGGATGCGCTGAAAACGGGGATGTTGTTTACTGAAGACATTATCATAAAGACAGCAGAAATGATTCGAAATGCAGGTGTGAAAAAGGTCGTGGTCGATCCGGTCATGGTCGGAAAGATGGGATCAAAACTTCTCCAGGATGATGCGATTGATGCCTTGATCAAACACTTGATTCCAATGGCTTCGATCATTACCCCGAATCTGCACGAAGCTGGTCACATATTGGGATGCCCACCTCCTGAAACCCCTGAAGATATGAAAATGATGGCTCGGGATCTGTTTCACTTAGGCCCGGATTATATTCTAATCAAAGGAGGCGGGTTAAAAGGGTATCCAGCGGTTGATATGCTCTATGATGGAAGTGGAATCATAGAGTTGGAATCTGAAAGAGTTTCTACCATACACACTAGTGGAGCGGGATGCACCTATTCTGCGGCGATTGCGGCCGAGCTTGCCAAAGGCTGTACCGTAGAGGAGGCAGTTAAAAAATCAAAATCATTCGTTACTAGTGCCATCCGCCACTCCATTTCCTTTGACCGTGGGATCGGGTCTACTTATCATGCTGCTCACAGGAAGATATAGAAACACGTACGTAAGGATATAATTGAAGAAAAGGCATAGGGGAGCGTGAGGAAGTGGCAGGGCAAGCACCCATAAAAAACAGGGGAGAAAAACAAAAAATCATTCTGTTTATCAGCTTGTTGTTGACATTGACGTTAACCATAGTTTTCAGTGGTTTCTTCTTGGGGACGATGGGGTTATTCAAAGTCATGGGCGTTACCTATAAATCCAATTACGGCGTTTTTCTTTTTGCATTGCTGGTCTTTGCTATTGGATTCTTTTTTGAACTTGGTGGGAAGTTCCTTAAATCAATGAGCCAAAAGTTGAAACCTGCCCCTTATTTACTGGAAATATGGAAGACTGTACTTGATATAAGTATGACCTGGCTTACCATATATACCGTTGATGAACTCGTAACGAGTGTTCACATGCTTCTTTGGTCTGAGTGGATTTTCGCTCTTTTGCTGGTCATCATCGATTATGTGTTTGATGAAAAGAAAACGCAATTAAAAAAACTCGCCTGATGCAGCAGGCGAGTTTTTTATTAATTTGAAATTCGATCGTATTTATCGATTTGTTTTTTGCGTACTGCGTCCCATCGGTTTTCAGGGTGTTCTTTACACTCTGTAGTGCATGCCGCATGCTGTTCTTCTTCACACTCTTTACAGCATACATACTGGCGGTTGCAAACGGGGTTACTGCAGTTGATCATACGATCTTCCGCTTTTCCACAATGCTCACACTCAGCGATGACTTTATCTTCTACCTTATTGATTGGAACAGAAATACGTTCGTCGAACACATACATTTTACCATCAAAAAGTTCCCCTTTGACTTCCGGGTCTTTTCCATATGTCGTAATACCGCCTTCTAGTTGGTATACATCTTCAACACCATGTTTTTTCAAAATGCCGGTCAGTTTTTCACAACGAATTCCGCCTGTGCAATAAGTGAGAACTTTTTTACCTTTCCACTTATCTGCATTTTCTGCAACCCACTCAGGGAATTCACGTGAATGGTTAACGTCGGGTTGAATGGCATTACGGAAGTGTCCGATGCGGTATTCGTATTCGTTTCGACCATCAATGACAATCGTGTCTTCATCTTTCAACATTTCGTTGAATTCTTTTGGCTTCAAATGCTTTCCGCCAAAAGTTTTAGGATCGATGTCATCTTCTTCGATGCTCCAGTTAACAAGTTCAGGCTTTACACGGCAATGCATTTTTTTGAAAGCATGGCCTTCATGTTCATCAATCTTGAAGTGAATATCAGCGAAGCGTTCATCCGACCGGACGTAATCCATGTATTCTTCAACTTGCTCAACTGTACCTGATACCGTACCGTTAAGTCCTTCAGGGGATACAATAATTCGTCCTTTCAATCCAAGATTTTTACAAAACTCAAGGTGGTTTTTGCAATATTCTTCGTAATCAGGAAGGTCCACATACTTATAATACAGCAGAACTCGATAGTCTTTTGAGCTCATGATGATTCCTCCTATATTTTTTAACTATCTATATTTTAATTAGAATTTATTAAACAGAAATCTCCAAAATCCATGATATTCAATTTGATGACAAAATTCAAATGTTAATTTATTCAGCATTTTCTAACTTTTTGATATACCGTGTGTAAATAATCAAGGTAAACGAAGAAGCGGCCATCAAGGCTACTAAAACTCCAAAAGGTAAGGCGAAAGCTGAAGCTTCATAAGGCTGTTCATTCAACTCTAGTAGAATTCCCGCTAACACGGACCCTGTCGCACTGCCTATAAAATGGGTTTGCTGTTTCAATCCAATCCCCGCACCGATTTGTTTATTAGACAATATTCGGGACACCTCGTTGGTCGAGCTGGAGGAGAGGCTTGAAAACCCAAAGCTTGTAAACATATAAGCGATCATGATCATATATTGGTTAATTCCTGCGAAAAAGAAAAACACCAATGCTGAAATCATTAATAATCCGTGGGCGAGGAACAACACTTTGATATTTCCATAAGCGTCAATAAGGCGACCTACATAAATCGCTGCCACTGCTGACAGCATCGCTCCAGGGAAAATGATGAATCCGATAGCCGCAGCACCACGATCATAAACTTGTTCGAGCATGATCGGCATCAAAAATAAAATCGCAAAATGCAGCGTAAACCCGATGTAACTCATAAAGACGATCCTTCGATACTGCCTGTTCAAAATGAGTTCGGGCTGAATGAAGGGGGCGTCTGTTTTATTAATTCTCCACCATAACAGAGCGGCGGATATTAAGCCGCTGAGCAAATAAAGACTGTTGAATGTGGAGATATATAATAAAAACAGAGTGGCGCTCCCACCTGATAACAGGGCTCCGATGACATCGAATTTACCTCGCTCTGCAGATTGGGTGGGCATGAATTTGAATAATAACGGAATGACGATGAACACCATAACCGTAACGATGAATAAATAATTCCAGTCGAGATGTTCTGTAATCAAGCCACCTACTACAGGTCCGAGTCCGAAGCCCAGGGAAGTAGCTGAAGCAATCAAGGCATAAGCGCTGCCACGGCGTTCCATGGGTATATATCGGCCTGCGAAAACCATTGATAAACCTGGGATAGAAGCGGCACCTGCTGCCTGTAATAGTCGGGAAATCAAAAGCCAAATATAATTATCAGCAAAAAATCCCAGGACAGAAGATAAGCTGAAGATGATAATACCGATCGTTAACAATGTTCGAATAGGAAGATAATCGGATAGGCGGGTGAAAGTGATTGTGAAAATGGCTAAAATGATTGAATAGCCTGACACAATCCAGGCTCCTTCCGATGGTTGTAATGCAAAGTCTTTCAATATATTAGGTAGTGCGACATTAAACATTGTCGTATTCATGACAACGATCAAAATGGAAGCACTGAGTATAAACACGGTTCTAAAATGCTCGTTTGAAGGACGGGGTGAATCTTGCATGAACTGTCCCTCCTTTTCCATAATTTCATTAGATACCCGAAATACTATACCATAACCAGAGAAAAAAGAAAAAAACTATACACGAAAAAGCCTCAGGGCACCATACCTGAGGCTTTTTACTATTCTTGTATGTCAGCTCCTAAAACGGATTCGAAATGACCTAGAGCCCATTCATGCCCAGGGTGGTTGAAACTAGCTACCGCATCTTTGTGGATGACAATGCGATAACCGAGGTTATATGCGTCAACTGCAGTGTGGAGGACGCATATGTCGGTACAGACACCGGTTAGATGAACTTCATGTATCCCTCGTTCACGTAACTTCACATCCAAATCCGTTCCTGCAAAAGCACTGTATCTTGTTTTGTCCATATAATGTAGGTTTTCATGTCGTTGGTTCTTTTCAAACCACGGTTGAAGAGATCCGTACAGATTTCTTCCTTCTGTGTTTCTTATGTTATGAGGTGGAAAGAGTTTGGTTTCAGGGTGAAAGGGATCACCTTCATCATGAACGTCAACCGCTAACACGACAAAATCTCCGCTATCCAAAAAAGCTTGGTTCAACTCAGTTATTTTTTTATCTAAGTTTTGTGCAGGTTCTCCGCAAGTCAAGGCACCATCCTCAGCCACAAAGTCATTCGTGTAATCGATCGTAATCAGTGCACGTTTCAACTGGTTACCTCCTCAAAATATCTATTACTTTCATTTTATCAAATATCCACATGAGCGGGGGCAATTTAAATTTGAAAACGACAATGTTAGCGGTTGCAAAACTTGTATATACAAATTATAATAAATCCGGTATCTTGTATATACAAGTGAATGGTGAAAGCAGTTTGATTGATAGAATCATTGTTCCAATTGATACATTCTTACCGTTTAGCAGTCCTTGTTTACTGGGAAGTGAAGAGTAGCAAGGGTGGATATTTCTGTCATATACAGAAGGAGACGATTGTCGGGCTTTTGGTAAGTGAAAAAAACAAGGAGGTTATGGGATGAACCATAAACAACAAGCCGAACAAATATTAGAAGCCATCGGCGGAAAAGAAAACCTATCTGCAGCTACCCATTGTGTCACCCGATTAAGGTTAGCTTTAGTGGATGAAGGGATTGTCGATCAGGAAAAATTAAATCAGATTGATGCTGTCAAAGGTTCTTTTTCTACGAACGGACAGTTCCAGGTTGTCGTAGGACAAGGTACGGTAGACAAAGTTTATAAAGAGTTCATAGCACTTGCTGGAATTGGAGAATCTTCCAAAGAAGATGTGAAGGAAGCTTCAAAACAAAAAATGAATCCGATTCAGAGAGCAATCAAGACGTTAGCGGATATCTTCATTCCGATTCTTCCTGCGATTGTAACAGCTGGTTTGTTATTAGGTATAAATAACATTTTGACTGCACCAGGGATCTTCTGGGATGAGAAGTCTATCATTGATGTTTATCCACAATGGTCGGACATTGCGAATATGATCATTATTATAGCCAATACAGCCTTCGTATTTTTACCAGGTTTGATTGGTTGGTCAGCAGTTAAGAAATTTGGTGGTAGTCCGATTCTCGGTATTGTCATCGGATTGATTTTAGTCCACCCGGAATTATTGAATGCGTGGGCTTACGGTGAAGCTGTCAAAGAAGGCACTGTACCGACGTGGAACTTATTTGGCCTTGAAGTAGAAAAGATAGGGTATCAAGGGCAGGTATTACCTGTATTAGTCGCTTCATACTTACTGACGAAAATTGAGTTGTTCTTACGTAATAAAATTCCTGATAGTGTCCAGCTCCTGTTTGTAGGGCCGATCGCATTGCTCGTTACAGGTTTCCTTACATTCATTATTATCGGACCTGTCACATTTGCAATCGGTAACTGGATTACAGATGGACTTGTAGCAATCTTCGATAGTTTCTCAGCTCTTGGTGGTTTGATTTACGGTGGAATTTACGGCGTATTAGTCATCACAGGAATGCACCACACATTCCTTGCAGTCGATATCCAATTGATCGGAAGTACAGGAACAACGTTCTTATGGCCGATGCTCGCCTTGTCTAATATTGCCCAAGGTTCAGCGGCGTTTGCGATCATGGCAGCTTCAAAAGATGAAAAACTAAGAGGTCTTGGACTTTCTTCAGGAATCTCTGCATGGCTTGGAATTACAGAACCAGCCCTATTCGGAGTCAACTTAAGGTTCAAGTATCCGTTTATCATTGCGATCAGCTCATCAGCCATAGCAGGTCTGTATATATCAGCCCAAGGAGTCCTTGCAAACTCTATCGGTGTTGGAGGAGTACCTGGAATTTTCTCTATTGTAGCTGAATATTGGGGACACTTCTTAGTAGGTATGGCCATTGTCATCGTGCTGCCTCTGGTAGGGACATACCTATATGCGAAACGGAAAAAAGACGTATAAAACCTTAAGAAATGTGGTGTTAAAATGATGAAACAACCTTGGTGGAAAAAAGCGGCCGTCTATCAAATTTATCCGAAAAGTTTCAATGACACGACCGGAAATGGAGTAGGCGACTTACAAGGTATCATCGAAAAATTGGATTACTTGAAGGATCTTGGGGTCGATGTCCTATGGCTGACCCCTCCTTACAAGTCCCCACAAAATGATAATGGATACGATATCAGTGATTATTATGATATCCATGAAGAATATGGGACGATGGAAGACTTGGAGCGTTTGCTCGAAGAAGTCCACCAGCGTGGAATGAAACTGATCATGGATATCGTAATCAATCATACGTCCACTCACCATCAGTGGTTTCAGGAGGCAAGAAAGTCGAAAGATAACCCTTACCGGGACTACTATATTTGGCGTGACCCAGTAGACGGAGGACCTCCAACAAACTGGAAGTCGAAGTTTGGCGGCAACGCCTGGGAATATGATGAACTAACCGACCAGTACTACCTGCACCTTTTTGATGTAACTCAGGCGGATTTGAATTGGGAAAATGAAGAGGTAAGAGAAGAGCTTTATAAGATGATGAGATTCTGGGCGGAAAAAGGAGTAGACGGTTTCCGACTGGACGTCATCAATTTGATCTCCAAGGATCAAAACTTCCCTGACGATGATGGCAGTAAGGCCCCGGGGGATGGTCGGAAATTTTACACAGACGGTCCGAGGGTACATGAGTTTATGAACGAAATGAACCGTGAAGTATTCGCACCTTATGATTTGATGACTGTAGGCGAAATGTCTTCAACGACTGTCGAGCATTGCATTAAATATACAGCTCCAAACAGAGAAGAACTGAGTATGACGTTCAATTTCCATCATCTAAAAGTCGATTATCCGAATGGGGAAAAGTGGACTGTAGCTGATTTTGATTTTCACGAACTGAAGGAGATTCTTTCTAAATGGCAGCGTGGGATGAATGAAGGTAATGGGTGGAATGCTCTATTTTGGTGCAACCATGACCAACCGAGAGTCCTCTCAAGGTTCGGTGATGACGAAAACTATCCTGATGAATCAGCTAAGATGCTTGCTACAACCATTCATATGATGCAGGGGACTCCCTATGTGTATCAAGGAGAAGAGTTCGGGATGACGAACCCTGGGTTTGAGGATATTGAGAAATATAGAGATGTCGAATCTTTGAACATTTACAAGGAGCTGCTTGAAAAAGGAGTTTCAGAAGAAGCCATTTTAGAGATTCTTAAACAAAAATCCCGGGATAACTCCCGTACACCTGTTCAATGGAATACAGATGAGCATGCCGGCTTCACATCTGGAACCCCTTGGATTGATGTTGCGGACAACTTTAAGGAAGTCAACGCTGAAACGGTGAAAAAGAAAGAGGATTCCATCTTCCACTATTACAAACATTTGATTCAGCTTCGAAAGGATTATGACATCATTACCCACGGGGACTACCGCCTGCTGCTTGCTGAAGATGATCAAATTTTCGCCTATGTACGTGAATGGAACGGGGAATATTTATTAGTCATCAATAATTTCTATGGAAGGGAAACAGAATTCCATCTTCCAGAATCAGAGAAACTCAACGGAGCGGCAGAAGTATTGATAAGCAATTACAACGATCCTTCTGAAGATTATCGATCCATGAGATTGCGACCTTATGAATCCGTGGTTTATCATCTGACAACTCACTGATATACTGAAGCAGGTGATGTATGGTGAAAAATAAATATACGTCGATTTATTCAAAACTTGTTCTTTTGATTGAAGAAGGAAAATATGAACCAGGAGACACTCTGCCTTCTGAACATGAATTGTGCGCACAATTTGATACTTCCAGGGAAACGATACGCAAATCATTGAACTTGCTCGCTCAAAATGGATATATTCAAAAAGTGAGAGGGAAAGGGTCTGTCGTTTTAGACCATAGTAAATTTGAGTTTCCTGTTTCAGGATTGACAAGCTTCAAAGAATTGGCCAATCAGTTAGGGAAGGATTTTCAAACACACGTTCATGAATTGGTCGTTCAACAAGCAGATTCACCTGTTCGGGAACGATTGAATTGTAAGAAGACCGACAACCTTTGGAAAATTACGCGAACAAGAGTGATTGCAGGAGAAGGGATCATCCTGGATAAAGATTATATCAGGCAGGACATAGTACCTGGACTGACTAAATCCATTTGTGAGAATTCCATCTACGACTATATTGAAAATCAATTACAACTGGAAATCAGTTTTGCGAAAAAAGAAATTATTGTTGAGACCGTTACAGAAGAAGATCAGCAATTGCTGGATCTCCAAGGGCATCAGCAAGTCGTGGTGATACGAAGCTATGTGTATCTATCAGATGCTACCTTATTTCAATTCACAGAGTCCAGGCACAGACCTGACAAATTTCAATTTGTAGATTTCGCGAGAAGAACGAAAGTTTGATGCAAAAGGGGGACCTGGAAAATGGTTCCCTTTTTTGTTTGAGAGTAAAGTCATGATCGGCATTTGAATAAGAGGGATAAAAAAGTAAAAGCATGTTTTTGCTTTTAGTTATTGGTACACTAGAATAAAGAAATAAAAAGTGAGGTGGATGTCATGTTTGTAATTGGAGCAACGAAAAAGCTGCAGGATAAGCTGGACAAAACGATAGAATCGACTGACGACTATGAGCACATTCCAGCTCTCTACCGTTGGCACGCCAACTTGATCAAGGTGAACAAAAGAAATTGTTTGATCCTTATGAATGATGAAACAGGTCTTAACTTAACGTTATTAGGTTTGAAAAAACAACAATTTGAAAATCTGGATGATGTGATAAAAGGATCATTGAAACAACTTTTACAAGTGCTGAAAGTGGACGAAGCCATCATCAATCAAATGCTTAGTGAAGCGGATCCTATTGTGTATACTAAGACAAGCAGTCGACAAATCCTTGGTATGCTAAATGAAATTAAATACAGTATAGAAATTAAGACAGAAGACCAAGCTTATGAAGATATCGATGCTGTAGAGTTAAATGAATTCAATAATAATCATATTTTCAACCCATTAAAACAATCTACACCAATTAAGACATTTATAAAGCATTTTGAGAAAGAGTAGTTGATCAATCAGCTGCTCTTTTTTTCTATTTGGCCCTAGTTAAAGGCTGGTGTTGATAATCTCTGTTTTATAGAACTTGTTTGACAGAGATGAATTCAGTGCAGGTCGTCATGGAAGGCTCTGCGCACCTGGAGGGGAACCGGCAAGATCAGAGCTTTCTGTTTTTGCCCTGGTTAACATACATAATTGATCCTAAAGCCACTCTTCACTCATCAGTCTCGAAAGGAATGAATCGAAAAGAAACATTAACAGAGCATAAGAAAAAGCCTGTAATGTTTCTTTTCTTATAAAAAGGATATTACCATTATAAAAGCGAATTTTGTTTGAGTAGATGTTTTGTATATACCATACAGGGTATAATATAATTAGAGAAAATAAAATGTTGGAGGGTTTCCGATGTTTTTCAAATCATTTTTTGATGAAAATCTGGCGCAAATGTCTTATATGGTAGGATGTCAGCGAACAGGAGAGGCTTTAGTCATCGATCCTGCGCGTGACTTATCCCCTTATTTTGAGACAGCTGAAAAAGAAGGTTTCACCATTACAAAGGCAGCAGAAACACACATTCATGCTGACTTTTTATCTGGTGCCCGTGAGCTTGCTCACCAAGCGGACGATGTTAAACTTTACTTGTCTGCAGAAGGTGACGAAGACTGGAAATATCAATATTTAGATGAAGTGAATCATGAATTAGTGAAAGATAAAGATCGTTTTTATGTAGGAAATGTGCGTTTAGATGTAATGCACACGCCAGGGCATACGCCGGAAAGTGTTTCTTTCCTATTGACTGATGAAGGCGGAGGCTCAGAAGTTCCGATGGGCGTCTTCACAGGGGATTTTGTCTTCGTAGGAGATGTCGGGCGTCCTGACTTGCTTGAAAAATCTACAGGTGCTGAAGGGACATCAGAAAGTAGTGCAAAGCAGATGTACGAATCGATCCAACGATTCAAAGAGCTCCCTGACTATGTCCAAGTTTGGCCTGGACATGGTGCTGGCAGTGCGTGTGGTAAGTCACTGGGAGCAGTGCCTTCTTCAACCGTAGGTTATGAGAAAATCAATAACTGGGCATTGAAAACTGAGGCAGAGAATAACTTTGTTGATGAGCTGCTGGAAGGACAACCAGAGCCTCCGAAATACTTTGCAATGATGAAGAAGTTGAACAAAGAAGGACCTGCTCTTCTTCCAAATGATGATGTAAAGCGTTTGTCAGTGGAGCAGCTCAAGAGTGAGAATGATGAGCAAACGATTATCATCGATACAAGATCGTCGTCGGATTTCTCAGATGGACACTTGGAAGGAACAATCAATATTCCTTTTAATAAATCATTTGCTAACTGGGCTGGCTGGATCATTGAATATGACCAGGATATCATCGTAATTGCAGATGAAGATAATTTGATCCATGTCAAAGAAGCTCTTGAATCCATCGGTCTTGACCGACTTGTCGGCTTTGTTGAATCTGATGAAATCGAAAATCAGAAGGACCTTGAAACCTACACCAGCATCACTGCCGATGAACTGGAAGAAACTTATCGCGATCATGACGACTATGTGGTTGTTGATGTTCGTAACCAGTCTGAATGGGATGAAGGGCATATGCCGGGCGTCCACCATATCATGTTAGGCAAACTTAAAGACAGCTTGGATGATATTCCTGAAGGGAAGACGCCAATCGTTCACTGTAAGTCTGGGGCACGATCTGCTATTGGAGCTAGTATCTTACAGGCTTATGGATATAAAAACGTATTGAACTTACAAGGTGGTTTCATGGCCTGGGCTGAAAAGAATGAACCTGTAACTTCATAAATGTTCAAAGCTGCCCGTGATTTCGGGCAGCTTTTTTTTAGGTTCAGCAGTGAAACGGGAAGGGATGATGAGGGGGAGAAGCCGGGTAACTCCACTTGGGTGAATGGTTGTCACTCGCCCAGTGCCAAGCAGCCAGCCCTGCTAAACAGGCATCAAGTTCATGAGAAGTGGCAGCATCGATCTCAGAAGATAAATCCACATCCTTTTCAGTCAACCATTTTAACACATATAGGCGGCTGTCCAGTTCTTTTTTATACTGCATGGCATGCCATCTTAAATCAGTATCAAGTCTTGATGCTAACGCTACTCCAGGGTGAACTTCGGATATGGCCACTTGATCTCCGAAGCAACTTTGAAGAGAGTGGGCGATGTGTATTCCCCGCATGGTTAAATAAACCATTCTGGTCAGGGTTGGGGGCATGATTGAGCCTGATTTCATCCCTAAAGCTTTTGAAAAAGCTCTCAAATCTTTATCCGCTGGCCGGTCTCCACCTCCATCTTGGTAGGAAAGAGGGGCATCTATTCCAATATATACTTTTCCTCGAGGGGAAAGCTCTCCCACTAGAGAAAAGATATCATGATCAGAAGCATTACGAAGGATCTTTTTCAGTTTTAAATGATTATCCGCTGCTTCAAAGGCTGTAACGACTGTGTCTTTGTGGTTTGATGGTCCTGATAAGTCAATTCCTAATACTTTCATACTGTCCACCTCTTTTCTATAAAAAAAGACCTCTACCACACAAGGGGTAGAGGCAAAAGTTTGTATAGGTATAGGATTAGGGGAGGTGCTAATTACATGTAGAACAAATGGTTAAGTTTGTTCTACAGCTGATGGACGTGGATGGGTTTCCACTGCCTCATCATGTGTTAATGGAGCTGCAACTGAAAGTAAAATTCCAGCAGCTGCTATAAAAGCTATAAACTTTTTCATAACATGATACCTCCTAAATGAGAGTGTTTATTTAATAAATTAATTGCTAACCTTAGATATTCAGAAGATTTTTTATACATCCTCTGCTGTTCCAATAAATCAGATAAAAACTTAGAATATCTTATTACATAGACATGCTGGTTTTTATCTTTGAAATAAGGGATTACTTTTTTTTCTAAATAATTGATAGTGTCCAAAGAGTTATCGATCAATTTGCTATAAACTTCAAAATGATATTCGTGCGATTCTGAAGGAAAGGACGAAAGTTTAGCTTTTCCTTTATCAATCCATTCTTTACATCCTTCATTATCCTTAATTCTAAAATGTTCTATGATTAATCCGTGAATGATATTTAACAACTCATACAAATCAAATGAAGTTTCGGATTCCTGAGAATACTCTAAACTTTTCTTATAATTAATAATAGAAGATTGATGATTTCCTATTCTTGATTCTAGTACAGCAATATTAATATAAACCAACTTTAACTGCTGATTATCCTTAGTTTGGGTAGCTATCTTACGTGCTAAATGATAGTTTTCAAGAGACTTTGCATAGTCCTTCAATCTGTTGTAGCTAATCCCCAGTATTATATGACAATCAGCGCTTTTGGCTAGATCATAATGATTTTTATAAAGTTCTAATGCTTTGTCAGCATAATATACCGAAGCTGATACATGATGGGCTTGGCTAGCACTTAATGCTAAGTGATAATATAAATCACTGTATTCCCAATTTTCAATATGAAGTTTAGAAACATAATTTTTTGCTTCCATTATTTTTTGGAAGGATTCTTCAAAATTCCCCTTATAATATTGAAGAAGCCCATACACTAGGTGATAGTAAAACTTCATCTCTTCATCAAAGGTATCGCTATATTGGCGTATACTTTCCCATACTTCATAAGCTTTCTCTACTTCATTTTTCGAAAGAAAGCTTCGAATTCTATACAATTCATAGAAGATATGTAAATGATGATTCTCGAACGTCTCTTTCTGTTCCATCAACTTTTCTTTTAAAAGTTCAGCCTCATCCGTACGTTTAAGTACAATTGCCTCATACCACTCTTTAAGTTTTTCTTTAGAAGGGTGACTAAAAGAAGAGTCATTAAAATCTAGACCAAGACGTTCGTAAAGAAGTTCTAACACTTCAAAAGCAGGAACCGTCTGATCATTTTCGATCTTAGAAAGATACGCCGGTGAGATAATCCCATCGGCCAGCTGATTTTGAGTTAAACCTTGCTTGACGCGATGAAACCGAAGTATTTTACCATATTCCATTTTCCACACACCTAGTTGATCAACTGTCGACTTGTCCGAGTAACGTCTCTTTCAAATCTATATTTAGAATACATGTTCGACTGGTAAATTTCAACTAGAGTGACAGGTTTCCCAAGTCTGCCTAATTTTGACGCTTAAGAGGCTTTTTTCACCCTTAACTTTCACAGATTTATAGTCAGAATATTATGATATATTAGAAAAGCGTCAAAATTCATAGGAGGGATTCGATGAAGTGGAAATCTGTAATGGCAACCTTTGTATTAGGAACGAGTTTAGTGTCTGGCGGGGCAGTAACTCACGCAGAGGTTGGAACGGATTTAGAAGGTAAGAGAGATGTGTCGCACTTTGTGAAAGAAGAGTTGAAGGTAAGTAAAGTGATGTCAGAAAAAGGGGTCAAGCAGTTCATCAATAAGAATAAAAATAAGTTCAATCTTGATGCAAATCAGGATCTTTCCTTATTAAAAACAGAAAAAGATGAATTGGGCATGACTCACTATACATTCAACCGAGTTGTTTCTAATGTACCGGTAGCAAATTCGAAAGTGGTCGTACATACCGATAAAAACGGCAATGTAACGTCTATTAATGGTGAGTTCCATGAAGATGCTCCGAGAAATATCAAACAGCAAAAACAATTGAACAAAAAGGATGCATTGAGCCTTGCGTGGGAGCACATCGAAGTGAGCAGGGAAGATGCAGATAAAGTTCAAAAGAGTGAGCTTGGAGAAGACTTCAATACTCTGACAGAGAACTCTGACCTTGTTGTTTTTCATGAAGATGGAAATTATACACTTGCTTATCATGTTGAACTTCAATTCGCACAGCCATATCCAGCGAACTGGCAGATGTTCATCAATGCTGAAAATGGTGAAGTCCTTAAGGCTCAGAACGTTGTCAAGCATGCGACTGGAACAGGTACAGGGGTATTAGGTGATACAAAATCAGTAAACACATATTACTCAAATAACACCTATTACTTGTACGATACGACTAAACCGATGAGCGGGGTTATTGAAACATTTGATAACTATAACGGTGGTTACAGCAGTCTTCCGGGGTATTACGTGACAGATTCAGGTAATACATTCCATGCGGAGTGGCAGAAGGCAGCCGTGGATGCTCACTATTATGCTGGTGAAGTGTTCGACTATTATTATGATACTTTCGGCCGGGTAAGTTTTGATGATCAAGGTGCTACCATCCGATCCACTGTGCATTACGGAAACAATTACAACAATGCTGCATGGACAGGGAATCAAATGATTTACGGGGATGGTGATGGTTCCACATTCACTTATCTTTCCGGAGCTGATGATATCGTAGCTCACGAACTTACACACGCAGTTACAGATCGTACAGCTCAATTAGTTTATGAAAATCAGTCGGGTGCTTTGAACGAATCATTTTCTGATGTATTCGGTTATTTCGTAGATTCTGAGGATTGGCTGATGGGTGAAGATGTATACACTCCAGGACAACCGGGGGATGCTTTACGTTCCTTATCTGATCCGAACGCTTATGGCCAGCCGGATCATATGAGTGAATACGAAAACCTTCCGAACACGGAAGAAGGAGATTGGGGAGGCGTCCACACCAATAGTGGTATCCCTAACAAAGCCGCTTATTATACGATCAATAGTCTTGGAATCACAAAAGCTGAAAATATCTACTACCGTGCACTTACGGTATATTTGACTCCAAACAGTGATTTCTCTGATGCAAGAGCAGCTCTGGAACAATCTGCTCAAGATCTATATGGAACAACTGAAGTAAACGCCGTTTCCCAGGCATGGGATGACGTAGGAGTCTATTAATAGAAAATAAGCAAGAGACAGGACAAAAAGTCCTGTCTCTTTTTCTTTCTTTCAATTTTTTGGGAGTAAGGGTATCAAATAAAGGGTATAAATGATATAGAGAATTTTTAGAATAGAGAAAAAATAAGGCGAGGAGGAATGGTGCGTGAGTTACAATGTTACACAAAAACTGATCAAAGAACATTTGCTGGAAGGAGAAATGAAGCCGGGCTCTGAAATAGGGTTGAAGATTGACCAGACGTTGACACAGGATGCGACGGGAACAATGGTTATGTTAGAGTTGGAAGCTATGGGAATTGACAGGGCGAAAACGGAAGCCTCTGCTCAATATGTCGATCATAACTTGATACAGGAAGACAGTAAAAACCCCGATGATCATTTGTTCCTGGAGAGTGCTGCGAAAAGGTTCGGCCTTTATTTCTCAAGACCCGGGAATGGTGTCAGCCACCCTGTCCATATGCAGCGTCTGGCTAAGCCTGGAAAAACACTTTTAGGATCGGACAGTCATACATGCGCCAATGGATGTATGGGAATGCTTGCCATGGGGGCTGGAGGAATTGATGTTGCCATGGCGATTGCGGGTGAACCGTTCTACGTGAAGATGCCTAAAGTCTGGGGTGTCAAAGTTACCGGAGAGTTACCTGACTGGGTAAGTGCCAAAGATGTCATATTAGAAATGTTGAGAAGGCACGGTGTCAAAGGCGGAGTAAATCATGTGTTTGAATATTATGGGCCAGGGTTGAAAAACCTTACAGCCATGGATCGCCATGTCATAGCGAATATGGGGGCGGAATTAGGAGCCACAGGTACTGTCTTTCCGTCGGATGATGAGACGAAACGTTTCCTGAAACTCCAAGGACGGGAAGAAGACTGGATCGAGTTGAAAGCTGATGATGGAGCGACGTATGACGTACATGATGAAATCGACTTGTCTGAAATCACCCCGATGGTCGCTAAGCCTTCCAGTCCGGGAAATGTGGTGCCGATTGAAGAGGTCGACGGCGAGCCTATTTACCAATCATATATTGGATCCTCCGCAAATCCTGGATACAGGGACTTTGCTATTGCCTCTAAAATAGTCGAAGGAAAAAGAGTAGCTGATGGGGTTTCTCTGGATCTTAACCCCACCTCCAGACAAATGTTGATTGACTTATCTCAACAAGGACATATCGCTAACTTTCTTCAAGCGGGTGCACGCCTTCACCAAGCTGGATGTAATGGCTGTATAGGAATGGGACAAGCACCTGCTACAGGAAGGAACAGCTTACGGACGACGCCGAGAAACTTCCCTGGTCGATCAGGAACGAAAGAAGATAGTGTGTTTCTATGTAGTCCTGAAACTGCAGCTATATCTGCTTTGAATGGAAAAATCACTGATCCAAGAAAAGCGGGCTTTGATTATCCGGATGTACAGGAACTGGATCAGCCTACCATAGATACCAGGTTGCTGGATGCGCCATTACCATTCGAAGAAGCGAAGGAAGTTGAATTGGTGAAGGGGCCGAACGTCGCTTCCATTCCGGAAATGGACGAATTACCGAATGATATGGAACTGCCAATTCTGCTGAAAATGGGGGACGATATATCCACGGATGAAATTTTAGCAGGTGGAGCAAGAGTGCTTCCATACCGAAGCAACCTTCCTGAAATCAGCAAATTCACTTTTGAGATTGTTGATGACACGTATTATGACCGTGCGATGGATATACGCGACCAAGGAGGTCATGCCATCGTAGCCGGTGCCAACTATGGGCAAGGATCAAGTCGTGAACACGCCGCTTTAGCACCTAAATACTTAGGGATGAAAGTGGCAGTCGTAACGGACTTTGCCAGAATTCACTGGCAGAATCTTGCAAACTTCGGCGTCCTTCCGCTTACCTTTGTTAATGAATCTGATTTAAACGATTTGGAACAGGGAGACGTCCTGGTATTCAGTGGTCTACGCGATAAAATTAAGCAGTCCAACCAAATAGAAGTAGAGGTGAAAGGGAAGGATAAAACCTTGAAACTGGAACATGCATTATCTGAACGGCAGATAGAAATCATGCAGATGGGTGGTTTGATCAATTGGGTGAAGAATCGCCTGGAAGGATAATGAAAAATGACTGTGTCATAAGAGACACAGTCATTTTTTTTATCTTTTCGTATCCAACGGTTCTAAAACTGATTCAATTTCAGAACGTTTATCTTCTAAAAAGGGAGGTAACGCCAGCGTTTCTCCTAAGTGCTCGGGCTCCTCATCTGTAGCAAAGCCTGGACCGTCAGTGGCAAGTTCAAACAGAATATGATTTTTCTCTCTGAAATAGAGTGACTTGAAGTAATAGCGGTCTACGATTCCTGAGTTGAGAAATCCTGCTTTTTGGATCATCTGCCTCCACTTTTCTAGTTCCTCTTCATCCTGGACTCGGAAAGCTACGTGATGGACACTGCCTCTTCCTGGTTTTTCCCTGTTCAAATCAGGCCTTTCTTCGACATGTACTTGAGCTCCTAAGCCACCTTTTCCAGATTCGAAGATTTGGGTGGACCCATAGTCGCCAACCTTACGAAATCCTAACAGATCGACCAGGACTTCTACAGTAAGGTCCGCTTCTGCCACAGTTAAGTGAACAGGTCCCAAACCGATGATCCCATGTTCTTCGGGGACCGTAGATTTTCGCCAAGCCTTACCTGGTTCAACTCCTTGATTGTTTTCATCAGAGACGAACATCAGCCTCTGCCCTTCCGGGTCTTGAAAAGAAAGTGTCTTTATTCCGTCAATTTCTTTAATTGGCTGGCTGGTTATCCCATGACGCAGCAAACGTTCCTTCCAGTACAACAGACTCTTGTCATTGGGAACACGAAGGGAAGTGGTAGATATGCTGTGTGTTCCCGGGTAAGTGTGGCCGGCGTTCGGTATTTCAAAAAACGTCAGGTCGGTCCCGGGATTTCCATACTCATCTGCATAAAACAAATGATACATGGAAGGGGAGTCCTGATTTACTGTTTTTTTCACTAAACGCATTCCCATCACATTCGTATAGAACTGATAGTTTTTTTTAGCGTCAGCTGTTAATGCAGATACATGGTGAATGCCTTTGATATTCATAGGATACCTCCCTAAAACTATAAATCTCGAATTCGAGATAAATGATACAATAATTTCGAGCTTAAGTCAAAAAAGTGAATTCAACTTTTCTTTTCAAAAGGGAAAATCTTCGTTTCCAATGTTTCAGAATAATAAGTTATGGGTTCTTTTGTAAACCAATGGGGAGGTAAGAAGTCGAGTAAATCATTTGTGGTGATCGCAGCTTTCGCTTTTTGCAATTTCCAATGCCGATGGTGAATAGGACCTTTGTATACATGCTTTCCTTTGGTCGTCCACAACGCATATCGTTCTGTCAGCCAATACATTAACGATCCTGGGCGGGCAGGTATAGTAGGAGATAATGTTTCAAACATGGCATGAAATTGAGCTTCAGGGTATCCTTTATGGATCCTCCTGCTTGTATAATGCAGGGTGGATTCGTTTTGGTCGACACGCATTCGGGCATTTACATAAGGGAGGCTGAAAACCTGTCTGGCTAAGAAGACGCCTAAACGATGATTGGCATCTAATGTAATGAAGTATACTCCTGGGGCTCCTTTGTACTTGACATAAGTCCGGACATTCAGTTCAATCAGCTTGTTACCAAAGGGTAGAGAAGGAAGTCCTTTAAAACGGATGTTATTCATTGTAAATGGCACGATGGCAATCCAAGCCATTTCGTCATATTCATCGATCTCAAAAACATTTGGGACATATGGCCTCAATTCACTCGCAGGGACGGCCCAATGCATAAAGAATAAGTTCTCCCATTCTTGATGCATAATCCATGAGTTTCCATTCATAAGTTACACCTCACTTATGAATGGTTTACCCTTTATTCAATCAATCATTCCTGTGGAGAGTGGGAATTAAAGTTTTAGTTTCAGAACTGCTTTTGGATGGAGCTCTGCTTTTTCTTTTTTTTAATTCTTTTTTCAACATATGTATGAACTCTGAATCAAGTTGTAGTCTCTCGGCTGTGTCTATAGATAATTCCAGTTGTAAATCAGTAAGTTTTTTCAAATTCATCAGGAGGCCCCCTTTCTAATTACGACTGAATCTCAGTTGAAGCGGTAGCGGCTCCTATTATTTCACCTGAAGCGTTATAAATAGGTTGAGCAAAAACGAAGTATTGAATCATACCGTTGGAAAGAGGAAAAGCAATGGTTTCTTTTACTGTTTTGCCTGTATCAATGACTCTCTGTTTTAACTTCATCAGTGCTTGTGTACCTTCATTTGAATCCAGTTCTTCATCCGTTTTTCCAATGATATTTTCCATATTAAAGTCCGGGTGCGGGTTGAACATCCATGTATATCTAAGCTTTGTATCACAATGAGCTACAATCACGGGGGAGTTTAATAAAGCCTGTTCAAAAGGTCCATTGAAATGTTCTGAAAAAAACAACATCGGATTGATGTTCATATGCGTAGCAATTTGAGATGCGACAGCCATACTTGGATTGCGTGTCCCATTTTCAATCTGGGCATAGTAGGCGCGGTCAATATGTGCACCATCCGCTACTTGTTGTTGTGTGAGTTTTAGTTTTTTTCTTAGTTGAATCAGCCAATCTCTCATACTTACACTTCCTATTTTCCTGCACTGTTTTATTTTCGTAACATTGCTCTTATATCCTTGTGGCATTTTGCTACGTCGTTTGTAATGATTTCCTTTAAATGAAAATAAATGTAATTCCTTGTGATAAAAGCACGAAAAAACACTGTCATTACAGTGTTTTTAAGGGGGCCTGATAGAAGGATTCTATCAAAAATTTTGCATTTGTCCACAAACAATAATTGGTTTTCTGTTATAATCATTCAGTCAAATCTGTTTTATCATAAAGGTTATTTTTGTATGGGAAAGAGGTGAGCCGTGGTGACATGGGAAATCTTAAATATATTGGCAGTAGGAGCGTTTGCTTTCAGTGGCGCAATCGTTGCATTAAATGAGCGGTATGATATTTTTGGTACATTCATTTTAGGGATAGCTACCCCATTTGCTGGAGGAATCATTCGTAACATCGCTCTGGATGTGCCTGTCGTCCACGTATGGGAACAAGGGTATTTGTTGTATGTGGCGTTCGGTACGATCGCCATCGTTTATTTCTTTCCGAAAAGCTGGGTCATGTCCTGGGACCGATGGAATATATATTTGGATGCTATTGGTTTGTCAGCCTTTGCCCTCCAGGGGGCGTCGTTTGCGATAAAAAATGACTTTCCTATTGGGGGTGTCATCTTTGCAGCTATCTTGACCGGTGTCGGGGGAGGGGTTACCAGAGATGTACTCGCTCAAAGGAGGCCGATGGTCCTTCACCAGGAAATATATGCGGTTTGGGCGTTGCTGGCAGGACTGTTGATCGGAATCGGTGTCGTCGATATTCAAAGTGCCTGGCAGACATATACATTGTTCATCGCTGTCATCGCGCTGCGTGTTCTATCCTATCACTTAGGCTGGCACTTAAGGTTCCGTGATTTATATAGGTTATAAAAAAAGAGTCCGTTTCAATAACGGACTCTTTGTCGTAATTAAAATCTGAACAAATCACCAGATAGGTACCGCTCACCTGTATCAGGGGCCATACAAACAATCACTTCTCCTGGCTTTCGCTGTTTAGCCACTTGTATAGCTGCCCAACAAGCTGCTCCGCATGAAGTGCCGAGCAATAGTCCTTCTTCACGGGCAAGCCTTCTCGTAATATCATAAGCATCCTCATCGGTCACTTGAAAAATTTCATCATAAACTTCTTGATTAAGAATGTCCGGGATAAACCCTGGGCTTGTGCCCACCAGCTTATGCTTTCCAGGCTTTCCTCCTGAAAGGACAGGGGAGCCTGCAGGCTCAGCTACGTGAATCGTCATGTCTTCGAAGTGTTTTTTCAATTCTTCACCGGTACCAGTAACCGTTCCGCCTGTACCTGCAGTCGAAACGAAAGCGGATAAAGGCTTACCTAATTCCTCCATAGCTTCAATGATTTCTGTCGCTGTCGTGAAACGGTGGGAATCAGGGTTGGCGCTGTTTTCAAATTGCATAGGCATGAAGCTGTTCTCAATTTCATTGACTAGTTCTTTCGCTTTTTCAATCGCTCCCGGCATCTTTTCGTCTCCGGGTGTCAATACAATTTCCGCGCCATAGGCTTTTAGTAAGTTGATTCGTTCCTGGGTCATCGTATCGGGCATCACCAAGATCGCTCTGTACCCTCTTGCGGCTGCGTTCATAGCAATTCCGATCCCTGTGTTACCACTGGTTGGCTCAATGATTGTAGAACCTTCTTTCAGTAAACCATCTTCTTCAGCCTGTACGATCATATTGAAGGCAGCACGGTCTTTGACACTGCCGCTCGGGTTATATTTCTCAAGTTTCATATAGATGTCAGCTCCGCCTTCTGGAGCTACGCGATTCAGTTTCACAAGTGGTGTATCGCCAATCAAATCGGCAATATTATCTACGACACGCATGATGTCACATCCTTCTTCAACATGTTATTATTGTACATTTTATCATAGCTCCGACAGCCGTTCACGGATAGCGCTCATGCATCAAACGAATCAGAAGTTTTTCTGGACCATCTTTTGTGCAAATTGGAAAGAATCTCTCGGTACCGAAATTTTGAACGCCAGCTGATTGGAGTTTAAATTGAAGCGATGGACTCGGACATCGAAGTTGCTTGCTGTTTCCATTTGCGTTACAGCAACATAGATGTTTTCATCCTTCGGGTTGACGACGACCCACTCTGGGAGCTTGTAATTATCTTTGACGAATTCGAGAACCTTTTTGTTCGGTAAAGGAAGCTGACCTAAGGAGATTCGCTCTTGTTCTAAAATTAAATCGCCATTTTTCTGTACTACAGGGTTCAGTTCAACTTTGATAGGGATCGTTTGATCAAATGCTTTAATGTTACCTGTGAGAGTCACATTTTTATCAAGAGATATCGAGTAATCGAACACGGTTTGAGTCGAAAGCTCTCCCAAGTAGTCATTCGCAAGCTGCTCCAAGTTCTGCTTTGTGGAAAAAATGGTGAACTCAGCCTCTGATGTATGCTTTTGTTTATCCACGTTCACCAATGTATAGGAGCTCGGTAAAAAGATTAGTGCTAATATTCCTATAACGATTCCGACATTCATGATAGCAAGAATCCAAAATGAAGTTTTCCATTTATTTTTGGAAAGGTGTTTCATATTCACATTCCACCCGTATTATTGTTCAATATCATTTCTAATATAGTTTAACACGCGTTCTGCCATCTGTTTATAACCATTTTCGTTTGGATGGAAATAATCTTCCTCCCATAGCAACTCATCTTCTGAACCTTTGAACAAGTCTTTGATAGGAATGAAGTGTACTTGGTCATGACGATCGATGACTTCTTTGCTGATTCGATTGTAGTCACTGATAATTTGTCCCAATTCAGGGATGTTATTAAAATAATGATCGAACGGATTATACAATCCAATCAAGTAGATGGGGGCCTCAGAGTTAAGTCCACTCATTTTTTCGATGATAGTGTTTAGACGATCTTGATACCCTTGTTGTGCACTGACGAAATCGGAGTATTTCAGGCTGGTAAAGTTACTTTTTACGACTTTCATAACATCGTTGGCACCGATGGTGATTAAAATGATGTCAGCCTCTCTCAGGGAGGTGCGGATCTCTTCTGATTCCATTCGCTGCAGTAATTGATCGGTCCGGTTTCCTCTTTTTCCATAATTGATGATCTCTATTTCTCCAGACCTTTGATTGTTATTGAAATTTTCTTCTAAGATCCCTACATAACCACCGTTATCCGTGCCGTCACCCACGCCTTGGGTCAGAGAATCTCCTATCGCCACTATTTTCAAATCTTCCTTTATGAAAAGGTCACGTGCACTATCGATTACGGCTGTAAAAGCTTCACGTAATCCTTCGCTCAAACTTCCTTCTTTTTCATTAGCACCGAGGCCGCCATTTTCATCATCCGAAGAGTTGGGTTCATTTGATGATGTCTGGTCTTCCTCGACTTCCTCTGTGACTGCAGGAGAATTATCCTGTTCCAAAGGAAAGGATGATGGCTCATATACAAAAGCCGCTATGATGAAAAAGGCAATCGTAAAGGCGAGAGCAAACGTTGCGCTCCATTTCCAAAATTTCATATAGATCACCTCTGGTTTTCTTTCCTTACTTCTGTCAATATTATATGATTATTTCACCTAATAGAAAATTAAAAACGTCATCTCTAGTATGGGAGTGAGATAGCTACAATAGACATACGATGACAACTGGGTTAACTTGAGGGTAAGAGTGATCATTTTGAAAGGAGGGTCGAAAGTGAATAGGCAGTTTTCAATATCCGTTCGTGAATTAGTATCCTATGTTTACAGATCTGGCAGCATTGATGATCGGTTCAGATCTTCAACTACGCTTACAGAGGGAACCGCTATACATCAGGAAGTACAGAAAAGTTATGAAGAGAACGATCAAAGAGAAGTGCACTTAGAGACGTTTTTTGATAAGGAAGATCTGACCATACATCTTCAGGGCCGCTGTGATGGAATTTTACAGTCTGAACAAGGGCCTGTCATCGACGAAATCAAGTCTACTTCACGAGAGTTAGAGGAACTTACAGAGGAAAGTGATGACGTTTATTGGGCGCAGGCGAAAGGTTATGCCTTTATGTATGCCGCTCAGGAATCTTTATCGACGATTCAAGTGCAGTTGACCTATGTGCAAAAACGCACGAAAGAAAAAAAGAAGCTGAAAAAAACTTTTTCAATGGATGATTTGGAAGCTTTTATAGAAGAAACACTACAAGAATATCTATCGTATGCTCGTATACTTTTACATATCAGAGAAGAAAAAGAAAAAACTATTCCTGACCTCTCCTTTCCGTTTCCATCATTCCGTGATGGTCAACGAAAGTTAGCCGGAAGTGTTTTTAGAACAATTGAAGAAAAACGTGACCTCTTCGCACAAGCTCCTACAGGAATCGGCAAAACCATTTCTACACTATTCCCGGCTATTAAAGCAATGACTACTTCAGATGTAGACAGAATTTATTATTTAACTGCTAAAACAGTCACAAGAGCCACGGCTGAGGAAGCCTTATTACGTATGGATGACAACGGATTAGCTCTGCGTTCCGTAACTTTGACTGCGAAAGATAAAATTTGTTTCAAGGAAGAAACCATTTGTCAGCCGGACTATTGTGAGTATGCGGACGGATATTTCGATCGTATCAATGGAGCAGTTGTGGATATCCTCATCAATGAAAGAAGAATGACCCGCGAAGTGATTGAGAGCTATGCGCGTAAGCACAGGGTCTGCCCGTTCGAATACTCTTTGGATTTGACGAATGTGGTGGATGTGATTGTCGGAGATTATAACTACATCTTTGACCCTAGAGTTTCTTTGAAGAGGCTTCTTCCAGAGCAGAAGAAAAAAACAGCCCTTTTAGTTGATGAATCTCATAATTTAGTCGAGCGCGCCCGTGATATGTACTCCGCTGAACTCTGTCAAAAACAGTTTTCTGATATGATCGATGCTTTGAAAGAGTCGAAAGAAAAGGTTGTAAAGTCAGCAGATGCCGTTTATAACGATCTTTCCAGGTTAGGCGGGAATAAAGGCGGGGAATTTATTATTGAAGAACTCCCGGGAGAACTTGAAGAGAATCTGGAACGTTTCCTGAGTCATGCAGAAAGCTATCTTCAAGGAGAAGTGGAGGATGAGCGTTCTGAAGAAATGCTGGATGTGTATTTCAGTGCCCAGAACTTCTTGAAAATCTATCAGTATGTGGATAAACATTACAAGATTCTTGGTATTCATGGAAGCGGAGGCTTTTCCGTAAAATTATTCTGCCTGGATCCATCTCATGTATTGAGTGAAACGACAAAGGCTTTTCGTTCCAGCATTTTCTTTTCAGCTACTTTATCACCTTTTGGATACTACAAGGACATGCTGGGAGGTGAAAAGGAAGACTATATCCTGCAGCTGCCTTCGCCTTATGACACAGACCAGATCGACTTGAAAATCGCTCCTTTATCGACTCGGTATAAAGCGAGAGAAGAAACGGCATCCCGTTTAGCGCAGTTACTTTATGAACAATGGATGAGTAACCCCGGGAATCATTTGTTCTTTTTCCCTTCCTACCACTACATGGAGCTCGTCTACTACCATTTTAAAAGATATACGGACATAGAAGTTGTCGTACAAGAACAAGGGATGGATGAGTTAAGAAGGGAAGAATTTCTTCAATTGTTTCAGCCGGGAGGAAAATTAGCGGGTTTTGCTGTGTTGGGTGGCGTTTTTTCTGAGGGGGTGGACTTGAGAGGTGATCGATTGAACGGAGTTGCTGTCGTAGGGATTGGATTAGCTCCGCGCAGCTTCGAAAAAGAATTGATAAAAGATTACTTTACTCAAAAGGGTAAAAATGGATACGACTACTCCTATGTATATCCAGGGATGAATAAAGTACTTCAAGCTGGAGGTCGATTGATACGCTCTGAAGAAGACCGGGGGACAATCCAATTGATTGATGACCGTTTCTTATCAAGGAAATATTTGAGTCTGCTTCCGAAAGATTGGGGAGAATATCGAATTATAAAATAATTTCCTGGGAAATGAAGGGGAACTGTGTCGAACCCACCACTCGTTTACTCGGAAGTTGATACTTCAAAACGAACTTTGTACGCTATCATATTGTGTGTATAGATTATAAGTATAGGAGGAATTTTACTATGCCTTGGATCAAACCGATGAAACAATCCGCGATGAAAGAAATGCAGACGAAAAATCAAAGCCCGGACCCGGCACCATTATTCAATCGGTTGTTAGCGAATGATCCTGAATTGTATGACGCCTTCCTGCCGTTACAGGAAGCGATAAAAGGAACATCACTAAGCGAGGAGCTGCGTGAAACGGTCATTACGTTCGTTTCGATGAAAAATGGGTGTGAGTATTGCACGAAAAGCCATAAAGAGCTTTTGGAGAATTTGATTGGCCGGGAAGACACCCTGCAATGGCTGGAAAACTATGAGGAGTCTGACATGGAGGAAGAATGGAAAGCCGTCCTGAATTACGCCGATAAGTTAATCGCTAAACCGGTCAAAGTTACAAAAGGGGATGTTCAACGTCTGAAAGACTTCGGATATGATGAGAAGGCCATTGTTCAATTGAATCAAACGATCGCTTATACAAGCTATACAAATCAATTATCGATGGGATTGGGCTTATAAAAGTTAAACACCTTGATTAAAAATAGATCAAGGTGTTTTTTGTTAACCTAACATTATTTCACGTTGACATATGTGGTTGGTTTTCAGTATCTTTATAATTAGTAAGAATCGACTGGAGGAATGTCACATGAGCCAATCACGGTTGTCCGCCTATGATATTACACTTGGGTCACTATTTGTAGCATTAATGGCGGTAGGTGCAAATATCGCATCCATAGTTCCATTTTTAGCGATAGCAGGCGTCCCACTTACCCTGCAAACCTTTTTCGCTATCTTGGCAGGCTTGATCTTGGGGAGCCGTTTAGGGTTCTTTTCCATGCTGGTATATACAGGGTTAGGTCTGGTCGGGGCACCGATTTTCGCCAAATTCCAAGGTGGTTTGTCCGCCGTTGTGTCCCCTACGTTCGGCTTTATCCTGTCCTTTATTTTATTAGCTTTCATTGCAGGTAAAATTGCTGAGTCGAATCGTAAGCTTCCTACATATATTGCTGCGGCTTTAGTAGGGATTGTAATCAACTATGGCTTAGGTGTGAACTGGTTTTACGCTGCTATGAACTTTTGGGTTGGTGGAGAAGGAATGGGTTATGGCGTATCATGGTCACTCATGCTTCCATTCTTGATCAAAGATACTGCTCTGGCTGTCCTGGCAGGTATGTTTGCATATCGATTGGAAAAGTCAGTCTTGTATCGAACTCAATTAAGAAAAGCGGCATGACGAACAAGGATCTGTATAACAGGTCCTTTTTTATTGGCTCTGTTAAAGTCTGTTGTTGATATTTCAAACGATTACTAAATAGTCCCTGTCTGGGATTGGTTGTCCGGTCCGTTATATGCTCAAAGCATGGGATGTCAGGGAAAACAGTCCGCTTTCCGCGGGGGACGCTTGAGCCTCTTCGAACTTCGTTCTCCGGGGTCTCACCTTGTTCCTTTTTCCCGCAGGAGTCTACCTGTTTTCCCTGCCATCCCGTCCGTAGTTGGTGTGCCGGACTTCGGTAATGGCCTTTCCGACCCTCCTACTTTGAAGAGGTGGCCTTGGGAATGGCGACACTCCTGTGGGATAAAGGTGCATCGTGAGACCCCGGAAGGCATAGCCTGAGGAGGCTCACGGTACCCCACGGAAAGGGAGTCATTCCCAAGGCCGCCTCACACAAATCCCAGGCCAGAAAGAGCTGATATGAGCTCACATGTGAAATAACAACACCAAGCAATAGCAGAGCCTTTTTATTACATAAAAAGGGTATAAAAGTATGAAAGGGGGCAGATAGATGAAAAAAAGTTTAGCAGTGATAGGTGTACTTTTATTTTTCGTATTAGTCGCTTGTTCAGATTCTCTCGAAGAAAATGAAAATAAAGAGGCATCATTTCAAAAAGTTGTCGAAGAACTTCAGTCGCCTTGGGATATTGAGTATAGTGAGTCCACTTTTTATATCACGGAACGGGAAGGGAGCATCGTCTCCTGGGACGGTGAAAACAAACTAAGAATGAACGTGGATACCTCTAAGCCTGTCCTTCAACAAGGAGAAGGTGGGCTGTTGGGGATGAAACTGCATCCAGATTTCAAATCTAACCATCAAGCGGTCATCTACCATACGTATGCAGACGGTGAGCAGATTAAAAACCGTGTGGTCCTCGTTGAAAAACAGGAAGAAACTTGGGTGGAGAAAGAAATTCTAATTGAAAATATACCCGGTGCAAGGTTCCATAATGGTGGGAGAATTGAATTGGGACCTGATCAGAGTCTTTATATCACAACAGGAGATGCTTTGGATGAGGAGCTTGCTCAGGACAAAAGCAGCTTGGCTGGTAAAGTTTTAAGAGTGAATTTAGATGGAAGTCCTCCAGAGGATAACCCAATGCAAGGTTCCTACATTTATAGTTATGGACATAGAAACCCACAAGGTCTGGCTTGGGCAGAAGATGGAACGCTTTACGCATCGGAGCATGGACCTGATGCACATGATGAAATCAATGTAATTCGTAAAGGTGAAAATTACGGATGGCCATTGATCAAAGGAAATGAAAAAGGTCCGGAATTGAATACCCCCTATTATCATACTGGTAAAACGACGTGGGCTCCTTCTGGTATATCCGTTCACAACGGCAAGTTATATGTAGCGGCCCTGAGGGGGGAATCTGTAAAATCAATTTCATTGAATAATAAAAACATAGAGATAGTTACGGATAATTTCGGAAGGGTGAGGGATGTAGAGGTCGTAAATGACATTCTCTATTTTATTACCAATAATACCGATGGGAGAGGAGCACCGGAAAGTTCAGATGATGTGCTGGTTAAATTCAATCAAAAATAAAGAGCGGCACTATTGTGCCCGCTCTTATTCACTCTTCTGAAATGAATTTTCCATGAACAAACGCCATGATTGCAAATACAACAAATGCGATAAGGAGGATAGTACCTCCGACGATGAAAAAAATGGTGTAGAACGTCTGCATGCCTTCAATCGGCCGAGTGTAATAAAGCCACATTCCTACAGTCAGCCCGAAGACCCCGATAAAAGAACTCCATACATGGATGACTGATAACTTTGAGTTCTTAGGTATATTGAAAAGTTTGTAGTAAACAGCAAAAGCAAACATTGACAGCCACCCGACAACTAGTATGTGCGCATGGATTGCGCTTAACTCCAGTCCACCGCCACCAGCCATGTGAGATCCCATAAAAGCTCCGATTAAAGCATAAACGGCAGCTACTCTTACAAAAAATCGTGTACGATCCAATTCAACGCCCTCCTGATGTTCGATAGATTCTGAAGACATTATAACGAAGTCAGCGCAGCTTTGGTATGAATACGGAGGATTTGTCGTAAAACGTTCATCAATGAAGAGTTATATAATTCGAATCTTTGTGTCATTTGGATTGCCGTTGAGGATGATATATGATGATAGAAGTAATTCAATTTTCGAGGAGTGTTTTCGTGAATATTCATAGACTGGATAACTTTTCAAAGTACTTAAAACAAAACAAAATAGATGCTGCTTTCATCAATTCCACTGAAAACTTCTTTTACTTGACAGGCTTTCACACGGACCCCCACGAGCGCTTGTTAGGGTTGCTTGTATTTCCGGATGATGCCCCCATCGCTGTTCTTCCATCAATGGAAACAGGGCAATTAAAAAATGCAGGTTGGACTCAGGAAATTATCGGATATAAAGACCATGAAAATCCATGGATGATGATAGGGGAACAAATGAAACAGAACTGCATTTCCGGCGTGGAAACTGTAGGAATTGAAAAGCAAGTCCTTTCGTATGGCAGAAGTGAATCTTTTATAGAATTATTCACTGACGTTGATGTAGTAGATGTTGAAAGTAAGCTGAATGAAATGCGGGTCGTAAAAGATGAAAATGAAATTTCAATTATGCGGGAAGCGGCTGATTTAGCAGACTACGGTGTTAAAGTAGGGACGGAAGCCTTAGAAGAGGGCGTTACCGAAATGGAAGTGCTGGCAAAGATCGAGTATGAACTCAAGAAAAAGGGTGTCTCACAAATGTCCTTTTCAACTATGGTGTTGTTCGGTGAAAAATCAGGTCAGCCCCATGGAAACCCTGGGTACCGTAAGTTGAAAGCGGGAGATTTCGTCCTGTTTGACATGGGTGTAGTTTGGAAAGGGTATACTTCCGACATCACACGAACATTTGCTTTTAAATATGCGTCTGATAAGCAAAAGGAAATATACGATACGGTGAAACGTGCCCTTGATGCATCTCTTGCCATCAGTAAACCTGGAACAAGAATCGGAGATCTTGATCAAACAGCCAGAGATATCATTTCAAATGCAGGTTATGGAGAATTGTTCCCGCACCGCATCGGTCATGGACTTGGAATCAACGTACACGAATTCCCTTCAATGAGCCACTTGAATGATGATGTATTAAAAGTAGGTATGACTTATACAATCGAGCCGGGGATATATGATCCGGAAATCGGAGGTGTCCGTTTAGAGGACGACGTGTTAGTTACTGAAGATGGATATGAAACGTTGACAAAGACACCGAAAGACTTACGCATCATTGAATAAATGTTGAAGAGCCACCTATAAAAGGTGGCTCTTTTTTTAGATAAAAATATGAGTGCTGTAAGAGGGTTGTTTTCTGGGGTAAGTCCTACACTACATTGCCGGGTAAGGTTTTTTCTGCAGAACAAAACAAATAGCGGTTATTATTGATTCATCCCCACCAAAATTAGTGCGAGGACGAGAATAAGGTAAAAGACAGCCAATTTTAAGTACACCCTTTTCATAACCATCCTCCCCACGTAAATCTTTTATTTGTGGTCCTTATATAAAAGTTATGTGAAGAAGTACTAAATCATGACCTTAAATTCAAGCGTACGTCCTCCAGGTGGAACCTTTAAGTGAATATTCTTTATCCGTGCTTGTTTTTGTGTTTTTCGGGAATACCAAAGAGGAGGGGGTATATTCATGAAATGGAAAAATTCATTGGCTTCGGCAGAGAGCTGGGCAGGAGAAATATCAAACCTTGAAGAAAAGAATAAATTAGCTAAGAAAATCAGTGGAAAAATAAAAGATGGTGAAGTCATCGGAGTAGGATCCGGTTCTACGGCTTTCTTAGCTTTGAGAGCAATTGCCAAAAGAGTTAAACAGGAAGGCTTGGAGGTCTTGGCTGTCCCTACATCACAAGAAGCGTTATTAAACTGTTCCATGTTAGGGTTGAAAACGACGACATTGTCAGCAGCTAAGCCGGATTGGGGCTTTGATGGTGCGGATGAAGTGGATTCAAACAATCGTTTGATCAAGGGGAGAGGAGGGGCTTTGTTTGCCGAAAAACTCGTGATGGCAAGCGCACCTAAGACGTATATATTAGTAGACGAAAGTAAATTCGTCGATCGTTTAGGTGAAAAATTCCCCGTACCTTTGGAAGTGGATCCCCGGGCTATTCACTTGGTGGAGACACGTTTAGCTCAATTCCCTATTCAAGAAGTAGAGTTAAGAATGGCAAAGTCAAAAGACGGTCCTGTCATCACTGAATCAGGAAACTTGATTTTGGACGTGCGGTTCGAAAAGATTTCCAATGAGATGGAAAAGGAGTTGAGTTTCATCCCCGGTGTCATAGAAACAGGCTTATTTATTAGTTATTCCGTGGAAATTTTAAAGGTTTAAGCCCATTTTAATTATATTTATTGGTACTCTTTAATACTTTTTCTATAATAGTAGTATATCCTTCATTCAAAGGAGAATCATTATGGGACTACCAGAAGGAATTACGTATCAGGATGAACGCTACCCTTTTATTGTACTTGCACCGATCGGAAAGAAAAATAAACAAATCAGATCGATTGGACACAAGTTTGAACGAGGGTTGCTATCTCGGTTGAATGACACAATTATGGGTCAGATCACTTTGAAAAACATGGATGTCTCCGTTATTCGGAGTTACCTGAATATCCAAGGGCCCGCTGTTTTGCCCGTAGCTTTTCAAAAAGAAGAGACCGTTCATCCTTACTTGTTGCGCCCAGAGTTTTTCTTATGGAATACACTATCGGAAGAACATGGACTACCTTTAAAAGATTCGATCCAGTATGAGGTCGATTTTACACAATTAAGTGCTGAACAGCTTCATAAGCATGTCGGAGATGTTTTGGAAGACTATTTGTTTTTAGCTGAAATCAGCAAACATACAAGAGGTTACTGGCTGTCTAAGATATATGATGCATTTCAACGTCATCCATTAGTACAGCTTTATCATAAAAAGACACCGGTTATAGATGCAGTAGAAACGATGAATCAGTCCTCTTTATTGTCCGTTTTGAAATACCCGGAGGATGTAGCTTACTGGAGGCATCGAGTTGATATTGTGATGCGCCCATTCCGTTCCCTGCCGGAGAAATGGCTGAGACCGGGGCATGTGAAAAGCTGTGGGCATGAAAAGAGTCTGCATTTCGATTCTTATCACCGGACGATCCATTGTCAGTGCGAAGAATGTGATTTCTGTATGTTTTACCACGTAGAGGAAGACTGTGTAAGCTTTGTGGAAGAATTTGATGTGGAACGTTCCCGAAAACGGCTTATCACCATAGAACAACAATTCAACTCTATTGCTCAGCAGAATGAAAAGTTATTAGAACAACTTGGACAATTGAGAGGGTTAAAGAAACAACTTGCCCCTGCAAGGAAAACGTTAGATGAGAGCTTACAGGTCGCTCAGTTGATTTCCCGTTACCAGCAGGCAGATGGAAGATTCGGGGAATACCCACTACTGGATATGTATGACAAGCTTCGTGAAACTCATATCCCGGCTCGTCAATCAACCTCAGAATTGATTTGGCTGTCTTCCATCCGCATGGATGATATACAGGTATTTAAAAAATTGCCACACTGGCTGCAGCATGTGCCTGAGAATGTATATCCAATGACAAGTCATGTACTGGAGGAGTTGAACTCCAAGCTTGATGAAGTCCGTTATGAAGATAGTGATGTGATCATTACTATAAAGGGTCGAGCAATGACCTACGTTGATGTTCAGCAAGTATTGGACTTGGTGTACTATTATGGCTCTGATTACCCGGTACACACTCTCGTTCAAATTCTAGCCGGAAAAGCTACAAATAAATTAAGAACTTTAAAGCTGCATGAAACCCGTTGGTTCGGGCTGCTTTCAGACTGGCCTGAAAAATATATCCAGAAGTTATTCAATCAATTGGAGAAACAGGGTTGGATCATGAAACAACAAAAAGGATATTCCATCAGTGAGTTTGCTGATGAAGTCATGTGATTTATTTCCGGAGAGAAGACCTGCTTAGGCAGGTCTTTTTACATCCTCATGAAAGCGTTTGAATATGCTATAATTTACTTAAAACAAGAAGAAATTGCCCCCAAAAATAATGGTATTCACAGTATCGTGAATAATGACTGATTTGTATATTACGGACGATTTCTAAGGAGGTCTTTGCCATGGAATCCATTTACCAGCAAGCATTAGGACAAGAATTTTATCGTCTTCATCCAGAAATGCAAAAGAAATATGGGCTCACAAGTGAGCAGAATATAATGGTGCTGGGACAAGGGAGAATGACGGAAATAAGAGGAACAAACCCTCTTCTAAGGCCCTTCCTGCATTTAGGTGCAATGGATCATTTCGTATTTGGGGAGCGGGGAAAAGACGTTCCTTTTACACTCGAAAATTATGCTTATCAAACGGAAGAAGGAGAAGAGGTCGTCAGTTGGGTTCGAAGGTTTTTCTTTCCTTATTCCATCCGGGGCTTTGATGCCGCGATGAGGTATGACCAAAATAAACATAAAATCGTAGATGAATTAGGGAAGTCTGGTTCTTTTCACATGGATATCGACCTTCACGTTACACCTGAAGGCGGACTTTATATGGAATCAAAACAAATGAATTTCAAAGGTAAATGTCATATTCCAGGATTGAAGTCCTCGGTCTATGAGCATTACGACGAGGAAGAAGAAGCGTTCAGGGTACATGTGCATGTTGAACATCCTATCCTCGGAACGATGATGATGTATGAAGGACTGGTGCACACTGAATTCCTTCCTATGACATTCAACAACATCCCGGAACGAGGAATCTTAGAGTAAAGGAGAGTTATGATGAGCTATCGCGATTCAAAAGAATATGAAAATGTTCACATGGACTTTAAAGACCGAATGACATATGGGGATTACTTAAAGCTTGATGACTTACTTTCTGCTCAACAGCGGTTATCCACTCACCACGATGAAATGTTGTTCATTATCATCCATCAGGTGAGTGAGCTGTGGATGAAACAGATGCTGCATGAATTATGGGCGTCTATAGATTCCATCCGTAAAGGGGACTTGGAGGAAGCATTTAAAATGCTTGCCCGGGTTTCCCAGATTCAGGTTCAGATCATTCATGCATGGGATGTTTTATCAACGTTGACACCAGCGGAATATATAGAGTTTCGAGATGATTTAGGACAAGCTTCAGGGTTTCAATCCTATCAATACCGGATGATTGAGTTTGCTCTTGGGTATAAGACTCCACATGTATTGAAGATATATGAAAATGATCAAGAGTTACATAATAAACTGAAGAGCGCGTATCATTCACCAAGCATATACGATGTCGCCATTGAAAAGTTATCTGACTCTGGTTTTGATATCCATCCTGATCATTTGAATCGTTCGTATACAGAGCCTTATCAGCCTGACTCTTCCGTTGAAGAAGCCTGGACGCAGGTTTATAAAAATGTCGACAAGTATTGGGATCTATATCAGTTGGCTGAAAAATTAGTGGATATAGAAGACCGGATTCAGCAATGGCGGTTCCGCCATATGAAAACTGTAGAAAGAATAATCGGTCACAAAAAAGGGACCGGGGGTTCTTCTGGAGTGGGTTATTTGAAGAAAGTCCTGGACCATCGTTTCTTCCCCGAACTGTGGGACGTTCGCACGCATTTGTGAGAAACGAATGTAACGTAAGGATTAAATAATTGTTACACTTATGTTACAATGATGGTTGCAAAAATTTTATAGAAGAGGATCTTTTATGAGACAACCCATCATGTATATCAGTATCATAAGCCTTGTCCTTCTTGCGGCATGTTCCTTTATGGCATCAGCCAATGGGACTACTGTTTCACAAGAAGTGAAGGAGTACTCCGAGTACGACCTGGATATGAAGTCAGAGATCTTGGAATTCGAAGAATATCACATTACAATACATTATCCAGAAACGCCGAATACTCAAATCAATCAAACCATCATTGACTATGTGAATCAAATAAAATCGAAGTTTAAACAAGAGAGTTATCAAGCTATGCAAGTGATGAAAAGCCATTCTTCTCACGAATTGCATGTTGATTTTGAAGTATTACATGAAAGTGAACAATATTTTGTCATTCATTTTGATGAGACTATGGATGTGGGCTATCCGGATATTTCCAAAAGCCGAACCATCATGAACTTCAAAAAAGAGAATGGACAACGCTTAGAAACGGAAGACTTGTTCAATCAGGAAGTAGATTATCTTCAAGCCCTTGCTGACTTGACGCATGAAAAACTGGAAGAAGAGTTCGGTAAAGAAATAAAGCAGAACTCATTTCTAGAAAAAGCGACAGCCCCATTACCAAGCAACTATCAAAACGTCGCCATCAACAGTGGGGGAGTCACCATATTTTTCAGAGATGGAGTTCAACCAGAAGAAATTTCTTTAAAGATGGACAATATAAATGAATTCTTACACCCAGAGATTACTGTCGTTGAAAACGAGGCTCTGCATGAAGCCGCTCCTTCAATCGAAGGTTTAAAAAGTATAAATATCAATGGGGAAGATGTGAAGCGCCCTCATGGAGAGAACAAGAAAATAGCTCTAACTTTTGATGACGGTCCGCACCCTCAAAAGACCCTTGAAATCCTGAAGGTATTAGAACGGTACGATGCCAAAGGCACATTCTTCATGTTAGGGAAACGTGTAAGCTATTATCCTGAAACAGCTCAGGAAGTTGTAACTGAAGGACATGAAATAGGCAATCACACGTGGAACCACCCTCGTTTAACGAGACTGTCAAGAGATGAAGTCGTAAGGCAGATACAAGCGACGAAAGAAATTATTCAACATGTGACAGGTGAAGAGACAACACGGGTTCGACTGCCATTCGGTGAAAACCTCTCCGCTCCTTATTATGGTACTATGGAAATCGTGCCTTGGGATGTGAGTGTGGAAACTTGGAGAAAAGAAAATCCAAGGCAGATTGCTGACACTTTCATATCCGAAATAAACGACGGCGATATCGTGTTACTTCATGACTTAGAAGGCTCTACACCGGAAGTTTTAGATTTGATTCTAGCGTCTTTAAGCTATGAGGGGTATGAGTTCGTCACTCTGAGCCAATTGGAAGAAAAGTAAAAAACCGCAGCCTATGCATAGGCTGCGGTTTTTAGTTGTGCCTCTGTTTCATCTTGAAACCTCGTAATCAGTTGGTTAAATTTCTTTGGATCCAATTTCCCCATTTATCAAATTCTACTAAGAACCCGTCATGACCATAATCTGTCTCGACGTGCTTATGGAAGCCTTTTGGTACAGAGGAACTGAAAGATTCTATCAATGGTTTTGTATATACCAAATCATTTTCAAAGCTTGTGGTGTAAACTTCCGCTTTGTAGTTACGAGCGGCTTCCTTCCAACCGTTTCGTCCACGGCCGATATCGTGATGATTCATCGCTTCAAGTAGATATAAGTAACTGTTCGCGTCAAAGCGGGTTTTAATTTTATTGCCCTGGTAGTCAAGGTAAGATTGGATATCAAATCCTTGAGATGTTTTTTTTCTTCGTTCAAATCTTTGATCGAAGAGCTTTGAGCTTCTGTATGTCACCATCCCCGCCATACGGGCAATTTCAAATCCTTTCAACGATTCGTTGGATAGGTAGTTTCCATTATCGAACAGCGGATCGTTCTTAATGGATTGTGCCCCTATGTGGTTAAAGGCGATCCCATAATCACTCAAATAAGGAGTAGCGGCTAAAACATGAATTTGTTTCATGAAGTCAGGGTGGAGCAGCCCCCACTCCAAGGCTTGCATCCCACCCAATGACCCTCCGATGACAGCATGGAGAGAATGGACACCTAACTGATTCAAAGCTTTATATTGAGCATGAACCATATCCCGGATCGTAATGGCAGGGAAATCACACCGATACTTCTTCTTCGTAGTGGGGTGTAAGGAAGCTGGTCCTGTGGAGCCGTGACATCCACCCAGTACATTGAAAGTTATGACTTGATAATGGTCGGTATCTATCGGAAGCCCTTTACCGATCATTCCTGACCACCATCCTGGTGACTGTTCCGTACCTGCTGCCATTTGATTTCCCGTCAGTGCGTGGCAGATGAGAATGACTGGAGCGCTGGCAGGACCTACTCTTTCAAAACTCATCTCCACATGTTCCAACCGTGCTCCTGATTCTAGTTCCATCTCTCCGATATCGACGGCAGCACGTGTATAAAGTGAATGGGAAGGTTGAATAAGTGCCATCCTTACACCTCCTTTCATGCTTAGACAGGCAGCGGTTGTTCGGTATACTCTTTACCGGATCGTACAGCTACAATCGATGAATATAAGTTGAGACCGGAGATGATGTTTTCATCCGTATCATCATATGAATCTTGACTCCATAGGACAGCCGGCTTCGATTTTTTATAGACTTCCAGTAAATTCTTATTCAATTTGGATGAATAAAGAATATCGATTTTTTCATCCGTTTGAAGAGAGGTCGGGACATCCGAATCTATTAAAATGACTGTATACCCCAGCCTTTTCAATTTGTTTGTTTCCTCTGTTTGGTAAATGTCTTCTGTAACGCCGATCGTCCTATGCCTGAAGTCTCCTTCCGAACGATCGATGGACGACTTCAAGAGGGATTCAGACGGGTGTTTTTTTTGCGTAAAGGAAGCGGTGGTTCCGTTGGCATGTTCAATAGCCGAATTCAAATCTCCGAGTAAATCATCCACAGATTCTAATCCGACAGATAGTCGTACCAACTCTTCGGTGACCCCTGATTTCTTCAAGTTTTCATCATTTAACTGCTGGTGGGTCGTAGAGGCTGGGTGTATAATCAGTGATTTTGCATCTCCTACGTTAGCTACATGGGACCATAGCGTCGTGTGATCGATAAGTTTTCTTCCTGCTTCTCTGCCGCCTTTGATTCCGAATACGATGATCGATCCGTGTCCATAATGGAAGTATTTTTTTGCAAGTTTATGGGTGGGGTGGTTCTCAAGGCCAGGGTAGTTGACCCATTCCACTCCATCATGATTTTCTAAGTGCTCAGCGATCTTTTTCGCCTGATCGGAATGGTGTTTGATTCTCAGGTGTAGAGTTTCTAACCCCTGTAAAAATAAGAATGCATTTTGAGGGCTCAAGCATGCTCCTATGTCTCTCAGCAGCTGAACTCTCAGCTTGATTGCATATCCAGCAGGTCCGACGTCAGTAGCGAATCGAATTCCATGGTAACTTTCATCCGGCTCTGTAAATCCAGGGAATTTTTCATGGTTCCAGTCGAACCGTCCACTATCAACTACGAGTCCCCCTATAGCTGTCCCATGCCCCCCGATCCACTTTGTAGCTGAATGGACGACAATATCTGCTCCCCATGCAATAGGCTTGCAAATGTACGGAGTTGCGAAGGTATTATCGACGATCAGTGGGATATGGTGATCATGAGCGACTTCAGCCACGGCTTCAAAGTCCAAAACATTCAAGCTTGGATTTCCGATGGTTTCAGCAAAAATGGCTTTAGTGTTCGGAGTGATTGCTTTTTTATAATTTTCCGGGTCCGTTCCATCTACAAAATGTACATTGATTCCATACTTGGGTAAGGTGTGAACGAATAAGTTGTAGGTGCCACCGTATAAATTCGTCGACGTAACGATGTCGTCCCCAGCTCCAGCAATGTTCAGAATCGCTAAAGTGATCGCGGACATCCCTGAGGAAGTGGCTACGGCTGCGACCCCATCTTCTAACAAAGCGATGCGTTGTTCCAAAACGTCGACCGTAGGATTTCCGATTCTCGTATAAATGTTTCCTGGCTCCGCTAATGAGAAGAGGTTCTGTGCATGTTCCGTATCATCAAACACAAATGAAGTGGTTTGGTATATCGGTACAGCTCTTGATCCAGTGGCTGGATCAGGTTGCTGTCCTCCGTGAAGCAGTTGTGTTTCGTCTCCGAATACGTGGAAATTTGATGTCATTTGTATTCCTCCTTAGTTTTAATCTAGGAGTTCCACAGATGAAGGATTTTTTCGAAGGAAATAAGAAAGCCCTCTTCTCATTTAAGAAGAGGGCGTAATTTAAGGTCCTCCTCTTATCTTCCAGATCCAACGACCTGTAGGATTTAGCACCTTTTCAAGAAAACTTGAAGGTTGCCGGGCGTCATAGGGCCTAGTCCCTCTGCCACTCTCAATAAGAGATGTTCGAATATTCAGTTTATAAATGACTTGATTCAAAATTATATGATGGAGAAATGGAAATGTCAAACTATTTTTAAAAATTTATAGAAGTTTATTTGTTTACAAGTTTGGGAATCGACTACCAAGTCTTGATAAAAAAGGAGTGGATGAAAGCATGAAGGAATATAGTGTAGTACCAAACAAAGATGTAACAGGCTGGTATGTGAAAATAGAAGATGTAGCTCCGACAGACCTGTATGATGAACGTGATCAAGCGATTGCGAAAGCGGAAGAGATTGCTCAAGATAACAAGCCGAGCAGGCTTTCCATTATGAACCAAAACCACGAAGTTGAAGAAGAAAGAAAATATTAACCAGGAAGCTCCCAATCCATGGGAGCTTTTTTAGATTGTGCTCGTTCCTGTGGAAGCTTACCACATGCCCACTGAAAGCGACTCGATCTCTAAAGTCACCAACCTTTTATCAAAAGTAACGAAACAATTGAATCTACTTTAAACATTTACATAATATGGATTTTCTTAAAGAAATCGGCCGATTAAAGAGTGGAGGCGTAGAGTTTTTTCATGAGAATAGTTACGATAATGGTAGAAGACAAAGAAAAGAGAGATGATGGAAATGAATGAACGATTTGATGTCATTATCGTAGGAGCAAGAGTAGCAGGATCCAGCTTAGCTATATTATTGGGGGATCTTGGTAAGAAAGTATTATTGATTGATAAGGCTACTTTCCCAAGTGATACGTTATCGACGCATTTCATGTCCCATGTTGAATATTTAAGAAGACTCGGTGTGTTGGAGGAAATAGAAGCGTTGGGGTTAAGAAAAGTGACCCGGATGAGGACGTACATTGGTGACAGCTTCGTAGAAGGCCCCAGACCATCGTACACCGTCATTCCAAAAAGAGACGACCTGGATCATGTCTTATTGAAGCGTGCTTCGTCATTTCCGACTGTTACTGTAAAAGAGGGGATCTCGGTGCGTGACCTTATACGCACTGAAGGAAAAGTAGGTGGGGTCGTCACAGAGGACAGAAGAGGATTCCGAGAAACGATTAAAAGTGACCTTGTAGTAGGAGCAGACGGAAAAAACTCTAATGTCGCTCACTGGACAGGGGCGGAAGAATATGAAAAAGTGCAGCCGCTGCGTCCTGTCGTTTATGGGTATTACGAAGGTGTTCAACCTTTGAAGAAACCTGCAACAGAGATATTTCTTCATGAAGGCCGTATCGGCTTTGTATTCCCGATGGAAGAAGGACGGGACTGTTTAGGGATGGAAGTACATCCAGAAGAATTCAAGCCTATTATGAAAAATCCGACTTATGAGTTTGAGAAAATGTATCGGACGTTGTATGGAATGGATGAGCGGCTTCAAGGTGCGCAATTGCAAGGGAAAATCATCGGTACTCCAGGGATGCCCAACTTTTTCAGGAAAGCCTATGGAGATGGATGGGTATTGGTTGGGGATGCAGGACACAGCAAAGATCCGAGTACTGGACTTGGAATCAATGATGCGTTCTTGCAAGCATTCCTACTCGCTGAGGCAATTCAACGTAATGATGAAGGGGAAAGCTGGGAGGAAGTCATGGTTGCTTTTCAAAAACAACGGGACGAACAGCTCTTTCCCGGGTTTCAGCTTACACTGGATTACATCAACTCTCTCAAAGCTTTTAAGAGAAACGAAGTGGCGTTATTTCAATCGATTGCTGCAAACCCGATGGTATGGAATAAAATCGTGCCTTCAATAGGTGGACTATTGAAAAAAGAAAGTGAAGAAATTCCATTGTTATATCAGTCTGTAGAGATGGAAGCACGATCTTTCGGTTTTAATTCTGATGAGTAAAGAAGGAAAGCATTCTAGATGTATCGAATTTCTATAGTGAGTGAAGTGAGGTGAGTAAGAATGACGTGGTCTAAAGAAAGCGCATATGCTAAATTGCAGGAAATCTACACCGATCGTGTCATGCAGGAAGAAAAAAGAAGGGTCTTCCAACAAGTGTACCGGCACATGTATGCGCACCTGGATGATTTGGCTGTTTCGAGTGGATTGAAAGATGAAGCAGAAAAGCAGTTGAAACTTTTTAAGGAATATACGTTTATGCCCGGTGATAATCTGTTCCAATCAATGAGACATGTATTTTTGCTGGCTAGAGGTGAACGTACACCTGAACCTGCCGATACTCAACAACACTTGGCACGGATTTACCGCTCTTTGTTCCAAGCAGCAGGGGTGAAGAATCCTTATATCCCTGATTCATTTTGGGAAACTCCTCTCGGTGTCGCTTGTTTAGTAGCAGAAGAAGGGGTAGAAGCCGTTTATCCTATATTAAATGAAATCCAGGATACAGAAGATGCTTAAGGAGTTTAATCAGTACATCACGTATGATTTCTATAAATAGGTGGAGGTATGAAAATGGAGCATTATGAACTGACGATTGTCGGTGCAGGGTTATCAGGAATTTCAGCAGCAAGGCGGTTGATCAAACAAGGAAGAGAAAACTTCATCCTTGTGGATAAAGGAAAGAGTGTAGGCGGGCGCCTGGCGACTCGCCGAGTGGCTGAAGGAAAAGCCGATCATGGTGCCCAATTCTTCACAGTAAGAACAGATGAGCTCGAAGATGAAGTGAAAGGATGGTTGGATCAAGGCTGGGTCAAACGATGGTTCGGTGAGAAATATCCTCGCTATACTGCGGTGGATGGTATGAATCAATTGGCTAAACAGCTGGCTGAAAAAACCCCTGTTTCCCTACATACGAAAGTATCCAAAATCGTGCAGTTGAATGATGTCTATTATTTGTATGACGATGCGGGGAATGAGTGGAAGTCTGATAAAGTTTTATTGACGATGCCTGTTCCTCAAATTGTAGAGCTGCTGAAAAACAGCAATGTAGAAGTACAGCCAGCTGCGCTGAAACAGTTGAAAAATGTTTATTTCAATCCTACGTATGTCGGCATATTCCAATTTAAATCAAGTACTCGTCTACCTGAAAACGGTCACGTGGATCAAGGGTTGCCGATAGGAGTGGAACGGCTCGTCGATCATCAAAAAAAGGGAATCTCAAAATCTCCGATTGTAAGCGTATATATGGAAGGGGACTGGTCCAGACGCCACTATGGAGAGGATTATGTCATGACATTGATCAAAGAGAACACCGAGAAGTTTTTTGATTGGGATGACTTAGAATCAGAACAGTTGAAGCGCTGGCGTTATGCCGAAGCATCTAAAACAATCGAGCAATCCTATATGGACTTGACGGGTGAAGGAACACTAGTTGCTGCTGGTGATGCATTTTTAAGGCCGACAGACAAAGCCGGGCGGACAAGGTTTGAGAGTGCATTTTTGTCCGGGAAAGATGCAGCAGCTTATATGAATTGGTAATGCGTTAAGGTACTTCCGACGATTTATGCATTAGTGAAAAAAGAAAGCAGAGAAGGACGAAATCACAAGTGATTTCGTCCTTCTCTATTTCATAGTAACTAAAGGGCGGTGCTTCTTTCCGCTGGCAGTGGCAGCTTAGTTATCCACCCCAAGGAAAGACACCTGAAAAAACAATTAGCTTGCTTTTGCCTGATAATGTCTCATTCGTTTCATCCGTGTGACGGAGTAGACGACCAACCCAGCCCAGATAAGTGTGAAAGATATGGCGTGGACGCTTGTAAAGGGTTCATTGTACATGAAAACTCCGATGACCAGCATGATGGTAGGAGCGAAGTATTGTAAGAAGCCTACCATGGATAACGGAATCCTTTTTGCTCCTGCAGAAAAAAGGAGAAGAGGAATAGCTGTGACCATCCCTGCTCCCAGCACGAAAAGCGTCGTAATCGAAATCCATTCCACTTGTTCCCACTGTCCGTTTTGTTGGTTGAGCAGGTACAGGAGAGCCACGGGGCTTACAATAAATGTTTCGATAGTCAACCCGTACATGGCATTCAAAGGAACCAATTTCTTCAGCAGTCCATAAGAGCCGAAGCTGAATGCCAGTAGTAGCGCAATCCAGGGAATTGAACCGAAATGAAGAGTCATATAGAACACACCTGCTCCTGCGAGGGCAAATGCGATCCATTGGGCTCTTGAGAAAGTCTCTTTCAATACGAGCATGCCTAGTAAGATACTGACAAGTGGGTTGATATAATACCCAAGGCTTGCTTCAACTACGTGGTTGGTATTCACAGCCCATATGTAGGTGACCCAGTTGATACTTATGGTGATCGAAGCCAGGGTGATTCCTATGACTCGTTTCTTTTCTTGGATGATATAACGATATTCTTGAATGAATGCTTTTCCTTTACGGGTGATCAGTATGATGATCCCCATGAACAAAAATGACCATACGATACGATGTGCCAGAATTTCAAAGGCGGGAATGTGTTGAATCATTTTCCAATAGATGGGCAGAATCCCCCACAGTATGTATGCGAGAGCTGTATATATGATGCCCAGCTTCTGATCTGTCATCATGATGATGTCCTCTTTTCTATAGCGTTAAGTCATATTTTAGACTCCTTTTCCATTGAAATAAACAAAAATGTTTTAGTGCAGGCTGGGATAGAGGCTGCTGATGATTTTACTTATCAAGTAAAGACATGTAATGGGGAAGGATAGAAATCGAAGGTGGGTTACCCACGGAAAAGGAGCCGTTTTCTAAAGCCGCCATCCTCTCAGTAATAGCCTCGAAACGAAATAAAAAAATTTCTGTATTTCTGAAACGGATTAATTATCCATCCGTATGGAATAGTAGCGAAATATACAAAGATTATACTTTGTAAATCATCGTTACATCAAAGGAGTCTTACAATGAAAAAATTATTATTCTCACTCATAACCCTCTTGTTCATAATTGCAGGATGCAGTGATAATAACAGCAACTTGGTAAGGTTTGACCAAAGTGACTTGAAAGCTCAAATGTCTGATTACGAATTCCAGCCTGAACTTCCGACAAAGCTGCCATTTGAAGTGGAGGATGTTCAATTTTCTCCTCCCCCTGAAGAAATTCAGCAAATGGAAAGTTTCACTTTCGATTTCTACGGTGCTGACCGAACATTGTCTTTACATACCGTAAAAGGTAAAGAGGTATCCTCTACATTGGAAGACGAATATAAAGAAGTGGAAATCGGTGATCATCAAGGGTCCATTCTTCTTAAGGAAGAAGGAAGTGCCACTTTAGCATGGACAGAAAATGGTGTGGATTATCGGTTGAAATACTTTAGCAACGAAACGGATGAGTCTGTGATACAACAGGAAATGATTGAAACAGCGGCATCATTTGAATAGTTGAATGTAAAAATCCGGTTCTTATCCATACAGAACCGGATTTTTTTGTTTATTATTTAGGCTCTATGATTGCTTCGTGTTGTTATTTTACATATGAGCTTATATCAGCTCTTTCGGTCCTGGAATTTGTGTGAGGCGGCTTTGGGAATGACTCGCTTTCCGTGGGGTACCGTGAGTCTCCTCAGGCTGCGCCTTCCGGGGGCTCACGATGTACCTTTATCCCACAGGAGTCTCGCCATTCCCAAAGCCGCCTCTTCAAAGTAGGAGGGGCGGAAAGCCATTACCGAAGTCCGCTACACCAACTACGAACGGACTGTTTTCCCTGCCATCCCATGCTCTGAGTAAATAAAGAAACGAACACCTAATCCTAGACCGAAACTATTTAGTAATCGCTTAAAATATCAACAACACACTTTAACTGAGCCATTATTTAAAACTGATGATCAGGTTGGTCTTCTTCCGGCTGATCTCCGGTGATTGGGTGAATAGGGCTGGTATCTTCTAATACAATCCGAGGTAAAGGTTGATCAGCAGGTCCCTCGACGACACTTCCGTCATAAGAAAAACGGGAGCCATGACACGGACAATCCCACGTATGTTCAGCGCTGTTCCACTCAACTTCGCAACCCATGTGGGTACAGGTCGTGTCCAGCAGGAAAATCTCATCATTTTCATCCCTGTATGCTCCTGCGCGCTCACCTCTCCATTGAACGACTCTCCCTTGTCCTTTCTTTAACCTTTCTGGTCGGTCGGCAACGAGCTCAAGCTTTCCTTCCACCAGATGGACAGCAACATTGAAGTTTTGAGATAAGAACTGTTTCATACTTGGGTCTGCTTTGAAGCGGCTCGGTTTGAACAGTTCATGGAAAAGAGATTCTTCTCCTGTAATGTATTGACTTAATAGTTGAGCTGCCAGAGTACCGTTTGTCATACCCCATTTTCTGAAACCTGTCGCGATGAAAACACGCTTGTTTTTACGGGTGATCGGACCGATATAAGGAACCTTGTCCAAAGTCGTCAAGTCTTGAGCAGACCATTGGTAGAGCTTGTTTTTGATACCGAAGTGTTGAGCTGCAAACTCTTCAATGGCCCTGTAATGAAAGGAAGTATCTACACCTTCTCCTGTCTTGTGGTTTTCGCCGCCGACAAGAAGAACACGCTTACCATCGAAATCAGCTGTACGGATCGTTCGTTTAGGTTCATCGATAGAAAGATACATCCCATCAGGAATTTCCCGTTCTGGTTCAATGGCCATGAGATAGGATCGTTCTACATACATGCGACTGAAATAAAATCCTTTTCCATCATAAAAAGGGAAGTGTGAACAAGAAACCACTTTTTCACAACTGATTTCACATTCGTTTCCTGTCTCTACAATAATGCGATCTTCTTCTCTGACGTTCGTAGCCGTTGTATGTTCATATATTTGACCGCCTAATTTTATAAATTGGTCTACGAGGGCCGATAAATATTTTAAAGGGTGGAAACTCGCCTGTTCGTCCATACATAAAGCTTCAGAAGCCTCGACGTCGAATGGAAGCGAGTCTAATAATCGGCCGGGAATGTTCAGCGTTTGATAGGCTTCATATTCATCTCGTATTTTTTCAGCACCCTGTTTCGTAGTTGAGAATATACAGGCCTCTGCGTTTTTCCAATCGCAATCGATTTGATATTGGTCGACCCATTCTTTCATAGAGGTCATGGCTCCCATTTGGGCTTGATAATAAAGAGAAGCATTTTCAACACCGAAATGCTTAACCAGCTCATGATAAATCAACCCGTGTTGAGCCGTTACTTTCGCAGTTGTGTGACCGGTTGTACCGTTCAACAACTGGTCTGCCTCCAGTAAAGTGACTTGTTTTCCTGCTTTCGCCAATAGAAAAGCTGTCGTAATACCGGTAATTCCTCCACCGACGACAACGATTTCAGCAGATGTATCTTCGTTTAATGATTCATATGAAGGGATGGATGTATCTTCTCGCCACATAGGCTCGGGGCGGGACCATTCTTGATGATTTTCCATGTTCGGCCTCCTAGAAAACTCTTTTTCTTCAGTGTAACCATGTTTCTTTTTTTCATGTATTTCAACGACTGATAACACCTCTTAAGCAGGATATAGTATAATGAATTTAATGGAATAAATTATAAGGGCGGGAATCAAATGGAAGTCTTTGTTGCAAGGCAGCCTATTTTGGAAGCCAATGAAGAGGTTTATGCTTATGAAATCTTGTATCGCAACAGCCAGGATAATCGCTTCACCCCTGTAGATGATGAAAACCGTGCAACCTCGGAAGTGTTGATGAACAGCTTTCTGACCATAGGATTGGAGCGTTTATCACAAAACAAACCATGTTTCATCAATTTTACCGAAGACCTATTATTGGATATGGTTCCAGAACAGTTCAACCCTCAACAATTGGTTGTTGAAATTCTTGAGGACGTTTCTCACAGTATGGAACTCATACGCGTATGCCGCGAGTTGAAAAAGAAAGGGTTTTTGATTGCGCTGGATGATGTGGAAGATGTTTCACAGACGTCCGTAGTTGAATTGCTTTTATATGTGGATATTATCAAAGTCGATATTCGTACGGTTTCTGAAAAGAGCAGGAAAGAAATTATTCAGATAGCAAAAGACTTCAACATCACCTTACTGGCAGAAAAAGTGGAAACGAGAGAAGAGCATAAACGCTGTGTCAACGAAGGGTTCGAGCTTTTCCAAGGCTTCTACTACAGCAAACCTGTCATCGTCTCAGGAATGGATATTCCGATGCTGGAATCTTCGTATTTTCAAATTATCCGAGAAGTGACGAACTCTGAAGATAAAGTAAACATCAACAAAATATCGGATATCTTAGAGAAGGATCTTTCGCTTACATACAAACTTCTGAGATTGATCAATTCATCCATGTATCGAAGGACAGTGCCTATCAAATCGATTAAACAGGCTGTGATGCTGCTGGGAATCGAATCATTGAAGAAATGGCTCTATGTCTTATCTGTTCAACAGTCTGCCCACCTTTCATCGAGCTCACAGCTTGTCTTGAAATCAAGTCTGATCAGAGCGAGGATGTGTGAACGAATTGCAGATACCATCAACCCGATCGGCAATGCGGATGATTACTTTTTGACAGGGTTCTTGTCTTTGATTGATGTCATTACTCAAAAGAAAACAAGCGAAGTCATTGAGTCCCTTCCTTTAGATGATAGAATCAAAGAAGCGCTTAATGGGAAAGAAAACGGATACCGTAAAGTCCTGGATATTGTCATCGCTCTGGAAATTGCAGATTTCAATCAGCTTGAGAAGAATATTCAAGGACACGGTGTCCAAACGCAGCAGCTTCTTAAAATATATGAAGATGCGATCGAATGGACGGAAAGCTTGTATTCTGAACATTTCTCTCATGTTACTAATAAATAAGTGAATATTTGTTATTTTAGGTAAAAAGAAGGGGTTTTGGCCCTTTCTTTTTTGTTAAAATAAAATGAAAGCGCTTTCTGTCGTTTAGATATACGTTCGCAATTTCAGGGAGGGGAAAATGGAAATGAGCAAAAAAGATAAACAGATCGAGACAGCCATGATTCATGGAGGAGAAAATAAGATAGAATCATATGGCAGTCTGGCAGCACCGATTTTTCAAACGTCGACTTTTTCATTTGATAATGCTCTCGAAGGGGAGCGAAGGTTTGCCGGGGAAACGGAAGGATATATCTATTCAAGGCTTGGAAACCCTACTGTGAAAATGTTGGAAGATAGGATCTGTGATCTAGAAGGAGGGGAAAGAGGACTAGCTTTCTCCTCTGGTATGGCTGCCATTTCAGCAGTTCTTATTTCGCTGACCAAAACCAATGACCATATTCTTTGCTCAAATGGTCTATATGGGTGTACGTACGGTTTGCTTAAAATGCTTAAGGACAAGTATCATATAGACCATGATTTCAGCTTTATGGATAATGAAGAAGAGCTGCGGGACTGTATCACAGATCGGACAACTTGTATTTTTGTTGAAACGCCGATCAATCCTACTATGCGGCTGATTGATTTGACTATGGTTGCCAGGGTAGCCCTTGAGTTCGGCATTCCTGTAGTCGTGGACAACACTTTTTGTTCTCCTTATCTCCAAAGACCATTGGAATTGGGGTGTGATGTCGTAGTCCATAGTGCCACCAAGTATATCGGTGGGCATGGGGATGTCATTGCAGGACTTGTTGTGGGCAGACGTGAATTCATGGATGAAGTAGCCCGGCATGCACAAAAAGACGTAGGTGGTGTCCTTTCACCATTTGATGCGTGGCTGCTGTTACGGGGGTTGAAAACGCTTCACGTCCGGATGGATCGTCACAGTGATAATGCTGCAGTTATCGCAGAAAAACTCCATCATCACCCTTCCGTTACACATGTGCACTACCCTGGAATGGACCACCATCCTCAGCATTCACTTGCCCTAACACAGATGAAAACCGGGGGAGGTGTCCTTTCGTTCACGATAGACGGAACGAAAAAAGACGCCCAATACTTAATGGATCAGATGAATATGATTAAAATAGCTGTCAGTCTTGGAGATGCGGAAACACTTATTCAGCATCCAGCGACGATGACCCATGCTGTTGTTCCAGAGGAAAAGCGCAAACAGATGGGGATCGAGGATAACTTGATTCGCTTATCCATCGGACTTGAATCTGTACATGATATTTGGCAAGATATTAACCAGGCATTGAATGTTTTTGTGAAAGATTGATAGAAGCTGGGTGCTGACCCAGCTTCTTTTCTTTGTCTGAAATGTGGGTTTGTGTTTATATATAACTGCTCAGGGAAATAAAAAGGTAATGTAGGTGGACACATTCAAACCAATTATTATAAAAGGAAGGTGTTCGTATGCTTAAGAAGATTTTTGGTAAAAAAAGCGTAGAAGAGCAACTGGTAGCGCCGTTAAACGGAAAAGTTGTACCTATTGATGAGGTTGATGATCCTGTATTCAGCCAAAAAATGATGGGAGACGGGATTGCAATTGAACAGACAGATGGCAAAGTAGTAAGTCCAATTGCCGGTGAGATTGTTCAAATCTTCCCTACAAACCATGCGGTAGGTATTAAAACGAAATCAGGAGTGGAAGTTCTGGTTCACATCGGTTTAGAAACAGTCTCCATGGAAGGAGAAGGCTTTGAAGGCCATGTAAAAACCGGAGATAAAGTAAATCCTGGCGATCACTTGATCACCTTTGATACGGAGCTTGTTAAAGAAAAAGCTAAAAGCACCATTACACCTGTGGTCATCACAAATTATGACGATGTCATTGAAAGCTTCACTCCTTCTTATTCAGATAGCGCTGTTGCAGGGGAAACAAGCGTAGCTACCCTTCAAACGAAATAATGACGAAAACCTAAAGCAGACTTTCTGCTTTAGGTTTTTTAATGATCTTATTGGAAACATACCATGGGTTGACGGTATAATGGTAGAAGATTTGTCAGGCTTCAGCATTAAAAGTTTGACTTTTACATACGGAAAGGATGGATAAAAATGAACAAAGGAGTTATCAGTCTTGGGGAAGCTCTGATCGATTTTATCCCTTTAGATAACGAGAATATCAAGTATCAAAAAAGTCCAGGTGGTGCGCCCGCCAACGTTTCGGTAGGCTTAGCCAGACTGGGGGCAAAGTCGACTTTTTTAGGTAAAGTAGGAGAAGATGTGCTGGGGAAATTCCTGCGGAAAACCTTGAATGATTATGGTGTCCACACAGATTACATGTATATGACGAAGGATACAAGGACCGGGGTGGTGTTTGTAACCTTGGATGAACAAGGAGAGCGAAGCTTTGACTTTTACATCGATCCAAGTGCTGACCGCTACTTGGAAGAATCTGAAGTTGATCCTTCGTTGTTTGGCTCTCATAATGTCTTTCACTTCGGTTCGATATCCATGATCGACGAACCTGCAAGGTCTGCTACGAAACGGGCAGTGAAAGAAGCGAAGAACAACGGTGTGCTCGTTTCTTATGATCCAAACTTACGCCTTGGTTTATGGAGATCTGAAGAAGAAGCTAAAAACACCATATTATCAATGATTGGGGAAGCCGACCTTGTAAAAATATCTGAAGAAGAATTAGAGTTTCTGACTGGCGAAACAGATGTTCATAAAGGGGTCGGGAAACTGGAACATTACCAAATTCCTGTCCTCTACGTAACGATGGGAGCAGAGGGCAGCCATGTATTCACCAAGGAAGGGCATCGCTTCATTCCATCCATGAAAGTAGAAGCGGTCGATACGACAGGTGCAGGAGATGCCTTCGTGTCTGGTATACTGTATCAACTGAGTGAACGTGATCAAACGGTTGAACAACTGAATTTAGATGATTACGAAGAAATCACCCGTTTCGCTAGTGTATCAGGAGCTCTTGCGGCGTCGACCAAAGGAGCTATGACAGCCTTACCGACAAGATCTGAAGTAGAAGAGTATTTGAAATAGGGGTGGAAATGTGTCTGAACGAGACCAGGAATTACGAGAATCAGCAGCTGAAGAAATAAAAAAGCATAAAGAAAGAGTAGAATCCGATCCATACCGCCTTTCTTTCCACCATATGCCGCCTGTTGGTCTGCTCAATGACCCGAATGGGTTGGTGCAGTGGAACGGAACGTATCATTTGTTTTATCAATGGATGCCTTTCGATACCGGACATGGAGCAAAATTCTGGGGGCACTATACTTCTAAAGATTTGATGAACTGGAATCATGAGAAACCCGCATTGACGCCTTCAGACTGGTTCGACAAAAATGGGGTCTACTCTGGAAGCGCGATTGTTCACAATGACCTTCTGTATTTGTTTTATACAGGAAATGTAAAAGATGAAAACGGGAACCGTGAAACCTATCAGTGTATGGCTGTATCAGAAGATGGTGTGAACTTTGAGAAAAAAGGTGTTGTCGTAGAACTCCCGGAAGGCTACACGGCCCACTTCAGGGATCCGAAAGTGTGGAAACAGGGAGAGCACTGGTATATGGTCATTGGTGCGCAAAGTGAGGATTTACAAGGAAAAGCGGCCCTCCTGCGTTCGGATAACTTGTACGATTGGAAGCATTTAGGGGATATCACAGGAAGTGGAGAAAATGAATTGGGGAGCTTCGGATACATGTGGGAGTGCCCGGATGTGTTCAGATTAGAAGACCAGGATATTCTTTTGGTTTCTCCACAAGGTTTAGAATCGGACGGAATGGATTTTGCCAATACGTATCAAAGCGGCTATTTTGCAGGGAAGTTGAATTATGATCAAGGAGAATTTAAGCATGGAGACTTCCGTGAATTAGATCGGGGCTTTGAATTCTATGCTCCGCAAACGACATTAGATGAAAAAGGAAGAAGGATTCTTGTCGGATGGATGGGAGTTCCGGATCAATATGAACAATCCCACCCTACGATTGAGCATCAATGGATTCATTGCCTTACAATGCCGAGAGAGTTGACATGGAATGGTTCTCAGATCATTCAAAGTCCCTTAGAAGAAATGAAGGAAATGCGGGGGCCTGTACTCATGCATTCCTCCATCACCATTGAAAATGATCAAAAAGCGGTCCGAGGAATCGAAGGCCGGCCTGTGGAACTGAACATTGAATTTGACCGGTTGGATGATCAATTTGCAATCGAATTGTTCCAATATGCCTCAATCAGTTATAAAGATGAGGTCCTTACTTTATCAAGGCCGCATTTAGAAGACAAAACAAAAACAGAATTCCGCCGTGTTCCATTGCAACAAGGTTTGAAGCAGCTTCATTTGTTCATTGATCACTCGACGTTAGAGATTTTCGTGAACGGTGGAGAGGAAGTCTTTTCGTCCCGCATCTATCCGCAGCCGGAGGAAGAACGGATTCTATTTACTTCTTTAGGAACAAGTACGTTTTCCGTTGAACAATGGAAGCTGGGCGGATACAAATGGAATGACGAATAATCTACGATAAATTGTCGATTTGTGGTACTATAAAATTAATGTATATCGTATGAAGGGGTCATAGCTATGAGTGAATCTTCTAAGAAAATGAAAGCACATGAGCGGAGAGAATATATTCTCACATTACTTAAACAACGAGGAGTGCCTGTCACAGGCAGTTCGTTGGCAGAAGAGATGAATGTAACTCGACAAGTCATCGTAGGAGATGTCTCTCTACTGAAAGCAAGGAATGAGCCTATCGTAGCAACAAGCCAAGGTTATATGTACATGACCGATGCCAAAGAGGACTTGGCTTTTAAAAAGACGATCGTTTGTCAACACGGGTCAGACGAGACCGAAGAAGAACTGCACATATTAGTCGACCACGGAGTGGTCGTTCAAGACGTAGTCGTTGAACACCCTATTTATGGTGACTTGACGGCTCAACTGCGAATTGCAAATCGCCGTGATGTTAAAAAATTCATGGAACAGATGAGATCGACCAGTGCATCATTCCTGCTAGAGCTGACAGACGGTATTCATACACATACCATTGCAGCAGACAGTGAGGCAGCTTTAAAAGAAGCAGAAGAAGCTCTCCTGGAATCTGGTATCTTGATGAAAACTTCATAAAAAGAAAACAAAAAGGTATGCTTTCCGAATGGAGGCATATCTTTTTTTATGTAATTCATCATTTGATGTGTGATATAGTTAAGTGATAGTAATTTGTTATAAAAAGGAAGGTGGACTTCAGTGAACATCATTCCCTACATTTTGAGTATCATTCTAGGCTTGAACGTTCTGTTGGCGTTAGCCATCATCTTTTTAGAGCGTAGGGATGCAAGTGCCACTTGGGCTTGGCTAATGGTTCTGTTGTTCATCCCTATTGCAGGATTCTTACTATACTTGATTTTCGGAAGAAGGTTGAGTAAGAAAGAGATCTTCACATGGGACAAAAAGAGCCGGCTTGGACTTCTCACATTGGTTCAGGAACAATTGAAGTCAATAGAGAACCGTACGCTTGAGGTCAGGCATAAAGACATCATTCCTTACGAAGACCTGATATACATGCATTTGAAGAACAATGATGCTCTTCTTTCACAGGACAATGAGGTGGAAGTCTACACAGATGGACAAAAAAAGTTCCACGCTCTTATTGAAGATATTGAAAAAGCGACTGACCATGTCCATCTGCTATATTACATTTTCCGAGATGATAACCTTGGAGAACGCTTGGCTGAAGTTTTGATTAGAAAAGCGAAAGAAAACGTGGATGTGAAAATCTTATATGATGATATGGGTTCCCGGTTATTAAGTAAGGCATATATCCGTAAAATCAAGGAAGCTGGGGGCGAAGTCGAGTCCTTTTTCCCTTCGCTCATTCCTAAAGTCAATCTGAAAATCAATTACCGCAACCACCGTAAGCTCGCGATTATTGACGGAAAGATCGGCTATATCGGCGGATTTAACATAGGGGATGAGTACTTAGGGTTCAGCCGGAGGTTCGGTTATTGGAGAGATACTCATTTACGAGTGAGAGGGGGAGCTGTGCACCATATGCAAACCCGTTTCATTCTCGACTGGAACCATGCATCGCGCAGGGATATCTCTTATGAAGAAAGGTATTATCAAGCAGAGTCCAAAGGTGATGTGGGGATGCAGATTGTCTCCAGTGGACCGGATTCAGAGTGGGAACAAATAAAAAATGGTTATATCAAAATGATCATGTCAGCAAAAGAGTCTGTCTATATCCAGACCCCATACTTCATACCGGATGACAGTCTGCTTGATGCATTGAGAATCGCGGCGCTCTCAGGCGTAGATGTAAGATTGATGATTCCGAATAAACCCGATCACCCATTTGTTTATTGGGCGACATTTTCAAATGTAGGTGACTTGCTTGCAGCAGGAGCGAAAATCTATGTGTATCAAAAAGGGTTTTTACATGCAAAAACGATCGTAGTCGATGAGAAAATCGCATCTGTAGGAACAGCGAATATCGATGTAAGAAGCTTCAAGCTGAATTTCGAAGTCAATGCTTTCCTTTATCATCCTGATACCGCTAAGGAACTGGCTGACCGGTTCCATGAAGATTTAGTAGAATCTACGGAATTGACTTACAAACTTTATCAATCCCGTACGACTTGGATTCGATTCAAAGAATCTATATCAAGGTTATTATCTCCAATTTTATAGTCTTCCGTCTGGTTGAAAAATAAGCATAACAATAAAAGAAGGTGACACGATCGTTTCGTGTCACCCTTTTTTCGTAGAAACTATTGAGCAGATAGCTCCAATTCTGTTTTTACAGGTTCGCCATTCCGATATACTGTAATTTCGATATTATCGCCGATATTGGCTTTATTATAAAGGAATTGACGTAAATTCATCAGTGAATCGACTTTATTCCCTTCAATGGCTGTGATGACATCATACTTTTCTAAACCGGCTTGATGAGCTGGTGATTCCTGCTCAACGCCTTGGACAAGGACTCCGTGGGAGATATCAGCTGGTAAGTTCAATTCTCTTTGTAGAACTGATCCAGGTACCTGGCTCACATCCTGCAGGGAGACACCCATGTACGGACGTTCAACTTTCCCGCTTGATTCCAAATCTTTGATTACGGGTTTGACGACGTTCATCGGGATGGAAAATCCGATACCTTCCACTTCTGCTTTTGCAATCTTCATAGAGTTGATTCCGATGACTTCCCCTTGAAGATTGATCAAAGCGCCGCCGCTGTTTCCAGGGTTGATCGCAGCATCCGTTTGAAGGACTTCTGTCTGCCAGTCCGGCTTTTTGTCCCCGTTCAAATCTACTGGAATGTTTCTGTTCAAACCACTGACAATCCCTTTTGTAACTGAGCCGGCGAATTCCATGCCTAATGGGTTACCGATCGTAATGGCTGTTTGGCCGACCTCTACGTCATTGGCATCGGCAAAATTTGCAACCTTTTCGACATGTTCGCTATCTATTTGTAAAACGGCAAGATCTGTGAAAGGGTCGCTGCCTTTCAATTCAGCATTCACTTTCTTTCCATCACTGAGGATGACTTCAAGTTCTGAAGCACCTTCAATGACATGATGGTTAGTAACGACAAATGCGTCATTTCCATCTTCTTTATAGATGACCCCTGATCCATTGCCGGCTTTTTGAGTGCCTTGACGACTTTCCTGAATGTTTGTAATTCCGACTACCGCTTTCGAAGTCTCCTCTACAGCTTGTGTAACAGCTTCTTGTTTTTGACCGAAATTCAACTCATCAGCTTGAGCGGTCGGTTCATCGGTGTTGATACTGATGGAAATACCTTTCCACTGAAAAAGAGTTGTGACGACAAAAACAGCAACAATGGCCCCCAGAACGCCGAAGGCCAGGCCGGAACGTTTATAATTGCGAGTGTTTTTTTTCTCATTTTCATTGATCATGGATAAGTGCCCCCTTGGTTCATTATGAATGTATGAAATCCGTGACTTCTTTTGTCTACATGTTGTATTCTACGATTGACCTATGGAATGACTTTGGACAAAATGTGGAAAAAGTGTGTAAAACACAAGGAAAGACTGAAAATATGAGAAAATGGGTAAAAGCTCTTTAGTAGGAGGTTTGATCTATGGACTATAAAATCGGGATCGTTGAAGATGATTCGAACATACGTGAGATAGTCGAAGGTTATTTGAAAAAAGAAGGTTATGAAATCCATGCCGTTGATTCTGCAGAGAAAGCATGGGACGTGTTCAATTCAGAGTCCATGGATTTGTGGGTATTGGACATTATGCTTCCTGGAATGGACGGCTATGAATTTTGTAAGAGAGTCCGCCAAAGATCGGAAGTTCCCATCATCATCATATCTGCTAAAGATGAAGAAGTGGATAAAATCCTCGGTTTAGAATTAGGCGGGGACGATTACTTGACGAAACCATTCAGTCCACGTGAGCTTGTGGCTCGAGTGAAACGACACTTGAAGAAGTGGACGGCTATGAATACATTTGATAAGCAAGGAAATGAAGAAAGGATAACAGCAGGGGATCTTACACTGAATGCCACCCAGAGACGGGCATATTTTGAAGGAATAGAAGTAGACACCACTGCGAAAGAATTTGAAATGCTGAAAATCCTTGCCCAACAAACCAATCGTGCTTTTTCAAGGGAGGAATTATTGGTTCAAGTATGGGGAGATGACTACTTTGGGAGCGATCGGGCCGTGGATGATTTAGTGAAAAGGCTGCGGAAGAAAATGAAAAACTTACCGATAGAAACTGTATGGGGACATGGATACAGGCTGAAGGACGAGGAGTCATGAAGCTGCTTTATCAACTGAATACAGCTTTTACTGCACTCATTGTGGTCTTGATGTCGTTCACTGCCTTTTTCATTTATTCTCTCCTTATGGATATGTTGATTCAAGATGAGCAGCGTCAGTTGAAAGCCAGGTCTGAGTTACTGGTCAACCTTATCAATGACCCGGGGGAAAAAAGGGAGACACAACTCGCCCAGCTGCTCCAGGATCGCAATTATCCCATCTTGTTATTCAATAAAAGCAATGATCAGATCGTGTTCCGTACTCTTTCGAGGGAAACGTCCTTTTCCTGGATGGAAAACTATGAAGAAAAATGGATCGAAGAAGAAGTATGGGAAGGACAAAGCGGAAAGTATGTCGTCTATGACTTTCCAATCAATTCGAATGGCGATCAAATAATGGTTATGGCTACACCCTTGAATGATCTCCAGTCGGTACAAACTGAATTTGCTCTCCGTATGCTTCTCATATTCTTTTTAGGTTTGGTCGTAGCGATCATCATCAGCTATTTCCTGACACGACGATTGGTTACTCCTCTGTCCAGGTTGAAACAAGAAGTGCAGAAGATCGAGAGGCGACAATTCCACTCCGTCCAACCGGTCCAAGCATCTGGTGAGATCAAAGAGGTGGAGCAGAGTGTAAGGGAGATGGCCGCAGAGTTGTCCCGTTATATTCATTCTCAAAAGCAGTTTTTCCAAAATGCGTCCCATGAATTGAAAACTCCTTTAATGTCTATTCAAGGGTACGCAGAAGGAATTCGAGATGGAGTGTTTGAAGGACCGTCCGCTGAAAAAGGACTGAACGTAATTGTAAGTGAAACAGAGCGGTTAAAGAAAATTGTTAACGAAATGATCCTGCTTGCTAAATTGGATAGTAGTGAGGATGTATACCATCCAGAACGTACAGATTTGATCAATCTGCTTCAACAATCGAAAGACCGGATGATTCCATTAGCTAAAGAGAGGCAGGTCGATTTAAAAACTAACTTCGATTTCTCCTTTTATTCCATAGTCGATCCAGAGCGGGTTCTGCAAGCTTTGATCAACATCATAAGCAATGCAATCCGCCATGCAGAGAGTGAAGTAAGTATCCATACAGACGTTGGAAGTGAAGAAATAATAATCAAAGTTACGGATGATGGGGAAGGGATCTCTGAAGATCTTTTACCTCAATTGTTTCAGCGGTTTATAAAAGGGAAAGAAGGGGAAACCGGTCTGGGTCTGGCCATTTCCAGAGCAATCATAGAGCGTAGTGGAGGAAAGATTCAAGCTTCAAACCTGAAAGAAGGGAAAGGAGCCGTCTTCGAAATCCGATTACCGCGTAAGGATTGAATGGAATCATCCATGGTATACTAGGTTCAGGAAACGATTCCATAAATAAGAAAGAGGGGTTGATCAACATATGGATGCTAAGCCATGTATGGATTCACTAACGGTGAAAAATTCACATGTACTGCCGCCGGATACGAATAGTCATGGAACGTTATTTGGTGGTAAATTAATGGCATATATCGACGATGTCGCAGCAATTGCCGCTGTCCGGCACTGTCGAAAGCCTGTCGTGACGGCCTCCACAGATTCTGTCGACTTTCTGCAGCCAGTGCATGAAGGGGATGCGATCTGCCTGGAAGCTTTTGTGACCTATACGCACAACACATCAATGGAAATCTTCGTAAAAGCCATTACAGAAAATCTTTTGACGGGGGAACGCAAAGTCTGCACAACAGCTTTCCTCTCCATGGTAGCGGTTGATGAAAACAACGAACCGACCCCGGTACCACCAGTGTATCCGGAATCAGAAGAAGAGAAGTGGCTTCATAACGGTGCTCAAAAACGTCATGAACATCGGAAAGCGAGAAGGAAAGAATCAAAAGAACTCGCTGAAAAATTCGGAACAGGTTTACCATGGTCAAACAATTGAATACAACAAAGCCCCTCTGCTTGGATGTAGAGGGACTTTTCATTTGGCTGAAAGTTACGATATGTCATTCTTTTACGGAAGAGAGAAAAGGGGGAGGTATTCAACCATAAAAAGTATCACATTGATATAGACAAGGATTGAAACACTCTTACCAGAGCCTATAAAAGAAACTGCCCTTCATCAAGGGCAGTTTCTTTTATTTCATATCAACAAGTTCCAAGTCTGGACGCTTCTGCTGTTCTTCGCGAATCGTACAGATAGATTCCCAATCATAAGCAGCACCATCGCGCATCGTAATGATGCGATCGGCAATTGCTTTTGAATCTTCACGATCATGCGTTACGAAAATGGATGTGATACCCGTTTTCTTGATGATATCCTTCAACTCGCTGCGGATCTTGATTTGCAAGTCTGCATCCAAGTTACTGAACGGCTCATCCAAGAGCAATAAAGATGGTTTGGGTGCAAGGGCTCTGGCTAAAGCGATACGCTGCTGCTGACCACCACTCAACTCATGCGGATACCTTTTCGCATAGGAAGTCATATTGATCAGTTCCAGCACTTCCTGGACTCTCTGCTTTTTGGCTCTACGGCTGTAGCCTTTCAAACCAAACTGAATATTTTCAGCTACAGTCATGTGAGGGAAGAGGGCATAATCTTGAAAAACCATTCCGATCCCTCGTTTTTCAGGTAATACGAAACGCCGGTGATCTGTCATGACTTCACCATTAATTGTAATCGATCCCTGCCTTGGAGTTTCCAATCCGCATAACAGACGAAGAACGGTACTTTTTCCACTGCCGCTTTCTCCTAAGATAGAGATGATTTCTCCTTGTTCGATTTCCAGGTTGAAGTTTTGGATTGTATTATTTTTTGTATTTCCATAACAAAAGCAAAGGTCTTTGATTTGAATGAACATATCATTTCGGCTCCTTTTCTAACACTTGATGGAAGATATAAATGGCAATCCCACAGATTATCACAATGATGATTGAAGCGAGTGAAGCTTCATGGATCTGTTCGTCACCCGCATACTGGAAAGCTTTCGTGGACAAAGTATCAAAATTGAACGGCCGCAATATCAAGGTGAGTGGCAATTCTTTAAGAATTTCAATAAAAGCCAGTATAAACCCACTGATTAACGGGCCTTTGATCATTCGTAAATCGACTTTAAAGAATGTTTTTGTCAGGTTCATCCCTAGCATACGGGAAGCTTCCGTGTATTTATTCCCAATTTTATCGAACCCGGATTCAATCGAGTTGTAACCGATGGCCAAAAAGCGGATGACATAGGCGGAAATCAACATGAACAAACTGGTGCTTAAAAATAATGTCGGTTCCATACCAATCGTTTCATAAAAGCTGAATAAATAGTTGTCAATCTGTATGAATACAGTGCTGATTCCGACAGCAATGACCGCCCCGGGTATGGAATATCCCAGAATTGTAACACGGGCCGCCGATTTCGATAGAATGCTTTGGTGCATGCGTGAAAAATTGGCGATGATGACGGCAAAGACGACAATCATGGCTGCTCCGACAAAAGAAACGAGTAAGGAATTCCAAATCAGTGACTTGAATTCCGGCGAAGCAATCTTATGGAACGTCAGGAACATCCAATCTACTAACTGGACGAAAGGAATCATGAATCCTAGCAAAAAGATGACCAAGCAGTAACTGAATGCGACCCAGGCTTGTATCCCTTGTAAGCGGATGGGTGTCAGAGGCCGGGCTTTAGCTGTTGTATTGCTGTATTTCTTTCGGCCACGCAGAATCTTTTCCAAAATAAGAATAGAAAATACGATGAACATCAAAGTGGCAGAAAGTTTAATCGCAGAATTCAAGTCATTCATTCCAAACCACGTCTGAAAAATCGCAGTACTGAATGTAGGAACACCGAAGAATTGGACCACTCCGTAGTCATTGAGCACTTCTAAAAGAACAAGGCTCACACCCCCGACGATAGCTCCTCTGGAAATCGGAAGTACGATTTTAAAAAATACTTCCCAGGGATTCCTGCCAAGCAGGCGGGCATTTTCAACCAATGATGCTGATTGATTGGATAAGAATGCTCTCGTGATGGTATACACATAAGGAAAAAGAAAAATCGTAAATATAAACACGGCACCAGGGAGCGTCAGGATATCAAAGTATTTTTGGTCTACAGTCACATCCCAGCGATTTCTAAGCGTTGTCTGGATAACACCGGTGTAATTCATGATTCCATTGTAGGTGTAACCCGCAATGTAAGGCGGTATCGCCAGTGGTAATATCAAAGCCCATTTAAAAAATGCTTTCATCGGGAAATCGTAAGCAGACACAAGCCATGCAAGACTCGTACCAATCATTACTGTTAAAAATCCAGTGAAAACAATGAGTAAGCTGGTGTTTTTAATTAAATCAGGAAGAATGAATTCCTGAATATGACCCCAATTTTCAGCTTTCTGTGTAAAGAAATTAACAAGTATGGTCAAGTTAGGCATGAGGATCAGTATGACAATGATCAGACTGAGCACGGACCAGATGTTCAAGTATCCTGGTAGTTTGCGTAACAGCTTCAAAAATGACACGTCCTTTAGTGCAACTAGTTAAGCTCAATCTTCAATAAAAGAAACCGTCGGATTCCCTTTATTCAAAATTAACCACACACTAAAATGATAACAGTTCTCAGTTGTTTTGTATATACACCAAGTGCCGCACCAATAGAATAGGGTGCGGCACCGATGTTATGGCTTATTGCCAGCCAACTTCGTTCATGACTTTAATTGCTTTGTCGTTGTTTTCACCAAGCACACTCAAGTTGATATCCTGAGCCTTGAATTCTCCCCAGCTTTGAAGCAGTTCAGATGGTGCAACATCCGGGTTTACAGGGTACTCATAGTTCGCTTCAGCGAATTGCTTTTGAGCTTGTTCTGTAGTAAGGAATTCAATGAATTTTTGAGCTTGTTCTGTGTTCTTGCTGCTGGCTGTCATTCCGATACCGCTGATGTTTACGTGTGCACCAGTGGAATCCTGGTTAGGGAAGATGACACCAAGCTGCTCGCCGACTTTAACTTCTTCAGGATCTTCAGAGTTCATCAGCTTTCCAAGGTAGTACGTGTTCATAACGGCTACATCACCTTCGCCGGCTGCAACGGCTTTAGCTTGGTCAGTGTCTCCACCTTTTGGATCGCGAGCCATGTTGTCCACGATACCTTCAGCCCATTCTTTAGCTTTTTCTTCGCCATCAAGAGCGATCATAGAAGCAACAAGAGATTGGTTGTAGATGTTGGATGAAGAACGGATCAATACTTTGTCCTGGAACTCATCTTTAGTCAAGTCCATGTAAGTCTGGATATCTTCAGGATTCACGCGCTCTTTGTGATAAGCGATGACACGAGCACGTTTAGTCAAACCGAACCATTGTTGCTCTTCATCACGTAGATTTTCAGGGATGTTTGCATTCAGAACATCACTATCTACAGACTGTAGTAGATCTTGAGATTTCGCACGGTGCAGACGACCCGCATCCGCTGTAATCAATAGGTCTGCTTTAGAAGCTTTGCCTTCACGGTCCAAACGAGCGATCAATTCATCGTCATCGCCTTTGATGACATTGACTTCGATTCCTGTTTCTTCAGTGAACTGGTCATATAGCTCTTGGTCTGTTTCGTAGTGACGACCTGTGTATAGGTTCACTTCTCCACCAAGCTCTTCCGCTTTATATTCAGCATTCTCATTGGATGCTTCTTTTTCTGAAGCTTTATCTTCAGTTTCCTGCTTTTCTTCTGTCTTTGGTTCTTCTTTATCTTCAGCAGCTTGATCTCCTTCATTATTTCCGCAAGCAGCTAATGCGAATACAGAAAGAATAAGGATGATGCTGATTAAAAACCATTTGTTTCTCATTACATTTCCCACCTTCTATGTATTTTTTATTTTTTATTGAAAATGATTTTCAATTCCAATTACCATTCTACTGAAAATGATTCTCAAGTCAAGGATTAATATAAAAAAATAGCACATTGTTTTCAGGGTAGGAGGATATTTCTAGTTGAAGCGCTGACACACCTCTGGTATTGTATCTTCGGAGAATATTATCAATAATCTATTCAATTCCGTTTGAACGCCATGAATACAGGGAAAACGAGCAATAAATTGGTAATTATTTGAATATTTAATATTTTTGGAGGTGTAGGAAATTGAAAGCAGTTCTTGATGTTCTCAATACGTATATGTGGGGATATATTCTTGTAGCTTCTCTATTAGGACTCGGTTTATGGTTCACCATCAAACTCGGGTTCGTTCAATTCCGTTACATTCCTGAAATGGTTCGTGTATTGTTCGACAAACGATCGATTTCAGCAGAAGGGAAAAAAGGAACGTCCGCTTTCCAGGCGTTCACGATCAGTACGGCATCCCGTGTAGGGACAGGAAACCTTGCTGGAGTCGCTGCGGCTATTACCGTCGGAGGACCTGGAGCCGTATTTTGGATGTGGATCGTCGCATTACTAGGAGGCGCTTCAGCATTTATTGAAAGTACACTGGCTCAAGTTTACAAAGTACCAGATAAAAATCAGTATCGTGGAGGACCGGCCTACTACATGGAAAAAGGGTTGAAGAACCGTAAACTTGGAATCTTGTTTGCGATTACGATCACGTTTACGTACGGTCTCGTTTTCAGCTCTGTGCAATCCAACACGATTCGACTGGCATTTGAAAACTCATTCAATGTAGAAAAATGGATGATGGGCATCATCCTTACTCTTGTCGTCGCACTTATTATATTTGGTGGTTTGAAAAGGATCGCACAAGTGACACAATACGTTATTCCTGTCATGGCTGTGTTCTACCTTATCCTCGCTGGATACGTACTATTCAATAACTTTGGACAGATCCCGGTCATGGTCGGCCAAATCTTCCAAGGTGCTTTCGGATTTAGAGAGATAGCAGGGGGAACATTCGGAGGCATGATTCTCATCGGAATTAAACGAGGACTTTTCTCCAACGAAGCAGGTATGGGTAGTGCCCCGAACGCTGCTGCAACTTCAGAAGTTACACACCCTGTCAAACAAGGTTTGATTCAAACGTTAGGTGTATTCACTGATACGCTGCTTATTTGTAGTGCTACAGCAATTATCATTCTATTTGCTGGTGATTACGCGGGAACTGAACTTGATGGAATTCAGCTTACACAGGCTGCATTCGAAAACCAACTGGGAACATGGGCAGCTATTTTCATTGCCATTGCCATTCTCCTGTTCGCTTTCAGTTCTATTATAGGTAACTATTATTATGGAGAAACGAACATTGAGTTCATCAAGAGTAGTTCAACGAACATCTTCATCTACCGTCTTGCTGTTCTTGGGATGGTACTTTTCGGTGCAGTTGCTAAATTTGAATTGGTTTGGTCACTTGCTGACCTGACGATGGGAATTATGGCGTTGATTAACTTGTATGCCATTCTCAGACTTTCATCTGTCGCTTATGCAGCACTGAAGGATTACCGTGAACAACGGAAACAAGGAAAAGATCCGATCTTCTACCAAGACCATCTGCCTGGTGTCGATGGAATGGAATATTGGAGACGAGATCAGGACATCGCTTACGAAAGCGAAAAACGTGCAAACCAATAAGCAATCTATTAAACGATCCTTCTCTGTAGGTGAGGAGGGTCGTTTTTTTGTCCTCGTAATCATCTTGATATTTTGTGTTGATTTATGAACATGCCTTTATTTGATTAACAAATTAACCTCCAACTAATATTTAACACTTAAGCCAAAGACATTACTTCTAGAGAATAGGGTAGGTGTTAGTCCGCTCTGTGGGTTTTGCCTATTCTACTATCCGCGTGTTTCCGTTCTTCTTACAAACAATTAGGAGGTTTGGGAAATCAGGAGACTCCTGTGGGGTGTACATGATTGGTGAGTTCCCGCAAAGGCTTCGCCTTGAGGAAGCTCACTACATGCCCCCGGAAAGCGAGTGATTTCCAAGACCCTCTTCTCTATGTAATGAAAAGGAAACCTCCTGCGACCCTGGGTTTCAAAATATTGGACCCCGTCTTAAGAAAGCTGGTCATTTTAAGAAAAGACGTGTACCGCGCTATTATGCTATTATTGGATAAGATTCTGATTAAAGGATGAGCGGATTTATGAGTATATTATCAGTGGAAAATCTGAGTAAGAGTTTTGGGGATAAGGATTTATTCAAAGATATTTCTTTTACGATAACCAACCAGCAGAGAATCGGGTTGATAGGAGTCAACGGTACAGGAAAGTCCACATTATTGAAGATATTGGCTGATATCGAAAGTGGAGATGCAGGTCAGAAAGATCACGCGAAAGATTTCACCGTTGAATATCTCCCTCAAGAACCAGACTTGGATGAAAGAAAAACGGTTTTAGAACAGATTTACTATGGTGATTCCGAAGTCATGAAAGTGATGAGGAGTTATGAGCAGGTTTTGATCGAGCTGGCCCAAAATCCAGAAGATCCATCCACGCAACAGAAAATGCTCGACCTTCAGCAAAAAATGGATGAGAAAGATGCATGGGAAGCGAATACGCAGGCGAAAACCATCCTTTCTAAGTTGGGTGTAGCATCTTATGAGAAGAAGGTGGAAGATCTATCTGGAGGACAGAAAAAGCGGGTCGCGATAGCCAAGGCGCTTATTCAGCCCGCCGACTTACTATTACTGGATGAACCTACCAACCATTTGGATAATGAAACGATTGAATGGCTCGAAGAATATTTGTCTTCTTATAAAGGTTCGTTGATCGTAGTCACTCACGATCGTTACTTCCTGAATCGGGTGACGAATTTAATTTATGAGTTGGACAAAGGAAACTTATATATCTATGAAGGAAACTATGAAACGTTTTTAGAAAAGAAAGCGGAGAGAGAAGAACAGGAACGCCAGGCAGAACAAAAACACCAGAACACTCTTCGTAAAGAATTGGCTTGGTTGAAAGCCGGAGTAAAAGCGAGGACCACGAAGCAAAAAGCCCGAAAACAGCGGGTGGAAGCGATGAAGGATGAAACGTTTGATACGAAAAAAGAAAATGTCGATATGGCAATAGGGTCGACAAGACTGGGGAAACAAGTTTTAGAATTGGAAGGGATTACTCACGGATTTGGAGGAGACCCCCTCATTCAAGATTTGGATTACTTAGTGGTTCCTGGTGAAAGGTTAGGGATCATCGGAGCGAATGGTTCTGGTAAAACGACACTCTTGAATATCATGGCTCAAAGAATTAAGCCGGATCAAGGCCATGTTAAGGTCGGTTCGACAGTTAAAATCGGATATTACACACAAAATCATGAGGAAATTGATGATTCCCTTAAAGTTATAGAGTACATCAAAGAAGAAGCTGAAGTTATTTCGACTGCCGACGGGGATGAAATTACTGCAGAACAGATGCTGGAACGCTTTTTATTCCCAAGGTCTCAGCAGTGGACTTATATTAAGCGGTTGTCTGGAGGAGAACGTCGACGTCTTTATTTGTTGAGGGTTCTGATGAGTGAACCGAACGTATTGTTTTTAGATGAGCCGACCAACGATTTGGACACGGAAACGTTAAGTATTTTGGAAGATTATTTAGAACAGTTTCCTGGCGTAGTCATAACGGTTTCCCACGACCGGTACTTCCTGGATCGTGTCGTTGATAAGCTTCTTGCATTTGAAGGGAATACGAAACTACGAAGATTCCATGGAAATTATACAGAGTACTTGGAGGAAAGGAAGCTTGAGCAGAAGACCGAAACCGAACAGCGGAAAACGATCTCCAATCAAGAGGAGACGAGAAGGTCGAACCGCAAGCGGAAGCTATCCTATCATGAAAAACAAGAGTGGGAGACGATCGAGGATGATATCCAAGATCTAGAAATGAAGCTTGAATCCGTAAGTGAAGAGATCTCTGAAGCTTCCAGTGACTTCGATAAAGTACAGGAACTCTACCAAAAACAAGAAGAGCTCGAACAAGAGTTAGAGTCTAAAATGGAGCGCTGGGAAGAACTGTCATTGATTGTTGAAGAAATGGAGAATGGCTGATTCATTTGATTGTTGAACAGCTCTACAATATTATCTCAAATAGTACCTTCATTTTTACTTGAAGAGTTAGAAGCCCATTTCCTTTGGATGGGCTTCCTTTTGTATATTCATGACAAATATGGAATAATAAATGACGGAGATTAGATTGAATAGGAGGAACATTCATGAAAATGCCTGAACGCAAGCAATTAGAAAAATATGCCGACTTAGCCTTGAAAACGGGAGTGAATCTTCAAGAAGGTCAAAAATTGATGATCAACTCTACGATTGAAGGTGCAGAGTTCACACGTCTCATCGCTGAAAAAGCTTATAAGATGGGGGCAAAAGATGTACATATCAACTGGGGAGATGATGTTCTTACCCGCTTGAAATATGAATACGCAGATCAAGAAACGCTCTCAGAAGTACCTGAATGGCAGAAACAACAATACACATATTTTGCAGAAGAGGGAGCGGCAATTCTTTCTGTGCGCTCGACCGACCCGGACCTGCTGAAGGGGATCGATGCGGGTAAAGTTGCAGCAGCCAACAAAGCAAGAGCGCAGGCGATGTCTACATTCCGCGGATACACAATGAATGATCGAATTCAATGGTCAATCGTAAGTATCCCAATTCCTGCATGGGCTCAAAAGATATTCCCTGGAGAAAGCGAAGATACAGCTGTTGAAAAACTTTGGGAACAAATATTCAGTATTGTACGCGTAGACAGAGAGGATCCTAATGCTGCTTGGGAAGAGCACAACCAAACCCTTATAAAAGCACGTGAATTCCTAAACGAAAAACAATACCACAAACTGGTCTATAAAGCTCCAGGTACGGATTTAGAAGTTGAATTGCCGAAAGGGCATATATGGAAAGGGGGTCCATCCAAAACAGTTGAGGGAGGCGTACAATTCAACCCGAACATGCCTACAGAGGAAGTTTTCACGGCTCCACATAAATATGGAGTCAACGGAAAAGTATCAAGTACAAAGCCATTGAATTATGGTGGCAATGTCATTGATAACTTCACTCTTACTTTCAAGGAAGGTAAAGTCGTAGATTTTACTGCCGAGGAAGGAGAAGAAACCCTTCAACACTTACTGGAGACGGATGAAGGCTCAAAACGTTTAGGTGAATTGGCTCTCGTGCCTCATGAGTCTCCAATTTCACAATCTGGATTGATTTTTTATAACACTCTATATGATGAGAATGCATCCTGCCACCTCGCTCTAGGAAAGGCTTACCCGAATAATATGACCGGCGGATCAGACATGAATGAAGAAGAACTCGATAAACATGGAGTTAATGACAGCCTATCACATGTTGATTTCATGATGGGGTCTGCTGAGATCGATATTGATGGTGTGTTGGAAGATGGAACGGAAGAACCAGTGATGAGAAAAGGAAGCTGGGCTATCTCATTTGAATAAGCAAGAACTCAAAAAGGCTGCTAAGGAATACTTAGCAGCCTTTTATTATTCTCTTCTATAGTACAGCGTTGTCATGAACCCTCACTCCGGTTGTTATCCTATCTCCAAAGAGAAATAAAGTAAACCAACCGTTTGATCAGGAATATACAAGCTCTCTATCTCCAGTGAACGATCCAGTAGAATGAGGAAATTCCCCGTCATGGATGAAATAGATTTCATACCAAGTCAAAAACACAAAGACCGTCCATATATAACGGTGATGATTGCCCTTATTTTCATAGTGTTCATTCAAATACCGCAGTAATTCTTGAGTTTGGAAAAACTGAGCTGCATGGTCAGATTCAAAGACTTGTTTCACATGATTATAGTACTTATCCTGACGCAACCAATCTCGGATGGGGACAGGAAAACCTACTTTCGGGCGATTAGCCCATTCATCTGGCAGAACCGTTTTGGCTGCTTGTCTTAAAGCGAATTTCGTATCTTTGTTATTGGCTCTTAAAGAAGGGGCAAGTGTCCCTGCGACCTTCATGACTTCTTTATCAAGAAAGGGAACACGAAGTTCCAATGAGTGAGCAGAACTCATTTTATCAGCTTTTTGAAGAATGTCACCAGGAAGCCAGTGCTTGATATCTGCATACTGCATTTTTGTACTGTCATTTGATTTTCCTACCCGCTTATAAGTAGGAGCAAGAATCTGTTGTGGGGTATGTTGGTTTCGATAAGGTTTCTTCAATACATTCTGAGCATCTTCAGTAGTGAAAACTTTTGCCTGCCCTACAAACTTTTCTTCAATTTTCTGGCCGCCCTTGACTAGAAAATTGGTGATTTTATTTTGAGGAAGGCGCTGTCCAACCTTCGAGATCACTCTCCGGACAGGGAAAGGAATCGTTTCATATATTTTTTGCTTTTCGCTTATCCGATACCACTCATAGCCGCCGAACAATTCATCAGCACCTTCTCCTGAAAGAACGACGGTGACATGTTTTTTTGCTAATTCTGCCAGGAAGTAGAGGGGGACCGATGATAAGTTCGCATGGGGTTCATCCATATGATATTGTATTTCGGGTATTTTATTAAAGAATTCGTCACCTGTTATCAATTTCTTATGATTTTGAATGCCGAGCTGTTGAGATAGGTCTTCAGCTAAGTTTGTTTCATTGAATATGCCTTCATACTCTTTGAAACCTACTGAAAAAGTATTTTCTGGTTTAAGCAAGGTCGTGATATAACTGGAGTCAATGCCTCCAGATAAAAATGAACCTACTTTCACGTCACTTATTTTATGGTATTGAACGGAATCCTTCATCACTTCGTTGATGGAGTCAATCGCATCACTCAGCTTATCTTGAGTCTCAGTGAACTCTGGATTCCAATATTCATGCGTTTCTATCTGTCCCTTTTTATAAATCATGTAATGACCAGGCTTCAGTTTATGTACACCTTTGAAAAAAGTCTGGTCCAATGCAGAGTATTGGAAGGTTAAGTAGGGTTCTAATGCATCCTCATTGAAACGTTTGATAAATAAAGGGTAGGGAAAGAAAGACTTGATCTCAGACCCGTAAACGAACGATCCATCTTTTGTTGATTCGGTATAGTACAGCGGTTTAATTCCGAATGGGTCTCTAGCTAAAATCATTTCTTTTTCCTGTTTGTCCCAAATAGCAAATGCGAACATTCCGCGAAGCTTCTGAAGGATCTCCACTCCATATTCCTCATAACCATGAAGGATAACTTCACTGTCTGTATGACTTTCAAATTGGTGCCCCTTCGAAATGAGGTCATCTTTTAGACTATGAAAATTGTAAATTTCTCCATTGAAGGTCAAAATAAAACGCCCGTCTTCGTTCATCATCGGTTGATTAGCAGAAGAAGACATATCGATGATACTCAGTCTGCGAAACCCTAGTGAAGCTGTTCCGTCAGTATAGTAATCACCATCATCCGGTCCGCGATGATGGATTCTTTCCATCATCGCTTGGATTACAGACTCCTCTAGTACTTGATTTTCATTCACATAACCTACGATGCCACACATGTTATTGCCTCCTTATTATTTTTCTCTTACTTCTATACCTTCTTCTTCAAGACGTTTCCAATCTGGGACATTTGATTTATCTAATACAACCACTTTTAAGTTCTGAAGGCTCATTAAATCTTCTGCACTTCCTCTGAATGAGCTGTTTTTAATATTAATATGAGTGACTTTTTGCAGTCCCTCCGCCACAGAGCTCAAGTCCATGATGGAAGGTCCGATGAATGTGACCTTACGTAAATTAGGGATTTCCTTAAGTAATTCAGGAGGGATGACAGCCTGCTTCAAAGTCAAATGCTCAAGATTTTCCATCATGGAGAAATGTTCAGCCTTTCCTTTTATGTCATATATCCCATGGAATTCTGAACCGTCGATCGTCAATTCTTTCACTAAACTCAAGTCCTTTTCTATAATAGGTTTTGAGTTTTTTCCTATTGATTCGCTGATTGCTTCTAAAACTAATTCCTGCATTTGTAAGTGGTTTTTAATTTGAATCTTTTCTCCGTCTGCATTATATATAAATCCATCGGATGTGAATTTTTCTTCGACTACTCTGCCTTCGGATTCCGAGTAATAGACAAGAATAGCAGAATCGGCTTGCTTGTCATCACCCCAGGTAATCTCAAAAGAAAGAGCAGGTTTTCCTTCTTTATAATCTTTTCCTGTAAGAGTCATATCCTCTTTATGAACGAAACTTTCACCATCGTAGTACATAAATTCACTTGTCAGAGTTTCAGCTCCGGTGACTGGATTCTTCTTCTTGTAAGTAAGAGAAGAATTACTGTTGAATGTCGTTTCTGCCTCTTCAACATTCAATTGATAAGAGAAAGCCCCTTTAATTTCTTTTACCTTCTCCGTAATGTTTACTCCCCCTTGTTCAGAAGGGTTTTCTTCCACTCCATTTTCATCAGAAACAGGGTCGTTTGCAGATTGGAAAGGGGAGGGATTTCCATTTAGAAATACCGTGGACCCTCCAACTAACAATAGAATGAGCAGCACAGTCAAGATATGAGGCAGGGCAGGTACCTTTATAGACCAAAGTTTATTTTTCTTCGTTTTGCTGTAAAAACGTCGGCGATCCTCTTCCGTATACAGGGGCTTATCACTGATTTTCTGATTGATAGCATCCTTCAGCTTTTTGCTATCCAAGGGTCCATTCCCCCTCATTGACTCGTTTTTTTAACATCTTTCTGGCTCTTTGCATTCTTGTCTTGATTGTAGATAAGGGGGCGTCTGTGACTTCTGCAATTTCTTTTTGTGAGAGACCTTGTTGTACAGTCAATATCATCACTTCACGGTACTTGATGGGTAAATCCAAAATCGCTTCGGCAATCTCATCCCACTTTTCCTTTTTAATAATTTCTCCTTCAGTATGACGATCATCTTTTTGATCGAGCCACTGATCTTTCATTAATTTGATCCGGTGAAGGGGAGACCTTAAATAGTCTTTACTTCGGTTGATTGCAATGCGGGTCGCCCAGGTTTTCAAATGAGCGCGGCCATCGTATTGATCCCACTTCCTGTAAATCAAAATTAATACTTCCTGGAAGATGTCATCTGTCGTATGGAAGTTCTTTACATACGTGTAAATGGTACGTTTCATCATTTCTCCGTAATGGAACATGATGTGTTCAATTGCCTGATCTCTTGTGAATGATTCTTTATTCGACAGATGTTCAGTCACAGATGCTTCTCTCCCTTCTCACATTTATTCGACGATAATTTTTTTGGAAAAGACTCAGGTGTGTATTTTTTCTTTTAAAAAATGGCTCTGTTATTGCTTGGTGTTGTTATTTCACATGTGAGCTCATATCAGCTCTTTCTGTCCTGGAATTTGTTTGAGGCGGCCTTGGGAATGACTCGCTTTCCGTGGGGTACCGTGAGCCTCCTCAGGCTGATGCCTTCCGGGGTCTCACGATGTACCTTCATCCCACAGGAGTCTCGCCATTCCCAAGGCTGCCTCTTCAAAGTAGAAAGGTCGGAAAGACTATAACCGAAGTCCGTTACACCAACTACGAAGGGGATGGCAGGGAAAACAGGTAGACTCCTGCGGGAAAAAGGAACAAGGTGAGACCCCGGAGAACGAAGTTCGAGGAGGCTCAGCGTTCCCCGCGGAAAGCGGACTGTTTTCCCTGCCATCCCATGCTCTGAGTAAATAATGGACCGGACTCCTCATCCCAGACGGGGGCTACTTAGTAATCGTTTAAAATATCAACAACAGACTTTAACAGAGCCTAAAAAATAAAAAACAGGGGATATAAATAACAGGATAGGAGTGAATGGACAATGGTTTATGATGTAGCGGTCGTCGGTGCTGGTTTTGGAGGGCTTGCCTCTGCGGCAGAACTCTCTCGAAAAGGTTTGAAAGTCATTTTGTTTGAAGCATCTAATGAACTGGGAGGCAGTGCGGGAAAGTTCGAACGACAAGGATATCGATTCCAATCAGGTGCCACAGTAGGTATGGGGTTTGAAGAAGGAGGTGTATTTGATCGCCTCTATGCATCCCTCGGTATTAAAAGGCCTGATATGAAATTACTAAATCCGATCATGGATATCCATCTGCCTGATCGTACCATCCACTATTATCAAAATCGTGCACAATGGTATAAAGAAATCGACTGCCATTTCCCCCAGCATGCAAGTCAAATAAAGTCGTTTTATGATGAAGTATTCAAAGTTGGAGCATTAGTCGATAAGTTAGTAGAAAGATTACCTGTTTTCCCGCCTCATAATTTTAAAGATTGGTTGGAAATGGTTAAGCTGGTGGACAAAAATTCATTGAAGCTTATTCCATACATGACTCAAACTGTTGAAGACCGCCTTAAGAGTTTTCGTTTAGGAAGCGACCGGCTGTTCCGTACATTCTTAAACGGGGAATTGATGGACAGTGTTCAGACAAGTGTAGAAAACTGTCCAGCGTTTCTGGGTTATGCAGCACTGCAGACCTTTCACAAAGGTGCTTATGCCGTACATGGTGGTTTGGCCACAATTGCTCATCAGTTAGCCGAGTATATTGAATCATGCGGAAATGAAGTTTTGCTTCGTCACCCGGTAATAAATGTAGAAAAATCAGGACAATATTTTCATCTACACTCCAAAAGAAACACGATTTTCACAGCAAAAAAAGTCATATTAAACAATTCCATCCATAATTTACATGATACGTTATCTGAAAATTTAGGTAAACAGACCTTGATAAAAAAAGAAAAAGAAAAAAACAAGGAAAGTTGGGGGGCTTTCATCATACATGCGGGAGTAGATGACCAGTTGTTCCGTAATACAGACGCACTATATCATCAATTTATCGATCCGAATCATCCGGATGATCTGCATGATGGGGGACAGTTTCTCCTCTCACTTTCTGACCCGGAGGACAAGAGTATGGCGCCTGAGGGGAAAAGGTCATTGACCTTGTCGACCCATACAGGAGTGGAACCCTGGTGGGCGGCAGCAGATTATGAAAAGAAAAAAGAAAAGATGAAAAACCGACTGATACAGACTGTCGATCACTACTTCCCCGGTTTTGAAAAAAGCCTCGATTTGGTCTTGCCGGGTACACCTGTCACATTTGAAAAGTGGCTGCGGAGAAAAAGAGGTAAAGTGGGAGGATATGCACCTACAGGGCGGTTCAGCTGGTTGAGCAGCTATTCAATCCGCACGGGTATTGACGGAGTTTATCAGTGCGGAGATACCGTTTTTCCCGGGGCAGGAACGCTGGGTGTTACTCTTTCAGGTCTGATGGTGGCAAAGGACATAACCCGATGATTGATTTTTCTTATACAAGGGAAAGGATATAAAGAAAGAACGTGAAAAGGAGAGATATATATGCCAGGTCCAGAAAACGAACTTCCCGGCTTCCAAGCCAATCCAAACGAATTCGGGAAATGTGGAAATTGTGGAAAATTATTGACCACAAAGAAAGAGGAAGAGTTGAAGCTTTGTAAAGACTGTCAGGAAAGACATAAAGATGATGATATCGAATATGACGAAGCCGAATGATACATTCAAGTGTCGTACTCTTTTGGGGTGCGGCATTTTTGTTTGAGATAGGTGGTAGAGTAATTCTATTTTCATATGTGTAAATAAACTGAAGGACGTTGAAAAAGGATATAGGGTCATATCCACTGCACTTTGGCGGGAAGATGAATAAATCTCTTAAACATAAGGGATTCTTATACTAACAAGACAAATGAAATGTTCTCATGACTTCGTCAGATTGATTCTTCAGAGTGACTAATAAAATGAAATCGTTAACAACAATTAATACTTTACACTAGGTCTAAAGAAGTGTTAGGGTCAGAAAATGTGCTGAACGAAGCACGAATTATCAAATCAAAGAGGAGAGAACTATGAACAATAAAAAAATAGGGCGCGTAGATTGGCCCGTCTTTGGAATAAGCGGTGGTCTTTTAGTACTATTCGTTTTTCTAGCACTTATAGATATCAACTTAGTAGAAACAATCGTAAATAAAGGGTTTGGATGGTCAGCCAAATATTTTGGTGCCTTCTGGCAGGTGTTGATGCTTGCAACATTCTTCGTAGGAATAGGGCTTGGATTTTCCAAGTATGGAAAGATAAAATTGGGAGGTATCGATCAGCCCGAAATCAGCCTGTATAAATGGTTATCCATCATTATGGCTACATTATTAGCTGGTGGTGGAGTTTTCTGGGCAGCTGCTGAGCCGATGTACCACTTCTTGACGGTTCCACCGCATCAATCCGGTATTGAGGCTGGAACAAAAGCGGCCATCGATCCAGCATTAGCGCAAAGCTTTATGCACTGGGGATTCCTCGCGTGGGCAATCCTTGGTACGATCAGTGCCGTTGTGATGATGTATGGACATTACCATAAAGGCATGCCGATGAAACCTCGTACGTTGTTGTATCCGATCTTTGGTGAAAAAATCCGTCACAGTTGGATCGGTACAGTCATTGACGCTTTTTCAGTCATCGCTGTCGCAGCTGGAACTATTGGTCCAATCGGTTTCTTAGGACTGCAGGCGAGTTACGGTCTGCAGGAGATATTTGGAATCCCTAACCAATTCAGCACGCAGTTCAGCATTATATTTGCCGTTGTTCTCATATCAACGATCTCAGCTGTAACAGGCCTTTACAAAGGGATTCAATATTTGAGTAGCTTTAACGTCCGTTTAGCAATAGGACTGATGGTGTTTATCGTCATTTTCGGTCCTGGTGGTTTCATCTTCAATCATTTCCTATCTGGTTTCGGTTTTTATATTGATCAGTTTATTCCGATGAGTACTTTCAGGGGAGACACGACTTGGCTTTCTTTCTGGACGGTCTTCTTCTGGGGCTGGTTCATTGGGTATGGTCCAATGATGGCAATCTTAGTCAGTCGTATTTCCAGAGGACGTACGATTAGAGAAATCATTGTCGCCGTTTCCATTTTTGCACCAGTCATCTCAACGTTCTGGTTTACCGTACTAGGCGGATCCGGTATTTTCTTCGAGCTGAATAATCCTGGCTCCGTATCTGAAGCCTTGAATTCAGCAGGTAACTCTGCGGCTATGTTCGCTATTACTGAACAATTCCCATTAGCCAGTGTCATTTCTCCTTTATTCTTGTTGTTGACGATACTTTTCGTCGTTACGACAAGTGACTCCATGTCTTACACGATCGCCATGGCAGTTACAGGGGAAGGAAATCCGAAAAGCTGGCTTCGTATCTTCTGGGCAGTATTGATGGGTACAGTTGCAGTCATTCTGCTGATTACAGGAGATAGTGGTATTACACAGCTTCAGAACTTCATTGTGGTAACAGCCGTACCTGTTTCGTTATTGCTTTTACCAATGATTTGGCTTGCTCCTAAAGTGGCGAAGAAGATGTATAAAGAACAGAAGTAGAAAAATATAAAAAGGTTGGCGCATACCCTTGCGCCAACCTTTTTTATTTTTGTCTTAGTACTGCTCGGACAGGGCTCCCATCTGCTTCTTTCATTTTAAGTGGGAAAGCCATTAATTCATAGACACCTGGAGCCACGTGCTCCAATTGCAGACCTTCCAAAATCAAAATGTCATTTTCGTAAAGGGAGTGATGGGCATTCAATTCTTTGCTGGTTTCAGGATCGACAGAAGGCGTATCGACACCAATCAAATCGATTCCCTTGGCACGAAGGTAAGGCCCCACATCAGCTCCGATAACCGTATAATCCTTTGGGAATTCAGAGCGGTCTTTCCAACTGTTTGTCCTGAATAAAACTTTCTTGACCCCATGATATTCAAAGGGGTGGAGGTCGTCTTTGGTTATGTTTTTCTTATTTTCCATATTGATCACTAAAGCATCACCAAGAAACCTCTCGACTGGTAAATCTGCCACCCTAAACCCATCCGAGTCATAGTGAAAAGGGGCATCGATGTGTGTCCCGATATGGTTGCTGGCTTTCAGTTGGCCGACATTCACAGATCCTGTTTCTTCCATGGAGAAAGTCAGGTTGTACTTGAATGCTTGATCCCCCGGCCACGGTGGGGTTTGGTCATCAAGCGTCATCGAAATATCAATCAACTTCATGAAGCATCCTCCTCCTTAAGCAATAATTCCTCGTTCATTTTTATATTGTTTGTGTTTTTCATTCATAATAATATCTTTGAGTATGAACATGACTTCATAAACATCCTCAAAACTTGTGTAAAGAGCTATAGGAGCCAATCGAATGACATTGGGGGAGCGGAAGTCAGGAATGACGTTCTCGTCTTTTAAAGCTTTACAAATACTAGCCGCTTCAGGGTGAATCAGGCTTACATGGCCACCACGGTGCTGGTCTTCTAATGGATTGGCGATTTTTAACCCACAATCATAAAGCTCCTGGTGGATTAAATTCATCATCAAACGAGTCAATTGCAGTGATTTTTCACGAACGGATTCAATTCCCGCTTCATGGAATAATTCAAGAGACCCGAGAAGAGGTGCAGAACTCATGATATGAGGAGTTCCAATCTGATAGGCGCCTGCGTTTTCAGCAGGTATCAATGTATGCCCCATGTCAAATTGTTTCTCTTTGTTTGAGCTGAACCAACCTGCAAGGCCTGGTTTTCTACCTGTATGTTTTTCGTGTACAAATAATCCACCAACGCCTCCGGGTCCACTATTCAAATATTTATACGTGCACCATACAGCGAAATCAACTCCCCACTCGTTCAGTTGGTGTGGAAGCGCTCCGATGGAGTGGGCCAGATCAAACCCGACAGTGATCCCTTTTTCATGGGCGGCTTTTGTAATCTTCTCAATGTCTAACAGTTGTCCACTGCGGTATAAAACAGAGGGGAGTAAAAGCAAGGCAATATCTTCAGACATCTCAGCTATGATATCTTCTTCCGATAGTGTATAGCCATCTTCACTGTCTACTTGAAGCAAATGATCGGCAGGATCCAGGCCGTGGAGTTCAAGCTGGCTTTTTATTGCATAAATATCAGAGGGGAAGTTGAGTTCATCTGCCAAAATTTTCGTACGTTGATTGTCCGGTTTGAAAAATGTAGCTAATAATTGGTGCAGGTTGGTCGTGATCGATCCCGTATTGATGACTTCGTGGGGCTTTGCACCGATTAGTGGTGCCGTCATTTCACCAAGTTTTTCAGACATGTAAAACCATGGTTGTTCTCCTTCGGTCCAACCTTCGATTCCATGATTTTTCCAGTCCTGAAGAGCAGTAAGAAGTGTGTGTTCAGCTCTTTTCGAAAGCAAACCAAGCGAATTTCCATCCATGTAATAATGTTCTTCTTTCAGGTAAAATTCATTGCGGAATTTATTTAAATGGTCTGCTTGGTCAAGCTTCCGAACAGTATCTCTCGTTATTTTTGATTTCGTCATGCAATCCCTCCTGAATTTATTATAAAGAAGCTGCGGTGGGCCTGGCAAAAATTCCATAATTTCTTTCAAAAGTGTTTTTTATAGTCTTGGCTTTGTTATTGCTTGGTGTTGTTATATTACAGGTGAGCTTTCCGTCCTGGGTTTTTTATGAGGCGGCCTTTTGAATGACTCGCTTTTCGTGGGGTACCGTGAGCCTAATCAGGCTGCGCCTTCCGGGGTCTCACGATGGACCTTTATCCCACAAGAGTCTGCCATCCCATACTCCTGGTAAAGAACGGACCGAAATCACAATTCAGGAATGTGAACTAGTAAGATATCGTTTAAATTTCAACAATAGACTTTAACAGAGCCAAGTCTTAAAAAGAACACGCTGTCCATCTGGGAAGCGCGTTCTTTTAGGGGGCTGATGGAATTTTTACTATTACGACAGTGGAAGTTTCTACAGCCTTTTACATACATTCATTTTTATGAAGAACAGCTTTAATCATAGAGTAACTGAATTCATCGGGTAGAGCTTCTTTTAACGGTTTCAACTTTTTCTCTTCCAACTGTTCATAGAGGCTTAATACTTGTTGTTCCTGACTGTCATTGAAAAAGCGGGACCAATCAAAGGTATCTTCTTCAGCTGCCGAGCGGAAAAGGTGGTTTTCAATCGTTTGAGGACTTAAACCTCGCTCCTTAGCTATTTCGTTGACCGTCATTTCTTCGTTTTTCCACAATTCATAAGAGATGATATGACTCGGACGATCATCTGCTGGATCTTTTCTTGCAATTCCGGACCTTGATTTAGTTGAAGGAACCGGCCTGCTCTCCGCATTTTCAGCCCATTCTCTTGTCAATTCCAGGAATTGATCACCATATTGATTGAACTTTTGTTCACCTATCCCTTTGATGGAAAGCATCTCATCCTTGTCTTGTGGAAGGTAAATCGAAAGATCTTTAAGAGTGGCATCGGAAAAAATAACGTAAGGCGGAAGACCAGCTTCATCAGCGATTGATTTACGGACGATTCTCAGTTGATTGAAATATTCATGATTATATTTTTCCTCTTGTTCGGTGGTGGTTGACTCCACCAGCATGATGACAGGCTTTTCTCCTTTCAACACGTCAAGTGCCTCTTCAGTCAATCGGAGAGTGGGGTATCTCCCTTGTCCTGGAGCAAGGTATCCTTCAGCTGTAAGAAAGTGAATGAAGCGGGTCAACTCCTTTTCTGTGTAATTAGTCATGATTCCGTAAGTAGGGAGCTTTTGGAATTGGAATTGTTTCACTTTCTGATCGGAAGAACCTCTTAACACTTTGGCTGTCAGCCCCGCACCGAACCTCTCGTCCATTCGTTTTACACATGAAAGAACCATTTGTGCTTCGCGTGTCATGTCCTGCTCGATCCCTTCATAGGTGCAATTGGAACATTTTCCACAAGGCTCAGTGGGGAAGGGGTTATTGAAATATTCTAGAATATACTGTTGCAGACATGTATGGGTATGGCAGTAGTTCACCATGGATTGAAGCTTTGCATACTCCTCTTTCTTTTTATCTTCAGCAGGGGATTGATCGATCAAGAACCGCTGCAGATGGATATCCTGACTGGAAAAAAGAAGAATACAGTCTCCAGGCTCACCATCGCGTCCTGCACGCCCCGCTTCCTGATAATAAGACTCAATATTCATCGGCATGGAATAGTGGATCACAAATCGAACATTTGATTTATCTATACCCATTCCGAACGCGTTGGTAGCTATGATCGTCGTGAGTTCGTCCTGCACAAAATCCATTTGGACTTGCTTCCGTTGATCTTCTGTCATCCCTGCATGATATTTTCCTGTAGAATACCCTTTTTTGGATAAAAACTGCTGCAATTGATCGGCGTCTTTCCGAGTGGCTGTATAAATAATCCCTGCTTCATCGGGACGGGATTTTAAATATTCCTGCACGAAGTCCCGTTTGTCACGTCCTTTGATGACTCTGAAGGAAAGGTTCTCCCTCGCGAAGCCCGTGTTGACCACCGAATGATCGGGAACGTCGATCAACGCTTGGATATCTTTGATGACTTCTTGAGTTGCAGTGGCTGTCAGAGCCATCAGTACCGGCAGATCAGGAATCTGTTTCAATGTCGGAACAATAGAACGGTAACTGGGTCTGAAATCATGACCCCACTGGGATATACAGTGGGCTTCGTCAAATGCAATCAATGAGAGGTCGATCCTTTTCACGACACTCATGAAGTGGCTGGAGTCGAAACGTTCAGGTGCTACATAGATAAATTGATACGATCCTTTTTCCATATCTGATATCCGTTGTCTTTGTTCTTGGATTGAAAGGGAACTGTTTATATACGTGGCTGCAATTCCATAAGAATTCAAGGCATCCACTTGGTCCTTCATCAGGGAAATCAATGGAGAAATAATAATGGCTGTCCCGGGTAAAGCGAGCCCCGGAATTTGGTAGCAGAGAGATTTTCCACCGCCTGTGGGCATGACCGCTAATGTATTTTCGGATTCTAATACTTGGCGAATCGCTTGTTCTTGTCCCGGGCGGAATGAAGAAAATCCGTAATATTGTTGCAGGAGTTGTTCAGCTTTTTGAATCAACTTTATCATCCTTTTTCTAAATGCTCATTTTTTCTATAACTCTATTTCTCCTTTTATCTTATCATGGTCATAAGCCGAATCGAATGATGGAGTTGGGGGATTTAATAATGAAATAAGGTGAATTATGTTGCAATATTCTTACAATTTATCGGTTTCTGCGGTACACTGTGTGTATGAATCTTTAATTTTAGATGTGGAGGGGATTTAGTGTGTTGATCAATTACCAGACTGGGACATTCTTCGACGAAATGATTCAAAGTAATGGACAACCGAAAAATCATTACCAATGGTTTTATCAACTGGTAGAGGAATTTTCAGAGCAAGAATTAAAAGAAAAACATGAAACGGCTCAATTGAATTTCCTTCGCCAGGGAATCACGTTTACTGTTTATAACCATACAGGTGGTACAGAGCGGACGATGCCATTCGATTTTGTACCGATTATCATCCCTGAAGAGCAGTGGAATAAAGTTGAAAAAGGTATAAAGCAGCGTATGGAGGCTTTGAATCTATTCTTAGAAGATATTTACCATGATCAAGAGATCGTAGAGGCCGGCATCATCCCTAGAGACCTCATCGAGAATAATCCATATTATTACCACAAACAGGTGGGTGGGGTGAAGATTCCTTTGAACAACCACATCTTCCTTGCCGGGGTGGATTTGATCCGTGACGAACACGGAGATTACAGGGTGCTTGAAGATAACTTGCGGAACCCTTCCGGGATGTCCTATGTCTTCCAAAACCGCTATGTGATGAGGCAGGTCTATCCAGAATTATTCTATCAGCATTCCATAGAGTCCCTCGAACATCAATTATCAGAACTTCACAATGCCGTTACAAGTCATGTTCCATTGAATGCAGACCCTGACAAAAAACCTACAGCAGTCCTGCTGACCCCTGGAATGTACAACTCCGCTTATTATGACCATGTATTTTTAGCGCAACAAATGGGAATAGAGTTGGTTGAAGGAAGGGACTTGATCGTCAAAGACGATGTCGTCTATATGAAGACAATTAGAGGTTTGAAACGTGTGGATATCATCTATCGTCGAATTGATGATGATTTCCTTGATCCAGAGGCATTCCGTCCGGATTCAGCATTAGGTGTTGCTGGATTATTAAGTGCCTATAAAAAAGGAAATGTCTCCATTTTAAACGGGATTGGAAACGGAGTAGCGGATGACAAGGCGATGTATGTCTATGTTCCTGAAATGATTCGATTTTACTTAGATGAAGAGCCTATCCTTCCGAATGTTGAGACTTATTTCCTGAGCGATCCTGAAAAACTGGATTATGTTCTGGACCACTTGGATGAATTGGTGGTGAAAAACGTTGGTGCATCGGGCGGATATGATATGTTGATCGGCCCCCAATCCACCGAGGAAGAGCGTGTAGAGTTCAGAAGGAAAATCATTGAAAAACCAAGTCAATATATCGCCCAGCCTACCATCAAATTATCCAGGGCACCAGCCTACCAGGACGGACGGTTTTATCCATGTCACGTCGACTTACGTGTATTTGTCATGAATGGGCGTTATACGAACGTTCTTCCAGGGGGGCTTTCCAGAGTTGCGTTGAAAGAAGGATCCCTTGTTGTGAACTCATCTCAAGGTGGCGGTGGAAAAGATACGTGGATTTTAACGGAAGGAGGTCAATCCAATGCTTAGTCGTTTAGCTGATTCATTGTATTGGATGTCCCGGAACATTGAGCGTGCAGAAAATAATTCAAGGGTACTCAGCGGCCATTTGATTCACATGGTAGAAGTTTCAGACGAAGGTATTGCTGACCGTGATTGGGGAGAAATCCTCGAGATATGTGCATCTAAAGCAGATTATGATCAATTATACAATCGCATCGATCGTGAAGCGATCATTCAATATCTAATGATGAGCCCTTTGAATATCAATTCCTCTATGAACTGCATGTTGTATGCTAGGGAAAATGCAAAGGCTACAAGAGACATTATTCCCGATGATTTGTGGGAAGTATTGAACCATTTCCACCTATCTCAAAAAGATTGGCAGGAATTGCCGAACACTAGACAACATACGCAGGAATACTTGAAAGAAGTGATCAAAACTTCGATGACAGCGCAGGGAGTCATTGAATCGACGATGAGCCGCGGTATTCCTTACACATTCATCAAAGTAGGAAAATGGCTGGAGAGAGCTGAAAAAACTGCCCGGGTCCTGAATGTCGTTTGTGAAAAAAACAGAAGAGAAGCGCCTCATAAAACCAGTAATTACTACTACTGGCTGAAAGCACTTCATTTCTTGAATGGTTATGATGGATACATTAAAGAGCATCCGCCTAGTATGGAATCCAAACATGTCTTGAATTTCATGATCAAGGAAAGTACATTCCCACGATCGATACGCTATTGTATCGATCATGTGTCCGATGCCATTCAAAACTTAGAATCAGGAAAAGTCTCTCACTACTCGGAAGATTTGTTCCAGATGTTAGAGCTGGTAAAAGAAGAAATAGAGCAAACATCGATTGAGCAAATGGACATGGAAGAATTGATGAAATTCCTGGACCATTTCCAAGATCGATGCCAGACGGTTAGTCGTATGTTCTCCGAAACGTATTATTTAATTGAACCAGTACATGTGAGGTAAGAGAGTCATCGGGAGGAATACACGTGAAGTATCAAATCGAACATACGAATACGTTTTATTATGAAAACTTTGTAGATCAAAGTATGAATCATATTCGTTTGAAACCAAGGACGGATGAATGTCAAAGATTATTGGCTTATCGTACTGAAATCTATCCCAACTCTGTCATAAAAGAGCATGTGGATCTTTGGGGGAACCATGTACAGACATTTTTCATTCCTGAGAAACATGAACATTTGACTGTGGAAACTTCATCAACAGTGAGTATTCAAAAGACTCCATTAATACGCATGATCCACAGTTCTGATGAAATGCGGACAATCTTTCATTCGGATTTGTTCAGAAATCACTATCTTGCTTATTTGAATGAAACACCCTATACATTCATGTACAAGGAGCAGGTGGCAGAAATCACTCGAGAGGTCGGAAATCCATCAGATCCCATTCAATTTTCACTTGATTTGATGGAATATATAAACCGATCCCTTATTTATGACACTTTAACTACGAACGTAAATACAAAAGCATATGAGTCCTGGCCAATGAAAGCGGGAGTTTGTCAGGATTTTGCTCACATCATGATCAGCGTATTAAGAGCGAATGGAATTCCAGCTCGTTATGTAAGTGGCTATCTATATGTGGGGGAGGACTCTGCTTTAATCGGTGATGCAGCTACGCACGCCTGGGTAGAGGTCATGGTCCCTGGAATCGGATGGGTCGGTTTAGATCCCACAAACAATGTGGAGGTATTGGAACACCACATTAGAATCGGAACAGGAAGAGATTATGCCGATGTTAGTCCTTTGCAGGGGGTTTATCGTGGAGGTGGACAGAAGCTGGATGTGAAGGTGAGCGTCACATTGCTCAGCTCATAACTGATCTTTTTCGTTCTCCTTGTATTCCTTAAATACCGTATATTTTAATTAAACAAATAAGAACCACCCCTCTGTAACAAGATGGGTGGTTCTTTATTTTTTAGTTTTGATAGCTTTCTTTAGAGACGGATTGTTCTTTAGGCTGTTTTATCAGCTGTATGCCGCCTCCGATAAGGCCTCCGATTACAGCAGGCACTACCCAGCTTAAGTTCAATTCAAAAAGTGGAAGCTGACTGATCAATGGCTGAATGGAAGAAACATCTACTCCAAATGCGACCAGCCCGTCATAAAGAGCGATGACGGATGTGAATAAAACCGCCCCGCGATAGACGTATGTGGAGTGGTTGAAAAGTCTTCCTATGAAAGTCAAGGCTACCAATACAATTGTAATTGGGTAAACAAACACTAAAACGGGTACAGAATAAGAAATGATCTGATTCAATCCGATATTGGAAATTCCAAAGCTGATTAATGTCACGATAATGATGACTGCATTATAGGACATGTTTGGAATTCTTTTGGAAAAGAATTGACCACAAGCGACTGTCAGACCGACACAAGTCGTAAAACATGCAAGAGATACGATGACACCGAGCAGAATGGTTCCAGGTTGTCCGAACATAATTTGTGCAGCACCAGATAGGATAGCACTTCCATTATCATAAGTACCCTCACTGGCCATTTTCACACCAATCCATCCGATCGCCACGTAGACGCTGGTCAAAGCGACAGCTGTAATCAAACCGGCTTTGATGGTACGGGTCATCAATACTTTCGGGTTTGTGACCCCGCGATCACGGAATGAAGTTATGACAATGATTCCGAATGCTAAAGATGCGATGGCATCCATCGTCAAGTATCCTTCCAGAAAACCTGTAAAGAATGGTTGTGCTTGATATTTTTCACCAGCAGATTGAACAGGGCCATCAAGGAAGAAGAAACTCCCTATGACCAAGCCAAGAATGGCAAGGAATAAAGCCGGTGTTAACATTTGACCGATTCGATCGACCATTTTGGATGGATTTAGACTTACCCAATAGACAAGAATAAAGAAAACAACAGTAAAAATAAATAATGTTAATGAAGATCCATTTACAAAAGGAACTACACCAGTTTCAAACGCTACATTGGCTGCTCTGGGTATAGCAAAAAATGGACCGATTACTAAATAGACCATGGATGTGAATAATAATCCGAACATAGGGTGAACCCGTCCAGCAAGCTGGATCGCTCCGTTTTGGACAAGGGATATGGCAGCAATCGTTATGATGGGAAGCCCCACTCCTGTTAGTACAAACCCTGCAATAGCAGCAAAGTAAGAATGGCCTGATTCCATTCCTAATGAAACGGGATAAATTAAATTTCCAGCACCGAAGAATAGTGCGAATAGGGTAAAACCGATAAATAAAGTATCACGTGCTCTCATTCAATGTGCCTCCTCATAGGTGTCAGTATATTTTACGTAAAAAAACCTCTGCTATCCAACACGTAGCAGAAGCTGTTCTGGGATAAACCTGGTGTTCGACAAAAAATGATGAATCTTTACGCCCAAGCAATATTATCAATGGGGAATTCGTATGTCAACAAATTTTTTAGAAAATTATAAAGGTTATGATTTCCAATTGAAAAAACGCTTACAAAAAGAACTGTTTCTCATTCTTATTGGTTGAAGAGATAGCTTTGTCTTTCAGCTTCCGGTAATGTATGAATGTGCGGGGCAGAGTCACATGAAACGGGCTTTATGGCATGGGTCCCTATCCACAACCTAAATTGTTTACAGAATGTATAGCTGGATATAGAATATGGCTATATCTAATTGTCAGAATAAAACTACTTATGGAGACGAGGGATGTCATTCATGATTGATTCACTACTGCTCCAATTTATGGTGATTGGTATTTTGGGAGTAGGCTCCCAATGGGTCGCCTGGCGTTTCCGGCTGCCTGCTATCGTAGTCATGTCCATTGTCGGTCTGCTTGCAGGTCCGGTCTTTGGGATGATGAATCCTGAAGAGGATTTTGGGGATTTATACAAGCCTATTATCTCTTTAGCTGTCGCCGTCATATTATTCGAAGGAAGCTTGAACCTCGATTTTAAGGAAGTCCGAGGCCTTGGTCGGCCGGTTTTCAGAATTGTTACGTTCGGTGCGTTTTTAAGCTGGATTCTCGGATCTTTGGCTGCACACTATGTAGCAGGACTATCCTGGGCGGTAGCCTTTGTCATTGGTGGTTTATTCATCGTCACAGGGCCGACAGTCATCCTTCCATTATTAAGGCAGGCGAAACTGAAGCCTCGTCCAGCTAAAATTTTAAAGTGGGAAGGAATTATCGTAGACCCCATAGGTGCGTTACTTGCCGTCTTCGCATTTGAAATCATTGAGTTTTTATTAGGAACCAACGTAAACCCGTCAGCCCTGTTTACTTTCTTCTTAGCGTCCATTTTCGCCGTACTACTCGGTTTGATTTGTGGTAAAGGCGTCGGCTGGATGTTTGAAACAGGGTATGTCCCTGAATTTTTGAAGTCTCCAGTCGTTTTCACAGTAGTCATTGCCTGCTTTACAATTGCAGATGAAGTGACGCATGAAACAGGCCTGCTTTCTGTTACCGCCATGGGGATGACACTCGCAAATATGCACATTTCATCTATTGCTGATATGAGGCATTTTAAAGAAAATATTTCCTTGCTGTTGATTTCCACTATTTTCGTAATGTTGACAGCTTCTCTTACTCAGGAGACTCTGCTTGAAATATTCAACGTAAGAACTATAGGTTTTGTGCTTCTCATGTTGTTTGTGGTCCGTCCTTTATCGATATTCGTATCCACATTAGGGACCGATTTATCGAAGTCTGAGAAGCTGTTGGTCGGCTGGATTGCTCCAAGGGGTATTGTAGCCTTGACGGTAGCCAGTTACTTCTCAAGCATTCTTTTAGAATCAGGATTTGAGGATGCCTCCATCCTTATTTCCATCACCTTTGCCTTGGTATTCACGACCGTAGTTGCGCATGGGTTTTCGATTGGCTGGCTTTCTAAGAAACTAAACCTTTCTACTGAAGGACCACCCGGGGTTTTAATATCAGGAGGAAGTGCATTTTCTACAGGTCTGGCTAAAACGTTTGAAGATTTGAAGGTTCCGGTCTTAATAGCAGATTCTTCATGGGAGCGTTTATCTCGTGCAAGGTCGATGGGAATCAAATCATATCACGGGGAAATTTTGTCTGAACAAACGGAGTATTACCTGGATATGACACCGTACGAGTATTTGATTGCCGCTACTGAACTTGATTCTTATAATGCACTCGTCTGTACGACCTTTGTTCCGGAATTCGGAAGAAATAATTTATTCCAACTGAGTTTAAGGAATAAAGAAGGCGATGACCTTGAAGACCTTGTTCATACTATAGGTGGGCGTGTCCTTTTCAAAGACGGTGCTTCGTGGGAAGAGCTGAACACGATGGTTGAAAATGGATATGTCTTTAGGAAAACGAACATCACCGCTCAATATACGTACCAAAAATATTTGGACAACATAGATGAAGTCGCTATGCTTTTGTTCATTAAAAAAGCATCAGGTAAAATCGAATTCTACAGTCAGGACTCAGAAAATAAAGCTGAGGATGGCGACGTTGTCGTTTCCTTAACACCGCCGAGTAAGGAGTTTGAGCGGATACAGGAGAGATTGGAAGAACAACGGAATGAACAAAAGAATAAATCATGAATAAAGCCTCCCGCAATAAGCGGGAGGCTTTATTATTAGGACTTCACTTCAGCCAATTCTTTTCTCAATTCTTTCATTTCTACTTCGATTTTTTCAAGCTGCGCTTCAGCGTTTTGAACGTTTACACCATTAGCTTCTAATTTATCCATATCTCCTTGGATGCGGATATAATCAGATTTCAAAGAAGCAATCTGATCTTCGATTTCTTTTTTAGTCATTTGCATCACTCCTTTCTTTCATTGTAGAGGACATGTCAAGATGTTAAAATAGTTTTAATTTTCGACTTTGAATGACTATTTTATCATGCAAATAGTTTCATTGACCTAGAAGAGGGGTATAAATTATGAAAATTATAAGAAACGAACCACTTGACTGTTTTCTAGAAGAGGTTGAGTCATTATTACTTCAAAATGAAGCAGCAAATAACCTTCCAATTGGAATTTTAAATCAAATGAAACAGGATCCTTCCAAACTTCATCTTAAGCGGATACGTATCGCTGATGGAAACACTACCGTCTTTTTGGCCCTGAGAACCCCTCCACATTATTGGATCTTACCTTTTATAAAATCCATGAATCCACAACATATTCGTTTATTAACCACCTACTTGAAAAAACATGATATTGAAGTTCCTGGTGTATTAGGAGAAGAACAAGCGGTGGATGTGTTTGTACAGGAGTGGCAAGATGTGAGCAGCTGTCGCCCTGAACTACATATGAAACAAGGGATTTACCTTTTGCGTCACCTCTCTCCATTGAAGCAGCAGGAGGGGAGTTTAGTGGAGGCTGGGCAAGCCGATAAACCACTGGTTAAACAATGGCTGATTGAATTTGGAAAACAGACGAATGAACTCATAGATGAAGATAGAGCACAAGAACTGGCGGCTCAAATGGTAGAAGCAAAAAGGGTTCATTTTTGGAAAAGAGCAGGTGTCTATGTTTCTATGGTATGCCGGGCGAGAGAGACGCCTAATGGTGCTACAATCAACGGTGTCTTCACACCTGATCAATATAAAAAGAAAGGTTATGCTACTCAATCGGTATGGGCTTTGACGAAGAAATTATTAGACGAAGGGAAAAGTTTCTGCGCTTTATATACGGATATGGAAAACCCGACATCGAATTCCATCTACCGAAAAATAGGATATGAATGGATTGGGAGTTCAATCGTTTACAAATTCATTCAAAATTAATAAGAAGGTAAGGATATTTGATAACAAATAATTACAAAAAGTAAGTATTTTGGAGTAATCCCCAATTAAAACCAGTAATGTGGATGATTTATACGTTGTGTCTGAGTAAGTCCAGATAATGAGAAAATATAAGATCTATTGATGAAATTTTCTGTATTTATAGATTTGTGCATGATTCATACGTCCAGTATGATTTTAACTACATGAGCTTTTATGAGATGTCTCAAGAGATTATAGGAGGCTAAATCGTTGAATCTTCTAAAAGGGATCGACAAAATCATTTTGAAAGTGGAAGAATTCATTTTAAGTTATGCAGTCATCATTATTGCACTTATGGTGGTCGGCAAAGCATTAAGCCGGGCGATGTTCAGTTATTCTCCGCCATTTGCTGATGAAGTCAGTCAAATAGCGATTGTTGTAGCTACGTTCATGGGAATCAGTTACGCAGCAAGAAAAGGGCGGCACATCAGTATGTCCGCTTTCTATGACTTAGCTCCTTTCAAAGTCAGAAAGGTGCTGTCAATTTTCATTCCGTTCATTACAGCAGTCGTTTTATTCACGCTGACTTATTTTTCATCCATATATGTCCAGGGGGTTTATGAATCCGGACGAGTGACATCTGCACTTCAAATGCCGGCGTATATTTTGTATATCTTCATTCCTATTGGATTTTTGCTGGGAGGTATTCAATTCTTACGGAACATGTGGATGAACATCAAGCATAAGGATGAAGTGTATTTAGGTACAGATGCGAAAGATTATAATGATTCAAATCAGAAAGAAATCCAAGAAGGAACACATTTGTAAACGACTAAACGATAAAGAGAGGATATCAATATGGTAGCTACTTTATTAACAATTATGGTGGTCCTTCTATTATTGAATTTTCCAATGATGATTCCGCTCATGGCGGCTCCATTAATTGTGTTATTCTTATATTTTCCGAATTTGGACCCTATGATATTGATGCAGCAGTTTTCAACAGGAATTGAACCTTATGTCCTTCTTGCTGTTCCATTGTTCATTTTTGCCGCGGACATTATGACAACTGGGAAAACTTCAAATCGACTTCTTGATTTTATCGGTTCATTCATCGGTCACATAAGAGGGGGATATGCGGTGACTACCGCAGCAGCCTGTACGCTGTTCGGTGCAATCTCTGGATCCACCCAGGCTACAGTGGTAGCCATCGGTAAACCGATGAGAGAGCGTCTGTTGAAGATCGGTTATAAAGATCCCACCGCAATGGCTTTGATTATCAATTCGAGTGATGTAGCCCTGCTTGTTCCACCGAGTATTGGTATGATCATCTATGGATTGGTCTCCGGAACTTCGGTAGGAGATTTATTTATTGCAGGTATCATCCCTGGTATCATCGTTTTCTTAAGTTTTGCAGTATATAGTGTGATCTATGCCATTATCAAAGACATTCCATTAGCAAGCAAGGCTTCGTGGAGTGACAGATGGCGGATGACCAGAAAGGCATTATTGCCGCTGGGCTTCCCTGTGATCATTATTGGAGGTATATATACTGGGCTGTTCAGTCCTACGGAAGCGGCGGGAATGTCCGTCCTGTATGCGTTTGTTTTGGAAGTGGTCATCTACCGGTCCATACATATAAAAGAACTTCCAAAAATCGCGCGCTCGACGGGGTTAGTCACATCGGCAGTATTTGTGCTTGTTGCAGGTGGACAAGCGTTTACGTGGGTCATTTCATTCGCTAGAATTCCACAAATGATTACTGAAGCCGTTCTGGGTCCAAACCCAAGCGCAATCTTTGTATTGTTGATGGTTACGGTATTCTTCTTCATAGGCTGTATGTTTGTCGATCCAATCGTCGTTATTCTGGTATTGACTCCGATTTTCTATCCAGCAGCCATGAATGCCGGCATCGATCCAGTCCACTTAGGGGTTGTCATTACGTTCCAGGCAGCATTAGGATCTGCCACACCACCGTTTGGGGTGGATATATTCACGGCAAGTGCTGTATTCAATAAACCTTATTTAGAAGTGATCAAAGGAACGCCGCCGTATATTTTAATGATGGTGGCCATCTCAATCTTATTGATTTTCTTTGAAGAACTTTCACTCATTTTACTGTAAGTGAAAGATAAAAATACATGGGAGGTCATTCAAATTAACAAGACAAAATTATTCATTAATGCAGCTGTAGTGGTACTGTTATCCCTCATCTTATCCGCGTGTGGAGGCAATGGAGGAGACAGTACCGGGGGAGAAGGACAGACATACAACTGGAAATTCGTTACGGAAGAAGTAGACGGGCAGGTTCAATATGAGTATGCAGAAGAATTTGCAAAACGTATGAACGAAAAATCAGATGGAGCAGTCAACATTGATGTCTATGAATTCGGCGGCTTAGGAAGTGAAACGGACCAAGTAGAACAGTTGCAGAATGGTGCTGTTGAATTAGCAATCATGTCTCCTGGTTTCACTGGAAATATGGTGAAAGAAGGGCAGATATTCGCACTACATTTCCTGTTCCCTGATAGTGCTGAAAAAACACAGGAAATTTTGAATACCAGTGAAGCGTTGAATACTGACCTTCGTAAGAAATATGAAGAACACAGTATTTCACCTTTGGCGTATTGGACAGAAGGAGCTATGCAGTGGACGTCAAGCAAAGAGATTACGGAGCCTGCAGACTTTAATAATTTCAAAATGCGTACACAAACATCCCCTTTGATTTTAGAGTCCTACAAAGCTTACAATGCTGATCCTACTCCAATGAGCTGGTCTGAACTATACACGGCTTTAGACCGTGGTACAGTAGAAGGACAGGAAAACCCGATTTTCTTCATCGGAGATGCGTCCTTTTATGAAGTCCAAGATCATATGACTATTTCCAACCACAACAACTATGTAGCGATGACCACGGTGAATACTGACTGGTACAACAGTTTGGATGAAGAGATGAAATCGATGGTGGACGAGACTGTAAAAGAAATGCAGGAATGGGTGTTTGAAGAACAGAAGAAACAAAATGAAGAGTGGTTGGAAAAAATCAAGAATGATGAAGAAAATCCAACAGAAATTGTGGAGTTGACGGAAGAACAAAGGAAGATGTTCCAAGAAAAAGCTCTGCCTGTGCGTGATTTCTACCGTAATGAAGTTTCTACAGTAGATGGAGAAATTTTGGATAAGTTACAAGAAGAAATCAAGTCCGCAACAGAATAAAGGAAAGCCCCGTATCTTGAAATACGGGGCTTTTTTTATGATGGGGAAGTCCAGGGCTCCTGTTGTTTTCTGTAATCTAGATAAGTGAGGAATAAGACTGCAATAAATAATAGACTGGAAAATTGGAACAAGGTGGCAGTCGTTGAAACGAAGTTATAGATGAAACCAAGAACAAGGGCACTCGAACCTATACCTAGGTCAATCGAAGAATAATACATTCCATTTGCGATTCCGCTCCGTTCTGTCGTCGTCTTCGAGATGACCCATGCCTGTAGGGCAGGCATCATCGATCCAAACCCTATTCCGAACATAGCTCCGGCGATGATGAGGTCTGCATTGGAATCAGCTAATGACAACATCCACATGGCAATGAATGAAAGAACGGAACAAAACATGATTAATACCCAAGGGCCATGCTTATCGAAATACCTTCCAGTAATAGGACGAGAAATGGTTGCCATGACAGCATTAAAAAAGTAAAAGAGAAAAGTCCCTGTAAGTCCCTGTTCGTTTCCGAAAATAACGAGATATGTCACCACTGACCCATAGCCGAATGTGTTTAAGAAAGTCACCAAAGCAGGGTAACGGCTCTTTTGTTCAATCAAAGACCCGAAAAAAGAGAATTTAGGAGGAGACTCCTGATTTTTATACACGCTCTCCGGCGTAACAAAATGGGTCAAGGAAAATAACACGATGGCTACCGCGCCTAATGCTGTGGCGATCCAAACCAGCAAGTCGAATGAGTAATTTTGATATAAGTAAATTCCTAAACTTGGTGCCATGATCATCCCTACGGTAACGGATAATCCAAAATAACCCATACCTTCTCCTACGCGACGGCGCGGTACAAGGTCGACCGCAGCTGTTCCATTTACAGTTGTTGACCATCCCCACGCGATTCCATGGATGAACCGGATGATCAATAAGACGACAACGATTTGAGTGACCGGATAAAGGGCAGTCATGATCAATAAGGATACAGCGCCGGTCAATACTAGGATTTTCCTTGGTCTGGTCATCAGTAAGTGACCGATAAAAGGACGGATGATGATAGCTGCAAATGCAAACGTAGTAGTGATCAATCCGACTTGCAGACTGCTTCCACCTATTGATTCTATATAAGGGGGCAAATTGGGTAAAAGCATCTGAAAGCTCATGAACGTAAATAAGTTAGCTGCAAGTAAAAATATAAAAGGCCATGTCCAAAGCCTTTGAGATTGTTGCATAGGTTTTCCTCCAATTTTAAGGATTGGCAAAAAAATGAACCCGCTATCGTAAGCATAGCGGGTAAAAGATTCATACTCAATTATTGAGTTTGATCAGGTGTATTTCTTGAATCAAGCCATTCATGATAGAAATGGGTGATTACAGTCTTGATGACGGCATAAGCCGGAATAGCGAAAATCAATCCGATGAACCCTGCTATACTTCCAGCGGCAAGAATCAAAGTGATGATGGTAAGAGGGTGAATATTCAACGCTTTCCCCATAACGTTCGGAGAGACGAAATTTCCCTCGATTTGCTGTGCAATCACCATGATTACAGCCACCCATACCGCCAGGATAGGATCCTGGAAAAAGGCGACTAAGATAGCCGGAATGACAGCCAAGAATGGTCCTACGAATGGGATGACATTCATGAACATGGCGAATAAAGCCAATGTAAGAGAGTAGTGAAGTCCGATAATCAAGTAGCCCACTAACAAAAGAAGTCCTACGACGATACTTACAGTCATCTGACCTAAAATGAACGCATTCAATGTACGATCAACGGAGTGAGCCAATTTTTCAAAGCTGTTTCCAGTACGTTTTCCGAGGAACTGCTTGATGAATGGGACGAGTTTGTCTCCGTCTTTCAGCATGAAGAATAAGAAAAACGGCACAAGTACAAGAGCGAACACGAACCCAATCAATTGGCTGATGACGTTGATAATAATCTTAGAGGCATCCTGCAGATACTTTTGCAGGTTCTCGATGACATTCTGAATGGTGCTGTCGAACTGACTAGGAATGATGTCTTGATTTTGCTGCCAATAGGTGATGGTTTCACCGAACATATCAATCATTCGTGGCAGATTGTTGATCAATCTAGTAAATTGCTGCTGAGCAATGGGTGCTATGAATTGAACGACAATGAAGCCCGCAACAATATAGAGTAGAAAGACGATAAGGATGGCAAGAATGCGGTTCACTTTATACCCTTCCAGAAACTGAAGGACAGGTCTGGAAATATAAAAAAGAATACCCCCTCCGATTAAAGGAAGGGCAATTGCACCGATGTAAGTCCAGATAGGTGCAAAGAAAAATTGGATTTCATGCAGCAAAAGGATCAAAAGAGATACCAGTATAGCTGCTACTATTGTTTGGAACCATCGTTTATGGATCAAAGAAGACACACCTTTATGTAAAGAATCTACTATCGCACCAGCACTTCCAACTGGTGGAAACTATAATAATTCAAGCATATCCAAAGTGCTCTCTTCAAGCAATAGATACATGAAGAAAAGAAGGATACTTATTTTAGTATCCAACCTTTCTTTTCTCCTATGTTATAAATTCATTACGTTGGAACTGGCACCTCTAACATAGCCTTATCAAAAGATATCCTTTAAACTTAAAAGGATATCTTTTATACATATACATGCTTTAGGAGGAGTCCATACATGAAAAAAGAGCTTTTAGAACGTTTTACATCTTATGTGAAAATCGACACTCAATCCAATGAAGAAAGTACTTCAACACCTTCGACTGAAGGGCAATGGGAATTGGCACAAAAACTGGTTGAAGAACTTAAAGAGATCGGCGTGAGTGATGTTACGATTGATGAAAATGCGTACGTAATGGCCACCTTGCCTTCCAATTCAGATAAGAGTGTACCGACTATCGGTTTTTTAGCTCATATCGATACAGCGACTGACTTTACTGGTAAAGGGGTGAGCCCTAAAATCATCGAGAATTATGAAGGCGGGGATATTGAGTTGAATTCTGAAGTCACTTTATCTCCGAAGGACTTCCCTGAGTTAAAGGATTATGAAGGCCACACTTTAGTGACAACAGATGGAACTACGTTGCTGGGAGCAGATAACAAAGCTGGTATTACTGAAATTATGACGGCTGTTCACCACTTGATTCAAAATCCACAAATCAAACATGGTGAAATCAGGGTAGCTTTTACTCCGGATGAAGAAATTGGTCGAGGTCCACACAAGTTTGATATGGATCGGTTCAATGCGTCCTATGCATATACCGTAGACGGAGGCCCTCTTGGAGAGTTGCAGTATGAAAGCTTTAACGCAGCGATGGCTTATGTAAGCTTTTATGGCAACAGTGTCCATCCGGGTACTGCGAAAGGGAAAATGGTCAATGCGAATAAGTTGGCCATAGAGTTTCAATCTCAGCTGCCTCAAGAGGAGTCACCTGAACAGACGGAGGAATATGAGGGCTTTTATCATCTCAATTCATTCCAGGGTGATGTAGAGGAAGCGAAACTGGTTTATTTAATCAGAGATCACGACAAAGAAAAATTTTCTGATAAAAAAGCCACAATGGAAAAGGTTGCAGGATTAATGAAAGAAAAGTACGGACAGCATCGCGTCTCCTTAGAAATAAATGACCAATATTACAATATGGGAGATAAAATCAAGCCTGTAAAACAAATCGTGGATATCGCATACGAAGCTATGAGGAACTTGCAGATTAATCCTATAGTAAGACCGATACGTGGTGGTACAGATGGTTCACAGCTCTCCTATATGGGTCTGCCTACACCGAACATATTTACTGGAGGGGAAAACTTCCACGGAAAATATGAATACATCTCCTTGGATAATATGGAAAAAGCGACGCGGGTCATCGTAGAAATCGCCCGCCTTACTGAAGAGAAAGCTTGATAAGAAGCTCAAACGTGACAGGTTTATATATTGCATATTTTCCCCTTGAATTGAAAATGATCAGCCTATGAGTCAGGATGAACAAAGCGTTACCCGCCATTTCTACCTTAAAAATGGGCGGGTGAAGGGAAGGTCATCGTGGCAGGAAGCACAACGAATTACAAAATCCGAATGAAGATCCTGCTTTCCTTGAAGAGGTTACGGAAGAACATTCTTTCAGTTTAATCTTGTACATCAAGGGTAAACGATTATTGATGTATAACGATGTTCTCCCCACCTCATACTACAAATAATTGTGAAAATGTGGGTAAAATTCCGTTGACAAACTGAAGTTGCGTGCTAAGATAAGAATAGATATTAGCATTCCTAAAGGGGAGTAGCTGGACAATAAAGTCGTCATTTCGGGAGTGATCCCCGGCTTTATTGGCAACGGACGTTGTTAGCGAGACCTTTACCCGCTGCGGTAAAGGTCTATTTTTTTGGTCTTTGCCACCGTGGCAGGGACCATTTTTTAATAAAGGAGAGTAGAGTCGTGGACGCTCAATTATTATTGGAATATGGCTGGGTATTAATCGTATTGGTCGGTTTAGAGGGAATTTTAGCTGCCGACAATGCGTTGGTTTTAGCCATCATGGTCAAACACTTACCAGAAGAACAAAGAAAGAAAGCCTTATTTTATGGATTGATGGGGGCCTTTGTTTTACGGTTCGGTTCTTTATTCGTCATTTCATTCCTTGTAGATGTTTGGCAGGTGCAGGCTTTGGGTGCCGCCTACTTGTTATTTATTTCAGGAAAGCATCTATTTGATAAATGGAAGGCCCGCGGAGAAGTTGAGGATGCGGAAGAAATACCGGTGGATGCCGAACCACAAAGAGGAAAAGGGTTCTGGGCTACGGTACTTAAAGTGGAACTTGCCGACCTTGCTTTTGCTGTCGATTCTATATTGGCCGCAGTAGCTTTGGCTGTAGCTTTGCCGGACACAGGCCTGCCACAAGTCGGAAGTCTTGATGGAGGTAAGTTTGCTGTCATCCTTGCGGGAGGTATGATCGGAATAATCATCATGCGTTTTGCAGCGAATGTATTCGTCAAACTTTTACAGTCCAGACCAGGTCTTGAGATTGCAGCTTTCGTTATCGTCGGATGGGTAGGTGTGAAGTTGGTCGTATCGACTTTAGCTCACCCTAATATCCATATCTTAGATGAACATTTCGCTCATTCCCCAGCTTGGAAAATCACATTTTATGTGGTGCTGGTAGCAATTGCTGCCCTTGGGTGGTTCTTGTCACCGAAAAGAGATGTAGAAGAATGACTTGCACAAGTCGCTGGACGAAAGGTCCAGCGGCTTTTTTTGTAAATGAGTTTTCCGATATTGTCCCAGAGGGTATTATGAAAGAAAGAACCTGAAAAAGAGGAGGTGTTCGTTATGGGAAAAGCAGCTAAAGATCCAACCGATCAGTTTCATTACATAAAAAATAGAATTCAAATGCTCAATCAAGTCGTGTCTTCAATGGATGCCGATCAGGTGGATATGGATGACTTCAACAGAGTACTGGAAATGATCCAACAATTGAATATGAAAATGGAGCGCTTCAAAAAAGATTGGGAAGCCAATCAATGATTAGACAAGTCTTATTTTTTTGTGCGTGGGTGATATTCATACTTTATGCCTGGCTCGGGGCTCCGGCTGGAGATGAGGGGTATTTGCGTCAGCTGGTACTGATGAATGACCCTGAGCCATTACTTTTGACTGTTTTTTCATTGTTAGGGATTTATCCAATCGCTTTCGGGATCTTCTTATTGCGTCATGATCATGCAAGAGTACCTGCATGGCCTTTTGTGGCTGGATCATTCATGTTAGGTGCATTTGCGTTGATGCCTTACTTTTTCTCATCAACTTCGGCCGTCCGTTCGGTCAGGACCCCGAAGGGGATATTGAAATTTATCCAAAAGGACTTTTTACTTTTGAGTCTCGTTGGAATAAGCATATTTTTGATCGTTCAAGGCTTTTGGCAGGGAAGCTTGGAGATATATCTGCAAGCCTTTTTCACATCCAGGTTTGTACATGTGATGACCATTGATTTTTTTGTGTTGTCCTTACTCAGCATATATGTCATCCGGTGGGATGAGAAGAAAAGGGATAGAGGTGGTACCATGGCCTGGTTTGGTGTGCTTCCTGTTATTGGTTTACTTATTTATTGTGCCATTTCCACGAGAGAGAAGGGGGAATGATGAAATGGACTTTTTTCCATTACCTCAAGAGGATGCTTTAAGGGTTGCGGAATGGAAGTACCCCGATCCATTTTCATTTTATGACATGACGGCAGATGAAGAGGATTATGAAGGGTTCATCAATCCAGAAAAGAGAAGTCAGCATACACATGGGGTGTATGAGGAAGGTGAACTGATCGGCTTTTTCACCTTTCATCCAAATGAAAATGGAGGCGTGGACATTGGACTTGGTCTACGCCCTGATTTAAGTGGTAAGGGGTTTGGTCGGACTTTTGTAGAAGAAGGGCTTTCATACGCACACAAACATTATAATCCGACTGAATTCACTTTATCAGTAGCTGCCTTTAACGAACGTGCGATTGTGGTTTATGAACGAGCAGGGTTTGAGAAAAAAGACAAATTCATACAACCTACAAATGGCGGTATATATGAGTTTGTTAAAATGAAAAAAGTCGTGGGCTGAAAAGCCTCACGACTGAATGCGTTCATAATTGATCAACCACTTCAGAGATTCGAGAGTCAGAATTCCCTGCCACTCTATTTTAGCCTGATTCCAACTTTCTTCGTATTGGTTCCATTCCCAAGTAGGGGAAACATAAGGCCGGTTGGTTAAATTTTGAATGACTGCCTCAAGGTTTTTAACTACATCTTCTTTTGGTACTTCTAGATCGACTGATGCAGGGGAAGGTTGAAATTTCAAAGGAGTCGGCACATAATTTCCCCACTGTTCCGGGTCAGACACCATCGTCTGGCGGACGCCTTCTTTTAATTTTCTTTGTATACCTTCATCCATTCGGTCGGGGTGTAGTTCAAAGAACCTCAGGTAACAATAAAGTTCATGTTCTGAAGCGAAATCACTCAAGGACATCAGGTGTTGAAGGGATTGCTGGGTCAGCTTCTCAACGTCCAACTCATGAACCTTTTCTTCATATTTTAAAAGGTACCCGATGATTTCCGCGGAGGGGTTGCCCCAATTCGCATCAATCCAAGACTTTCCGTCTTCATGTACCTCCCACCAAAAGGCGTGAGGATAGTCGTTCACTTCTTCCGGAACAGCAAACCATCCTTGTCGTTCTTGGTCAAACGTTTGTTCAAGATATCTGAGAGCCTTTGTTATCATATGTTGGGCTTCTTCATCGTCATCATGTTCGACGAGAACTTGCAGAGCGACGGATGTAGCGAGTGGAGAGGAATTCGGCAGCCGGAAGTCTGGTTCAATTCCTCTTCCGAAACCTCCATCGGGATTTTGGTATGAGGTCAATGCCTTCATCACCTCTGTGGAGTGGTCACCTTTGGTCATATGTAATAAACGTGCTTGCTCAAGAGGTCTTCCTTCTGAAAAAATATAGGCTTGGGCTTTCTCATAGTCTTCTCTGGATAATAGATTCATTGTTCTCCTCCTTCACACGTACGTATTCGTTATGCTGCTTAAGAATCCTTCTTATGAGCAGAATGTTTCGTCTGATGTTTGGACATCCCTTAAAATAAGAACCGTAAAGAAAGGGGCGGATGACGATGGCTTTCCATCATTTCCATTTAAAAGCGGAGTGGCCGGGGGGAAGAAATGAAGTCGGCTATATTGAATCTGATAAATTAAAAACGAAAATATCCATTCCGAAAGAGATGGATGGACCTGATATCGGGACCAATCCGGATGAAATGCTGCTCGGAGCTGCAGCTACGTGCTATATCATCAGTTTAGCAGCTATGATTGAACGAGCGAAGCTGCCGTTGAAAGAAATGGATATGGAGTCTGAAGGGATCGTCGACGTAACGGATGGAGTATTCACTTATAAAAAAATCATCCATCAACCGAGAGTTGTGTTAACTTCTGAGGCAGCAGAACGTGATTTGAAGAAGTTGAACCAACTTGTTGAGAAAGCTGAAAAAACTTGTATGATCTCTAAAGCCATCCGCGGTAATGTCGAGTTGGAATTAGAAGCAGATACAAAGATCGACGCTTAACCATAAAGAAGCTGACACTTATCTAAGTGTCAGCTTCTTTTATTGGGGAGTTGTATCTATGAACCAACTGCGCCTCATTCCTGTAGCAAAATCTTGATGTAAGGGTGCGTTCATTCCCTTTATGGAAATAAGGGGCCAGGGAACACAACCGTATTAGATTTTACAGGCTGGGGCTTAATTATTATTTATTCAACAAATAAACTCTTGCTTCAAAAGGTTTTAGTGTAATAGATTGAAGGTCTTCATGCCGATCCACTTCATAGTTGTTTAATATCATCTGCTCACTGGAAAGTTTGTGTGGAGATGTAAAGACAGCTTCTTCATTTGTCAGGTTTGAAATGACCAAAGCATAGTGTTGGTCCAACGTTCTCGTGTAAGCATAAATTTGTGGATCATCTTTCAACATCAAATCATAAATCCCATATGTGAATAGATCATACTTTTTCTTCAACCGGATCATATCTTTATAGTAATTCAGGATAGAGTCCGGCTGTTTCAATTGATCCTCTACGTTGATCTCTTTATGGTTCGGGTTGATTTTAATCCATGGATTTCCGGTAGTGAACCCTGCTTGCGGACCACTCGACCACTGCATAGGAGTGCGGCTGTTGTCTCTTGATGTTGCCCATAAGATTTCCATGATTTCCTCATGCTTGAGCCCTTGCGCTTTTTTCTTGTTATATAAGTTGATCGCTGCCACATCATCATAGTCTTCAATAGAAGGGAAGGCCATGTTTGTCATTCCTATTTCTTGTCCTTGATAAATATAAGGTGTCCCCTGCATAAAGAAATACATCGTCGCAATTGAAGTCGCGCTTTCACGCCAATAATTTTCATCGTCTCCCCATGTGGATACGACACGTGCTTTATCATGGTTTTCGACGAATAGAGCGTTCCATCCATCACTTTCTAAAGCCTTTTGCCACCTGGTAAGCACTTCTTTCAGACCAATGATATCCAATTGCTGCTCTGCATCTTTATCCCACAAATCCAAATGTTCGAATTGGAAAATCATATCCATTTTACCGTTTTCGCCTACCCATAAGTCGGCTTCATCGGAGTTGACTCCATTCGCTTCTCCCACGGTCATCACGTTGTAATTCGCATACGTTTGATCCTTGAATTCTTGGAGGAATTTATGGATGCCTTTTTGGTTCATATGCATGTCAAAAGAAGATACATACTCTTCTTTTTTAGGATTAGGCATGTCTGGGAACCCAGGACGCTTTTTAATGTGACTGATGGCATCAATACGGAACCCATCCACACCTTTATCCAGCCACCAATTGACGGTGTCATATAACTCATGTCGTACTTCTTCGTTCTCCCAATTTAAATCCGGCTGCTTCGTAGAGAAAACGTGAAGATAGTATTGATCAGTTTTTTCATCATACTGCCAAGCAGACCCTTCAAAAATGCTTTCCCAGTTGTTCGGTTCTTTTCCATTTTTTCCGTCTCTCCAAATGTACCAGTCCCGCTTAGGACTATCTTTCGATGACCTTGATTCAATAAACCATGGATGTTCATCACTGGTATGGTTCAGAACGAGGTCGATGATCAACTTCATATCTCGTTTATGAACTTCTTCAAGTAAACGGTCGAAATCTTCCATCGTTCCGAACTCTTCCAGGATATCCTTGTAGTCGGAGATGTCGTATCCATTATCATCCTTAGGAGATTTGTACATAGGGCAGATCCAGATGAAATCTATACCCAGGTCTTTGATGTAATCCAGTCGATCGATCATACCTTGTAAATCACCGATTCCATCACCGTTCGAGTCTTGAAAACTTCTAGGATACACTTGATACCCTACAGCTTCCTTCCACCATACTCTTTTCATATAGGTTCTCCCTCTTTTCTTTATAGTTGCTGGAAAATTTGTTGGAATTTACTTGTTTAATGCAATTGATTGCATTACTAAGGAAAAGTGTTTTTTTTAGTTTAATATCAATAAAATAGCTTTTTATTAGAAATAATGTATGTTGAAATCTAAAATTACATTCTCGTTTTGTGCAAACGTTTTCTTGAATTAATTCCATGTTATCCGATATTACCGCTTTTGACAATACAGATCTCATGGTATTTTACCTCATTACATAAGAAATAGACTTCATGATGCTTTGGCTGAGTGCGTATATTGAAGAATGGATGAAGAAGCATCCAGGTGAAAATATTTCTGAAAAGGTGATGAAATGAAAATATTAGGATCTTCAAAAGTCGATCAAAAGACGATGTTGGAGTTTGCCAAAAATGTTAATCCGAACTTTCCGGAAATACTTCCAGGGTTGTATATAGAAATCGGGAGAATTTATGGGGTTAGAGGGGATGCTGCTTTTTCTCAGATGTTAAAAGAAACATCATTTCACCGTTTCGGGGGGGACGTGAAGCCCGGACAATTCAATTATGCAGGTCTGGGTGCTATAGGAGGAACCCAAGGAGCCTCTTTTAAAAACGAAAGGGAAGGGGTAACTGCACACATTCAACATTTGTATGCTTATGCCAGTAAAGAACCTTTACCTGCCGGGGAAAAGCTTGTTGACCCAAGGTTCAATCTGGTTCAGAGAGGGGTCGCCCCTGAATGGAAAGACTTGAATGGACGCTGGGCAGTTCCAGGTACGACTTACGGAGAAGAAATAGTAGCTTTATATGAAAAGATGGCAGATACCATGGATGTTAAAGAACTGATTGATCGGCTTGGGAAGAAAATCATACGGCTGGAAACTGAAAACGCAAGACTGCGTAAAGAGCTGACCCAATATAAAAACACTATTGAGGAAATCAAGGAAGCATTAAGTAAATTGCTTTAATCTTTTTATACCACAAAGTTTAATGCTTGCGACCCCCTATCATGAGAATGTACAATATATATATCAACACAAAAAGAATAGACTATCCGTTTTAAACGGATACCTTCGGGGTCGGGTGAAATTCCCAGCCGGCGGTAATGAACAAGTAGGTTCTCAGCCCGCGACGGGGAGGCAGTAGCAATACGTTTCCCCCTGATTTGGTGCATATTCCAAAGCCGACAGTGAAAGTCTGGATGGGAGAAGGATGAGCGAGACGTAAAAGGTATGATGAGACACGTATACCTCTGGTTAAGTGTACTCAAATTTACGTATAAGCAGACCCTGGAGAAGTATGTCTTCTTCAGGGTCTTTTTTATATTAAAGAGGCAGGTGAAGGTGGAATGAATCGTGATGAACGGTATATGTCCATGGCTATCCAAATGGCGAAAGAAACGGTAGGGCAGACGAGTCCGAATCCATCGGTTGCGGCGGTGGTTGTCAAAGAAAATCAGGTCGTTGGTGTGGGTGTCCATGTCCGGGCTGGTGAAGCGCATGCTGAAGTACATGCTTTGAAGATGGCAGGAGAAAAAGCCGACGGTGCGGAAATATACGTGACATTGGAACCTTGCAGTCACTTCGGCAAGACCCCGCCATGTGCACAAGCGATCATTGATGCTAACATCCGCAGAGTCATTGTCGCTTCTCATGATCCAAATCCTAAAGTCTCCGGCAAAGGAATCGAAATGATGGAAAAAGCGGGTATAGAAGTGCGGACTTCCGTACTCAAGAAAGATGCGGATCAAATCAACCGATCCTTTTTCCATTACATCAATAAGAAAACTCCATATGTACGATTGAAGTCTGCGATGAGTCTTGATGGGAAGATTGCTACTTCTACCGGAGAGAGTCAATGGATTACGGGGAAAGAAGCGAGACAGGATGGACATACTTACCGTCATATCTCAGATGCTATTCTTGTTGGCATCAATACGGTTCTAATGGACAACCCTAAGCTTACAAGCCGGATAGAGGGGGAAGGGTCCCATCCGATTCGCATCGTTTTAGATACACACCTGCGCATTCCACCTTCTGCACAACTGATACAAAATGAAGAAGCCCCGACTTGGATTTTCGTAGGGAAAGATGTCCGTGCTAAGGACATAGAAGCATTTGCTGACTACCCTCATGTACAAATCATTCAGCAAAACCAAGATAAAATTGATATTGATGAGCTTCTCCAACACCTGGGGGAATGCAAGGTCACTTCTTTACTTGTTGAAGGAGGCGGCACGATTGCTGATTCATTCGTTCGTGCGGGAAAAGTCAATGAGACTATAACGTACATCTCACCAAAACTCATTGGTGGTAAGGATGCACAAACACCCGTAGGAGGAAAAGGCATCAGCCGATTGAAGCATGTTGAGTCTTATCAAATCACTTCGACTGAACAAATCGGAGAAGATATAAAAATTGTCTCCATAAAAAGGGAGGATTAATTTTGTTTACAGGAATCATTGAGGAAATCGGAAGTTTAGAGTCGATCAAAACGAAAACGGAAGCGTTGGAACTCAAAATTGTAGCCAAAGAAATTTTGACAGATGTAAATTTGGGAGACAGTATTTCTGTTAATGGCGTATGTCTCACCGTTACTCAATATACAGATCAGTCGGTGTCCTTTGATGTAATGCCTGAGACGTACCGTTCAACAAACTTGAATGAACTGAAGCAAGGAACACCAGTCAATTTAGAACGGGCGATGGCTGCAGGAGGGCGGTTCGGTGGACACCTCGTTTCTGGACATATAGATGGAACTGGAAAAATCGTTTCCAAAACGCCTGAATCGAATGCAGTCTATTATGAAATTGCACTTTCAGATGAACTGATTCAATATTTCGTATATAAAGGTTCTATCGCAGTGGACGGAACTTCTTTGACTGTATACGGAGTGAAGGATAATCGAGTGACAATCTCATTGATCCCTCACACGATGGAACATACGGTCCTTGGAGGGAAAGAACCTGGTGATGAAGTGAATATCGAATGCGATATGATCGGAAAGTATGTCGCTCATTTTCTTGGAGGTAGACAAGAAGACCAAACAAAGTCGAACATGACAAAACAATTTCTGGCTGACAACGGTTTTGCCTAAAGAAAGAAGGGGAAGAAATGTTTGATTCAATTGAAAAAGCGATAGAAGATTTAAAAGAAGGAAAAGTCGTCATCGTCTGCGATGATGAGGATCGTGAAAATGAAGGGGATTTTATTGGGTTAGCTGAGCATGCCAGCCCGGAAATGATCAATTTCATGATCAAATACGGAAGGGGCCTTGTCTGCACTCCTATTACAGATAAACTTGCTTCGGACCTCGCCCTTCATCCGATGGTGGATGACAACTCGGACCCTAACCAAACAGCCTTTACAGTGAGTATCGATCATAAAAACACAACAACCGGGATATCCGCTGAAGAACGTGCCTTGACCATAAGGGAAATGCTGAACAAGGAGTCTACAGCGGCTGATTTTCAAAAGCCCGGCCACATTTTCCCGTTAATTGCCAAAGAAGGAGGCGTTCTCCGGAGAGCAGGCCACACAGAAGCGGCAGTCGACCTTGCACGACTATCTGGAGCACGACCGGCTGGAGTGATCTGCGAAATCATCAAAGATGATGGAACGATGGCCCGTGTTCCAGACTTACGCAAGATGGCCGATGAATTTGATATTCCGATGATTACGATTGCTGATCTCATCCAATATCGTCATAAAAATGAAAACCACGTGAAACGTGAAGTGGAAGTCACGATGCCGACAGAATATGGCGACTTCAAAGCTGTAGCGTATTCCAATGATATTGATCATAAAGATCACATTGCACTGGTCAAAGGGGAAATAAACCCAGAGGAGCCTACGCTTGTCCGTGTTCACTCTGAATGTTTGACGGGGGATGTTTTCGGTTCCTATCGCTGTGACTGCGGTCCTCAGCTGCATAACGCTTTGAGGCAGATTTCTGAAAATGGAAGCGGCGTTCTCCTCTATATGAGACAGGAAGGAAGAGGAATTGGACTCGTCAATAAACTCCGAGCTTATAAACTTCAAGAAGAAGGACTGGATACCGTAGAAGCTAATGAAAAGCTGGGCTTCAAGCCAGACTTACGTGACTACGGAGTCGGTGCCCAAATATTGAGGGATCTAGGCATTTCAGAAATCAAATTGTTGACCAATAACCCGAAGAAAATCTCCGGGTTGAAAGGCTATGATTTGGAAGTCATAGAGAGAGTTCCAATACAAATGAAATCTCGTAAGGAAAATGAAAACTATCTAAGAACAAAACAATCTAAAATGGGACATTTATTTCATTACTAGAAAGGGACAGGTGATCTTATGGTCAAAAGTTATGAAGGAAATTTAGTAGGTACAGGTTTAAAAGTCGGAATCGTTGTAGGACGTTTCAATGACTTCATTACGAGCAAGCTATACGAAGGTGCTGTTGATGCTTTGAAACGGCATGGTGTCAATACGGAGGATGTAGAAGCAGCTTACGTTCCGGGAGCCTTCGAGATTCCCCTTGTAGCCAATAAGATGGCCAACAGCGGGAAATATGATGCTGTAATTACCCTTGGTGCAGTCATTCGAGGTTCCACGCCGCATTTCGATTATGTATGTAGTGAAGCCGCTAAAGGGGTATCTCAGGCCTCTCACCAAAGTGGTATTCCAGTCATTTTCGGTGTAATTACGACGGATACGATTGAACAGGCGATCGAGCGTGCAGGTACGAAGGCGGGTAACAAAGGCTGGGAAGCTGCTACAGGTGCCATCGAAATGGCTTCTTTAATGAAACAATTGGGTTAATAAATATTAATTGATAAAACTTCTTTTAACTAAGAAGCCGGGCGGGATGATTTCAATCATCCTTCCCGGCTTTTTATGTTGGTTTATTAATGGCTGGGTTTTAGTCTGTTGTTGATATTTCAAACGATTTCTTACAAGTCCACTATTCTAGGGTTGCGGTTTCATCCATTTTTCAATGAGAGGATTGGAGGGTAGGAAAAACCCTCCTCTTTCGTAGCTGGTTTACCGGATTTTTTTTAAAAAGGCTCTGTTAAAGTCTGTTGTTGATATCTTAAACGATTACTAAATAATCCCCGTCTGAGATTAGGTGTTCGGTCCTTTATTTACTCACAGCATGGGATGGCAGGGAAAACAGTCCGCT
>NZ_JAIVAI010000008.1 GCF_020171525.1 Halobacillus yeomjeoni
TTATAAACTAGCTCCTTTCGTAATGTAGCTCTGATAGGGTATTGTGGTGTCTTACTACTGTTTACCCGATTAACCTACGTATTTACGATCAAGGAGCTAGTTTCGTTCATTATAACTCGAACTTTGTTCTCCGGGGTCTCACCTTGTTCCTTATTCCCGCAGGAGTCTACCTGTTTTCCCTGCCATCCCGTTCGAAGTTGGTGTAACGGACATCGGTTATGGCCTTTCTGACACTTCTACTTTGAAGAGGCGGCCTTGGGAATGGCGAGACTCCTGTGGGATAAAGGTACATCGTGAGACCCCGGAAGGCGCAGCCTGAGGAGGCTCGCGGTACCCCACGGAAAGGGAGTCATTCCCAAGGCCGCCTCCCACAAATTTCAGGAGAGAAAGTGTTGATATGAGCTCACATGTGAAATAACAACACCAGACTTTAACAGAGCCTTTTAAAAAGGTAGATAACCTTTCCGTCCCTCCTTTGTTGAAAAGTCGACCTTTTAGAATGGTGAGACTCCTGTGGGATAAAGGAAAGCGAGTCATTCTAAAAGGCCGCCTCACTCTGATTTTGAGACGTAAAGGTTTGGTACAAGCTTACATGCGAAATAAGAGCACCTATCATATAAACCTATTAAAAGCTGAGGGATCCACAATCTTTATATACAATAGTTTACGTCAGATTAGAATGAGGAATGATGGGATAAAGGAAGGTGGTTCAAAATGATCACACGTGCCATTTGGTTTCGTAGAGATTTGCGTTTGAATGACAATACTGCCTTGGCGAAGGCGTTAGAAAATACATCTGGTGATGATAAAGTTTTTTTATTTTTTCATATAGACCCGAACCTTAACCAAACCTTTGATGCTCAGCACGATTATTTCTTCCAAACCTTGAAGGCTCTTGTGGATGACTCTGGTCATAAAGGGGCTGAGTTTCATTTCATAGAAGGAGAACCAGAGCAGGCGTTCGATGAATTGCTGGATACAGTCGACATTGATGAAGTGTACTTCAATTCTGATGAAGCTGGCTATGGACGGGACAGGGATCAGAGAATTACGAAGAAACTAGAGGGTCATGATGTACTCGTCTATTCGTTTATCGATCATCACCTTCACGGTGCAGAAGAAGTGGAAAAGAAGTCGGGCGGTTACTATAAAGTATTTACCCCTTATTATAAGCAGTGGAAGAAGGTTCAAAAACCAGCTGTTCAAAAAGTGGATCATGAAAAATTAGCAGAACACACGATAGATGAAACAGATGCATTTTCGCATGGAAAACAAGCTTTTGAATCTCTTTTGAAAAAGTCGGATCGGTCTTTTGAGGACATCGGTGAAAGTGCAGCACGAGAGCAGGTTGATCATTTCTTGGACGATGCGGTCTATGACTATGATGAACAAAGAGATTTTCCTGCAGTGGAAGGGACGAGCCGAATGTCCAAGTTTCTGAGGACAGGGGCTATATCCATCCGGACCGTATATCATGCTGTAAACGATCAAGTGGATTATAGAAAAAATACGGAAGGTGTGGAGACTTTCATTTCAGAGCTCGTGTGGCGGGACTTTTACAATATGATTCATCATTTTTATCCGAATGCCTGGGATGAAGAGATGGTTGAAAAGTACAGGGGTCTCCCATGGAATGATGACGAAGAACTGTTTGAGCGTTGGAAAGATGGGAAGACCGGCTATCCGATTGTAGATGCTGCGATGAGACAGTTGAATGAAACGGGGTGGATGCATAATCGACTTCGTATGACGGTTGCGTCCTTTTTGACGAAGGATATGTTGATGGATTGGAGAAAAGGAGAAAGATACTTTGCTGAGAAACTGGTTGATTATGAACCTTCCTCGAATATCGGGGGATGGCAGTGGGCAGCCTCAACTGGAACGGACCCCGTGCCATACTTCAGAGTATTCAACCCTACCCGGCAGTCGGAACGTTTCGACCCGCACGGGCGTTTTATCAAAGAGTGGATCCCCGAGCTTGAGCACGTAAGTAAAAATTATATTCACTCCCCTTCGAAGATGCCGGACAATGAGCAGGAAAAGTCAAAATGCATAATTGGGGAAGATTATCCTGAACCCATTGTCGACCACAAGACGATGCGTGTGCGTGCTATTGAAATGTTTGAAGATAAAAAGTGAATAGATAGTAAATGACTGGTGGTTATGAAATAATTGAATCAGAGACAAAGGAATGGAGGGAATTCATTTGACTGTACAAAAAGAGCAGTTAGAGAAATATGCTGAACTTGCCTTGAAAAAGGGTGTGAACCTTCAAGAAGGGCAGGGGCTTATCATCAATGCTCCTATTGAAGCGGCTGATCTCGTAAGAACCATTTCAGCAAAAGCTTACGGAAAAGGAGCTAAGAACGTCCACGTCGAGTGGGGCGATGAAGTGTTGACATTTTTAAAGATGAAGAATGCTCCCATCGAAGTGCTTGAAAACTTCCCGAAATGGAAAGCAGATGGCCTGGAACAAATGGTAGAGGACGGCTATGCTTTACTTTCGATTTACGGTCCTAACCCTGATTTACTGAAAGATATCGATTCTGAAAGGGTAGCGAAAGCGAACAAAGCCAGCGCGGAAGCTTTGTCAGGGTATCGAGATTACATCATGAATGATAAAACGACATGGAGTATCGTCGCGTATCCTCAACAAGCGTGGGCAGAAAAGGTTTTCCCTGGTGTTTCTTCAAAGGAAGCACAAAACAAGCTTTGGGAGCAAATCTTCCACATTACACGTATAGACCGTGAAGACCCTATTGCTGCATGGGATGAACACAATGACCATCTGTGTCAGGCTCGTGAATATTTAAACCAGAAGCAATATAAAAAGCTCCATTACAAAGCGCCGGGAACCGAGTTGTCCATTGAACTGGTCGAGGATCATATTTGGCATGGGGGTTCGACGCATTCTGATCAAGGAACCGAATTCAACCCGAATATGCCTACAGAAGAAGTATTCACGATGCCTCATAAATACGGAGTGCAGGGTAAAGTGACCAGTACAAAACCATTGAACTATGGTGGTAATTTGATTGAGAACTTCACTCTTCATTTTGAAAATGGAAAAGTCGTGGATTATTCTGCAGAATCTGGTGAAGAAACATTAAAGTATTTGTTAGAAACCGATGAAGGGGCCAAACGTCTTGGTGAAGTGGCTTTGGTACCGAATGAATCTCCGATTTCCCAATCCGGTCATATATTCTTCAACACGCTTTATGATGAAAATGCCTCCTGCCACTTGGCTCTCGGAAAAGCTTATCCGACTAATGTCCAAGGTGGTCCATCATTCACTAAAGAACAGATGGATCAACATGGAGTCAATGACAGTCTCGTACATGAAGACTTCATGATGGGGTCTTCAGAACTGGATATTGACGGAGAAACGAAAGACGGAGAATTCGAACCGATTTTCCGTAAAGGTTCCTGGGCGATTGAATTTGAATAAAAAGTTTGGAATCCTAGTCTCTATGCATCTTGGCATAGAGGCTTTTTTATGGTTGAATGGAGTCTATTCCCATACATTACCACTTTGATCATTCAGAAGATATCTTCAGTAAGCTGTATTTATCAACTTTACTACGCTGCTTAACAATGCGGTTACAGTTTATTTAAAAAGGTTTAAAATGAGCATATTTCGTTTTCTGATGTGGTATATAAGTGAGGGAAGTATGTTTACTGGACTTTTTCGTGAATAAAGGGTGAATAAAAATGAAACGTGATGCGTTTTTTGATAATGCGAAGTTGATTCTTATTTTCTTTGTGGTGTTCGGTCATATGATCCAGCCCTTTACGGATGGATCAAGGTCGATGTACACCTTATATACATGGATTTATACATTTCATATGCCTGCTTTCATTTTCTTAGCTGGTTTTTTTGCAAAAGGGTCAGGAAATAAAGATTATATTCTGAAGCTTGCTAAAAAACTCATACTCCCTTACTTGATTTTTCAAATCGTATACACGGGTTATTTTTTCTTTATCGGTAAAGATGGTTGGATGAACGGAATGTTTTATCCTCATTGGTCGCTATGGTTTTTATTCAGCCTGTTCAGCTGGCACATTCTTTTGTATGGATTTAAGAAGATTCCCCCGTTACTCGGTATGGCCATCGCCGTCGAAATCGGGATTGTTGTCGGATACGTGAGCGATATCGGCCACAGCTTCAGCTTGTCACGAACTTTCGTGTTTTTCCCGTTTTTCTTAGCGGGGTATTGGCTGACGAAAGATCACGTCCAGAAATGGAGGACGAGAAGAGTAAGAGAAATTTCTCTCGTCATTATGGGTATTACAGCAGCAGTCATTGCCATGTTCCCTGAGTTCAGTTCAGGTTGGCTGCTAGGATCTAAATCCTATGCGGTATTAGGGAACCCTGAGTTAGGTGGTATCTTCCGAATAGGAGTTTATGCGCTGGCTGCAATCATGACCATCAGTGTTTTATCATGGGTGCCAAGCCGTGAATTTTCCATCACGTATCTCGGTAGGAAGACATTGTACGTTTATCTCCTGCATGGATTTTTCATTCAATATTTCCGTGAAGCTGACTTATTCAAAGTGAACACGATTTTTGATGTCATTGGTCTTGGTGTCCTGTCAGCACTAATCGTCTACTTGTTATCAAGCCGACCTATTCAGATCTTTACACAACCGCTCATTGAGGGGAAAGCATACTTGATTAAAGAGAAGTGGAATCGCTGGACGAAGAAAGACTCTACGCTGCCCTCATGATCGAACGCGAACCTATTATGGGTTCGCGTTATTTTTTTATCCAAAACCTATGAAATTTAAAAATTTGAGAATAATAAAAGAAGATGGAAGAAGGAGGATCAGTAAATGAGTAAAAACATATTGATGGTCGTGACAAATACCGAGAACATGGATGATCAGCAGAAAACAGGACTGTGGTTGTCTGAATTTGTTGAACCCTCAACAGAATTCCAGGAAGCTGGATTTAAAGTGGAGGCTGCAAGTCTAAAAGGGGGCAGAATCCCGATTGACCCTAACAGTTACAGCAACGAATTACCTGAGGTGTGGGACGGGGTTATGGAACCGATCGCTGACACGAGACGTCTCAGTGACATAAATCCTGATGATTTTGACGCAATTTTCTTTTCTGGAGGGCACGGAACGATGTTCGACTTCCCGAAGAATCAAACGATTGAAGAAGTTTTACGTCATTTTGTATTAGAAGGAAAAATTATTGGTTCAGTGTGTCATGGTCCTGCTGCTTTTGTAGGAGTGACAGATCATAACGGACAATCAATTGTCCAAGGGGTTAAATTGACCGGTTTCACCAATGAGGAAGAAAAAAGTACAGGTTTGGATTCGTTGATGCCGTTCATGCTTGAAGATCAACTCAATGAGGAAGGCGCAAACTTTGAAGCAGGAGAAGCTGGAGCTGATCATGTAGAAGTAGATCGTAATTTTGTCACCGGGCAGAACCCTCAGTCCAGTTTGAGTACAGCTCAGGCTCTAATAAAGGAATTGAAAAACCGCTAAGCTGATAGAGGCTTAGCGGTTTCTTATATCACCCAATTAAAAGATCAGGTGAGCAATTAACGTGATGATAGGAAGTGTGATGATTGTACGCTCTAAGAAAATGATAAATAGATCTTTCAAGTCAACGGGTACTTTCGATCCAAGTAGCAGCCCGCCTACTTCAGACATGTAAATCAACTGGGTGACAGACAAGCAGGCGATGATGAAACGTGTCATTTCACTCTCGATAGAGGCTCCTATGATGGCTGGAAGGAACATATCTGCGAACCCGACAAGTATCGTTTCTGAAGCCGCCTGGGCATATGGGACCTGCATCAATTCAAGCAATGGAATGAATGGCATACCCAGCCATGTAAAGAATGGCGTGTATTCGGCAATCACGAGGGCAATTGTACCCAGTGCCATTACGATAGGGGCTACCCCCATCCACATATCCAGAATGTTTTGACCGCCTTGCTTGAAGAAGTCTTTCACTCCGGTGGATTTGCTCCCGCGTTCAACAGCTTTGGTATAACCATACGTGAATAGGTTATGATGCTGAGGAACTTCTTCGCTGATATCATCAGCTTCCTCCGTCACATAAGTATCCAGTTTTCTTGATAGCGGTGGGATGCGTGGCATAATCAAAGCGGCGATAAAGCCCGCAAACCCGACGGTTAAATAAAATGGAATGAACATATTCCCAAGTCCTACTTCTTGTATGACTACAAGACTGAAAGTGATGGAAACTACTGAGAAGGTCGTCCCGATAACGGCCGCTTCTCTCTTTGTATAATAGCCTTCCTCATACTGCTTACTTGTCAATAAGACACCGATGGTTCCGTCACCAAGCCAAGAAGCTAAAGAGTCGATCGAAGAACGACCCGGCAGACGGAAAAGTGGGCGCATGATTTTCGTCAACAGCACCCCGAACAACTCAAGCAGCCCGTAATTCAGAAGCAATGGCAGGAACAATCCTGCAAATAGGAAGACCGCGAACAGCACATGAAGAAGTGAATCAAGCAGCAATCCGCCTGTATAATCTGAAGTAATCGCCTCTGGTCCAATTTCAAAGTAAACCATGATGGCAAATATCATACCTAATACACGTGTAATGACCCAAACTGGGGGAACATTAAATAACGATTTGAAAAAAGGGGTTCCATCCAGCTTTTCCGGTCCCACCAGTTTAACCAATAGTGTTCCGATAGCCGTAATGGAGATGATGATCGTCATGATCAATGATAATTGACCAGCCAAAATGCCTTGTAATTCATTAGCTAGGATAGCGATTGGTATGGTAACTGATTTTTCTCCCTCTTCCATGTTGGTAACCGGGAACATGAAAAGGAAAATACCGATTAGAGATGGAATAATAAAGCGTAAGTGCGATGATAGTTTGAAGTCTTTGGCTTTCATTATGCAACTCTCCTGACAATGGTGTTTTATTTATAAAAAATGTAGAATAAATATGCAACGTTTTTTATTTTAATACTTCTTGCGACGAATTCCAATAGGAAATTTTATACGTTGCCTTTTTTAGTGTTTATTCGACTTTGATTAAAGGAATTCCTTCTTTAAATAGATGATGCTAAAGGAGTGTTTTTATTGAGCAGGTTTCCCGTTCCAAGATTGGTGGTCAGCCGGTGCTTGGAATTCGAAGAAGTGAGATATAACGGAGCTGTCATCCCGGATAAAGCTGTGCAGAGGCTGCAAGGGTTCGTGGATTTTATTCCGGTTTGTCCGGAAGTCGAAATCGGTCTCGGGGTGCCGAGGGAAGTCATCCGCATCGTAGATGGAGGAGAAGACGACGAAAAATTAATTCAACCGAAGACAGGTGAAGAATTGACTGGTCCGATGAAGGAGTTTTCAAAAGCGTTCATAGGATCTCTTAGCGATGTAGATGGCTTTTTATTGAAAAATCGGTCACCCACCTGCGGGGTTCAGGATGTAAAAGTGTATCAGAGCGAAAAAAATTCTCAAGTCGTAAGAAAAACGACAGGGTTCTTCGCAAAAGAAGTGTTGAATCAATTCGGTGGTTTGGCGATTGAGGAAGAGGGAAGAATGAAAAATTTCACGCTGAGGCATCATTTTCTTACCAAGCTCTTTACGCTCGCAGATTTTCGAAGAATAAATAAAGAAAAGAGCTTAAAATCACTACAAGCATTTCATTCAAAAAATAAATATCTTTTTATGGCTTATCATCCGGGCACATTGAAATTGATGGGACGCACCCTGGCCAATCATGACCACCTTCCCATTGATGCTGTGTTAGCTCATTATGAAGAGCACCTTTACCAATTATTAAGCAAGCCCGCGAAGCCCAGTGCTCATGTAAATGTGTGCCAGCATATTGCAGGGTATTTTAAGAATGAATTGAACAAAGAAGAAAAAAGGAACTTCCAATCATTGGTCCGCCAATATTCTGAAGAAAAAGTACCTCTAAGTGCTGTGATCAGCGTGTTGAGGTCGTGGGTAGCGCGTTTCGATAGTCAATATTTGCAGCAGCAAACCTATTTTGAGCCTTACCCTGAAGAACTTGTAGAGATTTCAGACTCAGGAAAAGGAAGGGCCTATTCCTGAGTCAAATGGTATCCCCGACATATTTATTTAAGATACGGTCTACAGATGAACCATAACTTTCCCCAAACAAGTTCAAATGGACGAGTAAATAGAACAACTGGTACAAAGGTTTGGTTTCTTCGTACTGACCCCCGAACGAATGGACTTCTCTGTACGCATCGTAAAAATCAGGGGAGAAGCCTCCGAACAATTCCGTGAAGGCTAACTCGAAGGCAGGATCTCCATAAAGGATGGAAGGGTCGATTAAAAAAGGGGTACCTTCCTGGCTGATCATATAGTTCCCGCTCCATAAATCCCCATGTAGAAGAGAAGAGCTTGGATATTTGGGAATCCATTCACCTAAACGTTCAATAAGGGATTCGAGTTTTTTTCTACGCTCCCCTTTGATTCGGTGATTTTCTATCCCGATATTCAGTTGAAGTTTCAAACGAAACTCACGATAATATTCCATCCAAGTATTTGTCCAGTCATTGGGTTGGTCGAGGCTTCCTACAAAAGTGGAGAAGCCTAAACCATAACGTTCGCTCGTATGTTGATGCATGAGAGCTACCTTGTGTCCAAGTTCTATTGAAGCGTCTTTAAAACCAGGTTCAACCCAATCCATCACTAAGTAAGCTTCTTTACCTTGTTCAGGCTGATCGTAATGCAGAACTTGAGGGACGTGCACAGTATTTGTACGGTCAATCGCTGCCAGACCATCTGCTTCAGCCTGGAAAAAGTGAGAGGGGACGTTCTTGTTCTTTTTTATAAAATAATTTCTTTCTTCCGTTTCTACATAAAAAGATTCGTTGATATCTCCGCCGCTGACAGGACGATAATGTTTCAAGGAAGACTGATCCCCGACTTGAAGCAACACTCTTTGTAAGCTCTTATCCATTGCTGATCGCCTCCTTTAGGAAAGGTTTTGTTTAAAGATCTAATTCAAAGGCTCTGTTAAAGCCTATTGTTGATATAATAGTCCCTGTCTGGGATTAGGTGTTCGGTCCGTTATTTACTCAGAGCATGGGATGGCAGGGAAAACAGTCCGCTTTCCGCGGGGAACGCTTGAGTCTCCTCGAACTTCGTTCTCCGGGGTCTCACCCCTTGTTCCTTTTTCCCGCAGGAGTCTACCTGTTTTCCCTGCCATCCCGTTCGTAGTTGGTGTACCCGACTTCGGTTATGACCTTGCCGATCCTTCTACTTTAAAGAGGCCGCCTCATACAAATTCCAGGACAGAAAGAGCTGATATGAGCTCCCATGTGAAATAACAACACCAAGCAATACCAGAGTCAATTCAAAAGAAATCCAAGAGCATGTCAGTCATTTTTTTCTGCCATAACAAAGGTCAAGGACACGATACACCTGATCGGAAGAGGGTCTCATTCCTTGGTTTTAGTGGAAAGTGTTACGCAACGGCTGCTTTTGGATTTCTTTTTGATAGGCATGGATCGTATTGACGTCTCGAAAACCGTAGTACTTATAGAGGTTTTCCGCATCTTCATTTTGGACTCTAACAGAAATGGTGACCACATCAAGATTTAGAGCATGAAATGCATACTGCAGGGCGTGCTCAATAAGGGCTGAACCGATTCCTGTACCTCGTTCACCGCTTTTTACATTGACGAAGCAGATTTCTCCTTCATAGTCAGGGATGATGGTTTCGAAATAGATGTACCCCGCTATATCCCCATCTGTTTGATATCCCCATAAATGATTTCCATGTTCTTTAGATAATTTCAACATTTCCCCGGTCGTGTAGTAAGCAGCATCAGGATGGAGTCGGTCGAGACCAGGCAGGTCTTCATGCTGAATATTTACTATCGATTCGCTTTTTTGAGTCGATGGCTCATACATGCTCTTATGAACAGCAAGTGTTTTTTCGACGTTATATAAATCGAATGAGTGTCGCTCGGCGAAGTCGACTAACTGTGTATTAGATTCAAAACAAGCCACTTTCACAAAGTTGAAATGAAGCTGAATGGTCAACGAGGCTTTGTCCCATAAACCTTCGATCACCTGCTCATGGCTGCTGCTTGAAAAAGGACCCAGCAGGCGGCATAATTTTTCTTCAAAGAAGGGGAGGATCCCCAAGAATCCGATGATTTCATTCTGGTCCCAAGCAACATACGCTAGAGGCTCATGGAATTGAGTCAAAGTCCAAATCTGTTCGAAAATTTCGTTCGGATCTGAAGCGAGCCAGGCGACATAATGGTGGTCCTGTTCGTTCATACGGTAAAGCCATTTTGCAACAGTATGCAAGTCTTTGACTTCAAGTTCTTTTATCATCATTACAATCACCCTTTCTTAGAATCAGGCTTCTCTCTGGAAGTTTGAAAAAACAAGAGGAAGGACTGTACAAATTCCCTTCTATAAAAGGGTGAACAATATACTCCTTCCTCACCGAGAACCTCTTCATATCTTTGTATTAAAAGTTTGCCACAAATCGATTAAAAAGAGCAAGCTATTGTAGAAGGTGTTCTAACCATGCTTTATATGTCGAATTTTATGATTGATTTATGCAGGACGGGGTAAATTGAGGGTAGAGGCATGGAAAGGGAGAATTGTTATGAACAAAGGGTGGAAATACATAGCTATCTATCGAGTGACGGTCATCGTATGGATGTCTATTAAATTTTTATTGCAGATTTTCTGGTTTCAAAAGAAGAACCGGATCTGGGATCAGGTGACAAAAGATAAATGGAATGACATGTTGAAAAGACAGGCTGAAGAATATAGAGAAAAAGCGATCTCACTTGGGGGACTGCTCATTAAATTCGGGCAGTTTCTAAGTTCAAGGGGGGACTTGCTTCCCCAATCATTCATCAAAGAACTGGAAGGTCTGGTGGACCGTGTAGAACCGGTCCCTTTCAAGTACTCTCGTCAAACGATTGAACAAGATTGGCAGTCTTCGTTGGATGAACATTTAAACTCTATAAATGAGAAGCCTGTGGCTTCCGCTTCTATTGGTGAAGTGTATAAAGGAGAGTTGAAGGACGGCACGCCTGTAGCTGTCAAAGTCCAGCGTTATCGAGTCAGAGATATCTTCAAGATGGATTTCAAGGCTTTGAGAATCGTTTTCTGGATCATCGATCGATTTACGAAATATGGAGAGAAAGCAGACTTGACCGCTTTATATCGAGAAGTGGTGAGGGTGATCAGTAACGAGCTGGATTTTCGGATGGAGTTGGAAAATGGAAACCTATTCAAGAAACGATTTATAGACTTTGAGTCTGTTTATATCCCTGAATACTATTCAGATTTGTCTACGAAACGTGTCCTTGTCATGGAGTGGATCGAAGGTGCGAAAGTAACGGACACATCTTTTATCAAAAAGCACTCTATTGATCGGGAACGTTTAGCAGAGACCCTTTTCAATTTGTGTGTCGAACAATTCCTGGAAGCCGGGATGTTCCATTCAGACCCTCACCCTGGGAACTTGATGTTGAAATCAGATGGCACCCTTGTGGTTATTGATTTCGGTATGGTCGGTGAAATAAGAAATGAAGATGTGAACTCGATACGCAGAATGATTGAAGGGTTTATTCTGGATGACTATGACCTTGTCGTGCAAGCGTTACAGGAAATGGACTTTCTCCTCGCTAACGCAGACACTGAAAAAGTGAAGAAAGTCATGAAACAAACCACGGATATGTATTTAGAAGGGAACTTTGACAAGCTGGATGCACATATGATGAATGATATCCTTGCAGATTTGCAGGAATTCATAAAAGAACAGCCTATACAACTGCCGGCTGATTATGCCTTTTTGGGCAGGGCGACATCTATCATCGTGGGCGTGTTGAGCACGGTATACCCTCAAATTGATTTAATCAAGTGGGGGCGGCCGGTCATCAAAGAGTGGGTTTCCGGGGAAGATTCCAATTTTTCAATATACAAAAACGTAGCAAAAGAAACGATGAGACCCTTGTTGTCTTTACCAAGAGCTTTAGTTGAGTTTTTAGAAGACGGCGACAAAGAGAGAGAGTGGAAAGACAACTATCAACAAACCCAGCTCTTTCATCAATTTTACTTGTTTTATGCAATGATATCCGCTGTCCTTATTTTTGCCGGGGTATGGGTTATACAAAGCCAGTTTTTTGGCTCCTACATGTCTCCGTTATGGACAGGAGGAGTATTATCGAGTATCGGTATCGTAGCTATAATCTGGTGTATGATCAGTCATTTCAGAATGATTAAGAGATTACAACAAGTAAGGAGAGATAATCATGAGTGACCTGTTGAAGAAAGGGTTTCTATTAGGGATCGGAGCGGCAGCAAGCGGAAAAGAGAAGTTCGAAAAAATGCTGCATGAAATGGTGAAGCGGGGAGAGGTGAGTCCATCTCAGGCTAAATCGATGATACAGAGCTGGATTCAAAAAGGGGAACACGTAGATAAGGACTGGAACGATTTTGCCAAAGCAAAAGTGCAGAATCACATGAAAGGACTCGGGTTCGTTTCCCAGGAAGAGTATGAAATGCTGGAAGCGAGAGTGGAGCGTCTGGAGCAGTTGTTAAACCGGCACCAATGAAAAAAGCCACAGGGTTTTAATTCCTGTGGCTTTCGTTTATTTATTCAGTTGAAACTTACTTAGAACTTGTTTAAGGCGAAGAGCCATTTCTGAAAGCTCTTGTGAATGATTGGACACCTGAAGCATTGAATGATTCGTCTGTTGAGTGGCAGCAGTGGTTTCTTCCACACCTGCAGCAGCCTCCTCAGAACTAGCAGCAACACTTTCAATCGCTTCATTCATCGTCTGGGTTCTTTCGTGTATACCGTTGAGGTTTTCAGATATTTCACTGATTCCTTCCACCATATCAAAAATGGACTTTTGTATTTCCTCAAAGCTATGACCGGTATATTGAATTTTTTCTTTTCCAATCTCTACTTGTTCGAATCCACTCTTCAGAGAGCCGGAAACTTCTCTTGACCCACTTTGAATGTCTTCTACGCGCTTAGTAATGTCTCCAACGGAGTGAGAAACCTGTTCAGAAAGCTTTCGTACTTCATCTGCAACGACAGCAAACCCACGCCCATGATCACCGGCCCGAGCTGCTTCGATTGCAGCATTCAAAGCAAGTAAGTTCGTCCGTTCAGCTATATCCTGGATGACATGAACGAGCTTTGTGATTTCTCCATATTTCAAATCTAACTGCTGAACCTTTTCCACCGCTGATTTTATGACCTCGTGGATTTCATTCATTTGGGTCACGGATGAATCCATCAATTCTTGTCCGTGATCGGTTTGTTTCATTACTTGTTGACTTTGATCTGTAATACGAATGCCAGTATCTTTTGATTGTTCAATTGTGAAGGACAACTGTTCCATCATTTCATTTAAAGTAGCTGCATCTCCTGCCTGCTGTTCAGACGAGGCCGCCAGTTCCTCCATCGTAGCAGCCACTTGCTCAGAAGACTCTTGAACTTCTTTAGACGATTGTTGAAAATCACGGCTTTGCTGGCTTACACGGTCTGAGAGCTGAGTGGTTTCCAAAAGAAGCGCTTGTAAGTTCAATTGCATCTGATTCATGGAATTATGTAAATGACCGATTTCATCCTGACTCTCACTCTTTTCAAATTCCTCATCAAGACGTCCGGAAGCGATGGAATCAGCTCTATTGACAATTTGATTCAACCTCGCCTGAATTTGGCGGCTCACCCAGCGCATGAACAGAACTCCTACAACAAGTGCAAGAATTGCACCGATAATGAGAGTGACCAATGTTCGAGAAATGTCCTTGTTGGTTAAGAGCATATGATCTTTCATTTCTTTTTCCGTCGTTGATTGTAAGACAGACAACTCTTCTACAAGAGTAGACCGGGCAAACTGGGTTTGTCTTCGCAGGCTCTGTATTTTTTCTTGATTACTGACATTGCCTACAATCTCTTCTAAGAAAAGCTGATTGATTTCGCGGTCATGTTTGATGATCGACTGTAAAGGCTGTGAAAGTGGTGTGTCTTTAAAAATTTCCACGTACTTGTTCTGCAGCTGGGTGAAACGGTCTTTGTAGGAGTTGAATTCATCCACATAAGTGCTCCGTGGTTCTCGAATATAATCGGCAATCCTTATATCTTTCGTGCGGGCAAGTGAAGCCATTTCCGCTATTTCAATAGAATAGATGCCACTGTTTTCGAGTTGATCGACCTGTTGTTTTGCTTGGTTGAGCTGGAGAGCAACAAACAATACAACGATAGTAATAAGTAAGATTGTTGTGCTGAAAGCTGCAGCGTATTTCATTCGTAAATTAAGTCTGTTCCATAATTTCATCTTTTTCCTCACCTCATCTTCATCTATTTATTCTATCGGAAGAAAACGTTTCATTTATAGCTGAACAGGCAATAAACCACTAGGAAGTTTATTGCCGAATTAGAGCGTGAAGCTTTATAAGAGCAAAAATATTAAATAGAGGTTGAGTGAAATGAGGATATTTAGCCTGCTTTCCCTGTTTCTTTTGACTGGATGTAATTTAAGGGTCTTGAACCCGAAGTCAGATACGGCAGATAAAATTACAAACTTGATCTACCTGAGTTTTGGATTGATGATGCTTGTATTTGTAGTGGTCATGATTCTTTTCGTTCATTTCCTGAAGAAATATAAAGAAACGCCTGAGAGGCTGAATGAAATTCCTGGGGACGGGAAGGAAAGTAAACGGCTGGAGGTGACATGGACGGTCCTGCCTATTCTTCTTTTAGCAGTCTTGGCGGTTCCGACAGTCAAAGCTACTTATGATATGACATCCCAGGTATCAGGTGATGGAGGAGAGGCAAAAGCAGAAGACGCAATTACTATAGATGTAGTCGGTCGACAGTACAACTGGGAATTTACATATGAGAACGGAAAGAAATCAGTGAATGAACTAGTCCTGCCTGTTAATCAAAAGGCAGATTTCAAGTTAACCTCTGAGGATGTCATTCATTCCTTTTGGGTTCCCAAACTTTCAGGGAAAATAGATGTTCTTCCTGGAGAGGAAACGCGTCTTTCTTTCACACCACGGGAAGCAGGAGTTTATCAAGGGAAGTGTGCCGAGTTTTGTGGGGCTGAACATACACAGATGCGCTTTGAAACAAAAGTGGTCTCTCAGGCAGAATTTCAGCAATGGTTGAAGAACGGAGTAGAGGAAGAAGGTGAATGACTAATGAATGTACCATTCGTCGGACAAGTTCCATCGGATATAGTAGTGTCTTGGATTGCTTCCGCACTTATAGGTTTGTTTGTTCTTTGGTGGTTGACCAAATATAACAAATGGCCGGTGATTTGGGAGTATATTAGAACGACTCACCACCGTAAGATTGGCACGATGTATATTCTCGTGGCGATTATCTTTTTCATTCGCGGTGGTATGGATGCGTTGTTCATCCGTACTCAGCTTGCGGTTCCTGAAAATGATTTCTGGGTGTTTCAATCACAAAAATACAATGAAGTTTTTACCACCCATGGCACAGTCATGATTTTCTTCGTAGCTATGCCTTTATTGATTGGGTTGATGAATGTTGCCGTTCCTCTCCAAATAGGAGCCAATGATTTAGCATTTCCATACTTGAATGCGGTCAGTTTCTGGTTGTTCGTTGCAGGTGGATTCATCTTCAATATGGCTTTCTTTTTCAATGCTGCACCTAATGCCGGATGGACGGCATATGCCCCTTTATCCACGGACACATTTACAACCGGACCGAACAACAACTATTACATATTCGGACTGCAGGTTTCGGGTTTGGGTACTATTCTCACAGCCATCAATATGATTGTCACGATCTTCAGGTTGAGAGCCCCGGGAATGAAATTGAATCATATGCCTTTATTTCCCTGGGCTACATTGCTTACATCATTTTTAATCCTGATCGCTTTCCCGGTGTTGACGATCGCTTTACTATTGCTGACATTCGATCGTTATTATGGAACGTCTTTCTTTATAGGTGAAATGGGGGACCCTGTCTATTGGCAGCATTTATTTTGGATATTCGGTCATCCCGAAGTGTATATTTTGATTCTTCCTGCTTTCGGTATTTTTTCAGATATCATCTCTACATTCTCGAGAAAAAAAGTGTATGGATATACATCAATGGTCATTGCAATCGCAATTATCGGGTTGTTGGGATTCATGGTTTGGGCACACCACATGTTTACTGTCGGCCTCGGTCCTTTGGCCAACTCTGTGTTTGCTATTACCACCATGTTGATTGCAGTTCCTACAGGAATCAAGATATTCAATTGGCTCTTCACCATGCGGAACGGGGTTGTAAGAATTCGTACTCCGATGTTATTTGCGCTCGGATTTATCCCCACTTTCGTTATCGGCGGTGTTACCGGAGTCATGCTGGCCGTGGCTGCCGCAGATTATCAGTATCATGATTCTTATTTTGTCGTCGCTCATTTTCATTACACTATGATAGGAGGAACTATTTTAGGTGCTTTTGCCGGCATATATTATTGGTATCCTAAAATGACAGGGAAAGTCTTGGATGAAAAATTAGGACGGTGGCATTTCTGGTTGTTCCTGATAGGGTTTCACCTGACATTCATGCCTCAACATTTCGCAGGATTGAACGGAATGCCGCGGCGGGTTTACACCTATTCATGGGAAGACGGGATTTTCCTTTTGAACTTCATCAGCACGGTTGGTGCTTTCCTCATGGGGGCAAGCATGTTGTTTGTCGCATGGAATTTATATAAGACACATAGATTGACGGATCCTGTCGGAGGCGACCCTTGGGACGGGAGGACGTTAGAATGGAGTGTGGGCTCTCCATCACCGGAGCATCCTTTTGAGCCGGTCAATCAGGTCGATCGTTTGGATGCGTTCTGGCATGCCAAAGTAAAAGGGGAGGAAGTCCCCAAAGCAGAGGATGCCCGCCCTTCACCAATTGCCGTCAAAACTTTGCAGCCTGTGATTTTGTCTATCATTCTGGTATTCATGAGTATAGGGTTCATTTATCATTGGATCAGTTTACAAGTGCTGGGAGGAGCGGCGGTTATTGCTTACCTCATTATCCGTTCCATTACAGACGAACGGAAAGAGGTTTATGAGAAGGAGGAGGAAGGATGAAACAAACATCTGATGTATTATTTCAGGATAAAAAAATGGGTTTCTTCCTTTATCTGATTGTCGAAGCCATCATGTTTGCGGTTTTATTTGCGACATACATCATCTTCACTCCAGCTTCTCAAGGGCCCGATCCTTCAGAAGTCTACAAATGGAAGACCGTTGTATTAACTTCTGTCTTTCTGCTTTCCAGCAGCGGAACACTGTTGATTGCAGAAAAAGGATTAGAGAAAGGAAATCGTACTAAGATAGCGGCAGGGCTGATTGCTACATTTGTTTTAGGCGCAATTTTCATGGTGTTGGAAATTCATGAGTTTTATAAGTATGTTCATGAAGGATACTCAATCACTGTTAATAATTTCCTTTCTTCTTTCTATGTACTTGTCGGTCTGCATGCCTCCCACGTAGCGTTCGGATTAGGCTGGATGATTTTACTCATGGTTCAGTTCAAACAAAAGATTCCTCAACGCCTTTTTATAGAAAAACACAAGATTTTCAACTATTATTGGCATTTTGTAGATGCGATATGGGTGTTGATCATCCTAATCGTGTATGTACCATATCTGTTCTGATAGATAAATAACGGAAGCCCCGACCATATATGGCCTGAAATAAAATAAAAAAAGCAAACAAAAATGCGCCCCCTGAATGGAGGCGTTTTTTGTTTGTTTTTTTAATGAAATTCATAGAAATTTATATTCTACCTTCTGTTGTAAAATCCTATAATCACATCAAAACGTTTTTTAAGATTTATTGAAAATCCGAAAAATAACTACTAATAAAGAAAAGCAAATTAGTGTAATCAAAGTCAAGCTTATGATATACCACCAACCTTCTCCAAACCAATTCAATAAAGTGGATGCATCAGGAGGATTACGCAAATATAAATAGTTGGATTGCAGGAACACATTAAGGAAACCTACGATAGAAGCATATGCAATCAGCATACCGAAGGTTTTCCACATATCCTTCCAAGTAATCGTTGCGCTGGTGGAAATCACTAAGAATAAGCTCGTCCACGGAATGGCCATATGATGAAGGAAGAATCTCCAAAACCGATAGTGTTGATAATCATAGAGCAGATCTGGTGTGACAAGAGCGAAGATGGCTGGTAAAATTCCGATGAAGAAATTGATTTTAATCAACGATGGACGCATGGTGATTAGTGAAACAATGCCGAGCAGGGATGCCACACTGCAAAGGTGTAAAGGGAGGTATGCTGTCACTTCCCATAAGCCGTAAGCAAATGCCCAAATCTGATAGCTCAATTCAGAAACAATGAGGATTCCCAATAATGTCCATCGCACGGCATTGTTGATGTTACCATTTGAACGTTTCCGGGATTTGAGAGCGAGAATTCCTACACCGCATAAGCCGAAAATGAATAGGACAAGAGCTGAAACATGACTTTGACTGAATAGTTGGAAGGGGCTCTCACTTCCGGGTGTGATCCAATTGGGCATTCGTTTACCTCCTGGTTGAAAGGGTTTATGATGTGCTATGATTTTACCATATTGGGAAGGAGTGGGAGAATGAGTGTCAATTGTTTTCAATGCAAGCATTTTAATACGACGTGGAATCCCGCTTTTCCTCGTGCGTGTAAAGCTTATGGGTTCAAAAGCAAAGAAATGCCTTCCACTCTCGTTCTGAAAGCGACCGGGTCGGAGTGTCTTCAATTTGAACCTAAACGTTATAAAGAAAGCTATAAAACTACACAGAAGAGGACAGGAATAGATTATAGACTGTAAATAAAATGAAATTTTCAGATAATATATTCACACCCTCTTATTCTGTGGTATGCTGATGAATATTTATTAAAGAGAATTTTAGAGTAAGGGAGATGAGATAGATGGCCCGCGAAAAATGGGGGACGAAATTAGGATTTATGCTTGCAGCCATGGGCTCGGCTGTAGGGCTTGGGAACATATGGAGGTTCTCTTTCGTAGCAGGGAATAATGGTGGAGGAGCATTTTTACTTCTGTACCTCGTCTTTGTCTTATTGATCGGGATACCGTTGCTGTTGACCGAAGTGAGTATTGGACGAAAAGCCGAGAGTGATGTGGTGGGTTCATTTAAGAAGCTCGCACCGAAAACACCTTGGTACTTAACAGGTTTCTTTGGTATTACTAGTGCATTTTTAATTTTAAGTTTCTATGCAGTGGTTGCTGGATGGGCTATTTTTTACTTTTGGAACTACGTGAACGGTTCGTTTTTCACAGAGCCTGAAGTAGGTTACGGAGGAGCTTTTGGACAATTTATCGGACATACATGGCATCCGATAATATGGACAGCGGTGTTCATGATTCTTACTATTGTCATTGTGCTCAGTGGAGTTAAAAAAGGAATCGAACTTGCCAATAAAATCTTCATGCCTTTATTAGCACTTATATTGATTGGTTTAGCCTTCTTCAGTTTATCTCTTGATGGAGCTTCTGAAGGGCTGAAGTTTTTATTTGCACCAAACTGGTCAGCTCTCAGTGATCCTTCTATTTATATAGCTGCGCTCGGTCAAGCATTCTTTTCCTTGAGCTTAGGTATGGGAGCTATGTTGACGTACGGTAGCTATTTGAAGAAAGAAGACAAACTTCCTAGTGCAGCCGTAGGTATCGGATTAATGGATACATTTTTTGCAGTGATTTCCGGGTTGGTAATCTTTCCTGCGGTGTTCGCTTTCGGAATTGATCCAAGCTCTGGACCTCCGCTTGTATTTATTACTCTGCCGAGTATATTTGAGCAGATGCCTTTAGGTGGAATTGTTGGTCTAGTGTTCTTCTTCGCATTGGTTTTGGCATCCTTGTCTTCATCTGTGTCCATTTTAGAAGTGCCGACCGCTTACTTCATGAGTGCATTCGGCTGGTCACGTTTCTCAACAAGTGTGGTCATGGGGTCGATCATGTTCGTCATGGGAATTGCTGTATCTCTAGGATTTGGTGCGTGGGCTGGAGTCACTCCGATCGGAGAGAAAAACATTCTTGATTCCATGGATTACATTGCATCAAACATTCTTTTACCTCTGGGAGGCCTATCCATGGCTTTGCTGGTCGGATGGTACTTCAAAAAGTCTACTGCTTTGGAGGCAACAGATATGACAGGCTCTCCATTTGCAGGCTTATGGTATAACATTGTGAAATACGTTGCGCCGGTCGTTATATTCCTGATATTCCTTAATAAAATCGGTGTGATATAAATCATTTGTGAATAGTATTGAGAGATTCAATAAATTTAGGTGAATGACATCTATTCATTTACTGCATCAAGCTCAGGGCTTCCAGCTCTGAGCTTTTTATTAGGAATTGAGGGAGCAAATTGTAACCGACCGGACTCTAAAGTATCGGAGTTATGATTTTTTTGTGAAGCTGTTGGCGGAAATAAGACAGAGCCTCTGGAAAATGTTAAACTACGACAGAGAAAAGATTATTCAGTACGATGATAAAGGAGTATGAAGATGGCGATTTCAAACCAAACCGTCTTAAAGAAAATGTCCAGTGAAATACAAGAAGCGATGTTGAAGCACGGAGACGACCAACAGGTGAGAGAACATGTTCGTTCGGTGAAGTTGCTGGCAGACTTATTTCTTGAGCAAGAAACAACAACTACCCAACAGGCACCTACGGTAAATGAACCGACAGTAGAAGAAGTGAGAAAGATGATGGGGGCGAATGAGCCTGCACCATCAAAACAGAAAAAAGAAGAGCCGATTGATCATGACGATGCCAATGGTTCTTCCATTTTTGACTTTTAGGAGGGAGACATATGAAGATATTTTTAATTCTAGCCATATTGAATGGCTTCCTTTCTGTTGCTTTAGGAGCATTTGGTGCTCATGGTTTAGAAGGGAAAGTATCTGAGAAGGGGTTGGAGCAATGGGGCAAAGCGGTGGATTATCAAATGTTCCACACTATGGCTCTATTTGTGACTGCACTGTTGATGGGGAAAGCACAAACTGGTTTGATGACAGGTGCAGGCTGGATGTTCATGATCGGAATCGTTCTATTCAGTGGCAGCTTATACATTTATGCTACGACAGGCATTAAGACGTTTGCTATGATTACTCCACTTGGGGGCTTGTCCTTCTTGATCGGTTGGATTTTGCTTGGGTATGCTGTTATCAAATATATTTAATCATTTCATTTGTTAAGAGGAGAGATGTTTTCAGGAAAGAAGAATGACCACCTCTTTCCTGAAAGCAAGAAGGACGACCTTCTAAAAATAAAGGATCGTCGTAAACAAAACAATGATCAGTGCGCGCAGCAGTTGGATGATGCTATTCACCATCTGCTGCTTTTTTGATTCCACAAGAGCTTCAAATAAAAAGCTGGTCGCAAGCACGTAAAACATGAGCAGAATAATCCATTGGTGGTCAAGTTGGAATAGACCTAAAACAGCCAGAAATACAGCTAATAACAGGGTCGCTAATTGAGCTTTGATGTAATTTTCATGAGGATGTCGCATCTGTTCACCCTTTTCCTTAATAGTGAAAAACCCGCTATTGAATAGCGAGTTTTCAAATGTTCTCTTTACCTTGGATTGTAGTTGGCCAACCCTGGGGAAGCCCCGTTAAAAGGGTATTGGTAATTGATTTCTTCGTCGAAGGTTACATAGTCCAAGTAAACCATAAGTAATAAATAATACTTTCCTGTCTGAGGATCACTCAATACGATGTGGTCACGCCCAGCTTCTTCTACGATTCCTTTGAAAACTTTTGCATTCCATTGATCGTTGTTTTCGAACGTCATATAAACGGTCGCAGGCTTACCAGCGTTCAGTCGAAGAATATTCTCTATATATGATTCTTCGGTAGGCAGCATAGTTGGAGGGTTATACCCTTTACCTTTGCCTTTCCCTTGAGTCATAGGTGGTACTTGGAGTCCGCCCTGCTGAGGGAATCCTCCACCACCCTGACCTGCCATAGGGGGGTGAGGATAATATTGCATATAAGGGTTCCCCGGATAAAAAGGCTGTCCCTGGCCATACATTGGTCCTTGACCATAGCCGCCGGACATTTGTTTTTTGTGAGCCAATCCAATCACTCCTTAATCGTTAGTAAACATTTGGACATTCTGAAGGTATAGGAGAATAGAAACAGTGGGACTTATACCTCCCTGTGTTCCATTGCCCGAACCACTGTTCCGGGCAGTCTCCTTCCGGCTTGAAGAACCATAGGGAATTGGTCGCTGGGTGATAACGTCCCCCTTTGATCACCTTACGGGCAAGTCTTTTGTCTTTTTCTCTTGCGCGTTGGTAAAAATAACCTTTTTGAGTAGCCTCGAATCCCCCGGGACTTTGATAAACCATATCCCTGATGGAAGTGATATCTGTGAAATCTATACAGTCTCCACGTACACGGTTGACCCCGGTATTACCGACCATAAGCATTCCAAGCTTTCCATCACCTTCAGCTTCAGCGCGCATCAGCCTGGCAAGCAGTTTTAAACCAGCTTCGTTGTAAGGGATAACGGCCACGCAGTCACCTCACTTCATCTACGATCATGAAAGGTTGTTCTTTAACACTATATGAATGTCTGCCTCGAAGTTATGAGTAAAAAAATAGTAGGACAACTTTGAATGAATAAAGGGCGCAAAAAAAACTACCCTCTCTGACTGAATTCAGAGAGGGTAGATTTTGGGGTGGGGGTTGTAAAAGAAGAGGTTAATTTGAGGATGTATTTTATGAAAGGCTCTGTTAAAGTCTGTTGTTGATATCTTAAACGATTACTAAATAGTCCCCGTCAGGGTATAAGTGTAGTCCGTTATTTACTCAGAGCATGATATGGCAGGGAAAACAGTCCGCTTTCCGCGGGGGACGCTTGAGCCTCCAGTGGGATAAAGGTACATCGTGAATCCTCGGAAGGCGCAGCCTGAGTAGGCTCACGGTACCCCACGGAAAGGGAGTCATTCTAAAAAGCCGCCTCATAAAAATTCCAGGACAGAAAGAGATGATAACAACACCAAGCAATAACAGAGCCTTATGAAAAACAAAAAAGCAGCTGGATTACAGCTGCTTTTTATCAATTATACGTGTAGGAATTTCTCCACAGCGTCTGGTTTCAGAATGTTTCCGATGAAGAAGGACCCGAAATCACCGTAACGGGAGGTAACTTCATCAAAGCGCATTTCATAAACGAGCTTTTTGAAGTTCAAGACATCATGAGCAAAAAGCGTTACGCCCCATTCCCAATCATCAAAGCCGATGGATCCTGTAATGATTTGACGGATCTTACCGGCATATTGACGACCTGTCATTCCATGAGCATACATCAGTTTGGCGCGCTCATCTTTTTCGAGGACGTACCAATTGTCATTACCCTGACGACGCTTATCCATCGGGTAGAAGCAAATATGGTTCCATTTCGGTAATGTCGGCTTCAGACGCGCTTGGATTTCTGGATCATCTTCATCCGTATTCCCCATGTAATTGGATAATTCAACGACTGAAACGTAAGAATAAGCAGGAGTTGTAAACTCTGCCAACTTCGTTTTGTTGAAAGTATTTTCAATGTCGTTCAATTCTTCCATCGTCGGACGGAGAATCATCATCATGAAATCTGCTTTTTGACCAACGATTGTATACAAGGCGTGACTGCCTTCTTTATCAGTCTCTGTTTTGTCCCATTTTTCAATGAGTTGATGGAATTCAGAGATGGCCTGCTCTCGTTCTTCAGGGCTTGCATACTTCCAGGCTGTCCAGTCGATTTTTCTGAAATCGTGCAAGCAATACCAGCCATCCATTGTCACTACTGCTTCTGGCATGGATCAATCGCTCCTTTTTATATGAAGTTTGAATTTAAAAATATCCTACCTCAATATAACACAGATGCATGTCTTCATCATTGATTAGGTGGGATTGGACTGGTTTGTACATGTTTTGAGAAGAAATAGGGTAAAGTGAAAATGAAATCGCTTCCCGGATGAAATTATGAACGTACTACTTTCATTTATACACAAAACGTCTTATCATATATAACAGAAATGAAAAATGGAGGGTTCAACATGAGTAACCTATTTGATACTTTGAAAGCGAAAATCGATGGAAAAGACAAGAAGGTCGTGTTTCCTGAAGGTTTAGATGAACGTATCCTTACTGCCGTAAGTCAACTCGGAGCCGAAGGTATGGTTACACCTGTACTAGTCGGAAATGAAGATAAAGTGAAACAGAAAGCTTCTGAACTGGGTGTGGACATTTCTGCATCTGAAATTTTGGATCCTGACAATTATGAAGCGATGGATGAAATGGTCGCAAGCTTTGTGGAACGCCGTAAAGGCAAAGCTACAGAAGAAAAAGCGCGTGAGATTCTTAAAGATGAAAATTACTTCGGTACAATGCTCGTCTATATGGGGAAAGCAGATGGCTTAGTCAGCGGTGCAGCCCACTCCACTGCAGATACGGTCCGCCCGGCGTTGCAGATCATCAAAACGAAACCGGGCATTAAAAAAACGTCTGGTGTGTTCATCATGGTTCGCGATGAAGAGAAGTACGTGTTTGCAGACTGTGCCATCAACATCAATCCAGATAGTCAGGATTTAGCGGAAATTGCTCTTGCGAGTGCTGAAACGGCTCAGTTATTCGATATCGACCCTAAAGTTGCAATGTTGAGTTTCTCTACAAGAGGTTCCGCACAATCTCCTGAAACAGAAAAAGTGACAGAAGCGTTGAAGCTTGCCAAAGAACAGAATTCTGATCTGTTGATTGATGGAGAATTCCAGTTTGATGCTGCTTTCGTTCCTTCTGTAGCTGAGAAAAAAGCTCCAGATTCTCCATTAAAAGGAGAGGCGAATACGTTCATCTTCCCAAGTCTTGAAGCGGGTAACATCGGCTATAAAATCGCTCAGCGTCTGGGGAACTTCGATGCTGTTGGTCCTATCCTCCAAGGTCTGAACCAGCCGGTAAACGATCTTTCCCGTGGTTGTAATTCCGATGATGTCTACAAACTGGCACTGATAACAGCAGCACAATCTGTTGAATAATGAACAATACAAAAGCGCTCGTTCATCTTATCGAAGATGGTCGAGCGCTTTTTCGTTTCTTTGAATCATTTGTTCCAGTCGTTTGTTGAACCATTCGATTTCCTGTCCTTCTAATGGGGCAGGGACGACTTCTCCAGACAGTTTGTAAATCTGGGTCAATATTCTATCGCGTACATCAGCGACACTCAACTGACTTCCTAATAACTCATTCAAGGAAGCCATGACTTCTGGGTTGATGTCAGGATATTGGAAACGGGTATCTTCATCACGCTTCCCAATTTCATAAAACCGTTTTAAAAGGGAAGCTCGTTCTGATCCGCTTCCTGTCACATCCAAATAAATTTGAACAGCTGACCCATTTTTTACTCGGCGTTGAGAGATTCCGGCAAACTTCTGTCCTCTTATGCTTAAATCATACGTTCCAGGGCAGTAGGAGCGTGTAATTTCATAGGCTTCGATTTCATCGGTCAAATCGCTGAACAACAGTTGGATGAAGGAAACCATGGCATCATACCCATCATGGATGTTTAATTCCTTCGAATCCGGGAAGATGAGTGAGAGGTTCAGAACGCCTTCATCGAGAACAACGGCAAGGCCCCCTGAATTTCTCACAATAGCTTGATACCCTTCGGATTTCAAATAGTCAACAGCTTCTGATACATAAGGCAGACGGGCGTCTGGAATGCCTAGTACGACGGTATTATGGTGGACCCATAATCTTGCTGTTGTCGGACTCATCCCCTCACCGACAGACATCGATAGAGCATCATCCATGGCGAATGACTGTAAAGGGGAGAATGCAGGGCCGAGGCTGCTTTGGTCGATGAAACGGTAGCGGGAAGGTTGAATTAATGTATGGTTGGTTTTCATAAATCGAGTACTCCTTTTTGTTCAATCACCATCTTTCATTATATCAAAAGAAAGGTATTGCATGAATCTCTTCTCCTATGTAAAATCTTCAAAGGAAAATTAAACAGGAAACACTGAATGCTCACGTTCTGCAGTTTAAGCGTAGAAGTTTGTCCCCCAATGTCTGTCAAGTAGTTTTTTTGTCGTAATGAAAGGTATATAATAGATAAAAATGTCGTGTAGAAAGGACAAAATGATGGCCTATCGTGATGAAAGACTAAGTGAAGAAAAAGTATTCAAAGACCCGGTCCATCGCTATGTCCACGTCAGGGATCGAGTTATATGGGATTTGATCGGGACTGCTGAATTCCAAAGGTTAAGAAGGGTCAAACAGCTCGGTACATCCTATTTGACTTTCCATGGTGCAGAACATAGCCGTTTCAACCATTCGCTGGGTGTGTACGAAATTGTCAGACGGATTATAGAGAACTTCAAAGACCGTCCGAATTGGGACCATGAAGAGCGCCTTTTATGCTTGAGCGCTGCACTTCTTCATGATCTTGGCCACGGACCTTTTTCGCATTCCTTCGAAAAAGTATTCAAGCTTGATCATGAATACTTTACTCAAGCCATTCTGTTGGGAGATACAGAAGTGAATCAGGTGTTGAGGAAAGTGGAACCTGAATTCCCGAAAAAAGTGGCGGATGTCATTAACAAGACGTATCCGAACAAGCTTGTCGTCAGTCTGATTTCAAGCCAGATTGATGCGGATCGAATGGATTACCTTCAGCGGGATGCGTACTTCACAGGAGTCAGCTATGGGCACTTTGATATGGAACGGATCCTAAGAGTCATGCGGCCGATGGAAGATCAGGTTGTCGTCAAAGAGAGTGGTATGCATGCGGTGGAAGACTATATCATGAGCCGTTACCAAATGTATTGGCAGGTTTATTTTCACCCTGTGACTCGCAGTGCCGAAGTGATTTTATCCAAGATCCTTCACAGGGCAAAAGAATTATATGATAAAGGCTACAAATTCAAGCTTAAACCGATTCACTTCCTTTCTTTCTTTGCAGGTCAGCCTACACTGAAGGAATATTTGGCGTTGGATGAGTCTGTCACTTTGTATTATTTTCAAATGTGGATGGAAGAAGAGGATGAGGTTTTGAGTGATTTATGTACCCGGTTCGTGCATCGTCGGTTGTTCAAATATATCGAGTTCAATCCGAATTCACAAATGAACGAATGGATGGAATTGTATAAGCTCTTCTCAAAAGCAGGCTTGAATCCGGACTATTATCTTGTCGTCGACTCCAGTTCTGATTTACCTTACGACTTCTACCGTCCTGGAGAAGAAGGGGAGCGTCTGCCGATTCATTTGCTGCAGCCGAATCAGGAATTGAGGGAGCTGTCGCGTTTATCGGACATCGTAGAATCGATATCCGGTAAGAAAAGGACCGATCATAAATTGTACTTTCCTCTGGATCGCCTGGAGGAAATGTCGAATAGAAGTAAAACGAAGAAGCGGATTATGGAAATATTGTATGGATAAGGAGTGAGCCTCCATGTTGGAAAATCATGCGAAGCTTATGCAATTTTTCTCAAGTACCGATGAAGTCATAGGAAGAAAACGTCTGCAGAAAATGATATACATACTGAAGAAGTGTGATATTCCATTTGAAGAACGTTATCAGTTCCACTTTTATGGCCCCTATTCAGAGGAATTGACCTTGAGAGTAGAGGAAATGTGCAACCTCGGTTTTATCAGTGAAACTAAAGAGGAAAAGAAAAACTACTACCAGTACCGTTACCGCCTTACTGAAAATGGGCGCGAGTTTTTGAATCATTATGAAATGGACCTGCCTCCATTGGAAGAAAGTATAAAAGAAATGAATGGAAAGACCTCGAGGTTTTTAGAGCTCGTCTCAACCATGCTTTTCTTTGAAAATCTGACTAAAGAAGAAGTTTCAGAAAAAGTCTACTCTGTAAAAAGTACACAGAATTATACAGATGAGGATATCTCAGACGGATGGAAATTTATTGAAAAATTAAGAAGCTTTCATTAGTATTATATGTAATGGAAAGGTATACCAAATAATGGTATACCTTTTTTTATTATTAGCTCTTTTAAGTTTGTTGTTTATTTTTTAAACGATACTAGTTGACCTGTCTGGGGTGTGGTTTCAGTCAGTTCTTTACCAAGCGTACAGGGCCTGAGAATATGAAAGGGGAAGACGGATGAGATTCTTGAAATTTATTGGGTATTATTTCGTAGGCATCATTGGTATTCTACTCGTCAGCGTATCACCAGCTTTATTTAAAATGGGGGAGTTCTTAAGTCTTTCCTCTTATACAACCCAATTACAAAGGTTAATCAGCCAGCTTCGTCATCCGGAAGAGTGGGTGTATGAGACGCGCTTTCGTTCAGAACCACTGTTTGATTACCTATGGGAACCTTACCTCTATTCCATGACAGTGTTGACCTCGGGTATTTTAGTCGGTTTTTCCCTCGCTGTTCTTCTAGCGATAATCACCATTTTAATACCGAACTGGGCCAAAACCCTGCTGAAGCGGATTACCAGTGTATTCGAATCGGTGCCTGATCTTCTGCTCGCGTTCGGCATTCAACTATTCATTGTATGGTTTTATAAACAAACTGGTTTATTAGTCGTCGATTTTGTTTCTGTAGGTTCTGAAAAAATTTACGGTCTGCCGATTCTGGTTCTATCCGTTTTACCGATGTTGACGATGTATAAAATCATGACTCTACTTTTTGAAGAGGAAATGACCAAGTCTTATGTAGGCTTGGTTAAGAGTAAAGGGATAGAAAAGGTGACGATCCTTTTCGTTCATGTGTTTCGTAATATCTTTAAAAGCGCTTTTTACAATTCGAAAATTATAGTCTGGGGATCTTTATCCAGCCTGCTCATCATCGAGTACATTTTCAATATGAACGGGATCACATCTGCCTTTCTCAGCAATTTCCAACCGATCGTATCATTCATGATCTTGTTATTGATTTTCACACCATTCTTTTTCGTTTATCAAGGAACTGAAATGCTCCTTTTCAAAGAAGATGAGAAAACAGAAGAAGTTTTAAAGATGAACACGTTCCTCAGTTTTGGAAATGTTTCATTCCGTATCAAATGGTTAGGAGACGTTTTTAAAGAAATAGGGGCTCACTTCAAAAATATGAAGTTTTTAATGGGGTTCTCAATTATCTTCATTATTTTGTGCAGCAGCATAGTTTATACACTGACTGCAGACCCATTAATCGAAAAGTTTTATCATATTACGGATGAATCAGGAAAACTAGTCAGTGCAGCTCCTCATACCCCTGAGTTCGTGTTTTTAGGTACGGACGCACTAGGCTTCAGTATCTTTGATCAATTGATGGTCGGTGCTAAATACACCATTGCTTTTGCTGCAATCATTGCTTTTTTAAGGATGATCCTCGGATTTCTGTTCGCCGTACCGTTTGTTTTCTTTCTTCCATTGAAAGTGCAGAAAGTCATGGAAAAATTAATTGACAGTCTTCATTTCCTTCCGATGACAATCATTGCCCTGTTGTTGTTACGACCTGTGTTGATGATGCCTTTGGATACCGGGTTTAAGACATCGGAGATGGAGAGAATTCTTTATCAAGGAGTGATTTTGACGCTTCTTGCTGTCCCTCTCGTTATGACGCTCTTTGGAAATGAATTCAAACTACTCATGAGGGAAGAGTACGTAGCGAGCACGAAGATTTTGGGAGGGAGTTCCCTCCACTTGTTATGGAAGCAGCTCCTGCCGCATTTGAGTGCCCGCATGGGCGTAATCTTCGGTCAGCAGTTCATTCAAACCCTTCTTATTTTCATTCACCTGGGCGTATTCAATATCTTCTTTGGTGGTACAAAAATCAATCGGAGGGACCCTCCGACATCCACCACCTTTGAATGGTCTGGAATGATCGGATCAGCTAAAGATTCATTGATGACAGGGCGCTGGTGGTTGATCATCCCGGTACTGCTGGGATTTATGGTGCTGATTGTATCGATGCAGATGATCATTCAAGGAATTAAAGAAGTTCAGCAAGTTCGTGTAGGAGTGCCTTTAGAAAAGAACAGCTTTTGGAAAAACATCTTTCAGAGACGTTCTCGTTACCAAAGAAGGGTGCCTGAACCTCAAGAAGAAAGCTTTGTATTAGTGAAAGAGAAGGAACGGAAGTCTTCCTGAGTATTAATCAAACGTTTGTTTTATGTTCATAGCCCTGTCACAGTTCAGGCCCCCTGAAGACTATCTCTAAAAACACCAGCCGTATTATGTTAAAATAGGACAAAACAGACAGGCAAAGAAAGGTAGGCAATAATCATGAAGGAATTCGATCAATTTAAAAACCAAAAAGACGAGAGCGGAGATAAAAAGAAAAACCAATTCACAATTATCAAAGATGATTCCACAGACGGTCATGGAGGCTACGGGGTTGGATCCATCAGCTTGGAAAACATGACTCCGGTCATCGTCGATCCGAACGAAGAAGAAGCATACGTAGATATGGGAGCTCTTCACGCACGAAGCAAAGTGGAGAAACGAATCAAGTTCATCACTGATCGTGAAGTGGTCGCGAACGGTCTATTGTATTGGATTGTATGGGTGACGGTCGATTATGTGGACGGAAAACCTGCTTTTTATGGGGTGGCAGGAAGTGAGATTGTCGTCGATCGTTCCATCAAGCGTGGTTACAAATTGATGCCTGAACACGTCAATCATATGGATAAGTCATTGAAAGGGCATTTCGTCGTCGATCACATGGATGAGAAATCGAAACACCTGTTGGGTGAATACTTAAAAGAATTCAAACCTGATTTATGGGAAAACACAAAGCAGGAATTGAAAGATTCTCTTGGTGTCGAGTAAAAGCGAAAGCACTCCTGATCATAGGAGTGCTTTTTTGCTGCTCGCTTTCAGGAATAAACTCTTTGTACACCTCTGTTACTTCAGAAGATTGTTATTCAAGGAATCAACTTTACTTTAATCAGGTTGATGATTGTTTCCGTTGCCTGGAATTGAAGTAGGAGGTCCGGGGAATCACTCGCTTTCCGTGGGCATGCGATGAGCCTCCTCAGGTAAACCTTCCGGGGTCTCATCTGACATGTTTTCCCCACAGGAGTCTCCTGATTCCCCGGACCTCCTTATTTTGTGAAGTAGAAATGAAAATCCTCAATTAAGGCGTAGAATTGGTGATCGCTCTATATGGGACAAAAACTTCTGCTGGTAAGCTTGTATGTTCATCTTAATTGAATGCATCTTTTTTCTAGGCTGATACGCTTGATAAGGGGACTGGTCCGTTCACTACAATTTAGTGGAGAGGCTGGGAAACGGCGAGACTCCCGCGGGAGAAGGGGCTAGGCTAGATCCCGCAGGCGTAGCCGAGGAAGCTTGCCGGGTCCCCCGCAGGAAAGCGAGTCGTTTCCCGGCCTCTCCAGTTTTTTTATGTAATTGAAATCAAAATAAAGTTGCAATCATAGATTTCCAAACATCTCCTAAATGAAAAAAAGACTCTCGAAAATGTTGATGTGCGCTCATTAATCGACAAAAGCGCTCCTCATCCCCCTGAAAATTCCAGTGTATTTCTCATCCCTTTTTGCTATAATAAGAACAAACGTTCGTGTGTAAGGAGTGGAGATGAAATGGATAGCCGTAACCGAGATCGAGGGACAATCAAATGGACATCGCTTATGCTGCCTGAGCATGTGGAGATGGTGAAAAAATTGTGGAAAGAGGACCAGCGGGTAGAAAAAGGGATTATTGACGAGCAGAAAGCGGTAGAGATCGATTTTTTGATGCAAAGAGCACTGACGGATGATTTGACGGTGAAAGCGCGGGTTCATAATGGCTTCGAATATGAAGATCTATGGTTGAAGATGGAGTATATCAGTAAGCTGGACCGGAAAGTTTACGGAATCAACTGGGAAACGAAAGAATCGATAACGATCCGTCTTGATGATATTGCTGATTTAGCCATCGAATAAGTTTTGGATTTTGTTCACAAAATGTTCACTTAAAAATAGGGAAAACCAGACGGGGAATCTTGACGAACAAGTCGTGAGGGTAATATATTAAGTAACACATGGGTTTACATGTATTACTAGGACAAAGAAAGCGACCGGCACAGACCGGTCGTTTTCTTTGTCTTTTTTTATAGTTTTTTCGTTTAGATTTAGAAGAACCAATCGACGACATCCTTGAACCAAGGATCATTTTTGAATTCATCTTCCACTTCTTTTTTCGTTTTATCTTCATTTCCACCGCAGACTTCTTTAGGGATGTCTGCTTTGTCCATGTAAACGAGGCGTTCCCGAGGACAGTTCGGACCAGACAAATACCCTGTTTCAGGATCGATATAAACGCCTTTGACGTTGGGGGTAGGGATGAAAGCGGCCGGAGGGAGCTGTTCGTGGATGGTTTCCATCGTATCCGCCCAAATCGCTTTCGCATACCTTTTTTCATTAAAAGTCTTCAGCATCCTTCCACCTTCATCATGTCCCACCCAAATGGCAGATACGTATTGAGGACTGAATCCAATCATCCAGCTGTCAAAGTCTGTCGTACCTGATTTACCTCCATACATTCGTGTGAGTTTTCCTTTGATCGGTGACCCTGTGACGGAAGCATATCCATCAAGCGAAGAATCGAACATGCCTGTCATCATGTGTGTCACTGTAAACGCACGGTCTGGGTCGATTGTTTTTTCTTTATCGTATTTCGGCTGATATTCATAAAGGATATTTTCATGCCGGTCGGTTATTTTTGCGATTGTGTGTCCTTCCAGCGACTCCGATCCTTTGACCATTTTTCCATAAGCATTGATCATTTCATAAAGAGAGATGTTTGCAGCACCTAATGCAAGAGAAGGGAGCGGAGATACAGGACTGTCGATTCCAAACGTTTTTAAAGTGTCTGCAAGTCTCTCCGTCCCGATATCCATATGGGTAGAAACGGCATAGATGTTATCTGAAACGGCAAGTGCTTGTGCCATCGTGATAGCAGTATCGGCATATTGATCGTTGTAGTTGGATGGAGCATACTCGTCCTTTTCATCCTCCACCTCGAAGCTTGTGGGTTTACTTTCAACCATCGTAACCGGGCTGTAGCCTTCATCTAACGCTGCATAATAGAGAAATGGTTTGATGGTCGATCCGACATGGCGTTTCGCTTGTGTGGCGCGGTTGTATGGACTTTTCGCATAATCCCGGCCTCCGACGAGTGCGGTGATGGCCCCTGTATGACTGTTCATGATGGAGGCGGCAATTTGAATTCCTTCTTTTTCAGGAATGTGGCTTTGGATCTGGTGTTCAAGTGTTTTCTGGTGGTTTTCATCCAGTGTGGTGTGGATGTGGTAACCACCTGTCTTCACCTGCTCACGATCAATATTTAAATGCCGGGCCGCTTCTGTGATGACTTGGTCCTGGAAGTACGGAGCGATACGTTCAGCCTCAGTTCCTTCCTTTCCGGAATACACAAGACCAGCTTCAACGGCTTCATTTTTCTCTGATGAAGTGATAAAACCATGTCGCTCCATTTCTGATAAAATCAGGTTCTGCCTTGTTTCCGCTTTTTCCTCGTTGGCCAGAGGGGAATAATAACTCGGCCCTTTCGGAATCCCGGCCAGCATCGATGCTTCTTCCAAAGACAGTTCGGACGTGGATTTATTGAAATAGTGACGGCTGGCTGCTTCGATTCCATAGGCTCCATGCCCGTAGTAGATCGTGTTCAAATATCCTTCGAGAATTTCGTCTTTGTTGTAAAAAATCTCTAACCGAAGGGCATAAAGCGCCTCATGAAATTTTCTTTTCCATGTCTTTTCATGGGACAAATACAAATTTCGGGCGTACTGTTGAGTGATGGTGCTTGCGCCTTCGACCATTCTCATCTGCTTGAGGTCAGTGAGGGCGGCAGCTGCTATCCGTTTCAGGTCAAACCCGAAGTGGTCGTAAAAACGGCGGTCTTCGATAGCGATCGTTGCGTTCTTGATCGTATCCGGCATTTTATCAAAACTTACCCAATACCGTTCTTCCGCTCCATGATCTTCTCCGATCAGTGAACCATCTTTTCCATAATAGAGCGTGTTCTGCTCTGTCACTAAGGAAGGCGGCCCTTGTGTAATGGCGTAGCCTAAAAGGACAAGGGTACAGGCCAGGACCACCAGGGCGCCTAATATCCCAAGCTTGATCCCGCGTTTGATACATAGGTAAGTAAAACGAATAAATAGTATCATTCTCTTAGACTCCCAACTGTAAAGAATGAATAAAGACTGCTATTATTATGGGAGAAACCATAGTAAAATAAACGTCTTGGTACGATTTCCAGGTTTGAACGAGATTCAAAGAACAAAGGAGAATAGAAAATGGGTACATGGTTTACTGAAAAACAAACCGAAAGCTTTGGTATTACAGCAAAGGTCAAACGCTCCCTGCATAAAGAAAAAACAGACTTTCAAGAATTAGAAATGTTAGAAACAGAAGAATGGGGCAACATGCTTGTCCTTGATGATATGGTCATGACCACTGAAAAAGATGAATTCGTCTATCACGAAATGGTGGCCCATGTGCCGCTTTTCACTCACCCTAACCCGAAACATGTCCTTGTTGTCGGAGGTGGAGATGGCGGTGTCATACGTGAAGTTTTGAAACACTCTAGTGTAGAAAAAGCCACACTGGTCGAGATTGATGGAAAGGTGATCGAATATTCGAAGAAACACCTTCCCAGTATTGCCGGTGCGCTTGAAGATGAACGGGTAGAAGTGAAAGTGGATGATGGTTTCATGCATATCGCTGAAAGCGAACGTGAGTATGATGTCATTATGGTAGATTCTACTGAACCGGTCGGCCCTGCCGTGAATTTATTCTCCAAAGGGTTTTATGAAGGCATCTCCAAAGCGTTGAAAGAAGACGGTATCTTTGTGGCGCAGACGGATAATCCTTGGTTCAAAGCTGATTTGATCCGTCAAGTATACGGGGATGTGAAAGAAACCTTCCCGATCACGAAAGTCTATACGGCGAATATCCCTACTTACCCAAGTGGCCTTTGGACATTTACAATGGGGAGTAAAATCTATGATCCGCTGCAAGTATCTGAAGAGCGCTTTTTTGATATCGATACGAAATATTACACGAAAGAGCTTCATGGGGCATGCTTTGCGCTGCCGAAGTTCGTCAAAGATTTAACTGAGGAGTGAGCATGAATGAAATTTGATGAGTCTTACTCTGGAAAAGTATTTATCATGAGCCGGGCTTCAGAAGAAGAGGCGGATGCGGTCATTTATGGGATGCCTATGGATTGGACAGTCAGCTTCCGCCCTGGTTCCCGTTTCGGTCCGAACAGAATTCGTGAAGCATCCATAGGCTTAGAAGAGTATAGTCCTTATTTGGACAGACATTTGGAGGAAGTTCAGTATCATGATGCTGGCGATCTCCTGCTTCCATTCGGCAATGCCAAGCGGAGCATCGATATCATAGAGGAATATATGGACGAACTTTTGGAAAAAGGGAAGTTCCCATTAGGGTTAGGTGGAGAGCACTTAGTTACATGGCCTGTACTCAAAGCATTCCATCGTAAATATTCGGACCTGGCCGTCATCCATATCGATGCGCATGCTGATTTGCGTGCAGAGTACGAAGGGGAAGTCCTTTCTCATTCCACTCCGATCCGTAAAGCATGTGAACAGTTCGGGGCGGAGAATATCTACTCTTTCGGTATCCGCTCAGGAATGCGTGAAGAATTCCAATACGCAGAAGAAAGCGGCATGTACATGGCCAAGTATGAAGTCCTTGAGCCATTGAAAGAAATACTTCCCACCTTAAGTGGACGTCCGGCTTATATCACCATCGACATTGACGTTCTCGATCCTGCTTATGCACCCGGTACCGGGACGGCAGAAGCAGGAGGGATTTCTTCCAAAGAGCTTCTATCGGCAATCCATGCTATTGCGGCCAGCGATGTGAACGTAGTGGGAGCGGATTTAGTGGAAGTTGCACCTGCTTATGATTCATCTGAAAAGACACAGATTGCAGCCAGTAAGTTCATTCGCGAAATGCTTCTGGGCTTTGTGAAATAGTGTGTACTTTTTGTTCACCCTTAAAACTAGACACAGGACAGTAAAGAACTTATACTTTTTTTAGCGAAGAAAAAGCCACTATGATTGTTTTCATGGTGGCTTTTCTGTATGAAAGGCTTTTTATTTTGATAGCCTTACTTTTGAACCAATACACGAAGGAGAGCTTTGTTTTGGATAAAAAAATCATCGGAATTATCATAGCTTACACGCTGATTATGGGCTCTTTGCTGATCGCTACTTTTGCAGGTCAATGGACGCCCTCCGGTTACGATTACTCCATAGAAGGAGAAACATTGACGATTGAGCACCGGTCATTTTCAGGCGGTGAGAAAAAAGTGAATGTTGAAAATCGCCAGGCAGATGCGCTCAGGTTTTATGTAGCCCTGTCAGCTGAACGTCAGCAGTGGCGGATCGATGTGATGATCAGCGCTTTGATCCTGCCATTTATACTACTTTTATTCACACCGGAACGCCGGCCGTTCAAAGAGCAGATTTCATTGAAATGGTACACAGGAATTGTGGCTGCGATCGTCATCATTTATCTTTCCTACACGATCCCTCTGCATGTGTCACAGGTGGATGAAATACAACAATACGTGAATGTTTTATTGAAGTAGAAGACGTCAGGTTTGGAATCAAAATTTAAATGGAACAATAGAGCAGATACTCTGAATGTAACCCTATAACAAAGTATTATAACGAGAGGAATCAGAATGCAGCGAAGCAACCGGAGGTCAAAGCCCAAAAAATAAGTGCGCTTGCGTTTTTTTACTCGAGTTCTTATAATATACAAGTTATAGTGTACGTAAGAAAGAACGCTTGATGAAGGGACGGTATGATTATATGTCAAGCAATGCAAGAGACGTTCAGGTCCAACTGGTAACGGAAATTAGAGACGAGGACCGACGGGAGAAAATGGAGGTCAATGAACCTGGCCGCTTCTTCACGAAAGGTGAAACTCAAGTGCTCACGTTTACTGAACACCCTGAAGAAGGTGACCCGATCAATACGATGATCACAGTGAAGCCGAATCATGTGAGTATCAAACGAAGTGGTGGAGTGGATATGCGCCAGGTGTTCCAAAAAGACTTGGAAACTGAGAATTTATACCACCATACGTATGGTGAATTTCATATGAAGACGTATACCGAAGAACTGGAGTACCGCTCTTTGGAGCAGGCATCAGAAGGACGACTTTATCTTAGCTATCAAATGACTTTAAACCACGAAGTGACTCAGGCCCACCGCTTGACGCTGACGTTTGAGGAGGAGAGCGAATCATGAATATCGTTGAACAAATGGAGCAGAAGCTGAAGGATGAAATCGTACGTGCCGTCCTTGCAGCCGAGCTTGCTGGGGAAGATGAAATGCCGGATGTGATTTTAGAGCAGCCAAAAGATAAATCACACGGAGACTATGCGACGAACATGGCAATGCAGCTCGCGGGTGTAGCAAAAAAGAACCCACGTGCCATCGCGACAGAACTTGTGGAACAATTCGACCGTTCAAAAGCATCGATTGAAAAAATCGAAATTGCCGGACCAGGGTTCATCAATTTTTACATGAACAACCAATATTTGACTGAACTTGTCCCGTCCATTTTAGAAGCTGGTGATCAGTACGGTCGCACGAATATTGGTAACGGACATAGAATTCAAGTCGAATTCGTTTCTGCAAACCCTACGGGAACTTTACACCTTGGTCATGCCCGAGGTGCAGCCGTTGGAGATTCGCTTTGTAATGTTTTGGATGCAGCTGGATTTGATGTATCTCGTGAATACTACATCAACGACGCTGGAAATCAAATGGCGAACCTTGCTCTCTCTGTAGAAGCCCGTTATATGCAAGCGCTCGGGAAAGAGTGGGAGATGCCTGAAGATGGTTATCACGGCAAGGATATCGTGGAATTAGGTGAGAAACTTGCTGAAGAAGACGGAGAAAAGTGGGTGGATGTTGCGGAAGAAGAACGCCTGCAGTTTTTCCGTGAGTACGGTTTGAAATATGAGCTGAGTAAAATCGAAAAAGACCTGCAGGAGTTCCGTGTACCTTTCGATGAATGGTTCTCTGAGACGAGCCTGTATCAAGGAGACCAGATCAAGAACGCGTTAAAAGTACTCGAAGATCAGAACTACGTCTATCAAAAAGATGATGCCACATGGTTTGAAACGACTAAATTCGGAGACGACAAAGATCGTGTCCTTATTAAGAATGACGGAACCTACACATACCTTACTCCGGATATCGCTTACCACAAGAACAAGCTCGATCGTGGATTCGATACTTTGATCAACATCTGGGGAGCGGACCACCATGGCTATATCCCTCGTATGAAAGCAGCTATCCAAGCGCTTGGATACGACAAAGATACTTTGGAAGTGGAAATCATCCAGATGGTCAACTTGTTCCAAGATGGGGAAAAAGTCAAGATGAGTAAGCGGACAGGAAAAGCTGTGACGTTGCGTGAGCTGATGGAAGAAGTCGGAATCGATGCAATGCGCTATTTCTTCTCCATGCGTTCCAGTGATTCTCATTTGGACTTTGATATGGACCTGGCTCGTTCAGAGTCGAATGAAAACCCTGTTTATTATGTTCAATATGCACATGCCCGCATCTGCACGATGCTGAAACAGGCAGAAGAAAAAGGACTTGTCTCAAATGAATTTGATGGAAGTCAACTAACTTCTGAAAAAGAAGAAGACCTTCTGAAACGTCTAGGGGAGTTCCCTCAAGTGGTGGCAGATGCTGCTGAGAAGCGTACACCTCACAGAGTGACTCAATACGTTTTCGATCTGGCATCTAACTTGCACAGTTTCTACAATGCTGAAAAAGTACTAGATGAAGATCACCCTGAACGTACAGCTGCTCGTCTTGCCCTTATGCAGGCCGTCCGTACCACATTGAGCAATGGACTGAAATTGATTGGTGTTTCTGCACCAACTCAAATGTAATTGCATATATTAACAAAAGGGCGCCTTAGCAATTGCTGCGGGGCGTTCTTTTTATTGACATCGGATATTAACAATCATACTTTCTCCCTTCATGTAGGATAATAAAATATCAGCCCTTTCGTTGAAAGGCTTGAGGGGACAAGCAGTGGTAACGTAAATGAAATCAATAAGGTTGGGTGAATAGATTTGAAAGAGATACTACTCGCACTTTTAGCTGGATTTGTAGTCGGATTAATTTTTGCTGTTTTGAAATTACCCATCCCTGCCCCTCCGGCATTCGCTGGAATCGCAGGAATTACAGGGATTTATTTAGGTTTTAAAGTAGTAGGATGGGTTTCTCCCATGATTTCGGAACTTATGAAATAAGCAGTCACATTAGAGAAAAGGTCGTAACAGAACTGCGATCTTTTCTCTTATTTTTGTACCCACAGAACGAATCTTCCACCAATGTTCATCGAAGGGGTAGCCGTCATTGAAGTCTTCTAAATACGTTTCGCGCAAATCACGGATGAATCCCTTTTCATATATATAGGTGTTCACTTCCTTGTTCAAAAAAAGACTCCTTCTATCAAAGTTCGCTGTTCCGATGTCGGCAAAAGCCTCATCAATAATGATCATCTTGGAATGATAAAAACCTGCATCGAAGAAACGGATGGTTGCTCCATGTTCGTGAAGGTTCTTCAAATAAGGGAGTGCTGCTTCTTTGACAAACGGATGGTCTGATTTCATTGGGATGAGAATCTTTACATGTATACCTTTTTTCAGAACTCTCAAAAACGAGTCCATCAATGTCTTTGTCGGGATAAAATAAGGAGAGCCGATCAATACCTCTTTTTCAGCAGACTGAATCATTCGAACGAATTCTTCCTCTAAACCGACGCCGTCCGTCGCTATCATTTGAATGCGGTGGCTGCCTTCGCTGGTGCTTGGTAAAGGTTGTTCCTCTATTCCAGTAGCTAAATACCAATCATCCAAAAAAACCCGATGTAAATCCTCAACGATAGGGCCGGTCAACCGTAAGTGATAATCTCTCCAGTTTCCGAAAGTGGAGGATTCCCCCATATAATTTTTCCCGATATTAAACCCGCCTACATAAGCATATTTCCCATCAACAACCGTCACTTTCCTATGATTTCTCCGATTCAAACGATAGAAAAAATAAGGGAATCCGGGTTTCTCAGCAAATTGAAAGTCCACGCCTGCATCCTCGAGCTCTATCCTCATTTCTTTCGTTACTTTATGTCCTCCCAGCCGATCGACCATGAATCGAACGGGGACGCCTTCCCTTGCTTTGTTTTTTAACACATTCAGAAAATTCTCGGTGATGTAATCCTTTTCGACAAGAAAAAAATACACATCCACCTGCACAGAAGCATCGGAGATATCTTGAAACAGCTGCTCAAAAAGAGGAGAGCCGTTTTTGAATAACCGATAATTCCCTTTGGTTTGCGGCGGAATGATGGTCCTCGCATGGCGGATGTGGTTATATCGTCCCATTTTAAAATCTAGAAAAATCAGTAAAATAAAAACTAATAGACAGAAAATAATGACAAAAAAAGTCACTCACAAAACCTCCAAAAGAAATTCTTTCCTTAGTTTTCCCGTTTCCTCGACAATACACAAGTTAAAACATGAAAATATGTTGACTGAATGCTCATTCATAATTTATAGTTAAGTTATAAGATTCAGAAAATTTCAAGGTTTCCGCTATATAGGAGCCTGTATCGCGCGCAGCGATGAAAAAAAGAGGGGGAGAGTCATGAATCCGTTGTTACTGGCAAACTGGATTTTGTTCCTTGGTGTGACGATCTATGGCCTATACTTATTCGTCCGAGTCGTACGGACGCGGATCGCTTACATTAAGATGGGAAGAAAATTCGAGTTTGATGGCAAAATCAAAAGACGATTACAGAAGATTTGGATCTATGTCTTCGGTCAGAAAAAATTATTGAAAGATAAGAAATCAGGAATTATCCATGTCATGATGTTCTACGGTTTCATCCTTGTCCAATTTGGAGCCATCGACTTCATTTGGAAGGGTCTTGCACCAGATTCCCATTTGCCGTTGGGACCTTTTTATCCAGGGTTTACTTTCTTTCAGGAATTAGTGACGCTGACGATTTTAGCTGCTGTTATCTGGGCGTTCCACCGTCGTTATATTGAAAAACTTGTACGTCTGAAACGTGGCTTCAAAGCCGGGCTTGTCCTTATTTTTATCGGTACATTGATGGTCACTGTACTGGTAGGTAATGGTATGGGGCTGATTTGGCACGGCCATGAAGGTGCATGGACGGAACCTGTTGCGTCCATGATTGCAAGCGCTTTCTCTTGGATGCCGCCTGCAGCTGCTGCGACAGTATTCTTCGTCATGTGGTGGATCCATTTATTGATTCTTTTGACGTTCCTTGTGTATGTGCCTCAATCGAAACACGCGCACTTGCTGGCAGCTCCCGTCAACGTATTTCTCAGTCGTGAAGAGCCGCCAGGGAAGTTGAAAACCATCGACTTCGAAATTGATGAAGAGGCGGATGAAGAAGACGTTTCATTCGGTGTCGGTAAAATAGAAGATTTCAACCAGCTTCAGATGATCGACTTTTATGCTTGTGTGGAGTGTGGACGTTGTACCAATGTATGTCCGGCTTCAGGGTCAGGTAAAATGCTTTCACCGATGGACTTGATCATTAAACTGCGTGATCATTTAACGGAAAAAGGGGCTGCGGTTACAGGCGCTTCTCCATGGGTTCCTTCTTATGCTTTCTCTAATACAGAAGGAAACACACTTGCTCAAATGGCCCGCTCTCAAGGTACAGAGGAAGCAGCCGCTTCCTTGGAAGCTGTCCAAAATAAGAGTTTGATCGGGGATGTCATCACAGAGGAAGAACTGTGGGCATGTACGACATGCCGTAACTGTGAAGATGCTTGCCCAGTCATGAACGAGCACGTGGATAAAATCATCGACCTTCGTCGTTACTTAGTTCTTACGGAAGGTAAGATGGATGCTGATGGCCAGCGCGCGATGATGAACATTGAACGCCAGGGGAACCCTTGGGGGCTGTCTAAAAAAGAACGTGAAGACTGGCGTACCCTGGAAGAGGATGTTCATATTCCTACAGTCAAAGAATTGAAGAAGTCTGGTGAAGAGTTCGAGTATTTGTTCTGGGTAAGCTCGATGGGTTCCTATGATAACCGGAGCCAGAAGATCGCGATGGCTTTTGCGAAATTGATGAATAAAGCCGGAATCAAATTCGCGATCCTTGGTAACAAAGAACAAAACTCTGGAGACACCGCCCGCCGTATGGGGAATGAATTCTTATTCCAGGAGCTTGCTGAAAAAAATATGAAAGAATTTGAAAAGCATGATGTGAAGAAAATCATTACGATCGACCCACATGCGTATAACATATTCAAAAATGAGTACCCAGACTTCGGGTTAGAGGCAGAAGTTTACCACCATACAGAAATGCTGGCGGAATGGCTGAAAGAAGGAAAACTGAAACCTGAGGGTGTCGTGAAAGAGAAAATTACGTATCACGATAGCTGTTACCTTGGAAGATACAATGAAGTTTACCAGCCTCCGAGAGAAGTTCTAGAAATGATTCCTGGAGTTGAAGTGGTGGAAATGAAGCGGAACCGCTCAAACGGAATGTGCTGTGGTGCTGGTGGCGGTATGATGTGGATGGAAGAAAAATCAGGGAACCGCGTCAACGTCGCTCGTACAGAGCAAGCGCTTGAAGTAGAACCGACCATGATCTCCAGTGGATGTCCATTCTGTCTGACTATGCTGTCAGATGGGACGAAAGCCAAAGAAGTGGAAGAGGAAGTAAGCACAATGGATATTGCTGAAATCCTTGCTAAGTCCATTTTTGAAAATACGGAGGAAAAATCAGCTTAAATGTAAAGGTGAGAAAGAATGAATCTTTTGTTAAAATAGAATGGAATAGTGTGAAAATTGTGGAAAGTGTACAAAAATTTATGTACACTTTCCTTGTGAGACGATATTGAGCGAGCGTTCAATCGTTATTTTTGAAAGCGTTATCATAAAAGGGAGGATATTTATATGCGTAAAACAGTAATCGTGTCAGGTGCTCGTACCCCGTTTGGTAAATTTGGTGGAGGATTAGCGCCTCTAACCGCAGCCCAGCTTGGAGGAATAGCGATAAAAGCAGCTTTAGAACGTGCCAATTTGAAAGCTGAAGATGTGAATGAAGTAATCATGGGCACGGTGCTGCAGGGAGGTCAAGGTCAGCTGCCGTCCCGTCAGGCGTCTCGTGAAGCAGGCATCCCCTGGCATGTGAAAACAGAAACCGTAAACAAAGTGTGTGCGTCCGGTATGCGGAGTGTCACGATGGCTGATCAATTTATCCGCCTGGGAGAAGAAGAAGTGATTGTGGCTGGTGGAATGGAGAGCATGAGCAATGCACCTTACTTCATGCCTAAAGCGCGCTGGGGGTTACGCATGGGAGACGCCCCTGTCAAAGATATGATGGTTCATGATGGTTTGACGTGTTCTTTCGAAAAAGTCCACATGGGGAACTACGGAAACCGTACGGCAAAAGAATACGAACTGACACGTGAAGCGCAGGATGAGTGGTCTTATCGAAGTCATCAAAGGGCTGTTCAGGCAATCGAAGGTGGAAAATTGGCTGAAGAAATCGTTTCTGTCGAAGTTCCACAGCGTAAAGGTGATCCTGTGGTCGTGGACACGGACGAAGCTCCCCGTAAAAACACTACGGTGGAAGCACTTGCGAAGCTGCGCCCTGTATTTGACCAGGATGGAACGATCACAGCTGGAAATGCTCCGGGAGTCAATGATGGGGCTTGTGCCATGTTGCTGATGTCGGATGAGAAAGCGAATGAAATGGGACTTGATCCACTGGCTACGGTACTTGCTCATGATGAAGTGGCAGTGGAAGCACAGGACTTCCCGCAAACGCCGGGTCTTGTCATCAATAAACTGCTTGAAAAGGCAGGGAAATCCATCGAGGATATCGATTTATTCGAAGTGAACGAAGCATTTGCGGCTGTTTCCTTAGCAAGTGGAAAAATTGCAGGTCTCGATCACGAGAAAGTGAATGTGAATGGTGGAGCTGTCGCTTTAGGTCACCCGATCGGTGCCAGTGGAGCACGTATTCTTTTGACCCTTGCCTATGAATTGAAGCGTCGTGGTGGAGGATTAGGGATCGCTGCGATTTGTTCAGGCGGAGGCCAGGGAGATGCTGTTCTGATTGAAGTACCGAAGCAATAAGGGGGAATTTTCAATGACGATTAACAAAGTGATGGTGATTGGTGCAGGGCAGATGGGAGCAGGGATTGCTCAGGTTTTTGCACAATCAGGACTGAAAGTAATGTTGAATGATCTAAAACAAGAAGCTTTAGATAAAGGATTGTCAGGTATTGAGAAGCGTCTCAAACGGGCCGTGGAAAAAGGGAGGATGACAGAGGAAGATCAACAATCTACCCTTGAGAACCTATCAGGGTCTACAGCTCTCGAAGATGCTTCCGACTGCGATTTCGTCATCGAGGCTGTAGTGGAGAACATGGGTGTGAAAGAGAAGGTATTTAAAAGCCTGGATGAAATAACGCCTTCGCATGCAATCCTGGCAACCAATACATCCTCCCTGCCGATTACAGAAATTGCGGCTGCGACAAGCCGTCCTTCTCAAGTGATCGGTATGCACTTTATGAATCCTGTTCCGGTCATGAAGCTTGTCGAGATCATCCGAGCCATTCAAACGAGCGATGAGACTTATCAGGCGATTGAGGATTTAGCGAAAAAGCTTGAAAAAACCCCTGTGGAAGTCGAAGATTTTCCAGGTTTCGTCTCCAATAGAATACTCATGCCGATGATAAATGAAGCAATCTATACTGTGCATGAAGGGGTGGCCACACCTGAAGATGTAGACACTGTCATGAAACTTGGGATGAACCATCCGATGGGGCCGTTGACACTGGCTGACTTCATCGGCTTGGATACTTGCTTATATATCATGGAAGTCCTCCATGAAGGATTCGGAGACAGCAAATACCGTCCATGCCCGCTCCTTAGAAAGTATGTAAAAGCAGGTTGGTTAGGGAAAAAATCAGGCCGAGGTTTTTACAGCTACGAATAACTAAGAAGGGGGAGGCTGGAGATGGATTTGCACTTTACTGATGAACAACAAATGATGCGTAAAATGGTGCGTGACTTTGCAGAGAATGAAGTCGCACCTGCGGTAGAACGTATGGAGGCCGAAGATCGATTCCCGAGCGAGTTGATTCCTAAAATGGGAGAGCTTGGTCTGATGGGGATTCCGATTCCTGAAAAATACGGCGGAGCAGAAATGGATTACACCTCTTATATCATAGCCATACATGAAATTTCGAAGGTCAGTGCGACTCTCGGAGTCATCTTATCTGTCCATACTTCAGTCGGTACCAACCCGATTTTGTATTTCGGAACAGAAGAACAAAAGCAAAAATACATTCCAAAACTTGCTTCGGGTGAATACTTAGGAGCTTTTGCCCTTACAGAGCCGAGCGCAGGATCTGATGCAGGAAGCCTGAAAACCCGGGCCGAAAGAAAAGGCGATCATTATCTACTGAATGGATCGAAAGTGTTCATTACTAACGGTGGAGAAGCGGATACATTCATCGTTTTCGCCCGTACGAATCCGGATGAACCGACAGGGCGAGGGCTGAGTGCCTTCATCGTAGAGCGTGACACTCCTGGTTTATCCATCGGTAAAGCCGAGAAAAAGATGGGGCTGCACGGGTCGAGTACCGTTTCTTTGAACTTTGATCAGTGTGAAGTGCCTGTTGAACAACGATTGGGTGAAGAAGGGGAAGGCTATAAGATTGCTCTTGCTAATTTGAACGTCGGAAGAATCGGGATTGCTGCTCAGTCCCTCGGGATTGCTGAAGCAGCATTAGAACACGCAATTGATTATGCGAAAGAACGGGAGCAATTCGGGAAACCAATCGCAAAACTTCAGGGAGTTTCATTTAAACTCGCCGATATGGCGACGGCAGTAGAAGCTTCTAAATTACTGGTTTACAATGCGGCTTCTATGCAGGCAGCTGGTAAGAAGTGCGGGAAAGAAGTGTCGATAGCGAAGCTGATGGCATCGAAAACGGCTGTCCAGGCATCCATTGAAGCTGTGCAGATACACGGCGGATATGGCTACACAGAAGACTATGCTGTAGAACGTTTCTTCCGTGATGCGAAAGTATGTGAAATCTATGAAGGTACGAGCGAAATTCAAAGAATTGTAATCGGAAATCATTTGATCAGAGATTGAGGGAGAGTTGACATATGAATTTTACTTTGACTGAAGAACAAGAAATGCTGCGCAAAATGGTACGTGACTTTGCCAAAAATGAAGTGGAACCGACGGCTGCCGAGCGTGACGAAGAGGAACGCTTCGACCGTGAAATCTTCGATAAGATGGCAGAGCTTGGATTGACAGGGATTCCATGGCCGGAAGAATACGGCGGGATCGGCTCAGACTTCGTCAGCTACGTCATTGCTGTAGAGGAATTATCACGTGTGTGTGCCTCCACCGGGGTAACGCTGTCCGCTCATATATCACTCGCCAGCTGGCCGATTTATAAGTTCGGTACGGAAGAACAGAAGAAGACGTTCTTGGCGCAACTAGCTTCCGGAGAAAAATTAGGAGCTTATGCACTATCTGAACCAGGAGCGGGTAGTGACGTTTCTTCCATGCGCACCCAGGCGAAGCTTGAGGGCGATCATTATGTGTTGAATGGAAACAAAGTATGGATCACCAATGGCGGAGTCGGCGATTTGTATGTCGTATTCGCTAAAACGGATCCAGAAGCTGGAACACGGGGGATCAGTGCGTTCATCGTTGAAAAAGGAACGCCTGGATTCTCCTTCGGTAAGAAAGAGAAGAAGCTTGGCATTCGTTCTTCACCGACGACTGAATTAATCTTTGAAAATTGTAAAATACCAAAAGAGAATCTGCTTGGGGAAGAAGGCCAAGGATTCAAAATTGCCATGATGACGCTTGATGGTGGTCGTAACGGAATCGCTGCGCAAGCCGTAGGGATTGCACAGGGTGCACTTGATGAATCTGTGGCTTATGCCAAAGAGCGTGAGCAATTCGGTAAACCGATCGCAAAACTTCAAGGGGTTTCCTTTAAGCTTGCAGATATGGCGACTGAAATCGAAGCTTCAAGACTGCTGACTTATCAAGCTGCGTACCTGGAGTCTGAAGGTCTGCCTTACTCCAAGGCTTCTGCGATGGCGAAGTTGTACGCAGGAGATGCTGCAATGAGAATAACGACCGAAGCCGTGCAAGTCCATGGAGGTTATGGGTACACGAAGGATTATCCGGTCGAGCGTTATATGCGTGATGCGAAAATCACACAAATCTATGAAGGTACGCAGGAAATCCAGCGACTGGTCATCGGACGTATGGTGACGAACTAAGTAGAGTCCACTCGTGCCGGCCGAACGCCTCTCGAATCAAGAATGGTTGTGTAAAGGAGAATGACGATGGCTGAAAAACATGTTCCTTCTTCGATTAAAGATGAGGCGCTTGTCTTGAAGCGGAGAAACCAGATGATCAAGGGAGCAGTCACTCTTTTTATTGAAAAGGGGTTCCACAAGACGACCACCCGAGAAATTGCCAAAGCTTCCGGTTTCAGTATCGGAACACTTTATGAATATATCAGGAAGAAGGAAGATGTTTTATTTCTGGTCTGTGACTCGATCTATCAGCGGGTAAAAGAACGGATGGAAGATTCGATCGACCCCAGTCAAACGAGCTTGCAAAGTCTGATTCACGCCATCCGCTCTTATTTTCAACTGATGGATGATATGCAGGATGAAGTACTCGTGATGTATCAGGAAGTCAAGTCGCTCCCAAGAGATGCTCAAGAATATGTTCTGCAGAAAGAGCGGGACATGGTCGCGATGCTTGAACAAGTCATAGTGAACAGCTTATCAGATCAGCGAACGGATCAGGAGGTCAAGTTGATTGCCAACAACATCTTCGTCCAGGGACAGATGTGGGGGTTCCGACGTTGGATTTTACAGCGTACATTTACGCTTGAGACCTACACCGATGCTCAGATTGAATTACTGCTTGAAGGTTTGAAAGAAACAGAAACGACTTAACTCGTAAGGAGGATACAATATGGAACAGCCAACGGTATATAAGCCGAAAAACCCGGTTCGTTTTGTGACGGCGTCGAGTTTATTTGATGGCCATGATGCTTCCATTAATATCATGCGACGCATTTTACAATCGACAGGTGCTGAAGTCATCCACCTTGGCCACAACCGATCCGTCGAAGAAGTGGTCAATGCAGCCATTCAGGAGGATGTGCAGGGAATCGCCATTTCATCCTATCAAGGGGGCCATGTGGAATATTTCAAGTACATGGTCGACTTGCTGGAGGAAAAAGGTGCCGGACACATTCGCGTCTATGGCGGTGGTGGCGGTGTCATCATTCCACGAGAAATCAAAGAGCTGCATGAGCACGGCGTCGCCAGGGTGTTCTCACCTGAAGACGGCCGTGAATTAGGGCTGCAGGGGATGATTAATCTGATGATCGAGGAATGTGACTTCCTGCCTCCATTAAATGTGGAGAAAAGTGTCGCAGATCTTGAAAACGGTGATCATCAGGCGATCGCACGTTTTATTACGTATGTTGAAAATACGAAAAAAGAAGAACGAGAAGCGGTTGCTGCGTTTGAAACGGCAGTAAAAGAGAAGAACGAAAAAACGATACCTGTTCTCGGAATCACAGGTACAGGCGGGGCAGGTAAGAGTTCATTGACCGATGAATTGATTCGTCGTTTCGTTAATGAAATTCCTGAGAAAAAGATAGCGATATTATCTGTCGACCCGACCAAAAAGAAGACCGGGGGCGCACTGCTCGGGGACCGGATTCGCATGAACGCGATTTTCAATCCTCGTGTGTATATGCGTTCACTGGCCACGCGTGATGCACGTTCAGAACTATCCACTGCCGTAGAAGAAGCGATTCAAGTGGTGAAAGCTGCCGGTGTAGATTTCATCATCGTTGAGACGAGTGGAATCGGGCAGGGAGATGCAGCCATCACTGATGTGACTGATCTCTCCATGTATGTCATGACCGCGGAATTCGGAGCCCCGTCCCAACTGGAAAAAATCGATATGATCGATTTTGCCGATTTCATCGTCATCAATAAATTTGAACAAAAAGGTTCGGAAGATGCGATGAACCAGGTGCGTAAACAATACCAGCGCAGCCATATGCTCTTCCATGAAGATGAATCAAAATTCCCGGTCTTCGGTACCATCGCAAGTCAGTTCAATGACCCTGGGACGAATACCTTGTTTGCGGCGATCGTAGATGAATTGAACGAGAAGTTCTCCTGGGAGAATCAAACTTCATTAGAACGTGTAGATAAGGTAGAAAAACAAAATGTGATCATTCCGAATGAACGTAAACAATATCTCCGTGATATTGCACTTGCTGTGAGGGATTATCATAAACAGACAGATAACCAAGCAGAAAAAGCTCGCAAGCTCTACCAATTGAAAGGAACGCTGGAAGAGCTCGAAGATGAAGAGACGAAAGCAAGTATAGAGCGCTTGATCGAGGATTACGAGAAGTCACTGGATCGTGATGCAAAAGAAAAATTGGAGGATTGGGAAGACCTTCATGAACGGTATAGTGGAGATACTTATACGTTCAAAGTTCGTGATAAAGAAATTACGATGGACCTCACCACCGAGAGTCTGGCAGGGTTGAAGATCCCTAAAGTCGCCTTGCCGAATTACTCGGATTGGGGCGATCGAATTTCCTGGCTCCTTCGTGAAAATGTCCCTGGAGCATTTCCTTTCACGGCCGGGGTATTCCCGTTCAAACGTAAAGGAGAGGATCCTAAGCGTCAGTTTGCCGGGGAAGGAACACCGGAACGAACCAATCGCCGTTTCCACTATTTATCGGAAGGGGACGATGCCAAACGTCTGAGCACGGCATTCGACTCGGTAACTCTATATGGAGAAGACCCTGATGAGCGTCCTGATATTTATGGAAAAGTCGGGGAGAGCGGAGTCAACATTTGTACGCTGGAAGATATGAAGAAGCTTTATAATGGTTTCGACCTTGTCGACCCGACGACTTCCGTATCCATGACGATCAATGGGCCGGCACCTATCATCCTCGCTATGTTCTTTAATACAGCGATCGATCAACAGTTGGATAAATTCCGAGAAGAAAACGGTCGTGAACCAAATCCAGAAGAGGCGGCACAAATCAAAGAAGAAACGATTCACGTCGTCCGTGGTACTGTCCAGGCCGATATTCTGAAGGAAGACCAGGGTCAGAATACTTGTATCTTCTCAACAGAATTCGCGTTGAGGATGATGGGAGATATCCAGCAGTATTTCATCGACCACCAAGTCAGAAATTATTATTCTGTATCGATTTCTGGATACCATATCGCAGAAGCGGGAGCAAACCCGATAACACAGCTTGCTTTTACGTTGGCGAATGGATTCACGTATGTAGAGTATTACTTGAGTCGTGGAATGGACATCAACAAGTTTGCTCCTAACTTATCGTTCTTCTTCTCAAACGGTCTCGATCCTGAATACACAGTCATGGGACGTGTAGCGAGACGTATATGGGCGATTGTCATGAAGAACAAATATGGTGCGAATGAACGAAGTCAGAAGCTGAAGTATCACATTCAAACTTCAGGCCGTTCCTTGCATGCGCAGGAGATCGACTTCAATGATATCCGTACAACGTTACAAGCTTTAATCGCAATTCAAGATAATTGTAACTCGCTGCATACGAACTCATACGATGAAGCGATTACGACACCGACGGAAGAATCGGTGCGCCGTGCGATGGCTATACAAATGATCATCAGTAAAGAGTTTGGACTCACGAAAAATGAAAACTCCCTTCAAGGGTCGTATATCATCCGAGAGCTCACGGATCTTGTTGAAGAGGCGGTATTGCAGGAGTTTGAGCGAATCAACGACCGCGGCGGTGTCCTGGGTGCGATGGAACGCCAATACCAGCGTGGCAAGATTCAGGAAGAATCTCTTTATTATGAAGGGAAGAAACATTCAGGCGAGCTGCCGATCATCGGGGTGAACACTTATCTGAACCCGAATCCTCCTTCAGAAGAAGAAATCGACTCCATGGAATTGGCGCGTGCATCGAAGGAAGAGAAAGAGCACCAAATCACAGAGCTGCGCAAGTTCCAGAATTCGCATGAAAAAGAAGCGGAAGAAGCACTTGAGCGTTTGAAGCACGTAGCAAGTGGCGGAGGAAACATTTTTGCGGAACTGATGGAAACGGTCAAGGTCGCAAGCCTCGGTCAAATCACGAATGCTCTGTACGAAGTTGGAGGACAGTATAGAAGGAACATGTAGGAACTTTGAGTGGGAAATCTGCATAGGGGATTAACACACAGCCCCTGCCAAAAAACGCCCTATCCTGATTAGATAGGGCGTTTTTCTATGAATCAGTGACCACCGATCTGGTCTTTATCGTGGGACTGGTTGATTTCTTTCACATAAGGCTTTTTCATTCCATACCACTCATAAGTCACACTATAATGCTCCCCCGTTTCTAACAGCATCCAGGTGCTCGTGTCTTTTACTTTCAGTTTTTTCTTATCAATTTTAATATAGTAGCCATCTTCGTCATGTGTCTTCTCTGTTATGGTCGCTTCACTGAGATGTTCAGATTGGATTAAGCCGAAGTTGGTATATAACCAGACCCCTACAGATAAAATGACGATTATGCCGAAGATCAAATTGAATGGATGAGTCTTCATCTGAGTTCTCTCCTTTTTACAGCGTCTTTCTTCTTCTCTAGTTTAAAATAAAATCGGCAGGAATACCAAGTTTTCATGTCTAATCTATAGTTTGAGGGCAAAGTTTATTTTTATGTAGGAATGGATAGAACAGATAATAGAAAGCAGGACGCGATCTTTATTTGATTTTTATATACCCTGCTCATATAATGGATGGTATGATTAAATGTGATTCGTATGCCTATGAGGTCATTTATTCTATTTATTGAATATAAAGGAGTGCTGGATCTTGAGCTTAAAAGAACTTAATCAAGAACAAATTGATGAAATATCAATGATCGATCTTGCGACAATGATTTTGGAAGAAGAGGGAGAAGCCATTGATTTCAACGAAATCTTCCACCGTATCGCTTCCTTGAAAGGTTTTTCCGAAAAACAAAAAGAAGAGTACATTTCACAGTTTTATACAGATATGAATATTGATGGAAGCTTCATGACGATCGGAACGAACCGCTGGGGCTTGAAGCGCTGGTATCCGGTTGAACAAATGGAGGAAGAAATCGCAGCCCTTCCACAAAAGCGTAAAAAGAAAAAGAAGAAGAAGAAAAAGCCTTCCAAGCTGCTTGAAGATGAACTAGGCGTGTCCGAATTTGATGATGAGGACCTGGAAGAGGATCTGGACCTTACGGATGAAGATCTGGATTTGGATGATGACGATGACGATTACGATGGAGACTACGAAGATGATGACCTTGATGAGGAAGAGGAAGAAATCGTAGAAGACGACATCAGTTTCATCGGAGATGACGACGAAGAAGACGAATAATTCAAGTCACTGTTGACTTTCAAAAGTCAAATCAGTACAATCTTATTTGGGCTCTTAAATTTCCGTAAATATTAAGATACAACGCTCCCCGCTAAGTGGGGAGCGTTTTTTGTTTTTTAAGCTTGATTGAAATGAGTATGCTTTTATGAAGAAAAACGAATAATGAATATATAAGAAAGAGGGATCATTGTGGCGACTAAATATATTTTTGTAACTGGTGGTGTCGTTTCTTCCTTGGGTAAAGGAATTACAGCGGCTTCATTGGGACGTTTATTGAAAAACCGGGGGCTTAAAGTAACGATTCAAAAATTTGACCCGTACATCAACGTAGACCCAGGAACGATGAGTCCATACCAGCACGGAGAAGTTTTCGTTACAGATGATGGAGCGGAAACCGATTTGGACTTGGGTCACTATGAGCGCTTCATCGACATCAACTTGAATAAATTCAGTAATGTGACGACCGGGAAAGTTTATTCCAACGTCATTAAAAAAGAACGCCGCGGCGATTACCTTGGTGGTACAGTCCAGGTTATTCCACACATCACGAATGAAATCAAAGAGCGTGTTTTCCGCGCGGGGCATGAAACGAATGCAGATGTGGTCATCACTGAAATCGGAGGTACAGTAGGCGATATCGAATCCCTTCCTTTCCTTGAAGCGATTCGTCAAATCAAGAGCGATATCGGTCGTGAACACGTCATGTACTTACACTGTACCCTTGTGCCGTATTTGAAAGCGGCAGGAGAAATGAAAACAAAGCCGACACAGCACAGTGTAAAAGAACTGCGTTCACTTGGTATTCAACCGGATGTCATCGTTCTTCGTACCGAAATGGAAATTTCAGAAGACATGAAAGAAAAAATAGCATTGTTCTGTGACATCAATAAGCATGCCGTTATCGAAGCCCGTGACGCAGGTACTCTTTACAACGTTCCGATCACTTTACAAGAGCAGAAACTTGATCAATTGACATGTGATCACTTCGGTTTGGATTGTCCTCCTGCAGATATGACAGAGTGGAACAAATTGATCGACCAAGTGAAGAACTTGAAGCATAATGCTACGATTGCTCTGGTAGGTAAATATGTAGAACTTCCAGATGCATATATTTCTGTAGTAGAAGCTTTGAAACACGCAGGTTATGGTTACAACGCAGATGTAGATGTGAAATGGGTGAATTCAGAAGACTTGAATGCTGAAAATGTCCACGAACACCTGCAGGACGTTGATGGAATTCTAGTCCCAGGTGGTTTTGGAGATCGAGGAATCGAAGGAAAAATCGATGCCATCCACTATGCAAGAACAAATCATGTACCGTTCCTTGGAATCTGCTTAGGCATGCAGCTGGCGACCGTAGAGTTTGCCCGTAATGTCCTTGGGTTGAAAGGTGCACATTCTGCAGAAATCGATCCTTCTACACCACACCCGATCATCGACCTTCTGCCAGAGCAGAAAGAAGTATCTGATTTAGGTGGAACGCTTCGTTTAGGAATCTTCCCATCCCGCCTTAAAGAGGGGACGAGAGCGATGGAGGCGTACGGTGAAGAAGTGATTTACGAGCGTCATCGTCACCGTTTCGAGTTCAACAATCACTATCGTGAGCAGATGGAAGCGGCAGGATTTAATTTCTCAGGTACAAGCCCTGATGGTCGCTTAGTCGAAATTATCGAAGTCGACGACCATCCATGGTTTGTAGCAAGTCAGTTCCACCCGGAATTCAAATCAAGACCGACTCGTCCGCAACAACTGTTCCACGGATTCGTCGGAGCTGCCATGAAGCAGAACCAATAATGAATTAAGAGGTGTTACTCTCGTGAGAGGTAACACCTTTTTCATGTACATATTCTTAGGGGCTGGTAATGGTCATCGTTGATTCATACGTTCCAGACTTGTTTTCAGGGATGTGGCTACTCCCCCCTGGGCATCCTTGTTATCATTTCAGAAAGTCATCCACAATCCGACATATTTATTTGGCTCTGTTATATTCTGTTGTTGATATTTTAAACGATTACTAAATAGTCCTCGTCTGGGATTAGGTGTCCGGTCCGTTATTTACTCAGAGCATGGGATGGCAGGAAAAACAGGTAGACTCCTGCGGAAAAAAGGAACAAGGTGAGATCACGGAAGGCGCGCCTGAGGAGGCTCACGGTACCCGACGGAAAGCGAGACATTCTAAAAGGCGGCCTCATACAAATCCCAGGACAGAAAGAGCTGATATGAGATCACTTGTGAGATAACAGCACCATCCTTTAACAGAGCCATATATTTAAACAAACGTAATAGGTGAATAGTTAAGAAAATAAGTTTTAACCAATAACAATTCAGGGAAAAAAACTACAAAGAGAACATACATATGCAGGAAAAAACTAGTGGGTTCTCGAAACTGTTAAAACAGAAAAAAACAGAATGGGTGAATACACGAGGAAGGGTGTATAAGATGGGCAGTAAAATACTTGTAGTCGACGATCAACCTGGAATTCGTCTATTAGTAGAAGAAATCCTGAAAAGCGAAGGTTTTGAAACGATCAGTGCCAAGACAGGGAAACAAGCCTGCAATCTAGCAGAAGAAGAAAAACCTGATCTTGTCATTATGGATTATAACCTCCCTGTCATGCATGGGAGAGAGGTGCTCAACTACTGGTATGAAGAAGGATTTGATTCTCCTGTCATCATCATAACCGGACTTTCAGAAGATGAGGTCAGAGAAGAAGTGGATTATTCGTTCGTCGAGGCAGTAGTGACAAAACCTTTCGATATCCAGAAATTGAAAGAATTGGTTAATGGGACAGTGACTCATAGTCATTGAATCGGTTTTTTTGCAATGTAAGCGCTATATAATTCTCATAGTGTTGCACCATGTAAACGGTATTGGTATTCTAATACTGTAGCGAAACTTACATGGTGTGTTTTCGTGTGGAAACAGACTTGTAAATAGTAGGACGTATCTATAAAGGAGGATCTTTCATGCCGTTAGTCTCTATGAAAGAAATGCTAGAAAAAGCTAAGGAAGAACGTTATGGCGTCGGCCAGTTCAACCTTAATAATCTTGAATATGCACAAGCGATTCTTCAGGCTGCTGAAGAAGAGCAATCTCCAGTCATTTTAGGTGTATCCGAAGGTGCTGGACGTTACATGGGTGGCTTTAACGTAGTTGTAGACATGGTTAAAGCACTTATGAAATCCTACGGTACAACTGTGCCGGTTGCCATCCACTTGGACCACGGTTCAAGCTTCGAGAAATGTGCTGAAGCTATCCACGCAGGTTTCACTTCTGTTATGATCGATGCTTCCCACGACCCACTTGAAGAAAACATCGCTGTTACGAGAAAAGTTGTAGAATTGGCTCACATCCACGGTGTATCTGTCGAAGCAGAGCTTGGCCGCGTAGGTGGACAAGAAGACGACATCATCGTAGACGATGCTGAAGCGGCATATGCGATTCCTTCTGAGTGTAAACAACTTGTTGACGAAACAAACGTTGACGTATTTGCACCAGCCCTGGGATCTGTACACGGCCCTTATAAAGGTGAACCGAACCTTGGTTTCGACCGTATGGAAGAAATCATGGGTCTTGTAGATAAACCACTTGTCCTGCACGGTGGTACAGGTATCCCTACGGCTGATATCAAAAAAGCTATTTCTTTCGGTACTGCGAAAATCAACGTAAACACTGAAAACCAAATGGCACAAGGGAAAGCAGTACGTCAAGTACTAGCTGAGCAGCCAGAACAATATGACCCACGTAAATACCTAGGCCCTGGTCGTGACGCGATCAAAGAAACGGTCATTGGTAAAATGCGTGAATTTGGTTCTTCCCAAAAAGCGTAAAAATCTAGCAAAGGAAGCCGTTACTCCGTAGCGGTTTCCTTTTCCTCCTTTATGAAAGCGCCAACATGTGACAAAATTCGCATAACTTGTGAACTATTAGAATAGGGGTGTAGGAATTGAAATTTTTCATTGATACAGCAAACATCGGAGAAATCCGTGAGGCAAATGCATTGGGGATCCTGGCCGGGGTAACAACCAACCCGAGCCTGGTAGCGAAAGAAGGCGTATCTTTTCATGATCGCTTAAAAGAAATCACATCTGAAGTAGAAGGTTCTGTCAGTGCCGAAGTCATTTCTGAAGATGCTGAAGGCATGATCAAGGAAGGAAAAGAACTGGCCGCCATCGCTCCGAACATTACAGTGAAGGTTCCGATGACTTTAGAAGGGTTGAAAGCAGTAAAAGCTTTCAGTGACCTGAACATAAAAACGAATGTCACATTAGTTTTTTCTGCAAACCAGGCCCTTATGGCAGCTCGTGCCGGGGCGACTTATGTCAGCCCTTTCCTGGGACGATTGGATGATATCGGCCACAATGGTGTCGAATTGATCGCTCAAATTTCAGATATGTTTGATATCCATGGAATTGAAACGGAAATCATCGCTGCCTCTGTGCGCCATCCGACTCACGTCACAGACGCTGCTATGAGTGGAGCGCATATTGCTACTGTTCCTTTCAAGGTATTCCAGCAGATCGTCAAACACCCATTGACGGACCAAGGCATTGAAAAATTCCTCAATGACTGGAATAATCAAAAATAAGTGGACTGAAATGGAAATTTATGCACATAATAAGTTCATACTATTCACCTTAAAAGCGAGGAGTATTTCATGCATAAACTATTAGTGGAAGGCGGTACGCGCTTGCGTGGACAAGTCCGTGTAAGTGGTGCCAAGAACAGTGCTGTCGCTTTGCTTCCCGCTGCTATTTTAGCAGAATCCCCTGTTACGATAGAGGGTCTGCCTGACATCTCAGATGTAGGTATTCTCTCAGATTTGTTAGAAGAAATTGGTGGAACCGTTCATAAAGATGGTCGGAATATTGAAATCGATCCTTCTGAAATGGTATCCATGCCGCTTCCTAACGGTAAAGTCAAAAAGCTGCGTGCTTCCTATTATTTCATGGGAGCCATGTTAGGGCGCTTCAACAAAGCTGTGATTGGTCTCCCTGGTGGGTGTCATCTTGGCCCCCGTCCGATCGACCAGCATATCAAAGGTTTTGAAGCTCTTGGAGCAGAGGTTACGAATGAACAAGGTGCTATTTATTTGAGAGCTAAGGAATTACGAGGCGCTCGAATTTACTTAGATGTGGTGAGTGTTGGAGCAACCATCAATATCATGCTGGCTGCCGTCCGTGCAAAAGGCAGGACGGTCATTGAAAATGCAGCCAAAGAGCCTGAAATCATTGATGTGGCCACACTACTCACGAGTATGGGCGCAAAAATCAAAGGTGCTGGTACCGATGTCATCAGGATTGAAGGTGTCGATCAATTGAAAGGATGCCTCCATACCATTATTCCTGACCGAATCGAAGCGGGTACTTACACGATCATGGCTGCTGCCCAAGGAGAAGAGATGATCATTGATAACGTGATCCCTCAACACTTGGAATCTCTTTTGGCGAAATTGAGAGAGATGGGAGTTACGATCGAGGAAAACGATGAACAATTGTATGTCCGACCTGGGAAAAAGCTTCGGAGTGTCGACATTAAAACACTCGTCTACCCCGGTTTTCCGACAGACCTTCAGCAGCCGTTGACTTCACTGCTGACAAAAGCTGAAGGGACAGGGATTGTGACGGATACGATTTATCAAGCCCGGTTTAAGCACGTAGATGAGCTTCGCAGAATGAATGCTTCTATTAAAGTCGAAGGCGGTTCAGCAATTGTGACAGGACCGTCCAAGTTGCAGGGAGCTAAAGTGAAAGCTACAGACCTTCGTGCAGGTGCAGCATTGGTGATTGCTGGTCTTATGGCTGAAGGAGTCACTGAGATCACTGGTGTCGACCACATTGAACGAGGTTATGAGAATTTGACGAATAAGTTGATTGAATTAGGTGCCAACGTCTGGTATGAGGAGATGTCAGACGAAGAAATTGAACAATTTCAAAATTCTTGAGAATTGAGCATCATTTCCATGGGGAGATGAGGAAAAAACATACTTAGATTGGGGAGAATACCATGGAAAGAAGTTTATCAATGGAGTTAGTTCGAGTAACAGAGGCTGCAGCATTATCATCAGCTCGTTGGATGGGAAGAGGAAAGAAAGATGAAGCAGATGATGCAGCGACATCAGCAATGAGAGATGTATTTGATACCATTCCTATGAAAGGGACAGTGGTCATCGGTGAAGGCGAGATGGACGAAGCTCCTATGTTGTACATCGGTGAAAAGCTGGGGAATGGGTATGGGCCTCGTGTCGATGTGGCTGTAGACCCTCTGGAAGGGACGAACATCGTCGCGCAGGGAACATGGAATGCTTTGGCCGTTATTGCCATTGCGGACCACAACCAGTTGCTGCATGCTCCGGATATGTATATGGAGAAGATTGCCGTAGGCCCTGAAGCTGTAGGGAAAGTCAATATCAATTCATCCATCGCAGACAACTTGAAGGCAGTTGCTGAAGCGAAAAATAAAGATGTAGAAGATGTGGTCGCTATCGTTCTGGATCGTGAACGTCACCAGGGGATAATTGAGGAGATCCGTGAAGCTGGTGCACGTATCAAGCTTATTCCAGATGGAGATGTAGCCGCAGCGATCAACACGGCCTTTGACCACACAGGGGTCGATATCCTGTTTGGTTCAGGTGGGGCACCAGAAGGAGTACTTGCTGCCGTAGCTCTCAAATGTTTGGGAGGAGAAATTCAAGGGAAACTGATTCCTTCGAATGATGAAGAGCTTGAGCGATGCAAAAAAATGGGAATTGAAGACATCGACAAAGTTCTTTACATGGAAGACTTTTGTGGAGGGGATGATGCTATATTCGCCGCCACAGGAGTGACGGATGGAGAATTGCTTCAAGGTGTCCAATTCAAAGGTCATTCAGCTACGACACAAACATTGGTTATGCGTGCGAAATCAGGAACGGTCCGTTTCATTGATGGTAACCATAGTTTGAAGAAGAAGCCGAATTTAGTAATCAAACCATAGTGAAAAATGGGAAGCCGGAATTTCCGGCTTCTCTCTATTCTATAGAAATTGTTAGTGGTGGATGGAGACATGAGGCGGGGCAGCCTGATCTTTTTTATAATCCTCCACAGTCAAACTCTTATCACGGAAAGCCTTTCAATGAAACTCCCCTCTACCAAACCTGAAGAAATAGAATTGAGGATTGAATCCTGAGCATGACAAGAGTACAATATAGGATGTTTGATAAAGGAAATCAGACTCTGGTATGAAACCTCGTAAGCTTCACTATTCTTACTTCACAATACTTCTCCATATTTTAATTCCAACTCTTTTTACTGAGAAGTCCGATGACATTTTACAAGCGTGAGCTTACACGTGGGATCTACAAGGTTAAGAAAAATATATAAAAGTGGTGATTCTGTGGCAGATTTAACAATCTCCAATTTGGAGACGATGACTTTGAAAGGTCTTTATGAAAAAGCCAGGCAGTATAAAGTCTCCTATTATGCGAAGCTCACAAAAAGAGAATTGATCTTTGCAATTTTGAAAGCTCAGGCTGAAAAAGATGGGTTTTTATTCATGGATGGAATTTTGGAAATCATTCCATCGGAAGGCTTCGGGTTTTTGCGTCCGATCAACTACTCTCCGAGTGCTGAAGACATATACATTTCGGCCTCTCAAATCCGTCGCTTTGATTTGAGAAATGGGGACAAGGTATCCGGAAAAGTTCGTCCTCCGAAAGAAAATGAACGTTATTACGGCTTATTGCACGTAGACGCAGTAAATGGAGAAGATCCAGATTCTGCGAAGGAGCGTGTTCACTTCCCGGCTTTGACTCCGTTGTATCCTGATAGACAAATGAAGCTGGAGACAGAGCCGAAAATGCTTTCGACTCGAATCATGGATGTCATGTCGCCGGTAGGGTATGGACAGCGTGGACTTGTTGTAGCTCCTCCAAAGGCTGGAAAAACGATGCTGTTAAAACAAATGGCTAATAGTATTTCTACTAACCATCCTGATGCAAAACTGATTATCCTGCTTGTCGATGAACGTCCTGAAGAAGTGACAGATATCGAGCGATCCGTAGCGGCGGATGTGGATGTAGTCAGCTCCACCTTTGATGAGGTTCCTGAAAACCATATCAAAGTAAGTGAACTTGTCCTTGAACGTGCTATGCGACTCGTTGAACATAAACGTGATGTCATTGTATTGATGGATAGTATTACAAGGCTTGCAAGAGCGTATAACTTGGTCATCCCTCCTAGTGGTCGTACATTATCCGGAGGAATCGACCCGGCAGCATTCCACCGTCCTAAACGATTCTTCGGAGCAGCGAGAAATATTGAAGAAGGTGGAAGTCTTACAATTCTGGCTACCGCCCTTGTTGACACTGGTTCCCGGATGGATGATGTGATTTATGAGGAATTCAAAGGGACAGGAAACATGGAACTGCACTTGGATCGCAGCTTAGCGGAGCGCCGCATATTCCCGGCCATCGATATTCTGCGCTCAGGTACACGAAAAGAAGAGCTGCTGATTGATAAGCCTTATCTCGATAAAATCTGGGCAATTCGTAAGACGATGTCGGATTCACCGAATTTCGCCGATCGTTTCCTGAATCGCTTGAAAGCATCGAAAACGAATGAAGAATTCTTTGAATTGATGGATAAAGAAATGCAGGGCAAGGCGGCAAAAGGACGCCGTAATTAAAGAGCTGTCCGCTGAAATAATGTTTATATTATCTTGCATTGGGATTGGCAGACTGTTATAATCTTTCTATGTGAGTTTCAGTAAAAGGTGTGTTAAAACTAACCTTCAACGGCTCTTACAATAACTCTGTTTCCAAAGGATTCAGGGCAAAAAGGAGTGGAAGAACATGAAAGCAGGAATTCATCCAGAATACCGTAAAGTTGTATTCCTAGACACAAGTTCTAATTTCAAGTTTCTTACTGGATCTACTCAAGCATCCGAAGAAACAATTGAGTGGGAAGATGGAAACACGTATCCATTGATCCGCGTAGAGATTAGTTCTGCGTCTCACCCGTTCTACACAGGCAAGCAGAAAGCTGACAAAGCTGGTGGCCGTGTGGATCGCTTCAAGAAAAAATATAACCTTTCATAATAATGGGTACTCATTGAGGAGTGCTGCATCATTTTGAAGTGAAAAACAGGCAAATTGTCTTAAAAGTTTGCCTGTTTTTTTATCACTAAAGTGGAAATATATAAACTGAGAAACGAGTTTGTCCATCCTAACATGGGTGAAGCTATTCTGTAGAAGCGTAACGCTACGTTATAGTTTTGCTCGTGTGTACGTTTTTCAGTGAGGATGTCTTTTATAAAGAATGGTCCTGTAAAAAAGAGCTGTCCTTGATGGTTCATGAGCGATTGATCATTCGTTCAGTGGTCGTCAGGAGGGCTCTTTTTTGATGAATAAGTCGGTGTATAGAGTGAGAAGGGAGCGACTGCGGACGTGTATGTAATGAAACAAAGCGGATGGGTAGAGGTCATATGTGGAAGTATGTTCAGCGGGAAATCAGAAGAATTGATTCGTCGTGTGAGAAGGGCTACGTTCGGAAATTTGACGGTTCGGGTCTATAAGCCGGCGATCGACGACCGTTATAAAGAGGACGCTGTCGTCTCACACAATGGTACTTCCGTATTGGCACGCCCTGTGAAAGAGTCTCTTGATATTCTCCGACTGGTCGGGGACGACGTGGATATTGTCGGAATTGATGAAGTCCAGTTTTTTGACGACAACATCGTTGAGGTAGTGGAGTGTCTCGCTGACCGGGGGATTCGAGTTCTGGTGGCAGGACTGGACACAGACTTCAGAGGAGAACCGTTCGGTACAATGCCTGCATTGATGGCCTTGAGTGAAAACGTTACGAAGTTGAACGCGATTTGTCCTGTCTGCGGTTCACCTGCGAGCCGTACACAACGTTTGATTGACGGTGAACCTGCTTCTTATGATGACCCTATCATCCTTGTCGGGGCATCAGAGTCTTATGAACCGAGGTGCCGCCATCACCATTATGTACCAAATAAACCCAGGCAACAGGAAGTGAAAGCAGCTTACGCTGAGAAATAAAATCCTGAAAACCGGCAGATCCCCCTGATCTGCCGGTTTTTTTATGCATTTTTTCAGGGTCCATTAAAGTTTTATATGTTAATACATTTGTTTAGAGAACTTTGATGAGTGGATGGGCGTTTTTCGTGGGCATGTTGAAGCTTCTCAAAGAAAAGCTTTTACGGGGCCTTACCGCTTACGTATCTTCCGCAAGAGTCTCCCTGCTTTCCGTTCCCTCCCATTCGTAGTTGTTGTAACAGACTTCGCTTTATTAAGGCATATGATTTTTCTGTCCATCTATTTTGAAGAGGTGGCCTTGGGAATGTCGAGACTCCTGTGGGATAAAGGTACATCGTGAGACCCCGGAAGGCGTAAGCCTGAGGAGGCTCACGGTACCCCACGGAAAGCGAGTCATTCCCAAGGCCGCCTCACACTAATTTTGCGTAGGAAAGAATTGATTCAAGCTCTTATTCAGGGGTTGTTTAAGTCCTCTTGTGACGTGGAATGCTATTAGTACCACGTGATTGAAAAGGACTGACTTTTATGGATAAACGTTCGATACAATCAGAAATGTCTAGTTATATCGGCAAGCTGTTTCGAGATAATTTTGGTAAGGGTCCTTCTTCTGTTTTTGTCTCCTTGGAAGAACCATACGTCACCATATATATGAAAGACTTCCTGGCTCCTATCGAGCGGGTGCTTGTAGGTCAGAAGAAAGAGGACAAAGTAGAGGAAACGCGCGATCTGCTGATGAGTGAGCTTATCCCTGACATCAAAGCCACTTTCAGGGCTGCAGCAGGAATCGAGCTGGCTGACCTTTATTATGATTGGTCGCTTTCCAACCGGACGGGCGTCATGATTGGCGTTCTCGCATCAGACAATACTATAGATGAAGAAACAAAAGCTTATTCCAAACGTGAAGAACTGCATGAAGAAGTCGATCGTGTGAGTCTTCAAGCTGAAAAATCACCGGAAGAAATCACTTCTTATTTACTTAATGAGCGCACGCTCCTGGTCGAAAGGATCGGGATTTTAGTAGCGATTGAAAAAGAGATGATCCGTTTGGGCTTCAAGGAGCATTTGAAGATATCGAAGCGGCATTTAGAAAAGCGTCTGTTGAGTCTCGCCTCATTTGAACAGATTTTAGGTAAAAGAGTGGAAGATATATTTGTGGACTGGGACTTCGCTAAGGATCGCAGTTACATTTTGTTCATTTTGAAACCAGAGAAATGATGTCTCAGCCCCCCCTTTTTTTATTTTCGAATCTGTACTATACTGTGTGTACGGGACGAATTTAAAAGATTTTTCCTTAATCCTGATCCACAATTTATAAATGAATGTTCAATTAAATAGGTCCGGCAAAGTTGGGCTAGACAATAGAGCTAGACAAAAAAGCCGAAAAGATTTCACATCCTGTGTAGTCTTTTCGGCTTTTTTAATTGTTATTTTTTGTAATGTGGTCGCTTTCATGATTCACTGAAGAAAGGAGTCTTTATGACTTATCATATTGTTGGAGTCGATGAACGCCATATTGTTATTGAATTCAGGAAAGATAAAAAAGAATTGGTTTTCCATGATTATCAATCCGCAAAGGAATATTTAGATAAAATACAGAGAGACGGTGTCATTCCTTCTCAATACAAACTGCAGATCAGAGAAAAATAAATATCTTTTTGAATGAGACGTGTTTTTAAAACACGTCCTTTATTTTTATTTTGGCTCTGTTAAAGTCTGTTGTTGATATTTTAAACGATTACTAAATAGTCCCCGTCTGGAATTAGGTGTTCGGTCATTTATATACTCAGAGCATGGGATGGCAGGGGAAACAGTCCGCTTTCCGCGGGGGGCGCTTGATGCTCCTCGAACTTCGTTCTCCGGGGTCTCACCTTGTTCCTTTTTCCTGCAGGAGTCTACCTGATTTCCCTGCCACCCCGTTCGAAGTTGGAGTACTGGATTTCGGTAATGGCCTTTCCGCTCCTTCTACTTTGAAGGGGCGGCCTTTTAGAATGTCGAGACTCCTGTGGGGTAAAGGTACATCGTGAGACCCCGGAAGCGAAGCCTGAGGTGGCTCACGGTACCCCACGGAAAAGGAGTCATTCTAAAAGGCCGCCTCATACATATTCCAGGATAGAAAGAGCTGATATTAGCTCACATGTTAAATAACAACACCAAGCAATAACAGAGCCTTTGTTTATATATATCATCAGCCAAGAAGCTATTGAATTACCCTGAAGTACATAATCACCTTTAACTCGGAGACAATAACCCTAAAAGAGGAAAGGTGATGAATATGCTTAAGTATACAGCAATCATGGTTCTCGTCATTTTGGTTCTCACTGGATGTGGATTGCAAATGGAACGTTATCAAGGTCAGACGAGTAGAGATGACGTAGAAAATATGGGCATGAATGATAAAGTGACCGTTGACACACAAAACCCAAGGTCCATAAAAAATGTAGGGAACACCTGGGGTTTGAAACAGGATAGACAGATGATCAAAGACGCTGTGGCCCAGATGGAGGGTGTCGAAGTCAGAAGAGTCATTCTGGAAGCAAGCCAGGTCTGGGTTTCGGTGGATGTGGATAATGAAGAAGATATGTCCAAGGAAGAAAAAGAACAGATGCAGGAAAAGATCAAGCAAACTATTTTCAAAGCGGTACCGCGTTATAATATCCATGTAAAAATCAAGTGACGTGAATGTAGATAAGGGTGTGGTTGTATCAATGACCTCTCTATAATATAATTAGAATGTTATGGAGAAAGAGGTGTATACCATTGATCGATCGTTTACAATCTTTAGAAGACAGATATGAAAAATTAAATGAATTACTTAGTGACCCAGAAGTCATTTCCGACACGAATAAACTTCGAGAGTACTCAAAAGAGCAGGCGGGCTTAGCAGATACAGTGACGGCATACCGTGAATATAAAGAGGTAACCGAACAGCTGGATGACGCAAAAGCAATGCTTGAAGACAGTCTCGATGACGATATGGTAGAGATGGTCAAAGAAGAAATCAGTGAGCTTTCCGAGAGAAAGCAGGACCTGGAAGAACGTCTCAAGATCCTCATGCTTCCGAAAGATCCTAATGATGATAAAAACGTCATTATGGAAATTCGTGGTGCAGCAGGCGGTGACGAAGCGGCGTTGTTTGCCGGAGACCTCTACCGCATGTATGCTCGTTATGCCGAGATGCAAGGATGGAAAACAGAAGTGATTGAAGCGAATGCCAATGACGTGGGCGGTTATAAGGAAATCATCTTCATGGTAAGTGGAGATCGTGCTTTTTCCAAGTTGAAGTTTGAGAACGGAGCTCACCGTGTGCAGCGTGTTCCTGAAACAGAATCCGGAGGTCGTATCCACACTTCTACCGCTACGGTTGTAGTAATGCCGGAAGCTGAAGAAGTTGAAGTCGAGGTTCATGATAAAGATATCCGTGTGGATACCTTCGCTTCAAGTGGACCAGGAGGACAAAGTGTCAACACGACGATGTCAGCCGTACGTTTGACGCACGAACCTACTGGAATCGTCGTTTCCTGTCAGGATGAAAAATCCCAAATAAAGAACAAAGAACAAGCAATGAAAGTTCTACGTGCACGAATTTATGACAAGTTCCAAAGAGAAGCTCAAGCAGAATATGATGAAAGTCGTAAGTCTGCGGTAGGTACAGGGGACCGTTCTGAACGAATCCGTACTTACAACTTCCCTCAATCCCGTGTAAGTGATCACAGAATCAATCTGACCTTGCAAAAGCTTGATCAAATTCTGCAAGGCAACATGGATGAGATCATCGATGCTTTATTGATTGAAGAACAAACGAAGAAACTCGAGCAGATCGGTGGATAACATGCAACCTACTTTTACGACTATTCAAGAAGCCCGGAAATGGGCTTCTGTTTTTTTACAACAATACAATCGGGAATCACGTGTAGCGGATTTGCTTCTCGAATATCATCTGGACTTATCTTTTTCGCAGCTCCTTGCCTATGAACGTGATTCTTTCCCTTCAAAGCAGAAGGATCCCTTCATCAAGGATGTAAAAGAACATGCGCGCACGGGCGTCCCTGTTCAGCATATAATCGGTCATGCGCATTTTTACGGCAGGGAATTCAAAGTGAATCAAAACGTGCTGGTTCCTCGCCCGGAAACAGAAGAGTTGGTTTTAGGGGTATTGAAGTGGCTTTCACAAACTTCTATATCTCGTCCGTCCATAGTGGATATCGGAACGGGGAGCGGAGTGATAGCCATTACACTTGCACTGGAACTTGAAAATGCGGAAGTGACGGCAACCGATTTATCTGCAGATGCATTGGAAGTGGCCGCGGAAAATGCTCGTACACATAAAGCATCTGTTGAATGGAGGGAAGGAAGTTTTCTGGAACCTGTTTCTTCATCGATGGATGTATTAGTATCCAACCCTCCTTACATCAGTTATGATGATAAAAAAGAAATGGCTGACACTGTGGTAGATTTTGACCCGGAGATGGCTTTGTTCGCTGAGAATGAAGGGATGGCTGCTTATGAAGCCATTATTGGACAAGTGAAAAGAAAACAGTTTAAACCCAAACTTATCGCTTTTGAAATTGGTCATCAGCAAGGGATTCAGGTAAAAGAGCTGATTGAACGCCATTTACCTGGCTACCAGGTGGAAATACGTAAAGACATCAATCAAAAAGATCGGATGATTTTTGCTGAAAGACAAGTTTAATAGACTTGTATGTTTAATAATTGATTTCCCTGCCCATACTAGCGACTAGTAGAAGGACAGGGAGGATATACGAAATGAAAAACAGATGGCTGGTTTTGGTAGCTTTGTCGATTTTGGTTTCTGTTTTACCTTGGGGCCAGCGTATGGATGCCCAATTGGAACAAAATTATCAAGTCATTCCAGACGAAGCCATTCGTCTTCGCATATTGGCGGACAGCAACGGTGAAATGGATCAACAGCTGAAACGCCAGGTCAGAGATGATGTGAATGCTGAAATTACTGAATGGGTGGAAGACATAACATCCATCGAGGAAGCGCGTGAACAAATTAAAACCCGCCTTCCTGAAATTGAAGCAATCGTAGGGCGGACACTAGAATCTGCACATGTCAATCAGACGTACACAGTCCAATATGGAAGCAATGTTAAATTTCCTACTAAACTTTATGGTACTTATATCTATCCATCAGGAACCTATGAAGCGATTCTGATCACCCTTGGAAAAGGAGAAGGAGATAATTGGTGGTGTGTCCTGTTTCCGCCTTTATGTTTTTTAGATTTTTCTAATGGAACGAGCGTTGCTCAGGGAGAAGAGAATGAATTTGAAGACCCACAAGAAGAGAAAGAAGTTAAATTCTTCGTTTTAGAATTGTTGGATAAGTTATTTTCATAGCATAGCACCCATACCTTTTTTCATAGAGTAAGAGAAAAGGGGTGTGGGTTTCTTATGTTTATTAAGAAAATAGAAGATGAACTCTACCATATTTGTAAGGAGAATAATCAAGTAGGCTCTTTCCGGTTGATGGAACTGCAAAGTGGGTGTGGACAAATCAAGGAAATGAGGCTGGTTGAACAGGTTGCTCCTGTACAAATCCTGGCGGTCTTCGAATTGATCCAGTCTTATGCACAAGAACAGCATTTCAAAGAGCTCCATGTCGTCAGTCATTCGACAAATTTGAATCGAATCTTACAACACCAACAGTTTGTTTTGGAAGATGTCGAAAAAAATCTGTGGATATATAAAGTTAATCACAAGTAACTGTGAATAAGTAAGGTGTTTATGCACATTTATTCATAAGTTTGTGCATAACCTGTGGATTCAGGATTTTGGAACGAAGAAATTACTAACGGATTCTTTGGATATGTGGGTAAAACTGTGGATAACCTGAGGACATCTTGTGAATAATGTCTAAATTTGCGATATTATGTAGAATTCATCATAATAAATAATTAGGAAATGATCGAAAAGGAGTTCCCAAGATGTGTATGAATACGAAACTATGGAATCCATCCACACTTACTATAGAAAATGAACCTTCTATTGAAGAAGCTGCAAAATTGTTAAGAGATCGTCAGGTGGTCGCTTTTCCGACTGAAACTGTATATGGTCTTGGCGCAGATGCCACAAATGAAGAAGCTGTCCAAAGAATTTTTGAAGCTAAGGGAAGGCCTGCGGACAACCCTTTGATCGTTCACGTCGCTGATGTCGGGCAGGTAGAGGAATTGACAGAGGACATTCCTCCCGTCGCGTATCAGTTGATGGAAACCTTTTGGCCGGGTCCATTAACCTTGATATTAAAAAGTAATGGTCAAGCTGCAAAAAACGTGACGGCCGGTTTATCCACAGTAGGCATACGGATGCCGGACCATCCGCTTGCATTGGCTTTGTTAAAGCAGTCTGGTGTACCACTAGCCGCTCCGAGTGCCAACCGATCGGGACGCCCGAGTCCAACAGAAGCATCTCACGTTTATCAAGATTTGAATGGCAGAATTGCCGGCATCCTCGATGGCGGACCTACCGGTGTAGGGGTGGAGTCGACTGTGCTCGATCTTTCATCATCTGTCCCAGTTATATTGAGACCAGGTGGAATTACAAAGGAAGACATTGAAAAAGTAGTTCCTGAAGTTGTTTTTGATCCAGCTCTTAAAGGTGGAAAAGACAAGCCTAAATCTCCAGGGATGAAATATACTCATTATGCACCTGAATCCCCTTTGTGGTTAGTCTATGGAGATGATGAATATTTCAAGCAGCAGTTAGATCAGCTGATTGAAAAAGGAGAACGGGTCGGAGTTATTGCCAGCAAGGAGCTTGCCGGTCAATTGCAGTTTGATCGAGTGATTGAATGTGGTTCAAGAGAGAGGTTGGAAGAAATAGCTGTAAAACTTTATTCTGCTCTGCGGGAGTTTAAGAAATCCGATGTGGATGTCATCTTATGTGAATCATTCCACTCTCATGGAGTCGGGGCCGCCGTCATGAACCGATTGGAAAAAGCAGCCGTACGTACATTGAAGCAACAGTAGTATCAAAAGTCTTTTCCTTAGTGGGAAGAGGCTTTTTTTGATTTGGCTCTGTTAAAGTCTGTTGTTGATATTTTAAACGATTACTAAATAGTACCAGTCTAGGATTAGGGGCCTGTCCGTTATTTACTAAAAGCATGGGATGGCAGGGAAAACAGTCCGCGTTTCGCGGGGGACGCTGAGCCTCCTCGAATTCGTACTCCGGGGTCACACCTTGTTCCTTTTTTTCCTGCCATTCTGTTCGTGGTTGGTGTAACGGATTTCGGTTATGGCCTTTCAGACCCTTCAACTTTGAAGAGACGGCCTTGGGGATGGCGAGACTCCTGTGGGATAAAGGTACATCGTGAGACCCCGGAAGGCGCAGCCTTAGGAGGCTCACGGTACCCCACGGAAAGGGAGTCATTCTAAAAGGCCGCCTCATACAAAACACAGGACGGAAAGAGCTGATATATGCTCACATGTGAAACAACAACACCAAGCAGTAACAGAGCCTTTGATAAAAAATAGTTTGATGGAATTTTTTATGAGTGTAGGAGTATTAACAGAAATAATCCCCCACCATTTTTTGACAAAGTTTTTAATACTGGAATGGCCTGTGCTATTATTAAGGAAAAGGACTATTGGATAGGAGACGAAGGTCATGAACATATTATTTGTCTGTACAGGGAATACATGTCGTAGTCCGATGGCAGAAGCGATTTTGAAGAGTAAATTTCAAGATGGAGAGGTGAAATCAGCAGGTATTTTTGCTGGAAAAGGCGATTCAATTGCAAAGAATTCTGAAGAAGTTCTTCAGGAGATCAATTTGAAAATTGATCATCAAACGCGTCCTGTAGACAATGAATTGTTGGAATGGGCGGATCTGATTCTCACAATGACGGACCGTCATAAGCAGACTCTCGCCTTGCAATATCCCGATTTTCACGACAAATACTACACGTTGAAAGAGTATGTCCTTATTAATGAAGAAGAGTGGAAAGAATTAAAAAGGTTATACACGGAGTTTGAAGAAAAACGTTCACGCATTTTGAATGAGTCTATGGATTCATTGAGTGAAGAAGAGCTCGATCGTAAACTAAGGAAAGAATTGAAAGATGATATAACAAAGATTGAAGAGAAAGAAAACAGCTTACCGAATATCAACATAACGGATCCTTTCGGAGGAGATCTCCACATGTACCGGGAGACTCGGGATGAGTTGGATCGCCACATTAACCTTTTGATTAAAAAGATGAATGAGAAGGATTGATTTTCAATAGGGTAAGGAAATCCTTCTCTCGTACTACATAGGAAATTGTAAATCATAACATAAATGATACAGGATAGGAGTGTGCAGTCATGAAAGTAATTCTTGCTTCGGATCATGGTGGAGTGAATCTGCGTGAGGAAGTGGCGGATGTGTTAAGTGAATTGGGGATTGAATTTGAGGATATCGGCTGTAATTGCGAGGGGTCAGTAGATTACTCTGATTATGCATTTCCTGCAGCTGAAAGAGTAGCTGATGGTGAATTCGATAAAGGGATTCTTATCTGCGGTACAGGGATTGGTATGTCCATTTCTGCTAATAAAGTGAGCGGAATTCGTGCTGCCCTCGTTCATGACCTTTTCACGGCAAAAGTGACTCGGGAGCACAATGACTCCAATATTTTATGTATGGGAGAGAGAGTCATCGGTCCGGGTCTTGCGAAAGAAATTGCCAGGACGTGGGTCTCTACAGAGTTCGAAGGTGGAAGGCATGAAAGACGTGTCAACAAGATTGCCGAATACGAAAATAAGTAATACAATGGAATACAGTGAGGCGGATGCATTTCAAGGCTGAAGCTTACAAATGAAGGAGAAGCCAAATGCTTCTCCTTTTTTGGAAATACAGACCGGAGGAGGGGGACGTGTGGTCGATCTTGCAGACATTAAAGTCGATGCCGAAGTCGTTGTAGGTCAGTTGCTGGACAGTGGTGCTTTTGAAAATGGATTGATTGTAATTGGATGCTCCACCAGCGAAGTGGCTGGGGAGAGGATAGGCACTTCCGGAAACGAACAAATCGCATCTGTGTTGTACGCGGAGATTCAAAAACTGACGGAAAACACCGGTGTGGAATTGGCCTTCCAGTGTTGTGAGCACTTGAATCGTGCGCTCGTGGTTGAAAGGTCTGTCCAACGGCAGTATGGATTGCCGGAGGTGTCAGCAGTACCTATCCCGAAGGCTGGTGGATCAATGGCATCATTTGCGTATAAGCAAATGAAAGATCCTGTATTGGTCGAGCATATCGAAGCGGACGGAGCGATTGATATCGGTGATACGCTCATTGGTATGCATTTAAAGCGAGTGGCTGTGCCACTCAGGATAGAGCAGAAATCGATCGGTCATGCACATCTGACTGCTGCGAAGACCCGCCCCCCGCTTATTGGAGGAGCACGGGCTGTATATGAAAGAAGTCAAGTCGAAGAAGGTTCTTGTGACGAATAGGAATGGAAAGGGGTCTTTTTACTATGAATCAAGTAAAATCTATTGACGAAGAAGTTTTTGCCGCAATTAAAGACGAAAAAAACCGCCAACAAGATAACATTGAACTGATCGCATCTGAGAATTTCGTATCAGAGGCTGTAATGGAAGCGATGGGTTCTGTACTTACCAATAAATATGCAGAAGGGTACCCGGGACGTAGATATTATGGTGGCTGTGAACATGTCGATGTAGTTGAAAACCTAGCCCGCGATAGAGCGAAGGAATTGTTCGGAGCAGATCATGCGAACGTACAACCGCATTCCGGTGCGCAGGCAAACATGGCTGTATATTTCACAGTCTTGGAACATGGAGATACGGTGCTCGGTATGAACTTGAACCATGGCGGACACCTGACACACGGCAGCCCTGTAAACTTCAGCGGAAAATTATACAACTTTGAAGAATACGGTGTAACCGAAGAAGATGAAAGAATTGATTACGATGCGGTATTAGCCAAAGCCAAAGAAGTTCAGCCGAAGTTGATCGTTGCTGGAGCTAGTGCTTACCCTCGTGAAATCGATTTTGCCAAGTTCCGGGAAATTGCTGATGAAGTAGGAGCTTACCTGCTTGTCGATATGGCCCACATTGCCGGCTTGGTAGCTACAGGTCTTCATCCGAATCCGGTCCCGCATGCTCATTTTGTAACGACAACGACTCATAAGACATTACGTGGACCTCGAGGCGGGATGATTCTTTGCAAAGAAGAGTTTGCAAAACAAATTGACAAAACTGTCTTTCCAGGTATGCAGGGTGGTCCATTGATGCACGTGATTGCTGCTAAAGCTGTTTCTTTCAAAGAAGCTCTGCAGCCTGAGTTCAAGCAATATTCTCGTCAAATCGTAGCAAATGCTAAGCAGTTGGCCCAATCTTTAGTTGAAAAAGGTGTAAATGTCGTTTCTGGCGGTACAGACAACCATTTACTTCTGCTGGATCTACGAAACAAAGGTCTTACTGGTAAAGTAGTAGAAAAAGCGTTAGATGAAATTGGCATTACGACCAACAAGAACACGATTCCATTCGATCCTGAAAGTCCATTTGTCACAAGTGGAATCCGCATCGGTACGGCAGCCGTGACAAGCCGCGGCTTCATGGAAGAAGAGATGAAGGAAATTGCAGACTTGATCGCCTTTACTCTTGAGCACCATGAAAATGAAGAAAAGATGAAAGAGGCGAAGCAGCGTGTACTTGAGTTGACCTCACGCTACCCGCTGTATCAATCATTAGCTTATTCTTCTATCTAAGAATAGAAAGAGAGCCACCAGCACATGTGTTGGTGGCTTTCATTATGAGAATAAATGCCCAGGGGAAAGGGTCAGAACGTTTTGCTTATTCGGGTTGCAGGACAACTGCTTTTTCAGTACAATTTAAAGGATGCAAACTTTGAGAAGGAGTGATCGGCAATGGGAAAGGTATATGTTTTGGACCATCCGTTGATTCAACATAAGTTGACGTACATACGGAAGAAGGAAACGGGAACGAAGGACTTTCGTGAGCTTGTTGATGAAGTCGCGGCCTTGATGGCTTTTGAAATCACACGTGATTTACCATTGGAAGAGGTAGAGATTGAAACGCCAGTGGTTTCTGATGCGAAAGCGAAAGTGTTGACTGGTAAGAAAATCGGTCTTGTACCTATTCTTCGTGCCGGTCTTGGCATGGTAGACGGGATTGTGCAATTGATTCCTGCCGCTAAAATCGGTCACGTAGGACTTTATCGTGATCCGGAAACATTAAAGCCCGTGGAATATTATGTCAAGCTTCCAAGTGATATTGAAGAGCGTGAATTGATTGTTATTGATCCTATGCTTGCAACAGGCGGATCTGCCAATGAAGCGATTCATTCATTGAAAAAGCGTGGCGCACGCCAGATCCGGTTGATGTGTTTGGTCGCAGCTCCCGAAGGCGTAGACGCTGTGAAAGAAGAGCATCCGGATGTGGATATCTACTTAGCAGCGCTGGATGAGAAGCTGAATGAAAAAGGTTATATCGTCCCAGGACTAGGGGATGCCGGGGACCGTCTTTACGGTACGAAGTAACTCAAGAGGAACATATATAGAATCTTATTCGCTTCAAGGAGGCAACTATCTTGTCTGAACGCATTAAAGTAATGACCATTTTTGGTACAAGACCGGAAGCTATCAAAATGGCTCCGCTTGTACTCGAATTAAAAAAACGTCCTGAACAATTTGAACCAATTGTCGCAGTTACAGCTCAGCACCGTGAAATGTTGGATCAGGTGATGTCGATTTTTGATATCGAACCAGACTTTGATTTGGATATTATGAAATCACGTCAAACGCTGGCTCAAGTAACGAACCGTGCTTTGGAAGGCTTGGATCAAGTCATGCAGGAAACAAAGCCTGATATCGTTCTTGTTCACGGAGACACCACAACAACATTCGCAGCGTCACTCGCTGCCTATTACAATCAAATTCCTGTCGGCCACGTGGAGGCTGGATTAAGAACATGGAATAAATACTCTCCTTATCCAGAAGAAATGAACCGTCAATTGACTGGTGTCATGGCTGATCTTCACTTTGCACCGACGAACAAGTCAAGGGATAACTTGCTTGCGGAAAATAAATCGGAAGATCACATTTTTGTCACTGGAAATACTGCTATTGATGCTCTTCAAACGACGGTCAGTGACTCCTATCAATCGGACGTATTGGAAGAGATCGGAGATAAGCGTCTTGTATTGATGACTGCTCACCGTAGAGAAAATCTAGGAAACAATATGAAGCAGATGTTCCGTGCCATCAAACGTCTAGTTGATGAACATGATGATGTTCAAGTCGTTTATCCGGTGCACTTGAACCCGGTTGTGAAGGAAACGGCGGATGAGATTTTAGGAAATGATGAACGTATCAAATTGATCGATCCGCTGGATGTCATCGATTTCCATAACTTCGCATCCCGTGCTCATCTGATTCTTACGGATTCTGGCGGAGTTCAGGAGGAAGCGCCATCTCTTGGGGTTCCTGTTCTCGTGTTACGTGATACGACAGAACGTCCGGAAGGTATTGAAGCAGGTACGTTGAAATTGGCTGGAACGGAAGAGGACCACATTTTCCATCTGGCTCACGAACTTCTATCGGATGATGAAAAACATCAGGCGATGGCGAAGGCATCCAACCCTTATGGAGATGGTCAAGCGTCTGCCCGTATCGCAGAAGCGATCCGTTATTTCTTCAACCATCGCGAAGACAAGCCTGAAGCTTTCGAAATTGAATAAGCGCTATTTATAAGGTCAAGCCTCCATGGCTTGACCTTTTTTTGTTTGATCTGTAACAGTTCTCCCAATGATCATAGCCAGGATGAATCCACTGAAAGTTTTTAAGCTGTGCATATCATTTAGTTCAAGCCACAGACTAATGAGAAAAAGGAGTATCACTATGCGGAACGTTGCTTTCTTGTTAATCGTGGTATGGTTACTTGTCGGTTTTCACTCTCCTGGAGCGGATGAAGAAGTAACGTTGATTTTTGAAGTGGAAGGATCTTCAAAGCTGGCAGCAGGTGAAATTGAATCCAGGATTCCCCGGGTCGAAGTTTTAGCTGTTTACGACACAATTTTTAATGGCGTTGCAATTAAAGGGAAAGTCAAAGAACTTGAGAAAATAGCTCGGCTTGATATGGTTATCCAACAATATCCGGTGGCTGTCTATCAAGCGCTCTATCAAAAAACAGAGCCCTTTTCAACAGATCGTCTCCGCCAATCCTTGCCTTCTTCTTATACTGGGAAAGGGGTGAAAGTCGGTGTAATCGATACAGGAATCGATTATCATCACCCTGATCTTGCAGGAAATTATAAAGGCGGTTTTGATACAGTCGACTTTGATGATGATCCAATGGAAACGGTTGGGTATGGGGAAACGCTGCATGGTACACATGTCGCAGGGGTCATAGCCGCTAATGGAAAGATGAAGGGTATAGCCCCGGATGCTGAATTGTATGCCTATCGTGCTCTCGGTCCTGGTGGCGTAGGTTCTTCGGTACAAGTCATTGCTGCCATTGAGGAAGCGGTTGAAGACGGAATGGATGTCATTAATCTTTCGCTCGGAAATGACGTCAACGGTCCGGACTGGCCGACTTCTCATGCTGTGAATAAAGCGATTGAATTAGGGGTGACTGTTGTCGTGGCAGCGGGAAACTCAGGTCCGGAAGCTTGGACTGTAGGATCACCGGCAACTTCTTCGGAGGCTATTACTGTAGGTGCGTATTCCTTTCCTAAAGCTATACCGACTCTGACCTTTCCAGGAGAGAAGAAGGTGGTGGCTCTTCATACGCTTATGGGGTCCAAAACATGGGATTTAACTAAGAAGTATCCTCTTATTCATGTAGGTATTGGTGATGAAGAAATCATGGATGCCAAAGGAAAAATTGTCCTTTTTGAACGAGGAGTGATCCCCTTCAGTGAAAAAGCTTTGAAGGCTTATCGATCAGGGGCGGCAGGGGTCATTATATATAACAATGAGAAAGGCAGTTTTCAAGGTTCTTTAGACGGTGTGAACATTCCTATCCCTGTGGCAGCAGTGTCGGGCACGGCTGGAAAATGGTTAGTTGAAAAAGGGATCAATGAAAATCAATGGGGAGAGACGCAATTTAAAGAAGTGGAAGAAAACGTAGCTCCCTTTAGTTCACGTGGGCCTGTGACGACAACGTGGGATGTAAAGCCGGATCTGCTTGCACCTGGTGTGGATATCGTCAGTACAGTACCCGGAGGTTATAAAGCGTTACAGGGAACGAGTATGGCTGCTCCGCATGTTAGTGGTGCGGTGGCAGTTGTGAAAGAAGCGCACCCTGAATGGACACCTTCCCAAATTAAAACTGCTATATTGAGCACTGCTGACGTACTTGAAAAGGAGGGGCGATTGTTCCAACCCACTGAACAAGGGAGAGGAATCCTGGATATCGAGGAGTCGATAAATCCAAGCTTTCTTATATCTCCTTTCGCTCTCAATTTTGGTCGTGTAAAAGATGAGTTCTTCAAAAAAGAAATTCCCATCAAGGTTACGAACCCTACTAATCAAACGTTTGATTTATATTTTGAACAGCCTGATAAAAAGGCGGGAGTCACTTGGAGGATGCCTTCATCGGTCACGTTATCACCTGGTCAATCCAAGCAAGTTGATATTCAACTGCAGCTCTCTAAGACTTTTGTAAAAGAGGGAATACATGAGGGATTTGTAACCATAAAGGCAGGTAAGGATGTCTACCACATTCCTTTCTTATACATGAAAGAGACGGCTGATTATAAAAAGGTCTCAGGATTTGAATTAACCAAATCAATGAATACCAACCACCACTTACAGTATCGCTTTTATCTGTCAGAAAACATCGACCGGATCAAAGTGGATCTTTATAGAGCGGGAACGATGTTCCATCAGGGTGAAATCTTCAAGGCTGAAAATTTAAAAGCAGGTATGAACAAAGGTGTCATTTCCTCTGACGGTACAAACTTACAAGGGACGTATATAGCTGTTGTAACCGTTGAGAATAATAAGGATGAAGAGGAATACACTTTTCCGATTGGATTCGAATAATAATCAAACACCTCAACCCATCCAATAAATGGATGGGTTGAGGTGTTTTAGTCCATATTTAGTTGAAATTGGGCATGGAAATGTTAGTCAATGACGTGCTAAGATGGTGGATGGAAGATATATGGAAGAGTTTGTCGGAATTGTGACGAAAATGTGATCGAACTGTGTCATTCATTTGTACTTTTAATCACAAACTCATTGACATGATATGACCCCTATTGTATTCTTACATAGGATGGAATGATAAGGTTTTCAAGCGCTTACACAAGGGTTTAGAGCCTTTTTCCAATACACGAAGTGAGGCTTGATCATGAAAAAAGCAGAGCCGCATTTTCGGGCTATGGCGCTCACGAGCGCAATCCTTTCCCAACTCGCTGGCGGACCACTTGCTGGTGTTTTTTTAGGGAAATGGGTCGATAGTCATTTTTCCACAACACCGACGTTTTTGATCATTGGACTTTTCCTCGGATTAGGAACAGGTACATATGGAACCATTCATTTAGTTCGGACATATACGGGAGACGATTAGTATGAAAGATTATCAACAAATGATAGCCCGTCAACGAAAATGGATGTTCTTTCTTCTAGCTATTCTGGTACTAGGGTGGGGGATTACTCCTTGGCGCCCTGTATTCCTCGGCTTATTATTAGGAAGTGTTTTAAGTTTTTACAACCTCTGGCTTATGCAGCGGAAGATCAAGAAACTTGGAGACGCATCTGAAAAACAACAATCAGTCAGGGGAATCGGTACATTTACTCGATTGGCTTCCGGCGCTCTAGCCGTTGTCATCGCTCTTCAGTTTGAAGATCATCTCCATTTGATTTCAGTAGTATTGGGCTTAATGGCAGCCTACATTGTCATTGTTATAGATTACCTGTTCAACAATTCAATAGTTAAGCATAATGGAAGGTAGGTGAACAGATTGAATCACGAAGCACCGATGTGGAAGGACGCATTTGGTATTGAGTGGCTGGATTTTAACCTTTCTAACGTTTTAATGATGTTTGTTGCATCATTGATCGTATTCATCTTAGGTGTAGCGGCCACGAAAAATATGCAGCGGTACCCGACAGGATTCCAGAACTTTATGGAATGGTTGATTGATTTCATAAAAGGAATTATCGGTTCAAATATGGACTGGCGGACAGGAAAGCTTTTCTTGCCTTTAGGTTTGACATTATTTACCTACATATTTGTATCGAACATGTTAGGTGTCGTCACGAATGGAGTCGTAGGTCACGAGCTATGGTGGAAATCACCTACAGCTGATCCAGGAATCACGATGACTTTAGCCACTTTAGTAGTTGTTCTATCACACTACTATGGCGTGAAGTTAAGAGGTGGTAAAGAATACAGCAAGACATTCGTCAAGCCATTACCATTCTTACTACCATTCAAAATCATTGAAGAATTCTCGAATACGTTGACGTTAGGTCTCCGTCTTTACGGGAACATTTATGCAGGTGAGATCTTACTCACCCTACTCGTAGGTTTAGCAGCGAGTGGTATCGGCGGATTTATCGGAGCAACACTACCGATGATTGCGTGGATGGGCTTCAGTACATTTATTGGATTTATCCAAGCATTTATCTTCGTTATGTTAACGATGGTTTATATGTCTCACAAAGTGAGCGAAGACCATTAATATAAAAGCATAAAAATTTTTTTAAAATATTGAGGAGGATTTTCATTATGGGTCTTTTAGCAGCTGCAATTGCAGTAGGTTTAGCGGCACTAGGTGCTGGTATTGGTAACGGTCTTATCGTAAGTCGTACAGTAGAGGGAATTGCGCGTCAACCAGAATTGCGCAGTGCTCTTCAAACAACAATGTTCATCGGTGTTGCCCTAGTAGAGGCGATTCCTATCATCGGCGTTGTTATCGCATTCATCGTAATGGGTCAATAAAGCAGGACGAGCGTTTACGCTTATGGCGAAGTTCACCTCAAAGGTCTTCGCCTTTCCTTTATACCTTACGAAAACTTTATACTTCAAGAACAATGAAACAAAAATTCGACGGAGGCTTTCTATGGCCGAAGCCGGGTTTTTCTCTTGTCTGATGGTTGCGTCCAGGGCATCATAGGACGTTTCCGCATTTGGTAAAGTCTTAAACCTGTTACGATATGGTGTGGAGAGGAGTGAAAACTGTGCAAGGATTCACAGAGAGTCTTGTCCTCGGTGCTGGAGGACTGAATATAGGTGATATGATCATCCAGCTTGTTTTCTTCATCGGTTTGCTGGTCCTTCTACGTAAATTCGCGTGGGGTCCTTTGATGAACATGATGAAAGAACGTGAAGATTATGTCGCGAATGAAATCAATACAGCTGAAAAAAGCCGTGAAGAAGCGCAGCGCATGCAGCGTGAAGCTTCTGAAGAGTTGAAAAAGACACGTCAAGATGCACAGAACATAATTGAGGATGCTCGTAAAACAGCAGGTCAGCAAGAGCGCGATATTATCGAATCAGCTCGTGCCGAAGCAGACCGCATCAAGGAATCTGCTCGTCAAGAGATTGAACAAGAGCGTGACAAAGCTGTACAAGTCCTTAAAGATCAAGTCGCATCGATGTCTGTCATGATCGCTTCTAAAGTGATTGAAAAAGAATTATCTGAAAAAGATCAAGAGCAATTGATCAACAAATACATTGACGAGGCAGGAGAAGAGCGATGAGCCAAACGATCGTTGCAAGACGTTATGCAAACGCACTTTTTCAACTCGGTCAAGAAAAATCGAAACTCGATCAATTAGAAACTGAACTACGCACCTTGAGTGACGTATTTCAATCAAATCAAAAATTGATCACTTTCCTTAAGCACCCTCGCGTTACTGTGGAACAAAAGAAACAAATGATGAATGATGCTTTCAAAGGCTTTTCTGCCGAAGTTATCAACACTTTGCATATTTTGCTCGACAGGCACAGGGAAGAAATCATTCCAGATATGATCGCTGAATTCATCACATTGATGAACGATGCTAAAGGAATAGCGGATGCAGAAGTTTACTCCGTTCGTGAACTCTCCGATGCAGAACTGCAACGTATTTCAGAAACTTTCGCACCTAAGGTTGGGAAGCGTTCATTGAATTTGAAAAATGTTGTAGATCCAACGATTCTCGGAGGAATCCGACTACGTGTGGGTAACCGTATTTTTGATGGATCTGTCAGTGGAAAGCTTCGCCGTATGGAGCGTAATTTAGTTTCTGCGAACAATAGATGATAGGGGTGAAATGGCATGAGCATCAAAGCTGAAGAAATCAGTGCGCTGATTAAACAGCAAATTGAAAACTATGAATCCGATATAGAGGTCAACGATGTAGGTACCGTAATCGAAGTTGGTGACGGTATTGCCCGTGCTCATGGTCTTGACAGCGTCATGGCTGGAGAGCTCGTTGAATTCTCAAATGGTGTCATGGGATTGGCACAAAACTTAGAAGAAAGTAACGTTGGTCTTGTCATTCTAGGACCATATACTGATATTAAAGAAGGCGACGAAGTCCGTCGTACAGGACGTATCATGCAGGTACCTGTAGGTGACGAAATGATAGGTCGTGTAGTGAACCCTCTAGGACAACCAGTAGATGGTATGGGACCAATTGAAACGACTAAAACTCGTCCGATTGAATCTCCAGCTCCTGGAGTTATGGACCGTAAATCTGTAGATGAGCCACTTCAAACAGGTATTAAAGCGATCGACGCACTTGTACCAATTGGTCGTGGCCAGCGTGAGTTGATCATCGGTGACCGTCAAACAGGTAAAACATCTGTTGCAATCGATGCAATCTTGAACCAGCATGACCAGGATATGATTTGTGTATATGTAGCAATTGGCCAAAAAGAATCTACAGTTCGTGGAACAGTAGAAACTCTTCGACGCCACGGTGCCCTTGATTACACAATCGTCGTTACAGCTAGTGCTTCACAACCAGCTCCGCTTCTTTACCTTGCACCATATGCCGGTGTTACTATGGGTGAAGAATTCATGTACAACGGAAAGCACGTTCTAGTTGTATATGATGACCTTTCCAAGCAGGCGGCTGCTTATCGTGAACTATCTCTGCTATTGCGTCGTCCGCCGGGCCGTGAAGCCTTCCCAGGGGATGTATTCTACCTTCACTCCCGTCTACTTGAGCGTGCGGCCAAGTTGAGTGATGCAAAAGGCGGAGGGTCATTGACAGCTCTTCCTTTCGTTGAAACTCAAGCAGGTGATATATCCGCATATATTCCGACAAACGTTATTTCCATTACAGATGGACAGATCTTCCTGCAATCCGATCTATTCTTCTCAGGTGTACGTCCAGCGATCAACGCAGGACTTTCCGTATCCCGTGTAGGTGGATCCGCACAGATCAAAGCAATGAAAAAGGTAGCAGGTACACTGCGTCTTGACTTGGCATCTTACCGTGAATTGGAAGCATTCGCTCAGTTCGGATCTGACTTGGATAAATCCACTCAGGCCAAATTGAACCGTGGTGCTCGTACGGTAGAAATCTTGAAACAAGGTTTACACCAACCACTAGCCGTTGAAAAGCAAGTCATGAGTATTTACGCACTTACTAAAGGCTTCCTTGATGATGTACCAGTTGAAGACATCACTCGCTTCGAGTCTGAGTTCCACAACTGGTTAGACAACAACCGTAAAGACCTTCTTTCCCAGATCCGTCAAACAGGAAAACTGGCAGAAGCAGACGATATGAACGAAGCTGTAGAAGCATTTAAGAAAACTTTCGTAATTTCTGAATAATGTAGGAAAGCTTAATAGCTGGACATTTTAGAACCTACGGCAGCAGTTTTAACAATAAGTGCTCAACCAGCTAGAAAGGGTGGTGAAACAGCGTGGCATCCCTTAGAGATATTAAAGGCCGGATTACGTCTACTAAAAAGACAAAACAGATTACGAAAGCAATGGAAATGGTATCTGCTTCTAAATTGAATCGTGCCGAACAAAATGCTAAAAACTTTGTTCCTTACAGTGAGAAGATTCAAGAAGTTGTCGCAAGTATTTCTCAAGGCGGCGGTGATGCTAGTCACCCAATGCTTGAGGCTCGTGATGTAAAACGTACCGGATACTTAGTCATAACCTCCGACCGAGGCTTGGCAGGGGCATACAACAGCAGTATCCTCCGTAAAGTTTATCGTCAGATTCATCAGCACCATACTTCTGCTGAGGAGTATAAGCTGATTACGATCGGGCGAATCGGGCGTGACTTCTTCCGCAAACGTAATATGCCGGTCGATATGGACATCACCGGTATTTCCGATCAACCGGATTTTGCTGATATCCAAGATATCGCATCTCAGACTGTACAACTATATACAGACGGTGAAATCGACCAATTATATATTTATTACAACCACTATGTCAGTGCGATCACTCAGGAAGTTACTGAAAAGAAAGTACTGCCATTGACTGACTTGAACGAAGTGAAGAAAGGTGCTACAAGCTCTTATGAGTATGAGCCGAACCAAGAAGAGATTTTAGAGGTCTTGCTTCCTCAATATGCTGAGAGTTTGATCTACGGTGCATTGCTTGATAGTAAAGCCAGTGAACACGCAGCTCGAATGACTGCTATGAAGAGTGCTACAGATAATGCTGATGAATTGATCGGCGATCTTACACTTTCCTATAACCGTGCACGTCAAGCTGCAATTACCCAAGAGATTACCGAAATTGTCGGCGGGGCAGCTGCTCTCGAATAGGTATTCTTGGTCTTTTTAACAGTAAGTTAGGAGGGAAATCGATGAGTAAAGGACGCGTGACCCAAATTATGGGGCCCGTTGTTGACGTAACGTTCGATGACGGACATCTCCCTGATATTAATAACGCATTACATGTCAGCTATGAAGCGCAAAATGAAAATGAAAAAAGCGTCGACCTCACGTTAGAAGTTGCCCTGCACTTGGGCGATAATACTGTCCGTACCGTTGCAATGTCATCTACAGATGGCGTAATGCGTGGTACATCAGTAGCAGATACAGGAAAGCCTATTTCTGTACCTGTCGGAGATGTGACATTAGGTCGTGTATTTAACGTAGAGGGTAAAAATATTGATTTAGATGAACCGATTGGTGATGACGTACGTCGTGACCCGATTCACCGTCAGGCTCCTAAATTTGAAAACCTTGCAACAGAAACTGAGATTCTTGAGACAGGAATCAAAGTTGTTGACTTGCTTGCTCCATACGTTAAAGGTGGTAAGATCGGATTGTTTGGTGGCGCCGGTGTAGGTAAAACCGTATTAATCCAGGAATTGATCAACAACATCGCTCAAGAGCACGGTGGTATCTCTGTATTCGCCGGTGTAGGTGAGCGTACACGTGAAGGTAATGACCTTTACTATGAAATGACAGATTCAGGCGTTATCAAGAAAACAGCAATGGTCTTCGGTCAAATGAACGAGCCGCCTGGTGCACGTATGCGTGTTGCCCTTTCCGGTTTGACTATGGCGGAATATTTCCGTGATGAGCAAGGCCAGGACGTGTTGTTCTTCATTGATAACATCTTCCGCTTTACACAAGGTGGTCTTGAAGTATCCGCCCTTCTTGGACGTATGCCATCTGCCGTTGGTTACCAACCGACATTGGCTACAGAAATGGGACAACTTCAGGAGCGAATCACATCTACAGATAAAGGATCTGTAACTTCCATTCAGGCGATTTATGTACCTGCCGATGACTATACAGACCCTGCACCTGCTACGACATTCGCACACTTGGATGCAACAACCAACCTTGAGCGTAAGCTTTCTGAGCAAGGTATCTATCCAGCCGTGGACCCTCTTGCTTCAACGTCTCGTGCTCTTGATCCGGAAATTGTCGGAGACGAGCACTATGAAGTTGCACGTGAAGTTCAGCGTACACTTCAGCGTTATAAAGAATTGCAGGATATCATTGCAATCCTCGGTATGGATGAGCTTTCAGATGAAGACAAATTGACTGTTTCACGTGCACGTCGCGTTCAGTTCTTCTTGTCTCAAAACTTCCACGTTGCTGAACAGTTCACAGGCCAGCCAGGGTCTTATGTCCCTGTTTCAGAGACGGTTAAAGGCTTCAAAGAGATCCTTGACGGCAAATACGACGACATCCCTGAAGATGCGTTCCGCCTTGTCGGCCGTATCGAAGAAGTCGTTGAAAAATCTAAACAAATGCAATAACCCCATATCACAGTGAAAAGGGGTGATCACTTACTGAACACCCCGACTTTTCACTGAACAGCCAAGGAGGAAATGATTATGAGCACACTAACGGTGAGTGTTGTCACTCCTGATGGCCCGGTTTTGGAAGATGCATTTGAAATGGTTAGTTGTAAGGCGGAAAGTGGAGAGCTGGGAATTTTGCCTGGTCACATTCCAATGGTAGCTCCGCTTACAATAAGCGCTGTTCGCTTGAAAGGTGAAGGTAAATCAGATCGAATCGCGGTCAGTGGAGGATTCTTGGAAGTGAGACCAGATAAAGTTACCATTTTGGCTCAATCCGCTGAAAAACCTTCTGACATTGATATCGATCGTGCTCGCAAAGCGAAAGAGCGTGCAGAAAAACGCCTACAAGATAAACAAGCCGACATTGATTTCAAACGGGCTGAACTGGCCCTCAAACGAGCCATTAATCGTTTGGATGTTTTTGACAATAACTTCTAAACTGCTTTCATTTTGAGAGCAGTTTTTTTGTGGATTAAAGAATAATTGTGTCATCGATATGGAAATGATTCGTCAATATTCCCCGGGAAATGAGCAGCGAATCATTTTTTGTCAAAATGGTGTTTAAGAACAAATTAAACATGGTATATACCATAAGGTGTGTAAAACCATGGGTGATGAGAGGTGTGCAGAATGGACCAATACTTTGCCGAAGAAGCGATCATGAATATGACGTCACATTTAGTTTTCATCGTCATAACATGGAGAGTACTTCAATCGGTTAATTTTGATGCTTTTTTCAGGAAAAACCGTGTTTTTGAAGCCAGAGCACTTCTTATTATCGTTACGATCGCTTTAGGGTCGACGGTAAGTAACTTTTTCCTCGACTTTTTATCCTGGTCGAACAGCCTGGTGTACTTGTTTTAATAATGGTTAAGCGTTCATGTCTTTTCCTGTAAAGAATTGTTTCGTATGAGAGTTGTCTTCTCAGGCAAAACTTAAAGTAAGTCAATGCTTGGGGAGGCAATCAAATGAAGACTTTCATAGCAATTATATCTGCATGCGTCATTTTAGGAACAGGTGTTTACCCGCAGGAGATGTCTGCTTATAAACCGACGACTCTTGAAAAATTAGCAGGATTTGCTGTGGATGAACAGCTTCCTTTAGAATCATGGAAAGTCACTATGAAGGAACAAGTTGCCCAGACAAAGATTGACCAGTTGAAAAAGGAATTATTACATTCAGACAATGAAATAGTCATGACGGAAGAGGTTACGAAACACTCCAGGAAGATTACTTTCAAAGACGCTCAAAAAAATCCGTCGATTTTCGAATATATTATCTTGATCATCCCAAACGAAGAAAAATATTATGCAGAAATAGTTTATCTAGTAGAAGGACGGGGAACAGCTTCAATAACAAAAGAAGAAATGATGTATATCGATGACGTAAAAAGTCGATATTTCTCAGGAAATGTAACAATTTTCTCTTGTATTGAGGTGAAGTCTAGTGATATTATAGATGATGTTTTAGTGTATCAAAATTTCAAAAAAGCATTTAATATCACATCTATAGATGAAGTAATTGACAATGAACTAACGATTAGAACGGGCTATACAGAACAATGGGAACAAATGATACCGACCGCCAATGGAAAAATGAATGTTCAGTACGCCTCAAGAACTTTGGGCGAAGGGACAAACATTACGATTGGCACACCCATTATTACGAGTGAATATTAATAATAATGAATATGGACGCGGAGGAGAATGAACCTTGGAAAAAATCATCGTCCGTGGTGGGAGGCAGCTGAATGGTACTGTGAAAGCAGAAGGTGCCAAAAATGCCGTACTGCCTGTCATCGCAGCAAGTATAATTGCAAGTGAAGGAAAAAGTGTGTTGAATGAAGTACCTGCTCTAGCAGATGTATATACTATTAATGAAGTCATCAAACACATGAACGCTGATGTAACTGTAGACGGGAACACTGTAACAATAGATGCTTCTGGAGATTTATCGACTGAAGCACCAATAGAATATGTAAGAAAAATGAGAGCTTCTGTTCTTGTTTTGGGACCACTTTTGGCCCGCTATGGACATGCGAAAGTCGCTCTTCCAGGTGGTTGTGCAATCGGTTCTAGACCGATTGACCAGCACTTGAAAGGCTTTGAAGCGATGGGAGCTCATGTAACAGTAGGAAATGGTTATATTGAAGCTGAAGCCCCAGGCCGCCTGCAAGGTGCAAAAATTTACTTTGATGTTCCGAGTGTTGGCGCAACGGAAAACGTCATGATGGCCGCAGCTCTAGCTGAAGGTAAAACCATTTTAGAAAACTGTGCTAAAGAACCTGAAATTGTAGATCTCGCCAATTACTTGAATAAAATGGGCGCGAAAATCGTAGGTGCAGGAACAGAAACGATCCGTATTGAAGGTGTGGAAAAGCTGACTGGAGCAAACCACACAATTATCCCTGACAGAATTGAAGCAGGGACATTTATGGTTGCAGCCGCTATTACAGGCGGTAATGTCCTGGTTAGAGGTGCGATGACAGAACACTTGCGCTCCGTCGTTTCGAAGATGGAAGAGATGGGCGTTATTATCGAAGAAGAAGAAGACGGTCTTCGAGTCATCGGTCCTGATATCTTGAAAGCGACAGATATTAAAACTATGCCGCATCCTGGTTTCCCGACCGATATGCAATCTCAGATGATGGCCCTGATGTTGAATGCAACAGGTACAAGTGTCATTACTGAAACGGTATTTGAAAATCGATTTATGCATGTCGAAGAATTTCGTCGTATGAATGCAAAAATGAAGATAGAGGGCCGCAGCGTAATTATTGAAGGTCCATCAAATCTTCAAGGTGCAGAAGTAGCTTCAACTGATTTACGTGCCGGAGCTGCCCTTGTACTTGCAGGGTTGGTCTCAGAAGGATATACGCGTGTAACGGAACTGAAGCACATCGATCGAGGATATGTGAACTTCACTGAGAAATTGGCTCAGCTTGGTGCAGATATCGAGCGTGTCAAAGAAGAAGACGAAGTTACTGAAGAATATGAATCCAGTGAATCTGTTTCGACTTTATAACTTTTATCATTATAGAAGCTTGTCTGTCTCAATAATATTGAGATAGGCAAGCTTTTTTTGTTCTATCATTCATCAATTTTGGATACATTTTAGTAGAGGGATTTACTATATGACCAGGAGGATGCGAATGAAGATACAAAAATGGATCGTGCTTGTCATAACAGTAGCACTGTTTATGGCTATTCTTGTTATTCCCACATTAATCGTCGTACCATTTACGGACTCAAACGCAGTTAGCGAAGTAAAGGAAACCCCGGGCGGAAAAAAAGCGAAAGATGAAGTCACTGCTCAAAGTCCTTTCTCGATTCGTGTGCTTAGGACTCAAACGGGTCAAATTGAGAATGTTCCTCTAGAAAATTATGTGGCTCGAGTGGTTGCTTCGGAAATGCCGGTCAATTTTGAAATCGAGGCTCTGAAAGCTCAAGCATTAGCTGCTCGCACATATATCACCCGTCACATGATTCAAGAAGGATCTGTGTCTGACCACGCCGATGTAACGGATACAGTCAAACATCAAGTTTATAAAAACGAGCAGGAACTGCGGGAACAGTGGCAGGATAAATATTCAACCAACATTACTAAAATCAATCAGGCTGTCGAAGAAACCCAGGGAGAAATCATTACTTACAATCATGAACCAATTACAGCAGCATTTTTTTCTACCAGTAATGGATATACAGAAAATGCGGAGGATTACTGGGAAAATGAAATTCCTTATTTGAAAAGTGTAGAAAGTCCCTGGGATCAGGAATCACCAAAATTCGTCGATCAAAAAATCCTCACAGTGGAGGAGTTACAAACCAGTCTTGGGATCCGTTTAACGAAAGACACTACCATGACAAAAACAGAAGGCAACCGAGTTGAACGGGTGAATTTCGGAACCCAATCCTTTACTGGAAGGGAAATTAGAGAAAAGCTTGATCTGCCCTCCAGTGACTTTACAATTAAACAAAAAGGAAATCATGTCATCTTCACCACAAGGGGATACGGACATGGTGTGGGGATGAGTCAATATGGGGCGAATGGAATGGCGAAGATCGGAAAAGATTACAAGGAAATCGTCAACCATTATTATAAAGATACTAAAATTTCACCTATCAGTACTTTGACGGCTTCAATTGAAAATAATGATAAAAAACAAACGAACTAAAAACCGCTGAGAGGCGGTTTTTTTAATTTCGTTGGCTCTGTTAAAGTCTATTGTTGATATTTTAAACGATTACTAAATATAGTCCCTGTCTAGGATTAGGGGTTCGGTCCGTTATTTACTCAGAGCGTGGGATGGCGGGGAAAACAATCCGCTTTCCGCGGGGGACGCTTTAGCCTCCTTGAACTTCGTTCTCCGTAGTCTCACCTTGTTCCTTTTTCCCGCAGGAGTCTACCTGTTTTCCCTGCCATCCCGTTCGTAGTTGGTGTACCTGACTTCGGTAATGGCCTTTCCGATCCTCCTACTTTGAAGAGGCGGCCTTTTAGAATGGCGAGACTCCTGTGGGATAAAGGTACATCGTGAGACCCCGGAAGGCGCAGCCTGAGGAGGCTCACGGTACCCCACGGAAAGGGAGTCATTCTAAAAGGCCGCCTCATACAAAACCCAGGACGGAAAGAGCTGATATGAGCTCACATGTGATATAACAACACCTAGCAATAACAGAGCCATTTCGTTTGAAGAAATGTATTCGGGAGTCCTTAGAAATAGCAGCCGCACACGTGAACCATAATAGAAGAAAAAGAGAGCGGATGAATAGAGTGTAATGTATCATTGAACCCTTATAAACATAAGAAACAGGCAGTAGAGTAAAAATATAAACTCGAAACGTTATTTATAAAATTTTCCTTCTCATGTATATAATTCCTGATATCTGTTCAGAATGGTTTTTGAGGTGATGAACATGAGAGAGGAAGGTAAGAAAAGCGTGAGTAAATTAAAGTTTAAGCGCTTGATGCGTAAGAAGTGGTTGTATCCAGCTTTGTATTTGTCTGTAGCTGCATTGGTTTTAGTGGGAGTCTTTTGGTATCAGCAAGGGGCGAATGATTTAGAGAATCAAATCGCTGAGAAGCCAGAGGTTCAAAACGAATTTACGACTTATGAGAATGAGCAAGATTCAGTTGCTGTCATGGAACAAGATGAAAACTTGAAAATGCCTGTAGCCGATGAAAAAGCTGCTTCGATTGTCACTAAATTCTATGATTACAATGCATCCGAAAAAGATCAAGAGACTGCACTGGTTCTATACAACAATAAATATTATCAAAGTGAAGGTGTAGACATTACGAGAGAAGATGGAGAAGCTTTCGAAGTGACCGCAGCCCTTTCAGGAACGGTTACTGAAGTCAAAGAAGATCCTTTATACGGGAATGTCATCGAAATCACTCATGACAAAGATGTAACAACTGTTTATGCCAGCCTTGATAATGTCGATGTACAAGCAGGAGCTGAAGTTTCCCAAGGAGATGCCCTGGGTACTGCCGGACGTAATTCTTTCGGGCAGGCGAGTGGGGTCCACGTCCACTTTGAAGTTCGTAAAGATGGACAGCCGTTTAATCCAGAGAACCTTTTTGGTCAGCCTTTAAGCAAAATTGATGAAGAAGCTGAAAAGCAATCTGAAGGCAAACCGGAAAAAGGTGAAAATGGACAAAACAATCCTCCAGCAGAAACAAATGAGCCTGCGGAAGAATCTACAGACCACTACGAGATGGATGTAGAAGAAGACCCGACTGGTTCTGATGGCGAAGAAACGCCGGATGAAGACAGCGCATCTTCCATTTCAACAACTCAAACTTAAAAATGAGGGAATCTCCCTCATTTTTTTGTGTTTTAAAAAGGGCCTTTTAAAGGCAGATGTTGATTTTCACTGTAAAACAAAAGGTCCTAAATACATAATCCTCTCCCAAGCTTTCACAGAACTAAGTCTGCAGAAGTTGAGACGAAAGCCTTGTACTTACTTTAGACCTGTGGCATATCTTCAACAATTCTTTAATACAATGAAGATAAACCGAGCACTCGGTAACATCCAGGGTAAACAACTATGAATAAACATCCAGAGCCCGTTCCCAAAACTTAATAGTGAACGCTTTCCTCATAATCCCACCCCCTTGGATAGTCAATCACAGGAGGCGAGTGGAGTGCATGATTACATCAAAGAGAGAACCATCAAGATTGGAGAGCACATCATTGAAACTAAAAAAACGGTGAGAGTGATTGCCAAAGAATTTGGCGTTTCAAAAAGTACGGTGCATAAAGACTTGACTGAACGTCTTCCAGAAGTGAATCCAGAACTTGCGAAAGAAGTGAAAAAGATTCTGGATTATCACAAAGAAATCAGGCACCTTCGTGGCGGTGAAGCAACAAGAAGGAAGTATAAAGCGCAGGTTTTGGAAGAGCAGAAAGTCCAATCACTCCTCTGAAAATATGGATCCTCCCGATGTCAAATTCCCTCGATATGAGTAACTTTTTTTCCTATCGTATGAGACGAATGTCGTAATTTTGTGATAGAATATAAAATTAGATATGTAAGTATTTAAACTACCATGATAGCTATTCAAATAAAAGGGAAGACTAAATATCGGAGTGAAAATTCTCCACATCCTGACAGGAATATTGAATTGGATAGGACGCTGTTCAATAAGGAGTCTATGTTCAATTCGGTTTCTGTGAGGGTATTTATGCTTTTTACTACAGGGAGGATCTACAGGACATGTTTGCAAGAGATATAGGTATTGACCTCGGTACGGCTAACGTACTGATACATGTAAAAGGTAAAGGAATCGTTTTGAACGAACCTTCTGTCGTTGCGATGGATAGAAATACGGGTAAAGTGCTTGAAGTGGGTGAAGAAGCTCGTCGGATGGTCGGTCGGACTCCAGGCAATATTGAAGCCATCCGTCCATTGAAAGATGGGGTCATTGCGGACTTCGATGTAACCGAAGCCATGCTCAAGCACTTTATTCAAAAAACGAATGTTCGTGGGTTTCTTTCAAAGCCGAGAATGTTGATATGCTGTCCTACGAATATAACCAAAGTCGAGCAAAAAGCCATTAAAGAAGCTGCTGAAAAGTCTGGCGGCAAAAAAGTATACTTAGAAGAAGAGCCGAAAGTAGCCGCGATCGGTGCCGGAATGGATATTTTCCAGCCGAGCGGAAACATGGTCGTTGATATTGGTGGAGGAACTACAGATGTCGCTGTGCTTTCTATGGGGGATATCGTAACAGCTTCATCCATCAAAATGGCCGGTGATAAGTTCGATCATGAAATTCTTAACTATATCAAGAAAGAATACAAACTATTGATTGGTGAACGCACTGCTGAAAATATTAAAATCAGTGTAGCAACTGTATTCCCGGGATCACGTAATGAAGAAATCGAAATTCGAGGCCGGGACATGGTATCTGGACTGCCACGTACAATCAGCGTAAATTCTAAAGAAATTGAACAATCTTTAAGAGAATCTGTTCAAGTGATTGTACAAGCTGCCAAACAAGTGCTGGAGCGTACACCTCCAGAGCTGTCTGCAGATATCATCGATCGTGGAGTCATTATGACAGGTGGAGGCGCCTTGCTTCATGGAATCGATCAACTACTGGCTGAAGAGCTGAAAGTTCCAGTACTTGTTGCAGAATCACCAATGGATTGTGTAGCAACTGGCACAGGAATTATGCTTGAGAACATCGACAAAAGGATTTCGACGAAACTATAAACCATCCTATTTAAAAAAGGAGCGATGACCTTGTTAAGAGGATTCTACACAGCGGCTTCAGGTATGTTAGCGAACCAAAGGATGCAGGAAACATTATCTAATAATATGGCAAATGCCTACACCCCAGGCTATAAAGCTGATCAAGGGACTGTCAGGTCTTTTCCTGAACTTCTCATTCAACAGATGGGAAATAAGAGCATACCTACATCACGTGGTCTTAAATTACCTGTGCACAATAAAGTAGGATCCCTCCATACAGGGGTTTACATGCAAGAGTCTGTTTCTGATTTCACTCAGGGTGACTTGAAAGAAACAGGGATCAGTACAGATTTAGCTCTTATTCAAGGGTCAGTTCCTGATTCAAGTGGGATGATATTTTTCAACGTGCAGAATGAAGATGGAGAAATGCGGTACACCAGAAATGGGAACTTCACTGTAGATGGGGAAGGTTTTCTGACAACGAATCAAGGGTATTATGTAATGGATCAAAATGACGATCCGATTCAAACCGGGGGCATGGATTTTTCATTGACAGATACCGGAACGCTCCGTTTAGGTGAAAGGGAGATTCCTCTTGGTTTAACATATACCTCAAACTCTCCTGATATGGTAAAAGAAGGGAACGACCTTTTCCGCCCTGGAGAAGAAGCGGAACCGCTCGTTGATGCCCGGGCTAACCCTGAAATCAACTTTCAAATTCGTCAAAACTTCTTGGAGAGATCGAATGTCGACCCATCCCGCACGATGACAGAAATGATGAATACATACCGATCTTTTGAAATGAATCAACGAGTCCTCAAAGCTTATGACGAAAGCATGCAAAAAGCGGTTACGGAAATCGGGAGACTACGATAAGAGGAGTTGATATCATTGATCAATCGCTCTATGATTCAAGCAGCTGTCACGATGGGGCAGCTCCAGAGTAAGTTGGACTTGATCGGTCATAACTTATCGAACAGCAGTACAACCGGCTATAAGAGTAGAAGTGCAGATTTTTCATCACTGCTTTTTCAGCAGATTGATAATTTATCGCATGACCACGCAAAAAAAGGCCGCATGACACCTGATGGGATCAGAGTGGGGACAGGAGCCAGACTTGGACATACAAACTTGAACTTGAATCAAGGGAGTATTCAGCAAACAGGTAGAGCATTAGATGTGGCAATCATGAATGAAAACCAACTTTTTTCTATACGAGTTCCAGGGAATGACGGGGATGACATTCATTACACACGGGCGGGGAACTTCTATATGAACCCGAACGGTGAAGGACAAGTCATGTTGACGGACTCCGAAGGACTACCCGTGTTAGATGAAGATGGAGAAAGCATCTTGATAAATGAAGGTTTTTCAGATATTCATATACAACAGGACGGTGCAATTGTAGTCACCCGTGGAGGAGATAGATCAGTAGAAGGTCAGCTGGGCGTTCTTTCTGCAGTGAGACCTCGCATGCTTGAAGCCGTCGGGGATAATCGATTCAAGATACCTGATGGAATAGAGCAGGAAGGGATTATAGAGGGCGTACCTCAAGCTGATATCCAACTCCAATCCAAAGCACTAGAGTCTTCCAATGTCGATCTCTCCCAACAGATGACAGAAATGATGATGGCTCAACGTGCATACCAATTTAACGCAAAATCGATATCGACAGGTGATCAAATGATGGGACTTGTCAATCAACTGAGATCTTAAACGTAAGGAGTTTGACGACCATGGCGACAGATCAGAATCCAAACGGCAAAAAGCTGACAAAAGAACAAGAAAGAGAACGTAAGCGTAAAGCGCTCGATGAAGCTACCAAGAAAAAAACGAGCAGTGAAAAGGGGAAGGCGTCTTCTAAGGAAAAAAAATCGAAAGTAGGTCGTCGCCGAATTCTTCCGATCTGGTTACGTCTCCTCATCGTCCTTGTACTCAGCGCAGCTGCTTTACTTTTAGGAGTCATGGTTGGTTACGGTGTCATCGGAGATGGAAAACCCATGGATGCTTTGAACTGGGAAACATGGCAGCATATTATTGATATTGTTACAAAAACGGAATAAATGTGAGGTCTTGTATACCACATATATATGTACAAGCCCTCTATGCTATGCAAAACACGAGTCATTCCCGGCTCGTGTTTTTTTATGGAGTTTTTTAATGGAAGGAAGTTCCTCATCCACATAAATCAGAATGGAAGGACACGGCATGTACAGAGGCTTGAATTAAAAGGTTTTCATGTGTGCGAAAAGGGAACATGCTATTATAGACATTTTTCGAAAAGGGGGAGGAGTCGACGTAGATGAAAACCGACGTGTTTATCGCAGGTGGTGGGGTAGGCGGCTTAGCTCTAGCGGTCAAGCTGGCTGAAAGAGGAGTCCATGTCGTCGTGGCAGAGCAGTTGACAAAAGAATCCCCCGTTTACAAAGGAGAATTGTTACAACCGAAAACGTTAGCGATTTTGGAGCGTCTCGGGGTCATTGAAGATATAGAAGACTGCGGCCATCCCATTGATCAACTGCGTTTCCAGGAAGTAACCACCCATGTAGATGAACCTCCCGAAGAAGTCAGTCTTACAGAAATGAATTACAGCCGAGTCGCCAGTCGTTTCGATCACGCCTTGATGGTCCCTCATGAAAAGACAAAAGCAATTCTGAGAAAAAAGGGAGAATTCTATGATCAATATTTTCATTACTACCCCGGTTATCGATTCAAAGGTTTTGAAAAAGGACGGGCAAAGATAAAGAAGAAGAGGGAAACGATAAACATAGAAGCTAAGGTTTATGTAGGAGCTGAAGGACGCAGTTCCCCGACGCGGGATGCAATGAACGTGAAAGTGAAACGGAAAGATTATAATCATCACTTTCTGACAGTCACCATACCGCGTCCATCAACCTTTAGTAAAGGCAAAATCATCACGTCCCCTGATCGTTTCCTAGGGTTATTCCCTCTCCCTGAAGATGAAGTGCGTACCGTGTACTTGATCAAGGCAGGAGAGTACAAAAGTATAAAGGAAAAAGGGTTGGAGTTTTTATATCAAGCTTACAGTGAGCTTGAGCCTGAATTATCTGAAGGAGTGCGGAGCATAGATGATTGGAAGACCGTACAGCTGATGATTCCTTTTACGTACCATGTAGATTCCTATCACTCAGGAAATCTTGTACTTATCGGAGATGCAGCACACACCGTACATCCCATGGCGGGAGAAGGAATGAATTTGGCGATACAAGATGCCGATGTACTCGGTGAATTACTGGCTTGGTGTAAAGAGGAGAGTAAACCTTATCATCAATACTTACATTACTACGAGGATGTCCGTAAACCGAGAGTAGAGTTCCTTCTTCATCTAAGTCATTTATCTGCTCTCGTTTATTCTTATCATTTCGAATGGTGGAGAAATCTACGGATGAATGCTGTACAACGAATGTTGGAAGACGACCAGCTCCACGTAAAACAAATGTTGAATATATCAGGTCTTGGCAGGTGGGATTTCTCTTGGGTCGATCGGGCTGTCCAAGGAGGTTTCCTTCCTGTAAGGAAACGAGTCATCAGTGATCACAAACAGCACAAATTCCTTTTTTCAGAAAAAGAAGACTACCCCTGGAAAAGAAGTAATAGAAAGGATGGATCGCATGAATGAATGGGTTGTAGCTATGCAGGCGAGAAAGTGGATGAAGAAAAATGAATCGTTTTTACCTAGTTGGCACGCTTATGTGGGCTCGGAATTGGAACTTTTCGATGAGTTCAAGAAGGCTAAAACCATCGAAAAAGTAAGTGAGGACACAGGATATCCTTTAGATCTACTCGCTTCTTGGGTGAAGGTGGGAGTAGCCGTCAAACACTTGAAGAAACGGCCGAATAACCGGTATCGAACCTCTAAAAAACGCTGCGGTCCACTTATGGGAAATGATCAGTCTCCTGGAGTTAAAGCTCTGCTGAAGGAAATGATGGAACTTCATATTCCTACCCTGCTGCAGTATCCCAAGTTCATGAAGTCCGGAGAACGTGCTGTATTCGACCACGAAAAACACGGAAGCGTAGTAGCCGAAACTTCTGCACTTTTGGAACACTTCGCCATCAAAAAAATTATTAAAATGATCAGGGATCGAAAGGTGAAGTCCATTGTGGATCTCGGATGTGGACATGGCGGGTATTTACGAAAATTAGCTGCAGAATTTCCGGATATAGAAATGATTGGTGTAGACATTAACCAAAAAGTGATTGAAGAAGCGAAAGAACTGTCCAAAGATGTTCCAAATGTGAAATTTGAAGTAGGGGATATTCAAAATTGGGAGCCTGAGGACGAGCAGAAGGTGGACGTCATCCTTCTTCATAATATATTCCACTATATTGCGCCGGAAGATAGAAGTTCAGTTCTCCATCAATTACATGAGTACGTAACAAAACGTGGTTTGATTTCTATCATCTCTCCAATTAGTGAAACGGAACACGGGGAAGCATTCTCGTCAGCTTTCAATAGTTTCTTCGTTGCTCATTCCAATCTGTTTGCATTACCTAATAAGGAAGAGTTGGAAGATATAGCTGAAAAATGCCATTTCGACTTATTCGACTTGGACCCAATCGTGAAAGAAGGTTCCTGGTATACCGGCTGGTTGAGTCCGACCACTCCAGTTATGGAGTTAAGTCAGACTCAGACTGTCGATAATGCTGAAAATACAGTTACGGCAAATAAAGTAAAGCAGGCAGAGCTTACTAGCTGATTCTTTCATATCGAAAAGGAAAAATACCAGCAAAAAAACCGCTAAGGACGTAATGGACCTTAGCGGTTTCTTCTTTATTTATTCGCTACTTTATTCCCCGGCCTTGGACCAGACGGATGATAAGAACGATTAATGCGATAACCAATAATAAGTGGATCAAGTTACCGGCAATTCCACCTAGAAGACCTAATAGCCAAAGGATTAATAATACAATTAAAATGGTCCAGAGCATAGTATCCCTCCTTTTATCTTGAATGGTGAATCTAATTTTATATTTTCCTAAAAGAATCGTTTTGAAACAATTGAATCAAAATATTCTACATACACTGCGATTTATGAAAAACAGGGTTTGAAATATATTTTGTCCAAAAGGCTTGTGACCTATATAATAAATGATGTAGGAAAAAGGAAAGGAGTCTGCTTATGTTGGATATTCAAGAAATTAAAGAAATCATCCCTCACCGTTATCCTTTTCTTCTCATCGATCAAGTAGAAGAGGTTGTTGAAGGAGAACGTGCTGTAGGGTATAAAAATGTGACGGTAAATGAACCGTTTTTCCAAGGTCATTTTCCTGGCTACCCAGTTATGCCTGGCGTATTGATTACAGAAGCTCTGGCTCAAATGGGAGCAGTAGCGATGCTGAAAAAAGAAGAAAATCAAGGTAAATTGGCATTCTTCACAGGAATTGATAAGTGCCGTTTCAAGCGTCAAGTGAAACCAGGTGATCGTTTGAAACTGGAAGTGGAAATTGTCCGTTTAAAAGGACCGATGGGTAAAGGAAAAGCGAAAGCTACCGTTGATGGAGAAGTCGCTTGTGAAGCGGAAATTATGTTTGCGTTGAAATAAACGTTTTAAGACTCAGGGGTTAACCTTGAGTCTTTTTTTATGAAATTGGTGTTACTGTCATATTATGGTACAATCTCTAACAGATACTTACAGCTATGAAACTATGAAAACAAAGGGGATGTACCAAATCAAAAAAATGAAAAAGGTATTAAAAACGATTGTTGGTATGGCTTTATTAGGCTCCGCTATAGTAATGAGTCCAAATCATGTCCAGGGGCAGGAAAGTGTAGCGGATCAATGTAATTACACACCGGTAAAAGGAGAAAATCCTGACTATCAGACCATCAATTGCTTACTTACAGAAACGGCGATTGCACACGATACTCCACCTGAGATCGTCAAAGCGATTGCTGAAAAGGAAAGCGGCTGGAAGCAGTTTGATGAAAATGGTGACCCACTGCTTTCCTCTGATGGAGGCATAGGAATCATGCAGTTGACCAACCAATCCTCTTTCGATCAGGAAAAGCTGAAGAACAACATTGCTTATAATATAGATGCTGGTGTCGAAGTGCTCAACGATAAATTCAATCGAAACGATTTACCAGTGATCAATAATGGGGAGCGCTCAGTCATTGAGCATTGGTATTTCGCTGTCATGGCTTATAACGGAACAAAACCTGTGAACAGCCCGGTCAAGAAGGATAGTGGTGAGAGAAATCATGAAGCGTATCAGGAATTGGTTTTTAACAAAATACACAATACTTTAGGCTATCGGTTAGGCGTCGAAGAAATGAAATTTGATTCCGGTGATTTCGAATATGACCCAGACAGCAGTAAAAGTATTGTTTTTAAGAAAGGCCACTATCATTTTTTAATTCCATTTACGAAGTCCAAACACTTTTATGAACAAGGCCAATCTATAGGTGCGGTTACTGATATGAAGGTACGTGAGAGACCTTCGACATCGAGTTCTCAAATTGCTCAACTAAGAGTAGGGGAAGTGGCTGAAGTCACAGGATCTCATGCTTATGAAGAGGTGGAAGGGAAGTCCAATCCATTTGTTTTTTATCCGGTTACCTTGAATGACGGAAAAAAAGGATATGTCGCATCCAGTTATCTCCGTAATAAATTCAAAGACGTCCCCCGAGGGCATTATTCGGTTCAACCGATTGAAGATCTTTATGATATGAATTTGCTTAAAGGGAAGTCGGAAGATGTATTTGGTTTTGGAGAAGGATTAAGTCGTGTCCATACAGCTTTATTTCTTCTTAGAGCCCAGAATATATCCACTGAAAACCGACCGGATCCAGGTTTTGACGATGTAAATAAAGATACGAAATACTATGAGGAAATTGCAGCTATCGCAGATGAGGGGATTTTTGTCGGTGATGGGAAAAATCGTTTCAACCCGAATCAAACGTTAACTCGTAAAGAAATGGCTGTCCTTTTGCAGAGAGTATACAACTTCGACGATACTTCAGAAGATCATCCGTTTACTGATGTGAGCGAGGGCATATGGTACGACGAAGCGGTGAAGCGGATTTACGCCGCTGACATTACCAAAGGTGTAGGAGATAATAAATTCGCACCTGATGAGGTCGTGACCAGGGAACAGTTCGCAGCATTCTTGACCCGTTCCATCGACTATAGGAAATAATTTAGAAAGAACTCCAGAATGAAATCTGGGGTTCTTTTTTTGGATGGAATGGTGAAATAAGGGAATGCTATGTTAGATCAATATTATAAGGAGGAACAAGAAATGAAAACATTGCCACTGAAATTGCTGATTGCTCTATTAACTTTTTCTCTGCTGGGAGCCTGTGCTAATGAAGAAGAACCTAAAGAAGAAAACAATAATACTGAAGAGAACATGAATGAAGAAGAAAACAACAATACAGAAGAAAATATGAACGAAGAAGAGAACAACAGTGAAGGTGAAATGGAAGACGAAGGTGGAGAAGGGCAGGAAAATAAAACAGACGGAGATAATAGCTCGACAGAAGAAGATATGACCAATGAAGATACCGAAGACCAGGAATAAAAGCCGCTGATCAGCGGCTTTTATTATTGTTTTGAAACGAAAGAATGGAAGAAATAAAAAGGATGCAGATTCCGCCAATCGTTAAGATGGGGACTAAAAAATCGAGGATATTCAAAAAATCGATTAAATATAATCCAATTCCAAAAAAGAAAGCAATGATACCTATTCGTGCCAGCATCGAAGGAAAGGAATTCATTGATCACCCAGCTTTCGTTAAGGTCATGGGAGCGGATGAACCACTCTCGCCATTGTTACCCTCTTAAGTCGATCTTGTTGCCTAAGTCCGGATGAGGGATAGATTTTTCAAGCATTTCAACCATTTGATTCCCTTTACTCTCAGCATCTCCGATCGCCTTATCCATAACGGATAGGGATGCCTGCTGTTTGACTTGGGTTGTACTCATCATCATCGATAAAGCTGCTATATCCATCTTGCTCCCTCCTCCCTACTTTAATTATCGGCTGTGTGAGAAGTTCATTTAGTCGTAATAATCGCAATTTAAAACACATCCAATTAAAGTTTCTCCGAATCCACCCCATGATAGTTTTTCTGCTTAATAAAGTAGGCTCTGTTAAAGTCTGTTGTTGATATTTTAAACGATTACTAAATAGTCCTCGTCTGGGATTAGGTGTCCGGTCCGTTATTTACGCAGAGCATGGGATGGCAGGGAAAACAGTCTGCTTTTCGCGACTACGTTCTCCGGGGTCTCACCTTGTTCCTTTTTCCCTGCCATCCCTTTCGTAGTTGGTGTAACCGACTTAGGTAATGGCCTTTCTGACCCTCCTACTTTGAAGAGGCTGCCTTTTAGAATGGCGAGACTCCTGTGGGATAAAGGTACATCGTGAGACCCCGGAAGGCGCAGCCTGAGGAGGCTCACGGTACCCCACGGAAAGCGAGTCATTCTAAAAGGCCGCCTCATACATATCCCAGGCCAGAAAGAGCTGATATTAGCTCACATATGAAATAACAGCATCAAGTAATAACAGAGCCGATAAGTAAATCAAGCAACAGTCATGAATTTATTCATTATAAAAGATGAAGCATGTTTATTAAGGGATTGTTATCTGTTGGAAAATGGACGAGGCTTATGTAGAATGAAAAGTAGAACGAAAGATTCAGAAATCACAAGTTTTATGAGTTTTTCATTGGTTTGTAAGTGGAATAAGCGAATAGAGGTGATGAAAAGTGAAGTATAGAACGGCGAATGATTTAAAAGATTTATTGTTAGAAGACCATGAAAAGGTAGTCAATGAGATTGCCCAAGAAAGTGTAGATGTATATGTGCACCTTCATAACGCATTCCAGGATACCTACCTTCCCGATGACACCTTATACCAATTTATTTTCCGTCACTTTTTCCGCTTGGATAATCCGAGTTTGACTAAGGAATTCGAAGTGGAGTATTTCAAGTTGATGGAAGAACAGCGCGGGTGTGAACGACCGAACATTGTTCAAATCACTAAGAAACTCTATGAAGTTAAAAATCATAAAGGGAACCCTACGATGCAGTTTCCTTTAGCGGCTTCCATGCTGCATGCGATCAACCCTGAATTTCCAAGCTATGATGGAGATATTGTGAAAGCATTCGATTTTTCATCTACGTATCACCTATCAGGGTTCGATAAGAAAATGAGGCGTTACATTGAACAATATCAACATTTATACCATACGTATCGTGAGCTTCTGGAAGATGAAGCTTTAGAGCCACTTTTCGTTCACTTCGATGAACGTTTCCGTGACTATGCCCTTCCAAGAGTGAAGAAACTGGACTTGATGGTTTCACAACTTGGCAATTCCCTGCAATGAACATAAACCGAATCCGAGAGGGTTCGGTTTTTTACTTGTCCGGAAGGTCCCATTCGGACAAGAACGGTGATAGTGAGACAGACACAATATTGTCATTTTAGACAACCGTCTACAAGTTGCAATACATATAGCCATTTAGTAACATTATTCGTAATTATGGCAGTGTACGAAAGCTTTTTGAAGACATACATGTGAAGGGTGAGTTGTTCAGGGTGAAAGCTTACTCATTTTACATATAAAGAGAGGAAGACTCGAATGAAAAGAATCGTTCCACTAGTATTTATGGTGATATTGTTAGTTGCATGTTCAGATGAACGATCTTCGGAAGAAAAGAAAGAACGTGTGACACCTGTGGAAACGGCTCTCGTTGAGAAAGACGATTTCATCATTGAACGTAAAATTGTAGGTCGTGCAGAGACATCCCAATCGTCCGCTGTTATTCCAAAGACACCAGGAGAACTCGTTTCTTTGAAAGTATCAAAAGGGGATCGAGTCGTGGAAGGACAAACCTTAGCAGTTGTTGACCCCGGGGATGGAGAAAGTCAAATTCAGCTCCAAAAATTAGCTGTCGAGCAGGCGGAAAAACAATTGGAAAACTCTGAAATAGCGGAGCAGCAAGCAGAGCTTGGTTTAGAAAATGCGCAAGAACAGGTGGATCTCGCAGAAGAGGCTTCTCAAACACAAAGTAGTCAGAGTTCGCAGGCAATCGAAGCAGCCAGACAACAATATGAGCAAGCTCAAGCACTGGCTGACCAGACGAAACAGTTAGTGGAAGAGGGAAGTGTACCAGAAGCCTTTTACGAACAAGCTCAAAATCGGGCCGATCAAGCTCACGCCCAATACCAGCAATTAAAGAATCAACAAAAGCCTTCTTCTTCTGCGGTGTCTCAAGCTAAAACCCAGGTGAACCAGGCGGAACAACAGCTGAAACAAGCGCGTGTGTCAGTAGAACAAGCGCAGCTTCAAGTAGAGCAAGCGAAGGTTCAGTTGAATCAGGCTGAAGATCAATCTGCCAATCAGGTAATAACAGCTCCTTCTGGAGGAGAGGTTGCTGCATTGAATGCAGGCAAAGGGGATTTTGTAACCTCTCAGCAACCTTTTGCAACAATCGTCACTCTCAACCCGATGACTGTCACAGCATCGGTTACTGCAGAACAACTGAGTCTTTTTGAAAAAGGGGAGCAGTTGGAAGTTGAGGTGGATGCTATAGAACAGACGATGACTTCAACGGTCCAGTATATCTCTTCAGTACCCGATGATACCGGCTTATATCCTGTTGAAGCTGCCGTTGATAATAAAGAAGAGAATATTAAGCCGGGCATGATGGCTTCCTTTATTTTACCTGAACTGGTGGTGGAAAAATCATGGATTGTACCTACGGATGCAATCGTTGAAGACAGCGGAGAAACTTTCCTCTATTATGTGAAGGAAGATAAGGCGGTCAAAGTTGAGGTCGAAGTCATAGAGTCCCAGACGGACAAAACCGCCATTGATGCAGACCTTCCAGTGGACGCGGAGGTCATTACGACAGGACAGTTGACCTTGGATGATGGAAGCAAAGTGACCATCATGAAGGAGGACGTCTAAGTGAAGTTAGTCAATCTTTCCGTCAAGCGTCCTGTTGGTGTCGTGATGATTGTCGCTGCCATTTTGGCACTCGGATTTGTTTCCCTGCGTAATTTGACCATCGACCTTTATCCTGAAATCGATCTGCCTATTGCGGTAGTTTCAACGACTTACGAGGGCGCTGCGCCTCAAGAAGTAGAAAAATTACTCAGCAGGCCCTTGGAATCCTCCGTCAGCTCTATTGAAGGTTTGGAAGTACTTCAGTCCCAATCACAGACAGGTGCGTCCCTCATCTTCATGCAGTTCAACACAGGAGTGGATTTGGACAGCACCTTATTGGAAGTGAGGGAGAAAGTCGATCAAATTCAAGGGGTTCTACCGGAAGGAGCCGGGGATCCCAATGTATTAAGATTCGATCCACAGCAGCTTCCGATCATGACGGTCGGCCTTTCGGGGGATACCCCTGAAAAACTTCAGCAGATAGCTGAAAACCGCCTTGTCCCCTACTTAGAACGCCAAGGAGGAGTGGCATCCGTCAGTATAGAAGGCGGAAAGGTAAGAGAAGTACAGGTGCTGGTAGATCGAGCTCAAATGGCTCAATACGGGCTGGATTCACAAACGATTGTCCAAACCTTGAATGCTTCCAATCAGTCTGCTTCAGCCGGTACGATTGAAAAAGGACAGAAAGACTTGCAAATCCGATTAGATGGAGAGTACGAGTCCATTGACGATGTCAAAGATACCATCATCCAGTCTCCTACAGGAGCGCGGGTGACCTTGGATCAAATCGCTGACGTCAAAGAAACCTATGCACCTCCGACTACCATTGCAAAGGTGGATCAAGGGGATTCTGTCGTACTGTCAGTCTTGAAGAAAACAGATGCCAATACAGTAGAAACTGCTGATCAAGTGCGGGAGGCTTTGAAAGATTTCAAGAGTGAACTGCCTGAAGAGGTAGGCACAGAAATCGTACTTGATACATCTGAATTCATTAAAATTTCCATAAACAGCGTGGTCTTGAACATTCTTTTAGGTGGAGCTTTTTCTATTCTTGTTCTATTGCTGTTCTTGAAGAGTGTCCGTGCAACGCTGGTCATCGGTTTATCGATTCCGATCGCGATAATTTCAACATTCACCCTAATGTATTTCACAGGTGAAACCCTTAATGTGTTGACTATGGGAGGCCTTGCCTTAGGAATTGGAATGATGGTGGACAGTTCCATTGTCATTTTGGAAAATATCGTAAGCTACAGACAGAAAGGGTATACGATGGTGGAAGCGGCTAAAGAAGGTGCCTCGGAGCTTGCTCCAGCAGTAATTGCTTCGACAACGACCACGCTGGTGGTTTTTTTGCCGATCATATTTGTTGAAGGAATTGCATCTGAGCTATTTACACCTCTGGCTCTGACCATAATGTTTGCGTTAGTCGCCTCACTGGCTGTTTCAGTCACACTTATTCCCATGCTTTCATCCAAGCTTTTGACGAAATCATTAAGATCGAATGGACGAAGATATTGGTTCGACCGTTTCCTGGATAAGGTCAATGAGAAGTACAGAAGCGTTCTGAGGTGGGTATTGAAATTCAGGAAGACTACTATTTTTGCAACGATTGCTTTGATGGCTGGGAGTGTGGCGCTGATTCCAGCGATCGGGGCTGAGTTCATACCACCATCGGATCAAGGACAGATTCAAATCAGAGTCGAGATGCCGGATGGTACATCTATGGAAAAGACAGAAGAATTCACCACTCGCATGGATGAGGAACTAGACTCTTTCGGGGATGTCATTGACGTCAGCTACCTTTCCATCGGTGGCGGAGGGATCACGGGTGGAATTGGAAACACATCTGCTGATGTTGCGACGTATACGATTCAGTTAGTAGAACCATCAGAAAGAGAGCGGACGACTCAAGAAGTCATGAAAGAAATGGATGAAGCGTTGACAGGTATTCCAGGTGCGGATATTCAGGTGAGTGAACTGGACGCAGGGATCAGCTCCGGTGCACCATTGCAAGTTCAATTGAATGGAAATGACTATGAAGTCTTGGATCAACTTGCCGATCAAGTCACTTACTTGATGAACGGAGTAGACGGTGTGACAAACGCTGTATCCTCTACAGATGAAGGGCGTCCCGAGATGCAGATTGACGTCAATCGTGAAAAAGCATCTAAATATGGATTAAGTTATCAGCAGGTCATAGGTCAAGTGAGACTCGCTTTCAGTGGACAGATTGCAACCAGGTATCGTAACGGTACAGATGAAATCGATGTACGTATGATCCTGCCTGAAGAAGAACGCCAAACGATATCGGATTTGGAAAGCATGCCGATCCAAACGCCTGCAGGTGGTCTGGTTCCATTAGCAACGATTGCTGAGCTCGATCAAGTTCAAGGTCCTGTTTCACTATTGAGGGAAAATCAGCAGCCGCAAGTGAATGTTGAGGCGGAATTGCTGGATAGAGACTTGGGAAGTGCGACAGAAGCAGTGCGCGAAGAATTGGAAAGTCTCAACTTCCCGGACGGTTACTCCTATGAGATTGGCGGCGAAGCCCAGGATATGCAGGAGGCTTTCGGGGATTTATCCCTTGCATTGATCTTTTCCTTGTTCCTTGTGTATGCAGTGATGGCGGTCCAATTCGAAAACTTCTTGTTCCCGTTCATCATCATGTTCTCCCTGCCTGCGACAATCATCGGAATCACGGGTGGCTTATTCGTGACAGGTCTTCCATTCAGTCTTCCCGCATTTGTAGGAATCATCATGCTGGCTGGAATTGTCGTGAACAATGCCATTGTATTGGTCGACTATATCAATATCCTAAGAAGAAAATCGTACGATCGTTTTGAAGCGATCTTAGAAGCAGGTCCCAATCGACTGAGGCCGATTCTCATGACCACGCTGACGACCGTACTTGGGATGGTACCGCTCGCCATCGGGATTGGCCGCGGAGCAGAAGCCCAGCAGCCGCTTGCTGTAACGATCATTTTCGGCTTGACCGTCTCCAGCTTCTTCACATTAATATTGATTCCGGTCGTCTACACGTATTTCGATGACCTATCCAATAAAATCACAGGCTTTTTCCGTAAGAGAGTGGAAGAAGACTAACAGCTATAAAGAAGCCCGTCAGGTCATTCATGACCTGACGGGCTTCGATTGTTCAGCGTGGAGTGTGCATCAAAAAAAGCCCCACTCAGGAGACTTCACACATCCAATTTTCATTCTAAATTACTAAGTTTGCGAAGGACGCTTTGGAACCGTTCTGGGTATTTAAAAATATAAAGTCCCGCACTCATCGTTTCCTCACCTTTTTCAATCCAAATGATTCTTCCTTGAGCTGTGATAGTTTCATTTTTGTAAATGAAGGAGATGAAAATTTCATCTTTTATAACAAGTTTATTATTGGTGGCACACGAAAACCGCATTCCATTCAAACTGATATCAACCACTTTCATTGAACCTGAGACCCTGCGGTTTTTCTTATTGGTGTAATATCCAGATAACGGTTCTTGGAATATGTAGCGAAATTCTTTTCGTCTGTTATCCCTCACTTCGCACACCTGCTCTCTGGTATAATTACTTACTATCATATAATACTAAAATGGTACGTTCAATAACTATAGTCCTATAGTTGAGGGAGAATCATGTCGGATAGTGAAAACGAGCTTTTAATCGTCTCGAGTTCTCCGATCTACTTTTATGAGGTCCCAAGTAGTCACAATGCCCATAGGCAGCAAATCAGGATCACCATCTTCTGTAATGATGACAGCCTTTAATTTTCGTTCAGCTTCCAAACTGGTTTCAAAATGTTCTTCCAACTCGAATACGGATCCGCTGGAGGAAAGGAATTCAACATTAGGTTTGTTATCCTCCCCTAACAAGTCCTTAGTAGTGATTCCATCCATGTTTACATGCCCATCTGCCAATGCACCAGCGATCCATCGTACAATTCCGTCATTTGTGAGTAAGCCTAAAAATTCATGATTGGATGTGTAGATAGGAAATTGAGAGATTTCATGTTTGCGGAATGCTTCTACGACATGGGTGAGCGGGGTATCCTCCTTAAAAAATAAGACAGGACGTGTCGCGAATTCCAAGGCTTGTGGCGGTTGATCAAGCGTTTGTTTAATCCTTTCCAGGTCCTCTACAACTTCAAGGTGAGGGGTCGCAACATAATAATCCCCTCTGATCCGTTCATGAACAATCGCGTTCCGAAGTTTAGCGTATTGCTTCAATTGGTCGAAGTGTACACGTATGACGCTGTGCTTAAGTTTCGATCGTTGCAGCAACTCCACGAAATTGTCGTTTTTTGGGTATCCATTCAATTCTTTAAGATGTTGGTGTATTTGATTGAAAGTAATTTCAAAACGTTCTACAATTTCATCCATGCCGCTCCACCTTCTTTATAACATTTAATCTTATTATGACTGATGTATTCCTATATCAGTCATTTTTGCACCCTGAAATTAAATTTTTTGCTAATCGATCCGATATTTATCAATGTGTCCCATTTTTACTGAATTTAAAATGAAATGCCTATATATAGTACTATTGAACGTTTTGTGTGCTTTAAATAGAACGACGCCACAAAATGTGCTATAATCTTAATACATAGAAAGAAGGTGAAAATATGATCGGTGAACGCATCAAAAAAATACGTAAAGACCGTCATATGTCCCTGTCTGAATTAGCTGACCGTGCTGGAGTTGCCAAATCTTATTTGAGTTCCATAGAGCGGAATATACAGACCAATCCATCCATTCAGTTTTTAGAAAAGATATCCAGGGAACTGGATGTGTCTATGAACTTTCTGTTACATGGGGAATCTGAAGCTCAAAACGAAACGTTGGATGAAGATTGGATGAAATTGGTTCAAGAAGCTATGAATTCGGGGGTCTCAAAAGAACAATTCAGAGAGTACTTAGAATTTAATAAATGGAAAATACATCAGAATAAGTAAAATGCCTGACAATGGTGTCAGGCATTTTTTTAAATTTCAATTGCGTATGGATAATAAATTACTTTATGAAACACAATGTCTTTTACAAAGCCTTTCTTTTTACAATCATCTTATGGAAAATCATGAAGCATAAAATGCCGAGGGCTGCCCCGATCAGGACATCAGAAACGTAGTGGTGTGCTACATAGACTCTTGATGTCATCACCAGCATTCCGAGAACAATTCCTATCCAACGCCAAGCTCCTCCGATCTGCCACAGAACACTCATAAAAACACCGATGATGATCCCCTGCTCACTAGGAAAGGAAGCCGTCGCTTCTTTTGGTAACAACTCTTCTATAGTCTCGATAGCCATAAACGGACGTTCACGTGGGAACAGCCACCTCAGTAGTTTGGAAAGAATCAAACCCAAAACAAGAGCGGCCATACCTGCAAAGCCAGTCCATCTCGTCTGCTTCCAAACCAAGCTTATGAGAATAAATAAAATAGCCAGCTTATATCCCCATGATGAGAAGAAGAACATCGTTTGATCCCACCATGCGTATTCAGAAAAATCATAAATCCACCGTAATAATACTTCGTCCAAAATCATTCCTCCGTCAAATAAGGAAGGAGAATCAATTCTCCTTCGAATAAGTTCAATACTGTCTCAAATAGTTGATACTCGTTTCCAAGCTTTTTAATGGAGACTGACGACATTCATCCTGTTCAATGATCCACCATTTCACGCCGGCATCTTTCCCTGTATCCAAAATGGATGGAATATCCACCCCGCCAGTTCCTAATTCAGCAAAGAATCCTTCCTCATCTTTTGTCATATCTTTTAAATGTAAAAGGGGAGTTCTACCTGCATAGCGCTCAATCCAATCGTCAGGACGCTCGCCGGCTTTTTTCAGCCAATAAACATCGAATTCGGACATTACGGTATATGCATCGGTCTCATCGAAAATCGTTTCGAGGGCAGTCCGGCCATCGTTCAATCGTTCCAGTTCAAAATCGTGATTGTGATAGCAAAGAGTAATTCCTTCTTTTCTACATTCAACACCAATATCGTTCAAATCAGCGATTAAATTCATATAATCTGCTTCGTCCCGGTTTTCTATGTACGGGCAAACCACATAGGAACAATCAAGCGTCTTCAGATCAGCTAAGACCTGCTTCAAATCAGTTTTCAATGTTTCCAAAGGGATGTGGCAGGATACAGCTTTCAACTCGAGTTCATCGATCAGCCTTTTTACTTCTTCAGCCTCTAGTCCACCAAACCCTGCAAATTCGACTCCATCAAAGCCTAATTTGGCTACGTCTCTAAGTGTCCCTTCAAAGTCCTGCTCACTTTCTTTTCGAAGCGTAAACATTTGCGCTGCTATAGGAATCGATACCATAAAAATCCTCTCCATTCTTGATAAATATTTACATCCTTTTAGTAAATTTGATGATTCATATCGAAAATCCTTTAAAAATTTAAGAATATGTAATCAAAAACTGAGATTCTAATATCCTTTTCCCTTATAGGTAAGCATTTCTCTGGTTTTGTACATCAAAGAGAAAGGGGTAATATGAAAGACAGAAAGGAGGAGGAGAAGGGTGGGGCAGATCGATGACTGGCTGAGAGACCGGAATCACAAAGAATTCATATGTTGGAATTGTAAGTCAGAATTGAGTAGAGAGGAGATCATCACTGTTGAAAAGGGTTATAAATTAAGCTTGGAACTTTGTTTCGAGTGCTATATGGATGAAGGTAAGTAAGGGACCACACTTGGTGCGCACCAAAATATTGGAATTTTTTCGAAAATTATTGTTGTATTTGTCAAATCCCCGTGTTACGATTACTTTGAATTAAAAAACGATGAATTTTATGCAAACGTATTCACAGCTGTTTAAACAAACAGAAACTTTTGTTATGAACTTTGGTGGATCTTTTTTTTGCACCATAATGCAAACGTATGCACAATAAAATGATACATAGTGTGTTTGTTTTTTTTAGTGGATATTGAAAGCGTATTCATCGAAACGGGAGTGAACGAAGATGAAAAAAAGCAAAGTGTTCAAAGGTATTGCTACCGCATTACTAGCTTCAACCGTTGCATTGACCGGATGTTCCTTCTCTTCTGATGACTCGAAAGCCAACAGTGCGAATGGGGACCAGGTCACAGTTGATGTGTTTCAGTTCAAAGTAGAGTTCAAGGATAAGTTTGAAGAGCTTGTCGCTAAATATGAAGAAGAAAATCCTGACGTAAATATCAACGTAAAGACAGTTGGTGGAGGAAACGATTATGGGGCTTCCCTGAAAACATCGATTTCTTCTGGAGATGCTCCAGATATCTTTAATATCGGAGGACCTTCTGACCTGGAACAGTACCAGGATTATGTAGCAGATTTAAGTGAGACAGACGCTGCGAACGCTGCACTTAAAGGGACGTTGACCAGTGTTACACAGGAAGATAGTGTATACGGTCTTCCTTATAACCAGGAAGGTTATGGCTTGATCTATAACAAAAAAGTATTTGAAGAAGCAGGAATCAACGCTGATGAAATCTTGACACATGAAGACTTAGTCAAAGCGGTTGAAACTCTGGAAAGTAAGAAAGATGAATTAGGAATCGAAGCACCTTTCGCTCTTCCAGCTAAAGAAGCCTGGGTTCTTGGGAATCACCTTTCCAATGCGTTCCTGGCTGACGAGTTCAACCATGACATCATGGGAGCGTATAACGCTGATACAGTCGAATTTGCCATGGGGGATCAAATGAAGAGGTTCCTTGATTTACAGCAGGAGTACTCCATCCAGCCTACTTTGAGCATGGACTATTCCCAGCAGGTAGAAGAGAACTTCTCTCTTGGAAAAACGGCTATGATTCAACAAGGGAACTGGGTGTATAACTCGGTAGCACAAATGGATCAGGATTTTGCGGAAAACAATATGGGCATCCTTCCTATCCCTGTTGAAGGTTATGAAGGCAGTATCCCAGTCGGTGTCCCAATGTACTGGGCAGTGAACAAACAGTCTGATGAAGAGGTTGTTCAGGCAAGTAAAGATTTCTTGGATTGGATGTACACGTCTGACTTCGGTAAGAAGTTCACAACGGAGGAATTCAAGTTCATTCCTGCATACGAAGGATATGAAAATCAAGAAATCTCAGATCCACTTTCTAAAGAAATCTATGAGTATGCATCAAACGGAAATACTTTGGGCTGGGTATTCATGGGTGCACCAACCTCATGGTCTGATGGTGAACTTGGTGTCAATATGCAGGCTTACTTAGCGGGTGACATCACTTGGGAAGAAGTTGAGAAGAAATCCCGTGAAGCTTGGGAAAAAGCTCGTCAGTAATTGATTATGGACGGACACGGATGGCTCATCATCTTTGTTCGTCCTCCCTTTATAAATGTCTTTTCTCTTAGGTTGTTTAAATGAAATAAGCAGACTAATAGATAAGACATTTTTTCATTTAATCTCATATGAAATCGTTACCATGAAATAAACGTTACGCTTTTTGAAGCAGATTGGAGGAAGTCACATGCAAAACAAAAGCCTTTCTTTTTGGCTCTTTCTGACACCAGTGATTCTCGGCCTCGGGGTAGTGGTAGTCATTCCATTTTTGTATGGATTCATCTATTCCTTTACGAATTGGGATGGTTTGACGGCAACGAAGTTTTTAGGCTTGCAAAATTATATTGAATTGTTTCAGGAAGAAGAGTTCATGACTTCGATATGGTTCACAGTCAAGTTCGCTGTCGTATCTGTCATCTTGCTGAATGTATTCGGCTTAGGACTTGCACTGATTGTGACACGTCAGATCAAGTCGAATAATTTACTGCGTACCGTCTTCTTCATGCCTAACTTGATCGGCGGACTGATTTTAGGGTTCATCTGGCAGTTCATTTTCGTCAGTGTATTCGGGGATGTAGGAAACCTTCTCGGTATTGAAGGACTGACGGGTTGGTTGTCGACAGCTGAAACTGGTTTCTGGGGACTCGTTATTCTAACTGCCTGGCAGATGGCTGGATACATAATGATCATATATATCGCGTACTTGGAAAACATTCCGAAAGACTTGATTGAAGCGGCAAAAATAGACGGAGCGAATGGATTGCAGCGTTTTAAAAATATCACGTTCCCTCTTGTAGCACCCGCTTTTACCATCAGTATGTTCCTTACATTATCGATGGCATTCAAAATTTACGATCAAAACCTATCGCTCACTAACGGCGGACCGGCCAATAAAACACAGATGGTAGCGATGGAAATTGTCCGCACCGCCTTTACAGAAAACGAAATGGCATACGCTCAGGCGAAAGCGGTCATCTTTTTCCTGATCGTGGCAGTGGTCGCGTTGACGCAGGTGTATTACAACAAGAAACGGGAGGTTGAGATGTAGTGAAAATGAATGCAGAAAAAAGAAATAAACTCTCGCTCGAAGTCATAGGCCTGCTCCTTGGGTTGATCTGGCTCGCCCCGTTTTATTTGATGATCGTCAACGCGTTCAAGACGAAACGTCAAATTTTCAGTGGAGTTTTAGGATTACCTGAATCATTCATTTTTGACAACTTCGTTCAAGCTTTCATCGATTTGGAATTCCTGAAATCACTGTTCAACTCCGTTTTGATCACCGGACTTAGTGTAGCGGTAATCATTCTTTTCTCATCAATGGCCGGGTATGCTTTGGCACGGAACAAAAGTAAACTAAGCGGAATCATTTTCTTCGTTTTTGTTGCAGCGATGTTGATTCCGTTCCAATCCGTCATGATTCCTCTTGTTTCTATTTTCGGACAGGCAGAGATGTTGAATGCCGGCGGATTAGTCTTCATGTATTTAGGGTTTGGCTGCAGTTTATCCATCTTCCTTTACCACGGTGCGATGACAGGCGTATCAAAATCGATGGATGAAGCGGCGATTATTGATGGAGCGAATAGGTTCCAATTGTTCTGGTATATCATTTTCCCGTTGTTGAAGCCGATTTCCGTTACAGTCGGTATTTTGAATACGATCTGGATTTGGAATGATTACTTACTGCCATCACTCGTATTGAGTGAGTCAAACGCTACGATTCCATTGAAGATGTTCTACTTCTTCGGACAATATACAAAACAATGGCATTTAGCTTTAGCTGGATTGACGATAGCAATCCTGCCGGTCATCATCGGATACTTCTTTGCTCAAAAACAAATCATCAATGGGGTTTCTGAAGGTGCTGTCAAATAGGAAAAGAGGAGTCGGTAGCTGTGTCAGTAACGATTAAAGATGTAGCGAAAAAAGCGGATGTGGCCCCATCCACTGTATCCAGAGTGATTTCCGACAGCCCGCGCATCAGTGAAAAGACGAAGCGGCGCGTACGCAGTGTTATGGAGGAGATTGGTTATCACATCAATTACAATGGGAGAGTTTTAGTCAGTAAGTCTACTCAGACGATTGGAATCGTAACGAAAGTTTCATCCGTCCATTCATTTGATAATCCTTTTTTCTCGGAAATGCTGCGGGGTATCAGTGATTCATGTCATGAGAGTGATTATAGCTTATATCTGACCACAGGGAATACAGAAGAATCCATTTATAAAGAAGTGGTCAAAATGGTACAGGGAAAAAGGGTGGATGGGGTCATTGTGCTGTATTCTCGTGCCGATGATCCGGTTATTTCTTATTTGAGAAAAAGTGACTGTCCATTTGTGATGATCGGAAAGCCTGCTGATCGGACAAGTGAAACGATGTATGTAGATAATGACAACATTCAGGCGAGTCTTGATGTGACCGATCACCTTATGAAGCTCGGGCATAAAAGAATTGCCTTCATAGGTGGGGATTCACAGTTTGAAGTAGCACGGGATCGTTTGAATGGTTTTCATCAGGCTTTCACAAAACGAGGATGGAAGGCGGATGACTCGTGGATCAGACATATCCAGACGTCTTCCCCGGATGCTCAAAAGGTGGTTGATGATCTGTTGGAGTTGGAAGATGCTCCAACCGCGATGGTGGTGACAGATGACTACAATGCGATGCGAGTAATGAATGCTTTGAGATCCCGGGGGTTATCCCTTCCTCAGGAGATGAGTATCGTCGGTTTCAATAACACCATGATTGCCCGGTTGAGCACTCCAGCTTTGACGACAGTGGACACCCAGTCGGTTCAACTTGGGTACCAATCTGCTGAAATGCTGATGGACAAGTTGAAGCATCCGGACCGTATCAACCGGAGTATGATTATTCCTACAATCATAGTTGAACGAGAGTCTTGTATACAAAAAAAGGATAAAGGAGAATGACGATGAATGTAGTAGTGTGGAATGAAAATAGGCACGAAAAAGAAAACCCTGTAGTTGCTGACATTTACCCTGAAGGAATTCATGGAGTCATTGCGGACTTCCTTGGGGAAGACCATGAAAACGTGAGGACAGCTACACTGGATGAAGATGAACACGGTTTGACCGATGAGGTTCTGGATCAAACGGATGTCCTCGTTTGGTGGGGCCACATGGCGCATGAAGAAGTGAGAGAAGACATCGCTGAAAAAGTGAAACAAAGAGTGCTGGACGGGATGGGTCTGGTCGTCTTACATTCGGCACACTTCTCTAAAGTTTTCAAAAAGCTTATGGGGACATCGTGTGACTTGAAATGGCGCGAGGCAGAGGAGAAAGAACGGTTGTGGGTGGTCGATCCAAGTCACCCGATCACAGAAGGAATCGGAGAATACATAGAGCTTGAAAAAGAGGAAATGTACGGGGAACATTTTGACATCCCTACACCCGAAGAACTGATTTTCTTGAGCTGGTTCGAAGGTGGAGAGGTATTCAGAAGTGGAGCCACATTCCGAAGAGGAAAAGGCAAGATTTTTTATTTCCGTCCGGGGCATGAAACGTACCCTACTTATTACAATAAAGAAGTTCAAAAGGTCATCCGGAATGGTGTGAAATGGGTGGACAACCGTCAGACTCCAACCCCTGTCTATGGAAATGCCCAGCCGCTTGAAACGATTACTACGAAATAAGGGAGATGAATCGAATGTCTAAAATGAAAGTTGCCGTCATCGGTTGTGGAAGTATCGCTCAGCACCGTCACTTACCTGAGTATGAAGCCAATGAAGATGTGGTACTGACAGCCGTTTGTGATATTAACGAGGACCGTGTGGATGAAATCAGCAAACAATACGGAGCTAAAGCATATACCGATTATCAATTGTTATTGGAAAAAGAAAATGTGGACGCTGTGAGTGTGTGTCTGCCGAACTATTTACATGCCCCGGTTACAAATGCGGCTTTGAACGCTGGTTGTCACGTCCTCTGTGAAAAGCCGATGGCGACATCGAAAGAAGAAGCCGAGAGTATGATTGCTGCAGCTGAGAAAAACGGGAAGAAACTTATGATCGCTCATAACCAGCGTTTCGTACCATCTCATCAAAAAGCGAAAAAATTGATTGCAGCGGGAGAAATCGGGAAAGTTTACAGTTTCCGCACGGCCTTCGGTCATGGTGGGCCTGAAGGCTGGAGTGTGGATGGAGCAGACAGCTGGTTCTTCAAAAAAGACCAGGCTTTTATCGGCGCTATGGGTGACCTCGGGGTTCATAAAGCAGACTTGCTCCGCTATATCCTTGGTGAGGAATTCGTGAATGTTGCCGGCTTCGTGGAAGGGAATGCAAAAGAAAATAGTACCGTCGATGATAACGCCGTCTGCATCTTACGTTCTGAAAACGGAATAATCGGAACGATGGCCGCGAGCTGGGCTTACAATACAAGTGAAGATAATTCGACCATCATCTATGGTGAAAATGGAACCCTGCGCCTGGAAGATCATCCGCATTACTCGTTAGTAGCGGAGTTCAATAACGGGGATGTCGTCAATTATCAACTCGGCAAAATACAATCCAATGACGAGGGCGGACAATCCAATTCTCATGTCATCGATCATTTTGTAAATGGTGTTTGGAAAAACGGAGAAATCCTGATTACAGGGGAAGAAGGAATGAAGTCCCTTGAAGTCATTCTTGCCGCTGTCCAATCCAGTGAATCAGGTGTGGTGAGCACGAAGGAGAGCGTCAATAAATGAGCAGATTGAAAATGGGAGTGATTGGAGTTGGGGGGATTGCGCAGGACCGGCATATCCCTTCTTTCCAATTGCTTGCCGATAAAGTATCTCTAACCGCTGTTCACGATGTGGACCAATCCAGGGCCGAACGTGCAGCGCGAAAATTTGATATTCCTCATGTAGCGGATGATTACCAGGATTTATTCGAGAAAGTTGATGCCGTCACTGTCTGCACACCGAACAAATTCCATGCAGAAATTGCTATTGCAGCTTTAGAAGCGGGTGTCCACGTCCTTGTCGAAAAGCCGATGGCGATTACGACAGATGAATGTCAGAGAATGATTCAGGCATCAGAAAAAAACGGTGCTTTATTATCGGTTGCCTATCACTACCGCTATACTCCTGAAGCGGAGCTTGCGAAACAAGCAGTCAAAAACAAGGAGATCGGTGATCCTCTTGTAACGCGGGTCCAAGCTATGAGAAGAAGGAAAGTGCCTGGCTGGGGCGTGTTTACCAATAAAGATCTCCAGGGCGGTGGGAGTTTGATCGATTTCGGTTGTCACCTTCTGGACCTTGCCCTTTGGTTATTGGACGATCCAAAACCAGTCGAAGTGATGGGCCGCACATATGACCGTTTAAGCAAAACACCAGGACAAGTCAATGACTGGGGAGCTTTCGATCACGAGTCATTTAATGTAGATGATCATGTGACCAGCTATATTACGTTTGATAACGGACTTTCCATGCAGTTCGAGTGCTCCTGGGCAGCGAATATAAAAGAAGATCATACTACACTAAGCATCTCCGGTGTGGATGGCGGCTTAAGCGTGTACCCGTTTGAACTCTACCAGGCAAAGTACGGAGCACTGTTCGATAGCACGGCGAAAATCAGGGAAGGCGAACCGGATCCTGGACTTTTACAAGCGAAAAACTTCGTAGACAGCTGCCTCGGCGAAGCCAAACTCGTCGTCAAACCCGAACAAGCCCTCAAAGTCACCCGATTGATGGAAGCCATCTATGAAAGCAGTGAAAAAGGGACGAGTATTTCACTTAAGTAACTCTGTTCAAAGTGGATATACTTAAGTTTGAGATTGAGAGAGTTTCCGTTATTATAAATGGATTGCGGAGGTCTGGGAAATCACTCGCTTTCCGTGGGCATGCGTTGAGCCTCCTCAGACTCCGTCTTCCGGGGTCTCATCTGACATGTTTATCCCACAGGAGTCTCCCGATTTCCCAGACCTCCTTTAGTTATTAAGAAGAACGGAAACTTGAGAAATTAATTTTTCCCAACTACTTTAAGGAAATTAAATTTTATAAAGATGAATCTTTCTTTATACCGTTTTTGTGTGGTATCCCTTTGCAGTTGTCTCAATCACAATAGAAAAAGGTCCGTTCGCAACAATAATGTTGGGTGGGATTGGAAACGGCGAGACTCCCGCGGGAGAAGGGGCTAGGCAAGATCCCACAGGGCTTTAGCCCGAGGAAGCTTGCCAGGTCCCCCGCAGGAAAGCGAGTCGTTTCCAAGCCTGCCCTATGACTATTACCGCAACGGACCAGGATTAAATGACCTTACACAACATTGGAAATTTATTTTATGAGTCAGCACTATCATTAAAATGTAAAGGAGAATGAAAATGAAACTTGGAGTATTTACAGTATTATTTTCTGATAAATCGTTTGAAGAAATGCTTGATCATTGCCAGGCATCCGGCTTGAAAGCGGTAGAAATCGGGACAGGTGGATATCCGGGCAATGCTCACTGTGAGGTGGATGAGCTGTTAGAAAGTGAAGAAAAGCGGAATGAGTACTTGGATAAGGTCCACGCACGTGGTCTGACGATCAGTGCTTTCAGCTGTCACGGAAATCCGATTTCCCCGGATGAATCCTTCGCACAAGAATCACATGAAGCTTTTGTGAAAACCGTGAAGCTCGCGAGTTTGATGGGTGTCCCAGTCGTCAACACCTTTTCCGGAACTCCTGGTGGACATGAAAATGATACAGCACCCAACTGGCCTGTAACCCCATGGCCTGAAGAGTACTCCAACATGTTAGAATGGCAGTGGAATGAAAAGTTGATCCCTTATTGGAAAGAACAAGGGAAGTTCGCAGAAGATCACGGTGTTAAAGTCGGACTTGAACTGCATGCCGGTTTCCTCGTCCATACGCCTTATACGATGTTGAAACTTCGCGAAGCGACCTGCGACGCAATCGGTGCCAACTTGGACCCGAGTCATCTGTGGTGGCAGGGAATCGATCCAGTAGCCGCCATTAAAATTCTTGGAAATGCCGATGCCATTCATCATTTCCATGCCAAAGATACATATATCGACCAGGATAATGTGAATATGTATGGACTGACAGATATGCAGCCTTATTCAGCAGTGAAAACGAGAGCATGGAGTTTCCGTTCTGTAGGCTATGGTCACGGTGTTCAGGAATGGTCCAATATCATCAGTGCTTTACGTACGTATGGCTATGACCACGCGATCAGTATTGAACACGAAGATCCGATCATGTCAATCGATGAAGGCTTCAGTCAGGCAGTCAAAAACTTGAAAGCTGTCATGATTGAAGAACCTGCTGCGGAGATGTGGTGGGCATAGAAACGTAAAATCTATTAGTAATGAGGAAAGGTGAGGAGTATGAACCAAACATCAGGAGTTAAAGGGGGTCTATATGCCGTCAGCGAGTGGATCATGCGGTTTTCGCTCGTGAATCTGCAATGGGCGCTATTCAATCTTCCGACAGCATTGATCTTGATAAGTATGTTGAACAGTCAATCTGTTGATGAGGTCTTAATTTTACTGGTTCCACTTATTTTGTTCGTACCCCTCACTTTCTTCCCGGCAACAACGGCAATGTTTGCGAAAGCGAGAGAATGGGTGAGATCTGATCAGGGTGAAATCCCGGACCAAAGTTATTTCTATTACTATAAACAAAATTATAAAACGAGCTTGAAAAGCGGCTTCCTTTTTACAATTCTTTGGATCATCTTAGCAGCAGACATCTACTATTTCTCAAACCATAACGTCTGGATGACAAACCTTTTTCTGATCATGGGTATTATATTGTTTGTCTTCAATCTCACCTATTTCTGTGTGACAGTCCATTATGAGTTGAAAATCAAAGATACGCTGAAACAGAGTCTTTTGCTTACGTTGACGAGTCCTGTCATGTTTTTAGCGATGTTCATCAGTACGGGTATAATATTGTATTTGAGTCTTGCAATCTTTCCGTTGCTGATTCCGATATTCTCGGGAACCATCATTGCTTTTCTATCATTCTCAGCTTTTTATCGTTTGGTATTGAAATTGAATCAAAATCATTAACCTTGAGGATTCTCCTCAAGGTTTTTTTATTTGTTAAAGGTAACTTTAGACGTAGGTTTTTATACCCGTTTCATTGGAGGGACTTCATAGTTCCACCAATGATAATTGTCGTATGTAGGAGTATTTTCATACATATAAGCGATTATAGACATATAGAAGCAGAATAGATTATATATGCTCAAAAAATAAATAAATTAAGCTGAAAAGCCTTTTGACTATATGGAAAAACTTACAAATACCCGATTCAAACAAATCCAAAACATGGATTTAGTAGAAATTTATTATTTTTCTAAAATAGTAAATTTATCATTGATTAATGTGTGAAAATTTTGATAGGTTAGGAATCGAACCAATTTTTTACAAAAAACGGGAAGGGAGACCTATCATTTGAAAAAATATAGTCGAATAATCACCTCTGCACTGGCTCTCACGTTAGCCATTGGACCGATGAGCGCAAGTGCAATGCAAAGCCCGGTGACTTCATCAGAAAAAAATCATAGCTCACACCACGAAGGGGGATCACCTTTTGATTTGGCAATCGCCAATGATGAGCGGCTCATTCAAATGTTGAAAGAGAACGGCACGATAGCGGAGAATGCAACTCCCGAGGAAGCTGATAAGAAGTTGAAAAAGTTTTTGAAGAATAAATCTGAACATGCTCAAAAAGAAAAAAGCGAAATGAATAAAGAAAGAAAGAACAATAAAGAAAAGTTAGAAGAATCCATGAACAAAAACAGCTTGAAAAATGGCAATGGTAACAAGCTTGGCCAATCCAAAAAAGAAAACATAGATTCAGTGGAAGAAGAGAAATGGAATGGGGAGCAGCGTACGGATAAAGTGCTTGTCCTTCTGATTGATTACCCGGATAAGCCTCATAATACGCTATCAAAAGAAGAAACGGATATGTATTATGATGGAGAAAATGCTTATTCACGAGAACACTATCAGGACATGCTGTTCGGGAACGGCGGCTGGACCGGCCCTGATGGGGAAACTTATGTTTCTATGAAGCAATATTATGAAAAACAATCCGGGGGCAGTTATTCTGTGGAAGGTGAAGTAGCCGGATGGTATACAGCAGAAAAACCGGCAGCGGAGTACGGCGGAAACTACCCGACAGAAGACGGAAGTGATGTTGATGCTCGTGGACTGGTAAAAGAAGCCCTTCAAAAAGCTGCCAAAGATCCAAATGTAAATGTTTCTGACTATGACCAATGGGATCGTTATGATTTAGACAAAGACGGCGACTATCTTGAAGCTGATGGTCTTGTCGATCACTTGATGGTCATCCATTCTGGTGTCGGTGAAGAAGCAGGTGGCGGTTCATTAGGATCAGATGCGATTTGGTCTCACCGTTGGAATTTAGAGGGTGTTACTCCTCTCGAAGGCACCAAAGCAGAAGTCCCTTATTGGGGAGGAGAGATGGCAGCTTTTGATTATACGATTGAGCCCGAAGACGGAGCAGTCGGGGTCATGGCTCACGAATTCGGTCATGATTTAGGACTACCGGATGAATATGATACGGGTTATACAGGAGCAGGAGAACCGGTAAGTTACTGGTCAATCATGTCCAGTGGCAGCTGGGCAGGTGAAATTCCTGGTACGATGCCGACAGGATTCAGCCCTTACGCAAAGGAGATGCTGCAATCTTCCGCTGTGATTGATAGTCAAGGGACACAGGGGAACTGGCTGACTGGAACAGAAATTGATGTAGAAGACATCAATGAAGATGGTCATGAGCTGTTATTGGATGAAGCAGTTACAAAGGGTACGAATAATGATGTCGTCAAAGTCAACCTTCCTATAAAAGAAACGGTGATCAATGAGCCGGCCGAAGGGGATACCGAATATTTCTCTCAAAGTGGTGATAACCTTCACACCTATTTGAAGAAGACTGTTGATTTGACGGATGCTTCGAATGCTTCATTCGACTTCAACGCGTGGTACCAGATTGAAAAAGACTGGGATTATGCTTACGTAACCGTTGATGGCGAGCCGATTCCGGGTGAAATTACGACAAATGAAGACCCACATGGTTCTAATCTTGGAAATGGGATTACGGGTACATCGAATGGATGGCAGGATGTTACCTTCGATCTGTCCGATTATGCAGGTGAAAAAGTTGAAGTTGCCATCGAATATGTGACGGATGCAGCGGTTTCTGAACCAGGTTTTTATGCGGATCAGCTTTCTCTTATTGTCGATGGTCAACCACAATGGACGGATGATGCTGAAGGAGAACCGTTGTTCACACTAGACGGCTTCGAAAAGAGTGATGGAATCAAGCGTGCGGAGCATTATTATATGCTGGAATGGAGAAGCCATAATGGCGTGGACCGCGGACTGGATAACATCCGCCGTGGAGACAGTTTGATGACTTTCGATGATGGACTGGTCGTATGGTATGTGGATGAAACGTATTCTGAAAACTGGACAGGCGCACACCCAGGAGAAGGCTTCGTCGGTGTCGTCGATGCAGATCAGCATATCAACAAATGGAGCGATGGTTCTGTTGCTTCTACACGTTTCCAAGTCCATGATGCAGCCTTCAGTTTAGATAAAACGGAAAAGATGCATCTAGACTATACAGATCTATATGGCATAACATTGAAAGATAACTACACAAAACGCACACCACTATTCGATGACAGTGAAAATTACTTGAATGAAGGATTGGTTGATGCCGGCCGTGACATTCCTCAGTATGGAATGAAAGTACGTGTGCTGGGTGAAAGTGACGATGGTACAGTTGGTAAGATCATGCTTTTCAAATAACATAAAAATACAAATCATGACCACTCCAAGCTGATGCGAAATGTTCGGTTTTGGAGTGGGGCATGATACTTATTAAGAGACCAAATCATTATAGATTTGGTCTCTTTTTTTACAAGTTGTCTCAGTTAATGGTGTTGTTAGTCCACCTGGGGGCTGAAACAGCTATTACCGCCCTGAAAAATAGGAAGTACGGAAAAACCATATACCTTGATATAGCGAAGTCCGTTAAACCAATTTAGAAAGAGAGGGAAGGGAAAACGGGGAGACTCCTGCGGGAAAAAGGAACAGGTGAGACCCCGGAAAACGGAGTTTGAGGAGGCTCAGCGTTCCCCGCGGAAAGCGGACTGTTTTCCCTTCCCTCTCACACTCATCTTAAATAAAGGGCCGGGACATCGACAATCCAGGAGGAGTGGCCTTGTAAGAAAGCTTTGCAATATAAACAGCAGAATTAACAATTTATATGTTTGATTCATAAGAATGGTACAAATTTCAAACGTAACTATGAGAGAATGTATGTTAAAGTTCCATGAGAAAGGGTGTTTTTTTGGGTATACAAAAGTGTGAAAACTGCGGTTATCAATTTTCATGGAAAGAAATACAAAAGGCTATACGTTGGACGTATAAACCCCTGGTCTGTGAAAATTGTGGGACCGTTCATGTCATTACAAAAAGAACTTCTTTTATATTCAGCATTTTCTCTGGAGTGGTAGGATTTACAATGGCCATGAACTACCTTCCTACATTGGTCGGAATAGGAGTTATGCTGATAATATTACTATTGGCTATCATTTTCTTTCCTTATGTCGCAAAATATGAAATAGATAACAGTCATTGAGTTCATCAGCTCAACTTAGAAAAACGCTTGAAGAAATACGCTTGAGCGTTTTTTTACATGCAAGAAACTATTCTTATACACTCAAAGCTATGTATCGTTCTATAAATCCCTTATACTCGTCGGTCAATCCTTCAGGAAGATTACTTAGAGGAAAGTATTGTATTTTTATAGATTCATGAACGTCTATCCTCATTTCTCCACTTACATCATGAGTGTAATAAACCGCGGTTGCGGAATATAATTCGTCACCATTTGAAACTTTAAAGTAATAATCGGATCCAGAGAATACGTCCAGTAATTTTAAGTTTTCTACTACTAATCCTGTTTCTTCATACACCTCTCTTTTAGCTGCTTCGATAAAACTTTCACCCAAGTCCATTAAACCGCCCGGCAGTCCCCAGCCTCCATCGTGTCTCTTTTGAAATAACACTTCATTCTGTTCATTCAAGATGATGACGACAGAACCAGGTAAAATAATAGGTTTATGGCCGACATACTGTCTTAAGTATTTATAATACTCCAATGATAATCCTCCCTCTTTACTTGTATCTTATTAAAAATATACGCTTTCTACTAAATTACTGATGTAATCCTTTATCTTCATTTCTAGTAAGGGAAGGAAGCATTCAAATATGAGCGAACTATATTTGAATGCTTCCCAATTCATACAACAATAAAAAAGGACGAAATCATATATGATTTCGTCCCCGGTTTTCTTACATTACTGCAAAACAGCTTTGCGCTTTTTATTCAACGGACTGTAAAAACAAATCCATGACTTTAGCACTTTGTTGACGAGTCGCATCCCCATAAGGTTCAAATGTCGTTTCATCATGACCAGTCATGAAGCCTAAGAAGTAAACGTCCTGAATCGCATCAAGTGCATCTCTGCTTACACCATCAAGGTCTTCAAAAGGCAGATTGTTTGTACCGCCGATTGTTGTATCCATCGCTTTTTCATAGGCGCGTTGAATCATCAATGCCATTTCAAAGCGTTTGACAGCCTGATGAGGGCGGAAAGTATTATCTTCATAACCGAAGACTAAGCCATTTTCATAAGCGGCAGAAATTTCTTTCTGCATGCTTTCACTTGCTTTGCCCAAATCACTGAATGGTGCTTCCTGTGTAGCTTCAAGTTCTAATGTGCGGACAAGAAGAGCAGCCAGCTGCACTCGTGTCAGAGTGTGATGAGGACCGAACATCGTTTCCGACACTCCATTGAAGATACCTTTGCCGTATAAGTCCTCAATATGGTCATATCCCCAGTCACTACGATCCACATCTGTGAATGGGAGAGCAATGTTGACTCGGTTTTCATCCCCAAGTTCAATCGGTGTATTCGCTTTGATATAAGACTTCATGATCTCTTCCAAAGCGTCATATTCATTGACCAGTTCCGTGTCGACGAACATTCCATAATCGTCTCCGCCCGCAGCTAAAAAGTCATTGGTTGCTACAGTGTAGACTTTATCCAATTGAACATCTTCACCTTGGATCATCAAATCTTTCACACGTTGTCCTGCTTCAGCCTTTGGATCAATTGAAAAACTCATCCCAGCTACATGAGGGAAGGCACCTTTAGTGGCAGGGTAATCGCTCACTCCGTGCTCAAGAGCCTCTTTAATTGTTTTTCCAGACATTTTTTTCGTGACCAAGTAGTTTCCGAATGGAGAAACATTGATGATTTCCCCAAGCGTAATTTCACCCGTGTCGATGGAAGCACGGATGCCTCCACCATTCGTGATGGCTACGTCGGCATCGGATTCCGCAAGCATCGCATTCGTGATCAAGTTTCCTAGATTCGTTTCCCCTGTACGGACGTAGTTGCGCTCACCGTTCAGAATGACGTTGGATTTGCCGACGACTTCTGACATGATTTGATCCTGTTCTTTTTTAATCTTATTGATAACCGATTCCGTCTCTGAGTCTTTGACGATATCACTTGCTTCTTCTTTCGTTACGCGGCTTGCTTCTTTGGAAATCAGCTTTTTACTGCTGTCGAATTCCAATTCTACAATGCCAAGGTTCTTTGTATATTCTCCGGCACTGACGATCAAAGTCTCTCCACCATTTTTATTGATGTTGTCGACCGTGTGACTGTGGCCGTCTACAATCAAATCGATCCCGTCTACATTTTCAGCCAATTTAATAGAAGTCTCTGTGCTGGATGCATCTGTTCCAAGGTGGGTAAGAGCGATTACGAGATCGACGTTCTGCGACTGCAATTCTTTGACCATCGCTTTACCTTCTTCGACGATATCCGTAAATGCTAAACCTTCAATGTTTTTAGGATTGGTCTTATAAGTCGTTTCCGGAGTGGTTAGACCGAATACTCCGATTTTCACCCCGTCCACTTCCTGGATGAAGTGAGTAGGGAGCAATTGGTTGTTTGAATCTTGATAACGGACGTTGGCACTGATTACAGGGAACTCTGACAAGTCAGCAAGTTCCAGCAGACGGTCTTGTCCATAGTTGAAGTCGTGGTTACCAGCTGCCATCCCATCGTAATCAAGGTGATTCATGATTTCTACGATACTCTCACCTTTTTCAAGCGTGGCGAAAGGTGTTCCGTGGAACGTATCCCCAGCATCCAACAGCAGCGTGTTCGGATTTTCCGCTTGCTTTTGTTTTGCTAGAGTCGCTAGTTTAGAGAATCCCATTCCATCGTATTTTCCTTCAAATACACGACCGTGTGAATCATTGGTATGTAGGATCGTGATTTTCGTCGTCTTTTCAGCAGCCGAAGTTTCGGCAGCATTGAAACCGCTCATTGCTAAAAGGATGACGAATACCCCAAGTAAACTTTTCTTTAAGAAATGCAAAAGAATTCCTCCCCATATTTTTTAGTCGATTTCCAACCTTTTCTATTATACTTCATGAAAACGATATCAGGAACGAATAATAGTGAAAAACTTACAAATTATCCAAAAAAGATACAACTATTCGACCTTTTTGCCAAGAATTATAGTTTACAGGTAAAGACCTTATCTATAACCTTTAAAGGGCATCGGCCATCTATGATTATTCTCATGGATTAATGTTTTTTTATTAATTGAAGAGGGAAATAGAAGTTTTGTAGAATTATGTAAAATTTTATGTTATATTTTTTAAGTTATCCAGATTATCTAATTTTTAGTATTTTTAAAGGAGTTATGAGAATGAAAATTGCTGTTCTTTTACCTTGTTATAATGAAGAACAAACAATTGGTGCAGTTATAGAAGACTTTAGAAAAGAACTTCCTGACGCTGATATTTATGTCTATGATAATAATTCAAGTGATCGCACTTCAGAAGTTGCAGAAAAACACGGAGCGATTGTACAAAAAGAATTGAGGCAGGGGAAGGGTCATGTAGTCCGTTCCATGTTTCGTGATATAGACGCGGATTATTATGTTATGGCCGATGGTGATCGAACGTATCCTGCAAAATTCGTACATCAATTACTAGAGCCTTTAAAGAATCAAGAGGCTAATATAGTTATTGGGGATCGTTTATCAAATGGTACGTATACGGATGAGAACAAGCGTAAATTTCATAACTTAGGAAATAATCTCGTCCGTAATTTAATTAATTTCTTATATAAAAGCGACCTTAGGGATATAATGACCGGCTATCGCGCTTTTGATAGATTGTTCGTCAAATCGATGCCAGTCATGAGCCCTGGCTTTGAAATAGAAACAGAAATGACTATTCATACTTTGGATAAAAAATTCGTTATTAAAGAAATTCCGATAGAATATAAAGACCGGCCTGAAGGCAGTGAATCCAAGCTGAATACTTTCAGCGATGGGTATAAAGTATTAAATAAGATCTTTACACTATTCAAAGAATATAAGCCTATGATGTTCTTTTCGTTCTGGGCGATCGTGTTTTTAGTATTGGGGTTATTATCTGGTATCCCTGTCATTGTTGAATTCATCAATACAGGGTTAATTACGAAGATACCTTCTGCCATTTTAGCTGTAGGTCTCGTCATCTTATCCGTACTATCATTTGCATGTGGCTTAATATTAGATACAGTAGCAGCAAACTTCAAGAAACAATTTGAATGGGAATTGAACAGAATCAAGCAGGAAATGAAGGAACATCGTTATGAGGCTTAGATATTTACTTTTATTTTCAGCTATAATATCTGTCTTTACGACTTTTGCTTTCATTTCACTGTACCAAGGCGTTCAATCCACTTCATTTGCTGTGATTTTAATGAGTTTAGGATTCTTTTTAATCCTAAACTCATTTGTATTCAAAACTGTAGGTGATAATTGGAGTAGGGTCATTAATTTCCTGAAACAACCAAAGGTAATTGTATTCAGTATTATTTTTTCATTTATCATGATGTGGAGTTTAAAAAGCTCCTCCGAATATTTGTTTGATTACCCTTGGTATATGCTGTTCTACACAATGGTGGTTTCTTATGTAGCTCTTTTAGCATATACGATCATTTTGCTATTTAAGCTGGTGGATTGGTCCGTTCCGTCGGCATACAAAAATGTCCGTAAAACAAGAATTCTTTTGTACTCTGTACTCCCCATCATTGCGTGGTCAATGTATTTGATCGCTTATTACCCGGGAACTATGACTCCGGATTCTTTATCACATTGGGAGCAGATACATACTCATGATTTCAGCAACTGGCATCCCGTTGTTTACACTTGGTACATTATGGGGTTAACATCCATTTGGAAATCACCAGCCATTGTAGCTTTTTCACAAATAATCATTTTAGCCATTTTTGCCGGCTATGCCGGGTATAGTATTGAGAAGCGTGGCATGCCTGTGAAGTGGGTATGGGTAGGGGTTGTTTTATTTTCACTCTATCCATTGAATGGAATTTTTCCTGTAGCAATATGGAAAGATATTTTCTTCAGTGGCTTTCTATTTTTATATACAATACTTATCTTTAACATTGTCTCATCAAGAGGTCGATGGCTTGGTTCAAATAGGAATACAGCAATTTTGATGATTACATCACTAGCTATTTGTCTAATGAGGAGTAATGGACTTCCTATCTTCATAGTGATAGGTATATCTTTATTGTTCGCTTACTTACCGTATTACAAGCGTTTATTAGTTACCCTATTGGTAGTCGGGGCGAGTTACTTCATGATTACCGGTCCTTTCTTTGATTACATGGATGTTACATCTACAAGTCCGAACGAAGCTCTCAGTATCCCAACGCAACAAATTGCACACATCATAAAAGAAGATGGGGAACTGACGACAGATCAAAAGGAATATCTGAATAAAATACTACCACTGGAATTATGGAAGAAGAACTATAATCCGTATTTGACCGATGATATAAAGTTCGATGCACATTATGATCATGAAGTGATATTCAAAGATTTCGGTAAGTATTTATCGACCTGGGCTTCTATAGTTTCTAACAATTTCGGGCTGGCTGTTGAAGCGTATTTGGATCAGACTTCGATCATATGGCAAATCAACCAACCTGAAGATGGTTATACGAGTACTTATGCCAGAAACTTGTATTTATACAATGATTACAACTTAAAGACTAACCCTCTTAACGACACGATATATAAGTTTTATAACGACAATCTAGTAAGAGTGGAAATGTACTTGAAGGAAGTCGTCTTAAGACCAGCTGTGTATACGGGTATCATCCTTTTAACAGTTGCAGCTTTAGCTATCAAAACAGGAGGAAGGTCATTGCTGATCGTTTTACCCGTTCTTTTGAATAGCGGTACGATGCTCCTTGCTACACCTGCTCAGGATTTCAGGTATCAATTTGCAAACGTTCTTACCGCATTCTTTATGGTTGGGATAGTATTCATTAAGTACAATTCAAGTCAAAAGAAGGTTGAACATGAGTAGTTTCAAAAAATCACTAAAAGAAAATAGAATAGGAATAATCCTGATGATACTGGCCTCTCTTCAAACTGCGCTGGGTCAAATGTTTTGGAAAATGTCAGAAGGAGAGATCAACTACTTTCTTTTCATAGGTTTTTTCCTTTATTTCTTAGGGGCTGTTTTAATGATTGTGTCATTTCGGTTCGGGAGCTTATCTGTACTACATCCCCTTTTAAGCATAGGCTATGTATTCGCTTTGTTTTTCGGTTCAGTTATTTTACAAGAGTCCATCACAGAAAGTAATTTACTGGGAACTTTCCTCATTATCGTCGGGGCCGCTCTTATAGGGGGTGGAGATCATCAGTAATTGGTTGTTGGTCATATTAGTTTTTACTCTCTTCGGAGCTGTAGGAGGGTACTTTTTTAAAAAAGCGTCCCAAAATGGCTTCAATGTTAGTCGGTACTTAATTTTGAATCTTGGTCTTGGAGGTTTTTTCTATGGAGTAGGAGCAATATTAAATATAATTACGCTGAATTATTTGCCCTATACCATAGTTTTTCCACTCACTTCCATCACCTATATTTGGACTTTGGTGATTTCTTATTTCTTTTTAAAAGAAGTGATTTCAGTTAAAAAGGTAGTGGGAACGCTATTGATAATTACCGGCTCATTTTTACTCATATTATAAAAAATCGCGACTCTGAATGGGTCGCTTTTTTTGTTTCAATGTTAAATAATCAAGCATCCCTCTGATCAATGGTGTGCCATGTATTGACAGAAATTTAAGAAAACGGTTACAATTTAAGTAGTAATTAGTCAGTAGACGAATGTGGTGAATAGGATGTCTCAGAAAACTCAAATTGGTAAACTTGCGCTTTTGGCCGCAACGCTTTCACCGGATGAACTGGAGCCATTTTCAGAAAAATTGGAAGAGGTTAAGTACTGCATCGGGAAAGCAGGTTCGATGGATACTCAGAAAATCATTGCAGCCGTTGAAACAGCCGCAAAACGGAATGGGTTGATCGCTCAGGATGTTTACAGGGAAACCCATGCCTTATATCATGCCATCTTAGAATCACTTGAAGGAGTGATGCGCGGACAACTGGGTGTCGGCAACATGATGCGGACCGTCGGGCTGCGTTTTTCTATCGTACGGGGAACTCCGTATGACCAAAAGGAAGAAGGAGAATGGATAGCCGTAGCTTTTTACGGAACAATCGGAGCACCGGTCAAAGGCTTGGAACATGAGACATGTGGACTAGGTGTCAATCATATATAAGAAGTAAGTGGCCTACAGTCATAAGTTATGAGGAGGCGACAATGGTATTTCTATGCCATTGTCGCCTCTTTTTTTTAGAAAAAGCCCATGAATTCCTTATGTCAATGCACCTTAACAGAAGGATTAGAAAGGGGGAGGAACATGATTGTATTGAACGGAGGTCAATTGAATTTAGAAGAGATGAAAGAAATCTGTCTGAAACGGGCTTCAATAGCTCTTTCGCCTGAAAGTTTAAGACGGGTCCGTGCCAGTCGGAAAGTCGTCGATGATATCGTCGCTTCCGGACAGACAGTGTATGGAATCAACACAGGCTTTGGAAAATTGAGTGATGTCCGAATCCCTGCTGATGAAGTGGACCTCTTGCAGCTTCACCTCATTCGTTCTCATGCATGCGGTGTCGGTGCAGATTTTTCTGAAACGATCAGCAGAGCGATGGTCGTATTACGACTGAATGCCTTACTGAAAGGAGTTTCCGGTGTCCGCGAAATCATCGTTGAACGGCTCCGTGATCTGGTCAATTCAGGAATCCATCCGAGGGTTCCCTGCCAGGGGTCGCTTGGAGCGAGCGGTGATTTAGCTCCATTGTCTCATTTAGCTTTGGTACTGATCGGAGAAGGAGAAGTGTATTACAAAGGAGAAATTCAAAAGACAGAAGACGTTTATCGACAGCTCGATATCGAACCGATTCAGCTGAAGGCGAAAGAAGGCCTTGCCCTCATTAATGGAACCCAGGCGATGACCGCTGTCGGGGTCATCAATTACCTCGAAGCAGAACAGCTTGCATTGATCAGCGATTGGACGGCTTCCATGACTCTGGAATCGTTAGAAGCCATCATAGATGCTTTTCACCCTGCGATTCATGAAGCACGAGGTTATCCTGAACAAGTCGAAGTCGCTGAAAGAATCCGGACGATTACCAACGGGAGTCGTCTGCTTACCCACCAAGGAGAAAAAAGGGTCCAGGATGCCTACTCGATCAGGTGCATCCCGCAGGTGCATGGAGCTACGTGGCAGTGCCTCGGTTACGTTCGTGAAAAGCTGGAAATAGAAATGAACGCAGCTACGGATAATCCGTTGATTTTGGAAGACGGGAACATCGTCGTCTCTGGAGGAAATTTTCATGGTCAGCCGGTAGCTTTAGCGATGGATTTCTTAAAGATCGGCATCAGTGAACTTGCCAACATTTCTGAACGGCGGATCGAGCGGATGGTCAACCCGCAGTTGAATGATCTCCCGGCTTTCTTGAGTGTCGACCCAGGGGTACAGTCGGGCACGATGATCATGCAGTATGCGGCTGCCTCTCTTGTGTCCGAAAATAAAACACTCGCTCACCCGGCAAGCGTAGATTCCATTCCTTCTTCAGCCAATCAGGAAGATCATGTCAGTATGGGTACGATCGGTGCTCGTCATGCAGCCAATATTTTGGATAACGCTTATAGGGTGCTTGCGATCGAGTTGATCTGCGCGCTGCAGGCACTGGAATATCGAGGTCTTGATAGATCTTCTCCTGCAACCAAAGAATTATGGAAAGCCGCGCGGACGGTCGTCCCGAGTATTACAGAAGATCGTATCTTTTCCTACGATATTGAAAAAATGACCGCATGGTTGAAAAGCGATCATTTTCCATGGAACAGGTGGAACTCAATCACTAAAGGAGGAAATGAACATGTCGATTACGCGTAATGTAAAAGCGAGTACGGGTACACAATTGGAGTGTCGTGGCTGGGAACAAGAAGCTGTACTTCGTATGCTTTGCAATAATCTCGACCCTGAGGTTGCCGAGAAACCTGAAGATTTAGTGGTGTATGGAGGGATCGGAAAAGCCGCTCGGAACTGGGAAGCTTTTGATGCGCTTGTCTCTACGCTCAAACGACTAGAAAAAGATGAAACGATGCTCGTCCAATCAGGAAAGCCGGTCGGCGTGTTTAAAACCCACGAGGCTGCCCCGAGAGTGTTGTTATCAAACTCCGTCCTTGTACCGAAATGGGCCGACTGGAAGCATTTCCACGAACTGGACCGTAAAGGCTTGATGATGTATGGCCAAATGACAGCGGGAAGCTGGATCTATATTGGTTCACAAGGGATTTTGCAGGGAACTTATGAAACGTTTGCGGCTCTTGCAGAAGAACATTTCGGAAAATCCTTGAAAGGGACTCTCACCCTTACGGCAGGACTCGGTGGAATGGGAGGAGCTCAGCCGTTAGCTGTGACGATGAATGAAGGAGTCGTCATAGCCGTAGAGGTGGACAAAGAACGAATCGAGAAGCGGATTCAGTCCGGTTATTGTGACCGAATGACAGAATCTCTGGACGAAGCTATCGGATGGGCGAAAGAGGCGAAACATAAAGGTCACGCTTTGTCGATCGGTTTAGTGGGGAACGCGGCTGAAATCCATGACCGGATTTTAAATGCGGACGTAGAGATTGATATCGTGACCGATCAAACGTCCGCCCATGATCCGTTGAATGGTTATGTTCCGGTGGGGTATTCTTTATCAGAAGCAGATGAACTGAGAAGAAATGATCCTGATCAATACGTCCAGCTTGCTTCACGTTCTATGGCAAAACACGTAGAAGCGATGCTCGCGTTCCAGCAAAAAGGGGCAGTGGTGTTCGATTACGGCAACAATATCCGGCAGGTGGCAAAGGATGAAGGCGTAAAACATGCGTTTGACTTCCCTGGATTCGTTCCTGCTTACATTCGTCCATTGTTCTGCGAAGGGAAAGGCCCTTTCAGATGGGCGGCCTTATCCGGCGATCCAGAAGATATTTATCGGACGGATCGACTGATCAAAGAGCTTTTTCCTGATAATGAAAAGTTGATTAGATGGATTGATATGGCACAGGAAAAAGTTCAATTTCAAGGACTGCCTTCCCGTATTTGCTGGCTCGGATACGGAGAGCGGGCGAAGATGGGCGTCGCCATTAACGAATTAGTGAAAAAAGGAGAACTCAAGGCTCCTGTCGTCATCGGAAGGGATCATTTGGACTGCGGGTCTGTCGCTTCTCCCAACCGGGAAACAGAAGCGATGAAAGATGGAAGTGACGCCGTAGGAGACTGGGCTGTATTGAATGCGATGCTCAATACAGCAGCGGGTGGTTCATGGATTTCGTTCCATCACGGCGGAGGAGTAGGAATGGGGTATTCGCTTCACGCCGGAATGGTGGTCGTCGCAGACGGAACGGATCTGGCCAAAGAAAGGCTGGAGCGGGTGTTGACCACAGACCCTGGAATGGGCATCATCCGTCATGCTGATGCAGGATATGAAAAAGCGGAAGCTATGGCAGAAACGCATAACATTGATATTCCAATGAATAAATAGGAGGTTTTGTTTCATGATTTACGATACGCTCATAAACCGGATCGGACAGCTTTTACTACCTGCAGAAGGGCCTTTGAAAGGGGAGGACATGAAACAGCTCGTCGTTCTTGAAGATGCAGCGATTGCAATCAAGGACGGGAAAGTGGCCTGGATCGGTCAAAATGAAAAAGCGGCTCAAATGGAAGCCAGGCAGGTGATTGATGCCATGGGCCGGGTCGTATCCCCTGGACTCGTCGATCCACATACACATCTGGTCTTTGGTGGTTCCCGGGAAGGAGAGCTTGCGATGAAGCAGGCGGGCGTCCCTTACCTTGAGATTTTAAAACAAGGTGGAGGAATTCTTTCCACCGTCAAAGCGACACGGGCGACCTCCGAAGAAGGATTATTGAAAAAAGCGAAATTCTTCTTAAACCGGATGGCTTCTCATGGGGTGACGACTTTAGAAGCCAAAAGCGGGTATGGACTCGATCGGGAGACGGAACTGAAGCAGTTAAGGGTTGTTTCCCGTCTGAAAGAGGAAGGAGCATTGGATATTGTCTCTACATTTCTCGGCCCTCATGCCCTTCCACCTGAATATAAAGACAGGCCCGATGAATTTTTAAGTGAAATGATCGGGATGCTGGATGATGTTGTTCGAGATGATTTAGCCAGCTGTGCGGACATCTTTTGTGAAACGGGCGTTTTCACAGTAGAACAATCTCGGCGGTTCATGAAAGCGTGTCTGGAACTGGGACTCGATGTAAAAATTCACGCCGATGAAATTGACTCCCTGGGTGGAACAGAGCTCGCCGTAGAAATGGGCGCTATTTCTGCTGATCACCTTGTCGCTGCCTCTGATGAAGGAATACAGGCGCTGGCAGATTCATCAACGATCGCCGTCCTTTTACCGGGAACAACTTTTTACCTCGGGAAAGATGAATATGCCAAGGCGCGGGCGATGATTGACAGCGGAGCGGCTGTTTCATTAGCCACAGACTTCAATCCGGGGAGTTGTGTGACAGAAAACCTGCAGATGATTATGTCGCTTGCAGGATTAAAATTGAAAATGACACCAGAAGAAATTTGGAACGCGGTCACCGTCAATGCCGCCTGTGCGATTGGTAAAGGAGAAGATGCCGGACGTCTGGAAGTCGGGAAAGATGCAGATCTTGTTTTATGGGATGTTCCGAACTATTCCTACATTCCTTATCATTATGGGGTGAACCATGCGAATCTCGTCATGAAGAGGGGCGAGAAGATCTGGGAGCGGGGGGATGCTCATGTCTTTTCAGTTCCTCAATCCTAAAGGCGATGCCCGGTTCAAGGATCGTCATACGACCAAAGTAGATGAGACGCGCCTCGTATATGAAGAAGGGATGGAAGCAGACATCGGAGTCATCGGCCTTCCATCATCCAAATCTTCCATTTCTATGTCATTGGCAGCTGAAGCACCGAAAACGATTCGCGCGGCTCTACGTTCCTTCAGTACGTATTCAGGAGAGAAAAATCACGATTTTGCTGATGTCCTCTGGCTTGACTTCGGGGATGTTGAAGTTCATCCGACAGACTTGAAGCAAACCTTACAGCGGTTGAACCAAAGCGTCTCAGAAATGCTGGACACCAATTCGTGTGACCGATATATCATGCTTGGAGGCGATCATGGAGTAAGTTTCCCATCCATATCGGCGTTTCATAAAAAATACGGACGGATCGGTGTCATTCAATGGGATGCTCACCATGACCTGAGGAACTTGGAAGATGGTGGACGCACAAATGGAACTCCTTTTCGAAGTTTAATAGAATCCGGAGTATTACTTGGAAAGGATCTTGTCCAAGTAGGAATCCGGGATTATTCGAACGCCAAAGCTTATTCAGACTATGCGAAAGAAAAAGGGGTGAAGGTATATTCGATGGGGGATGTAGATCTACTTGGTGCAAATTCAATCGTCTCAGATGAAGTCAAACGTTTGAGTGAGCATGTAGATATGATCTATTTATCTGTCGATATGGATGCAGTCGACCAGGCATTCGCCCCTGGCTGCCCGGCGGTCGGTCCCGGCGGATTGACCAGCCGCGAATTATTGGCGAGTGTCGCTCAAGCAGCCGCTCATCCGAAAGTGAAAGCGATGGATATTGTAGAAGTCGATCCGTCCAAAGATGTCCGGGATATTACGAGCCGGCTGGCTGCTCATGTGATGATGAGGTTCATGTATGAAGGATCCCTCTGAGCGGAATTTTTGTTATTTTGTTGATAGATTGTCCAGAGGTGAACTTGAGAACTAGATAAATGGATTTTTATGTATTTTGAAAACGGCAGGATCAGCCAAGATGAATGAATAAAGGAATAGACCCTCCATCTTTCGAGTCTATAGCCCTGTAATAAATTGCTGAAAATACAACGTAGGTCTTCATTAAGCTCCTGACTATTGCCTTACATACGTCAGGAGCTTTTTATGAGAAAATGTAGTTTAACCCGCTGATGTTATAAAAGGTGAAGAATGCGGGTACACTACAAGTAGGTAGCAAGATATTAAAAGAATGGAGGGCATCGTCATGTTTAAGGAAGACGATTTCTTGACAGGGTTGAGATGGTCCTTACTTCTAAGCATTCCTCTCTGGTGTTCATTCTTCGGCTGGATTAAAATTATCAAAGGTGTCATCCACTAACGTTCACCAACATAAATAAAAGTACAACGACCACCTCGGGCTTAAAGCCTGAGGTGGTTTTTTATCTTCAAAAAGTAAGCGCATCTTACAGCGTATATTAATAAAAATATTTTCCTCAAAGGCGGGGGCGTTTCGAAAAAAGTCAGGGCTGGCTTGGAAACGACTCCCTTTCCTGCGGGGGAACCGGCAAGCTTCCTCGGGCTATCGCCCTGTGGGATCTCGCCCAGTCCCTTCTCCCGCGGGAGTCTCGCCGTTTCCAAGCCAGCCCATAGGTATAAAATGAACGCCCCTTCCTATTAGTAAAATTGAGAGTTTACAGTCATGGAATGTCATTGTTAATAATAATCATGTGTAATTTCATAAGGATTATAAGTACATAATTTTATGACGATTCTCCTTCATTATGTGTTTTTTTTCCTCTGAAAATTGAGAGCTATATCCCCCTGGAAAGCGAGTGACATTCCTGACCTCCCATTTCTAACAACAGAAGTAGATATACCGTTCTCATGAAATTCTTTCTAAAATAAGCTGGTTTTAACATCGGCTATAGCCCAGTGCTGGCAAGGAGTATAGCGATTTGTTAACTGAATATTAAAATTTCATTTCATTGAGTATTTTATGATTGACGCGTAAAACAATCGCTAATAGAATGTGGTCACGAATTCGAAATTGGTGACAAAAGTCACCGATGAAATTTATGGAAAGAAGGGAGGAGTTCGTCATGCTTTATCGTTCATTCGTTTATCTGCTTGGAATGTTCATCAACTTTTTTGGAGTAGCTTTGTTGATCAACGCCACTTTAGGTGCAGGTTTCTGGACAGCTTTCTTCATCGGAGTATCTGATAAACTCGGCTTTACCGTCGGTTTCTGGTATGGAGCGTTCCAACTGATCATCATTTTAATTAACGCTAAACTCATGAAGCAACTTCCAGAATATCGAGCCGTATTACCCGTGTTTTTAGAAAGCCTGATTTTAGACTTTTGGCTGGAAATCGTATTCGCTAACGTGGACCTTTCCACAGCACCTTTTGTACTCCAAGTCGCAGCATTGCTGGCAGGAGTAGCGATTATAGGGCTGGGGGTAGCCATTTACATTCTGCCTCAATTCCCGCGTGCCCCAGTCGATCAACTGTTCCTTGCAGTAAGTGCCCGTTTCAATATGAGCATCCAGGCAGGTCAAACGACAGTAGCGGTAATTATGACAGCTCTTGCCCTGTTGATCGGTGGACCGGTCGGAATAGGAACGCTTGCGCCGATGCTTTTCTTAGGTCCTGTCATCCAACTTTGTTATACACGAGCTTATCCGGTTTATTATAAATTCCACAGGAAAGCTGCGGAACTCGACCAGGCAGGCTATATTTAAGACTTTCTCTCATGAGAAAGTCTCTTTTTTTATGTTCTCTCTCATTTATTTATGGTAGAGTAACTGAATATATAAGTTTTATAGAACGTTAAAGGGGAATGAGAAATTAAATGAGAGAAGTCATATTGCTTTTAGCTGAACTTGTGAATGTGTGGCATGATGTATTAATGGAAGTCACTCAGGCGCTTGGCTGGAACCTGACAGATAAAGACCTTCACTTCTGGGTCATAGGAATACTAGGGATCTTCGGCTTGTTATTTGTTGACGTCCTGTTCCATTACCTGGCTAAGTTGAGCATTACGGCGATTTCCTTTCTCTTCGCATTCACGATGATGCTCGTGTTTGTCTTCGCGGTTGAGATCCAACAAAAAGTCACCGGAAGAGGGAATATGGAATTTGCCGATGCTGTGGCGAGTATTTATGGGTTTTTAGCCTTTTGTTCCGTTTATATTCTTATCCGCCTGGGCATTTATGGAGTGAAGATTTTCAAGCAGAAACGTGCCCAAGACACATCAGCATAAGCTGGTGTGTTTTTTGTTAAAGGCTCTGTTAAAGTTGATTGTTGATATTTAGTCTTCAAAATAAGGACATAATAGTTTAAGAGTTTATATCGATGTGAGCGGAGAGGCTGCGGGGAATCACTCGCTTTCCGCGGGAGCGCGGTGAGCCTCCTGATATGAACGAAACTGTCAAATTCCTCTACTTCCCGTAGGTATTGGGTTGGTTTTAGCCGATTTTAAGAAGAGAAGCGTTTTTCGGCCTCCTTACCAGTCTTGATATAGAGCCTGCTGGCTAAAGTGTCTCCTTCTTTCGCTTGTTGACTTCTTCTCATGGGTTGGCAAGAGGGTCAAGTGCTTTCCTTGAGG
>NZ_JAIVAI010000009.1 GCF_020171525.1 Halobacillus yeomjeoni
CGATGTGGTGGTGAAGGCGAAGAGGTCACACCTGTTCCCATGCCGAACACAGAAGTTAAGCTCTTCAGCGCCGATGGTAGTCGGGTCGATCCCCGTGAGAGTAGGACGCTGCCACATCATTTAAAAAAACCAGGAGTTTAGACTTCTGGTTTTTTTCTATATTTTACGATTTTCACATATAATAAAGAAAAGGAGGGGTGTGTATGGAGTGGTCTGGATTCTACAATGACAATACGATGTTATTCATTTTTCGTCTTTTGATGGCCTTATTATTAGCAGGGCTGATCGGTTTTGAAAGGGAATTAAAAAATCATTCTGCAGGCTTTCGTACACATATCTTGGTTGGTATAGGCGCATGTTTAATGATGCTCCTTTCTTTATACGGATTTGAAGTGTATATGGGAGGTCATGAAAACATCCGCTTTGACCCCGCTCGTATCCCTTCTTATGTAATTAGTGGTATCGGCTTTCTTGGGGCAGGTACCATTATTGTAAATGGCATGACGATCAGAGGGTTGACCACGGCTGCATCGATATGGACTGTTGCTGGTATCGGCTTAGTGGTTGGAGCAGGAATGTATGATATTGCTATCATATCAACTTCTCTAGTATTGTTAAGTTTGATTTTCTTAAACAAAATTGAAAAGAGAAAATTCAAAGAAAATGGGAAGAACTTATACTACATTAAAGTGGAACCAGACATTCAGCTTCAAAACGTGTTTTCTGTTTTTGATGAAATGGAACTAAAGGTCAAAAGAGTAGAAATAAAAAATCAGGAAAATGAGTATCAGAAGCTTGTGATTGGAATTGAAAATAATAAAAAAGAAGAGCCGACTCAAATCATTGAACAGCTTTCCCGTCTGGAATCAGTGATACGAGTGAGCCATCGAACGTAACTTTTGCTGAGTAGATATTTCTACTCAGCTTTTTTGTTTTAATTTAAATATAAACAGGGAATGATGGGGGATGTACCGGAAAAACTTTTTAGTTGATTCCTTAATGAAAATGAGTATAATAAAATTAAAGTCAAAGATAGTCAAAGTCAAAAGAGGGGGAGGGAACATGCAAAATATATCGGACATCATAGAACAATATCTGAAAAAAATATTGGATGAAAATAAGCACAACACGATCGAAATTAAAAGAAGTGAAATTGCTGATCAATTCCAATGTGTCCCTTCTCAAATCAATTATGTAATCAAAACTCGTTTTACAGTAGAAAAAGGATATATTGTAGAGAGCAAACGTGGTGGGGGTGGATACATTCGTATCAGCAAAGTCCAGCATCAGAAGGACTCTGAAATGTTCGAAGAGATCATGGAGATGACCCAGCCCGAGGTGTCTCAAAATGCTGCTACGGATGTGTTAGAACGATTACTTAATGAAGATGTCATCACCGAAAGAGAAATGAGAATTATGTCCAGAATCATTGACCGTGAAGTACTGGCATTTCCATTACCACTCCGTGATGAAGTCCGTTCAAGAATTATGACAGCGATGCTGTTTACATTAAAATACAAAAGCTGAGGATAAAAGGGGGAGGATGAAATGGAATGTCAAGAGTGTCATCAAAGGCAGGCAACCGTGCACTTGACTCAGGTGATCAATGGGCAGAAAACAGAAATACATGTGTGTGAGCATTGCGCCAAAGATAAGGGTTATATGAGTTATGGAGAGGAAAACTTCACTTTGAATGATTTACTTTCAGGTCTTTTCCATTCTGAAGGCCCATCTCCTTATAATAAAAAAGCCCAGCCTTACCAGCAGCACAATCAACTTAAATGTCCTACATGCGGTCTGACCTATCAGGAATTTGCGCGAATTGGGAAATTCGGTTGTGCGACTTGTTATAAAACCTTTGATGAGCGTTTGAATCCTATTTTCCGCCGCGTTCATAGTGGCAATACCCGTCACGATGGTAAAATACCTAAGCGTGAGGGAGGCAACTTACATTTAAAACGAGAAATCGATGAACATAAATCCAAGCTTCGACAATTAATTGAGCAGGAAGAATTCGAACAGGCAGCGAAAGTTAGAGATAGGATCAAAAATTTAGAGCAGCAACTTCATCAGGGGGAGGACGGTGAACAATAATGTCATTGCAACAATTCATGAATGAAGCAATCAGCCCTTGGATGAAACAAGATGGACCTGATAGTGACATTGTATTAAGCAGTCGAATCCGTCTTGCGAGGAATTTTTCAAATTCCCCGTTTCCGCTGATCGCATCTGAGGAAAAGTTAAATAAGATCCTGAATTTCTTCCGAGAAAACTTTAAAGGTCAATCTTTCAAAAACTACGAGAACTTTGAACTTCTAGAAATGAGTGACCTCCAGTCCATTGAAAAGCGTGTATTGGTTGAAAAGCATTTAATCAGTCCTCACTTGGCAGAAAAATCACAACAGTCTGCAACGTTGATTTCACAAAACGAACAAGTCTCTGTGATGGTCAATGAGGAAGATCATATTCGTATCCAGCTTTACTTCCCTGGATTCCAATTAGACAAAGCGCTGGAGCAGGCGTCACAACTTGATGATTGGCTGGAAGAGAGAATTGATTATGCTTTTGATGAAAAGCGTGGATATTTAACCACATGTCCCACAAATGTAGGGACAGGGATGAGAGCGTCGGTCATGATGCACCTCCCGGCTCTTTCCATTACCCAGCAGATCAACCGGATGACGCCGGCCATCAACCAGTTGGGGCTTGTAGTCCGTGGAATTTATGGAGAAGGCAGTGAAGCTGTCGGTAATATTTATCAAATCTCTAATCAAATTACACTTGGGAAATCAGAGGAAGATATTGTAGAAGACTTGCATAGTGTAGTTAAACAGTTGATTGATCAAGAACGAAGAGCTAGAGAGGCCTTACTGCAAAGGTCAGGGATTCAATTAGAAGACCGAATCTTTCGTTCTTATGGTGTATTGAAGCACAGCCGGGTCATTGAATCCAAAGAAGCAGCTAAATGCCTTTCTGATTTACGTTTAGGAATTGATCTAGGTTTTATTGATCATATACCAAGAACAATTTTGAATGAGCTGATGATTTTAACTCAGCCGGGTTTTTTGCAACAATATGCAAAAGCCACCCTAGGTCCAGATGAAAGAGATATACGAAGAGCATCCTTAATTCGTGAAAGGCTTCAGTTAGAAAATGAAGATTAATGCTAGGAGGGATTGTCCATGATGTTTGGGCGTTTTACAGAAAGAGCTCAGAAAGTACTTGCATTAGCACAAGAGGAAGCTGTCCGTTTAGGCCATAACAATATTGGTACAGAACATATTCTGCTTGGTTTGGTGAGTGAAGGTGAAGGCATTGCTGCTAAAGCACTCACGGCACTAGGTTTAGAATCTACTAAAATCCAGCAGGAAGTTGAAAAATTGATTGGTAAAGGCGACAAAGTTTCACAGACCATTCACTACACTCCAAGAGCGAAGAAAGTTATAGAGTTGTCTATGGATGAAGCTCGCAAGCTTGGTCATTCATACGTAGGCACCGAACATATTCTCCTTGGGTTGATTCGTGAAGGCGAAGGAGTAGCCGCGCGTGTACTGAACAACTTAGGTGTAAGCTTGAATAAAGCCCGTCAACAGGTTTTACAGCTATTAGGCAACAATGAGTCTACTGGTGGCCAAAATCGCAGAGGCGGCGGCTCTGGAGGGCAGGCAGCTAGTGCGAACACACCGACCCTTGACTCTCTTGCACGTGATTTGACCGCGATTGCAAAAGAAGGAAATATCGACCCTGTCATAGGTCGAAGCAAAGAAATCGAACGTGTGATTCAGGTTTTAAGTCGTCGTACGAAGAACAACCCTGTACTGGTGGGTGAGCCAGGAGTAGGTAAAACTGCAATCGCTGAAGGACTGGCTCAGCAGATCATGAACAACGAAGTACCTGAAATCTTACGCGACAAACGAGTAATGACCCTTGATATGGGGACGGTTGTTGCTGGTACTAAATACCGTGGCGAATTTGAAGACCGCTTGAAGAAAGTGATGGAAGAAATCCGTCAAGCCGGAAACATCATCTTGTTCATCGATGAATTGCATACATTGATCGGTGCTGGTGGCGCGGAAGGTGCGATTGATGCATCCAACATCCTTAAGCCATCATTGGCACGCGGAGAACTGCAATGTATCGGAGCGACGACACTGGATGAATATCGTAAATACATTGAAAAAGATGCTGCATTAGAACGTCGTTTCCAGCCTATCAAAGTTGATGAGCCTACACTTGATGAATCTATTCAAATTTTGAAAGGGTTGAGAGACCGTTACGAAGCACACCACCGAGTAACGATTACAGATGATTCAATCGATTCGGCTGTTCGTTTCTCCGACCGTTATATTACAGACCGTTTCCTTCCGGATAAGGCTATTGACCTGATTGACGAGGCAGCTTCAAAAGTCCGCCTGCGTTCTTATACAGCTCCACCGAATTTGAAGGAGCTGGAGCAGAAACTGGAAGAAGTCCGCAAAGAAAAAGATGCGGCTGTCCAAAGTCAAGAATTTGAAAAAGCTGCATCCCTGCGTGACAGTGAACAACGCTTGAGAGATGAGCTGGAACAAACGAAGGATGAGTGGAAAGAAAAACAAGGCCAGGAAGACTCAGAAGTTACTGTAGAAGATATCGCATCCGTTGTTTCCACTTGGACGGGAGTGCCTGTATCTAAGATGACCAAAGATGAAAGTGAACGTCTTCTTGCTTTAGAAGAAACACTTCACAATCGAGTCATCGGACAGGATGAAGCAGTCAAATCAATTTCTAAAGCGATTCGCCGGGCTCGTGCCGGGTTGAAAGATCCGAAACGTCCTATCGGTTCCTTTATCTTCTTAGGACCTACAGGGGTAGGTAAGACAGAGCTTGCACGTGCGTTAGCTGAAAGCATGTTCGGCGATGAAGATTCGATGATCCGAATCGATATGTCCGAGTACATGGAGAAACACAGCACATCACGTCTTGTTGGATCACCACCTGGATATGTCGGTTATGATGAAGGCGGTCAGTTAACTGAAAAAGTCCGTAACAAACCATATTCCGTCGTCCTTCTGGATGAAATTGAAAAAGCACACCCGGAAGTCTTCAATATCTTGCTGCAAGTCCTTGAAGATGGGCGTTTAACAGACTCGAAAGGACGTCTGGTCGATTTCCGTAACACGGTGTTGATCATGACTTCCAATGTCGGAGCGCAGGAATTGAAACAAAACAAATACGTCGGTTTCTCCATGGGCGACGAGGCTGCAGACTACAAAGACATGAAGTCTAAAGTGACAAATGAGCTGAAGAAAGCATTCCGTCCAGAGTTCCTGAACCGTATCGATGAAACAATTGTGTTCCATTCTCTTGAACGGAAGCACATGAAAGATATCGTTACACTTATGGCTGAACAACTTAGAAAACGTCTGCAGGAGCAGGAGATTGATTTTACACTATCAGAAAAAGCGATTGAGCATATTGCGGAATCAGGGTTCGATCCAGAATATGGAGCGCGTCCATTGCGCCGTTCGATCCAGAAAAACGTCGAGGACCTGTTGTCTGAAGAGTTGTTGAAAGAGAACATCTCGAAAGGTCAGACGGTTAAAATCGATTTGGATGAAAACAAAAAGTTTGTCGTCCATACGACACAGGAATCGACTAAGTAGGGAAGTATAAGTTTTACAGAAACCGGAAGGCAGACTGCCTTCCGGTTTTTTCAAATTCCTCAAGTGCCGGCCACTTCCCTGTCCTAACAATAGGAAGTAAGATAAACTTAATGTAATTGATAAGCTCATGAAACTTTTTCACAAGAGCTATCGTATAGAATGATAAGAGAAGGAGAGATAGTCTTGGCAAAAAGAAAGACGAAGTTCGTCTGCCAGGAATGTGGATATGAGACACCGAAGTGGATGGGCAAATGCCCTGCGTGTCATCAATGGAATACGCTCGTGGAAGAGGTCAATGCAGCGAGTACCAATTCACGTCACGTTTTCCAAACCAGCTCAACATCTGCATCGGCGAAACCAGAAAAAATCAATGCGATAAAGTCACAAAAAGAACCACGACTCCCTACAGATATGCCGGAATTCAACCGTGTTTTAGGTGGGGGGATCGTAGCTGGGTCACTGGTTTTGATTGGAGGGGATCCGGGAATTGGAAAATCGACACTCCTGCTTCAGGTATCGGCTCAAATCGCAAACAAAGATTTTCCTGTCTTATATATTTCGGGAGAAGAATCTTCCCGCCAGACAAAACTGCGGGCTGAACGCCTGGACATTACCTCTGATGAGCTTTATGTTCTTTCAGAAACGAATCTGCAGGATGTCATCAATCAGATTGAAGTATTAGACCCTAAATTTGTGGTCATTGATTCGATACAAACGATTTTCAAAGAAGATGTTACTTCAGCGCCTGGAAGTGTTTCGCAGGTGAGGGAGTGTACAAGTCAATTGATGAGGATCGCTAAAAGTAAAGGTATCCCCATTTTCATAGTTGGGCATGTTACTAAAGAAGGTTCCATTGCAGGTCCGCGTCTGCTTGAGCATATGGTCGATGCTGTTCTTTATTTTGAAGGGGAAAGACACCATACGTTCAGGATTTTGCGAAGCGTGAAGAACCGTTTTGGGAGTACACATGAAATGGGCATTTTTGAAATGAAAGAGGAAGGGTTAAAGGAAGTGTTGAACCCATCTGAAATCTTTCTTGAGGAGCGTTCTCAAGGTGCAGCGGGATCCATTGTGGTTGCTTCTATGGAAGGTACACGCCCGGTTCTGGTAGAGATTCAAGCGCTCATTTCTCCAACCGCCTATGGAAATCCAAGAAGGATGGCTACAGGGTTGGACAACAGCCGGGTTCCTTTATTGATGGCTGTTTTGGAAAAAAGAGCCGGGCTGCTTTTACAAAACCAGGATGCTTATGTAAAAGTGGCAGGTGGCGTAAAACTTGACGAGCCAGCTATCGACTTGGCGGTTGCGATCAGTATTGCCTCAAGCTTCAGAAATCAGTCCTCAAATCCTGATGATGTCGTAGTAGGGGAAGTCGGTCTGACTGGTGAAATACGAAGAGTGGCCCGAATAGAACAACGGGTGCAGGAAGCGGCCAAGCTTGGTTTCAAACGGGTAATCATACCTAAGAAGAACCTGGACGGTTGGACACCGCCTACACAGATTCAAGTGATTGGAGTCAGTACTGTGCAGGAAGCTATGAAGGTGACATTGGGGGAAGCATAAATGGAATGGCATGAAATGAATGACAACGAAATTGGAGATATTCTAAAACTTGTTGCTCCCGGCACTCCTCTTCGTGACGGCATAGATAATGTTCTTCGTGCCAAAACAGGGGGATTGATTGTGCTTGGGTATGGAGAAAACGTCAGGGAACTGGTTGATGGTGGATTCCATATCCAATCCGACTTTACACCTGCCCATTTGTACGAATTGGCGAAAATGGACGGGGCTCTCATTCTGAATGATGAAGGGACTAAGATATTGTATGCGAACGCCCAGTTGATGCCGGACCCACAAATCATCTCTACAGAAACAGGGATGAGGCACCGCACGGCAGAAAGAGTGGCAAAACAGACAGGGTCTTTAGTAATCGCCATTTCCCAGCGTAGGAACGTCATCACTTTGTATAAATCTTCTCTGCGGTACTCTTTAAAAGATATAGGTGTCATTTTGACGAAGGCCAACCAAGCGATTCAGACTCTGGAAAAGTATAAAAATGTCTTGGATCAAAGTATCACTAATCTGGGTGCTATGGAATTTGAGAATATGGTTTCTTTTTCAGAAGTCATCCAAGTGATTCACCGGATTGAGATGGTACTGCGTACGAAAACAGAAATCATCAATTACGTGAACGAATTAGGGACGGAAGGTCGACTGATTCAACTTCAAATGACCGAACTGGTATCCAATATTGAAGAAGAAGCGGAGCTGCTCTTGAAGGATTATAGCAAGCGCCCCGACTATGAACCTTATTACCTTTTGAGAAAAATGCAGGAAGTTACGAATACAGAGTTGTTGTCTGATGAACAAGTATTGAAATTACTAGGGTATTCCCCAAATGTGAAATTAGCTGATGCGATTCACCCACGAGGCTATCGTATCCTCAGCCGTATTCCTCGGTTACCTCCATTGATCATTGAACACTTAGTTGAGAAGTTTGGAACTTTGGATGACATGATCCAGGCTTCCACGAAAGATTTAGTAGAAGTGGACGGTGTGGGAGAGATACGTGCGACAAAGATCAGGGATGGTTTGGAAAGAATTCAAGAACAATTGTTTGTAGACCGTCATATTTAATGCAATTGACTTATATATAACATATATGGTATGCTATTTGTTTTGTTAATTGACTTATTTTGGGAATTATGCTAATTTAAGAACCATCATAGGGATTATAGATTAATGGTTGTAACGTTTGGTCATACTGTAATCAAGGAGGTGAATACAAGTGCTTAAACGAATTGTACAGTTGTTTATTGTTATAACCGGTGGAACAATCGGTTACCTCTATTTTCCAGAGCTATTTACAACCATGGGGCTCACTTGGCAGAATTGGATGCAATCTGTTTTAGGAGCCGTACTAGGAGCACTTATATTATTTTTATTAACTTTTTGGATTGTGGATTTTATTGTCAATTTCATTCGTTGGGTGGAAGACAGTTTAGTCCGGGCGCCGGTGGCTGACTTGTTGTTTGGTACGCTGGGACTAGTCGCAGGATTGATCGTAGCTTATTTGATCAATATTCCTGTACAGGATATCCAGATTCAAGTCATTAATCAGGTTATTCCGATCTTTTTGACGGTTTTGCTTGCTTATTTAGGGTTCCAGGTAGGCTTTAAGAGGAAAGACGAATTCCTGCATATGGTTTCTAAAAAGGACAAGAAAGCAGAAGAGCTGGAAGAGGCCGGGGCTTCAGCTGTAGATGAATCCTTGATTCCGAAAGAAAAAATATTGGATACGAGTGTCATCATCGATGGTCGTATTGCTGATATTTGTGAAACGCATTTTCTGGAGGGCACCATTGTCATTCCTCAATTCGTTCTTGAGGAGCTTCAGCATATTGCGGATTCCTCAGATGGATTGAAGAGGAACAGAGGTCGTAGAGGATTGGATATTTTGAATCGACTGCAAAAGGATCTGCCAGTTAATGTTGAGATTTACGAGGGTGACTTTGAAGATATTCATGAAGTGGACAGTAAACTCGTGAAGCTGGCTAAAGTAATGGATGGGATTGTTGTGACCAATGATTTCAACCTGAATAAAGTTTGTGAGTTTCAAAATGTTCAAGTCTTGAATATCAATGATCTGGCAAATGCAGTCAAGCCGGTCGTTCTCCCAGGAGAAGAAATGAAGATTCAAGTGATCAAAGATGGAAAAGAACAGAATCAAGGCGTCGCTTACCTTGATGATGGTACTATGATCGTCGTCGAGGAAGGAAAAGATTATATCGGTAAGAATATCGACGTCGTAGTAACTAGTGTATTACAAACGTCTGCCGGCCGAATGATCTTCGCAAAGCCGAAATCACTTGAAAAAGCCCTTTAAAAACGGTATAAACAAATAGAGAATAACAAAAGTGATAACCATGTGTTATCGCTTTTGTTATTTTAGAGTAAGGTCAACCATTAAAAATTACCGTATACCTCTTATTAGGATGGATATTATGATAAAATACACGGCGATTGTTCTTGCAGCCGGACAAGGGAAGCGGATGAAAGCCGGGCGCAATAAACAATTTATGATGATCAATCGACAACCTTTGATCATCCACACACTTTCCGCTTTTGAAAAAGACGAGTGGTGTGAAGAAATCGTACTTGTCACCAATTCCAAGGAGCGAGCAGAAATGGAAGAGCTGCTTCGTATGAACTCTTTCCATAAGAGCATTCGACTCGTCGATGGTGGAAAGGAAAGACAAGACAGCGTATTTGCAGGTTTGCAAGCGATAGAAAATACAGAAATACCTGTACTTATCCATGATGGTGCGCGTCCATTCATTAAACAACAGTCCCTGCACGAACTTGCCAGGCAAGCAGATGAAAAAGAAGCGGCTCTTTTAGCCGTAAGGGTTACAGATACAATAAAACAAAAGAGAAACGACGGTTTGACCACATTAGACCGTAACCATTTATGGGCAGCGCAGACCCCGCAGGCTTTTGCATACGCACTCATTTATCGTGCGCATCAAGAAGCCAAGGAAAGTGGATACTACGGAACAGATGATGCCTCATTAGTTGAACGTTCCGGTAGAGATGTCGCTATCGTCGAAGGTAGTTATGACAATATTAAATTGACGACACCGGAAGATTTACATAAGGCAGAGGCTTTTGTGAAAAAACAACAACAGATGGAGGGATCTTCAATGTTTCGTATTGGTCAAGGATTTGATGTCCATCAACTGACAGATGGGCGGAAATGCATCATCGGAGGAATAGAGATTCCTTACGAGAAAGGGCTGTTAGGACATTCAGATGCGGATGTGCTCCTTCATACGATTGCTGATGCCTGCCTGGGTGCAGTTGGAGAAGGGGACATCGGTAAACACTTTCCTGATACGTCCGATGAATTCAAGGATGCGGATTCGGGCAAGCTTTTACAGCATGTTTGGGGCATTGTGACACAAAAAGGATATGAGTTAGGCAACCTCGATTGTACGGTTATTGCTCAAGCACCTAAAATGGCTCCGTATATAGAAGAAATCCGCAGCAATATCGCTTCATTACTAGACACGGATATCGGCCGGATCAATGTCAAAGCGACCACTACCGAAAAGCTGGGGTTCACTGGACGCAAAGAGGGGATTGCCTCTCAAGCCGTAGTCCTTTTGCAAAACAATCAACAAACTAAATAAAAAAATGATAAAATAGTACAAAGATACAGAACGGTGAAGTCGAAAGGAGAACAACTATGTCAAACGAAGTACGCGTGCGCTATGCACCAAGTCCAACAGGTCATCTCCATATCGGAAATGCGAGGACGGCATTATTCAATTATCTTTATGCGAAGCATGCCGGCGGAAAGATGATCATTCGTATTGAAGATACCGATGCAAAACGAAATGTAGAAGGCGGCGAAGAAAGCCAGCTGAATTATTTGAAGTGGCTGGGTATCGAGTGGGAAGAGAGCCCGGAGAAGGGTGGAGAATACGGCCCATATCGTCAAATGGAGCGTCTGGATATCTATCAGAAGTATGTTGATGATTTATTGGAACGCGGTCTTGCTTATAAATGTTATATGACCGAAGAAGAGCTTGAAGCGGAACGTGAAGCTCAAATCGCTCGCGGAGAAGCTCCAAAGTATTCCGGTGCTCATAGCGATTTGACTCAAGAACAACGGGAACAATTCGAAGAAGAAGGCCGTCAGCCGAGTATCCGCATTCGTGTCCCTGAAAACACAACGTATACATTCAATGACATTGTCCGTGGGGATATTACATTTGAATCCAGTGACTTCGGAGACTGGGTGATTGTTAAGAAGAACGGAACACCAACGTATAACTTTGCAGTAGCAATTGATGATCACCTGATGGCTATTTCCCATGTGCTTCGCGGAGAAGAACACATCTCCAACACACCGAAGCAGATGATGGTTTATGAAGCATTCGGGTGGGAGCCTCCGAAATTCGGACACATGACATTGATCTTGAATGAAAACCGTAAAAAATTGAGTAAACGTGATGAACATATACTTCAGTTTATTGAACAGTATAAGAATCTGGGATATTTACCAGAGGCGTTGTTCAACTTCATTACGTTGCTTGGATGGTCTCCAGTAGGAGAAGAGGAGATTTTCACCCAGGACGAATTGATTGATATCTTTGATGCCGATCGTTTGTCTACATCTCCAGCGGTCTTCGATCAAGCGAAGCTGAAGTGGATGAACAACCAATATATTAAAGCTGCAGACTTCAACCGTGTAGTAGATCTGACTCTTCCATACCTGGTCGAAGCCGGGCGACTGCCTGAAGATATGTCTGATGAAGATCGCAAATGGGCTCATGAATTGATCGCCCTTTATCAAGAGCAGTTGAACTATGGCGCGGAAATCGTAGAATTGACGGATTTATTCTTCAAGCAAGAAATTCAATATGATGAAGAAGCGATGGCAGTATTGGAAGGGGAACAAGTTCCTGAAGTTCTTGAGACGTTCAAAAAGAATTTGCAGGAGCTGGATGAATTTACTCCTGACAATATCAAAGCTCAAATCAAAGCAGTGCAAAAAGAAACAGGACACAAGGGCAAGAAGCTGTTTATGCCTGTTCGTGTCGCGACTACAGGCCAGATGCATGGACCTGAACTGCCAAATGCCATTCATTTGTTAGGACTTGAAACGGTTACTGTGCGTCTCGACGATGTATTGAGCAAACTTCAAGGCTGAATTGTTCACAAATCGGTGACGATGTCATATAGTAAAGATACCTATAAGTAACGTTGATGAGGAGAAGTAAAAGAGTAGATCCTTACCCAGAGAGAACCACCCTCGGCTGAAAGTGGTTTTTTGGAAACTCTTTGAAATGCACCTCGGAGTCTTCTTCCGAAATTAAGTAGGATGGAGCGGGTCCCTTCCGTTATCGAGGCTGAGTGGGGAATCGTTTCCCAAACAGAGTGGAACCACGCTGACGCGTCTCTGTGCCTATGTGCACAGGGGCGCTTTTTTATTCCACCGTATTGTGCTTAGTACATCAAAAGGAGGAGCAAGTATGGGACTTTTTAAGATGTTTAAAGAAGATGTCGAAGTTGTCTTTGATCAAGATCCTGCTGCTCGTGCTTATTTTGAAGTTATTCTGACCTATTCCGGTCTACATGCAATCTGGGCCCACCGGGTGGCGCACGCTTGTTACAAGCGCAAGTTCTTCTTTTTAGCGAGAGTGATTTCCCAAATCAGCCGCTTTTTAACCGGCATAGAAATCCACCCTGGTGCGAAAATAGGACGTCGCTTTTTCATTGATCACGGAATGGGTGTTGTCATTGGAGAAACATGTGAAATAGGAGATAACGTCACGATTTTTCAAGGAGTCACATTAGGAGGCACAGGGAAAGAAAAAGGGAAACGTCACCCCACCCTGCTCGATAACTCACTAGTGGCTACAGGCGCCAAGGTGCTCGGCTCCATCACGATTGGTGAAAATTCCAAGGTTGGTGCAGGTTCAGTCGTTTTGAAAGATGTGCCGGATAATTCTACAGTCGTTGGTATTCCCGGCCATGTCGTCATTCAGGATGGTAAAAAGGTGCAGCAAAAAGATTTGGAACACCATAAACTCCCGGATCCCGTATATGACCGCCTGAATCAACTGGAAAAAGATATTGCGCGATTACAGGAAGAATTAAAAGAAGCTAAAGGAGTGAATCAAAATGAGTATTAATATTTATAACACCCTGACTCGTAAAAAAGAGCCTTTCCAGCCACTGGAAGAAGGCAAAGTGAAAATGTATGTCTGCGGTCCCACGGTGTATAACTACATTCATATCGGGAACGCGCGGCCGGCGATCGTTTTTGATACCGTAAGACGTTATTTCGAATATCGGGGCTATGACGTTCACTACGTTTTGAATTTCACTGATGTGGATGACAAGTTGATCAAAGCAGCGAATGAAATGGGAGAAGAAGTGCCGGATATCGCCAACCGTTTCATCAAAGCTTATAAAGAAGACGTCGGAGCTCTTGGGGTACAAGAAGCTGTGGACCACCCGAGAGTGACAGAAAACATGAATGAAATCATCGAGTTCATCGAAGGATTGATTGAAAAAGGTTTCGCATACGAAGCGGGAGGGGACGTTTATTTCCGCACTCGTTCGTTCGATAATTACGGAAAGCTTTCCCATCAATCCATAGATGAGCTGCGCTCGGGAGCACGAATTGAAGTTGGCGACAAAAAAGAAGATCCGCTTGACTTCACGCTATGGAAAGATGCAAAACCAGGTGAAATCTCCTGGGAGAGCCCTTGGGGAACTGGACGTCCGGGCTGGCATATTGAATGTTCAGCAATGGCTAAAAAGTATTTAGGAGATACCATCGATATTCATGCGGGAGGGCAGGACCTGACTTTTCCTCACCACGAAAATGAAATCGCACAGTCTGAGGCATACAATGGATCTTCTTTTGCCCGTTATTGGATGCATAATGGGTATATTAATATCGAGAATGAAAAAATGTCGAAGTCACTTGGGAATTTCGTGCTCGCACATGACTTGGTGAAGAAGCATGACCCGCAAGTCATACGTTTCTTCATGCTGAGTGTGCAATATCGCCATCCGATCAACTTCAGTGATGAACTTCTAAGAGGTGCAAAAAACAGTTTTGATCGAATTAAAAATGGTTTCGAAAATGTGAAACACCGCAAAAAGACCAGCTTGAACCTCCAGGAAAATCACAAAGAGTGGATCGAAGAAATCGACAGCTACAAAGAAAAGTTCATTCAAGAGATGGACGATGATTTCAATACGGCGAATGCCATATCTGTGATCTTTGACCTGACGAAATCAGCAAACCTTTATCTTCAAGGGGAACAAACGCATACAGAAGTCCTCGAATCCTATGAGCAAACGTTCAAAGAGCTGATGAACGTCCTTGGGATTGAACTTGAAACGCAGGAAGAACTGCTGGATGAGGAAATCGAGGCCCTTCTTGAAGAACGCGTGTTGGCGAGAAAACAACGCAATTTTGAACGTGCCGATCAAATTCGGGATGAGTTGAAAGCTCGCAACATCATTCTCGAGGATACCTCTCAAGGGACACGATGGAAGCGGGGTTAAATCATGGAAAACGTTAAACAAATGAAAAGCCTCGCCTTAGCTTATATGGGGGACGCTGTATATGAGCTGCACGTAAGGCATCATTTATTGAACTCCGGAAAAATCAAACCTCAAAACCTTCACCAGGCAGCCATTCAATTCGTTTCTGCTGTTTCTCAGGCTGAAGTGGTGAAAAAGTGGAAAGAACGAGAGGTTTTGACACAGGAGGAGGAAGGGGTGCTCAGACGAGGCCGTAATGCCAAGTCTGGGTCAGTCCCTAAGAGTACGGATGTACAAACATACAGATATTCAACGGCTTTTGAAGCTGTTTTAGGCTACCTTTATTTATCGGGTAAGACAGAACGTCTCGACACTTTAATCAAAGACGCAATTCAAATTGTTGAGGAAGGGAGTGGAAACAATGAAAGATGAATGGATCATAGGAAAAAACTCTGTACAGGAAGCCTTAAGATCAGGACGAGCGATCAATAAAGTGTTTTTGTCCGATCAGCTTCAACCACAGGCATCAAAGAAAATTGAGCAGCTTGCGAAGCAAAGCGGGGTAATCGCGCAAAAAGTGCCGAAGAAAAAAATTGACCAATTGGTTGAAGGGAATCACCAGGGTGTAGCCGCGTCCGTTGCTGCCTACGAATATAGCGATTTGGAAGATCTGTTTGCTAAAGCAGAGGAAAAAGGAGAGGCTCCATTTTTCATAATCTGCGATGAAATTGAAGATCCGCACAACCTGGGATCTATTTTAAGAACGGCGGATGCCAGTGGTGCCCATGGTGTCATCATTCCGAAGCGGAGGTCCGTTTCTTTGACAAGTACCGTAGCGAAAACCTCCACTGGAGCTATTGAATACATCCCGGTAGCCCGGGTGACGAACCTGGCACGGACAATCGAAGAGCTGAAAGAGCGGTTTGTCTGGGTGGTAGGTACAGATGCGGATGGAACAGAGGACTACCGTCAACTGGATGGTTCGATGCCGATTGCTTTAGTCATTGGAAGTGAAGGGCGCGGCATGAGCCGGCTTACGAAGGAAAAGTGTGATTGGACGGTCAGCCTTCCAATGGCAGGGGAAGTGACGTCTTTGAATGCATCTGTTGCAGCTTCTTTATTGATGTATGAAGTTTATAGAAAGCGTCACCCCCTGGGTGATTAATGTATGATTGTTTTAATAGTGGACGGGTATAACATGATCGGCGCATGGCCGGAATTGAAAAGGCTCCGGGAAAAAGATTTAGGTCAGGCCAGAGACCTTTTGATTGAAATGATGGCGGAATATCAATCCTATACCGGTGATCGGATCATCGTTGTTTTTGATGCCTACCACGTCCGTGGCATTGAAAAAGTCCAAAAAGATTATAAAGTGGAAGTCTTGTTTACTAAAGAAAATGAAACCGCTGATGAACGAATTGAAAAATTAGCAGGTGAATTGAACGATGTCCGGACGCAGGTGTATGTTGCCACTTCCGATTACGCAGAACAACGGACGATTTTCGGACAGGGGGCTTTCCGTAAGTCTGCCAGAGAATTGTATATTGAAGTGAAAAACATAGAAAGACAAATCGAAAGTGACGTAGAAACTCACAATCAGGTTAAACATCAGCCGAAAATACCGATGAAAGAAGAAGTAAGGGAATTATTTGAGAAATGGCGGCGAGGAGATAAATAATTCTGACAACTTGTTGACGCTTTCAAACGCCTTACTGTATAATATTGCTATATTGAGGTAGCACGGTCGGGGGGATCCTGTGTGAGCATCATTCAAACGGAGACAGACACCAATGAGTTGGATCTTAGTAAATTAGATGACGAAGAAATTGTCGAACGGATCAATCAAGGACAAGTTCAAGCTCTCGATTATTTGATCAATAAGTATAAAAATTTTGTTCGCGCGAAAGCTCGGACTTATTTTCTTATTGGCGCAGATCGGGAAGATATTGTACAAGAAGGCATGATCGGTTTATACAAAGCGATTCGCGATTACCAGGAAGGTAAACTATCTTCCTTCAAAGCGTTCGCAGAACTATGTGTTACCCGTCAGATTATCACCGCTATAAAAACTGCCACCAGACAAAAACACATTCCGTTAAATTCCTATGTTTCCTTAGACAAACCTATCTATGATGAAGAATCTGATCGTACGTTGTTAGATGTGATCGCAGGTTCAAAAGCGATCGACCCGCAAGAGCTGATTGTGAATAAAGAAAAATTCTCTGATATGGAAGAAAAGATTGCTGAGCTGTTGAGTGAGCTGGAGAGAAAAGTTTTGACCCTTTACTTGGACGGGCGGTCGTATCAAGAAATCTCGGTAGAATTAAAGAGGCACGTCAAGTCGATTGATAATGCCTTACAGCGGGTGAAAAGAAAGCTGGAAAAATACTTGGAAATCAGCGAAATCACTCTATGATTGTAAGATTGACAGTCTGTGACAAGAGTGCTACATTAATTGAGTGCAAAAACCTCTAGTAATGAGGTGGAGTGATATGAGAAAAAAAGTTAGCCTGGCCTGTGAAGAATGTTCGAGCAGGAACTATAGTTCATATAAAAATCAGACCAATCAAGCGGAACGCTTAGAAGTCCGTAAGTTTTGCAAGAGGTGCGGAAAGCACACGCTGCATCGCGAGACCAAATAGAGAATGAAGCTTTGGCAGAAGTTGGGGGGATGGCATCAATGTTTAAATTCTTGAAGAACGTAACTAGAGAAATGCGCAAGGTAAGCTGGCCTAAAGGACGTGAACTTTCCCGATATACAATCACTGTTTTAGCAACAGTTGCTTTTGTAGCTGTATTCTTTGGGATCGTGGACTTGGGTATTTCCGGTTTGCTTGATATGATTACTAAAGAATAGTAGAGTAATTTTTATGCTATAATAGGTGATAGACGAAAAAACCCGTTCAACGGGTTTTTTATGTTGGATAAAAATTGATTACAAGGGAGGGAAGGGCAAGCATTTGTCCTGATCAAATGGAAAAAAGATGGTATGTAGTTCACACCTATTCAGGTTATGAAAACAAAGTGAAGACGAACCTTGAAAAGCGTGTTGAATCTATGGGTATGGAAGATAAAATCTTCCGCGTACTTGTCCCTGAAGACGAGGAAGCTGAAATAAAAAACGGCAAGCGCAAAGTAGCTAAGAAAAAAGTTTTCCCTGGCTACGTATTGGCTGAAATGGTCATGACGGATGATTCATGGTATGTCGTTCGAAATACACCAGGCGTTACAGGATTTGTCGGCTCGACAGGTTCTGGTTCTAAACCGATCCCTCTCCTTCCAGAAGAAGTAGAAACCGTTCTGAAACGTATGGGTATGAACGAACAACCAAAAACCGAGGTTGACTTTGAGGTTAAAGAAAGTGTTAAAGTAACAGATGGACCTTTTGCTAATTTCACAGGTACGATTGAGTACATCGATACCGATAAACAAAAAGTGAAAGTCCATGTAAACATGTTCGGCCGGGAAACTCCGGTGGAACTAGACTTTTCTCAAATTGAAAAATTATAAATCATAATCAATCCCCCTCTTGCATTATGCTTTCAAAGATGCTAGAATTTTTATGTTCTATATGTGCCTCGAAGGAAAGAGGCGTTAAGCATATTGCGAATGAGTGGGAGGGTTATGACCCTATTACCACATCACGGACTTTAAGGAGGTGTGTCTCGTGGCTAAAAAAGTTATTAATGTAGTAAAGCTTCAAATTCCTGCAGGTAAAGCGAACCCAGCACCGCCAGTTGGACCGGCACTAGGTCAAGCAGGTATTAACATCATGGGTTTCTGTAAGGAGTTTAACGCTCGTACTCAGGATCAAGCGGGTACGATCATTCCAGTTGAAATCACGGTTTATGAAGACCGTTCCTTTACATTCGTTACGAAAACTCCACCCGCTGCTGTTCTTCTTAAGAAAGCGGCTGGTATCGAATCAGGTTCCGGTGAGCCAAACCGTAACAAAGTAGCTTCTGTTAAACGCGACCAAGTACGCGAAATCGCAGAAACGAAAATGCCTGATTTGAACGCTGCTGACGTTGAAGCTGCAATGCGCATGGTTGAAGGTACAGCGCGCAGTATGGGAATCACGATCGAAGAATAATCCCACAACGTCATCTGGAGATAGGAAAAGGTTGCGGAACTGGAGCTATGGCCTCCGTCGCAACCTTTATTCGTGGGAGGAAAATCCGTTAAAACCACAACGAGGAGGAAATAATAATGGCTAAAAAAACGAAAAAGCAACAAGAGCTGCAAAAGCTTGTTGATCGTACAAAAGCTTATGATGTGAATGAAGCCATCAAGCTTGTAAAAGAAACTGCAAAAGCAAACTTTGACGAAACTGTTGAAGCGGCATTCCGTCTGGGTGTTGACCCTAAGAAAGCGGACCAGCAAATCCGTGGCGCGATGGTGCTTCCACACGGTACAGGTAAATCTCAGCGTGTACTAGTTTTCGCTAAAGGTGATAAAGCGAAAGAAGCTGAAGCAGCAGGTGCTGACTACGTAGGCGAACAAGACCTGATCGCAAAGATCAACCAAGGCTGGTTCGAATTCGACGTAGTTGTAGCTACTCCTGATATGATGGCTGAAGTAGGTAAGCTTGGTCGAGTACTAGGACCAAAAGGTCTTATGCCTAACCCTAAAACAGGTACAGTAACGTTTGAAGTTGAAAAAGCAGTAAACGAAATCAAAGCTGGTAAAGTTGAATACCGCGTTGATAAAGCTGCTAACATCCACGTTCCAATCGGAAAAGCTTCTTTCGACGAAGAGAAGTTGGCTGAAAACTTCGCGGCGATTACTGAAACACTTGTTAAAGCGAAGCCTCAAGCATCTAAGGGAACTTATATGCGTAATGCTGCTGTTTCATCAACGATGGGACCTGGAATCAAAGTTGATGTTTCTAATTTCACAAAGTAATTAATTTATTGTTGACTTTCCATTACTGATTAATTATAATTGGTGATGTTGTATAAAAGAATACGTTATACCGTAGACAGCAGGTGCGGCCATCCGCTTAATTTCCTGCCGAGGTGTGTGAATAAAAGGTGCAGCGCTTTTGCCCTGCCCTTTCATACGTACCTCCATGTCTACATGGGGGTACTTTTTTATGTAAGCCTTCCGAACGGTATGATGATAAGTCAATAGGAGGTGGAACGATGAGCAGTATTATTGAACAGAAAAAGCAGATTGTTTCTGATCTAGCTGACAAGTTCCGCAACAGTAAATCTGCAGTAGTTGTAGATTACCGCGGTCTTGATGTAGCGGAAGTTACAGAACTTCGCTCTCAACTTCGTGAAGCTGGCGTAGACTTCAAAGTGTATAAAAACACGATGGCTCGCCGTGCGACTGAAGAAGTAGAGCTTACTGAACTTCACGAAGTGCTACAAGGTCCAACAGCGCTTGCTTTCCATGCAGACGACGCTGTAGCACCAGCTAAAGTTCTAAACAACTTTGCTAAAGATCATGAAAACCTTGAAATCAAAGGTGGAGTGGTTGAAGGACAAGTGGCTTCTCTTGAGCAAATCAAGGAACTTGCCAACCTTCCAAACTACGAAGGTCTTGTATCTATGTTCCTAAGCGTACTACAAGCCCCTGTCCGCAACTTCGCGTATGCGACAAAAGCTATTGCGGATCAAAAAGAAGAAGAAAGCGCGTAAGTTAGCGTTCGTTTAACCTATAAATTTAAAATTAATAAGGAGGAAATTTCTCATGTCTAACGAACAAATCATTGAAGCGATTAAAGAAATGTCTGTTCTTGAGCTTAACGACCTAGTAAAAGCAATCGAAGAAGAATTTGGTGTATCTGCTGCAGCTCCAGTTGCTGCCGGTGCTCCTGCTGCAGGTGGCGAAGCTGCTGAAGAGCAAACAGAATTCGACGTAGTACTAGAATCTGCTGGAAGCTCTAAGATCAAGGTTGTTAAAGCGGTTCGCGAAATCACTGGTCTTGGTCTTAAAGACGCGAAAGACCTTGTTGACAACGCTCCTGGCGCTGTCAAAGAAGGCGTTTCTAAAGAAGAAGCAGAAGAAATCAAGTCTCAGCTTGAAGAAGCTGGCGCAACTATCGAACTTAAGTAATTGTACTTTTCAAAGTAAAGCTCGCTGTCTAACGGCGAGCTTTCTTTTTCTTACTAGATAAAAAAGAAGGTGTTCGGAATATGTCGGAACATTATTATTCCAAAAAGACATCCGCTAAAAGTGATGAGAGAACCTGGTCTTTTAATCTGAAAGGACATACGCTGGTATTTACGACAGACCACGCTGTCTTTTCAAAGCGAGAAGTAGATTATGGTTCCCGGCTTTTAATTGAATCGTTTACCGAACCGGAAATTGATGGAGACTTGCTGGACTTAGGGTGTGGTTATGGCCCGATCGGATTGACTTTGGCCAAGGAGTTTTCAAGTCGTCACATCATGATGGTGGATGTAAACGAGAGAGCGTTAAGTTTAGCTGCAAAGAATGCAGAGCAAAACCAAATATCTAATGTGACCATTTCAGAGAGTGATCGACTGCAGGGTGTTGCAGATAAGAAGTTTGCAGCCATATTGACGAATCCGCCTATCAGGGCAGGTAAGAAAGTCGTACACCTGATGTTTGAAGAGGCTTTTGAGGCTTTAGAACATCAAGGTGAATTGTGGGTTGTCATTCAAAAGAAACAAGGAGCTCCTTCCGCCAAGCAAAAGCTGGAGGATTTGTTTGGTCACGTAAGTGTGGTTTCCAAGCAAAAAGGGTACTATATTCTCAGCGCTAAAAAAGTTTGACTCGTCTATTAGATTGTGCTAGTATAGAAAAATGCCAATATGACTATAGTGTGTCAAGACTTTTTTTGTACTTTGTATAAAAAAATGGTAGAAGGTTAGAATGGTAAAATCGAACACGTAAAGTAAATGAGGTTTTTACATGAGAGAAACCCTTTTTCTTTTTTGTCTAACGTTAGAGAGAAATGAAGAAATACCATTTGCTATAGTGGCGAATGTTTAAATAATGCTTGTGGCAAGATCAACCGCAAGCCTGTTCGGCATGTCTTGGCCGGACCCTTTTTTCGTTAAAAAATGCTTGATTTGAGGGGTGAATCAGTTGACAGGTCAACTAGTTCAGTATGGACGACACCGCCAGCGCAGAAGTTATGCACGCATTAGTGAAGTATTAGAGTTACCGAATTTGATTGAAATTCAAACGGCTTCCTATGATTGGTTCTTGGAAGAAGGTTTGAAAGAAATGTTCCAGGACATTTCTCCGATCGAAGATTTCACAGGTAATCTTTCACTAGAATTTGTAGACTACAGCCTCGGTGAACCAAAGTATCCAGTCGATGAGTCAAAAGATCGTGACGTAACGTATAACGCGCCACTTCGTGTGAAGGTTCGTCTATTAAATAATGAAACAGGTGAGGTAAAAGAACAAGAAGTGTTCATGGGTGATTTCCCACTTATGACTGACACCGGTACCTTTATTATTAATGGTGCTGAACGTGTTATCGTATCTCAGCTTGTTCGCTCTCCAAGTGTCTATTTCAATAAAAAGATTGATAAGAATGGTAAGCGTGGCTATACAGCTACGGTCATTCCGAACCGTGGAGCTTGGCTTGAGTTCGAAACTGACGCGAAAGATGTTGTACACGTCCGTATCGACCGTACTCGTAAACTGCCAATCACGGTATTGTTAAGAGCCTTAGGATTCGGAACCGATCAAGAGATCATCGATCTTATCGGTGATAACGAATACCTTAAGAATACGCTCGAAAAAGATAACACGGAAAACAGCGAAAAAGCTTTACTAGAAATTTATGAGCGTTTACGCCCTGGTGAACCACCTACGGTTGAAAATGCGAAAAGCTTGTTGGTTTCCCGTTTCTTCGATCCGAAGCGTTATGATTTAGCGCGTGTCGGTCGTTATAAAATGAATAAAAAGCTTCATATTAAAGATCGTTTGTTCAATCAAACGTTAGCTGAGAATCTTGTAGATGAGGAAACTGGTGAGCTTATCGCTGAAAAAGGCGATAAAATCGACCGTCGTTTGCTGAATAAACTTATTCCTCATTTTGATAATGAAGAAGGCAACTTGAGTGAACAATCTCTTGATCCGGTAGATGGTGTACTAGAAGAGCCTATCCAAGTACAATCCGTTAAGATTGTCGATCCTACAGATCCTGAAGGTGAACGTTCTATCAATGTCATTGGTAATGCGAATATAGACCGTGACGTGAAGAACATTACACCAGCAGATATCCTTTCTTCTATCAGCTATTTCTTCAACCTGCTTCATAACGTAGGTGGAACGGACGATATCGACCACTTAGGTAACCGTCGTCTTCGTTCTGTAGGAGAGTTGCTGCAAAACCAATTCCGTATCGGGTTGTCTCGTATGGAGCGTGTGGTGCGTGAACGTATGTCTATTCAAGACACTTCTTCCATCACACCACAGCAATTGATCAACATTCGTCCGGTCATTGCGTCCATTAAAGAATTCTTCGGTAGCTCTCAGCTATCACAGTTCATGGACCAAACGAACCCGCTCGCAGAGTTGACGCACAAACGCCGTCTTTCTGCTTTAGGACCAGGTGGTCTGACTCGTGAACGTGCCGGATTCGAAGTTCGTGACGTACACTACTCCCACTACGGACGTATGTGTCCGATCGAAACACCGGAAGGTCCGAACATCGGTTTGATCAACTCCTTGTCTTCCTATGCGAAGGTGAATGAATTTGGATTTATCGAAACACCATATCGTCGTGTGGATCCTGACACGAACAAAGTTACGTCTCAAATCGACTACTTGACAGCCGATGAGGAAGACAACTATGTCGTGGCCCAGGCCAACGCGAAACTCGATGAAGATGGTGCGTTCCAGGATGAAGAAGTCATTGCGCGTTTCCGTGGTGAAAACACCGTGGTACAACGTGATCGTCTTGATTACATGGACGTATCACCGAAGCAGGTCGTGTCTGCTGCGACCGCATGTATTCCATTCTTGGAAAACGATGACTCCAACCGTTCCCTGATGGGTGCAAACATGCAGCGACAAGCCGTACCATTGCTTAAGCCGGATGCTCCTCTTGTAGGTACAGGAATGGAGTACGTGTCTGGTAAGGACTCTGGTGCAGCAGTCATTTGCCGACACGAAGGAATTGTAGAACGTGTCGAGGCTAAAGAAGTACTCGTACGTCGTATTTCCGAAGTCGACGGTAGAGAAGTTGAAGGCGACCTTGATCGTTACCGCCTTCAGAAGTTCATCCGCTCCAACCAAGGAAGCTGCTACAACCAGCGCCCAATCGTTTCTAAAGGAGACCGCGTAACGAAGGGTGAAATTCTTGCTGACGGTCCATCCATGGACATGGGTGAACTGGCACTTGGTCAAAACCCGCTTGTTGCCTTTATGACATGGGATGGATATAACTATGAGGATGCCATCATCATGAGCGAACGTCTTGTGAAAGATGATGTTTACACATCCATTCATATAGAAGAATATGAGTCCGAAGCTCGTGATACGAAGCTTGGACCTGAAGAAATCACTCGTGATATACCGAACGTAGGAGAAGATGCCCTTCGTGATCTTGATGATCGTGGTATTATCCGAGTGGGTGCCGAAGTCAGTGATGGCGACCTTCTTGTAGGTAAAGTCACTCCTAAAGGGGTAACGGAACTTTCTGCAGAGGAACGCTTATTGCATGCAATCTTCGGTGAAAAAGCCCGCGAAGTCCGTGACACATCCCTGCGTGTACCGCACGGTGCAGGTGGTATTGTTCTGGATGTGAAAATCTTCAACCGTGAAGATGGCGATGAACTGCCTCCAGGCGTCAACCAACTGATCCGCGTTTACATCGTTCAGAAGCGTAAGATTTCTGAAGGTGACAAAATGGCAGGTCGTCACGGTAACAAGGGTGTTATTTCAAAAATTCTACCAGAAGAAGATATGCCATTCTTACCTGATGGCACTCCGGTAGACATCATGTTGAACCCTCTTGGTGTTCCGTCCCGTATGAACATCGGGCAGGTGCTTGAACTCCACTTAGGTATGGCGGCACGTCTACTGGGTGAAAGAGTAGCAACGCCTGTATTTGACGGTGCACGTGAGGAAGACGTTTGGGAAACTCTTCAAGAAGCCGGAATGTCCCGTGATGCGAAAACGATCCTTTATGATGGACGTTCAGGTGAACCTTTCGACAACCGTGTATCCGTGGGAGTCATGTATATGATCAAACTTGCTCACATGGTTGACGATAAGCTGCACGCCCGTTCTACAGGACCTTATTCACTCGTTACGCAGCAACCACTTGGTGGTAAGGCTCAATTCGGTGGACAGCGTTTCGGTGAGATGGAGGTATGGGCACTTGAAGCATATGGTGCCGCTTATACACTTCAAGAAATCCTTACCGTGAAATCGGATGATGTCGTAGGTCGTGTGAAGACTTATGAAGCGATTGTCAAAGGTGACAACGTACCTGAGCCGGGTATTCCTGAGTCCTTCAAGGTTCTGATCAAAGAACTTCAGAGTCTTGGGATGGATGTGAAGATTCTATCTGGTGATGAAGAAGAAATTGAAATGCGTGATATAGAAGAAGAGCAAACGAAAGAATCCGAGAATTTAAATCTAGACGACTAATAGCTTTAACATTTCCAGAAGCTCGTGTTCTAAGCTTAGGGTAGAACCTGGATACTGAAAGGGAGGTAGGCCCCTTGCTAGATGTAAACAATTTTGAGTATATGAAAATTGGTTTGGCTTCACCGGACAAGATCCGCTCTTGGTCATATGGTGAGGTCAAGAAACCAGAAACGATTAACTATCGTACTTTAAAACCTGAAAAAGACGGTTTGTTCTGTGAACGAATTTTCGGGCCACAAAAAGACTGGGAGTGTCACTGTGGTAAATACAAGCGTGTCCGTTACAAGGGCGTCGTTTGTGACCGTTGTGGTGTAGAGGTGACAAAAGCGAAAGTACGTCGTGAGCGTATGGGGCACTTGGAATTAGCTGCCCCTGTCTCTCACATTTGGTACTTCAAAGGAATCCCTAGCCGTATGGGACTTGTTCTTGATATGTCTCCACGTGCTTTGGAGGAAGTCATCTACTTCGCTGCGTATATCGTAACTGACCCTGGTGAAACGGCACTTGAGAAGAAACAACTGCTTTCTGAAAAAGAGTATCGTTCATACAGAGAGAAGTTCGGTCAAGGCTTCCAAGCAGCAATGGGAGCTGAAGCAATCCGTAAATTGCTATTTGATATCGACCTCGATGGAGAAGTCGATACATTAAAAGAAGAATTGAAGACAGCGCAAGGTCAACGTCGTACCCGCGCAATCAAGCGTCTGGAAGTATTGGAGTCATTCCGTCATTCAGGAAACAATCCATCTTGGATGATTTTAGATGTTCTCCCTGTCATCCCGCCTGAACTGCGTCCGATGGTTCAGCTTGATGGAGGACGTTTCGCTACTTCTGATTTGAACGATCTTTACCGTCGTGTCATCAACCGTAACAACCGCTTGAAGCGTTTGTTAGACTTAGGTGCTCCGACAATCATCGTTCAAAACGAGAAGCGTATGCTTCAAGAAGCTGTCGATGCGTTGATCGACAACGGCCGACGTGGCCGTCCTGTTACCGGTCCGGGTAACCGTCCGCTTAAATCCCTTTCTCACATGTTGAAAGGGAAGCAAGGTCGTTTCCGTCAAAACTTGCTTGGTAAGCGTGTCGACTACTCTGGTCGTTCGGTAATCGTCGTAGGTCCATCTCTGAAAATGTATCAGTGTGGACTTCCGAAAGAAATGGCTTTGGAATTATTCAAGCCTTTCGTCATGAAGGAATTGGTGTCTCGTGGCTTGGCGCACAACATCAAGTCTGCTAAACGGAAAATCGAACGTGTGCACCATGAAGTATGGGATGTACTTGAAGATGTAATCAAAGAGCACCCTGTACTATTGAACCGTGCACCAACCTTGCACCGTTTAGGTATTCAAGCGTTCGAGCCTACACTTGTAGAAGGACGTGCGATTCGACTTCACCCGCTTGTATGTACAGCCTATAACGCTGACTTTGACGGAGACCAAATGGCCGTTCACGTTCCATTGTCTTCTGAAGCACAAGCAGAAGCTCGAATCTTGATGCTTGCCGCGCAAAACATCCTTAACCCTAAGGATGGTAAGCCGGTTGTTACACCATCCCAGGATATGGTTCTGGGTAACTACTACCTTACACTTGAACGCCCTGGGGCGATCGGTGAAGGTATGTTCTTCAAAGACTTGAACGAAGCTTTGATGGCATATCAAAATGGATATGTCCACTTACACACACGTGTAGCTGTTCAAGCGAGCTCGCTTGAAAACGAAACGTTTACAGAGGAACAAAACGGGCAGCTTCTGCTTACGACAGTAGGTAAATTGATCTTCAATGAAATGCTGCCGAGTTCCTTCCCATATATCAACGAACCGACTCAAGAAAACCTTGAGGTTAAAACACCAGACCATTGCTTTGTGGAGAAGGGGACAGATATCCGCGAGGAATTGTCCAAGCGTGAAGAAGTATCTCCATTCAAGAAAGGCATTCTTGGAGACATCATCGCTGAAGTATTTAAGCGTTTCTCTATCAGTGAAACGTCACAAATGCTTGACCGCATGAAAGATCTAGGATTTGCATACTCCACGAAAGCAGGTATCACCGTTGGTGTATCTGACGTTGTGGTACTTCCTGAGAAGCAGGAAATCCTTGAAGAAGCACAAACGAAAGTCGACAAGGTCATGAAGCAGTTCCGTCGTGGTTTAATCACCGAAGAGGAACGTTATGATCGCGTCATTGAAATTTGGTCTGCTGCGAAAGACGATATTCAAAACCGTCTGATGAAATCCTTGAATCCGCGTAACCCGATCTTCATGATGAGTGATTCCGGAGCGCGTGGTAACGCATCCAACTTCACTCAGTTGGCAGGTATGCGTGGTCTGATGGCCAACCCGGCTGGACGAATCATTGAACTACCGATCAAGTCCAGTTTCCGTGAAGGTCTTACAGTACTTGAGTACTTCATATCTACACACGGTGCACGTAAAGGTCTTGCCGATACTGCACTCAAGACTGCCGACTCTGGTTACTTGACCCGTCGTCTTGTAGACGTGGCACAAGATGTCATCGTCCGTGAAGATGATTGTGGAACAGATAGAGGGTTGAAAGTGGCATCTCTTACAGAAGGTACAGAAGTCATAGAACCTTTAATCGATCGTTTGATTGGTCGTACGGCATTCCAAACGATCAAGCATCCTGAAACAGATGAGGTTCTCGCTACTAGAAACGAAGTCATCTTTGAAGATGCGGCGAAGAAAATCGTCGACTCTGGTATCGAAGAGGTCACGATCCGTTCTGCCTTCACATGTAACACGAAACACGGAGTTTGTAAGAAGTGTTACGGCCGTAACCTTGCTACAGGGGATGAGGTCGAAGTTGGTGAAGCAGTCGGAATCATTGCCGCACAGTCCATCGGTGAACCAGGTACACAGCTTACAATGCGTACCTTCCACACAGGTGGTGTAGCCGGGGATGATATCACTCAAGGTCTTCCTCGTATCCAAGAGATCGTGGAAGCTCGTAACCCTAAAGGACAAGCCGTCATCACTGAGATCGCTGGTACAGTCTATGAGGTTAACGAAGTGAAAGAAAAGCAAGAAATTGTCGTCCAAGGCGCTGTAGAGACCCGTTCTTACACAGCTCCGTACGGTGCACGTATGAAAGTGACTGTTGGAGACAAAGTAAATGCCGGAGATCCGTTGACAGAAGGTTCCATCGATCCGAAAGAATTGTTGACGGTACAAGGCCTTGATGGTGTACAAGAGTATCTTCTTAAAGAAGTTCAAAAAGTATACCGTATGCAGGGTGTTGAAATCTCTGATAAGCACGTTGAAGTTATGGTCCGCCAAATGCTTCGTAAAATCCGTGTTCTTGATTCCGGGGATACAGACGTTCTTCCAGGTTCCCTTCTTGAGATCCATCAGTTCAAAGAAGCGAACCAGAAGGCACTTATGGAAGGCGGTCAGCCAGCTGTTGGTCGTCCGGTCATCCTTGGTATCACCAAAGCATCCCTTGAAACGGATAGCTTCTTATCAGCAGCATCCTTCCAAGAGACGACTCGTGTCTTGACGGATGCAGCAATCAAAGGGAAGCGTGATGAGTTGCTTGGACTTAAAGAAAACGTCATTATCGGTAAACTGGTTCCTGCTGGTACAGGTATGACACGTTATCGTAAAATCCAGGCTCAATCCGAAGGCAGCCAGGAATCCGTAGAGCAGCCTGAGGAAGTTACTCAACCCTGAACAAAATATGATTGATGTTAACAATGGGTAAAATTTAAGGAAGCATCAAAAAACTACCCAAAATGCAGTTGACATGCATTTTGGGTAGTGATAATATAATCAAGGTGCTTCCATTTATCCTTGTTACTTTGGAGGATATGAAGATGTCTTATGAAAAAGTAGCACAGGCTAAATCCGATATAGTAATTGGAACCAAACAAACGCTCAAAGCCATGAAAAGTGGCGAAGTGAGCGAAGTCATAACGGCTGGCGATGCAGATCAGTCGATGACAATGAAAGTAGCTAAACTAGCCAAACAGCTGAACATTCCTCATACAATTGTTCCTTCCAAGAAGGAACTGGGGGAAGCATGTGGCATTGATGTTGGTGCTGCTACAGTGGCGATAAAGCAATAAAGTTTTGGCGATTAGTCGCGAAAGCTTTGTTTTTTGCCCTTTTATGAACCACCTGGATGTGTGGTATTAAGAAAAGTAAGGAAGGGAGGATATAAACATGCCTACTATTAATCAATTAGTACGTAAAGGACGCGTGAGCAAAACAAAACAGACGAACTCTCCAGCTTTGAACAAAGGCTATAACAGCTACAAAAAGCGTATGACTGATCAGTCTGCTCCACAAAAACGTGGTGTTTGCACACGTGTTGGTACAATGACACCTAAGAAGCCGAACTCTGCACTACGTAAATATGCACGTGTTCGTCTTACTAACCAGCTTGAGGTTAACGCGTACATTCCTGGTATCGGCCACAACCTGCAAGAGCACAGTGTTGTTCTAATCCGTGGCGGTAAAGTTAAAGACTTGCCAGGTGTCCGTTATCACATCGTTCGTGGTGCCCTTGACACTGCAAGCGTTGACGGTCGTATGCAAGGTCGTTCCAAGTACGGAACTAAGAAGCCTAAAGCGAAAAAATAAACGATATTCTAATATCGCTTAAATCATAAAAAATGAGAAGGGAGGGGAACATATGCCACGTAAAGGTCCAGTAGCTAAACGTGATGTGTTACCAGATCCGATGTACAACTCTAAGCTTGTTACTCGCTTGATCAACCAAATCATGGTTGACGGTCAGCGCGGTAAAGCTCAAAAGATTCTATATAAAGCTTTCGAGCTAGTTCAAGAGCGTAGCGGTAATGAAGCTATGGAAGCTTTTGACCAAGCGATGAAAAACGTAATGCCTGTATTGGAAGTACGTGCTCGTCGTGTAGGTGGTTCCAACTATCAGGTACCTGTTGAAGTTCGTCCAGAGCGTCGTCAGGCACTTGGATTGCGTTTCATCGTTAACTATGCGCGTCTTCGCGGTGAAAAAACGATGGAAGAGCGTCTAGCTAATGAAATTCTAGATGCAGCTAACAACACGGGTGCAGCTGTTAAGCGCCGTGAAGAAATGCACAAAATGGCTGAAGCGAACAAAGCTTTCGCTCACTATCGTTGGTAATCATCAACAAAATAAACTTTCATTCAGGAAGGAGAAAGAATCATGCCTAGAGAGTTCTCCTTGGAAAAGACTCGTAATATCGGCGTTATGGCTCACATCGATGCTGGTAAAACAACAGCGACCGAGCGTATTCTTTTCTACACAGGACGTATCCACAAAATTGGTGAAACTCACGAAGGAGCTTCCCAAATGGACTGGATGGAGCAGGAACAGGAGCGCGGAATTACAATCACTTCCGCAGCGACGACTGCTCAATGGAAAGGTCACCGTATCAACATCATTGATACACCCGGACACGTAGACTTCACAGTAGAAGTTGAACGTTCCCTGCGTGTACTTGATGGTTCTGTAGCTGTATTGGATGCTCAGTCTGGTGTTGAACCACAGACTGAAACCGTATGGCGCCAAGCGACAACGTATGGTGTTCCGCGTATCGTTTTCATTAACAAAATGGATAAAGTGGGCGCTGACTTCATTTACTCCTTAGGGACGTTGCAAGAACGTCTTGGAGCTAACGCAGCAGCAGTGCAACTTCCTATTGGTGCAGAGGACGATTTCGAAGGAATTATCGACCTTGTAACAATGGAAGCATACTACTACATGGATGATTTGGGCACACGTGCAGAATCCCGCCCAATTCCTGATGAGTATAAAGATCAAGCAGAAGAGTACCGTGCTAAGCTGGTTGAAGCTGTAGCCGAGCTTGATGAAGACTTGATGATGCAATACCTTGAAGGGGAAGAAATTACGAACGATCAGCTGAAAGCGGCAATCCGTACAGCAACTCTAAGCGTAGATTTCTACCCTGTGTTCTGTGGTTCTGCCTTCAAGAACAAAGGTGTTCAACTACTAATCGATGGAGTAATTGATTACCTTCCATCTCCATTAGATGTTCCTCCGATTGAAGGTCACGTACCTCAAACGGAAGAAAAAGTCGTTCGTAAAGCAGACGACAAAGAGCCATTCTCAGCATTGGCATTTAAAGTTGCAACAGACCCATATGTTGGTAAGCTTACATTCTTCCGCGTATACTCCGGTGTTCTAAGCGCTGGTTCATACGTGAAGAACTCCACGAAAGACAAGCGTGAGCGTGTAGGACGTATCCTGCAAATGCACGCCAACTCTCGTGAAGAGATTTCAGATTGCTATGCGGGTGACATCGCTGGTGCAGTAGGACTTAAAGATACAGGAACGGGTGACACTCTATGTGATGAGAAGAACCTTGTTATCCTGGAATCTATGGAATTCCCTGAGCCGGTTATCTCCGTTGCAATCGAGCCGAAATCAAAAGCCGACCAAGATAAAATGTCTATTGCACTTGGTAAACTTGCAGAAGAGGATCCGACCTTCCAAACTGAAACGAACGTAGAGACAGGCCAAACAATCATCGCTGGTATGGGTGAGCTTCACCTTGATATCATCGTTGACCGTCTGAAGCGTGAGTTCAAAGTGGAAGCGAACATCGGTGCTCCACAAGTTGCTTACCGTGAAACTTTCCGCGGAAGTGCACAAGTTGAAGGTAAATTCGTACGTCAGTCCGGTGGTCGTGGACAATTCGGTCACGTTTGGATCGAATTTGAACCGAACCAAGAAGGCGCTGGCTTCGAATTCGTCAACAAAATCGTTGGTGGTGTTGTTCCACGTGAATACATTCCTTCTGTAGAACAAGGTATCGCAGAGTCTATGGAAAACGGTGTATTGGCTGGATATCCAATGGTAGACATCAAGGCCACTCTATACGATGGTTCTTACCACGATGTCGACTCCAACGAAATGGCCTTTAAAGTTGCCGCTTCCATGGCACTTAAAGAAGCTAAGAACAAGTGTAAACCAGTTCTTCTTGAACCAATGATGAAAGTAGAAGTCGTTATTCCTGAAGAATACATGGGAGATATCATGGGTGACGTAACTTCCCGTCGTGGACGTGTTGAAGGTATGGAAACTCGTGGTAACGCACAAGTTGTTAAAGCATTCGTTCCACTATCTGAAATGTTCGGTTACGCAACAGCGTTGCGTTCCAACACTCAGGGCCGCGGAACTTACACTATGCATTTTGACCACTATGAAGAAGTTCCGAAGAGCATCTCTGAGGAAATCATCAAGAAAAATGCTGGTGAATAATTGATTTTTTCTACGAGTTAAAGTATAACTTGTAATGTAAGCATGGGAGTAACTGGATTGCTCCTATGCTTCACATAAACTTTCAAACTATAATTTTGTTACTTATTAAAAGGAGGAAATATACAATGGGTAAAGAAAAATTTGACCGGTCCAAGTCCCACGTCAACATTGGTACTATCGGACACGTTGACCATGGTAAAACAACTCTAACTGCAGCAATCACTACAGTACTTCACAAGCGTTCTGGTTCTGGTTCAGCAATGGCATACGACATGATCGATGGTGCTCCAGAAGAGCGTGAGCGTGGAATCACAATCTCCACAGCACACGTTGAGTACGAAACAGAAACTCGTCACTATGCACACGTTGACTGCCCAGGTCACGCTGACTACGTTAAGAACATGATCACTGGTGCTGCTCAAATGGACGGCGCGATCCTAGTTGTATCTGCAGCTGACGGTCCAATGCCACAAACTCGTGAGCACATCCTACTTTCTAAAAACGTAGGTGTACCAGCTATCGTTGTATTCTTGAACAAAGTTGACATGGTAGACGACGAAGAGCTACTTGAGCTAGTTGAAATGGAAGTACGTGACCTTCTTTCTGAGTACGACTTCCCTGGCGACGATGTACCAGTAATCTCTGGTTCTGCTCTTAAAGCACTTGAAGGCGAAGAGCAGTACGAGCAAGCAATCTTCGACCTAATGGATGCTGTTGACGAGCACATTCCAACTCCAGACCGTGACACTGACAAGCCATTCATGATGCCAGTTGAGGACGTATTCTCCATCACTGGTCGTGGTACAGTTGCAACTGGTCGTGTTGAGCGTGGACAAGTTAAAGTCGGTGACGAAGTAGAAATCATCGGTATGGCTGAGGAAGCATTCAAGACTACAGTAACTGGTGTTGAAATGTTCCGTAAGCTTCTAGACTACGCTGAAGCTGGTGACAACATTGGTGCACTTCTACGTGGTGTTAACCGCGAAGACATCAACCGTGGTCAAGTACTAGCTAAGCCTGGTTCTATCACTCCACACACAAACTTCAAAGCTGAAGTTTATGTACTAGCTAAAGATGAAGGTGGACGTCACACTCCATTCTTCTCTAACTACCGTCCACAGTTCTACTTCCGTACTACGGACGTAACTGGTGTAATTCAACTTCCAGAAGGCGTAGAAATGGTTATGCCTGGAGATAACGTTGAAATGACTGTAGAACTTATTTCTCCAATCGCAATCGAAGACGGAACTCGCTTCTCCATCCGTGAAGGTGGACGTACAGTAGGTTCTGGTGTCGTTTCTACTATTACTAAGTAATTGTAGTTCGATTGAAGAACATGAAGAGGTAACAGCTTATGCTGTTGCCTCTTTTTTGTCTTTATTAATATTTTGAGGTGAAAGTTTTTTTGACAAAAAGTTTAGGAAGAATCCATCCTACTTTTTAAAACAAGGTCTCCCCAAAAAACAAACCTCTTAACATACGTATTTCCTTCTTGAGGTTAAGAAAGAAGAGGGAGGGAATTGGCGGGTGTGAAGGGATTTACTTATTCATAAGGTCTAGTGTGACCAAAAGCAAGCATACGAACGCCGGTAATATGACGATCCATTAAATTCCCATATTAGCTGTTGAATAAAAAGCTATGATTTGTTTTAATGGTTATGGCTTGGGAAAAGCGACGGTTTAATAATAGAAAAAACAAATATTACCTCATAAATGCTTGAAATTAGACGTGATCGTTAGTATAATATTTTGAGGTGTTCATAAAACAATATTTTATGGATTTATCCTTGCAATGACCGCATTTCTTCTATATAATGAGTAATGTTGGTCATAAAAGGCGATGAAGCGAAAGGTTGTTGACACACCCGGCCCCTTTGCCATGGCTAGTGAGTCAGGTTTTTTTCGCGGAGAATGTCTATTTATAAAATGGGCGAAGAAGGAGGGAAAATAATGGCAAAAGAAAAAATTCGTATTCGTTTAAAGGCGTATGATCACAGAGTACTGGATCAGTCCGCTGAGAAAATTGTAGACACAGCGAAGCGCTCCGGAGCTAACGTATCAGGTCCGATCCCGCTTCCGACTGAACGTTCTGTTTACACAGTACTTCGTGCAACTCACAAGTATAAAGATGCTCGTGAGCAATTCGAAATGCGCACACACAAACGTCTTATCGACATCGTTAATCCAACACCACAGACTGTTGATTCATTAATGCGTTTGGATCTACCATCTGGTGTGGATATCGAAATCAAACTATAAAATATTTGTACAATAATAGGAGGTGTAACGGATGACGAAAGGAATCTTAGGACGCAAAGTCGGCATGACTCAAATCTTCTCTGAAGATGGCGAGTTGATCCCAGTAACGGTTGTTCAAGCTGAACCAAACGTTGTTCTTCAGAAGAAGACAGCAGAAAACGACGGCTATGAAGCAATCCAACTAGGTTTTGCTGATGAAAAGTCAAACCGTTTGAAAAAGGCAGCTCAAGGTCACGCTGATAAAGCAAACACAACACCTAAGCGCTACGTTCGTGAATTCCGTAATACAAACCTTGATGACTATGAACTTGGTCAAGAGGTTAAAGTAGATATTTTCGAAGCTGGTGAAGCAATCGACGTTACAGGAACTTCTAAGGGTAAAGGTTTCCAGGGTGCAATCAAGCGCCATAACCAATCAACTGGACCAAAAACTCACGGTTCCCGCTACCACCGTCGTTCCGGTTCTATGGGACAAGGTGCTGACCCATCTAAAGTCTTCAAAGGTAAAAACCTTGCAGGACAAATGGGTGGCGAAACAGTAACGCTTCAAAACCTTGAAGTAGTAAAAGTGGACGCTGAGCGTAACTTGCTACTAGTAAAAGGTAACGTACCAGGTGCGAAAAAATCGTACGTTAAAATCACGAGTGCAATCAAGGCTAGCAAATAATTAAAGGAAGGGAGGATATGTCATGCCTAAAGTAGCACTACTAAACCAAGGCGGCTCTAATGTTGGAGAAATCGAACTGAATGACGCTGTTTTTGGTATTGAACCTAATACTCACGTATTACATGAAACTGTGTTGATGCAACGCGCGAATCTTCGCCAAGGCACACACAAAGTCAAAGGACGTTCTGAAGTTAGTGGCGGTGGACGTAAGCCATGGCGCCAAAAAGGTACAGGCCGTGCACGTCAAGGCTCCATCCGTTCACCTCAATGGGTAGGCGGTGGAACTGTATTCGGTCCTACACCACGCAGCTACAGCTACACAATGCCAAGAAAGGTACGTCGTCTAGCACTACAGTCAGCTTATTCTTCTAAAGTGAAAGAAGACAACGTCGTTGTTGTTGAGAGCCTATCTCTAGATGCTCCAAAAACAAAAGAGGTTGTAAGCATGCTTAACGCGCTTGACGTCAACCAAAAAGCATTGATCGTTACAGCAGAGAAAGATGAAAACGTAACTCTTTCTTCTAACAACATCCCTACAGTTAAAGCACTTTCTGTAGATGAAGTAAGTGTGTTAGATTTGCTAACGCATGACAAGCTGATCCTGACGAAGGAAGCAGCTGAAAAAGCAGGGGAGGTGCTCTCATAATGAAAGAACCACGCGATATTATCAAGCGCCCTGTCATTACTGAACATTCTGCTGATCTTATGGGAGAAAAGAAATATACGTTTGAAGTTAGCCCTAAAGCTAACAAAACTGAAATCAAAGATGCAGTTGAAGAAATCTTTGGTGTTAGTGTTGAATCTGTAAACACTATGAACCTTAAAGGTAAATTCAAGCGTATGGGTCGTCACGGCGGCTACCGTTCTGATCGTAAGAAAGCAATCGTTAAGTTGACTGCTGACAGTGAAGAACTAGAATTCTTCGAAGTATAAACTATAAATCTAACTCAAAAAGGAGGGAAAAAAGATGGCGATTAAAAAGTTCCGACCAATTACAAACGGTCGCAGACACATGACAGTATCTGATTTCTCTGAGATCACTACTGATAAACCTGAACGCTCCCTTGTCACTCCACTTCACAAGCGTGGTGGACGTAACAACCAAGGTAAGCTGACAGTTCGTCATCAAGGCGGAGGTCACAAGCGTCAATACCGTATCATCGACTTTAAGCGTGATAAAGATGGAATACCTGGACGCGTTGCTACGATCGAATACGATCCGAACCGCTCCGCTAACATTGCACTAATCAACTATGTTGATGGTGAAAAACGTTACATCCTGGCTCCAAAAGGAGTGAAGGTTGGCACAGAAATCATTTCTGGTGAAGGTGCAGATATCAAACCTGGTAACGCACTTCAGCTGAAAAACATTCCAGTTGGTACAATCGTACACAACGTAGAACTTAAACCTGGACGCGGTGGACAGCTTGTACGTTCTGCAGGCGCATCTGCTCAAATCCTAGGTCGTGAAGAAAAATACACTCTAGTACGTCTGACTTCTGGTGAAGTTCGTCTGGTACTAAGCACTTGCCGTGCTACAATCGGTCAAGTTGGTAACCTTGAGCACGAACTAATCAGCGTTGGTAAAGCTGGACGTTCTCGTTGGAAAGGTAAGCGCCCAACAGTACGTGGTTCCGTAATGAACCCTAGCGATCACCCTCACGGTGGTGGTGAAGGACGTGCACCAATCGGTATGCCTTCTCCAGTATCTCCATGGGGTAAACCAACACTTGGATACAAGACAAGAAAACGCAACAAGCCGTCTGATAAATATATCGTACGTCGACGCGGTAAAAAATAACGGGATTGTCGGGCGGGCGATAACACCCGTCTCTCAATCACGAAGGGAGGTTTATTCATGGGCCGCAGCCTGAAAAAAGGACCTTTTATAGATGATCATTTAATGAAAAAAGTTGAGAAGTTGAACGAAGACAATAAACACCAAGTGGTGAAGACATGGTCTCGTCGTTCTACAATCTTCCCAAACTTTGTGGGACACACAATTGCCGTTTATGACGGTCGTAAACATGTACCAGTTTATGTGACAGAAGACATGGTAGGTCACAAACTAGGTGAATTCGCGCCAACCCGTACGTTCAAGGGACACTCTGGCGATGATAAGAAAACAAAACGCTAAGTAGAGAGGAGGCACTCTAATGCAAGCTAAAGCAGTTGCTAAAACCGTTCGTATCGCTCCTCGTAAAGCTCGTCTAGTTATTGATTTAATTCGAGGAAAAGAAGTAGGTGAAGCGCTAGCGACACTTCGTTTGAAAAACCGTGGCGCATCTCCTGTAGTAGAAAAAGTATTGAACTCTGCGATCGCTAACGCAGAACACAATTATGAAATGGACCCGGAAAATCTATATATTTCCGAAGCGTTTGTTAACGAAGGAGTAACGTTGAAACGTTTCCGCCCTCGTGCAATGGGCCGCGCAAGCCAAATCAACAAACGCACTAGCCACATCACAGTGGTTGTATCAGAAAAAAAGGAGGGATAATCAGTGGGTCAAAAAATTAATCCGGTAGGTCTTCGTATTGGCGTCATCCGCGATTGGGAATCCAAGTGGTACGCTGGTAAAGACTACGCAGACTTGTTACATGAAGACATCAAAATTCGTGAATACGTTGAAAATCGTCTAAAAGATGCTGCGCTATCTACAGTTGAGATCGAACGTGCGGCTAACCGTGTAAACATCACTGTACACACGGCTAAACCAGGAATGGTTATCGGTAAAGGCGGTTCTGAAGTTGAAGCACTTCGTAAAGCGCTCAACGAACTAACTGGCAAACGCGTTCACATCAACATCGTTGAAGTGAAAAAGCCTGATTTGGATGCTACTCTTGTAGCTGACAACATTGCACGTCAACTGGAAAACCGCGTATCTTTCCGTCGTGCACAAAAACAAACAATTCAACGCGCTATGCGTGCAGGAGCTAAAGGTATTCGTACCCAAGTATCTGGTCGTCTAGGTGGCGCAGATATCGCTCGTGCTGAATATTACAGTGAAGGAACAGTACCACTACACACACTTCGTGCAGACATCGATTACGGAACTGCAGAAGCTGACACAACTTACGGTAAGCTTGGTGTCAAAGTGTGGATCTATCGTGGAGAAGTCCTTCCAACTAAAACAGATAAGTAAGGAAGGGGGAAAAGCATTATGTTAATGCCAAAACGTGTTAAGTATCGTCGTCAACACCGCACAAGCTTAAAAGGCCGCGCTAAAGGCGGAACTGAAGTAGCTTTCGGTGAGTATGGTTTGCAAGCAATTGACCCAGCATGGATTACAGCCCGTCAGATTGAGGCAGCGCGTATCGCGATGACTCGTTATATGAAACGTGGCGGTAAAGTCTGGATTAAAATCTTCCCTGATAAGCCTTATACTGCTAAGCCCCTAGAAGTACGTATGGGTTCCGGTAAAGGTGCTCCAGAAGGTTTCGTAGCTGTTGTGAAACCAGGGAAAATCATGTTCGAGATCGCAGGTGTATCTGAAGAGGTGGCTCGCGAAGCATTGCGCCTTGCTTCACACAAACTGCCGATCCGTACTAAATTCGTAAAACGTGAAGAAATTGGTGGTGAAATCAATGAAGGCTAATGAGATCCGTGAATTAACCACTGCCGAAATTGAACAAAAAGTTAAGTCTCTTAAAGAAGAACTTTTCAACCTACGCTTCCAACTGGCAACAGGTCAACTTGAGAACACTGCACGTATCCGTCAAGTTCGCAAGTCTATCGCACGTATGAAAACTGTTGCTCGTGAACGTGAGCTAGGCGTAAACAATTAATAGATGAGAGGAGGTCACCCTCACATGACTGAACGTAATAATCGTAAGGTGTATACTGGACGTGTCGTATCTGACAAAATGGATAAGACGATTACAGTTTTAGTAGAAACTTATAAGTTCCACAAACTTTATGGAAAACGTGTTAAGTATTCCAAGAAGTTGAAAGCACATGACGAGAACAACCAAGCGAAAAATGGAGACATCGTTCGCATCATGGAAACTCGTCCACTATCAGCATCCAAGCGTTTCCGTTTGCTAGATGTTGTTGAAGAATCAGTTATTATCTAATTATAGATCGCTCGGATTCATTCCGAAGGGAGGTTACATGGTATGATTCAACAGGAATCTCGTCTGAAAGTTGCAGATAACTCAGGTGCTCGTGAAATCCAAACGATTAAAGTATTGGGTGGATCAGGCCGTAAGACCGCAAACATCGGTGATATCATCACTGCTACCGTGAAACAAGCAACACCAGGGGGCGTTGTTAAAAAAGGTGAGGTAGTAAAAGCGGTTATCGTACGTTCTAAGAGTGGAGTGCGCCGTAAAGATGGTTCTTACATCCGTTTTGATGAAAACGCAGCAGTAATCGTGCGTGATGACAAAGGGCCACGCGGTACTCGTATCTTCGGACCGGTAGCTCGTGAACTTCGTGATGCTAAATTCATGAAGATCGTATCTCTAGCTCCAGAAGTACTTTAAAGAATAGACGAAATGCCTTGTTAAGGAGGTGCGCGAAGCATGCACGTAAAAAAAGGTGACAAAGTAATGGTTATTACTGGTAAGGACAAAGGCAAGCAAGGAACGATCCTTGAAGCTTATCCGAAAAAAGAACGTGTTCTTGTTGAAGGTGTTAACGAAGTGAAAAAACACGCGAAGCCTTCTCAAGAAAACCCACAAGGTGGAATCCTGACACAGGAAGCACCGATCCACGTTTCCAACGTAATGCCAATTGACCCTAAATCCGGGGAACCAACTCGTGTTGGATATAAAGTTGAAAACGGTAAGAAAGTTCGTATCGCGAAAAAATCTGGTGAAGCATTAGATAAATAACCCAGTTATGAAAGGAGGGCCACACGATGAACGAACTAAAGAAACAATATAAAGATGAAATTGTTCCATCTCTGATGAACAAATTTAACTACGATTCAATCATGCAAGCACCAAAGGTTGAAAAGATCGTTATCAACATGGGTGTCGGTGATGCTGTACAAAACGCGAAAGCGTTGGACACTGCAGTAGAAGAATTGACTCAAATCACTGGTCAAAAACCAGTTATCACTAAAGCGAAGAAATCAATTGCAGGTTTCCGTCTACGTGAAGGCATGCCAATCGGTGCGAAGGTAACTCTTCGTGGAGAGCGCATGTACGAATTCTTCCAAAAGCTTATTCACGTATCTCTTCCACGTGTGCGTGACTTCCGTGGAATCTCTAAGAAAGCTTTTGACGGTCGTGGAAACTATACACTTGGTGTTAAAGAACAATTGATTTTCCCAGAAATTAATTACGATAAAGTAGATAAAGTACGAGGCATGGACATCGTAGTTGTCACAACTGCTGACTCTGATGAAGAAGCCCGTGAACTATTAGCTCAATTCGGTATGCCGTTCCAAAAATAACGAGCTAACCATAAGGAGGGAAAATTGTGGCTAAAAAATCAATGGTAGCGAAGCAACAGCGCAAACAAAAGTTCCAAGTACGTGAATATACGCGCTGCGAACGCTGCGGACGTCCTCACTCCGTATTGCGTAAATTCAAGCTTTGCCGTATTTGTTTCCGTGAACTTGCATATAAAGGACAAATCCCTGGTGTCAAAAAAGCCAGCTGGTAAACCCGAAACAGGGAAGGAGGTAAATGAGTTATGACAATGACAGATCCAATTGCAGATATGCTGACGCGTATTCGTAACGCTAACATGGTGCGTCACGAGAAGCTTGAACTTCCAGCTTCCAACGTAAAAAAAGAAATCGCTGATATCCTTAAACGTGAAGGTTTTGTACGTGATTACGAATTTGTTGAAGACAACAAACAAGGTGTTCTTCGCATTTTCCTTAAGTACGGTCAAAACAACGAGCGTGTAATTACTGGTGTTAAGCGTATCAGTAAGCCAGGACTACGTGTTTACGCGAAAGCCGAAGAACTTCCAAAAGTTCTTAACGGACTTGGTGTAGCCGTCGTTTCTACTTCAAAAGGTCTACTAACAGATAAAGAAGCTCGTGAACAAGCCATCGGTGGCGAAGTTCTAGCTTACGTCTGGTAATCAAAACAGATAAGTCAGGAGGTGCAAAATTATGTCTCGCGTAGGTTTAAAATCTTTAGAAATCCCTGAGGGTGTAGAAATCAAACAAGATAACAATACTATCACGGTTAAAGGTCCTAAAGGTGAATTGACTCGTACGTTCCACCCGGACATTACAGTATCAATTGAAGATAACGTTCTTACTGTATCCCGTCCGAGCGATCACAAAGACCACCGTGCACTTCACGGTACTACACGCAGCCTGATCGCTAACATGGTTGAAGGTGTATCTAAAGGCTTCGAAAAAAGCCTTGAAATCATCGGAGTAGGTTACCGTGCTCAGAAACAGGGCGAAACAGTTGTAATCAACGCTGGTTACTCTCACCCTGTAGAGGTTGAAAAACGTGAAGGTATCGAAATCGATGTCCCTGCCAACACCAAATTGACGGTTAAAGGAATCGACAAAGAACTAGTTGGAGCTGTTGCGGCGAAGATTCGTGCAATCCGTCCTCCAGAGCCTTATAAAGGTAAAGGAATTCGTTTCGAAGGCGAACGTGTACGCAGAAAAGAAGGTAAGACAGCTAAATAAGGTTCTAAGGTAATGTAAAGAAAGGAGTGACCCAGATGATCACGAAGGCAGATAAAAATGTCGTGCGTAAAAAACGTCATGCACGCGTTCGTAAAAATGTATTCGGTACAGCTGAACGCCCACGTTTGAACGTATATCGCTCTAATAATCACATTTACGCTCAACTAATCAACGATGAAGACCAAGTAACTGTAGCGAGCGCTTCCACTGTAGATAAAGAGTTCAACCAAGATGCTACAGGAAACGTAGAAGCTGCTCAGAAAGTCGGCGAAATGGTTGCAAAACGCGCGCAAGACAACGGCTATAAAGTAGTTGTTTTCGACCGCGGAGGTTACTTGTACCATGGACGTGTTAAAGCACTAGCAGATGCGGCACGTGAAGCCGGACTAGAATTTTAATAGTTAAAGGAGGGACATAAATGGTTACAAACATCGACCCTAACAAATTAGATCTTGAAGAACGCGTAGTAACGATCAATCGTGTAGCGAAAGTAGTAAAAGGTGGTCGCCGCTTCCGTTTTGCTGCACTAGTTGTAGTTGGAGATAAAAATGGTCATGTCGGCTTCGGTACAGGGAAAGCCCAAGAAGTACCAGAAGCTATCAAAAAGGCTATTGATGACGCTAAGAAAAACTTAATCACAGTACCAATTAAAGATACGACGATTCCACACGAAATCACAGGACGTTTTGGTGCAGGTAACATTCTTATGAAACCAGCAGCAGAAGGTACTGGAGTTATCGCTGGTGGTCCTGTACGTGCGGTCCTTGAGCTTGCAGGTGTCAACGACATCCTATCTAAGTCTCTTGGTTCTAACACACCAATCAACATGGTGCGTGCTACAATCACTGGTCTTAGCGAGCTTAAGCGCGCAGAAGACGTTGCTCGACTTCGTGGGAAATCCGTAGAAGAACTGTAGGATAAGGAGGGAAATACAATGGCTAAAAAGTTAGAAATTACCCTCACGCGCAGTGTTATCGGTAGACCGCAGGATCAACGTTCTACTGTCAAGGCGCTAGGTCTGAATAAGATTCGTCAAACTGTCGTTCTTGAAGATAACCCGGCGATCCGAGGTATGGCTAATAAGGTATCTCACCTTGTATCGGTTAAAGAAGTATAATTAAAAGATAACAATTAAGGAGGTGCTCGCATGAAACTGCATGAACTAAAACCAGCTAAAGGTTCCCGTAAAGAACGCAACCGTGTAGGTCGCGGAATGGCTTCTGGTAATGGTAAAACTTCTGGTCGCGGTCACAAAGGTCAAGGACAGCGTTCTGGAAGTAAGACTCGCCCAGGTTTCGAAGGTGGTCAAATGCCACTATTCCAACGCCTGCCGAAGCGTGGTTTCACTAACGTTCACCGTAAGGAATTTGCGATTATCAACCTTGATGCTCTAAATCGTTTCGATGAGGGGACAGAGGTTACACCTGAGCTACTACTTGAAACTGGTGTGGTAAGCAACCAAAAATCCGGAATCAAAGTACTAGCTAAAGGATCAATCGAGAAAAAGCTTACAGTGAAAGCTCACAAGTTCTCTGCTTCAGCGAAAGAAGCAATTGAAGCAGCGGGCGGTCAAACTGAGGTGATTTAATGTTCCGGACAATCTCCAATTTTATGCGCGTGGGTGATATTCGACGGAAAATCGTCTTCACTCTGTTGATGCTTATCGTTTTCCGTATCGGAACATTCATCCCAGTTCCATTTACAAACAGAGATGCAATTAATTTTATGGATGAACAGAATGCGTTCGGGTTTCTGAACACATTCGGAGGCGGGGCATTACAGAACTTCTCCATCTTTGCGATGGGAATCATGCCCTACATTACTGCCTCCATCATAATGCAGTTATTGCAGATGGATGTAGTTCCAAAGTTTGCGGAATGGAAAAAGCAAGGTGAAGTGGGCCGTCGAAAATTAGCTCAGTTTACCCGCTATGGAACGATTGTTCTAGCTTTCATACAAGCTATCGGAATGTCTATCGGCTTTAACGCTCTGGCCGGCGGTCAATTGATTGCTGATCCTGGAGTTGCAAAGTTTCTAGTCATTGCTCTTGTATTGACAGGTGGAACAGCTTTCCTAATGTGGCTTGGTGAGCAAATCACCGCACACGGCGTTGGAAATGGAATTTCCATTTTAATCTTCGCCGGAATCGTAGCTGCAATCCCAACCGGTGTTAACCAGTTGTATGATCAGTACATCTCCGGTGCAGGAGAAGAATTGTTCATCAATTTAGTTATCATCGCATTGATTGCTGTAGTCATCGTGGCGGTTGTAGTGGGTGTTATCTTCATCCAGCAAGCCCTGCGTAAGATTCCGATTCAATATGCGAAACGATTGGTCAATCGTTCGCCTGTAGGTGGGCACTCAACTCACTTACCATTAAAAGTGAATGCTGCAGGAGTTATTCCAGTCATCTTTGCGATATCATTCATTATCGCTCCAAGAACTGTAGCTGGATTCTTCGACAACGAAGTTGCTTCTGTCATTCAATATATCTTTGATTATCAAAATTGGCCTGGAATGATCATCTATGTTGCGTTGATTATTGCCTTCACTTATTTCTATACATTTGTTCAAGTAAACCCTGAACAAATGGCAGAAAACCTTAAGAAGCAAGGCGGGTATATCCCGGGGATCCGTCCTGGTGCGAATACTGAAACGTATTTGACACGCGTGATGTACCGATTGACTTTCGTAGGATCGATCTTCCTTGCAGCTGTATCCATCCTGCCGATTATTTTAGGTTCCTTGGCACAATTGCCTCCAACCGTACAAATCGGTGGTACAAGCTTGCTCATCGTAGTCGGGGTAGCCCTTGAAATGATGAAACAGCTTGAAAGCCAGCTTGTAAAGCGCCACTATCAAGGTTTTATCAAATAGTTAGTTTGAAAACTAATGAACTATGAGAGCGAGGGGAAGACGTTGAATTTAATTCTGATGGGTCTTCCTGGTGCCGGCAAAGGCACTCAGGCAGAGAAGATAGTCGAAAAATATGACATCCCTCATATCTCAACTGGAGATATGTTCCGTTTAGCTATCAAAGAAGGAACAGAACTTGGTAAAGAAGCTAAATCATATATGGACAAAGGTGAATTGGTTCCGGATGAAGTTACAATCGGAATCGTTCGCGAACGTCTAAGCAAGCCGGATGCTCAAAGCGGTTTTCTGCTGGATGGCTTTCCTAGAACGATTGCTCAAGCAGATGCCCTGGAGAATCTACTTGAAGATATGAACGATTCTATCGATCACGTTCTTCATATTGATGTTCCAAAAGACCAACTCATCGAGCGTCTGACTGGACGCCGCATCTGCCCAACATGCGGAGCGACTTATCATGTTTCATTCAACCCTCCTAAAGAAGCAGGGAAGTGTGATCATGACGGCTCTGAGTTGATTCAACGTGAAGACGATCAGCCAGATACCGTTAAAAAGCGCCTTGAGGTGAATGTTGAGCAAACTCAACCGCTTCTAGACTTCTATCGCGATAAAGGGTACTTGGTTTCATTTGAAGGTGACAGAGATATCAATGATGTATTCCTAGATATCGATGCAAAACTTGGAGAATTAGCTAAATGATTATTTGTAAGACTCCACGGGAATTAGATATTATGCGTGAAGCAGGCAAAATCGTTGCCTTAACGCACCAAGAGTTGGAACGTCACATCCGCCCGGGTATAACGACCGGGGAATTGGATAAGATTGCTGATAGGTTCATACGCAGCAAGGATGCAATCCCATCTTTTAAAGGTTATAATGGATTTCGTGGTAGTATTTGCACATCAGTTAATGAAGAGCTCGTCCATGGGCTCCCAGGTGACCGTCTCTTAAAAGATGGAGACATCATCAGTATCGATGTAGGTGCGAAATATCAAGGATATCATGGTGACTCGGCTTGGACGTATCCGGTCGGCACCGTTGATGAAAGCACAATGGAGTTGCTGAAAGTTACTGAAACAGCGTTGTTCAAAGGACTTGATGAAGCAAAACCAGGTGTACGCCTTTCAAATATATCTCATGCCATCCAAACCTACGCAGAGTCGGAAGGCTTTTCGATTGTGCGTGAGTATGTAGGGCATGGTGTCGGGCAGGATCTTCATGAGGATCCACAAATCCCTCATTATGGTCCACCTAACAAAGGTCCTCGTCTAAAACCAGGAATGGTACTGGCTATTGAGCCGATGGTCAATGCAGGTTCTCGATATGTGAAGACACTTGGCGACCGCTGGACAGTAGTCACAAAAGACGGCAAAATGTGTGCTCATTTTGAACACACGATCGCGATTACGGAAGAGGGTTACGAAATATTAACAAAATCCTAAATGAAGGTGATCGTTTTTGAACGAATCTGAGTCGAGTCCGCGAATAGGTCAAGTTGTTCGTATTGTGCAGGGGCGAGAGGCAGGACAGTACGCGGTTGTTATCGGTGTACTTGATGGCCGCTTTGTGCTGCTTGCTGACGGAGAGAAACGTAAGTATGATCGACCGAAGAAAAAGAATATGCAACATATTGAGCTTATGGATTTCATCTCTCCGGAAGTCCAGAACAGCCTTCTAGAAACGGGTCGCGTCACAAACGGCAAGCTCCGATTTGCTGTGTCTAAGTATGTCAATGAACTAGTGACTGATTTGAAGAAGGGAGATCAACTCGATGGCGAAAGACGATGTAATTGAAGTAGAAGGGACCGTCGTTGAAACCTTACCGAACGCACAGTTCAAGGTAGAACTCGAGAACGGTCATACCGTTTTAGCTCACGTCTCAGGAAAAATTCGTATGCACTTCATCCGAATCTTGCCTGGAGATAAAGTAACGGTAGAACTTTCCCCTTATGATTTGACTAAAGGACGTATTACGTACCGATATAAATAAAACTCCGATATTAAAGGAGGTATGGATGATGAAGGTAAGGCCTTCTGTAAAACCAATTTGCGAAAAATGCAAAGTCATCAAACGTAAAGGTAAAGTCATGGTAATCTGTGAAAACCCTAAGCATAAACAAAAACAAGGTTAATTTGAAGGAGGTGCACGTCGCACATGGCACGTATATCAGGTGTAGATATTCCTCGCGATAAGCGCGTTGCTGTATCATTAACTTATATCTATGGTGTTGGTAAATCCCTAGCTAAAGAAGTTCTAGCAGAAGCTGGCGTTTCTGAAGACACTCGTGTACGCGATCTTACAGAAGACGAACTTGGTAAGATCCGTCAAGTCTTGGAACAACACAACGTAGAAGGTGATCTTCGCCGTGAGAACTCTCTAAACGTTAAACGTTTGATCGAAATCGGTTCTTACCGTGGTATTCGTCACCGTCGCGGACTTCCAGTTCGTGGTCAGAAAACGAAAAACAACTCTCGTACACGTAAAGGCCCACGTCGTACAGTGGCTAACAAGCGTAAATAATCGAGTAACAAAGGAGGTAAGCTAACTATATGGCACGTAAAGGAAATACTCGTAGTCGTAAACGTCGCGTGAAAAAGAATATAGAGACGGGTGTCGCTCACATTCGTTCTACATTCAACAACACAATCGTAACGATCACTGATGTTCAAGGTAACGTAATCGCTTGGAGCAGTGCTGGTGCTTTAGGCTTCAAAGGCTCCCGTAAATCCACTCCATTCGCTGCTCAAATGGCTTCTGAAGCTGCAGCGAAAGATGCTATGGATAACGGCATGAAAACTCTTGAAGTTACAGTTAAAGGCCCTGGTGCTGGTCGTGAAGCAGCAATCCGTTCCCTACAAGCAGCTGGTCTAGAAATCACGGCAATCCGTGACGTAACTCCAGTACCACACAATGGTTGCCGTCCACCAAAACGTCGTCGCGTATAATTGCTCTGAATAGAATTTGTCACCCTGTCTATAATGGGTTATGATAGCTTTTTAGCAGCACCGCATTAGACAGAGAATATAAGCAGACCTGAGGAATTTCGGTTAGACCTTTTGTCTAACCGGGGTTTCGACGTTTTGAAGGAGGGTTTTGTGTAATGATCGAAATTGAAAAGCCAAAAATTGAAACGGTTGAGATCAGTGATGAGTCCACTTTTGGTAAGTTCGTCGTAGAACCGCTTGAACGTGGGTATGGGACAACTCTAGGTAACTCCTTGCGTCGTATCCTATTATCCTCACTTCCTGGCGCTGCTGTAACATCAGTTCAAATTGACGGGGTACTCCATGAGTTCTCAACCATCGATGGAGTCGTCGAGGACGTGACAACTGTCATCCTTAACTTGAAGAAACTAGCTTTGAAGGTTTATTCCGACGAAGAAAAGACTTTAGAAATTGATGTTCAGGGTGAAGGAAATGTAACAGCTGCTGATATTACGCACGACAGTGATGTAGAGATTCTGAACCCGGATCTTCATATTGCTACGCTGGACAGCACAGCTAGTCTGCGCATGCGTATTACAGCAGAAAGAGGACGAGGATATCGTCCAGCAGAAGGAAATAACCACGAAGATTTACCAATTGGCGTTATTCCAGTTGACTCAATCTTTACACCTGTATCAAGGGTGACGTACCAAGTAGAAAATACGAGAATCGGTCAAACCTCGAACTTCGATAAACTGACGTTGGACGTATGGACTGACGGAAGCATTCGTCCAGAAGAGGCGATTTCTCTTGGGGCTAAAATCTATATGGAACACCTCAACATCTTTGTCGGCATGACAGATGAAGCTCAAAAAGCTGAGATCATGGTCGAGAAGGAAGAGGACCAAAAAGAGAAAGTTCTAGAGATGACGATCGAAGAGCTTGACCTTTCTGTTCGTTCTTATAATTGCTTGAAGCGTGCTGGTATCAATACCGTACAAGAACTTGCGAATAAATCAGAAGAAGATATGATGAAGGTCCGTAACCTTGGTCGCAAGTCACTTGAAGAAGTGAAGCATAAGTTGGATGAACTGGGATTAGGCTTGAGAAAAGACGATTAATCGATAGACTACAACAAGGAATTTCCGATAAGGGAGGGAATATCTATGGCTAGAAAACTAGGACGTACAACAGATCAGCGCATGGCTCTACTTCGTAACCTAGCGACTGACTTGATCATCCACGAACGTTTGGAAACAACAGAAGCTAAAGCGAAAGAGCTTCGCTCTGTAGTAGAAAAAATGATTACACTAGGTAAACGCGGCGATCTACATGCCCGTCGTCAAGCTGAATCATTCCTTTACAAAGCTGACGCTGATGAAGAAGGAGAGCAGACAGCTCTACAGAAGCTATTCTCTGACATCGGCCCACGCTACCAAGACCGTCAAGGTGGTTACACTCGTGTGCTTAAGCTAGGCGAGCGTAAAGGTGACGGAGCGAAAATGGCGATCATTGAATTAGTTTAATGGATACCATTAGTGTAAAAGGGCAGGATGAATCTCGTTTAGAGGTTGGATCCAGCCCTTTTTTTATTACCCGATCATACCGCGCAGGTTCTTAATGAAAGAGGACCTGGAGTTTGATCGGGGTGGTTCCTTTTCGTTCTATTCTTACCATAGCCCGTTTAAGTAAGATTATGTAACAAACATGCATTCATTTATCGGGAAAATATTGTCGTATTTCCTGGGAAATAGTCAGTTGAGCAGAGGAGGAAGAGTATGGACCAGAGTCAGATTGAGTTTAGAAATGTTTCATTTCGGTATCAAGAAGATATGCCATGGGTACTGAGAAATGTAAGCTTCACCATAGGAGCTGACGAATGGGTAGCCATCATCGGACATAATGGATCGGGGAAATCAACGATCGCTAAACTGATGAATGGATTACTGTTTCCTCAGGAAGGAAAAATATTGGTTGATGGGGAAGAAGTGACCCAGGATACGCTTTGGGAGATAAGGAAGCGAGTAGGAATGGTGTTTCAAAATCCCGATAACCAATTTGTAGGGACAACAGTCAGGGATGACGTCGCTTTTGGCATGGAAAACCACGGTATGCCCCGTGAAGTGATGATAAAGCGGATCAAAGAAAGTTTGAATGCTGTCGGTATGACCGAATTTGAACGTCATGAGCCACACCGGTTATCAGGTGGGCAGAAACAACGTGTTGCGATTGCTAGTGTGCTTGCCGTTTCCCCCCGTTATATTATCCTTGATGAGGCCACTGCGATGCTTGATCCAAAAGGCCGGAAAGAAATTTTGAAAACGATTCGAACCGTGCAGGAAGAGAGAGAACTCTCTCTCATCACAATCACGCACGACCTCCAGGAAGTGACCCAGGCTGAACGAGTCATCGTCATGAATGGAGGGGAAGTTTGGATGGAAAGCACGCCCCGGGACATTTTTTCAAAAAAAGATTCATTAATTGAAATTGGCTTAGATACTCCTTTTGTCAGCAAGCTGGCAGATCATATGAAAGATGCTGGACTTGAGCTTTCCCGCGAGCCATTAAATCACCAGGAGTTGTTGGAGGAATTATGGACATCACGTTCGATCAAGTGAGTTACATTTACCAACCAAATAGTCCGTTTGAATACCGGGCACTTAAAGATTTGTCATTTTCCATTCCATCAGGATCGTTTGTAGCGGTCATCGGCCACACAGGATCAGGAAAGTCCACTTTGATTCAACACTTGAATGGGTTATTAAAGCCTACAAAAGGGACCGTTACTCTGGGTGAGTACCAATTGAAGGCAAAAGAGAAGAATAAAGAACTGCGGGAATTACGCGAGAAAGTTGGAGTCGTGTTCCAATACCCTGAACACCAATTGTTTGAGGAAACGGTCGCGAAAGACATAGCGTTCGGACCTCGGAATTTCGGTGTGAATGAAGGGGAAATTGACCGCAGGGTAAATGAAGCAATACAAGCCACTCATTTGGACGAAGAATTACTGGAACGCTCACCATTTGATTTAAGCGGTGGACAAATGAGAAGAGTAGCGATTTCGGGGGTATTGGCAATGAACCCGGAAGTGCTTGTGCTGGATGAGCCGACTGCAGGATTAGATCCCCATGGCCAAAAGGAAATCATGGAGATGTTCTATGATCTCCATCAAAAAAAGAAGCTTACGACCGTGCTGGTCACTCACAGCATGGAAGATGCTCTTGCTTATGCAGATCAGGTCATCATTCTTAATAAAGGTGAAGTCTATATGCAAGGCTCACCATTAGAACTATTCAAAAAACAGAAAGCCTTGGAAGAAGTTCAGCTAGATGTACCTGAAGTGATTGAGTTCATTACAAAAGCCAATGAAAAACTGGGTGCGGATATCGAATATACTGGACAAAGCATAGCAGACTTAGCAAAAGAAATGGCTGATTTCGTGAGAGGAGGCCGCGATCATGAGTAGTTCATTGATTATCGGTCAGTATGTCCCTGGAAATTCAGTTATTCACAGGATTGATCCCAGGTCGAAAATAGCCATCATATTCTTTTATGTCGTGATCGTATTTTTTGCTAACTCTGTTATGAGCTATGGTGTGCTGGCGTTATTCGCAATCGGCGCATCATTGATTTCAAAAGTACCCTTTCCTTATTTAATGAAAGGGTTGAAGCCCGTATGGTTTTTAGTTTTATTTACATTCATCCTTCATTTGATTGTGACGAAGCAAGGGGATGTTCTTATCAGCATATTGGGGTGGGAAATCTATCGTGAAGGGGTCGTCCAGGGTGCGGCAATTTCACTCAGGTTTTTCCTTTTAATCCTTGTGACCTCCCTTTTAACATTGACGACTACCCCCATCGAGATCACAGATGCCATTGAAGAACTGCTGGGACCATTAAAGAAGGTCCGTTTTCCGGTTCATGAGCTGGCATTGATGATGTCCATATCCCTGCGATTTATTCCGACATTGATGCAGGAGACGGAGAAGATTTCAAAAGCACAAGCATCCAGAGGCGTGGATTTCCGTACGGGAGCGTTCAAAGACCGCGTAAGGGCCGTAATCCCTTTATTGGTTCCACTGTTTGTAAGTGCGTTTAAACGGGCTGAGGACTTGGCAATGGCTATGGAAGCTCGTGGATACCAAGGCGGAGAAGGTCGCACGAAGCTCAGGGAACTTACCATCAGCAGGCGGGATATCGCTGCTTACATTGTTTTTGCAGGAATCGTTACAGCTCTTTTCCTAACGAGAAGCTGACGGGAGGATAAAAATATGGAACGTATGCGGTGCGTCATCCAATATGACGGCACGAAATATGCCGGTTACCAAATCCAGCCGAACGGAATTACCATACAAGAAGAACTTGAGAAGGCTCTTTCTAAAATGCATAAGGGGCAGAAAGTGAAAGTCACCGCATCAGGACGAACGGATTCCGGGGTGCATGCCATGGGGCAGGTCATCCATTTTGACTCTGACTTGACCATACCGTATCAGAACTGGAAACGGGCGTTAACCTCGTTACTGCCTGACGATATCCATATCTCTTCCGTAGAAGGGGTTTCTCGTGACTTCCATGCCCGTTATGATGCGAAGGGAAAAGAGTACCGGTATTTCGTCTGGAACGAAAGAGAACCGGATGTATTCAACCGCTATTATCGTTACCATGTAAAAGCGGATCTCGATATCGGCCGTATGAAAATCGCTTGCCGTTACCTTCTCGGGGAGCATGACTTCACTTCATTCTGTTCTCCTAAAACAGATATAAAGGGGAGTAAAGTCCGCACGATTCATGAGGCGTCTGTTGAAAAAGAAGGGTCTGAACTGGTTTTTACTTTCAATGGATCTGGATTCTTGTATAATATGGTTCGTATTCTCGTTGGCACATTACTGGAGATAGGCAGAAACGAAAGAGAACCGGATGATATTCTGAACATCCTGAAAGCCAAAAGCCGGGATGCAGCAGGCAAGACGGCACCTCCACAAGGGTTATTTCTATGGAGCGTATTTTATGAGGAATGATGGATTTCCTAATAAAATATAAAAAACAACGATTCCTGGTGTACATGCTCTTGACATGGGTGCTGAGAGTGTTATATTATATTCTATGGCATTTTATTTCTATACCACGATTAGCCCCGGAACTAATCGTATTGAGATAAATAAACGAAGTTTTGTGAAAATCAACTACTCAGGAGGGAAACTGACATGCGCACAACTTTCATGGCGAATGAAAACAACGTGGATCGTAAATGGTATGTTGTCGATGCTGCAGGACAGACACTTGGTCGTCTAGCAAGTGAAGTTGCTACGATCCTACGCGGCAAAAACAAACCAACGTATACACCACATGTTGACACTGGTGATCACGTAATCATCATCAATGCAGGTGAAATCGAACTTACAGGTAACAAAATCAACGATAAGATCTATTATCGTCACACAAATCACCCAGGTGGTTTGAAATCTCGTACCGCTAACGAAATGCGTACGAAATACCCAGAGCAAATGCTTGAACTTGCTGTAAAAGGTATGCTTCCAAAAGGAAGTCTTGGTCGTAAGATGGGCAAAAAACTTCATGTTTACGCTGGACCTGAACACAAGCATGAAGCACAACAACCAGAAGTTTACGAACTTCGCGGATAATAAAAGGAGGTAATCAAGAGTGGCACAAGTACAATACATTGGTACTGGACGTCGTAAAAAATCTACTGCTCGTGTACGCCTAGTTCCTGGAACAGGCCGTGTAGTAGTGAACAAACGTGATGCTGAAGATTTCTTCCCATATGAAACTCTTCGCATGATTCTGAAGCAGCCTCTAGCTGTAACAGAAACAGAAGGCAACTATGATGTTTACGTAAACGTAAACGGTGGAGGATTTACTGGACAAGCGGGTGCAATCCGTCACGGAATCGCTCGTGCGCTTCTAGAAGCAGATCCGGAATACCGCACACCACTTAAGCGTGCAGGTCTACTAACTCGTGACGCACGTATGAAAGAGCGTAAGAAATACGGTCTTAAAGGTGCACGTCGTGCTCCACAATTCTCCAAGCGTTAAGTTTTACTTCAACGTTACAAAGATCCCGACCTTTTCTGGTCGGGATTTTTTTATATGCTCTTCTAACTTTTGATCCCTTTTAATCACTTATGGGTGGGGGAAACTGATATTCAGATCTGCCAATTCGTCTCATATTTTATATTCTTGTCCCATATAAATGGGTGTAGGGAGTACAAGGGAGTGTGGGATGGATGATTCGTCAAATGAAGACATGGATATTTCTAATCGGCATCGTCATTCTTGTATGTTTGGTTTCCTACCCGATCCAAGAAGTGAAAGATGCATGGACAGTATGGTCATCGCCTTTATCTGGAAAAGTGATTGTTCTCGACCCGGGACATGGAGGACCGGATGGAGGAGCGGAAGGGGCGGATGGCACGCAGGAAAAAGAAATCACCCTGCAGATGTGTGAGTACTTGCGTGACTATCTCCAGGAAGCGGGAGCACTGGTTTATATGACGAGGTATGAAGATAAAGATCTTTCATCGGATAGCGCAGGAGGCTTGTCCGCTCGTAAATCAGAGGACATAAGAAACCGCGTCCGCTTTATTGAAGAAAAAGAAGCTGACTTTTATTTGAGTATCCATTTGAATGCCATTCCTTCTTCGAAGTGGAGGGGAGCCCAGACATTTTTCAACCCACAAAATGCAGAAAGTCAGCACTTGGCAAAATTCATCCAGGCAGAAATTAAAAGCAATTTGAATAACACAAGCCGTGAAGCTCTAGGTTTAACGAATATCTATATGCTCAAACACCCTGGTGCTCCGGGCGCTTTGGTTGAAGCAGGATTTTTATCGAACCCTGATGAAAGGGAGTTATTAAAAACCGAGGATTATCAAAGACAGATGGCAGCTTCGGTTTATCAAGGAATCTTACGATATGTAACGGAGCGGGAATATCCATCTGCAGATTCAAACTGATACAAGCAAAATGCTTAGAAAGCGTTTCATGTATGTTATACTAGGCATACTGAAAAAATTTCTAAGGATGGTGGAACGGTTTGTTAACAAAAGATCAAATACTTGAAATTCTTCATCCAATCGAAGATCCGTTTTTACATAAAACGCTCGAAGAAACCGGTGGGGTTGAAGAGATAAAGATTAAAGAAGAAAAAAATCATGTAAGTGTCAAACTACTGATAGGTAAAACAAATACAGCAGAACAGATGGAACTACAGCAAACGATTGTAAATGCGCTAAAAAGTGGAGGGGCAGCGACAGTAGGTCTTCGCTTTGACCAGCTTCCTGATGATGTGCTTCAAAAATTCCAATCTACAGCCGATCAGCAAAAAGAAGCGTCCTTGTTGAATGGGAACACAGGGACGAAATTCATATCTATCGCCAGTGGTAAAGGCGGTGTCGGTAAATCAACTGTTACCGTCAACCTTGCTGTGGCACTTAGCCGCTTAGGAAAAAAAGTCGGCATTATCGATGCTGATATTTATGGTTTCAGTGTTCCTGACATGATGGGCGTGGAAGAACGCCCAGTCGTGCGCGGGGAAAAAATCATTCCAGTTGAGCGGTTTGGAGTAAAAGTGGTTTCCATGGGCTTCTTTGTAGAAGATAACTCTCCGATCATTTGGCGTGGACCTATGCTTGGTAAAATGCTGACAAGTTTCTTCAAAGAGGTCGAGTGGGGAGACTTAGATTACTTACTCCTGGATTTACCACCAGGAACGGGTGACGTCGCATTGGATGTTCATTCCATGCTTCCGTCTTCTAAAGAAATCATCGTTACGACTCCACACCCTACCGCAGCTTTTGTTGCAGCTAGGGCTGGGCAGATGGCGTTGAAAACCGATCATGAAATCCTTGGCGTCGTAGAAAATATGGCGTATTTCGAAAGCAAAGAAACAGGAAATAAGGAATTCGTTTTTGGACGCGGCGGCGGTACGAAGCTTGCTGACCAGCTGCAAACTGGAGTGCTTGGACATATTCCATTGCAGCAGCCATATGAAGAAGAAGATGTGTTTGCACCTTCTGTCTACCAGGCTGATCACCCTACAGGCGTCATTTATCGAAATATTGCTGCGAAGGTCATTGATAAATATTAAAAAAAATCACGCTTCCCCTTTATCGGGGAGGGCGTGATTTTTTTATGAAGTTTGACCTTCTTCTTCTTCGCTTCCTCCATCGTTGGATTCGCTTTCCTGCTCTTTATCGCCTTGTTTCCCTTCGCCGGAAGATTTGCCACCCTCGCTTTTCATTTTTTCAGCAGCTTTCAACAGGGTCTCGCTCATCTTAGCTTGGAAAACTGGACTATTTATAGTTTCTTCAATGGTCTTTTCAAGATGTGCTCGGAATTTTTGACTTTGCATCACAGTGACCATCTGTTCCATCATTTCAGGGTTTTTGTAGATCTCGATCATCAGCTTTTGGTACTCTGAATCTTTCATCAACCCTTTAAGCAGTTCCTTTTGATCTTTTTCTAAGGTTTTGCTGAATCCTTGGACAAACTTAGGGTCAGAGAACAATTTACTCCAAAAGGCTTTTCCTTTTTCTGATATCAATGTTTCACTGACGGCCTGGGAGACAACTTCAGATTCCAAAGCCATGGACTGTTGCATTTTTTCATCAGAAAGAACTTCAGTCATCGCTTTTTTACCATCATCGGTTTTTAAAATATCTACAATCATTTTTTTAGTGGTATCATAGTCCGCCTGTTCGCTTCCTCCTGAACCGCCGCTACAAGCTGCCAAGAAAACCACAATAATGACGGGACATATGAATCGAAGTATGGACATGTTACATGTCCCCTTTCTTAAGTTCTCCGTAGGCTTACTATGTACGAATTGATAAAATTTATTCCGAATGAGGAAAAAATGCATCCTTCATGATAAAATACGATGGTGAAGTCTTGTATTAGGAGGAACATCTGTGAATAGTCGTAAATGGGTAAGGTTGTTTTTAACGACTTTACTAATAGGTGGTGTCATTACACTCATCTCAAGCTTTATTTTTAAACAAGATGCATACCTGGAAGTTCTGCAGCCTTTTCAGTTGTTTGAACTGGTCGGTTTGTTATTATTCTTTTCAGGGCTCGGGTTTATATTCAGCATAATCAGCCAAATGGGTTTTTTCGCATATTTGACAGTCAATCAATTCGGAAAATCAGTTTTCCGGTCATTTTGGGTGCCTGTTCAGTTATTTTTAGTCGCCTTCACACTGTTTGATTTAGTTTACTTCAGATATCAAGCAAGTGAAAACAGTACGGTCTGGCCGTTCTTGTGGACGGCGGTAGGCTTGTTTGCTCTATCGGCAATCATCGCTTATATAAAAGCAAAAGAAACAAAGTTCAACGCTTTCATACCTGCCTTGTTCTTCATGGTAGTGGTCACTACAGTGGAATGGGTACCAGCATTGAGAGCGCAGGGAAGTGATTACGTATGGTTGATGGTCATCCCTTTATTTATTTGTAACGCCTATCAATTACTGCTTTTACATCGTTTAACCAATCCAGGTAAAGAAACGGCATAAGTAAAAAGTAAGCCGCTGTGATTTTTACACAGCGGCTTACTTTTTTTAATTGACTTGGGAAGTTTTCGACTCACTTCCACTAACAAGTTCCGAGATACTGACGAGTTTCAGTCCTTTCTGTTTAAGAGCTGGTAAAATGACTTCCAGAGCTTTTGGAGTTTGTTTTACAGAATCTGAGGCGTGTAAAAGTACAATATCTCCTTTTGAAGTTTTATTAACAACTTGGTCGATAATACGGTTAGTACCTGGGTTTTCCCAATCTCGAGGATTAATACTCCATTGGACTGCTTGTAAACCTTCCTGGTCAATTCTCTTCAAAACATCTTTATCCATATGCCCGTGAGGTGGGCGGATCCACCGCACATTTTCGTACCCCAGCTTGTCGAATACCTTTTTTGCTTGTCTTATGTCAGCATTGATCTCCTCAGGTTTCAATTCCAAATAGCTCTCATATCCAAATCCCATCATCCCTATTTCATGTTCTGCCTTTTGGATTTTACTAAGTAGATCCGGATGTCGGTCTGCCCATTCCCCACTTACGAAAAAAGTAGCCTGTACTTTGTGAGCTTCAAGCATTTTTAATACTTCATTAACCTTATCGCTGCCCCAGCTGATATTGAAGGTGAGAGCTACGAGATCCTGTTTCTCATCTCCTTGAGTCAGGGCTCTTGGTTCCTCATCGTTAGAAAAGACTGGAAGTTGGCTCCATTGACCTACCCAAAGTAATAAAGCACAAAAAAGAGCTAATATAATAACTAGTCCATATCGTTTCAAGCGTTCAGCCTTCCATGTATAGAAAGTCACAGCTTTATCCATCTCCTTCCTTCCAATATGTTCTATACATATGAAATTTCGGACAACCTATGCTAAAAATACTGAAAATAGGGTAAAAATATAAAGAGTCGTTATCAGGGAGGTTCTCGAAATGCACGGAATAATAATTAATGAACAAGAAAGACGTGAAATAGAATACTTGCTGAAAAGGGAAATGGAAGAGATTACGTTTGACCTTGGTGACCATAGAATCGATCACGGTTTAAAAAATGCAATGGAAGAACGATATGAAGTTTTATTTCAGATATTCCGAAGGTTCGCAACACGTGAAGAGTGTCTTCAGTACATGCCTAGGAAGAAGAAACAAAATTGATGGTTTAATCATTAAAAGTAAATGAAAAGCACAGTGGTGGTCTTTTAGGGAAGTCCTTTGATTTCAAAGGGCTTTTCTATATGAATGAAAATATAAAAAAACACGAAAAGGTATTGCGTTTTATTTTTATTCTATGCTATATTATTAATCGTTGTCGGGAAAGGCAGACAAAAACACACAACAACAAACAGAGATACTTTCTCAAAAAAAGTTGTTGACAGCTTTCCTGTAACATGGTAAATTAATATTTGTCGCCAAAACGGCAGACAAAACATCATGAAAAAAGTTGTTGACAACAACAACACAACATGATAAACTGTTGGAGTCGCTGCTAAAGCGAAACAACATTTTGATCTTTGAAAACTGAACGAACCAACCAGTACGTCAAGATATTTCTTCTATTAAGAAGAAAACGAAACAAGCACATTCGGTGTGCAAATGAGCAAGACAAACTTTTTC
>NZ_JAIVAI010000010.1 GCF_020171525.1 Halobacillus yeomjeoni
TTGCATGTATTAGGCACGCCGCCAGCGTTCGTCCTGAGCCAGGATCAAACTCTCCATAAAAGTTGAAAAAGTTTGTCTTGCTCATTTGCACACCGAATGTGCTTGTTTAAGTTTCTTCTTAATAGAAGAAATATCTTGACGTACTGGTTGGTTCGTTCAGTTTTCAAAGATCAAAATGTTGTTTGCCACTCAAAACAGCGACTTAACCATCTTATCATGGCTTGTTGTTGGTGTCAACAACTTTTTCAATTTCTTTCGTCTGCCTTTTTTGGCGACAAATATTAATTTACCATGATGCGTTGTTGGAGTCAACAACTTTTTTCATGTTTTTTTGAGCTGCTGTCAGCTCGTGGCCGCTCTCTCAATGCGACAAGTAATAATTTATCACGGTTACGAAAGTAAATCAAGGGTTTTTAAAATAATATCTTTATAAATTCATAAAGAAAACCCCCAGGTATAAAAACCAGGGGGTAAAATCTTTACGTTATTAATCACGGTTTCTCATTTGTGGGAAGAGTAAGACGTCGCGGATCGACAGGGAGTCCGTCAGCAACATTACTAAACGGTCAATTCCAATTCCCAACCCACCTGTTGGTGGCATTCCATATTCTAATGCTTCAATAAAGTCTTCATCCATCATATGAGCTTCATCGTTTCCTTCTTCGCGTTCTTTCAATTGAGCTTCGAAACGTTGACGTTGATCAATTGGATCATTCAGCTCAGAGAAAGCATTGGCATGTTCGCGTCCAACGATGAATAGTTCAAAGCGATCAGTGAACCTTTCATCTTCAGGATTCTTTTTCGCCAAAGGAGAAATTTCGATTGGATGTCCGTACACAAAAGTAGGTTGAATCAGCTTATCTTCCACACGCTGTTCGAAAAATTCGTTCACAATATGACCGAACGTCATAGTATCTTTAATTTCGATGCCATGTTCTTCAGCCAGTTCTTTGGCTTTTTCATCACTCATTTGCTCCCAGAAATCCACACCAGTATGCTCCTTAACTGCATCTACCATGTGTAGTCGGGTCCATTCAGGCTCCAAATCGATTTCCTGTTCATTGTAAGTGACTTTCGTAGTGCCAAGAACATCTTTTGCAATGTGAGCTACCATATTTTCAGTCAAGCTCATAACATCGTGGTAATCCGCATACGCTTCATAAAGCTCAAGCATAGTGAACTCTGGGTTATGTCGAGTAGATATACCTTCATTACGGAATACTCGGCCGATTTCGTATACCTTTTCCATGCCACCAACAATTAATCTCTTCAAGTGAAGCTCAATTGCAATACGCATATACAACTGCATGTCTAACGCATTGTGATGGGTGACGAATGGACGTGCAGAAGCCCCTCCTGGAATTCCGTGCATCAATGGGGTTTCTACCTCAAGGAACCCTAAACCGTCCAAATATCTACGCATGGACTGAATAATTTTACTCCGAGTGACAAATGTGTCACGACTGCCAGGGTTTGTGATCAAATCCAAATAACGTTGACGGTAACGCTGTTCAACATCCTGTAAACCGTGGAACTTCTCTGGAAGTGGTCGTAAAGATTTCGTCAATAAATCAAACTGAGTTGCTTTAACTGACAGTTCCCCGACATTCGTTTTGAACATAACTCCAGATACACCGACGATATCTCCAAGGTCCGCTGTCTTGAATACCTCGTAAGCTTCTTCGCCGATTTCATCCTTACGTACGTACAGTTGAATTTGACCGGTCAAGTCCTGAATATGAGTAAAGCCGGCTTTCCCTTTTCCGCGCTTAGTCATAATCCGACCAGCTACTGTAGCAGGGATTTGTTTTTCTTCCAATTCTTCTTTGCTGTATTCATCGTATTTTTGAACAAGATTCTCCGCATAATCCGTACGCTCATATTTGCTACCGAAAGGATCCAAGCCTTGCTCTCGATAAGAATTCAATTTCTCACGACGAACCCGCATATGTTCATTAAGTTCTTCTGACATTGTAATCACTCCATTTCCTAATCTATAAATTCATGTATACCGCTTCAATAATAAAAACTGCCAGCTTGAAACTGGCAGTATTCCAACTATGGTTTAGTATAGAAAAGTCCTCGACCCGTGTCAACGCTCAGGAAGAACAGGATACTTTTCTCCTTAATTAAAACCTTTTTATAAATTCACCAAGAGAGTTAAACATCGTTTTCAATGTACATGAAGGTTTCTCATGCCACCATGTCCTTTTTACCTCTCTAGTATTATGAAGCATATTGTCGTATTTCCATTATGACCACTATGATCGCTCTTATATTCTTCCCCAAACACGAATTTCTGACTTATTTTGTTCAGGCAATTCATTTATTATCATTTGCGCGGTTTGATTCAACCCAGGGATTGTTACCTGAGGAGCAATTTCTGCAAGCGGGACCATAACGAACGCTCTATCCTGCATAGAGGGGTGAGGGATAATCAACCGTTCTGTTTCCATATTTTCTTGATTAAACAGTAATATGTCAAGGTCTATTGTGCGAGGCCCCCATTTTACAATTCTCCTTCTTCCAAGGTCAGCTTCTACCGACTGACAAACATCAAGCAATTGCAAAGGAGAAAGGGTCGTAGATATTTGTATCACCATGTTTAAAAAGTCGTTTTGTTCCGTATATCCGACAGGAGCTGTTTCATAAATGGATGACTTCTGTATGACTTCCAATTCATTTTGTTGATCTAACATTTCTATGGCGTGTTTCAAATGATCTTCTCTTTGAGAGATGTTAGATCCGAGAGCTATATACACGGTATTCATGAAGAACGGCTCCTATATATTTCGATGGCGACTGATTTATAGTGGCCTGGAATAGGCGGGTCGGGCTTATATACTTTCACCAGGCAGGCATCAATAATAGAAAACTGATCCAACAATTCGTTCGCTAATTTCTCTGCCACCGTTTCGACAAGGTGGTGAGCTCTACCTTCAACTATTTTCTTACATATTTCATAAGCAGCACCGTAGTCGACTGACTTTTGCATATCGTCTGAAAGAGCCGCTGGTTTTAGATCTAATTCCAGCTGCAAATCAACATAAAAACGCTGCCCTAATTTATTTTCCTCAGGGAAGAGGCCGTGATAGCCCCAGAATTCCATCTGGTTCAAATATATTTTATCCATTCTTTACACCCTTTCCTAGCATGGCATCCATCATCCTGGTCATACGGGAGATCGGCTTCACGTCATGAACTCTTACAATCTGGACCCCTTGAGAAATGGCATAACATACTGTAGCTCCGGTTCCTTCCATCCGTTCATCTTTCGGCAGATCCAACGTGAGACCAATGAAAGATTTGCGGGAGCTGCCGAGCAGTAAAGGGTATCCCATATCATGGAATTGGTAAAGGTTTCTCATTACGACCAGATTGTCTTCTGGCGTTTTTGCAAACCCGATACCGGGATCAAGTATAATTTGTTCATCTTTTACTCCTGCTTTTTTAGCTGCCACAACACTCTTTTTCAAGTCTGTTTTCATATCAGAAATGAGGTTGTCATAATCTTTGTCTTCCCTGTTATGCATCAATATGATGGGCACTTCGTATCGAGCGGCAACTTCAACAATAGCCGGATCTTTTTTCGCTCCCCACACATCGTTGACGATGGAAGCACCAGCTTGAACCGCCTGTTCGGCTACTTCCGCCTTGTACGTATCAATGGAAATAGGGATGTTCACTTTTTGTTTCACCGCCTTGATAATCGGTAGAACCCGTTCCAACTCCTCTTGTTGAGAAACAGGTTCATGCCCCGGCCTTGTCGATTCACCACCTATATCGATGATGTCAGCTCCCTCTCTTTCCATAGTGAGGGCTTGCTCTACCGCAGCTTCGACATCATTGAAACGACCTCCATCGGAGAATGAATCGGGGGTAGCATTCAGAATACCCATTACAAGCGTCCGCTCTCCAAGGTTGAATTGTTTTTCATTTGTTTGCAAAATATAACTCATCCAAGTTCCCTCTTTCCCCTAAATCTTCTGCCCTTATCTTACAACATTTTGCCTTTTCTATCACATCAACCGAGAGGACAAATAAAAAAGCTGCGCTCTTAGGAAAGAGCACAGCTTGATGAATCACTCTTCTTCAAATTGATAAAGCGGAGTGGAAAGGTAGCGTTCTCCATTACTCGGAATGATGGCGACCACTTTTTTACCTTTTCCAAGTTTTTTAGCAACTTGTTTCGCAACGTGAATTGCGGACCCGGAGGAAACACCACCTAAGATACCATCTTTTCTAGCGGCTTCACGTGCTGCAGCATAGGAATCCTTCATAGTTACTTGATACACTTCGTCATAAATCGAAGTATTCAATATACCAGGAACAAAACCAGCTCCTATTCCTTGGATTTTGTGGGGGCCGGGCTCCCCTCCAGATAAGACAGGAGACCCTTCCGGTTCAATGGCGACGATCTTGATATCAGGATACCGTTCTTTCAATACTTTTCCTGCCCCTGTAATCGTTCCTCCCGTTCCTATTCCTGCAACAAAGGCGTCCAGTTGATCACCCATTTGCTCAACAATCTCCGGGCCGGTCGTTTTTTCATGAATATATGGATTAGCTTCATTATTGAATTGCTGCGGCATGAAATATCCGTGCTGTTCTTGAAGTTCCGCAGCTTTCTTGATCGCTCCCTTCATTCCTTCGCTTCCAGGAGTAAGTACAAGTTCAGCACCATAAGCACGGAGCAGGTTTCGGCGCTCCTGGCTCATCGTGTCGGGCATGACAAGGACTGTTTGGTATCCTTTTGATGCCGCGATCATTGCCAGGCCGATGCCCGTGTTTCCACTTGTCGGTTCAATAATCGTGTCCCCGGTATTAAGAAGGCCGGCTTTTTCAGCTTCTTCGATCATAGAAAGAGCGATTCTGTCCTTCACAGAAGAACCCGGATTCATGTATTCCAGCTTCAGATAAATATCTGCACTATCTTCCTCTGCACTTCCAACCAGTTTTACCATTGGAGTTTTACCAACCAGTTCACTTACATTGTTCGCTATTCTCATTCTCCCACTCCTTAATACCAAGTGTTTTTATAGGATTTAATTTCAATCTACCTGATATACTAAAGGTTGTCAAACCTTTCCACTCACTGGCCGCTTGCAGTCACCAGCATTTATAAATGGTATTATCAGCTTCCAGAAAAAATTAATATTATTTATATACAATCCCCCTGTTCTGGATAAGAAAAGTTCTTTCAATCCAGGAGGGGGGGGGAGCGATACGAACTTAATTAAGGCATGACATTTTGTTTATCTTTATCAATTCCGTGATTCATATTCGAGGTTCATTCCCAAAGGTTCAATATCTTTGAAAAAAGGATGCAAATCTAAGAAAAAAAGCGGAACAGCCACATCGGGGGGTGTTCCGCTTTTTTTATATTTAGAGATCGCTTTAATTACTCGGTTGAGCCTGACTGTAGTTCTTTCAGCTCTTCTTCATTAAATTGATAATCTTCGTTACAGAAGTGACATTTGGCTTCTGCTCCTTGATCTTCATCAATCATTTTTTGGATTTCTTCATCTCCGAGACTGGATATAGCTGTTTCTACCCGCTCTCTGGAGCAGTGACATTTGAATTGGATCGGCATCGTATCGAGCACTTGTACATTGTCTTCCCCTAGTACGGCATGTAAAATTTCTTCAGGACTTTTACCATCACGAACAAGAGAAGAAATCGCCGGCATTTCTGTAAGTCGTTTCTCGATTTCACTCGTAGTCTCGTCATCAGCTCCAGGCATCATTTGTATGATAAACCCTCCTGAAGCAAGAATGGAATGATCAGTGTCGATGAGAACTCCTGCACCGACAGCTGATGGAACCTGTTCGGAGTTAGCAAAGTAATAGGTGAAATCTTCACTTATTTCTCCTGAAATCAAAGGTACCTGACCAGTAAAATGGTCTTTCATGCCGAGATCTTTGACTACGCTTAACGTTCCGCTCGTACCTACTGCCCGAGCCACATCGAGTTTCCCTTGGTCATTCAAATCGAAATCTACATGAGGGTTTTTAATATATCCTCGTACTTCACCTTTTGAATTAGCGTCTGCAATCAAAGCACCTGCAGGACCGTCACCTTCAATTTTTATGGTGATCTTGTCATCACCTTTCAACATGGCCCCCATCATGGCACTGATCGTGAGAGTTCTTCCCAGGGCAGCTGAAGTTGTAGCCCATGTATCCTGGCGGCGGCGGGATTCTTCCACAGTATCCGTGGATTGAACAGCGTATGCCCGCACCTGTCCGTCATAAGCCATCGCACGCACTAAATAGTCTGACATATGAATCATTCTCCTTTAAAAGCGTTTTTCTCTTTGTTGCGTTGATATATTTTATGAAGTCCTTTTAAAGTAAGGTAAGGATCAACATGATCAATTGTACTGGATTCTCCGGCGATTAATGAAGCCAAACCACCTGTAGCTATAACTGTAGGATCGTAATCAGAAGTTTGTTTCATCCGTCTGACGACTTCATCGACTTGTCCTACATACCCATAGAATACACCAGATTGCATCGCTTCTACAGTACTTTGTCCGATTACATGTTCGGGACTCTTGATCTCAATTTTAGGCAGCTTTGCTGCCTTCGCATATAAAGCCTCCATTGATACGTTGATTCCCGGCGCAATTGCACCTCCGATATATTCTCCGTTTTCATTAATATAACAATAGGTTGTTGCTGTTCCGAAATCAATAATGACTAATGGCAAATTATATTCATCGATCGCCCCGACAGCATTGACTACCCGATCGGCGCCTATTTCAGATGGGTTGGGATATTTCATTTCAAGACCGTGGTCGACTTTACCCTCTCCGATGATCATTGGCTCCTTTTTAAAATAATAACGAGCCATCCGTTCAAGAGCAAACATGATAGGGGGAACGACAGAAGAAATGATGACTCCTTCCATATCTTCAAACGTCAACCCTTCATGGTCGAACAAAGATTTGATCAACATTCCGTACTCATCTTCTGTTTTATGGCGATCAGTTTTAATTCTCCATTGATATTGCAGGGATCCTTTTTCAAAAACACCAAGTACTGTATTGGTATTTCCAACATCAAGAACAAAATTCATTTTAAAGCCTCCCGGATCATTTCCTTCGGCTACCATCATACCACATTCTTCAATGGTATCGCTGTATCAAAATTCTGGACGAACCAATTTTGTCATAACCAGCAAAAAACCACACCTCCCCAAAATGGGTGGTGTGGTTTTCTTTTTTATTTACGATCTTCAGACTCAGAATCATTCTTTTCAGATGTTTCTTCACTGTCATCAGATTCTTCCGTCGTTTCTTGAGAATCTGTCTGATCGTCTTCTTTGGATTGAATGTTTACGCGTACATCTTCATCTTTTGAAGAAGTATTATTTTTTATCTTCGCGTTATGCTCTTTAGCAATCGCCTCCAGCTCTTCATCTGTCGGGAGACGTCCCTTATCAAAGAGGGAACGGATTTGAGTTGCATCAAGCGTTTCAACATCAAGAAGTGTTTGAGCGATCAATTCTAACTTATCTTTATTCTCAGTAAGGATCGTTTTTGCACGATCGTAGCAGTAATTGATGAAGTTTTGAACTTCCTGATCAATTTCATAAGCGATTTGATCACTGTAATTTTGTTCATTTTGGATGTCACGACCCAGGAAGACCTGTCCGCCGGAATTAGAACCGAATTGCAACGGACCGAGTTTTTCACTCATTCCATATTCTGTGACCATCTTACGAGCAATGCTGGTGGCACGTTGGAAGTCATTGTGAGCTCCTGTACTCACTTCACCAAAGATGATTTCCTCAGCGACACGACCACCGAGTAGACCCGTGATCTTATCGAACAACTCAGGCTTCGTCATGAAGTAACGATCTTCTTTCGGAAGCATGACAGCATAACCACCTGCTTGACCACGAGGGACGATCGTAACTTTGTGTACCATATCGGCATCATCAAGCACCATACCGATGACCGTATGTCCACTTTCGTGGTGAGCGACAATATTGCGCTCTTTCGTAGAAATGACACGGCTCTTCTTAGCAGGACCAGCAATGACACGATCTATGGCTTCATCGACATCGTCCATATCTACTTGTTTCTTATCCCCACGAGCGGCTACTAGAGCAGCTTCGTTTAACAGGTTCTCCAGATCTGCACCTGAGAAGCCTGGTGTACGTAGAGCGATTGTCTTCAAGTCTACGTTTTCAGATAGAGGCTTGTTCTTCGCATGTACAGCCAGAACAGCTTCACGACCTTTCACATCAGGACGGTCGACCGTAATTTGACGGTCAAAACGACCTGGACGCAGAAGGGCGGGGTCAAGAATGTCAGGACGGTTGGTTGCAGCGATAATGATGATTCCTTCGTTGACACCAAATCCATCCATTTCAACTAACAGTTGGTTCAATGTCTGCTCACGCTCATCATGACCTCCGCCCAGGCCTGCACCACGTTGACGACCTACGGCATCAATCTCATCAATGAAGATAATTCCCGGAGCGTTTTTCTTTGCATTTTCGAACAAATCACGTACACGGGAAGCACCGACACCGACAAACATTTCAACGAAGTCAGAACCACTGATGGAGAAGAACGGTACGCCAGCCTCTCCTGCCACTGCACGGGCAAGCAAGGTTTTACCTGTACCTGGAGGTCCTACCAACAGGACACCTTTAGGTATACGGGCACCTACAGCAGAGAATTTGCGAGGATCTTTCAAAAAGTCTACGACCTCGACTAATTCCTGCTTCTCTTCGTCAGCCCCGGCTACATCTTTGAAGCGTACTTTCTTTTTCTCTTCGGTATACATCTTCGCTTTACTTTTACCAAAGTTCATGACACGACTTCCGCCGCCTTGAGCTTGGTTAAGTAAGAAGAAGAACAAAATGAATATGATGACAAACGGAATGATCGACGTAAGGAACGTCACCCATGCGCTGGGCTGCTCCTCTTCTTTTACAAACAACGTCGTCTTTTCCTTCGCTGTTTCAGTCACGTTCGAAATGACTTGATCATTTTCAGGAAGCTGGACCGTAAACCCACCTTCACCTTCTTCACTGTCAGCCAGCTGACCGGTGACACCAATCACCCCATTGACAGGCTGGATCGTCATTTCTTCAATTTGACCGTTATTCAATTTATCATAAAACTCGTTCACGTTCAGTTGTTTCTGTTGCTCACCTTGACCTCTGAATAGACCTACGACGCCTATGACAACGAGGAAGATAAGTAAGTAAAATATTGTATTACGAAATATCCGGTTCATTGCCTACCTCCTCCCAAGCGAGAAAACTATAGTAAATCGTACCATATCAAAAACAGAATACACAACTAATTACCCTTGCAAACAAAACATTTAAACTTCAATTATCCAGGTGAATATTATCCACCGTAAACTTCAGGTTTCAATACACCGATATACGGTAAGTTACGATACTTTTCTTCATAATCTAATCCGTATCCGACCACGAATTCGTCCGGCACTTCAAAGCCGATGGTATCTGCTTTGATATGAGACGTTCTTCCAGTCGGTTTATCCAGCAGCGTTACAATTTTAATGGATTTTGCTTTGCGATATTTGAACAGGTCTACTAAATAGCTCAAAGTCAAACCGCTGTCGATAATATCCTCAATGATAAGGATGTCTCTTCCTTCAACTTTTGTATCAAGGTCTTTAACAATCTTGACTTCTCCTGAAGATCTCATACCTCCGTGGTAGCTTGAAACGTCCATAAAGTCCATTTCCAAATGCGTTTCCACTCTCTTCAGCAGATCGGCCATAAACGGGGTAGCCCCTTTCAAAACACCAATAGCCAAAGGAAACCGCCCTTGATATTCCTCTGTCAATTGTGCCCCCATTTCTTTGCATTTCTCCTGAATCTGATCTTCAGAAATCAAGACCTTTTCAATTTCGCTGTGCATGTTTGCTCCTCCTACTTGTCTGCTTTATTTTCATATTTCAATCGAAGCCACTTCCCAGATGGCTTTCTGATGTATTCCCCGCCTTTTTTCAAGCCAATCAACCAAAGGATGTCTCCATTGCTATCCGTCACCAGAGGCCATGAATTTCGACTATCGGATGGAATCTTTTGATCAATAAAAATATCTTTCACTTTCTTCGATCCATTCATTCCTCTTACTCGTATCCGATCTCCATTCATCCTGGTACGAACAACCAAAGGTAGCTTTACGTGATGGGAATCACAAAGGTAGACATACGTCCCTTCTTCTTCAGGTCGATCCGTCCAATCTGCCTGAAGTAAAGAACCGTCCGGAAGTTGTATGGTTTCTCCTATTTGTAAGGTTTTGAAAAGGGGTTCAATATCCTCGTCAATACGGAACGTCAGCGTAACGCTGTCGTATGCACGTATGATTTTCAACCCACGCGGGAAATCCATCGTCGCATTCGATTTTTGTTCACTTATAAGATCCATGAACATTTCCTCGTGTAAGTAGGAAATGTCATCCGCTTGATCCACATACAGATAGTTCAATATTAGATGAAAGGCACTTCTTTGTAAAGCAAGCGGGAATGTTTTGAAAGTTTGAATTGAAAATCGAACGCACCTCTCTTCTTTTGAAGAGAAATCCATGGTTTTCAAAACTTCTTTCGCTTGTTCTTTTATGTACTCTTGATCATCTCTTAAACGTTCGCTCAACCTTTGCATATGTTGAGAAAATTTCGGGTTTTGCTGTCGGAAATATGGAATGACATGTTTACGGAATGCATTACGCGTGTAGTCTGTTTCTTCGTTGGAAACGTCTACCCTGAATTCAACGTGATGTTTTTTGAGATAATGGATAATTTCATCTTTAGTAACGTTCAGGAAAGGACGGATGATCTCACCTCGTCCAAATGCTCTCCGGACAGGAATACCTTGAATGGATTCCGGTGTCGCGTTGCGGACCATCTGCATCATCATCGTTTCCGCCTGATCGTCTCCATGATGACCCAAAGCTAATACATCGATATTCTTTTCATCCATCATCTCTTTAAAAAAGTCGTACCGTAACTTCCGTGCTGTTTCTTGTGTCCCCATTCTTTCCATGGATTTATAGGAAGGGACGTCTACTGATGTCCCGGTGAAATCAACATTCCATTGTTCACACATACGTTTCACATAGGCCAAGTCTTCATAAGAATCTTCTCCACGCAGCCCATGATCGATGGACACGACATGCAACTGAAGCTGGTACTCTTCCTTGATTGCACAGAAATAATGCAATAGAGCCATAGAGTCCGGCCCACCCGACACCGCGGCCAGAATAGTTTGTCCCGGTCTGATAAGCTCATGCTTTTTAATAAACGAATGGACCTTCTGCTCCATGTGACCCACACTCCCGTTTACTGACAATTCATCTACCCTTATCCTATCACTCTTTCATAGCTAAGCAAAAAGAATACCCCTAGATCCAGAAGCTGAAGATAGACACCCCTAAAAACAACACCGATAAGATAGAAAAAGTGACGAGCTCTACTTTTTCCGATCCTTGCTGTTGTTTCTTTTTCCGCCTTGATGGGGGTGGAGACATGGTTCTTTTCATAAGCACAAGGGACAGGGAGTGCTTCATTTCTGATGCATGAAGATACTTTCCTTCCCAACACTGGATAATCATTTTTTGATACGGTTTTAAAAGCGTAGAAGCAGTCAATTTATTCATCAATGTCCTGCTCGGTTTTACTCCTTTTTCAAACCTGCCGGGGTAAGCCATTTCAAGCATAATCATCGAAACAGCAAATAAATCGTAGGAGGGATCTGCTTTTCTACTTCCAAGCCCCCAATAGCCCCGATCATAGAATTCCGTATATTCCTTGATGGCGCGCCCGAACTGTGTCACACCCCCGACATCGATTAAACGAACCCGCGAGTCCACCATCAACAAGTTATCTGTCTTCAAATCTCCGAAAGCGTACCCGGCACGATGGAGGTGCTCTAAATCACTGAGTAGTTGAAGCGCACAGATCCCCACCCACTCCCTTGATTTCCCTTTTAAAAATGACCGCAAGGCTGCCCCTTCTATGTATTCCATCACATAAAAAGGGAAGGTTTGCCGGGAAGGGTCCACCCAATCGTCTACGTCAACAAAAGAAGGTCCAAGCTTTACCCCTTGGACCTTGCCGAACTTTTTCAACATATTCACTTCCAGCATCAAGCGCGAACTATCAGATCCTATTTTAAGGGCACACTTCTCCCCTTTGGCATTCCTACTTAAAAAAACAGTTCCACAGGCCCCTGAACCTAGTTCTTTTTCAATGATATAGCCATGCCCACTCCATTTTCCACGCACATAAGATCCCGGATATAGGTTAAAGCCCTGTTTCTTCATAAGGATCTACTCCATCTTGCATACTGTGAAAGAAAGGTTTTTCAGTAAATGCATATAACGCTTCCTTCAAGGCAGGACCTGTCGGTGTATATCCTCCACTTGAAATTTTAGAGAAAATCCCATGAATTTTTTCAAGCTCAGGCGTCCAATCAATCATTTTTTTGATCGTCTTTTTAGTGTCAGGAAAGACGTATACACAAAATTGATTCGACCCTGTTCTCGCATTCAAACTCAAAGAAAGGTCATATAGTGCATCTTTCACTGTAGGAAGCTTATGGTTCATACTCGCGCTGGTGTCGACAAGGACAAGGACTTCGAGATCACAGGTTTCACCTAAGTCATCGACGACCTCTACGACTTCCGCCCGTTTATCCAAAGGTAGTTCTTCAATGGTTTGATCTTTACCGAGGATTTCTTGCAATTCTTTATTCACGACCCCTTGAATCGTCTGAGTCATGGCTTGCCTCGTCACCATTTGAACGGTTTGGGACAAACTTTTTTGATATACAATTTGACTGATGCCTCCACCGGCTTCGGCAATCGATTCAATTTCATCAAGCCCTTGTGGCTTGCTGTGCTGCCGATCGTCGAGAACGCCAATCACATTGACCGTTACCCCCTGATTCCTAGCAAGAGCTGCAACTGCAATCGGGTCTTCTCCATGGTTGGAACATCCATCTGTCAACAGCAGTATTTGTTTTAAACGTCCTGGTTTCATATGTCCATCCCTCCTGTTTCGTTATCACCATAATCGCCGAAAAGAGGAATTTATATACGTTGCCTCAGGCTTGTTTTTTCTCTGTTGGTATGGAAGACCATGCCGGCATATAACGATCAATTCGAGCGACCAAAATCGTCATGTCGTCGATGATCGACCCTGATTGTGTTCTGATCACTTCTTCTAACAGGACATCAGCAATCACTTGCGGATCTTTACTAGGAATTTCTCTAATCTTGCGTTTTAACCACATTTCCATGTTTTCAACGTACTTGGGACCTTCGATAATCCCATCACTCATCATGATCAGCAGATCCCCTGCTTTTAACTGTTCGCTCGTCATGTCCACATCTACCTCCGGAATGATCCCCATCGGCAAATTCCCGGACTCAATTGTAAAGATTTGATCTCCTCTCTTTATGAAGCTTGGGGTGCTTCCGACTTTCACAAATTTTGATGTGGCTTGATGAAGATCGATGACAGCCAAATCCAATGTTGAAAAAATTTCATCATTGCTCCGTAAAGAAAGAATGGAATTGATTGATTGGATCGCAACGGATTCTTGAATTCCGGATTGAAGAATCTGTTTCAATAACCTCAACGTCTCCACGCTTTCTTCATGCGCACGTTCGCCGTTTCCCATACCATCGCTTATCGCCAGGGCATATTTTCCCCTCCCCAATTCCATCATGGTGTAGCTGTCTCCAGATATGAACCCTCCCCCTTTAGCTGCATGCGCTACGCCGGTTTCAATGGAATAATGTTTGGCCGATCCAAAATTCAAATAACAACGCCCGTGCGGATATGGAGTAATTTCCTCCATTGTCACTACAATTGATTCTCCTAAAATATCCGAAAGTACAGGGGCGATGACTTTCGCGCCTTCCCCTCGATAATTATCAATCTCTACAATTAATTCCAAATCCATATTCCCCGGGTCCAGGGAATAGATTTCTAACTTCTGGATCACCATCCCCATTCGTTCCAGAGCATGATAAATAATCTGCTCCTTCTTTTCATGATGCTCTCTTTCTTTAACTATTTCCTGCGCAAAATTACTCATCACATCTGAAACGCCCTGAAGCTGCTCTGCTACGAACTTGCGACTCTCCATTACTTGTTTTTTCAATTGTTTGTTCGCATGGTAGAAAGACAGCTCGTGTTTCATCGTATCTATTAACTTTTGAGATTTTACGCAATGGTCTTCCACGTTCTTACGGACAATCCGATTAGGCTCTCCTTTCTCATCGATTTCGGTCATCAATTCGGTCATCATATCGTGGGTTTGATCGAACAGGTTAACCCAGCATTTCTCCTTCTTAAAACAGGACTGACAGGTCTTTTCTGTGACATGGCTGAGAAAATAGTCCACTTCCTCTTCTTCAGCAGTTTCAGGAGGGACCGGTTCTATATGAGTGAAACTTTTGGATAACGCTTGAAAAACCTCTGAAAATTTCCCCACTCGTACGGCTGTTACATCACGCACCTTTTGTAAATATTTTTGTTGTTCCGACTGATGTTCATCTGTTCCAGGAACATAACGCGATAATTTACCCACCAAAGAATTGGGGGTCAATAGAAAAAAGATCACAGCTAGAGCTGAGGCAATCACAGAAGACGGCAGACTTGCCCCGTTATTTACATAAAAGCCGATCAATAATGTACCGACAATCAGCCCGGCACTCACCCCCACTTTTTTCCCCTCTTTTAATAACCCGCCTAATAAGCCTGAAAACGCAAGCAGGCTCATCTGATAGATATGGTCCATATTCGATAAACTCAACACCAGGCCTGTAACCACACCAACAGTCGAACCGATGGCTGCTCCCGCAATATAGGCAAGAAGGATGACTAAATACCTGGCGAATACATCGACGACCGCAACGCCTTGTATCTCCCAGCCGATCATGCCGGTCAATACGGAGGCTAATAATATGATTAAGCAGACAATCTCCTCATTTTTTAAAGTAGGATGATATCTTTGTGGTGATAATAAAGGGAGACTCTGCATAAATATTAGTACTAGTATGAAACTGAGAACCCCTTCTGCAACCAGTAATGTAAGTTCATAGAGCTGCCAACGGTCAAGGAGGGCCAGACTGACCGTTCGGGGTATAAAGCATGCAAGGAGCGCGAGCATCGGTAACCATTTCTGGGGGTGACTTGTTCTGGACAGCCCCAGACTTAAGAGCAAAAAAGTCGCCGACGCTCCTAACACGAAACCCGCATGGCTGTAACTATATGTAGAAGCCCCCGCGGCCATCATGATTGTAACTGGAATGATCAATGGCCTTTTCATCCACCAGATCACTGCTAAAAACGCTACACTGAATGGAGCCATAGAAGATAAAATGATAGCTCTTCCTAATAAAACCGACAGCACCATGTGGAAGACCCCTTTTTCCACCATGAACGTAAAAAGGTTTCCTGATACCTTTTGTAACCCCTTGCTGACATTAGACTGTTTCAGTGTGGTCTTACGATCTTCTCGCTTGGTCAACGTTCCTAACATTTGTACATCACTCCTTTGTTATTTCATTCATTAAACCACAGCCTGGACAAGCATTTTGTCAAAACAACAAGAGAGCAGAAACAAAAACTTCGATGCTATTTTCATAGACCGCATCGATTTCTACAAAATCTACCTCCCCACTTACCTTCTTACCTTAAAAACCCCCTTGTTTCCCTATCGAAATTTACATAATAGTCTGATTATTTTATTTTGTGTTGACACTTTTTCAATCATGATGTACTATATTTCTTGTGACTTTGAGAAAACATTATTCAAATGGCGGTGTAGCTCAGCTGGCTAGAGCGTACGGTTCATACCCGTGAGGTCGGGGGTTCGATCCCCTCCGCCGCTACCATTATTTTTTTATCGTTACTGGCCCGTTGGTCAAGTGGTTAAGACACCGCCCTTTCACGGCGGTAACACGGGTTCGAATCCCGTACGGGTCATCAAAAAGCATTCTTGTCCAAAAAACGCCTTTCTCTCATTGAGAAAGGCGTTTTTTTATATCCTCATCCACCCATCAAGAGCAGCATTGTAGACTTTTTAGAGACTGATAAGGAAAGAACCATCGGCAGTTGAAGTGATTGAATCAGAAAATACGTTTTGTATATGTGTCTTTCATACCGATAATCGCTTTTTCATGTGCTTTTATGGTGAAGTCAAGATCCTGTTCATCATGGACAGTAGATAGAGAGTATCGATTAAGAGGTTTACTGTATACACCAAACTTCAACACCCGTTCATCGATTCGTTTCCTTACATTCAAATCTGCTTTTTTCATATCCCGATAGTTTTCAATGTCTCTATCTGTCATAACGATATTGAAGATGCTGCCAAGACCTATCGTCTGCATCGGGAGATCATAATGAAGGTATAGGGCCTCTAATTCATTTCTAAGTATGTCTGTAGTATCAAACAGATTTCTCATGACACCTTCTTTTTCCAGTACTTCGATCGTAGCTAATCCAGCTGCAAGAACTAAAGGGTGCCCGTTATACGTTCCACTATGGAACAGCCCTCTTTCGGAAGAAGGCTGTCTTCCACCGGCAGAAAGAAGGTCCTGCCCGTCAGGAGAAAGCAATGCCATCATATCCTTCCGACCGCCAACCGCCCCCACCGGAAATCCTCCTCCTAAAACCTTTCCTAATGCCGTGAGATCCGGAGTGATCTTATAAAGTTCTTGAGCACCACCGACTGAGAGGCGAAAACCGGTTTTCACTTCATCAAAAATTAATACGATGCCCAACTCTTTAGTTATATCCCTAAGACCCTGCATGAATGCTTGGTGAGCAGGAATAAACCCTCCCTGGACAGGTTCAACAATGACCGCCGCTAATTCTTCAGCATTTTCTCTCAAAAGGTTTTTGGTGGCTTCCAAGTCATTGAATGGGAGGACTATAGTATGGTTCGTATAATAATCAGGAATTCCCTTTGATTCAGGTATCGTTTCCGGACGGTCTGCGGCACCCGCTTCCCCAGGGGCAGGCTGTATGCTGAAAAGCACTTGGTCGTATCCACCATGATAATGCCCCTCAAACTTAGCCACCTTGGATCTTCCTGTAAAGGCTGAAGCGACCCGTAAAGCGAGCATGGTAGCTTCTAACCCTGAGTTCGTAAAACGTACACTATCAATCCCCCTGTAGAGAGAAATTAATTTCTCTGCCATGACCGTCTCTATTTCATGCGGCGTACCGAATACTGGTGTACCTGCCGCCGACCATTGATCGATCACAGCTTCATATACAGCCGGATGACCATGCCCCAAAATCAATGCACCATAACACAGGAGGTAGTCTACATATGAATGGTTATCAGCATCATAGAGTTTACTTCCCTTACCCTTCTTCATGAATAGAGGGTGGGGAGAAAAGTGCTTGATGTTCGCTGTCACACCTCCTGGAATAGAAAGCTTTGCCCTTTCATATAACTCCGCTGAACGGTTTGTTTTATAATGTGATCGATCAAGCTGTTCACGCAAGCGTATGACCTCCGAATCTCTGCTTGAATTTACTTCTTCAACTAATCATATGATACGGCCTGTCCAATCATTCGGCAGAAGAAAAAGCTTCTGGCAAGAAAAAAAGCAGACCCTTTTGGGTCTGCTTCTCATATAGTTAAATGCACATTTTACTCATTGTCCTAGACAGCAAGCTATCCTCTTTTAGCACCTCGACCTCCACGTTTGGATTCTGTGTGCTTTTTAAGTGATGCTAAGCGGTCTTCGCTGTCCTTCATAAAACGGTTCATCTTCTGTTCAAATGATTCAGCCGGTTTACGAGGCTTTTGCGGGCGACGACCTTGGTTTTCTTTTGCTTTTTTGATGGACAAACCAATCTTACCATCATCTCCGACATTAATAACTTTCACCTGCACCTCGTCACCTTGGCTCAAGTGTTCGTTAATGTCTTTAACGTAGTTGTCGGCAACTTCACTAATGTGAACGAGACCAGTCTTCCCATCAGGAAGCTCAACGAACGCCCCGAAATTAGTAATTCCTGTTACCTTACCCTGCAGCTTGCTGCCTACTTCAATTGACATAAAAAAAATGCTCCTCCTTAAAGTTTCGATAAATAGATCCTTCTTACATATTATATATAAGCTATGAAAAGAGTGTCAATATGAGGGATCCTCATTAGGGATTTTAAAGATAATTTCGCCTTCTTTCGAGAAGAAATAATTGGTTCTCGCAATCTGTAGAACATATTCTTCATTATTCAAAAGCTCAATTTCCTGTTTCAAATCCTTTTCCTCTTTCTTCAAAGCGTCCATGTCCTGCTGCAACTGCTGATACTGCTCATGCTTTTGTGAATATAAGGACTGTTGCTGATAGTGATAAACACCCATGACACCAGCTATGATTGTCAAAATCAGGGCAAACGACACCAGACGGCGAACGAGCCGCTTCTTTCTTCTCTGATGTCGCTCCATATAAGCATCATAGTGCTTCATGTATGTAGAATCTAAGCGCGCTACCGACTCCGGTTGTTTTTTTGCCATGAAAAGTCCCGCCTCCTTCACTTCTTGTAAAGTTTTTTCACCCATGTGCTCAAAGTATTCTTCATTTTACCTAAAAAACCTGCTATTTGCCTTAAGTGTTTTTTCATGCTTTTCGGCAGCAATCGCCAAATCAATCTCAAAACTAGCTTAATAGGATAAAATGCGACAAGAAATATTATTATTATACCCTTTAAAAGTATCTTATAAACGACAAGAAGTAAAGAAAAAATTAGGAAAATGATGGATTTCACAGGCCACACGACAAAGTAATAAAAAGTTTTTTTCACAATCCTGTATATCGCCATACAAAACTTGATGAGGAACTCAAGTATATTTAAGTAGATGGGCTGAAGCATGGCACGATATGCTGAAAAACCACAGACTAAAGCGATAAAAACATAGACTCGTAACTCTCCATAATTGGCCAGGTAAAGAATATAAAATAGAAAAGCCGCTTGAAACAACCAAAAACCCAGTTGATAAATGATTTCAAGCCAGCTCTTTTTATTTCTTTTATAAAATAATCGTTCAAATGTATCCAGGGAAGCTCCTACGAACATACCTCCCCCGATCATAGACAAAATAGTAATAAACTGGGTTGTGAGGGTCATTTGAACAACTTGCTAAATAAACCTTTAGCTTTATCCCCTTGGTGTTCGTCCAAGTAAGTCATTTCATGAACTTTACCCTTGATTGAAACCACACCTGAATCCAGATCCAAGTTCTTCATTTGCAAGTTTTGGCCTCGAATCACCAAATAACCCATTGAAGTTTGCAATAGGAACTCTTCACTGTCGAAGCTGTCGACTTCTTTGACTCCGGAGATTTCTATATTTCTTCTGTTCCACATCTGCACATTGTGTTCGATTTGTTGTTGATTTCTTGATTGGTTATTATCGTAAGCTTGCATCCGACCCAACCTCCTTCTCTAGTACAAGCTATGTCAGAAAAGGAGGGGTTAGAACAAGCAAAGTCAGAAACGAAAAAACCACTGCGTAAAAAGCAGTGGCAATCCATTATTGTACAGGTTCTTCTTTTTTGATTTCGTATAGGGAGGCAGCTTCATTTTTATTCACATTTTCTCTCAATGACTTAACCTCAATCGTCAAGATTTTTTGACCGAATTGAATGGTCAGTTCATCTCCGATCGTAACGTTGCTCGCTGCTTTACTCTGGTTACCGTTTATTTGTATTCTTCCCTGGTCCGCAACTTCTTTCGCCAACGTTCGTCTTTTGATTAAACGGGAGATTTTCAAAAATTTATCTAAACGCATTTTATTCATCCGCTCCTTTGTGTCGTTCTTTCGCCTGCACCCACAACTCTTCTAATTGATTCAAGTCATAATCATGCAGTGAGTGTCCTCGACGCTTCGTTTCTTGCTCCATCGATAATATTCTGGTCCTGAATTTCTTATTGGTCCGCTGGAGAGCATTTTCACTATTCAATTTATAATGCCTTGCCAGATTCGCAATAGCAAACAGCCAGTCCCCGAATTCTTTCTCCATTTCTTCTTCATTATCATTCTCTCGCGCTTCTTGGAATTCCTTCCATTCTTCTTCTACTTTTTCCATGACCGGTTCGACAGAGTCCCAATCAAACCCTACTTTCGCGGCTTTTTTCTGCAGCTCTTCTGCTTGAAGGAGTGCCGGAAAACTGGTTGGAACTGAATCAAGGATTGATTCTGCCTTTTCCCCTTTTTCCTGCTGCTTAATCGCTTCCCAATTGGTCACGACTTCGTCAGCATCGTTCACTGTCACGGACTCAAAGACATGAGGATGACGGCGGATCATTTTATCCGTTACCGATACTATTACGTCATCGATGGTGAAAAACCCTTCATCTTCACCAATTTGACTATGCAGCATGACTTGTAGAAGGATATCCCCTAATTCTTCAATCATATGATCGTCATCTTGACGGTTGACGGCATCTATAAATTCATAAGCTTCCTCGATCAAATACTTCCTCAAAGATTCATGTGTTTGTTTTCTATCCCACGGGCACCCTTGTGGGCTTCTCAACGTTTGAATCACTTCTCTCAAACGGAAAAATTGGTGATTCAGCTTTTCTTTATCGACCGGAGGAATGTATACACTAGTCAAATTGTCGACTTCTACATTACGATCCAACTCTTCTAACGGTACAGTCGTGATTTTTTCCTGAGCACTACCTGCCGCAGATACTATCGTTACTGGATGGTCAGCCGGGAGGTCTTCTAGTAAAGTCAACTTCACTTCTGAAGCTATCATTGCATCATACACCTGGCAAAGGATAATGTGGTTCAAGTATTGCAGTTGATCTCTTTGTAAGGCTGTCGCATCTAAAAATTGGAACCCTTCAATCGGATCTATTTCCAAAGCTGCAAACGTCGCATCCAGGAAACTTTGGCCACCTTCTATGACGACGTCAATGGTTCCTTTCCTTTTTTCTTCAATCAATAGTTGGACTGTACGTTCCGCAAGCATCGGATGCCCAGGGACGACATAGGTCACATCCTCAGCCAGTGACGCCTCTACCAATTGTTTAACAATCTCTTCGTAAACCAGGTGAAAGTGATCATGATTTTCATATACAGAATCAAAGCTTTCGAAAGTCAAACCTTCCTTTTTCAAATCCTCAAGTACGGGGTGATCCATTGTCCTTACGTAAAGTTTCTGATCTGAGTTTGTCAGCTTTCTATATACTCCCAACGGAAGCTGTTCAAGGTCTCCAGCTCCTAGTCCAAGTACAGTTATCGTTTTCATCTTATCCTCCCTTTCGGCAAAAACTCCCCCCATTTATCGTGAAAGGGGATTTGCTTTAATTCTGCTTTCGTAAACGCGCCAGTGATAAATAAAAGAACGAAATAAAGGGTTGCTCCGATACCGGTTAAGCTGAGTGTGTAGAAAAGGAGTACTGCACGATGATCCAATTCAACTACAAGCCCCCCCAGTATACGAAGGAACATCAATAAAATAATCATGCCTATAGAAGCTATGACTATGGAACTCCAGGGAAGCTCGAGCCATTTTTTTATAGGGAAGTGTTTCCTCAAAGTGATGACATTCGCCAGCCATACGAAAACCACAGCAATTAATGAAGCAGCAGCAGCCCCTTCAAGCCCTAGATATGGAATAAGCCATAGGTTACAAAGCGTTTTGAACAGTATGGCTGCAAGTACATAAAAAGCTGTATGAGTGACATACCCTAATCCTTGAAGAATTGATGATGTTGTAATAGCTAGCGAAGTGAACAAAATGACGATTGACAACAGTCGTAAAACTTGTGTTCCATCCTCGCTTTGAAAGAAGAGTCGGTTGATTTCAGGAAACAGTACAATCAATCCAACCGTTGCGCCTGCAGCTACAACCAAACTGAACTTCGTCGCTGTAAACATATAACCTTTCACTAATTCAGGGTTTTTCTTTAAGCGTGGCTTTGTCACAGAAGGGATTAATGCAAGGGCAATCGATGAAGCAAGCACAGTTCCTAGTTGAATCAGGGGCTGTCCCCTGTCAAAGATCCCTTTTGATACTCTTGCCGACTCTAAATCGATCCCAAAATCAATTAACCCCCGAACGAGAGTAAATGCGTCGACCAATTGTAAAGAAAGGAGCATCATATAGTTAAAGCATATGAACAACCCATAAAACAGAATCGTCTTTATGTATGATATCGATGACTCCCAACGCTGATACGACCACACCTGGTGCTTCCTTGCGTATAAGACCAAAACCAATATGGCTCCCAGCGCACCTGCCAAAGCCGCTGTTGATGCGCCTATACCAATGGCATATAATCGTTCACTTCTCATCACCCAAACAGCAGTCGCGATAATGATGCTGACACGAATGAGCTGCTCAATGATTTGGGATGAAGCGGTAGGTCCCATTTGGTTGCCCCCTTGAAATACACCGCGTAACAACGAAACAAAAGGAACAAGTAAGAACACAAAAAAAGCTGACCGTAAAGAAGGGACCAGTTTCATATCCCCCATGACAGCAGCTATCGTAGAAGCTTGACTGTAACCAATGATAAAAATCAGCCCGCATATTCCTGCCATCCATAAGAACACCGGAATGAAGAATGAAGGGAATGAAAGAGTTTTATGTTCTTCGCTGATTTCTGAGACCAGCTTAGATATAGCCGCCGGAAAACCATATAAAGATAAGATGACAGCAATACCTAAGATAGGATAGACCTGTTGATATATATAAAAACCGAGGTCTCCAGTAATATTTTGTAGAGGGACCCTGTATCCTGCACTGAGAATTTTGCTGATCAAACCAGCGACAGTCAAGATAAAAGCCCCTTTGAAGATCGTTCGAGATTTATGTTCGGTCATTGCGGACCCTTTCTAATTCAGGAAATTTATTTCCTTATTATATCATACAAAAGGTCAGATCCATGACGACGTGGACCTGACCTATCAGCTATTCCATCTGTTTAGCTAAAAAGCTTGCTGCTGTATGAACAGCTTTCCCTGCACTATCATCCAATGGAGAACCCTCTTTGTTCAAAACAACTACACACCCGATCGGATCACCCTGCGCTATTATAGGATGGATGATATAAGAAATGACGTCTTCTTCTTGACCGCGGAGAAATTCAGTTGGGGTGGGATGTTTTTCAAAAGACATCGTTCTCGCATCCATGACTTCCTCTACTTTTGAACCGATGGATCGGTTCATGTAATCTTTCTTAGTTCCGCCAGCTACTGCAATATACTCATCACGATCACAAATCAACACAGTCGCTTCCAACGCTTCATTAAGAGCCTCTGCATATTCCTTCGCAAAATCACCTAACTCGCTGATAGGGGAATATTTCTTAAGAATGACCTCACCTTCACGGTCAACGAATATTTCTAATGGATCCCCTTCACGAATCCGCAACGTGCGGCGGATTTCTTTCGGTATAACCACACGACCTAAATCATCTATACGACGTACAATACCAGTTGCCTTCATTCTTATGCTGCCTCCCTTTCTTTGATGATGTTCATGATCTTTTACTGTTGAAGCGCATGCAGAATAAGCGGGTGATTAAAGATAGTATGATACAGCAGAAAAAACCTATACACCCTTGGTATGGATTTTTTTATAGGATTTCGGATAATTTGTAGAATTTTGTAAAAAAACGATTGAAGAATCCCAAATAAAGACAAGTGAAATAAAAAAGAAAAGTGTATTAAAACCTAAAAAAAAGCTCCCCGGTTGGGAGCTTTCTCAGAGGTCGAAATTCATATTCCTTATCGTGTATAAGCAGGAAAGGGGCCTTATAGACTCCGAAAGGTCAATGCATCGCTGTTTTAAGAACTTTCTTTAAGCCTTAGATGGTTCTCTCATCATTTCCGGCAGCCGACTCAGAAATTCTTCTACAATTTCGTATCGTTTCAGCTGTGATTTACGATCCCAGTTGAAGGTGACTTTCAGCTTGTTGTCTTCGGTGCCAAGCTGGACGATGCGTCCATATTGGTTGGCGAATTCAAACAGCTTAGAGCCATCAATCGATTGACTCTGCTCAGCCTCCATAACCATAATCAGCTTTTTCTTTTTCTCAGACACAGATTCAATCCGTGCTTGTTTGGCATACTGTCTAATGGATGAAGCTTGGAATAAGTTTGCCACTTCTTCTGGATAATCACCGAATCGATCAATCAGTTCATCACGTAAATCATGAATATCTTCCATTGATTCGATCGCTTGAAATTGCTTATACATATCAATTTTTTGTTTTTCGTCTTTGATATATTCCTGAGGGATATATGCATCCATAAGCAAGTCCAGCTCCGGCTGAAACGGCTGTACAGCTTCCGGTTCTTTTCCTTGCTGCTTTGCATGTATCGCATCTTTCAGCATCTGGGAATACATATCGAACCCGACAGAATCAATGAAACCGTGCTGTTGGGCGCCCAATAAATTTCCGGCCCCCCTGATGGAGAGGTCTCTCATAGCAATTTTGAATCCAGAACCTAATTCAGTGAATTCTTTGATGGCTTGCAGACGTTTTTCTGCCACTTCGGTCAGCACTTTATCTTTTTGATAAGTGAAATAAGCGTAGGCTACACGATTGGATCGTCCCACCCGCCCGCGCAATTGATACAGCTGACTCAAACCCATCCGGTCCGCGTCATAGACAATCAATGTATTCACATTCGGTATATCTACCCCTGTTTCTATAATTGTCGTACTAACAAGGACATCAAATTCCCCTTCCAGGAAAGAGAACATGACGTTTTCAAGCTCAGTTTCATTCATTTGTCCATGCGCAAATGCTACCCGCGCCTCAGGTACCAATGCTGATATTTCCTGCGCCATCCGCTCAATGTTTTCAACACGGTTGAACAGGAAAAAGACCTGTCCATCACGGGCCATTTCCCTTTCCACAGCTTCCCGTAAGAAAATCGGGTTATATTCTAATACATACGTTTGAATCGGGAAACGGTTCGCTGGCGGTGTCTCTATGACTGACAAATCACGCACTCCGAGCATCGACATATGAAGGGTTCTCGGTATCGGGGTAGCAGTCAGAGTCAAAACGTCGACGTTATGCTTCAGCTGTTTGATTTTTTCTTTGTGTTTTACTCCGAACCGCTGCTCTTCATCCACGATCAATAAGCCTAAATCTTTGAACTGCACATCCTTGGATAAAATTCTGTGAGTCCCAACGATAACATCGACAAGACCTTTCCTTAGTCGATCTGTCGTCTCTTTCTGCTGTTTTTTCGTACGGAAACGACTCATCAACCCTATATTGATACCAAACCCTTGGAACCGCTCTTGTAGAGTTTCATAGTGTTGTTGAGCAAGAATGGTCGTCGGGACAAGAAGGGCGACCTGTTTTCCTTCCACTATTGCCTTGAAAGCTGCACGTATGGCAACTTCCGTCTTGCCATAACCTACATCCCCGCATAAGAGGCGGTCCATCGGCCGAATCCGCTCCATGTCATGCTTGATCTCTTCAATACAGCGGATTTGGTCTTCCGTTTCTTCATAAGGAAATGCCATTTCGAATTCTTTCTGCATCTCCCCGTCCTCACTGAATGCATGCCCTTTGGATGCTTCCCGCTCCGCATAAAGCTGAATCAGATCATCGGCGATGTCTTCTACAGAGGATTGCACCCTGCTTTTCACCTTCGCCCATTCACTGCCACCAAGCTTATAAACTTTCGGCTCTTTTCCTTCGGATCCAACATATTTTTGTATCAAGTCGATTTGATCGATCGGAACGTAAAGCTTATCGTTTCCTGAGTACTTCACCATGAGGAAATCCTTATGATTTCCATTCATCTCTAAAGTTTCAATCCCCAAGTATTTTCCGATTCCATGGTTGGCATGGACGATGTAATCGCCCACTTTAAGCTCCTGATAATTCTTTATCCGTTCTGCATTGGACATCTTTTGTTTTCGCTTGGGCTTGGAAGTCCTCTTCTTAAACAATTCATTTTCTGTCAATACAGCAAGTTTATGCATAGGCCATTCAAAACCACTGCTGATATTCCCTTTAATGATCGTCGGTTTTATCAACGGAAGTTTAACAGGCTCTTTAGCAATGACGGCTTCCATGTCATAATCCTCTAAAACAGATTGTATCCTTTCACTTCTTTGGTCATCAGGTGCGAGAATGACAACGGAGTAACCTTGATTTACCCAGCGTTCCATCTCACTTTTCAACAGATTCATCTGACCGTGGAACTGCTGCATCTGACGACTTGAAATGTTTATGATATTTTGCGGCTGTGTATTAGGTATATGCCGCATAAACACAGACATATAAAGGCGCGGATGCTCCATTTTAGCCCAGGTGTCATGCCAGTCAAAGGATATTTTCAATTCTCGTACAGTCTGGTTGGCTTCCAATAAACTTTGATGCCATTCGGCTTCTTCCTGGTCCAACCTGTTCGCAGTTTCCTGTACACGACTCATTTCGTCAATGACTAATAAGCCGTCAGATGGAAGATAATCCAGCAGACTGACAGCCTCATCATAGAAGTATCCGATGTACTTATACATCTCTTGAAAACGTTCCTCTTCTTTCAATCGATCCAAATCGTGTTCGATGACTTGATTCAAGGTTTCTTTCGCCTCTGATTTCGTCAGCTTTTTCAATGAATGGCTGAGCGCTGCTTCCAAACGGTTGTGTGCACGAGCAAAATCCTGTTCTTCAAGCAGTAATTCAGTAGCGGGACCTACATTTACCTCTTTCAGCTTTTCTTGAGAACGCTGTGTTTCAGAATCGAAGGTACGTATCGAATCTACTTCAGTATCAAACAATTCGATACGATAAGGAAACTCTGCAGTCAATGGATATACATCTAAGATTCCACCTCGGATAGAAAATTCACCAGGTGTTGCGACCATTTCTGTACGTTCATACCCCATACTGATAAACCGCTGCAAGTATTGATCTAAATCAATTTCTTCCCCAACACGAAAAGGGAGCTGATTATGCTCCCAATAGGATTTCGGCGGCATCATTCGTTTTAAAGCAGCCACAGGGGCGATCAGAATACCCGAATCTTGATTGAACCATTGCGTCAAAGCATCTATACGCTGACTCCTGAGCTCTGGACTCGCAATAGCGATTTCGGATGCGATCAACTCATTCACAGGATAAAGGTGAACTTCAGCAGATGATGTAAGTTCCTGCATATCCTCGTAGAGTTGCTGCGCTTGAACCAATTGATGGGTCACAAGGAGTACAGGCCGGTGTAGAGACTCCCGAAGTAATGAGATCATGACACTTCTGGATGCGCCTGACAACCCAGCAACCATCTGTTCCTTCATTCCGTTTTCAAATCCGTCAATCACAGAATTGATATCATCCTGTGGATATAAATAATCCTTTATTCCCTGCATAAACGAACTCCCCCACCACCCTGTCTTTCAATCATGCATCAATGACAGGATTTAATGAATAAAAAAATCTAACTCATGGTAGTTTGGATGTTTGTCCAGTGTCTCTTTGCACGAATCACAAATGGTGCGGATATCCATGTTACCTTGGCTGTTCATATGAACCATTTGTTGTTGATCCTCATCATTCAGCAAATCGAATCCCAATTGAGACACGTCCACTTGTTTCGCATCCAGTTCTCCCACTTGGTTTTTACAATGCCGGCAAAAATAACGTATCTTCATTTCCATCCTCCTAGGCGGTTAATGGTAATTAGTTTTTCCGCCGACATTATAGGTTATACCAAGTCACCTTCTATTCGTTCAGTCACTTCACATTAAATTCATTCATAACTTCATTAAAAGGATTTTGAATCCAAGCTTCACAAGCCTTCACTGCATCTTGAATACTATCTTCCACGGGACCTTGCTGGTCTTTATCAAACTTACCAAGTACATAATCGACGACTGACATAGGAACGGATGGACGACCGACACCTACGCGCAATCTTTTGAATTCCTTGGTCCCCAACTGGTCGATGATATTTCGGATACCATTGTGACCCCCATGTCCGCCTTTTTTTCGAAGGCGGATCTTTCCAGGAGGTAAATCCAGATCATCATAAATGACTAAGATATCTTCTATATCGATTTCATAATAGTCCATAAACGCTCTTAACGATTCTCCCGAGAGGTTCATATACGTCTGGGGTTCTAAAACGAGAACTTTCTCACCGCCCACGTGCTCAATCGTATAGAGTCCACGGAACTTCGTTTGGTTTAATGACCAATGGTTCTGTCTGGCTAACTCTTCAATGACCATAAACCCGATGTTATGCCGTGTCTGTTCATATTTCTTTCCCGGGTTTCCGAGACCTACGATACATTTCATTCAATAACTTCCTTTTCTGTCGTTTTACTCCTACTATTATATCAAACCTGATGTGAAAAACATGTCAGTTCCTAGCGACAACTACTTATGCACACCACTTATTCTTTACCATTTACCCGCATCCTTTTCCTCCAACACCTGACTTCACACAAAAAAGGGCGGGCCTACTGGCCACGCCCCTCTGTTAAATTAGTTTTTATTCTTTATCTTCATCGTCAGATGCTTCTTCGCCTTCGCTTTCATCTTCACCTTCATCATCACCTTTTTCATTGATGACTTCAGGTTCAACATCTGCATCTTCTGTTTCCGGCTCTTCAGGCATTTCTTCCGGAGGAGTAACAGATACGATTGTGGTATCCGGGTCTTCAGTAATTTCATACTTACTGGATGCCTTCAGATCACTGACCAGGATACTGTCACCGATATTCAATTCAGAAATATCGACAACAACTTCTTCCGGGATGTCTGCAGGTTTCGCACGGACAGCCAGCTCATAAAGTGGTTGTTGTACAACTCCACCTTCTTTTGCACCTTCTGCTTCGCCTTCTAAGTGAACAGGTACTTCAACATCCATTTCTTCTGACATATTCACTATATAAAAGTCAGCATGAATGAGTTCATCTTTTAATGGATCAATTTGATATTCGTGAAGCATGACATCTACAGTTTCGCCACCATCGATGTCAAGTGAGATAATTGCGTTCTTCCCTTCATCACGAACGGTTTTAAGTAACTCTAAGCTGTTAACAGCAACCGTGATCGGCTGTTTATCTTTTCCGTAAACGACGCTGGGAACATTTCCTTCCAAACGCAGTTCTCTTGTTACGGACTGTTTGAGATTTTTCCTTTGATTTGCTTTCAATACAGTAGCCAAATTAATCAACCTCCATATAATTACCAATCATTTATATCAGTTTCCCGTAATTCGCAAGAGTTAAACCTTTTATATCAAACTTTTTTATTAATCAAATAAAATACTGATGGACTGACGTTCATGCACGCGGATGATCGCTTCGCTGATCAAACCGGCAACAGATAGTTCAGTGATTTTTTCACTCTTCTTATCTTCACCAAGTGGAATCGTATTCGTAACGACCAACTCTTGAATTTTTGAGTTTTCAATACGATCGATGGCAGGTCCTGAAAGTACAGGGTGTGTACAACAAGCATAAACAGCTTTTGCACCATTTTCTACAAGAGCGTTTGCTGCTAATGTAATCGTTCCTGCTGTATCGATAATATCATCAATTAATATCGCTGTTTTACCCTCAATGTTCCCGACAATATTCATGACTTCTGAAACATTCGGTCTAGGGCGGCGTTTATCAATGATCGCAATCGGAGCTTTCAGGCGGTCTGCCATCTTACGAGCACGGGTTACGCCACCATGGTCAGGGGACACGATGACCACATCATCAAAATTCTTCTCTTCAAAGTAGTCAGAAAGAATCGGCACACCTACCAGGTGATCGATCGGTACATTGAAGAAACCTTGGATTTGTGGTGCGTGAAGATCCAGCATGAGAACTCTGGATGCACCTGCAGTTTCTAGTAAGTCGGCAACTAATTTTGCAGTAATCGGCTCACGCGCACGGGCTTTACGGTCTTGTCGCGCGTACCCGTAATATGGCATGACGATATTAATTGTTCTTGCAGATGCACGCTTTAATGCATCAATCATAATCAACAATTCCATAATGTGTTGATTTACTGGTTCACAAGTGGATTGTACGACATATACATCACACCCACGAATACTCTCTTCAATATTTATCTGAATCTCGCCATCACTGAAAGATGTGACTGTACACTTCCCAAGATCGACTCCGATATTATCGGCAATCTCTTTTGCCAAATCTGGGTTGGAGTTCAGTGAGAACACTTTCAATTTGGAATCCTTATACCCATTTTCCATGGATTGAACCCTCCGTTAATCTTTTTTAATCGACTTAAGTTTGCTTGCATAACCCTCTTTGTTCGTTTGTTTAGAACGAGCGATCGACAGTGCGTCTGCGGGTACATCGTTATTGATGGTAGAACCAGCAGCTACATACGCTCCTTCTCCAACTGTCACCGGAGCGATCAAATTGGAATTACAGCCTATGAATGCGTCATCCTCAATCGTAGTCAGATGTTTGTTCTGTCCATCATAATTCACCGTTATTGTACCACAGCCGATATTTACACCTTGACCGACTTGTGCATCTCCGATATAGCTTAAATGAGAGGCTTTGCTGCCGTTACCGAATGACGCTTTCTTCACTTCTACAAAATTTCCTACTTTCACATCGTTCCCAAGAGAAGACTGGGGACGGATGTGTGCGAAAGGTCCAATTTGAACACGTTTCCCAATGCTTGAGTCCGCCGCAACGCTTTGTTTTACAACCGACTCCGCACCTACAAGACAATTCTCAATTGTCGAGTGAGGTCCAAGGATAGCATCATCTTCAATGGTCGTATCACCCGTGATTGAACACCCAGGGTAAATGACTACATCTTTACCGATTTTTACATCAGGACCGATATACGTTTGGTCGGGGTCTACGATTGTAACACCATTTCTCATATGGTTCTCATTTATTCTTTGTTTCATCAATCTTTCTGCTTTGGACAAAGCAACGCGGTCATTGACGCCTAAAGATTCAGCGAAGTCAGGCGTTTGATAAGCACTGATGACTTCATTCTGGTCCTTCAGAATTTCAACGACGTCAGGTAAGTAATATTCACCCTGAACATTATCGTTCGACACGTTTTTCAAGGCGTCAAACAGCATTTTATTATCGAAACAGTAAGTACCTGTATTAATTTCCTGTATCGCCTGTTCTTCTTCTGATGCATCTTTTTGTTCAACGATTCGTTCTACTTGACCATTCCCGCCTCTAATGACACGACCATAACCTGTCGGGTCTTCAGCATGGGCAGTCAGAATTGTGGCTTTAGCATTTTGCTGGTCATGGTGATCCAGCAGCTTCTGCAGCGTTTCACTTGTCAAAAGTGGTGTGTCGCCGCAAACGACTACGGTCGTTCCATCTTTATCGGCTAAAATATCTTCTGCTTGTAAAACAGCGTGACCTGTACCGAGTTGTTCTTCTTGAACTACATAATGACTGTCTTCACCCAGCTGGTCCTGGACCTTCTCAGCTCCGAAACCAACCACAGTAATCAATTCACTCAAGTTCAATGTATTCAATTGATCTACGACGTGCTGAACCATCGGCTTTCCACACACGGGATGCAAAACTTTGTAAAGTTTTGATTTCATGCGTGTGCCTTGGCCGGCTGCCAGCACCACAGCGTAACGATTAGTCATGAACGTACCTCCATCCTAATTATCCACTTTGAATAATATCTCAAAATAACCTTGATTTCAACATATCCCTCCATTATGTCCATGGAGTTCAAGGAGCCTCATAAACAAAAAGAGCCTAACCTTTTTACAGGTCAGACTCTGATTTTTTTACTAAGTATTAAGAAGCTCCAGCTTCTTCGTAGGTTACTTCAGCCTCTTCTTCACCAGCTTGGTGATAGGCCTCAAGTACTGCATCTTGAATTTTCCCACGAGTACCGGAATTAATCGGGTGGGCAATGTCTCTGAATTCCCCATCCGGGGTACGCTTACTCGGCATTGCTACAAACAAGCCATTGTTGCCATCAATCACCCGTATGTCATGGACTACAAACTCCTGATCTAAGGTAATAGAAGCAATTGCTCGCATTCTTCCATCGGTATTAACGCGTCGCAGTCTTACGTCAGTTACTTCCATTATCATTCACCACCTTTATTCCAAAAAGAACTTATGTAGATGAATTCCACAAAACACCAAAAATTCCTGCCTATTTTCTAAAAAATTTTTATAATCTAATTTTTCCATATGCTCTAATGGAGTTACGAATGGACTTACCCAACACATGGAACAGGTTTAGATGGAGCGATTAAGAGAGGCTCTTCCGGGTGCTGAAGTGTCCAAAAAAGCCAATTTAAGCTCATCAATTGGCTTTCTCATGTGAACCTGGATTGAGGCAGGGGGATTTTTTAAAAAGGCTCTGTTAAAGATTGGTGTTGGTATTTCACATGTGAGCTTACATCAGCTATTTCCGTAGAAGAATTAGTGTGAGGCGGCCTTTTAGAATGACTCGCTTTCCGTGGGGTACCGTGAGCCTCCTCAGGCTGACGCCTTCCGGTGTCTCACGATGTACCTTTATCCCACAGGAGCCTCACCATCCCCAAAGCCATCTCCTCAAAATAGGTGGACGGAAAGGCCATATTACATTTATAAATGAAAGTTCGTTACACTAACTTTGAATGGGAGGGAAGGGAAAACAGGGAGACTCCTGTAGGAAAAAGGAACAAGGTGAGAACCCGAAGAACGAAGTTCGAGGAGACTCAGCTTTCTCGTTATAAATATCAACACCAAACTTTAAAAGAACCTAAAAAAAGGAAGCTCTTTTTGACTACAAAGAGACTTCCTTTCTGCTTTATATATGGTCGATAAGGTTGCCTGGACGAACTTCGATGGTACCTCGACGATCATCAGCATTAACGATTTGTACCAAAGAAATATAGTCTTGAACGACTCTTTCCTCTTCTTCATCTTCTGCTTCAGCTAAGACGCCGATCCCAGCAACTTCTGCCTCAAACTCTTTCAGTAAGTTGCTCATTCCGTTTATCGTTCCGCCTGCTTTCATAAAATCATCAATGATACAAACTTTTGCCCCCTTCTTCAAAGAGCGCTTCGTAAGTACCATCGTTTGAATCTTCCTGGTCGAACCTGAAACATAATTGATACTCACCGTCGATCCTTCCGTAACCTTCGGGTCTCTTCTTGCGATGACGACCGGGACATTCAAATAAGAGGCTACAGCGTAAGCCAGAGGAATTCCTTTTGTAGCTACTGTCATGATTGCATCGATTTCCCGATTACTGAAGGCTGAAGCGAACAATCGCCCAATGTTTCTAGTTGCTTCAGGATCCCCGAGTATATCGCTCATGAACAAATAACCGCCTGGTAACAAACGTTCAGGATCCTCCAGTCTCTCACATAGCTGATGGACGAAGGAATCGCTATACGTTTTAGAATAGGCAGGGATATACTTCACTCCTCCAGCCGCTCCTGGAACCGTTTCTAAATAACCGACCCCTTCATGCTGAAACATCTTGTGAATGATTCCTAAATCTTCGCTGATTGAAGATTTGGCCGCCTCGTATTTTGATGAGAAATACGGCAGGGAAATTAACTCCCGTGGGCGGTCCAGTATAAAATGAGTCATCGCAACCAAACGTTCACTTCTTTTCATTCGCTAGACACCTCTAAATCCGAATATTATTCATTTAATATACCAGATTTGTACGGTTTTTTTCAAGTCGTTTCCCGATATCCCAGCATCCGAACGATATACACTTCGTTACAAAACCCTTTTAAGCTATTGTATATCCTCTGGGCACGGGCATCTTGTTCCACTAAAGAAAAAACCGTCGGACCACTTCCACTCATCAAGACCGCATCGGCACCTGCCTCACGCATCTGATCTTTGATTTGAGCGACTTCCTTATGCAGGGAAAGGGTGACACCTTCCAGTGTATTGCCCACTTCTTTACAAATGCTGTTGAAATCATGTGCCTGAATCGCCTGAATCATCGCATTTGTATCAGGATGTATAGCTCCATCCAATTTCAAGTTTTGATAGACAGACTGGGTCGACACACCGATTGGGGGTTTAGCCAGCACAACCCAGCAAGAAGGAGGTGCAGGTAATTGGGTCACTTTTTCTCCACGACCGGTGGCATGAGCAGTTCCACCATACACACAAAACGATACATCTGAACCGATTTGTGATCCTAAATCAGCCAAGTCATCAAGGTCGATGTTCAAGTCCCAAAGCTTATTCACACCTCTTAAAACAGCGGCAGCATCACTGCTCCCCCCTGCAAGCCCAGCAGCTACAGGTATATTTTTCTCAATGAATATCCGCACTCCCTGTTTCACATCATAGGTGTCTTTCAAAAGCTTGGCAGCACGGTAAGCCAGATTTCGTTCATCATTCGGAACAAACCGACTTTCCGACTCCACACGAATCGTATCCTCTTCAAGAAGAGTCAATTCAATGCGATCGGCTAAATCTACGGTGGTCATGACCATTTCAACCTCATGAAAACCGTCGTCCCTTTTATGCAACACGTCTAAAGACAAATTTATTTTAGCGGGAGCTTTTTCTAAAATTTGCATTCAAGCACCTCATCTTCACAGTTTATCTTCAAGCATTGTACCATATTTACGGGGATTTAGGAGAGAAGCTGTATGACAGTACGCTGTTGAGAGTGGAAACAAAAAACACCCTGAATCCTTTGAAGCATTCAGGGTGTTTGATTTATTTATAGTTTTTCACCATTTGTTCTTCTGCCATTTGAATTGCTCGTTTGACCATGTTGCCGGCATCTCTGGTAGTAATGCCGCCCCAACCATCAGTTTGAACTTTGCCGTAAAACCCAAGTTCTTTCGCGATCTCTTCCTTCAACGAATCGGACATGATTCCTTTTTTACGTCCCATCGTTTTCAGCTCCTTTCGCTTTCACTTAGTTACGACAACCATAGTATGAATCTCTTGAAGAAACTCATCCCGTGTATATGTAGACAAGTATGGAAACAATTGCATGGATGTCAGGAACTGATACGAGCAAAATAAAAAAGCAGTAAACTTTAGTTCACTGCTCCAAGGCCATCGTTTGTAAATCATCGAAGTTCAGTTCTACTGTCTCTGTTAGAACATCGGCATAGCTGTAAGACACACGTTCAAAAGCATTTTCTTCTTGGTCAAGTTCAACAATGAAAACCGCAGGGTATGTTTCTGCAAGAACTCCTGAGCGCTCAATCGTTTTACGGCGACCACCGTTTGCTTTCAAAGTTAAACGTTTACCAATTTGACCCTCTAGGGATTGCTTAATTTCAACTAACGTTTTAGCCACTACACTCCACCTCACTGTTTTTAATAATACCACACTTCCGAAATTAAGTCAAATAAAATTATTAATTATACCAATAGGACAAAAAGAATGTCAACATAAAGATTTATAAAAGCTCTTACGATAGGTTATCCAGTAAAAGGAAAATTATGCATTTCCCTAGTTATAATAGAGCTTTGAAAGCCATCTCCCACCCATCATCCCCATCAAAAATAATAAAAAAAGCCGCTGCTGATATCCAAAACAGCAACGGTCAAGACAATTCTTCTGGTTCAGTGGAATAAGGGATCCCGATTCTTAGAAGACCTCTGGTTTCTACTCCTCCAAGACCTGCTTCTCCGCTTATTGTATTCCGAATGACTTCCCATATATTGATATGATCCATAAATGATGTATAAGCGACTCTGGCGGCTACATAGACAGGGTCTATCGCATGGATGTTTACCCTTGCAGGAGAACTAGCAAAGTTAGCCCCCGCTTTAATCAATGATTCAAAATGCGATTGACATGCTCCAGCGAAAATGACAAGTTGATCAAAGTTCGGGTACTTACTTCTGATTTTCCTCACAGATTCGACAAAATAGCGGGAGTGACGATATGCTTCCAGATCCCTCGTTGTCCCTTTAGCTTTAGAGTATGAATCATGGCCGGTCAAAACCACGATTTCCGGTTGTACTTTTTCAATCAGAGACATTACTTTTTCAGGCATTTCTTTTTCATGAAGGTATTGTCCGTGAACCTGCAGACCCAATTGTTCATACAAAGCGATACACTTCTTCAAAAAAAGCGGATCTCCATCGATATGAAGAATTCGTGGAGGAATTTGAAAATAGTTCATTTCTTTTTTTGTCGTGTACCCACTGCCTGCCTCTGCATCTCTTTTTTCTTTCAACAAACGATAATCCTGTCGAAACAACCGGTAGGAGTATGCTTCCTGTTCATCCACTTGTTTTTTTCTTCGTTCGTATTCCACTCCGCTTACTTTTTCCAAATCCTCAAAAGGGGCATCGGCTTCCAAACGGACCGTTTCCCCCATCAGTTTCACGTTGGATCCCTGCACCGATTGGACCCGGAACATTAAATCGTGCTGATAAGACTTTCTTGTCACGAGATCCCCGTTTATAATCATATATCCCCACCTCACAACAAACACTACTGTAGTGTATGTGAGATGCCCTGCTTTGTGTCAGCTACTTCAATCTTCCGAATAAAAAGCATCTGCCAACCGAGCAAATTCTTCCATTGTCAAGGATTCCCCACGACGACTCGGTTCGATATCGACAGATTCCAACTTCATTCGAATGTCCTGTTTATCCATATCTCCTTTGAAATGACGGGCTAAGTTGTTCATTAAAGTTTTTCGTCGTTGTCCGAAGGCAGCCTTTACGACTTCAAAAAAGAATTCTTCATTTTTAACGTCCACTGGTGGGTTTTCTCTCATCTGCAGATGTAATACAGAGGAATCGACATTAGGCTGTGGCATAAACACGGTCTTAGGTACGTTCATGGCAACTCTCGCTTCAGTGTAATATTGAACAGCGATCGACAATGAACCGTAGCTTTTGTTATTTGGTTCTGCAGCCATTCGATCTGCGACTTCCTTCTGGATCATCACGGTCAGACTATCGATAGGTAAACGATTCATAAGAAGCTGCATCAAAATAGGGGTGGTAATGTAATAAGGAAGGTTTGCTACCACTTTGACCTTTTCAAGAGACTGAAAATGTTCTGCAATGACTTCTTTTACATCGGCCTTTAAAATGTCCTCATTAATGACTTGTACATTGTCATATTCACCAAGCGTCTCATCTAAAATCGGAAGCAGCCGTTGATCAATTTCAAAGGCCACGACTTTTCCAGCATTTTGAGCCAATTGTTCTGTCAAAGCACCGATTCCCGGTCCAATTTCAATGGCTCCTGTTGTTGAATCAATCCCAGCATGGTCAATAATATTCTTTAATATATTTACATCTATCAGGAAATTTTGTCCCAAGCTTTTTTTAAATGAAAATCCATATGTGTCTAAAATCTCTTTTGTTCGTTTGGGTGTAGCTACTGCTTTACTTTTCATCCTCTTCCTCCTGAATAATGTGCTCCATTGTTTGTTCCAATTGTTCCATTGTAATATGAAACATATTCAACCTCTTCAACAACTGCTTTCCGTTCGTTTTTCCGATGTTCAATTCAATTCCCAATCGCTCTCTTCGTCTTCGGGCGGATGCACCACCGATCAACCCAAAAGAGATTAAGTCATCCTTTGTAATTTCTCCATCCTGAGCTTCCACCAGCTCATATACCGCAGAAAGCGCTTCTCGTATATCTTCCTTTGATGCATGTTCAATCCCGATGCCTTTATCCTGTTTAGCCCGAGCTAAATGCTTGGGTAAAAATGCATGTTTACATCCAGGGACATGCTGAGCAACGATATGACGGATGCGTTCACCTGGATAATCGGGGTCTGTGAAGATAATGACTCCTCGTTTTTCTTTCGCGTGTCGGATTTGTTCAAGTACGGAATCATCAATTGCCGAACCGTTCGTTTCAATCGTATCCGCATTGACAGCCTCACGAATTCTTGATGTATCGTCTTTACCTTCTACGACTATGATTTCTTTTATATTCACCTTGATTTCCTCCTGCATTACCTGCAATCATCTTTTCATAGCATACCACGGGACCGATATAGAAAAAAAGCAGAGGAGCTATTCCTCTGCTTTCGGATCAATCTAGTATTTTGACTTTCACACTTCTGCGGCCGTAGCTTAAAGCCTGGCTCTTGGACGGTATGAACAGATCAATACGGTTACCTTTGATTGCGCCACCCGTATCGCCTGCAATAGCATAACCATAGCCTTCTACCCATACACGTGTTCCAAGAGGAATGACACTCGGATCGACAGCAACCACCTTACGTCCTGGATTCGCTTTTAGGTTGATTCCTATAGCTGTAATTCCAGAACAGCCAGTGCAGTTAGCTGTATAGGCTGTCGAATGCATATAAAGAGTTTTCGCTCCATTTGTATCGCCTCTGGAAACCGTCGTAGTTGCACGACTGGAGGATCCAGATGAGCGGTCAGAAGTGGATCTTGCCGGCGCATTCACCTTCGTGCCCACAGCAACGATTTTTTTCTGACTTTCTTTTTCAACAGATTCTTCGATTAACTCTCTTTTTACTTCTTCACCGTTTTTAAGAGTGACTTCATACTTTTTAGTGATAAGACCTTTTTCTCCATCAGACACCACTCGTTTTTTTCCTTTTAATAAGGAATCATCTTTGCGTGTTTCTACTGTGAAGTCGACCTCTTCTTCTACGATGTCAGTCACCTTTTCAATTCTGTTGATCTTGACAGGCACACCTGCTTTCAACTCTTCTGTTTTAGCAGGTTTCAATTCGTCCAGTTCATTTAATTGGACTCCTTGTTTAGACAGAAACTCATCTACCGTAGATGCTGTTGTCCAAACCTTTTTCTTATCTCCACCGTCATTCAGTGTGATTTCCATCGCTTGGTTGACGGTGATTTTCATGCCACTTTCAATCGGATCGCCTTGTTTGTGCGAAATATCATCACGTTTTTGAAAGTCCAAGTTTTGCTCCTGGAAAAATTCTTCCACCGTTTTCGTGGTTGTAAAATATTGTTCGAATGGCTGGTCATCGATAGCAAGATTAATAGATTTTGATGCTATGTATTGAAGATCCATACCATAACTGATCGGCGTTGATAGATCATGTGATAGTTCATCGTGTTGTTGTACAGTGACATCCAATTCAGATAGTAAATCTCCTACAGTATTAGAATGAGTGCGGATTAATTCAGATTCACCATCCAAGGTCACTTGCACAGAGGCTTTCGTAGCTTCATAAGATACCGTTACTAAAAAAGAAAAGCTGAAGATCGTCAAAACAGCGATCCATAAAACCTTACTTTTTAAAACATTGCGGATATCATTCTTTTTACCCATCAACTTTCGCCTCCTTTCATGACACATGCGTCATATTCTAGTCAACCGTTCATAGATTGTCAAATCAAGCCCCTTAAATGGAAAAAGGAGCCAGCTGATAAACCGCTGACTCCTACATTATGCATTTTTTGTTAGTAAATTAACATAACAGTAATGTTACAATTCCGGTACAAAAGGTGGGGGCGATTGTAACAATAATTCAAAAGTCCCTAAATTACGACTGGATTTTAAAGAATTCGAGTGCATTCTTCGTTGTTGTTTCTTCCACTTCTTGTAATGAAATACCTTTTAACTCTGCAATTTGCTCTGCTACCAACTTCACATAAGCCGGTTCATTCCGCTTTCCTCTATTCGGGTGAGGAGCCAGAAACGGACAATCTGTTTCTACCAGCATATGCTTCAAATCGATTGCTTTTGCCACTTCTTTGGGCAGTTTTGCGTTTTTGAATGTCACCGGCCCGCCTAAAGAGATCATAAAATTCATATCAATACACTCTTTGGCTGTTTCCACCGGACCACTATAACAGTGCATGATTCCGCCTACTTCTGAAGCATTCTCTTCTTTCAGAATTTCAACGATATCTTCTGTCGCTTCCCGGTTATGAATGATGATCGGCATCTTCACCTTTTTCGCCAAGGCAATTTGTTTTCGGAACACTTCTTTTTGAACGTCTGCTGGTGACTTATCCCAATGATAATCCAAACCCATTTCTCCAATAGCTACAACTTTCGGATGTGAAGATAGCTCTTCAATCCAAGCAAGGTCTTCCTCTGTCATATCGATCGCATCAACCGGATGCCATCCGACAGCGGCGTATATGTTTTCGTTGTTTTCAGCAATTTCCATCGCCTTCGGTATGGTCTTCCTGTCAAAACCGACAACGGTCATATACTGGACACCCTCTTCTCTGGCCCGTTCAATCGTTTCTTCCAAATCATCCTCAAATTGATCAGCATTTAAATGGACATGTGTATCAAATAGCATCATTACTCCACCTTTCATCAATCTGTTATTTAAAACACTAAAGGGGAAAGCGCCCAATGTGCTCTCCCCTCAGCCATGATAACCTCTATTTCACTTTCGTACCGTTACTTAAGGATTGATCTACAGAAGCCAAGGAAAGCTTTCCGGTCTCGTCTTCCCCTGCTAATATCATTCCTTGTGAAAGCTCTCCACGAAGTTTGACCGGCTTCAAGTTTGTAATACAAATCACTTTCTGACCGACAAGCTCTTCTGGAGAATAGTGCTCAGCGATTCCCGATACAACTTGGCGTTGTTCATAGCCAAGATCCAACTGAACTTTAAGAAGTTTATCCGCTTTTTTCACCTTATCTACTTTGACTACTTCTGCAACACGAAAGTCAAGTTTCATAAAGTCATCGATGGTAACCTCTTCTACTTGCTCTTCCTTTTTCTCTTTCTTTTCTTCTTTTTGAGGTGCAGGCTTTTTCATCATATCTTTGATGGTTTGTGTTTCTTCTTCAGCATCAAGACGTGGGAAAATCGGCTGCCCCTTCTGGACGTGGGTCCCTTTAGAGATAGCACCGAATTCTTTCAAGCTTCCCCAGCTTTTAGCACTCTGGTCAGTAACCCCAAGTTGAGTGAAAATGCGCTCTGGTGTCTCTGTCAAGAATGGTTGAAGCATGACGGCAATATGGCGGAGAGACTCTGCCAAGTGAGCCATCACATTACCGAGGCGGTCTTTCTGACCCTCATCTTTAGCCAATACCCAAGGTTGTGTTTCATCGATATATTTGTTCGTGCGACTGACAAACTTCCAAAGATCAGCAAGCGCCACGGAAAATTCCATGTTTTCAAGGGAATTTTCTACAGAAAGACGGGTTTCTTCCGCCAGCTGTTCTAAGTTTTCATCGTATTGATCTTCACTTAATCTCAATGGAGGAATTTCGCCGTCGAAATATTTACTGATCATAGCTACCGTACGGTTCAACAAGTTTCCTAAGTCGTTAGCTAAGTCATAATTAGTGCGCTCAACGAAAGCCTCTGGTGTGAAGACCCCATCTGAACCAAACGGAACTTCACGGAGAAGATAGTAACGAAGAGCATCCAAACCATAGCGATCGCTCAATTGAACAGGATCGACTACGTTCCCTTTGGACTTGGACATCTTACCATCTTTCATCAGAATCCAGCCATGAGCGAATACTTGCTTCGGTAATGGTAAATCCAAAGCCATCAGCATGATCGGCCAATAAATCGTGTGGAAACGCACAATCTCTTTACCGACTAACTGCACATCAGCCGGCCAGTATTTTTGGTAACGGGAGTCGTCCTCTGTATCGAATCCAAGTGCCGTAATGTAGTTACTCAAAGCATCGATCCACACATAAATCACGTGTTTTTCATTTCCAGGAACCCCGATTCCCCAATCAAACGTAGTACGGGAAACAGCTAAGTCTTCCAACCCTGGCTTAATGAAGTTATTGATCATCTCGTTTTTACGACTTTCCGGTTGGATAAATGTCGGGTTCTGCTCGTAAAACTCAAGCAATTGATCGACATATTTGCTCATCTTGAAGAAATAAGACTCTTCCTTCACTTTTTCTACAGGCCCCCCGCAATCCGGGCAGCGATCTTCATCTAATTGACGCTCTGTGAAGAATGATTCACAAGGTGTACAATACCAGCCTTCGTATTCACCTAAGTAAATGTCGCCTTTCTTCATTAAGTAATCAAAGATCTTCGTTACTACCTCTTTGTGACGGTCCTCGGTCGTCCGTATGAAATCGTCATAGGAAATATCAAGCTTTTGCCATAGATCTTTGATTCCACTTACAATTTCGTCCACATATGCTTGAGGTTTTACCCCTTTTTCTTCTGCTTTTCTCTGGATTTTTTGTCCGTGCTCATCTGTACCCGTCAAGTACATGACATCGTACCCTTGTAAACGTTTATAGCGAGCCATCGCATCCCCTGCTACAGTTGTATAAGCATGTCCAATGTGCAAATTACCGCTGGGGTAATAAATCGGTGTCGTGATATAAAAAGTTTTCTTTTCCTCAGGCATCGGTTTCCCTCCTCATATATTCCAAACAAAACCAATTTTCATCCATAATGGTTATTGTATCATTCTACTGTTTAAATTTCTGTAATTCCATTCCTAACATTAAAATATACCGAAAATGCTATTGACCTGTCAAAATAGCACGTTAAAGTATTCCCCATATGTATACACTCTGGTAAAATTAAATGTAAATAATATTTGGATTTTCCAACCAAATATGGAATACTTCCAAGAATCTCATAATCCCAGTATAGGCCTGTGATTACCGTCATATTCAACACATGGACAACTTATGGTCGAGCTGCTATTGGAAAGGAAAATTGTGTATAAAGAATTGACACCTCTGGGAATGGTTGGTACGATTATGTCGAGACATATGTCGATTTTTGACGAAAATACTTTTGATTGAGGGGAGACAGAATTATGAAATCTACAGGTATCGTACGTAAAGTTGACGAATTAGGTCGTGTGGTTATTCCTATCGAGCTTCGTCGTACACTAGGAATCAATGAAAAGGACGCTTTGGAAATTTATGTGGATGATGATCGCATCGTCCTTAAAAAGTACAAACCGAACATGACTTGCCATGTAACTGGAGAAGTTTCAGATGAAAATATGAAACTTGCAAATGGCAACTTGGTGCTAAGTAAAGAGGGCGCTGAGATGCTTCTTCAAGAAATCCAGCAAAACATGACTAAATAAAAACATAGAGATAAAAAGACGACGACTGGTATAGAAAAAAAGAACGTATTAGCATGACATATGTTGTATACAAACCCCTTACTGTTAACAGGCCTGACAGTAAGGGGTTTTTTGTTATTATTCAACGTGATAGGCTTGATAAACTTCCCGTTTAGGAAGCTTACGGTCCAGTGCGGTTTGTTTAATAGCGGCTTTACTTTTCATGCCTTCCTCTTCCATGTAATGTTTGACATGATCGATGATCGATAAATGGGTCCACCATAAAAGGTTTTCGGTATTATCTTCTTCCGTACCTTCGACGATGATGCAAAACTCCCCACGGACCTCCTCTTCCTGACTCCAGGAAACCAGTTCTTCGAGGTTCCCTCTTATATACTCTTCATACCGCTTTGTCAGTTCACGAGCTATGGTGGCTTGTCGATTTCCGAATACCTCCAGGACATGTGCCAGCATCTCTTTCAACCGGTGAGGTGATTCATAAAAAACAAGCGTTGCTGACAAAGATTGAAGTCGTTCCAATTCACTGGCACGCTCTTTTTTCTTCCTTGGTAAAAAACCAAAGAAATAAAACTGCTCTGTAGAGAGTCCCGAACCAGCTAAAGCAGGTAACGCTGCGTTAGCACCAGGTAGTACAATAACTGAAAGTTCACCTTCAACTGCCTCTTTCACAAGCTCTTCGCCGGGGTCAGAAATACCGGGCATTCCCGCATCACTGACCAAAGCGATGTCTTCCCCTTTTTTTAACCTTTCAATCAGTTGAGGTCCTTTGGCATGTTTATTATGTTCATGATAACTCACTAAAGGGGATTGAATTTCAAAGTGATTGAGCAGCTTTTTTGTATTCCTTGTATCCTCCGCTGCAATAACATCTACTTTTTTCAGAGTCTCAACAGCACGAAAGGTCATATCTTGTAGATTTCCAATGGGGGTTGGAACGATATACAACACCCCTTCGGTTTGTTCATCTTTAAAGCTTTTTTGGACTTTCATGATCCCTGTCACCTTCTCTTTCTTGAGCGATCCACTTTTCCTTTTGCGTTCGTGACATCTGTTTGATCCGATATTCTTCCTTCATCGCTTCTTGTTTCGTTTCATATATTTTTGTAACTTCTAAAATGAATGGTCCTCTTCCACGGGTATATTTTGCTCCTTTACCCGCTTCATGCTTTTGCAATCGCGCTTTCAAGTCATTCGTATACCCCGTATAAAGCGATTGATCCTTACACCGAAGCATATAAACATAATGTTTACTTTCCATATAAAATTTCCCTTAATTCATTGGTATATTGATCATCTTGAGTCAAAGCATAGAGAGGGGGAAGGATATTCAACCCAGGTTTTCCGTCGCGGGTCCCTTCAATTAAAAGTATATTCGCTTCTTTCCCTTCCTTAGGATATACCAGCCGCATACGCTTTGGTTCAAGCTTGTACTTTTTGAAAAGTTCAATGATCTCAACCAATCGATCAGGACGATGGACCATAGATACTTTCCCACCAGACTTTGCTAATCGACTGCACGATTGTATAACGTCTTCTAACGTACAGTGTATTTCGTGTCTTGCTATGGCCAAATGTTCATTGATATTTTGTTCATCCGATTGAGGAGTCGGGAAATAAGGCGGGTTGCAAGTCACTAAATCAAATTTATCATTTCCATACCGGGCGGGCATATCCTTCAAATCTCCATGTATCATCTCGAGCTGCTCGTCCAATTGATTCAATTCGATGTTGCGGACAGCCATATCATAAAGCCGTTCTTGAATTTCTACACCTGTAATCGGTACGCTCGAACGTGTGGTCAAAAACAAAGGAATAACTCCATTTCCTGTACATAAGTCAAGAATTTTCCCACGTGTTTTCGGTACATACGTAAAGTCTGCAAGTAATACGGCATCCAGTGAGAACGCAAACACACTAGGACTTTGAATAATCCGCATATTTTCTTCAGCTAATAAGTAATCTATCCGTTCGTCTCCATATAATTGAACCATCGATCTATTTCCTTTCTGTATAGATAAAAAGAGAGCCCTCCCTCGGATGAGCAAGGAAAGGCTTTGGACCTGGAATTATTTTTTCTTATTCAAGAAAGATAGGCAGAATAAACAATCTTCATCTCGAGGACTACCAAAATGTAAATTACAAATATGAAAGCCTTCTTCATACAAACGAGCAAGGTTATCGTAACCTTCTCCGACCGCTGGACCTCGGTCGTGCTTGGAATCTGATGATTGTTTCTCCTGTTTCTCATTCTCTTTTTCTAAGCGTTGTCTCAAATGATGATTTTCAAGCGATAAATGCTGGTTTTCTTCTAATAAGTATGCGAGTTGCTTCTTAAGATCGCCAAGCTGTTGGTACAACTCGCCAATTTGGCTTTCGAAATGGGATACTTGTTCAAATATGGCTTTCTTATTCACGCTTGACTCCACCTTTTATTCTGTGGCTTCTGTTTGTACGACCCCTTCATCGATTAACTCTTGTAAGGAGTACTCCAGAACTCTTTCTTTTTCACGGAATTCTATTTGAACCATGCGTTCTAACATGTTAAGTCCGACGACTTTCCCTTTTCCGAAGGAAGTGGCGATACTTTCTCCCAAATCAGGAAGCTCCTTTTTAGCAGCTTCATAGTCGTCGTTTTCATATTTAAGACAGCACATTAAGCGGCCACACAATCCTGATATTTTGGCAGGATTCAACGATAAATTTTGGTCTTTGGCCATTTTTATGGAAACCGGTTCAAAGTCACCCAAAAATGTAGAGCAACATAACATACGGCCACACGGACCAATCCCTCCGAGCATTTTCGCTTCATCACGTACTCCGATTTGGCGAAGTTCAATTCGGGTTTTGAATACAGAAGCTAAGTCTTTAACTAATGTACGGAAGTCCACTCGTCCATCTGCTGTAAAGTAAAAAATGACTTTATTTCGATCAAACGTATATTCTACATCGACAAGGTTCATGTCCAATTTATGTTCACGTATTTTCTTTTCACAAATACGGTAAGCTTCTGAGGCGTTGTCTTTATTTTCGTCCACCGTCATCTTATCTTTCTCATCTGCAATACGGATGACTTTTTTCAAAGGCAATACGACATCTTCTTCATCCACAGATTTATTTGCGATGACGACTTTTCCGAATTCGATTCCCCGGACGGTTTCAACGATGACGTAATCTTCTGTTGTCATTCGGTAATCCCCGGGATCGAAATAATAAATTTTTCCCGCCTGCTTAAATCGAACACCTACAACTTCGATCACTCGATCATCACCTCTGTAGTTGAAGGGTTAATTGTTCCATCACTAAATTCGGATGGACATTTTGATTTATCTTTCGTTTCGCCTCAAGAATCCGGGATAAGCATTGAGCGGCCGATTGACGTGACCATTTCATTGTCGCTCGTTCCAATTTCTCTCTTTCTGTAATAAAAACAATGGAATCTTCCCGGTCCAAAAATTTATTGATTACATCCTGAAACCAGAGCACAAGCACATCAAGTCCGCGCTGTAATTGCTTACGTTCCTTAAAATGAGGCATCCACTGATGGTTGATAAATAAGAGTCCTTCGTTTGGTTTATTTTGAAGCACTTCAATTAATTGTATCACTATTTTTCGAACATTAGCAAACCACTCATCTTGGTTCATATCCAAGGCTTCTTGAAGATTATTGGTCAACGCTGCCAACAGTCTCGCGTTCGATTGAGACACGCCTTCCTCGACAAGCTTGTTTTCCAACCGCTTAGCGCTTAATGGCTGAAAAGACAACAGCTGACACCGGGAGCGTATAGTATTGAGGATGGTCTGTCCACTTTCCGTCAATAACATGGCTGTCGTCTGTTTACTTGGCTCTTCAAGAAATTTCAACAAACGGTTGGATGCATTCACAGTCATCCGGTCAGCATCGACGATGATATAAACTTTCCGATTCGATTCCATTCCTGTATAAGTAAACTCTTTTTGCAAGTGTAAGATTTGCTCTTTCTTGATTGATTGTCCATCCGGTTCAATCCAGTGAAGGTCGGGATGATTACCAGAATCGACACGTATGCAGTCCCTGCACTTCTGGCATGGATCGACACCATCTCGAAATTTACAAAAAATGCTTTTTGCAAAAAGTAGACTCATCTCTCTTTTACCAGTCCCACGATTCCCGTGAAATAAGTACGCGTGGGAGATACGATCTTTCGTAAAACTATTCATCAACATCTGCCCTGCTAAAGGCTGTAGCTCTTTCATCTCTTCCCATGTCTGCATAATGACTTCCGTCCTTACGTGTATAAATTGATGAGCAGACCCTTGATTTCACCAATGATCCCTAATAAATCTATCGACCTTTGTTCTTGATCCAGGACAGCGTCCGTCAACTCTGCCAATTTTTCATCTACAGATTCCACAATGGTCAACTTCCTTGTCTGTCCATGCTGATTCCAGCTGTGAGAATGCTTTAAGTTCATACCATACTGAACAGATTCTTTGACGAAATCTTTAATCAGACGTTTATATTTCGCCAAATCTTTGAAAGAACGGAATCTTGCCACCCTTTCCCCTTGGGAAGTAATCGTCTTCAACAATTCATTTAATTGTGCTTCCTGCAGCTGTCTGCTTTGAGATTGAACTATGGCATCAAAGTTCGCGCTGCCTTTCGCCTGGTTCCCGGCATGTTTCTGGACAGACTCAAGATGGGTCCGCATGTCCTGACTGATCTTCATATGGTAACTCCTTTAATTTCAGGATCTGTTAATGCTTGGTGTTGTTATCTCACAATAAAGGTTGAAAACAGCTCTTTCTTTTGCAAAATCGCGTGAAGGCGGTCTTGGGAATGACGCGCTTTCCGTTGGGTACCGTGAGCTCCTCAGGCTCTCACGATGTACCTATATCCCGCACGAGTCCCGCCATTCCCAAGACCGACTCTAGAAAAATGGGATATAAAGGCCATAAACCATAATAATAAGTCCGGTTAACCAACTATGGTTAAAGTAAACGCCGCAAAACCGCAACCCCAGACGGGTGCAGTTGTAAGAAATGGTTGTAAATATTAACAAAAGACATTAAACAAATCCCAATTCTAAAAATGGAAAAATGAATCGACCGGCAGGATGAAAACAGTTGCGCCGCCAACTTCGACTTTTACAGGTTTCGGAATGTACGAATCCGCATTTCCACCCATTGGAGAAATAGGTGCCACCATTTGTTCACGTTGGCTGCAATTTTTTTTGATGATATCAAGAGCATCATCTACGTCCTCATCGTCACATCCAATCATGAAAGTCGTATTTCCTTCGCGAAGGAATCCGCCAGTGGAGGATAACTTAGTCGTTTTAAAATCATTTTCAGCTAAGGCGTCCGTCAATCGATTACTATCTTTATCCTGGACTACAGCAACAATCATCTTCATCACAAGGACCCTCCCACTATGTTTTCTTTCATTATAACAAATTTACTTCTGTATAGATGGTAAGTATTTCCTTAACACTTGGATAGCGTCTGTCTTCACTTCCTGGAAAGATTGAGATGCATTGATGACTTTGATCCGCTCTGGAAAATCAACAGCGAGCTTTTGATAAGCCTCATGTACCTTTTCATGAAAATCTACTTTTTCAAGGTCCAGACGGTTCTGTTCTCTTTCTTTATTAGCCGCGATTCTCATCAAACCTTCTTCAGGAGTGATATCAAACAATAAAGTAAGCTCCGGCATAAAATCTTCAATGGCAAATTCATTAATTCGATGGACGGCATCCATTCCTAATCCTCGTGCGTAGCCTTGGTATACGAGACTGGAATCCAAAAAGCGATCACACAACACGATTTTTCCCTCTTCCAGTGCAGGGATCACCTTTTCAACTAAATGCTGACGTCGGGCAGCAGCATATAAAAGAGCCTCCGTCCGGGCATCCATCGATGTATGAGAAGGGTTCAATATAACGTCACGTATTTTTTCCGCAATATCTATTCCGCCCGGTTCCCGTGTTTCTAACACAGGATAACCATCATCTCTTAACTCTTGGCTGATTTCTTTAAGGATGGAGGACTTTCCAGCACCCTCTCCTCCTTCAAATGTTACAAATAAACCTTTCACACTCATTCTCCTTTGAACACTCGTATCCCGTGAGCAATGTTTCCGTTTTGAAATTTTGCTCCTTGTCCTTGCAATGAACGGACAAGCTCTATATGTTTCTTAGAAATTCGTTCTCCCTTCATGAGCAAAGGAATTCCAGGTGGGTAAGGGATTACTGCTTCAGCTGCAATTAGTCCAACAGCATCTTTCCAGTTCACGTCGTAAGAAGGGATTTCCTGCATTTCTGGATAACTCATTTCTAATGTTTGTATAGATGGTAACGAAAAGTCGTCTTGCTTTATTGTAGCACGCTCAGGGAGGTTTTTTAATTGGAAATACACACTACTTAACCGTTCCTTCAAGACTTCCTTATCAAATGCCGGCTCCAATCCAAACGTAAGGAGAACCTGGTTTGTAGTAGCCATTTCCGGCACGATACTGCTATCTTCTAATGCTTGAGCCACTTCAAAACCTGATCCCCTTTTTACAGACAGGGTCATTTTTAAGGGATCATCATAATGTGTGAGAGGTAACACATCCCAAAAATCGTGATACCTCTTAAAATACGTTCGTATATCCTCAATAAATTTGAATACACCCTTCTTATCATCCCAGTTGGCTAAATAATACCTCGCAAGGTCCAGGCTTGCCATTAATGGATAAGAAGGGCTGCTGGATTGAAGGATTTGAAGATAGTGGTTCAGTTTCTCTTTGTTCACTCTGTTCCCTTTGATATGTATAAAGGAAGCCATGGTCATCGCCGGTGCCATCTTGTGTGCAGATTGTACAACCGCATCAGCCCCTTCCTTCAGAGATGGATAAGGAAATGGCGAACCCAGATGAAAGTGTACTCCATGAGCTTCATCCACCAGCAGTGGCAGGTCGTGAGCATGAGCAACATCTATGATATCTTTTATTGGATAGGTGCGCCCAAAATAATCCGGGTATGTCAAAAATACGGCCTTAGCATTAGGATGCTCGGTTATACCCTTTCGGACTGATTCGGCTGTCACTTTACTGTACCGCCCTGTTGCTTCCTCGTATTCTGAAGACAAAAACACGGGCTTCGCACCTGCAAGTTCCAAACCGTTCATAACGGATTTATGACAATTCCGCTGGACAATCACTTCATCTCCTCTGTTACAGACAGATAGAACCATTGCCATATTACCTACAGTTGTTCCGTTAACTAAAAAGGAAGTTGCATCACTCTCAAAATATAGGCTGGCTAATTTTTGTGCTTTTTTAATGACGCTGTCTGGAGCGTGTAAGTCATCAAGACCAGTTATTTCTGTAGCATCAATAGATAATAAGGCCTCATAAGTATACTTCGCTTTTTCAGGAAAGACTTGACCATATTTATGTCCAGGGACATGAAAAGACAAGGGACTTTTTTGTTTATTTTTTATTAACGCGTCATAAAGAGGCGTCTCTTTTTGTACATTCATACTCTTACACACCTTTATAAGCTTTTATCCTCACTTATCGTACATAACTTCATGGATACAATCAATCTCATAAGAAAAACCGCTTCTTTTAAATGAAGCGGTTTTTCATAGCTGCTATATCGTTAAGACGGAATCATAGTACGATGAGCTTTGGCCATCTGCTGTACGAAATATTTGTATTTAGGGTCATCTGCAGGTGTATCAATAATCTCTTTTTCACATGAATGGCATATATACAAACGTAACAAATAAATCCCATCCTTCGTTTCTTTCGAACAAATATTGCATGACGGGTTGTGCATCCTCGTATCCCTCCTAAGTTGCTTTCTTCGGATATTTCTTATCAAACTATGAAACGGTAACTTTATTTTTAGTATCTCCGAATCTAGCACTTCTATACATGAATGCACAAAAAAACCTTAGAAAATAGTTTCTAAGGTTTAAGGTTTGATGTGGCAGCGTCCTACTCTCACGGGGATCGACCCGACTACCATCGGCGCTGAAGAGCTTAACTGCTGTGTTCGGCATGGGAACAGGTGTGACCTCTTCGCCTTCACCACCACATCGT
>NZ_JAIVAI010000011.1 GCF_020171525.1 Halobacillus yeomjeoni
ATTAGTATCCGTCAGCTCCACGTGTCACCACGCTTCCACCTCGGACCTATCAACCTCATCGTCTCTGAGGGATCTTATTTGCTCAAAGGCAAAGGGAAATCTCATCTCAAGGAGGGCTTCATGCTTAGATGCTTTCAGCACTTATCCCATCCACACGTAGCTACCCAGCTATGCTCCTGGCGGAACAACTGGTACACCAGCGGTGTGTCCATCCCGGTCCTCTCGTACTAAGGACAGCTCCTTTCAAATTTCCAACGCCCACGACGGATAGGGACCGAACTGTCTCACGACGTTCTGAACCCAGCTCGCGTACCGCTTTAATGGGCGAACAGCCCAACCCTTGGGACCGACTACAGCCCCAGGATGCGATGAGCCGACATCGAGGTGCCAAACCTCCCCGTCGATGTGGACTCTTGGGGGAGATAAGCCTGTTATCCCCGGGGTAGCTTTTATCCGTTGAGCGACGGCCCTTCCATGCGGAACCGCCGGATCACTAAGCCCGACTTTCGTCCCTGCTCGACTTGTAGGTCTCGCAGTCAAGCTCCCTTGTGCCTTTACACTCTGCGAATGATTTCCAACCATTCTGAGGGAACCTTTGGGCGCCTCCGTTACCTTTTGGGAGGCGACCGCCCCAGTCAAACTGCCCACCTGACACTGTCTCCGGACCGGATCACGGTCCTGGGTTAGAATGTCCGTACAGCCAGGGTAGTATCCCACCAGCGCCTCCACCGAAGCTAGCGCTCCGGCTTCTAAGGCTCCTACCTATCCTGTACAAGCTGTACCAACATTCAATATCAGGCTACAGTAAAGCTCCACGGGGTCTTTCCGTCCTGTCGCGGGTAATGTGCATCTTCACACATAGTATAATTTCACCGGGTCTCTCGTTGAGACAGTGCCCAAGTCGTTGCACCTTTCGTGCGGGTCGGAACTTACCCGACAAGGAATTTCGCTACCTTAGGACCGTTATAGTTACGGCCGCCGTTTACTGGGGCTTCGGTTCAACGCTTCGCATAAGCTAACGCATCCCCTTAACCTTCCAGCACCGGGCAGGTGTCAGCCCCTATACTTCGCCTTACGGCTTCGCAGAGACCTGTGTTTTTGGTAAACAGTCGCTTGGGCCTTTTCACTGCGGCTCCTCGGCAGAGGAGCACCCCTTCTCCCGAAGTTACGGGGTCATTTTGCCGAGTTCCTTAACGAGAGTTCTCCCGCTCACCTTAGGATTCTCTCCTCGCCTACCTGTGTTGGTTTGCGGTACGGGCACCTCTTTCCTCACTAGAGGATTTTCTTGGCAGTGTGAAATCAGGAGCTTCGGTACTTTAGTTCCCTCCCCATCACAGCTTGACGTTGCCGGACGGATTTGCCTATCCGACCGTCTCACTGCTTGGACGCGCTCATCCAATGGCGCGCTCTCCTTATCCTCCTGCGTCCCCCCGTCGTTCAAACGGAAAGGAGGTGGTACAGGAATATCGACCTGTTGTCCATCGCCTACGCCTTTCGGCCTCGGCTTAGGTCCCGACTAACCCTGAGAGGACGAGCCTTCCTCAGGAAACCTTAGGCATTCGGTGAAAGAGATTCTCACTCTTTTTTCGCTACTCATACCGGCATTCTCACTTCTAAGCGCTCCACCAGTCCTTACGGTCTGACTTCACTGCCCTTAGAACGCTCTCCTACCACTGATCGTAAGATCAATCCGCAGCTTCGGTGGTGTGTTTAGCCCCGGTACATTTTCGGCGCAGAGTCACTCGACCAGTGAGCTATTACGCACTCTTTCAATGATGGCTGCTTCTAAGCCAACATCCTGGTTGTCTAAGCAACTCCACATCCTTTTCCACTTAACACACACTTAGGGACCTTAGCTGGCGGTCTGGGCTGTTCCCCTCTCGACCATGAACCTTATCACCCACGGTCTGACTCCCAGAACAAAGTCATTGGCATTCGGAGTTTGACTGAATTCGGTAACCCGATAGGGGCCCCTCGTCCAATCAGTGCTCTACCTCCAAGACTTTCTATTCTGAGGCTAGCCCTAAAGCTATTTCGGAGAGAACCAGCTATCTCCGTGTTCGATTGGCATTTCACCCCTACCCACACCTCATCCCCGTAATTTTCAACTTACGTGGGTTCGGGCCTCCAGTCAGTGTTACCTGACCTTCACCCTGGACATGGGTAGATCACACGGTTTCGGGTCTACGACCGCATACTCACTCGCCCTATTCAGACTCGCTTTCGCTGCGGCTCCGCTTCTGCTGCTTAACCTCGCATACGGTCGTAACTCGCCGGTTCATTCTACAAAAGGCACGCCGTCACCCATTAACGGGCTCCGACTACTTGTAGGCACACGGTTTCAGGTTCTGTTTCACTCCCCTTCCGGGGTGCTTTTCACCTTTCCCTCACGGTACTGGTTCACTATCGGTTACTAGGGAGTATTTAGCCTTGGGAGATGGTCCTCCCGGATTCCGACGGAATTCCTCGTGTTCCGCCGTACTCAGGATCCACTCCGGAGGAAGAAAGGTTTCGACTACAGGGCTGTTACCTGCTCTGGCTGACCTTTCCAGGTCGATTCGTCTACCTTCCTTCTTGGTAACTCCGATGGAGTGTCCTACAACCCCAGAAAGCAAGCTTTCTGGTTTGGGCTGATTCCGTTTCGCTCGCCGCTACTCAGGAAATCGCGTTTGCTTTCTCTTCCTCTGGGTACTGAGATGTTTCAGTTCCCCAGGTGTGCCGTCCAATCCCTATGGATTCAGAATTGGATGCTGTCCCATTACGAACAGCGGGTTTCCCCATTCGGAAATCCCCGGGTCAAAGCCTACTTACGGCTCGCCGGAGCATATCGGTGTTAGTCCCGTCCTTCATCGGCTCCTAGTACCAAGGCATCCACCGTGCGCCCTTATTCACTTAACTATCTTCGTGAAAAGACGTTGATTTGTTTCAATGTTTCGTTGAATGTCTTGTCATCACTAGCATCATCGTTAGATGATCA
>NZ_JAIVAI010000012.1 GCF_020171525.1 Halobacillus yeomjeoni
CAGCGTACGCTTCCGTTTCTATCCTTAGAAAGGAGGTGATCCAGCCGCACCTTCCGATACGGCTACCTTGTTACGACTTCACCCCAATCATTGGCCCCACCTTCGGCGGCTGGCTCCATAAAGGTTACCTCACCGACTTCGGGTGTTGCCAACTCTCGTGGTGTGACGGGCGGTGTGTACAAGGCCCGGGAACGTATTCACCGCGGCATTCTGATCCGCGATTACTAGCGATTCCGGCTTCATGCAGGCGAGTTGCAGCCTGCAATCCGAACTGAGAATGGTTTTATGGGATTTGCTACACCTCGCGGCTTCGCTGCCCTTTGTTCCATCCATTGTAGCACGTGTGTAGCCCAGGTCATAAGGGGCATGATGATTTGACGTCATCCCCGCCTTCCTCCGGTTTGTCACCGGCAGTCACCTTAGAGTGCCCAACTGAATGCTGGCAACTAAGATTAGGGGTTGCGCTCGTTGCGGGACTTAACCCAACATCTCACGACACGAGCTGACGACAACCATGCACCACCTGTCACTTGGTCCCCGAAGGGAAAGCCCTATCTCTAGGGTTGTCCAAGGATGTCAAGACCTGGTAAGGTTCTTCGCGTTGCTTCGAATTAAACCACATGCTCCACCGCTTGTGCGGGCCCCCGTCAATTCCTTTGAGTTTCAGCCTTGCGGCCGTACTCCCCAGGCGGAGTGCTTAATGCGTTAACTTCAGCACTAAGGGGTGGAAGCCCCCTAACACCTAGCACTCATCGTTTACGGCGTGGACTACCAGGGTATCTAATCCTGTTTGCTACCCACGCTTTCGCACCTCAGCGTCAGAAACAGACCAGAGAGTCGCCTTCGCCACTGGTGTTCCTCCACATATCTACGCATTTCACCGCTACACGTGGAATTCCACTCTCCTCTTCTGTCCTCAAGTTCCCCAGTTTCCAATGACCCTCCACGGTTGAGCCGTGGGCTTTCACATCAGACTTAAGGAACCGCCTGCGCGCGCTTTACGCCCAATAATTCCGGACAACGCTTGCCCCCTACGTATTACCGCGGCTGCTGGCACGTAGTTAGCCGGGGCTTCCTCGTTAGGTACCGTCAAGGTACCGCTCTATTCGCACGGTACTTGTTCTTCCCTAACAACAGAACTTTACGATCCGAAGACCTTCATCGTTCACGCGGCGTTGCTCCGTCAGACTTTCGTCCATTGCGGAAGATTCCCTACTGCTGCCTCCCGTAGGAGTCTGGGCCGTGTCTCAGTCCCAGTGTGGCCGATCACCCTCTCAGGTCGGCTACGCATCGTCGCCTTGGTGAGCCGTTACCTCACCAACTAGCTAATGCGCCGCGGGCCCATCTGTAAGTGATAGCAAGAAGCCATCTTTCAACTCTCCTTCATGCGAAAGAAAGTGTTACCCGGCATTAGCCCCGGTTTCCCGGGGTTATTCCGGTCTTACAGGCAGGTTGCCCACGTGTTACTCACCCGTCCGCCGCTCGTTCCACGAGCGTCACCCCCGAAGGGGATCAGCTCGCTTCCCGCGCTCGACTTGCATGTATTAGGCACGCCGCCAGCGTTCGTCCTGAGCCAGGATCAAACTCTCCATAAAAGTTGAAAAAGTTTGTCTTGCTCATTTGCACACCGAATGTGCTTGTTT
>NZ_JAIVAI010000013.1 GCF_020171525.1 Halobacillus yeomjeoni
CATGTATTAGGCACGCCGCCAGCGTTCGTCCTGAGCCAGGATCAAACTCTCCATAAAAGTTGAAAAAGTTTGTCTTGCTCATTTGCACACCGAATGTGCTTGTTTAAGTTTCTTCTATTGAAGAAGAAATATCTTGACGTACTGGTTGGTTCGTTCAGTTTTCAAAGATCAAAATGTTGTATGCCGCTCAAAACAGCGACTTAACCATCTTATCATGGCTTGTTGTTGGTGTCAACAACTTTTTTTAAAATTAATTGGTGGAGCCTAGCGGGATCGAACCGCTGACCTCCTGCGTGCAAAGCAGGCGCTCTCCCAGCTGAGCTAAGGCCCCATTTATAAGGAATGGTCGGGAAGACAGGATTCGAACCTGCGACCCCTTGGTCCCAAACCAAGTGCTCTACCAAGCTGAGCTACTTCCCGTTTGAAAATGGCGCGCCCGAGAGGAGTCGAACCCCTAACCTTCTGATCCGTAGTCAGACGCTCTATCCAATTGAGCTACGGGCGCATATGAAATTATGGTGCCGAGGGCCGGACTCGAACCGGCACGGTGGAAACCCACCGCAGGATTTTAAGTCCTGTGCGTCTGCCAATTCCGCCACCCCGGCCTGGCAAGTTTTATGTTATACGTCGTGTTGTTCGGTATTAAGTAGCTCTTATAATGATAATGGAGCGGAAGACGGGATTCGAACCCGCGACCCCCACCTTGGCAAGGTGGTGTTCTACCACTGAACTACTTCCGCAATAATGCGGGTGGAGGGACTTGAACCCCCACGCCGTGAAGCACTAGATCCTAAATCTAGCGTGTCTGCCAATTCCACCACACCCGCAAGAAAATGGTGAGCCATGAAGGATTCGAACCTTCGACCCTCTGATTAAAAGTCAGATGCTCTGCCAGCTGAGCTAATGGCTCTCTATGAAAAGTTGTCAGTTTAAAGTATTTAGTTCAAAGCTCAATTTAATACATGGTGCCGGCCAGAGGACTTGAACCCCCAACCTACTGATTACAAATCAGTTGCTCTGCCAGTTGAGCTAGGCCGGCAAGCTGGTGAAAATGGTGGAGGATGCAGGGTTCGAACCTGCGACCCCTTGCTTGTAAGGCAAGTGCTCTCCCAGCTGAGCTAATCCTCCGGATTTATATAAGGCTTGGCAGCGTCCTACTCTCACGGGGATCGACCCGACTACCATCGGCGCTGAAGAGCTTAACTTCTGTGTTCGGCATGGGAACAGGTGTGACCTCTTCGCCTTCACCACCAAACCTTTTGTTTCCTTTTTTCAAGGACAAGATATATTATATTGTCCTTTGAAGAAAATTTCAAGGGTAAATTTAATTTTTTTAAGTAAACCCTCAAAACTGGATAAGGAAAACATTTCAACGATTGAACCAACTACGCTTTTCACGAACGATTAAACCAGATAGATAAGTCGTCGATCAATTAGTATCCGTCAGCTCCACGTGTCACCACGCTTCCACCTCGGACCTATCAACCTCATCGTCTCTGAGGGATCT
>NZ_JAIVAI010000014.1 GCF_020171525.1 Halobacillus yeomjeoni
CTAGCACAGAGGAGGCGCGTGGATTTACCTTCCCGGGGTCTATTCTTTGCCTTCGAGCCCTATACTCAAGAATTTTCTTAAATTTAACTCTTTAATCATGTTTCAAAAAAACGTTTTTTTACCTCGTTTCCACTTCATGTGCCATGGCCCAAATGAATCCAGCTAATTCACGAGCGACAGCTGTCACAGCTTTGGCTTTTTCTTTTCCTCTGGATAATAAACGGTAATACTTCTTGTGGAGACGATGTTGCGCTTTCCAGGAGATGGCTTGACTTTCGGGTGGTAATCCTTCGAGACGTTTTTTTAGTTTTCCTTTTACTGCAGGCTGATAACGATAACTCCATGCAGACTCAATCAACAGTCGCCTTACGTGACTGTTTCCTGTTTTCGTAATCTCTCCCTGTTTGCGGCGATCACCACTTGATGATTCACTCGGGACTAATCCGGCATAGGCCATTAATTGTCGAGGGGAAGCAAACCTTTCAAACGAGCCAATTTCCGCCACTAAGCTGGCTGCCGTGATTAAAGCGACGCCCCGCAAGCCTTGTAGAGCTTGGATCATAGGAGCGTGTACACTATCGGTCGCTTGGTTTAAGATTTCTTCTTCTAAACGAGAAATCCTCGCTTCGATTTCCTTTAATTGATAATAATACTCTTGGAAAGTGATACTCGAAGAGGAGCGTTCGAACTTTAATGTATCTAACCAACGACGGTAGTTCACGGACCAAACTCTCATACCGGTAGGCTGACGAATATCGTGGCGGAGTAAGAACTTCGAAAGCCGATGCTTAGCACGTAACTGGTCCTGAACGGCATCTTCTCGACAACGAACTAAGTCTCGTAGCGCCTCATCATCTTCCGTTGGAATATGAATGGGTGTGAGTTCGCCGGAGCGATAAAGTTGGGCCAGTCGAACCGCATCTCGTTTGTCTGTCTTGACTCGGTCTCCGGGACGTTGGGGAATAAGGGATGGAGCAATAACTTCACAGGACACGTTCAATTTACTCAGGAATCGGTAGAGACCATAACCTGTTGGGCCAGCTTCATAGCACACTCTTA
>NZ_JAIVAI010000015.1 GCF_020171525.1 Halobacillus yeomjeoni
CTAGTACCAAGGCATCCACCGTGCGCCCTTATTCACTTAACTATCTTCGTGAAAAGACGTTGATTTGTTTCAATGTTTCGTTGAATGTCTTGTCATCACTAGCATCATCGTTAGATGATCACTATTGATTCCTTATCCAGTTTTCAAGGTTCACGCCCTTGTTTAGGGTCAAATATAAAACACAAATTGTATCGTTTGTGTTTTAATTAATGGTGGAGCCTAGCGGGATCGAACCGCTGACCTCCTGCGTGCAAAGCAGGCGCTCTCCCAGCTGAGCTAAGGCCCCGTATTTGAATGGTGGGCCTGAGTGGACTTGAACCACCGACCTCACGCTTATCAGGCGTGCGCTCTGACCAACTGAGCTACAGGCCCATCCAATTATGGGAATAAAGATATTTTCATAGCTTTAATCTCTCAAAACTGAACAACCAACCAAGTACGCTTCCGTTTCTATCCTTAGAAAGGAGGTGATCCAGCCGCACCTTCCGATACGGCTACCTTGTTACGACTTCACCCCAATCATTGGCCCCACCTTCGGCGGCTGGCTCCATAAAG